>NZ_CP193622.1:4032500-6322500 GCF_052936595.1 Streptomyces sp. DSM 118878
GTGGGGACCCCGAGACCCTGAGCGGCGCCTACGCGTCGTACGGCGCGTTGAAGAAGGACACCGCCGATGCCGTGGTGGAACTGCTCAGGCCCGTTCAGGAGCGGCACAAGGAGCTGATGGCCGACCCCGCGTATGTGGAGGAGGTGCTGCGGCGGGGGGCCGAGCGGGCCAGGGGGATGGCCAGGCCGACGGTGGACGGTGCCTATCGGGCGATCGGGCTGCTGCCGCCGGTGAACGAGGCGCGGTAGGCGCGGTGGGCGCGGGGGCTGGTGGCGAGCGGCGTCAGTTGTTGCCCGATGCCAGTTCCCGGCTGCGGTCCCTCGCTGCTTCCAGGGCGGCGATCAGGGCGGCTCGTACGCCGTGGTTCTCCAGTTCGCGGATGGCGTTGATCGTCGTGCCCGCGGGTGACGTGACGTTCTCGCGGAGCTTCACCGGGTGTTCGCCGCTGTCGCGGAGCATGACGGACGCGCCGATCGCCGCCTGGACGATGAGGTCGTGGGCCTTGTCGCGGGGCAGGCCGAGGAGGATGCCCGCGTCGGTCATGGCCTCCACGAGGAAGTAGAAGTACGCGGGGCCTGAGCCGGACAGGGCCGTGCAGGCGTCCTGCTGGGTCTCGGGTACGCGGAGCGTCTTGCCCACGGCGCCGAAGATGTCCTCGGCGTGGGACAGGGCGTCGGCGGTGGCGTGGCTTCCTGCCGAGATGACGGACATGCCCTCGTCGACGAGCACGGGGGTGTTCGGCATGACGCGGACGACCGGGGTGTTCTCGGCGAGGCGCTCTTCGATGAACGCGGTGGTGATGCCGGCCGCGGCGCTGATGACGAGGCGGTCGGCGGTGACGTACGGGGCGAGTTCGTCGAGCAGCTTCGCCATGTCCTGCGGCTTGCAGGCGAGGATGAGGGTGTCGGCCTGCTTGGCGGCGTCGGCGTTGCTGACGGGGGTGACGCCGTAGCGGGTGCGGAGCTCGTCGGCGCGTTCCTGCCGCCGGGTGGTGACCATGAGGTCGGCGGGGGCCCAGCCGCCGCGGATCATGCCGCTGAGCAGAGCTTCGCCGATCTTTCCGGTACCGAGGACCGCGACCTTCTGGCTCGGGTGCGCCTGCGGCCTGCTCGGCCGGTTCGGCTGGTTCGACCGGCTCGGCTGGCTCGGCTGGCTCGTCGTGCTCATGGGCGGGGCCTCCCGGGTTGCGTCGTCCGGGGGTCATCCTCGCACCGCGGGCGCCGGGGCCAGTGGAGGTGTCCGGTGGGCGGACCATGCCGTGGGTGTCGCGTCCCTGGCGTCAGGCCGTGCGGCGGCGGAGGGTTGCCGCGCCGAGGGCCAGGACCAGGACCAGGAGGGCGCAGCCGGCGACGACCGCACGGTGTCAGCGCTTGCGCTTCTTGCGGGCGGGGTTTCCCGCTCGGCGCTGGGTCCGCTTCGCGTACTGCTCGCGGGCCTCCTCGTACTCCTTGCGGTGCAGGCTCTCGCCCGGGGCCTCCGTCAGGGAGCGGAAGAAGTAGGCGAGCAGGGTGCCGACGAAGCCGATCGTGAGCAGGCCGCGCATGGAGGCCTGGGACCCCGGGTCGTGGCGTTTGGTGAACCCCTCCCACGTGCGGCGGAAGGCCATCGCGCTACAGAGCGCGAACATCACGACGACGAGCATGTTCACGAACGAGCCCACCTCCGCGATGGTCAGGCCCTCGTACGCGAAGCGCAGGACGAAGCAGCCCGCTGCCGCCGCGATCAGGGACCCGGCGGCGAGGCCCGCCCGGCGGGCGCCGTAGCCGCCGTCGTGGGCGACCCAGGTCGTCCCGAAGAAGCGGATCTCCTCCGGCCGCGGGCCGGGCGCGGTGCCGGAGGCGGAAGCGGTGCCGGAGCCAGAGCCGGTGCCGGAGCCAGAGCCGGTGCCGGCCGCGGCATCGGTGGCGGTGCGTGGCGTGCCAGTACGGCCCGAGGGGGCAGGGACGCCAGATGCGCCAGAGGTACCAGGTGTGCCAGATTTTCCGGGTTCTTCGCTCACCGGGTCATTATCGCTCGGACAGCGCGGGCCATGTCGGCGCCTGCGTGCTGCGGGGCCGTCCCTGTCTCCACGCCCCCCTCACCACGTCTCCACCTCCGCTCCACCCCTCTTGGCCGTACGCGCCCTATTCGTCCCCCTCCTTGTCTCCCCGTACCGTCCGGCGGTTAGTTTGGGCGGGGTAAAGACGTAGCCGGGAAGCGCGGGGGAGGTCTGGACATGTCACTCCGTGGAGGAGACCCGGAGGAGATCGGCGGTTATCCGCTGGAGGCGCGGCTCGGTTCGGGTGGCATGGGGACCGTGTTCCTGGGGCGCTCGGCCTCCGGGCGGCCCGTGGCCATCAAGCTGATCCACCAGCAGTTCGCGGACGACGACGAGTTCCGGATCCGTTTCCGGCAGGAGGTGGCCGCCGCCCGGCGGGTCAGCGGTGCCTTCACCGCGGCCGTGATCGACGCCGATCCGGAGGCCGCGCACCCGTGGATGGCCACCACGTTCATCGAGGGCCCGACCCTCGCGCAGCGCATCGCGAAGCGGGGCCCGATCGGCGGTGCCGAGCTGCGCAGGCTGGCCATCGGGCTCACCGAGGCCCTGCGTGACATCCACCGGGCCGGTGTCGTGCACCGGGATCTCAAGCCGTCCAACGTGGTCCTCTCCCCCGAGGGCCCCCGCGTCATCGACTTCGGCATCTCCCGCGCGGCGGACCAGCAGACGCTGACGATGACGGGGCGGGTGATCGGTACGCCGCCGTTCATGTCGCCGGAGCAGTTGCAGGCGCCGCGCGGTGTCGGCCCCCGCTCCGACGTCTTCTCGCTCGGCACGCTGCTCGTGTACGCGGCGACCGGGCAGGGGCCCTTCGACGCGGACAGCCCGTACATGACCGCGTACCAGGTGGTGCACGAGGCCCCGTCGCTCGGCGCGGTCCCTGACGCGCTGCGGCCGGTGGTCGAGCCCTGCCTCGCCAAGGACGCCGACGAGCGGCCGTCGGCCGACGAACTCCTCGTGCGGCTGCGGGACCTGCCCACCGACCTCGGGGGTGCCTCGGAAGCCGGCGCCGGCCCGCGCCGCACCCGGGAGACGGACACCCAGCACCACCTGGCCACCGATGACACCCCCGTGGCTCCCGTGACTCCCGCGGCCCCCGTGTCCACCGCTACGGCCACCGCTGCCGACGCCGGCACTGCCGGCGACGCCCCCCGCCGCCCGCGCCGCCGCCTGCGTTCCGTGCTCGCCGCGGCCGTCGCCGTCGCCGCGATCGGGGGCGGGGTCGCGTTGCTTCAGGCCGGGGACTCCGGCGGGAGCGGCGGCGCGGACGACCGCGGGCGCACGGTCGCGGCGGCCAAGGAGGCCGCGCTCCCGGAGGGGTTCCGGCCGTGGCGCGAGGCGGTGCCGGGCGGCCGGGAGGACATCCCGGACGAGGTGCGCTGCGTGGCGCGCGGCGACGCGCTGTTCTGCGGGGGCGGTGGGGTCGTCGCCACCCGGATCAGGGCCGCCGACGGTTCCCGCGTCTGGACGGAGAAGAGTCCGGGCGTCCCCGCGCAGGGCATGCACCTGGTGGGCGTGAGCGGCGACACCGTGCTCGGCTACCGCATCGGGACCGAGGAGCAGCCGGACAGCGCCGCCACCGAGGTGGTCGCCCTGGACGCGGACAAGGGCACGGAACTGTGGTCGACCCCGTCCGGCGCCCAGTCCACGGGCGTGACCGGGCGCACCCAGGACGCCGTGGTCGTCGGCTCCACGGTCGTGACGGTCGACGCGTCGAACTCCCGCTTCGAGGCGCGGCAGGCGCACAGCGGCCAGGTGCTCTGGCGCACTCCGTTCCCTGCGGGCACGCAGTGTGCCCCCGTTCCCGCGGGCAAGCGGCTGCACGTGATGTGCGCGCCCGACGCCGAGATGGCCGCGACCGATGTGCGCCACCCCGTCCTGCGCCGGGCCGACCTGACCTCGGGCAGCCTGGGCCCGGCCGTCGCCGTCAAGGGGCCCGCCATGCCGGTCGGCACCGCGGACGGCCGCCTCGTACTCCTCCATGAGCACCGCGAGGGACCCGCCCTGCTCGGCTACGACGGGGTGGCGCGGGTGGACATGGCGTCGCGCGAGGTGTCGTACGCGCGGCTGCCCAAGACGTACGACGGGACGCCCGGCATGGCCGGCGGCACCCTCTACTTCAGCGGGCAGACCGGCCTGATCACCGCGCTCGACCCGGTGACCGGCGGGAAGAAGTGGTCACGGCAGACGGCGGTCGAGGGCGTGTCGGGACCGGTGGCGGACGGCAAGGGGACGCTGTACTTCAGCTCGGCCAGCGGCCGGGTCGTCGCGCTCTCCGCCGGCCGGGGCAAGCCGCTCCTCACCACGGACCCACGGGCCGACGGCCTGGCGGGCGAGCTGAACGCCACGCCGCGCGTGACCGTCACGGGGCGCGTGGTCGTCGTGGCCGCCGCCGACAACACGGTGTTCGCCTTCGACGCGACGAAGCCGCCGCGGACCGGCTGACGCGCCGCGCTCAGCAGCGCGGTGCCACGTACCCCGTGGTGCCCGTGCGCACGTACGTGTCCGAGACCCAGCGGCCGCTGCCGATCCGGTCCCAGAGCTTCGAGGTGCCGCCCGGCCCGCTGACCGTCTCGCCCGCCTTCTGGCACTGGATGGTGACGCGCGCGCCCGCGCTGAGGCGGCCCACCTTGGAGTACGACGTGCCCGGGCCGGAGCGGACGTTGACCGACGCGATGATCGGGTAGGTCCTCCCGGCCGCGACCGTGGTCACGGCCTCGGCGTCGGTCACGGCGTCGGTCATGGCGTCGGTCACGGTGTCGGTGTCGGCCTCGGTGGCCGGGACGTCCCCGGGAACCTTCGGCGTGATGACGTTCTCGCTCACTGTTCTCTCCCCCGTAAACGGCGGCGCGGGCCGCCCCTGGCGTGTTCCTCACACCAAGGACGCACCCGCGCCCCAAATCGTTCCGGAGATATCGGGCCGGTCGGCCTCTCAGCCGATCAGCCCTCAGCCCTCAGCCCTCAGCCCTCAGCCCTCAGCCGAGCTTCGACACGTCACGGACCGCGCCCTTGTCCGCGCTCGTCGCCATCGCCGCGTACGCGCGCAGGGCCGCGGAGACCTTGCGCTCGCGGGCCTTGGGCGCGTACACGCCGTTCAGGGCCTCGCGGCGGGCGGTCAGCTCCTCCTCGGGGACGAGGAGTTCGATCGAGCGGCCGGGGATGTCGATGCGGATGCGGTCGCCGTCCTCGACGAGAGCGATCGTGCCGCCTGCCGCCGCCTCGGGCGAGGCGTGGCCGATGGAGAGGCCCGAGGTGCCGCCGGAGAAGCGGCCGTCGGTGATCAGGGCGCAGGTCTTGCCGAGGCCACGGCCCTTCAGGAAGGAGGTGGGGTAGAGCATCTCCTGCATGCCGGGGCCGCCCTTGGGGCCCTCGTAGCGGATGACGACCACGTCGCCCGGTGTGACCGCCTTGTTGAGGATCTTCTCGACGGCCTCTTCCTGCGAGTCGCAGACGACCGCGGGGCCCTCGAAGGTCCAGATCGACTCGTCGACGCCGGCGGTCTTCACGACGCAGCCGTCCACGGCGATGTTGCCCTTGAGGACGCCGAGGCCGCCGTCCTTGGAGTAGGCGTGGGCGACGTCGCGGATGCAGCCGCCCGCGGCGTCCGTGTCGAGGGTGTCCCAGCGCTCGGACTGCGAGAAGGCCTCGGCGGAGCGCTTGCAGCCGGGCGCCGCGTGCCACAGCTCGCTCGCCTCGTCGGAGGCGGCGCCGGAGCGGATGTCCCAGGCGTCCAGCCACTCCTTGATGGAGGGCGAGTGGACGGTGTGCACGTCCTCGTTGAGGAGACCGCCGCGGTACAGCTCGCCGAGGAGCGCGGGGATGCCGCCGGCGCGGTGCACGTCCTCCATGTAGTACGTCGTGCTGCCCGCGACGTTCGGGGCGACCTTGGCCAGGCACGGGACGCGGCGCGAGACGGCGTCGATGTCCGTCAGGTCGTAGTCGACCTCGGCCTCGCGGGCCGCGGCGAGCAGGTGCAGGATCGTGTTGGTGGAGCCGCCCATGGCGATGTCGAGGGCCATGGCGTTCTCGAACGCGGCGTGCGTGGCGATGGAGCGCGGCAGGACCGAGGCGTCGTCACCGTCGTAGTACCGCTTGGTGATGTCGACGACCGTCTGCCCTGCCCGCTCGTACAGCGCCTTGCGGGCGGTGTGCGTGGCGAGGACCGAGCCGTTGCCCGGCAGGGAGAGGCCGATGGCCTCGGTCAGGCAGTTCATCGAGTTGGCGGTGAACATGCCGGAACAGGAGCCGCAGGTCGGGCAGGCGTTCTCCTCGATGCGGAGGATGTCCTCGTCCGAGACGCTCTCGTCCACGGCGTCGCTGATCGCGTTGACCAGGTCGAGCTTGCGGACGGTGCCGTCGACGAGCGTGGTCTTGCCGGCCTCCATCGGGCCGCCGGAGACGAAGACCGTCGGGATGTTGAGGCGCAGGGCGGCCATCAGCATGCCGGGGGTGATCTTGTCGCAGTTGGAGATGCAGATCAGGGCGTCGGCGCAGTGGGCCTCCACCATGTACTCCACCGAGTCCGCGATCAGGTCGCGGGAGGGCAGGGAGTACAGCATTCCGCCGTGGCCCATCGCGATGCCGTCGTCCACGGCGATCGTGTTGAACTCGCGCGGGATGCCGCCCGCAGCGGTGATCGCCTCGGAGACGATGCGGCCGACCGGCTGAAGGTGGGTGTGGCCGGGCACGAACTCCGTGAAGGAGTTGGCCACGGCGATGATCGGCTTCCGCCCGATGTCGGCCCCCGGTACACCGGAGGCACGCATAAGGGCGCGGGCGCCCGCCATGTTGCGGCCGTGGGTGACAGTGCGGGACCTGAGCTCGGGCATCGTCGCTCGCTCCTTCAGGAATTCGGCGATCTACAGAGATATGGGACTGCTGTCGAGCGTACGCCGCCCCTCCACGATCTGGACAGGCTGTCCGAATACCGGGACGCGCGTCTCGGGGACCGGCTCCCGGACGCCGAGGATCCTTCGTGCCGAAGTACCCAGCTCGGAGAACTCGTCGCGGGCCGCCCGGATGATCCGGTCACGGGTGGCGGGGCCGGTCTCCGTCTCCGTACGGGAGGGCCATCCCCGGCGGCGCGGGGCGGCGGCGCCCGCGTCGCCCGGCGTCACGGGCGCTTCGCTCCGACCGCGGAGGCGAGGTGCAGCCGTGTGAAGGCGAGCGCCTCGGCGAGGTCGGCCTCGCGCTCGGCGCCGGACATCGCGCGGCGGGTGTTGACCTCGATGACGACGTGCCCGTCGAAGCCGGTGGTGGCCAGGCGCTCCAGGAGCTCGGCGCACGGCTGCGTGCCGCGGCCCGGCACCAGGTGCTCGTCCTTGGCCGAGCCCTTGCCGTCGGCGAGGTGCACGTGGCCGAGCCGGTCGCCCATGCGGTCGACCATGTCCATGGCGTCGGCGCGGGCGGTCGCGGTGTGCGAGAGGTCGACCGTGAAGTGGCGGTAGTCGTCCTTGGTGACGTCCCAGTCGGGGGCGTAGGCGAGCATCTCGCGGTCGCGGTAGCGCCAGGGGTACATGTTCTCGACGGCGAAGCGCACGTCCGTCTCGTCGGCCATCCGCCAGATTCCGTCGACGAAGTCGCGCGCGTACTGCCGCTGCCAGCGGAAGGGCGGGTGGACGACGACCGTGGAGGCGTCGAGCTTCTCCGCGGCGGCCTTCGCGCGCTGGAGCTTGACCCACGGGTCGGTGGACCAGACACGCTGCGTGATCAGCAGACATGGGGCGTGGATGGCCAGGATCGGGATCTGGTGGTAGTCGCTCAGTCTGCGCAGGGCCTCGATGTCCTGGCTGACGGGGTCGGTCCAGACCATGACCTCGACGCCGTCGTAGCCGAGGCGCGCGGCGATCTCGAAGGCCGTCGCCGTCGACTCCGGATAGACCGAGGCCGTCGACAGGGCGACCTTCGCATCCGGGATGCGCACCACTGGTTCTGCCACGCAAGACAGGGTACGGGCCGCGCCGGGGCGCCGGGGAGGTGCCCTCACGCCACCCCGCACAAGGCCTGGCGCCCGTCCCGCACGGGGCCCGCCCGCTCAGGAGGGCGGAAGGTGGTCGAGCCGGCGCAGGATCACGCCCTCGCGCAGTGCCCAGGGGCAGATCTCCACGTTCTCGACCCCGAAGAGGTCCATGGCGCCCTCCGCGACGAGCGCTCCCGCGAGCAGTTGCGCGGCCCGCCCCTCGGAGACGCCGGGCAGCTCCGAGCGCTCCTCCGTGGTCATCGCGGCGAGCCGCGGAACCCAGTCCTCCAGGGACTTCCGCTTCAGTTCGCGCTGGACGTACAGGCCCTCCGCGGAGCGCGCCGCGCCCGCGAGCCTGGCGAGCTGCTTGAACGTCTTCGAGGTGGCCACGATGTGGTCGGGGGCGCCGAAGCGGCTGAACTCCCCCACCGTCCGCGCTATCTGCGCGCGTACGTGCCGGCGCAGCGTCTTCACGTCGGCCGGGTCCGGCGGGTCGGCGGGCAGCCAGGCGGCGGTGAGGCGCCCGGCACCCAGGGGCAGGCTGACCGCGGCGTCCGGCTCCTCGTCCATGCCGTACGCGATCTCCAGCGAGCCGCCGCCGATGTCGAGGAGCAGCAGCTTGCCCGCGGACCAGCCGAACCAGCGACGGGCGGCGAGGAAGGTGAGCTTGGCCTCCTCCGCGCCGGACAGCACCTTCAGGTCGACGCCGGTCTCGTCCCTGACCCGGCCGAGGACCTCGTCGGCGTTGGTCGCCTCGCGCACCGCGGAGGTGGCGAACGGCAGGACCTCCTCCACGCCCTTGTCCTCGGCGGCCTCCATCGCCTCGCGCACGACGGCGACGAGGCGGTCCACACCCTCGGGCCCGATCGCCCCCGACGGGTCGAGGAGTTGGGCAAGCCGCAGATCGGCCTTGTGCGAGTGCGCGGGCAGCGGGCGCGCGCCGGGGTGGGCGTCGACCACGAGCAGATGCACCGTGTTCGACCCCACGTCGAGGACACCGAGTCTCATGTACGAGACGCTACGCCGAGTGCGGCGATGCTCTGGCTCCGGGCGGCCCATCGCACGCATACCCTGGAGACGTGCCGAAGACGAAAAAGACGAAGGCCGACAAATCGAAGTCGGCGAAGTCGTCACCCGAGTCCCATGAGCCGTCGAAGCAGGGGAAGCGGGAGAAGGTGGTGGGAAGGCCGGAGAAGGCCGAGAAGGTGGGAAAGTCCGGAAAGCCGGCGAAGACCGGGAAGGCGGAACCGGACGAGAAGGGCCTGGACTTCGCCCGCTCATGGGTGGAGTTCCCTGATCCGGCGGACGACGAGCAGGTCTTCCGCTGCGATCTGACATGGCTGACCTCTCGCTGGAACTGCATCTTCGGCAGCGGCTGCCAGGGCATCCAGGAGGGCCGTGCCGATGACGGGTGCTGCACGCTGGGTGCCCATTTCTCGGACGACGACGACGAGAAGCGCGTCGCCGGCCACGTCGAGCGGCTCACCCCCGACATCTGGCAGCACCACGACGTGGGCCGGGAGACCGGCTGGGTCTCCACGGACGAGGACGGCGACCGCCAGACCCGTCCGTTCAACGGTTCCTGCATCTTCCAGAACCGCCCCGGTTTCGAGGGCGGCGCCGGCTGCTCGCTGCACATCCTGGCGCTGCGCGAGGGCCGCGAGCCCCTGGAGACCAAGCCGGACGTCTGCTGGCAGCTCCCGGTGCGCAGGACGTACGAGTGGATCGACCGGCCCGACGACACGCGCATCCTCCAGGTGTCGATCGGGGAGTACGACCGGCGCGGCTGGGGCCCCGGCGGCCACGATCTGCACTGGTGGTGCACCTCGGCGACGTCGGCGCACGGCGCGGGCGACCCGGTGTACGTCACCTACCGCCCCGAGCTGATCGAGATGATGGGCAAGGAGGGCTACGACCGGCTCGTGGAGCTCTGCGAGGAGCGCCTCGCCTCCCGGCTGCCCCTCCTCGCCCCGCATCCCGCGGACCCCGCGTAACACCTGTCCCCGTCGGTACACCTGTCCCTGTCGGTACACCTGTCCCTGTCGGTACACCTGTCCCCTCGGTCGCCGGGCCCCGTCAGCCCGGACTCGTCGCGCCGTCGCCCGGAGGCGCCGACGGGCCGCCCGGTCCGGGGTACGACGGGGTGGACGTCGGCTCCGTGGGCGTCGGCGTGGGGTCGGGGTCAGACGGGTCCGGGTCGGTGGGCCTCGGGGTCGGGTCGGGACCCGGATCCGGGTCCGAGGGCCCGGGGTCGGTGGGGCGCGGGTCCGTGGGCCGCGGGCCGGGGTCCGGCGTGTGCGGCGGGCGCCCTCCGCCGTGCCCGTCGATCGAGACGACCGCGCCGGAAGGGGCGATCGACACGCGTGCGCGCCAGGGCCCCGACGGCTCGCGGCGGTGGTCCACGTACACCCGCAGAGTGACCGTTTCGCCCGGCGCCAGCGTGCCCGACGAGCGGTTCAGATAGAGCCATGAGACGTTCGCGCCGGCCGACCAGTCCACCGGGGCGCTGCCCGACGCGGTCAGTGTGATCAGGGTGATGTCGCCGCTCGGCCTGGCCGTCACGGTGAGGCTCCCGGGGCCGGTCGACGAGCCGCCGCCGCTGATGACCTCCACGGAGACGTCCGACGACCTGCTGCCCGCCGTGAAGTGCGGCCCGGAGCCCTTGCGGGCATTGCCCGCGTTCTCATAGCCGTCGCCCGCGTGGTCGCTGCCGAGGCCTCCGGCGCCTTCGTCCTCGCTCGCGGTCACCGAACCGCCGTCGCGGCCCTCGCCGGTGAGCGGGCCTCGGTAGGCCGCCCAGAGGGCGAGCACCGGGGCGGCCACCACGGTGGCGACGACGGTCGTGGTGACGGCACGCGCGCGGAGCCGGTCCCTGCGGGCCGCGTGGTCCTTGGGGTCCATCGGGAAACCGCGCCGGTCATAGCGGGGGTGGACGCCACGCGCGCGTGGGGCGTGCGCCATCGCGCGGTGCAGGGCGGTCCGGGGGGCCTCGATCAGGGGGAGCGTGGCGGGACTCACGGCCGTGCCGGGCCAGGTGCCCGCTCCGGCCCGCTCGGCGGTGCGGCGGCAGCGCGGGCAGTCGTCGACGTGCCGGACGAGCTCGCGGCGCAGGGCCGTGCCGAGCAGGAGCTGGTTGTCGCCGGTGAGGCGGGCCACGATGGGGCAGCTGCCGGTCTCCACCACGGCGAGGGCGGCGCGGGTGCGCTCCACCTCGCAGGCGGCGGAGGCGAGCAGCTCGCGGGCCTTGGTGGGGTCCATGCCGAGCACGGCGGCGACCTCGGCGGGGGTGAGCTGGTGGCGCACGGCCAGCTCCAGCGCCTCACGCTGCTCGGGGGTGGTGCCGGCGGCCTCCGGCCAGGCGAGCCGGGCCAGTTCGCTGCGGCGCTCCCGCTGGACCTCCTCGGACTCCCCGGAGGGGCGGGCCGCCCCGGGGGCGGGGCCGGCGTCCCGCGGCGGGTCCTTCGGGGTGCGGCCCGTCTTCTCGCCCGTGGCGTGGGCGGCATGGCGGCTGCGCTTGGCCTCGGCGAGCCTGCGCAGGCAGACCCAGCGGGCCAGTGCGTAGAGCCAGGCCTTCAGCTCGCCGCCGGAGTCCGGTCCGCGCGAGCCCCTGCGCTCGGCGATGTGGAGGACGTCGCCCACGGCCGCGGTCGCCGCGTCGTGGTCGCAGAGGACGGACAGGCAGTACGTGAACAGGCCGTCCAGGCAGGGGTCATAGCGCCCGGGCGGGGTGGTCCGGGGCACCTGGCGGGGCGCCACCCGCTTGCGCGCGTCGCGGTGCGCCCGGTGTGCGCCGGTTTTGGTCACTGCGGATTCCGGCCTGCTGCTCGTCACCGTGTGAAGGTAGGCGGATGATGCAGGCGTCTTCCGCCCTCTTGAGCGTATTTAATCCTTACGGGTGAACCAATCCCTCGAAAGAGGACAGGAACCCATCATTCCGTCGGCCGAACCCGCCCGTTGACGGGTGGTGAACCGCGGGAGACGGCGTTGTCAGTGGGCTCGGCTACGGTTCCGAACATGGCTGCCCGTACGAAATCCACCAAGGACCGTCCGTCCTACCGCTGCACCGAGTGCGGCTGGCAGACGGCCAAGTGGCTCGGCCGCTGCCCCGAATGCCAGGCCTGGGGCACGGTCGAGGAGTACGGCGCGCCCGCCGTCCGCACCACCGCCCCCGGCCGCGTCACCTCGTCCGCCGTGCCGATCGGCGAGGTCGACGGCCGCCGGGCCACCGCGCGCAGCACCGGCGTGCCCGAGCTGGACCGCGTGCTCGGCGGCGGCCTGGTCCCCGGCGCCGTGGCGCTGCTCGCGGGCGAGCCGGGCGTCGGCAAGTCCACGCTGCTCCTGGACGTCGCGGCGAAGGCGGCCAGCGACGAGCACCGCACGCTCTATGTGACGGGCGAGGAGTCGGCGAGCCAGGTGCGGCTGCGGGCCGACCGCATCGGCGCCATCGACGACCACCTGTATCTGGCGGCGGAGACCGACCTGGCCGCCGTCCTCGGCCACCTGGACGCGGTCAAGCCCTCGCTCCTGGTCCTCGACTCCGTGCAGACCGTCGCCTCCCCCGAGATCGACGGGGCGCCGGGCGGCATGGCGCAGGTCCGCGAGGTCGCGGGCGCCCTGATCCGCGCCTCCAAGGAGCGCGGCATGTCCACCCTCCTGGTCGGCCACGTCACCAAGGACGGCGCGATCGCGGGGCCCCGCCTCCTGGAGCACCTCGTCGACGTGGTCCTCCAGTTCGAGGGCGACCGGCACGCACGCCTGCGCCTGGTCCGCGGCATCAAGAATCGCTACGGGACGACGGACGAGGTGGGCTGCTTCGAGCTGCACGACGAGGGCATCACGGGCCTCGCCGATCCCAGCGGCCTCTTCCTCACCCGCCGGGCCGAGGCCGTTCCCGGCACCTGCCTGACCGTCACCCTGGAGGGCCGCCGCCCCCTGGTCGCCGAGGTCCAGGCGCTCACGGTCGACTCGCAGATCCCGAGCCCCCGGCGCACCACGTCCGGTCTGGAGACCTCCCGTGTCTCGATGATGCTGGCCGTTCTTGAGCAGCGCGGCCGGATCACGGCCCTCGGCAAGCGGGACATCTACAGCGCGACGGTCGGCGGAGTGAAGCTCTCCGAGCCCGCCGCGGACCTCGCCGTCGCCCTGGCCCTGGCCAGCGCCGCGACCGACACCCCGCTGCCGAAGAACCTGGTCGCGATCGGGGAAGTGGGCCTGGCGGGCGAGGTCAGACGGGTCACGGGCGTCCAGCGCAGGCTGTCGGAGGCGCACCGCCTGGGCTTCACGCACGCGCTCGTACCGGCCGATCCGGGGAAGGTCCCGCCCGGTATGAAGGTCATCGAAGTCGCCGACATGGGGGACGCCCTGCGGGTCCTGCCGAGGTCGCGTCGCCGAGAGGCCCCACGGGAGGAGGAAGAGCGCCGGTAGACTTTGCCCTGGTCTCGCCCACTCGTACGAAGTCAGGCGTACGGAAGTGGCATGGAGAACCCGCGACCGAGGGAGTGCAGTGGCAGCCAACGACCGGGCAGCGAGTTCCGGCAAGTCCGGCGGAAGCACCGCTGCCGACGCACTGATGCGCGCCTCCCTGAGCGCCGTCGCCCCCGGCATGGCCCTGCGCGACGGCCTGGAGCGCATCCTGCGCGGCAACACCGGCGGTCTCATCGTGCTCGGCTGGGACAAGACCGTGGAGTCGATGTGCACGGGCGGGTTCATCCTGGACGTCGAGTTCACCGCGACGCGCCTGCGTGAGCTCTGCAAGCTCGACGGCGGCATCGTCCTCGACAAGGACATCACCAAGATCCTGCGGGCCGGCGTGCAGCTCGTGCCGGACCCGAGGATCCCCACCGAGGAGACGGGCACGCGGCACCGCACGGCGGACCGCGTCTCCAAGCAGGTCGGCTTCCCCGTCGTCTCCGTCTCGCAGTCCATGCGCCTGATCGCGCTGTACGTGGACGGGCAGCGCCGAGTCCTGGAGGACTCGGCGGCGATCCTCTCGCGCGCCAACCAGGCCCTCGCGACCCTGGAGCGGTACAAGCTCCGTCTCGACGAGGTCGCGGGCACGCTCTCCGCCCTGGAGATCGAGGACCTGGTGACCGTGCGGGACGTCACGGCGGTCGCCCAGCGCCTGGAGATGGTGCGCCGCATCGCCACCGAGATCGCCGAGTACGTGGTGGAGCTCGGCACGGACGGCCGTCTCCTCGCCCTCCAGCTCGACGAGTTGATCGCCGGCGTGGAGCCCGAGCGCGAGCTGGTCGTCAGGGACTATGTGCCGGAGCCCACCGCGAAGCGCTCCCGCACGGTCGACGAGGCGCTCTCGGAGCTGGACTCCCTCAGCCACGCGGAGCTCCTCGAACTCTCCACCGTGGCCCGCGCCTTGGGGTACACGGGCTCCCCCGAGACCCTGGACTCCGCGGTCTCCCCCCGGGGGTTCCGCCTGCTCGCCAAGGTCCCGCGGCTGCCCGGCGCCATCATCGACCGCCTGGTCGAGCACTTCGGCGGCCTCCAGAAGCTGCTCGCCGCCAGCGTGGACGACCTCCAGACCGTGGACGGCGTCGGCGAGGCCCGAGCCCGCAGCGTCCGCGAGGGCCTCTCCCGCCTGGCGGAGTCCTCGATCCTGGAGCGGTACGTCTAGCCCTTCCTGCCGGGGAGCGGTGTCACCCGCCCCCCCCAGGGGCGGTGGCTCAGTCCTTTTCCAGGACGAACGAGGCTTGGGCCGTGCCGAGGCCGGGGGCCTTGGCCTCGACCAGGTAGGTGCCGGGCGCGGCCTTCTTCGCCGGGGGCGTGGCGCACTTCTCGGCGCTCGCCCTGCGGTCCCAGTCCACGGTGTGCGTGACGCGGCCATCGGCCGGCACCCGGAGCAGCAGGCTGCCGCTGCCGGAGGGGCAGTCGTCCGAGGACCAGAACGCGTCGTCGCCCTCGGCCTGAGTGATCGTCAGGACCGTTCCCCTGCCGCCGAGATCGACCTTGCAGGCCTTGCCGCCGCCGTTCTCCGCGATCAGCTCGAACTTGGGCTTCTCGTCGATCCCGTACGTGTTGCGGACGCTGCGGACCTTCAACTCGACGTCGCTCTTGGTGCAGTTGGGCAGTCGCGTGCCCGCCGAGAGACGGTCACCCGAGCCGCCGCCGCCCTTGGCGTCGCCGCCCGAGCCACCGGCCGAGCCCGCCGAGCCGCCCCCGCCCGACCCTCCGGTGCCACCGGCACCGCCCGAGCCGGAACCGGAGCCGGAGCCCGAACCGTCGCCCGAGCCGTCGTCGGACTCGTCGCGCCCGCCCGGGTGTTGGCTGATCGCGGGTCCGGACTCGGAGGGGCCCGGAGTGATGGACGTGGCGGGTCCGTTCTCGCCGGGCCCGTTGGCGCCGTTCTTCCCGCCGCCGCCACCCATGGTGACGATCCAGACGACAAGAAGGGCCAATAGGCCGATTACGGACAGCAGGACGGCCCTCCGACGCCAGTAAATGGTGGAGGGAAGCGGCCCGACCGGATTGCGCAGAGATCCCACGCCCAAACCTTACGAGAGAACCGGCTCTTCTCCCGCCCCACCCGCCGTCCGGAGCAACAAAGTTTGTTCGATCATCATTCCGGTTCGGACCCGATGCCGGTTCGATGCCGGTTCCGATGCTGGTTCCGGTGCCTCTTCCGGGCTTCGCCATGGGGCGCAATCCACCCGATCCCCCGCGAACCCTGTCGATCGTCGGGGGGCGGTACTGGTCGATCGCCGGATGCGGGGATTCGGAGCCTCTCCGTACCGTCCATAATCATGGACACCATGGACGACGACCTCTACCGCGACACACTCGACTTCGCCCACGACACTCCGTCGTGGTTCCAGCACCTCGCGGAGGTGTGGACGGAGCTCGGGCTGTTGCTCTTCGGCGTGCTCTTCGTCGTCGCCTGGTGGCGGGCCCGGCGGGGGGATCCCCGCGCGCTTGCCATATCCGTGCTCGCTCCCCTCGCCACGGCGGTGGCGTACGTGTGCAGCGAGGCGCTCAAGTCCGTGATCGACGAGGAGCGGCCCTGCCGGGCGGTCTCCGGGGCGCTGAAGCCGCTCGTCGAGTGTCCCGCCTACGGCGACTGGTCGTTCCCCAGCAACCACTCGACGATCGCGGGCGCCGCCGCCATCGGCCTCACGCTCGCCTGGCCGCGCATCGCGGCCCTGACGGTTCCGATGGCGGTGCTCATGGCCGCGTCCCGGGTCTTCGTCGGCGTCCACTACCCGCATGACGTGGCGGTCGGTCTCGTCTTCGGCGCGGTGGTCACGTATGTGGTCGTACGGCTCACCACGCGTCCGGTGGCGCGGGTCGTGCAGTCGATGCGGGGGTCCTCCACGGGGGTCGTTACGTGGTTCGCCGGGCCAGGACCCGCGCTCGCCCCGTCCCCGGCCACGGATCCGGCGGCGTACGACACCCCGACGATGACGTTCCACCGTCACGACGCGTACGGCCAGGACGCGTACGGCCAGAGCGCGTATGGCCAAGACGCGTACGGCCAGAACACGTATGGCCAAGACTCGTACGGCCAGGACTCGTACGGCCAGAACGGGTACGGCCAGGATTCCCCCCGTCACGAGCCCCCTCACCAGGACTCCCCCCGCGGCGGTTCGCACCGCCGCTGAATCGCCGTGCCTCGCGGGGCTTTCGCCCCGCGGGGCGGCGTCTCAGTCCCGGGGTACGAGATCCGCCTCGTACGCGACGATCGCCGCCAGGACGCGGTTCTTGACGCCGAGGCGTTCCAGGACCGCGCTGACGTACGCCTTGACCGTGCCCTCCACCAGGTGGAGCCGGGCGGCGATCTCCGGGTTGGAGAGGCCCGCGCCGACCAGCCCGAGGACCTCGCGCTCGCGCGGGGTGAGTGTCCCGACGCGGGCCCGCGCGGCGGCTCCGCGGTTCATGCGGCCGGCCTCGAAGCCCTCGATGACGTGCCGGGCGACCTTGGGCGAGAGGAAGGCGGCGCCGTCCGCGACCGCCCGTACGCCCGCGATGAGCTCGTGCGGGTCACCCGACTTCAGCAGGAAGCCGGTGGCTCCGCCGCCGAGGGCCCGGGAGACGTACGCGTCCTCGGAGAACGTCGTCAGCATGGCCACCGCGGTGCCCGGCACCGTACGCACGATCTCCTCGCCCGCGGCGAGGCCGTCCAAGCGCGGCATGCGGATGTCGAGCAGCGCCACGTCGGGCCGGTGGGCCTGGGCCAGGGAGACCGCCTCGCGCCCGTCGGCGGCCTCCGCGACGACCTCGATGTCTTTGCCCGCGGCGAGGATGGCGCGGACGCCCGCGCGGATCATCGCCTCGTCGTCGGCCAGCAGGACGCGGATGGTCTCGTTCACGGCTTCTCTTCCTCGGGTTCGGGGCGTTCGTTCGCCGTCGGGATCACTGTCTTGTCGACGAGGCGGTCCGCGTCGTCCCCGGCTGTGCCGAAGCAGAGCCTGAAGTAGGGGACGGCGGAGAAGAGCCTGTCCTCGGCCCGGTAGTAGACACAGTCGGCGTCCGCGGGGGCGGGGCTCGGCGCGCGTTCCGCGGGCGGGTCGGAGGCGGTCCTGGCCGGCAGTACGCGCTCGGCCTCCGCGCGCGGGTCGCCGACGCGCAGCCGGGCGAAGTCGGCGGGGTCGAGGACGGAGTGCGTCCGTGAGTACGCGTACCAGGCGAAGGCGCCGCCGACCAGCAGCGCCCCCGTGGTGAGGGCGGCGCCGAAGGCCAGGACGGTGCGGCGGCGTGCGTAGGCGAGGTGGCCGCCGGAGCGCGGGGGCGCGGGCGCGGCGCCCTGGACCGGCAGCCGGGCGGTGACCCGGTGGCCGTGGCCGTGCGGGCCCGCGTGGAAGGTGCCGCCCAGGTCCGTGACGCGGGCCCGCAGCGCGCGCAGGCCGGAGCCGCCGTGGGACGGGGGGCCCGGTTCCGCCGGGCGGTCGTTGGTGACCGTGACGGTCGTCGCCGAGGGGTCCCGGGTCACCGCCACGGTGACGGGGGCGCCGGGGGCGTGGCGGGCGGCGTTGGTCAGGGCTTCCTGGACGACGCGGTGGAGGGTGCGGGCGGTCGTGTCCTCGGGGAACGCGTCACCCGGGGCCTGTCCGCCGCTCTTGGCCGACGGGCCGCTCCCGGCCGGCAGGCCGCTCCCGACCGGCAGGCCGCTCCCGACCGACGGGCCGCTCCCGACCGACGGGCCGCTCCCGGCCGGCAGGCCGCTCCCGGCCGACGGGCCACTCCCGGCCGACGGGCCGCTCCCGGCCGACGGGCCGCTCCTGGCCGGCAGGCCGTCCTCCGTGTAGCTGATCTCAAGGCCGGACTCGGCCGCGCGGGCCACGAGGTCCGCGACGCTCTCCCCGGCCGGGGCGAGCGGGGCCGTCTCGTCGCCCTCCTCGCGGAGCAGGCCGATGATGGCGTGCAGCCGGTCCGTGGCGTGCGAGGCGGCCGCGCGGAGGTCGGCGGCGGCCTCGCGGTGCGGTGCGGGCAGGTCGGGGTCGACCTGGAGGGCGCCCGCGCGGACGGCGATGAGGCTCAGCTCGTGGCCCAGGTCGTCGTGCATGTCCTGGGCGATACGGGCCCGTTCGCGCAGCCTGGCGCGGTCGGCGACGATGCGTTGCTCGCGCTCGAGCTGGTCGGCCCTCGCCCACCCGGCGGCGGCCAGTTCGCGGTTCTGGCGCCAGTAGCGGCCCGCGAGCCAGGGGAAGACCGTGCCGAAGAGCAGCGTGCCGGTGAGGACCAGCCACTCGACCACGGGGTCGACGTCCCGTACGGCGATCTTGACCGTGCCGATCAGGGCGATCGCACCGAAACCGAGTGGAGCGGGGCTGATGCGCTCGGCCCCGCGGCCCATCAGCAGCGCGAACACCGCGAGGGCGGGGCCGTAGGAGAGGGTGAAGAGGGACGGGGCGGTGGCCAGGCCCAGGGCCGCGGCGAGGAGGAACGCGAGGAGGGGGCTCGCCCTGCGGACGGCGACGGCCGCGGCCAGGACGGCCAGCGCGGTGAGCCGCTCCTGCGGGGAGGCCGTTTCGTTCAGGCCCAGATGGTCCACCGACACCGCGGGGACGGCCAGGGCCGCCCACAGCAGCGCGCTTCGGGTACGTCTCTCCACCCGGCCGACGGTACTTGCCGGAGGACGGGTGTCTCCCCTGCCGATCGTCAGGTTCTTCCTCGGCCGCCGCGTCGGGACACCCCCGTAGGAGCCACGACAGCAGGCGTCCCGCCAGAACCGTCGGGGGCATGGCAGGATCGTTGGTGCCATGACTGCTCCCGCGAAGCCCTTGCCGCACAGCCCGAGCCCCGGAGACGTTCCCGGGGCCGCCGGTGACGCCCTGCACCGTCCCGTCATCGCCTGGTTCGACGCCCACGCCCGTGACCTGCCCTGGCGGCGCGAGGACGCCGGGCCGTGGGGCGTGATGGTCAGTGAGTTCATGCTCCAGCAGACGCCGGTCAGCCGGGTCCTGCCCGTGTACGAGCAGTGGCTGGCCCGCTGGCCCCGCCCCGCCGACCTCGCCAAGGAGGCGCCCGGCGAGGCCGTCCGCGCCTGGGGGCGGCTCGGCTACCCGCGCCGCGCCCTGCGGCTGCACGGCGCGGCCGTCGCCATAACGGAGCGGCACGGCGGCGATGTGCCCACCGGGCACGCCCAGTTGCTCGCTTTGCCCGGCATCGGGGAGTACACGGCCGCCGCCGTGGCCTCGTTCGCGTACGGGCAGCGCCACGCCGTGCTCGACACGAACGTGCGCCGTGTCTTCGCGCGCGCCGTGACCGGCGTGCAGTACCCGCCGAACGCCACCACGGCCGCCGAGCGCAAGCTCGCCCGCGCCCTGCTGCCGGACGAGGAGCACACCGCCTCCCGCTGGGCCGCCGCGTCGATGGAGCTCGGCGCCCTGATCTGCACCGCGCGGAACGAGGCCTGCGAGCGGTGCCCGATCGCGGCCCAATGCGCCTGGCTCGCGGCGGGGAAGCCCGCGCACGAGGGCCCGGCGCGCCGCGGCCAGACGTACGCGGGGACGGACCGTCAGGTGCGGGGCAAGCTGCTCGCCGTGCTCCGCGAGGCCGTGACGCCCGTGCCGCAGGCCACGCTCGACCGGGTCTGGGACGAGCCGGTGCAGCGGGCCCGCGCCCTCGACGGCCTGGTCGCCGACGGTCTCGTCGAGCCGCTGCGGGGCGGCCTCTACCGGCTTCCGCTCACCTGAGAGCCTTGCCACCCGGGGGTGGCGGCCGCCGCCACCCTCGCAAACGCAGGCTTTTACGCCGCTCCTACGTCTGTTACACAACCTACGTACAGCCGTGCGTCCTCCGCTGGCTCGTCCGCACAACCTCGTGACAACGCCTCCGTAACTTCATACCCGTACCGCGGAGCAGGGACAGCGGTCGGCGATGGAGACGGAACGAAGGCGGTTTGAGATGGCGCACGGTGAGGTGCTCGAGTTCGAAGAGTACGTCCGCACTCGGCAGGATGCCCTGCTGCGCAGTGCCCGGCGCCTGGTCCCGGACCCCGTGGACGCCCAGGACCTGCTCCAGACCGCGCTCGTACGGACGTACGGCCGCTGGGACGGCATAGCCGACAAGCGGCTCGCGGACGCGTACCTGCGCCGCGTCATGATCAATACGCGTACGGAGTGGTGGCGGGCGCGCAAGCTCGAAGAGGTACCCACCGAGCAGCTTCCCGACGCGAGCGTGGAAGACTCCACCGACCAGCACGCGGACCGCGCGCTGCTCATGGACATCATGAAGGTGCTGGCACCCAAGCAGCGCAGCGTGGTCGTGCTGCGACACTGGGAGCAGATGTCCACAGAGGAGACGGCTGCCGCACTCGGCATGTCGGCCGGAACGGTCAAGAGCACGCTGCACCGGGCGTTGGCCCGGCTCCGCCAGGAGCTGGAGAGCCGCGACCTCGATGCCCGCGCGCTCGAACGTGGGGAGCGGGAGCGTTGCGCGGCCTAGATTCTGGGGTCACGAGAAGTGTGAAGGCGGTGAGTACGGCGGTGGCCGTGCTCGCCGCCCTCGGCCTTTCACTCGCCGCCTGCTCGACGGGCGGCTCCGGCGCGCGTGACGAGGGCCCGGCCCACAGCGAGGCGGTGGTGTCCTCATCGCCGTCCCCCTCGGCCTCGACCGCCCTGCCGAAGCAGAAGATCGACGCGGTGCGGCTCGTCAAGGACGATCCGGAGGTCAGCCCGGAGATCAAGCGGGACCTGAAGCCGTGCGCCGGGGACACGTACCCGGTCGACGTCTCGTACGGGAATCTGACCGGAGGATCGGCCTCCGATGTCGTGGTGAATGTTCTGACCTGCGCGGACGCGGTCGGCATCGGCAGCTACGTATACCGGGCGCAGGATGGCGGATACGAGAATGTGTTCAAGGCCGAGGAGCCCGCGTCCGTCTACGCCGAGATCGACCGGGGCGACCTGGTCGTGACGAAGCAGCTCTACGAGAAGGGCGACTCGGTGGCCTATCCCTCCGGCGAGGAAGTGATCACGTACCGCTGGGCGTCGAACCACTTCACCGAGACGGAACGCACGCGCAGCGACTTCAGCGACGCGGCGGGCGGCGAGGCCACCCCCCCGTCCACGGACTGACCGGTTCCGGGTCGCACACTACGGACGACACGTACATGTACGGGACGCACGACACGCACGACACGCACGAGAGGGACTGAGAGCATCCGATGGCAGAGCAGACCCATGTCCTGTTCGTCGAGGACGACGACGTCATCCGCGAGGCCACCCAGCTCGCCCTGGAGCGCGACGGTTTCGTGGTGACCGCCATGCCCGACGGCCTCTCGGGCCTTGAGGCGTTCCGCGCCGACCAGCCCGACATCGCGCTGCTCGACGTGATGGTGCCGGGTCTGGACGGCGTCTCGCTCTGCCGCCGCATCCGCGACGAGTCGACCGTCCCGGTGATCATGCTGTCGGCGCGCGCCGACTCCATCGACGTCGTGCTGGGCCTGGAGGCGGGCGCCGACGACTACGTGACCAAGCCGTTCGACGGTGCCGTCCTGGTCGCCCGTATCCGCGCGGTTCTCCGCCGCTTCGGGCACGCGAGCGGCCCGGGCTCCACGGGCGGCGCCGGCTACGCGGGGTCCGCGGCCGACGGGGGCGTGCTGCACTTCGGCGATCTGGAGATCGACACGGAGGGCATGGAGGTGCGCAGGAACGGCACCCCGGTGGGCCTCACGCCGACCGAGATGCGGCTGCTCCTCGAATTCTCCTCCGCGCCCGGCACGGTCCTCTCCCGCGACAAGCTGCTTGAGCGGGTCTGGGACTACGGCTGGGGCGGCGACACCCGCGTCGTCGACGTCCACGTGCAGCGGCTGCGCACCAAGGTCGGCCAGGACCGCATCGAGACGGTGCGCGGCTTCGGCTACAAGCTCAAGGCGTGAGCGGGCGCGTGGACGGGCTCCTGAACGGACGCATGAGCGGGCGTGTGAGCGGGCGTGTGAGCGGGCTTCTGAACAGACGGATGAGCGGGCTCCTGAGCGGGCGCGTGATGGACGGCATACGGCGGCGGTCCCGCGCGGGCCGCGGCGGGGCGTCCAGGGCGGGCGGACGGTTCCGCACCGCGCTGCCCTCCGGTCTGCGCACCGGCGTGCGCTGGAAGATCAGCGCGGCGATCGCGCTGGTCGGCGCGCTGGTCGCGGTCGTCCTCAGCCTCGTCGTGCACAACGCCGCGCGCGTCTCGATGCTCGACAACGCGCGCGACGTGCAGGACGAGCGCATCCAGTTCGCCCTGCGCCTGTACTCCGCGTCCCAGCGGCAGACCCTCCAGTTCGGCACGAAGGTCGACGACCCCGCGCTCCCCGGCGAGCTGCGCCAGAAGGTGCTCACGGGCCGCCGCGCCACGTTCGTCGAGGACAAGCCGGGCGGCGTGCCGGACATCTGGGCCGCCGTGCCGCTCGCCGACGGGCACGTCCTCTCGCTGCACTCGCGCTTCACCGACCGCAGCGCCACCGTCATGAAGGACCTCGACCAGGCCCTGGTCATCGGCTCGATCACGGTCGTCTTCGGCGGCTGCGCGCTCGGCGTGCTGATCGGCGGGCAGCTCTCGCGGCGCCTGCGCAAGGCGGCGATGGCGGCGAGCGACGTCGCCCAGGGCCAGACGGACGTCAGCGTGCGCGACGCCATCGGCGGCGTGGTGAAGGACGAGACCGACGATCTGGCGAGCGCCGTGGACGCCATGGCCGACGCCCTCAAGCAGCGCCTCGAAGCCGAGCGCCGGGTGACGGCGGACATCGCGCACGAGCTGCGCACCCCAGTGACCGGGCTGCTCACGGCGGCCGAGCTGCTGCCCCCCGGACGCCCGAGCGAGCTGGTCAAGGACCGCGCGCAGGCCATGCGCACGCTCGTCGAGGACGTACTCGAAGTGGCCCGTCTGGACTCCGCGGCGGAGCGCGCCGAATTGCAGGACATCAACCTCGGCCACTTCGTGAGCCGGCGCATGGCGGCGCTGACCACGGACGTCGCGGTGACGGTGGTGCACGAGTCGGAGGTCACCACCGACCCGCGCCGCCTGGAACGCATCCTCGGCAACCTCGTCGCCAACGCCGCCAAGCACGGCAAGCCGCCGATCGAAGTGAGCGTCGAGGGCCGCGTCGTCCGGGTGCGCGACCACGGGCCGGGCTTCCCCGAGGCGCTCCTCCACGAAGGGCCGAGCCGCTTCCGCACCGGCAGCACCGACCGCGCCGGCCACGGCCACGGCCTCGGTCTGACGATCGCGGCGGGCCAGGCGCGCGTACTGGGCGCCCGCCTCACGTTCCGCAACGTACGCCCGGCCGGCGCGCCGCCCGACGAGCCCGCCGAGGGCGCGGTAGCCGTGCTGTGGCTACCGGAGCACGCCCCGACGAACACCGGCAGCTACCCCATGCTGCAACTCCCGGACAAGCCGTAGCTCCACGGGTCCTGCGTCAGCTCTTGTCGACCGGGGCCGGGGCCGGGGCCGAGCCTCGCAGCGGGAGCTCCTTGACGAAGAGCGCCGCGACCAGGGCTGCCACCGCGATGGCCGCGCCCAGCAGGAACGCCGAGTGCGTACCGGAGGCGACCGCGTACTGGTACGCCTCGCGCACCGGCTCCGGCAGCTTCGCCAGGCTGTCCGCGGTCAGCTGCGTCGACTGCTCGGTGACGGCGGCCGCGGGTTCTTTTCCGCCACCCGAGCCGGCGCGCTCGGCCATCACGTCCTGGACCCGCTCGTTGAAGAGCGCGCCCATGATCGCGACGCCGAAGGACGAGCCGAGCGTACGGAAGAGCGTGGCCGAGGACGAGGCGACGCCCATGTCCTTCATTTGCACGCTGTTCTGCGCGACCAGCATGGTGACCTGCATCAGGAAGCCCATGCCCGCGCCGACCACGGCCATGTAGAGGCCCGAGGTCAGTCGCGACGTCTCCGTGTCCATCTGCGCGAGCAGGAAGAAGCCGACGGCCATCAGTACGGTGCCGGCGACCGGGAGGATCTTGTACTTGCCGGTGGCCGTGGTGTACCGGCCGGCGAACACCGAGACGACCATCATCGAGAGCAGCAGCGGCAGGAGCAGCAGCCCCGAGTTGGTGGCCGACGCCCCCTGCACCGACTGCTGGTAGAGCGGCAGGAAGAGCATCGCGCCGAACATCACGAAGCCGGTGATGAAGCCGATCACGGCCATCAGCGAGAAGTTGAGGCTGCGGAAGATGTGCAGCGGCATGATCGGCTCGGCGGCCCTCTTCTGCACGAAGACGAAGCCGACCAGGGTGGCGACGCCGATCGCGATCAGTTCCATGATCACGGCCGAGCTCCAGGCGTACTCGGAGCCGCCCCAGGTGGTGACGAGCACGAGCGCGCTGATGCCGACGGTGAGCAGGGCCGCGCCGAGGTAGTCGATGCGCCCCTCGGCCTTCTTCTTCGGCAGGTGCAGGACGGCGGTCACCATGACGAGCGCCACCGCGCCGAGCGGCAGGTTGATGTAGAAGGCCCAGCGCCAGCCGAGGTGGTCGGTGATCGTGCCGCCGACCAGCGGGCCGCCGATCATCGCGACCGCCATGACGCCGGTCATCATGCCCATGTACTTGCCGCGTTCCCGCGGCGGCACCAGGTCGCCGATGATCGCCATGACGCCGACCATCAGACCGCCCGCGCCCAGGCCCTGGATCGCGCGGAACCCGATGAGCTGGCCCATGTCCTGCGCCATGCCGCTGAGCACGGAGCCCACCAGGAAGATCACTATCGCGGTGAGGAAGGCGCCCTTGCGCCCGTACATGTCGCCGAACTTGCCCCAGATGGGGGTGGAGGCGGCGGTGGCCAGGGTGTAGCCGGTCACGACCCACGACAGGTGTTCGAGGCCGCCGAGATCGCCGACGATGGTCGGCATCGCCGGGCTGACGATCATGTTGTCGAGCATCGCGAGCAGCATCGCGATCATCAGGGCCATCAGTACGACGCGTACGCTGCGCGGCGCCGGCTGGTCCCCCTTCTGCTCCGGTACGGCTCTCGCCGTAGTCGTGTCAGCCATGTTTTCCCACTCCCCGCGGTCCCCCAGGAACGCCCTGGACGCCGGGCGCCTTACTTGCCGCCCGGCTAGTTGATTACACTGGGGAAAGTAGACCCCTAACTAGCCGGGCGTCAAGTAAGTTAAGCGGAGTCGAGGAGTACCCCGATGGGCACGGGCACAGGCAAGCAGCAGCGCCGCGGGAACACCCGCCAGCGCATCCAGGACGTGGCCCTCGAACTCTTCGCCGAGCATGGGTACGAGAAGACGTCACTGCGGGAGATCTCGGAGCGTCTGGAGGTCACGAAGGCGGCGCTGTACTACCACTTCAAGACCAAGGAAGACATCCTGAACAGCCTCTTCGAGGACGGCACCAGGCCCATCGACGAGCTGATCGAGTGGGGCCGCGAGCAGCCGCAGCCGCCCTCCCTGGAGACCCGGCAGGAGGTTCTGCACCGCTACAGCGAGATCCTCGTCGACGCGTCGCCGCTCTTCCGCTTCATGCAGGAGAACCAGGCCACGGTGCGTGACCTTCAGATCGGCGAGTCCTTCAAGGGCCGCATGATCGGGCTCTTCGACATCCTCAAGGACCCCGGGGCGGACATGGTCGACCAGGTGCGGTGCTTCAGCGCGCTGTTCACCATGCACGGTGGAATGTTCGCGCTCAAGGACGTCGAAGGCGACCCCGAGGAGAAGCGCAAGGCCATCCTGGAGGTCGCCATCGATCTGATCACGCAGGCGCACACGGGCACGAGCGGCGGCTAGGCCCTGGGGTTCAGAGCTTCAGGCCGACCGAGCCGAGGAAGGCCACGGGGTCGATGGCCGAGCCGTAGTTCGCCGTCTTGCGGATCTCGAAGTGCAGGTGAGGACCGCTGGAGTTGCCGGTGTTGCCGGAGAGGGCGATGTGCTGGCCGGTGGTGACGTTCTGACCCACGTGGACGTCGATCCGCGAGAGGTGCGCGTACTGCGAGTACGTACCGTTGTCGTGCTTGATCACGACGGCGTTGCCGTACGCGGGACCGTCACCGCCGCCGTTCGGGCCGGCCTTGACGACGGTGCCGGCGTGCGCGGCGCCCACGTTGGTGCCGACCGGCACGGCGAAGTCCTGGCCGGAGTGCTTGGAGGACCACATGTTGCCGCCGAGACCGAAGGTCGCGGAGAGCGTGTAGCGCTCGACCGGGTGGACCCAGGAGGTCGCGGCCTTCTTGGCGTCCGCGGCCTTCTTCGCCGCGTCCTTCTGCGCCTTGTCGGCGGCCTTGGCCTGAGCGTCGGCCTGGGCGCGGACAGAGTTCACGGAGACGCCGGGCAGGGCGCCGCCGGACTTGGCACTGTCCGCAGCGACCGAGACCCCGGCCCCGAGGACCGCCGACGCCCCGACACCCGCGGCGACGACGGCCACCTTCGTACGGAGCATGGACGGACGGGCCTGGTGGGACTTGGTGCGCTTCGACATATGTGTGTCCTCCGGAGTTTTGACTGAGGGGGGCATGCGTAGATCCGGCACGCGGGAAGCGGGTGAGTTCCCGCGGATCACGTATCGCCGGATCGGCCATACCTTGGTAACCCGCTCTCCGGTCACCGCACAAAGGGCCCATCTACTACGGAAAGCCGTAGCAGGCCGTCAGCATTTCAACCTCTTGACACCACCAAATGCGGACAATTACTCCACGTCCGACTTACGGCGTTTTTCCCGGGTCGACGCACTGCCCCGCACGTCGGAGGCCGCCCGGCCGCGCGCGGGGGACGGCCCGGACGGAGTCCCGCCAACCACGTCGAACGGCCCGAAGGCCGCGGGCCAAAGGTCCCGGACGCCCCCTGCGGCCGTCCCACTATTCCGCCTAGTAACGGACAAAACCCCTGTGCGTCATGTCACCGGGCACGGCGATCCACCCCGCCGGAATTGTGACGCGGGCTACGCCCGAGGGCCGGGTTACGGGACCTGCGGACGCCGCCGTCGCCCGCGAGTCCCGCACCGGTCCTCACCGGTTGAGCTGGAACCAGACCCCCTTGCCGGCCCCGGTCGGCGTCACCCCGCACACGTCCGACAGCGCGGTCACGAGGAACAGCCCGCGCCCGCCGTCGTCCTCGGCGAGGGCCCTGCGGGGCGTGGGCAGCAGGACACGCCCGTCGTACACGGCCACACGTACGTGGGTGGCGGCGACGGCGGCCCTCAAGTGGACGTCGCTCCCGGTGTGCCGGTGCACATTGGTCACCAGCTCGGAGGTACAGAGCGCGGCGGTGTCCCCGAGACGCCCGAGCCCGAGGGTCTCCAGCGTGCCGCGCACGAAGTCCCGGCAGATCTTGGCGGAGTGGACGTTGCCGGGGGTGAACAGGGTGTAGGTCAGTGGTGGTCCGGGCTCGCGCCCGGCAGGGTCGAGGTCACGCTCGGGTACGCCCATGAGACGCCTCCATGGCGGTGGGTCGCTGCTTCGGCTGATGGATACGCCGCCGCGTCCCGGCCGCAGTGGCCTACCACCCCTCGCGAGCAACGCCCCGTCCGGCACGGGGGTTGGAACGGGTGGTGCGCTTCTGCGGGCGGGCATGACGGTATGACTGCGTCGACAGCGAGGCTTCCGGCATCGTTGCGTGAGCATCGCCTCACCCAAGGTAGCGATACGGGGCTTACTTGTTCAACCTGCTTGGCCTCATTGGTGGACCGAGTAGCTCCGCCTTGTGCAGACTGACCCCACCTCCACGAAGAGAGACAGCGTTGGCACTGCGAACGGCTCCTACCGAGCGGCAGCTCCGACTCGGGTCGGAACTCCGAAGGTTGCGCGAGCACAGTGGCTTTACCGTGCAAGCGGCCGGAGAAGTGATCGGCATGGGACGGGTACACCTGACACATGCGGAAAATGGGCGTACCTCCATCTCCGCCGAGCGAATCCGCTCCCTGTGTCGGACTTACGGGGTCACAAGTTCACCCTACGTAGAGGCTCTGGTGAACCTCGCCGACTCCACCGGCACGGGTTGGTGGACCGCGTACAAGGGGCAGCTGCCCGCATCGGCGCTCGATCTCGCAGAGCTGGAGTCCGAGGCCGCGCAGCTGTGCTCGTACGAGTCACTGTTCCTGCCGGGGCTCTTCCAGGTCGAGGACTACACACGCGCCATCTTCGAGGTGAGCGACAACGTGTCCTCGGCGGCAGAGATCGAAACCGCCGTCCGCTTCCGCTCGGGACGTCAACGCGTACTGACCAACGACCGCCCGCCTCGCGTCCACGCCGTCATCCACGAAGCTGCCCTGCACATGCGTTTCGGTGGCGCGCAGGTCATGCACAAGCAGTTGCTCAGGCTGGTGGAACTGGCTCGGTTGCCGCACGTGACGATCCAGATCATGCCGTTCACGGCCGTCGCCATATCGGCGCTCACCACACCGTTCTGCCACATCACCTCGCATGGCGGTGCGCTGGAAACCGTTCTGATGGAGCACCCCGCGCAGTCGATGTTCCTGCACGGCGAGGACACCGTCGCCAAGTACCGCCGCCAGTTCGAGCGGCTCGGCGCGGCAGCGCTCCCGCCCATTGCCGCGCCGGCGCTCTCCGTCGAGCACGGGACACGGGACTCACTGGGGCTTGTCCAACACATCCTGTACACCCTCCTGGGAGCACAAGCATGAGCACTCTCGACTGGCAGAAGTCGTCGTTCAGCGGCGACCAGGCCAACTGCGTATACGTCGCCGCCGACCCCCTCGGCCGGGTCCACCTCCAGGAGAGCGACGACCCGGCCGCGGCCCTCACCACCACCCCCGAGGCCCTGGCCGCGCTCATACGGACCCTCACCGCCCCGGCGTAGGCCCGTAGGCGCATGAAAAAAGGGGCTGCCCCGGAACCGTGTGAAACGGTCCGGGGCAGCCCCTGTGAAGCGTGCCGGAGGCAGGCCCGCCCGGGGGCGGACCCGCTCGGCGGCTACGCCTCCTTGCTCAGGTTCGGGCCGGCGCCGCCACCCGCGGCGGACTCGATCGGCGGCACGTCGGGCAGTGCCGCCTTCTCCTCGCCACGGAAGGTGAACGTGGCGGTCTCGCCCTCGCCCTCCGTGTCGACGACCACGATGTGGCCCGGACGCAGCTCGCCGAAGAGGATCTTCTCGGAGAGGCTGTCCTCGACCTCGCGCTGGATCGTGCGCCGCAGCGGACGCGCGCCGAGCACCGGGTCGTAACCCTTCTTCGCGAGCAGCTCCTTCGCGGGCTGGGAGAGCTCGATGCCCATGTCCCGGTCCTTGAGGCGCTCGTCCACCTTGTCGATCATCAGGTCGACGATCTGGAGGATGTCGTCCTTCGTGAGCTGCGGGAAGACGACGACGTCGTCCACGCGGTTCAGGAACTCCGGGCGGAAGTGCTGCTTCAGCTCGTCGCTGACCTTGTTCTTCATCCGCTCGTAGTTGGACTTCGTGTCGCCCTGGGCCGCGAAGCCGAGGTTGAAGCCCTTCGAGATGTCACGGGTGCCGAGGTTGGTCGTCATGATGATGACCGTGTTCTTGAAGTCGACGACCCGGCCCTGGGAGTCGGTCAGGCGACCGTCCTCCAGGATCTGCAGGAGCGAATTGAAGATGTCCGGGTGGGCCTTCTCGACCTCGTCGAAAAGGACGACGGAGAACGGCTTGCGGCGGACCTTCTCGGTCAGCTGACCGCCCTCTTCGTAACCCACGTAACCGGGGGGCGAACCGAAGAGACGCGAAACCGTGTGCTTCTCGCTGAACTCCGACATGTCGAGGGAGATCAGCGCGTCCTCGTCACCGAAGAGGAATTCGGCGAGCGCCTTGGACAGCTCGGTCTTACCGACACCGGACGGGCCCGCGAAGATGAACGAACCACCCGGACGCTTCGGGTCCTTCAGACCCGCTCGCGTACGCCGGATCGCCTTCGAGAGCGCCTTGACGGCGTCCTTCTGGCCGATGACCCGCTTGTGGAGCTCGTCCTCCATGCGCAGCAGACGGGAGGACTCCTCCTCCGTCAGCTTGAAGACCGGGATGCCGGTGGCGGTCGCGAGGACCTCGGCGATCAGCTCGCCGTCGACCTCCGCGACGACGTCCATGTCGCCGGCCTTCCACTCCTTCTCGCGCTTGGCCTTCGCCGCCAGCAGCTGCTTCTCCTTGTCGCGGAGAGAGGCCGCCTTCTCGAAGTCCTGGGAGTCGATGGCCGACTCCTTGTCGCGGCGGACGCCCGCGATCTTCTCGTCGAACTCGCGGAGGTCCGGCGGCGCGGTCATCCGGCGGATGCGCATCCGGGAGCCCGCCTCGTCGATCAGGTCGATCGCCTTGTCGGGGAGGAAGCGGTCCGAGATGTAGCGGTCCGCCAGCGTCGCCGCCTGGACGAGGGCCTCGTCGGTGATGGAGACGCGGTGGTGGGCCTCGTAGCGGTCGCGCAGGCCCTTGAGGATCTCGATGGTGTGCGGCAGCGACGGCTCCGCGACCTGGATGGGCTGGAAGCGGCGCTCGAGGGCCGCGTCCTTCTCCAGGTGCTTGCGGTACTCGTCGAGCGTGGTCGCACCGATGGTCTGGAGCTCACCGCGGGCCAGCATCGGCTTCAGGATCGAAGCGGCGTCGATGGCGCCCTCGGCGGCACCCGCGCCCACGAGCGTGTGCAGCTCGTCGATGAACAGGATGATGTCGCCGCGGGTGCGGATCTCCTTGAGGACCTTCTTCAGGCGCTCCTCGAAGTCACCGCGGTACCGGGAACCGGCGACCAGCGCGCCCAGGTCGAGGGTGTAGAGGTGCTTGTCCTTGAGGGTCTCGGGCACCTCGCCCTTGACGATGGCCTGCGCCAGGCCCTCGACGACGGCGGTCTTGCCGACGCCGGGCTCGCCGATGAGCACCGGGTTGTTCTTGGTGCGGCGGGACAGCACCTGCATGACCCGCTCGATCTCCTTCTCGCGCCCGATGACCGGGTCGAGCTTGGATTCGCGGGCGGCCTGCGTGAGGTTCCGGCCGAACTGGTCGAGCACCAGGGACGTGGAGGGCGTGCCCTCGGCAGGACCGCCCGCGGTGGCGGTCTCCTTGCCCTGGTAGCCGGAGAGCAGCTGGATGACCTGCTGCCGCACCCGGTTGAGATCGGCACCCAGCTTGACCAGGACCTGGGCGGCGACGCCCTCGCCCTCGCGGATCAGGCCGAGCAGGATGTGCTCCGTGCCGATGTAGTTGTGGCCCAGCTGAAGGGCCTCGCGGAGCGACAGCTCCAGGACCTTCTTGGCACGGGGGGTGAAGGGGATGTGCCCGGACGGAGCCTGCTGGCCCTGCCCGATGATCTCCTCCACCTGCTGGCGGACCGCCTCGAGCGAAATCCCGAGGCTCTCCAGGGCCTTAGCGGCGACACCCTCGCCCTCGTGGATCAAGCCCAGGAGGATGTGCTCGGTGCCGATGTAGTTGTGGTTGAGCATCCGGGCTTCTTCCTGAGCCAGGACGACAACCCGCCGCGCGCGGTCGGTGAACCTCTCGAACATCGTTAATCGCTCCTCAGAGCGGTCAGGCAGTAAGGGGTCGGTCCCCTCCCTGTCCTTCCGCAGCTTAGTCCCGCAAGCGGGGACCGCTCATTCCATCTGCCGACACCCGGACCCCTTCTCGGAGGATCTCCTGACCCGGAAAGCCGACACCTGCTCCAACCCGATGGTGCGAGACGATGTTCCCGCAGGCCAGGCAGTTACCCCCACCATCACTACGCCGATGGCGAACGGAGGCCTGCCGGAGCCGCGTGTCGACCCTCCCCACTAGGGATGTCTTACCCGTTACGACTGACACTCCATGCGGCGCACCCCGGTTCCCTCAGCTACGGGCGAACACCCTTGCACTGCCGGACGCGCCCGGACGCCCCCTTTTCGGACACTCTGCGCTTTCAACCGGCCACAGTGCGTAACCCGGGAACCGTTTCGGCTGTTGCCCGAACATGGCCCTCACAGTTCCTCAGCCCCGCAGGCCGGTCGAGAGCGACCCGGTGCGGCAGTGGTACGAGAACGAACTCGGCTGGGCGACCGCGCCCGGACCCGGCCCGGTGCGTCTGGTGACGGGGCTGCGCTTCGACGTACTGGAACTGCCCGCCGAGGCGGGGTTCGCCGCATTGCGCCATCTCGGGCCGAAGGCGCCGGTGGCGCTGCTTGGCGAAACGATGCGCCTGCTGATCGGCGCGGGTGGCGCCGACGAACTGCCGGGGCTGCTCGACTGGCTGGAGTGGGGGGACATCCCCCTCGGCCTCACCGCGGTCGGGGCGGGCGGCCTGATCGAGGCGCCCACGCCTCCTGGGTGGTCCGGTTCGCCGGGGTCCGCCGTCTGGCTGCGGCCCCCGGAGCCCGGGTGCGAGGTGGAGCCGACGCTGCCGGCGCCCCTGTCCCTGCCCGCCGTGGGGTGGGGTGGGACGGTGCACCACAGCGACCCCGCCGTGGGCTCCGATCTCGTACGACTGGTGGACACGGCGGCGACCCAGTGCCACCGCGTCCGGCTGCGGCGTCGCAGCCGTCAGCCGTTGGCCTTCTCGTAGGCCTCGCGGATGGACGCGGGAACGCGGCCGCGGTCGTTGACCTCGAAACCGTTCTCCTTCGCCCAGGCGCGGATCGCCGCGGTGTCCTGACCGCCGCCGGTCGCCGCCGCACGCGTCTTGCCGCGCCCGCCGGAGCCACGGCCGCCGGTGCGCCGGCCCGCCTTGACGAAGTCCTCGAGGGCGCCACGGAGCTTGTCCGCGTTGGCCGTGGTGAGGTCGATCTCGTAGGACTTGCCGTCCAGCGCGAACGTCACGGTCTCGTCCGCCTCGCCGCCGTCGAGGTCATCGACAAGAAGGACCTGAACCTTCTGTGCCACCGGATTTCCTTTCATCGATAACTTCAAGGCCGGACCGCACGACGTGCGTCGCCGATTCGCGACCCCTGTTATATGCAGTACTGCAGTACGTCGGAAAGCAAACCGCTTTTGCCCGAAAAACACAAACCCCTGGGTGAGATCCATGAGAGATCCGCGCCCCGAGAACCCTGGAAACATGCGCGTTTCGGACATAGGCCACCGGGCACGAGGTGGTCACGGAATACCACCGTGACGATCACAGATGCAGAAGCATCCGACTGTTGCCCAAGGTGTTCGGTTTCACTCGTTCGAGGCCCAGGAACTCCGCGACGCCCTCGTCATAGGAACGCAGGAGCTCGCTGTAGACATCTCCGTCGACCGGAGTCTCGCCGATCTCCACGAAGCCGTGCTTGCCGAAGAAGTCGACTTCGAAGGTGAGACAGAAAACCTTGCGCACGCCGAGCCAACGGGCGGTCTGCAGCAACTTCCCCAACAGCTGATGCCCTACTCCGGCTCCCCTGACCTCGGGATTCACCGCGAGCGTCCGGACTTCCGCGAGGTCTTCCCACATCACGTGCAGTGCGCCGCAGCCGACCAACTCGGCGTTGTCGTCGCGTTCCGCCACCCAGAACTCCTGGATGTCCTCGTAAAGCGTCACGGTCGCTTTGTCCAGGAGGATACGCTCGCGGACGTATGAGTCGAGGAGCCCTCGCACGGCGGGCACATCGGAGGTTCGCGCCCTGCGGACGGAGACCGCTTTTGACTTACGTTCGCTGAGTTCGGATGCCTCTGCTGCCATGAGCGGACGCTATCGCTCTGTCTCGCGCCCGGCGTCGCCGGGGTTCTCCGGGCCGCCTCCGGGGTTCTCCGGGCCTTGGGCGGCCGGACCCTGGACGATACGCATGGCGTCGCTCAGCGCTTCGCGCTGTTCCGCCGACATCATGCCGAAGAAGGCGACGAGAGCGGCGGCGGGGTTGTCGCTCCGCGACCAGGCTTCGTTCATCAGTGCGGCGGCGTACGCGGCCCGGGTGGAGACCGCCTCATATCGATAGGCGCGGCCTTCCGCTTCGCGGCGCACCCAGCCCTTCTGATGAAGATTGTCCAAAACGGTCATCACGGTCGTGTACGCGATGGACCGTTCCTGCTGAAGGTCTTCCAGGACTTCTCGAACGGTCACGGGGCGGTTCCACTTCCACACCCGTGTCATGACGGCGTCTTCGAGTTCTCCCAATGGACGAGGCACATCAGAACAATAGTGGGCAGCGTCACTATCGGCACTATCGGCGCGATGAGGATTTACACGACAAAAAGGGCGTACGACTCAAAAAAGTATGAGTCGTACGCCCTTGCGAGGCTCACGCCGGCCCTAGGCGCCGCCGGCCTCCGGCATGCGGCGGGCCGCTTCGGCACGGCTCATCGCGTCCGCGGCCGCGTCTTCCTTGGCCTTGTTGGCGCCGCCCTGCGTCTTCATGATCGTCACGATGAGACGGGCGAAGAACACGGCCATCACTACGGGGGGCACGAGCGCGGAAACGTAGTCCATGCCCTCCAGAGTAGCTAGCCCGCGGCGCGCTGACGCGGGGGGCCCGTGGGTACCGCCGGAGCCGCCGGCGCGGCGGGGCGGCGTTTCGGCGGGAAGACCTCCGCCGGGGTCGGGACCGGCCGGGCGGGGTCCGGAGCGGGGGCCGCGGGGCGCCGGGCGGGCTCGGCCGCGGGCGACGCGGCCTCGTCGTCCGCCGCGGTAAGGCCGCCGGGCAGGGCGAGCAGGTGGGTGCGGGACGCGGGTACGGCCGGGCGCTCCGGTGCCGCCGGTACGGCGCGTCCCGCGAGGCGGGCGCGCACGGCGTCCTCGGTGAGCGTGCGGCAGCTGTCCAGGAGGGCGGCGGCCTTGGCGTTGCCGCGCAGGGCGCGGAGCGCGGCGAGGTCGTCGGGGCCCGGCTGGTAGCCGGTGCCCAGTACGTCGGCCAGGAGCGCGAGGTAGCCGGACGCGGTGCCGGGCAGTCCCGCCCGGTAGCGGGCGAGGTCGGCCACCAGGAAGGCGCGCAGTCTGGCGCCTTCGCTCACGGCCTCGTCGACCGATTCGGCGAGGCGGAGACAGTCCTGGATGTCCTCGTCGGAGGCGGGGCGTGGATGCAGGGCGAGAGCCAGGGCACGGCGGAGCACACGCAGCTCCTCCGCGCTGAAGGCCATACCGCCGCGGGAACCGTAGGGCGTGGGCATGAGTTGACGATAAGCGCAACTCGGACAAAATCCGCTTAACGCCAGTTTAGTGGCGCGGCGGGTCCTGGCCGGGTCCTGGCGGGGGCGCCTCCAGCGGCGGGGAAACGGCTCGGCCGGGGCCCGGCCACCGCCGAACCCCGCTCCTACGTCACCGGGTCGGCCGCGGCGAGACGGGTGGGCCGGGTGGGCCGGGTGGGAAGCATCCGCCGCGAAGCGGCGGGCTTCAAGCTCCTACGGGAGGCGAAACAACGGGGCACGGCAGGGCGCAACAAGGCCGAGCGGCCAGTCAGAGGCGGGGCACGTTCCGCTCGTACACCAGGCGGAGCCCGATCAGCGTGAGCCAGGGCTCGTGCTCGTCGATGACCGAAGCCTCCCCCAGGACCATCGGGGCGAGCCCGCCCGTCGCGATGACCGTGACGTCGTCGGGGTCGCCCCCCGCACCCGCCAGCTCCCGCGCCATGCGGTTGACGACCCCGTCGACCTGGCCCGCGAAGCCGTACAGGATGCCCGCCTGCATGGCCTCCACGGTGTTCTTGCCGATCACGCTCCGCGGCCGCGCCAGCTCGATCTTGCGGAGCTGCGCGCCGCGCACGCCGAGCGCCTCCACGGAGATCTCGATACCGGGGGCGATGACGCCACCCGCGTACTCCCCCCGTGCGGAGACCGCGTCGAAGGTCGTGGCGGTGCCGAAGTCGACGACGATCGCGGGTCCTCCGTAGAGCTCGACCGCCGCGACCGCGTTGATGATGCGGTCGGCGCCGACCTCCTTGGGGTTGTCCATGAGGATCGGGACGCCGGTCTTGATGCCGGGCTCGACGAGCACGGCGGGGACGTCCCCGTAGTAGCGGCGGGTGACCTCGCGCAGCTCGTGCAGGACCGAGGGCACCGTCGAGCAGATCGCGATGCCGTCGATGCCGTCGCCGAGCTCGTCACCGAGCAGGGGGTGCATGCCCATGAGGCCGTGGAGCAGCACGGCCAGTTCGTCGGCCGTGCGGCGCGCGTCCGTGGAGATGCGCCAGTGCTCGACGATGTCCTCGCCGTCGAAGAGGCCGAGGACGGTGTGGGTGTTGCCCACGTCGATGGTGAGGAGCATCAGTCCCGCACCGCTTCCCGCAGGTCGAGGCCGATGTCGAGGATCGGCGAGGAGTGCGTGAGGGCGCCCACGGCGAGGTAGTCGACGCCCGTCACCGCGTACGCGCGGGCGTTCTCCAGGGTCAGGCGGCCCGAGGATTCGAGGAAGGCCCGGCCCGCGACGACGGCGACCGCCTCCTCGGTCTCGCCCGGCGTGAAGTTGTCCAGGAGGATCAGGTCGGCGCCCGCGTCGACGACCTCGCGGAGCTGGTGGAGCGTGTCGACCTCGACCTCGATCGGCACCTCGGGGAACTGCTCGCGCACGGCCTTGAAGGCCTCGGAGACGCCGCCGGCCGCGACGACGTGGTTGTCCTTGACCAGGGCCGCGTCGGAGAGCGACATGCGGTGGTTGACGCCGCCGCCCATCCGGACCGCGTACTTCTCCAGGGCGCGGTAGCCGGGCGTCGTCTTGCGGGTGTCGCGGACCTTCGCCTTCGTACCGTCCAGCATGTCGGCCCACGCGCGCGTGGCGGACGCGATGCCGGAGAGGCGGCACAGGATGTTCAGCGCGCTGCGCTCCGCGGTGAGCAGGTCGCGGGTGCGGGTGGTGATGCTGAGCAGCTTGGCGCCCGCCTCCACGCGGTCGCCGTCCTCCACGTGGCGCTCGACCTCGAACTCGTCCTCGCAGACGACGGAGACGACCGCTTCGGCGACCCGCAGGCCGGCGACGGTGCCCGCCTCACGGGCGACGAAGTCCGCGGTGGCCACGGCGTCCTCGGGGATGGTGGCGACCGTGGTGACGTCCACGCCGCCGGCCAGGTCCTCCTCGATGGCCATGTGCGCGATGTCCTCGACCTGGAGCGGGTCGAGGCCCGCCTCGGCGAGGAGCCGTGCGAGAGCGGGGTCGAGGCCGCACTCCAGGGGGTCGAACGCGTCGTCCCCGCCGCAGCCGCAGGCATCGCCGCAGCCACCGCCGGTCGGGGCGAGGGGGAGGTCGTCGGGGGTGCTCACGGTCACTGCTCCTGGGGAGTGGGACGGATCGTCGGGGGGAAGTCGGGGCTCTGCGTCGTGTGGGCGGCCAGGGTGCGGTCCGGGTTCAGGCGTACGACGATGTGGCGCCGCCAGGCGGCGTCGTCGCGGTCGGCGTGGTCCTCGCGCCAGTGGCAGCCGCGGGTCTCCTCGCGGCGCTGGGCGGCGGCGACCAGGACGCGGGCCACGCACAGCAGGTTGGTCGTCTCCCAGGTGTCGACGCCGGGCTCCGCGGTCTTGCCGTCGTCGGCGAGCGCGCCCGCGGCCTCGGCGTGGATGCGGGCCAGGCGGGCCGCGGCCTCGGAGAGGGAGTCGGCGGAACGGAGGACTCCGGCGCCTTCGGTCATGACGCGCTGGATGGCGAAGCGGGCCTCGGGCGGCAGCAAGGGGTGAGTGGGTGTCTCCGGCTCCGCCACGGGGGCCGGCACGCGTGCGTGGAGGCCGTTCTCCGCGTGCCGTGCCGCGATGTCGGCGGCGATGCGCTCGGCGTAGACCAGTCCTTCGAGCAGGGAGTTGGAGGCCAGGCGGTTGGCGCCGTGCACGCCGGTGCAGGCGACCTCCCCGCATGCGTAGAGCCCGGGGACGGTGGTTCGGCCGCACGGGTCGGTGCGGACGCCTCCCGAGGCGTAGTGCGCGGCGGGGGCGACCGGGATGGGCTCGGTGATCGGGTCGATGCCGTGGGCGCGGCAGGCGGCGAGGATCGTCGGGAAGCGGTTCTCCCACATGTCGGCGCCGAAGTGCCTGGCGTCCAGGTACATGTGCTCGGCGCCCTGCTCCAGCATGCGGCGCGTGATGCCCTTGGCGACGATGTCGCGGGGCGCGAGCTCGGCCAGTTCGTGCTGACCGACCATGAAGCGCACGCCGTCGGCGTCCACCAGGTGCGCGCCCTCGCCCCTGACCGCTTCGGAGACCAGCGGCTGCTGGCCCTCCGCGTCGGCGCCCAGGAAGAGCACCGTGGGGTGGAACTGCACGAACTCCAGGTCGGAGACCTCGGCGCCGGCGCGCAGGGCGAGCGCGACGCCGTCGCCCGTGGACACCGAGGGGTTGGTGGTCGCCGAGAAGACCTGGCCCATGCCGCCGGTCGCGAGGACCACGGCCGGGGCGTGGACGGCGCCCACGCCGTCGTGCTGGCCCTCCCCCATGACATGCAGGGAGACGCCCGCGGTGCGGCCGTCGGCGTCCGTGAGCAGGTCGAGGACCAGGGCGTTCTCCACGGTCGGGATGCCCTGCGCGCGGACGGCCTCGACCAGGGCCCGGGAGATCTCCGCGCCGGTGGCGTCGCCGCCCGCGTGCGCGATGCGGCGGCGGTGGTGGCCGCCCTCGCGGGTCAGCTCGATGGCGCCCCCGGGGCCCGTGTCGAAGTGGGCGCCGGTCTCGATCAGCCTGCGTACGGCGTCCGGGCCTTCGGTGACGAGGGTGCGTACGGCCCCTTCGTCGCAGAGGCCGGCGCCCGCCACGAGCGTGTCGTCCAGGTGCTGTTCGGGGGTGTCGCCCTCGCCGAGGGCGGCGGCGATGCCGCCCTGGGCCCAGCGCGTGGAGCCGTCGTCGAGGCGTGCCTTGGTCACCACGACGGCCCTCAGACCTGCCGCCTGGCACCGCAGCGCCGCGGTGAGGCCGGCCACGCCGGAGCCGACGACCACGATGTCGGCGTCGAGGGACCAGCCAGGGGCGGGCGCGTGCAGCCGTATTCCGGTGGCACTCATACGGCGTCTCCGAAGGTGAGCGGGATGTTGTCGATCAGCCGCACCGTGCCGACCTTGGCGGCGACGGCGAGGACGGCTTCACCGGTGTGGCCCGGGCGGACCTCCTGGAAGTCGGCCGGGTCGACGAGCGCCACATAGTCGAGCTCCAGCGGGGGCCGCAGGCGCGCGGCGTCGTCGAGGACGAGGCGGGCCGCCGCGACGACGGCGGCCGGGCCGCCGCACGGCGAGGGCGTGGCGCACTGCGCCACGGCGTGGGCGTCGGCGGCCGCGCGGGACTCGCCGATGGCGTTCAGGGCGTCGACGCGCGCGCGTGTGGTGTGGGCGCCGGCGGCACGCGCGCGCAGGGCCTCCTGGGCGGCATGCCGGTCGCGACCGGCGAAGAGGGCCTGGGAGAGCGCCAGGGCGGTGCGGCGCTCGTCCGGCGTGAGGTAGCGGTTGCGGCTGGAGAGGGCCAGGCCGTCGTCCTCGCGCACGGTGGGGACGCCGATGATCTCCGCGTCGAAGTTCAGGTCGCGTGCCATGCGGCGGATGAGGGCGAGCTGCTGGGCGTCCTTCTGGCCGAACAGCGCCGTGTCGGGCCGGGTGAGGTGCAGCAGCTTGGCGACGACGGTGAGCATGCCGTCGAAGTGGCCGGGGCGCGTGGCGCCTTCGAGGACCGTGCCCATGGGGCCCGCGCTCACGCGGACCTGTGGCTCGCCGCCCGGGTAGACCTCGTCGACGCCGGGGGCGAACACGGTGTCCGCGCCCGCCCGCTCGGCGACCTCGATGTCGGTGTCCAGGGTGCGCGGGTAGCGGTCGAGGTCCTCGCCGGCCCCGAACTGGAGGGGGTTCACGAAGACGGTGACGACGACCTCGCCGTCGGGCCCCGCGGCGCGGCGGGCGGCGCGGATCAGCGCGGCGTGCCCGTCGTGCAGGGCGCCCATCGTCATGACGACGGCTCTGCGGCCCGCCCGCGCGCGCGTGCGCAGGGACTCGGCGGTGTGCACGAGGGTGGTGGTCATCGCTCTCCCCCTCCGGTGCCGCCCGCCGGGCCCGTGCCGTCGGCGAGCACTCCGAGGAGGTCCTCGGCGAGCTCCGGCTTGAGCAGGCCGTGGGCGAGGGCGCGGTCGGCGGTGGCGCGGGCCATCGCGAGGTACCCGGCGACGGTCTGCGGGGCGTGCTTGCGCAACTCGGCGATGTGGGCGGCGACCGTGCCGGCGTCGCCGCGCGCGACGGGTCCGGTGAGCGCGGCGTCGCCCGACCGCAGCGCGTTGTCCAGGGCTGCGCCGAGCAGGGGGCCGAGCATGCGGTCCGGGGCCGCGACTCCGGCGTCGCGCAGCAGGTCCATGGACTCGGCGACCAGCGTGACCAAGTGGTTCGCGCCGAGGGCGAGTGCCGCGTGGTAGAGCGGGCGGTTCTCCTCGGCGATCCACTCGGGCTCGCCGCCCATTTCGATGACGAGGGCCTCGGCGGCCAGCCGCAGCTCCTCGGGCGCGGTCACGCCGAAGGAGCAGCCGGCCAGGCGCTGCACGTCGACGGGTGTCCCCGTGAACGTCATGGCGGGGTGCAGGGCCAGCGGCAGGGCACCGGCCCGCAGCGCCGGTTCGAGGATGCGCGTGCCGTACCGCCCGGAGGTGTGCACGAGAAGCTGGCCCTGGCGGATCGCCCCGGTCTCCGCGAGGCCCTCGACCAGGCCGGGCAGGGCGTCGTCGGGGACGGTCAGGAGGACCAGGTCGGCCCGCTCAAGGACTTCGGCGGGTGTGACGAGGGGGATGTCGGGCAGCATGGCGGCGGCCCGCCGCACCGAGGCGTCGGACACCCCGGAGGCGGCCACCGGGCGGTGCCCGGCGAGCCGCAGCGACGCGGCGAGCGCGGGGCCGACGCGGCCCGCTCCGACGACTCCCACCGTGAGCCTCGCGGGGCGGTCCCGCGGGTCCGGCTGATGCGATGCGTTCACGCGATGAGCCTTCCGTTCCAGTCCGCTCGGGGTACCGGACGATTTCTCGTCATGCTAACGCGATCGGCGGCTGCCACGTCTTCCGCTGTCCACAGGCTGTGGTTATTAGTGTGACTGGATCGGGCGGGCGGGTCATGCTCTGGGCATGACTTCAACCGAAGCGGCACAAGCGCTCCTCCAGGACCGGACCGATCCCCCCGGCGCCGACGGGGAGCCGGACATCCGGGCGAGGCGCTTGGCGGCGGAGCGTGGCGCCACCCGTACCCTGACCCGCTCGCACGCGTACACCCCGCTCGCCGAACGCTTCTCGGCGCTCGCGGCCGCGGCCACCGAGGTCGTCGGCCCGGAGGAGTCCGCGGACATCTACGGGAACGGCGTCGTCGCCGCCCTGGAGGACGAGGTCGCGCGCCTGCTCGGCAAGGAGGCCGTCGCCTTCTTCCCGACGGGCACCATGGCCCAGCAGGTCGCTCTGCGCTGCTGGGCGGGCCGTACGGGGAACGCGACCGTGGCGCTGCACCCGCTGGCGCATCCCGAGCTCCATGAGGGAGGTTCCCTGGGCGCGGTCAGCGGTCTGCGTACGGTGCATCCGACGACCGCGCGGCGGCTGCCCACGGCCGACGAGGTACGGGACTTCCCCGAGCCCTTCGGGACGCTGATGCTGGAACTTCCGCTCAGGGACGCCGGTTTCGTCCTCCCGACGTGGGAGGAGCTCGAAGCGGTGGTGGAGGCGGCACGCGAGCGGGAGGCGGTCGTCCACTTCGACGGCGCCCGCCTGTGGGAGTGCCCCACCCATTTCGGCCGCCCCCTGGCGGAGATCGCGGACCTCGCGGACACCGTGTACGTGTCGTTCTACAAGTCCCTCGAAGGGCTGAGCGGCGCCGCGCTCGCGGGGCCTCGCACGCTCGTGGAGGAGGCGAGGGTGTGGCGCCACCGCTACGGCGGCCAGCTCTTCCAGCAGTACCCCGCCGCCGTCTCGGCCCTGCTCGGCCTGCGGCGCGTGCTGCCGCGGCTGCCCGACTACGTGGCCCACGCGCGCGTGGTGGCCGACGCGCTGCGCGAGGGGTTCGCCGCCGCCGGGGTGCCCTGGTCGCGCGTGCACCCCGAGCGCCCGCACACCCACCAGTTCCAGGTCTGGCTGCCGTACGAGCCCGGCGTACTGGACGAGGCGTCCCTCGGGCAGGCGGAGGAGACCGGGACCCAGCTCTTCGACCGGTGGTTCCCCGACGGGCCGCCCGGCCTCTCGGTCACGGAGGTCACCGTGACCGACGAGGGCCTGGCGTGGACGGCCGACGACGTCAAGGAAGCGGTCGCGGAGTTCGTGCGACGGATTCCCGCCGACGGCGCGCGTCACGGATGAGTCCGGCCAGCGCGGAGCGGATGCGGCCGTGTGCGGGGCGTTCCGCGATGACGGCCCGGAAGCGGCCGTAGTCGCGGATCTCGCGGACGGCCTGCCAGTCGTGGCGTCCCGGCGCGGGCGGCCTCGGCTCGCCGTGCTGGGCGGCACGGTAGGTGTCGAGCAGGTGCTGCTGGGTGACGCTCATGACGTACTCCCTCTCAAGGCAAATGGTACTTAACGGGCATTGACGGGCCGGTGGTGCCGCACTGACGGGTGGAAGGGCGGGCCGGCGCGGACGGCGGATCGGCGGATCGGCGGACATGGGCGAAGGGGACGCGGATCGCGGAACGGCGGGCCGGCCGCGATGACGGCTCGGCACGAAGGCCGCTCCGGCCGTAGGTGTCGGTCATCGGCGACGGCGGCGCTGCCGTGCTCCTTCGATGACCCCACACTGCTCCCCCGGCGCCACCGCCGTCGCGTCGATTGACGACGCTCGTCAATCGACGGCCGCGCTGTCAGTGGCGCGGTGCACCATGGGGCCATGAGCGTGCGCATCGACATCACCGGGCTCTCCCAGGAGCGGATTCACGTCGTGCCCTCGCCCCTGGCCGAGCTCGGCATGGCGCTGCACGCGCTGTCCGAGCCGGGCCACCACCCGGGGCTCCAGGGCTGGGCGACGGCCGTCTCCACGCGCCTCGACCCCTGCCTCGCGGACCGCATGTGCGAGGCCGACTTCCTGTGGCGCTCGACGTTCTCGGACGTGTTCGCGCCCTTCGCCGGACTGCCGGGCCAGAGCGCGCTCCCCGCGGCCACGCTCGCCGAGGAGCTCGACCAGCTCGACAAGCTCACCGACGAGCAGTTCGTGGACGCCGCCCTGGAGTTCACCTGCCAGTCGACGTACGCGGAGCCGGACCGCAACCTCCTGGCGGACCCCGTCGTACAGCAGCGCGCGCTGGACCTGGCCGCGGCCCGCGGGCCCCACCAAGTGCGGTTCACCCGGCGGCTCCTCGACGATCCGCCCGCCGTCCGCACCTGGCTCCGCACGCTGCTCCAGGAGTGCGACGAGGCGTTCTTCGCCGACACCTGGGCCCGCCTGAGCCATCAACTCGCCGCGGACGCCCGGCACAAGACCGAACTGCTGCGGCGCAAGGGCCTCGGCGAGGCGCTCAAGTCGATCTCCGGAGCGGTCTCCCTGGACGAGAGCGGCCACCGCATCACCATCGACAAGATCACCGATGGGCAGACGGCCACCGGCCACGGCGGTCTGGTGCTCGTGCCGACCAGCCTCGGCTGGCCGCACCTCATGGTGCTGCACCGCAGGGGCTGGCAGGCCTCGATCACGTATCCCGTGAGCGCCCCCGGCCTCACGTCCCCGCCCACCGTGGAGCAGCTCACCCGCCGCATGTCGGCGCTGGCGCACCCGGTGCGGATGCGGCTCTGCCGCCACCTGGCGCGCGGGTCGTACACCACGGGCGAGCTGGCCGACGCCCACGGCATGACCGCACCGGAGATATCCCGGCACCTGACGGTGCTGAAGAAGGCCGACCTGGTCACCACGCGCCGCCGCGGACGCTATGTGCAGCACCAGCTCGACATCAGCGTGGTCTCCCGCCTCGGCAGCGACTTCATCGAGGGCGTCCTGCGCTAGCCGGTACGGGAGCACGCCCGGGGGTCGGCCTGGAACACGCCGCCGGGGGTTAGCCCCACCGCGAGCCGACCGGGCAGCAGGATCGCCCCGGGCCGCCGCCGACGGAAAAGCTGGGTCCGGCAGACGCCGGGGGTTTCCCGGCGGCCCCGTAGCGACAACCCGTAGGAGTCGGCCCGTGCGTGAGCAGGCAGAACAGAGGCTTCGTCCGTCCGAGCGGCGCCGTGGCGGCCGGCCCGGAGCCCTGACGGCCGCGGCCCTGGTGACCGCCGTGGCCATGGCGTCGGCCGTCCTCACGCAGCCCGCGGCGGCGGCCACCGTCGCGCCCGACACCGTCCGGCAGGACCTGCGCGCACTGGTGCGCTCCGACGGCGTGCCCGCGGCGCTGGCGAGCGTCGAGGACCGGGCGGGCCACACCCGCACCTACACCGCGGGAACCGGTGACCTGGCGACCGGCGCGAAGGTGCCGAGGGACGGCCAAGTGCGGATCGGCAGCAACACCAAGGCGTTCACCGCCGTGCTGGTACTGCAACTGGTCGGCGAAGGGAAGATCGGCCTCGACACACGGATCGAGACCTATCTGCCGGGCCTCGTCCGCGGCGAGGGGATCGACGGCCGCCGCATCACCGTGCGCCAGCTCCTCCAGCACACCAGCGGCCTGCCCAACTACGTCAGGTACCTCGCCGAGGACGTCCGGTACTACGCCCCGCGCGACCTCGTCCGCCTCGCCCTGGAGCACGAGGCCGAATTCGAGCCCGGCAAGAAGTGGGCGTACAGCAACACCAACTACGTACTGGCGGGCCTCATCGTCGAGAAGGTCACCCGCCATTCCCTGGCCCACGAGCTGGAGCGGCGCATCATCGGCCCCGCCCGGCTGCACCACACCTACTTCCCCGCCCCCGGGGAGACGACCATCCGGGAACGCCACCCCAGGGGTTACGACAGGGACGCGGCGGGCGCCCCGGTCGACGTCACGGAGTACGACCCCTCCTGGGGCTGGTCGGCGGGCCAGATGATCTCCACCAACTCCGACCTCAACCGCTTCTACGGCGCACTCCTCGGCGGCCGTCTCCTCAAGGACGCCCAGCTCGCCGAGATGCGCACCACCGTCCGCGCCGACTACTTCGGCCCCGGCGCCCGCTACGGCCTGGGTCTCGTGAGCAGGCCGCTGTCGTGCGGCGGCGTCTACTGGGGCCACGGCGGCAGCATGACGGGTTACGAGACCCGGGGCGGCGCCACCGACGACGGCCGGGCCGCCAACGTCGCGGTGACCACGCAGCCCTCCGACAAAGCCGTCATGGACCACGTCGACGCCGTCGTGGACAAGGCCCTGTGCCGCTGAACCGGGACCCGGGCAAGCCCCCGTCGCACGGCTCTAGGAGCCGCCGCCCCCGGCCCGCACGAGGCCGGTCTCGTAGGCGAGTACGACGACCTGGACCCGGTCCCGCAGCCCCAGCTTCGTCAGGATGCGGCCGACGTGCGTCTTCACGGTCGCCTCCGAGAGGACGAGCCGCGCCGCGATCTCGCCGTTCGACAGGCCCTGCGCGACCAGGATCATGACCTCGCGCTCGCGCTCGGTGAGCCGCTCCAGCTCCTTGTGCTGCGGCTGTCCGCCCGCGTTCGGCAGCATCGGCGCGAAGCGGTCGAGCAGGCGCCGCGTCGTGGACGGCGCGACCACCGCGTCACCGCTGTGCACCGAGCGGATGGCGGTGAGCAGCTCACCCGGCGGCACGTCCTTGAGCATGAAGCCGGACGCGCCGGCCTTCAGCCCCGAGAAGGCGTACTCGTCGAGGTCGAAGGTGGTCAGGATCAGCACCTTCGGCGGGTTCTCGCCCTGGCAGATGCGCCGGGTCGCCTCCACGCCGTCCAGCTTGGGCATGCGCACGTCCATCAGGACGACGTCGACCGCGGTCGACCGCAGCACTTCCAGGGCCTCGACCCCGTCGCCCGCCTCCGCGACGACCTCCATGTCCGGCTGGGCGGCGAGCACCATCCGGAACCCGGTGCGCAGCAGCACCTGGTCGTCGACGAGCATCACGCGGATCGACATCAAGGGAGTCCCTTCGGGGGGTATGTCGTTGACAGGTGTCATCGGTTGTCAGGTGTCATCCATGGACATCAATGAGTGGGCTTGAGGGGCAGCAGGGCGCTGATCCGGAAGCCGCCGCCGGGCCGCGGGCCCGCGTCCAGCGTGCCGCCGACCATACCCACGCGCTCGCGCATGCCGATCAGGCCGTGCCCTCTGCCGTCGGCGCCGCCGTCCTCGTACAGCTCGTGCGGGGCGCCCTTGCCGTCGTCCTCGACGAGCAGCCCCAGGCCGTCGTCGAAGTAGACCAGGCGCACGCTCGCCCCTGCCTTCTCGCCGCCGTGCTTGCGCGTGTTCGTCAGCGCCTCCTGGACGATGCGGTACGCGGTGAGCTCGACGCCGCTGGGCAGCGGGCGCGGGGTTCCCTCGACCTTGTAGTCGACGGGCAGACCGGACGTGCGCACCTGTTCGATGAGCTCGTCGAGCTGCTCGACGTCGGGCTGCGGGACGTACTCGGAACCCTCCTCGGGCTCCCCGGTCCGCAGCACGCCGAGCAGGCGCCGCATCTCCGCGAGGGCCTGGCGGCCGGTCCCCGAGATCGTCTCCAGGGCCTTCTTGGCCTGGTCGGGCGCGGCGTCCAGGACGTACGCGGCGCCGTCGGCCTGGACCACCATCACGGAGACGTTGTGCGCGACCACGTCGTGGAGCTCGCGCGCGATGCGCGCCCGCTCGGCCGCCACCGCGACCTTGGACTGCGCCTCGCGCTCCCTCTCCAGCCGGTCGGCGCGCTCCTCCAGCTGGGCGAGGTAGGCGCGGCGGGTGCGGACGGAGTCACCGAGGACCCAGGCGAGCGCGAAGGGCACGATCTGGAACGCCGTGACGAAGATGGTGCCGACGACACCCAGGTCCCCCTGGGGCCAGCGCATCATCGCGAGCGGGGCCGCGCACAGGCCGCCGATCAGCGCGAACCGCGAGGCCCACTTCGCCCCGTCGGTCGCCGCCGTGTAGATGATCACCAGCATCGCGAAGTTCGCGGGCAGCGTCTCCACGTCGAAGACGAGCTGGAGGAAGCCGATGACCGCGGCGAGCACCAGCATCTTCTCGGGCGCCCGCCGACGCAGCGCGATCACCAGGCAGAGCCCGAGAGTGGCGGGGATCGCCCCGATGGACGGCTCGTTGTGGCCGTCCGCCTCGTTCGTGGCGACCAGACCGATCCCGGAGATACCGAGCAGGACGAGAGCCCAGAAGCCGTCGACCCAGGTCGGGTGTCTGCGGAGGAAGTCATAGAGGCGCTGCACGTAACCCAGCGTAGGCAGGCCCACGGCGCTCCGGGGTCAACCGGAGGTGCGATCCGTATCGAGCGCGTGTACTCCCCAAGGTGGAGGCCCGCTTAGCCTGCGGTCGTGACGAACGACGAGCAGACGAGCCCCATCGCCCTCCCGCGCGGCTGGCGCGAGGCCTCGGAGACCGCTCTGTACGGGCCGGACGGCTTCTACCGCCGCCCGGAGGGACCCGCCGGACACTTCCGCACCTCCGTGCACGCCTCGCCCCTGTTCGCGGGCGCCGTGGCGCGGCTCCTGTGCCGCCTGGACGGCGTTCTCGGCCACCCGGACGAGCTCGCCTTCGTCGACATGGGCGCGGGCCGCGGAGAGCTGACGGCGGGGGTCCTGGCCGCGCTGCCCGCCGAAGTGGAGGCACGCGTGCGTGCGTACGCGGTGGAGCGCGCCGAGCGGCCCGCCGGGCTCGATCCGCGGGTGCGGTGGCGGTCCGCGCCCCCGGCCGGCGTCACGGGGCTGCTCTTCGCCAACGAGTGGCTGGACAACGTCCCCCTGGACGTCGCCGAAGTAGCCGCGGACGGCACGGCCCGCCGCGTCCTCGTGAGCGGCGACGGCACGGAGTCCCTCGGCGGCCCCGTGGAGGGGCGGGACGCCCGCTGGCTCGCCCGCTGGTGGCCGCTGGGCGCCGAGCCCGGCCGGCGGGCCGAGATCGGGCACCCCCGCGACGAGGCGTGGGCGGCGGCCGTAACGGCCCTGGAGCGCGGCCTGGCGGTCGCCGTGGACTACGCGCACCTCCGGGAGGCCCGGCCGCCCTTCGGGACGCTCACGGGCTTCAGGGCGGGCCGCGAGACGGCACCCGTGCCGGACGGGAGCTGCGACATCACGGCACACGTGGCGCTGGACGCCTGCGCGCTGGAGGGGGCCGCTCTGCTCAGCCAGCGGGCGGCGCTCGGCGCGCTCGGGGTGAGCGGCGGCCGCCCGCCGCTGGCCCTGGCCTCCAGCGACCCCGCGGCCTACGTACGCGCGCTGGCCCACGCCGGGGAGGCCGCCGAGCTGACGGCACCCGGCGGGCTCGGCGACTTCCGGTGGCTGCTGCAACCGGTCGGCATCCCGGACACGCTGCTCACGCCCTGACGCGACGCGTCCCGTGCGGCGCTGCTTGGCGCTACTTGTCGCTACTTGTCGATGTCTCCGACCACGAAGAAGAGCGACCCCAGGATGGCCACCATGTCCGCGACCAACTGGCCGGGCAGGAGTACGGCCAGCGCCTGGATGTTGTTGAACGAGGCCGACCTCAGCTTCAGGCGGTACGGCGTCTTCTCGCCCTTGGAGACCAGGTAGTAGCCGTTGATGCCGAGAGGGTTCTCGGTCCACGCGTACGTGTGGCCCTCCGGGGCCTTGAGGACCTTCGGGAGGCGCTGGTTGACCGGGCCCTGCGGGAGCTCCGCGAGCCGGTCGAGGCAGGCGTCGGCGAGGTCGAGGGCGTTGTGGGTCTGCTCCAGGAGGCACTCGAAGCGGGCCAGGCAGTCGCCCTCCTCGCGCGTGACGACCTTCAGGGTGTCCTGGAGTTCGCCGTACGCGAGGTAGGGCTCGTCGCGGCGCAGGTCGAAGTCGACCCCGGAGGCGCGGGCGATGGGGCCACTCACTCCGTAGGCATGCGCTGCCTCGGCCGTGAGGACGCCGACGCCGCGCGTACGGCCGCGGAAGATCTCGTTGCCGAGCACCAGACGGTCGTACACGTCCATGCGCGAACGCACCGACGCGACGGCCTCCCGCGCGCGCGTGGTCCATCCGGCGGGCATGTCCTCCTTGAGGCCGCCCACACGGTTGAACATGTAGTGCATGCGCCCGCCGGAGATCTCCTCCATGACGTTCTGGATCTCCTCGCGCTCGCGGAACGCGTGGAACACCGGGGTGATCCCGCCCAGTTCGAGGGGGTAGGAACCGAGGAACATCAGGTGGTTGAGGACGCGGTTCAGCTCCGCGAGCAGGGTGCGTGTCCACACCGCCCGCTCGGGCACCTCCATGCCGAGCATCCGCTCGACGGCCAGCACGACGCCCAGCTCGTTCGAGAACGCCGACAGCCAGTCGTGGCGGTTGGCCAGCATCACGATCTGCCGGTAGTCCCTGGCCTCGAAGAGCTTCTCCGCGCCGCGGTGCATATAGCCGATGACCGGCTCGGCGTGCTGGATGCGCTCGCCGTCCAGGACGAGGCGCAGGCGGAGCACACCGTGCGTGGACGGGTGCTGGGGGCCGATGTTGAGCACCATGTCGGTGCTCTCGGCCGCGCCGCCGATGCCGAGCGTGGTCTGCGTGGTGGTCTCCGTCGTGGGACTCATGCGCCCAGTCTCCCTCACGCGCCCCCGGGTGTCGGAGGTCGTACGTACGCTTGAGGCATGGACACGGGGACGGCAGGGCCCGCACGACCGGCGGGGGCGCACGAGGGACCGGTCTGGACGGGGCTGCCGCGCGGCCTGCTGAAGATGCGGCGGCTGCTGCTCGTGTTCTGGATGGTGGCGCTCGCCGCGGCCGTCGGCGTGCTGCTCGGCCTGTTCGCGGGCCCCGCGTGGGCCGCCTTCGCCCTGCTGCCGCTCGCCGTGGCCGCGTGGGGCTGGTGGATGCTTGAGCGCAACTGGCGCTCGTGGCGGTACGCGGAGCGCGTCGACGACCTGCTGATCAGCCGGGGCGTGCTGTGGCGCGAGGAGACCGTCGTGCCGTACGGCCGGATGCAACTGGTCGAGGTGACCTCGGGCCCCGTGGAGCGGCACTTCGGGCTCGCGGGCGTCCAGCTGCACACCGCCGCCGCGGCCACCGACGCGCGCATCCCGGGGCTGCTCCCCGAGGAGGCCGAGCGGCTCCGCGACCGGCTGACCGAGCTCGGCGAGGCCCGATCGGCGGGGCTGTGAGCGGCGACGCGTCCGTGGCGGACGGGGTCGCGGAGGACGGGGTCGCGGAGGACGGGGTCGCGGAGGAAGCGGCGGTCAAGGGCGGGCCGCCGGGCGGCGGCGCGGTCCCCGAGCGGCGGCTGCACCCCGTCACGCCGCTGCGCCGCGCGTGGGCGCCGTTCGCGATCCTGGTGGGCTGGGCGGTCCACGACCCCAACGGCACGCAGCAGCGCCTCTCCGAGCTGACCGCGACCACCCTGCTCATCGGCAGCGCGGCCGTGGTGCTCGGCGGAGCCGCGTACGGCCTGCTGAGCTGGTGGTTCACCCACTTCGCCGTCACCGACACCGAACTGCGCATCCGCACGGGCCTGTTCTTCCGGCGCACCGCCCACATCCGGCTCGACCGCCTCCAGGCCGTCGACGTGACGCGGCCGCTGCTCGCCCGCATCGTGGGCGTCGCCAAGCTGAAGCTGGACGTCGTCGGCGCGGACAAGAAGGACGAGCTGGCCTTCCTCGGCGAGCGGGAGGCGGCCGAGCTGCGGGCCGAACTCCTCGCCCGCGCGGCCGGTTTCGCCCCCGAGCAGGCCCGCGAGGTCGGCGAGGCCCCGGTGCGGGGCCTCCTGCACGTACAGCCGCGCATGCTCGCCGTCTCCCTGCTGCTGACCGGCGCGCCCTGGGTGATGCTGATGGCCGCGGTGGTCGTGCCCGCCTTCCTCTGGTTCGCCACGCACAGCGTCTGGACCGTCCTCGCGACGGCCCTGCCGATGCTGGGCGGCGCGTTCGCGAGCAGCGGCGGGCGCTTCATCACGGAGTACGACTGGACGGTGGGCGAGTCCCCCGACGGTCTGCGCATCGACCACGGGCTGCTCGACAAGGCCCACGAGACGGTGCCGCCGGGCCGCGTGCAGACCGTGCACATCGTGCAGCCGCTGCTGTGGCGGCGGCACGGCTGGGTGCGCGTCGAGCTGGACGTGGCGGGCTCGTCCAACAGCGTCCTGGTGCCGGTGGCGCCGCGGGAGCACGCCGAGGCGGTGATCGGGCGCATCCTGCCCGGCGTCCGCGTGCCGGGGACGGCCGAGCTGGTGCGGCCGCCCGCGCGCGCGGCGTGGTGCGTCCCCTGGTGGTGGAAGGGGTACGGCATCGCGGTCACCGACGCGGTCTTCGCGGCCCGGCACGGCCTGTTCAAGCGTCGCCTCTCCCTGGTGCCGCACGCCAAGGTGCAGAGCGTGCAATTCTCGCAGGGCCCCTGGCAGCGCTCCAAGGACGTGGCGGACGTACGGGTCCACACCGGCGCCAACAAGACCGTGACGGCACGGCTCCGCCCGGCCGCCGAGGCCGCCGGTTTGCTCCAGTCCCAGGCGGACCGCTCCCACACGGGCCGCCGCGAGGCCCGCCCGGACCGCTGGATGGCGTGAGCCGAGGGGGGCAGGCGGGCCGGGCCGGGGCGCCTGCTTACACGAATCACACGAAAGTCCCGGCGACACGCCGTGCGATACGGCGTGTCGCCGGGACTTTTCGCGACTCCCGATTCCGGCGGGCGGGTCGGCCGGCGGGCCCGCGGGCGTTACGCCCGCAGGGCCGTCCGGAGGCCGGCCACGTCGATCTGTTCGGTTTCGTCGTGGGCCGTCAGGTCGATGACCTGGCCCACGCCGCGTGCCGCGTCGGAGTCGGGCGCGGCCTTGAACTCCGCCTCCGCCTCGGCCTTGTGCACCGCGAGGGCCTCTTCGCCGACCACGTCGGCGAGGTCCTCGTTCTGCACGGTCTCCAGCGCGCCCGCGACGACGTCCTTGTTGCCGAAGAAGTCGAACCCGCCCTGCGGTACCGGGCGGCGCGCCTGCACGGGCGGCGCGACGGCGACCGCGCGCTCATGCCCCCCGTATCCGTCGGCCGCCCCGGGCTTCCCCCGCGACTCGTCCTCCGCTTCCGGCGCCGCGGCGGGCTCCGCTCGCGGCGTCACGGCGGGCTCCGCTCGCGGCGTCATACGGTCGAGCGCGGCGTTGGCGCGCTGGAAGAGCGACGGCGTCGGACCGGCGCCCGGCAGGGCTGCGGCCTGAGCAGGGACGACACCAGCACCGGCACGGGCACCAGCACCGGCGGCCGAAGCGGCTCCCGCACGCGGGCCGTCCTCGCGCGGGGCAGCGTTCTCCGTACGCCCGGCGGGCGCGGGAGCTCCCGCCCGCACCGCGGGTACGAGGTCCACCGCGCCCGGCACCATGTCCTCGGCGCCCGCCTTCGGCAGTGCGGCCGCCGGGGACGTGGCCTCGATGGCGAGCAGCCGCCGGCCTTCCAGGGCGCTGGCCCGCTCGGTCTCGGCGGTCGCGTACCGGCGCAGCAGCTCGGCGTGTTCGTTGCGCAGCGCGGCCAGCTCGGCCCGCTTGGCGCGCAGCTTTGTCTCCAGCCTGCCCCGCAGCTCGCGGGACTCCTCGAGGTCGCTCTCGGCCTCGGCCATCCGTTCCTCGTGGCGCCACTCGTCGCTCGCGCGGGCCCGGCCGAGCTCGGCGACCCGTTTCCCGGCCGCCTGATCCCAGCGGCGCATGACCACCGAGCCGACGACGGCAGCGGCGGCCGCGGCCGCGACGAGCCCGCGGAGCACGATCGGTTCCGCGAACATCCAGGCGCCGCCGGCGCAGAGAACAGAGACGCCGGCGACCGTCGAAGGCGGAAGCAGCCTGTGCAGGGGTGGGGAATGGCGGTGACGTCCACGTGGCATGGCCAGAAACTTACCGCGCGTAGGCGAAGTCATGTGTCCGGCCCGCCAAAAAGCAGCCTTCTCGGCCACGACTCGTCATAATTGCCCATCCCTTTTCTTGATCAACTAGCTGATCAACCAGCCGAACCGGTCTCAGACCAGGCCCTTCGACTCCAGGTACTCCTTCGCTACATCGGCTTCCTTCTGGCGCTCCTCGTCGACCTTCCGGTTGAGCTCCATGAGGTCGTCCGTGGTGAGCGTCTTGGTCAGCTTGCCGAGTGCGTCGGCCAACTCCTTGTCGCCCGCCTCCTTCTCGTTCACCACGGGAAGGACGTTGTCCGCGTTCTGGAGCTTCTTGTCGTCCTCGAGAATGACGAGGTCGTAGTTCTTCAGCGTCGCGTCGGTCGTCGTGGTGAGCACCAACTGGTCCGTGCCGTTCTTGACGGCCTGCTTGGACTGCGTGGTGCCGACGCCCTTGGGGTCGATTCCGCTGACGTCGATGCCGTACTTCTTCTTCAGACCGGGCGCGCAGAACGGCCGGGACTCGCATTCGTCGCCCGCCGCGATCTTGACTTTCTCGCCCGACTTGCCGAGGTCGGAGAGCGTCTTCAGCTTGTGCTCCTTCGCGAATTCCTCGGAGACCGCGAACGCGTTCTGGTCGACCGCCTCGCCGGCGGGGAGCACCTTGAGGCCCTCGGGCTCCGCGAGCTTCTCCAGGGCGCTCACCGTGGCGTCGAGATCGCTGGAGGCGACGAGCTCGGCCTTCGGGCCGTTCTTCTCCAGGTTCAGGAATTCCGCGAGGGTCGCGGCGTATTCGGGCACGACGTCGATCGAGCCCTTCTTCAGTTCGGGCGCGTAGATCTCGCGGTTCTGCACCGTCTTGACCTCGGCGTCATATCCGGCGTCAGCGAGAACGCCCGCGTAGAGCTCGGCGAGGACCTTCTGCTCGGTGAACCGGGCCGTGCCGACCACGACCGAGCCCTTCTTGTCACCGCCCGCCTTGTCCGACCCCTTGCCGTCGTCCTCCAGGCTGTCCCCGCCGCACGCGGCGAGCCCCGCGGTCAGCGCCATGACGGCCGCGGCCGCCCCTGCCATCCGTCGCGCGCGACGCGTTGTGCTGTTCATCGGTGAACCACCATTTCGAAGGGAATTCCAGGAGAAGTGAAAGACGCTCAGCGGGTGGCGCCGCCCGTCCTGCGCATCGGGTCGAAGAGGCGTCCCGCCACCACCAGGGCGCCCTCCACGAGCAGCGCGAGCAGCGCCACCAGGACCGCGCCCGCGACCACTTGCGGGGTGTTCTGCAGGTTGAACCCGGCGGTGATGATCCGGCCGAGGCCGCCCTCCCCCGCCATCGCGGCGAGCGTGGCCGTCGCGACGACCTGCACGCCCGCCGACCGGACGCCGGTCATGATCAGCGGATACGCCAGCGGCAGCTCGACCCGGGCGAACAGCTGGCCACCGCTCATGCCCATCCCCCGCGCGGCCTCCACCACGGACCGGTCCACCTCGCGCATCCCGAGGTAGGCGTTGGTCAGCAGCGGCGGCACGGCGAAGAGGACCAGCGCGATCAGCGTCGGGGCGTCGCCGTGCTCACCGAGCGGGGTGAGCGTAAGCAGGATCAGCAGGGCGAGGGTGGGCACCGCGCGGCCGACGTTGGAGATGTTGACCGCGAGGGCGCCGCCCTTGCCGATGTGGCCGAGCCAGAGCGCGAGGGGGAGCGCGATCAAGCAGGCGACGGCGAGGCAGACCCCGCTGAAGTACAGGTGCTCGGCCAGGCGGTGCCACACCCCCTTCTCGCCCTGCCAGTTGGCGCCCGTGGCCAGCCAGTCGTACGCACCGGTGATCGCGTTCATGCAGGTTCAGCCACCTTGGCCACGGCCGCCTCGCGGTCGGCACGGCTCGTCCGTATTCGGTGGGCCCTCGTCCAGGGCGTCAGCCACCGCTGGAGGCCGAGCAGGAGCAGATCGGCGGCGACGGCGAGGAGCACGCAGAGCACGGACGCCGTGAGCACCTGGGCCTTGAAGGTCGTGTCGAGGCCGTCGAGGATCAGGGTGCCCAGACCGCCGTAGTCCACGATGGCGCCGACGGTCGTCAGGGCGACCGTGGAGACCGTGGTGATGCGGACGCCGGCCAGCAACGCGGGCAGCGCGAGCGGCAGTTCCACCTCCCACAGCAGCCTCAGCGGGCCGTACCCCATGCCTTGGGCGGCTTCTCTGGCCTCGTCCGGGACCGCCTGGAGCCCGGCCAGGATGTTCCGCACGAGGACCGTGAGGGAGTACAGGACCAGGCCCGTGACGACCAGCGAGGCCGAGAGCCCGAAGAAGGGCAGGAGCAGCGAGAACATCGCGAGGGAGGGGACGGAGTACAGCACGGTCGTCACGCCGAGGATCGGCCCCGTGAGGAAGCGCCACCGCCGGGCCAGCAGCGCGAGCGGCAGGGAGACGGCGAGTCCGATCACCACCGAGACGAGCGTGATCCCGACGTGCTCAAGGGTCGCGTCGATCAGCTCCTGACTGCGGGAGCGGACATATTCGCCGCAGATCCAGTCGTTGGTGACCAGACAGTTCCGCTCGGCCACGCGCCCCACCTCCCCCGAACCCTGATTTCCCGGACGCGCCGTACACACGTCCCCCCGTGTCTGGCGACCCTAACGCGCGGCACCGACAATCGCCGAGAGTCGTTGTACGGCCGCAATACTGACGACACGCAATGCCCGCCGCCGCCCGCCACAATGGGGAAACATGATCCGGTTCGAGCACGTCACCAAGCGCTACGCGGACGGCACCACGGCCGTCGACGATCTGTCCTTCGAGGTCGCGGAGGGCGAACTGGTCACGCTCGTCGGCCCGTCGGGCTGCGGCAAGACGACCACGATGAAGATGGTGAACCGGCTCATCGAGCCGAGCGCGGGCCGGATATTCGTCGACGGCGACGACATATCCGACGTCGACCCGGTCCAACTGCGGCGCCGCATCGGCTACGTCATCCAGCAGATCGGCCTCTTCCCGCACAAGACGGTCCTGGAGAACACCGCGACCGTCCCGCACCTCCTCGGCGTCAAGCGGGGCAAGGCCCGCGAGCGCGCCGCCGAACTCCTCGATCTGGTCGGCCTCGATCCCGCCGTCTTCGGCGACCGCTATCCCGAGCAGCTGTCCGGCGGCCAGCGCCAGCGGGTCGGCGTGGCCCGTGCCCTGGCGGCCGATCCGCCGGTGCTGCTGATGGACGAGCCGTTCGGCGCGGTCGACCCCGTGGTCCGCGAGCACCTCCAGAACGAGTTCCTGCGGCTTCAGCAATCCATGCGCAAGACCGTCCTGTTCGTCACGCACGACATCGAGGAGGCGGTGCGCCTCGGCGACCGCATCGCCGTCTACGGCCACGGCCGCGTCGAGCAGTTCGACACTCCCTCGACGGTCCTCGGCTCCCCCGCCACCGAGTACGTGGCCGACTTCGTCGGCGCGGACCGGGGGCTCAAGCGGCTCTCCGTGACACCGATCGAGGAGGGCGACCTGGAACAGCCCCCCGTGGTGCACCTCGACGACCCGCTGCCGAAGGAGCTCGACGCCCGCTGGGCCGTGGTCCTCGACGGCGGGAACAACCTGCACGGCTGGATCTCCGCCGAGCACGCGCGCGTGGGGCACGGCACGGTCCGCGAGCACGCCCGCCGCATGGAGGCCTGGCTGCCGGTGGGCGCGAGTCTGAAGCAGGCGTTCGCGACGATGCTCCAGCACGACGCGGGCTGGATCGCGGTCATCGACAAGGCCGGCGAGGGCCGTTTCCTCGGCGTGCTCACCCCGGCCCGGCTGCACGAGGCGCTGCGCCGCTCGACGGCGGCCGACGCGCGGGCGGTGGCGCGCGCGGACGTCGAGCTGGAGACGGTGGCGGCCATCAGCAAGACGTGACCCGCCGCAGCCCCGCCGCCCCGCCGCCCGCCGCGACGACGCCCCGCCGCGACGACGCGGCCGAGGAGTTCAGCCGGCCGCTCAGCCGTCGCTCAGCCGGCCGCTCATCCACTGGAGCGTGGCGGGGATCTCCCTGCGCCAGGTGTTGAAGTTGTGCCCGCCGCTCTCCAGCGTGATCGACGACACGCGCGTGGGCGGCTTCACCGCGCCGATGAAGTCCAGGGTGTCCTGGTAGTTGTCCTCGCCCTTCTTGCTGCTGGTCACCAGGAGGGACGTCCTTGGGTGCGGCTCGTGGCGGAGGTACCACATCAGGTCGGCGCGGCGCTCCAGGTCCTCGTCGCCCTGGAAGAGGTCGCCGGTGGTGACGTCGATGGGCGCCTTGTAGTACGCGGACAGGCCCGCCGCGGCGCCGTACCGCTCGGGGTGGTGGACGGCGAGCTTCAGGGCGCAGTAGCCGCCCGTGGAGTCGCCGACGACGCCCCAGCTCCGGGCTCCGGTGCCCACCCTGTAGTGCCCCGAGATGGCGCTGGGCAGGTCCTTGGCGAAGAAGGTCTCCGCCTGCGGGCCGCCGGGGACGTCCACGCACTCCGTGTCGCGCGGCGGCGCGACGGTCGGCCTCATCATGATCAGGACCATCGGCTGCATCTTGCCCTCGGAGGCCAGCCTGTGCGCGGTCTGGGGGTAGTGCAGCCCCTTGATGAGCGCCTCGGCGGTCCCCGGGTAGCCGGTGAGGACCACGGCTGCGCGGAACTTGCGGTTCTTGTGCTGCGGCTGGAAGTACTCGGGCGGCAGGTAGACGTAGGCCGGGCTGGCGATCTGTGACGCCCTGCCACCGATGTCGATCTTCTGGATCTGGCCTCCGGTGACCGTCCTGTGGCCCCCGGGAACGTCCACGGACCGGGTGTCGAGGACCTTGATGGGCCCCGCCCCCTTGGCCGGGTCGTGGTCCACCACGAGGCCGGGGCTCGTCTCCTGGCCGAACAGGTCGGCCCACGTGGCGTAGAAGCCGAAGGCCTGGTTGGCGGCCAGGCCCACCGAGGCGAAGATGGCGACCTGCGCGGCGAGAAGCAGCCCGACGCGGCCCGTGACCGCACGCCAGGTGCGGCGGGCGAGCCGCGGCCAGAGCCAGATCGTGCCGAAGAAGAGCACTACGGCCAAGAGGACCGCGAGGGCCAGGACCTCGTTGCTCGTGAGTCCCATGGGGATTTCCTGCCTGCGCTTTCTGCCTGTGCCCCGAGAGAGCCGCGGCGTGACCGGAACCGACCGGAAACCGACCGGGACCGCACGGCGGCTCGCCGGTGATTCACCGAAGATTTCCCGTGGTTTCCGATCGGGAATGAACCCGTTTCCCCGAAGGACCGTCCTAGAGGGGGCAATGGTGCCGGATGCCGCTTTGGCACCGGATTAAAGCTCTCTCGCAGAACTACGGGATGCGATGTCTGTCAGGATAGATGGGGAAATGTCGGGCGAGGTTCCGGAGGGTCAGGAACGTCACTTCGACAGCCGGTTCCGCCGGTTGACGCGCGGTCCGCGTCCGGAGGCCGTGCCGACCCTCGTCGCCAGGGCCTGCGCGCTCGTGGGTGTGCTGAACGTCGCGGCGGGTGTGTTCCCACGTTTCCGGCACAGCCGCATGCACGCCATCGCCGAGGTACTGCCCGGCGCGCTCGGCCCCTTCGCGGCCGCTCTCGCCCTCAGCTCCGGCATCCTGCTCCTCCTGCTCGCCCACGGCCTGCGGCGCCACAAGCGGCGGGCCTGGCGGGCCGCCGTGGTGCTGCTGCCCGCGGGTGCCATCGCGCAGTTCACGTACCGGCACTCGGTGATCGGCGTACTGATCTCCGTCGCCCTGCTCGCGCTGCTGCTCCGTCATCGTAGTGAATTCACCGCGCTGCCCGATCCACGCAGCCGCTGGCGGGCCCTGGCCAACTTCGTCCTGCTCGGCGCCGGTTCGATCCTGCTCGGCCTGGTGATCGTCAGCGCCCACCCCGGCAAGGTCGTCGGCGACCCCGGCATCACGGAACGCCTCCAGCACGTCCTGTACGGCCTCTTCGGCTTCGAGGGCCCGGTCGGCTACTACGGAAGCACGTCCTGGACCGTCGGCTTCTCCCTCGGCGCCCTCGGCATGCTCACCGCCCTCACCACCATCTACCTGGCCTTCCGCCCCGAGCACCCGGCCGCCCGCCTCACCGAGGACGACGAGACGAGGCTGCGCGGGCTGCTCGACAGGCACGGCGGCCGCGACTCCCTCGGCCACTTCGCGCTCCGCCGCGACAAGGGTGTCGTCTTCTCCCCCAGCGGCAAGGCCGCCGTCACCTACCGCGTCGTCTCCGGAGTGATGCTCGCCAGCGGTGACCCGATCGGCGACGTCGAGGCCTGGCCCGGCGCCATCGAACGCTTCATGGACGAGGCCAAGGCCCACTCCTGGACGCCCGCCGTCATGGGCTGCTCCGAGACGGGCGGCGAGGTCTGGACCCGCGAGACCGGCCTCGACGCCCTCGAACTGGGCGACGAGGCGGTGGTGGACGTCGCGGATTTCTCCCTGTCCGGGCGTGCGATGCGCAACGTACGCCAGATGGTCAAGCGGATCGAGCGCAATGGCTACGAGACGCGCGTACGGCGCATCCGTGACCTCGGGGAGCGCGAGCTCGCCAGGATCCAGCAGGCCGCGGAGGACTGGCGCGGCACCGACACCGAGCGCGGCTTCTCGATGGCGCTCGGCCGCATCGGCGACCCCGAGGACGGCGACTGCCTGATCGCCACCGCCCACAAGGCGGACGAGGAACCGGGGCCCTACGGCGACCTGAAGGCCGTCCTCCACTTCGTCCCGTGGGGCAAGGACGGCGTCTCCCTGGACCTCATGCGCCGCGACCGCGCGGCCGACCCCGGCATGAACGAGCTGCTCATCGTGGCCGCCCTCCAGGCCGCCCCCAAGCTCGGCATCGCGCGCGTGTCCCTCAACTTCGCCATGTTCCGCGCGGCCCTCGCCCGCGGCGAGAAGATCGGCGCGGGCCCGGTCCTGCGCGCCTGGCGCGGCCTGCTGGTCTTCCTCTCGCGCTGGTTCCAGATCGAGTCCCTGTACAAGTTCAACGCGAAGTTCCGCCCCCGCTGGGAGCCCCGCTTCGTCGTCTACCGCTCCAGCAAGGACCTGCCCCGCATCGGCTTCGCCGCCATGCAGGCCGAGGGCTTCGTGAACCTCGCGCTCCCCAGGTTCCTGCGCAGGGGCACCGCCCAGCGCCGCCCCTGTGCGCACCGGAGCACGGAGCGTGAGGTCCAGGCGGCGTAACCCGCCGCCGACCGGGCCTAGGCTGGAACCATGAGTACGTTGCGCGGGCGGGGATCGGTCCAGGGACTGCCGGAGTGGGACCGCTGTGCGGTCATGGGCGTCGTGAACGTCACGCCGGACTCCTTCTCCGACGGCGGTCGCTGGTTCGACACGACGGCCGCCGTCAAGCACGGCATCGACCTCGTCGCGCGGGGCGCCGACCTGGTCGACGTCGGCGGTGAGTCCACCCGCCCCGGCGCCACCCGCGTGGACGAGGACGAGGAGCTCAAGCGCGTCGTCCCCGTGGTGCGCGGCCTGGCCGCCGAGGGCGTCACGGTCTCCGTGGACACCATGCGCGCCACCGTCGCCGAGCAGGCGCTCGCCGCGGGCGCCGTCCTGGTCAACGACGTCAGCGGGGGCCTCGCCGACCCCCGCATGGTCCCCGCGGTCGCCGCCGCCGGCGCCCCCTTCGTGGTCATGCACTGGCGCGGTTTCCTCACCGACATCCACGCCGAGCCCGCCTACGAGGACGTCGTCTCCGAAGTCGTCGACGAGCTCCACGCACGCGTGGCGGCCGCCATCGAGGGCGGCATCGCCCCCGAGCGCATCGTCGTCGACCCGGGCCTCGGCTTCTCCAAGAAGGCCGAGCACGACCTGGCCCTCCTGGCCCGCCTGGACCGGCTGCGCGAGCTCGGCCACCCCATCCTGGTCGCCGCCTCCCGCAAACGTTTCCTCGGCCGGGTCCTCGCGGGCCCGGAGGGGGCACCGCCACCCGCCCGCGAGCGCGACGCCGCCACGGCCGCGGTCTCGGCCATCGCCGCCCACCAGGGCGCCTGGGCGGTCCGCGTGCACGAGGTGCGGGCCACCGCCGACGCCGTGCGCGTCGCCCAGGCCGTGACGGACGCCGCGGGCGACAGCCGGTGACCGGGGCCCGTACCGACGTCGAGCAGGTCGAGAGTGCCAACACCGCCTTCTACGAGGCACTCGAACGCGGTGACTTCGACGAGGTCTCCGACCTGTGGCTGGACCCCGGGACCGACACCGCGGCGGACGACGACGTGGCGGACGGCGACGTGGCGGACGGCGACGTGGCGGACGGCGACGCGACCGCCGACGACGTGCCGGTCGACGAGGCGGACGACGACGAGGTGTCCGACGACGGCACCGCGATCTCCTGCGTGCACCCCGGCTGGCCGGTCCTCACCGGCCGCGGCGAGGTCCTCAGGTCGTACGCGCTGATCATGGCGAACACCGAGTACATCCAGTTCTTCCTGACCGACGTGAAGGTCGGCGTGGCCGGCGACACCGCCCTGGTGACCTGCACCGAGAACATCCTCAGCGGCGGCCCGCCCCCGGAGGGCGGCGGCGAGCTCGGGCCTCTCGTGGGCCAGCTCGTGGTCGCCACCAATGTGTTCCGCCGCACGCCGGACGGCTGGAAACTCTGGTCGCACCACGCCTCTCCCGTACTCGCCGAAACCGACGACGACGAGAGCGACGAGACGCCTTCCTAGTGGGTAGGGGCAAGGATGTGGCCGGTCCCACGGGCCCCGCGAGCGAGCCTTGTCAGTGCTCGCAGGTAGATTCGATCGAGGCTGGAGCGCCGACCGCACTCGGTGCAGGCCCGCCGATACCGACGATTGCAGGAGTGATTCGCGTGGATCGTGTCGCGCTGCGTGGCCTCAAGGCCCGCGGACACCACGGTGTCTTTCCGCGGGAACGCGAAGAGGGCCAGACCTTCATCGTGGACCTGGTTCTCGGCCTGGACACGCGAGCGGCCGCGGCCGACGACGACCTGGCGAAGACCGTGCACTACGGGATCGTGGCCGAGGAGGTCGTGGCCGCCGTCGAGAGCGATCCCGTCGACCTCATCGAGACGCTCGCCGAGCGCATCGCCCAGACGTGTCTGAAGCACGACGGAGTCCTGGAGGTCGAGGTGTGCGTGCACAAGCCGGACGCCCCGATCACCGTGCCGTTCGACGACGTGACCGTCACCATCACCCGGAGCCGAGTATGACTGCGCCCTTCAAAGCGGGTCAGAGCGACCCGACCGTCCAGCCGGTGCCCGCCTCCGTGGTCGAGCAGGTGGACGCGGCGGACCACACCCTGTCCAACCCGCACCGCGCCGTGATCTCCCTCGGCAGCAATCTCGGCAACCGCCTGGAGACGCTGCAAGGCGCCGTCGACGCCCTGGAGGACACCCCCGGCCTGCGGGTCAAGGCGGTCTCTCCGGTGTACGAGACGGAGCCGTGGGGCGTCGAACCCGGCTCCCAGCCCGCGTACTTCAACGCGGTGGTCCTGGTGAAGACGACCCTGCCGCCCACGTCGCTCCTGGAGCGCGCGCAGGCCGTCGAGGAGGCCTTCCACCGCGTCCGTGACGAGCGCTGGGGCCCGCGCACGATCGACGTCGACATCGTGTCGTACGCCGACGTGGTCTCCGACGACCCGGACCTCACGCTGCCGCACCCGCGCGCGCACGAGCGTGCCTTCGTCCTCGCCCCCTGGCACGACGTCGACCCCGAGGCCAGCCTGACCGGCCGCGGCTCCGTCGCCGATCTGCTCGACTCCCTCACCCGCGAGGGCGTCACGCCCCGCGCCGACCTGGAACTCCGACTGCCGGAGTAGTCGTTAGGGTCTGATGAACCCGTACGACGGCGTGTACGACGGCATGTACGGCGGCATGTACGACGATCGGGACGCCGACCAGGGTCATGAAGGTCGGACGACGGCTATGAAGGGTCATTCGTGAAGCAACTGCGCATCAGGACGCTGGCCGGCCTCTTCCTCGCGGCCGGAGTGCTGTCCTGGTCGGGCGCCAGGCTGTGGGACTCCGTCGGCACCCTGCCGAAGGTCCCGCTGGCCGCGCCCATCGTGCTCGCGGTGATCGCCGTCGTCCTGCTCGCGACGGCGCTCTCGCTGCGCTCGCGCCTGCGCGACCAGCGTGAGCGCCGCCCCGGCGCCAAGGGCGTCGAGCCGATGATGGCGGCCCGAGCCGTCGTCTTCGGCCAGGCCAGCGCCCTGGTCGCGGCGCTCATCGCGGGGATGTACGGCGGCACGGGCGCGTTCCTGCTGGAGTTCCTGGACGTCCCCGCCCGCCGCGACCAGGCGGTCTACGCCGGTCTTTCGGTCGTCATGGGCATCGCGGTGATAGCCGCCGCCTTCTTCCTCGAACGGGTCTGCAAGCTCCCCGAGGACGACGACGAGGACGGCCAGGCGGCCCCGGCGGCCTAGCCCGTCCCTGCAGAGCCACGCCTGCCTCAGCGGGCCATGATCAGGCTCATCGCCTCATTGCGCGTGGCGGGATCGCGGAGCTGGCCGCGGACCGCGGACGTTATGGTCTTGGCGCCCGGCTTGCGGACCCCGCGCATCGTCATGCACATGTGCTCGCACTCGACGACCACGATCACACCGCGCGGTTCGAGGATGCTCATCAGGGAGTCGGCGATCTGCGTGGTCAGCCGCTCCTGCACCTGCGGCCGGCGCGCGTACACGTCGACGAGGCGGGCGAGCTTCGACAGACCGGTGATCTTGCCGTCCGTGGACGGGATGTACCCGACGTGGGCGACGCCGACGAACGGGACCAGGTGGTGTTCGCAGGAACTCATGACCTCGATGTCCTTCACCAGGACCATCTCGTCGTGGCCCAGGTCGAACGTCGTCGTCAGGACGTCCTCCGGCTGCTGCCAGAGCCCCGCGAATATCTCCCGGTAGGACCGAGCCACCCGCGCCGGGGTCTCCCGGAGGCCCTCGCGGTCGGGGTTCTCGCCGACGGCGATCAACAGCTCGCGCACGGCGTTCTCGGCGCGCTTCTCGTCGAACTCGCCGATCGAGCCCTCGCCGTCCAACGTCACCGGGTCGGTCATGTGGTGCCTCGTTCCTGTGCGTCCTGCGCGGGGCTACGGAAATGCCGCGCCCCCCAGGCTAAAACCTGGGGGGCGCGGCATTCATTCCGGGCCTGCCGGGACGCGGGACTCAGCTCTCGGGGCGGTCCTCCGGGGCCACCTCGATGGGGTGTTCCGTGCCGCCTCCGGAGATCGCGGGGGTGGCGCCGTTCGCACCGTTCGTCAGCGACAGCTCCCTGGGGGAGAGCACCGGCGGGCGGGTCGAGGGCGTACGCCGCGAGGAACCGGTCCACGCCGGACGGGCCGGGCGCTTCACGATGCCGGAGAAGACCTCGGCGATCTGCTCCTTGTTGAGCGTCTCCTTCTCCAGAAGCTGGAGAACGAGGTTGTCGAGGATGTCGCGGTTCTCGACGAGGATCTCCCACGCTTCGTTGTGCGCGGTCTCGATGAGCTTCTTGACCTCTTCGTCGACCAGCGCGGCGACCTCTTCGGAGTAGTCACGCGGGTGACCCATCTCGCGACCGAGGAACGGTTCGGTGTTGTCGCCACCGAACTTGATCGCGCCGAGGCGCTCGGTCATGCCGTACTGCGTGACCATCGCACGAGCGGTCGCGGTGGCCTTCTCGATGTCGTTCGCCGCACCCGTCGTCGGGTCGTGGAAGACGAGCTCCTCGGCCGCGCGCCCGCCCAGCATGTAGGCGAGCTGGTCGAGCATTTCGTTGCGCGTCGTGGAGTACTTGTCCTCTTCGGGCAGGACCATGGTGTAACCCAGGGCCCGGCCGCGGGACAGGATCGTGATCTTGTGGACCGGGTCCGAGTTCGGGGAGGCCGCCGCGACCAGGGCGTGTCCGCCCTCGTGGTACGCGGTGATCTTCTTTTCCTTGTCGGACATGATCCGGGTCCGCTTCTGCGGGCCCGCCACGACGCGGTCGATCGCCTCGTCCAGGAAGTGGTTGTCGATCAGCTTCTTGTCACCGCGCGCCGTGAGGAGCGCCGCTTCGTTCAGCACGTTCGCCAGGTCGGCACCGGTGAAGCCGGGCGTGCGCCGGGCCACCGCGCCCAGGTCGACGTCCGGGGCGACCGGCTTGCCCTTCTGGTGAACCTTGAGGATCTCCAGGCGGCCCAGCATGTCCGGACGGTCGACCGCGATCTGGCGGTCGAAACGGCCGGGGCGCAGGAGCGCCGGGTCGAGGATGTCGGGCCGGTTCGTGGCGGCGATCAGGATGACGCCGCCCTTCACGTCGAAGCCGTCCATCTCGACGAGCAGCTGGTTCAGCGTCTGCTCGCGCTCGTCGTGACCGCCGCCCATGCCGGCGCCGCGGTGCCTGCCGACGGCGTCGATCTCGTCGACGAAGACGATCGCCGGGGCGTTCGCCTTGGCCTGCTCGAAGAGGTCACGGACACGGGAGGCACCGACACCGACGAACATCTCGACGAAGTCGGAACCGGAGATCGAGTAGAACGGGACCCCGGCCTCACCGGCGACGGCGCGCGCGAGCAGCGTCTTGCCCGTACCGGGCGGGCCGTAGAGGAGCACGCCCTTGGGGATCTTGGCGCCGACGGCCTGGAACTTCGCCGGCTCCTGGAGGAACTCCTTGATCTCGTGGAGCTCCTCGACGGCTTCGTCCGAACCCGCCACGTCGGAGAACGTCGTCTTCGGGGTGTCCTTGGTGATCAGCTTGGCCTTGGACTTCCCGAAGTTCATGACCCGGGAGCCGCCGCCCTGCATCTGATTCATCAGGAACAGGAAGACCACGACGATGAGGACGAAGGGGAGGAGGGAGAGCAAGATGCCGACGAAGGGATTCTGCTTCGACGGGGAGACGGTGTAACCGTCCTTGATCTGCTTGTCCTCGAACTTGGCCTGCAGAGACTTGGCGAGGTCGACGCCCTGGTCGCCGATGTAGCTCGCCTGGATCTTGCTGCTGCCCTTGACCTTCTCACCATCGATGAGCTCGGCCTTGATGGTCTGCTCGTCACCTGTGGTGAGCTTGGCCGACTTGATCTTGTTGTCGTTGATCGCCTGGACGACCTGACCTGTGTCAACCGTCTTGTAGCCACCGGACGAGCCGACGACCTGCATCAACACGACCACGGCAAGGACGGCCAGCACGATCCACATGACTGGCCCACGGAAGTATCGCTTCACGTCCATCCATACGGAGCGATGACGCCCCGTCCCTCCTGCCATAGTGAGTTTGATAAAGACTGTTCTTCGGACGGTACCCCAGCATTGTGACCCGAAGCCGCACGGGAGGGCTGGCAATACTGTCTTCGCTTCTCCAACGCCGGGAAACGGGTGAGGGTTCCCCGCCGCCGCACACGGTCCCTCGGGTGTCAGCCGCCGTAGACGTGCGGAGCGAGCGTTCCGACGAAGGGAAGGTTCCGGTACTTCTCCGAGAAGTCCAGGCCATAGCCCACCACGAACTCGTTGGGGATGTCGAAACCGATCCACTTCACGTCGATCGCGACCTTCGCCGCCTCGGGCTTCCGCAGCAGCGTGCACACCTCGAGGGAGGCGGGCTCGCGGGAGCCGAGGTTGGAGAGCAGCCAGGACAGGGTCAGCCCGGAGTCGATGATGTCCTCGACGATCAGGACGTGCTTGCCCTTGATGTCGGTGTCCAGGTCCTTGAGGATCCGGACGACGCCGGAGGACTGGGTGCCCGCGCCGTACGACGAGACGGCCATCCAGTCCATGGTGACCGGGGTGGACAGCGCGCGCGCCAGGTCCGCCATGACCATCACCGCGCCCTTGAGGACACCGACGATCAACAGGTCTTTGCCCGCGTACTCCGCGTCGATCTTCGCGGCCAGCTCTGCCAGCTTCGCGTCGATCTCTTCCTTGGTGATGAGCACCGACTTGAGGTCGGTGCCCATGTCTTTCGCGTCCACCCGCATCACTTTCGGTCGTCCCACCGGCCGACGGTGTCCCGCAGCGCGCACGGTCCTCGTCAGCCTTGCCGGATCACCAGTCTGCCACCCTGGCGCTGAGCCACGACTTTGCCCGGGAGATTGATGGCTCCCTGGCCGCGCCAGCCGGTGATGAGGCGGTCGACCTCCTCGATGTGCCGGGCGAACAGGGAACCGGCCGGCGCACCGGCGTCGATCGCGGCCCGGCGCACGATGCGGCGGCGCACGGCGGGGGGCAGGGCGAAGAGCTTGGCGCACTCCAGGAGGCCGGTGGCGTCGCGCACCGACGTCTCGGCCTGGGCGGCCCACGTGTCGAGGGCATCGGCGTCGTCGCGGGAGAGCTGGGCCGTGCGGGCGAGCGCTTCGACGACACCCTTGCCGAGCGCCTTCTCCAGCGCGGGCAGGCCCTCGTGGCGCAGCCGGGAGCGGGTGTAGGCGGGGTCGGCGTTGTGCGGGTCGTCCCAGACGGGCAGCGCCTGGACCATGCACGCCTTGCGGGCGGTCTGGCGGTCGAGGTGCAGGAAGGGGCGGCGGTACCGGCCGGCGACCCCCGAGGTCGCGGCCATGCCGGACAGGGAGCGGATCCCGGAGCCACGGGCGAGCCCGAGCAGGACGGTCTCGGCCTGGTCGTCGCGGGTGTGGCCGAGCAGCACGGCGGCGGCCGCGTGCCGTTCGGCGGCGGCGTCCAGAGCCGCGTACCGCGCGTCGCGGGCGGCGGCTTCGGGGCCGCCGTCGCGGCCGACGTCCACGGCGACGGACTCGACCGGGGTCAGTCCGAGGGCGGTCAGGCGGGCGACGACCTCGGCGGCGCGCAGGTCGGAGCCGGGCTGGAGGCCGTGGTCGACGGTGACGCCGCCGGCGCGGATGCCGAGCTTGGGGGCCTCGAAGGCGAGGGCGGAGGCGAGCGCCATCGAGTCGGCGCCGCCGGAGCAGGCGACCAGCACGAGCGGTCGGGGGGCCTGCTCGTGGGCGGAGGGTGCGGGGAGTACGGGGGGTGGGGGGTCGGTTTCGGAGCTGCGCTGTACGTCGGTCAGTACGTCGTGGAGTACGCGGCGGACCGCCAGGCGTATCGCCGCGACCGCAGGATGGGGACCCATGTCCGGTTCCCTTCATGAAGTTCGGGGGGTGTCCTCGGACCAGTCGCTCAGGGACCGCTCGGGAGACCGGATCTGGTCAGCCAGACCTCGGAATCCCGAGCATTCGGTCACTCAGAGTGTGTTGATGGTGACAGAGCCGAGCCGTTCCCCGAGCATTGCACGCCTACCCACCGCCCACGGTCCCTCGGACGGGTGATTACGAGGGCATTCTCCTGCCATCGGTCCCCATCTGCCCCTCAGTCCGCCTTATCGGCCCCTCAGTCCGCCTTGCGGTGCACCCGCGAGACCCAGTCCGCGGGTTTGGCGATCTCCGCCTTGGTCGGCAGCGTGTTCGGCGAGGTCCACACGCGGTTGAAGCCGTCCATGCCGACCTCCTCCACGACCGCCCGCACGAAGCGCTCGCCGTCGCGATACTGGCGCAACTTCGCGTCGAGGCCGAGGAGCTTGCGCAGCGCTTGGTCCAGGCGGCTCGCGCCGCGCGCCCTGCGCTCCTTGAACTTCTCCCGGATCTCGTCGACGGAGGGCACCACGTCGGGGCCCACGCCGTCCATCACGAAGTCGGCGTGGCCCTCCAGGAGGGACATCACGGCGGTGAGGCGGCCGAGGATCTCGCGCTGGACGGGGGTCTGCACCAGCTCCACGATGGAGCGGCCGCCGTCGGCCGCCGCGTCGTCCTCGTCCTCGCCCCGTCCGCCGGCGAACGTCTGGGCGGCCTCCCTGACGCGCTCCAGGACGGTCATCGGGTCGACCTCGGTCTCGCCGAGGAAGGCCTGGATCTCGCCCTCCAGGTGGTCGCGCAGCCAGGGCACCGCGGTGAACTGCGTGCGGTGCGTCTCCTCGTGGAGGCAGACCCAGAGCCGGAAGTCGTGCGGGTCCACGTCCAGCTCGCGCTCGACCTGCACGATGTTCGGCGCGACCAGGAGGAGCCTGCCGCCGCCGTTCGCCCCCGCGGGGAGGTCTCGGGTGGCCGGGGCGAAGGTCTCGTACTGCCCGAGGACGCGGGAGGCGAGGAACGACAGGAGCATGCCCAGCTCGACGCCCGTCACCTTGCCGCCGACCGCGCCGAGCATGGCTCCGCCGGGGCCGCCCGAGCGCTTGTCCTGCATTTTGTCCAGGAGGGGCTTGAGGAGCTCCCGGAAGCCCGCGACGTTCGCCCGGATCCAGCCGGCTCTGTCGACGACGAGAACCGGTGTGTCGTGGGTGTCATCCGTGCCCATACCGGTGAAGGAACGGACGTGCTCCTCCGAGGACTTGGCATGCCGACGGAGCTCGGCGACGACGGCGCGTGCCTCGTCGCGGCTCACTTCTGGGCCCGGCCGTACGAGCCGGGTCGCGGTCGCCACCGCGAGATTCCAGTCGACCATCTCCGCACCACCGATGCTCGTCATGCGTCAACGGTACGTGGTCGCTCTCCCCGGTGGTGGGGCTTGCGCCCCCCACTTTGCCCCTGGGCGGGCCCCTAGGGGCTCTCCGCGTCGCCGTCCTGGCTCGCCGCGCGGTTCCGGCGGGTCAGCGGCAGCCGCAGTTCGCCACGGTCGAGGCCATCTTGTCCAGGGTTTTCTGGGCTGCCTGGGGGTCTGTCGTGCCTGTGGTCATGAAAGCGAAGACCAGGAGGCGGCCGTCCGCGTCGACGACCGTGCCCGCCAGGGTGTTCACGCCCGTGAGCGTGCCGGTCTTGGCGCGTACGACGCCGGTGCCCGGGGACTCCTTGGGGTAGCGGTCGACGAGGGTGCCGGTGAAGCCCGCGACGGGCAGGCCCGTCACCGCGGAGCGCAGTTCGGGGCGGGCCGGGTCGGCGGCGCTGTCCAGGAGCGCGGCGAGGAGCTCGGCGGAGACGCGGTCGGCGCGGTCGAGGCCGCTGCCGTCGGCGAACCTCGCCCCGGAGAGGGGCAGGCCCAGCTTCGTGAGCCGGGCGCGGACCGCCTTGTCGGCGCCGTCGAAGCTCGGCCGCTCCTTGGCCGCCACGGCCGTCTGGCGGGCCAGGGCCTCGGCGATGTCGTTGTCGCTGTGGGTCAGCATCCGCTCGACCAGGGCCGACAGAGGCGGCGACTCGACCTTGGCGAGGGATTCGGCCCGGCCGGACGCCTTGGCCGAGCGTGCCGTGTCGGTCGTGGTCTTGATGCCGTGGCCGTCGAGGAAGTCCGCGAACTTCTTCACCGCGTCGCCCGCGGGGTCCCCCGAGCGCGGGGCGGGGCCGCTGGTGGAGTCGTCGAGGCGGCCCTCGTCGGCCATCAGGGCGCTGACGAGGGTGATGTTCTCGTTGGGGCCGATGGGGTGCTGCGCGGGCCCCGCGTACAGGGACGTGTCGTAGCGGAGCTTCACCGTGTCGACGTGGCGGGCCTTCAGCGCGCGGGCCGTGTCCTCGGCGAGGCGGCGCAGGCTCGCGGCCGTGTCGGTGTACCGGCCGTCCTTGCGGGCGGTGAGCGTCGGATCGCCCCCGCCGACCAGGACCACGTCCCGCACGCCCCCGGAGCCGGACGAGTCGGATGAGCCAGACGAGCCGGGTTCGAGCACCGCCTTGGTGGTGATGCGGTGGTCGGGGCCCAGCGCGGACAGCGCCGCGACCGCCGTGGCGATCTTGACGGTCGACGCCGGCGTCAGGCCCCGGCCCGCGTCCTTGCCGTAGACGCGCTTGCCGGTGGCCGCGTCGAGGACCACGGCCGCGCGCTCCGGGCCGAGCGCCGGGTCCCGCAGAAGGGGATCGAGTACGTCCGCCAGGGCGCGCTCCGTCGGCGCGGGCGCCGTTCCCACGGGCGCGCCGAGGCCGGCGAGCACCGTTCGGGCGCTCGGGGCGGTCTCCGGCGCCTGCCCTGCGGCGGAGCCACCGTGATCTGCGCCACCCCCGGCATCCCCGGCGGCTGCCCGAACGCGCTCCGCCGTACGCTGACCGGAGGAGTCCCAAGGGCCGGCCGCGGCCACCGCTCCGGCCGAAATCACCAGGCCGAGGGTGGCGGCACCCGCCGTGAGCTGCCAGTTCGTAAGCTTTCCCGAGAATCGGGGAAGCTTTACGGCGGAGAGCTCGGTCAGCTGTTCCAGCAGCTGTCGAGGCCGACGCCAAGGCTTGAGCTCCGGCACGACGACCAGCCCCTTTCGCGATCACACATCTGCGTGAGGGACACTTAACCACCCGAAGTATGTGCTGATCATGGAGGAGCCACCCGTGGAGTTCGACGTCACCATCGAGATTCCGAAGGGTTCGCGGAACAAGTACGAGGTGGACCACGAGACCGGGCGGATCCGTCTGGACCGTCGCCTCTTCACGTCGACCAGCTACCCCGCGGACTACGGCTTCGTCGAGAACACCCTCGGCGAGGACGGTGACCCGCTGGACGCCCTGGTCATCCTGGACGAGCCGACCTTCCCCGGCTGCCTCATCAAGTGCCGCGCGATCGGCATGTTCCGCATGACCGACGAGGCGGGCGGCGACGACAAGCTGCTCTGCGTCCCGGCCTCGGACCCCCGTGTGGAGCACCTGCGCGACATCCACCACGTCTCCGAGTTCGACCGCCTGGAGATCCAGCACTTCTTCGAGGTCTACAAGGACCTCGAGCCCGGCAAGTCCGTCGAGGGCGCCGACTGGGTCGGCCGGGCGGACGCCGAAGCCGAGATCGAGAAGTCCTACAAGCGCTTCGAGGCGCAGGGCGGCCACTGAGCCTCCGGCCTCGTACGGGCCGCGCGGACCGATCACCGGGCCGCGCGGCCCGTTCGCGTATCTGTGCCCATACTGGCCATACGGAGGTGCGTAGGAGTCGTAGGAGCCGTAGGAGAAGTGAGGGCATCAGTGGCCGAGCATGAGGCCGAGGACCGTAAGCCTCAGTCGGACGAAGCCCGCAGCGCGTTCGTCCCGCCGAGCGGAGTGCTCGCGCAGGAGACCCCCGAGGACGAGTCGCAGACGACGTCCGAGTTCGCCGTGCCGACCGGCCTCGCGTCACCGTCGACCACGACGCAGGAGACAGAGAAGTCGGCGTTCACGACGCCGCACACGTACAGCTCCCGCAACGCCCCGCCGGCGTTCACGCCCGCGCAGGGCATACCCCTGGTGAAGCTCACCAAGGAAGCGCCCTGGCAGGACCAGATGCGCACGATGCTGCGGATGCCGGTGACGGAGCGGCCCGCTCCGGAGCCCGCGCAGAAGCAGGAGGACGAGTCCGGCCCCGCCGTTCCGCGCGTCCTCGACCTGACGCTCCGTATCGGCGAGCTGCTGCTCGCGGGCGGTGAGGGCGCCGAGGACGTCGAGGCGGCCATGTTCGCCGTCTGCCGCTCCTACGGCCTCGACCGCTGCGAGCCGAACGTGACGTTCACGCTCCTGTCGATCTCCCACCAGCCCTCGCTGGTGGAGGACCCCGTCACGGCGTCCAGGACGGTACGGCGACGCGGCACCGACTACACCCGGCTCGCGGCGGTCTTCCACCTGGTGGACGACATCAGCGACCCGGACATCGACGTCTCCCTGGAGGAGGCCTACCGCCGGCTCGCGGGCATTCGGCGTAACCGTCACCCCTACCCGGGCTGGGCCCTCACGGCGGCCAGCGGGCTGCTCGCGGGCTCCGCGTCCGTGCTCGTCGGCGGTGGCGCGCTGGTGTTCCTCGTGGCGGCCGTCGGCGCGATGCTCGGCGACCGGCTCGCCTGGCTCTGCGCGGGGCGCGGGCTCCCGGAGTTCTACCAGTTCGTGGGCGCCGCGATGCCGCCCGCCGCGCTGGGCGTCGCCCTGAGCTTCGCCCACACCGAGGCGACGATGGCGTCCGCGGTCATCACCGGTGGGCTCTTCGCGCTGATCCCGGGGCGGGCCCTGGTGGCGGGCGTGCAGGACGGTCTCACCGGCTACTACATCACCGCCGCCGCACGCCTCCTTGAGGTCATGTACCTGATCGTCGGCATCGTCTGCGGTGTGCTGCTCGTGCTGTCGCTCGGCGTGATGCTGGACGCGACGAACCTGACGCCCGAGACGCAGTTCGGCGTGACGTCGTCGCGGCCGGTCATCCAGATCCTGGCGTCGATGGCGCTGAGCCTCGCCTTCGCGATCCTGTTGCAGCAGGAGCGCCACACGGTCCTGATCGTGACGCTCAACGGCGGCATCGCCTGGGTGATGTTCGGCGCGCTCGCGCAGACGCCCCTGGCGCTGTCGCCCGTGGCGGCCACGGCCATCGCCGCCGGGCTCGTGGGGCTCTTCGGGCAGCTCTTCTCGCGCTACCGGTTCGCGTCGTCACTGCCGTACGTCACGGCGGCGATCGGGCCGCTGCTGCCGGGTAGTGCCACGTACTTCGGGCTGCTCGCGCTGGCCCAGAACGACCTCAACACGGGCATAAACTCGCTGACCAAGGCCGTTGCCACGGCCCTGGCCATCGCGATCGGCGTGAACCTCGGGAGCGAGGTCTCCCGGCTGATCCTCAAGATTCCGGGCGCGACCTCCGCGGCGAATCGCCGTGCGGCGAAGCGGACCAGGGGCTTCTAGCCCCCGGTGGGCCCGCCTCGCGGGGGCTTCCGCCGACCCGGCTCACCGCTTCGCGTGGCGGCCCCGCTGGGACGGCGGCGGGGGGCCCTGGGTGGCGGCCCCGGCCATCGCCGCCTTCTTGGACTTGCTGCGGGCGCGCAGGAACTCGATGACGATCGGGACCACCGAGATGAGGACGATCAGGATCAGGATCGACTCGATGTTCTTGTGCACGAAATCGATCTGGCCGAGCCAGGCGCCGAGCAGCGTGACGCCCGCGCCCCACAGGATGCCGCCGATGATGTTGAACGTGATGAACGAGCGGTACCGCATGGCGGAGACGCCGGCGATGATCGGCGTGAACGTCCGCACGATCGGCACGAAGCGGGCCAGGACCAGGGACTTGGGTCCGTACTTCTCGAAGAAGTCGTGCGCCTTGACCACGTTCTCCTGCTTGAAGAGCTTGGAGTCCGGGCGCTTGAAGAGCGAGGGGCCGACCTTCTTGCCGAAGAGATAGCCCGCCTGGTCACCGAGGATCGCGGCCATGCAGATCAGCACGCAGGCCAGCCACAGCGGGGTGTCCAGCTTGTGCGTCGTGATCAGCATGCCCGTGGTGAACAGCAGCGAGTCGCCGGGCAGGAAGAAGCCGATGAGCAGCCCCGACTCGGCGAAGACGATCAGCAGGAGGCCCCAGAGGCCGAACTGGTTCAGGAGATAATCCGGATCCAGCCAGCTTGGTCCGAGCGCAAGCGTCGTCACGGTTCCGGGCTCCTGAGGGTGAGAGGGCGGTGCGGCGGCGGTGCTGCGGCCGTCCAACGGGGCGGCGGCGGGTGCAGCCGCCCAAAGTTATCAACGCCGAGCGGCCCGGCCTGGTTCCACTGCCCCTTTCCGCACTCGGCCTGTGGATAACCCGGGCAAATCCCCCGCCGGACATGACGATCACCGCCGCGCACCCCCTCACCGCCGCCCAGCGATCACCGCCGCGCGCACCCCTCAGCCGTTGCGTGCCGCGTTCGCCCGGATCGCGTCCCGCATGTACACCGCGAGCCCGGGCCGGATGGCCTCGTAGAAGGCGGTGAACCGCTCGTCGGCCACGTACATCTCGCCGAGGCAGGTGTGCGTCTCGTGCGAGCACTCGTAGTGGTACCGGCAGATGAAGAGGCGGTGGTCCTCAGCGCCGTCCATCGCCTCCCGGGAGTCGGCCGCGAAGCCCTGGGCGAGCAGATCGCCCACGCGCGCGTGGAGCGCGGAGAACTCCTCGTTGATCCGCTTCCAGTCGTCCTTGGTGTAAGAGGCCGACCTGCGCTGCGCCTCCCGGTACCCCTCGGTGTCGCCCCAGCGCTCCCGCACCTCGTCCGCGTACTGCTCGGGGTCGGTGTCCCCGAAGACCTCGAACCTCTCCTCGGGCGTGAGGTTGATGCCCATCTTCTTCGCCTCCATGGCTCTCTCGACGGCGGCGGCCATCTCCTCCAGCCTCGCGATCCGGGCGGTCAGCAGCTCGTGCTGGCGGCGCAGATGCGCGCGCGGGTCCGCGTCCGGGTCGTCCAGGAGTGCCGCCACCTGGTCGAGGGGGAAGCCGAGCTCCCGGTAGAACAGGATCTGCTGAAGCCGGTCGAGATCACCGTCGCTGTAGCGCCGGTGACCCGCGTGGCTGCGCCCACCGGGCACGAGCAGGCCGATCTCGTCGTAGTGGTGCAGCGTGCGCACCGTCACGCCGGTGAAACCGGCGACCTGTCCCACGGAGTAGCCCATGACCTCCGCCTCTCTTCTCGGTACGCCCCTCAGCCTGGATCCTCACGTCACGTGAGGTGCAAGCCCGCGCGTCCGCAGATCCGGCTAGCGGTCGTCCTCCGCGAGGCGCTCCCCCGTCGCGTACGGGTTCTCCTCCCCCTCGGCGAGCACCGCGACGAAGGGGGCGCCCTCACCGGCGAAGGTGTACGCGCCGCCCTCGATGCGGGCGATCAGGTCCCTGGTCCACTCCGCGCCCGTGTCCGCCGAGTGCACCCAGTAGTTCATGATCTCGCCGATGTGACCGAGCTGTTCGGGGCCGTCCTCGGGCGTGTAGTAGCCCGTCACGGAGGCCCGCCACTCCTCCATGCGCCGCACCCGCTCCTTGAGCAGCTCCACGGCCTCGTCCCGCGGCAGGTCCACCATGAAGCCGAGCCCGGAGGTGAGGACGTCCGGCCGCTGGTCGTACGTGGTCAGGGAGGAGCGGAGCAGGGAGAGGTACTCCTCCGTGCCCTGCTCCGTCATCTCGTACTCGGTGCGCGGCGGGCCGCCCGCCGTGGAGGGGGCGACCTCGTGGGCGCGCAGCATGCCCTGCTTCGCGAGCTGCTTCAGCGCGTGGTAGATCGAGCCGGGCTTGGCGTTGGACCACTCGTGGGCGCCCCAGTACTCCAGGTCGTTGCGGACCTGGTAGCCGTGGGCGCGGCCGTGCTGGCGCACGGCCCCGAGAACCAGTAGCCGGATCGCTGACATGCGCCGCGCCCCTTCCGCTCGTACCGTAGTCATCAATTTTGACTAGGGTACGGGGGATTCCGCTCCACCGGCATACCGCCCGCGGCCTACCACGCCCGCCCCGGCATCAGCCCCAGGACTCGCCGCGCTCCAGGGCCACCAGTTCGAAGGCGGTCTTGCCGTCCAGGGACTCGCGGATGATGTCGGCGTGGCCCGCGTGCCGGCCGGCCTCCTCGACGAGGTGCAGCATCATCCAGCGCATCGACACGACACCGTCCTTCGGGAACCACGGCGCCTCGGGCAGCGGGAAGGTGTCGTCCAGGCTCGGCACCTCGCGGATGAACTCCTCCGTCTCGGCGGCGACCCGGTCCCAGAAGGCCAAAACCTCGGCGAGCGTCTCGCCCTCCACGATCCGGAAGCTGTCACCCCAGGTCTCCTGGGTGCGCTGCTTCTCGTTGGGCTTCTGCTGGGCCATGCGCAGCCAGTTCAGCTCCGTCTCGGCCACGTGCTTGACCAGGCCCGACAGGCTGAGCTCGCTCGCGCTCGGCCGCTGGGCCGCCTGCTCGTCGGTGAGCCCGAGCACCGACCGGCGGATGCCGCCGCGCTGGGCCTCGACGAAGGCGATCAGGGCGCCGCGCTCGTCTCCGTGCGCTTCCGAGCTGACGTGGGTGACCATGGGTTCCGCCTCTCTCCGGCCCGCTTCCGCGGGCTGCCCCCCCGGGGGGCCTTTCCGACACCTCAGAAGCTACGGACCCTTGCGGTCAGGTTCTGTCCGCAAGGGCCCGGGGCCATGAGATGGGTCGAGAGCGCCGCTCAGAACGGGAAGCGCGAGCGGCCGTGCTGCACCGAGATCCACTTCTGGGTGGTGAAGGCGTCCACCGTCGAGTCGCCGTTGAGCCGGCCCACACCGGAGCTCTTCTCGCCGCCGAACGGCACGATCGGCTCGTCGTGCACCGTGCCGTCGTTGACGTGGATCATGCCGGTCCTGACCCGCTTGGCGACCCGCACGCCGCGCTCGACGTCGGCGGTGTGCACCGCGCCGCTCAGTCCGTACGGGGTGTCGTTGGCGATCCGCACCGCCTCGTCCTCGCCGTCGAAGGGCACGAGCAGGGCCACGGGGCCGAAGATCTCCTGCCGCAGGACCGGGGAGTCGGCCGGCAGCCCCGTCAGCACGGAGGGCGCGACCAGGTTCCCCTCGGTGGTGCCGTGCAGCAGGGCCCGCGCGCCCGCGGCGACGGCCTGCTCGACGACGGACGAAACGGCCTCCGCCTGCGAGGCGTTGATGAGCGGGCCGATGTGCGTGGCGGGGTCGGCCGGGTCGCCGACCTTGAGCGAGGCGGCCTTGGCGACGAACTTCTCGGTGAACTCCGCCTCTACTGAGCGGTCCACCAGGATGCGGTTGGCGGCCATGCAGACCTGGCCCTGGTGCACGAAGCGGCTGAAGACGGCCGCGTCCACGGCATAGTCGATGTCGGCGTCGTCCAGGACGATCAGGGCGCTGTTGCCGCCCAGTTCGAGGATCGAGCGCTTGAAGTGCGAGGCGCAGACGGTGGCGACGTGGCGGCCCACGCGGTCGGAGCCGGTGAAGGAGATGACGCTCGGCACCGGGTGCTCGATCAGGGCGTCACCGATCTCGGCTATGTCCGTGATCACGACGTTGAGCAGGCCGGCGGGCAGACCGGCGTCCTCGAAGATCTTGGCGACCAGGCTGCCGCCGGTCACCGGGGCGCTCTGGTGCGGCTTGAGCACCACGGCGTTGCCGAGGGCGAGCGCGGGGGCGACCGTCTTGATCGACAGGAGCAGCGGGAAGTTGAAGGGGCTGATGACGCCCACGACGCCCACGGGTTCGCGGTAGAGGCGGTTCTCCTTGCCGTCCACGGGCGAGGGCAGGATGCGGCCCTCGGGGCGCAGGACGAGGTGCACGGCCTCGCGCAGGAACTCCTTGGTGAGGTGGAGCTCGAAGGCCGCCTTGAGCCGGGTGCCGCCCAGCTCGGCGATGATCGCCTCGGTTATCTCCTCCTCGCGGTCCTCGACCACCCGCAGGGCCCGCTCGAAGACGCCGCGCCTGGCGTAGGGGTTGGTGTCGGCCCACTCCCGCTGGGCGCGCTCGGCCGCGCGGTAGGCCTGGTCGACCTCGTCGGCCGTGGCGACGGTGATCGACGCCAGCTTCTCCCCGTCGTACGGGTTGAAGTCGATGATGTCCCAGGAGCCCGAGCCGGCCTTCCACTCCCCGTCGATGTACTGATGAGCCAGGTCAGTGAAGAAGGACATGAGACGGACCCCTTGCCGCGGCAGCAACGAAAGCAGACGGAACCTGAACCCTGAGGTTACGTCATCGTACTTATGCGTCAGGTGAGTTGGAGAAGTCCGCGCAGGAGATCACGGCTGTCGGCCGGGTCGGGACTGTCCTTGTGGAGCTGCGCGGCCACCCGCTCGTACTGGGCGACCTCCTCGGCCTTGTCGAGGTAGAGCGCGCCGGTGAGCTGCTCCACGTACACGACGTCGGAGAGGTCGGACTCCGGGAAGCTCAGCATGGTGAACGCGCCGCTCTCGCCCGCGTGGCCACCGAAGCTGAACGGCATCACCTGGAGCGTGACGTTGGGCCACTCCGAGATCTCGATGAGGTGCTGGAGCTGGCCGCGCATCACGTCGCGGTCGCCGTACGGGCGCCGCAGCGCCGCCTCGTCGAGTACGCAGTGGAAGTGCGGCGCGCGCTCGGCGGTCAGCAGCTTCTGGCGCTCCAGGCGCAGGGCAGCTTCTGGCGCTCCAGGCGCAGGGCCACGCGGCGGTCGATCTCCGCCTTGCTCGCGCCCTTCATGCCGCGCTTGACGACCGCGTGCGCGTACGCCTCGGTCTGCAACAGGCCGTTGACGAACTGGACCTCGTAGACGCGGATGAGCGAGGCGGCACCCTCCAGACCCACGTACGTCTGGAACCAGCCGGGCAGAACGTCGGAGTAACTGTGCCACCAGCCGGTGAGGTTGGCCTCTTTGGCGAGCGAGAGGAGTGCGCCGCGCTCGGTCTCGTCGGTGACGCCGTACAACGTCAGAAGATCTTCGACGTCCCTGGACTTGAAGCTCACCCGTCCCAACTCCATGCGGCTGATCTTCGATTCGGAGGCGCGGATCGAGTAACCGGCCGCTTCGCGGGTGATGCCGCGGGACTCCCTCAGGCGCCTCAGCTGTGAACCCAGCAGGATGCGCCGTACCACTGAGCCGCTCGACTCCCCTGCGGTCACTTCGCTCAATCCTCCCCATCGACTGGAAGCCTGCAGTCTGCCATTAAACGCACCACGCCGTACACGTTCGATTACAGAAACGGAAAGCCGCCGAAAGCTCTCCAGAAGAAGTCGGTGGAAGAAATGGGCAAGAAGTGGCACGGGCACCATCAAGTCCGGCGCGTGCACGTGCATCTGCCCTTGCATCTGCTGTGCGCATTCGGAACCATGGTCCGCGCGCCACCGCTGGACCTGACCGCACCATCGGCGACCGACCGCGCCACCGCTCCATCGCTATGACCGCGAAACCGGGGAGTGCCTCGCATGGGGACGAATGGATCGACCATGCTCGAGCCGTTACGGCAGGGGCTTCCCCCACTCGACCCCTCTGCGGTCTCCGACACGGCGTCCGTCGCCCTTCCCGCCCGTTATGAAGCGGTGGGCAGCGCGCGGCAGTTCACCCGTACGACGCTCGGTCAGTGGGAACTGGAAGACCGCTTCGACGACATAGCCCTCGTCGTCTCCGAACTGGTCACCAACGCGCTGCGGCACGCGCTGCCCGCCGACGCCCCGCGTGAGCGCCAGGAACCGCCCGTGCGGCTGCACCTGATGCGCTGGGTGTCACGTCTGGTGTGCGCGGTGCGCGACCCCAGCGACGACAGTCCGGTCGCGCGCGACACCGACGACGACTTCTCGGCGGAGTCCGGGCGGGGCCTGTTCCTCGTGGACTCCTTCAGCGACGGCTGGGGCTGGCACCCGCTGGCCGGAGCGACGCGCGGCAAGGTGGTCTGGGCGCTGTTCCGCCTGGGCTAGATCATCTGGACGGCCATCCGGCGGCCATCCGGCGGCCGTCCAGCGGCGGTCAGGCGGCGGTCCAGCGGCGGTCAGGCGTTCAAGGGTCTAACCGCCGGCCAGGTGGTCGAACTCGCCGTCCTTCATGCCGAGCAGCATCGCCTCTATCTCCGCGCGCGTGTAGACGAGCGCGGGCCCGTCGGGGAAGCGCGAGTTGCGCACGGCGACGTCACCGCCGGGCAGCTTCGCGAACTCCACGCAGGAGCCCTGCGAGTTGCTGTGCCTGCTCTTCTGCCAGACCACCCCGTGAAGCTCCGTGGCCGCCATGCCATTGAATGCGTGGTGCACAGATCGCTCCCCGGTGGTGCTGTGGCTGTATGGCCTCTAGATGCAGTAGTCAACTGTCCCGGATCATAGCTCTGTTCATATGCAGATGCATGGGCAGATGCACGTGCACGCGGGGTGGTGGCTTGGTTACAGGCCACGTCGACACGAGTACCTCTATGAAAAGACGCGCACCGCGCCGTTTGTGTTCCGCCGCGGAGGCGGAAAACATCGACGCGGTGCGCGCAAGAAGCGGTAATGCGATCAGCGGTTGGTGCCGTACGGCAGAAGTGCCATCTCCCGTGCGTTCTTGATGGCGGCGGCGATCTGCCTCTGCTGCTGCGCGGTCACCCTTGTGACCCGGCGGCTGCGGATCTTCCCCCGGTCGGAGACGAACTTCCTGAGCAGATCGGTGTCCTTGTAGTCGATGTACGTGATGCCCGCGGCGTCCAGCGGATTGGGGCGCGGCTTCAGCGGGCGGGCGGCGGTCTTGCGCGGGGACAAGGGTCAGACCTCCAGGAGGGTGTCGAAGGCGGGCGGCAGGTGTTTCCAGGCGTCGCGCCCGGCGGCGTACTCCTCGTCGGTCAGCAGGCAGGACTCCAGGACCTCCACGAGCCCCTCGCGGTCCAGGCCGGGCGAGGTGAAGACCAGGTGGTTGCAGCAGTCGCCGTGCTCCGGGTGCCAGTCCAGCGCGGCGGCGGCGCGGCGCACCGGCGGGACCATCTCCCACGCGGCGTCCGGCAGCGAGGCCAGCCACGGCCCCGCGCTCTCGACGCAGAGCGCGCCGCCCGCCGCGTCCCAGCCGAGCAGCGTGTCCGGGTGGTCGGCCAGCCAGAACCGCCCACGGCTGCGGGCCGCCGCGCAGGTCAGGTCTTCGAGCGCCTGGTACAGCCGCTCCGGGTGGAACGGCCGCTTCCGGTGCCATACGAGGGTGGCGACCCCGCACGCGTCGGCCTCGGCCGGCAGCAGCGCGCACGCGGGGTGCTGCGCCGCGGCGGCGGCCTCGACGTCGAAACCCGCGAGCGCGGCCGTGAGGAGGTCACCCCGGCCGATGACGACCTGCCGGGCCGTCGGGTGGAGCTGGGCGAGCAGCGCGCGGTCCTCGTCGTCGGCCTCGGCGGAGTCCGTCACGGCGAGGACGGGCGCGTATTCGAGCTGCCGCGCCCACGTGTCGGCCACCGTGCGCTGGTCGGTGGGTGCGGCGGCGAGCCCGGCGTCCATGAGGTCGTCGCCGTTGCCGAGGTAGGGCAGCAGCAGCGCCGGGTCGACCGCCGTGACCACGCCGCCGAGCAGGAGGGACTCACCGGCGTGCGCGGCGACCACCTCGGCCATGGCCTTGGGCTCGACCGAGTCCCACAGCTCGACGACGGCGAGGCGGGTCAGGCCCGCGTCCGCGAGCCGCAGCAGCTCGGGCACGAGGTCCTCGCGCAACGCGCAGCACGCGCAGTCGTTGGCGAGCGGGGCCTCGCCGGTGGAGAGCACGCCCGTGGCATCGCGCACGGTGCGCAGGACGGTGCCCCGCACAGCGGTCGAGAGGTCGTGGTGCAAGGCCACGCTGTTGGCGGCGGTGGCGAGCAACCGGTCGACGGCCTCCTTGCGGGCGTCCGCGTGGAGACCGCCGACGATCACGACGTTCATGCGGCCCATCAGCGCTTACCGAAGCGCCGCTCGAAGCGCTCGACACGGCCCGCGGTGTCCATCACGCGCGCGTTGCCCGTGTAGAAGGGGTGGCTCGCGGACGACACCTCGACGTCGATGACCGGGTACGTGTGTCCGTCCTCCCACTCGACCGTCTTGCCGCTGGTGGCGGTGGACCGGGTGAGGAAGGCGTAGCCCGCGGCCTTGTCGCGGAAGACGACCGGGCCGTAGGGCGGGTGGATGTCCTTGCGCATGGCGGTCAGCGCTCCTCTCGGAAGTCGACGTGGCGTCCGGCCTTCGGGTCGTACTTGCGCAGCGTGAGGCGGTCGGGGTCGTTGCGGCGGTTCTTTCGGGTCACGTACGTGAAACCCGTTCCGGCCGTGGACCGGAGCTTGATGACGGGGCGGAGTTCGTTGCGGGCCATGTGGCTAGTATATGAAAATGACTCCCGTTTTCAACAGCGAGTCCTTCGCCACGACCGAGAGGTGCGTCACCCATGTCCGCCCACTGTCAGCTCACCGGGACCGAGCCCGGTTTCGGCAACCAGATCTCCCACTCCCACCGGCGGACCCCCCGCCGCTTCGACCCCAACGTCCAGCGCAAGCGGTACTGGCTGCCGAGCGAGGGCCGGTACGTGCGGCTGCGGCTCGCCGCGAAGGGGATCAAGACGATCGACCGCATCGGGATCGAGGCGGCGGTCGCCAGGATCCGCGCCCGTGGCGTGAAGGTCTGAGAAGGACCAGGAGAGGACCGGGAGAGGAAACGATGGCCAAGAAGAGCAAGATCGCGAAGAACGAGCGGCGCCGCGAGATCGTCGCGCGGTACGCCGCGCGCCGGGCCGAGCTGAAGGAGACCATCCGCAGGCCGGATACGCCCGCTGCCGAACGAGTCGCCGCCCAGCGGGAGTTGGCCCGCCAGCCGCGGGACGCCAGCGCCACGCGTGTGCGGAACCGGGACAGCGTCGACGGGCGCCCGCGCGGGTACGTGGGGGCGTTCGGCCTCTCCAGGATCTCGCTGCGTGAGCAGGCGCACGCCGGGTTCCTGCCCGGGGTGCGGAAGTCGTCCTGGTAGCTCGGCGCGCGACTGGGGTGCCGTGGGGGGGGCTGCCGGGGGCTAGGGGATGGCCCTATTCGCGGTTGGGCGGGCGGTTGGGCGGGGGGTTCTCCGGGCCCTTCGGTCCGTCCGCCGTGGCGCGGGTCGACGTGCCGTCCACCAGCATGGGGGGCGGCGTCGTGTCCAGCGCCTCGGAGAGGTCTTCCAGGGTTTCGAGCAGCAGGGCCGCGCCCCTGCGGACCACCCGGTCGGGGACCCCCTCGCCGTCCCACTCCGTCAGGGCCGTGCGGACCGCGTCCCACTCGGGTACGCGGCGTTCGCGTACCGCCTTGGCGCCCTGTTCCGTCGACTTGCGCAGCGCCTCGGCCAGGCGGGCCGCCGCCGGTACGGGGGTCGCGTCGCGGTCCGGCAGGTGGGCCTCCATCAGCATGGCCACGCGCCCCAGTTGCGCGAGGCACTCCTCCGCGTCCGCGGCCGTGGCGCGCGACAGGCCACGGTGGCGCACCGGCTCGTTCTTCGCCCGGTCCGACGCCTCCTGCCAGTCGATGCGCGCGTCCCTCGCGGCGAGCAGCGCCTCGCGGACGTCGGGGCTGGCCTTGCCCGCCGGGTCCGCGTAGTGGTCGACGACCGCCGCCGCGTACCGCCCGTCCGCGACCAGCCAGTCCGCGAGGCGGTTGCGCAGCCGCGGGGTCTCCCATGCGGGGTACACCGCGTACGCGATCATCGCGAGGACGCCGCCGAGCAGCGTCAGGATCAACCGCTCCGGGACCGTCTGCGTCCACTGCTGGCCGCCCATGCCCAGCAGGAACACGACGTACGCGGCCACGCAGGCCTGCGCGGCCACCTGGCCTGTCCGCATCAGCAGGTACATCAGCCCGGCGCAGACCACCGCGACCGCCGCGGACAGGGCCGTGCCGGGGTGGGCGACCTGGACCAGGCCCGTGGCGAGCGCCACGCCGACCATGGTGCCGCCGAATCGGGCCACCGCGCGTGAGTACGTCTGCGAGAAGTCGGGGCGCAGCACCATGACCGCGGCCATGGGGGCCCAGTAGCCGTGCCCGAAGGGCAGCCACGTGCCCAGGAGGTACCCCGCCGCCGCCACCGCGGTGACCCGAATAGCGTGCCTCGCGATCGGGGACCCCCGCCGGAGGGCCAACCGCATGGCGCGGAGCCCTGCGGGGACCAGGGCGGGGAAGGTGGGGCGCAGGAGGGGGATCGCCTGGGTTTCGGATTGGGTCCCGGACTGGGTCCCCGGCTGGGCCCCCGGCTGGGCCCCCGGCTGGGCTCCGGACTGGGCTCCGGACTGGTTTGCGGCTTGGGTCGCGGCTTGGGTTTCGGGGGTGGGGTTCGGGCCGGGCTCGGGTGCTGGGCGGGGAGCTGTGGTTGGGCTCGGGTCGGGTGCCGGGCCTGACCCTGAGCCTGCGCCTGGGCTTGGGCTTGGGCTCGGGTTGGGGCTGGCGCTCGGGCTCGGGCTTGGGCTCGGGTTGGGGTTGAGGTTGGGGCTCGGGCCTGTCCCTGCCGCTGCACTTGGCCCTGAGCCCGGACCCGGGCTTGAGCTGGAGCCGGTGCCGGGGCCCGGACCCGGGCTGGGGTCGGAGCCGGAGCCGGGGCCCGCGCCTGGGCCTGAGCCTGGGCCTGAGCCGGAGCCTGGGCTTGAGTCGGGGTCCGGGTCTGAGCCGGAGCTCCGGGCTGAGCCGGAGCCCTGGGGCGCGTCGGGGTCCGGGGCCGAGTCGGGGGCCGGGGCTGGTTCCGGGGTCGGGGGCAAGTCGGGGGCCCGGGGCGCGTCCGCGTCCCGGGTCGGCGGTGGGGTTTGTGGGGGCTGCGTTGGTTTTGGCGGGGTGGGGGGTGGTTGGGTGCCGCCCGCTGTTTCCAGTACGTCCTTCAGGAGTGCCGCCAGGCGGGAGGCCGCGCGGTATGCCGGGCCGGTGAGGATCGCCCCCGTGTCCGGGGTTCTCAGGGCGGCCATGGCCGCCGGGGAGACACGGACCGGCTCGCCGTGGCGGATCGCGCGGGCCGCCGCGTCGAGGACCGTGCCCGCCGCCGCGAGGACCTCCCGGACGCGGTCCCGCTCCCTGCCCTCCTCCGGGACGCCCACCGCCGGGTCCGCCAGGCTGGCGAGGACGGGGCGGATGCGTTCGGCCAGGCCACGCGAGCCGCGCAGTTCCGCCGGGCGGTTGCGGGCCTCCCTCGGCGTGATCCTCGCCGCGTCGCGCGCCGCCATCAGGGGCTCCGGGTCGAAGGGGGCCACGGGGTCGTGCCTGAGCCTGCGGGCGTAGTCCGCCTCGGCCGCCAGGGCGTCGGCCAGGGCGTCGCGGTGGGCGCCCCATCTCCGTACCGGGAAAAGGACCACCAGCGCCGCCTGGACGAACCCGCCGACGATCATCATCGCCGCGTGGCCCGCGGCGTCGGCGACCGAGGTCGGGATGGTGACTGTCACCAGCATGATCGCAACGTTCGACGAGGCGATGATGCCGACCGTCGGGCCCGCGGCCCAGCTCAGGCCCGACAGGAAGGTCCACAGGCAGAGCAGCGTGAGGAAGAGGATCAGGTGGGAGCCGGTGAGGTAGCCCAGGAACGTCGAGAGGGCGAGGCTCGTACCGGAGGCCAGGGCCAGCTCCGGGCGGGGCCGCCAGCTCCGCTGGAACGTGGCGATGGCCGCCTGGAACGCGCCGAAGGCGGAGCTTGCGGCCACTGCCGGGCCGAAGAGGGCGAGGCTCACGCCGATGACCAGGGCCAGGCCCGCGGCGCCTCTCGCCGCCACGAGGGGTTCCAGGCGTTTGCGCTCCACCGTCAGGCCCGTGCGGGCTGTCTCTTTCAGCGCGCTCAGCCAGGTCACTCTGTGATCATACGGGGCATATCGGGCGAAGGTGGTGTCGTTAGCGCGCCGCCGGCGCCGTTACCGGCTCAGGCCCCGGCTTCTCACGTGAGCCCGGTCCGCCGCCGTCGTGCCGTGGGTCCAGCCCTCCGGGTCCGTCGCGCCGCGTATCCGCGTCGCGGTCGTCTCGGGGAACATGTGCTCGGCGTGATCCGTGACGGCCACGTCCCTGGCGGCCAGGGCCGGGAGCAGTGAGTTCTGTGGCTCCGCGGCCTCGGCGACCGCGTGGTCGCCCGCCTCGGCCAGGCGGACGCCCATGCGGTGGGCGTAGGCGAGGAGGAAGGTCTGCCGGAAGGTCTTCGTACGCTTGCGGCCTCCCGCGCGCTGGGCCGCCTCCGCCTTGGTCATCGCCGCCGTGCCCTGGACCAGCAGAGACGTGTGCAGGAGTTCCACCGCCTCCAGGTCCGTCTCGAAGCCGACGACCGTCGAGAAGCCGTACGCCTCGTTCCACACCGCGCGGCAGTGGTTCGCCGAGGCCACGGCGTCCAGGAGGATCGCCTTGGCCGTCTCGTACGGGGCGTCCACGCCGATCCGGCAGGCCACCGGGGTGTCCTTGGCGTGGGTGCGGGCGGCGAGCAGGGCCTCGTCGAGGGAGTGGCGCGCCATCAACTCCTGCGCCTTCGCGGTCAGCGCCTCCGCCTCCTGCGGGTAATCGGTCGCCTCGGCCTTGGCGAGCAGGGCGCGGATGCGGGTCAGCGTGCGCGGCTCGCCCTCGACCGGGCCCGGCACACTCTCGCCGGGCGGCGGGCCGACCGGTTCGATCGGCGGCAGCCGCAGGAGCAGACGGTAGAGCTCCAGGTGGGTGGTGGCGTACGAGAAGCGGTCGCCGGAGAGGTCACGCGCGGGGCCGATCTCGGCGAGCTGGGCTGGCCAGCGCGGCGGCAGGTGGGCGTAGCGCCGGATCTCGGCGTGGACCAGCGCCGCGGTCAGGCGTACGTGCGGCTCGTCGAGCTCACGGCGTACGAGGCGGACGACGTCGGCGGGCTGCCAGCCGTGGCGCCAGGCGCGGGACAGGTATTCCTCGCCCCGGCGGCGCAGCTCGGCGTCCACGCTGGGGGCCGCCGCGAGGAGGGAGGCACCGGTGTCGAGGCCGTCGTCGCCGTCGCCGTACAGCGCCGCCGCGAACGCCTTGTCGATCACCGAATCCATGGGTCAAGGGTAGGGCCGGCCCTACCCTCGCGACGCCCACCAGTGGTCGTGTGCGGGGGCGCGCGCGGCGGTTGGGTTGAGGACATGAACCAGACCCCCGCCCCCGTGAACCGGGCCCCCGCCTCCGCGGCCTCCTCGACCGCCGTACGGCTCACCGCCGTCCGCCGTCTCTACCGTGACGCCGCCGGCCGTGATGTGGCCGCCCTCGCGGGCGTCGGCCTCGCCGTGCGGTCCGGGACCTTCATCGCGGTCATGGGCCCCTCGGGGTCCGGGAAGTCCACGCTCCTCCAGTGTGCCGCCGGGCTCGACCGGCCGACGTCCGGCAGCATCGAGGTGGGCGGAACCGAGCTGACGGGGCTGAGCGAACGGCGGCTCACGCTGTTGCGCAGGGACCGCATCGGGTTCGTCTTCCAGGCCTTCAACCTCCTGCCCTCACTGACCGCCGCCCAGAACGTCGCGCTGCCGCTGCGGCTCGCGGGCCGCCGCCCCTCGCGTACGGAGGTCGGCGACGCCCTCGCCAGGGTGGGCCTCGCCGACCGGGCGCGGCACCGGCCCGGCGAGCTGTCGGGCGGCCAGCAGCAGCGGGTGGCCCTCGCGCGGGCCCTGGTCAGCCGCCCGGCGGTCCTCTTCGGCGACGAGCCGACCGGTGCGCTGGACACGGTCACGAGCCGGCAGGTGCTCGAACTGCTGCGGGGCCTGGTGGACGGGGAGGGCCAGACGACGGTGATGGTCACGCATGACCCGGTGGCCGCCTCGTACGCGGACCGTGTGGTGTTCCTGGTGGACGGCCTGGTCGCCGGCGAACTCCGCTCCCCGGGGGCGCGGGCGGTGGCCGATCGGATGGCGGAGCTGGAGAGCGGCACGTCTACGTCTACGTCCACGTCCACATCCACGTCCACATCCACGTCCACGTCCACGTCCCGTGCGGCTTCCGTCTGCGACGTCGAGGTGGGCGCGTGATGGTCTTCCTCGCTTCTCTCCGCGCCCGCTGGAGCAGCCTGTTCGGGGCCTTCGTCGCCGTCGGGCTCGGTGTGGGGCTGATCGCCGCCATGGGGCTCGGGCTCGACGCGAGCCTGCGGGCTCCCGTACGGGAACCCGTGCGGTTCGCGGGGTCGGACGTCGTCGTCATGGGCCAGGACACGCTGACCGTGCCGGTCCGGCGCGGCCCCGGTGTTGAGCACGTATCGAAGCCGCTCGCCCATCCACACCCTGTGGACAGCGGGCTCCTGCGCGAACTTCGGCGCCTCGGGCCGCTGCGGTTCGACGGGCGTGAACGGGACGCCGTCGGTGTCGACGCCCCCGCGCGCGACGTCCGCGCGGTCGTCGACGGGCGGGCCCGCGTCCTGACCGGCGCGGACCGGCGCCTCGCCGACCCCGGCGCGGCGCGTGACGCCGAGGCGCTGGTCGCCGTCAACGCCTTCCTCGGCACGGCGGGCGGGGTGGCCGCCTTCGTGTCGGTGTTCGTCACGGCGTCGACGTTCGCGTTCGTCGTGGCGCTGCGGCGGCGGGAGTTCGGGCTGCTGCGGATGGCGGGCGCGACGCCGGGGCAGGTGCGCGGGCAGCTCCTCGGTGAGGCGCTCACGGTCGGCGTCGCCGCTTCGGCGGCCGGGTGCGCGCTCGGGGCGTGGGGCGGGCCGCCGCTCGCCGACGCGCTGGTCGGCGCGGAGGTGGCACCGCCTTGGTTCGCGGTCACGGACGCCTCGGCCGACCTGGCGTCGGGCGCCTGGCTCACCTGGCCCTTCCAGCTCGCCTTCTGGACCGGCCTCCTCGTGGCCTTCGCGGGCGCCTGGGCGGCCTCGCGCCGCGCCGGACGCATCACCGCGGCAGAGGCTATGCGCGACGCCTCCGTGGACAGCGGCGTCATGCCGTGGAGCCGGCGGATCGTCGGGGCCCTGCTGCTCGCCTGCGGGCTCGGACTGCTCCTCCACACGCTGGCCACCGATCCGTCCGCCCTGCTCAAGCGCAAGACGTACACGACCCAGCCGATGATCCTGATCACCGCGGCCGCCGCGTTCGCACCGCTCCTCGTACGCCCCGTCGTCCGCGCCTTCCGGCTGCCGGGGGCCATCGGGTTGCTCGTCCGCGAGAACTCCACCGCGTCCGTGCGCCGCACCGCCGCCGTCGCGGCACCGGTCCTGGTGACCGTCGCCCTCGCGGGCAGCCTGCTCGGCTCGGCGCAGACCGTGAGCGGGGCGAAGGCCGCGGAGGCGCGGGAGCAGGTGGCATCCGACCTCGTCGTCACGGGGGACGGCCCGCGTGGCCTGACCGGGGACGACTCGCGTGGCCTGCGTCCGCCGGGCCGCCGGGATGTGCCCGGAGCGGTGGCCGTCTCGGCGTCCGCCGCCACCGCCGTGTTCGTACGGGAGGAGGGCTCGGCGCTCATCCGGTCCGAGGCCCGCGCGGTACGCGACCCCGCGGCGCTCGCGGCGACGTCCCGGCTGCCGGTCGTCGCGGGCGACGTACGCGACCTCGACGACCGGTCGATCGTGGTCAACGAGGAGTGGGAGAAGCGGCGGGTCGGCGAACGCGTCGACGTCTGGCTCGGCGACGGGCGACGCGCCGAGCTGCGCGTCGCGGCGGTCCTCGCGCGCGGCACCGGGGACAACGGGGCGTACGTGACCTCGGCGAACGCCCCCGCGGCCGTGGTCGACCGCGTCGACGTACGCCTGGCGGCGGGCGCGGACGCCGGGCGGGCCGCGGCGGCCCTGGCCGGCAGCGGCGGCGAGGTCCGCACGGCGGAGCAGTGGCTGGCGGCGACGCATCCCCGCGTCAAGGCCCAGACGCGGCTCGGCCTGCTGATGGTCCTTGGCATCTCCCTCCTCTACACCGCCATCTCGCTCGCGAGCACGCTGCTGATGGCCGGTTCCGTCCGGGGCCCGGAGCTGCGTTCCCTGCGCCTGGCGGGAGCCACGCGCCGGCAGGTCCGTCTGGTCCTCGCCGGTGAGGCCCTGGCGGCGGTGGCCGCGGGCGCGCTGATCGGCCTCGCAGTGACGGCCGTCAACCTGGCAGGACTCGCGGCGGGCCTGGCGAGCCTGTCGGTGCCTGCGGGGGTGGCGGTGCCCTGGGGCGAGGTGGGGGTCTGCGTGGGGGTCTGTGCGGTGGTGGCCGCGGGGGCGACCTCGGGAGTGGGAGCGGGGTCGGGGTCGGGGGTGGGGTCGGGGGTGAGAGTGGCGCGGCGGTAGGCGTTAGGAGTCCGCCGGACGTCGGGCGGTGCCCGAGCCACGCCTCCTCGGGACCCGAGCGTCGGCGTCAATGTCAGTGCCGGGTGCGAGACTCGTGGCATGAGTGGTCGATGGGGGATCGTCGCTGGTGAAGGGGGTGGGGCCGAGCTGGTCCCACTGGGGGACGACGGGCTGCCCGCGGGAGAGGTGCGGCGCGAGAGCGACCTCGTCGAAGCCGTGCGGCGGCGGCCCGAAGTGGAGCGGTGGGTGTGGCGGTCCACGCCCGCGCTGTATCCGCGGCTGCTCGCCGCCGGGGTCCGCGTCGAGCGGTGTTATGACGTGGAGGCCGCCGAGCTGCTGCTCCTCGGCCACGCGGGACGTCTGGGCGAGCCACGTTCCGCCGCGGCGGCCCTCGCCCGGCTGCGCGACGCCCCCGTACCGCCCGATCCGCCGCCCCGCGCCGCCGAGCCCGGCACGCAGGACTCCCTCTTCGAGCCCCGCCCCGGTGGCGTCGACGTGTCCCTCGCCGAGCTCGTCGAGGTCTATGCCGATCAGCAGCGAAGACACGACACCACCGAGCACCCCGGCCGCATGCGCCTGCTCACCGCCTCCGAGTCGGCGGGCATGCTCGTGGCCGCCGAGATGAACGCCTCGGGGCTGCCCTGGCGCGCCGACGTCCACCGCGAGCTCCTGCACGAACTGCTCGGCGAGCGGTACGCGGGCGGTGGCGAGCCCCGCCGCCTCGCCGAGCTCGCCGACGAGGTGTCCGCCGCCTTCGGCCGCCGGGTCCGCCCCGGCCTCCCGGCCGACGTGGTGAAGGCGTTCGCGCAGGCCGGCATCAAGGTGAAGTCGACGCGTCGCTGGGAGCTGGAGAAGTTCGACCACCCGGCGGTGAAGCCCCTCGTCGAGCACAAGAAGCTGTACCGCATATGGACGGCCCACGGCTGGAGCTGGCTCCAGTCCTGGGTGCACGACGGCCGCTTCCGGCCCGGGTTCACGCCGGGCGGTTCCGTCAGCGGGCGCTGGACCACCAACGGCGGCGGCGCGCTCCAGATCCCCAAGGTGATCCGCAGGGCCGTCGTCGCCGACCCCGGCTGGCGGCTCGTGGTCGCCGACGCCGACCAGATGGAGCCCAGGGTCCTCGCCGCGATCTCCCGCGACCGGGGGCTCATGGAGGTGGCGGGCAGCGAGGAGGACCTCTACACCCGCCTCTCCGACCGTGCCTTCTCCGGCGACCGCGACCACGCGAAGATCGCGCTTCTGGGCGCGGTGTACGGACAGACCTCGGGGGACGGCCTGAAGAACCTCGCCGCGCTGCGCCGCCGGTTCCCGGCCGCCGTCGCGTACGTCGACGACGCGGCGAAGGCGGGCGAGGAGGGGCGGCTCGTGCGGACGTGGCTGGGGCGGACGAGTCCCCCGGCGGCGGGGGCCGGGGAGGACGACGAGGCGGGCATCCCCCAGGAGGGGCCCTCCGCCACCGGGGAGTTCACCGCGGGGTACGCGTCGAACGACGCACGGGCCCGCGGGAGGTTCACCCGTAACTTCGTCGTGCAGGGCAGTGCGGCGGACTGGGCGCTGCTGATGCTGGCCGCGCTGCGGCGGGCGATGTCCGAGGGCGGCATGCGGGCCGAGCTGGTCTTCTTCCAGCACGACGAGGTCATCGTGCACTGCCCGGCGGAGGAAGCGGCGGCCGTCGCCGTCGCGGTACGGGAGGCGGGCGCCCTGGCGGGCCACATCGCCTTCGGCGAGACCCCGGTCCGGTTCCCGTTCACCACGGCGATCGTGGAGTGCTACGCGGACGCGAAATAGCCCCGCCTGGCCGGCCGGTCGCGCGGGTCCCTGTGGCGCAGGCCGCGTGGGTTCCCCGTGGCGCCGGTCGCGTGGGTTCCCCGTGGCGCCGGTCGCGCGGGTCCCCGTGGCGCCGGTCGCGTGAGTCCCCCGTGGCGCCGGCCGCGTGAGTCCCCCGTGGCGCCGGCCGCGTGGGTCCGCATAACGCCGGTCGCGCGGGACGCCCCGTGACGCCGGTCGCGTGGCAGCCCCGTACAGCCCGCCGCGCGGGACGCCCCGTAGCGCCGGTCGCGCGGCAGCCCCGTACAGCCCGCCGCGCCGGAACCCCCGTACGGCCGCTGGTCAGGAGGTCGGTGTCGGTAGCCGGACCGTGAACTGGGAGCCTCTGCCCGGCACGCTCTCCGCCGTCACCGTGCCGTCGTGGGCCTCCACCAGTTTCCGCACGATGGACAGGCCGAGGCCGCTGCCGCCCGTCGCCCGCGTGCGGGACTTGTCCGCGCGCCAGAAGCGGTCGAAGACGTACGGCAGGTCGGCGGGCGCGATGCCGGTGCCGGTGTCGGCGACCTCGATCAGGACGGCGTCGGGCGTACCCCTGCAGGTGACGCGGACGCTGCCGCCCTCGGGGGTGTGGCGTACCGCGTTGGAGACGAGGTTGCCGACCGCCTGCCGCAGCCGCAGCGGGTCCGCCGTCAGCCAGGGGTCACCGAACGCGGTGGCCCTCAGTTTCACCCCCGCCGCGTCCGCGCGGGCCTGGTGCGCCGCGGCCACCTGCTCGGCGATGTCGGCGGCCCGCACCGGTTCCCTGTGCAGCCGGAGCGTGCCCGCGTCGGCCGCCGCGAGATCCTGGAGGTCGTCGACGATGTGCTGGAGCAGCAGGGCCTCTTCGAGGAGCGAGGTGACCAGTTCGGGGTCGGTCTCGACGACGCCGTCCTCAGCGGCCTCCAGCCAGCCCCTGATGTTGGAGAGCGGGGTCCGCAGCTCGTGCGCGACGTCGCTGACCATGGCCTTGCGCTGTTCCTCCAGGGCCTTGCGGTGGGCCGCCATGTCGTTGAAGGCGGCCGCCAGTTGGCTGATCTCCCCGGCGGAACGGGTGGCCGTGGCGGGGACGGGGTCGCCGGGCTCGCCCGCCTTCATGCGCCGCGTCGCGGTGGTCAGCGCGCGCAGGGGCCGGGTCAGCCGGGTCGCGGCGAACGCGGTGACGGCGACCGTGACGGCGAGGACGGCCGCGGCGAGCCCGGCCAGGCGGGCGGTGTTGTCCCTGGAGAGGCTGAACCCCGGTTCCCCGCGGGAGCCGTCCGGACTGGTGATGAAGAGCAGGGCGGGCGAGGAGACGTAGGGGCCGAGCTGTTCGCGCCGGGCGCTGTCGACGCAGGCCTCGCGGGCGGCGTCGTCGGCGGTGCGGGAGCCGAAGGGATCGGGGGTGGCGCTCGGCTCGGGCGGGCGGTCCGCCTCGGCGGCGGGGGGCTCCACGGGGGCGGGCTCCTCGGGGGCGGGCTCCTCGGGGGCGAGGTCTACGGGGTCCACTGGGGCCACGGGGTTCACGGGGTCCAAGGGGTCCACGGGGTTCAATGGGGCCGCCGGGTCCGCCGGGCCCGCCGGGTCCGCCGCGTCCGCCGGGCCCGCCGGGTCCACCGGGTCCACCGGGTCCACGGGGAGGACGTACGCGGCGTACGTGGGGACCGCCCCGACCGGCTTCGGGCCCGACCGTCCGCTCAGGTCGAGGCCGACGGGGATGTGCTGGAGGCCGCGGCGCTCCATGCAGGCACCCGCGAGGGAGTCAAGCTTCTTCAGGGCCTTGCGTTCGGTCTCGGTGGGCATGTCGAGCCGCGGGTCGCCGCAGGCCATCTTGTTGACGGCCATAGGGTCGCCGCCGACGCGGACGGAGGGGCGGCCGCCGGGCGCGGTGACGACCTCCGGGGTCATTCCGATCTTCGTCAGGCAGGCCGCGGCGCGTTCGGCGGCCGCCTTCAGCCGGGTGCGCTCTGCTCGGGTGAGGCGGTAGGGGCCGATCGCGCGCGGATCGATGCGGTCGGCGGCGGCGTCCTCTCCCGAGCGGCCGGGGGTCAGCGTGGTGTCGACGGCGAGCGGGTCGAGGACGGCGGAGGCGTTCGGGGGCAGCGGGGTGTGCTTCGCGGGGGCCGCGGAGTCCGTGATGACCTTGCGGTCCTGCGTGGTGAGGGCGATGCGGCGCCCGGTGCGCCGGGACAGCTCGCGTACGGCCTCGTCGGCCCCGCGCCACGCGGGCGCGCCGGCCCCGACGCCGAGGAGCCGGTCGTAGATACGGGCGTCATCGGCGAGCACCTGCCCCTGCTCCTGCCGAAGCGCCCCGGAAGTGGTCTGCGCGGCGAGCCACGCGGTGGCGGCGATGGACCCGACGGACACCAGCACGGACACGGCGAGCAGCCGGGCGAGGAGGCTGCGCCGCAGAGGAATGTCACGCGCCACGGCGGGCCAACGGGTTGCGAACGGCACCCGAAGCCTGGGCGGGCCCCGGCGCCGTGGCGGTCGGCGAGGTCCCGGCGATCGCCGAAGCCTGGCCCGCGTTCCTGGACCCGGCGGGTGCCGTCGACGTCGATGCCGAGGTCGAGGTCGAGGTCGAGGTCAGCTTGTAACCCACGCCGAAGATCGTGAGCAGCCGCGTCGGGTGGCGCGGATCCAGCTCTATCTTCTTGCGGAGGTTGAGCACGTGGACGTCGACCGTGCGTGCCGATATGTAGCCCGACGAGCCGTGGATGCGGTCCAGGAGCTGGGGGCGGGTGAAGACGCGGTCCGGGTCGCTCGCCAGGGCGGTGAGGAGGTCGAACTCGCCCGGCGTGCACTCGATCGGCCGCCCGTCGACCGTCACCTCGTGGCGCCGCGGGTCGACCACGAGGTCCCCCGCCCGCAGCACCTGGCGGCCGGTGTCCGGCGAGGGCGCGTGGATGCCGCACGCGCGGCGCAGCAGTGTCCGTACGCGGGCCATCAGCTCGCGGGGGCTGTACGGCTTGGTGAGGTAGTCGTCGGCGCCGAGGTCGAGGCCCTCCAGGAGGTCGTCCTCGGTGGAACGGGCGGTCAACATCAGGATCGGCAGTTGCGTCAGCTCCGGCGTCACACCGCCGTCCCGCAGCGTCCGCGTGACGGCCAGGCCGTCCGTACCCGGCATCATCACGTCGAGTATCAGCAGGTCCGGCGGCCGGTTCCGGACCGCCGCGAGGGCGGCGTTCCCGTCGTGGACGACGGTGACCGAGTGGCCCTCGCGCTCCAGATAGCGGCGGACCAGCTCGGCCTGTTTCTCGTCGTCCTCCGCGATCAGGACTGCAGCGCACATGGGGTGAGGATAGGCACGGGCCGCCGGAGGAAGGGCGGCGAGGCCGGTCGATGCGGCCGCCCTGACAGGATTCTCATAACTGCCGGCCGGGCGAGCGGGTCGGCCGGGCGGGTCCCCCAGGACGTTGGCGGGGGAGCTTTGTCCGCGCCTGCCCGGCCCAAGAGGGGAGTTATTACCACCGACTTCGGGCCGGCCCCCCTCTCATACTGGTCGAGCGGAACCGCAGCAGTTCATCGCTCCTGTCCCGTACGCGTACGTACGCCGTACTCCGTACTCCGTGCCCCATGGCTCCGTGCCCGGTGGCTCCGCGCCCCATGGCTCCGCGCCCCGTGGCTCCGTGCCCCGTGGCTCCGTGCCCCGTGGCTCCGTGCCCCGTATGAGAAGCAGGCAGAAAGGCGTTGGCCAGATGGACAGCTCGCGAAAGTCTCCCCTCCCCCTCGCCTCAGGACCCACCGGCTTCCGCCGTTCGCTGGTGCTGTGGGGACTGTCGTGCCGCGCGTTCTGGCTGTCCCTCTGGCTCTTCTTCGTCCACCTGACACTGAGCGGGCCGCTGGGCGTCAGGCTGATGCCGGGCGCGGTGTCCCGCGTCCGGCGCCTCGCCGACCGGCAGCGGGCACTGGCCTGCGAGTACTCGGGCATGGAGATACCCGCCCCGTACAAGGAAGTTCCCGCCCAGGGCCGCGGCAAGGCCCTGCGCGCCCAGCTCCTCTCCAAGGACAACCAGGTCTACCGCGACTGGCGTTGGGCCACGATCGACCCCATCGCGGGCGGTGTCATCTCCTTCGTCCCGCTGCTCCTGGTCCTCAGCGGCCTCTGGGGCCTGACGACCGCGGTCTTCGGGGCGCGGCTCTCCCAGGACTGGGACAGCATCTGGTACCTGTTCATCCCGGTCGACGGCTGGGGCACGGCGATCCTGGCGGGTGCGGTCGGCCTGGCCCAGTTCCCCCTGGCGTTCTTCTGGGCGGGCCCCCGCGCGGTGCACCAGCACTCCCGCTACCTGCGGGCCATGCTGGCCCCCAGTGAGGCCGAGCTCCTGGCGAGCCGCATCGAACACCTCACCACGACGCGTTCGGACGCCGTGGACACACAGATGGCCGAGATCCGCCGCATCGAGCGCGACCTGCACGACGGCGCCCAGGCCCGCCTGGTCGCGATGGGCATGACGCTGGACGCCGCCGAGCACCTCCTGGAGTCCAACCCCGAAGCCGTCCGCGCCCTCCTGGCCGAGGCCCGCCAGTCTTCGATCAAGGCCCTGGAGGAGCTGCGCGACCTGGTCCGCGGCATCCATCCGCCGGTGCTCGCCGACCGCGGACTCGGCGATGCCGTACGCTCGCTGGCGATGATCAGCCCGTTGAAGGCCGACGTCCAGGTGGACCTGCCGGCCCGCCCGGAGCCTCCGGTGGAGTCGGCGGCCTACTTCGCCGTCTCGGAGATCCTCACCAACGCCGCCAAGCACTCCGGTGCCGAGCGCTGCTCGGTCGACATCCGGCACGACGCGGGGATGCTGCGCATCACCATCACCGACAACGGCCGCGGTGGCGCCGACATCGACGCCGGTACGGGGCTGCGCGGCATCGAGCGCCGCCTCGCCACCTTCGACGGCGTTCTCGCCGTGAGCAGCCCGCTCAACGGCCCGACCATGGTGACGATGGAGCTGCCGTGCGTGTTGTCCTCGCCGAAGACCACTTTCTCCTGAGGGACGGCCTGTGCCGCCTCCTCCAGGCCTACGGCCACGAAGTCGTGGCGGCCGTGGACAACGGCCCTGAGCTGCTCCGCAGCCTCACCGCGCGGGAGCCGGACGTCGCGATCGTCGACGTCCGGCTCCCGCCGGGTTTCAGTGACGAGGGCCTGCGGGCGGCGGTGGAGGCGAGGACCCGCGTCCCGAACCTGCCCGTCCTCCTCCTGTCCCAGTACGTGGAACCCCTCTACGCCCACGAGTTGCTCTCCACGGGCTCCGAGGGAGTGGGCTACGTCCTCAAGGAGCGGGTCACCAACGGCGCCGAGTTCATGTCGACCATCCAGCGCGTCGCCGACGGCGGCACGGCGATGGACCCCGAGGTCATCTCGAAGCTCCTGACCGGCAAGAAGCGCGACGAGCCGATGGGCACCCTGACCGGCCGCGAACGCGAGGTCCTGGAGTGCGTGGCCCAGGGCCGCTCCAACGCGGGCATCGCGGAGGCCCTGTTCATCTCGGAAAAAGCCGTGGCGAAGCACATCAGCAACATCTTCCCGAAGCTGGGCCTGCCGCAGTCCGACACGGACAATCGGCGGGTACTGGCGGTGTTGGCCTATCTGAACGCGGGCGCGGGGTAGGTCCGGTAGAGGTGTAGGGGACGGGCTCGAAGGCAGGCCCGGCGTCACCACGTAGGCCGCGCCCCCACCCCTCCGTCGACGACCAGATCCGTCCCGCTGATCCAGGACGCCGCCTCCGAGGCGAGGAACACACAGGCGTTGCCGATGTCCTCCGGGCGGCCGAGCCGTCCCAGCGGCGCCGCGGCCCGCCACCGGGCCACCCCCTCCGGCCAGTCCTCGGCCAGGCCGGGCCGGTCGACGAGGCCCGGCGACACGGTGTTCACGCGGATGCCGCGCGGCCCGTACTCCAGGGCCGCCGAGCGGGCGAACATGATCAACGCGGCCTTGGACGCGCTGTAATGGGCGTGCCCCGGCGCAGGGTTCGTCCCCTCGATGGACGCGACATGCGTGACGGACCCACCGCCGTCCTGCCCGGCCATGACCTCCGCCGCGGCCTGCGTACAGCAGAACGCGCTCGTCACGTTCGCCTCGACGACGTCCCTCCACTCGTCCGCGGTCATGCCGGGCAGCTCCCGTACGGGCTGGACCCCGGCACAGTTCACGAGGGAGTCCAGGCGCCCCCGCCAGGCGTACGCGTCCTCGACGAGCCGCCGGCACTCCTCCTCCCGGGCAAGATCCGCCGCTACGGCGATGGCGTCACCGCCCGCCTGCCCGATCCGCTCGACCACCTCCCGGGCCCGCGTCCCCCCTCCCCGGTAGTGGACGACGACCGCCGCCCCGGCCCGCGCGAACCGCACCGCGATCCCCGCTCCGATGCCACCGCTGCTCCCGGTCACCAGAGCGACCCGCCCCCTCAGCCCCGGCAACGCCGCGTCACGCATCGGACCCCCCTGCCATCCGCCCAGAATCTCCAGGCGCCCGGCCGCAAGCCTCCGGCCCGGACCCCGGCCCCGGTCCCGGCCCCGGCCCCGGCTCAAGGTCATCGGGCATCCGCCCAGGAGCCCCCACCCGGCACAGCTCCCGGATGAGCGCCGCCCGTCCCGGATACCGCGCGCACAGCGCCTCCGCGTCCCCGCCCTCGTAATCCCGGGGCACGAAACCAGGTGCCATGGTCGTCCCGAAGAGCCCCCACCCGTGCCGCCCACCACGGATGACCCGCGCCCCCATCCACGTCCCCGCGGGCACCACGTACTGCACCTCTCCGCCCTCTCCGCCCGCTCCGCCCGCCCCCAGCAGGACGAGCCGATCGGAACCGTCGGGGGCGAGAAGCAGCAGCTCCAGCGCATCCCCCCGGTAGAAGTGCCAGACCTCGTCGACGGGCAGCCGGTGCATGGCGGAGAAGTCACCGGGAGTGGTACTCAGCAGTGCGATGATCGCGGAGCCCGCGGGCCGCCCGTCCGCACCCTCCGCCCCCGACCAGGTCCGCCGGAACAACCCGCCCTCCACCGGCAACGGCCGCAACCCATAACGCACGGCCACGTCCTCGGCCGTCTCACCCACCTCGGCGGTCTCACCCATCTCGCCCATCTCACCCATGCCCCGATCGCTCCCCTCTCCGGCAACCCCCCAACCACACCCGGCGTCACAAGAAGCGGAAGAGGAAGAGGAAGAGGAAGAGGGAAAGCTTCCGGGAGATCATGGCCGACGGCATCTCCCGGCACTCGTTCGGCGAGGTCATCGACGAGCTGTCACGCTGGGACACCCTCTCCTGCGCCACCCGGGTGACCACCCCCGTCATCCTGGTCAACGGCCGCGCCGACCCGCTCTTCCGCCGCCAGGAACGCCAGTTCCTGCACGCCCTGCGCTCGGCGGGCACCCCGGCCCGCCTGGTCCACGTACCGGGCCCGCGTGTGCTGGCGCTGACGGAGCCGGACACGTTCAGCCGGCTCCTCCGCAGGGCCCACGCGGAACTCACGACGATGACGCCGGCCACCCCGGAAGCCGCCCCGATAGCCGCCCCGATAGCCGCTCCGGAAGCCGCTGACCCGGAAGCCGCTTGACCGCACCGGCTCACGGCATGACCGACCGCCAGATCCGCTCCGACAGGACCCGCGCGGCCCGGTCGAGGCCGACGCCGTCGACGTCGTCGGGGCCGACGATGCCGTCGATGCCGGAGAGCCGGCGCCGCGCGACCGCGACGATCGGCCCCATGACGAGCGACTCGACCAACGGCACCTCAAGAGGCGCGATCTGTCCCGCCTCGACCTGCCGGGCCACCCAGTCCGTCAAGGGCGAAAGCCGCGCCTCCTGCGCGTCGCGAAGCTGCTTGGCCTGCGCCATGCCGAGCCGGTTGGCATAGGAGGAGTGCAGGAGCCGCGCGGCGTCCGGATGCTCCTGGATGAACGTGAGGTACGTACGTACGAGCGCACGGATGCCGCCCCGTGCCGTCCGGGAACGTTCCACGGCCGCGGACAGCTCCCCGAGGAGGCGGCCGAGCCAGCGCAGCAGCAGGGCGTTCATCAGTCCGTCGACGCTGCCGAAGTGGTGGTAGAGGCTGCCGAGGCTGACCCCGCTCGCCTTGGTGAGGGCGCCGACGGTGACGCCCTGATCCCCGGATTCGGCGTACACCTGGAGGGCGGCGTCCAGGAGTCGGTCGGCGGTCTCCGCGCCACGTTGCTGCTTGGGGCTCATGGTGCGTATCAGCGTAAAGCACAGATTTTCTAGAACCCTTTTCTAGAAACAGCTTCCACTGGCGGAGGGCCATGGTCCAGACTGTTCAACGGGCTTGGTCTGGCCGGGCCCGGCCCGGTGTCCGTCCGTGCGGACGGGGGTGCGCACGGACCGGCATCGGCACGGCGACCGGCCTGCCCACGGACCAGCCCGGGCACGGGCATCGACACCGGCACGGGCGCCGGCACCAGCACCGGCACCGGCACCGGCACCGGCACCGGCAGGGGCCCTGCCCCGTCACCCCAACAAATCCAGAACGCCCTGCTCCGACCAGCGTTCGGCGCCCCCCGGGCAACCGGCGAGATACGAAGCGACGACGCCCGCCTCCCAAGCCCCGGTGGCCAGCAGCCCCGTCCCCAGGTGGCGCAGATAAGCGGCAGAGGGCGAGACCCCTGGAACGTCACCCACCCCCCAGGGAGCGGTAAAGGTCAGCACAGGCACGGAGTCGATCTCCCCCACGCACACCAAGGTCTCGTAACGCCCGTCCCCCAGCACGGCACGCCCCCGCGAGAGCACCTCGCTCAGATCGATCCGCGAACCGACTCCACCCGGCTCCCGGTACATCTCCTGAGCCGCGATATCACCGAACTGCTCGACGGTGACGAGATGCGCCCTGCCCAGCACCCGCCCACGCGCCCCCGGGTCGTAAAAGGCACGCCCGCCGCCCCAGACGGGCGACCGAGTGGCGAAGTACATCACCCCGGAAAGCTCCACGGGAACGGACGCGACAGGCATGGCGGAGTCACGGCACCCCGGATACACGCGCGCCCCACCGGGCGGACACCCCCCGCGGATGTAGGCACTCAGCCGCTCCAGATGCACGTTCGACCCATAGGCCGCATACCAGACGCCTGACGAGGCCACGGAACCATCAGAGCCACCGGAACCACCGGAACCACCGGAGCCGCCTCCGGAAGCCGAGCCCGGCACGAAATCAGACCCGTCCGAGGTCGAGCTCCACCGGGAAGGGCGCCGAGACCTTGCCGACGCCGGTGAAGTCGTACCGCTTCACCGCGATCTGCTCGTGCATCCACGCAGGGGCTGCCATCTCGGCAGTCATGACGCACCTCCCAGACGACATGACGACATGCGGGGCGGGCCCGGTCCCGCTGAGCTCAGCGTACTGTCGGCAGGCATGAAAAAAACCCCAGGTCACGGCGAGTGAGTCCTGGGGTTGATCCGAGCCGCCTTCGGGATTCGAACCCGAGACCTACGCATTACGAGTGCGTTGCTCTGGCCATCTGAGCTAAGGCGGCGCGCCGTCTGCACCATGGTGCGGTCGGCAACGCGGCCAAGTCTACACAGTTTCCGGAGGTGCTCCGCACACCCCCGCGCGGGCGGCCCGAGGCGGCTATGAGCAGCGCTTTCCTTCCGCCGGGGCCGTGCCGTCCAGGAGGTACGCGTTGATCGTGGAGTCGACGCACTCGCTGCCGCGGCCGTACGCCGTGTGGCCATCGCCCTCGTACGTGAGGAGGCGGGCCGAGGAGAGCTGTGAGGCCAGGGAGCGGGCCCAGCGGTAGGGGGTCGCCGGGTCGCGTGTCGTGCCGACGACCACGATCGGCGCCGCGCCCTTCGCCTCGATGCGGTGCGGCTTCCCCGTGGCCTTGACCGGCCAGTACGCGCAGCTGAGCGAGGCCCAGGCCAGGCCCTCGCCGAAGACCGGGGACGCCTTCTCGAAGTCGGGCAGCGCCTTCCGCACCTGGTCCGGCGTGGTGAAGGCGGGCGGCAGGTCCAGGCAGTTCACGGCCGCGTTGGCGGACATCAGGTTCGAGTACTTGCCGTTGCTGTCCCGCTCGTAATAGCTGTCGGAGAGGGCGAGCAGGGCCGCCCCGTCCTTGTTCCGCACCGCCGAGGTGAGCGCGTCCCGGAGCTGTGGCCAGGCCCCCTCGTCGTACATCGCCGCGATCACGCCCGTCGTGGCCAGCGCCTCGGTGAGCTTGCGGCCCGACGCGTCGCCGGTGGGCAGGGGCTCGCGGTCCAGGGCGTCGAAGAAGCCCTTCAGGCGCTTGCCCGCGCCGTCGGCACTGGTACCGGCACTGCCCGCGCCGCCCGTGCCGATCGGGCAGTCCGCGCCGCGCCTCACGCAGTCCTTGGCGAACGACTGGAACGCCGTCTCGAAGCCCGCCGTCTGGTCGCGGTTCATCCGGCGCGCCGACAGGGACGGGTCCATCGCCCCGTCCAGGACCAGCCGGCCCACGCGCTTGGGGAACAGGCCGGCGTACGTCGCTCCGAGGAACGTGCCGTACGACGCGCCCACGTACGACAGCTTCCCGTCGCCGAGCGCCGCCCGCAGGACGTCCATGTCCCGCGCCGCCTCGACCGTGGAGACGTGCGGAAGGATCTTCTTCGAACGCTTCTCGCAGCCGTCCGCGAACCGTCCGAACGAGGCCCGGAGCGCCTTCGTCTCGGGCCGGTCGTCGGGGGTGACGTCGGTCTGCGTGTACGCGTCCATCTCCTTGCCGTCGAGGCAGGTGACGGGCTCGCTGCGGGCCACCCCGCGCGGGTCGACGGCGACCATGTCGTACCGGGCGCGGACCTTTTCGGGGTAGCCCAGCGCCGCGTACGACTGGAGGTAGCCGATCGCCGAGCCGCCGGGGCCGCCCGGGTTGACCAGGAGCGATCCGAGTCGCTCGCTCTTGCGCGTGGCCTGCTTCCTGGCCACCGCCAGCTTGATGTCGCCCTTCGCGGGCTCGTCGTAGTCGAGCGGCGCCTTCATGGAGGCGCACTCGAAGCCCTCCACGCCGCACGCGCGCCAGCTCAGCTTCTGGTTGTAGTACGGGGCGAGCTCCGTGGGCGTCGACTCGGGCAGGGCGGCGACCAGGGAGGCGTCCGCCGTCGAACCGCCCGACGAGCATCCGGAGACGAGCAGCCCCGCGGTCACGAGCAGCGTGCCGCACGTACGGAAGGTGAGGTGACGGCGGAGGGGGCGGCGACTGCGGCGACTGCGGTGACGGCTGGTGTCCATCGGACGAGGCTAACTGTCCGTCAGCTTCACATCACTTAACGTGCTCGCACGGTACTCGTACGAGTGACGCCGTCAACCGGTCCGTCATGCACGTGGGTTGCTCAAGGCTCAGCCCGCCCGGAGCGCCACCGTCATCGCCTCGACCGCCAGCAGCGGTGCCACGTTGCGGTCGAGGGCCGTGCGGCAGGCGCCGATCGCCTCTATCCGGCGCAGAGTGGACTCGGGCGAGGTGCCCAGGGCCATGCGCTCCAGCATGTCCTGCACCTCGGTGTTGGCGATGGCCACGCGGGAGCCGAGCTGGAGGGCGAGGACGTCGCGGTAGAGCGCGGTCAGGTCGATGAGCGCCAGGTCGAGGCTGTCGCGCTGCGTACGGGTCCTGCGGCGCTTCTGCTTGTCCTCCAGCTCCTTCATCACGCCCGCGGTGCCGCGCGGCATCCGGCTGCCCTGTCCGCCTCCGAGCGCCGCCTTCAGGTCCTCGGTCTCCTTGACGTCGACCTCCTCGGCCATCTGCTTGGCGTCCTCGCCGGCCGTGTCGATCAGGTCCTGAGCGGCTTTCAGGCAGCCGCCGATCTCCTGCACGCGCACGGGCAGCTTGAGCACGGCGGCCCTGCGCTCACGCGCGCGCGGGTCGGTGGCGAGGCGCCGGGCACGGCCGATGTGGCCCTGCGTCGCGCGCGCCGCGACGGCCGCGACGTCCGGCTCGATGCCGTCCCTGCGTACGAGCACGTCGGCCACGGCGTCCACGGAGGGCGTCCGCAGTGTCAGGTGCCGGCAGCGCGAGCGGATGGTCGGCAGCACGTCCTCCAGGGAGGGCGCGCAGAGCAGCCACACCGTACGGGGAGCGGGCTCCTCCACGGCCTTGAGCAGGACGTTCCCCGCGCCTTCGGTGAGGCGGTCGGCGTCTTCGAGGACGATGACCTGCCAGCGTCCCACCGCCGGCGAGAGCTGCGCCCGTCGCACGAGTTCACGGGTGTCCTTCACGCCGATGGAGAGCAGGTCCGTGCGGACCACCTCGACGTCGGCGTGCGTGCCGATCAGGCTGGTGTGACAGCCGTCGCAGAACCCGCAGCCGGGGGCGCCGCCCAGCGCCCGGTCCGGACTCGTGCACTGGAGGGCCGCGGCGAAGGCCCGCGCGGCGGTGGACCGCCCGGAGCCGGGCGGTCCCGTGAACAGCCATGCGTGCGTCATCTTCGACGAGTCCGGCGACGACGTGCCCGCGGTGACCGCGGTCACCTGCGCGTCGGCGTCCCGGGCGGCAGCCTCGAGCTGCTCGCTCACCCGCTCCTGCCCCACCAGGTCGTCCCACACGCTCATGGGGTCACCGCCTTACGCCGCTCACTGCTCTGTGCTTCACCGGACCTCCCATTGTGGGACACGGCACTGACAACACGGGACACGGCACTGACCACGCGGGCCGCCGGACCGTCAGCCCCGGCGCCCGCCCCGGCCCCGCCGCCGTCCGTCCTTGTCGCCCTCGCCGTCCTGTCCGCCGAGCAGTTCGTCCGCCAGCGTCGGCAGGTCGTCCAGCGGGGTCTCCTCGGCCCAGTCGGGCCGCGGTCGCCGGGGTACGCCCTGCTCGTCGACCTGCGGGAGCTCCGCCGTCCGCTCGTTGGGCCCGTCGGGCGTGGCGGACCTCGTGGGCCGCTCGTCGCGGTAGTAGCCGCGCGGCACCTGGTCCTCCGGGACGGCGGGCAGCACCGCCGTCTCGTCCGTCGCACCCGGAACCTGCGGCTGCGGCATCACCTCGGTGTCCTCGGGGCCGGGCCCGTCGAGCCGTACCGCCGGGAGCACGGCCGTCTCGTCGGCGGGACCGGTGAGCGGCTTCACCACGGGCGTCGGCACGGTGGTCTCGTTGTCCGGGACGGGCTGAGCGCCGGACGAACCGGCGGCCGTCCCCCGAGCCGCGTCCTTCGGCGAAGCCGAAGCAGAGCCCGAGCCCGAAGCAGAGCCCGAGCCCGAGCCCGAAGCAGAGCCCGAGTCCGAGCCTGAAGCAGAGCCCGAGTCCGAAGCGGAACCCGCGGCCTTGGAGAGATCCGCCCGCTTCGGTGCGGCCGCAGCAGCGGCCGCAGACGCCTCGGCCGCCTTGGCAGCAGCGGCAGCCCGCGCCGTCTCCGCCTCGGCGGCAGCCGCGGCCGCGGAGGCCGCAGCCATCCGCCGCGCCTCCTCCGCCCGGAGCAGCGCCGCCTCCGCCTTGCGCTGCTTCTCCAGGCGGCGCTCCTCCGCCTCGGCGCGCAGCCTGGCCTCTTCCTCGGCCTCCCGGCGGCGCCGCGCCTCCTCGGCCTCGCGGAGCTTCTCCTCCGCGAGCAGCCTCGCCTTCTCCTCCTCGGCCTTGCGGCGCGCCTCCTCGGCACGCTTCCTGGCCTCCTCGGCCTGCCGCTCGGCCTCGCGGCGCTGCGCCTCCTCCAGCTCGCGGCGCTTGCGCTCCTCCTCCTCGGCGCGGAGCTTGGCGAGCTGCTCCTGGCGCTCGCGCTCAAGGCGCTCCTCCTCGGCCTTGCGCGCGGCCTCTTCCTCGGCCTTGCGCCTGGCCTCCTCCTCGGCGGCCTTACGCGCCTCCTCCTGGGCCTTCACCTCGGCCTCGGAGAGCGGGAGCACCACGTCGAGCCGGTGCCGGATCACGGTGGTGACCGCTTCGGGCTCCTGGGCGGCGTCGACGACGAGGTAGCGCCCGGGGTCGGCCGCGGCGAGGGTGAGGAAACCGGACCGCACGCGCGCGTGGAACTCGGCGGGCTCCGACTCCAGTCGGTCGGGCGCCTCCGTGAACCGCTCCCGCGCCGCCTCGGGCGACACGTCGAGCAGGCACGTCAGATGCGGTACGAGGCCACCGGTCGCCCAGCGGTTGATGCGGGCGATCTCGGTGGTCGAGAGGTCGCGTCCGGCGCCCTGGTAGGCGACGGAGGAGTCGATGTACCGGTCGGAGATCACCACGGCACCGCGTTCCAGGGCGGGGCGTACGACGGTGTCGACGTGCTCCGCGCGGTCGGCGGCGTACAGCAGTGCCTCGGCGCGGTGCGAGAGACCGGCCGACGAGACGTCGAGCAGGATCGACCGCAGCCGCTTGCCGACGGGCGTGGCCCCCGGCTCGCGGGTGACGACGACCTCGTGACCCTTGGCGCGGATCCACTCGGCGAGCGCCTCGGCCTGGGTCGACTTGCCGGCGCCGTCGCCGCCCTCCAGGGCGATGAAGAAGCCGGTGGCGCAGGTCGCCTGCGCCGGGTCGTCGCCGCCGCGCAGGGCGTCGCGCAGATCGTGCCGCAGCGGTACGCCCTGCCGGTCGTCGGTCTTGGCGAGCAGCAGCGCGGCCACCGGCAGGAGCAGCGCGCCGACCAGCATCAGGGTGAAGGACGCGCCTCCGTGGTCGAAGACGAACTTGCCGTTGACCACGCGGTGCGGCCCGATCAGGGCGGCGACCACAGGGGCCACGAGGGCGCCGAGCGCGACACAGAGGCGTACGACGGCTTGCAGGTGCTCCGCGGTGCGGGTCCTGCGGTAGTCCTCGACCTCCTGGTCGAGCAGCGCGTGCCCGGTGTTCGCGGAGACGCCCGCGGAGGCTCCGGCGAGGGCCAGGAGCAGCAGCACGGTGGTCACATCGGGCACGAGGCCCGCCGCGAGCAGCGCGGTGCCGGTGAGCGCGATCGCGAGCGCGAGCAGCCGGCGGCGCGAGAGCGAGGGCAGCAGGGACGGCGCGCCGAGGATGCCGACGACGGTGCCGCCGGTCAGGGCGAGCACGACCAGGCCGTACGCGACGGGTCCGCCGCCCATGTCCTTGGCGTGCAGCAGGGCCACGGCGACGGCCGCGGCGATGGCGGTGGCGACCGCGGCGCAGGCGACGACGAGCAGCGGGATGGCACCCGTACGCCCCCTGTCGGTGCCGGTGCCGGTGCGCGGCCTGCGCAGCCCTTCGAGCGGGCTACGCGCGCGTGGCGTCTGCCTGCCGGGCAGTTCGAGGGAGTAGACGATGGAGAGCGAGGCGGCGAAGAGGCCGGCCGCGACGAACGAGGCGAGCCCGGCCTGGTGCAGTGCGAACCAGTCGAGCCCGGCGCCGAGCAGGTTGCCGACGAGGGTGATGGCCACGAGCGCGGCGGCCGCGACGGGCAGCGCCACGAATCCCGTACGCAGGGACAGACGCCGCAGCGCCTCCATGTGGTCCGGCAGCGGCCGCACCGTCGCGCCCTCCGGGGGCGGCGGGGGCAGCAGCGCGGGCGCTGCGCACTCCCTCGCGACCGTCCAGAACCGCTCGGCGACGCCGACCACGAAGGACGTCACCAGGATCACCGCGAGGGCGTTGTCCGGGGTCCAGTCGATCCACAGCGGTGCGACGACGAGCAGCGCGGCGCGCACGCCGTCGGCCCCGACCATGGTCCAGCGCCGGTCGAGTGGTCCGCCCGGTGACGTGAGGGAGGTCAGGGGCCCGAGGAGCACCGCCCCGAAGAGCAGTGTCGCGAGGACACGCGCTCCGAAGACGGCGGTGATCGCTAGGGCGACACCCCGGTAGCCACCGCCGAAGGCTGCTTCGGAGATGGCCGACTGGAGCGCGAGAATCACCAGGACGAGCAGGGCGAGGGCGTCACCGACACTGCCCACGAGCTGTGCGCTCCACAGGCGCTTCAGTTGCGGTACACGCAGCAAGGCGCGGACGGCACGCTCTCGGGAATCTGCGACCAGGGCGTCGTCGGGGGCCGGAATTCCGGCCGTTGGCTGCTCGGCACGCGTCATCCGTCCAGCCTATCCGGACCGCCAACGTCCATGCGTGCCCACCCGAACAAACGACCGTACGATCGTCGGGCACATCGCCAAAGCCGCCGGGTACCGAAGGATCACGGCACCCGGCAGCCGGGACTTCAGCTCTCCGAGGCAGCGCTCTCGGCGGAAGCGGCCGTCTTCTTGGTGGCGGCCTTCTTGGTGGTCGTTTTCTTGGCCGCGGTCTTCTTGGCCGTAGCGGTCGTCTTCTTCGCGGCGGTCTTCTTGGCGGCCGTCTTCTTGGCAGGCGCCTTCTTGGCAGGGGCCTTCTTCGCCGTCTTCTTGGCAGGCGCCTTCGCCCGCTTCTCCGCGAGGAGCTCGTAACCCCGCTCCGGGGTGATCTCCTCCACGGAGTCCGCCGCGCGCAGCGTCGCGTTGGTCTCGCCATCGGTCACGTACGCCCCGAAGCGCCCGTCCTTGACGACGACGGGCTTCCCGCTGACGGGGTCCTCGCCGAGCTCCTTGAGCGGCGGCTTCGCCGCGGCCCGCCCGCGCTGCTTCGGCTTGGAGTAGATCTCCAGAGCCTCCTCCAGCGTGATGGTGAAGAGCTGCTCCTCGGTGTCGATGGACCGCGAGTCCGTGCCCTTCTTGAGGTACGGCCCGTACCGCCCGTTCTGCGCGGTGATCTCGACGCCCTCGGCGTCGGCACCGACCACACGCGGCAGCGACATCAGCTTGAGCGCGTCCTCAAGGGTGACCGTGTCGAGGGACATGGTCTTGAAGAGCGAGGCCGTGCGCGGCTTGACCGCGTTCTTGCCGGTCTTCGGGGTGCCTTCGGGGAGGATCTCGGTCACGTAAGGGCCGTAGCGGCCGTCCTTGGCGACGATCTGGTTGCCGGAGACCGGGTCCGCGCCCAGCTCGAAGTCACCGCTCGGCTTGGCGAGCAGTTCCTCCGCGTACTCCACGGTCAGCTCGTCGGGCGCCAGGTCCTCGGGGACGTCGGCGCGCTGGTGCTCCTCGGAGTCCCGCTCGCCGCGCTCGATGTAGGGGCCGTAGCGGCCCACGCGCAGCATGATGCCGTCGCCGACGGGGAAGGAGGACACCTCGCGGGCGTCGATCGCCCCGAGGTCGGTGACGAGCTCCTTGAGCCCGCCGAGGTGGTCGCCGTCGCCGTTGCCCGCCTCGGCCGCGGAGCCGGAGCCCTCGCCCTCACCGAAGTAGAAGCGCCGCAGCCACGGCACGGCCTGCGCCTCACCGCGCGCGATGCGGTCGAGGTCGCCCTCCATCCGGGCGGTGAAGTCGTAGTCGACGAGGCGCCCGAAGTGCTTCTCGAGCAGGTTGACGACGGCGAACGACAGGAAGGAGGGGACGAGCGCCGTCCCCTTCTTGAAGACGTACCCGCGGTCGAGGATCGTGCCGAGGATCGACGCGTACGTCGAGGGGCGGCCGATCTCGCGCTCTTCGAGCTCCTTGACCAGCGAGGCCTCGGTGTAGCGGGCCGGCGGCTTGGTCGCGTGGCCGTCGACCGAGATCTCGTCGGCGGAGAGCGCGTCGCCCTGGCTGACCTGCGGAAGCCTGCGCTCGCGGTCGTCCAGCTCGGCGTTCGGGTCGTCGGCGCCCTCGACGTAGGCCTTGAGGAAGCCGTGGAAGGTGATCGTCTTGCCGGACGCGCTGAACTCGGCGTCGCGGCCGTCGGAGGCGCGGCCACCGATCTTGACCGTGACGGAGTTGCCGACCGCGTCCTTCATCTGGGAGGCGACGGTCCGCTTCCAGATCAGCTCGTAGAGCCGGAACTGGTCACCGGTCAGGCCGGTCTCGGCGGGCGTACGGAAACGGTCGCCCGACGGGCGGATCGCCTCGTGCGCCTCCTGCGCGTTCTTGACCTTGCCGGCGTACGTGCGCGGCTTGTCCGGCAGGTAGTCACTGCCGTAGAGCTGCGTGACCTGGGCGCGGGCGGCGGTGATCGCCGTGTCCGACAGGGTCGTGGAGTCCGTACGCATGTACGTGATGAAGCCGTTCTCGTACAGCTTCTGGGCCACCTGCATGGTGGCCTTCGCGCCGAAGCCGAGCTTGCGCGAGGCCTCCTGCTGCATGGTCGTCGTACGGAACGGGGCGTACGGCGAGCGGCGGTAGGGCTTGGACTCGACCGACCGCACGGAGAAGTCGGTGTTGTCCAGGGCGGCGGCCAGCGAGCGGGCGTTGGCCTCGTCCAGGTGCAGGGTGTCGGACTTGAGCTGTCCGACGGAGTTGAAGTCGCGGCCCTGTGCGATGCGCTTGCCGTCGACCGTGGTGAGGCGGGCGACGAGCTGCGACGGGTCGGAGGCGTCACCGGCGCGGCCGGTCCCGAAGGTACCGGTCAGGTCCCAGTACTCGGCGGAGCGGAAGGCGATGCGCTCGCGCTCCCGCTCGACGACGAGGCGGGTGGCCACGGACTGCACACGGCCCGCCGACAGGCGCGGCATGACCTTCTTCCACAGGACCGGCGAGACCTCGTAGCCGTAGAGGCGGTCGAGAATGCGGCGGGTCTCCTGGGCGTCGACCATGCGCTGGTTGAGCTCGCGCGGGTTGGCGACGGCGCTGCGGATCGCGTCCTTGGTGATCTCGTGGAAGACCATGCGGTGGACGGGAACCTTGGGCTTCAGGACCTCGAGGAGGTGCCACGCGATGGCTTCGCCCTCGCGGTCCTCATCGGTGGCGAGGAAGAGCTCGTCGGAATCCTTCAGCAGTTCCTTGAGCTTCTTGACCTGTGCCTTCTTGTCGGCGTTGACGACATAGATGGGCTGGAAGTCGTGCTCGACGTCCACGCCGAGGCGGCGCACCTCGCCGGTGTACTGCTCGGGCACCTCCGCGGCGCCATTGGGAAGGTCACGGATGTGCCCGACGCTGGCCTCGACTACGTAGCCGGGGCCGAGGTAGCTCTTGATCGTCTTCGCCTTGGCAGGCGACTCGACGATGACGAGTCGGCGGCCGCCCTGTGCGGTCTCGCTGGTCGGGGACAACTTCGCTCTTCTCTCCGGTTCGACGCTCGGTGGCAGTGCGCGAGGGCAATGCTCGTGGCAGTACTCCTGGCAGTGCGGTGGCAGTGCTCGCATGGCTTGCGTTGCGCTGTCGCTGCGGAGTGTGACGGTACATCCCGCCCCCGTGTCAAACGGGAAAAGCCCGCAACGGCCACTCGAACGGTAACCCGACTACCGCCATTCCTGCCGCCCGGAGGGTGGACCTGCCGTTTCGGCGCCCGGTCCGGGCAGTGGCCCCACGCCACCGGGGCGATCACCGGAGTACGCCGCTCCGCCCCACCGGAAGAGGGCGGCCACGCAGCGAGTTCACAGCCGCGTGAAGCACCACGCCGCGAGGAGCAGCGCACCCGAACCCGCGAGTGCGGCGAGCGTCGCCGATGCGACGGGACTCACACCTTGGGCGACGGGTGCGCGGTGCGCGACACGCGCGCCGGTCCACAGCAGCAGCCCGGCGCCGAACAGCGCGAACACCGTCCCGGCGAAGATCGCTGGTGCGCTCTCCATGGCCATTGCCTCCCCGTGCAGCTCTTCCTTCGCGGTCCCCGCTCGGAGGCTGACACGCGAGGGAATCGGGAGCGCGAAATCGGGGTGAACGGTCGGCGGCCCCTTGCCCCGCCGGGCCGGCCCCCGCTCCCCCGGCGAGCGGCCGGCGACTGCCGCCTCCGCGCGGCGCCTCAGAGGCGGTTCGGCGCTCCTGCCCGGGAGCACCCCGAATTTCCTGAGCCGTACGGGATGTTGGCCGGTTCCGCTCATCATGGCCGGATCGCTGCGGCTGCCCGCCGGGGAGCGGGCCCGCCGCCCCGCCCTCGCGGACGGAGACGGGGCTACGCCGGGGCTCGGTCTGCGCTACGCCGGGGTCCGGTCGGCGCTTCGGCGGGGCGCACGGGTTCCTACGCCTCGACCGGCAGCAGGAAGCCCTGCTCCACGAGGAGCCGGATCTGCGCGGGCGTCCGGTCGCGCAGCAACACGGGGTCCTCGCCGACCAGTTGAGCGATGGCGTCGAGGATCCGGCCGGCGCTCAGCGACCCGTCACACACCCCGGCGAAACCGGCGCCCACCGTGTCCACCTTGGTGGCCCGCCGCATCCCGCGGTGCTGGCGCAGCACGACGTGCTCCGGGTCCTCGGCGCCCGGCAGCCCGACCTGCTCCTGCATGACCTCGTCGGCGAGTTTGAAGTGCCCGGCGAGCAGCGCCGCGTCGTCGTGCGTGCGCAGGTAGTCCTGGCGCTCGAAGAACTCCCGCACCGTGTCACCGAGCGGCTGCTCGACGGGGTGCGGCCACTCCTCGACGGTCACGACCGGCTCGGCGGCGCCGGTCTTGCGCAGGGTGATCCACCCGAAGCCGACGGCCCGCGTCCCGCGCGCCTCGAACTCGTCCAGCCATGCCTCGTACCGCTCCGCGTACCGCGCGGGGTCCGTACGGTGGTCGCCCGCGTCCCGCAGCCACAGCTCGGCGTACTGCGTGATGTCCTGCACCTCGCGCTGCACGATCCAGGCGTCGCAGCCGCGCGGCACCCAGGAGCGCAGGCGGTCCTGCCACTCCTCGCCGTCCACGTGCAGCCAGTTGGCCAGGAAGTGCGCGTACCCCCCTTCGTTCAACCGCTCCCCCGCCTCCTGAACGAGCGAACGGCACAGATCGTCCCCGCCCATCCCGCCGTCGCGGTAGGTGAGCCTGGCGCCCGGCGAGATCACGAAGGGCGGGTTGGACACGATCAGGTCGTACGTCTCGTCCGCCACCGGCTCGAAGAGCGAGCCCCCCCGCAGGTCCGCCGCGGGCGCCCCGGACAGCGCCAGCGTGAGCCGCGTGAACTGGAGCGCCCGGGGGTTGAGGTCGGTCGCGGTCACGCGCGTGGCGTGCTGCGCGGCGTGCAGCGCCTGGATGCCCGAGCCGGTCCCGAGGTCGAGGGCGCCGGCCACCGGCGTCCGCACGGTGATCCCGGCGAGCGTCGTGGACGCCCCGCCGACGCCGAGGACGATGCCTTCGTCATGGCTGCCGATGCCGCCCGCGCCGCCGACCGCGCACCCCAGGTCGGACACGATGAACCAGTCCTCGCCGCTCGGCCCGCCGTAGGGCCGCACGTCCACGGTCGCCCGCAGCTCACCGTCCCCTCCGGTCAGCCAGCCGCTCTCGAGGAGGGCGTCGACGGGCAGAACGTCGGCCACGCGCGCGTGCGGGACGGATTCCTGGAGCAGGAAGAGGCGGACGAGCGCGGCGAGGGCTCCGTCGCCGCGCGTGGCGCGCAGCGCGGGGACGGTCTCGCTGCGGGCGAGCGCGGCGTACGCGGTGGCCCCGAGCAGTTCGAGCAGCCCGTCGGCGGTGAAGGCGGCGTCGAGCAGAGCCTTGCGCAGGGCGGCGGACACGTCGGCTCGGTCGGACGAGGGCAGGGGGAGGCTGGCATTACTCACCCCTCCATTGTGGCCCTCCGTCACGCCGACGCCCCCGGCGCCGCACTGGGCACCGAGGGCGTGAGGAACGTACGGCCGAAAGAAGCTAGTTCTTGGTGGAGGGCGTGGCGGACGCGCTCTTGCAGCTGTCCTGCTGGCCCATCGCCTTGCCGACCTCCCCCTCCTGGAGCTTCTCCAGCGCCCTGTTGCCGCTCTTGCTCAGCTTGTCCAGCTCGCCCGCGACGTCCTTGAGGCCGTCCGCGAAGTCCGCCTGGTTCTTGGTGTCCAAGCCGTCGACCTGCTTCTTCAGGTCCCCGTACGACGCGGAGATGGCGTGGAGTTCCTTGACGGCGTCGTCCGTCTTCTTCTTGCCGTCGTCGACCGGCGGGGCGCCGGCCTTCTTCACGGAGTCACCCATCGCCTTGTAGGCGTCGGACATGTCCTGGAACGCCTTGGAGTCCGTCTTCTGGACGTCGGCCGGCGAACTGTTGTCCGAGGTCTCCTCCTGGATCGCGGTGTTGGCGTCCGCGATCTTCTTCGACTGCGGCTGAACGGAGTCACAGACCTTCTTGGCCCAGTCGTCCAGCTCCTTGTTGCCGTCGTCGCTGCTGCACCCTGACAGAGCGAGTACCAGTACCGCACCGCCGGACAGTGCGGCTGCAAGCTTCTTGTTCACCGGATTGGTCCCTTCCATGGCTCTCGGCCCCGGAACTTACACGCCAACTGGGCTACATCCGCATGCCGAGGGTCTGATACAACCCCTATTGCAGCCATTTGCACCAAGCCAGAGAGTGCCGGGAGCGGGAGAGAAGGCTCACGGCTCGCCCGCCGCACGGCAGCGGGCGGAGAGCGGGGCACGCCGACGGGCGGACGTCGCGTCAAAACGCGCCGTCCGCCCGCGTGTTGGACGGTCCCTGAGGGGCCTTCTACGAGACGACCGCCGGGTCGACCGGCTTGGCCGCGCGCTCGGCGTTGCCCTCGTCCCCCACGGCGATACCGCGCCGCTTGGAGATGTAGACCGCGCCGATGATGACCGCGATGGAGAGCACCGCGATCAGCGCCCGCATGCCGGCGCTGGCGTCGTCCCCGTAGCTGAACTTGATGACCGCGGGCGCGATGAGCAGCGCCACCAGGTTCATCACCTTCAGCAGGGGGTTGATCGCCGGCCCCGCGGTGTCCTTGAACGGGTCGCCCACGGTGTCGCCGATGACGACCGCGGCGTGGGCCTCGCTGCCCTTGCCGCCGTGGTGGCCGTCCTCGACGAGCTTCTTCGCGTTGTCCCAGGCACCGCCCGAGTTGGCGAGGAAGACCGCCATCAGCGTGCCCGTGCCGATCGCGCCCGCGAGGAACGAGCCCAGCGCGCCGACGCCGAGCGAGAAACCGACCGCGATCGGCGTGAGCACGGCGAGCAGACCTGGCGTGGCCAGCTCGCGCAGCGCGTCCTTGGTACAGATGTCGACGACGCGCCCGTACTCCGGTTCCTCGGTGTAGTCCATGATCCCGGGGTGCTCGCGGAACTGCCGCCGCACCTCGTAGACCACGGCGCCCGCCGACCGCGACACCGCGTTGATCGCGAGCCCCGAGAAGAGGAAGACGACCGCGGCGCCGAGGATCAGGCCCACCAGGTTGTTCGGCTGCGAGATGTCCATGACCAGGTTCATCGGAGCGCCGTCGCCGACTTTCTCGCCGACGTCCCTGGCCGCGGTCGCGATGGCGTCGCGGTACGACCCGAAGAGCGCCGAGGCCGCGAGGACCGCGGTCGCGATGGCGATGCCCTTGGTGATGGCCTTGGTGGTGTTGCCGACGGCGTCCAGGTCGGTGAGCACCTGCGCGCCCGCGCCCTCGACGTCACCGGACATCTCCGCGATGCCCTGCGCGTTGTCGGAGACGGGGCCGAAGGTGTCCATGGCGACGATGACACCGACGGTGGTCAGCAGTCCCGTACCGGCCAGGGCGACCGCGAACAGGGCGAGCATGATCGACGTACCGCCGAGCAGGAACGCCCCGTACACGCCGAGCCCGATGAGCAGCGCGGTGTAGACGGCCGATTCCAGGCCGATCGAGATGCCGGCGAGGACGACCGTGGCCGGTCCTGTCAGCGAGGTCTTGCCGATGTCCCTGACGGGGCGTCGGGTCGTCTCGGTGAAGTACCCGGTGAGCTGCTGGATCAGGGCGGCCATCACGATGCCGATGGCCACGGCGATCAGCGCGAGCAGCCGCGGATCGCCGTCGTGGCCCTTGATCGCCGCGTCCGTGACGCCGTCCAGCTTCGCGTACGTGGACGGCAGGTAGACGAAGACGGCGATGGCCACGAGGATCAGCGAGATCACCGCGGAGATGAAGAATCCGCGGTTGATGGCGCTCATGCCGCTGCGGTCGGAGCGCCGGGGCGCCACCGCGAAGATGCCGATCATCGCTGTCACGACACCGATGGCCGGGACGAGCAGCGGGAAGGCGAGCCCGGCGTCGCCGAACGCCACCTTGCCGAGGATCAGCGCGGCGACGAGCGTCACGGCGTACGACTCGAAGAGGTCGGCGGCCATGCCCGCGCAGTCGCCGACGTTGTCGCCCACGTTGTCGGCGATGGTCGCGGCATTGCGCGGATCGTCCTCCGGAATGCCCTGTTCGACCTTGCCGACCAGGTCGGCGCCGACGTCGGCGGCCTTGGTGAAGATGCCGCCGCCGACACGCATGAACATCGCGATCAGCGCCGCACCGAGGCCGAAACCTTCCAGCACCTTCGGCGCGTCGGCCGCGTAGACGAGCACCACACAGGAGGCGCCCAGAAGACCGAGCCCCACCGTGAACATGCCGACGACGCCGCCCGTGCGGAAAGCGATCTTCATGGCTTTGTGCGAGACGGCGGTGAGATCCTTTTCGGGTTCACCTTCCGCAGGAGTGGCTTCCCGGGCGGCGGCCGCCACGCGCACATTGCTGCGCACGGCGAGCCACATACCGATATAGCCGGTGGTCGCCGAGAACGCCGCTCCGACCAAGAAGAAGATCGATCGTCCGGCGCGCTGATTCCAGTCGTCCGCGGGCAGCAGCATGAGCAGGAAGAACACCACGACGGCGAATACGCCGAGAGTGCGCAGCTGGCGTCCCAGATAGGCATTCGCGCCCACCTGGATCGCCTTCGCGATCTTCTTCATGCTGTCGGTGCCCTCGCCGGCCGCGAGAACCTGGCGTACCAGCACGCCCGCGACGACGAGCGCCGCGAGCGCCACGGCCGCGATCACCATGACGATGAGACGGTTGTCGTCCGTCAGTACTGCAGCTGCGAAGGTTGAGGGGTGGTCAATCTGATGAGGGGTAGAAAGCCCCGCCATTCGTCCTCCTTGACGCTTGACCTGAGCTCAAGATGTGGACGGATTGTAGGGAGCAGAACCTGATCAAAACAGAGCGCCACTAACGCAATTGACCGGAGATTGCTCCTCAGCAAATGATCCGGGTCATCGATTGGCCCCAAAAGCGGTAATGCCTCAAACCCGTTGACGAGTGATTGCCGAAAGATCGTCGATCAAGCCTGAAATAAGATCACCCAAAGAAAAGCCCCTGTTCATCACGGGGATGACAGGGGTGTGTTCATCACGGGGACGACAGGGGGTGGGGGCGGTGTGGGAGGTACGGGAGGTGCGGGCATACCGGTTTCATGGGTCCCGCGGTGATCGTCGCGGCAGGAGTGCCCCGGCGCGCCGCGCTCAGGAAAGGAGCGGCGCGGGGGTCGTCGGCCAGCTCATGCGGATCTGGCCACCGGACTCGCCCGCGGTGACCTCGACGTCGTCCACGAGACCGCTGATGACGGCGAGACCCATCTCGTCCTCGCCGTCGGCCTCGAGCTCCTCGCCCTGGCCCGCCGCGCCGGGCGCCCGGTCACCGGGGGCCGAACGGGGTGCCTCGTCGCCGACCTCGATGGAGAACTGCTTCTCGTCCTCGATGAGCGAGACCCGCACCGGCGCCGTGACGCCGCTGGTCTGATGCAGTCCGACGGCGCGCGTGCAGGCCTCGCCGACGGCGAGCCTGACCTCGTCGAGAACGGCCTCGTCCACCCCGGCCCTGCGCGCGACCGCGGCCGCCACCAGACGGGCGGTCCTCACGTGCTCGGGCAGCGCGCTGAAGCGGAGCTCGACGGTGGCCATACGTCCCCCTCGGACATACACGCGTGCGGTCAGGGGACCGGGCCGAAGCCCAGCCCCCTGCTGTACTGCCGCACCGGGCCGAGAGCCCGGAGCGTCCGGCCGTGCGCCGGACCTCCGTCGTCCGGCGCTCGGCCGCCGCCACTCAGTCGGTGGCCGCGACCGCTTCGTCGACCGAGGTGTGAATCGGGAACACCTTGGTCAGACCGGTGATACGGAAAATCTTGAGAATGCGCTCCTGGTTGCAGACCAGGCGCAGCGAGCCCTCATGGGCACGCACGCGCTTCAGGCCGCCGACCAGCACGCCGAGTCCGGTGGAGTCGAGGAAATCCACGCCCTCCATGTCGACGACCAGATGGAAACTGCCGTCGTTCACCAACTCGACCAACTGCTCGCGCAGCTTGGGCGCGGTATATACATCGATTTCGCCACCGACCTCGACGACCGTACGATCGCCGACGGTACGGGTCGACAGGGACAGGTCCACGGATCCTCCAGCACCTTGCTATCGAGCGGTCATCCCTCGGGACACCTCGGCAGAGCCCCCAGGACGGATCGCCAGCCGCGATGGCATTCAATCACTTACCGGCGGGCATGCACGACGCCTTACGACCATTGTCCATCCCACCAGTGACACACTCGATGCCGATGGCCAACATTTCTCCCCCCGGAGAACCCCCTGCGGGCGCCCGGGCACACGCCTCTCCGCGGGCGGTCCTCGACCGACTCACCGCTGGGCCGAGCCGTGCTTCGCGCGTCACTCATACGGAGCACATGCCCCCACGTGAGGCCCGGTATGCAGGCTGGCCCGACCGCATCCGGCCGGAGGTCGTGTCCGCCGTCCGGGCCGCGGGCATCGAGCGCCCCTGGGCCCACCAGGCGCTGGCCGCCGAGCACGCGCTGGACGGCGAATCGGTGATCGTCGCGACCGGAACCGCCTCGGGCAAGTCGCTCGCCTATCTCACCCCCGTCCTCTCCGCCCTCATGGACGGATCCGAGGCACCGAACGGGCGTGGCGCCACCGCTCTGTACCTCGCCCCCACGAAGGCCCTCGCGGCCGATCAGCGCCGTGCCGTCCGGGAACTGGCCGCTCCCCTGGGCAAAGCCGTGCGTCCGGCCGTCTACGACGGCGACACGCCCTTCGAGGAGCGCGAGTGGGTGCGCCAGTACGCCAATTACGTGCTGACCAACCCCGACATGCTGCACCGCGGGATACTGCCGTCCCACCCGCGCTGGTCCTCCTTCCTGCGCGCCCTGCGCTACGTCGTCATCGACGAGTGCCACACCTACCGCGGCGTCTTCGGCTCCCATGTCGCCCAGGTCCTGCGGCGCCTGCGCCGCCTCTGCGCCCGCTACGGCTCCGAACCCGTCTTCCTCCTCGCCTCCGCCACCTCCGCCGAGCCCGCCGCGTCGGCGGAGCGTCTCACCGGGGTGCCGGTGAAGGAGGTCGCCGACGACGCCTCACCCCGCGGTGACCTCGTCTTCGCCCTGTGGGAGCCGCCGCTCACCGACCTCCACGGCGAGAAGGGCGCCCCGGTCCGCCGCACCGCCACCGCCGAGACGGCCGACCTCCTCACCGACCTCACCGTCCAGGGCGTCCGCTCGGTCGCCTTCGTACGGTCCCGGCGCGGCGCCGAGCTGATCGCGGTGATCGCCCAGGAACGCCTGGCCGAGGTCGACCGCTCCCTCCCCCACCGCGTCGCCGCCTACCGCGGCGGCTACCTCCCGGAGGAGCGCCGCGCCCTGGAACGCGCCCTGCACTCCGGCGAACTCCTCGGCCTCGCCGCCACCACGGCCCTCGAACTCGGCGTCGACGTGTCGGGCCTCGACGCCGTCATCATCGCGGGCTATCCGGGCACGCGCGCCTCGCTCTGGCAGCAGGCCGGGCGCGCCGGTCGCTCCGGGCAGGGGTCGCTGGCCGTCCTCGTCGCCCGGGACGATCCGCTGGACACCTATCTCGTCCACCATCCCGAAGCGCTGTTCCGGCAGCCCGTGGAGTCCACGGTCCTCGACCCCGACAACCCCTACGTGCTCGCGCCCCACCTCTGCGCGGCCGCCTCCGAACTGCCGTTGACCGAGGGGGACCTGGAGCTCTTCGGCCCGGCCGCCGAGGAGCTGCTTCCGCAGTTGGAGGCCGCGAAGCTGCTGCGCCGCCGCACCAAGGCCTGGCACTGGACCCGCCGGGAGCGGGCCGCCGACCTCACGGACATCCGCGGCGAGGGCGGTGAGCCCGTCCAGATCGTCGAGGAGGGCACGGGGCGGCTGCTCGGCACCGTCGACGCGTCCGCCGCGCACACCACCGTCCACGAGGGCGCCGTCCACCTGCACCAGGGGCGCACGTATCTCGTGCGCCACCTCGACCTCGAGGACTCCGTGGCCCTGGTCGAGGAGGCCGCGCCGCCGTACTCCACGACCGCGCGCGACACCACGGCGATCTCCATCCTGGAGACGGACGTCGAGGTCCCCTGGGGCCAGGGACGCCTCTGCTACGGCTCCGTCGAGGTGACCAACCAGGTCGTCTCCTTCCTGCGCCGACGGGTCATCACGGGTGAGGTCCTCGGCGAGACCAAGCTGGACCTCCCTCCTCGTACGCTGCGCACCCGGGCGGTCTGGTGGACCGTCACCGAGGACCAACTGGACGCCGCCCGCGTCAACCCCGAGGTCCTCGGCGGGGCCCTGCACGCCGCCGAGCACGCCTCCATCGGCATGCTGCCGCTCTTCGCCACGTGTGACCGCTGGGACATCGGCGGTGTCTCCGTGCCGCTGCATCCGGACACGCTCCTTCCCACGGTCTTCGTGTACGACGGCCACCCCGGCGGGGCGGGCTTCGCCGAACGGGCCTTCCACACGGCCCACGAATGGCTGACGGCCACCCGCCAGGCCATCGCCTCCTGCGAATGCGATGCCGGCTGCCCCTCCTGCATCCAGTCCCCCAAGTGCGGCAACGGCAACGAGCCGTTGCACAAACGGGGCGCGGTGCGGTTGCTTTCGGTGCTGTTGCGGGATGCGGAAACTTCCGGGGCGAGCTCGGGGGCGGGGGTGGCTTCGGGGGCGGCCTCGGCTGCGGGGGCGGGCGCGGCTTCGCCCTCGGGTCCGGAGGCAGCCTCGGGGCCAGGTACGGCCCCCACGGCAGCCACGGCCTCGCCAGAGCCAGGTACAGCGTCCAGGCCACGCCCGGCTTCCCCCTCGGGACCAGAGGCGGCCTGAGAGCCAGGTACGCCCTCCACGGCAGCCATGGCTTCCCCTCCGGGAGCGGGAGCGGCTCCAGGGACCGGGGCGCCCTCCACCTCCGCGGCAGGCGGCCTAGCAGGGCCCAGGGCCGCTTCCGGGGCGGGCACGGCTGCCCCTCGGGACCAGAGGCGGCTTCGGGGGGCGGGGGCCGCCTAGGGGAGGCCGGGTGGGCGGGTTATAGGTCCGGCTCCGGTTGACGACGCCGGGCCTCGCGGCGACGCGGCCCCCGGTCCTTCGGGCGGCGCTGCCCGCCGTGGCCCCGCGCGGGACCTGATCCGCGGCGAGAAGGGGCCTACGGAGGCCGAGGCCGTCACCTCGGAGATTTCTCCCCGTACGGAACAGTCCACCAGCCGCGCGCCCTGCGCCTCGGCCACCCTGGCCGCCCCCTCGCACGCCTTCGCGCTCCCCGCCGCCCAGCGGTCCGCCGCCGCCAGCGCCGCCAGATCCGCCGCCCCTCCCGCCCGGTGCCGGGCCATGACGGCCTGCCCCATCGCCAGCACCGCCCCGCAGATCACGCAGAGCACAGCCATCACCACCGTCACCCATACCGTCGCCGCCCCTCGATCCCGCGCCATCCCGCGCCAAGGCCTGCCCGTCATACGCCCACCCCCACGCTTTCCTCAGCCAACGCCACCGCTTCCGACCGCAGCCGCACGCCGAGGCCCAGGACCGTGGGGCCCGGGGCGTCCGCCTCGACCTCGACGCGCACCAGGTCGCCCTCCCGCCGCACCGATACCTGCGCCCCACGCGGTGCCGCCTGCCGCGCCGCCGCGACGGCCACCGCCTCCGGGTCCTGCCGTGCCGCGGCACGGGCACCCGCCCTCGCCGCGTCCACGCACTGGACCTGCGCACACGCGGCAAGGAGCGTCCAGACGAGCGCCATGGCGAAGAGGACCAGCGTCGGCAGCACCACGGCTGCCTCCGCCGTCACGAACCCCGCGTCCCGACAGCGGTCCCGGAGACCGGCGCCCCTCCGGGGCCGGGCTCCTGCCCACCGCCTCCGCCAAGCCTCAGAACTGCGCATGGAGGGCCTTCTCCACGATCGCCTGCAGCGCCGCCCTGACCTGCCCGCTCGTCACCACCTTGTAGAGCAGCCCGGCGAACCCCACCGCTGCGATCAGCCCCATCGCGTACTCGGACGTCACCATTCCCGCGTCCTTGCCCGCCGCTTGGACCCGCCGCAGCAGCCATCGCGTACTCCACCTGTGCCCGAACATGTCCGACCTCCATTGGTTTGCTCACTCCGCCATTGGTTTGCTCACTTCGCTCGGCCCCGCGGCCGAAACGGTCACCCCACCTGCGTTCAGCCCGTGTTCAGCAGCCCCTCCGCGAGTCCGATCACCACCGGCAGCACGCCGACCGCTACGAACGCCGGGAGGAAACAGAGGCCCACGGGAGCCGTCATCAGGACCGCCGCCCGCCGCGCCTTGGCCGTGGCCGCCCGGCCCCGCTCGGCGCGTGCGTCCGCCGCGAGGCGCGCCACCGGTTCCGCGGCCGGTGCTCCTGACTCGTCGGCGCGCTCCAGGAGGCGGGCCAGCGGTATGGCCCCCGGAATCGCACGCACGTGCCGCCATGCCTCGGCTGGTTCACCACCGAGCCGTACTTCCGCGGCCCCCCGCGCCAGCCGCTCGCCCACCGGCCCCCGCAACGACTCGCCGACCGCTCCGGCAGCCGCGACAGGGCTCGCCCCCGCGGCCACGCACGCCGCCAAGAGGTCGGCCGCCAGCGGAAGTTGCGCGGCATCCGCCTCGCTCGACTCCCCGCACCGCTGGGGTGAGGCACGGGTGCGTCCCCAACGCCATGCGCCGTACCCCGCGGTCACCGCCAACAGCAGCCCCATGCCGCCGCCCACCAGGGCATAGACCGCGCCCGCCGTGCCGGTCACCGTGAGCCAGGCATGCGCCCCGCCCCGCAGGGCCGGCCACCGCTTCACCCGCCCCGCAGCCGGTCCCTCCGCGTCCAGCACCGCTCCGGTCCGGCGCCGCACCGTTCTCTCGCGCCGCGCGACCAGCAGCGTCCACACCACCCACAGCGTGGCCGCGGTTACCCACGCCGTTACCCCCAGCCTGTGGATATCGTTCATCGCCCCTCCGCTCCCCGTACGATCCGCAGCGCCCACCACATCCCGGCGCCTTCGAGCACCCCGCCCGTCACCAGGCAGCCGAGGCCCGCCCCCGTGTGCAGCAGCACCCGCAGCGGCTCGGCCCCCAACGCGCTGCCCATCAGCAGTCCGAGCACCGGCAGGCCCGCGAGCATCACCGCGGTCGAGCGCGCACCCGCCAGCTGTGCGCGCAGCTCCGCCCGTTGATCGCGCTCGGAGCGCAACGCCGCCTCCAGCCGTTCAAGCCCCGCCGCGAGCCCGGCCCCGCGGTCGACCGCCACCCGCCAGCACGCCGCGAGCCCGAGCAACCCCTCGGCTCCCGGCTCCCGCGCCGCCTCTCGCAGCGCGTCCGGCACGTCCCCGCCGAAGCGCGCCGCCGCGAGGGCCGCACTCCGCGCCTCGTCGGAGATCCCGCAGGAAGCCGCCTCGCCGAGGGACAGCCGCAGCGCGTCCCCGGGCTGCCTTCCCGCCCGCACCTCGCCCGCGAGCGCCCCGCAGAGCGCGATGACCGCAGCGCCACGCCGCTCCCGCTCGCCTCGCGCGTCCCGTGCCCGCCGCACCCGCCCGGCCAGGGGAACTGCCGCCGCCCCGGCCACCAGCGGCAGTACGGACGCCCCGACCAATGCCACCAGCAGTCCCGCCGCGAGGCACCACCACTCATGCGGCATCCGACCGCGCCCGGCGGCGAGGACCCGCCGCCAGGACCGACCGCCCGCCTGCGCCCGCACCCCGGCCGCAAGCACCGCATGGACCCTTCCGGCCTCCTTGCCCCGGCCGCCCACCAGCCAGATCGCGCCGACCGCACACAGCGCCGCCGCCCACGTCGACGTACTCACGTCGGCTCACTCCCAGCGCCGCCGTCGAGCAAGGGCTTGAGCCGCTTCCATCCCGGTCCCTCGCTGAAGGACTTCGTGTCCCATCGCAGCGCCGGCACCGTGACGACCAGGCCCGACGGCTCCCGCGCCAGCACGTGCACCTCCGCGACGCGGCGCCGTCCCCACCGGTCGCGCACCAGATGGATCACCACCGAGAGGGCCGCGGCCAACTGGCTGTGCAACGCCGCCCTGTCGAGTCCCGCGGCCGTCCCCAGAGCCTCGAGCCGAGCGGGCACGTCCCCGGCGGCATTGGCGTGGACAGTGCCGGAACCGCCCTCATGTCCCGTATTGAGCGCGGCCAGCAGGTGGACCACCTCCGCGCCCCGCACCTCGCCCACGACCAGCCGGTCGGGCCGCATACGGAGCGCCTGGCGGACCAGGTCGTCCAGGCCTACGTGGCCGGCCCCTTCCTGGTTCGCGGGCCGGGATTCCAGGCGGACCACATGCGGGTGCTCGGGCCGCAGCTCCGCGGAGTCCTCGGCCAGCACGATCCGCTCCCCGGGCCCCACGAGGCCGAGCAGCGCGCTCAGCAGAGTGGTCTTGCCGCTGCCCGTCCCCCCGCTGATCAGGAACGACAGGCGGGCGTCGAGCAGCGCCCGCAGCACCCGGTCACCGCCGGGCGGCACCGTCCCCGCCTCGACCAGCTCGGCGAGGGTGAAGGCACGGGGGCGCACGACCCGCAGCGAGAGGCACGTGGAGCCCACGGCGACCGGCGGCAGGACCGCGTGCAACCGGGTGCCGTCCGGGAGGCGGGCGTCCACCCAGGGCCGCGCGTCGTCCAGACGCCGCCCCGCGACGGCCGCGAGGCGCGTGGCGAGCCGCCGCACCGCGTCGGCATTCGCGAACGTCACCCCGGTGAGTTCGAGCCCGCCGCCCCGGTCCACCCAGACCCGGTCGGGCGCGGAGACCAGCACATCGGTCACGGAGTCGTCCGCGAGCAAGGGCTCGAGCGGCCCCGCTCCGACCAGCTCCGAGCGCAACTGCGAGGCGGCGCCGAGCACTTCCGTGTCCCCCAGGACCCGGCCCTGGGCCCGCAGCGCCTCGGCGACCCTGGCCGGGGTCGGCTCCTTGCCGCTCTCCGCGAGCCACTGGCGCACCCCGTCCAGCATCCGCGCCCCGACGACCGCACTCATACGCCACCGCCCACGGCGTCGGCCGGCACCCGGCCCCAGAAGGCGTCACAGAACCGGGCCAGCGGCCCGCGCGCGCACCCGCCCGGCGGCACCCCCGCGGCCTGTGCCACCGCGAGACCCGCCTCCCAGGGCGCGTCACCGGCCAGCGGCAGCCCGAGGAGACGGGCGACCTCTTCGGAGTCGAGTCCGCCTCGACCGGATGGGCCACCAGGACCCGCCCCGGCACCGACCACCACCCGCAGGTCCCGCAGCACCAGCCCCGCGGTCGACGCGACCCGCCGGGCCCCCGCCACCGCCCGCAGCTCGGGCGGCACCACCAGGAGCCCCAGGTCCACCTGGGCCAATGCCTCCGCGACCGGTTCGTCCACCCGGCGCGGCAGGTCCACGACGACCACACCGCCGCGCCTGCGGGCCGCTGACACCACTGCCCGCACCGCCTCCGGGGCGACCGCCACCGCCTCGCCCCGGTCCCAGCTCAGCACCCGCAGGGCGTGCAGCTCCGGCAGGGATTCCTCCAGGGCCTCCCCGCCGACCCGGCCCCGTGACGCGGCGAACGCCGGCCAGCGCAGGCCGTCGGCCGTCTCGCCCCCGAGGAGGACGTCCAGGCCGCCGCCCAGCGGATCGGCGTCGACGAGCATGGTGCGCCGGCCCGACCGCGCCGCCGTGACCGCGAGGGCGCAGGCCAGGGTGGAGGCACCTGCTCCACCGCGCCCGCCGATGACTCCGACGGTCAGAGCGGGCCGTCCCACGCCTTCCGCCACATCGGCGATGCGGTCCACCAGCCACTGCTCGCCGTCGGGCAGGAGCAGCACGTGGTCGGCGCCGATCTCCACCGCGCGCCGCCAGATACCGGAATCGTCCTGATCACGCCCAACCAGCACGACCCCACGCCGTCGGGCGGCCCCACGCACCCGGTCCGCCGCGTCGTCGCCGACCAGGACGAGCGGGGCCGAATCCCACCCCTGTGCGCACCCCGGCCCGCCGTGGTGCACCTCGGGTCGCGCACCCGCCGCGGCGCAGAGCCGCAGCAGGTCGTCGAGGAGCTCCACGTCCTCGGTCAGGATCAGTGGTCCGCTCTGCCGCCCGTCGGACGACGCGGACCTGTCCCGCGAAATGACTCCACCCACGATCTCCATCCCCCTTCACCGCAAGCACCCCTGAATGGCGCGCCCCGCATCGACGAAGAACCGGACAAAGCAATCCGGCCATGAACTTCGCAAGCGGAACGCGTGGAATCAGCGTGCAGCGGCGTCGGTAATCGTGTGGATCTTGCTCAATAACTGTGGACCGGGCGATGACTGTGAATATCTCCGTCACCCATACCGGTGACGGCGCATCGACATCACGCCGAGTTCCGACAGGTTCCCGACCGGCTTCCCGCGGGTTTCCACAGTGCAGCGATTCGGCTACATACAGTGACGACCCTTGGGCAAGACAGAGGGAAGCCCGGTGACTGCGAGGGGGGCCGACGGGGCCGGAAGATGATCGACGGAGGGCCCAAAAACCCATCCGGACATGCGACGACCCCCGCCGGGGGGGAGAGCGGGGGTCGTCCCCACGGTCCGACTCGGGGGGGGAGGAGCCAGACCGGGTTAGCACGGTCGCGAACGATCCGTGACTTCCATGGTGTACCCGAGAGCCTTCTCAGGCAAACCCACACGCCTCAGCTTACGCCGAATGGTGGGCCCCTATGCTCAACCTCGTGGAAAACCACTCCCTGCCTCGCACCGCTGCCTTCTTTGACCTGGACAAGACGGTCATTGCGAAGTCGAGCACGCTCACGTTCAGCAAGTCGTTCTACCAAGGCGGCCTGATCAACCGTAGAGCGGTGCTGCGCACCGCCTATGCGCAGTTCGTCTTCCTGGCGGGCGGCGCGGACCACGATCAGATGGAGCGGATGCGCGAGTACCTCTCCGCGCTGTGCCGCGGTTGGAACGTTCGACAGGTCAAGGAAATCGTCGCCGAGACGCTGCACGACCTGATCGACCCGATCATCTACGACGAGGCCGCCTCCCTCATCGAGGAGCACCACGCGGCGGGGCGGGACGTCGTCATCGTCTCCACGTCGGGCGCGGAGGTGGTCGAGCCGATCGGCGAGCTGCTCGGCGCGGACCGCGTGGTGGCCACTCGCATGATCGTCGGCGACGACGGCTGCTTCACGGGCGAGGTCGAGTACTACGCGTACGGGCCCACCAAGGCACAGGCGATCAAGGAGCTCGCCCTGTCGGAGGGGTACGACCTGGACCGCTGCTACGCCTACAGCGACTCGGTGACGGACCTGCCGATGCTCGAGTCGGTCGGGCACGCCTTCGCCGTCAACCCCGACCGCGCGCTCCGCCGCGAGGCACTCACGCGCGCGTGGCCGATCCTCGACTTCCACCGCCCGGTACGGCTCAAGCAGCGCCTGCCCGCTCCGCCGCGGCCCGCCCTGATCGCGGCGGCCGCAGTGGGCGCCGCGGCCGCCACCGCGAGTCTCGTCTGGCTCGCCAGCCGCCGCCGGACCCCCGTGAGCTGACCACGCCGGCTTGCCGAAGCGCACCCGATTCAGGCGTATTTGAACCTAAAAGTAAAGAAGTGCGGCCAGGACTTCCGCTTACCCCAGGACAGGAGTAAAAAGGAGTCAACGGCCCGCGAGACCAAGGACATCCGAGAGGATCACCTTCAAACGCAGTAACGGCCCCACGGACCGAAGCATGAACACCGAGCACCCACGCGACGTCGACCCGTCGATTACGGGCCAGCCGCACCAGGTGACGGGCAAAGACCCGACCTGATGGGCAACATTCGAGGACGCTTGGTAACACGGTGAACATGCCAGCGGCGGTACGGGACTCCGTACCGCCGCAACCCTGTCCGGGTCCTTACGCCGCGCCCCGCTGCAACGCCTCACAGACCGCCGTGGACTCCCTGACGCCCAGTTCCACCGCCTTGCCGCAGTGGGCGATCCAGGCCGCCATGCCCTCCGGGGTGCCGGACGCGTATCCCTCCAGCGCCGCCACATAGGCCGCCCGGCCCAGCTCCGCGTGGCCCGCCTCCGCCGGGCAGACCGCCTTGGGGTCGAGGCCGCTGCCCACCAGGACGATCCGCTCGGCGGCGCGCGCGACCAGGCCGTTGCGCGAGGCGAAGGGGCGCAGGCTGATGAGCTCGCCGTGGACCACGGCCGCCGTCACCAGGGCCGGCGCCGAGCCGCCCTGGATGATCAACTGGGAGAGGCCCTCCAGGCGCCCCGCCACCTCGTCCGCGTCCGGCGTGGGAAGCTCGATCAGCGGCTCGTCGACGGACTCGCCCGCGAGGCGCGGACGCCCCGCCGCCTCATCGGCGTCGGCCGCGGCGACCAGATGCAGGCGCGCCAGGACCCTCAGCGGCGACTGCCGCCAGATCGAGAGCAACTGGCCCGCCTCCGCGGTCAGCCGCAGGGCCCCGCCGACCACGCGCGCCTCGTCGTCGCCACTGAAGTCGCTGCGCCTGCGCACTTCCTCCAGGGCCCACTCCGCGCCCGAGAGCGCCGCGGATCCGCGGGCGCCCCTCAGGGCCGCCTCAGAAGTGACCTCGTTGCTGCGGCGCCGCATGACCCGGTGGCCGTAGACCCGGTCCACGGCCTTGCGAACGGAGTCCACGGAGTCGGCCACGCCAGGGATCGTCCCCAGGGCCGCGAGCGGATCGGGTGTCGTACTCATGAGTAGACCCTACGTACTGAACAGCCCCACTCCACGAAGGAGTGGTCTTCTTCACCCACTCGCACACGCACGGCGATCACTCGACTACGCTTCGTGGTTATGAAAATCGCTTTCGTGGGAAAGGGCGGCAGCGGCAAGACCACGCTGTCCTCGCTCTTCATCCGCCACCTCGCCGCCACCGGCGCGCCCGTCATCGCGGTGGACGCCGACATCAACCAGCACCTGGGCCCGGCTCTCGGCCTCGACGAGACGCACGCCGCCGAGCTGCCCGCCCTCGGCGCACACCTGCCGCTGATCAAGGAGTACCTGCGGGGCTCCAATCCGCGGATCGCCTCCGCCGACACGATGATCAAGACCACACCGCCCGGCGAGGGCTCCCGGCTCCTGCGGGTGCGCGAGAACAACCCGGTGTTCGACGCGTGCGCCCGGCCCGTGGAACTCGACGACAGCACCGTGCGTTTGATGGTCACCGGGCCGTTCACCGAAGCCGACCTCGGTGTCGCCTGCTACCACTCCAAGACGGGAGCGGTGGAGCTGTGCCTGAACCACCTGGTCGACGGACGCGACGAGTACGCAGTCGTCGACATGACCGCGGGCTCGGACTCCTTCGCCTCCGGCATGTTCACGCGCTTCGACCTGACGTTCCTGGTGGCCGAACCGACGAGGAAGGGCGTCTCGGTCTACCGGCAGTACAAGGAGTACGCACGCGACTTCGGCGTGGAGCTCAAGGTCGTCGGCAACAAGGTGCAGGGCCAGGACGACGTCGACTTCCTGCGTGAGCAGGTCGGCGACGACCTCCTGGTGACCGTCGGGCACTCGGACTGGGTGCGCGCCATGGAGAAGGGCCGCCCGCCCCGCTTCGAGCTGCTCGAAGAGGAGAACCGCCGCTCCCTGCGGACGCTCCAGGCCACCGTCGACGCCTCGTACGCCCACAGGGACTGGGAGCGTTACACGCGCCAGATGGTGCACTTCCACCTGAAGAACGCGCAGAGCTGGGGCAACGAACGAACGGGCGCCGACCTGACGGGCCAGGTCGACCCCGACTTCGTCCTGCGCGAGCAGATGGTGGCCACTGCCTGAACAGGGCCATGGAGCCCGGGCCTTGCCCGCCGCCTACTCCTGCTGGCGCGCCGGAGCCCCCGGTACACCCTTCGGGGCCGGAGCGGGCTGGGCCGAGAGGAATCTCGTCCAGCCCTCCTTCGGGGCCTGCCCGACCGGCAGTTTCTCCAGCCGCGCCAGGACCTTCGGGTCCTGCGCGTCGAGCCAGTCCGCGAGCTGGCGGAAGGAGACGCAGCGCACCTCGGACTTGGTGCACACCTTCTCGATGGTCTCCTCGATGGCGCGCATGTATGTGCCGCCGTTCCAGGACTCGAAGTGGTTGCCGATGATCAGCGGAGCGCGGTTGCCCTTATAGGCCCGCTCGAAGCCCTGGAGCAGGCCGTCGCGCATCTGGTCACCCCAGTACTCGTGCTTGGAGGGGTCGCCCTGTGAGGTCGCGCCGGACTGGTTGACCATGAAGTTGTAGTCCATGGTGAGCGTCTCGAACTCGCGGCCGGGGACCGGCACGAGCTGCATCGACAGATCCCAGAGACCCTCCTTCTTCTTGGGCCAGCGCTGGTTGTTGACGCCGCTGGTGTCGTAGCGGAAGCCCAGCTCGCGCGCCGCCCGCATGAAGTTCTTCTGGCCCTCCAGGCAGGGGGTGCGGGCGCCCACCAGTTCCTTCTCGTAGTCGAAGGGCAGCGGCTTCGCACGCTTCATGCCGGTGTTCGTCTTCCAGGCCTTCACGAAGGACTTGGCCTGCCTGATCTCGCTCTTCCAGTCGTCGACGGACCACTCGCCGACACCGCGGCCCGCGCCGCAGAAGTGGCCGTTGAAGTGGGTGCCGATCTCGTTGCCCTCCAGCCAGGCACCGCGGAGCTGCGCCACGGTGTCCGCGATTCCCCGGCGGTCGTTGAAGCCGATGTCCGAGCTGCCCGTGAGGTGCCGAGGCGGCTTGTAGAGCTCCCGCTTCTTTTCGGGAAGCATGTATACGCCGCTGAGGAAGTACGTCATGGTGGCGTCGTTCCGCTTGGCCACCTTGCGGAAGTGGGAGAACAGCTTCTGGCTGTCCTCCCCCGCGCCGTCCCAGGAGAAGACCACGAACTGCGGCGGCTTCTGGCCCGGTCTCAACCGTGCCGGCCTCGGCAGGTGCGGCTGCTTCCCGGTGTAGGCGGTGGAGCCGTCCCCGATCAGACGGACCGGACTTTGGGGCGGGGCACCGGCGCCCTTCTTGGCGCCGTGCGCGCCCTCCTTCACGCCGTCGCCGCTCTCGGCACAGCCGGCCAACGCTGCCGCGCAGGCCACGAGGGCGGTCAGGCTCGCGGTGACTCTCCGGGTGGCGGCCATCTTCCGCCCACCTTCTTTCGCGCAAGTCGGGACAGAACAGACAGCAGCCTCACGCGCAGGCCCGAAATGTCCGATCCGACAAGCCGATAAAAGTTTTTATTCGCTCATCCGAGTGATCGCTTGCCCTATTTGCCCGGAAAATCCATCCACGACCTTTACTCTGCATTACGATTCGTTTACCGAGCGTTGATAGCCCCCGCCGCTTTACGCCGTGACCCACGGCCGCGATCCCACCCTCCGCACCGCTTTGGAGGGCCCCATGTCCGCGACCGCGCTGCCCCGGAGGAGACGGGAAACATGACTGCCTGCGCCCCCATCGAGACGCCCGACTCGGCCCACGAGCCCCGGGCCCACAAGCCGCACGCCCCGCCGCCCGGGAAGAGGTTCCGCATCGCGGGCGCCGACTTCTCGGCGTCGATCGCCGTCTTCCTGATCGCCCTGCCGCTCTCCCTCGGCATCGCCCTCGCGACCGGAGCCCCGCTGCAGGCGGGCCTCGTCGCCGCCGCCGTCGGCGGCCTCGTCGCCGGGCGGCTCGGCGGGTCGGCCCTCCAGGTCAGCGGCCCCGCCGCCGGCCTCACGGTCGTCACGGCGGACATCATCCACCGCTATGGCTGGCAGACCACCTGCGCCATCACCATCCTCGCCGGCCTCGCCCAACTCGGCCTCGGCTGCCTGCGGGTGGCCCGCTCGGCCCTCGCCGTCAGCCCCGCCGTCGTGCACGGCATGCTGGCCGGCATCGGCGTCACCATCGCCGTGGCCCAGCTGCACATCGTGCTCGGCGGCACCCCGCAGAGCGCCGTGCTCGACAACCTCCACGCGCTGCCCGCACAGTTGGCCGCCCTGCATCCGGCCGCCCTGTCGGTCAGCCTGCTCACCCTCGTCGTTCTGCTGCTCTGGCCGCGCATTCCCGGACGGGCCGGGCGCATGACCCGCGTCGTGCCCGCCGCCCTGGTCTCGGTGGCCGTCGCCACCTGCTTCGCCTCCGTCACCCGGCTCCGCCTCGACCGGGTCGACCTGCCCTCCTGGCGCAGCCACGCGCTCGCCGGGCTCCCCGAAGGCCCCGTGCTCGGCATCGTCGCCGCCGTGCTCACCACCACCCTGGTGTGCAGCGTGCAGTCCCTGCTCGGCGCCGTAGCCGTAGACAAGCTCGCCTCTCAGCGGCCCGAGCTGAACACGAGCGTCCGGCGCTCCAACCTCGACCGCGAGCTGCTCGGCCAGGGCAGCGCCAACATCGCCTCCGGCGTGCTCGGCGGTCTGCCCGTCGCCGGGGTCGCCGTGCGCAGCGTGGCCAATGTGCGAGCGGGAGCCGTCAGCAGGAACTCCACGATGCTGCACGGCGTTTGGGTAGTAGTGGCCGCGCTGCTCCTGGTCCCCGCCCTGGAGCTGATCCCGCTGGCGGCCCTCGCCGCCCTCGTCATGGCCGTCGGCATCCAGATGGTCAGCCTGAACCACATCCGCACCATCACCCGCCACCGCGAGATCGTCGTGTACGCGACCACCACCCTCGGCGTGGTCGTCCTCGGCGTCCTGGAGGGCGTGGCGCTCGGCATCGCCGTAGCCGTCACCGTCGCGCTGCACCGTCTCGCCCGCACCCGTATCACCCACGAGAAGGTGGCCGGCGTTCACCATGTCCGCGTCCGCGGACAGCTGACGTTCCTCGCCGTGCCCCGGCTCAGCAGGACCTTGCACCTCGTTCCCCAAGGGGAAGACGTTGTGGTGGAGTTGGACGGCTCGTTCATGGACCATGCCGCTTTCGAGTCGCTGCAGTGCTGGCAGGACGCGCACACCGCGCACGGCGGCGGCGTCGAGGTCACCGGCCGCGCCGGGACCCGCATCGCCGAGCCCGCGAACGCCGCGCACTCGTGCTGCCGGCCGTGGACCCCGTGGCGCAACCACCACTGCGACCGCCCCCAGGAGCGGCAGGAGACGGGGCAGCCCCGCGATCAGCAACTGGCCAGCGGGATCAGCGCCTTCCAGCGGAACACGGCACCTCATGTCCGGGGCGAGCTGGCCAGGCTCGCCCGGGAGGGACAGCAGCCCGCGCAGCTGTTCCTGACGTGCGCGGACTCCAGGGTCGTCACATCGATGATCACTTCCAGCGGCCCCGGTGACCTCTTCGTCGTGCGCAATGTGGGCAATCTGGTGCCGCTGCCGGGTGCCGAGAGCGGGGACGACTCGGTGGGCGCCGCGATCGAGTACGCGGTCGAGGTGCTCAAGGTGCGGTCCATCACGGTGTGCGGCCACTCCGGGTGCGGTGCGATGCAGGCCCTGCTCAACATCCCGGCGGAGGACACGCAGACCCCGCTGTGGCGATGGCTGCGGCACGGCCTGCCGAGCCTGGAGCGGGTGGCCGCTCAGGGTGAGGACTGGGCGCGCCTCGCGGGCCGGGCACCCTCGGACCCGGTCGAGCAACTGTGCCTGACCAATGTGATCCAGCAGCTGGAGCACCTGAGGGCGCACGCGTCGGTGGCACGTCGACTTGCGGCCGGTGATCTTAAGCTGCACGGTATGTACTTCCACGTCGGAGAGGCGCAGTCCTATCTCCTGACCGAGGGCTCCGGGGCGGAGAGACTGCCCTATGAGGTCTTCGATCAGGTGGCACCCGCGCGGTTGGGGCCCACGCGGACGGCGGCACGGCAGCCATGAACGTGTAAAGGTCTAAACCAATTTTCGGCAGCCCCTTGTCACACCGGGTTGTGTCTGATGAGCTGTGGCTTCGGACACAACGGACACCCTGGGAAAGGGAGATGTCGTGAGCAATGAAAGCCTGGCCAACCTTCTGAAGGAGGAGCGTCGCTTCGCGCCGCCGGCGGAGCTGGCTGCCGCCGCCAACGTCACGGCGGAGGCGTACGAACAGGCCAAGGCTGACCGGCTCGGCTTCTGGGCCGAGCAGGCCCGCCGGCTGACCTGGGCCACGGAACCGACCGAGACGCTCGACTGGTCGAACCCGCCGTTCGCCAAGTGGTTCGCCGACGGCAAGCTCAACGTCGCGTACAACTGCGTCGACCGCCACGTCGAGGCGGGACTCGGCGACCGCGTGGCGATCCACTTCGAGGGTGAGCCCGGCGACAGCAGGGCCATCACCTATGCCGAGCTCAAGGACGAGGTCAGCCGCGCCGCAGGCGCCCTGACCGAGCTGGGCGTCGAGAAGGGCGACCGCGTCGCGGTCTACCTGCCGATGATCCCCGAGGCGGTCATCGCGATGCTGGCCTGTGCCCGCATCGGCGCCGCCCACTCGGTGGTCTTCGGCGGCTTCTCCGCGGACGCCATCGCCGCCCGCATCAAGGACGCCGACGCCAAGGTCGTCATCACCTCCGACGGCGGGTACCGCCGGGGCAAGCCCTCCGCGCTCAAGCCCGCCGTCGACGACGCGGTGACGCGTTCGCCGCAGGTCGAGCACGTCCTCGTGGTGCGCCGCACCGGCCAGGACGTGGCGTGGACCGAGGGCCGCGACGTGTGGTGGCACGAGATCACGCAGAGGCAGTCCGCCGAGCACACCCCCGAGGCCTTCGACGCGGAGCACCCGCTCTTCATCCTCTACACCTCGGGCACCACGGGTAAGCCGAAGGGCATCCTGCACACGTCCGGCGGCTATCTGACGCAGGCGGCCTACACCCACCACGCCGTCTTCGACCTCAAGCCTGAGACCGACGTCTACTGGTGCACGGCCGACATCGGCTGGGTCACCGGCCACTCGTACATCACGTACGGCCCGCTGGCGAACGGCGCGACGCAGGTGATGTACGAGGGCACCCCCGACACCCCGCACCAGGGCCGCTTCTGGGAGATCATCCAGAAGTACGGGGTCACGATTCTCTACACCGCGCCGACGGCGATCCGGACGTTCATGAAGTGGGGCGACGACATCCCCGCGAAGTTCGACCTGAGCAGCCTGCGGGTGCTCGGTTCGGTCGGCGAGCCGATCAACCCCGAGGCCTGGATGTGGTATCGGAAGAACATCGGCGGCGACAAGTGCCCCATCGTGGACACCTGGTGGCAGACCGAGACCGGCTCGATGATGATCTCGCCGCTGCCCGGTGTGACCGAGACCAAGCCCGGCTCCGCGCAGCGCGCCCTGCCCGGCATCTCGGCCACCGTGGTGGACGACGAGGCCAGGGAAGTGCCGGACGGCGGCGGTGGCTACCTCGTACTGACCGAGCCGTGGCCCTCGATGCTGCGCACCATCTGGGGCGACGACCAGCGGTTCATCGACACGTACTGGTCGCGCTTCGAGGGCAAGTACTTCGCGGGTGACGGCGCCAAGAAGGACGAGGACGGCGACATCTGGCTGCTCGGCCGGGTGGACGACGTGATGCTCGTCTCGGGGCACAACATCTCCACCACCGAGGTCGAGTCCGCGCTCGTCTCGCACCCGGCCGTCGCCGAGGCCGCGGTCGTCGGTGCCGCGGACGAGACGACCGGGCAGGCCATCGTCGCCTTCGTGATCCTGCGGGGCTCCGCCGACGCCGAGGCCGAGGGGCTCGTCGCCGACCTGCGCAACCACGTGGGCACCACGCTCGGCCCGATCGCCAAGCCCAAGCGCGTCCTGCCGGTGGCGGAGCTGCCGAAGACGCGCTCCGGGAAGATCATGCGGCGCCTGCTGCGGGACGTCGCGGAGAACCGCGAGCTGGGTGACGTCACCACGCTCACGGACTCCTCCGTGATGGACCTGATCCAGACGCGGCTCCCGGCCGCGCCCAGCGAGGACTGACCGCACGGGCCGACGGCGGCGAACCCGCACCAGCGGTACGAGGAGGGCATCCGGCAGCGCGCCGGGTGCCCTCTTTGTCCGTAAAGTAAAGATCGACGGATACGTCCTGGCACCGCTTGGGTAGGCTGTCAACCGCGTCAAGGCCGCGACAAGAGATCGCGGCGGAAACGCGACGAGAAGTACCAAGGTGCGCCGGGAAGTCTGGTCGGCATGTGCTCAGTCCTGCCCACCTGACCGGAGGTCCACCCCGTGACCGCGCCCGCCCCTCGCACCCGCCGCAAGCTCCTCGGCCGCATGTCCCTGCCCGAGCGGAACTTCGTCGCCGAAGCCCTGCGCACCGAGACCGTCGGCGGGATCCTGCTGCTCGTGGCCGCGGTCACCGCGCTGATCTGGGCCAATACGGCAGGCGGCTCGTACGAGTCGGTGCGCGGCTTCCACATCGGGCCCGGCTCGCTCGGACTCGACCTCTCCATCCAGCACTGGGCCGCCGACGGGCTGCTCGCCATCTTCTTCTTCGTGGCGGGCATCGAACTCAAGCGCGAGCTGGTCGCCGGTGATCTCCGCGATCCCAAGGCCGCCGCGCTGCCGGTGATCGCGGCACTCTGCGGCATGGCCGCGCCCGCGCTCGTCTACGTCCTGACCAACACACTCGGCGGCGGCTCGATGGCCGGCTGGGCCGTGCCCACCGCCACCGACATCGCCTTTGCGCTCGCGGTCCTCGCGGTCCTCGGCACCTCGCTGCCGTCCGCGCTGCGCGCCTTCCTGCTCACCCTGGCCGTCGTCGACGACCTCTTCGCCATCCTGATCATCGCGGTCTTCTTCACCAGCGACCTGAACTTCGCGGCGCTCGGCGGCGCCGTCCTCGGCCTCGTCGTCTTCTGGCTGCTGCTCAGGAAGCGGGTCCGCGGCTGGTACATCTACGTTCCGCTGGGCCTGGCCATCTGGGGCCTGATGTACAACAGCGGCATCCACGCCACCATCGCGGGCGTCGCCATGGGCCTCATGCTGCGCTGCCACCGCGAGGACGAGAGCGAGCCGCACTCCCCGGGCGAACACATCGAACACCGCGTACGCCCTCTCTCCGCAGGGCTCGCCGTACCGCTGTTCGCCCTGTTCAGCGCGGGTGTCTCCGTCTCGGGCGGCGCTCTTCGCGACGTATTCACCCAACCGGAGACGCTCGGTGTGGTGCTCGGCCTCGTGATCGGCAAGGCCGTCGGCATCTTCGGCGGCACCTGGCTCGCGGCGCGCTTCACCAAGGCCGAGCTGAACGACGACCTGGCCTGGCCCGACGTGTTCGCGGTCGCTTCACTGGCCGGTATCGGCTTCACCGTCTCCCTGCTGATCGGCGAGCTCGCCTTCACCGACGATCCGATGCTCACCGACGAGGTCAAGGCCGCCGTCCTGGCGGGCTCCCTCATCGCGGCCGTGCTCTCCGGAATCCTCCTGAAGCTGCGGAACGCCACGTACCGAAGGCTGTGGGAGGACGAGGAGCGCGACGAGGACCTCGACGGCATACCCGATGTCTACGAGCTGGACAGGCCGGACTACCACCTCCGTATGGCGGCCATCCACGAGAAGAAGGCCGCGGAACACCGCAGGCTTGCCGAAGTCGCGGGTGGGGAAAGCGAGGATGGCAACGGTCCGGCATGATCTGAGCAGACATATCTCAGAAGAGATCAGAAGAGAAAAAGGGGAGAACGCCATGAGCTCACCCGACGGCCCCGTCGGCGCCGAGCGCAGCCTCGGTCAGCTGGTCGCCACCGCGACCAGTGAGATGTCCGCGCTGGTGCACGACGAGATCGCGCTGGCCAAGGCCCAGCTGCGTCAGGACGTCAAGCGCGGGGCGATCGGCGGCGGCGCGTTCGGCGCGGCCGGCATGGTCCTCATCTTCTCGCTGCCGATGCTGAGCTTCGCGCTCGCGTACGGCATCCACACCTGGAGCGACTGGAACCTCGCCGTCTGCTTCCTGCTGTCCTTCGCCGCCAATGTGCTGGTGGCCGGGGCGCTCGCGCTGATCGGCGTCGTCTTCGCCAAGAAGGCGAAGAAGGGCAAGGGCCCGCAGAAGGTCGCCGCCTCGGCCAAGGAGACGGCTGCCGTACTGGGGAACGTCAAGCCGCACTCCCGTTCCGTGATCCCCGCGGGTGCGGTCGACGTCCGAGTCGGTGAGACGGGGGCCACTGTGGCACGCTCGTCCTCATGACGGACCCCGCTCCTCAGGACCAGTCCATCGACGGCACCCCGCGGCACGGCCACGACCCGGACCCCGCGCGGGACCTCGTCGCCCATACGGAGCAACCTTCCCAGCCCACGCAACTGGCACAACCCGCGCAACCCTCGTCGGTCGTACGCGCCGAGGGGCCCTGGACCCACCGGGACGTGGCCGCCAACGGGGCCCGCTTCCACATCGCCGAGATGGGCGACGGGCCGCTGGTCCTGCTGCTGCACGGCTTCCCGCAGTTCTGGTGGACGTGGCGGCACCAACTGGTGGCGCTCGCCGACGCGGGCTTCCGGGCCGTGGCGATGGACCTGCGAGGGGTGGGCGGCAGCGACCGCACACCGCGCGGCTACGACCCGGCGAACCTCGCCCTGGACATCACCGGCGTCGTCCGCTCGCTCGGCGAGCCGGACGCCGCGCTCGTCGGCCACGACCTCGGCGGCTACCTCGCGTGGACGGCGGCCGTGATGCGGCCCAAGCTGGTGCGCCGCCTCGCGGTCTCCTCGATGCCGCACCCCAGGCGCTGGCGTTCGGCGATGCTCTCCGACCGCAGGCAGACCGCCGCGGGGTCGTACGTGTGGGGCTTCCAGCGACCGTGGCTTCCCGAGCGGCAACTCGTCGCCGACGACGGCGCCCTGGTGGGGCGTCTGGTGCGGGACTGGTCGGGGCCCCGGCTGCCGGACGACGAGGCGGTCGAGACGTACCGCAGGGCCATGTGCATCCCCTCGACGGCCCACTGCTCGATCGAGCCGTACCGCTGGATGGTGCGGTCGTTGGCGCGGCCCGACGGCATCCAGTTCAACCGCCGGATGAAGCGGCCCGTGCGCGTACCGACGCTGCATCTGCACGGCTCGCTCGATCCCGTGATGCGTACGAGGAGCGCGGCCGGGTCCGGCGAGTACGTCGAAGCCCCGTACCGCTGGCGGCTGTTCGACGGCCTCGGGCACTTCCCGCACGAGGAGGACCCGGTGGCGTTCTCCACGGAACTGGTGAACTGGCTGAAGGACCCCGAGCCCGACCGCTGAGGCTCCGGCACTCGCCCGCACGGGCTTGGCCCTCGGCGGCCAAGCCTCCGGAGGGCGAGGATCCGGATAACTTCTGGGAACACTTGTCCTACGAACGCCAATTGCCCGACGCATAGGCCAATTGGGGCCCCTGCGCGCGATTACCGACCATGGGGCCCGGGCACACGTCGGGGTATGGGCTGGACGCACGACTACAGTGACGTAGCACGCAATCGCCGCTCGGCCGCAGCGCTGAACAGCCGCGAGAGGGGCGGGCAACCGGACAGGGGCCGTCACGGCCCGCCGCAGGCCATGGGCATTTCCCGCATCCTCCGCCGGAGGGCCCGCTGGGTCTCCGCGCGGCTCCGGCACACGCGCGGCTGACCCCGCTCCTCCTTCGGACCACCGCTCGTGAGCTCTAGAGGGCGCAGCCCTGGCTGTCGACCTCTTGGTTCGCGGTGCGGCCCCGCTTGATGTCCTCGCGCACCTCGTCCGCCGTCAGGACGTACCCCGTGTCGGGATCGTCGAGCGACTTCGCGAACACCACGCCGTAGACCTTGCCTTCGGGTGTGAGCAGCGGGCCGCCGGAGTTGCCCTGGCGGACGGTCGCGTAGAGCGAGTAGACGTCCCGTCGCACCGTGCCGCGGTGGTAGATGTCCGGGCCCTTGGCCTGGATGCGGCCGCGCACGCGCGCGGGGCGGACGTCGTAGGGGCCGTCCTCGGGGAAGCCGGCGACGATGGCGCCCGCGCCGCTCGACGCGTCCTCGGACGTGAACTTCAGGGCGGGCGCCTTCAGCGTGGGCACGTCCAGGACCGCGATGTCCCGCTCCCAGTCGTAGAGGACGACCTTCGCGTCGTACGTCTGGTTCGTGTCGCCTATCTGGACGGTCGGCTCGTCCACGCCACCGACCACGTGCGCGTTCGTCATCACGCGGCGGTCGGCGAAGACGAAGCCGGTGCCCTCCAGGACCTTGCCGCAGCTACGGGCCTCGCCGCGGACCTTCACGATGGAGCGCTTCGCGGTCGTGGCGACCTTGCTCTTGGCGAGCTTGGGGTCGGGAGGCTGGACCTCGGTGATCGGCTCGTTCGAGAACGGGCTGAAGACCTGCGGGAAGCCGTTCTGCGCGAGGACCGAGGAGAAGTCGTTGAACCATGTGTCGGCCTGGCCGGGCAGCGCCCGCGAGACGCCGAGCAGCACCTTGGAGTTGCGCACCTCCTTGCCGACCGTCGGCAGCGTCGTACCCGCCAGGGCGGAGCCGATCAGCCAGGCGACCAGGAGCATCGCCACCACGTTCACCAGGGCGCCGCCCGTCGCGTCCAGGGCGCGGGCGGGCTGCCACGTGATGTATCGGCGCAGCTTGTTGCCCAGGTGCGTGGTGAAGGCCTGGCCGATCGAGGCGCAGACGATCACGATGACGACGGCGACCACCGCCGCGGTCGTGCTCACTCCCGCCGCGTCGTCGTCCTTGAGCGCGTCCCAGACGACCGGCAGCAGGTACACGGCGACGAGACCGCCGCCCAGGAACCCGATCACCGACAGGATGCCGACCACGAAGCCCTGGCGATAGCCCACGACCGCGAACCAGACCGCGGCGAGGAGCAACAGGACGTCCAGCACGTTCACCGATTCAATCCTCGCCTCGCATCGCGACCGCCACGTCCACGCAACCTTGTCATGCGCGCCAGTCGAGCGGGACCTGCCTGGTGCGGTCCCAGGGGCGCTCCCAGCCCGCGAAGTGCAGGATTCTATCGATCACGCCTGCCGTGAATCCCCATACGAGGGCGGACTCGACGAGGAACGCGGGGCCGTGGTGGCCGCTCGGGTGGACGGCCGTCGCGCGGTTGGCCGGGTCCGTGAGATCGGACACGGGGGCCGTGAAGACGCGGGCTGTCTCGTTCGGATCGACGGCGCCGACCGGGGTCGGCGTGTGCCACCAGCCGAGCACCGGGGTGACCACGAAGTCACTCACGGGGATGAAGAGGCGGGGCAGCACGCCGAAGAGCTGGACGCCCTTGGGGTCGAGGCCCGTCTCCTCCTCGGCCTCGCGCAGGGCGGCGCGCAGCGGCCCCTCCGTACGCGGGTCGCCGTCCTCGGGGTCGAGGGAGCCGCCGGGGAAGGAGGGCTGTCCCGCGTGGGAGCGCAGGGAGCTCGCGCGCTCCATCAGGAGCAGCTCGGGGCCCTGCTTGCCCTCTCCGAAGAGGACGAGCACGGCCGACTGGCGTCCCGCCCCGTCCGCCGGGGGCAGGAAGCGGCTGAGCTGGAGCGGCTGTATGGTCCGCGCGGCGTCCACGACGGGGGCGAGCCAGGACGGCAGACCGACGGAGCTGACGAGCGGGGCATCGCCTTGGCTGTGGGAGGCATCGCCTCGGCTGTGGGGGGCATCGCCTCGGCTGTGCGGGGGTTCGCCTTGGCTGGGCGGGGCATCGCCGCCGAGGCGCGCGGCTTCGCCGGGCGGGCGTGTGGTGGGCCGGCCGCCGTCGGCGTGGTTACTGCTGTCGTTGCTCGTGGTATCCGTCATCTCGCTCGCGTGCGTCATCGGCACCCCCGTCCGTCTGGACAACGCTCTTCATCTCCCCGTTCGTTCCGCCCCGCCGCGATGTCACCCCTCGGCAAGCGGGGGCGCCGGCTTTCCGGGGTAGTCCGCCGGGGGCTTGAGGCGCTGGCCCGGGAAGCCGCCCATCTCGTACTTCAGGAGCTTCTTCGCCTTCTCCGGGTCCGTCTCGCCCTCTCCGTACGACGGGCAGAGCGGGGCGATCGGGCAGGCGCCGCAGGCGGGCTTGCGGGAGTGGCAGATGCGGCGGCCGTGGAAGATCACGCGGTGCGAGAGCATCGTCCACTCGCTCTTCGGGAAGAGCGCGGCCACGGCCGTCTCGACCTTCTCCGGGTCCGTCTCCTCCGTCCACTTCCAGCGGCGGACGAGACGCCCGAAGTGGGTGTCCACGGTGATGCCGGGGACTCCGAAGGCGTTGCCCAGGACCACGAAGGCCGTCTTGCGGCCGACGCCGGGGAGTTTCACCAGGTCGTCGAGGCGCCCCGGGACCTCGCCCCCGAAGTCCTCCGTCAGGGTCTTGGCCAGGCCCATGATCGACTTGGTCTTGGCGCGGAAGAACCCGGTCGGCCGGATCAGCTCCTCGACCTCCTCGGGCACGGCCGCGGCCAGGTCCTCCGGAGTGGGGTACCTGGCGAAAAGCCGTGGCGTCGTCTGGTTCACCCGCAGGTCCGTGGTCTGCGCGGAGAGGACCGTCGCCACCAGCAGCTCGAAGGGGTTCTCGAAGTCCAGCTCGGGGTGGGCGTACGAATACACCTCGGCGAGCTCCCGGTTGATCCGCCGGGCGCGGCGGACGAGCGAGGCGTGGGACTCCTGCGGAGGCTTCTTGGCGGCGGGGGTCTTCTTGGCGGTGGCCGCGGCCTTCTTGGGGGTGGCCGGGGCTTTCTTGGCTGCGGCCACGGTCTTCTTGGCGGCGGGCGTGGCCTTCTTGGCGGCGGTCACGGTCTTCTTCGCGGCGGACGTGGCCTTCTTGGCGGCGGTCACGGTCTTCTTCGCGGCGGACGCCTTTCGAGCTGCGGGGGCGGCCTTCTTCACCGCAGGCGCGGCCTTGTCCCCCGAGGCAGCGCCCTGCCCCGCCGAGGCCGCGGTCGGTCCCGCCGAGGCCGTGGTCGGGCCCGTCAGGGGCGATTCCGTGTCCGGTGGTGTCTTCTTCTTCACTGGAGGTGCCTTCTTCGGGGTGGCCGGGCGGTGCTCGGGGGTGGTCTGGCGGGCGGGGGCCGACCGCTTCGCGTGTGCGGTCCGCCGCACCGGAGGCGTACCCTCCGGACGTGTCACTCCTGCCCGATTCGCCGGTTTGCCCGACTCACTGGACTCATGTTCGCCCACGGCGGAATCACGAGGAGCGGCCACCTTCTCAGCCCCCCTCGGCCTGTGCGTTCACCGGCTTTTTGGACACCCGGCCAGCCTAGAGCCCGACACTGACATCCGTCCCTGACCTCATGGATCGGCCCCCAATTGGCCCCCTCCCGCACAGCACGCCACGCCGGTGCGGCAGACTTGTGACTGATCACACTGTTTGGACCGTCCGGCAAACTGGGGAACACGGTCCCCTGATGCAGGTCGACAAGGAGAGAACTCGTGGACGACGTTCTGCGGCGCGCCCCGCTCTTCGCGGCGCTCGATGACGAGCAGGCCGCGGAGCTTCGCGGCTCCATGAGTGAGGTGACGCTCGCGCGCGGAGACGCCCTTTTCCATGAGGGAGACCCCGGAGACCGCCTCTACGTGGTCACCGAGGGCAAGGTGAAACTTCACCGCACCTCACCCGACGGCCGCGAAAACATGCTCGCGGTGCTCGGCCCCGGCGAGCTCATCGGTGAGCTGTCGCTCTTCGACCCGGGCCCCCGTACCGCCACCGCCTCCGCCCTCACCGAGGTCAAGCTCCTCGGTCTGGGCCACGGCGACCTCCAGCCCTGGCTGAACGCCCGCCCGGAGGTGGCGTCCGCACTGCTGCGCGCCGTCGCCCGGCGGCTGCGCAAGACCAACGACCAGATGTCCGACCTCGTCTTCTCCGACGTGCCCGGCCGCGTGGCCCGCGCGCTGCTCGACCTGTCGCGCCGCTTCGGCGTGCAGTCCGAGGAGGGCATCCACGTGGTGCACGACCTCACCCAGGAGGAGCTGGCCCAGCTCGTCGGCGCCTCCCGCGAGACGGTCAACAAGGCACTGGCGGACTTCGCCGGGCGCGGCTGGCTGCGCCTGGAGGCCCGCGCGGTGATCCTGCTCGACGTGGAGCGGCTCGCCAAGCGTTCGCGCTGACCCTCGTACGACGTACGGAGACTCATACGACGTACGGAGATGGGCCCCGCTTCTTGAAGAAGCGGGGCCCATCCGTGCTTGTGTCCCGGAAGCCCGTGCTCGCGTCCCGGAAGCTCGGGAAGGCGGCCGCCTCAGATCAGGCCGTGCTCCTGGAGGTAGTCCAGCTGAGCCCTGACGGAGAGCTCCGCCGCGGGCCACAGCGAACGGTCCACGTCCGCGTACACGTGCGCCACGACGTCCTCAGCCGTCACGTGACCGTTCTCCACGGCCGTCTCGACCTGGGCGAGGCGGTTGGCCCGGTGGGCGAGGTAGAACTCGACGGCCCCCTGCGCGTCCTCCAGGACCGGCCCGTGGCCCGGCAGGACCGTGTGGACGCCGTCGTCGACCGTCAGGGACCTCAACCGGCGCAGGGAGTCGAGATAGTCCCCCAGACGGCCGTCAGGGTGCGCCACGAGCGTCGTCCCGCGGCCGAGGATGGTGTCGCCCGTCAGGACCGCCCGGTCGGCCGGGAGATGGAAGCAGAGCGAGTCCGCGGTGTGGCCGGGGGTGGGCACCACGCGCAGCTCCAGGCCGCCCGTGGTGATCACGTCACCGGCTCCGAGGCCCTCCTCGCCGAGCCGCAGGGCGGGGTCGAGAGCGCGTACGTGAGTCCCTGTCAGCTCGGCGAAGCGGGACGCGCCCTCCGCGTGGTCGGGGTGACCGTGGGTCAGGAGGGTGAGCGCCACGCGCTTGCCCAGCTTCTCGGCCGTCTCGACGACGTGGCTCAGGTGGCCGTCGTCGAGCGGCCCCGGGTCGATGACCACCGCGAGGGGGGAGCCGGGCTCCGAGACGATCCAGGTGTTGGTGCCGTCCAGCGTCATGGCGGAGGCGTTCGGCGCGAGAACGTTGACCGCGCGGGTGGTGGCCGGCCCGCTGAGGACCCCGCCACGGGGCTGTCCGGGCAGGGCGGCGGCTTCGGTCATGCGGGGGTGACTCCCGTCGGGGTGGAGGTGTGCGCGTCACGTACGGCGGCCGTGGCCCCGCTCAGCAACGGCTTCGGCGAGGACTTCGGGGAGGACTTCGGGGAGCGCTGCGGGGAGGTCACGACGTGCCCTCCGGGCCCCGTACGACGCGCTTGGTGAACTCGTCGTGGCCCGGCCAGGAAAGGACCAGGTTGTCGCCCTCCAGGCGCGCCTGGGCGAGTACGGGCGTCATGTCCTGGTCCCCGGCCGCGGCGAGCGCCCCGGCGGGCGAGGCGTGGACGCCCAGCGCCCGCAGCGTCGCGATCGTCGGCGGCATCATGAGGAGCTCGCCCTTGTCGTAGCGGGCGGCCGCCTCCGCCGGGCGGATCCAGACCGTACGGTCCGCCTCCGTGGAGGCGTTGCGGGTGCGCTGCCCCTCGGGGAGCGCCGCCACGAAGAAGAACGTGTCGTAGCGCCTGGGCTCAAACTCCGGGGTGATCCAGCGGGCCCAGGCGGCCAGGAGGTCGCTGCGCAGGTACAGGTCCCTGCGGTCGAGGAACTCCGCGAAGGACAGGTCACGGGCGACCAAAGCCTCGCGGTCCGCCTCCCAGTCCTCGCCCGTGGTGTCGCCCACGACCGTCTCCGGGGTGGGGCCCGCGAGCAGCACGCCCGCTTCCTCGTACGTCTCGCGGACCGCCGCGCAGACGATCGCCTGGGCCTCGGCCTCGCCGTCGACGCCCAGGCGGGCCGCCCAGGACGCGCGCGTGGGGCCCGCCCAGCGCACCAGGTGGTCGTCGTCGCGCGGGTCGACGCCGCCGCCCGGATACGCGTACGCGCCTCCGGCGAAGGCCATGGAGGCGCGTCTGCGCAGCATGTGTACGTGAGGCGCGCCGGTCTCCGCGCCGTCCCTGAGCAGCATGACGGTCGCGGCACGGCGCGGGGTCGCCGGAGTCAGCTCGCCGCTCGCGAGGGCGCGGATGCGGTCGGGCCACTCCGGGGGATACCACTGCCCATTTGCCATGGGCGGAGGCTATCCCCTGGTGAGCTGATGTTCGAGAGGCAACAATCGGGGTCTACAGAGACCCCGATTAAGCGCACCGGACCCATAGGCCTCGCGCACCGGACCCATGAGCCCCGCGCACCGGACCCATGAGCCCCGCGCACCCGGCCCATGAGCCCCGCGCACCGGCCCCATAGGCCCCGCGGGGCCGGGCCTCACGCCTCGGTCAGCTCCACCTGGAACTCGACCTCGACCGGAGCGTCCAGCGGCAGCACGGCGACGCCCACGGCGCTGCGCGCGTGCACGCCCTTGTCGCCGAGGACCTCGCCGAGGAGCTCGCTGGCGCCGTTGATCACGCCGGGCTGGCCGGTGAAGTCCGGGGCGGAGGCCACGAAACCGACGACCTTCACGACCCGCGCGACGCGGTCCAGGTCACCGGCGACCGACTTCACCGCGGCCAGCGCGTTCAGCGCGCAGATGCGGGCCAGGCCCTTGGCCTCCTCCGGCGTGACCTCGCCGCCGACCTTTCCGGTCACGGCGAGCTTGCCCTCCACCATCGGGAGCTGCCCCGCGGTGTAGACGTACACACCGGACTGGACGGCCGGCTGGTACGCGGCGAGCGGCGGGACCACCTCGGGCAGCGTCAGGCCGAGCTCGGCGAGGCGGGCCTCGACCACGCCGCTCATGCCTGCTTCTCGCGCTTCAGGTAGGCCACGAGCTGCTCGGGGTTGTTCGGCCCGGGCACGACCTGGACCAGCTCCCAGCCGTCCTCGCCCCAGGTGTCCAGAATCTGCTTCGTGGCGTGGACGAGCAGCGGCACAGTTGCGTATTCCCACTTGGTCATATGGCCGACTGTAGCTGGTGTGAGGGGATGCTCACGGTGGGCTCCTGCGTAGCCCGGCCGGCGACTGGTTAGGCTCGGAAGTGTGAGCAGGCTCCAGGTCGTCAGTGGCAAGGGCGGTACCGGCAAGACCACGGTGGCCGCCGCCCTCGCGCTCGCCCTCGCGACGGAGGGCAAGCGGACCCTCCTCGTCGAGGTCGAGGGCAGGCAGGGCATCGCGCAGCTCTTCGAGACGGAGGCGCTGCCTTATGAGGAGCGGAAGATCGCCGTCGCTCCCGGGGGCGGGGAGGTGTACGCCCTCGCCATCGACCCCGAGCTGGCGCTGCTCGACTACCTCCAGATGTTCTACAAACTGGGGGGCGCGGGCAGAGCCCTGAAGAAGCTCGGGGCCATCGACTTCGCGACCACCGTCGCGCCGGGTCTGCGGGACGTCCTCCTGACCGGCAAGGCCTGCGAGGCGGTGCGCAGGAAGGACAAGCAGGGCCGCTTCGCGTACGACTGCGTGGTGATGGACGCGCCGCCGACCGGCCGCATCACCCGCTTCCTGAACGTGAACGACGAGGTGGCGGGGCTCGCCAAGATCGGGCCCATACACAACCAGGCGCAGGCCGTGATGCGGGTCCTGAAGTCCCCCGAGACCGCCGTGCACCTGGTGACGCTCCTGGAGGAAATGCCCGTCCAGGAGACCGCGGACGGGATCGCGGAGCTGCGGGCCGCCCAGCTCCCCGTGGGCCGGATCATGGTGAACATGGTGCGCCCCGCCCTGCTCGACGAGGCCGCGCTGCGGCTCGGCCTCGGCCGCCCGCCCCGTACGGCCATCGCCAGGTCGCTCTCGGCCGCGGGGCTCGGCGGAAGCAGGCGCGGCGGGGGTGCCGAGCGTCTCGTCGACCCGCTGCTCGGGCAGGCCGCGGAGTACGCCGAGCGGCACACCCTGGAGGAGGACCAGCGTGCCGTGCTGACGGAGTTCGGCCGGCCTCTGCACGAACTCCCGCTGCTGTCGGGCGGGATGGACCTCGCGGGCCTCTACGAGCTCGCCACGGCACTGCGGAAGCAAGGGATCGCATGACCCCGGAACCGGCACGGCCCCTGGACGACGCCGCACGCACGTTGGACGACGCCGTACGGCCCCTGGACGACGCCCCACGCGCGCTGGACGACGCCGTACGCACGCTGGACGTCGACGCGCTGATCGACGCCCCGGAGACCCGCATCGTGGTGTGCTGCGGCTCGGGGGGCGTCGGCAAGACGACCACGGCGGCCGCCATCGGCCTGCGGGCGGCGGAGCGGGGCCGCAAGGTCGTCGTGCTGACCATCGACCCGGCGCGCAGGCTCGCCCAGTCGATGGGCATCGACTCGCTCGACAACGTCCCGCGGCGGGTCAAGGACGTGGACGGCGACGGCGAACTGCACGCCATGATGCTCGACATGAAGCGCACCTTCGACGAGATCGTCGAGGCGCACGCGGACAAGGAGCGGGCGGCGGCCATCCTGGGCAACCCCTTCTACCAGTCGCTCTCGGCGGGCTTCGCGGGCACGCAGGAGTACATGGCGATGGAGAAGCTGGGGCAGCTCCGCTCGCGCGAGGAGTGGGACCTCATCGTCGTCGACACCCCGCCCTCGCGCTCGGCGCTGGACTTCCTCGACTCCCCCAAGCGCCTCGGCTCCTTCCTCGACGGGAAGCTGATCCGGCTGCTCATGGCGCCCGCCAAGGTGGGCGGCCGGGCGGGGATGAAGTTCCTGAATGTCGGCATGTCGATGATGACCGGGGCGCTCGGCAAGCTGCTCGGCGGGCCGCTGCTGCGCGACGTACAGACGTTCGTGGCTGCCATGGACACCATGTTCGGCGGCTTTCGCACGCGCGCGGACGCCACGTACCGGCTGCTCCAAGCGCCGGGCACCGCGTTCCTCGTGGTGGCATCGCCGGAGCGGGACGCGCTGCGCGAGGCCGCGTACTTCGTGGAACGGCTCGCCGCGGACGACATGCCGCTGGCCGGCCTCGTGCTGAACCGTGTGCACGGCAGCGGCGCCGCCCAGCTCTCGGCCGAGCGGGCGCTCGCCGCCGCGGAAAATCTTGAAGATAATCGCATTGTGGATCAGGAGGACGGGAAGGAAGCAGTTCGTAGCTCCCCCGAGCACTCCGATACCTCCGAAACCCCCGCCGAGGCTCTGGGCTCGTCCGCCGAGGGCACGTCAGAGGAGCAACTGACCGCCCTGCTGACGGCAGGTCTGCTCCGGCTGCACGCGGAGCGCATGCAGCTGCTCAACCGTGAGCAGCGCACGCGTGATCGCTTCACCGCGCTCCACCCGGAGGTGGCGGTGGCCGAAGTCGCCGCGCTGCCGGGCGACGTGCACGACCTGGCGGGGCTCCGGGCCATCGGGGACCGGCTGGCAGGCTGACGCGCCCACCGAACACGGGTAGCTGCGCCGACACGGATGGCTGCGCCGACACGGGTAGCTGCGCCGACATGGACGACTGCGCCGACACGGGTGGCTGAACCCGCCGGCTACCCCACAGCCGCGTAGCTCTCGTACGTCTCCTCGTCCTCCAAGTCCACGGGCAGCAGGCCCGTACCGCGCTCGTACTCCGAGCGCGCTGTCTCCAGGAGCCTGCGCCATGAGGTGACGGTGGGGCGCCTGCGCAACAACGCGCGGCGTTCACGCTCCGTCATGCCACCCCACACGCCGAACTCGACGCGGTTGTCCAGCGCGTCGGCCAGGCACTCGGTCCGCACCGGACATCCGGTGCACACCGCCTTGGCCCTGTTCTGCGCTGCTCCTTGAACGAACAGTTCATCCGGATCGGTAGTGCGGCAGGCCGCCTGCGCACTCCAGTCGGTTACCCAGCCCATACCGGCGCCGTCCTCTCCCGAATCGAGGCTCCCCCACGGCGGCAGCGGCATATGCACCGCCGCCAGTTGAGGACGTTACGGAAGGTGGGCACAGCGCAACACCCCCTTCGGGCCCAATCTTGAATGGCCCGAACGGACTATGCGTAAGCGGCAGATCACCCGACGGAGTGAGCTGGCGACATACGTGAGGTACCCGACATAACGGGGCAGTTCAGCTGTGTCACAACGGACGCCGGACGCCACTTAAGGCGAATTCGGACATGAACCCATCAGATTTCGGGGCGACGGAGGGCTTGTTGCCGCACCGCACTCCTGTGACAGTTGGGAGTAGCTTAGGCCAAGGCATTAAGGCGTGTCCGGCGAATCAGAACGTAGGCTGCCCCCATGGCAAAGAAGCGCTCGGGCGGTGGTCTGTCACCTACTCAGCAAGCCGCGAAGTTCCTAGGTGTCAGCGTGCTGGCGGGTGCGGTGCTGGCCGGGATCGCCCTGCCCGCGGCCGGAGCGCTCGGCCTCGCGGCCAAGGGTTCGGTCGAAGGGTTCGACGAGATCCCCTCCAACCTCAAGCAGCCGCCGCTGAGCCAGCGGACCTCCATCCTGGACAGCAAGGGCGGCAACATCGCCACGGTCTACTCACGTGACCGCACGGTGGTGCCCCTCAAGGACATCTCGCCGTACATGCAGAAGGCGATCGTCGCGATCGAGGACGCCCGCTTCTACGAGCACGGCGCCGTCGACCTCAAGGGCATCCTGCGCGCGCTCAACCAGAACGCGCAGAGCGGCGGCGTCTCGCAGGGCGCGTCGACCCTCACGCAGCAGTACGTGAAGAACGTCTTCGTGGAGGAGGCCGGCGACGACCCGACGAAGGTCGCCCAGGCCACGCAGCAGACGCTCGGCCGCAAGATCCGCGAGCTGAAGTACGCGATTCAGGTCGAGGACAAGCTGGGCAAGAAGCGCATCCTCAAAAACTACCTGAACATCACCTACTTCGGGCAGCAGGCCTACGGCATCGAAGCCGCCTCCCAGCGTTACTTCTCCAAGCCCGCCAAGGACCTGAAGCTCAAGGAGGCCGCGCTCCTCGCCGGCATCGTGCAGTCGCCGAGCCGGTACGACCCGGTCAACGACGCGACAGAGGCCACCCAGCGGCGCAACGTCGTCCTCCAGCGCATGGCGGAGACGCACGACATCTCGCAGCAGGAGGCGGACGAGGCCAAGAAGAGCGAGCTGGGCCTGAAGGTGAGCCGCCCGAACAACGGCTGCATCACCGCGGTCAGCGGCGCGGGCTTCTTCTGTGACTACGTACGCGAGGTCTTCCTCAACGACCCGGTCTTCGGCAAGACCAAGGAAGAGCGCGCCAAGGTCTGGAACCGGGGCGGCCTGAAGATCCGCACGACGCTCGACCCGCAGGCGCAGAGTTCGGTCCAGGCCTCGATCAAGAACCACGTGAACAAGACCGACGAGGTGGCGACCGCCGCGACCATCGTCGAGCCGGGCACGGGCAAGATCCTCGGCATGGGCCAGTCACGTCCTTACGGCTTCCAGAAGGACGAGACCACGATCAACCTCTCCGTGGACAGCGACATGGGCGGCGGCGCCGGCTACCAGCCGGGTTCGACGTTCAAGCCGATCGTCGCGGCGGCGGCCCTGGAGGGCGGCAAGTCGGCGGGACAGCGCTATTCGTCCCCGTACGAGATGCCGTACCCGGCGCGTGTCTCGACCTGTGACGGCAAGCGGTGGGTGAACAGCAACAACGAGACGCTCACCAACGAGAACGAGACCGAGGTCGGCCCGTACGGCATGCGGGAAGCGACCGCGAAGTCGGTCAACACCTACTACGTACAGCTCATCGGCGACATCGGCATCTGCCCGGTGACGCGGATGGCCGACAAGATGGGCGTCGACCGCGCCGACGGCAAGGCCATGGCGCAGGCCCCCTCGATCGCCCTCGGCACGCAGGAGACGTCGCCGCTGACGATGGCGAGCGCGTACGCGTCCTTCGCCTCGCGCGGCACGTACTGCACGCCGGTCGCCATCGAGTCGATCAGCACGCTCAGCGGCAAGTCGCTGCCGGTGCCGAAGTCGACGTGCTCGCGCGCGATGTCGGAGAAGACCGCGGACACGATCAACACCCTCCTGAAGGGTGTGGTCGAGGACGGTACGGGCCGGCAGGCCGGCCTCGGCTCCCGTCCGAGCGCGGGCAAGACGGGTACGACCGACTACCGCTACGCCGCCTGGTTCGCGGGCTACACCCCGAACATGTCGGGCGCGGTCTGGGTCGGCGATCCGCAGCACAAGCGGCCGATGACCAATATCACCATCGGCGGAGTCCCGTACGACAAGGTCTTCGGTGGCGAGGTGCCGGGCCCCATCTGGCGTGACGCGATGTCCGGCGCCCTCGCGGGCAAGCCGGCGCCCGGCTTCAACACGGTCCACATCCCCGGCGACAACAAGGGCAAGGGCCGCGACCGCGACAGGAACCGCGACAGGGACCGCGGCCAGGGCCAGGACGACTCCAGGCCGGGCGATGGTGACGGCGACGACGACGGTGACGGTGATGGGGGCGACGGCGGCCTCAGGGACAACTGGCAGGACGTCACCATCCCGCCGGACGCCATCGGCGGCCTGGGCAACGGCGGCGGGAACGGCGGCGGGAACGGCAACGGCAACGGTGGTGGGGGCGGCCGGCGGCAGTAGCCCCGCGCCTCCAGCGTTGGCGGCTCGTGTACGCGACTGAGGGCGCCCCTCGAATCGGGGGGCGCCCTCAGTGCTTGTACGTGTACTTGTTCTTGTACGTGTACGTGTTTACTGGTCCTGCCGTGTGGTGTCTGTCCCGGGGGGCGCCCGTCAGCCCGCGAGGAGCTTCTTGACCGCGGCGGCGACGCGGCCGCCCTCGGCGAGGCCCGCGACCTTCGGGTTCACGATCTTCATGACCTGGCCCATGGCGCGCGGCCCCTCGGCCCCGGCGGCCTTGGCCTCTTCCACGGCCTGGGCGACGATCGCGTGCAGCTCGTCGTCGGTGAGCGGCTTCGGGAGGTACTCGGCGAGGATCTCGCCCTCCGCCTGCTCGCGCGCCGCCTGCTCGGCACGGCCGCCCTGCCCGAACGCCTCGGCGGCCTCGCGGCGCTTCTTGGCCTCGCGGGCGATCACCTTCTGCACCTCGTCGTCGGAGAGCTCGCGCGCGGTCTTGCCCGAGACCTCCTCCTTCGTGATGGCGGAGAGGGTCAGCCGGAGCGTCGAGGAGCGCAGCTCGTCACGCCCCCGGATCGCGGCGGTGAGGTCTTCCTGCAGCTTCGACTTGAGCGTGGTCATGGGTCGATTGTGGCAGGTGCGGAAGGTTCCCGGCCCCTCGATTTCGCCGCCGGCGCTTTGGCGGGGCGACAGTTGGGGGCGGATGCCCTCGGCGTCGCGGGCCTGCGGGGTCTGACACGATGGAGGGATGCGCGCGCGATACGCAGTACCCCTGGGCATCACGGCGACGGCTGCGGCCGGTCTCGCCTACTCGGTGGGCTTCGAGGCCCGTTCCTTCCGGCTGAGGCGGGTCACGGTGCCCGTACTGCCGTCGGGGATACGGCCTCTGCGGGTCCTCCAGGTCTCCGACATCCACATGGTGTCCGGGCAGCGCAAGAAGCAGCGGTGGCTGCGCTCGCTGGCGGGGCTGCGCCCCGACTTCGTGATCAACACGGGCGACAACCTCTCCGACCCCGAGGGCGTGCCGGAGACGCTGGACGCGCTCGGTCCGCTGATGGAGTTCCCCGGGGCGTACGTCTTCGGCTCGAACGACTACTACGGGCCGAAGCCCCGCAACCCCGCCCGCTACCTCCTCGAGAAGGTCCAGGGCAAGCACGGCCTGAACGGGAACGCGCCCGCGGTCGGCGTCATCCACAACCCGTGGGAGGGCCTGCGCGACGGTTTCGACGCCGCGGGCTGGGTGAACCTCACGAACACGCGGGGTTCCCTGAAGATCGACGGCTACGAGATCGCCCTCACGGGCCTGGACGACCCGCACATCAAAAGGGACCGCTACGCACGCGTGGCGGGTGGTCCGGAGGCCGACGCCGACTTCTCGATGGGCATCGTGCACGCCCCGTACCTGCGCTCCCTGGACGCCTTCACGGCGGACGGCTACCCGCTGATCCTGGCCGGTCACACCCACGGCGGACAGGTCTGCATCCCGTTCTACGGAGCCTTGGTCACCAACTGTGACCTGGACACGGACCGGGTGAAGGGCCTCTCGACGCACGAGGCCGAGGGCCACACGTCCTATCTCCACGTCTCGGCGGGCTGCGGAGCCAACCGCTACACCCCCATGCGCTTCGCCTGCCCCCCGGAGGTAACCCTGCTCACGCTGGTGCCGCGGGCCTGAGCGCCGGCTCGGGGGGCGTGGCGGCCCGGCAGGGCCGAAGAGCCACCTCTCCCCCCGGCGCCCCGGCCCGCGAAAACCGGATTTCGTCTCCGGCCGCTGGTCCGCTAGAGTTGTCGATGTCGCCGCGACCGCAGCAGTGCGGACAGTGGAGCAACGACATCGGGGTGTAGCGCAGCTTGGCAGCGCGCTTCGTTCGGGACGAAGAGGTCGTGGGTTCAAATCCCGCCACCCCGACAGCTAAGCAGCAGGCCAGCGGGCCGGTACTGGATTCAGTACCGGCCTTCTGGCTTTGTGGGTGTCTATCTGAGTGACTATCTCCACCGGAGTCATCGCGTCCGCCTCACGATCCCCGCTACGGTGTGGCTCTCGATTGAGGGACCTGCCGTCAGACCGAATAGGTCGGGTAGGTGGCGGGCCAGACTGGAAAGTCGCCACCTGAGGGATACACCTCTATTTGCGCGGCGCGACGCGGCCAGCGAGTAGGGATCACTCGACTCTCTCTCGTGCAGATCGGCCGTTGATCACCAGTCATCGGCATCCAGGAGAACTTAGGTTCTGTGCGTCGGCAGAACTCACTCAACCGCTATGCGCGGTTGGGCTGAGTCTGCCGCACTGTGGATCAGTCCAGCCGTGCCAGTCACGAAAGGTGCATAGCTGGTGAACTGGGATGATCGCGTCACTCTGTGTCTTCTGGGCGCCCTGGGTATTCTCGGGCTTCTTCCTCCCCTCGTACGAGCCTTCGCCCGTGTGCTTAGCACTGTGCTTACGGTGATCACCGACCTTCGCGCGCAGTGGAGGTCTGGCCACCTCCCGTAACGGCTAAAGGTGCTGGTGAGGGCCATTTCTCTGACTCTCACCAGCACTACTAGTTCCCGCTCCTCATCCCGAAGATTTGGTCCATAGCGATGGCCCCGGCCTGGATCACCGGGCGGATCTGCTTCCGGTAGACCTCCTCGGTCACGCCGTACTGGAGTGCCCGACGAGCCGGGAGATCTCTTCGAGCGGGATTCCCCCGTCGGACAAGATCGAGACGAAGGACGTCCGGGTCTCACGGGGTGTCCACTCCCGAGGGTCGATCTCGATACCGGGCATCTGCGCGGTCTGGGCGAGAACCTTGCGGAACTCGCGCCGGACGTTCGCGGCGTCCAGTTCGGTGCCCACGGCCGACGTGAAGACGAGTCCACCCTCCTGCCACTGTTCACCAGCCGCGAGACGCTGTCAGCCCTGACGCTCTCGCTGGATCTTGAGCGCGTCGACAGCCTGACCGGGCAGGGCGAGCCTTCGGCGGGACTTCTTGTGTCTTCGTGTCGCCGGAGCTCCGGACCGAGCGCCATACGGCGAGGTGCGGCGGTATCTCAGGGACGACGGTCGAGTCCCCGTCAAGGTCTACGTGATCCCAGCGGGGGAGGGCGCATCTCCTCGGTACGGCCGCCGGTGAGGAGCGAGACCACGAAGTACGCGTAGAGCGCGGAGTCCTCGACAGCCACGAGTACGGCGTCGGCCTGCTTGAGCGTGAGAGACTTGGATGGCCGGCCGGGGCGCCCAGCGGGGACCGAGCACAGCTCGACGGCATTGCGCTTCACCTTGTCCCGCGCCATAGCTCGCTTCACAGCACGGTTCAGGCAGGAGCGGACCGCTTCGAGTGGGCGCGTGCTGAGTACCTTCGACTTGGCCGCGAGCCACTTGTTCACGTCGTCGGCGCTGAGATCCCGGAGCTTCCGAGCGCCCAGGGCGGGGATCACGTGGGTGTTGCAAAGGATCGTGTTGCTGGTGAGCGTCGACGAGTCCCGCCCGTTGAGCCCGTACGTGAGCCAGTCCGTCACCGCGTGCTTGACGGTGTAGCCGGTGGGCACGATCGCAAGGCCGTCCTCGTAGTCCCGCAGCACCTCTTTGAGCCTGGCCTTAGCCGCCGTCTTGGTCGTACCGCTGGCCCGCTTCACGATCCGTTTGCCGCTGGCGTCGAAGCCGAGGCTCGCCGTGGCGTTCCAGCGTTGGCGCTTCTCGTCCCAGTGGGTCCCGCCGTCTCCCCTACTGCGTCGCTTCGACATCAGGCCGCCTCTTCCATCTGGTCACGGATAAAGTCCTGGACCGCGACGGCGGGGATACGGCGGGCACGGTCGATGGTGATCGAGGACAAGCGGCGCGTGCGGATCAGGTCGTAGACCTTGGAGCGTCCGAGCTTCAGCCGCACCATGACTTCCGGCACGGTCAGCAGGTCAGCGGGGGCGGTGGTCATACTGCGGCTCTTTCCGGGGCGAGTTGGTCGCGCAGGGCTCCACGGGCGATATCGCGGTTGAGCTGGAGGTCTCGGGCGATCGTCGCGGCGAGAGCGGATTCTCCGGGTGTGTGGCTGGCCGTACGAGATCACCGGCGGCACTCTCGTCGTCCTCCCCGAGGGAGGCCCGCACGCCGGGGCAGGAGTCGTGAACCGCATGGCTAAGATCGGCGTCAGCGTCAGCCACGCAATTGAGCAGCCGGAGCCGCGGCAAGCGACCACCGAGGAAGCATCGCTCCTGGGTATCCAGAAGGCATCACTGGTGACTCACATCCGCCGGACGTACTACAGCGACGAGGGTCAACCTGTGGAGACAGCCGACATCGTCGTGCCCGCTGCACTGTGCGAGATCGTCTACGAGGTTCCGATCGGGCGCTAGCAGGGGCCCACGGCTTGCCGCCCCAACGGCGCGCCGCGGGTGACTTCACGGGCTGCCCGACTCGCCAGAAGCTACGAGGCCATGATCATCCGCCCCGTGGCAGCTCCCGTCCCAGGCCGCTCCACCGACCCTCGTCGCAGACCTCGCCGCGTGTCCTGCACCTCTTGACGTCGAGACGTACTATTCGGTAGGTAGAGGCGAGTGGCACACACACGGCAAAAGCCGGGTGACCATGGGCATGTTGCCCCTAGAATCGACCAGCTCAGGGGAACTTAAGCTGGTGGTGACGTGGGGTACTGGAAGAAGCACACCAGGAAAGACCATGAAGCAGTACTCGAACTGTTCGATCGCAATGATTGGACTATCGAAGACCCGCCGAAGTACTACATGCTCAAGTGCCCGTGCGGCCTCCACATGCGGTGGTATCACTTGACGCCCAGTGGGGCAGACTATGCAAAGAACGTGGTGAGCTGGGGGAAGCGTCAGCCATGTTGGAAGGGGATCCCGTGACTCTCCAAGCAAGTGTGCGGTGGACCTTCCGAGTGGAAGGCAGCGAAACGGCCGAGCAACTGGCTACTAGCTCGCAAAGCATCATGGACGCGCTTCTCGTGCTCGAGCAGTGCAATCCCGAGCTCCTGGACTCTGGCGTAGCCATGGATGCAGGCGCGATGACGATCGACGTCGAAATGACTCTGACGGGCGCCTCCGCCCCAGAGATCGTGAAGCAAGCTGACGTCCTAGTGCGAACAGCAATCCACTCGGCTGAACACGCGACACCAGGTTGGCCCCCTCCCGGCACCGTGCCCGGCTGGGAGGAGCTGGGGGCCGAGCAGCTACGCGGCAGCAAGGCTGGGGCGTTCCACACTCAGCAGTTCGCAGTGCTGGCCGACGCCTGACCAAGGTAAAGCTTTAAGAAAGTGCACGCGCGACTCGTGGTCGGGTACTACGCTCCGTGATCGGAGATCAGCGTAGCGACGGAGCGTAGTACCCGACCAATCCGACGTTGGCCCGTTTGTCGCTTTCTGTAACTGTCCAAACTCAGGCCGCGCCTCGCGCCCAACCATCCAAGCCAGCGCCAAGCACTGAGTGTCTAACTGCGTGACAACCGCGCGAGGCACACCTACGAACAATCGTGGACGTCAGCGGACCATCAGCGCAGGTGACAGGCACAGCAGCCCACGGGTAGCGAGCGTCCCAAGTTGCTTCGGGACGAAGAGGTCGTGGGTTCAAATCCCGCCACCCTGACAGCTGAAATAGAGGTCAGGCCCGGTACTGAGAGATCAGTACCGGGCCTGATTTGCGTTTGGAGGTCTTCTGGGGAGCCGAGCTCGGGACTTGGTTACCAGGCGCTACGCAAAAGTCGCCGTCATGGATTCCCCCGGGGGCCAGGGGCCCGTGAGCAGCAGCTGAGTGGTGTCCAAACCTGGGCCGGATGCCGGCAGAGCCTGCTTCCTCATGCGCAGCCGCTGCCGGCGGCACCGGCTGCACGGCCCCCCTCTCAGTCGTAACCATCATCTGGACGTGGCCCGCGGCTCTCGCCGGTGCTTCGGCGCCGGATCCCGTCACCGCGCTACTGCTACGGTCGCGTCCATGGCGCTTTCGGTCTCCACAGGTCAGGTTGCCGACCTACGCGTACAGCCGGTTGACATGGTTCTTGATCGCGTCGAGCGGTCTCTGCAAGTGGGGTTGCTCCCGGACACGATGGTGCGCAAGCGCCGATCCGTGGGGGCTAGAACTGACCGCGACACCTGGGTGCGGATCGAACGGCGCCTGCTCGAAAAGGTCCCCGACCAGGGGTGGAACGGCACGGAAAGTGCCGCGCGTCTGGAAGGCATCGCCCAGCCTGAATGGCACGGATGTGTGGTTTGGCGGGCCGCGGACGAGCCGGTGATGTGGCGAGCCGACGAAACCGAACTCCTGCCGGGGGCTCCCGTCGGAAGCGCCATCTTGACTGAAGCCCCGGAGCTGCCGGACGACTGGTGGGCTGCCTTGAACGCCTCGCTGGACGCGCTGGCGGCCCAGCGCACGAGGCGGGTCGCCACGCCGGACGCCGACACCATCACCCAGTCCCTCGTCACCGAGTCCATCCGCAGTGCCTTCTCCGACGGTTTCGATACTGCCATTGGGCGGTGGGTGCCGGCCCATGCGGATCTGAACTGGGCCAACATGACCGCTCCGGCGTTCAGTCTCTTCGACTGGGAGGACTGGGGCAACGCGCCCCTGGGGCTGGACTCCGCCTCGTTGTGGGCGAGTTCCCTTGCTGTCCCGGCTCTGGCCGATCGTGTGCGGCAGGAGCGTCGGTCCGACTTCGAGAGCCGGGACGGCAAGTTGATGACGTTGTTCGCCTGCTCGAAGATCCTCGGGCCGTACGCGCACCCGGAAGACCCTCGGCTGGAACCCGCCCGACGCATGGCCGAACAGGTCATCAAGGAGCTTCAGGCAGGCTGACCGCGCGAGCGGTCCCGTAGGAGACTCCGGTACTCCTCGATAGTTCGCTCCTCGACTTCGGCGGCCAGAGTGCCGACGAGTTCGCCCAGATGGGCGGGATCATCGGTGCCCACGGCGACGGAGTCGACCCGCGGGAAGTGATAGGCGGCTCTGGGGCCGCCGCCGCTCCATGTCTCCGCCACTGCTGCGGCGGCCCCACGCCGCTCAGCGCGCAAGGCCGCCAAGGCGGACGGCAAGATGCGATAGCGACCGATCACCCGAGCACCGTGGCCCGGCCAACGCGCACTGATCCCGACCACGCCACTCAACCGTTCGATGCCCCAGAGCCGCGCCGATCGCAGAACCGCAGCGCGAGCACGGCCGCCATGCCACGTCGGCAACGCGCAGGCCGAACCGTGGAGCGGTCCGTGACGCAGAGAAGTAGCGTGGCTGAGACCGGAACGGGGTTGCTGGAGACATACGTGACGAGTGCATGTTCGCCCGCCCCGCCGTCGTGGCTGACTTTTGGTGGCTGAGGTCAGAACGGGGCTTCCATGGGCCGCGCCGCAACAAGAGATTCCTCCAACTCGACAATTCCGTGCCGGGGTTGCGGCTGTACCCGCGTTCGAGCACGCCGACCGCCCCGGTACCATTGGCACCGGGGTCCTGATCAGGGCTTCCGCGACCGGACCACCCGGAATGCTGTCCAGGCTGAGGGGTAGTCCGGTCTCTTGTTTTGACGTCCTCGCCCGAGGTGGGGCGGGAGTTGTGCGCTCTGGGCAAGCCGGAGGCAGATGTGAGACCCGTCCTCACCGAGCCCGCAGAACGTGGCGGAACCACGTCGATCGGCTTCGGTCGGTGAGGATGGGAGTTCAGAGGAGGGGTGCCCTGGAGGCCAGGGCGGCGCCGATGACAAGGCCGCATGACCCGGAGATCATGATGATCAGCAGTGGGCCGGTGAACTGTCCCAGCCAGTTGATCGCCCGGCGCGTCATACGCTCATCCATGCTCGCCAGGGGCGCGTGATGATCTCGCGGAAAGTGTGGTGCGAGGGGTTCTTGCCGCAGTGCTTGAGAACCCAGTCCTGAGATTCGGCGAAGTCCTCACTTGCCGGTGACGTCTCGCCGTCCACGGCGCACTGCATGGCGTATGTCGTGGGTTCGGCGTCAGGCTCCCGGTCGGGCTGGAGAAGCCACGTCTCGAACCGCAACGTGGTCCGAGGGCTCACAGGCCCCACCGCCCGCTGACTGACACCTGATTGGCCACGGCCACTTTCGCGCTCAGTTCCTCGGGCTGGTTGGGCTTACGGAGCGCTTCGGGCGGGACATCCCACTCCATGCCTCCGCGAGGCGGACGGAGCTGTACGTACGGACCTTCATGGCCCATGACCACCCCCGCCTTGTCAGTGCGCCTATCCACCATGAGGGCACCGATATCGGGTAGAGCCGCGTTGTCGGTCACCTTTGCTCCTCCTCGCCGCGGGAACAAACCGACTCCGAACCGGAGTGCTGTGCCACTCGTCGGGCAGTCGGTTTCCGCCGTGCTCATGCGAAGAAGCATCGAGTCAAACGATGGGACCTAGGAACCACCCCCAAACCCCACTACGGGACGTCCTGCGTCGGGTAGAACGTCCCTAGTGACGTCCCGAGACTCAGGGGGAGACTCATGCAGAACGAGAGACTACGTGCCGTCATGGCGGCCGGAGGCTGGACGTACGCCGCCCTGGCGAAGGAAGTTGAGGTCGACCCGAAGTCGGTCGAGCGATGGGTGAACCTGGGCCGTACTCCGCGCCGTGCCAAAGCCTTGGAGGCGGCTGAAGCCCTAGGAGAAGACGTGCACGCACTCTGGCCGGCACTCAGGCAGGCCCGCGCCGCCCGCGCCATCAGCCCGGAGCTCGTGGGCCTCTACGAGCAACGTGCAGACCTCCCCGTATCCACGTTCATCGACATGATGACGCAGGCCCGTGAGCGCATCGACGTGCTGGTGTACGCGGCCGTCTTCCTTCATGAGGCGTACCCGCGGCTCAACGATTTGCTGCGCGAGCGAGCTGCCGAAGGCTGCGCCGTGCGCATCGCGGTGGGCGACGCCGACAGCCCGAACGTCCAGGCGCGCGGCCAGGAGGAGCGGTTCGGCCACGGCATCGAGTCCCGATGCCGACTGGCCCTGATGCACTACCGCCCATTGATCGGCGTCTCCGGCATCGAGATAAGGACGCACGAGACGACCCTCTACAACTCCTTGTACCGCGCCGATGACCAGCTCTTGGTCAACGCCCACGTCTGGGGAGTGAACGCGTACGGCGCCCCGGTGTGGCATCTCCGTCGTCACGGGGAAGGCGGCATGTTCGACACCTACGGGCAGAGCTTCGACGCGGTATGGGCGACGGCGAAGCCGGTACAGCAGGAGGAGTGACCATGGCGCGCACCGAGTACTACGACGACCCGAACGCCCCGAAGCCGAACAGCATGGTGGTCGCGGCCTCAGCGGTCGTCACCGACGAGCAAGGGCGCATCCTGCTTCAGCGACGCCGGGACAACGACTTGTGGGCACTACCGGGCGGCGGCATGGACCTCACCGACTCTCTCCCCGGCACGGCGGTCCGCGAGGTCAAGGAAGAGACCGGCCTCGACGTAGAGATCACGGGCCTGGTCGGCACGTACACCGACCCGAAGCACATCATCGAGTACACGGACGGCGAGGTCCGGCGACAGTTCAACGTCTGCTTCACGGCTCGGACCATCGGCGGCCAGCTCGCGATCTCCAACGAGTCGACCGAGCTTCGATTTGTCCGTCCGGAGGAGCTTGAGGAACTACCGATGCACCACACACAGCGGCTCAGGCTCCAGCACTTCTTGGAGCACCGGGAATCCCCATACCTCGGCTGACGGCGACGGACTCATCAGGAGGGGTGCCAGCAGGATACCGGCACCCCTCCTCCCTGCCCCTCAGCGCCTCTTCTTAGTTCGCGTGAATCCGCTGAGTCGACCAGCAACAGCGTTTATCTCGACATATGCCGAATACAAACGCGGCAGGACCACGATGAATAGCAGCAGCACGTAGAGGCTGATGCCTGCCGAAAGGGCAGCCCAGAAACCGGTCAGATGGCCATTTTTGTCGAGACCCACGTTCATGCCCACTACGAGGGACGCGGCATCTATAATGCAGGCAAGCGAGCCCGTGAGTAGGTGGGCCGCAGTCTCATCCAGCATGTCCCTCTCGGTACTGAAGCGACTTACTCGCTCGTCGCCATCCCACTCCGTGATCTTGAGGCGTAGTGTTGAAAGATGCGTGAACGCGCTCAGCATCCCGCCCGCCAAAAGTGCCGCCCCAGTGAGTAGGGCGGCAGGAGTTGCCAGACCGGCCCCGCGGTAGATCATGAAACCGAATAAGACCACCGGTAGAAGCAAAACCGCCCTGGCAGACAGATCTGGTCGATGCGTGAGATATTGACCATTACTCAAGCCCTTCCAGTGGCCACGAAGAATGGGAGCGACATTAAATCGATCAAGCACCGCTTACCCCCCTAGTCGCTACGTCTGGGGCCACTCAATCGCCAAATTGGCGGCTGTCTGTAGCCCTAGCGCAGTCCCTCGTACCCCAGCATAGAACTTGGGTGTGACAACGGGCTCATCGTCGGACAGCTTGTAGGTGAACACGTCCGTGAAAGTGCTGGGGTTCACCCGCCTCGTCTGATCGTCCGGGTCGTTCAGCTCCACCCATCCGTCATCGAGATCAAGATCCTCGATCTCTGGGCTCACGATGGCAGCTAGTTGACGGGCCGCCTGCGCGTTGGTCGTCACGTTCGCCTCGTCAGCCTCCTTAGCTTGAAAGGCCCACCCTTTTACCAGGCGTGCCACCCTCGTGATCTTTCCCTGGTTCGTCAACGGGGCTCGGATCTCGAATTCCCGTTCTTCCCTGGTGCGCGAAGTGGTGACGGTCTTTTTAACAAGCACGAGCCTTTGGGCCAACCCTGCTTCGATCATCTCAGCGAGCCGGGCCTCGTCAGCCAATCCCTGCACCTTAGGCTTCCACCAAAGTACAGTTGCGTCGGAACCACTACTCTTATTGTGGCTCTCCTCTTGCGACTTGTATCGGAGCCACTTGACCAGGCTGCTCACGGGGCAGGTTCGACTGATTGACTCCACGGCAAGGATTCCTTGCGTGCCATCCTCAGGGAAAGCGAATATGACGCGAAATCCATTGATTGCCGCTCGGTCAGATATGTCGAAGTCGCCGGTTCCGTCATGACTCATAGCCTTTTCATGACTTCCGATACGTCCGACCCACATCTTTGCACGTATCGTGTTGTCGACTACGTCGATGTCCTCCACCCGCAGGGCAGGCTTTCCGCGGATCTCTCCCGTCTCGGCCACCAATGACTCGTCCGGCTTTTGGGGAGGATCACCAACCACCGGGACAGATAGCGACTTCAGCAGCCTGACCGCGATGTCCTTATAGTGCTCACCCTCGCAGTCCTTGAGGTTCACGGGGCTACGCTTGTTCCCCCGGAACACAGAAAACGTGAAGAGCCTGTACCCGAAGCTTGTCATGCCGCCCCCCAGTTACGTCACGCCTAACCTGCACGCAGGGTAGCGTTCATCGGCATATGCCCAGAAGGCGCTGTCGCCTATCAATAGCTTGTAGCCGCCAACGAGACCGGAAGCAATCGAACAAGCGTTCAGTTATTGGTGCTTGGAGGCGCTAGATCCAGCCCATCAACACAGGCGTACAGCGTCGCGCGGCCACAAGTCTCAAGCTGCTGGTCGGTCTGGCAGATCGCGTCTTGCGCCCGGGTGATCTGCGCAGATGCCGCACTCGCCAACGGATCGCAAGATCAAAAAAACTCGATCGCGCGGTACACCGGCCGAGTGTCTAACTGCGTGACAACGCCGACGCACAGAGACGATCAGCCGCGACCGCCAGCGAGCTGTCCGCGCAGGTGACGGGCGCAGCCGCCCCAGAAGTAGCCCTCACTGATGTTGCTTCGGGACGAAGAGGTCGTGGGTTCAAATCCCGCCACCCCGACAGCCAAAACAGCAGGTCAGGGTCGGTACTGAGAAATCAGTACCGACCCTGATGTGCGTTGGGGGGCCGTTTTGGGAGCCAACTCGCTCCCCAGCCCTCACGAGACCACGCCACACCCACATTTCACAGCGTCGGCCAGGTCGAGGTTGAGCCCCGCGCGTCGCGCGCACAGACTGCGCGGCTGCCAGATACCCCTCAGTGATCTGCGGCACCACGACGCATCCAGTGCCGGATGTCGCCGACCGCAGCTTCACGGCCGATTCCACGAGTCGCGACGTGTCGATCTCCGCCAGCACTAGGAGCCATCTGGGAGCCGACTTGCTCACCATGTCGTCACGGCGCCACCCTCTTTGGCCGCCGCCCGTCTGCGGGCGCCGGCTGCCGTCATTGAAGCGACCGGTCTAGAGGGACCGCCAGAGAGGCCTAGCGGAGAGGGACCACCCACTCCTCCCAGACGATCAAGTCCTGAGTCACCTGGGAATCCGTCCGTCCCGCGGCAACAGGATTCATGTGCAGGCGTCACACCGTCTCTTGTTCGTGCATGGGCCAAGGGCCAAGGGCCAGGGACACGCCGTCAACGAACGGGGCAGGCTGCCACAGGATCTGATCAAGAAGTACAAGCAGGTACACGGCCATGGGTGAATGACCGAGCAGGGTCGGCTGTGTCTGCGCCCTCTGCGCCAGCAACGGATGAACGCCGCCACGAAGTAGTAACATGTAGTACATGGAAACCACTGCTCGTGATTTCAACCAGAGGTCCTCGCAGATACTCGCCGCCGCTGAGCGAGGCGAGACCATCACGGTGACCAAGAACGGCCGCCCCGTCGCCCGTGTCGTGCCGATCGACGCCGACGAGGTTCCGCCCTACTCGACTGAGCCCATGGGGGATATGGAGATCCCGGACATCGGGACAGGGCCCGATCTCACCAATGAGGACATCGAAGAAGCCCTGAAGGGGATGGGCTCTTGAGCGCTGTCGTCATCGCTGACACCAATGCCCTCTATCGGCTTCTCGTCTCCTTGACGGACGGCAGCGCCATCCACCGCAAAGCCTTCTCCACCATTGGACATATGGTGATCTCACCCATGGTCCTGGCTGAACTCGACTACTTGGTGACCACGAAGATCAGTGCGCAGGCCGCATACAACGCGCTCGACTTCCTCGCCAAGGGCACTGAGAGGCGGAAGTTCTCCATCCCCGACATCACCCCCCATGTGCGCACGGCGATGACAGTGCTCGAGGGCTACCGGGACGCAGACGGAGGGAAGGGCATCGGCATGACGGATGCCATGAACGTCGCTCTGGCCGCCGCCTACCGAACCGAGGTCATGTTCACCTCGGACCGGCACTTCCGCATGGTTCGGCCGCTGACGGGACACGGAGCATTCCGGCTGCTGCCCGATGACCTGTAGACCCCCCAATCGGACGCTTCCATAGAGGGATCGCGCCCACGGCGAGGCCGGCTATCAGCAGGTTGGGAGCCAGTTGGGAGCCGACTTGCTCCCGCAGGCCCTTCCACACCTGATGGGCACGCGCTGCGAACTCGAAGACCGCATCACCAAGTGGGGACTCCGGTGCCGTGCCCGGCCTCCTGGGCGAACTCGACGTCCTAGCGGCCAGGGTGGTCGTTTCCGAGGCTGAACGGCAGGTCGTCCTGGGCATCCGGGGCATCCGGGGCATCGAGGACGGCTCGCGGGGCCGGCTCGACAACGCCTCCGGTTCCGCCAGCCATCTCTCGCGTGATCGCCACCGCCGGTCGCGCGAGAGGCATCACCGCGTAGACCACCTTGCCGCCCGAAGGATGGCGGTACGAGTCCCAGCGCTCGCACAACAGCGTCACTATCGGCAGGCCCCGGCCGTTCTCCGCGTCCGCGTCGGGCGTTCGCATCCGGGGCAGCGTCCGGCTGGTGTGACCTCGACCGTCAGCGTCCGGCTGCACACGCGCAGCCGCACCGCGACCAGCGGCAGCGTCTCGCGTTCGCGATAGCTCAGCTCGGCCTTCGTGGTGCCGGTGGCCTCCACGGCGTTGGTCAACAGCTCCGAAGCGATCAGCGTCACGGACTCGCGCATGTGCTCAAGTCCCCAGTCCTTGAGACCGTTCACCGCGAACCGCCGCCCCAACGGCACCGCCCTGGGCTCGGCCGTGTGCCGGAACCAGTACGTCACACCGTCCATGCCGGGCCCCCCTTCCGGTGTCGCGGACCAGCGGGGAGCCTGCGGCGGCCAGTGCCGGGCAGCAGCAGCGCAAGGGCATAGATCACGAGGGTCAAGGGTCGGTCCTCCCAGTCGATCGGGCCACGCCCCGAAGGTGCGAACCCCGGCCCCACAGGGCGCAGTCAACTCCCGGCTACCGACTCGTCACAGTGGGTGGCCGCTCCGGGGCTCAGCATGACCCTCCCGTCCGGCTCAATGCAAGCCATTCAAATGAAGTCCCTTCATTTGCGAATCGGCTTGGCGAACGACGCCTGATGGGCGACACTCGGCCGTGACCGCTCATGGAGTGAGGAAGGGAAGTGAGCGTGACCGCAAGGCCGCCGACGGTGCGCCTCCGTCGCTTGGCGTCCGAACTCAAACGGGCTCGGAAAGCCGCCGGGCTCAGCCAGGACGACGTGACCGCGCAGACGCGCATCAGCCCCGCCACGCTGTACCGCATCGAAAAGCCGGAAGGCCGGCCCCAGATGCGCACGTTGATGGCGCTGCTCGATCTCTACGAAGTCAGCGATGACCAGCGCACGCGGATCACGGCGCTGCACGAGGGAGCGGACACTCAGGGCTGGCTGCGGCCGTACCACGACGCACTGCGCGACGAGTACAACACCTACATCCAGTTCGAAGCTGAGGCGAAGATCGTCCGCAACTGGGAGGCTCTGTACATCCCTGGCCTCCTTCAGACCGAGAACTACGCCCACGCCGTCATCAAGGGGCACCTGCCCGATGCCACGCGGGACGACCTCGAACAACGGGTAAGAGCCCGCATGGAGCGTCAAGCCGTCCTCACCAAAGAGCACCCGCTGGAACTCACGGCGATCATGGACGAGGCCGCGCTACGACGACAGGTCGGCGGACCGACCGTCATGGCCGATCAGCTTCAGCAGCTGCAAGAACTGGCGGACCGGCCACACATCAGCGTGCACGTCATTCCCTACGCCTTTGGTGCACACCAGGGAATGCCCGGCGGCTTCGCCCTGCTCTCCTTCCCGGACCCCGAGGACGGGCAGATCGTCTACATCGACTCGATGGCCAACGACAGCTTCCTTGAATCAGACGCCGACATCACCCGCTACACCACGACCTTCGACAACCTGCGGGCGCAGGCCCTCAGCCCCGATGATTCGCTCGCCCTGATTGCCAAGGCGACGGCCGAACTGACGCATGAACTGGAGACAGCATGAACGCCCCCGACCTCACCACTGCCGACTGGTTCACAAGCAGCTACAGCAGCGGTGAGGGGCAGTGCATAGAGATCGCTGTTCTGCCCAACACGATCGCCTCACGCGACAGCAAGGACCTCGACAGCCCCGTACTCCTGTTCACCCGCGACGGCTGGCGGAACTTCATAGGGGCGGTCAACCGCCGCGAGTTCCGCGACTGACACCGGCCCCCGCCGACCGCGCCCCTGCTTCCTCCCGCCGAAGCCGGGGCGCTCGCATGTCCAGCGCGCCCCGTGGCCGAGATCCGCGCCCAACGGCAAACGCCTGAATCCCGGCGCACGTTCGCGGTATCGAGCGCTCGCGCTTTCCATTCGGCGCGAACCCCAGCGAGACGGCACCCACCAGACGGCACCCACCAGACGGCACCCATGAGACGGCACCCACGAAGTGGGTCTTCGCGGGGTCCCCTGACGCGCCGCGCGCCAGTGGTAAGGAGTGTGACACCGCGAGTATGGTCTGTTGTATGGCGACGAAGAAGGTAACCGTGACGATCCCAGAGGATCTCCTCGACGAGATCCGCGCGGAGGCGGCAGAGCGGGGCCTCTCGGCGTACGTCGCCGAGGCTCTGCGCTTCAAGCGCGACCGGGACCGACTGCTGGAACTGGTCGACTGGCTACAGGAAGAACACGGGCCCGTGACTGAGGACGAGCATGTGGCAGCCCTCGACGAGCTGGAGGATCTCGACGCCGAACACGAGCGGCGGCGCACCTCCGGACAGCACAACACCGGAGAGGCTGCGTGAAGAAGCGAGCCGTTGAGCACGGGCAGAGGCCGCTGCGTGTCTTCGTCCTGGACTGTGAGGCTCTCTCCCTGGCCGTGCGCGGCGATCGGAGGATGATCGCCTGGCTCGACCTCGCGGCGCGAGGGGAGGCGGAAGTGGTGACGTCGCCCATGACCCTGGTCGAGGCGTACGACGGCAGGACGACCGAACAGCGCTGGGACTGGGTACTGTCCCGGCTCCAAGTCGCCGATATCGGGAAGGACGACGCCCGCCGGGCCCGCCGGCTCCTGGCCGATGCCAAGTTGCACGGCCACAAGTACGCGATCGACGCCGTGCTCGCCGTGATCGCGCGACAGCAGAAGGGACAGGTCACCGTCTTCACCTCGGACGTCGACGACCTGGAGAAGCTGGTCCCGGACACGGTCGTCGTCAAGAAGGTGTGAGCCGACCGACCCGCGTCCCTCATAGGGCCCGCAGCTTGGCTCGCGCCGGCCCGGAAGCGGGACAAGTCGCGGCAGTGATCCTCGGCCGTCCCGCCCCCGCCGGCACGCACGCGCCGCGTCGTATCGGCACCGGTCCCTCCCCTGTGGGGACCGGTACCGAACGACGCGGACGGTGTCGATCCACGTCGCGTCGGCGTATCGGCGCGGATCGAAGTAGGGTCAGATCTGCGGTCAATGCGGAATTGATCCGTCTGTGACCGGCTATGGGTGGCCATGGCCGACTAAGGCTCGCTATGGCCGACTATGGCTAGTGATGACTAGTGGTGGTCAGTTATCGCTGGCTATACAGATCTGAAAGGTCATGCGGCGAGTTCGTCGCCGCCCGGTGGCGACTCCGGCGGAATCCAGCCGAGAATCTGCAGCGTCCCGACGCACCTTTCCGGGCGCCAAGCCGGTGGCCTGCCCTGACGCTGCGCGGTTGGTCCGCTACTGCGACACGATCCTGCCACTCAGGGCTGCCCACGGGCAGGTTCCGGTGTTGTCCGGACCACTTATCCGCAGGTCAGCCGTATAAAGTGAGTTTTCCGGTCCGGATGGGCGCACGCAGCGGAAGTAAGGGGTGGAGGCTTTGAGTCCCGACTCAGGGGCACGCACAGCCTTCGCGGAACGCCTTGCTCTGCTGTACAGGGAAGCCGGTAATCCGCCCCTCCAGCGCGTGGCCGAGGCGGTCGTCCGGCTGCAAAGGGTCGACGAACGCGGGCGGCCCGTACGGGTGTCGGCGCAGCGGATCAGCGACTGGCGGCGGGCCAAGAACGTGCCCGCCCAGTTCGCCGCCCTGGCGGCGGTGCTCCAGGTCCTGATCCCCGAGGCCCGGCGCGAGCGGCCCACGCCGGTATCCGCCGGCCTGTACGACATGGCCCAGTGGCAGCGCCTGTGGGAGCGCGCGGTGGCCGACCCGGTGAGTGGCCGCGCCGCGGGGTCCTCGGAAGAGGAGAAGCAGCCTCCGGCCGAGGCTCCGGACGCCCCCGCCGTGTGCCCGTACCGAGGACTCGCCTCGTACCGCCCGCAGGACGCCCGGTGGTTCTTCGGCCGGCGGCGGAGCACGGACGCCCTCATCGACCAGCTCCACACGGCGGAGAAGACCGGCGGCCTGGTCATGCTCGTGGGCGCCTCCGGGGCCGGGAAGTCGTCCCTCCTCAACGCCGGCCTGGTGCCCGAACTGCGGGACGGAGCGCTCGGCGACGAGGAGACCCGGGCGGGCCTGGTGCTTCAGCTCGTGCCCGGAAGTGATCCCCTCGCGGAGCTGATCCGCCACATTCCCGAGCTGGCGCAGGTCACCTCCGGCGTGGAGGGGCCTGCGGTGGAACCCGGCGCCCCGGCGTTCGCGCCCGCGGTGCGGGAGTCCGTCGCGGCGTGGGCTCTGCGGGAGACATCCTCGGCGGCCCGTCCCGTCGTCATCGTGGACCAGTTCGAGGAGGTGTTCACCCTCTGCTCCGACGAGGCGGAGAAGCGCACCTTCATCCAGCTCCTCCACGCCGCGTGCTCGCCCCCCGCCGACGGTGAACCCGCTCCCGCGCTCGTGGTCCTCGGCATACGCGCCGACTTCTACGAGGAGTGCCTGCGGTACCCGGAGCTGGCCGACGCGCTCCAGCACCGGCACATGGTGCTGGGGCCGCTGACCGCCACGGAGCTGCGCGACGCGGTGACCGGCCCGGCCAAGGCCGTGGGGCTCGAACTCGAACCGGGCCTGGCGGAACTGATCGTCAGGGAAGTGAGTACGGACAGCCCCCGCGGCGCCCACGACGCGGGGGTGCTGCCGCTCCTCTCCCACGCGCTGCTGGCCACCTGGCAGCGGCGGAAGACGGGGCGGCTCACGCTGGCCGGCTACCGCGCGGCGGGAGGCATCCAGGGCGCGGTGGCGGCGACCGCCGAGCGTGCCTGGTCCCGGCTCGACCCGGCGGCCCGCACGGCCGCGCGGCTGCTGCTGCTCCGGCTGGTACGCCTCGGCGAGGACACCCAGGCCACGCGCAGGAGGGGGACGCGGCGCCAACTGGCGGAGGAGTCGACGGACCCCGCCAAGACGGAGGAGTCCCTCGAAGCTCTGGTCCGCGCCCGCCTGGTGACGCTCGACGCGGAGACCGTGGAGATCACGCACGAAGCGCTGCTCCACGCCTGGCCGCGGCTGCGCGACTGGATCGACGAGGACAGAAGCGATCACCTGCTGCGCCAGCGCCTGGAGGAGGACGGCAAGGCCTGGGAGGAGTCCGACCGCGATACGGCACTGCTCTACCGCGGTTCCCGTCTGGAGCAGGCCCGCGTCTGGGCGAAGTCCGCGGGTGACTCCTTCCTGACCCGGTGCGCCGTGGAGTTCCTGGCCGCCTCGGCCAAGCTGCGCCGGCGTACGGTGTGGATCGCCCGCGGCGCGGTGGCGGCTCTGGTCGTGCTCGCGATGGTGGCCGTCATCTCGGCGGCGGTCGCCTGGCGGCAGCGGGACGACGCCGTGTTCCAGCAGGTGGTCGCCGAGGCCGACCGCGCCCAGAACACGGACCCTTCGCTGTCCGCTCAGCTCGACCTCGTGGCCCACGAGATGCGGCCGGACGACGAGGCCACGCGGAACCGGTTGATCTCGATCGTGAACGCACCGCTGGCCACGCCGCTCCTCGGCCACTCGGGAGCCGTCTACCTCACCTCTTTCAGCCCGAACGGACGGCTCCTGGCCACGGCCAGCTACGACCGCACCGTCCGGCTGTGGGACGTGAGCGACCCCTCGCGCCCCAAACCGCTGGGCAAACCGCTCACCGGCCCCAAGAGCTGGGTCAGCAGCTCGGTCTTCAGCCCGGACGGCAAGACCCTCGCCGGCGCTTCGGACGACGGCACGATCCGGCTGTGGGACGTGCGCGACCCCCGCCACCCGCGGCTGCTGGGCAAACCCCTGTCCGGCCGCGGCGGCGCCATCTACCTGGTCGCCTTCAGCCCGGACGGGAACACTCTGGCCACGGCCAACGACGACCACACCGTCCGGCTGTGGAACGTGAAGGACCCGGGCCGGCCGGAGGCGCTCGCCACGCTGACCGGCCATACGGCGGCTGTGCGGTCCGTGGCCATCAGCCCCGACGGGCGGACACTGGCGGCCGGTGGTGACGACGGCGGGATCAGGCTGTGGAAGATGACCGATCCGCGTCGTCCGGAGCCACTCGGCAAGGCGCTGACCGGCCACACCAGTACGGTGCACTCCGTGGCGTTCAGCCCCGACGGCCGTACGCTCGCCAGCGGCAGCTCGGACGACACCATCCGGCTCTGGAAAACGGCCGACCCGCGCCGCGCGAAACCGCTCGGCGCGCCGCTCACCGGTCACGCGGGACCGATCTGGTCCGTGGCGTTCAACCCCGACGGGGCCATGCTCGCGGCCGCCAGCGCGGACAGCACGGCGAGCCTGTGGAACGTCAGCGATCCGGCACACCCGTCCCAGGTCGGCGAGCACCTCTCGGGCAGCAGCGGAGAGATGTACGCCCTCGGTTTCAGCCCCGACGGGCGCACGCTCGCCACCGGGAGCGGCGACAGCAAGGCCCGGCTGTGGTCGATTCCGACGTCGGACATGATCGGCCGCATCGGGACGTTCCGCCCCGACGGGCACGTGCTCGCGACCGCCGCGCGCGACGACAAGGTCCGGCTGTGGAGCGTGCGGCGGCCCGGCCGGCCCACCGCCCTGGGCAAGCCGTTCAAGCCCGGGGGGGACGTACGCACGATGACGTTCTCCCCCGACGGCCATACGCTCGCGGTCCTGACGGGGAACAGCACGGTACAGCTGTGGAACGTCACCGACCCGGCCCTGCCCGTCGCCTACGGGCCGCCCGTCGCCCTGCGCACACGCTTCGCGGCGGCGCTGGCCTTCAGCCCGGACGGGCGCACACTGGCGACTCCGCAGACCGACCGCACCATCCAACTGTGGAACGTCAGCGTCCCCTCGCGGCCCCGCCCCCTCGGCAAGCCGCTCACCGGCCACAAGGGCTACGTCAACTCCGTCGCCTTCGGGAAGGACGGGCGCGACCTCGTCAGTGGCAGCTCGGACGGCACCATCCGGCTGTGGAACGTGACCGTCCCGCGTCATGCCACCGCGCTCGGCGCACCCCTCACGGGGCACCTGGGCCCCGTCAATACGCTCGCCTACAGCCCGGACGGCCACACCCTGGCCAGTGGCAGCGACGACGGCACGGTCCGGTTCTGGAACCTGACCGACCCGCACAGGGCGATCCGGCTGGGGCCCACCCTCACCGGTCACACCGACGCGGTCGTGTCGCTGACGTTCAGCCGGGACGGCGACACCCTGGCGAGCGGCGGCAACGACAACACGGTGCGGCTCTGGGACGTCGCCGACCCGGCCGAGGCCGCGCCCATCGGGCAGTCGATGAGCCCCAACGCCAAGACCGGCAGCTTCCTGTCGTTCAGTCCGCGGAGCGACATGCTCGGAGTGTCGAGCGGGACCGACACGGTCCGGTTGTGGAACCTGGACACGGACGACGCCATTCGCCGCGTCTGCTCGACCACTCAGGGCGTTCTGACACCCGAGAAATGGCGTGAGTATCTCCCCCGTCTGTCGTACGAGCCCCCGTGCGACGAGTAGTCGAGTAACGCAGCCGCGGCACGTGATCCCGATCACAACACGGCATTTTGGATGGGCAGTTGACTCCCGCGGCACGAGCGGCCTTGTTACTGTTGGCATAGCCCGATCGCTGGTGCATCCCCCGTCGCCAGCGGTCGGGCATTTTCGTGATCTCGCACGTCCGGAGGGTTCCTCGAACTTCCGAATTGAGGCGATGATTCCGGCCTCCCGACCAAACCTCGCCCGAATCCTGCCCAAATCCCGCCCGGTTCCCGCCCGGTTCCCGCCCGTGATTCGAATGCTTCCGGCCATCTGGATGGTAGGGCCATGCTCCACGCGGATAGAGCTCGGTAACGCGAATCGCGGTAACTACGCGGGTAACGTCAGGACCTCTTGAGGAGTCATATCCTCCTCTTGAGGAGTCATATCCTCACAGCGCGGACTGCGACGGGACGGTGCACGGATGGCGAAGGCCTACGAGGAGATCGCGGACGAGCTCCGTGCGCGGATTCGCGCGGGCCGGCTGAAGCCCGGTGACCGCCTGCCGTCGGAGGCGGACCTCGTCCGCAGCTCCGGGCGCAGCGGGCCGACCGTGCAGCAGGCCCTCCGCATGCTCCAGGCGGAAGGGCTGATCGAGAAGCAGCACGGCCGCGGAACGTTCGTACGCCGCCCCCGCGTGATGGTGCGGCGCACGAACACGCGGTACCAGTGGGAGAAGGACCGTGCCCGCGCACCCGAGCGGCAGCGTCTGGAGTCGGGCGCGACCGAGCACGACACCGGCCTGGACGCCGACGACCTCGTCTTTCACGCGGCGTACCGGGAGATCGGGGCGCCCGAGGGGATCGCGTCGGCCATGGGTGTCGCCGAAGGCACCGTGCTCGTCGAGCGGACCTACCGGACGCGGTACAGCGCCGAGCGCAATCCGTTCAACCTCGTCACCTCGTACCTGATCCGCGATCTCGTCGAGAAGAACCCCGACCTCCTGGACGAGACGAACGAGCCCTGGCCCGGCGGGACATGGAACCAGTTGTTCACGGTGGGCATCGAGATCGACCGCCTGGTGGAGCGTGTGACGGCCCGGCCCCCGACGGTGGAGGAGGCGGCGGAGCTCGGCCTGGCGCCCGGCACGTCGGTCCTCGTCCTGCGCAAGACCACGTACGACACGGACGAGCGCGTCGTCGAGCTGTCCGACATCACGGTGCCCGGTGACCGCACGGAGTTGCTCTTCACGACCCGCTTGGAGAGGTGGTGAGCCGTGCGTCGGCGCATCACCGTCGTCACGGCCGTCCACGCGCCGTCGGCGCGCTTCCTGCCCGACGCGTACGAGTCCCTGCGCGGGCAGGAACTCCCCGCCGGGTGGGAGTGGCACTGGCTGATCCAGGAGGACGGGACGACCGACCAGGTCGCGCCGCATGTCCCCGACGACGACCGGGTCACGTTCCGGCAGGGCCGCCCGGGCGGACCCGGCGTCGCGCGGACCATCGCCATGGCCCGCGCGGACGGCGCGTACGTCAAGGTCCTGGACGCCGACGACCAGCTCGCGCCCGGCGCGCTCGCCCGTGACCTCGCGGCCCTCGAAGCCGATCGCACCCTCGGCTGGGCGACGTCACGCGCGCTCGACCTGCTGCCCGACGGCTCCACCGTCGGCTTCCCCGGTGACCCCGGGCACGGGCCGATCGAGCGCCTGGCGGTGCTCGACCACTGGGCGTCCCACGGCTACCTCGCCCAGGTCCATCCGGCGACGCTCTTCGTCCGCCGCGACCTGCTCGTGGCCCTGGGCGGCTGGATGGCCCTTCCGGCCTCCGAGGACACGGGCCTCCTGCTCGCCCTGAACGCGACCGCCCGCGGCTGGTTCTCCTCCGAGGTCGGCCTGCTGTACCGCAAGTGGGAAGGCCAGGTCACCGGCCAGGCCGCGCACGTCGACACCGCCGAGCGCGAGGCCCGCATGGCCGTGGTCGAGGCCAGGGCGCGAGCGCTGGACCGCTTCCAGTGGCGCTACCCCCTGGACGCCGGCTGACCGGGCCTCGGGGCCGGGCCCGTCGGATCTTGCCGCGGCCGTGGCGGGGCTCGTACGGTCACGGCTATGCCTCCCGCTTCGCCCCGCCGCACGTCAGAGCTTCTTGCCACCCTCGGCCGCGGATACGTACGCAACGCGCCCGGGTCACTGCTCAAGGGGCCGCTCGCGGCCCGGTGGCTCAACACGTACCTGCGCGACCATCCCCGCCGGCGGGTGGTCGAAGCCCGCTTCGGTGCCCGCTTCGCCTGCGACTCACGCGACCTCATCCAGCGGTTCATCAGCCTCTACGGCGTGTGGGAACCGCATATGACGCGGTGGCTCCAGAGCCGGCTCGGGCCCGGGGACACGTTCATCGACGTGGGCGCCAACATCGGCTATTTCGCGGTCCTCGGCTCCCGCCTCGTCGGCGGCACGGGGCACGTCGTGGCCATCGAGGCGTCCCCCGGCTTCCACGACCGCGTGCTGCGGCACGTCGAGCTCAACGGCTGCGACAACGTCCGGGCGGTCAACGCGGCGGTCTCCGACAGCCACAAGACGCTGACGTTCGTGCTCGCCAGCTCCCACAACATGGGCGCGAACTCGATCGTCCCGTACGACGGTCCTGCCGAGTCGAGCTTCGACATGGCGGCCCGGCCGCTGCCCGACATCCTGGACGAGGAAGAACTCACCCGGGCGCGCGTCATCAAGATCGACGTCGAGGGCGCAGAGGGCGGTGTCATCAGGGGCCTCGCTCCTGCCCTGGGGCGGCTCAGGACCGATGTGGAGATCGCCGTGGAGGTGACCCCCGACCGCATGGCCGCGCTGGGCGACTCGATCGACGAGCTGATGTCGACCATGGCCGGTCAGGGCTTTCACACCTATCGCCTGCCCACCGACTACCGGCCCGAGAACTACCCCCGCTCCCTGCGCCGGCCCGAGCCGCCGGTGCGGTGGCGCGGCCCGATCGTCGGCGAGAGCGAACTGGTCTTCTCCCGCGTCGACGCCGAGACCCTGCGCTGACGGCGGCCGCGGCGACCGGCGGCGGCCTACAGGTTCCGGTCGAACGGGAGGTCCAGCATCCGGATGGCGTTCCCGCGCAGCAGCTTGTACGCCACCTCCTCGGGGAGGTGGCCCACGTGGTCCTCGGCCACGGCCTTCGTGTGCGGCCAGGTGGAGTCGACGTGCGGATAGTCGGTCTCGAAGGTGGCGTTGTCGACGCCGACGGTCTCGATGGAGGCGATGCCGTGCTTGTCCCGGAAGAAGCAGCAGAAGATCTGCCGGTAGTAGTACGTCGACGGGGGCTCCGGGATCAGGTCCTTGACCCCGCCCCAGGCCCGGTGCTCCTCCCATACGTCGTCGGCGCGCTCCAGGGCGTACGGAATCCATCCCATCTGGCCCTCGCTGTAGGCGAGCTTGAGGCGGGGGAACTTGACCAGGACCCCGGAGAAGAGGAAGTCCATCATCGACGCCATCGCGTTGTTGAAGCTCAGGGCGGCCTGAACGGCCGGGGGCGCGTCGGGTGATGCGGCCGGCATCTGCGAGGACGAGCCGATGTGCATGTTCACGACCGTGCCGGTCTCCTCGCACGCCGCGAAGAACGGGTCCCAGTAGCCGGAGTGGATCGACGGCAGGCCGAGGTGCGTGGGAATCTCGCTGAAGGTCACGGCCCGCACGCCGCGCGCGGCGTTGCGCCGGATCTCGGCGACGGCGAGAGTGACGTCCCACAGCGGGATGAGGCACAGCGGGATCAGCCTTCCGCCGCTGTCGCCGCACCACTCCTCCACCATCCAGTCGTTGTACGCCCGGACGCAGGCGAGTCCGACCTCCTTGTCCTTGGCCTCGGAGAACGTCTGCCCGCAGAAGCGCGGGAACGTCGGGAAGCAGAGGGAGGCCTCGACGTGGTTGAGGTCCATGTCCGCCAGGCGGGCCTTCGGGTCCCAGCAGCCGCGGCGCATCTGCTCGCGCGTGATGCCGTCGAGCGTCATCTCGTCCCGCGAGAAGCCGACGGCGGCGATGATGCGCTTGTACGGGAAGATCTCGCCCTCGTACTCCCACCAGTCGGTGACCTGGCCCTGCGGGTCGGTCGTGAACGTGTACTTGCCGCCGATGTACTCCAGCTCTCCGATGCCCGCGGTGAAGGGCTTCGGCCCCCGGTCGCGGTACTTGCCCGGGAGCCACTTCTCGAAGAGGTGCGCGGGCTCGATCACGTGGTCGTCCACGCTGATGACGCGAGGGAGTTCCTTGGCCCCGACCTCGGTGTTCTCCACTGCTGTGCCCCCTGCCACTGCCGGTTTCTGACGACCCATCAGATCGAGGTTATGGGCTCACCCCTGCGACGGCAACAGCGCACGCATGTCTGGTCTGTTGCGCCCCGGCGTGCCACCCTGCCCGGCACGTCCGTCTCCCACCGAACAGCGGAGAGGCCCATGAGTGAGAGGCCCATGAGCGAACGCGACCGTGGGGCGCGCGAACCGGCGGCGGCCGCTCTCAGGCAAGGCCACGCCGCGCGGGCCGAGAGCGCGGCGGCCCGGGCGGCCGCCATCAGCCACCGCATCAGCCACCGCATCGGGCGCGGCGCGGGAGAGCGGCGGGGCGCCGGAGAGCGGCGGGGCGGCTCACCCGCCGACGAGAACACCGCCTGGAAGGCCGCCCACGCCGCTCGGGTGGCGGCCCAGGCGCTCGCCATGCTCTCCGAGGCCCCGCCCGACCCGGCCGCGGACTCCCGCTGCGCCAGAAACGCCGCCGCCTCCGCCGCGCAGGCCGCCCAACTGGCGAAGCTCATCGACGGCGACGGCGACGGTGACGGTGACGGTGACGGCGAACCGTCCCGCGCCGCGTGCCGGGCCGCGCTCGAAGCCTCCTCGGCGGCAGCGGCGGCAGCGGGCGCCGGCCACCTCGGCGCGGACGAGGAACTGAACTCCGCGGCGGACGCGGCGGAGAAGGCCGCCGTCGCGGCGGCCGAACGAGCCGGATGGATCCAGCCCGGCGCGGACGTCCCTTCCGTACAGCCGGGCGTACGGAGCCCGGAGCTGATGTCGATGCTGCACTTCTGACCTCGCACCCGTCGCCCGGCAGAGGGGCGGTACGCGTGAGGGCCCTCACCGAGTGGTGAGGGCCCTCACGTGTCGCGGCGGGCGGGCCGCCGGAGCGGGGTCAGTGGGTCGGGCCCTGCTTGCGGTCGTGCCAGTCGTCGGTGCCCTTCATGCCCCGGCGGTCGCCCTTCATGCCGCGGCGGCCGCCCTTCGTCTCGTCGTCGAACTCGATCTGCTCCTTGCGGACGGTGCCGGAGACCTCCTGCGTCTCCGTCACCCGCTCGGTCTCCAGGTGGACGCGCTCGACCGGCACGGACTCCTTGCTCACCACCGCGTGCTCGGCGTGGAGGGTCACCTCCGTCTCCGCCTCGCCGATGTCGGCGCGCGAGCGGTCGCCCTCGCGGATCGGCTCGCGTACGACGCGGACCTCCTCGTGGGAGATCGGCACGGACGTCGTGACGTCCTCGTTCACCACCGTCTTGCGGAGGTGGGCGTGGCCGACCTCTTCGTCCTCGGTGCCCACCCGCAGCCGCTCCTCGGAGCGGATCATGTCCTGGGCCTTGGTGTCGTCACGCTCCGTGCCACGCATGGCGTACTCGCGGCCGCCGGTGGCTCCGGCCATCGGGCGCCCGCCCGTCGACATGCCGGCGGCCATGCCTGTGCCCGTGCCGGTGCCGGTGCCGGTGGTGGCCCTGCCGGGCCTGGTCAGGCCGTAGTGGGCGTACAGCTCGTGCTCCTGACCGGGGTCGAGGTGCTCGTCGGCGTCGACCCGCGGCGCCTCCTTCACCGCCTCCTTGGTGCACGAGACATGCAGGGCGTCCTGCTGGAGGCGCGCCCCGGACAGCGGCACGAAGCTCTCCTTCATGCCGAAGAGGCCCGTCTTGACGGTCACCCACTCGGGGCGGCCGCTGCGGTCGTCGAGGTAGACGCGTTCGACGCTGCCCACCTTCTCGCCGGTCCGGTCATAAGCTGTCAGGCCCTTGAGTGCGTCAGGGTTGGTGAAGGCCTCGCCCTGCGTCATGGGTGATCACTCCCTTGGAGCATGCGACGGGCGAAAACCAATCCGCCACGGGACGACGCACGCCTCAGGTCCATCGCGCGCCCCCGGAGCCCGCCCCGCAAGGCGAGGAGTCACGGAGCGTACGGGGAGCGCCCCGTCAGGCCGCGCCACCCCGGCAACGGGGCCGATCGGGCCGGTGACATCCGCCCCGGCCCGAGTGGGCCATTCGGGTGAACGCATGGCATTTGCACTCACCGTGCCCCGGGAGTCAGGACTGCGGCCTGGTCAAGACTGCGGCCTGTTCAGGACTGCGGCCTGCGGCCCTGGAGAGCCCGCGCCACTCGCGGGCCCAGCCGCTGCTTCAGCCAGCGCAGGGAGTTGAGGCGGCCGACCGTCTGGTCCAGGTGGTAGTAGATCTGGGGCGGCACATAGGGCAGCAGCGGCGAGTGGCGCTGGCCGAGGAGCGCGAACATCTGCTCCGGCCGCATGCCGATGTAGCGGGGCAGGTTCTCGTACCACTGGGCGCTGTGCCGGGCCGCGCTCTGGACCGCGAGCAGGGAGTGTCGGCGTCGGCGCTCGTAGCGCGCGAGGGCCTCGGGCAGCTCCCGCGGGCCCACGCCCCTGAGCTCCCCCGCCAGGCACACGGCGTCGCGGAGCGCCAGCGTGGTGCCGGCGCCGATGGAGTAGTGCGTGGTGTGGGCGGCGTCGCCGATCAGCGTGAGGTTGCCGTGGGACCAGGTGGCGTTGGTGACCGTCGGGAAGGCCTGCCACTGCGCGTGGCCCTCGATGTCGTCGCGCCCGAGCAGCCCGTGGCCGTCCAGCGGCTCCGCGAACAGTTTCTCCAGGAGGCGCAGGGCGTCGGTGTGGGCGAGCCGGTCGAAGCCGAGGCCCGCCCAGGTGGCCGCCGAGCACTCCACCACGCAGGTGCTGTGCCCGCCGCTGTACCCGTACGCGTAACACCAGATCCAGCCGTGTTCCGTCTCCACGAAGGCGAAGGTGAAGGCCTTGAACACGCGGGTCGTCCCGAGCCAGATGAAGCGGTTGGCACCGGTGGTCACACGCGTGCCGAAGTGCTCCGCCTGGGCCGTGCGGAGCCTGCTGTGCGCGCCGTCGCCCGCGACGATCAGGTCCGCGTCGGGCAGGTCCCCGCGGCCGCCGATCTCCCTGCCGAACTCCAGGCGTACGCCGAGGGAGCGGGCCCGGTCCGCGAGGACCGCCCGCATCTGGTGGCGCCCGATGGCGTGGCCCAGGTCGCCGTCGTGGGCGGTGGTCCGCTCGCCGACGTGGGCGAAGCCGCCGCGCCAGCTCACACACCGCTCGGCGATGGCCGCGGCCGACTCGGGGTCGTGCGCCCGCAGCTCCTCCAGGAGGTCGGGCCAGAAGGTCACGCCCCAGCCGTGGCGGGTGCCCTCGGCGTGCCGCTCGTGGACGGTGATCTCGTGGGCCGGGTCCTGGAGCTTCGCCAGGACGGCCAGGTACAGGGACGCGGGGCCTCCGCCGACGCAATCGATCTTCACAGGGGCTCCTGTCACCGGGGATGCGGAACGGTGACAAAACGTAACCATCCGGGGCGTCTTCGTCGCCGAAGCCGGGGCCGGTGTCGCCGCACGTCACCCCACCGCACCTCACCGGGTGTGGCCGTCATGCGATCTTGAGTGACATCTGTGCACCATCACTCTGTCTCGGGTTACGTCGATCACGAGGAGACCGGACGTGTCGGCTCAGCTCACCAGGCCGCTTGTGACCTTGGCCCTGGCCCTGGTCCTCCTGCTGGGAATCGTGTCCGCGGCGGCCACGCCCACGGGGCCCGCCCCGGCGGCGACCACCACTTCCGAGAGCGGACAGTCCGTACGGGACGCCTCCGTCGTCGACGCCCCCGACTGCGACTGGCGGTACGGCAGCTCCTGCGTCGTCGGCGGCCGTGTGTGACCCAGGGCCTGTCGTTCGGATCAGCCCTGTGTGGCGGCGTCGCCGTGACTTCGTGTTGACGACTCGCGTTAGCAGACGTGCGGTTGCGTGTAGGCAGCCGCTTCTGCCAAGTCAAAGGAGAACGTGATGTCTCGCATCGCGAAGGTCACCGCCGCCACCCTCGGATCCGGTGCCGTCGTGCTCGGTGGCGCAGGCATGGCCCTGGCGGACGCGGGCGCGCACGGCGCTGCCACCGATTCCCCCGGTGTGGCCTCGGGCAACGTGGTCCAGGTTCCCGTCCACGTCCCGGTGAACGTCTGCGGCAACACCGTCGACGTCGTCGGCCTGCTGAACCCCGCCTTCGGCAACAAGTGCGTGAACGCCGACCAGCACGGCGGCCACGGCGGCCACGGCAAGTGAGTTCCCGGGGCCGCCGAGAGCGGCCCCCCGGCCCCCGGTGGACGTCCACCGGGGGCTTCGTGCTGTCAGCTCGTCCAGAACTCCCACCAGCGCGTGAGGACGAGCATGCCGATGACGCCCATGTGCAGGGCGGGGAGTACCCAGGCGAATTCGGCGGCGAAGGTACGCAGCGCCTGGGGCGCGGGAAGGAAACCGCGCCGTACGTTGTGCGCCGTCACGGACCAGAACATGACGATGGTCGCGGCCCAGGCCAGGCAGCACCACAGGCAGAGCGCGTTGATGCGGTAGAGCGACTGGAACTGGAGCCAGGTGCAGAAGCCGACCCCGAAGAGCGTGCCCGCCTGGAGCGTCAGCCAGTACCAGCGCGGGAAGCGGGCGCCCGCCAGCACGCTCGCGCCCACGCCGATCACGATGGCGTAGGCGACGAGGCCGAGGAGCGGGTTGGGGAACCCGAGGGCCGATGCCTGCTCGCTCTGCATGACGTTGCCGCAGGACACGACCGGGTTGAGGCTGCATCCCGGCCGGAAGTCCGGGTCCTGGAGCAGCCTGAACTTGTCGAACGTGATGACCCACGCCGAGAGCAGTCCGGCCGCCCCGGTGATCATGAGGAGCGCGCCGAACCACCGGCCGGGCTCCTCGGAGGGCGGCACGGTGGCCGCGGCGCGCGCGCCGCCCGCGGCCTGTGCCGGTACCCGGCGCGGCAGGTCCGCGGCGCGCGTCGGCGGGGGCGGGGACGCGGCCGGGGTTCCGGGATCGGCTGCTCCAAGGGGGCGCTGTCCGCCGGGAGTTGGGATCATGCGGCGAACCGTACAGACGCCGGGGGCGTGACCGGCTCCGTTGTCACCCAGGTGGCGGAGGACCGGGCGGCCATCACACGATGGGGTCACCCGGGCGGGGCCACGGGGCGGTGCCGGGTCGAACTGGGTTTCCCGCGGGCCGCTCTACTTGCCGACGGGAAGGCCGCCGATGAGCTTGCCGGGTCCGCCTTCGTAGGTCAGGCCGTTGGTGACGCCCTTGACCGCGTTGACCGTGGACTCGTTGTGCTCGGCGTCGAGCATGGTCGTGCCCACCGGCGTGGCCTGGTGCAGGGTGTCGCTGATGAGCGCGTCGAGTCCGGCCCTCGGGGCGGCGGGCGCCGGGTCCGCGGGCGCCGGTTCGGCGGCGAACGCGGGCGCGGCGGAGCCGGCGACGGCGAGGGAACCGGCAAGGACGGCGGCGGCCTTCATGGCCTTCGTGGCCTTCATCGTGCTTCCTTTCTGTGGCAACGCGTGTCGCCCGTCGGGTCGTGACGCTTCACGGGACCAACGAGCACGGGCCCGTACGGAAACCCCTGGGCCGGGAAACTTCAGCGGAGCCACGCGTGTGAAGGCCGCCTGCCGTCCTCCTCCGCTCAGGTCGTGGGCGTCAGCTCCGGTCCCGGGGCCGGGGCGAGCGGGGCGGTGGCCGGGGCGGCCGGGGCGAGCGGGGCGGTGGCCGGGGCGGCCGGCTGGGCGGCGCCGCCGAGGCCGCCGAGCACCCCTTGGAGCAGCCCCGTGACGAGCGTGGGCGCCTGGGTGAGCACGCCCTTGACGTCACCGGACGTGGTGGCCTTGAGCAGGTTGTCGATCGTCTTCGTCAGGGCGGGGAGGCTGCCCGCCGGGGGCTCCGGGGCCCTGGCGGCGGAGCCTTTGGCCGGGAGGGCGTGCGGCTTGGCGGCGGCCTTGCGGACCTCCGCCCGCACGGCGTCGGCGTGCTTGTCGGCCTGCGCCACCGAGAGCCTGTAGCCCTTGGCCTCCAGCACCGCCGTCAGCAGGTCGGCCGCGGGAGTGATGACACCGCCGGCGTCATGCAGCCGCTTCGCCTCGGCCAGCATGGTCTCCGGTGTCTGGACGGGTGCGCGGGGCGCGGTCCGGGTCTCCTCGCGGGGAGCGTTGTCTGCGGAGGCGAGCGCGGGGCCGGCCGTGCCGAGGAGCAGCGTCGCGCACAGGGTGGTGGTCGCGATACGCCGTACGGGCAGAGCGCGCATAGGTCACAGCCTTTCGGTGATAAGTCGGGATCTTCTGATCACCGTGCGAGCGGCGCGCGCACGCCGCAACCGAGCGGCTCCCCCGGACCGGGGCCCCGCCGCGCCCGAGGCGGCATCGGCGCAGGTGGGGCCGGTATGTGACGGGTAGTCGGGTTGCCCGTCCGGCGGCCCACCATTCGGGGCACCGCACCGCACCGCACAGCCGGTCCGCCCCGGCCCCGCACGCGGGAACAGCGGCCCGCGTACGCGAGAACGGCCGCCCCCGCTCGTGCGGGGACGGCCGTTCTTCGGGCGACGCGTCAGGGGTTGACGCACTTGTTGCCGAACGCCGGGTTCAGCAGACCGCCGGCGTTGACCGTGTTGCCGCACACGTTCACGGGGATGTGGATCGGCGCCTGGACGACGTTGCCGGAGAGCGCGCCGGGGGACTTGGTGGCAATGCCCTCCGTGCCGGCGTCGGCGACGGCGGCACCCGCGGATCCGGCCACGGCGGCTGCGGCGGCTGCGGAGAAGGCGAGGGCCTTGGTGGTACGGGACATGGGGTGCTGCTCCTTGGCGACGGTGTGACGTACGGGCGGGATGCCCGTATACGGGGGTCAACTGCCGAGCCGGACGACGAGTTGTGCGCCCGGACGAGTGATGTGGGATGTGCGCCCTGCTGACAGCGAGGACGCAGGTTGACGCGTCGACCGGCGGGCGGGGGTGCCCGCCGGATACGCGTGTCGTCGCCATCGACCCCGCCTCACCACGCCCTTCACCGATCCGACACACGTTCCGGGATCGGCGGAGGCGCTCCTCCATCGAGCTACAGTTGCGCTTCCCTTTGGGGTATTTCGGTCATATACGTCAGATACGAGCATTCACTGTAAATATCTCCATTCCGCAAATACTCCATCTCCGCTGTGGTTCAGAGCTCTTCACGTCGGAAGGCCAACGCCGTCATGCGTCACTCCCCGGGCTCGCGGATCCTGCACGTCAGCCAGCCCGTGGAGGGCGGCGTGGCCCAAGTGGTCACCGACCTGGCCCGCGCCCAGGCCGCGGCCGGCACCGACGTCCACGTGGCCTGTCCGGACGAGGGCCCGCTGGCCCGGATCTGGGACACCGCCGACGGCGGTGTGCGCGGCCACCCGTGGACGGCCTCGCGCTCCCCGGGGCCACAACTGGCCGCCGAGGTACGCGACCTGGCCCGCGTCATCGCCTCCGTACGGCCGGCGCTCGTGCACGCCCACAGCGCCAAGGCCGGCCTCGCCGCGCGCATCGCCCTGCGGGGGCGCGTCCCGACCGTCTTCCAGCCGCACGCCTGGTCCTTCGAGGCGGTCGGCGGCGTCATGGCGCCGCTGACCCGCTGCTGGGAGCGGCGCGCCGCCCGCTGGACGGACCGCGTCATCTGCGTCAGCGAGGCCGAGTGGCTCACCGGCCGCCGGGCGGGCGTCACGGGGGCGTACTCCGTGATCCCCAACGGGGTGGACGTCGGCCGTTTCACCCCCGGCCGCCGGGCGGACGCCCGCGACCTGCTGCTGCCCGACTCCTTCGCGCGGGCCCCCCTCGTGGTGTGCGTGGGCCGGCTGTGCAGACAGAAGGGCCAGGACATCCTGCTCCGCGCCTGGGCCGCCGTCGCCGAAGCGCTGCCCGCCGCCCGCCTCGTCCTCGTCGGGGACGGGCCCGACGCGGCCGGGCTGCGGGAGCTCGCGGACAGGACCGTGCTGTTCGCGGGGGCGACGGACGACGCCGCCCGCTGGTACCGGGCGGCCGACGTGGTCGTCCTGCCCTCCCGCTGGGAGGGCATGGCCCTGGCCCCGCTGGAGGCCATGGCCTGTGGCCGCCCCGTGGTGGTCACCGACGTGAACGGGGCCAGGGAGAGCCTGCCGCCCGCCGACCGCGCGCACGCCCTCGTACCGCCCATGGACCCGGCGGCGCTGGCCCGGGCCCTGCTCGCCCTGTTGCGGGACGGCTCGCTGCGGGCCGCGCTCGGGCGGCGGGGCCGCCGTCATGTCCTCGATCACCACGACGCCCGGCGGACCGCGTCGGCGGTCGACCTGGTCTACCGCGAGCTGCTGGGCCCGGCGCCCACCAAGTACAGGGAGTTCACGACCACGTGAGTGCCGAACGAACCGTCGCCTCGTCCTCAGGACAACCCCGTCAGGAACAGCACGCCCCCGCCGCGCCCGTCGTCGTGGCACCCCGTGGCGCCCTCGACCCGCGCACCGGGGCCCCTGCCGGGCGGCCCGCGCACGGATGGCGCCCTGCGGCGGCCCTGGTCACCGTCGACGTCGCCGCCGCGCTGCTCGGCATGCTCCTGCTCGACGAGCCGCGGCAGTACGCCGTGCTCGCGCCCCTGCTCGTCGTCGGCGTCCTCGCCCTGAACGCGCGGGGGCGCCTGTACGAGTGCACCGCCCTGCCCGCCACGCTCGACGAGGTGCCCTCGCTCTGCGGACGCGTCGCGCTCGGCTGGGCCCTCGTCGCGGCGCTCGCGCCCGCCCTGCCCGTGGACCCGCCGCCGCTCGCCCCGCGCACGCTGCTCATGGTGACCGCGGCGCAGTGCCTGATCGGCGTCTGCGGGCGTGCCCTGGTCCACCGGCACCTGCGCGCCCGCGCCCTGCGAAGACCCCGGCCCGTCCTGGTGCTCGGCCCCGGCGGACAGGCCCAGGCCGTGGCCGCCGCCCTGCTGCGCCGGCCCCGCTGCGGGATGCGGCCCGTGGGCGTCGTGGACGAGGCAGGGGCCGGAGCCGGAGCCAAGGCCGGGGCCGGGGCCGGGGAGCAGCGGGCCGCCGAGGAGGACGGCACCGAGCCGCCCGTCGCGCCCGGACTCCCGGTGCTCCGCACGGAGGACGAACTCCACCGCGCCGTCATCCAGAACGACGTCCGCGCCGTCCTGCTGCTCGCCGGCCAGGGCCCCGCGCTCGCCGACCGGCTGCCCGCCCTGCGCGGCCTCGGCTGCGACCTGTGGGAGATCGACCCGCGCGGGCCCGGCCTTGCCCCGCCCCGGGAGAGCGCCCGGCACAGCGTGGCGGGGTTCCACTGCCGCCCGCTGCCGCCCGCCCAGGACCGCGGGACGGGCTGGTGCAAGCGGCTCCTGGACTTCGCGGTCTCCGGCGTCCTGCTGATCGTCGCCTCGCCCGCGCTCCTGACCTGCGCACTGGTCCTGCGGACCACGGAGGGGCCCGGCGTCATCTTCCGGCAGGAACGCGTCGGCAAGGACGGGCGGCTGTTCACCCTCCTGAAGTTCCGCACCCACCGGCCCGCCGACCCGCAGGAGGCGGCCACGCGGTGGAGCGTCGCGGACGAGCACCGGATGAGCTCGTTCTGCCGCTTCCTGCGCAGCACCTCCCTCGACGAACTGCCGCAGTTGTGGAACGTGCTGCGCGGCGACATGAGCCTGGTCGGGCCGCGCCCCGAACGCCCCTTCTTCGTCGCGCAGTTCAGCCAGACCTACCCGCACTACGCGCAGCGGCACCGGATGCCGACCGGTATCACCGGGCTCGCCCAGATCCACGGTCTGCGCGGGGACACCTCCATCGAGGACCGGTGCCGCTTCGACAACGCCTACATCGACGGCTGGTCCTTCTGGCAGGACCTCTGCATCCTGCTGCGCACCGTCGGCTGCCTCGTGCGCCGCACGGGGAGCTGAGGCCCGTGACCCACGCCCCCTCCCCCTCCCTCTCCCCCTCCCTCCCCCGGGCCCGGCCCCGGCCCCGGTCGCTCGACGCCGCCCTGCGCGGGCTGCGGCGCGACGCCACGGCCCTGCCGGTGGTGCTCCTCGTCGCGCTGCTCGCGCTGCCGTTGCCCGCCGGCGGCGAGGCTGCCGGAGGCGGTGGCGGCACGGGCACCGTGGCCGACGCGGTCTCCGCCCTGGTGGTCGCCGCCTGCGTCGTCCACCTCGTGCGCACCGGGCGGCGCCCGCTGACCAGGACCGCCGCCGTGCTCCTCGGGCTGCCGGTCATCGGCGTCACCGTCGCCGCCTTCGGCGCCTCGTCGGCCGCGACCGGGGTCGCGGGGGCCGCGCGCTACCTCCAGATCTTCGTCCTCGTACCCGCGGCCGTGCTCATCCTGATCCGTGACGCGCGCCAGCTCCGGCTCGTCGCCTGGGCGCTGGTGGCGCTGGCGCTCTGGCAGGGCGCGCTCGGCGTGCACCAGAACCTCACGGGCACCGGGGCCTCGTACGCGGGCGAGGACATCCGTGCCGTCGGGACCTTCGGCTCCACGGACGTCATGGGGATGGCCACCGTCGTCTCCTACGGGCTCGTCTGCTCCCTCGCGCTCGCCTTCCGCCCGTACGCGCCGCGCCAGCGGTCGGCGGCCGTGGCCTGTGCCGCGCTGCTGACCGTGCCGCTCGCCCTGTCGTTCAGCCGGGGGGCGTGGATCGCCACGGCGGCGGCCTGCACCGCGGTGCTGTTCCTCGCCGGGGCGCGCCGCGCGGGCCGCGTGCTGCTCGCCGGGGGCGCGGCGGCCGTGGTCCTGGTGGCCGGGTTCGGCCTCGGCTCGGCGCTGCTCCAGGAGCGGCTCAGCAGTATCACCGAGGTCACCGGCGCGCCCGACCAGTCGGTCACCGACCGGTACACGATGTGGGCGGCGTCGGCGGACATGTGGCGCGAGCACCCCGTGACCGGCGTGGGCCTCAAGGGCTTCCCCGACCACCGTGACGGCCACGCCTCGCTCGCCCTGTCCTCCGCGAGCGACACCGCGGGCGCGGGCAGCGACTTCGTCCGCCAGCCGCTGCTCTCCCCGCACAACATGTACCTGCTCGTCCTGGGTGAGCAGGGCCTGCTCGGTCTGCTCGCGCTGGCCGGCGGCTGGCTGGCGCTCCTCGTCCGCGGTCTGCGCAGATGGCACGGCGAGCGCGCCGGCCCCTTCGGCGGCAGCCCCGGCGGTCCTCGCCTCGACTGCGCGCTGCTGGCCTGCGGCCTGCTGATCCGGCAGCTCATCGACTTCCTCTACGCGGACATCGGCGGGCCCTCCACCGTCCTGACGGCGGTCGTGCTCGGCATGGTGGCGTGGTGGTCGCTGGGCTCACGCCGAGAGCTGGCCTCACGCCGAGAGCTGGCCTCACGCCGAGAGGCGGCCCCGCGATGACGACCGCGCCACGAACAACACCGAAGCCGCCACTGCCACTCCCCCCGCCCCCGACGCCCACCGCTACCGGGGCCGGAGCGGGCCCCGGGGCAGGGGCCGGGTCGGGCAAAGCCGGTGGCTCCTTCGTCGCCAAGGCCGCGTTGGTCACCGCCGCGTTGTCCGTGGCCGGGTCGTTGCTCGGGCTCGTGCGGGATCAGGCGCTCGCGCACTTCTTCGGTGCCGGTACGGACACGGACGCCTTCCTCGTGGCGTGGACCCTGCCCGAGCTGGCCGCCACGCTGCTCATCGAGGACGGGCTCGCCTTCTTCCTCGTACCGGCGTTCAGCCTCGCCCTCGCCCGCCGGGCACAGGAGCCGGACTCCGATCCCGTACGCGATCTCGTGCGGGCGTCGCTGCCGCGGATGTCCCTGTGGTTCGCGGGCGCCGCGCTGCTGCTCGTCGCGGCGGCGCCCGCCGTGGTGGAGCTGCTCGCGCCCGGGCTGCCCGACCCCCGGCTCGCCGTGGACTGCACGCGGCTCACCGCCACGTGCGCCTTCACCTTCGGGCTCACCGGCTACTGCAGCGCGGCCCTGCGCGCACACCAGCGGTTCGTGGCCCCCGCGACGGTGTACGTCGCGTACAACACCGCCATCATCGCCGCCCTGTTCCTGCTGGCCGCCCCCTTCGGCGTACGGGCCGCGGCGGCCGGGGTCGCGGTGGGCGGCGCGCTCATGGCGCTCGTACAGGCGCCCTCGCTCTGGCGGCAGCTACGGCGGCGCACCGAGGACACGGCCAGGATCTCGGCCAAGAGCACGGCCGCGGCCTCGGAGGCGACGCTTCAGACCGCGCTCATCTGGACGGTCCTCTTCTTCGCGCTGTGCCGTCAGTCCCAGGTGCTCATCGAGCGGTTCCTCGGGTCCTCGCTGCCCGCGGGCGCCATCTCGCACCTGAACTACGCGCAGAAGGTCGCGCAGATGCCCATGGTGCTGTCCCTCATGCTCTGCACCGTCACCTTCCCCGTCGTCGCCCGCGCGCTGGCGGCCGGCGAGACCGAGCGGGCCAGGGACCGCGTGGAGCGCGACCTCGTCCTCGCGGGCTGCATGGTGCTCCTGGGCGCGGCGACGGTCATCGCGAGCGCGCCCGCCCTCATCGAACTGCTCTTCCAGCGCGGCCACTTCACCGCACGGGACACCGGGATCACGGCCTCCGTCATGCGCGTCTACGCGCTGGGCCTCCTCGGCCACACCATGGTCGGCGCGCTCGCCAGAGCCCACTTCTCCGTGGCGAGGAAGACGTGGGTCCCGCTCTACGCGATGTTCATCGGCCTGGTCACCACCGCGGGCATCGGTTTCCTGGCCGTCGGCACCTGGGGCGTCCACGGCATCGCCGCCGCCAACGCCATCGGCATCTGCGTCACCGCCCTGCTCCTGTTCCGCGGCCTCGGCCCGCGCACCGTGCCCGTCAGGATGCGGGCGGTGCTCCCGCAGCTCGCCCGGCTCACCGTGGCCGCCGCCTGCGCGACGGTGCTCGGCGCCCTCACCGAGGGCGGGATCGGACGGCCCGTCCTCGCCGTCCCGGCGAGCGGCGCGGTGGTCACCGTCTCCTTCGTACTCCTGGGGCTGCTCCTCAAGGCACAGCCCTGGCCGTCCGCACTCCGCTCAGTGACCCGCTCAGTGATCCGCTCAGTGACAGGAAAGCCGCGTCATGTCCGTTGACCTCACCCCGCCCGCCCCCTCGGACGCGGAGCCCTTCCTGCGGCTCCGGACACCCCGCACCCCGGCGTGGGTGGCGATGTACCACTCCGTGGCGGACCCCTCCGACGACCCGTACGAGATCACCGTGGCCCCCGACCGCCTCGACGCCCAGCTCCGCTGGATGCGGCGCCAGGGGCTGCGCGGGGTGTCGATGCGGCACCTCATGGAGGCGTGCGCCCGGGGCCGGCAGCACAACCTCGTCGGCCTCACCTTCGACGACGGCTACCGCGACTTCACCGAACACGCCCTCGCCCTGCTGCGCCGCCACGAGTGCACGGCCACCGTCTTCGTGCTGCCGGGCCGCCTCGCCGGGGAGAACGCCTGGGACCCGCTCGGCCCCCGCAAGCCGCTCCTGGACGCCGACGGCATCCGGCACGCCGCCGCCGAGGGCATGGAGATCGCCTCGCACGGCATGACCCACGTCGACCTGACCGCCGCCGACGACCGGACGCTGCGGCGCGAGACCGCGGGGAGCCGGGCGGCGCTCGCCGACGTGACGGGCGAGGAACCCGAGGGGTTCTGCTACCCGTACGGGCACGTGGACGAGCGGGTGCTCATGGCCGTGCACGACGCCGGGTACCGCTACGCCTGCGCCATCGCCCCCGGCCCGCTGACCGGCCCCCTCGCGCTGCCCCGCGTACACATCGGCCAGAGCGACACGGCCTGGCGGCTGCGCCTGAAGCTGCGCACGAACCGGCTCAGGCACCGCGCGCTCGACGCCTCGGCGGTGACGGCATGAAGGCCCTGCACATCATCACCGGGCTCGGCGTGGGCGGCGCGGAACAGCAACTGCGCCTGCTGCTGCGCCATCTGCCGACGGACTGCGACGTCGTCACGCTGACCAACGCGGGCACCGTCGCGCGCGGCATCGTGGCCGACGGCACCCGCGTCACCGACCTCGGCATGGCCGGCAACCGCGACGTCAAGGTGCTGCCCCGGCTGAGCGGGCTCATCAGGACCGGCGGGTACGACGTGGTCCACACGCACCTGTACCGGGCCTGCCTCTACGGACGCGTCGCGGCCCGCATGGCCGGGGTGCGCGCGGTGGTGGCAACGGAACACTCCCTGGGTGAGTCGCAGATGGAGGGCAGGCCCCTGACCAAGGGGGTCCGCGCGCTGTACCTCGCGGGGGAACGGCTCGGGCGGATGACCGTGGCCGTCTCCCCCGCCGTCGGGCGGCGCCTCACCAACTGGGGGGTGCCGCGGCAGCGCATCCAGGTGGTGCCGAACGGCATCGACGTGCGGCGCTTCCGCTTCGACGCGGCCGCCCGCGTCCTGGTCCGCAAGCGCTTCGGCCTCCCGGAGTCGGCGTTCGTCGTCGGGGGCGTGGGCCGGCTGACCGGCGGCAAGCGGTTCGACGTACTGCTGCGCGCGGTGGCCCGGCTGCCGCGCGACGTCATCGTCCTGCTCGTGGGCACCGGTCCCGCGGAGCCGGAGCTGCGGGGCCTCGTCCAGCGGCTCGGCCTCGCCGACCGGGTGCGGTTCGCCGGTGAGGCGGGCCACGAGGAGGGCACCGCCGCCGACTGCGTGCCCGACCTGCCCTCGCTGCTCTCCGCCATGGACGCGCTGGCCTCGCCGTCCCCCGAGGAGGCCTTCGGCCTCGCGCTCGTGGAGGGGCTCGCCAGTGGCCTGCCCGTCCTCCACTCGTCGTGCCCCGCCATCGACGACCTCCCCGCGGACGTCGGGGCCGACGCCGCCCACTGCCCGAGCGAGCCGGACGCCTTCGCCCTGGCCCTGCACGGCCTGCGCGGCGGCATCCCCTCGCGCCGCCCGGTACCGGCCGCGGCACAGCACTACAGCATCACCCGCAGCGCCGACCAACTGATGCGTGTCTACACGTCGGTTGTCTCCGGCCAGACCCTGGAGGTGACCCCTCGATGAGCGACTCCCCGAACGAGCGCCCGCGCCCCGACGGCCCACACCCCGACGGCCCGCGCCCCCGTCTCGCGCCCCTGCGCGCCCGTCTCGCCCCCCTGCGCGCCCGCGCCGCCCGGCTGCCCCGCTGGAGTGCCCTGCCGGCCTGCGCGCTCGTCGGCCTCCTGGCCGGCACCGGGTACGGCGTCCTCAAGACGCCGCAGTACACGGCCACGAGTTACGTGGTCGCCGTGCCGCAGGGCAAGTCCGACCCGGCCACGGCCCTGGGTTTCGCCCAGGCGTACGGCCGGGTGGCGAAGCAGCTCGCCGTGACCGGTGACGCGCAGGTTGCGGCGGGCATGTCGCCCGCCAGGCTCCAGGACAGCATCCAGGTGGCCACCTCGCCCGACGCGCCGATGATCGCGATCTCCGTGTCGGCCACGAGACCCGCGAACGCCGCCCTCGCGGCCAACGCGGTGGCCCGCTCCCTGTCCACGGGCGCCAACCACTCCAAGGACAGCACCCAGGTCAAGCTGCTGCCGTTCTCCCGGGCCCTCGACCCGACCGAGCCCTCCACGCTCTCCACCGGGGTGACCGCCCTGGTCGGCGGCTGCGCGGGCGGCCTGCTCGGCGGCCTCGCCCTCCTCGTACGCCCGCGCGGACGCACGGAAGCGGCCCCCGGCGCCTCCGTGCCGAGCCCCGCGTCCGCCCTGGCCAGGAGCGCCCCGTGACGGCCGCGCGGGGCGGCGCCCTGACGACGCGGGTGTGCGCGGACGAGGCCGAGTTCGAGGCGCTCGCCGACGCCTGGCGGCGGCTGTACCGGTCCTGCTCGGCGGCCACGCCGTTCCAGAGCCACGCGTGGCTCTCCTCCTGGTGGCGGTCCTACGGGCGGCCGGGGCGGCTGCGGGTGGTGCTGGTCGGCGACGGGGAGCGGCTGGTCGCGGCGGCCCCGCTGATGCGGGTACGCGGCTCGGTCCTGAAGCCGCTCGGGGGCGCGATCTCCGACTTCACGGACGTGCTCCTGGACGACGCCCACCGCGAGGCGGGGGCGCGGGCGCTCGCGGCGGGCCTGCGCGCACTCGCCGGGACCGCGCTGATCGACTTCGGGGAAGTGCGGCCGGGCGCCTGCCTGGAGAGCGTCTACGGGCTCTGGGAGGGGCCGAAGCGGGCGCTGGCCGACTCGCCCTGCCTCGAACTCCCCGCGCTGCCCATGGACGAGCTGCTCAAGCGCCTGCCGACACCGCGGGCCCAGCGCGCCCGCGCCAAGATCCGCAAGCTGTCCGCGCTCGGCGTGGAGAGCCGCGTCGTGCCCGCCGACGAGGTGGAGACCTCCCTGCACACCTTGCTGCACCTGCACAAGCTCCAGTGGGAGGGCAGGAAGGTGACCTCCGAGCACCTCCAGCCGCGCTTCCGCGAGCACCTGCTGCGATCGATGCGGCCGATGGTGGCCGCGGGCGAGGCCGTGGTGACCGAGTTCCGGCTCGACGGCGAGGTGCTGGCCGCCGATCTGACGCTGCTCTCCGGCAGGCTGGCCGGCGGCTACCTGTACGGCGCCCACCCCAGCCTCAGGGAGCGCAAGGTCGACGTGGCCACGATGCTCCTGGACGCGACCACCCGGCACACCGGCGGCGAACAGCGCCGCGCGCTGAGCCTGCTGCGCGGCAACGAGCCGTACAAGCACCACTGGCGCCCCGACCCGGTCACCAACCAGCGCTTCCTCCTCGCCCGCAGGCGGACCGCCCCGCTCCTGTCCACCGCGGTCGGGTACGCGTCGGCCCGCGAGTGGGCGAAGCGGCGGCTGCGGGAGCGGCGGGCCCGGCGGGGTCAGTAGCCGCCCTTGCCCTTGGCCAAGTCGAACCGGAAGCAGAACCTGTTGCCCAGCCAGGGCCCGGCCCACTGGCCGGCGCGTGTCGGGGAACACGCGGGCGGCTTCGCGGGGTCGGCCGATTCGGCCGGTCCGACCAGTGTGGCCGACTCGGCCGGTTCGACGAGGTCTTCGAGCCCCTGGGAGAGAAGGTCCCGGTAGACCGCGGAGGCACTGGGGTTGGTCGTGCACTGCCACACGCCGTGGGGGCAGTAGTCGGTGAGGGTGTTGTACAGCGGCTTCTTTTCCTTCATCCATTCCAGCATGCCGCGCATGTATTCTTCGTTGTCACCGTTGCGGAACAGGCCCCATTCGGGGTACGAGACGGGTTTCTTGTGGGCGGCCGCGAACTCGATGTGATCCTGGAGCCCATAGGGTTCCTTGACCTGCTCGTCGAACGACATTCCGCGCGGCTGGTCGTACGAATCCATGCCGATGATGTCGACGGACTCGTCGCCGGGATAGCACTGCGTCCACGGAATGGCGTCACGCCCCCTGTTGGGCGTGAAGTCGAACTGAAACTTCTGTCCATCCACCGACCGCATTGTGGTGACGATCCTGTTCCAGTACCTCTTCCAGGACTCCGGGTCCGGGCCGCACCGATGGGTGTAGGTCGTGCCGTTCATCTCCCAGCCGAGCACGATCACCGTCTCGGGCACGCCCAGGTCGACCAGGCGCTGGGCGAGCACCCGGAAGTGATCGTCGAAGTGGCCGGCGGCCCCCCTGCGCAGCAGCGCCGCGACCTCGGCGTCCCCGACGCGCTCCTCGTTCCTCTCCAGCATGGGGACGTTGAGCACGAAGAGCCTCTCGTCCTTCTTCTTGCGCCAATCCGCCCAGCCCTCAAGGAAGTTCGGCGCCCCGGCGATGTTGCTCCAGCGGTCGCCCGGGAGATAGGTGTGCCCGACCAGGAGTTCGATGCCGCCGAGCCACTTGCTCAGCTCCCCCATGCGCTCGACTCCGTCCGTCCCGTAGTCGAGATAGGCCCCGAACGCGGGTGCCCTCCCGCCCGGCGTGGGCGATGCCGGGGGCGCGCTCGACGAGGGCGAGGGGACGGGTGGCCCGTCGTCGCGCATGACGCCCGCCGTATGGGCCGGCGCGGCGGCGATGGCCACCGACGCGACAATCGCGCCGGCGATGAAGGACAGCCGTTGTCTGCGTCGTCCGCTCCCTGGGGCCATGACCGCTCCTCCTTCTTCCGGACTCACATACTGATGCACCGTCATTTGTATTCCTATTGCGCCAATAGGGCTTCTAATCCTTGATTACGCCACCTCGCCCACAAGGGCGATCGAGCAGGGAGGACGAAATTGCTTCCTCTTGACACACGGATTCCCGCGGTCCTTCTGCGGATCGACCGCAATCCCTTTCACCATGGGACGTTGGGCGCCGTACGTTCCCTGGGGCGCGCGGGCGTGGAGGTCCATCTGGTGGCCGACGACGACGGAAGTCCCGTACGGCACTCGCGACATCTGCACCGGATGCATCCGCCGCCCACCCCCGGGGCGCCGCCCGCCGAGGTGGCGCGCGTCCTGCGGCGGGTCGCACGCCACCTCCGCGGGCCCGCCGTGCTGATCCCCCTGGACGACGCGGGCGCCCTCGCGGTCAGCGCCCTGCACGCGGAGTTGAGCGACCTCTACCTGCTGCCCCGCCCGGCGGGGAACACCGCCGAGCGCGTCGCGGACAAGGCCACCCTTGCGCAGGTGTGCGAACAGGCGGGCGTGGCCCACCCGTTCACCCTGGCCCCGGAGTCGGCCGCCGAGGCCGCCCGCGCCGTGCGCAGGACCGGACTCCCCGCCGTGGCCAAGTGGAGCCGCCCCTGGCTGCTCCCCCAGGACGCGGGCCTGCGCAGCACCACCGTGATCGACTCCGCGCGGGAGGCCGTGGCCCTGTTCGAGCGCCGCGGCGATGCGGGCAGCCCGCTGCTGCTCCAGGCGTTCGTGCCCGGGGCGGCCGGGGACGCGGACTGGTTCGTCCAGGGCTGTGCCGGGCACGACGGCGTCGTACGCGGCGGCGGTACGGGCCGCAAGCACCGCTCCTGGCCGCGCTCGGCGGGGCTCACGGTGAGCGGCGAGTGGATCGCGCACCCCGGACTGTGGTCGGCGGCGACCCGGCTCGTCTCGGCCCTGGAGTACCGCGGGATCTTCGACCTCGACTTCCGCAGGGACGCCCGCACCGGCGACTTCCACCTCATCGACTTCAATCCGCGCGCCGGCGCCCAGTTCCGCCTCTTCGCCGACGGCACGGGCACAGATGTGGTGCGGGCTCTGCACCTGGGCCTCACCCACCGGCCGGTGCCCGCCCCGCGCCCCCTCGTCGGCCGCACCTTCCTGGTGGAGAACTACGCGCCGCTCACCGCCCTGCGCACCCTGCCCCTGCCGGCTCTGCGCTCCCTGCCGCTGCGGGCCCTGCACTCCTTGCCTCTGCCGGCCCTGCGCTCCCTCCCCCTGCCGGCCCTGCCCGAACCGTCGCCGCCGGGCGAACTCGCCTGGCACTGCGGCGACGATCCCGCTCCCGGGGCGGCCATGCGCCGGCTGTGGCGCCGCCACGTGCTGCGGCGCCTCGCCGCGGGGCTGCGCCGCCGGGCGCTGGGCCTCTGGCAGGCCCTGACCGCCGGGCGGCCCGAACACGCCCCCGTGTCGCCCCCTCCCGCCCCCGCGGCGGTCCTGCCCGGCCCCGCGGGGCCCTGCGACCCCATCGGCACCGGCCTCCCTGGCCCGACGAACAGGGAGCGAGCAGTCACCGATGCCTGACGGCATGCCCTGCTGAGCGCGGCCGGGTGCGCCGCGCTGATCGGATCGGGTGGCACGCCGGGCGCGGCCAGGCGTGCCACACGCGCGTGCCCGTGCCCGCCCCTAATCTCGGCTCAGGTGACGCGGAGACGGCACCCGGCCCGGCTCCCGTGTTCGCGATGGTCCACGGAAGCCGGGCTTCCAGCGCGAGCGACTGAGCCCCGTGCCGGCCTAGCCGCGGGACGACGCGGTGCGGCGCCGGTAGAGGATCACTCCACTGAGTAGCAGCGCGGCGCTCGCGGCCGAGGCGCCGTAGAGCGCCTCGTCCGCGCCCGTCTCGGCCAGCTTCGCCCGCGTGTCGACCGAGTCGTCGGCGCGCGTGGTCTGCGGCTCGTGCTTCGGCGCCGGCGACTTGTGCGCGGGCGTGGACGACGGCGGCACGACGAGCGGGACGGGGGCGGGCTCGACCCGGTGCCCGTCGCCGGGCCCGTGCGGCGCGGGGTCGTGCGGCGCCTTCTCCTCGTGCTTCTCGCCCGGCTCGGACGCCGGGGCGTCGCAGCCGTTGCCGAAGATGGACGAGAGCAGGGAGCCAAGGCCCAGGTGGTTGCCGCAGGCCTGGACCGGGGCGTCGACCGGGGTCTGCGCGGTGTTGCCGGACCCGGCACCCGGGGAGTCGGACGCGTGGCCCACGACGACGGCCTCGCTGGTGTTCGACGCCCCCTCCTCGTGTCCACGGGGTTCGTCGTGCCCACGGGGTTCCTCGTGTCCACGGGGGTCTTCGTGCCGGTCCTGCGGAGGCCGCGCATGCGGCTCCGACTCGTGCTCCGGCTCCGACTCGGGCTTCGTCTGGTGGTGCCCGCCGTGGTGCGGAGGCTGCTCGTGGTGCGGGTGGGACTCACGGTGGTCCGACCCGTTGATGCACTTGTTGCCGAAGGCGGGGTTGAGCGCCGCGGCGACGTTGGTGGTGTTCCCGCAGACGTTCACCGGTACGTCCATCGGCGCCTGCGCGGTATTGCCCGCGAGGGCGCCGGGCGAGTCCTGTGCCTTTCCTTTCGCCTCGGAGTCGGCGAACGCGGAGGCGCCGGACAGGGACAGAATGCTCGTCACGGCCGCGGCGGAAAGCATGCCTTTACTGAGGGCCTGTCGCATCTATTGAACTTTCTCTCAGTCATTCGCGCACTTGTCGACGGACACCGGGGCGCCCGCGCCTGCCCAACGAGTGAGGAAGAGGAGAGGAAACCAGGACGTCGACCGACCATGAAAGTTCACCCGAATGCCACACGGAACGCACGGGAACGGAACGCGCGAGAACCGGATACACGAGAACGGGCCGCCCGCTTGAAAGCGGACGGCCCGTTCGGGCACTGCGGTGCGGGAGACCCGGCACAGAGCTTGTTCAGTGAGCCCGTGCCGCGGAACGCACCAGGGAATGCCGCGGGCTCAGTTCACCCAACCATGCGCGGTGGCAGGCAGGAGACGAGGATCAGCGGTGGTGCTCATTCCGGGGGACGATGACGGCAGCCTTGGAGCTGTTGTCGTCCTCGTCGATGTGCACGATCTTGGTCTTCTCCTCCTCCTCCGAGTTCTCGGAGCAGTCGATGCTGTTGTTGGCGCCCGACAGGATCGGGATGTCGATGACCTCGATCGTGTCGCAGCTGAGGATCTGGGTGCCGTTGTCGAACTTCGAGGTGTCGTCGTCTGCGGCCTGGGAGGCTCCGGCACCGGCGCCGACAATGGCCATCGCAGCGGCGGTGATGATGAGGGCCTTGCTGAGCTTCACGATTTCTCCTATGAGGCGTGTGCTTTTGATCGTCTTTCCGCACCTTGTCGGAGCGGAAAGTCCCTACCACTGGGCTATCACACGTCTTCACCCAGTACTAACACCGGCGCCACCGGCTGTACCATTCAGTCACCGGAATGGCGGTTCGGACCTCCGGCGCCACCAATCAGTTGAACGAAGTGGCTTCCCGAAAGGTTTTGCTCCATTCGGGGTCAGTAATTCTGACGTGCCACGTGCGTCATGTAGTCGTGGGTTTCTTCGGACCGGTTCTCCGAGCAGTCAATATTATTGTTGGCCGAAGAAGCGATCGGGATGTCCAGGACTTCGAGGGTCAGACAGGACAGAATCTGGGTGTTGTTCTCGAACTTGGGCTCGTCGTCCGCGTGGGCGCTACCCGCTCCCGCCATCAGGAGGGCAGCAGCCGACAGGGACAGCACGGCGAATTCTTTGCGACGTCGCATGATGGACCTCCACTGTTGGTGTTCTCAGCCGGAACTGATGATTGCTGCGGTCTCGCTACTGAATAGCTCGCCACAGGTGTCAGCATCAGGAAAACGACGGCGAAACTCGGAAGCCACTCCGCCACAAGGGTGGTATTCACCCGGTAGCCGTCTACTCGATACGCGAGTTCCGGTTCCAGGGGTCGCGCTCGACCAGCCTTCTCCACTCGGGATCGGGCCGGCCGGGAACGGTCCGCCCCTGCGCGAACCAGCTCCTGAGCAACGCGTCGTAGATGGGGTCGGTGCGGCACTCCGGGGGTTGTCTGCTCGTCGGAATGGCACCCAGCCGCTGCCAGGGTCGTGTGCGGTCAGCCATAGTTCCTCGCCGAGAGTGGGGGGCGCCTCCGTTGGAGGTCTCCGTCTTCGTTCCTGTCCAGACGAGAATCGAAACGGTGCCATTGGGGCGAAAGGGTGGTTTTCGCCCACCACGTCCCGGGGCGGGAACGCGCCGCCCTCTACTCCTCGTCCTTCCGTCCTGTCACCATGCGGAGTCCAGGTGCGGGGGGAGACGCCCTCAGCGGGGCGGGGCGGGAGGCACACATTGGCTGAGGTGTTTCTGCGGCGGCTGAGCCGCTGGCAGGCCGAGCAGCAGCGCGAGGCCGTGGCCGACCTCCATGTGGAGGCCTATCGGAGGGTGGCCGAGGCCGAGCAACACGACCGCCCGGGCTTCCTGCGGCGCTTCGAGCACGACGTGCAGCAGCCCGACTTCGACATGGTCGTCGCCGAGGCCGGGGGCCTGGTCGGCTGCCTCTACGGCTACCGGGCGGCCCGCACCGGTGAATGGTGGGAGGGCTTCCGCGGCATCCTGCCCGCCGAGATCCAGGAGCAGACCGCGTCGGGGCGGGTCTTCCTCCTGGGCGAGCTGATGGTGGGTCCCGCCCAGCGCAGGTCGGGCATCGCGACGCGGCTGCGGACGCTGCTCATGACCCGGCACACCGCCGACGTCGTCGTCACCGTCATCAAACGGGGCGACGACCTGGGGCGTGAGGTGCTGCAGGCCTGGGACTGGGTGAAGCTGGGCGAGTTCGACCCCGGCCGCGAGGGGTGGCTGCGACCGCCGTCACCCCTGCCGTGACGGTCCGAACCCCAGAGCCCGGCTCTCAGCCCTTGGTCGCCTTCAGGGTGTACATGAGCGGGATGCGCGGGCGGTCCACGGGGAAGCGGTAGGCGCCCTCGCGCCGTTCGAGCGTGCCGAAGCGCGCGAAGAGGGTCGTGTCGCGCTCGCGCAGGAAGTCGACGCGCAGACCGGCGGCGGCGAGCGCGGAGACCACGTCGCCGATCGGGTGCTGCCACTCGACGCTGCGGTTGTGGACGGTCGGCGTGCCGGCGTCCGCGTATCCGTCGGGCCGCTCCTCCACCCAGGCCTCGCGCGCGAAGTAGTCGTGCTCCACGCGCGTGCCCGTGGCGTCATCGAGGATGTCGGTGAGCGGATGGAACTCCGCGAGGTAGAGGAAACCGCCGGGCGCGACCAGCGAGGCCGCCGTCTCCGCCCAGCGCCCGACGTCCGGCAGCCAGCCGAGCGCTCCGACGCCGGTGTACACGATGTCGTACGAGGAGTCGGGCACCGCCTGCGCCGCGTCGTACACGTCGGCGGCGACGAAGGCGGCCTGCTCCGCGGTCAGCCCCAGCTCGGCGGCGAGGTCGCGGGCCGCCTCCACGGCCGGCTCGGAGAAGTCGAGGCCGACGACGCGCGCCGCCCCGTGCCGCGCCCAGGAGAGCGTGTCGAGGCCGATGTGGCACTGGAGGTGCAGCAGCGACTTCCCGCGTACGTCGCCGACCTCGACGAGCTCGAAGTCGCGCAGGGGGTCCTTGCCCGCCCGGAAGGCGTCGAGCTCGTAGAAGTCGCCTGCCAGGTGGATGGGAACGCGCTCGTCCCAGCGCTTCCTGTTGGTGTCGCGCCAGTCCTCGGGCGTCGGGGAGTACATGCCGGAAAGTTATCCACAGGCTGGGGACCCTCGCCAGCGGATTGTGGGCGGTGGCAGGCAGTATGGGGGCATGAGCGAGACGGGTGCCGAGAAGGCCACGGGGACGCAAGCCATGCCGGACTGGGAGAAGCGGTTCAGAGCACCACGGGTGTCGCTGCCGGACTGGGCGGAGGACGCCCCGCACCGCTCCCTGTTCGTGTCGAACGCGACGGGGACGTATGAGCTGTACGCATGGGACAGGGAGACCGGCACCCAGCGCCAGGTGACGGACCGGCCGAATGGTACGACGGACGGCGTCCTCACGCCCGACGGCGAGTGGATCTGGTGGTTCAACGACAAGGATGGCGACGAGTTCGGCGTCTGGCTGCGCCAGCCCTTCGCCGGCGGCCCCGACGAGCCCGCGGTCCCCGGCCTCGACGCCTCGTATCCCGCGGGCCTCGCCCTCGGCAGGGACGGCGGGACGGTGGTCATAGGCCGCTCCACGGACGAGGAGGGCTCGACGATCCACGTCGTGCGCCCCGGCGCCCCGGACGCGGGCCCGGTCGAGGTGTACCGGCACCGGGAGTCGGCGGGCGTGGGCGACCTCTCCCACGACGGCACCCTGATCGCCGTCGAGCACACGGAGCACGGCGACGCGATGCACTCCGCGCTGCGCGTGATCACGCTGGACGGCTCCACCGTCGCCGAGCTCGACGACACCGACGGCGGCTCGGTCGAGCTGGGCCTGGAGGTCCTCGGCTTCGCGCCGGTCGACGGTGACACGCGGCTCCTCGTCGGGCACCAGCGGCGCGGCCGCTGGGAGCCGATGCTCTGGGACGTCGCCTCGGGCGAGGAGAGCGACCTCGCGCTCGGTCTGCCGGGTGACGTGAGCGCCGAGTGGTATCCCGACGGCTCGGCGCTGCTGGTCGCGCACGGCTTCGAGGCCCGCGGCGAGCTGTTCCGCTACGACCTCGCCTCGCGGGAGCTGGTGCGTATCGACACGCCCGCGGGCTCGGTCACGGGCGCGACGGCCCGGCCCGACGGCACCGTGGAGTACATGTGGTCCTCGGCGGCCGAGCCGCCGGTCGTGCGCTCGACCTCCGGCGGTGTCGTCCTCGACCCGCCCGGCATGAAGGCCCCGAAGTCCGTCCCCGTGGAGGACGCGTGGGTGGAGGGGCCCGGCGGCCTCATCCACGCCCTCGTCCAGCGGCCCGCGGGCGCCACGGGCCCCCTGCCGACCGTCTTCGAGGTGCACGGCGGGCCCACCTGGCACGACAGCGACTCGTTCGCGGCGGGCCCGGCGGCCTGGGTCGACCACGGGTTCGCGGTGGTGCGGGTGAACTACCGCGGCTCGACGGGGTATGGCCGGGAGTGGACGGACGCCCTCAAGCACCGCGTGGGCCTCATCGAGCTGGAGGACATCGCGGCCGTCCGGGAGTGGGCGGTCGGCTCCGGTCTCGCCGACCCGGACCGCCTGGTCCTCGCGGGCGGCTCCTGGGGCGGCTATCTCACCCTGCTCGGCCTCGGCACCCAGCCCGGCGCCTGGGCGGTGGGCCTGGCGGCCGTGCCCGTCGCGGACTACGTGACGGCGTACCACGACGAGATGGAGGCCCTGAAAGCCATGGACCGCACGCTCCTCGGCGGCACCCCTGAGGAGGTCCCCGAGCGCTTCGCGGCCTCGTCCCCGCTGACGTACGTGGACCAGGTCAAGGCCCCGGTCTACATCTCGGCGGGCGTCAACGACCCGCGCTGCCCGATCCGCCAGATCGACAACTACGTCGACCGTCTCGCCGCGCGGGGCGCGGTCCACGAGGTCTACCGCTATGACGCGGGCCACGGGTCACTGGTCGTGGACGAACGCATCAAGCAGGTCTCCCTGGAGCTGGCCTTCGCCTCCCGCCATCTCCCCCCGCGGGCGGCCTGAGTCCGGCGGGCCACCCCCACCGCCGGGCCGCCCGCAGGGCCCCGTACCGTGGGGGTGTGTACCGGTTTCTGCTGACGCCCCGCTGGTGGGGGATCAACGTCTTCGTCGTGCTGGCCATCCCCTTCTGCATCTTCATGGGCTCCTGGCAGCTCGGCCGCTTCGAGGACCGCGTACAGGATCATGAGTCCGCGGAGCGGCAGGCCGCGGCACGGGCCGAACCGGGCACCGAGGCCAAGGCCCGCCCCCTCGACTCGCTGCTGCCCGTCGACAAGAACACCTCGGGCGAGCAGACCACGGCCACCGGCCGGTATGGCCAGCAACTCCTCGTCCCCGACCGGGAGTTGAACGACAAGACCGGTTTCTACGTCCTCACCCTGCTCCGCACGGACAGCGGTAGGTCACTCCCGGTGGTCCGCGGCTGGCTCCCCGGCGACGCGAGCACCGCCAAGGCCCCCGCCGCGCCCAAGGGCGAGGTCACCGTGCGGGGCGCCCTACAGGCTTCCGAGAGCCCCGGTTCGAACGGCGTCAGCGCGGCCGGCGGCCTCCCCCGCGGACAGCTCGGCGCGATCAGCTCGGCCTCGCTGGTCAACCTCGTACGCGACGACGTGTACGACGCGTGGGTCACCCTCGCCGAGGCGGACTCCGGGATGAAGTCGGTCCCCGCGACCGCCCCGAACGACACCGGCCTGGACCTGAAGGCCTTCCAGAACCTCGGCTACACCGGCGAATGGTTCGTCTTCGCGGGCTTCGTCGTCTTCATGTGGTTCCGGCTGTTCCGGCGCGAGACGGAGTTCGCCCGCGACGCCCGCCTCGGTCTGGCCACAGAAGCCCCCTAGCGAGGGGGCCGCGGGGCTCAGGACGCGGGGAGGATTCCCGTGCGGTACACCGTTCCCGCGCACGCGTTGGGCACCGTCGCCCCCGCCGAGGGCGCGCCCGCCTCCGCGGTCAGGGAGACCACGACGCTGCCGTCCTTCACGCCGCCGTCCGTGCGGACCAGCTGAGGCTCCGTACCGTCGGGCGTGCCGCCCTCCGGGCTGCCGGTGCTGGTGCCGTCTCCGTCCTCGGAGGGCGTCGGGTTCGGCGTGGGCTCGCCGCCGCCGTCGGTGGGGCACGTGTCCGACGGCACCCAGGCGAACCGCACCTCGTACGCGGCGCCGGGCCGCAGCACGATCGGGCTCGCCTCCGTGGACGGGTCCGGCAGGTCGCTCGCCGCGTCGCCCGCCGTGTGGTCGACGACGGAGATCCGCGCGGGGTCGGCCGCGCCCTGAGCCGTCACGCCGACCGCACCCGCGGACTCGACCGTGCAGCTGCTGTCGGAGGTGTTGGAGACCCGGAAGCTGCCGTACACCGCGCTCTTGCCGTCCCCCGTGCCCGCGACACCGCTGGCGCCGAGCTGGGCGGCCGAGCAGGCGGGCGAGGTGGCGGCCTCGGAGGTGGCGGGGTCGGGCGAACCGGTGCCGCCGCTGCCCGAGCCGCCCTTCTCCTTGCTCTCCTTCTTGCCCTTCTTGTCCTTCTTTTCCTTGCCCTTGGACTTGTCGGGCTGTTTGCCCGAGCCCTTCGCGGTGCCTTCGGTGCTCTTGCTCTTGCCGGAGCCGCCCTGCGACTCCTGGCTGCTGCCCGCGATCGCGGGCCGGTCGTCCGCCTCGTCCCGGGAGTTGGTGACGTGCAGCAGCGCGGGGACGGCGGTGCCGATGAAGAGCGCGGCGGCGGCGAGGCCGACGACGGCCTGGCGCTTGCGGGCCCTGCGGGCCGGGACGGCCTGCCGCAGGTGATCGAGGGAGCGCTCGCTCGGCTCGATCTCCTCGACGGCCTGCCGCATCATCCGCCGCAGGGCGAGCTCGTCGGAGCCGAACGCCCCGTCCGAGGCGGGAGCAACGGTGGTGGGGCCCGAGCCGGCGCCGCGTGAGGCGAGGTGCTTCTCCAGGGACTGGACCCGGTCGGCGGAGCCGTCGCCCTCCCCCGAGGCCGCCGCGCCGGAGCTGGCCGCGCCGCCGGAGTCAGCCTCGGCTTCGGACCCGCCTTCGGCTTCGGACCCGCCCTCGGTTCCGGGCGCACCCCCGGAGGCGATCCCGTCGGATGTCTCTTCGGGGCCGTGATTCACGTTGCCGTTCCTGCCATGCCGCTCAGATCCGCCCTGCTCGTCCCGCTCGCGCTCACTCATGCCGGCGCCTCCATGGCGACCCTCAGGGCCGCGATGCCACGCGATCCGTACGCCTTCACCGAGCCGAGCGATATGCCCAGGGTCTCGGCGACCTGCGCCTCGGTCATGTCGGCGAAGTAACGCAGCACGAGGACCTCGCGCTGGCGCCGCTGAAGGCCCCGCATCGCCTTGATCAGCTCGTCGCGCTCCAGTTGGTCGTACGCGCCCTCCTCGGCGCTCGCCATGTCGGGCATCGGCTTGGAGAGCAGCTTCAGCCCGAGGATGCGCCGCCGCAGCGCGGACCGCGAGAGGTTCACGACGGTCTGCCGCAGATAGGCGAGCGTCTTCTCGGGGTCCCGCACCCGCTTGCGCGCGGAGTGGACCCTGATGAACGCCTCCTGCACCACGTCCTCGCAGGACGCCGTGTCGTCCAGGAGCAGCGCGGCGAGGCCGAGCAGCGACCTGTAGTGGGCGCGGTAGGTCTCGGTGAGGTGGTCGACGGTGGTGCCCGCGGTCACGCGCAAGTCATCGCCCTCGCGCTGCGCCGGGATGCGGGCGGGCCGCGCAGCGGGCATGGGCGCGATCACCGGCATGCCGCCGGCGGCCGCGCGGGTACGACGAGGGGGACGCAGCGCCGCCGCGCCTCTCGCCTGTACCGCTGTGAAGTCGAGTACCTCTGCCACGCTTGTTGGACACGCTTCCCCCAGTCAGGGTTGTACGCATCCGGCATCGCGTTTGCGGCGAGTCGCGCGGGCATCGCTCGTGACGATGCATCAAATGCCCCCATGCGTACCAGCTCTTCCCCTATGCCCCATTTTTCTGCGGCGTTCACGACACACCTAGAAGGCGATCGCTAAAGACGCCCCCCGCCCCCTGCCGGTTGCATTGATCGCATGCGAATCTTCGAACGCCGGGATGGTCCAGTTCAAGGCGCCGCGACGCGAAGTTGGACACAGAACTTACACAGATCCCACAAACGCTTTCGCGCTGGGTCGCTACCGGCCGGTGGGGGCCGTGAACTCCTTGGCCACCAGCTCCGCGATCTGGGCGGTGTTCAGTGCCGCGCCCTTGCGCAGGTTGTCCCCGCACACGAAGAGTTCGAGGGCGGTCGGGTCGTCCAGGGAGCGCCGCACCCGGCCCACCCACGTCGGATCGGTCCCGACCACATCGGCGGGGGTGGGGAACTCCCCCGCGGCAGGGTTGTCGAACAGGACGACGCCCGGCGCGGTGGCGAGGATCTCGCGCGCGCGGTCGACGGTGACCTCGTCCTCGAAGCGGGCGTGGACGGTCAGGGAGTGCGTGGTGACGACGGGAACGCGTACGCAGGTGGCGGCGACGCGGAGCCCGGGCAGCCCGAGGATCTTCCGCGACTCGTCCCGTACCTTCATCTCCTCCGACGACCAGCCGTCGTCCCTCAGCGACCCGGCCCACGGCACGACGTTCAGCGCCACGGGCTCGGGGAAGGGGCCGGTGTCGTCACCGACGGCTCTGCGCACGTCTCCGGGGCTGGTCCCGAGCTCACTGCCCGCGACCAGCTCGATCTGCCGGCGCAGGGTCTCCACGCCGTCGCGTCCGGCCCCGCTCACGGCCTGGTACGAGGAGACGACCAGCTCGCGCAGCCCGAACTCGGCGTGCAGCGCGCCGACGGCCACGATCATCGAGAGCGTCGTGCAGTTGGGGTTGGCGACGATGCCGCGCGGCCGCACGCGCGCGGCGTGCGGGTTGACCTCGGGCACCACGAGCGGCACGTCCGGGTCCATCCGGAAGGCCGCGGAGTTGTCGACCACGACCACGCCCTTGGACGCGGCGACCGGCGCCCACTGGGCGGCCACCTCGTCGGGTACGTCGAACATGGCGACGTCGACCCCGTCGAAGACCTCCTCCGCCAGGGCGTGGACCTCGACCTCCTCACCGCGCACGGTCAGCTTGCGGCCGGCCGAGCGCGGTGAGGCGACGAGTCTGATCTCGCCCCAGATGTCGGCGTGCTGCGACAGGATCTGGAGCATGACCGTGCCGACGGCCCCGGTCGCTCCGACGACCGCGAGCGTCGGCTTACGGCTCATCGGCCGGTGCCTCCATAGACCACGGCCTCGTCCGTGTCGGAGTCGAGACCGAAGGCGGTGTGCACGGCGCGCACGGCTTCGTTCACGTCATCGGCGCGGGTGACGACCGAGATGCGGATCTCGGAGGTCGAGATGAGCTCGATGTTCACGCCCGAGTCGCTGAGCGCCTCGAAGAAGGTCGCCGTGACGCCGGGGTTGGTCTTCATGCCGGCGCCGACGAGCGAGATCTTGGCGATCTGGTCGTCGTAGCGCAGCGAGTCGAAGCCGACGGCCGACCGCGTCTTCTCCAGGGCGTCGATGGCCTTGCGGCCCTCGGCCTTGGGGAGGGTGAAGGAGATGTCGGTCAGGCCCGTCGAGGCGGCCGACACGTTCTGCACGACCATGTCGATGTTGACCTCGGCGTCCGCGATGGCGCGGAAGATCGAGGCGGCCTCGCCCGGCTTGTCGGGCACGCCGACGACCGTGACCTTGGCCTCGGAGGTGTCGTGCGCGACACCGGAGATGATGGCCTGCTCCACCGTGAGGTCCCCTTGCGATTCGTTGCTGACCCAGGTGCCCCGCAGTCCGCTGAAGGACGAGCGCACGTGGATCGGGATGTTGTAGCGACGGGCGTACTCCACGCAGCGGTGGAGCAGCACCTTGGACCCGGAGCTCGCGAGCTCCAGCATGTCCTCGAACGAGATCCGTTCGATCTTCCGGGCCTTCTTGACCACACGCGGGTCGGCGGTGAAGACACCGTCCACGTCCGTGTAGATCTCGCAGACCTCGGCGTCGAGGGCGGCGGCGAGGGCGACGGCCGTCGTGTCCGAACCACCACGTCCGAGGGTGGTGATGTTCTTTCCCTCCTGGCTGACGCCCTGGAACCCGGCGACGATGGCGATGTTGCCCTCGTCGATCGAGGTCCTGATGCGCCCGGGGGTGACATCGATGATCCGCGCCTTGTTGTGGACGGAGTCGGTGATGACGCCGGCCTGGCTACCGGTGAACGACTGGGCCTCGTGGCCCAGGTTTTTGATCGCCATGGCGAGCAGCGCCATGGAGATCCGCTCCCCGGCGGTCAGCAGCATGTCGAATTCGCGCCCGGCAGGGATCGGGGATACCTGCCCGGCAAGATCGATCAACTCATCCGTCGTGTCGCCCATCGCCGACACCACGACAACGACCTGATGGCCGTTCTTCTTGGCGTCGACGATCCTCTTGGCGACCCGCTTGATGCCCTCGGCATCGGCTACGGAGGAGCCTCCGTACTTCTGCACGACAAGGCCCACGTGCGCTCCTCGCTCAATCCGTTGTGCGGTCGGCTCAGTCTAACGAGCGGCCGAAATTCGCCTGGCCCATATCAGAGGGTGAGATGTCCCGCCCACTCCCTGATCGGCCCGGCATACGTCCCGCTGATCGGAACGTACGTCCCGGCCGCCCGGCTGGGCTCATGCCCGCTTCGGAGCACCGCACTCCGGAAAGTGGGCCGCGTCACAGCATCCGGCCGGAGGCCCGGGGCACCCGAGCCTGGGCTGCGCCCCGGGCCCGCCCGTTGTCCTGGCAGAGCGCGGCAGCCGCCTTGGCCGCCTGCCCGGTGAGCGGCAGCAGGCTCAAGCTCCGGGCCGACCTGCGAAAACGCGAAGGCTACTGCACCGTTCTGAGGCCCAGGGGGCCCGCGATCTCCTCGGCCATGACCTTGCCCGCCGCCTCTTCGAGGGTCTCCTCCGCGAGGTCCTCGTCCGTGTCCAGGCCGTCCAGGTCTTCCAGGGGCTGGTTCAGGCGGACGTGGGCCACCAGGGACTGGAGGGCCCGCAGGGCGCCCGAGGCGGTGGAGCCCCAGTTGGAGAAGTAGGAGAACTGCCACCACCACAGGGCCTCGGTGGTGCGGCCCGCGCGGTAGTGGGCCAGGCCGTGGGCGAGGTCGGCGACGACGTCCGCCAGGTCGTCCGAGATGCGGCACGGGACCGGGGCCTTGCGGGGCTCGTACGGGTCGAAGACCTCGGAGTAGACGTCGATCGGGTCCAGGAGCGCCGCCAGGCGCTGGCGGAGGTCGTCGACGTCCTGCTCCGGGCCGATGTCCGGCTCGTACCGCTCGTCGGGGACGATGTCCTCGTGCGCGCCCAGGCGGCCGCCGGCCAGGAGGAGCTGGGAGACTTCCAGGAGGAGGAAGGGGACGGCCGATTCCGGCTCGTCGGCCTTCGCGACCTCCCTGACCGAGACGATGAAGCTCGCGACCTGGTCGGAGATCTGCACCGCGAAGTCGTCCGGGCTGTCGGTCACTGTGTTCAGCGTGGCGTCAGACATCTAGGAGTCGTCTCCCCTCGAAAGCGCGGCCGAGGGTGACCTCGTCCGCGTATTCCAGATCTCCCCCGACAGGGAGGCCGCTGGCCAGGCGGGTGACCTTCAGGCCCATGGGCTTGATCATCCGAGCGAGGTACGTCGCTGTCGCCTCGCCTTCCAGGTTCGGGTCCGTGGCCAGGATCAGCTCCGTGACCGTGCCGTCCGCCAGGCGCGCGAGGAGTTCTCGTATGCGCAGGTCGTCCGGGCCGACCCCTTCGATCGGGCTGATCGCGCCGCCCAGGACGTGGTACTTCCCCCGGAACTCGCGCGTACGCTCGATCGCCACGACGTCCTTCGGCTCCTCCACCACACAGATGACGGAGAGGTCGCGGCGCGGGTCGCGGCAGATGTTGCAGAGCTCCTCCTGCGCGACGTTCCCACAGGTCGCGCAGAAGCGGACCTTGTCCTTCACCTCAAGGAGGGCGTGCGCGAGCCGCCGGACGTCCGTGGGCTCCGTCTGGAGGATGTGAAAGGCGATCCGCTGCGCGCTCTTGGGACCGACGCCGGGCAGCCTGCCCAACTCGTCGATGAGGTCCTGGACCACGCCTTCGTACAACGGAACGCCTCTCTGGGGATACTGCTGGGTACCGCTGGGTGCTGCCTGATACGTACGGTAGTTGGCCGGGTGGGTTCTTAGAAGGGAAGGCCCGGGATACCGCCGCCGCCCAGGCCCTGCGCGAGCGGGCCCAGCTTCTCCTGCTGGAGCGCCTGCGCGTTCTCGTTGGCCGCCTGGACCGCCGCGACCACGAGGTCGGCCAGCGTCTCGGTGTCCTCCGGGTCGACCGCCTTGGGGTCGATCACCAGGCCGCGCAGCTCGCCGGAGCCGGTGACCGTCGCCTTGACGAGGCCGCCGCCCGCCTGGCCCTCGACCTCCGTGCGGCCGAGCTCCTCCTGCGCGGTCGCGAGGTCCTGCTGCATCTTCTGGGCCTGCTGGAGCAGCTGCTGCATGTTGGGCTGGCCACCACCGGGGATCACGATCAGCTCCTGGGTTCTCACGGTTCGATCAACGTCTGCCGACAAGCGGGGTACCCGCTTGGAACGAGCCTACGTGGTCAGAGGAGGCCACGCCCCAGCACTCTTTCGAGTGAGACGAGGCGTCTTCCTATACCTGATCAAGGCGCCCATCCGAGCGGAAAAGCCGGGAAGGCGTGCTGAGGGCCACCCATTGGGCGGTAGTACTGAGGCTCCGCAGCGACCTGTGCCGCAGCGCCGATCGTTACGCCGCCGCGGCGAACAGTCAGGGATCTCGTAGAGGAGTGCCGGGTGAGCCAGCCGGAGATGCATCCCGAGGGGGTGCCCCCCGAAGGGCAGGGCGGGCAGGAGCCTGGCACGGGCGCGGGGGCCGGTGCTCGGCGCATCGGGGATCTGACCGGCCGGGCGTTCCCCCTCGGCGACTGGGGCGAGCCCGCCGCGCGGCTCGACGAGCTGTACCGGTGGGTGGAGCGGGGGGCCCTCGACACCGCCGAGTGGTACCTCACCGACCGGGGGTGGAAGCGGCGGGGGGCCCGGCTGCTGCGGGGCGGGGCGGCGCTCGGCGCGGTGAGCGCGGGGGTGCTTCCGCTGCTCGACCTGGCCGGGGCCGTGGCCGGGGTGGCCACCTGGGGGTTCGTGTCGCTCCTGGGCGGGGCGGCCTGCGTGGGGTGTGACCGGTTCTTCGGGCTCACGTCAGGGTGGATGCGGGACGTCGCGACCGCGCAGGCCGTGCAGCGGCGGTTGCAGGCCCTTCAGTTCGACTGGGCGGCGGAGAGTGTCCGTGAGGTGCTCGGGCCCACGGAGGGGACCGCTGGAGAGGCCGCCGAGCGGTGCCTGCTGGTCCTGCGGAAATTCTCCGAGGACGTGACCGAGCTCGTCCGGACGGAGACGTCGGACTGGATGGTGGAGTTCCGGGCGGGGCCCGTGCCGCTGGTCATGCAGGCCACGGTCCCCGGGCCCGCCCGGGAGGCGCCCGCCTCGCCGGGCCGGATTCCGCTGCCGCCGGGGGCCCGGCCGAACATGCCCCGGCAGCGGCCGCCGGAGCCCAGGTGACGAGTAGCGAGTGACGGGTGACGCGGGCACCCCGCTGTTGAGCTGTATCCGCTGTTCAGCCGTATCCGCTGTTCAGCTGTAGATGATCATTGAGCCCTGCGCCAGGCTCCGGGTCGTCGCCGCGTGCAGGCCGAGCCAGACGTGGCGTTCCCGGGCGAAGGGGTTCTCGTCCGGGGGCAGCGGGGCCGCCGGTTCTTCCAGGGACGTCGGGCCCGCGGGGGGCCGCGGGGCCAGCGGCGGGTTCGCGGGATCTATGCCGATGGACGGGGCCACGAACTCCAGCTCGCGCAGGAGTGCCTGGGAGGAGCCGAGCGGGCCGCCGCCCGCCAGGAGCTCGTCGTTGGAGAGCGGGACCGGGAAGTCCACGGGGACGTACGCGCCCGCGTGGTCGTAGTGCCAGACCAGGTGCGACTGCTGGGCCGTGGCGTCGAACATCTCCAGGAGCTGTTCGTAGTCACCGCCCAGCGCGTCCACCGGCGTGACCTCCAGGCCGCAGATCTGGAGCAGGTACGCGCGGCGCAGGAAATGCAGCGCGTCGTAGTCGAAGCCGGCGACCGGCGCCACGTCGCCGGAGAGGCCCGGCATGTACGAGAAGACGGGGACGGACGGGTGACCGGCCTCGTGCAGCGCCTTGTCGTAGACGGCGAGCTCTTCCGCGAAGGGGTTGTCGGGGCTGTGGCACAACACGTCGACGAGCGGGACCAGCCACAGGTCGCAGGCCAAGTAGATCTCCTCGGATCGGGTCGGTGCGGGGCGGAACAGTGGACGGGCGGTGCCGTGCGGTGCGATGCCGTGCGGTGCGGTGTGATGCCGTGCGGTGCCTCGCGTGCGTGCGTGTGCGTGTACGTGCGTGTGCGTGTACGTGCGTGTGCAGGCAGCGTAGTCGGGCCACGAGCTCCTCAGACCCTTGATGACAGGACCCGCCAGGACCGTCAGGACCCGCCAGGACCCGCCAGGACCTAGCTACTTCCCCCCTTGTGCAGATCCCATACCCAGGCGCCGTCGACCCACTGCGCCCGGCTGCCGACGAGCCTCTCCACCGTGGTGCGCAGTTGGCCGTCGTGCCGCTGCGGGGGCAGCACGAGGACGCCCGCCTTCCAGAACCGCAGGTCCTCGCGGGCCGCCGCACGCCAGGCGGGGGTGATCTGCGCGATGCGGCCCTTGTCGGCCACGTCGCGCAGGAGGTTGGAGGTGTTGCGGGGCGAGGGACCGTAGATGCCGACGCGGTCCGGGCCCCAGGGGCCGTTGAAGTAGCCGCCGGGGAGACGGAAGCCCAGGTCCGCGGTGGTCTGCCAGTGCAGGCCCTCGGCGTCGCCGGGGTTGGGCACCGGGATCGGTACGAGTGTCTCGCCCTCGCCCAGGTACTTCCGCCAGGTGCCGTCCGCGATGAACGGCGGTACGTCGATCCGGTCCACGGCGTCGAGCGGCGCGGGCACGATCGGCAGCAGCGCGAGGGCCACGGCGGCCCCGCCCGCGAACGCGCGGGGGCGCGAGGTCCCGGGCAGGCGGGCGAGGGCCAGCGCGAGGAGCATGCCGAGCGCGGGCGCGCACACCATCGCCACGCGCGACTCGATGACGGACTCGAAGAGCGGGCGGTCGGCGAGCACCGCCCAGGGCCCCGGCAGCACGATGTCCGTCAGCGGAATGCGGAACTTCTGCCCCAGTGACAGGAGCGCCGCGCCCGCCACCGTGAACGCCAGCGCCTTGACCACCGCGCGGTCCCAGAGCCGTACGACGATCGCGAAGGCCAGCAGGAGCAGCGGCCAGCCGTAGAAGGCGTTGTGCTCGGTGGGGTTCATGGCCAGTCCGTCGACGCTCTGCTCACTGCCCGCGAGGGAGCGCTCGGCGAAGGAGATGAACGCCAGCGGGCTGTTGCCCGCGTTGTCGCCGTGCAGCACGCTCTTGTAGCTCTGCGGCCCGAAGAACTGCCAGTACAGGGGGAAGGCGACCAGCGGGACCGCGACCGCGAGGGCGATGCCGAGGCCGCGGGCGAGCGGGCGCCAGGCGGTCCGTGCCACGTCACGGTGGGCGACCGCGTACGCGGCGGCGAAGAGCAGCATGCCCAGCACGGCGAGCAGCAGCGGCTCCTCGCCCAGGAAGATCTGGTACGCCGTGAAGAGGCCGAGTACGACTCCGTCCCGTACGACACGGGTGCCCTCGCAGAGCCGCAGCGCCCTGTCGATGATCGGCGGGATCATGAACAGGACGATGAAGTTCGGGTGGGCGTTTCCGTGGCTGACCATCGGGGGCGCGAAGGCGGCGAGGAGCGCGCCGACGGCGGCGGCGCCCCGGTGCGCGACGAGCCGCTTCACGATGAGCCGGTACCAGGCGAACGCGGTGGCTGCCAGGCCGCCCGTCATCGCCACGTTCAGGGCGACCGCCGGGCCGAGGAGCCAGGTCAGGGGGGCCAGGGGGACGGAGAGGCCGAGCATGACCGTGTTGGCCATGAGGTTCACGCCGTCGGGGAAGTTCTGGAGGGTCGTGAAGAGGGGGTTGTTCAGGTGGCGGACGTTGTCGGCCGTCACCGCGAAGAACCACTCCCACTGGTTCTGGTCCTGGAGCGCGTCCGGGATGTAGCGGTGGGCGGGCGCCACCCAGCGCTCCGCGTAGAGGATGACCGCCAGGACCAGGAAGAGCAGGGCGGCGCCGACGTCCGCGCCGCGGACCGCGCGGGCCTTGAGCGCGGTCAGCTCGGCGAGGACCCGTACGTAGTCCAGCGGGCGGACCTTCGAGCCCTCCTGGTGGGACCAGCGCACCGGTACCTCGGCGACGGGCCAGCCGGCCCGGCGGAAGTACGCCAGTATCTCGACGTCGATGCCCCAGCCGCGCAGCCGGGACGCGGCGAACGCCTCGCGGGCGCGGTCGCCGTCGAAGAGCTTGAACCCGCACTGGGTGTCGCGGATGCCGGGCACGGCGACCGAACGTATGAGGAAGTTGCCGGTCCGGCCGAGGAGCTCGCGCAGGCGGTGCTGGTGGGCGCCGATGCTCGCGCCGGGGCGGGCGCGGGAGCCGATCGCGGCCGTGTGGCCGTCGGCCAGCGCCTTGTCGAGGTGGTCGAGCTCCTCTATGGGCGCGGCGAGGTCGGCGTCGGTGACCAGGACGCGGCGGCCGTACGAGGCGAGGACGCCCTCGCGCAGGGCGTGCCCCTTGCCGCGGTTGCGGTCGCTGCTCAGGAGCTGGACCCGGGGGTCGGCGGCGGACGCCTCCGCGGCGATCTCCGCGGTGCGGTCGGTGGAGCCGTCGTCGACGACGATCAGCTCCCACTCGCCGCGGTACGTCTGCTCCAGGTGGTCCCGGATCGCGTCCAGGGTGGGGGCGAGCCGCTGTTCCTCGTTGTACGCGGGGACCACGACCGTCAGGTCGACGCTCATGCAGTGGCCAGCCGCTCGATGAGGGCGAGGGAGTGGACGTTGTACTCCACCACGATCTCGTGGGCGCCGCACGGGTCCTGGCGGGCCAGGGCGTCGACGAGTTCGGTGTGCCTCGACCAGAGGACGCCGCGCAGGTCACCGCCCTCGCTCTCGCTCCAGCGGCGCAGGTGCGTGACCGCGCAGACCCAGGACTTCACGCGCGTGCGGTGCAGGAACTCGGAGAGGTAGGGGTTGCCGAAGAGGGCGCTCAGCTCGCGCCAGAAGCGGAGGTCGTAGCCGATCAGGACGTTCAGGTCGCCCGCGCAGGCCGCGCGGGACGCCTCTTCGCCGCGGCGGCGTACGGAGATCAGGGCGTCGCCCATGTCCTCGCGGGGCGGGCCGTTCTCCGCGAGGACGCGGAAGACGCCGTCCGCGATGAGGCCGCGGGCCTCCAGCATGGCGCGGTAGTCGGCGAGGGTGTGCTCGTGGACGCGGTAGCCGCGGTGCTGGTCGGCGTCCAGGAGGCCCTGCGCCGTGAGGTGCACCAGGGCCTCGCGGACGGGGGTCGCGGAGACGCCGTACTGCTCCGCGATCTCCTTGACCGTGAACTCCTGGCCCGGCTCCAGGCGGCCGCCGAGCACCTCGTCGCGGAGGGCGTCGGCGATCTGCTGGCGCAGCGTGCTGCGGATGACGGCGGGGCCGTCGCTTCCGGGCATGGGTTGGGCCTCCCCCTGGCGTGGCCTGGCCTGGGGCCCGGCCAGTGGTCCTCGCGTGGTCGTATCTGATCGTGCTGCGAAAGCTTTCGGGCACGTCAGCCTACGCGGTGGCTCGCCCCTGGGCGGTTTGTGGTTTTCCCGGCCCGCCGCTCCGCGGCGATGCTTTCCCGCTCACCCGCTCACCCGCTCACCCGCTCGCCCGCCCGATACTCGGCGGGTGAGCGGGGACGTAGGGGCTCGCCCCCCTGTGGCTCGCCCCCCTGTGGCTCACGCCCCTGTGGCTCACGCCACGTGGGCGTCCGCCTCCGTCAGGGCCTCGTCCAGGGCCGACAGGCCCTCCTTCGCCTCCGCCTCCGTGATGTTGCACGGGGGGACCACATGCGTGCGGTTCATGTTGATGAAGGGCCACAGGCCGCGCCGCTTCGCGGCCGCTCCGAACGCCGCCATGGGGGCGTTCGCCTCGCCCGTGGCGTTGTAGGGGACCAGCGGCTCCCGGGTCTCCCTGTTCTTGACCAGGTCGAGCGCCCAGAACATGCCCACGCCCCGCACCTCGCCCACGCTCGGGTGCCGCTCGGCCAGCTCCGCGAGGCCGGGGCCGATGACCTCCGCGCCGAGCCGGGCCGCCTGCTCGACGACGCCCTCCTCCTCCATCACCCGGATCGTGGCGACCGCCGCCCCGCACGCCAGCGGGTGCCCCGAGTACGTCAGACCGCCCGGGTAGGGCCGCCGCGCGAAGGTCTCCGCCACGGCCGCGGAGATCGCGACGCCGCCCAGCGGCACGTAACCGGAGTTGACGCCCTTCGCGAAGGTCATCAGGTCCGGCACGACACCCTCGAAGTGGTCCACGGCGAACCACTCGCCGGTCCGCCCGAAGCCCGCCATGACCTCGTCCAGGATGAAGACGATCCCGTGGCGGTCGCAGATCTCGCGGACTCCGGCGAGGTAGCCGGGCGGCGGGACCATGATGCCCGCGGTGCCGGGGATGGTTTCGAGGATGATCGCCGCCACCGTCTGCGGGCCCTCGAAGGCGATCGTGTCCTCCAGGTGGCGCAGGGCCCGCTCGCACTCCTGCTGCTCGTTCTGCGCGTAGAAACGGGAGCGGTACAGGAACGGCGCCCAGAAGCGGACCACGCCCGCCGAGCCGCTGTCGGAGGCCCAGCGGCGCGGGTCGCCGGTGAGGTTGATGGCCTGCTCGGTGCCCCCGTGGTACGAGCGGTAAGCGGAGAGGACCTTGGGCCGGCCCGTGTGCAGCCGGGCCATGCGGACGGCGTGCTCGACGGCGTCGGCGCCCCCGTTGGTGAAGAAGATCTTGTCCAGGTCGCCGGGGGTCCGCTCGGCGATGAGGCGTGCGGCCTCCGAGCGGGCCTCGACGGCGTAGGCGGGCGCGAAGGTCGTCATCGTCGCGGCCTGCTGCTGTATCGCGGCGACGACCTTCGGGTGCTGGTACCCGATGTTGGTGTAGACGAGGCCGCTGGTGAAGTCGAGGTAGCGGTTGCCGTCGTAGTCCCAGAAGTGGGAGCCCTTGGCGCCGGCGATGGCCGGCGGGTCGATGAGCTCCTGTGCGGACCAGGAGTGGAAGACATGTGCGCGGTCCGCGGCCTTCACGGCGGCGCCGACCTGGGGATTCGGCTGAGGGGTCATGAGGCCGAGGGTAAATGTCCGCGGAGTGGACACGACATGGGCGTCCTGTCTGCCGGACCAACCGGAACCCGACACAGTGTCGTACGGGTCACCGGGGGCCCGCCCTGCGCCGGGGGTCGTGCCGTTCGCCCGGGCGGGGGCGGGGCTCAGTCGTCGTCCGTGTCCGTGTCCGATTCCGTGTCCGTGACCAGCCGGGCCCGCGGGCCCTCCGCCGTGCAGCGGATCTCGTACGGCAGGTCGTCCTGTTCGTCGTCGTCGGCCGGTTCCGCCTCCAGGCGGGCCACCGCCGACGGACCGCGGGTCACGTCGTCGTCGATGTGGAAACCGTCGGCCGGGCTCCAGGAGACGAGGAAGACCGTGCCGTCGGTACGGCACTCCACGGTCGCCGCCCCGCCCGTGAAACGGACGGTCGACCGCTCCGGGGTCGGCGACGGCTTCGAGGACGGCTCCGAGGACGGCTCCGGCGAGGACTTCGGCGGCTTCGGTGACGACTGCGGCGGCTCCCCCGTCGGCCCGTGCGAGGCCGTGCCGGACGGCTGCCGCGAGGGCGGAGCCTTCGTACCGCCCGAGGGGGAGCCGCTGGAGGGCCCGGCCGAACCCGACGCCCTCGCCAACGCCTCGGCCACCGCGGCCTCGTCCAGCGGTCTGCTGTGCGCGGCGCCGCCCCCGCTGTCCGCGCCGGCGAGCTGCCAGGCGCCCAGCGCCCCCGCCGCCGTGCCCACGGCCACCCACGCCGCCGTCGCCGCGGCGCTCCGCCACTTCCTCATGACGCCACTGTGCAGCATCGTTTCCTAACGCCTGGTTAAGAAGCCCCTGCGGCGGAGTCACAGCGGGTGCGAACGGCGCGATCAGTGTGCGCCGTCGTATGTCGATAAAGAGTGACGGCGGGCCGTTCATACGGTTTAGCGCTCATTGCGTAATTGCGCCCGTGGGGCTCCAGTTCCCGCCAGTGACGGCCGGGTAGGGCGTCCTCGGACGGCAGCCGGCTGTCCGAGGACGGCCACCGTACGGACCCTTGGAGCGGGGCTCGCCCCTGACTACGGTGGTTGTATGGCACATCTTCTCGTCGTCGAGGACGACCCCCAACTGCGCGGCGCGCTGGTGCGGGCCCTGCGCGACAGGGGGCACGCCGTGGCGACCGCGCCGAGCGGCATGGCGGGGCTCGACGCGGCGGTGACCAGCAGGCCCGATCTGGTCGTCCTGGACCTGGGGCTGCCCGACGTGGACGGGGCGCAGGTGCTGCGGATGCTGCGTGCGGTCAGCGACGTACCGGTGATCGTGGCGACGGCCCGCGACGACGAGCCGGAGATGGTCGCGGTGCTGGAGGACGGGGCGGACGACTACATCGTCAAGCCGTTCGGCGCCGCCCAGCTCGACGCCCGCGTCAAGGCCGTGCTGCGCCGCCTCGGCGCGACCGAGACCGAGGAGCCGCTGCGTGTGGGGGCGTTGACCGTCGACACGGCCTCCCGCGAGGTCACCCTGGACGGTGCCTCCGTCGACCTGACGCCCCGCGAGTTCGACCTGCTCGCCCATCTCGCCCGGAGGCCGGGCCAGGTCGTCTCCCGCCGCGAGCTGCTGGCCGAGGTCTGGCAGCAGCCGCTGGGCGGCGCCGACAAGACGGTGGACGTCCACCTGTCGTGGCTCCGCCGCAAACTGGGCGAGACGGCCCAGCAGCCGCGCTACCTGCACACCGTACGAACGGTGGGCATAAAGCTGACACCCCCGGACACCCCTGCGCCGCCGGACACCCCTGCACCCCCGGGCACCCCCACGCTCCCGAACACCCCCACGCCCCCGAACACCCAAGGCGCCCCCTGATGCGCCGCAGTCTGCTGCTGCTCACTGCCGCCACGACCGCTCTCGTCCTCACCGCCCTGCTCGTTCCGCTCACCCTGCTGACGCGGACCCACGCCGCCGACCGCGCCACGGCCGAGGCGACCGCCCGTGCCCAGTGGGTCGCCCATGCCATCGGGCCCTCCCTGGCCACCGCCGACGAGCGGGAGACCGCCGAGCAGACGGTGGAGAGCGTCAACGGCCAAGGGCTGCCCGCCACTTCGCTCGTCCTCGCGGACGGGTCGGTCATCGGGCCGCGCGACACAACAAAGGCGGGCGACGCGAAGGACGCGAAGGACGCGGAGAACCCCGCCGTCACCGATCCCGTCCGCCTCGCGCGGACCGGCCGCGCCTTCACCTACGAGCCCGAGTCCGGCGGGCGCCTGGTCCTGGTGCCCGTGCAGGGCGCGAAGGACGGCACGGCGGTCGTACAAGTGACGCTCAGCGAGCGGCAGTTGCATGCCGGGACGCTCGCCTCCTGGCTCGTCCTCACCGGCATCGGCGTGGGCCTCGTACTCCTCGGGCTGCTGCTCGCCGACCGGCTCGGGGCCCGTCTCGTCGGTGCGACCCGGCGCCTGGCCCGCACGGCCGACCGGCTGGCCGCCGGGGACCTGACCGCCCGCGCCACCCCGGAGGGGCCGCCCGAGCTGCGCCTGATCGCGGGCGAGCTGAACCGCCTGGCGGGCCGCATCGACGAGCTGCTCACCGCCGAGCGCGAGAACGCCGCCGACCTGGCCCACCGCCTGCGCACCCCGGTGGCCGCCCTGCGCCTGGACGCCGAGACGCTCCGTGACACCGACGAGGCGCGGCGCATCGCGGCCGACGTCACCGCCCTGGAACGCAGCGTCGACGACGTGATCCGCCGGGCCAGGCGCCCCCTGCGCGAGGCGCCGCGCGCGGACCTGGCGGCGGTGGCCCGCGAACGGGCCGCGTTCTGGCGGCCGCTGGCCGAGGACCAGGGGCGGAACACCGGCGTCACGGCCCCGGAGCACGAGGTCGCCGTACCCGTCCCCGCCGATGAACTCGCCGCGGCGATCGACGCCCTCATCGGCAACGTCCTGGACCACACCCCGCAGGGCACGGCCTTCCACGTCACCGTGCGCGGCATCCCCGGGGGCGAGGCGGTGCTGACCGTCCGCGACGAGGGCCCCGGCTTCCCCGGTCACGCCTCCCCCGGCCGGGGCACGAGCGGCGGCGGTTCCACGGGCCTCGGCCTGGACATCGCCCGCCGCACGGCCGAGGAGGCGCACGGCCGCTTCGGGGCGGCGAGCACGGACGGCGGGGCCGAGGTCACCCTGGCGTTCCCGCCCGCACCCCGCGCGGAAAGGCCGTCCGCACCGCCCGCGCCCACTTGTTGACGCCCAGCTCCGGGCGGACCGCCGCATACCCCCCGCAGTACTTGGTGAAGTCGGCGGCGCGCACCCCGAACCGGTGCAGCATCCGGTCGGCCTCGGTCAGGTGCCCCTTGGTCTTCGTCTCGACGAGCACGAGTCCGGAGTCGGCCTCTGCGGTCCTGCCGGTCGCGGTGTCCCGTACGACAAGGCCGGCGTCGCACGTGATCCGCTGGCCGTCGGCCACGAAGGTCGCCCGCTGGTAGTCGGTGACCAGGGAGGGGACGAGACCCTCCGGTGCCTCCACGCCGTACGAACCGCGCAGGACCCCGGCGAGGAACCCCTGGCGGGCCGCGTCCAGGACGTGGTCGTCCCCTTCGAGCCGCTGCCGGTGCTTGACGGTCTCGCCTCGGCCGCTCTTGAGCTTGATCTCGAACTGCCGCTCGCCGCTGTCCTGATACACCCGCTCCCGGATGCGATAGCGCAGGCGGCGGCCCTGGCGGTGGTCGTGGAAGGTGACGAGCTCCGGGGTGTCGTAGTACGTCGAGTGGTACCGGAACCAGCGCTTCCCGCCGATGCTGAGCGCCCGGAAGGGACCGCAGGGCCGCCGGGGGTCGGTCAGCAGGGCCGCGAGGTCCCCGAAGACGTCGACGGGCACCAGATAGCTGTTGTCGAAGCGGGCCAGCAGCTCCGCCCGTGCGTTCACCTCGTCGAGCGCGATGGGGTGCGCGGCGAGCGCGGCGCGGCCGATGGCGCGTACGGCGGGGTTCACACGGTCTCCTTCGGGTGGCTGGGGGCGAGCGTGCGGGACCGGGTCGTGCGTCGTCGTGGTTCCTGGTGCGTGATGCGTCGTGACGTCTTCCCTGTGAACTCCCCGGCACGCGTGGAAGGTTCCGGCTGGCGGAACCGGACCTCCAGCACCATGAGATCGCGTACGTAGTCGATCTCCTGCACGGTCCAGCCGAGCGGTTCGCCGAGGCGCCGGGCCAGCTCGGCGCGGAGGGCGGTCTCCTCGCGGTACACGGCGTCGAGGGTGACGACGGCCCGCCGGTCGGCGGCGAAGAGGCGCGGGTGGTCGGCGCCGTACATGACCAGGAGCAGCACGGCCGCGAGACCGGCGGCCACGGGCAGCCCGAGGGCGGGCAGCCCGCAGAGCAGGCCGAGCACCAGGGTGATGAAGTAGTACGCGACCTCCTGGTGCTGGAGGGCGTCGGAGCGCAGCCGCACGATGGAGAGCACCCCGAAGAGCCCGAAGCCGAGCGCGAGGCCGCCGTCGCCGCCCACGGTACCGAGCCCCGCGACGACCGCGAACAGGGCGACGTTCAGCGCGAGATAGGCCGGCACCAGCTCCCGCCTCCGATGCCGTGGATAGAAGACGCCGAAGGTCAGCAGCGTGACGGCGGCCAGATCGAGGGCCAGGTGGGCGCTGAGGGTCAGTGTGCTGTCCATGCCCAGGACGCTAGGGAGGGCCGGGTTAAGGCCGCCCCTGGTGGACGTTAACGATGCGCACCGCGCGGGATGACGAAGCGCACCGCGCGGTATCCATCCTGACAGCGCATCTTGACAGCGTGCTGCCATTACGACAGCATACTTACGTACGACGCCATGAGCCGCAGCGACATCCACCTCACGGAGGACCCCATGTCCCGCAAGCCCGTACACCTGGCCGTCTACGACACCTTCGCCGACTGGGAGACCGGCCACACCACCGCGTGGCTCGCCCGCGCGGGGTACGAGATCCGCACGGTCGCCCTGACGGCAGAGCCCGTCACCTCCCTCGGCGGCCTGTGCGTACAGCCCGGCCTCGCGCTCGCCGGACTGCGTCCCGAGGACAGCTCGCTGCTGATCCTGCCGGGCGCCGACCTCTGGGACACCAGCGACGACCTCGCGCCCTTCGCGCGCACCGCCCGCGCCTTCCTCGACGCCGGGGTGCCGGTCGGCGCGATCTGCGGGGCCACCGCGGGCATCGCCCGCGAGGGACTGCTCGACGACCGGACACACACCAGCGCGGCGGCGATGTACCTGGCGGCGACCGGCTACAAGGGCGGCGAGCGGTACGTGGAGAAGGACGCGGTCACCGACGGCGACCTGATCACGGCGGGCCCGACCGAACCGGTCGCGTTCGCCCGGGAGATCTTCGGGCGGCTCGGCGGCGTCTTCGACGGCGAGAAGCTCGACGCCTGGTACCGGCTCTTCCACGACTCGGACCCGGCGGCCTACGAGACGCTCAACGCGTGAGCGGAGAACGGCGGATGCCCGACGAAGCGCGGCGCGTGTCCGACGAAGCGCAGTACGAGGCCGATGAAGTGCAGCACGTGACCGATGAAGTGCAGCACGTGACCGACGAAGCGCGGCGCGTGCAGCAGGACCTGCTCAGCCGCGCGGCCCTCACCGTCTTCCGTCTCAACGGCCAGTTCCTCGCGCGCTCCGAGGAGCTCGCCAGGCCGGCCGGGCTCACCGCCGCCTGGTGGCAGGTGCTCGGCGCCGTCCTGCGCGAGCCGCTGCCGGTGGCGGGCATCGCCCGCGCGATGGGCATCACCCGGCAGAGCGTGCAGCGCGTGGCGGATCTGCTGGTGCGCGAGGACCTCGCGGAGTACGTGCCGAACCCCGCACACCGCCGGGCCAAACTGCTGCGGCCGACGGCCACGGGCAGGGCCGCCGTGGCCAGGATCGAGCCGGGCCACGCGGAGCTTGCGGCCTCGCTCTCGGCGGCGCTCGGAGGGCGCGAACTAGGGGAAACGGTACGGGTGTTGGAACGCCTGTCCGAGGCGTTGGACGCCCTCCCCGACCTGGCGGCGGAACCCGTTACGGAACCGTAGAGAGCGGAGCGGTCCGCGCTGTCGTACCCGCCCACTATCCTCACCGTGTTGCACACCAATGGGGGAGGATGGTGCGGCGATGGAGAAGCTCGGGGCCGGTGATCCGCAGCGTATCGGAGCGTATCGGCTGCTGGCACGGCTCGGCGCCGGCGGCATGGGGCAGGTGTACCTCGCGCGGTCCGGCAGGGGCCGCACGGTCGCGGTGAAGCTGGTGCGCCAGGAGCTGGCGGAGCAGGACGAGTTCAGGAACCGCTTCCGGCAGGAGGTGCAGGCCGCGCGGCAGGTCGGCGGGGCGTGGACGGCGCCCGTGCTCGACGCCGACACCGAGGCGGCCATCCCCTGGGTGGCGACGGGATATGTGGCGGGGCCCTCTCTGCAAAGCGTCGTCTCGCACGGCCACGGGCCACTGCCCGAGCGGTCGGTGACCATCCTCGCGGCCGGCCTGGCCAACGCCCTCAAGGACATCCACGCGGCGGGCATCGTCCACCGCGACCTCAAGCCGTCCAACGTACTCATCACGATCGACGGCCCGCGCGTCATCGACTTCGGCATCGCCCGCGCCCTGGAGACGGTCACCGACGGCGGCCTGACCCGCACCGGGGCGCTCGTCGGCTCGCCCGGTTTCATGGCGCCCGAGCAGGTGCGCGGCGACCGGATCACCCCGGCCTGCGACGTCTTCTGCCTCGGCTCCGTCCTCGCGTACGCGGCGTCGGGCGCGCTGCCCTTCGGCACGGCCAACAGCGGTGTGCACGCGCTGATGTTCCGCATCGCGCAGGAGGAACCCGACCTGGAGGGGCTCCCCGAGAGCCTCTCCGAGCTGATCGCCGCCTGTCTGCGCAAGGACCCCGCGTCCCGGCCCTCCCTCGACGACGTCCTGGGGCTCACGGGCGCGCAGGACACGCTGAGCGAGGCCGGCCACACGCTCGACCCGTGGCTGCCGGGTGCGCTCGTCGCGCAACTGGGGCGGCACGCCGTGCGGTTGCTGGACGCGGAGGACCCGGACGAGCCGAGGGCTCAGGCGGGCGCGGCCTCCGCGGACGCCTCGCCGGACGGGTCATCGCCGCAGGGTTCCGTGCCGGGTTCCGCGCCGGGTTCCGTGCCGCCGCAGGGTTCCTCGCAGGGCGCGGCTCCGGGGAGGAGTCCCTCCGCGGGTGCGCCGCCCGGCGGGGTGCCGCCGCGGCCGCCCGCGACTTCCCCTGCGGCCGCCGCCGGAGCGACAGCCGCGCAGAACGGCGCCCGCAACGCCGCCGGGGCGCCCGCCGCCGACGGGCACACGCCCCCGCCCCCGGGCGCACCCGGCGCCGCGCCTCTCGACCACCTGCCCACCATGGTCTCGGGCCAGGCCCCGCCGCCGGCGCCGCCGGCCGGCGCCCCGGCGTACGGCTATCCGCAGCAGCACCAGCCGCCGCCGGCCGGCCATGGCCACGGGCAACAGCAGCCCCCTCCCGCGTACGGTCCGACGCCTCCCTACGGCCCCGGGTACGTTTCCTTCGGCCAGCCCGAGCCACCGCGCCGCAACGGCCGCTCGACGGCGGCGCTGATCGCCGTGGCGCTGATAGTGGCCATCGGCGCGGGCGGCACGGTCTACGCCGTGATGAACGGCGAGGGCAACGACAAGAAGGACGACGACGCCAAGGACTCCGTGAGCAGCGGCCCACGGACACCCGGCCCGTCCTCCCCCACCCCGGGGCCGAGCACTCCTGACCCCACGCCCACCACCCAGGACGACGACGAGGGCGCGGTGCCCGACAAGTACCTCGGCACCTGGGCCGGCGGCCTCGACAACGAGGCGGGACACCACACCCGCCGCCTCACCCTCCAGCAGGGCGAGACCGGGGACACCTCGCTGTCCCTGGTCGCGGAGGGCCCGATGAAGGACGGCACCCCCTACCGCTGCGTCTTCCAGGGCAAGCTGGAGTCCGCCTCCGACGAGCGGCTGCACTTCAGCGGCACCGAGATCACGGTGGGCGAGCCCATGGAGGCGTGCACCCCGGGCAAACCGAGCGTCGTCACGATCCTCGGCAACGGCAAGCTGCGCCGCGCCAACACGGACGGCACGGGCGAGATGACCTACGACAAGGCGGGCTGAGCGCGCGGGACACCGCCTCGGCCCGCCGAACCGCACGTACGAGCTGAACCGTACGTACGAGCTGAACCGTCGGCGAACAGTCGCCGACGGGACGGCGATGGCGGCCCGCGCCGGCCGCCGGGCGCCTACGGTCACCGCTCATGGAGTGGTTGAGCACCGAAAACACCATCGCCGTGCTCACGGCGGTCCTGGGCCTGGCCGCCACCGTCGGGGCACTCTGGTACGAACGCCGGGTGCCGCGCCGGAAGCGCATCGGCTACCGGGTGCAGCTGGACACCGCCATAGGCGACAACGTCCGTACGGGGGGCGCCAACGCCCGCCTCGGGCTGTTCGACGAGACGCCCGAGATGTCCGACGCCACCCTCGTCCTGCTCCGCGTCGAGAACGACGGCTCGCAGTCCGTCTCCGACGCCGACTACACCGGCCGCGCCCTGCACGGCCTGACCGCCGTCTTCTCGGGCCGTACCGTCCGGGGCCTCGCGGTGACCGCGCCGGCCGGCGCCGACCACCTCATGGAGCACTTCACGTCGGGCGCGGGCCTGCGCTACGAGGGCAGCACCCTGCACATCCCGCGCGTCCCGCTCAACCGGGGCCAGCACTACAAGCTCCTGGTCCTGCTCACCGGCGGCCCCGTCGGCGGCGAGGTCATCGTGTCCGGCGGCATCCAGGCGGGCGAGGTCCAGCCCAACAGGTCGACCACGCTCGACGACAAGCCGCCGGTCCTCTCCCGGCCCGCGCGGTTCCTGACCGTACTGCTCACCCTGTCCGTCATCACGCTGGCCACGATCATCGTGCTGCGCGACGACGACCCGCCGCCGATCGAGTGCGCGACGGGGGAGCTGACCGTGCTCGGCTCGACCGCGTTCGCGCCGGTCGCCGAGGAGATGGCGGACAAGTACGAGAAGGACTGCCCGGGCTCCGACATCACGGTCGCCGCGCACGGCAGCGCGGCGGGCGTACGCGAACTGAACGACGAGGGCAAGCGGTTCAGCGGCGCAAACGACGACGACGGCGGCGGTTCCGATGCCGGTGCCGGTGCCGATACCGGTGCCGGAAGCCGGGGCAAGGGTTCGCCGCCCCTGCTCAGCTTCTCCGACGGCCCGAAGTCCGACGGCTTCCCGCGCCTCGCGGAGACCCGGGTCGCCGTCTCCGTCTTCGCGCTGGTCCTCAACGACCGCGTACGGCTGACGAACCTGACGTTGCCGCAGGTGCGCCGCGTCTACCGGGGCGACGTACGCAACTGGGAGGAGCTCGGCGGCCCCAACCTGCCGGTGGTCCTCGTCAGCCGGGGTTCGAGCTCGGGGACCCGTGACACCCTCCAGCGCCGCGTCCTGGACGGCGCCTTCGAGATCAAGGCCTCGTCCAACGACTGCCTCGGCAAGGACGACCGGTCGGTGCCCGTCACCCGCTGCGAGCTGGACTCCACGGAGCAGGTGCTCGACGCCGTCGGCCGCATCCCGGGTGCCATCGGCTACAGCGAACTCCGCGCGGCGGAGGGCCTGAAGGGCCTGCACCGCCTGAACCTGGAGGGCCACGCGCCGTCCGCCGAGAACCTGGAGAAGAGCGGCTACCCGTACCGCGAGATCGAGTACGCCTACACCTACGGCCAGCCCCCCGCCGACTCCCTGGCCTCCAGCTTCCTCGCGTACGCACGCGGCAACGGCCTGGACGTCATCCGCACCCATGGGCACCTGCCGTGCGCGACGCCGGAGGGCCTACGCATCTGCGGCGACACCACCGCGGGCGCGGGCTGAGCGGGGGGGAACCACCTACGGGCACCGCCCCGCTCCCCGCGTCAGGCCTCGATCCGGAGGGCCCGGATGCCTGTGCCCCGGTAGCGTTCCGGCGCCCTGGTCAGCACCGGGCGGCCACGCGGCCACTCGGCCGACGGCAGCGCGAGATGCAGCGCATGCGCCCCGCCCCAGCCCGCCGTGCCACTGGTCCGCAGCTGTTTGCCGACGGCCGCCGCCGCCGCGAAGTCCAGCTCCGTGATGTCGACGGACGGCAACGAGCCGACGTGTTCGGCCACTCCGGCCCGGTCCTGTTCGGCGGCCGCGAGGGCAAGGGCGGGTACGTAGACCCTGAGGGCCGGGTCCTTCTCGGCCTCGACCACGAGCCGGGACGCCATCCTGTTCCCCGCTCCGAGTGCCAGCGCGGCGGTGTCGTCGAAGATGACGGCGCGCGGCAGCGGGTACGTCTTCTTCTCGGTCACTGGACCTCCCCGATGCGTCCGGCCTCAAGATCGGCCCAGAGCTGTTCGCCCGCCTTCTCGTCCGCTTCGGTGTAGGGCCCGCCGAGGAAGTGCTCCTCGACGTACGCCTTCGTCTCCTCGTACCTCCGCCGCTGCTCCTCCTTGGTGGGGGTGGCGTCCGCGAGCTGTGCGACCAGATCGCGCATGGTCATCCCCCGCTCGCGGGCGAGCTCCATGAGGCGGTCACGGACGGCGGGGTCGACCTTGATCGTGGTGTCAGCCATGGTGACAGTATACCGGCGGTATACCGTCTCCGGGCGTTCGAGTGTGATGGTCACGGCACTCCGTTTGCTTCGAAGGCCCGGCGGCACGGATGTGAGCCGGGAGTCTGTACTTGGCGAACCCCACGGTTCGCGGGCCCCACGGTTCGCGGGCCTGCGGCTTCAACCCGCTCAGGCCGCCCGCTCAGGCGAGCTGCGGTACGGGCCCGCCCCGCAGCGCGCTCCTCGCCACCGCCCCGCCGACCGGCGACTCGCCGGAGGCCAGGTTCTGAACTTTTTCTCCGTCACCCGCCGGGGGCGCCTCGTCGTACGGCGCGTCGAACACCTCGTAAACGGTGCCGAGTTGCCCGGTCTCCTTGTCGTGGTAGACGACGCGCCGCAGATACCGGGATTCCTCCAGCTCACGAAGGGCTGCGGCGACCCGCATCCGCCCTTCCTTGCGCTGATCGGCGAGTGAACGAACGGTGGCGCGAGCGCCGTTCGGAAGGCTGAGGAGGTACATCAGTACGCCTGCCGCGCACCAGGAGATGGACCTGTCGCGGAGAAGAGAGTTGGCGAAACTGGAGAACGCCCGGGTGGGCGTCGTACGATGGATGCGCATCCGGAGTTGTGGCTCCTGGTGTCGAGCCCCCGGGTGTTTGTTGCACCGCGGGGGTATTTTTATGCGCCGCCGAGACCGGCCGCGCTGTCGGCGTGACTCTATGCCCACGCAAAGTGACGACCGCAAGCCGGAACTCCCGTTTGTGCAGGTGGCGTTCGCAATCTTCACCCGTGCGAGCTAAGCGCGCCGTGCAGCAGCAACGTATGGACGAGCCGCCCCTCGCCGGTGGGCCGGTAGCGCCAACTCAGGGGCCAGGTCCAGCCGTCGAGCGCGGGCACCGGGATGTACGAGACGCGCCCCGGCCCGGCCGTCAGCCGGGTGACCCCGTCCGGCCACGCCCGGTGCGACGTACTGCCGACCGGCACGAAGAAGTACACGGCGCGACAGCCGTTGGCCTCCTCGACGACCGGCCCGGGGTCACCGCCCGTGTGCCGGGCGAGCTCGTCCGCGAGGGCGCGGCCCGCGTCGCCGTCGACCCGGACGGCGTCGAACCGGACGCCTGCTTTACGGAGTTGGAAACCGGCGGCAGGAACCCAGCCGACCTGCGTGTTTCGCGTGTTCATGGGACCAGCTAAGCGGGACGGGGATAGCGTCTTCCATAACTCTGTGTCGACCACCGCACACGGTCAGGATTCGGCGAGGCCTGGTTGAGACCGGTTGAGAACACTTGAGTTCGGTTCGATCCCGTACTAGCTCGGAGGTGACCGCAATGGCGCGGTCCGGGAACAAGGACGAAGCAGGCGGCGTCACGCACCTCGTCGCCGCCTTGGCGAAGGCCCTGCGGGAGCAGCAGCAGCTCTCCCAGGACAAGTTGGGCGAGTTGATCGGCTACACGGGCTCGGCGATCAGCGCGATGGAGACGTGCGCGCAGCCGGCGAGCGACCAGATGCTGGTCCAGTTGGAGGAGGTGATCGGAGCGGGCCTGGGCATCTTCGAGAAGGCCCGCAAGTACGTCCTGATGGACAAGTACCCACCGCAGTTCAAGGACTTCTCCCTGATGGAGGCGCAGGCGGTGACGCTGTCCTCGTACCAGACGTACGTGGTGGACGGGCTCTTCCAGAGCGAGGATTACGCGAGGGCTCTGATCGGAGGCGGCTATCCGAAGCTGCCCGAGCCCAAGGTGGAGGAACTGGTCGAGGCCCGCATGGCCCGCAAGGCGCTCTTCGATCGTAATCCGACGGCGATGATCGAGCTGATCCTCGACGAGGCGGTACTACGTCGGCCGTTCGGGAGCTGGGACATTCTGCGTGGTCAGCTTCGCTCGCTCGTCGAGGACGCCGGACGGGACAATGTCAGCATCCAGGTAGTGCCGCTGGACCGCGGGTTGCGCGGCGCTCATGCGGGCGCTCGCGGCGACATGATCCTGGTGGAGACCGGGGAGCACCACCACGTGGTCTACATGGAGATCGAGGACGAGAGTCACCTCGTAAGCGAACCCGCCAAGGTGGCACAACTGTCCCACCGTTATGCGAAGATCCGAACACAGGCTCTGAGCCCGGACGACTCGCTGAGCCTCATCGAGCGGCTGGCAGGAGAAGAACGGTCATGAGCAGCAGCGCACTGCGGTGGTTCAAATCCAGCTACAGCAACGACAGTGGCGGCCAATGCCTCGAAGTCGCCCACGGCTGGCACAAGGCGAGCCGCAGCGACAGCGGCGGTGGCAACTGCCTCGAAGCCGCGCCCTGCCCCCACACCCCCACCACCCACATCCGCGACTCCAAGAACCCCGAGGGCCCCACCCTCACGGTCACGGCGGACGCCTGGTCCACATTCCTCTCCCGCTATCGGTAGCGGGAGAAAGTACCGGTTTCAAAAAAGCCCGGGCCACCCGCTGGCCAATTCCATGGCGTCGAGCGATCAACATGGTAGTCACGTGTTCGCTTCGCAGGTAATCTGCGCGCATGTCCGGCGCTGAAGGCTGAGTTGCCGAGCACCGGATTCCTCATTGACCGTGAGGCGTGCGGGAACAGTCCTGTAATCGGGGGAAAGCAGCATCAAGGATGACTGACACCACGTCCCCGCGCGCAGCCACCGAAGGTACGTGGGCGCTTCCTCTTCTGGCCCTCGCGCCGCTGGCCGCCATCAAACTCCTCGCGGACTCCTCCACGCCATGGCTCACCATTTGCTGGGGGCTGTTCTCCCTGTCCATCGTTCTGGTGGCAGTCGGCTGGGCGACGGTTTTCCGTCGCGGAAAGCACGGGCCTGCGGCATGGGGCACGTGCATTCTCGTGCACGCCGTTCTGACCTGGCAGTTTATTTCACTCGTGCGGCAATAAGTCAGCTGTCATGGCCTCAGGTTGCCGGACATGCCGAAGGGGTGGGTCACACTTCGGTGCGACCCACCCCTTTGAGCGGCTGTCTAGACGAACGAGTTGATCTCGATCGTCTCCGTGCGGCCCGGGCCCACGCCGATCGCGGAGATCGGGGCGCCGGACATCTCCTCCAGGGCCTTCACGTAGCCCTGCGCGTTCTTCGGCAGGTCGGAGAAGGTCTGGGCCTTGGTGATGTCCTCGGACCAGCCGGGGAGGTACTCGTAGACGGGCTTCGCGTGGTGGAAGTCCGTCTGGTTGTACGGGAGTTCCTCGACGCGCTTGCCGTCGATCTCGTACGCGACGCAGACCGGGATCTGCTCCCAGCCGGTCAGGACGTCCAGCTTCGTGAGGAAGAAGTCCGTCAGGCCGTTCACGCGGGTCGCGTAGCGGGCGATCGGCGCGTCGAACCAGCCGCAGCGCCGGTCACGGCCGGTCGTGACGCCGCGCTCGCCGCCGATCGTGCGGAGGGCCTCGCCGTCCTTGTCGAACAGTTCCGTCGGGAACGGGCCCGCGCCGACGCGGGTCGTGTACGCCTTCAGGATGCCGATGACACGGCTGATCTTCGTCGGGCCCACGCCCGTACCCGTGCAGGCGCCGCCCGCGGTCGGGTTCGAGGAGGTGACGAAGGGATACGTGCCGTGGTCCACGTCCAGGAGCGTGCCCTGACCGCCCTCGAAGAGGACGACCTTGTCCTCGTCGAGCGCGTTGTTGAGGATCAGGGTCGTGTCGGCGACGTACTGCTTGATGTTCTCGCCGTGCTCCAGGAGCTGCTCCACGATCTGCTCCGCCTCGATCGCGCGGCGGTTGTAGAGCTTGGTGAGGAGCTGGTTCTTGATCTCCAGCGCCGCTTCGACCTTCTGCTGGAGGATCGACTCGTCGTAGAGGTCCTGCACGCGGATGCCGGTGCGGTTGATCTTGTCGGCGTAGGTCGGGCCGATGCCGCGACCCGTGGTGCCGATCTTGCGCTTGCCGAGGAACCGTTCCGTCACCTTGTCGACAGTCACGTTGTACGGCGTGATGATGTGAGCGTTTCCGCTGATCAGCAGCTTCGACGTGTCGACGCCGCGCTCGTTCAGACCGCTCAGCTCGGAGAGCAGGACCGACGGGTCGACGACGACTCCGTTGCCGATGACAGGCACACAGTCCGGGGAGAGAATCCCGGAAGGGAGGAGATGCAGCGCGTACTTCTGGTCGCCTACGACGACCGTGTGGCCGGCGTTGTTGCCGCCCTGGTAGCGCACTACATAGTCCACCGAGCCACCGAGCAGGTCAGTGGCCTTTCCCTTGCCTTCGTCACCCCACTGAGCACCGAGCAGCACAAGTGCGGGCACAGGCGTACACCCCTTCCGGGCGGGGCATGTCCAAGGTCTGGGGGCCGTAGCCGCCGTATGGGTGTGCCTTGGATGCTGCCCCGGAATAGACGAAGCCCCTGGCGCAATAGCGCAAGGGGCTCTTGCACAAAGATGCTACCCGAGGAAGGACGGACGTGTCGGCTCGCGACCACCTGTTAGTCGTCATCGACCCGGTCGCCCGCCGCATGGACGGCGAGTCGGTACGGATCGCGAAGGACGTACTCGGGGCGGGCGCGGCGATCCGTACCTGTCTGCCCGAGAGTCCCGAGGACTTCACGAAAGCCCTGGCCAGACGGGGTGCGAGACGCCTCGTGGTGGTGGGTGACGACCGGGCCCTGCTGCGCGCCGTGGCCGCCCTGCACCGGGAGCGGGGGCTCGGTGACGCCGCGCTCTCGCTGGTGCCGGTGGGGCCCGCGCAGACGTTGGCGCGGGCCCTCGGAGTGCCCGCGGGGGCGGTCGCGGCGGCCCGCGCGGTCCTCGAAGGGGGCGTACGGAGATTCGATCTGCTGGTGGACGAGAGCGACGGGGTCGTCCTCGGTGACCTGCGGATTCCTCCGGTGGGGGCGACGGATTCCGCCGCCGGGTCACCGGAGGCGCCCGGCGGTGCCACGACCACCGTGGAGGGGCACGCCTGGCTGCGGACCTGCCAGTCCTTCGTACGGACCCTGGCCGCGCGGCCCTCGCGGGTGGCTACGGCGCCGGTGCCGGGGCCCGCGCGGCTGCGGGTGGAGGCGGACGGCGTCACCCTGGTCGACCTGGGCCAGCCGGTCGCCGGTATCCACGTCACCGCCGGGGGCGGCGGGCTCGCCCAGGTGGAGGTGCGGCCGTCCTCGGTGGGCGCGGAGGCGGCGCCACTGCGGGTGCGGGCACGGACGGTGACGGTGTCGGGGGCCGACTTCCGCTACCGCGCGGACGCGGTGGTCACGGGCCCGGTACGCACGCGGACGTGGACGGTACGCCCGGAGGCGTGGGGGCTGACGCTGCCTCGGTGAGGGGGCCGGGGCCACCACGGGGCCGGCCGGGCTTGAGACCGGGCTTGAGGCCGGACTTGAGGCCGGGCTTGAGGCCGGGCTTGAGGCCGGGCTTGAGGCGGTGCCTCAGCGGGCCGCCTGACCAGCGGCTTCCCCCGCCCCCCCGCCGGCGCGCCTCGCCCCGCCCTCAGTTCTCGCGGTTCTTGCCGAAAAGCGTCTCGCGGTGGACTCGCCAGCGGGCCATCATGCCTGCCAGCTCGGCCTCGATGAACTCGAAGAACGCCAGCGTCTCGGAGAGGCGGCGGCCGGCCGGGGTGTCCGGGCCGAGGTTGGCGACGCCGTCCCGCAGCGCGGCCTCCCAGCGCTTGAGCACCCCGTCACGGTTGCCCAGCGCCTCGTACCACTGGTTGTCGTGCACCCGGAAGATGTCCCGCCGGGTCCCGGGCTCGCGCTCCCGCGTGACCATGTGCTGCTGGGTGAGGTACCGCACGGCGCCCGACACCGCGGCGGGGCTCACCCGCAGCCGTTCGCCCAGCTCGGCCGAGGTGAGCGCGCCCGAGTCGGAGGCGAGCAGGGCGGCGAAGATACGGGCGGGCATCCGGGGCATGCCCGCCTCGACGAGCTGCGCGGCGAACTGCTCCACGAACCGCGACACGACCTCCGCCTTACCGTCCCGCGTCCCGTCCCGCGTTCCGTCCCGCGTTCCGTCCCGCGTCCCGTCGTCGTCCTTGGTCATCCGCCGATCATCTCCCGCGCTCCCCCGGCCACCATCGCCACCCTCGTCGCCACCGTCACCATTGCCGCCGCCCTCATGAGCAAGTTCAGGGTGAGTTTATACGCTTCCTTAACTTCACAAATTTGTGAAGCGCGCGTATTTTCGCACCATGACGAAGGCATCTCAGGCCGTCGACGTGTCCGGCCTGCACAAGTCGTTCGGCCCCACCCACGCCCTCGACGGTCTCGACCTGCACGTCGAACCCGGCGAGGTGCACGGCTTCCTCGGGCCCAACGGGTCCGGGAAATCCACCACCATCCGCGTCCTGCTCGGGCTGCTCCGCGCCGACTCCGGCACCACGCGCCTGCTCGGCGGTGATCCGTGGGCCGACGCGGTGGCCCTGCACCGCCGCATCGCGTACGTCCCCGGCGACGTCACCCTGTGGCGCAACCTCTCCGGGGGCGAGGTCATCGACCTCTACGGAAAGCTGCGCGGCGGGCTCGACCGGGCCCGGCGTGACCAGCTCATCGAGCGGTTCGAGCTCGACCCCACGAAGAAGGGCCGCACGTACTCCAAGGGAAACCGCCAGAAGGTCGCCCTCGTCGCCGCCTTCGCGTCCGACGTCGACCTGCTGATCCTCGACGAGCCGACCTCCGGGCTCGACCCGCTCATGGAGGAGGTCTTCCAGGGGTGCGTGGAGGAGGCGCGCGGCGCCGGGCGGACCATCCTGCTCTCCTCGCACATCCTCAGCGAGGTCGAGGCGCTCTGCGACCGCGTCAGCATCATCCGAAAAGGGCGGACGGTGGAGAGCGGCACTCTGGCCGAACTGCGCCATCTGACGCGGACCAGCGTCACCGCCGAACTCACCGGCCCGCCCGACGGACTGTCCTCGCTCCCCGGCGTCCACGACCTCGCCGTCGCCACCCAGAAGTCGGTCGAGGGCGGGCCCGGCCATCGGGTGAAACTCCAGGTCGACACCGACAAACTCGGCGCGGTGCTCACCTCGCTCGCGGACTCGGGCATCCGGTCGCTGACCAGCACCCCGCCCACCCTGGAGGAGCTGTTCCTGCGGCACTACCAGGACGACGTGCGGGACGGCACGGAGGCCGGTACCGGTACCGGTACCGGCGTACGGGAAGGGGCGATGACGCGATGACCGCCGCCGTCGGTCTCGGTACCGCCTCCGTGCCCCCTACCGCGGGCCACCGCCAACTCGCCGGAACGGGACCACTGTTGCGGCTCGCCCTGCGGCGCGACCGGGTGATGATGCCGGTCTGGGTGCTCGTCGTCTCCGGGATCGTCCTCGCGATGCCGGGCTCCTTGGAGAGCGTGTACGCGACCGCCGCCGAACGGTCCGACGCCATGGAGTCGATGAACGCCAACTCCTCGATGCGGGCCATGTACGGGCCCGTCTTCGGCGACTCCCTCGGCGCCCTCTCCGCCTGGCGCATCGGCTGCTACGCGGGGGTGCTCGCCGCCGTCATGAGCCTCGTCATCGTCGTACGGCACACCCGTGACGAGGAGGAGACCGGGCGGCAGGAGTTGCTCTCCGCGGCCGTGGTCGGGCGGCGGGCGCCGCTCAGCGCCGCGCTCCTCGCGGCGTTCGCGGCCAACGCGTGCGCCGGGCTGCTGATCGTCCTCGGCATGGCGGGGCGCGGCGCCGCGGGGGCGTTCGCGCTCGGCGTCGGGGTCGCGGGCACCGGCATGCTCTTCGCCGGCGTGGCGGCCGTCGCCGCGCAGCTCACCGAGAGCGCGCGGCTCGCCAAGGGCCTCACGGCGGCCGTCCTCGGCACGGCGTTCGTCCTGCGGGCCGCGGGTGACGCGGGCACGGCGGACGGCTCGTCCCCGCTGACCTGGCTCTCGCCGCTCGGCTGGCAGGAGAATCTGCGGTCCTACGCGGGTGAGCGCTGGTGGGTGCTCGCGCTCATCGGCGGCGCGATCGTGGCGCAGTGCTTCGTCGCGTACGCGCTCGCGGGGCGCCGCGACCTCGGCATGAGTTTCCTGCCGACACGGCCGGGGCCCGCGCGGGGCCGGATCGCCACCCCGGGCGCGCTCGCCCTGCGTCTCCAGCGGGGCAGCGTGATCGGCTGGACGGCCGGGTTCCTGCTGGCAGGGATCGTGTTCGGAGGCATGGCCTCCGGTGCGGCCGATCTCGTGGGGGAGAACCGGAGCACCCGCGACATCATCGAGCGCATGGGCGGCCAGGCCGGGCTGACGGACGCCTTCCTGGCCACCATCACCGGGCTTTTCGGCATGGTCGCCGCCCTCTACGTCGTGGCGTCCGTGCTGCGGCTGAACGGCGAGGAGACCTCGCAGCGCGCCGAGCCGGTACTCGCGGGCGCGGTAGGACGGCTGCGGTGGGCCGCCGGGCATCTGGTGATCGCGTTCGGCGGGACGGTGGTCCTCATGGTCGTCTGCGGCCTCGGCATGGCAGTCGGCCATGGGCAGGACGCGGCGGCCCTGGTCGGCGCGAGCCTGGCGCAGCTCCCGGCGATCTGGGCGCTCGGCGGCCTCGCGGTACTGCTCGTCGGGGCGTACCCGAAGGCGGCCGTCGCCGCCTGGGCCGTCGTCGGGAGCTGCCTGGCGATCGGCTGGATCGGCCCGGCGCTCGACCTCCCCGGGGCGGTCATGGACCTCTCCCCCTTCGGGCACCTGCCGAAGCTGCCCGGGGCCGCGATGGACTGGCCGCCGCTGCTGCTCCTCACCCTGATCGCGGCGGTGCTCGTCGCCGCGGGGCTCGCGGGGCTGCGGAGGCGGGACATGACCGGTTAGGGGCGGCGCCCGGGCAAAGCTCCGCCGGAAGCCCGGGAAGCCCGGGAAGCCCACGGGGCCACGGGGTATCTCTAGGTCTCGACCAGGAGTTCCCGCAGGCCCCGGATCACGAAGTTCGGCTTGCGGTCGGGTTCGGCCGCGAGCCGGAGCTTCGGGGCCCTGCGCAGGAGCGCGGCCAGGGACGCCGCCAGTTCGATGCGGGCCAGCGGTGCGCCGATGCAGTAGTGGATGCCCGCGCTGAAGGAGACATGGGGGTTGTCGCGCCGGGCCAGGTCGAGTTCGGCGGGGCGGGTGAAGACGGCCGGGTCGTGGTTGGCGGAGCCGAAGAGGAGCGCCAGTTCGGCGCCGCGCGGAATCGTCGTGCCGTCGATCTCGATGTCGTCGAGCACCCAGCGTTCGAAGAGCTGGAGCGGGGTGTCGAAGCGCATCAGCTCCTCCACCGCCGTGGGGATCAGCCGCCCGGGGTCGGCGCGCAGGGCGGCCAGTTGCCCGGGGTGGCGGAACAGCGCGTGCCAGCCGTTGACCGTGGCGTTGACGGTCGCCTCGTGCCCCGCGTTGAGCAGCAGCGCGCAGGTGGAGATCATCTCCTGCTCGCTGAGCCGCTCCCCGTCCTCGTACGCCTCGATCAGGCCCGAGACCAGATCGTCGCCCGGCTCCGCGCGGCGGGCCTCGATCAACTCCCGCAGATACGCCGAGAACTCCACCGAGGCCCGGACCGCGCGGGCCGCCGTCTCCTCGCCCGGGTTCAGCTCGTACATGCCGCAGATCGCCGCCGACCAGGGCCGGAGCAGATGCCGGTCGGACTCGGGGACACCCAGCATCTCGGCGATCACCGCCACCGGGAGCGGTTCGGCGATCCGCGCGACGAGGTCCCCGCCGCCGTCCGCCACCAGGTCACGCACCAAGGTGTCCGCCAACTCCTCGACGTACGGCCGCAGCCGCTCGACCGTGCGGGGCGTGAACGCCTTGGCCACCAGGCGGCGGATGCGGGTGTGCGCGGGCGCCTCCAGGTCGAGCATGCCGTGGTCGTTGAGCGTGTGGAACGGCTCGTGCTCGGGCGGCGGGGCCGCGCGGCCGAACTCCTCGTGCGTGAACCGGTGGAGATACGTCCGCCCCAGCCGCCGGTCCCGCAGCAGCGCCGACACGTCCGCGTGGTGCGGGACCAGCCACTGGTCGGTGGGGGCGTAGTGATGCACCCGCCCGGCCTCGCGCAGCCGGGCGTAGGCGGGATACGGATCGGCGACGAACTCCGGTGACGAGGGGGCGAAGACCGCGGAGGCCTCGAAGGCTGCGTCCATGCCGCGACGCTAGCGGCGCCGGAGGGCTACGGCCAGGGTCAGCCCGGCGTGACCAGTCGTGCCTCGTACGCGAACACCGCCGCCTGCGTGCGGTCCCGCAGCCCCAGCTTCACCAGGACCCTGCTGACGTGCGTCTTGATGGTGGACTCCGCGACCACCAGGCGGGAGGCGATCTCCGCGTTCGACAGGCCCTGCGCGATCAGCACGAGGACCTCTGTCTCGCGCTCGGTCAGCTCGCCGTACTGCTGGGCGTGGAACGACGCGGAGAGCCGGGGCGTGTCCGCCAGCTTCGAGAACTCCGTGATGAGCCGGCGCGTCACCGACGGCGCGAGCAGCGCCTCACCGGAGGCCACCACCCGTACCCCGTCCGCGAGCTGGCGGGCGGAGGCGTCCTTGAGGAGGAACCCGGAGGCGCCCGCGCGCAGCGCCTGGTACACGTACTCATCGAGGTCGAACGTGGTCAGGACCAGCACCTTCGCCGTCCCCTCGGAGGCGACGATCTCGCGGGTCGCCTCGATGCCGTTCAGCTCGGGCATGCGGATGTCCATGAGGACGACGTCGGGCGCGAGTTCGCGGACCCGGTCGACCGCCTCCCGGCCGTTGACCGCCTCGCCGATGACCTCGATGTCGGGCATGGCGTTGAGGAGGACGGAGAACCCCTCCCGCACCATCATCTGGTCGTCGGCGATGAGCACCTTGATCGTCACGAGTCCGCTCCCGCCGGGTCCATTCGGTCCGCGAGCGCGACCGGCAGGAAGACCGTGACCTCATAGCCACCGTCCGCCGTCGCCTCCGCCGTCATCTCGCCGTCCAGCATCGTGACACGCTCACGCATGCCCGTGATGCCGTGGCCGGCCCCGGGGGACGGCTTGACCAGGCCCTTCGCCGGGCCATTGACGATGCGCAGGCCCAGGCCGCCCAGGACGTGGCCGATCTCCACGCGGGCCGCCGCGCCGGGCGCGTGCCGCAGGCTGTTGCTCAGCGCCTCCTGCACGATCCGGTACGCCGAGAGCTCCACGCCCTGCGGCAGCTCACGCGCCGCCCCGGTGATCACCTTCTCGACCTCAAGGCCCGCGTCCCGCACGTTGTCCAGGAGCCGGTCGAGGTCGGCGAGGGTGGGCTGCGGGGCGTCCGGGGCCTCGTAGTCCTCGGCGCGCACGACGCCGAGGACGCGCCGCAGCTCGGTCAGGGCCGACACCGCGTTCTCCCGGATCGTCACGAACGCCTGCTCCAGCTCGGGCGGCGGATTCTCCACCCGGTAGGGCGCGGCCTCGGCCTGGATGGCGACCACCGACATGTGGTGCGCGACCACGTCGTGCAGCTCGCGGGCGATGTTGGTGCGCTCCTCCAGGAGCGTGCGCTTGTCGCGCTCGATGGCGGTGACGGTCCGCTGCACCGTCACCTCGCGCTGGGCCTCGCGGCGCACGTGGATCATCGTGGTGATCAGCAGGGCGACCCCGGAGAAGAACAGCATCGGCACGGAGTTGGAACTCCCCAGGCCCCAGACGCCCTCATAGGCCAGGGAGTACGCCGCCGTCCCGATCCACATCCACAGCGCGGTGCGCGGGCCGGTCCGCGCGGCCACCACGACCATCACCACGATGTGCGCGAAGAAGGCGGGCGGTGTCCACGGCAGGCCGTCCCAGCTGTTGGCGAGCGCGCCCGTGAAGGGGGTGGAGACCAGCGAGACCCAGAAGGCGCCGACCGGCCTGATCAGGGTCATCAGGACGGCGACGGCGGGAATGAAGCCGGTCAGCATGTACATGGCGCCGTTGCCGCCCAGGTCCCGCTGGTAGGCGACGAGCACGGTGATCGCGGCCGCGAGCGCCACCAGGCCGTGCCGGGTCCAGACCGCGTACCCGCGCATCCGCTTCGGGAGGCGCCTGCTGAGCAGCCCGGCCGCCTTCTTCGGCGGCAGCGGGCGGTAGTCGAAGGCATCCTGGAACAACGCCTGTCGCATGCCGCCGACGGCCTCCAACACGAGGCGGTACTCGGGGCTGCGCCGGCCTCTGGCCTTGAGCGGATCATTCATCTCGGTCACGCCTACGAAGGTACGGGGACGGCGTCATGGGGTCGTCCACAGCGAGAGGGGTTCTGCGGGGTCCGTCGCAGGTACTACGCGGGCGCCGCCAGGGAGGACGTGCTTTCCGTCACGCCGTCGGCACCCCGTCACCCCGTCAGTACCCCGAAGGTCTGACGACCCCCGTCTCGTACGCGTACACCGCGGCCTGCGTGCGGTCCCGCAGGCCCAGCTTCGCCAGGATGCGGCCCACGTGTGTCTTCACGGTCTGCTCGGCGACCACGAGCCGCCCCGCCATCTCCGCGTTCGACAGGCCCCCCGCGATCAGCGCCAGCACCTCCGTCTCACGCTCGGTGAGCTCGCCGACGCGGGCCTTCAACGGGCCGCGCGGACCCCCGTCCATGCGCGAGAACTCCGCGATGAGACGTCGGGTGATGCCGGGCGCGAGCAGCGCGTCACCGGCGGCCACGACACGGACGGCCTCGGCGAGCTGGGCCGCCGACGCGTCCTTCAGCAGGAAACCCGAGGCACCCGCGCGCAGCGCCTCGTACACGTACTCGTCCAGGTCGAAGGTGGTCAGGACGAGGACACGCATCTCCGGCAGGTCGGCCGTGACGCGGCGGGTGGCCTCGATGCCGCTCATCTCGGGCATGCGGATGTCCATGAGGACCACGTCGGGCGTCAGCTCGGCCACCCTGGCGACCGCGTCCCGTCCGTCCACGGCCTGGCCGACCACTTCGATGTCCGGCTCCGCGTTCAGCAGGACCGAGAAGCCCTGCCTGACCATGACCTGGTCGTCGGCGACCAGAACCCGGATCGTCATGACGTGCTGTCCCCGTTCGTAGGTGGGTGGGTGATGACACAGACTCAGAGTGGCCGGTGGGCCGGGAGGAAGGCGGAGACCTCATAGCCGCCGTCCGCCGTGGCCCCCACGGCGAGGTCACCGCCCAGCATCGCCGTGCGCTCCCGCATCCCGAGCAGTCCGTGGCCCGCGCCCGGCGAGGGCGGGGCCTTGGTGCGGGGCGCGGTGTTCGCGACGCGGACGCGCAGCCCCGCCCCGGTCCGCGCGAGCTCGACGCGGACCGTCGAGCCGGGCGCGTGCCGCAGCGCGTTGCTCAGCGCCTCCTGCACGATGCGGTACGCCGACAGGTCGACGCCCGGCGGCAGCGGAAGCCGCTCCCCGGTTCTCTCGCAGTGCACGGTGAGACCGGCCAGGCGGGCGTTGTCCACCAGCGCGTCGAGGCGCTCCAGGGTGGGCAGCGGCGCCTGCGGGGCGGCCTCGGGGTCCCCGGGGTGCTCCGCGCGCAGGACGCCGAGGACCCGGCGCAGTTCGGTGAGTGCCTCCAGGGCGTTGTCCCTGATGCCCGCGAGGTTCTCCTTCAGCTCCTCCGACGGGTTCTCGACCAGGTGCGGGGTGACCTGCGCCTGGATCGAGATCACGGACATGTGGTGGGCGACCACGTCATGCAGCTCGCGGGCGATGCGGCCGCGCTCCTCCAGGAGGGTGCGCCGGGCCCGCTCCTCGGCGGTGAGCGTCTCCTGCCGGACGAGCTGGGACCGCGCCTCGCGCCGGCCGCGCAGCAGCGTGCCGATCAGCGTGGCGGCGCCGAGGACGACCACCGACAGGAACACCGTGCTGTCGTACTGACGCGGGACCCGCGCCTCCTGGAGCAGCGGGGGGAGACCCACGCCGACCACGAGCGCCGTCATGGCCACGCGGGTGGGCAGGCGCAGGGCGAGCAGCAGCGTGATCACCGCGTGCGCGACGAGGCCCGGCGGGGCCCAGGGCCATGGTTCGTTCCCGTCGCCGTGCGGCAGGCTCCCCGTCGAGCAGAGGGCCGCCGTCTCGGTCGCCGCGAGCGACAGCCACCAGGCGGGGACCGGCCGCCACAGGGCGAGCACCACGGCCACGCCCTGGGCGAGCGTCACCACGGAGCCGAGCGCGTGGCCGAGGCCGTACCGCTGGTTGAACTGGTCGGAGTTGCCGACGGTCACCCCGACCGCCAGCCACACGACGAGCAGGTGCGGGGCCCAGCGCAGCCACCGTGGCGTCGTCAGCGGCGGCAGCGGCAGCCGCCTCGGGTCGCACAGCGAGCGCACGCCGCTCAGCACGAGCCCGCCGAAGCCTTCCCTGCCCCCGCCACTGTCCACGAGGTCCCCACCACCGTCCACGACGCCCCCGCCACGGTCCACACCGTCCCCGCCACCGTCCACGACGCCAACCCTAGGCACGTCGCACCGCCTCGCTCTCCCGTGCCCCGGCGCGGCCCCCGCCGTGGGCGGCCACGATCCGCGAACGGCCCCCGCGCTTCCCGCCCTTCCGGTCCTCTTGCTCATGCGCACGGAACGCCACCCAGCACACCCCGAGCCCCACCGCGAACACCGGCAGCCAGGCGAGCCGCGCCACCACCCACGCCGCGCCGTCCGGCACCGTGTGCAGGCCCGGCAGTGGGGCGCCGGCGAGCAGGCCGAGCGCGGTGACCGCCATCAGAGCCGTCTGGTGCCAGAGGAATATCGTCATCGCGGAGACGTTCACCAGGGCCACCGCCGCCCAGGCCGCCGGCGCGCGCAGCCGGCGGCGCAGCGGCTCACGGAGCAGCAGCGCCAGGCCGCACTGGGCGAGGCCGAAGGTGACGGCCGCCAGGGTGGGCGGGTTGAGGTTGGACAGCGCCTCGCCGGGGACGCCGACCATCGAGGCGGGGTATCCGCCGAGGAGGACGAGACCCGCCGTCGCCGCCGCCCCGCCCACGAGCAGCACCCACCCGGAGCGCCGCGACAGCTCGCCCCGCGTCCAGGCCGCGCCCAGGGTGTAGGGCACGAGCCAGCCCGCCGCGAGGTTGATCCAGCCGAGCCAGGCGGGCCCGCCGAGACCGAACCGGACGAGGTCCACGTGGAGGACGACGGCCAGCGGCCACAGCGGGTTGAGCCGCGCCACCAGCGGGGTCAGCGCCGTGAGCACCGCGAAGACCAGCAGGAACCAGAGCGGCGACAGCGCCAGCTTCACCAGCGTGTGCACGGTGTCCGGGTCCGAGCCCGTCAGGACGAGGCCCGCCGCGACCGCCGTCCATAGCGCGAGCACCGCCGCCACCGGCCGGAAGAGGCGCCCGAGCCGCGCCGCGAGCCACTGCCGATAACCGGTGCCGCGCTCTCGTGCCGCCGCGTGACTCCTTGCCGCCACATGCCCGCCGACCAGGAAGAACACGGCGAGCGTCTGGAAGACCCAGGAGATCGGCGCGAGCCACGGCATGGGCCCCAGGGGGCTCGCCGCGTGCAGCACCCCGCCCTCCGAGACCAGGGCGGTGACCAGCCAGTGCCCGCCCACGACCCCGAGGATCGCGATGGCCCGCAGGGCGTCGACGGCACGGTCCCTGCCGGGTGGTGTCGCGGCGTCGATGTCCCCGAAGGACCGGGAGAGGCGGTGCAGCGGGCCGCGTACGAGATCACGCATGGGGGGCCTCCGGGGCTTCGCCGCGCACGATGCGGGCGAGGTTGCCGAGCGGGACGGAACCGGGTGCGAGGTAGTCGCTGTGGCCGCCGGGTCCCGCCGCGAAGACGCGTGCGCCGAAGTCGTCGGAGACCGGGTCGGTGCCGAAGCCGAAGGTCGTGCCGAAGAGGCCGGCGTCGGCATGCGGCACGTCGGCGATCCAGTCGTCCGCGCCTCTGCCCGCCCAGATCCGGGCCGGGGTGCGCAGGTCGGAGGCCTTGTCGGCGCCCGTGCCCGGACTGCCGTAGAACACGATGTCGGCGGCGTCGAGACCGCGCGGCCCCGAGGCGGCACCGGCGCACACCACCGAGCCGTACGAATGGCAGAGCAGGGACACGCGCGCGTGGGCGTTGATGCCGTGCAGTGTGGCCACGAAGGACCGCAGGTCCGGCGCCGCCCCCTCCGCCCGCCCCGTGGTCAGCACGGCCGGGCTGACCGTGCCCGGCGTCTCGTACCCGAGCCAGGCCACGACGGCCGTGCCCGCGCCCAGCTCGTCATGGAGCGCACGGGCTCCGGAACGGAGTCTGCCGTACGAGTCCAGGGACGTGTCCGAGCCCGGCACCAGGACGGCGACGCTCCGCGCGCCCGCCAGGTCGCCGAAGACCTCCGCGGTACGCCCCGCGCCCCGCCCGTCGAAGGTGAGGAACCGCCGGCCGGGCGAGGCCATGGCGCGCAGCACCCCGGCCCGGTCCTTCGCTCCGTACCGCCCGGCCATGCGGGCGGCCTCCGCGGCGTTCGCCCGGTTCGCCGCGTACACCCGCGGCAGTTCATCGGCCGTGACGTGGCCGAGGGCGGCCGGCTCGGGCGCCGGGATCTCCGGGCGCGCGGCTGCCGAGAGCGGGAACACCACGGCCGCCGCGACGCCCACGGCCAGCAGGGTGCGGCGCAGCCGCCCGGTCCGGATACTCATCGGTCGATTCCCTTCCGCAGCGCGGGCCGGTTTCCGACTCGCGTCCATGGCAGGGAAGTTATTGATCAGGTGCCGTCGCCCACATCACACTGGGGTATACAGCTACCGCGTAGCTCTCAGGTATTACGGGTATCCCTCGGGTTCTCCCCCAGGGCCCGCGCCGCCACCCCGGGGCGTACACCACAAGGCCTCAGAAGACCTCAGAAGCCCTCAGAAGGCCAGTTGGGCGATCTCCTCCGCCACCACCGCGCACGCGTCCGCCGCCGGGTCGATCAGCGGGAAGTGACCGACGTCCTCCAGCAGCGTCAGGCCCACGACCTCGCCCGCCCCGGCCGCCGCGTCCGCGTACGCCTCGGCCACCGCGTGCGGCACGGTGATGTCGGTGCGGCCCTGCACGACGGTGGTGGCGATGCCGGTCGGCAGGAGCGCCGCCGGGTCGGCGTAGGGCAGGCGCTCCTCGAACCGGTCCTTGCCGCCGAGGAGTTGCGCGGCAGCGCCCCCGCAGACGTCGAGCTCCTCGGCCGTGCGGAAGTCCGCGATCGGGGCGAGCGCCACGACGCCGCGCAGCGGGGCAGGGCGTTCGGTGCGCCACCGCGCGTCGGCGGGCAGCACGTGCCGTGCGGCGGCCCAGAGCGCCAGGTGGCCGCCCGCCGAGTGCCCGGTGAGGACCATGCGGCGCGGGTCGGCCGACGGCATCGTCCGGCGGACGAGCGCGGGCAGGGCGTCGAGGGCGGCGGCCACGTCGTCGAAGGTCTCCGGCCAGCGCCCGGCCACGGGCCCCGTACCGCCCTGGGCGGGGATGGGGCTGCCCCTGCGGTATTCGACGTTGGCGACGGCGAAGCCCCTGCGTGCGAGGAAGTCCGCGAACGGCGTGAGGTGTTTGCGGTCGTAGGGCGAGCGCCAGGCACCGCCGTGCAGGACGACGACGAGCGGCGCGGGGCGGGGCATGTCGCCCCTGGGCGCGTAGAAGTCGATGACCTGGTCCGGGTGTTCGCCGTACGCGGCGGTGGCGTCCGGCTCCACGGCGGGGTGCGAGAAGGCGGCTTCGGTCTCGGCGGCATCGCGGGCCACGGCGGCGTCGTCCGGCATGGCGGCAACCTCTCCACAGCAGTACGTCTTGCGGGGGCGCCCCCGTCCCTCCAGGGCGCGGAGGGACGGGAGCAAGATCCGCCGGACGTTATCAGCCCGGCCCGGGCCCCGGTGTCACGAGCCCCGGTGTCACGTCAGTCACGTCTGTCACGTCTGTCGCGTCTCCAAGGTCAGCGCGAGGACGCGGGCCGCCCGCTCGGCGTCGGCGAAGGAGACGTACAGCGGGGTGAAGCCGAAGCGCAGCACGTCGGGCGCGCGGAAGTCGCCGACCACGCCCTGCTCGATCAGGCGCTTCATGACGTCCCCCGCCGCCTGGCAGCGCAGCGCGACCTGGCTGCCGCGCTCGGCGTGCGCCTCGGGCGTCAGCGACTCCACGAGGCCCTTGGGCACGTACGCCTCGACGCACCTCAGGAAGAAGTCGGTCAGGGCCAGCGACTTGGCCCGCACCGACTCGACCGGGACGCCGTCCCAGACGTCGAGGGCCGCCTCCAGGGCGAGCATCGACAGGATGTCGGGGGTGCCGACGCGCCCGCGCGTGACGCCGTCCGCCGCCTCGAAGCCGGGCCGCATCCCGAAGGGCTCGGCATGCGAGTTCCAGCCGGGCAGCGGCGAGTCGAAGCGCTCTTGGAGCTCCTGGCGGACATAGAGGTACGCGGGTGAACCGGGGCCGCCGTTCAGATACTTGTAGGTGCAGCCCACCGCGAGGTCCACGCCGTGCTCGTCCAGGCCGACCGGCAGCGCGCCCGCCGTGTGGCAGAGGTCCCAGACGACGAGGGCGCCCGCCGCGTGTGCCGCCGCCGTGAGACCGGGCAGGTCGTGCAGGCGCCCGGTGCGGTAGTCGGCGTGGTTGAGCAGCACGGCGGCGGTGCGCGGGCCGAGCGCCGCGGGCACCTCGGCCGGGGCGAGCGGGATCACGCGGCAGCCGGTGAGGCGGGCCGCCGACTGCGCGATGTAGCCGTCCGTGGGGAACGTCGTGGCGTCAACGAGGATCTCGTCGCGCCCCCCGTCCGGCGCGCCCCCGTCCGTGTCGCGGTCCGACGCGTCCCCGTCCGTGTCGCGGTCCGACGCGCCCCCGTCCGTGTCGCGCGCCATGCGTACCGCAGCGACCAGCGCCTTGAAGACGTTCACGCTGGTGGAGTCGCCGACCACGATCTGCCCGGGCGCGGCGCCGACCAGCGGGGCGATGCGGTCGCCGATACGCTCGGGCGCGCTCCACCAGCCGCTCTCGTCCCAGGAGCGGATGCGCAGCTCGCCCCACTGCCGCTCGATGACGTCGGCGACACGGGCCGGGACGTGCGCGGGCAGGGCGCCCAGCGAATTGCCGTCCAGATAGACCGAGTCGTCAAGGACGAAGGCCCTCCGCTTGTCGGCCAGTGGGTCCTCGGCGTCCAGGGTCTCGGCCTGGCTCCGCAGATCAGACATGGCTCCTCGCCGTCCACAACTCGGGGAAAACGTTCTTCGTGGCGCGCTTCTCCAGCCAGGCCACACCGGCCGAGCCGCCCGTGCCCGTCTTGGAGCCCATCGCGCGGCGGGTGGCCACCAGGTGGTCGTTGCGCCAGCGCCAGACCAGCTCCGCGACGTCCGTCAGCGTCTCACCGAGCCGGGCGAGGTCACTGCTCTCGTCGCCGGAGTAGAGCTCGGTCCACACGGCCTCGACCTCGGCCGAAGGCTCGTACCTCTGGGAGAGGTCGCGCTTCAGGACCGAGGCGGGGATGGCGTGGCCGCGGTGGGCGAGCAGCCTGAGCACCTCGTCGTACAGGCTCGGCTCGTGCAGCGCCTTCTCCAGCTCGGCGTGCACGCGCGGCGCGCCCCGGTGCGGGACCAGCATGGACGCCGACTTGTCGCCGAGCAGGAACTCCATGCGGCGGTACATCGCGGACTGGAATCCCGAGCCCTCGCCGAGCGCGCCGCGGTAGGAATTGAACTGCGCGGGCGTGAGCTGGGCGAGCGGGGTCCAGGAGTGGTTCAGGGCCTCCAGCTCGCGGATGCTGCGCTTCAGCGCGGCGACGGCCACCGGTACGTCGTCCCGGCGCAGCGCCTGCGCGGCGGTCTCCCACTCGTGGACGATCACGGTGAACCACAGCTCCATGACCTGGGTGGTGACCAGGAAGACCATCTCGCCGGGGTCGTCCGAGCGCAGGTGCTGGAGGTGGGTGAGGACGTCCGCCTGGACGTAGTCCTCGTACGGGGTGGTACCCGCGAAGTCGAGGTTCGGGCTCTCGGCCTCGTGCGCCTCGGCCTCGTGCGGCTCAGTGGACGCCTGCACCTGGATGGACGCCTGCGTCTCGTTGGACGTCTCATGCGTCTCTGGGGACATCGCTGTCTCCTCGATACGTACTCCGGGTAGCGGTCCGCCCCTGCCGTTACCGACACGGGGGCCCCGGTCCCCACCGGAATCCTCCGTAACTTTCCCCGAATCGGCAAGGCGATCCCTGCCGGACAGCACCTAACGCCCTACGCCGCTTTCCTCGGATCGCGGAGGTACTCACGCCCGGCTGCGGCGGCGCTCCCGGCAGGCACGCAGGTGGGCGGCGTTGCCGCAGCCGCGGACCGAGTGCCAGACGCCGCTGTTGTTGCGGGAGCGGTCGTAGAACGCGGCGGAACAGGGCGCGTTGCGGCAGATCTTCAGCCGGCGCCAGACGTCCGAGGCCTGCGCGAGCAGCGCCTCGGCGAGGACCGCGGAGGCCAGCCAGCGGGCGCCCGCGCCCTCCGGCTCCACGGTGAGGGTGCCGTCGCCCGCGAGCCCGACGACGACCGGCGCGGAGGCGAAGCGCACCGCCCCTTCGCCGCCACCGGCCGCGCCTTCACCGCCACCACCCGCGGCGAGCGCGCGCCGCACCTGGTCCCGCAGGCACCGCAGCTGGGGCAGGTCGTCATCGGTCAGCACGAGCTGTACGCCGGCCCTGCCCGTCTCCCTTGCCCAGTCGCGCATCGCCTGGTCGGCCCACTCCTGGGCCACGCCGAGCGAGCCGTCGGCCAGCAGGTCGGGCAGATCGGCGAGGGCGAAGCGGTCGGCGGGCGCGGTGTTCAGGAGCTCCTGGACGAGGACGAGGCCGCCGGGCGCGGGGGTCAGGCAGTAACGCTCGGACGCGGGCCGGTTCATGCCCTTCACGGTACCCGCCTTCGCATCAACATGGCCAAAGACGTTACGGTGCTGTCAGTGCCGATCGAAGAATGACCACGAAGACCTTCGCACCAGAGCCCTGGAGGGCCGCATGGAAGCCACGGAAGCGACGGAAGCCACGGAAGCGACAGCGGAAGCCGCGACGGAAGCAGCGACGGCAGCGACGGCCGGAGCCGCCCAGCGGGCCGCCCGCGTCCTCGGCCGCCCCTTCGACATCAACGGCCTCACCCTGCGCAACCGCATCGCCATGGCCCCCATGACCCGCGAGTTCTCGCCGGGGGGCGTGCCCGGCGAGGACGTCGCGCGGTACTACGCCCGCCGCGCGGCCGGCGGCGTCGGCCTGATCGTCACCGAGGGCACGTACGTCGACCACCCCTCGGCCGGCAGCAGCCACCGCGTCCCGCACTTCTACGGCGACGCGGCGCTCGCGGGCTGGCGCGGGGTCGCCGAGGCCGTGCACGCGGCCGGCGGCCGCATCGTCCCGCAGCTCTGGCACGTGGGCGCCACCCGCGACGAGGGCCAGGGCCCGATCCCCTCCGCACCCCCGGCGGGCCCCTCCGGCCTCGGCCTCGACGGCGAGGCCAAGGGCCACGCGATGACGGGCGCGGACCTCGACGCGGTGATCGGCGCCTTCGCCGACAGCGCGGCCGCCGCCGAGCGGATCGGCTTCGACGGCGTCGAACTGCACGGCGCCCACGGCTACCTCATCGACCAGTTCCTCTGGGGCCGCACCAACCGCCGCACCGACGGCTACGGCGGCGGCCTCGCCTCCCGCACCCGCTTCGCCCGGGAGATCGTCGAGGCGGTGCGCGCGGCGGTCTCGCCGACGTTCCCGGTGATCTTCCGCCTCTCCCAGTGGAAGGCGAACGCCTTCGACGCGAAGCTGGCGGAGGACCCGGCCGAACTCGACGCCCTGCTCGCCCCGCTGGCCGCCGCGGGCGTCGACGCCTTCCACGCCTCCACGCGCCGCTACTGGCTCCCCGAGTTCGATGGCGACGACCTCAACCTCGCGGGCTGGGTCAAGAAGCTCACCGGCAAGGCCACGCTGTCCGTCGGCTCGGTCGGCCTCGACAAGGAGTTCGTGGGCCCGCAGGGCTTCGCCAGGGAGTCCGTGTCCACCGGCATCGACCTGCTCCTCGACCGCATGGAGCGGGAGGAGTTCGACGTGATCGCGGTGGGCCGTTCGCTGATCAGCGACCCCGAGTGGGCCGACAAGGCGGTCTCCGGCCGCTTGGCCGAGGCGGCGCCGTACGACGCCGGGCTGCTCGGCACGCTGCACTAGTCACGGCCCGCGGGCCCGCGGTGTGCTGCCGCGGGCCCGCCCGAGCGCTGGAACTAACCCAGCGTCTCCGCCGCCGTCTGCGAGGAGTCGCGCAGGAAGCCGGCGCAGCGCTCGTACTCCTCCTGCTCGCCGATGGACTGCGCGGCCCGCGCGAGGCCGTGCAGGGCCCGCAGGAAGCCGCGGTTGGGCTCGTGCTCCCACGGCACGGGCCCGTGGCCCTTCCAGCCGCTGCGGCGCAGGGAGTCGAGCCCCCGGTGGTATCCCGTACGGGCGTACGCGTACGACTCGACGACGCTGCCCCGCTCGAACGCCGCGTCGGCGAGCTGCGCCCAGGCGAGCGAGGACGTCGGGTACTTCGCGGCGACGTCGGCGGGGTCGGCGCCGTTCGCGAGGAGCTCGCGCGGCTCCGGGTCGTCGGGCAGATGGGTCGGGGGCGGTCCCCCGAGGAGATCCTTGTGAATGGCCATGGGACCAAGTCTGCGGCATGCCCGTACGACGAAGGCCCCGGGTCACCGACCCGGGGCCTTCGCACGCGTGGAACGCGGGGTACCGCTTCAGCCGCGCACCCGCGCAGCGCGGGGTTACTTCAGCTTCGTACCCGTGGAGCGCAGGTTCGCGCAGGCCTCGGTGACGCGCTTGGCCATGCCGGCCTCGGCCAGCTTGCCCCAGGTGCGCGGGTCGTACGTCTTCTTCGAGCCGACCTCGCCGTCGACCTTCAGGACGCCGTCGTAGTTGCTGAACATGTGGTCGGCGACGGGCCGCGTGAACGCGTACTGGGTGTCGGTGTCGAGGTTCATCTTCACGACGCCGTTCTCCAGGGCGGTCGCGATCTCCTCGGCGGTCGAGCCGGAGCCGCCGTGGAAGACGAAGTCGAACGGTGAGGTCTTGCCGTACTTCGAGCCGACGCCCTCCTGGAGGTCCTTCAGGAGCTCCGGACGCAGCACGACGTTGCCCGGCTTGTAGACGCCGTGCACGTTGCCGAAGGAGGCGGCCAGGAGGTAGCGGCCCTTCTCGCCCAGGCCCAGGGCCTCGGCGGTGCGGATCGCGTCGTCGACGGTGGTGTACAGCTCGTCGTTGATCTCGTGGGTGACGCCGTCCTCCTCGCCACCGGTCGGGGTGATCTCGACCTCAAGGATGATCTTCGCGGCGGCGGCCTTGGCGAGCAGCTCCTGGCCGATGGCCAGGTTGTCGGCGAGGGTCTCGGCGGAGCCGTCCCACATGTGCGACTGGAAGAGCGGGTTGCGGCCCTGCGCGACGCGCTCGGCGGAGACGTCGATCAGCGGACGGACGTACGTGTCCAGCTTGTCCTTGGGGCAGTGGTCGGTGTGCAGCGCGACCGTCACGTCGTACTTCGCGGCGACGATGTGCGCGAACTCGGCGAGCGCGACCGCGCCGGTCACCATGTCCTTGCTGTACTGGCCGCCCAGGAACTCCGCACCACCCGTGGAGATCTGGATGATGCCGTCGCTCTCGGCCTCCGCGAACCCGCGCAGCGCGGCGTGCAGGGTCTGCGAGGACGTCACGTTGATGGCCGGGTAGGCGAACTTGCCTGCCTTCGCCCGGTCGAGCATCTCGTTGTAGACCTCGGGAGTTGCGATGGGCATGTGTCCGCTCCTTGTGATGTGCGGGTGGGTGCTGTGCTGCTTGACCCTGACCTGGGGGCGACGACATTGTCGCCCCCATCCTTCCAGACTCGGCCGCCGGACCGGACTCGGACGTCAGTCCGGACCCAGGCCGTCGTCAGTCCAGGCCCAGGTCGTCCTTGGAGTACGCGAACAGGTACGGCACCCCCGCGCCCTCGGTGATCTTCTCGCCGGCGCCGGTGGCGCGGTCCACGATCGTGGCGACGCCGACGACCTCGGCGCCCGCCTCGCGGACGGCCTCGACGGCGGTCAGCGGTGAGCCGCCGGTGGTGGAGGTGTCCTCGACGACCAGGACGCGGCGGCCCTTGATGTCGGGGCCCTCGACGCGGCGCTGCATGCCGTGCGCCTTGGCGGCCTTGCGGACCACGAAGGCGTCCAGGCGCCTGCCGCGCGCGGCGGAGGCGTGCAGCATCGCCCCCGCGACGGGGTCGGCGCCCATGGTCAGGCCGCCCACCGCGTCGAAGTCGAGGTCCGCGGTGAGGTCCAGCAGGACCTGGCCGACCAGCGGGGCGGCCTCCCCGTCGAGGGTGATCCGGCGGAGGTCGATGTAGTAGTCGGCCTCCAGGCCGGAGGAGAGCGTCACCTTGCCGTGCACGACGGCCTTGTCCTTGATCTGCTGCAGCAGCTCGCCGCGTACGTCAGTCATGCCTAAGAGCTTAAAGCCGTCGCCAGGTCCACGTGGTGGACGTCTCCAGGGGCTCGATCGGGGTCACCAGGCGGGGCGTGGTGTTGAGCCCGTCCGGCGGACCGGTCTGCGGTTCCACGCACACCGCGGCGGCCTGCTCGTCGTAGACGACGACCCACTGCTCACGGCTCGTGACGTTGACTTCGAGCCGTTCGGGCCAGGTCAGCGTGACGTCGACGCCGTCGGGCATGCCGAAGCAGTCGTCCCAGGGGCCGGGCTCCGGGTCGATCCGCCGGCCGGTCGGCAGGTGGTCGGCGCCGCGCTCCTCCTGCCAGGCAGGGGTGAAGTCGATGCGTACGGGACCGCCGCCGCCCTCCAGGGAGCGGTTGAACCACGGGTGCCAGCCCGCCTGCGCGGGGAAGGAGTCGCCGTACGTCTCGATGCCGAGGCGCAGCGTCAGCGACTCCTCGGCGAGCTCCACGATCTGCGTGACGCGCCCCGGGTAGGGCCAGGGGTCGGCGAGGTCGTAGGTGAAGACGGCCTCGGTGTCCGACACGCGGGCCGTGCGCCACTCGGCGTCCCGCGCGAAGCCGTGGATGGCGTGCGGCGGGGAGTTCAGCGGCATCTGGTGGACCACCGCCCCGTCGCGGAACCGGCCGTCCCTGATCCGGCCGCACCAGGGCACCATGGGGAAGGAGCCGTACTTCTGCCCCTGCCGCAGCAGCTCGACGCCGCCGATGCGCAGGCTTCCGATGCGGCAGCCGTTGCCCGGCTGCACCGTCACTTCCGCGTCTCCCGCGGTCAGGGTCACGTCTTTGGTACTCACGGTGGCGACCCTACGGCGTGCGGGCTCAGCGGCGGCGGCGCAGGGCCCTTCCGACCACGATCGCCGAAGCCACCGCCAGGGCCGCCGCGGGCGCCGCCCAGCGGAGCGTGGCGCCCGCCGACAGCGCCTCGGGGGCGGGCGCGGGGGCGTACCGGCCGCGGGGCGGGGCGTGGTCGACCTCCTCGGCGCTGCGGCCGATCATGGTGCGGCGGGCGTGCGCGGCCTCGGCGGGCGGTACGTCGATGTCCTCGACGTCACCCATCTCGGCGAGCCGCTCGGGCCCGTCCGCGTCGTCCAGCTCGGTCAGTTCGTCCAGGTCGTCGAGGTCGAGCGCGTCGGCGAGGTCGAGCACGTCGTCCGCGTCGTGCGCGTCGTCGGCGTCATGCGCGTCCAGCGCGTCGTCCAGACCCTCGTCCCGGTCCGTCTCCCCGCCCGCGTCGGCGCCGGTTGCCGCGGCGTCCCGCGGCGGCCCCGAGTCCGCGGGCGCCGCCGCCGCGAGCCCCTCGGCGAACCGGTCGAGGAGCCGCAGCACGGCCGACTCGACCGCCTGGGGGGTGTTCTCCTCGATGATGCGCCCGTCCGCGCCGGCCGTCCCGCCGAAGACGAGGTTCGCCCCGGCCGTGGCCGGTTCGATCCGTACGGTCAGGGAGAGCCGGACGGAACCGGAACCGCGCGCCTCGGTCGCCTCGCCCTCGATGGCGTACGTCCCGTCGCCGCGGGTGTGGATGCTCGCCGACCCGCGGTACGTGATCGAGTGGCCGCCGACGCGCACCTTCAGGCGTCCGGAGAGCGGACCCGCCGCGTCGTCGGCGTCGCGCTGAAGCCCGGGCACCGCCCCGGCGACCCGTTCGGGGTCTGCGAGGACCTGCCGGAGACGCGTCGCCGGAACCGGAACGAACACCTCATGCTCCATGACAATCGAGCCTACCCACGCACCCGCCCCTATGTGCGCCGGTTCGGCGCAGCGGATACGTCAGTTCGCGTAACGCGGACGCACCAGGGTGGACGCCACCAGGTCCGGCACCCTGGTCCGCCGCACCTCGCGGGCGCCCGCGCGCACCACCGCCGTCCGCTCGGCGCCGGCCGGCGCGGGGCACGCCCGCGAGGCGAGCACGAAGCCCCAGTCGCGCGCCGCCCGCACCCCCTCCGAGGTGCGGTCGGGGCCCGCGGCAAACCCCGACCGGCGGCCTCCCACCTGGTACGGCACGGTCCGCAGACCCGCCGCCCGCAGCGTCGTCTCCACCGTCCAGAAGACCCGCGGCCGGGTCGTCACGGGCCCCGCGTGCACGGAGATCCGGCCACCGGGGGCCAGGACACGGGTGGCGAGGCCGTAGAACTCCTGGGAGTACAGCTTCGTGCTCGCCGTGATGCCCGGGTCCGGCAGATCGGAGATCACCACGTCGTACGAGCCGCGCGCGGCACGCAGCCAGCGGAAGGCGTCAGCGATCACCACCCGCACCCGGCGGTCGCGGTACGCGTGGCCGTTGAGCGCGCTCAGGGCCGGGTCGTGCCGCGCCAGGTCGACGACGCCCGCGTCCAGCTCGACGACGTCGACGCGGCGCACCCCGCGGTGGCGCAGCACCTCGCGCACGGCGAGACCGTCGCCGCCGCCGAGGACCACCACCCGCCGGTGGGGGCCGCTCATCGCCGGGTGGACGAGCCCCTCGTGGTAGCGGTGCTCGTCGCGGCCGCTGATCCGCAGCCGTCCGTCGAGGTAGAGGTCGAGGGAGCGCCGGTCGCCGCCGGTGAGGACGATCTCCTGCACGTCCGTCTGGACGGCCACGCGCACATCGGCGCCGTACACCGCCCGTCGCGCGGCCCGCTCGAAGTCGTCGACGAGGACGGCGGCCGTGGCGAGCAGGGAGAGGACCAGGACGTTGACCGTGAGCAGCACCCAGCGGGCACGCCGGCTCAGGTCGCGCCAGAAGAGGCCGAGGACGAGCGCGCCGCCCGCGAGGGTGTTGACGGCCCCGGTGAACAGGGCACCGGTGAGCTGGCCGAACACCGGGAGCAGCAGGAACGGGAAGGCGAGGCCGCCGGCCAGCGCGCCCACGTAGTCGGCGGCGAAGAGGTCGGCGACGGCGCCGCTCGCCTCCTGGCGCCGGACGCGCTGGATGAGCACCATCAGGAGCGGTACCTCGGCGCCGATGAGGATGCCGATGACCAGGGAGAACGCGACGAGCAGCAGCCGCGAGCCGCCCGCCCACGCCTCGCCCTCGTCGCCGGTCCACGCGAACGCCGCGTACACCGCCATGGCGCTGCATCCGCCGACCAGGGCGAGGGTCGCCTCCAGGAAGCCGAACGAGGCGGAGGCGCGGCACCGCAGCCGCTTGGCGAGCAGCGAGCCGATGCCCATCGCGAAGACCATCACGGAGAGCACGACCGAGGCCTGGGTGACCGAATCGCCGATCAAGTACGCGGCGAGGGCGACCAGTTCGAGTTCGTACACGAGTCCGCAGGCGGCGCAGACGAACACGCCCACGAGGACGAAGAAACGTCCCGCCCGGGGCGAGACCGGCAACGGTACCGACGGCTCGATCACGCCAGGAACGCTACGACACCCCAGTCTGCCGCCAAGTCACCCACAAGGGTGTAAATGACCCGGCGGATGTGTAGACGCGCCGTCGCGGGTTCAGAGCGCGGCGGGCAGCGGCATCCGCACGCCGACCCGGGTCCGCGTGGCCACCAACTGGCCCTCCTGCGGGTAGGCGTGCCATGTCCGCCACATCACCGAGCCCTCGTGCCGCTGCGCGAGCAGGGCGGTGAAGGCGTGCGGGCTGCCGGGGAAGACCCCGGCCAGGCCGTGCGGGTGCTCGGCGACCAGGGCGAGCAACTCCTGGGCGCGGCCCGCGAACTGGCCGCGTGAGAGCGTCTCGACGCGCGCGGCGAACTCGTACTCCCACTCGCCCACACGCTTGGAGACGCCCAGCGGGAGCGGTGTGCTGCTGCCGGGGATGCAGGCCACGGTCTCGGAGCACGTGCCGCGCTCCTGCTCGAGGAGGACCTGGTGCGAGGCGCCGAGCAGCCTCAACTCCATTTTCGCCCCGGCCAGTTCGAGGTCCAGGGTGGCCAGAGCGGGCAGAGGGCCGCGGCCAAGGGCCCATGCGAGGTCCTCGGCGCGCGTGTCGGTATAGACAGTCTTCAAGGTCGTGAGCATGGGTCGGCTCCGCTAACACGCAATGGAGGGGGGACCGGCGCACCGGATCGGACCCGGGACGCCGAAATACCGGCTCGTGCCCACGAGCACGTCACGTACGGATGTCCCGGTATCGGACCCTGAAACCTGTGACGGACCTCTGAGGGCGTGCTGACTGACGAGGTAATCATGGTCGGCGACACTCCACAGCACTTTTACCCAACTTCATGCACTTTCCACCCCTGGGGGATGCCCGGTTCAACTGTTCAATGCGCCTCGCGCCGTGCGGCACCTGGAACACGCCCCCCGGCCACACCAGTTGACGCGGCCACCCGGCGCGGCCCCGCCAACGTCGAAGCGCCCGGCGGAAGTTGCCTTCCCGCCGGACGCTCCTTGGACCGGTGGACCAGCTGCCCCGTGTCAGCTGCCTCCGCCGCATCCTCCCCCGCCGCCCCCGCCACCCCCGCACGAGGAACCGCCCCCGCATGAGGAACCGCCCCCGCACGAGGATCCGCCACTACCGCCGGAGTCGCCGGTCCACCAGCTCCCGCCCCCCACACCGCCCGACGAGCTGCCCGAGCCGACGCCCGCGTGCGAGCCCTGCCCGCTGCTCCATCGCCGCCCGACCACCGAGACCAGCACGAAGAAGACCAGCACTCCGATGAAGATGAAGGCACCGTTCACGGCGACCACACCCCTTCCCGTTCCCCGCAGCGGGGTCCCCCGTGGGCCCTCGCCTTCTCGCGTGACAGGGGGATGCCCGGGCCCGCGGCGCCCCAAAGCAGAGTTGAGGAAGTCCAGAGGTTCGGCGCAGGATGGCGGCCATGACCTCCACATCCGGGAGCGGGCGCCCGCTGCTCAACCGCCGCCTGACCGAGTTCGGTACGACGATCTTCGCCGAGATGTCCGCCCTCGCGGTGACCACGGGTGCGATCAACCTGGGCCAGGGCTTCCCGGACACCGACGGCCCCGAGGCCGTCCGGGAGGCGGCGGTACGGGCGCTGCGCGACGGCCGCGGCAACCAGTACCCGCCGGGCCCCGGCGTACCGGAGCTGCGCGCGGCCATCGCCGGGCACCAGCTCTCCCGCTACTCCCTCTCGTACGACCCCGACCGCGAGGTCCTCGTGACGGCGGGCGCGACCGAGGCCATCGCGGCGTCCCTGCTCGCCCTGGTCGAGCCGGGCGACGAGGTCATCGCCCTGGAGCCCTACTACGACTCGTACGCCGCCGCCATCGCCCTCGCCGGCGGCACCCGCGTCCCGGTCACCCTGCGCCCGCGGGACGGCCGCTTCCACCTCGACCTGGACGAGCTGCGCGACGCGGTCACGCCCCGCACCCGGCTGCTGCTGCTCAACACCCCGCACAACCCGACCGGCACGGTCCTCTGCCGGGCCGAGCTGGCGGAGATCGCGAAGCTCGCCGTCGAGCGCGACCTGCTCGTCGTCACCGACGAGGTCTACGAACACCTCGTCTTCGACGACGCCGAGCACATCCCGCTCGCCTCCTTCCCCGGCATGCGCGAGCGCACGGTCACCATCGGGTCCGCCGGCAAGACGTTCTCGTTCACCGGCTGGAAGGTCGGCTGGCTGACGTCGTCGCCCGAGCTGGTCACGGCGGTCCGCTCGGCGAAGCAGTACCTCACCTTCGTGTCCGCGGGGCCCTTCCAGTACGCCGTCGCCGAGGCGCTCGCGCTGCCCGACTCCTTCTTCGCCGACTTCCGGGCGGACATGCGGGCCAAGCGGGACCTGCTCAGCGAGGGCCTGGCGGCCGCGGGCTTCGGCGTCTACCGCCCGGCGGGCACCTACTTCGTGACGACGGACATCCGCCCGCTGGGCGACGGCCTCTCCCACGGGGGCGACGGCTTCGCCTTCTGCCGCTCACTGCCGGAGCGGGCGGGCGTCGTGGCCATCCCGAACGCCGTCTTCTACGACCACCGCGACGCCGGCGCCCCCTTCGTCCGCTTCGCCTTCTGCAAGCGGATCCCGGTCCTGGAGGAGGCGGTCGCCCGCCTCAAGTCGCTGGCGGGCTGAGAACGCCCGGCGCGGCACGACGGGAGCCCGGCCGCGGTACGACGAGAGCCCGGCCGGGGTGCTGTGCGCCCCGGCCGGGCTCCGGCCGTACAGGAGGTACGGGCCCTCAGGCCTCGTCGCCGCCCGGCTTCTCGTCCTCGGCGGAATCCACCTCGGACTCCAGGCCGAGCTGCTCGACGAGCCAGCGGTCGAACTCGATCGCGGCGCGCACCCAGCTGACGGTCGAGGACACGAAGTGCTCCAGGGAGACTCCGGTGCCGATCAGCATCTGGGCCTCGCCGATCAGGCGGACCGTGCCGTCGTCGTGCGTGTGGCTGTAGACCTTCGGCCACAGCGTCCGGCGGTTCCAGTCGTCGATCGACTCCAGAAGCTGCTGCTTCTGCTCGATCTGGTGGGGCCGGTCGTAGAACGTCCGCACCGAGAAGACCTGCTGGTCGTCCTCGCCACGGAACATGAAGTACGTGCGGAAGTCCTCCCACGGCGCCGCGAGGTCACCCTCGTCGTCGACGACGTGCTTGAGCTCCATCTGGTCCAGGAGCTGCTTGACCAGATCCTGGTCGGGGACGACGGGGCCCGCCGGTCCTGCTCCCTGCTGCGGTTCGGGCTGGCCCCCGAAATTCGGAATCGAGGACGGGTCGATGCTCACGTGCGTGGTCCCTTCGTATGGATGGGCCCCATCCTCTCCCAAGATGGGGCCCCGGGGGCAAGCCCGGCTCCTCCGAGTCGTGGACGGGACGCCGCTACAGCGACTTGCCCGTGGGGGACCCCGTCGCCGGGCCCACGATCAGGCCGTCCTCGAACCGGTCCACCCGGACCGTGTCGCCGTCCTTGACCTCGCCCGCGAGGATCTCCTTCGCGAGACGGTCGCCGATCGCCGTCTGGATGAGGCGGCGCAGGGGGCGCGCACCGTACGCCGGGTCGTTGCCCTCGTCCGCCAGCCAGGCGAGCGCGTCGGGGGTGACGTCCAGGGTGAGGCGCCGCTCGGCGAGGCGGTCGGCGAGGCGGTCGACCTGGAGCCGGGCGATGTGGGCGAGCTCGTCCTTGCCGAGCGCCGAGAAGACCACCAGGTCGTCGAGCCGGTTGAGGAACTCCGGCTTGAAGGACGCCCGCACCACCTCAAGGACCTGCTGCTTCTTCTCCTCCTCCGAGGTGAGCGGCTCCACCAGGTACTGGCTGCCCAGGTTGGACGTCAGGACCAGGATGGTGTTGCGGAAGTCCACCGTCCGTCCCTGCCCGTCGGTGAGGCGCCCGTCGTCGAGCACCTGGAGCAGGACGTCGAAGACCTCCGGGTGGGCCTTCTCGACCTCGTCGAGCAGCACGACGCTGTACGGGCGGCGCCGCACCGCCTCGGTGAGCTGGCCGCCCTCCTCGTACCCCACGTAGCCGGGGGGAGCGCCGACCAGCCTGGCCACGCTGTGCTTCTCGCCGTACTCGCTCATGTCGATGCGGACCATGGCCCGCTCGTCGTCGAAGAGGAAGTCCGCGAGGGCCTTGGCCAGCTCCGTCTTGCCGACGCCCGTCGGGCCGAGGAAGAGGAAGGAACCGGTGGGCCGGTCGGGGTCGGCGATGCCCGCGCGGGTGCGCCGCACCGCGTCGGAGACCGCCGTCACCGCCTCGCGCTGCCCGATGAGCCGCTTGCCGAGCTCGTCCTCCATGCGCAGGAGCTTGTGCGTCTCCCCTTCGAGGAGGCGTCCGGCGGGGATGCCGGTCCAGGCCCCGACGACGTCGGCGATGTCGTCCGGGCCGACCTCCTCCTTGACCATGGTGTCCTTGGCCTGCGCGGCCTCCTCCTCGGCCTCGGACGCGGCTTCGAGATCGCGCTCCAGGGACGGGATCTCTCCGTAGAGCAGCTTGGAGGCGGTGTCGAAGTCGCCGTCGCGCTGGGCACGCTCGGCCTGGCCGCGCAGCTCGTCGAGCTTCTCCTTCAGGGCACCGACGCGGTTGAGGGACTGCTTCTCCTTCTCCCAGCGTGCCGTGAGCCCGCGCAGCTCCTCCTCCTTGTCGGCGAGGTCGCGCCGCAGCTTCTCCAGGCGCTGCTTGCTCGCCGGGTCGGTCTCCTTGCTGAGCGCCAGCTCCTCCATGCGCAGCCGGTCGACGGCGCGCTGGAGCTCGTCGATCTCCACGGGCGAGGAGTCGATCTCCATGCGGAGGCGGGACGCCGCCTCGTCCACCAGGTCGATGGCCTTGTCGGGCAGGAAGCGCGAGGTGATGTACCGGTCGGAGAGCGCCGCCGCGGCCACCAGGGCGCTGTCGGCGATCTGCACCTTGTGGTGCGCCTCGTACCGCCCCTTGAGCCCGCGCAGGATCGCGATGGAGTCCTCGACGGACGGCTCGGCGACCAGGACCTGCTGGAAGCGGCGCTCCAGGGCGGGGTCCTTCTCGATCCGCTCGCGGTACTCGTCGAGGGTGGTCGCGCCGACCATGCGCAGCTCACCGCGGGCCAGCATCGGCTTGAGCATGTTCCCCGCGTCCATCGCGGAGTCACCGCCCGCACCCGCGCCGACGACGGTGTGCAGCTCGTCGATGAAGGTGATGATCTGTCCGTCGCTCCCCTTGATCTCGGAGAGGACGGTCTTGAGCCGCTCCTCGAACTCGCCGCGGTACTTCGCACCCGCGACCATCGCGCCCAGGTCGAGGGAGACGAGCCGCTTGTTCTTCAGCGACTCCGGCACGTCCCCCTTCACGATCCGCTGCGCGAGCCCCTCGACGACGGCGGTCTTGCCGACGCCGGGCTCGCCGATGAGCACGGGGTTGTTCTTCGTACGGCGTGACAGCACCTGGACCACCCGCCGGATCTCCTGGTCCCGCCCGATGACCGGGTCGAGCCGGCCCTCGCGGGCCGCGGCGGTGAAATCGGTGCCGAACTTCTCCAGGGCCTTGTACTGGCCCTCGGGGTCGGGTGTGGTCACCCGGCGCCCTCCCCTTGTCGTCTCGAACGCGCCGAGAAGCTTCTTGTCGGTGGCTCCGCGCTTGGCCAGCGCCTCCCCGGCCCGGCCGCCCTTGGCGGCGACGCCGATGAGCAGGTGCTCGGTCGAGAGGTACTCGTCGCCCAGCTCCTTGGCGCGCCGCGAGGCGTCGGCGATGACGGCGAGCAGCTCGCGGTCGGGCTGCGGCGGGGCCACGGTGGACCCGGTCACGCTGGGCAGCGCGGCGAGAATCCGCTCGGTGTCGGCGCGCACGGCCGCCTGGTCGGCGTCGACCGCGGCGAGCAGGTCGGTGATGTTCTCGTTCTCCCGGCCCTCCAGCAGCGCCAGCAGCAGGTGCGCCGGGGTCAGGTCGGCGTGCCCGTCGTGCACGGCACGGTCACCGGCCGCGTTGATCGCGTCCCGGCTCCTGTTGGTCAGCTCTGCGTCCACGTGCGCTTCTCCTCCTTACGGTCCAACCACTCACCCGGGCCCACGCGCACCCGTATCGCCGAGTACCCCGTACCGCCCGTCCACACTGACTACGTCAACGTGCACAAAGTTGAGTCTATTCCACTCAAGGCGAGCGGGGTAAGGCAGGGCGGCTATGTTCCGGGCCATGAACACCAAGCCACCCAGCAGACAGGTCGACCCGCGCGACCCGCCCGAGCCCTACCTCAGCTTCTGGCGCGAACGGCACCTGTGCACGTTGACGACACCGCGCCCGGACGGCACCCCGCACGTGGTGCCGGTCGGCGTGACGTACGACCCGGTCGAGGGCGTCGCGCGGGTGCTCGCCCGCAGGACGAGCCGGAAGGTCGCGCACGTCCTCGCGGCGGCGGACGCCGAGGGCGGGCCGGGGGCGCGGGTGGCGGTCTGCCAGCACGCGGGCCGGCGCTGGGCCACGCTGGAGGGCATCGCGACGGTCAGGACGGAGCCGGCGCTGATCGCGGCGGCGGAACTGCGCTACGAGGAGCGCTACGAACGCAGGCCGTCCCCGAACCCCGACCGCGTACTGATCGAGATCCGGGTGACGCGGGCGATGGGCAAGGCGTGAGGCCGCGCGAGGGCGTGCGCTGAGGACGTGCGCTCAGGGACGCGCCGGGGCCGTGCGTGAACGCCACAGCGGCGCCACCGTGTTCAGGTCCACGGTGACGCCGCTGCTGGGGGAAGTGCCTGCGCGATTTACAACGACGGGGGAATCGCGTCAGGCACTGCGGGGGGTGGCTGTGATGCTGTCGGACACGTCGGCCGCGTCCGGGCCCTGTTCTCCTATGATCCGGTGGTCGCGTCGGTCCAGATTGACGAAGACCATGCCGTACCGGACGGCACACCGCACGGGCTGGGGTGCCCCTCGCGGGCGCCGCAGGCACCGGTAGGCGCGGATCTCCTCCTCGTCGTCACGGGTGACGACGATCGGCTCACCCAGCAGGGTCACCATCAAGGAGTCACCGTGGTGGGGGATCGCGGTGACAAGATCGATGAAGTGCCAGCCCGAGCGGTAGGCCGTGGCCATCTCGCGTCGGAAGGTGCGGTCGTCGGGGGGAGTGCTCACGCCCGGCCGCCCCCCTTCGGGAGCACATTCCACGACAGATCCGAGCCCGGTGCGGCCACCGTCGCGACGTCCGCCGGCTGGCTGTTCCAGGAGAGATCGAGAATGGTTACCCCGCCCAAAGCCAGCCCTGCGGAGAAGGTGGTGACAAGCACCGAGCGAAGCATGCGCTTAAACATGATCGGCTTCGTCCTCACTTGGTAGGTTCCTCTCCCCCGGCACAACAAGACGATGTCTCAATTGAGCACGTCAAAGCCACAGGGTCGATGCATCATGTTCCTGCACGTTCAGGACCCTGGGGGGTGGAGATTTGATCACAACAAGCACTAAACCGGCACATCCCCACCCCTCGACCGCCCTCTGTGATGAGGGTGCGAGGCTTTACGCCAGCGCGCTCAGCAGTGGACGCCTGTCGCGACTGGAGGCCGAGAACGCGCCCTGCCTGCTCGAAACCAACCTGCTGCGCCCCGACCCGGACGACAACGACTGGCTGCGCCCGATCCCGCCGTCGGCGGCGCTCGCACAACGCCTCAATCCGATCGAACGGGAAATACAGGACCGACGGCGGCTCGCCGTACAGCTGACCGATCTGTTTGAGCCATTCATGGCCATCACCGCGCGCACCGAACCGACGGGTCACTCGATAACGGTGCTGGAGAACGACGGTCACATCGACGCCGCCATCGAGCGGGCCACGGCCGAATGCCGCCACGAGATCCTCACGGCCCAGCCCGGCGGCGGCCGCAGCGAGGACTCGCTCACGGTGGCCCTGCAACGCGGCCAGACCGTGCTCGACCGCGGCATCACCATGCGCACCCTCTACCAGCACACGGTCCGGCACAGCCAGGGAACGCTGGCGTACGCGGCACGCATGGCCAACGGCAACGTGCACATCAGGACCCTGGAAGAACTCATCGACCGGCTGATGATCTTCGACCGCACGGTGGCACTCATCCCCGCGCGGGAGGACCGCCAGGTCGCCCTGGAGCTCCGGCACCCGGGCATCGTGGAGTACCTCGCCAAGGTCTTCGAGCATCAGTGGCACAAGGCGACGCCCCTGCTCGACGAGGTTCCGTACGCCCCGTCCACCGACGGGATCACCGGCGTCCAGCGCTCCATCGCCAAGCTCCTCATCGAAGGCCACGTCGACGAGGCCATCGCGCGCCGACTCGGCATGAACGTGCGCACCTGCCGCGCCCACATAGCCAAGATCGCCGCCGCCCTCGGCAGCGGCAGCCGCGCCCAGCTCGGCTACCTCATCGCCCAGTCGGGGATTCTCGACCAGGGCCGCCCCCGGTGACGCCCAAGGCCCCCGCGATCACCGTCCTCGACGGGCTCGACCGCATCAACTCCGCGATCGAGCGGGCCATGGAGGACATCACCGAGGAGTTCCTCGCGGTCCAGCCCGGCGGGGCCCGGCCGCCGGAGATCTTGGCCGAAGTCTTCCCCCGTGACCAGGCCGTCCTCCGCCGCGGCTGCCGGATGCGGACGCTCTACCAGCACCCCACGCGCTACTCCCTTCCCGTGCTCGCCCACTTCGAGCACCTGGAGGGCGACGCCGAGGCGCGGACGATGGACGAGGTCACCGAGCGGCTCTTCGTCCTCGACAGGACCGTGGCGTTCATCCCGGCGAGCAAGGACCGCAGCGTCGCCCTGGAGGTGCGCCACCCCGCCCTGGTCGAGCACTTCGCCACCACCTTCTGGCGGCTGTGGCGGCTCGCCACGCCGATGTGGCCGCAGGCCGCGCCCCAGCCGCCCAAGGACGGCGTCACGGCCCGCCAGCACGCCATAGCGGGCCTCCTCGTCGAGGGGCTCACCGACGCCGAGATCGCCACGCGGCTCGGCATGAACATCCGCACGGCCCGCGTGCACATCGCCAAGCTGGCCGCCGTGCTCGGCAGCGGCAGCCGGGCCCAGCTCGGCTACCTCATCGGCCGCTCGGGCCTCCTGGACGCCCGGCACTCATGACGGGTCGGCGCGGCACTCATGACGGGGCCCGGCCCGGCACTCATGCCGGGCCCGGCCCGGCTTGCGTCCGGCGCCTCCGCCGAGGCCCGCTCGCGGCTCCGCGTCACACCCCCGCCCACTCCGTGAGCAGCGCCTCCCGCTCCGCCGTGCGCGGGGTGCCGCCCTCGTGGCGGCGGCCCCACTCCGCCATCACCGCGAGCGTCGTGTGCAGGGTGGCCGCGCCCTCCGTCATGCGGGCGAGGAGCATGCGGGAGAGGTCGAACTCCCGCTGGGAGTAGCCGACCGCCGCCGCGGTGTACGCCATCAGCTCCGTGTCGCCCTCGGCGCCGCCGACCCGGACCGTCATCATCGGGGCCACGTCGTCGCCCCCGAGGCCCAGCGACAGGACCATGTCGACCGCCGCGCCCACGTGCCGCTTCAGCGTCTTGACGGGGACGTGGTCGATGGTCAGCGACCGCACGTCCTCCCAGAGCAGCAGGCCGGGCCGTCCGTCCCCGAGCGGGAGCACACCCTCCGGGGTCAGCCGCACCCCTTCGGCGAGGCCGGACGGCTTCGCCCCCACGTACACATCACCCTCGGCGATCCAGAACAGTCCCACCATGGCCATGCCGAACTACCCACTTCCCCCGGCACACAACGATCAGCGATCAACGGTCAACTTCAGGTCGAGAACGCAAACGCGCGCCGGGGCCAGGAGGTTCCCACCTCCTGGCCCCGGCGCGCGTACGGAACTACCCGCGGACCTCAGTCCGTGGCCCGCTTCGGACGCCAGACCACCAGCGCGCTCGCCTGCTGCACGTCCTGGTACGGGACGAGGTCACGGCGGTACGAGGCGTGCACCGCCGCCTCGCGCTGCTGCATGGCGGCGGCCGCTCCGTCCACGGCCGCGGAGAGCTCCGCGATGCGCGACTGGAGCGCGGCGACCTGGTTCTCCAGCTCGATGATCCGCTTGATGCCGGCGAGGTTGATGCCCTCCTCCTGCGACAACTGCTGCACCGTGCGGAGCAGTTCGATGTCGCGGGCGGAGTAACGCCGGCCCCGGCCCGCCGTGCGGTCCGGGGAGACCAGGCCGAGGCGGTCGTACTGGCGCAGGGTCTGCGGGTGGAGGCCGCTGAGCTGGGCGGCCACCGAGATGACGTACACCGGCGTCTCGTCGGTGAGTTGATACGCCCTACTGAAACCGGACTGTCGACGACGGCCGTCCATCTCATGCTCCCTTCGCGGCCTTGAACAGGTCTGCCCGCGGGTCGTCGCCCGCGGTCGCCTCGCGGTAGGACTCCAGGGCTTCCTTCGCGGCGTCGGACAGGTCGGTCGGGACCGACACCTCCACCGTCACGAGCAGATCGCCCCGGGTGCCGTCCTTGCGGACCGCGCCCTTGCCACGGGCGCGCATCGTACGTCCATTGGGCGTGCCCGGCGGGAGTTTCAGCGTGACGGGAGGGCCGCCGAGTGTCGGCACCTTCACCTCGCCGCCCAGTGCCGCCTCCGGATACGTCACCGGCACCGTCACCGTCAGGTTGTCGCCCTTGCGGCCGAAGACCGGGTGGCTGTCGACGTGCACCACGACATACAGGTCACCGGCGGGGCCGCCGCGCTCGCCGGGAGCGCCCTTGCCGCGCAGCCTGATCCGCTGGCCGTCGGAGACACCCGCGGGGATGCGCACCTGCATGGTGCGGGACGACTTCGCGCGGCCCGAGCCGCCGCAGACGTCGCAGGGGTCCTGGGCGATCAGGCCCCGGCCCTTGCAGTCCACGCACGGGTCGGTCAGCGAGAAACCGCCGCCGCCGCCCCGCGAGACCTGGCCCGTGCCGACGCAGGTCGGGCACACGCGGGGCGTGCCGTTCTTGTCGCCGGTGCCGGAACAGGCCTTGCAGGCCGCCTGGGAGGACATGCGCAGCGGCACCGTCGCGCCGTCCACCGCCTCCGTGAAGCTCAGCGTGACCTCGGACTCGATGTCCTGGCCGCGCCTCGGCTGCGTACGCGTGCCGGCTCCGGCACCCGCGCCGCCGCGGTTGAACAGGCCCCCGAAGACGTCACCGAGGCCGCCCCCGAAGCCGCCGGCCGCACCGCCACCGCCCTGACCCGGGGCGCCGCCTCCGAAGAGGTCGCCCAGGTCGAAGTTGAACGATCCGCCGCCGGCCCCGGGGCCCTGCCGGAACCCGCCGTTGCCGAAGAGAGCACGCGCTTCGTCGTACTCCTTGCGCTTCTTGGGGTCACCGAGGACGTCGTTCGCCTCGGAGATCTCCTTGAAGCGCTCCTCCGCCTTGACGTTTCCCTTGTTGGCGTCCGGGTGGTTCTCGCGTGCGAGCTTCCGGTACGCCTTCTTGATCTCGGCCTCGGTGGCGTCCTTGGGGACGCCGAGGACCTTGTAGTAGTCCTTCTCGATGAAGTCCTTGGTGCTCATCCCCGACGTCCCTCCTCACTCGTCTCGTGACCGTCAGCCCTCTTCCGGGCCACCGGTCTCCTTCTCGTCCGCCTTCTCCGCGGCGGCGGAGCCCTCGGCCTCGTCGCCCTTCACGGTCTGCGCGCCGGGCTGCGGCTCGGCGACGGCCACCCGCGCGGGGCGGATGGTGCGCTCGCCGAAGCGATACCCCGGCTGCAGGATCGCGACGCACGTCGTCTCGGTGACGTCCGGGGCGTAGCTGTGCATCAGGGCCTCGTGGATCGTCGGGTCGAAGGGCTCGCCCTCCTTGCCGAACTGCTGGAGGCCCAGCTTGGCGACGACGGTCTCCAGCGATTCGGCGACCGACTTGAAGCCGCCGACCAGCTCGCCGTGGTCCCGCGCGCGGCCGATGTCGTCGAGGGTCGGCAGGAGCTCGGACAGGAGGTTCGCCGAGGCGATCTCCTTGACCGACACCTTGTCCCGCTCCACCCGACGGCGGTAGTTCTGATACTCGGCCTGCAACCGCTGGAGGTCCGCGGTGCGCTCGTTGAGCGCGGTGCGCACCTGGTCCAGTTGGGCGGTCAGGCCCACGTCCTGGGCGGACGTCTTGCTCTCCGTGTCCCCGGCCGGGGCCGCCGGGCCCTCCTCGCTGGAGGGCTCGGCGGCCTTCGGCGCCGCGTCGTCAGAGGTGGCGCCGGAGGGGACGTCAGACTGGTCGGCGTTCTCGCCGAAGCCCGGGGTCTCCTCGGTCATCAGGCGGCGCCGCCCTTCTGGTCCTTCTCGTCGTCGACGATCTCGGCGTCGACGACGCCGTCGTCGTCCTTGGGCTGCTCGCCGCCGGGGGCCGCGCCCTCGGCGCCGCCCGCGGCCTGCGCGCCCTGGGCGTCGGCGTACATGGCCTGGCCCAGCTTCTGCGAGACGGCGGCGACCTTCTCGGTGGCGGTGCGGATCTCGGCCGAGTCCTCGCCCTTGAGCTTCTCCTTCAGCTCGCCGACGGCTTCCTCGACCTCGGTCTTGACGTCAGCGGGGACCTTCTCGGCGTTGTCGCTGAGGAACTTCTCCGTCTGGTAGACGAGCTGCTCGCCCTGGTTGCGGGACTCGGCGGCCTCGCGGCGGGCGTGGTCCTCGTCCGCGTACTTCTCGGCCTCTTCGCGCATCCGGTTGACCTCGTCCTTCGGCAGCGAGGAGCCACCGGTGACGGTCATCTTCTGCTCCTTGCCCGTGCCCAGGTCCTTCGCGGTCACGTGCATGATGCCGTTGGCGTCGATGTCGAAGGCGACCTCGATCTGCGGGACACCGCGCGGGGCCGGCGGCAGGCCCGTCAGCTCGAACATGCCGAGCTTCTTGTTGTACGCCGCGATCTCGCGCTCGCCCTGGTAGACCTGGATCTGGACGGACGGCTGGTTGTCCTCGGCCGTCGTGAAGATCTCGGAGCGCTTGGTCGGGATCGTGGTGTTCCGCTCGATGAGCTTCGTCATGATCCCCCCCTTGGTCTCGATGCCGAGGGACAGCGGGGTCACGTCGAGGAGCAGGACGTCCTTGACCTCGCCCTTGAGGACACCGGCCTGGAGGGCGGCGCCGATGGCGACGACCTCGTCCGGGTTCACACCCTTGTTGGCGTCCTGGCCGCCGGTCAGCTCCTTGACGAGCTCCGCGACGGCGGGCATGCGGGTCGAGCCACCGACGAGAACGACGTGGTCGATCTCGGAGAGCTGGATGCCCGCGTCCTTGATGACGTTGTGGAACGGCGTCTTGCAGCGCTCCAGGAGGTCGGACGTGAGCTGCTGGAACTGGGCGCGCGTGAGCTTCTCGTCCAGGTGCAGCGGGCCCTCGGCGGAGGCCGTGATGTAGGGCAGGTTGATCGTGGTCTCCGTGGAGGAGGACAGCTCGATCTTGGCCTTCTCGGCCGCCTCGCGCAGGCGCTGGAGCGCCATCTTGTCCTTGCCCAGGTCCACGCCGTGGCCGTTGTTGAACTGCTTGACCAGGTAGTCGACGACGCGCTGGTCCCAGTCGTCACCACCGAGGTGGTTGTCGCCGTTCGTGGCCTTCACCTCGACGACGCCGTCGCCGATCTCAAGGAGCGAGACGTCGAAGGTGCCGCCACCGAGGTCGAAGACCAGAATGGTCTGGTCGTCCTTGTCGAGGCCGTAGGCGAGAGCGGCGGCGGTCGGCTCGTTGACGATGCGCAGGACGTTCAGGCCCGCGATCTCACCGGCCTCCTTGGTGGCCTGGCGCTCGGAGTCGTTGAAGTACGCCGGGACGGTGATGACCGCGTCCGCGACCTTCTCGCCCAGGTACGACTCGGCGTCGCGCTTCAGCTTCTGCAGGATGAACGCCGAGATCTGCTGGGGGTTGAACGCCTTGTCGTCGATGTCCACCTTCCAGTCGGTGCCCATGTGGCGCTTGACCGACCGGATGGTCCTGTCGACGTTGGTGACCGCCTGGCGCTTGGCGACCTCGCCGACGAGCACCTCGCCGTTCTTCGCGAAGGCGACGACGGACGGCGTGGTCCTGGCGCCTTCGGCGTTGGTGATGACGGTGGGCTCGCCGCCTTCGAGAACGCTGACGACGGAATTAGTCGTGCCCAGGTCGATGCCGACCGCACGTGCCATTTCGGTTCCTCCAGATGTACTTCTTGAGTGGATCTGACTCAAGGATGCACGGTCGCTGCGCTTGCGTCAACAGAAGTGAGCCTAGGGGGCTCAACTCTTATCCCAGGCTTACGCGCAATGCTTCCCTGACGGGGCGCGGCAAAGGGTGGCCTGAGCGACGCAGATCACCGCCTCGCTGGCTACAGTGCGACCGGGTAAATGGGTAGTCTCAGACGGACTGCATAAGTTACCGCTTAGTAATAGTCCGCCTCGCAGGCCCGAGGAGCCCCCGAATGCAACTCGCCGCGATCATCGTGTCGCTGGTTCTGACCGTGGTCGGCGTAGCGCTGCTCGCACGCGCCATCGGCCAGTTCGTCCGGTACTTCAAACTCGGACAGCCCGTACCCGCGGGAACCCGGACCGACAATCCATACCAGCGCAGCGTGACGCTCGTCCGGGAGTTCCTCGGGCACACGCGGATGAACCGCTGGGGCATCGTCGGATTCGCCCACTGGTTCGTCGCCATCGGCTTCCTGACGCTGCCGCCGACGATCATCACCGCGTACGGCCAGCTCTTCCAGGCCGACTGGATGCTTCCGGTCATCGGCGGCTTCCTGCCGTACGAGCTCTACATCGAGTTCATCGCCGCCATGACCACGGTCGGCATCGTCACGCTGATGGTCATCCGGCTGCTGAACCTGCCCTCGCGCCCCGGGCGCAAGTCCCGCTTCACGGGCTCCAAGATGGGTCAGGCGTACTTCGTCGAGTACGTCATCCTCACCATCGGCCTGGCGATCTACGTCCTGCGCGGCCTCGAAGGCGCGCTGCATCACGTGGACCACTACGAAGCCGCGTACTTCGCCTCGTACCCGCTGATCCTGGCCTTCAAGGGTCTCAGCCTCGCGACGCTTCAGACCCTGGTCTACTTCACCGCCATGATCAAGCTGGGCACCACCATGATCTGGATGATCACGGTGAGCCTCAACACCAACATGGGCGTGGCCTGGCACCGCTTCCTGGCCTTCCCGAACATCTGGTTCAAGCGCGAGGCGACCGGCGGGACCGCTCTCGGCGAGCTCCAGCCGATGACGTCCGGCGGCAAGCCGATCGACTGGGAGGACCCGGCCGAGGACGCCGTCTTCGGCGTCTCCCAGGTCGAGCAGTTCTCCTGGAAGGGCCTGCTCGACTTCTCCACCTGCACCGAGTGCGGCCGATGCCAGTCGCAGTGCCCCGCGTGGAACACGGGCAAGCCCCTCTCCCCCAAGCTCCTGATCATGTCGCTGCGCGACCACGCGCACGCCAAGGCCCCGTACCTGCTCGCGGGCGGCGGCAAGACCATGGAGGGCGACGAGAAGGCCACGCCCGAGCAGCTTGCCGACGTGCCCGCCGCCGCCCTCGCCGAGGCCGAGCGCCCCCTCATCGGCACGGCCGAGGAGAACGGCGTCATCGACCCGGACGTCCTGTGGTCCTGCACCACCTGCGGCGCCTGCGTCGAGCAGTGCCCGGTCGACATCGAGCACATCGACCACATCGTCGACATGCGCCGCTACCAGGTGATGATCGAGAGCGCGTTCCCCTCCGAGGCGGGCACGATGCTCAAGAACCTGGAGAAGAAGGGCAACCCCTGGGGCCTCGCCAAGAAGCAGCGCCTGGAGTGGCTCAAGGAGCTCGACTTCGAGGTGCCGGTCGTCGGCAAGGACATCGAGGACCTCACCGAGGTCGAGTACCTGTACTGGGTCGGCTGCGCCGGCGCCCTCGAAGACCGCGCCAAGAAGACGACGAAGGCCTTCGCGGAGCTGCTGCACATCGCGGGCGTCAAGTTCGCGATCATGGGCGGCGACGAGAAGTGCACCGGTGACTCCGCCCGCCGCCTCGGCAACGAGCCGCTGTTCCAGCAGCTCGGCCAGGAGAACGTCATGGCGCTGAACATGGCGTTCGGCGAAGAGCTCGACGACGACGGCAAGGTGACGCCGGAATCGGCGAAGCCCAGGACGGCGAAGAAGATCGTCGCCACCTGCCCGCACTGCCTGAACACGATCGGCAACGAATACCCGCAGCTCGGCGGCGACTACGAAGTCATCCACCACACGCAGCTTCTCCAGCACCTCGTGGACGAGGGCAAGCTCGTCCCGGTCACGCCGGTCGAGGGCCTCATCACGTACCACGACCCGTGCTACCTGGGCCGTCACAACAAGATCTACACGCCGCCGCGCGAGATCATCGCGTCGGTGCCGGGCCTGCGCAACGAGGAGATGCACCGCCACAAGGAGCGCGGCTTCTGCTGTGGCGCCGGTGGCGCCCGGATGTGGATGGAAGAGCGCATCGGCAAGCGCGTCAACAACGAGCGCGTCGACGAGGCGCTCTCCCTCGACCCGGACATCGTCTCCACCGCCTGCCCGTTCTGCCTGGTCATGCTGACCGACTCGGTCAACGGCAAGAAGAACGACGGCAAGGCGAAGGAGTCCGTCCAGGTCGTGGACGTGGCGCAGCTCCTGCTCGACTCCGTCAAGACGCCGGTCGACCCGGCGGGCGACGAGGAAGCGGCGGACGCACCGACACCGGAGCCGGTGAAGTAACCGGCCCGCCCTTCCACCGCCCAGGCCGATTCACCGCCCAGGCCGGTCCCACCCTCCGGGGCGGGACCGGCCTGTCGCGCTTTGTCAGGCCGTCGCGGCAGCCGGTGTCGCTGAAAAGTACCGCCGATACCGGGTGATATCGGACGCCTCTGCGGGACTTTCGTGCAAGACCCCGGCCTATCGGCCCACCCGGAGCATCATGGGCTGGTTGTTGTCGGCTGTGGCGTTCGGGGCGGGTGAGGGGCATGCGGAGTGCCGGGGTACGGGGTGCGAGACCGGGCGTGGGGCGGGGCGTGGGGCGGGGCGTACGGCGCGGCGGGCTCGTCGGGGGTGCCCTCGCCGTGAGCTGCGCGCTGCTCCTCGCGGGCTGCGGCAGCGGTGACGGCGGCGCGAGCGGCGGCGGGAGCGGCGGTGACGCCTCGCACAAGCCCGTCAGCATGGCCGGCAAGGGCGCCCCGCAGCAGCCCGTCCCCCGCGGCAAGGGCAGCACGGTGGACGACGACTTCAACGGTGACGGCGCCCGTGACCTCGTACTCGACGACCTCGTGCACCGCGACCACGGCGACGACGCGGGCATCGGCGTCGTCTACGGGGGCCGGCGCGGGCTCGACCCCGGCGCCCGGCAGTTGCTCAGCGCGCACGCCAACGGCGCCCGTACGAAGGGCGAGCTGCCCGCGGCCTTCGAGTCCGAGGCCTCCTGCGACCTGGACAGGGACGGCTTCAGCGATCTGCTGGTCTCCACCGATCCGCCGTACGACGGGCTGGGCCGCCCACCCGTGCCGCTCCAGATCCTCTTCGGCTCGCCCAAGGGTCTGGTCGGCAAGGCCGTGAAGCTGCGCGTGCCGGAGCAGGCACGTTTCGGCAATGACTGGCCCGACCAGCCGGTGTGCGGCGACTTCGACGGGGACGGCGCCGACGACCTCGTGCTGCACGCCAGCGGGGCCCGGCTGTCGTACCTGCGCGGCCCGTTCAAGCGGACCGGCGCGCCGCGTGCCGTCACCCGGCCGGTCACCGCGCCCGGCAACAACCTCGTGAGCGGCCGCGCCACGGACGTCGACGGCGACGGCTACGACGACCTGCTCGTACGCAAGGCCGCGGGCGCGTCGGGCGCCGCCGCCAGTGCCCTCGTCCTGGGCGGCCCGCAGGGGCCCGACGAGACGGGGGTGCTCTTCCCCGCGGGCAAGGACCTCGCGTTCGGCCGCTTCGGCAAGGGCAAGGGCATGGACGCGGCCATCGCCACGCCGAAGGGCGTCGCCCTGCGCTACGAGGTGCCCGGCACCCTGCGGGGCGCCCTGGAGGCCAAGGACGTCGCCGTGGACGCGGGGGACCTCGACGGGGACGGCCTGAGCGAGCTCGTGGTGAGCGGGGCCGGCAGCGGCTCCGGGGGCGGCGCGGGCGACGTGCGCGTCTTCCGCGGCCGTACGGCGGGGCTCGCGGCCAACGCCACCGCCACGGTCGCCCCCTCGGCCGAGGGGACCACCCAGGTCCTCCAGGTCGCCGACTTCGACGGCGACAAGCACGCCGACCTCGTCCTGCGGACCTACCGGGGGGACAGCGAGGACACCGTGGGCGTCTACCCGGGCGGTGCACGGGACGGTCTCGTCGCGCGCAAGCCGTCCTTGACCTTCTCGACCGCGGAGTTCCTCGCGCTCAGCGGAGAGTGAGGAGTGAGGAGTGGTGAGGCGTGAGGCATGAGGCGTGAGGCGTCAGGGGCGGTCGCACAACCCTTCGTACGCCTCACCCGTCACACCACCGGAAGCACCGATCCATCCGCCACTTCCGGGAGCCCCACGTGCGCGTACGCAACCTGGCCGTCACCGCCTCCGTCGCCGCCCTCGCGGCCGCGGGGCTCACGCTGCCGCTCGCCGGTACCGCGAGCGCGGCCTCCGCCCTCAAGGACGACTTCAACGGTGACGGCTACCGTGACCTCGTGGTCGGCTCGCCCGTCACCAACTCCGTGACGGTCACGTACGGCTCGGCGTCCGGCGTCTCCGAGGGCCGCGCGGTCACCGTCACACAGGACACCGCGGGGGTGCCCGGGGTGAAGGAGGCCGAGGACGAGTTCGGCGAGAACGTCACCAGCGGCGACGTGAACAGGGACGGCTACGCCGATCTGATCGTCGGCGCCCCCGGCGAGAAGGTCACGGGCAAGCCCTCCGGCTCCGTCACCGTCATCAAGGGCGGCAAGAACGGCTTCACCTCCGGCGGCCACGTCGTCAACGCGCCGAGCGACACGGCGGGCCGCTTCGGCGAGGCCACCGTCTGGACCGACTTCGACGACGACGGCGGGGCCCAGCTCGCTGTGGTCAGCGGCGACAACTGGTGGTACTTCTCCCACGCGGGCGAGGACGGGCGCGCCTGGGGCCTTGAGGTCGACTTCATCCCCGAAGGCGTCCGCCTTGACGGCCTGGTCGCGGGCAACTTCAAGCGCAAGGACGGCATCGGCCTCGTCCTGTACGGCGAGCGCGCGGACGGCGGCGCCTGGACCGCCCACATGAACGGCGGCGCCGGTGACTACGGCTACGGGGCCGAGATCCTCGGCGAGGGCGACGACCGCACGGCCACCCGCGAGGCGGCCACGGCCGGTGACGTCAACGGCGACGGCTACGCCGACCTGATCACCGGCAATCCCCGCGACGGGCGCGGCGGCTCGGTCACCGTGCGGCTCGGCGGCGACCGGAAGTTCGGCGACCCCGTGACGTACAGCCAGGCCAGTGCGGGCGTACCCGGCACCGACGAGGCGGGCGACGCCTTCGGCTCCGCCGTCTCCGCGGGTGACGTGACCGGTGACGGCCTCGCCGACCTCGCGGTGGGCGCGCCCGGCGAGACGGTCGGCACCGTCGAAGGCACCGGCAGCGTCACGCTCCTCACCTCGGCCGACGGCACGTTCGCCGCAGGCAGGGCCTGGCACCAGGAGAAGGCCGGCGTGCCCGGCGTCGCCGAGGCGGGCGACCACTTCGGTACGTCCGTACGGCTCAAGGACATCAACAAGAACGGCAAGGCGGACCTGTCCACCGGCGCGACCGGCGAGGACATCGGCACGACGAAGGACGTCGGCGCCGTATGGGTGCTGCGGGGCACGGCGACGGGTCTGACCTCGTCCCACGCCGCCTCCTTCAACGGCTCCGACTTCGGCGTCGGCGGCGCGGACGCGGCCTTCGGTCACACGGTGCGCTAGGCCTGCCCTGGCCCGCACCGGCTGTACAGCTATACCCGGACCCCCTTATTCCGTAGGCGAGTTGGAGATACTCAGTGGTCGCATACGTGCGGAACTCCGCGCAGAAGTCCGCGCGCAACAAGCTCATCGCGGCGGGCGCGCTCTGCGTCGCCACCGCGCTCGGCGTCACGGGCCTGACCGCGGGCGCCGCGTCCGCCGCCCAGCCCTCGAAGCTGCGGGCCGACTACAACGGCGACGGTTACGTGGACCTCGCCGTCGGCGTGCCGGGCGCGACGGTCGGCGGCAAGGCCAAGGCCGGGTACGTCAACGTCGTCTGGGGCGGCTCCCGCGGCCTCGGCAAGTACGGCTCGGCCACCGTCAGCCAGGCCACGTCCGGCGTGCCCGGCACCGCCGAGGCCGGCGACGGGTTCGGCAAGGCCGTCACCTCCGACGACATGAACGGCGACGGCTACAGCGACCTGATCGTCGGCACGCCCGGCGAGGACACCTCGGCGGGCCCGTCCCGGGGGACCGTCACCGTCGTGTGGGGCGCCGCGCACGGCTTCAAGGGCGGCTTCACCGCCGCCAACGGGACCGAGACCGACAAGGACTACGGCGCGGTCCTGGCGACCGGCGACTTCGACAAGGACGGCGACCGGGACATCGCCCTCAACACCTACTCCGACGAGACCGGGACCGGCCGGGGCGCCGTGCGCCAGGGCCCGTTCACCGCCGGTTCGCCCTCGGCGCTCACCACGGTCCAGGGCTGGGCCTCCAGTGCGCCCACCGCGCTGACCAGCGGCGACTTCGACGCGGACGGCCGCGACGACCTGGCGATGTCATACGACGGCGTGAGGAAATCCGGTACGACGATCCACAGCACCGCCTCCGGCGACTGGAAGCAGCTCTGGTACACGGAGGTCTTCACCAAGGCCGGCCTGGCGGCGGGCGACTTCGACGGTGACGGCACCGACGACCTCGCGATCGGTGACGTCACGCCCCGCCACGACGGCCCGGAGATGAATTGCGAGTGGAGCGTGGGCGGCGCGATCTTCACCAACTACGGCAAGAAGGGCCACGACTTCGGCGACGGCGGCTACTCCTGCACCACCCAGGGCAGCCGGCAGGTCGGCGGCACCGAGGAGGACGAGGACAACTTCGGAGCGCACCTCGCCGTCGCCGACGTCGACAAGGACAGCAAGGACGAACTGATCGTCGGCGCGGACGCCGAGGCGGTCGGGACGGCCAAGAACGCGGGCACGTACTGGGTCCTCGCCTCGCGCGGCACCGGCGGGAACCTCATGGGCCCGGCCCACAGCCAGAACTCCACGGGCGTCGCGGGCACGGCGGAGGCGGGCGACCGCTTCGGCGCGGCCGTCGCCACCGGCGACTACAACGGCGACACCTACCCGGACATCGCGGTGGGCGCGCCCGGCGAGGACGGCAAGGGCGGCGTCTGGTACGCCGCGACCCCGAAGGACGGCCCCAACCCGCCGGTCACGTCGGTGACGCCGGGCAAGCTGGGGCTCACGGGCGCCAAGGGGTACGGGGCGGTACTGGGGCGTAGCGGTAACTAGGGGGCGGGCCGCGCGGGTTGGGATGGGTCCGTCCCTCACGCGCGGCCCAGAAGTTCTCCACAACCCCATACAACCCTTGGCTCGCGCCGACGGTCTCCTTTGCGCCTACCGCGGCGCCAACTCCCGGACAACTCCCGGCCACTTCCCGGACGACTCCGACTGAACGCGCCCGGAACGCCCGTAATCCCGTAGCTCTCGTAATCCCGTAACGCGGTAACGCCGTTACGCACCCCGTCGACATCCGCCGCGGATGCCCGCCAGGCATCCCCGCACGCCGCAGGAGAACCGTATGACCCAGCACCAGCGCACCACCGCCACCCGCAGACGCATCCGCCTCGCCGCGGCGACGGCCGTAGCCGCCGCCCTGACCGGCGGGCTGCTCACCGTCACGGCCGCCCCCGCGTCGGCCGCCGAGCCGCCCGCCGCCGTCCAGCCCGACGACGCCGACTTCAACGGTGACGGCTACGCGGACCTCGCCACCTCCGCCAGCCGCGCCTTCGTCGGCGGCAAGGACAGCGCGGGGCAGGTCGTCGTGACGTACGGCGGTACGCAGCGGCGCCACGTCACGTACAGCCAGAACAGCTCCGGGGTGCCCGGCAGCGCCGAGAAGGGCGACTTCTTCGGCTCCGACACCGCGTACGGCGACTTCGACCACGACGGATTCGACGACCTCGCGGTCGCCGCGATCGGCGAGGACGTCGGCTCCGACGCCGACGGCGGCACCGCACAGATCCTGTGGGGCTCGAAGAACGGCCTCTCCGGCGGCACCACGCTGAAGGACCCGCGCCCCACCAAGCACGACTTCTTCGGCGGGCCCATGCAGGCCGGCGACTTCAACGGTGACGGCAAGGACGACCTCGCCATCGGCGCCAGTTCGGGCGCCGCCACCATCGACATCTACAAGGGCGGCTTCACCCGCGGCGGCGGCACCGGCGGCCACTACACCGTCCTGCCGCCCATCCACAGCGGTGAGGACGCGGGCCCCCTCAACCTGCACTCCGGTGACGTCAACGGCGACGGCAAGGACGACCTGATCGTCGACGGGTTCTCCACCGCCGACGACTACAACGCCAACCTCTGGCTGCCCGGCAGCTCGCGCGGCGTCACCACGACCGGCGTGCAGCGGCTGCCCGGCGGCCACATCACCGACGTCGGCGACACGGACGGCGATGGCTACGGTGACATCATCATCGGCCTGACCTGGGACGACGGCATCGCGGGCGCCCACAAGGGCGGCAGCGTGCACGTGGTGAAGGGCAACGCCAACGGCCCCTACGGCGGCAGCGACGTCATCACGCAGGACAGCCCGGGCGTGCCCGGCAGCGGCGAGAAGGGCGACTCGTTCGGCACCGAGCTGGACCTCGGCGACATCAACGGCGACGGCCACCTCGACCTGGTCGTGGGCAGCCCCGGCGAGGACCTGGACGGCGTCGCCGACACGGGCTCGGTCACCGTCGTGCTCGGCGCGGCCGACGGCTCCGGCCTCTCCACGGCCGGCTCGGTCCTGCTCAGCCAGAACACCTCGGGCGTCCCCAACACCAACGAGAAGAACGACTTCTTCGGCTCGGACGTCCACGTGGACGACCTGAACGGTGACGGCCGCTCCGACGTCTCCATCGGCGCGTTCGGCGAGAACGGTGCCAACGGCGCGCTGTACCTCCTGGGCTCCAAGCCGAGCGGCGCGCTCACCGGCACGTCCGGCGTCTACACGTCCACGCTCGGCATGTCCGACTCGGGCACGCCGCGCCTGGGCTCCAACTTCGCCGACTGACGCAGTTCATCCGCCTCGCGGTAGCGGCAACCACCGGTGGCTACGGCGGGGTTGCGGAAGCGCAGCCCCGCCGGTCGCCGCCGGTCGCCGTCGGTCCGGCGGCCCACCGGTCCCTCGATCCATCGGTCCCTCGATCCATCGGCCTGAGACCCACTCGTACCCCGAAGAGCTGGAGACCCCGTGCGCATACGCACCCTCGCCCTCGCCGCGGCCACCGCGCTGGCCGCCACCGGTCTCACCGTGCCCCTCGCGGCCACGGCGAGCGCCGCCCCCGACAAGCCCGTGCGGAGCGACTTCGACGGGGACGGCTACGCCGACCTCGCCGTCGGCGTGCCCAGCGGCACCGTCGACGGCAAGGCCAGGGCCGGCTACGTGAGCGTCGTCTTCGGCGGCCCCGGTGGGCCCGGTTCGAGCAACGTGCGCCGCATCACGCAGGCCACCGTCGAGGTCCCCGGCACCCCGGAGGCCGGTGACCGCTTCGGCGGGGCGGTGACCACGGCATACGTGGACGACGACCGGTACGCCGACCTCGTCGTCGGCGCCCCGGGGGAAGACCTGGGCGCCAAGACCGACGCCGGCTCCGTCACCGTCCTGTACGGCACCGGCGACGGCTTCGCCCTGGCCAACACCGCCGCCCGCGGCACGAAGACCGGCGACGTGTACGGGAACGCCCTGGCCGCCGCCGACTTCACCGGTGACGGCGACGTGGACCTGGCGGTCGGCGGCAAGGACAAGGTCGTCGCCAACCTCAACCCCCTCGCCGCCCGCACCGGGCCCCTCATGGGCGACCGCATGGGCGGCCGTGCCCCCGTCATGACCACCGGCGACTTCGACTCCGACGGCCGCGACGACCTGGCCGTCGCCTACTACACGAAGAACCAGCCCTACACGCAGTCGCACGTACAGGTCCGCACGTACGACAAGGCCGAGGGCACCTTCGGCCTGACCTGGAGCAGCGACAACAGCGCCGCGAACGCCCTCGCCGCCGGTGACTTCAACGGCGACGGCCGCGACGACCTCGCCCTCGGCAACTGCCGTGAGATCGCCGACGAGAACATCGACGACCCGTGCGGCCCCGAGAAGCTCGCCGAGGGCGGCGGCATCCACATCCACCACGGCGGCCCCGACGGCCTCATCTGGGAGGGCCAGACCCTCAACCAGGACACCCCCGGCGTCCCCGGCGTCGCCGAGACGGGCGACGACTTCGGCAACGCCCTCACCGCCGCCGACCTCGACGGCGACGGCAAGGACGACCTGATCGCGGGCGCCCCCGGCGAAGCGATCGGCAGCGCTGCCCGCGCGGGCGCCGTCACCGTGCTCAAGGGCGGCAAGAAGGGCATCCTCGACGCCTCGGGCAAGGCGGACGCGATCGCGTACCAGCAGAACTCCCCCGGCGTCCCGGGCACGGCCGAGAAGGGCGACGCCTTCGGCACGACCCTCGCCGACACCGACTACAACGGCGACGGCCGCCCCGACGTCTCCGTCGCGGCCCCCGGCGAGAACGCCTCCGCGGGCGGCGTCTGGAACCTGCCCGGCGGCGCCACCGCCGGCAGCACGGCCGTCACGCCCAAGTCCATCGGACTGCCCGCGTCAGCACACCCGTACGCGTACGGAGCGGTGATCGGCGGCTGACCTGTCGGGGTTCCCCTAGGCGGGGTTCCCCTAGGGGCTCCCTGTCGGGGCCCCCGACAGGGAGCCCCTAAGGGTTGTCACAGGTCGGCAGCAAACCCTGTCTCCTCCCAAGGAGGGACGACCCCGGCCCCGAAGACCAGGTACGTTCGATTCGTGGCTGGATTCAGGATCGGACGCGGCCGGGACAACCGCTCCCCGCAATCGCGACCGCAACAACAACCGCGGCAGCAGCCGTACGGACAGCAGGCCCCCCAGGGGCAGCAGCCGTACGGCTACCCACCCGCGCCGCCGAACCCGCAGCAGGGCGGTGGCCCCCAGTACGGGGGCGGCCCCCAGGGCGGCGGTGGCCCTCAGTACGGGGGAGGTGGCGGTGGCGGCCCGCAGTACGGCGGTGGCGGCCAGCAGTGGCCCCAGGCCGGCGGCGGCCACGGCGAGCCGGAGTACTTCGGCGGCGCCCCGGGCCAGGGCCCCCAGGGCGGCTACGACCCGTACGCGGCCAACAACCCGGGTCACACCCAGGCCTTCTCCATCGGCGAGGACGCCTACACCCAGGGAGACACCTACCGCACGGGCCAGGCCCCGGCGGCGCCCCTGGGCCCCCGCCTGCACTGGAAGGACCTGCTGCGCGGCATCGTGCTGCGCCCGGCGCCGACCTTCCTCCAGATGCGGGACTACGCGATGTGGGCCCCGGCCGCCGTCGTCACGTTCCTCTACGGCCTGCTGGCGATCTTCGGCTTCGACGACGCCCGCTCGGACGCGATCAACGCCACGCTCTCGTCAGTGGTCCCGTACGTCCTCACCACGGGCGTCGCGATCACCATCAGCGCGTTCGTCCTGGGCGTGGTCACCCACACCCTGGCGCGCCAGCTCGGCGGCGACGGCGCCTGGCAGCCGACGGTCGGCCTCTCCATGCTGATCATGTCCCTCACGGACGCGCCCCGCGTGATCGTGGCCCTGTTCCTGGGCGGCGGCCAGCCCTTCGTCCAGATCCTCGGCTGGGCGACCTGGCTCGCGGCGGGCGCGCTGCTCACCCTGATGGTGAGCAAGTCCCACGACCTCCCGTGGCCGAAGGCGCTGGGAGCGGCCTCGATCCAGCTCCTGGCGATCCTGTCGATCATCAAGCTGGGCACGTTCTAGCGGCGGCACGCGTACGTACGTAAGACGTAGCGACAAGGGCCCGGCGGACAGTTGTCCACCGGGCCCTTGTCGCGGCTCGCTCAGGCGTCGAGGACCTGACCGGAGCGCTGCACGACGGGCGGCTCGACGCTCCAGGGGAAGTTGATCCACTGATCGGTCCGCTGCCACACGTACTCGCACTTCACGAGCGAGTGCGACTTCTCATAGATGACGGCGGAGCGCACCTCGGCGACGTGGTCGAGGCAGAAGTCGTGGACGAGCTTCAGCGTCTTCCCGGTGTCGGCGACGTCATCGGCGATGAGCACCTTCTTGTCGGTGAAGTCGATGGCGTTGGGAACGGGCGCGAGCATCACGGGCATTTCCAGCGTCGTCCCGACGCCCGTGTAGAACTCCACGTTCACCAGGTGGATGTTCTTGCAGTCGAGCGCGTAGGCGAGGCCGCCGGCGACGAAGACACCACCACGGGCGATGGAGAGGACGACATCGGGCTGGTACCCGTCGTCGGCGATGGTCTGCGCGAGCTCACGCACAGCGCCGCCGAACTTCTCGTACGTAAGATTCTCGCGCACGTCACTCATACCGCTGCTCACACCTGTGTCCGATGGAAATTGAGGAAGGACCGCGAGGCGGTCGGCCCGCGCTGCCCCTGATAACGCGACTCGTACCGCGCCGAGCCGTAGGGCTCCTCGGCGGACGAGGTCAGCCGGAAAAGACAGAGCTGCCCGATCTTCATCCCCGGCCAGAGCTTGATCGGCAGGGTCGCCAGATTCGACAGCTCCAGGGTCACGTGCCCCGAGAACCCCGGGTCGATGAACCCGGCGGTGGAGTGCGTGACGAGGCCGAGCCGCCCGAGGCTGGACTTGCCCTCAAGCCGACTGGCAAGGTCGTCGGGAAGCCCGATGACCTCGTACGTCGAGGCGAGCACGAACTCGCCCGGGTGCAGGATGAACGGCTCGTCGCCCTCGGGCTCCACGAGCCGCGTCAGGTCGGCCTGCTCGACGGAGGGGTCGATGTGGGGGTAGCGGTGATTCTCGAACACCCGGAAGTAGCGGTCCAGCCGCACGTCGATGCTCGAGGGCTGCACCATGGATTCGTCGTACGGGTCGATCCGCACTCGTCCGGAGTCGATCTCGGCCCGGATGTCCTTGTCTGAGAGAAGCACGCACCGAGGATACGCAGAGCGCGCGGGCCGACCACAATCACTCCCACCGCCCCGCACGCTCCGCGCCGCGCCCCTCTGCCGCTCGGCGCTGCCGCTGGGGCCCGCTGGGGCCCCAGTGGGACTGCCGCTGGGGGCTCCCGCTGGGGCTGGCTGCCGCCGGGGGCTCCCACTAGGGCTGGCTGCCGCTGGGGCCCCGCTAGGGCCGGCTGCCGCTGGGGCTACCGCTTCTGCGCGGTGACCGGCACGGAGTGCCGGAGGCGGGCGCAGCGCGGACACCGGATGAGCCGGCCGGGACCGAGCCGGTCCGCCTTCTGCATCGGGAACGACGCGGTACTGAATACATGCCCTTCGGCACATCGGACGACGGTGCGCTCCATCAAGTCCTCGAGTCCCTTCCCCAAAGCCGTAATCGGACCCGTACCGCTGCTGATCACGCGGCACTCACGCGCCTCGGTCCCGTTCCCGGGCCGGCGCCGAAACCCCACATTACGGTACGAAAGGTGCGCCCCTCCAGGCGCCACGACCACCGGCCACGGTACGCCCAACTCCCTCACGCCGCACGGCGCATCCACCCCCCGGACAGCACTCGGACCCCATGGCGACAGCGCCCGGGGCCCGGTATGGGGTACAGTGTGCGACGTTACGACACCGCTTCTGGCGGCGTCTTCTCGCGGGTGTAGTTTAGTGGTAGAACATCAGCTTCCCAAGCTGAGAGTGCGAGTTCGATTCTCGTCACCCGCTCCACAGTTAAGGCCCAGGTCAACAACCCGGGCCTTTTTGCTGTCCTCGCCGAGCTCACGGAGCCATTGAAGACCCTTTCCCACGGCCGGGCGACGAGTCCCGGGAGCGAGTCCGGCGCCCCGAGCGCCAGCCCGTCGGAGACGCCGATTGTCATCAGCACTTCCCCACTATCGACGTCCTTCGCAATCTCTCCGGTCTGACGGTCGCGGACTGAGGGTGTGTCACAGCGCGAACCACCGGCGGTCAGGCCCTCACGTGGCCGGGAGCTGGTACGACAGGACGTAGGCGTCCGCCGCCATCACGGTGTCGCAGACCTCGACGGCCCGACCGGCGGTGTCGTACGCGGTGCGGATCAGATGGATCACGGGCACACCGGAGGCCAGCCGAAGCGTCTTCACCTCGGACGGCGCGGGCATCCGGGCCCGAATCTCCTCCTCGAAGTGGTCGAGGTGGTGGCCCAGCTCTTCGAGACGGGCGTAGATGCCGCCAGGGCCGGGGTTGGGCTCGGCGATCTGTGTACCGCGTGCGATGTCGAGGGGTAGATACGACGTGGCGAACTCGACCGGTCGGCCATCCAGCAGATACCGGCGGCGACGAGCAAGCACCCGCCGCACCGACCCGAGCCGGGTGGCGATGTCCTGCGTGGCCTTCTCCTCCTTGACCTCCAGGCTGTCCACCTGGGGGTGACTGCCCGCAGCGTCGGCCTCGACGATGAAGGCGGACTTACCTTGTTCGCGGTGGCGCCGGGCGAAGCGGTCAGAGGCTAGGCGTCGGACCGGTGGCCGTGGTCGCACGAAGACGCCCTTGCCGTGTTCGGCGTGGACCAGGCCCTCACCCTGGAGAACGGAGAAGGAGTTCCGAACGGTCATCCGGGATACGCCGTAATGCTCGACGAGTTCCGCCTCCGAAGGCAGCTTCTCGCCCTCCTTGAAGCGCCCGCGGTCGATGGACTCGCGGAGCTGGTCAGCGATCTGCCGGAAGACCGCACGGTCACTCGTAGGGTCGATGGCGCCGAGCAGACCGGGAAGGGACGTCACGTGTACTCCTTTAGGCATCTAGACGAGTGGGCGAGTGTTGTTGCTACGGTGGAGAGCCTAGCTATTCGAGAGGGCCGAGGACCTTGAGCACTGACCGTCCGCACTCCGTGAGCGTTGCTGGAGTCATCGTCGACGACCAGGGCCGAGCCCTCTTGATCAAGCGCCGGGACAACGGCCAGTGGGAGCCCCCGGGCGGCATCCTCGAACGTGAGGAAACCATCCCCGAGGCCCTGCAACGCGAAGTCCTGGAAGAAACCGGCCTGAAGATCGCGCTTCCCGCGACCCTCACCGGCATCTACAAGAACATGACGGGCTTGATCGTCTCCATGGTCTTCCGCTGTGAAGCCGTCGACGGTACGCCCACCACCGGCGACGAGACCCGAGCACTGCGCTGGGCCACCCGCGAAGAAGTCACCGAACTCGCCGACGAGGCCTATGCGATCCGCGTCCTGGACGCACTCGACGCGGCATCCCCGCCGGCCATTCGCGCCCATGACGGCGTGAAACTCGTCTAGCTCGAACCCGCTGCACATGGCGGCCTACCAGCACGAAGGAACTTGTATGCACGAGTATACGAGCACGATCCGAGTCTGGGGCCTCACTTGCCCAGGATTCCCCGAAGAGGTCAGCCGGGCCCGACGCTGGACACGGGACATCCTGCGGGGCTCGCCGCTGGCGGACGACGCCGAACTGATCGTGAGCGAGCTGAGCGCGAACGCGATCCTGCACACGGCCAGCGGACAGAAGTCCGGCAGCTTCCACCTGCTGATCGAGGTCTCACCCGAGATGGTCGCCCTGTCGGTCACGGACGGCGGAGCCACGGGAACCGTCCCCAAGGCCGAGCACCAGGACGCGGAGGCCGAACACGGCCGGGGCCTGGACATGGTCAGCGCCCTCGCCCACCGAGTCCTCGTCCACGACAACGACTACGGCCTCACGGTCACCGCGGCCCTCTACACCAAGGCCGGCCAGGGAGCCCAACTATGCCAATGAGCAGGCCCCGACGCGGCTACTGGTGCGAGTGCTGGACGGAACCCACGCCGACGGACGGCCAGTCCGAACCACACCTACGAGCGTCCTTCGACGCCTACTCGGCACCCCAGGCGGACCGATGGGTGGCGGTCGCACTCCGCACGATCTCCCCAGCACTCGACGCCGACGCATCAGACGAAGCCCGGCAATGGCTGTACGAGGGCCGCGTCCACACCCGCAGAGCACTCCTCCAGATGCAACCCTGCACGGTCTCGGTAACCCACACCGACACACGCATCACCTGGACGATCCGCCCAGTCCTCTTCCTGTTCCTCGCACACCGCCAGGCAGCAGAACTCCCGGCATGCGCACACGACTTCAAGCCGCAGCAGACGGACTGAGTTACAACTTTCTCTACTGGTTCAAGGCGGCTCGCTCCGCTCCCCGCGCGCGGCCCGGCTCCCTGGGCCGCCGCTCCTGTCTCCGCCCCGCTCCGGCCCGGTCCACCAGGCCGCGCGACAAGAGCCGGCGGCCAACTGAACTCAGAGAATGGGTACATCGTGGCTGGGGCGGTCGGCTCCACGGCTTTACGCAGCCACTTTGGGGCGAGCCTCTAAGATCATGGCCCCAACGTCGTGCTTTACGGGAAGGTCCACAGACCGCCCGACTCGCCATGAGCTTACGGGGCCATGATCACTCGCCCCAAAGCAGCTCCAGCCCAAAGCCGCTACGCCGACCGCGTCGTTGGGTACTTCGCGTACTTCCCCAGCGCTCACGCACTTCTTGAACGGGATTCTCCTCACTTCTGCCAGTCGTCGACGACAGTTGAAAAATTCACATCACGCCAGGGACGAATCCATTCCTGCATGTAACGAACATCGCTGGAAGACGGCGCAGGCACAGCCTGATCCATGATTACGCGGGACGGCATTACTACAGCGTCCCCAAGGAGAAGAGCCTCTCCCGAGCTCAATACCGGCAGCGACTCCGTCAACGGCCCTAGAGAATCAGGGATCAGACGCTTCACATAGTTCTGATCTTCCGGATTAGTGAGCCGCATTGCTAGGAAGTTGCTGCACTGAGAGAAGATGGTTTCGGAGATTTCCGCAGGACGCTGACTGACAATGGCAGCGGTAATTCCATACTTCCTCCCTTCCTTAGCGATCCGCTCAATTGCGTTACGCGAAGAACTGAATTTCGCAAGACCACTTTTCGGTACATACTTGTGAGCCTCCTCATAAACAAGGAGAAGCGGCGTATCGACGGAAGCAGAATTTATCTTCTTGAAGTAGTAAGAGTAGTCAAACAAGAGCCGTGAGACCAGAGATACTGTGATGCTCAAAACCTCGAAAGGAACACCGCTGAGGTCAATCACAGTGACGTTCGCCAGCGAATTCGGATCATACCCTGTGAATTGGCGGAGAACATCCTCAAGTTCAACGCTCTTGGCACGGCCCCCAAGCAGGAAGTCAAGCCTTCTGTCAGTCACACGATTCTCTAGTCGCGTCAAGAAATTATCCAGCTTGCCAAACAGAGGTCCCGCACGGTCGCCCGTTTTCGTGGGAACCCGCTCTTCATTCTTCGCCTTGATCGCAGCGAGAACTTCATTTATTTCGAAGAAAACCGGCGACTCATAATGGATAGTTTCGCGGCGCTCTTCAGATCCACTGAAGCTACTTTTCTTACTTTCAGTGATAGATTTCTTCAGAGTAGCAACCTGGTTATGCGACTGCTCCTCGTTGCTCTCAATAAAGAGGTCCTGCAACTCTTCCGCGTTTAGTAGCCAGTACGGAAGAATGAGGCTGTCAACACCCAAATGATTAGCCCCCAGGGAATGCCGTTCGATATTCTGAGTGAATATCGAAGATCACAATATGCGCATTATTCAGTTGATACTCACCGTACGTGCCGTCATCTCGCATTCGAGTCGCATTCTGAATAATGCGGGCCATGGCATGCGACTTTCCGGATCCAGTCGATCCAACCACCGCAATGTGTCGACTGAAGAACTTGTCACCGTCCACCGGGACGTCTACTGAGATATCTTGGGCAAGTTGCGCGAAATGGAATCTACGATCACCACTAATCGTGTTATAGATTTCCTGCACTTCATCCTTAACGGCCACAGAGACCTTCTTCGGAGGGATTGCGACTCCGCCTCCGCCCCGAGAAAAGCTCCCATCATTATTAATGAAGCCTAGTGGGATAGCTTCAATCAGATAGATCTTCTCTCGATCTGCCCCAGCATCCTTTCCGGGTCGAAGCTCAATTGAATAGTTCTCGATAATGGCAATAATCGATCCATGCGTGCTGTCGAAGATTTTCAGGTAGGACCCGACCTCAACGGGGTCGCCATTAGACAATTCCGTGACGTCATGCACGGCGATTTTAATACGGTTCGGATACACGGCAACGACTTCAGCACTGGACATAGTCCACCCCTCACTTCACGACATCAAAGAAATCGCCATACGCGCGCAGGTATACGTGATTCGCAACCGGAACTTCAGCGGAGGTCACACTTGCTGACAGAATATAGGTCATGAAACTCTTTGACTCGCGCACGGGAAACCAACTCAGGGAGTTTCGCTTGATCTACGATCTTCAAACCGAACCCTCTGATGGGGGGATCGACCAGGTAGTCAAGGTTGAAATTTCCCCCGTGATAGCCGCAACCATCGTTGAAGTAACCTTCGGACTCCCAGAGGGCCCGCCTGATTACATCACCATCGAAAGAGCCTCGGAAGGTGAGATACGGCGGGGGTGAGTTCTCCGGAATGTAGTAGCGTTCACGAATTGCGAGGGCCGCAACAACAATCTCCTCCGGGTCCGTCTCCTCGCCGCATTCGAAGGAGAAGATTCGTTCGAGATTCCGAACGTTTACTCGCCGTGAGGTGTAACTACGCCTGATCATCTTCAGGTAGTTAGCATAACCGCAGTGATCTGCGTATGTTGAGGAGAATATTACACTCTGCGCCGACCGAATGGCCTTACGGAGGTCGGCGACACCAACTCTCCGCATACCAGGTGGATTGCTCAATACAAGGTTGCGGAGATGCGCATGCAAGATTGCATGGTACGAAACAGCTTCCAGTTGATCTTTTGCAGAGAGCTCCACGGAGATGACTTTCAAGACTTTCTTGAATTGAGTCTCATAGTCACTCGAAAACTTAACAGAGAAGGATTTCAGAAACTGATTCTTAACTACTTCATCCACAGCCGCGAGATCATCGGTAAGCAGCTTCTCAAACTCATCCGGAGCAAGCTGGCGCACTGCCCCTGGTACCTGATCAGGAAAATGGCAATGGAGAATAAAACTTACGTTTTCATCGCTCAACAGATACTGCTTGAACATAAGCCTGACGGCCCTGGCAATTACTGATAGATAGAAGTTTCCGGAACGATTTTTGATTTGAATGTGATAATTTTCGCCACTTAGATCTTGAACACCCTCGACTTCAAAGCTTGATCGAGGATTCTCAAACACCTCAAGCAGAGTTGCGTCGAACTGGTAAGCGAACCCCTTGATGGCGTCACATCCGCCATCTTCATCGGGGGGCTGCTTCCAAGTTGGGTCGGTCAATCATGGCTCCGAGGCGGTGACTTGATGAGCCGTTGATACGACTCACTCAGTGAGACAGGTGCTCCTGCTGGTGCCATACATGCTAGATCTCACGGCTGTTGCCGTGTGAGGCAAACAAGGTTTTTGTGGCGTCGCGCTTCGGTGGCATGGCCCCATGCGGTGCATCGCCATGACGGCCAAGGACAACTGACGGGCAACACCGTGCGATGTGCGGCTCTCGTGCCACGGCAGGCAGGAGGGCCCTCCCGCGCAGACGGACTCCTCCGAGCCCCCGTCTCAGTCTCCGTCTCATTCAGACCCGTTCAAGGCCGTTCAGGGAAGGCCCTGAACGGTTCGCAGGCTGACAGCAGGTCCTCCACGAACGCAGATGAACGCACCCGCACCCGGCGCACCTCGCCCCAACACAGTTGGAAAGCGTGTTGCCAGTACTGAGCTTCAGCAGGTCTCTGGTCGTGGCGGCCCCGGTTTGGTCGGCCGGACTCCGGTGCACGCCACCAGCGTGGTGGCGTCTTGATCGAGGAACAGCATGAAGACCCATGATCCGTCCGCAGTCCTGATCTGGCCCAGCCGTACCGGTCGGCCGTGCCGGTCGAGGCGTTGCACGGCCCGCGCCAAGCCGGAGGTCTCGATGCTTCTCCGAAGCGAGTGACGGAGTCGGCGTCCGTAGATCGTCGCGAGTGACTTGGCTGACGTCGTTCCGTCCCAGACAACGTGAGAGGCGCCGGCGCGGAGGGCGGACAGGGCGGCCGACGACGTCTCGTCGCCACTGCTCAGTAGCCGTTCGAGCTGTTCCCGCCCCATGGCCTCACCCCAGGTCGGGCTCCTGCTGTACAGCAACCCGAGCAAATATCAACGGCCACCACTGGCCGCCACGCCCCTCCCCATGGCCTGGTTGCCCTCCAATGGCCGATCTCTCCAAAGCTACGGATCAGACGGTCACAGGGGCAGATGCATCGGCAGGCTACTGTGCCGGTGCATGGCTCTTGAGGGGAACTGATGACCGACCGATCCTGGCAGCTTATGCAGGCGCATACCCTGCTCGGAACACTCGCGCTCGACGAGATCGACCAGCCCTGGTTCTGCTGCCACTTCACCGCGACGCCAGCATGGGAGGACGTGCGTCCCATCCTTGAGGAGTGGACTCACTCGATAGAAGCAGGGGAGCCCGACTCACCTAGGGCGGAGGAAGCTCTGAGAGCCGTGGACGCTCTAGGCCTGGCTCTGGTGCCAGCAGACGGCAAAGAGCCGATCGACGACTTCTTCATCCATGTAAGAGGCACCCGGGCCAGCTTCCGCTACTAGCGTTGTTGAAGCTGGGCTTGCCCGGCAGGTTGGTCGTGCCACATCCGTGCCAGGTTGAGCGGGGAACCACGGGGAATCACGGAGGACCAGCCGTAGTCCGCTGGATCCCGAGGCCGCTCCGCCGCAGGTCAGGAGACTGATCGCGCCTGGAACAACTGAGCTTCCCAAGCTCAGAGCGCGAGTTCGATTCTCGTCACCCGCTCTTATTGAAGCCCCAGGTCAGCAGCCTGGGGCTTGTGTGTTGTCCAGGCCTTTTGTCGACCCTCGCGCCCTCGACACGCCCCGAGACAGGGCAGGCGGAGGGCGCAGGGTCCCCCTCGGTGCACTTGGTCACCACCTACTCTCCCTCTTCGACTGCGCTGGCCGGCCCGATCCGGCAGGACCGGATCGAGGTCCGTACCGCCCCGGCGCGTGGGAGTCAGTACGCTGAGTGCAGCGGGATCGGGCCCGCCGCACAGTGTCCGGGAGGCGTGTCATGACTGCCGAGATGGTGGCCCCGGCGTGGATGCACCAGCAGATCACGGCCGAAGAGTACGAGTCGTGGTCCGAGGAGCAGTGCGCCGGCATCGAGATCGTGGACGGAATGGTCGTCGTGAGCCCTAGCGCCTCCAAGCGGCACAATCGGCTGGCCCGGCTTCTGGCGAACGCCCTGGACGCGGCAGCCGGCCCCGATTGGAACGCCGACACGGATTTCGACGTCCGGCTTCAGGACGTCCCGCTGACCAATCGCCGCCCCGACGTCATCGTCTACCGTGCGGACACGATCGACATCACGCCCACTCGGCCCGAGCACGTACTGCTGGTGGCCGAGGTGGTGTCGCCGGGCTCGGAGACCACCGATCGGATCGTGAAGGCGGCCCAGTACGCCAAGGCCGGGATCGGCTTCTACTGGCGGATCGAGCAGGCAGCGACGGGCACACCGCTGGTGTATACCTACCTGCTCGACCCCGCGACGAGGACGTACCGCGAAGGGGACGTGTACACCGGCGTCCTGAAGATCACCGCTCCCTTCGCCGCGGAGATCGACCTCGGCCAGATCTGAACCGGTCGCAAGGAAGTCAGAGGGGTTGCTCAGCCCTCGCAGTGGTGCGCCCGGCAGACTCCCGGACGACTACGGTCAACAGGATCATGTACCGAAGAAGCACACCATCATGGCGACCACCGGAGCGGCGTCGCTTCCCGAGCTGAGAGTGCGAGTTCGAGTCTCGTCGGCCGCGCCGCGCGAGCCCCCAGGTCATGGACCCGAGGGCTTTTTGGGTTCTGGGCTGGCAGCATATTCTGTGGCGCCTGTTGGCGGAGGCGGAGCCGGGTTCTGGGAAACGGGGCGGGGATGTCGGTACGGGGGGCAAATGCGGAGGATCTGGAGCAGCTGGCGAAGCTCATGGATGGGCCCGGAGGGCTGAAGGAGCGTCTCGATGAGGCCTTCACCCGGGCCGCGCAACTTGGTGCCACCGGGCAGCTTTCGCCGTTGAAACCGATGCGGACCTGGCCCCACCGCCAGGGCCCGGATCTGCGCAAACGCGCCACCATTCTGCGCCTGGAGAACGGCGATCCGATGGCCGGGCTGCTGTGGGCGGGGTTCTCGGTGAAGGATCTGGAGCAGTACAAGGGCGATCAGATCAAGCCGGAGACGCTGCTGCTGGCCAACTCGGTGGCGGCGAGTGAGGATCCGAACGCGAAGGATCTGACGCGGCAGCCCGGGGAGAAGCTCGGCGACTACGTCGCACGGCTGGAGGCGCACGCGCTCGCGAAGATCCCGGGTCTTGAGCCGCACGAAGAGTCCCTCACCGGGATGATCAAGTTCGGCTCCGACGCGTTCAACGTCGCGGCCGCCACCCAGGTCGTGGCGGCGAGCGGCATGTCGGGAACCAAGGTGCTGCTGGGCAACGCGGTGAAGACCGGAAAGCTCGGGCCCATGAAGGACGCGCTCGCCACGCGGTGGACCGCGCCGGGCAGCAGCCCCATCCTCCGTTGGGCGGGCACGAAGCTCGGCAACTACAACCCGCCGATACGCTCGTTGGCCGCGCCCGGCAGCTGGTTCCCCGGGCAGCTCGGCAACGTGGCCTCCCGGAGTCCGAGGTACCAAAGGGTCGCCAACGTGCCCCTGAGCTCCGGATTCCTGGGCGACCGCTGGGGCGGCGGGTGGGACAAGCTGCGCTCACGCGGTTTCATGAATTCCAAGGTCATCGGCTTCACTCCCAACCAGGCCATCAACTTCTTCGCCGGATCGGACGACATGGCCCGCGCGTACGGCGGGCTGACTCACTCCGGGCAGCCGGTCACGCGCGCGGGGCAAGCGAGCCTCCTGACGGTCGGGAAGGCCGGTGGATTCGGCGCGGCGGCGAAGACCGCGGGTCTGTGGCGCGGGGCGGGCATTGTCGGGTCGGCGGGCGCCACGGCATTCTCGGTGGCCAACATCGCCACCATGGACCACGGCAAGGAGTGGAAGAAGAGCAAGGCCGGCTACCTCGCCAATTACGCGGAGGTCGGCTTCAACGCCTCCTTGACCGCGGCGATGGTCGCGCCCACTCCGTTCACCATCGGTGCCGCCGTGGGAACCGGCATCGTCTACGGGGGGCTGAAGGTCGTCGAGCACTGGGACGACATCGAGAAGGGCGCCGGTCAGGCGGCCGACTGGGTCGGCGACAAGGCGAGTGACCTCGGGGACGACTTCGCCGGCGGCGCCAAGAAGCTGGGCAGTGCCCTCAACCCGTTTGATTGATCCGCGATGCACGTGAGATGTGAGAGGAGCCGCCGTCGCCATGGAGACGATCGAGTCGAGCAGTGAGTCCCGTTCCCTGGAATTCGAGCTGATTCCCTACGGCGCCGGCTCCGGCACCGGTAGCAAGAAAGAATTGCCCAAGGCCGGGCTCACGGGGGATCTGGGGCGCTTCGGTTCCGTCACCGTGGAGTACTGCCCCCTCTATCTGCCGCTCGAAAAGGGAATGAGCGCCGCCCGGCTGAGCGGGCCCGCCCTCCCGGAGGCGATCTTCCGTGGGAAGCGGCGAACGGGGCAGCCTTCGCTGTCCAAGGCGGAGCTCACCCTCGACGGTCGTCCCGCGGAGCTTCGGTTCAACTCTCGGGCCCTGCGGAAGGAGGACCGGGCGCTGCGCATCTCGTACGAGGGCCGGGAGTACGTCTACTCCGCGGAGGGCCTGGGCAAGGCGAAGGTCCTGGAGAGAGCGGGCGTCCGGGTCGCGGTGGAGCCGGGGCAATTTGTTCCCGCTGCCGGGACCATGAGAGCGGGCTCGGCCACCGGGCCGGTCGACGCCGTGGATCTGGCGATCGCCATCGTGCTGGAGGCTGTGGACACCGATGTCCTGACCCTGGGCGGCACCGCGTTGTCCTCACCCTTCGCCCTGCTGCACCACTTCTCTGATCGGGCCGAGTGACCCTCATGGCCGTCCGACCAGATCCACTCGGTCTGCGCCGGCCCGAGGCGCGGTGTCACTTTCCGGTGCTCCGCTTCGCTCCTCGGCTCAGCGCCCGTCCGCACCACCTGATGACCGCGGCGTTGACCAGGGTGCCGACGACGACCGCGGCGATGAAGTAGCCGGGGCCGTCCGGCAGGGCCAGGAACAGCAGGCTCGTGGGGGCCGTGGCCAGGATGGGGATCACTCCCGCCATCGACTCGTCCGTGGTGTCCAAGGCGGTCACCACCACGGCCCAGATCAGCAGCCCCGCGCAGACCACCGCGTAGGCGAGGGCGGTGAGGTCGGCGGGTGAGAAGCGGCGGATGCGGCTGGGACCGGTCGTCGTCACAGGGGGCTCCTTTTGTTGTGGTGTGCATTTGTTGGTCAGACAGGGTGGGCAGGTGGGGCGGGCGCCTCAGCTGAGGGGGGTCAGGGGTGGGGGTTCGGGTGGGTCAGGCCCAGGTCGTACGCCAGGATCGTCGCCTGCACCCGGTCCCGTAGGCCCAGCTTCCGCAGGACCGCGGTGACGTGGGACTTCACCGTCCCCACCGTGATGCGCGCCTCCTCGGCGATCTCCGCGTTGTTCAGGCCCTGCGCCACCAGGGCCAGTACGTGGCGTTCGCGGGCCGTCAAGGCGTTGAGGGGGGCACCGGGGGTCGTGCTCGTGGCGGTCCCGGGTCTCGCCGCCGACGCGTAGTGGGCGATCAGGCGGCTCGTCGCGGAGGGGGACAGAACGCTCTCGCCCGTCGCCACCACCCGTATGCCGTCCAGGAGTTCCGGTACCCGTACGTCCTTGAGGAGGAAGCCGGAGGCCCCGGCTCGCAGGGCGTCGAAGACGTACGCGTCCAGGTCGAAGGTGGTCAGGACCAGGACGCGCGGCGCGTCCTGGCGGCCGGTGATGACGCGGGTGGCGGCGATGCCGTCCAGTTCGGGCATACGGACGTCCATGACGACCACGTCGGGCGCCAGCTCCTCGGTGAGGCGTACCGCCGTGACGCCGTCCGCCGCCTCGCCCACGACCGTCATGTCGTCCTCGGCGTCGATCACGGCCGCGAAGCCCGTGCGGACCACTCCTTGGTCGTCGGCCACCAGCACTTTGAGGGTCATCGGTCGCCCACCTCTCCATCGTGGCCGTCGGTGCGCAGCGGCAGGGTTACAAGGACCGTGCCGTTCGGGGCCACCGTCACGGTGCCGCCCAGCGTCTCGATCCGCGCCGAAAGGCGCGCGCGTACGGCCGGGGAGCGGGCCGCCCGTGTCACCCCCGTGGCCGAGAGCAGCAAGTCGGCGTCCGAAGCGTCCAGTTCGATCCGCGCCGGAGTCTCGTCCTCCGTGGTGAGCAGCGTCTCGGCCGCGCTGTACGCGGCCAGGTCCACCGCGTCGGGCAGGCGTCGCGGTACACGGTCGGTCAGGTGGATCTCCACGTCACGGCCCGTGGCCCCGCACTGGTGGGCCAGGAGGTCCAGGGCCTGGAGGGTCGGCTGCGGGCGCAGGCGCGGTTCCGCCTCGCCCTCCCGGACGGTGTCGAGCAGGGCACGCATCGCGGCCAGGGCCTCGCGGGCGCGTTCGGCCGTGGCTTCGAGTTCGCCCGCCTCCGCCTCCGCGACCACGTCCGCGGTACGGGCCAGCACGGTGGTCTCAAGGCCGGCCGCGACCCGGCGCCGCTCGGCCCACGCGTCGCGTACGGCCTCCTCGGTCCAGGCGGCGATGCGCTGCTCCCGCGCGCCCCGGTCGGCCAGTTCCCGCCTGCCGCGCAGGGCCCCGCCCCACCTGGCCGCGCCGACCGCGAGGGCCGCACCGCCCGTCGCGCAGGCGCCGACCAGCCAGGCGGGAGCGGCCGATCCCCGGTCGAGGACGGCGGCGGTCGCGGCCCCCGCGTGCACCACCACCGCCGCGAGGGGGAAGGCGAGCGGCAGCCGTGCGCGAGTGTGCGCCGAAGCGGCCGCCGCGCACGTGGCCACCAGGCTCAGCGCGGGTGGCAGGACCGCCGGGCCCGTGTAGTCGCCCACGGCCATCGCCACCGGCCAGAGCGGGGCGAGGCCGAGCAGCGCGCCCATCGCGGCGAACGGCGCCCCGCGCAACCAGAGCAGCGCCACGGCCTGGGCCGCCGCGAGGAGCGCGAACAGGACGCCCGCCGAGACGTCCGCGCCGCCCGACGTGGGCTCCGCCCGGATGATCAAAGCGGGCAGCAGCGGTTGCAGGACCAGGCCCGCTGCGGCCACCAACTGCGCCACGCGGTAGGCGCGCGGCTCGGAGCTCTCGGCCGCGGACGCCGTCCTGCCGGGCAGGACCGCGCGCACCTCCCAGCCGCCCGCCTCCGTGGGACCGCTGGACAGCGTGCCGCCCGCCTCCCGCGCCCGGGACCGCAGGAAGCCCGTGCCCCGGCCGCCGCCGAGACCCGTGCCGTGCGCCGCCGAACCGGCGGGGGGTGCCGCGCTGGTCACCACGGCCTCCGTCCGGGTGTCCCCGTACCGGCACACCACCTGCGTACGGGCGCCGGGTGCGTGCCGCGCCACGTTGGTCAGCGCCTCGCGCACGATGCCGTACGCCGCGTCCGCGATGGTGCCCTCCGGCAGCGGATCGATCTCGCAGTCCACCTCGTGGCCGAGGCGGCGGAAGCCCGCGACCAGGTCGCGAAGCCGTTCGTCCGGGGAAGGCCGGTCCTCCCGCGAGGGCGCGGGGCCCCGTACCGCGCCGAGCGCGCGGGTGACCTCGCGGCCGGTCTCCGCCGCGAACCTCAGCGCCTCGTCGGCCATCTCCGGGCGGCGCTCGCGCAGCCCGAGCGCCGCGCCCGCCGTGACCACCACGGCCGTCAGGTGGTGGGCGCTGACGTCGTGCAGCTCCCGCTCCATGCGGCGGCGTTCGGCGGCCGGCAGCCGGTGGCGTTCGGACTCGGCCCGCCGCAGCCGCCGCTCGGCGGCCCGCCTCGCGGCACGGGTGCGCCGTACGAGGATTCCGGCGCCGCACGAAGCGGCGTACAGCAGGACGGTGAGGACGAGACCGAGACCGACGCCGACGCCGGCTCCGAGGCCGAGGCCGTCGTGGTCGTGGTCGCGGTCGCCGAGTCCGTGCAGGCTGATGTCTTGCAGGAGCTGCCAGCCGGCGAGCGCCGCCCCGCAGAGCACGGTGGTGAACGTGTCCCGCGCGACCGCCACGCCGAAGAGGGCCGCCGCGACACCCGCCGTGCCGAGCACCGCCATCGCCCCGTTGGGCAGCGGGCCGGCGCCGAGCGCGCAGGCGGCGGCGGTCACCACCAGGGCGAGCACCGGCCGGGTCCGGCGCAGGGCAAGCGCGGCCGTCACCATGCCCGCGACCAGGGCCCATACGAGGAGTGCCGCCCCGGACGGCACGGTTCCACGTACGAGCTGCGCCCCGGGCCACACAAGGGCCTGGACGCAGAGCAGCAGGACCGGGAGCAGCCGGTCGTCGGTTCGTTTCATGACCTGATCAGGCTATGGGCGCCCTTGGGCCGTCCCTCTCCGGCCCAAGGGGGATTCGCGTCTCTTACCTGGGGTGCAGGCCTCTTACCTGGGGTGCAGGTCGCTCACCTCGGGTGCAGGTCTCTGACCTGGTTACAGGTCGCTCACCTCGGGTGCAGGTCTCCAGGTCTCCCTGGCCGTCGTGACCCGTCAGCCGACGCTCTTCCAGAACGCGTACCGGTGGTCGCGCGCGAAGTCCGCGCGCCGCCAGTGCGCCGCCGACAGCGACTGCACGTACCCGTCGCCCTCGCGGAACCGCGGCCAGTCCGTACGGCCCGACGCGGCGAAGCCGACCCAGGTGTGCAGCAGCCGGTCGCGGAACGGCTCCTGTTCCGGCCGTACGCCCTCGAAGAGCGCCATGTCGAAGAAGTAGGCCAGCTCCGACATGTGCTGGGCGCGCGGGGCGAAGCTGGGCTTCGGGTAGCCGTTGAACCAGGGCGTGTCACCCTCGGCGAACTCGTACATCCGCGTCGGCGTCCACTTCGCCAGGAGCCGCGCGGTGTCCAGTGTCGGCGCCGCCCACTTGGCGTCGGTCAGGGCCGCCGCGAAGGCCTCGCCCGCCGAGTCGTGGGCGCTCAGGGGGTAGCGCTTCAGTACGGCGTCGGCGTCGGCGCCGAACTCCTCGCGTACGGCGGGCCCGTACTCCGCGGGCTTCATCGGCGCGCCCCCGGGCGCCAGCTCCTGGCCGAGGACCCTGCCGCGCTCCTCGTCGCGGTTGACGCCGATGAGCACCGGCACCCGGTTGAACCGTCCGGTGCGCAGGGCCTCGGCGGGCGCGAGCGGCATCAGGTCGGTGCCCGCGACCGGCCGGGGCTCGTTGAACGGGCCGTACGCCGCGAGGAGTTCGGCCACCGGCTTGCGGCGCAGGCAGGCCGCGGTGTGCCTCTCGCAGCCGACCGCCTCGGTGACCCGCTCCGCCTCGGCCCGCGCCTCGGCCCTGGTGCGGGAGCCGCCGGTGGCGCAGGGCGCGCTCTGTAGGACGGCCCGGTCGAAGAGGCCCGCGGACTTCGGTGACGCGAGGTGGCCGCAGACGCTGTAGCCGCCGCCCGACTGGCCCATCAGCGTCACGTTGCCCGCGTCCCCGCCGAAGGCGGCGGCGTTCGCGCGGACCCAGCGCAGGGCCGCCTGCTGGTCCTCCAGGCCGAGGCCCGCCGCGCCCTTGAGGGCGGGTGAGCCCTGGAAGCCCATGATGCCGAGCCGGTAGTTCATCGACACGACGACCGCGCCCTCGGCGGCCAGCCGCTTCGGCCCGTACATGTCGCCGGTGCCGTACATGAGGCTGCCGCCGTGGATCCACACGATCACGGGGCGTTTGCCGGGAGCGGTGGGCGCCGTGACGTTGAGGTAGAGGCAGTCCTCGCTCTCGCTCGGCACGCCGACCGGCAGGCCCTTCGGCTGGGCGCAGGCGGCGCCCGGGCGGGTCGCGTCGCGGACCCCCGACCAGCGCTCGGCGGGCTTCGGCGGGACCCAGCGGCGTTCCCCGACCGGCGCAGCCGCGTACGGGATGCCCTCGAAGCTGCGCAGGCCCTTGCCGGCGGTGCCGCGGACCTTGCCGCCGGTCGTGGTGACGACCGTGCCGGTGCCGGCGGGGCGCTCGTACGGGGCGGGGGCCTGGGCTTGGGCTTGGACCTGGGCTCGGGCCTGGGCCTGGGCCTTGGTGGTCGGGGTCGCCGCCGTGGTGAAGGCCGTCGCGGCCAGCGCCAGCGCCAGCGCGGTGACGGACCACCGGGAAACGCTCCTGCGGCTTGCGCGGCTCATGTGCCTCGTTCGTCTCATGGCGAGGAACGTAGAGCACAGTTGGGCGTTCGCGCAATACACCCGTATAGATCGAGCGCCTCATACAACCGTCCGTCAGCTTGGTACGCTGCCCGGCATGGGGAACCGTGAAGCCCTTCTCGACGCCGCCAAGACGTGCCTGCGCGAGAACGGGTACGACCGCACCAGCGTCCGGGACATCGCCACCGCGGCCGGCGTGAGCATGGCCGCCATCGGCTACCACTACGGCTCAAGGGAAGCGCTGCTCACCAAGGCCCTGTTCGAACTCCTGGACGCCTGGGGGGACTCGGTGGGCCGGGCGCTCGCGCCCGACGCGGGCGGCTCGTCGAAGCGGCACTTCGAGCAGATGTGGGACAGCCTCATCGCGGAGTTCACCGCCCACCCCGACCTGTGGCTCGCCTCGATGGAGCTGTTCATGCAGGCCCGCCGCAACCCCGAGCTGCGGGACACGCTCGCTCAGGGCACGGCCGAGGGCCGGCGCGGCATGGCGGCGATCCTGGCGGGCGTCCCCGAGGACGAGGTCCCCGAGGCCACCCTGCGTTCACTGGGCAGCGTCCAGCTCGCCCTGATGTCGGGCGTGATGATCCAGCACCTGAGCGATCCGTCCGCGGCACCCACCGCCGCCGAGGTCCTCGAAGGGCTGCGGGGCCTGGCAGACCTGGCGCGCTGACCGGACACGCGGTCGGCAGCCGCACGTGAGCGGCGCGGCAGTGGGACGTGAGCGGTGGGCAGGAGACTCGGGCTCACGTCTCTTCGGCCTCACGTCTCTTCGGCCTCGCGGCCTCCACTCACCGGGGAACTCCCATGCGTACGTCCCGCAGCCGCACCATCGCCCTCGCCGCCGCGGGCACCGCCGCGCTCGCCCTGTCCCTGACCGCCTGCGGCGGGGACGGCTCCGGCGTGAGGACGGCCGGGGTGGCGGAGACGACTGTCGTGACGGACGTGTCCGAGCAGCCCGAGCAGTCCGATCCGGCCGGGGAGGGGAAGACCGGCGGCGCGGCGGACGTGAAGACCGGCGGCGCGGCCGACGAGACGACCGCCGTCTCCCGCGCCGAGAATCCCGCGACCGCCACCCCCGCCTGCACCACCAAGGACGTGCGAATCAGCGCCGCCCGCCACAGCGGTCCGCCCTACACCCACATCGTCCTCACCGCGAGGAACACCTCGGGCCACTCCTGCCGGATGACCGGCCACCCGGAGATCCAGTTCCTGGAGGGCCACCGCGAGAACGTGCCGCCGGTCGCCAAGAGCAGGCCCGCCGCGCCCGTCGTCCTCAAGGCCGGCGCCCCCGCGTACGCCCTGGTCCGCCTCTCGAACGGCGGCGTCGACGAGCCGAACGAGCCCGTCAGCGGCTTCTCCGTCACGCTGCGGGGCGGCGGGGGCACGGCGGCCGTCAAGGCTCCGGGCCGGGGCGGCGTCGCCGTGGACCCGGCGGCCTGGAAGACCGGCTACTGGACGTACGAACTGCGCGACGACGCCGACGACTTCTGAACGCTGAGGCGGGAGAGGCGGGCGAGGGCGTTCGACTCCTCGGTACCCGGGTCGTGACGTGCGCCGCGCCCGCGCGACGGCGTTCTCGGACCGGGGCCGGGCATGGCGCCGCTCCCGCCCGCTCCCGCCCGCTCCCGCCCGCTCCCGCCCGCTCCCGCCCCGGTCGGTTCAGCCGTCGGCCGCGTTCTTGCCGCTGCTCCGGCGGCCACCGGACTTCGCGGCCGACGCCGCGATCTCCGCCGCGACCGTGGTGGCCTTGGCCACCCCCCTGACCCAGCGTGGGCCGCCCCGCGCCGCCCATATGACGGCACCCAGGCCCGCCGCGGCTATCAGCACCCCGATGCCGAGCAGCAGCACCATCATCGTCATCCCACCCCACTGGTACAGGGCCCTCGCGGGCCCTTCGTACGGGGCCCCGATTCTTGCAGACCCCTGGGCAGGGCTTCACCCGTCGCGCGGTCAACGCGCCACCCGTACGCGGCCATCGCGCCACCCCTCATGTCACCCGTCACGCCACCCGTCGGCCTCGCCGAGGCCCACCACCTGCACGGCCTGGACATCGCCCGCCGCCTCGACGAGCCACGCGCCCTCGCCCTGTCCCTGGAGGGACTCGCGGGCGCGGCCGTCCTCGGCGGCGGCCCGGCGGACGCCGAACGCGCGGCCCTGCCATCCCCGCGGGCGCGGGGATGCTCGGCGCGGCCGACGCCGACCTCCCCGGTTAGGGTCGTACGACGTACTGACGTCCCAGGGGGGCCCACATGGCACTGTTCGGCAACGCTCACACCATCGATCCGTCCCGCGCGCAGCAGGAGTACGGCCGGCTGCTCGGGCACGGCGAGCAGGTGCACGCCGCTTACCTGCTGATACGCGACACCATGCTGTTCACCGACCGCCGGCTGATCCTGGTCGACAAGCAGGGCATCACCGGCAAGAAGGTCGAGTACCACTCGATCCCCTACCGCAGCATCACGCACTTCGCGGTGGAGACGGCCGGACACTTCGACCTCGACGCCGAGCTGAAGATCTGGATCTCCGGCAACGCGACGCCGCTGCAGAAGACGTTCACCAAGGGCGTCAACATCTACGAGGTGCAGGCGATCCTGACCCAGTTCGTCGCCCGCTAGCGGACAGCGGTCGCCGAGCACCCGACCGGCCACGGGAGCCGATCCCCCGACCGGCCATGTGTGGCGCGCCCTTCGGCCGGCGCCCGTAGACCTTCGGCCGTCGTTCCGCCGCCCGCTCCCCGCCACTCTGGTGTTCCGACACCACACCACCAGCGGGAGGCGCAGTGCGCGGCGAGGCGATCAGCAGGGCCAGGTTCATCGCGGGTGCGGGGGCGGTGGCGGCCGCGGGGGCGCTGGCCGGTGCAGCTCCCGCCGCGGCGGGGGGAGATGCGGCGAAGGGCCGCCCCGGTCTCACCCACCGCGGCGTCTGTTACGAGGTCGGCGACGGTGAGCACCCCGCGACCGGCTGGTCCGCCCGCCGTATGCGCGCGGACATGCGGACCATCCGCGAGGACCTCCACGCGAGCTCCGTCTCCGTCTTCGGCGTCGGAGTCGAACGCCTCGCCGCCACCGCCTCCGAGGCCGCCGGGCGCGGCCTGCACGTCTGGCTCCAGCCGCGCCTCGCCGACGTCCCGCACCGGGACATCCTCGACCACCTCGCGGAGACCGGACGGCAGGCGGAGCGGCTGCGGCGGCGGGGGGCGAGCGTGTACCTCAGCGTGGGGTGCGAGTTCGTGCTGTTCGTCCCCGGCATCGTGCCGGGCGCCAACGCCGTCGAGCGGGTCGAGAACCTCCTCAAGGGCAACTTCGACCCCGAGAAGATGGTCCGCCGGCTCCGTGACTTCATCGAGCGGGCGGCACGCACCGGCCGTTCCGTCTTCCACGGCCCGCTCACCTACGGCGCGGCCGACGGCGACGACGTCGACTGGACCCTCTTCGACCTCGTGAGCGTCAACTACTACGGCTACCACCGCGACCGGGCCGGTTACGTCGCGGACCTCGCCCCGTACCGCCGCCACGGCAAGCCGGTGGCGATCACCGAGTGCGGGTCCTGTACGTACGAGGGCGCGCCCCAGGACGGCGGCATGGGCTGGCGCGAGGCCGTGGACTACACCAAGGACCCCCCGGAGATCGTCGCGGGCCTCCGCCGCAGCGAGCGCACGCAGGCGACGTACCTCATGGACGTCTTCGGCGCCTTCGAGTCCATGGACCTGCACGCCGCGCTGGTCTACCAGTTCGTCACGCCCGACGAGCCGCACCGCCCCCACGACCCGCGCCACGACCTGGACATGGCGAGCTACGGCATCACCAGGACGGTGTGGAAGCGGCCCGACGACCCGGCGGCCGGCCTGCGCGGGGAGCCGAAGGAGGCCTTCCACGCCCTCGCACGGCACTTCGAGCGAGCGGCGCGGCGGCACTGAAGTCCGGCCATTCAGCCACGGGGTGACCGTATCGGCAGACGGATGTCTTCCGCCGCCCGCGTGGCTGTGCTTGCCTGGGGGGCATTTCGGCGGTCTGGGGCGGGAGTTGCCGCATGCGCAAGCTGTGGAGCACGGGGGCGGTGGCCGGCGCGCTGGTGGGTGCGCTGTTGCTCGGGGGGTGCGGGGACCCGGGTTCGGGAGGCGACACCCCACCGGCCCCCACCCTCCCGGACGCACCGGAGGCACCGGACGCCTCGGACGTCCCGGCCGCCGACGCCCCGAGGGCTACGGCCACCCCGTCACGCCGGTCCCCGTCGCCCGCGGCGCGGCAGCGGGTTGCACAAAAGTCCCGGACAAAGCCCCCAAATGTCCTCTATCTCGGGGACTCCCTTGCAATGGAGAACCAGAGCGACCTCCGCGACCAGCTGAAGAATCGCCTCGGGGCGCGCTACCGCAGCGCGCCCTACTCCGGCACCACCCTCTGCGACTACCTCGAAGGCACCGGCAAGGACTCCCTGGTCCCCGAGAAGGACAAGGCCGCCGCGCTGGTGCGCGAGGAGCGGCCGGACTACGTGGTGCTCCAGTTCTGGGGCAACGCGTGGGGCTACACGCCGTGCATGGACGGCATCACGTACGACGAACAGCGGGCGAAGTACTTCGCCCGCTACAGCGCCGACGCGGCGAAGCTCACCGCGCAGATCGAGGGCGCCGCCGGGGCGGGGCGTACGCGCGTCGTCTGGGTGCTGCAAGGGCCCGACCCCATGACACCGGACCGCGTCCGCCGCGTGAACGGCATCTACGAGGCCCGAGCCCGCGCCTCGGGCGGCCTCACCGCCGACGCGGGCCGCGCGGTCGCCCCGGCGTCGTCCCGCTACACCTGGACCGAGACGCTGCCGTGCACGCCGTACGAGAGGCGCACCCCCGGGTTCTGCACCGACCCGGGCCGGGGCCGCACCGCCCTCCACCGGAGCGACGACCCCCTCCACTTCTGCCTGGCCCCGACCACGGCCAAGTCCCGGCCGTGCCCGAAACGTTCGCCGGGCATACGACGCGTCACCGCGGCGGTCACCAGCGCGGTGGCGAAGGTGTCGTGACACCGCCGCGCGGGCAGGCGCCCGTCACCCGTTCCGGCTAAGCCCGCTCGCCGCACCCCGTGGGCCGTCACACGCTGTGGATGCCCGACAGAGAGCGAGGGACGGCCATGAGCAGCGCCACGGCGCACGACGACACGCCGAGCCACGGACACGGCCACGGACACGGCCACGGCCACGGCCACAGCCACGAGCACCCGCACGAGCCGGGGAGCGACGCCAGTCTGTGGGCCGCGGGCGGGACCATGTTCGCCGGGGTCCTGATGCTGGTGAACGGCGTACTCGGCGTGTTCGAAGGCATCGCCGGCATCGCCAAGGACGACGTCTACGAACGCATCGGCGACTACGTCTACAAGTTCAACCTCACCACCTGGGGCTGGATCCACCTGATCCTCGGCCTCATCATCGCCGCCGCCGGCTGGGGCATCCTCAGGGGCGCGAGCTGGGCGAAGGCGACCGGCGTCGCGCTGGCCGCGCTCGGCATCGTGGCGCAGTTCCTGTGGCTGCCGTACACGCCGGTCTGGGCGGTCATCTCCATCGCGATCGGCGTCTTCGTCATCTGGGCGCTCTGCACGGACGCCTTCGGACAGACCGCCGGGCCCTGACGCGGGCGGAGGGACGTGCGGAGGCTCGGGCGAAGGCGCGCGGGCGGAGGGGCTCAGAACGCCGCGGGGCCCCCGTTCGCCGCCACCACGTCGCGGACCGCCGCGGCGAACGCCTCCGAGCGGGCGTTCGTGCCCGCCGTGCGCCAGAGCAGGGCCACGTCGGCGGACGCCACGTCCCGCAGCGGTACGAACGTGACGTCCGGGCGGGCGTAGTAGCGCTCCACCGAGGCCACCACCGGGGAGATCCCCCGGCCCGCGGCGACCAGCGTCATCAGCTCCTGGAAGCTGGCCACCGCCTGCCCCCGGTGGATCTCGCGGCCGCTCGGTGTGCGGGGCGGCACGTGGAAGTCCCACCAGTACGCGGGGGCGCCGTTCACCACGCCGAAGAACGTCTCGCCCGCCAGCTCCTCCAGGGCGACCGACGTGCGCCCGGCGAGGGGGTGGCCCACCGGCATGGCCAGCAGGCGGGGTTCGTTGATGACGACGGGGCCGACCGTCAGGTCCGGCTCCTCGACCGGCAGGCACGTGAAGAGCAGGTCGATGTCGCCGCCGCGCAGCGCGCCCAGCGGGTCCTCGAACTGCGTCTCGCGCATCCGCACCTCGCACCCGGGGCACCGCTCACGGAACGCCGCGAGGATCGCCCCGGTCAGCGAACCCGCGCCCGAGCCGAGGAAGCCGACGGACAGCTCGCCCTCGACGCCCCGCGCGGCGTCCCTGGCGCGGGCCACCGCCGCCTCCATCTCCTTGTGCAGCGGCGCGACGTCCTCGTACAGCCGCCGCCCCAGCGGTGAGAGGCGGACCACCCGGCTGGTGCGCTCGAAGAGCGGGGCGCCGATCTTGCGCTCCAGCTTCTTCACGGTCTGGCTGACCCGCGCCTGGGAGAGCAGCAGCCGCTCGGCCGTACGTCCGAAATGCAGCTCCTCGGCCAGCGTCACGAACGTCTCCAGCTCCTGGCGTTCCACCACGTACCCCCTGTGACCTGCATCGATAAGCGTCAGTGCGTTGATCGTTGCATGGATCGCCGTTGATGCCCCCGCGCGTTCGGCGGATCTTTGAGGAGTCGGGACGGCAGCCGCCGAATCCGGCACCGCCTCCCTCGACTCCCCGGAGCCCCACGATGATGTCGCGTGCCCGCACCACCGTCCTCGCCACCGCGTCGGCCCTCGCCCTGACCGCCGGACTCGCCCTCACCGGTGCCCATGCCGCCACCGGTGCCCATGCCACTAGCGGTGCCCATGCCGCCACCGACGGCCGCGCGGTCGAGGGGCCCGCCTGGACCGCCGCCTGGGCCGCGTCGCCGCAGCGGCCCAGCACCGGGTTCAAGCCCAACTGGTCGGAGGACGGCTTCAGCGGCCAGACCCTGCGCCAGGTCATACGCGTCACCGAGGGCGGTGACAGAGCCCGCATCCGGCTCTCCAACGCCTACGGGGCCTCGCCGCTCCGCATCGAGGGCGCCACCGTCGCGCGTACGGGCAAGGGGGCGTCGGTCCAGAAGGGCTCGGTGCGGCGGCTCACCTTCGGCGGCAAGCGGTCGGTGACGGTCCCGGCGCACGGGCAGCTCTCCAGCGACGCCGCCGGGCTGCGGCTCGACCCCTTCGAGTCCGTCACGGTCACCCTGCACCTGGCGGGCACGACCGGGCCCGCCACCTTCCACGCCCAGTCCTTCGCCACCAGCTACCGCGCGGACGGCGAGCACACCGCCGACACCGGGGCCACGGCCTTCGGCGACTCCACGGAGTCCTGGTACTACCTCTCCGGCGTCGACGTGAGCGGCCCCGAGCCCGCGAAGCGGGACGGCATCGCCCTCTTCGGGGACTCCATCACCGACGGCTTCGCCTCCACCACCGACCGCGACCGCCGCTGGCCGGACGCCCTCGCCGAACGGCTCGACGAGGCGGGTGACCAGCGGCCCGTGCTCAACGCCGGCATCGGCGGCAACCTGGTGCTCAACGACTCGGCCTGGTACGGGGAGAAGAGCGCCAACCGGTTCGCCAGGGACGCCCTGAACCTGCCCGGCGTCGGCACGGTCGTCGTCCTCGAAGGCCTCAACGACATCGGCTTCAGCGAGAGCGACACACCGACCTACAAGCCCGCCCCGATCGTGTCGGCGCGCGAACTCATCGACGGCCACCGGAAGCTGATCCGGCTCGCCCGGGCCGAGGGCGTCAAGGTCGTCGGCGCCACGCTGCTGCCGCTGGGCGGCTCCGACCACTACGGGAAGCACGCCGCCGCGGTCAGCGACGAGTTCAACGACTGGGTCCGCACCTCGGGCGAGTACGACGCCTACGTCGACTTCGACAAGGCGCTCGCCGACCCCGAGAACCCGGAGCGGCTCGCCCCCGCGTACGACAGCGGTGACCACCTGCACCCGAACGACGCCGGCTACCGGGCCATGGCCGACGCGGTCGAGCTCGACGCGCTGTGAGCGCTGTCAGGGGCATTTCTCGTCGCCGGCCGCGCAGAAGCGGTAGTAGGTCATCACGAACGTTCCCGCCGCGACCGCGAGCGACACCACGGCGCAGGCCAGCACGCCCTTGCCGCTCTGGTTGTACAGGAAGCCCAGTGACACCCCGGCGAGCACCGCCCACGACAGGGCGCGCAGCCCGACGGGCAGCTTCTTCCCCACCCGGTGCAGGGCCATGACCAGGACGGCGAGCACGAGCCCCGACACGACGCCGAGAAGGACCTTCCCCGCGGTGACCGGTCCGCCGTGGATGCGGTTGGTCGCGGTCCAGAAGCCGTACGCGATGCCGAGGAGCAGTGGCAGGGCCCAGGCCGAGGTCGCGGTGGACCGCGCGGCGGGCGCGTGGTGGACGGGGGCGGCATGTGCCATGACGGTTCCCTTCTCGACGGCCTCGCCGACGCGGCGCGCGCGGGGGCTCGGCGGTTCCGGTGGGGTTGCCGGGGGTCAGCGCCTGCTGTAGGCGCACGGTTCGTGGCAGTCCCGGTCCTTCCACTTCGGGCACGGGTCCTCGGAGGAGCAGCTCGGCACGTGCCATCCGTGGGTGTCGACGTACGCGGCGCTCGCCCAGCCGCCGACGCCGGTCAGCCAGTACCAGACGGAGTCACCGTGGACGACGGTCCCGTGTGTGGCGCACTCGACGCGGTCCTCACTGCCCTTGGGCAGCTTCGCGACGATCCTGCCCTCGGTGCTCGGCTCGTCCCTGATCTTCAGGTCCGGGCCGGAGACGACGGTTCCCCAGATGACGCCGTCGTCGTTGTGCGCGGGGGTCGCGGCGGTGGCTGAGGCTGTCGCTGTGGCGGCGGTGCCCACGGTCAGCAGGGCCGCGGCGCCCACCGCGCCCAGAGTCGATGCGATTCCCATGATCGGCCTCCTCGTCCCCTCATCCAGGTAACACCCGTTCGGCCGAGCCCTCCACCGGAAGCCCCGCCGGCCCGGGGAATCGCGCCCCTGCCTTGCCCCATATGCAGTCGTCCCGCTCGCGCCGGGCCTGAGGGGGGCCTTGCCTGGTATGCGTGCCCCGCAGCGTCCGCAGCGCCCTGTCCGCAGTCCTCCTCGTGGCGGCCTGCCTCCTCGTTCCCCTCGGCGCGCTCTCGACCTGGTCGAAGTACGAGATCGGGGACGAGGGCAGCTACGTCGCGACCATGGCGCCGCTCTCCGCCGACCCCGCGGTGCGCACGGCCGTGGGGGACGCGGTCACCGACGCGGTGATGAAGGAGATCGACGTGGGCCCGTTGCAGGGCACGGTCGAGGCCTTCGTACGCGACGCGGCGGGTTCGTTCACCGAGACGGAGGCGTACAAGACCGCCTGGAACGCGGCGAACCGTGCGGCGCACGACGCCGTGGAGCGCGCCCTCGACGACGACTCCGACGGCGAGGTCTCCATCGACCTCGCGCCCATCACACAGCGGGTCAAGCAGCAACTGGCCGATGACGGCGTGCCGTTCGCGTCGAAAATCCCGGTGCGGCACACCGAGGTCACCATCCTCGACTCCAAGGACCTCGGCCCGATACGGGAGGGCTTCCACATGCTCCAGACAGCAGGCCTCTGGCTCCCCCTGGCGGCGGTGATCCTCGCGGCGGCGGGCATCCTCCTGTCCCTCCACCGCCGCAGGGCGGTCATCGCCACGGCGGTGGGCGCGGCCCTCGCGGCGGCGGCGCTGGCCGCGGCGATCGCCATCACCCGAAGCCTCACGTTGAGGGACCTCCCCTCGGACATCTCCCCCGACGCGGCGGGCGCGGTCTACGACGCCTTGACGGAATCCCTCTGGGTGACCTCATGGATCATCATGGCAACGGGCACGGCGGTGGCCGCGGCAACCTGGTGGCTGAGCAGACACCACCACGAGCAAACCTGACCGCCCCCTCACGGCACCGGGCCGCGAGGGGCGCGGGGAACCGCGCGACCAACCACAACGATGACGCGGCAAAACGACGACCCAGACCCCCACAAGGGGCGCGGGGAACTGCGCGACCAGCCACAACCGGCCCGCAGAACGCGCCGCCCGAGCCCCCGGCCAGGGCCCGCAGAAAAACACCGTCCGAGGAAAGTCGGCGCGGTCCGAAGGAACCGCCCCCCGGCGAGCAACCGTTACTGAGAGAGGACACCGGCAGCAACAACCGACCCGAGAGGCCGGCCTTGGACAGCGAGACCGTCACCCGAGACGCCGAGCCGGAAGAGGCCGACGAGCCCGGCCGGAGGCCGCCGGCGCGGGGCAAGGCCGTCCTCGCCGCCCTGCTGCTCGCCGCCGTCACCACGGTCCTCGCCTTCCGCGCGGCGGACTCCGACGGCTTCACCCCCGTTCCCCAGACCCTCGCCTTCCTCCCCTGGCTCCTTGCCCCCGCGGCCGCGGCCCTGCTCCTGACCGCCCTGGCCAGATGGCGGACCGGCATGGTGTGGGCGGTCGCGACGCTCGCCGGAGTCGCCTGGTACATGGAGCCGTACGGCCACACGGACGCCCCCAAGGGCCCCGCCGTCGCGGAGCTGCGCGTCCTGACGTCGAACGTGGAGTTCGGCCAGGGCACCCCCGGCCTGGTCAAGGCGGTCCGCGCCGAAGACCCCGACCTCCTCTTCGTGGAGGAGTGCGACCCGGCGTGCTCCGCCCTGCTCCACAAGGAGCTGCCCCGCGCCGACTACCCCTACCGCGAGTCGGTGAAGGCGTACGGCGCGGAAGGTTCCGTCATCCTCGCCAAGGTCCCGCTGAAACCGGCGAAGGGCATCCCCGGCACCCTCGGCATGCCGGGAGCCGTGGCCGACGTGGAGGGCCACGAGGTACGGGTCCAGCTCGTCCACCCGATGCCACCGCTGGCCAAGGGAGTGGGCCTGTGGCGCGAGGAGCTCGGCAGGATCAGGGACTACGCCGCCGCGGGCGACGGCCGGTCCACCATCATCGCGGGCGACTTCAACGCCACGCAGGACCACGCCGCCTTCCGCTCCGTCCTGGACGCGGGCCTGCGCGACGCCGCCCGCCTCGACGGAACGTCGCGCGCCCCGAGCTGGCCCACCGCCGCGCCCGCACCGCTGGGCGCCCAGATCGATCACGTACTCGCGACCCCGGACTTCTCGGCCCGTGACGCCCGCTTCCTGGAGATCGGCGGCACGGACCACCGGGCCCTGGTGGTGACCCTGACGCTGCACCGCCCCGAAACCGAAGCCGCCGATGACGCCGATGACGCCGGAGCCACCGAAGCCGCGGACTGACCCGCGCGGCCGTGATACTGGACGCATGCCACGTGAGACCCCCGCCGCCCCACCGGAATCACGCGGATCGCGCACACCGCGCACCTCGCGCACCTCACGCGGCCTCCAGCGCCCGCTCTCCCCGCCCGACTGGCTGGTCAGGTCGCTCAAGCCGCAGTCCGCGCCCATCCCCTGGGCGGCTGTCGCCCGCGCCTCCCTGGCGATGTCGCTGCCGCTCGCCGTCGGCATCGTCGCGGGACAGCCCACGTACGGGGCGCTCGCCTCCATGGGCGCGCTCTCGGGCGTCATCGGCGACACCGCCGACGCCTACCGCATGCGCGTCCTCAACATCGCCGTGCCGCAGCTCTTCGGCGCCCTCGGCGTCACCCTCGGCTCGCTCGTCTTCGGCCACGGCTGGGTCGCCGTCGGCGCGGTCACCCTCGTCGCGCTCGTCTCCGGGATGATGTCGACGATCGGCGCCGTCGCCTCCGTGTCCGGGCTGCTCCTGCTGCTCAACTCCGTGGTCGGCGCCGGGCTGCCGATGCCCGGCGAGTGGTGGCTCGCCCCTGCCCTGATGACCGGTGGGGGCCTCCTCGTCCTGCTCCTCGCCCTGCTCGCGTGGCCGCTGCGCTCCGGCGTCCCCGAACGCGCCGCGGTCGCCGACTCCTACCTCTCCGTGGCCGCGCTCCTCGAAGCGGCGGGCACCGACGCCTACGACGACGCCCGAAGCGCCGTCACCATCTCCCTCAACCAGAGCTACGACCTCGTCCTCGCCCGCCGCGCCCTCGACCACGGCCGCAACGCGGACCTGGTGCGGCTCGTCGCCCAGTTGAACGCCCTCACCCCGGTCGTCGAGGCCGCCCCCGCCTCCCACCAGTGGGCCCGCCACGCCCGCGTACGCCTGCCAGCCGAGGTACCGGCGGCCGTACGCGCCCTCGCGGAGGCGGTGTGGCGCGGCGGCGGTGAGGGTCCGGACAGAGACGGCGCCCCGGCCCCACCGGACCTCGCCGAGCCGCTGGACCACGCGTCCCGGGCCCTCGACCACGCCGTACGGCACGCGGCGGAGACGCTCAGCGACCCCGACCCCCTCGGCGTCATCGAGGCCGACGACCGCCTCGGCCGCCCCGCCGCGCTGCGCGTCCGCGCCCGCCGCGCCGCCCGTAACGTCATCCTCTCCGGGGCGTCCTGGCGCTACGGACTGCGGCTCGCGCTCTGCATCGGCATCGCGCAGTCCCTGGTCTCGCTGGTCGACGTACCCCGGTCGTACTGGGTGGCGCTCACCGTCACGTTCGTCCTCAAGCCCGACTTCGGCTCGGTCTTCTCGCGCGCGGTCCTGCGCGCCATCGGCACGGCCGCGGGCCTGGTCGTCGCCGCCGCCGTCCTCGCCGAGGTGCCGCACGGCTGGTGGGACGTGCCGGTGATGCTGCTGCTCGCCCCGCTCATCCCGGCCCTGACCACCCGCGGCTACGGCCACCAGACGGCGGCCATCACCCCCGTCATCCTGCTGCTCTCCGACATCCTCAACCACCAGGGCCTCGGCCTGGTCGTGCCGCGGCTCGTCGACAGCCTGATCGGCTGCGCCATCGCGCTCGTCGCCGGCTATCTGCTCTGGCCGGAGAGCTGGGGCACCCGGATCGGCGACCGGCTCGCGGACGCCGTCGCCGACACGGCCCAGTACGTGGAGTGCGTCTTCGGCGCCCACGAGGACCCGGCCGCCAGGGCCCGGATGCGCCGCCGCCTCTACCGCGACCTGTCCACCATCCGCTCCGAGTTCCAGCGCGCCCTGACCGAGCCGCCGCCGACCGGTACGCGCGCCGCCGCCTGGTGGCCCCTGGTCGTCGCCGTGGAACGGATCCTGGACGCCACGACCGCCGCGCGCGTCCGCATCCGGCACGGCGCGGACGAGCCCGCCGCCGAGGAGATCGCCGAGGTCGTCGCGGAGCTGCGGGAGCTCGCGAAGGGGCTGCGCGCCTCGGCGCACCTCATGGAGGTGCGGACCGGTTTCACCGTGGGGCCCAAGGAGAGCGTCCTCGAACCCCTGCGGCAGGAGGTGGGGGCCGCGCGGGCCATCGCGTCGCCGAAGACGACGTGACGGAAGCGGCCCGCACGGCCCCCGAGAGCCCTAGAGCTCTACCGACTGGTCACTCAGTGGCCGACGTTGGCCTTGCTCAGCGGTCGGCGTTGACCTTGTGCAAGGCCTTGGTGAGGCCGTTCGCCCAGAGCTGGTCGACCTTGGCCCGCTCGGTGGCGTCCGGCTGCGCGTTGGTGCAGGACGGGCCGGGGCCGCCGCCCGACATGAGCTGGCTGCACGGGCCGTCGTAGGTGTCGGGCAGGCCGAGCACGTGCCCGGTCTCGTGGGTGGTGACGCGCGTCGCGTCGTACTCCTGGTTCTGCGCGTAGTCCAGAAAGACGTAGCCGTTGCCGTGGCCGTCGCTGCTCGCGTACGAGCCGCGCGGGTCGTTGCCCTCGCGGTACTCGAAGCTGGCGCCGGAGGTGCCCGCCTGGAGCTTCACGTTGGAGACGGCGCTGTTCCAGATCGAGGTGCTGCTGGCTATCTGCGAGGCGAAGGTCGGAGCTCCGGAGGCGTCGTAGACGACGGTCACGGACTTCGCGCCGGGGTTGGCCGCGCGCTTCTCGGCGACCGCCCGCACGACGGCCTCGAAGAACGCGGCGTTGTTCTTGGCCTCGGCCTTCGAACCCTCGTACGCGGCCCAGGACGAGGCGGCGGCGGGCGCGGAGGCCGTGGGGGCGGCGGGCGCGGCGGTCGCCGAGGTCACGCCGAGACCGGCGACGGAGAGACCGAGGACGGCGGCGACGGACAGGTAACGCTTGTTCATGTGTGGGGGGCTCCCTACTCGTTCCACGACCGTGGGGGGTCGGTGAAAGGTGAACGGTTCGGTGGCTGTGAGTCTCGGGGAGCATGTGGCGCACGGGGATGATGGCAATACCCGATAGCCCGGGGCTATCACCCCGCCCCGGCCTGCCCGGAACGGCTCGTTCTCGTGGGGTTTGGGCGTCTGGTGCGGCGGCCGTAGCGCCTCTACGCTCATCGACCATGGAGCTCGAGGTCCGGCACCTCCGTGCGCTGTGCGCCATCGCCGACAGCGGCAGCCTGCACAAGGCCGCCCGTCAGCTCGGCATGAGCCAGCCGTCGTTGACGACCCAGTTGCGCCGCATCGAGCACGCGCTCGGCGGCCAGCTCTTCGCCCGCGAGCGCACCGGCTGCCGCCCGACACCGCTCGGCCGCGTGCTCCTCAGCCGCGCCCGCCCCCTGGTCACGGAGATGGACGCCCTGGTCACCGAGACCATGGCCGCGGCCGCCCACGCCGCCGAAGGGCCACGCCTGCGCATAGGTTCCACGGCGAGCCGGGCCATACCCGGCTGGCTGCGCAGGCTGCGCGTGCGGCTGCCGGACACCGAGATCTCGCTCCAGATGGACGTCTCGGCCAACGCGCTGCTGCGCAGGGTGGCCGACGGCCAGCTCGACGTCGCGTTCGTGCACGAGGTGGAGGGCAGCCCGCTGCGGCTGCCGCAGACGCTCCGAAGACGCGTGCTCCTCGACCGCGAGCCGCAGTTCGTCTCCCTCGCCGCGGACCACCCGGCGGCGGAGCTACCGGTCGTCGGCCTCAGCGACCTCGCGGACGACCGCTGGATGGTGGACCCCACGGTGGACGGCGAGTGGGACGGCCTGCGCCGCGTCCTGACCGCGGCCGGCCTGAACCCCCCCGTCCTGCACGGCGACTACCTCACCGCCGCCTCCCTCGTCGCCTCCGGCGAGGTCGTCACCCTCTGCCAGCCCACCTCGCGGGGCCGCGCCGACATGGCCGTACGCCCCCTCGACGGTGACCCCCTGGGCGTACGTCTCCTGGTGACCGCGCGCGCCGACGACGCGCTGGACGCGGTCTACGCCGAGCTTGAGTCCGCGTACTGGGAGGCCGCCCGGCAGTCCCCCGCCTACGCCGAGTGGCTCCTGCGGGCCGGCGAGACGCGGGCGGCGGTCACCGAGGCCTTGATCCCCCGCACCTCGGTGACCGCCCACCTGCCGGCCTCCGCCTGACGCCCCCCGTCACCGACCCCCCGTCACCGGCATGCTCAGACGCCGATGTCGCGGCCGTCCTCGCGCCAGACCGAGACGACCGACGGACGGACGATCGTGCCGGGTCCGTCGGGCCAGACGCTCGCGGGCTTCTCGACGGACGCCCCGTCCACCTCGCCCGGGTGCTGCACGGAGACCAGCACGCGCCGGTCCTGGATGAGCGGCCCGCAGGTCTCCGCACCGGTCGGCATCGTCATGAACTGCTTGAGCTCACCGCGCCGGCTGCCGCGCGTCGCGACGCCGAAGAGGCCGTCGTGGGAGCCGAGCTTGTTGCCGTCGGTGGAGAGCCACAGGTTGCCGTGCGGGTCGAAGGCGATGTTGTCCGGGCAGGAGATGGGGGAGACCCGGTCCTTGGGGAAGCCCGCGAAGTACGTCGAGGGGTCCTCCGGGTCACCGGCGACGAGGAACAGCGACCAGCCGAAGGTCAGCGCGTCCGCGCGGTTGCGGCGCTCGGTCAGCTCCAGGACCTGCCCGTGCTTGTTCAGGTTGCGCGGGTTGGCCTCGTCGGCACCGGGCTTGCCCGCCTTGCCGCGGTCGGAGTTGTTCGTCAGGGCCACGTAGACCTTGCCGGTGTGCGGCGAGGGCTCGATGTCCTCGGGGCGGTCCATCTTGGTCGCCCCGACCTTGTCACCGGCGATGCGCGTGAAGAGGTAGACCTCGTCGGCGGTCATGCCCTTGACGTGGCTGACGGCCTTGCCGCCGGGCCCGGCGGTGGCGAGCGGAATCCACGTACCGCTGCCGTCGAACTCGCCGTCCTCGGGGAGGGTGCCCTCCCCGTCGATCTCGTCCGCCGGGGAGTCGCCGGTCAGCTTGGCGACGTACAGCGTTCCCTCGTCCAGCAGGCCGAGGTTGTGCTCGTGGGCGGCGCGGGACGTGCCCTTGGCGACGCGCTTGCTGCTGACGAACTTGTAGAAGTAGTCGAACTTCTCGTCGTCACCCATGTAGATGACCGGGCGGCCGTCGTGCGTGAGCCGCGGCTGCGCGGCCTCGTGCTTGAAGCGGCCGAGCGCGGTGCGCTTGCGCGGGGTCGAGTCGGGGTCGTACGGGTCCAGCTCGACGACCCAGCCGAAGCGGTTGGCCTCGTTGGGCTCCTTGGCGAGGTCGAAGCGGTCGTCGAACCGCTCCCACTTGCGCTCGGAGACACCGCCGACGACGCCGTAGCGCTTGAGGCGCTCGGCGGTGGTCGGGTCGCTGACCTTCTCGGCGTTGGCGAAGTACTGGTTGAAGTTCTCCTCGCCGTGCAGCGTGGTGCCCCACGGGGTGGTGCCGCCGGCGCAGTTGTTCAGCGTGCCGAGGACGGTGGTGCCGCGCGGGTCGGCCTTGGTGCGGACGAGCGGGCTGCCCGCGACGGGCCCGGAGAGCCGGAACCGGCTGGTGGCGGTGAGCCGCCGGTTGAGGTGGTGCCGGGGCACGGCGGACAGCCTGCCCTTCCTCCGCTCCTCCTCGACCACGACGACGGAGAGGCCGTGGGCCGCCCAGGCGATCTCGACCTGCTCGCGGGTGGGGTTCTCGGGGTCGTACCCCTTGAACATCAGGATCTCGTCCGTGTACTCGTGGTTGGCCACGAGGACCTGGCGGTTGTGCTCGCGGCGCAGCGGCAGCAGGCTCAGGAAGTCGTTGTTGTAGCCGAACTGCCCGGCCTGCGCCTTGGCGCTCTGCCGGTCCGGGTCGAAGGCGGGGGCACCGCGCAGGATGGGCTCGCCCCAGCGGATGACGACGTTCTGCTCGTATCCGCCGGGGATGGTGACGGTGTCGGCGGTGTTCGGCGCGACGGGCGCGAAGCGGAGGCCGCGGGCCGCCTTGGACCCACCCTTCCCCGTACGTCCGGCCGGCACGGCGGCAGCGGCCTGGCCGGCCCCCGGGTCGGCTATGACCGCACCGCCCGCGGCGGCGGCGACCGTGACGACGGCGGTGGCGCGCATCATCGAACGGCGGCTGAGGGCACCGGCGATGACATCACCGACATAGGCGTTGTCGCTGGTGTTGGGCACCTCTTGGAAGCAGGCGTCGCCGCAACGGAAACGGCAGGTCAGGGCGGAACGGCCGCCGCTCCCCTGATGCGAGGTGACGATCGGCAGCAGTTTCGGCACGGGTCCTCCGTCGTAGTGTCACTGACGTCTCTGGTACGTCTCTGGTACGTCTGTGGCTTGATTCCGCCGTGACGGTATGTGTGGAGATCGGCAGGGCGGCGGCCGGAGGGTGAACGGCGGGTGAATCCATGGCGCACGGGGAGAAGTTGGCGCGGGGCTCCGGCGGGGCGGACCGGGCGGGTGACGTCGGGTGACCCTGCCCAAGATCGCCACGGGCGGCGGCTAACCTTACGTGTCCGCCCTGGCCAGGGATTTTCGGGAATCAACTCACGCGAAGGGTTGCGCACATGGGCATTCTGAACCGCCTGCGGAACGCGTTCGGACGGTCACGCAAGCTGGAACCGGCGTCCGATGGTGCGACGGATACCGCGGAGGCTTCCCAGCCTGTGAGCGTGCCGTCACCGTCTCCGGAGCCGCCTGCGCGGGCCGAGGCCGCCATCCCCTCCCCGAGCCCGGAGCCGTCCCCGCGGCCCGAGCCCGCCATCCCTTCCCCCAGCCCGGAGCCGTCCCCACGGCCCGAGGCCACCATCCCCTCCCCGAGCCCGGAGCCGTCCCCGTACCCGGCGGACGACCTCGTGGCAGCGGCCTTCGACAACGTGACGGTGCCCTCGACGAGGGCCCCGGAGCCGGAGCCGGAGCCGGCCCCGGAGGCGGAGCCTGCCCCGAAGGCGGAAGCCGAGCCCGAGCCTGAACCCGCCCCGGCAGCGGAGGCGGAGCCCGCCCCGAAGGCGGAGGCCGAGCCCGAGCCCACCCCGGCGGCGGAAGCCGAACCCGAGGCCGAGCCGGTTGCCGCCCCTGCGGAGACGAAGGCAGAAGCCACTGCCGAAGCCGCTGCCGCTGTGGGCAGTCGTCCCGCTGGGCGGGACGGGTGGGCACAGCCCGAAGCCGCCGCGAGCGATGAAGCAACGGCAACCCCGGCGGAGCCGGAAGCGGCGGCACAGCCGGAGATCCCTGCCGAGCCCGAAGCGGCAGCACAGCCGCAGGCCCCCGCCGAGCCCGAAGCAGCAGCACAACCGCAGGCCCCCGCCGAGCCCGAAGCGGCAGCACAACCGCAGGCCCCCGCCGAGCCCGAAGCAGCAGCACAACCGGAGACCCCTGCCGAGCCCGAAGCGGCAGCACAGCCGCAGGCCCCCACCGAGCCCGAAGCAGCAGCACAGCCGCAGGCCCCCGCCGAGCCCGAGCCGGAGGCTGCCGTGGGGCAGGCCGAAGGCAAGCCCGCCCTCTCCGCGGCCAAGGTGCGGGCCAAGGCTCCGGCCCTGGCAGCCCCGTACAAAGCCGCCGGCGCCGCCCTGAAGAAGCGGGACCTCACAGGAGTGCGGGCCCCCATCTACCTCGTACTGGACCGCAGCGGCAGCATGCGCCCGTACTACAAGGACGGCTCCGCCCAGAGCCTCGGCGAACAGGTCCTCGCCCTGGCCGCCCACACGGACCCCGAAGCCACCGTCCACGTCGTCTTCTTCTCGACGGACATCGACGGCACCGGCACCCTCACCCTCTCCGACCACGAGAACCGCGTGGACGAGCTGCACGCGGCGGCCGGCCGCATGGGCCGCACGAGCTACCACCGGGCGATCGAAGAGGTAGTGGCCCACTACGAGAAGTCCGACCACGCCCTCTCGAACACACCCGCCCTCGTGATCTTCCAGACGGACGGCGCCCCCGACACCAAGGGCCCGGCCACCCAGGCCCTGGCGGACGCCACGAAGCACCCGCTGTTCTTCCAGTTCATCGCGTTCGGGGAGCACGACGCGAAGGCCTTCGACTATCTCCGCAAGCTCACCGCGGACAACGCCGCCTTCTTCCACGCGGGCCCGACCCCGCGCGAGCTCACGGACAAGGAGCTGTACGAGGGCCTACTGGCGAACTGGCGCCCGTAACGAACCCACAACCGACGAACCCGGCGGTTCCAGGGGACACGTACCGGAGGCACCCGGTCCACCCCCTGGAATCGAGGTGAGTGGATCTGCACGGGGCCGTTAGGATTTCGACCATGGCGGCCACTGGATCCGAGAAGCAGGGGACGAGCGAAGACGCGAAGGCGTACTACGTCTCGACCCCCATCTACTACGTAAACGACGCTCCTCACCTGGGCCACGCCTACACGACCGTTGCAGGGGACGTGCTCACGCGCTGGCACCGTCAGCGCGGCGAGAAGGTGTGGTACCTCACCGGCACGGACGAGCACGGTCAGAAGATCATGCGCACGGCCGAGGCGAACGACGTCACCCCCCAGGAGTGGTGCGACAAGCTCGTCACCGAGGCCTGGAAGCCCCTCTGGGAGCACCTGAACATCGCGAACGACGACTTCATCCGTACGACGGAGAAGCGTCACACCGACCGTGTGCAGGAGTTCGTCCAGGATCTCTTCGACAAGGGAGAGATCTACAAGGGCGGCTACGAAGGCCCGTACTGCGTGGGCTGCGAGGAGTACAAACTCCCCGGCGACCTGATCGACGGCGATGCCGACGGCCCCTTCGCGGGCCAGAAGCTCTGCCCGATCCACAAGAAGCCGGTGGAGCTCCTCAAGGAGGAGAACTACTTCTTCAAGCTCAGCGAGTACGGCGACAAGCTCCTCGCCCTGTACGAGGCGAACCCGGGCTTCATCCAGCCCGAGTCGGCCCGCAACGAGGTCGTGAACTTCGTCAAGCAGGGCCTCCAGGACCTCTCGATCTCCCGCTCGACGTTCGACTGGGGCGTGGAGGTCCCGTGGGACGACAAGCACGTCATCTACGTCTGGATCGACGCCCTCCTGAACTACGCCACGGCCGTCGGCTACGGCGCGAACCAGGAGAAGTTCGACCGGACGTTCCCGGCCGACGTCCACCTGGTCGGCAAGGACATCCTCCGCTTCCACGCGGTGATCTGGCCCGCGATGCTGCTGGCGCAGGGCCTGCCGGTCCCCGGCAAGGTCGCGGCCAACGGCTGGCTGATGGTCGGCGGCGAGAAGATGTCCAAGTCGAACCTGACGGGCATCAAGCCGCAGGACCTGACGTCCCACTTCGGCGTGGACGCGTACCGCTGGTACTTCCTGCGCGCGATCGCGTTCGGCAGCGACGGCTCGTTCTCGTGGGAGGACTTCTCCGCCCGCTACACGTCCGAGCTGGCGAACGACTACGGCAACCTCGCGTCCCGTGTCGCGGCGATGGTCGGCAAGTACTTCGGCGGCGCGCTGCCCGAGGCGACGGCCTCCGGTGACGCCGAGCAGGCGGTCCGGGACGGCCTGACGAAGGCGGTCGCCGAGGCCGACCGGAAGATCGGCGAGGAGCTGGACTTCCAGGGCGGCATCCTGGCGATCTTCGACTTCGTGAAGCAGGTCAACGGCTACATCACGGAGCAGGAGCCGTGGAAGGTGGCCAAGGACACCTCCGACAAGGGCAAGGCCCGCCTGGCGACGATCCTGTACACGGCGGCCGAATCGCTCCGCGCCGTGGCGGTCCTCCTGAATCCCGTCATGCCGGAGACGTCCCAGAAGCTCTGGGACTCGCTGGGCGCGGAGCCCGCCCTGGGCCCCCTGTCCGACCAGCGGGTCCAGGATGCGGCCACGTGGGGCACGCTCCCCGCGGGCGTGACGGTGACGAAGGGCGCGGTCCTGTTCCCCCGCCTGGAGGAAAAGCCGACCGCGTAGCGCCACGCTCAGCGGGGCCCGCGGCGGGCATCGCAGAAAAATCCCGGCGACACGCCACACCACACGGCGTGTCGCCGGGATTTTCATGCAATGCCGCACCCGACCACCAGGCGGGCCCGGTTCACTCCGCGAACAGTTCGGCTGCGGAGGACACCTCGTAGGACCGGTCCAGCCAATCAGCCAGCCGCTCCAGATCCCCACAGGCCCGCACCCGCTCCCGGTCCGCGTCCGACAGCGCGATGCCGCGCCAGTCGAGCGTGCGCAGGACGGCCTGCCCACGCTCCTGGGCCCGCGCCTCTTCGCGGCCCTCTTCGCGACCCTCATCGCGAACCTTCTCGGCGACCTCGTGCCGGAAGAAGTAGTTGATCGTCGTCATCAGGTCCCTCCAGAGTTGCTTCGCCTGGGGGTCGACCAGGCCTGCCGCGTTGAGGATCGGATGTCCCGTGGCAGCTAGGCGCCCAGGAGTTCGCACCAGACGTACTTGCCCGAATCGGTGGCCACGGGGTACCAGCCCCATGCGTCGGCGCATGCCCGTACGAGGTCGAGGCCACGGCCCCGCTCGTCGCCCGGGGCGGCGGTGCGTGGAGGCGGAGCCGGAGGCGTGGGGTCGGCGTCCCACGCCCCGATACGGAGGACTCCGGCGCGGTAGCGGACGCGGAGGGCGGCGGGGCCCTTGGTATGCCGTACGGCGTTGGAGACCAGCTCTGTGGCCATCAACTCCGCCATGTCCAGCAATTGCGGCAGGCAGTGCAGCGTGAGGATGAGCCGGAGGCTGTGGCGGCAGAGCGTGACCGCGCGGGGGTCATGGGGGATGTACAGGGTGTACTCCCAGGGTTCGGCGGCGACGTCGGTGTCGTCTGCGGGCATGCGAGAGCTCCAGGGGGCGTGGGGAGGTTACGGGGCGCGGCGGGCGCAGGGCGGTGGCAGTGTCACCGCCGTCACGGCATGACGGGGTGGTGCGCTTCCGGAATCCCGGTCTCGCAGCGTTGCGGTGCGTCACTGACGGTAGAGCAAAAATTTTTCCTGCCGCAAGCCGGTGGAGTAATCTGACACCCGAATGAGTCGTGGCAGCACGCCAGTTGAGAGCAGGAGGGGCCGTGGCGCCGAGAAGCCAACCCAGCGCGCGGCAGGTGCGCCTGGGGACTGAGCTGCGCAGGCTACGGGAGAGCACCGGGCTCAAGGCTCGCGAGGTGGCGGCGCTGCTCAAGTCGACCTCCGCACAGATCAGCCAGGTCGAGGCAGGCCTGGCAGGAGTGAGCGAGGAACGCGTGCGGAACCTCGCAGCGCGTTACGCATGCACTGACGAGGCCTTCATCGAGGCTCTGGTCGCCATGGCCACCGACCGCACACGTGGCTGGTGGGAGGAGTTCAAGGGCGTCCTCCCGCCGCCATTTCTGAATACCGCCGAGCTGGAACACCACGCGACCTTCCTGCGAGAGGTCGTCATCGCTTACGTACCGGGGCTGTTCCAGCTACCGGATTACGCCCGCGCGGTCTATTCGTACGTGATGCCTGGGGCACCGGACAGCCAGCTGGAGCCACGGCTGGAGCACCGCATCAGGCGGCGAGCGATCCTTGAAAGGGAGAACCCCGCTCCGTATGAGGCGATCATCCACGAGGCCGCCCTGCGCATCCGCGTGGCGGACCGCAAAGTTGCCCGTAGGCAACTGGAGGCGATCGTTCAGCAAACGGACCGCGAGCACGTCAGCGTGCGCGTCATCCCGTTCGAGCAGGACAACTTCGCCGGAGCAGGGGCCACGATGATGTACCTCGGCGGGCCACTGACCCGGCTCGACACCGGGCTACAAGATTCACCCACCGGAACGGCGATCATCGACGCCGAGCCTCATCTTCTGCGGCTTCGCACTCTGCTCGGCCAGGTGGAAAAGTCAGCACTCGACCCCGCACAATCGCGAGACTTCATTCACCGCATGAGCAAGGAACTGTGAGGCTCCCGCATGGCCCAGACGATCCGCTGGCAGAAGTCATCCTTCTCCGGTGGCGGCGACGGTGACACCTGCATAGAACTGGCCGCCACCCCCACCCGCGTCCATCTCCGTGAAAGCGACGCCCCGGCCACCGAACTGCGGCCCGCCCGTACGGCCTTGGCGTACCTCCTGGACAGCATCAAAGCGCGCCGGCGATAAACGGTACCGGCCCGTCCCCTAGCCCCCTAGGTACGTCGCCACCAGGCGGGACAGTTGGCGGCCGGCGGCGCGCAGTGGGGCCTGGCTGCGGGTGACCTGGGCCGTCACCTCGGCCCCCTCCAGCGTGCTGATCACCGTGGTGGCCAGGTCCCGCGCCGCCTCGGCGTCGAGGCCCGCGCCCAGCAGCCGCTCCTCGACGATCCGCTCCCAGCCGCGCAGCGCCTCCGCGCACACCCCCTGGATCTCCGAGTCCGTGCCGAGGGTCTCCAGGGCGGCGGCCGTGACCGGGCAGCCGTCGACCCAGCCCGACTCCTCCAGGGCCACCGCCAGTTCCACCGCGCAGCGCTCGATGGCGGACGCCGGATCGCCCTCGCCGGCCAGGCCCGCTCGCAGCATCTCCGCGAACTCTTCCGCGCTGTACGTGATGGCGGCCACCGCGACCGTCACCTTGCCGCCCGGGAAGAAGTGGTACACGGAGCCGAGCGTGGCCTCCGCCTCCTTGGCGATCTGCTTGATGCCCGTGCCCACGTAGCCCTGCCGCTGGATGAGGCGGGCGGAGACGGCGACGATCCGGTCGCGGGTGCCGAGGGGCGCGGTACGGACTGCGCTGTTCTGGGTCATGGACACACCTTAACCCGACACTAAGTAGAGCGTTCGTTCTAGAGGCGTGGTACGTTCATGCCGTGCTCTGGATAGAGCGATCGTTTTAGCCGCTCGGCGTAACCATTTTGGAGTCCCGCATGTCTTCCTCGTCGCAGTCCGCCGCGTCCGTCGCGTCCGTCGCGTCCGTCGCGTCCGCCAAGCCCGCCGCTTCCGTCACCGTCATCGGCCTTGGCCCCATGGGGCAGGCCATGGCCGGCGCCTATCTCGACCGCGGCTACCGCGTCACCCTCTGGAACCGCACCCCGTCCCGCGCCGACGCCCTGGTCGAGCGCGGCGCGACCCTGGCGGCCACCGTCGAGGAGGCGCTGCTCGCCAACGAGTTGGTGGTCCTCAGCCTCATCGACCTCGACGCGATGTACACGGTTCTCGGTCCCGCCAAGGCCGCCGTCGCGGGCCGCACCCTGGTCAACCTCAGCTCCGACACCCCGGAGAAGGCGCGGGCCGGCGCCCGCTGGGTGTCCGAGCTCGGGGGTACGCACCTCACCGGGGGTGTCCTGTGCCCGCCGCCGCTGATCGGGACGCCGGACGCGTCGACGTTCTACAGCGGCCCCCGCGAGGCGTACGAGAATCACCGGGCGGCCCTCGAAGTCATCACCGGCAAGACCGACTACCGGGGGGACGATCCGGGCCTGGCCGCGCTCATGTACCAACTGAACATGGCCATCTTCTGGCCGTCGATGATCGCCTACTGGCACACCGTGGCCCTGGCCGCCGCCCATGGCATCAAGGCCACGGAAATCGCCCCGTACGCCTCGGAGAACTTCGCGGGGATGAGCCACTTCATCGACTTCTACTCGTCCCGCATCGACGCGGACAACCACGCGGGCGACGTGGACCGTACGTCGATGGGCCTGGCCAGCATGGAACACGTCGTCCACACGACGGCGGACGCGGGCGTGGACACGGCGTTCCCCGAGGCGGTGCAGGACCTCTTCCGCCGCGTCGTAGCCGCGGGCCACGCACAGGACAGCTTCAGCAGTGCGGTAAAACTGATGCGCCCCTGAGCGAGGCCGCTGATCCGGAGCCAGCTCCCCCCGGCGCGGGGCCCGTTGGGGGGAGTGTGGCGGGGGTCACGGTGAGCTAACTCATGTTCGAAGACGGCTTGAACTGACGCCGTCTTCACATTCCCCTACGTAAGCTTCACCGCATGGCCACGACTCCCTCCCCCGACCGGCGACGCACCGCCGACGAGGTCAACCAGGAGATCCGTGCGCTGTGGCTGAGCGCGGGCGGCCGGCTTCGCCCCGACGAGCGGCTCGTGTACGAGCAGCTCGTGACCGAGTGGGCAGAGGCCGAAGCAAAGGCAGAGACCGCCGGCAAGGCGGAGGCCGCCGCCAAGGCCGCAGCGGACTCCTCGCCGACCCACGCCGCCTGAGACCGCAGCCACGACCGACACGACATGACATGACGAAGACCCCCGGAACCAAAGGTTCCGGGGGTCTTCACCGTGCCCCCGGCGGCTGTCACGCCGCCGGGGCACTGCTGTCGCTACCTGTCGCTACCTGCCGCTACTGACCCGCGGGCTTGCGCAGCGAGATGTTCAGCTCGCGGAGCCGCGCCTCGTCGAGCACCGTCGGCGCGCCCATCATCAGGTCCTGCGCGTTGCCGTTCAGCGGGAACGCGATCGTCTCGCGGAGGTTCGGCTCGTCCGCGAGGAGCATGACCATGCGGTCGACGCCCGGGGCGATGCCGCCGTGCGGCGGGGCGCCGAGGCGGAACGCGCGCAGCATGCCCGCGAACTCGTGCTCGACGGTCTCCGCGTCGTAACCCGCGATCTCGAACGCCTTGAGCATGACCTCGGGCTCGTGGTTCCGGATGGCGCCGGAGGAGAGCTCGACGCCGTTGCAGACGATGTCGTACTGCCACGCGAGGATGTCGAGCGGGTCCTTCTCCTCCAGGTCCTTCATGCCGCCCTGCGGCATCGAGAAGGGGTTGTGCGAGAAGTCGATCCTGCCCGTCTCCTCGTCCTTCTCGTACATCGGGAAGTCGACGATCCAGCAGAAGCGGAAGACGCCCTCCTCGAAGCGGCCCGCGCGCTTGGCGGCCTCGACGCGGACAGCCGACATGATCTTCGAGACCTCGTCGAACTCGCCGGCGCCGAAGAAGACCGCGTGGCCGGGGGCCAGGGAGAGGCGCTTCGTCAGCTCCTCCACGTTCGCCTCCGTCAGGAACTTCGCGATCGGGCCCGTCAGCGAGCCGTCCTCGGCGACGCGCACCCAGGCGAGGCCCTTGGCGCCCTGCTCGACGGCGTAGTCACCGAGGCCGTCGAAGAACTTGCGGGACTGCGAGGCCGTGTCCGGAACCGGGAGTGCCCGGACGTGCTTGCCTGCGAACGCCTTGAACTCCGAGTCCGCGAAGATGTCCGTGATGTCGTGCAGTTCGAGCTTCGCGCGCAGGTCCGGCTTGTCGTTGCCGTACTTCAGCATCGACTCGCGGAACGGGATGCGCGGGAACGGGGACGTGACCTCGCGGCCGTTGCCGAACTCCGTGAAGATCTCCGTCATCAGCTTCTCGATGGGGCGGAAGACGTCTTCCTGCTCCACGAAGCTCATCTCGACGTCGAGCTGGTAGAACTCGCCCGGCGAGCGGTCCGCGCGCGCGTCCTCGTCGCGGAAGCAGGGCGCGATCTGGAAGTAGCGGTCGAAGCCCGAGACCATCAGGAGCTGCTTGAACTGCTGCGGGGCCTGCGGCAGCGCGTAGAACTTGCCGGGGTTCAGGCGGGAGGGGACGACGAAGTCGCGGGCGCCCTCGGGGGAGGTCGCCGTGAGGATCGGCGTCGCCATCTCGTTGAAGCCGAGGGCGACCATCTTGGAGCGGATGGAGGCGATCACGGCCGACCGCAGCATGATGTTCCGGTGCATGCGCTCGCGGCGCAGGTCCAGGAAGCGGTACTCCAGGCGGCGCTCCTCGTTCACGCCGTCCTCGGCGTTGATCGTGAAGGGGAGGGGGGCGGCGGCGCCGAGCACCTCGACCTCGCTCGCCTCGATCTCGACCTCACCCGTCGGCAGCTCCGCGTTCACGTTGTCCGTGCCGCGCGAGACGACCTTGCCGTCGACGCGGACGACCGTTTCCTTGGACAGCTTGTCCAGGACCTCGGCCGCCTTGGTGCCGGGGCGGGCCACGAGCTGCGTGATGCCGTAGTGATCACGGAGATCGATGAAGAGAATGCCGCCCAGGTCTCGGCGATTGTGCAGCCAGCCGCTCAGCCGGACGTCGGTGCCGACGTCAGAGGCGCGGAGCTCGCCGCAGGTGTGGGACCTGTACCGATGCATCGTCGTTCATCCAGTCTTCGCGATTGAGGGAGGGAGCGGACGCTTCCCAGGCTACCGTCCGGGCGAAGATCGCTTTCCGGATATCGGCCGCCGGACCACTCTCCGGTGGCCCGTGGGGCGGGGGCTCGGTGGCGGTGGGCCCGTACATCTTCCTAAAGTGGGTCAATGCGCACCGACGATCCCCTCGCGCGGGTGGGGGACGAAGCCCTGCCTCCCGTACGGGACGTCCTCACCGCGATCGCCACCGGACTGTGGCGCTGGGACAACGCCGCGGGGACCGTCACCCTCGACGCCGAGGCCTCCAGACTCCTCGGGCTGCCCGCGCGCGCCCAGACGCTCACCGAGGCGGCCGTGCGCTCCCGCTTCCACCCGGTCGACTGGAACGAGATCTACGGAACCGTCCAGCTCGCCGTCGCCGAGGGCACCCTCGCCGAGGCCCGGCTGCGGATCATGGACGAGACGGGGCGGCGGGTGCTGCGCATCGTGCGCAGCCGCTCCAAGCCGGTGATGCACGGCGTTACCGAGGCGTACGAGCTGATCGGCACCCTGCAAGAGGTCACGGAGCCCGCGCCGGGCACCGCCGCCCGCACCCCCGTGACGGGCGACTGGCGCCGCTCCCGCGAGGCGTTCCTGCTCGACGCGGGCCGCGCGCTCGCCGAGGCGCGCTCCACGGAGGAGGTCCTGCGGGTCGCCGCGGGGCTCTCCATGCCGGGGTTCTCGCCGGACGGGCTCGCGGTGTTCGGCGTGGCGGGCGACCGGCTGACGGTCATCGGGCACCACGGCCACGAGCCGGGCGACGACGGCCCCTTCTCGGCGATGCCGCTGGACACCGACTATCCGGCGGCCGAGGTGGTGCGCACCGGCCGGGCCGTCTACCTCTCGTCGCCCGAGGAGTACCGCCGCCGCTATCCGGCGGCCTGGCCGCTGGTGCGGCGCTTCGAGCGGCAGTCGTGGGCGTTCCTGCCGCTGACGGTCGCGGGCCGCACGATGGGCGCCTGGCTGGCGGCCTTCACCTACCCCGTGTCGTTCACGCCCGACGAGCGCTCGGTCCTGACGACGGTCGCGCGGATGCTGGCGCAGGCGCTGTCGCGGGCCGGGGTCACGGACTCCGAGCGGGAGCTGACGGACGGCCTCCAGCGCTCGATGCTGCCGATGCTCGGCCCGAAGATCGACGGGATGAGCGTGGCCGCCCGCTATGTGCCGACCGGCGGCGGCCTCCAGGTCGGCGGCGACTGGTACGACATGATTCCGCTGCCCAGCGGCCGCATCGCCTTCGCCATCGGCGACGTCCAGGGACACGACGTACGCGCGGCGGGCCTGATGGGGCAGCTCCGCATCGCCCTGCGCGCGTACGCCTCGGAGGGGCACCGCCCCGACGCGGTGCTCTCGCGCGCGACCCGCTTCCTCTCGGGGATCACGGAGTCCGCCACCTACGGGTCGAGCGGCTCGGGCACCGACGAGGCCACCGAGTACGACCCGCGCTTCGCGACCTGCCTGTACGTCGAGGCCGACCCGGCGACCGGCGTCCTGGAGATCGCCCGCGCCGGCCATCCGGAACCGGCGATACGGATGAGTGACGGGACGGTCGTGCAGAGGCCCGTAGCGGGCGGGCTGCCGCTGGGCATCGACCCCGACGCGGACTACCCCACCACCCGCCTGGTCCTCGAACCCGGCGAGACCATGCTGATCTGCACCGACGGCCTCATCGAGACCGGCGGCCACGACCTGGACAGCGGCTGGTCGCGGATCAGGTCCACCCTTGAGGGGTACCTGGGCGAGGGCGACGAGCAGGACGGCCTCGAACTGCTCGCCGACCGGCTCGTGCAGGCCGTCCACGGGCCCTCCTCGCACCACACCACCGGGCCGCTGGCGGACCGCCGCGAGGACGACATAGCGGTGCTGCTCCTGAGCCGTACGGGCCGTCCCGAGCAGCACGCGGACGCCCGGCGCACCGTCCTGACCGTCGCGCAGGCCGAGCCGGAGCGCATCGGGGGCGCCCGCCGCCATCTGCGGGAGCTGCTGCACGACTGGGCGGACGACGACCAGGTCGACTCGGCGGTCCTGATGGTCTCGGAGATGCTCACCAACGTCCTGGTGCACACCGACGGCGACGCCCTGCTCGTCGCGCAGGTCAGCGGCGAGCCCGGCAGGCGCAGGCTGCGGGCCGAGGTGGCCGACGGCAGCGACGACCTGCCGCACAAGCGGCGCCCCGGGGAGCTGGCCTCCTCCGGGCGTGGCCTGGTCCTGATGGAGCTGCTCGCGGGGGCGTGGGGCGTGGACCCGCGCGGCGACGGCAAGAGCATCTGGTTCGAGCTCTACGAGGACGCGGGCTCCCCGGGCGACGAAGCGGGGGGCGCGGGCGGTGTCGACGTCGCGGACGTCGATGTCGATGTCGCGGACGTGCCGGGCGGCCCGTCGGCCCCGTCGGAGTAGCGGGAGCGCAGCTCGGCCAGGATACCGAAGGCCGCCGCCGTCAGGGGCACCGCGAGCAGCATCCCGATGATGCCCGCCACGGACGCCCCCGCGGTGATCGCCAGCATCACCACCGCCGGGTGCATCTGCACCGTACGGCTCTGGATGACCGGCTGGAGGATGTGCCCCTCCAGGACCTGCACGGCGAGGACCACGCCGAGCGCCCACAGGGCGATGGCGAAGCCGCGGTCGGCGAGGGCGACGAGGACGGCGATGGCGCCGGACAGGAAGGCGCCGAGATACGGGATGTAGGCGCCCACGAAGACGAGCGCGCCGAGGCCGACGGCCCCGGGCACCTGGAGGATCAGCAGCCCCACGGTGATGCAGAGGGCGTCGATGAACGCGATGATCGTCGTGCCCCGCATGAAGCCCTCGATGGCCCTGAAGGCCCGCCGCGCCATGGCCTCGACCGCGTCGGCGGAGCTGCCGGGCGAGAGCGAGCGCAGGGCGGCCATCGCGCGGCCGGAGTCGCGCAGGAAGAAGAAGACGAGGAGCAGCGCGAGCACGGCCATGGCGGCCACCTCGCCGACGACGCTCAGCCCGCTGAGCACGCCCGACGCCGCGGTGCCGCCGAACTTGCCGAGCAGCTCCTTGGCGTTGGACGCCATGTCGTCGAGCGAGGTGCCCGCGGCCCCGAAGTGCTTCGAGAGGTCGGTCGCCGCGGTCTTCAGGGACGCGATGATCTGGTCGCCCGTGTCGATCAGGGCGGCGACCACGATGTACGTGACGCCGCCGACGACGGCGACGACGGCCGCGCAGGTGAGGCCGGCGGCCAGCGAGCGCTGCACCTTCATCGCGAGCAGGCGGCGGTACAGCGGCCCGAGCAGCGCCGTGCCGAGGAGCGCCAGCAGGACCGGTGTCACGGCGGTCCGCAGGTGGACGCAGAGCCAGACGGCGACGGCGGCCACGCCGACGACGAGCAGGACGACGACGCACCACGCGGCGATCCGGCGGGCGGGCTCGGGGAGGAGGGTGTGCACCCTTCCACCCGAGCACGCCGCCACGGGCCGCGCACGTTATGTACGCCTGCACGCCGCTCCGGATGTACGCCTGCACGCCGCTCCGGCAGGGCTGCCGGCTACATGCCGTGCACGGCGGGCACCGTCCCGAGCAGGCCCTTCTGGAAGTCCTCGAAGGCCTGCTGGAGCTCGGCCCGGGTGTTCATCACGAACGGGCCGTAGTGCGCCATGGGCTCCCGGATCGGCTGCCCGCCGAGCAGCACGACCTCCAGGTCGGGGGCGTTCCCGTCCTGCTTCTCGTCCGCGCGGACGGTCAGCGAGGACCCGGCGCCGAAGACAGCGGTCTGCCCCAGGCGCACGGGACGGCGCTCGGTACCGACGGTGCCCTGCCCGGCCAGTACGTACGCCAGGCCGTTGAAGTCCTCGCGCCAGGGCAGCGTCACCTCGGCGCCGGGGCGCACGGTCGCGTGGATCATCGAGATCGGCGTGTGCGTGATGCCGGGGCCCTGGTGCCCGTCGAGCTCACCGGCGATGACGCGGAGCAGCGCGCCGCCGTCGGGGGTGCTGAGGAGCTGGACCTGGCCGCCGCGGATGTCCTGGTAGCGGGGGTTCATCATCTTGTCCTTGGCGGGCAGGTTCACCCACAACTGGAGGCCGTGGAAGAGGCCGCCGGACATGACGAGGGACTCCGGCGGCGCCTCGATGTGCAGCAGGCCGGAGCCCGCCGTCATCCACTGGGTGTCGCCGTTCTGGATGGTGCCGCCGCCACCGTTGGAGTCCTGGTGGATGAAGCTGCCGTCGATCAGGTACGTGACCGTCTCGAAGCCGCGGTGGGGGTGCCAGGGCGTTCCCTTGGGCTCGCCGGCCTCGTACTCCACCTCTCCCATCTGGTCCATCATGATGAACGGGTCGAGGTGCTGGTAATTGATTCCCGCGAAGGCCCGGCGCACCGGGAAGCCCTCGCCCTCGAAACCGCTCGGGGCGGTCGTCACCGTGAGCACAGGGCGCGCCTGGGCTCCGGCCGGCGCCACCACTCGGGGCAGGGTCAGCGGGTTCTCGACAGTCACTGCAGGCATGGTCGGTACCTCCTCGTGATCACACTTTAGTTGAACGTAGAACTTTCTGCCACCCAGAACGAAGGGAGCCCGGAGGGAATTCCCTCCGGGCTCCGGGAAGCGCCCCGTCAGGGGCGCGGGGAACTGGTCAGGCCTCAGCCATACATGCGGCGCATCGCGAAGTCGACCATCTGCTCCACGGCCTTGGCGTCGAAGACCATGCGGTGCTCCCCCTCCATGTCCAGGACGAAGCCGTAGCCGGTGGGGAGCAGGTCGATGACCTCCGCGCCGGTGATCACGAAGTACTTGGAGTCCTTGCCCGCGTACCTCCGCAGCTCCTTGAGGGAGGTGAACATCGGGATCACCGGCTGCTGGGTGTTGTGCAGCGCGAGGAAGCCGGGGTTGTCGCCGCGCGGGCAGTAGACCTTCGACGTGGCGAAGGCCTGCTGGAAGTCCTCGGCGGACATCGAACCCGTGGTGAAGGCCCGCACCGCGTCCGCGAGGGAGGGCGGCGAGGGCTCGGGGTAGAGCGGGGGCTGCTGGCCGTAGCCGGCGCCGGGCATGCCCTGCTGCTGCGGCGGTGGCTGCGCGCCCGGCGGTGCGTACTGCTGCTGGGCGCCGGGATTCTGGTCGTAGCCGTACATGCGCGTAAGCGTACTGAGTCACAAGTGGGCGATTAGGGGTTGCTTCTTATTACCGACGGGTAGCATCATCGTAGCTACTTACTGGTACTCATCCCTTTCCTGCTTACGGAGCCTTTCGCCATGGGCCACTACAAGTCGAATCTCCGCGACATCGAGTTCAACCTCTTCGAGGTGCTCGGCCGCGATCAGCTGTACGGCACCGGCCCGTTCGCGGAGATGGACGTCGACACCGCCAAGACCATCCTGGACGAGCTGCGCCGCCTCGCCGAGAACGAGCTGGCCGAGTCCTTCACGGACGCCGACCGCAACCCGCCGGTCTTCGACCCCGAGACCAGCACCGCGCCCGTCCCCGCGTCCTTCAAGAAGAGCTACCAGGCCTTCATGGACTCCGAGTACTGGCGGCTCGGCCTGCCCGAGGAGATCGGCGGCACGACCGCGCCCCGCTCCCTCATCTGGGGCTACGCGGAGCTGCTGCTCGGCGCGAACCCGGCCGTGTGGATGTACTCCTCGGGCCCCGCCTTCGCCGGCATCCTCTTCGAGGAGGGCAACGAGGCGCAGAAGAAGGTCGCCTCCATCGCCGTCGAGAAGCAGTGGGGCTCGACGATGGTCCTGACCGAGCCCGACGCGGGCTCGGACGTGGGCGCGGGCCGCACGAAGGCCGTGCAGCAGGAGGACGGCTCCTGGCACATCGAGGGCGTGAAGCGCTTCATCACGTCCGGCGAGCACGACATGTCGGAGAACATCCTCCACTACGTCCTCGCCCGCCCCGAGGGCAACGGCCCCGGCACCAAGGGCCTCTCGCTCTTCCTCGTACCGAAGTACGAGTTCGACTGGGAGACCGGCGAGCTGGGCGAGCGCAACGGCGTCTACGCCACGAACGTCGAGCACAAGATGGGCCTCAAGGCCTCCAACACCTGCGAGATGACGTTCGGCGACCAGCACCCCGCCAAGGGCTGGCTGATCGGCGACAAGCACGACGGCATCCGCCAGATGTTCCGCATCATCGAGTTCGCCCGCATGATGGTCGGCACGAAGGCCATCGCGACGCTCTCCACGGGCTACCTCAACGCCCTGGAGTACGCCAAGGAGCGCGTGCAGGGCCCCGACCTCGCGCAGTTCATGGACAAGACCGCGCCCAAGGTGACGATCACCCACCACCCGGACGTGCGCCGCGCCCTCATGACGCAGAAGGCGTACGCGGAGGGCATGCGCGCCCTGGTGCTGCACACCGCGGCCGTCCAGGACGACATCCAGGTCAAGGAGGCCGCGGGCGAGGACGCCTCGGCGCTGCACGCCCTGAACGACCTGCTCCTGCCCATAGTGAAGGGCTACGGCTCGGAGAAGTCCTACGAGCAGCTCGCGCAGTCGCTCCAGACGTTCGGCGGCTCCGGGTACCTCCAGGAGTACCCGATCGAGCAGTACATCCGGGACGCCAAGATCGACACCCTCTACGAGGGCACCACCGCGATCCAGGGCCAGGACTTCTTCTTCCGGAAGATCGTCCGCAACCAGGGCGCGGCGCTGAACGGCCTGGCCGAGGAGATCAAGAAGTTCCTCGCGGTCGGCACCGGCGGCGAGGCCCTGGCCGGCGCCCGCGAGGAGCTGGCCAAGGCCGCGGTCGAGCTTGAGGCCATCGTCGGCGTCATGCTGACCGACCTCGCGGCCACCGAGCAGGACGTGAAGTCCATCTACAAGGTGGGCCTGAACACCACGCGCCTGCTCATGGCCTCGGGTGACGTCGTCGTCGGCTACCTGCTGCTGCGCGGTGCCGCGGTCGCCGCCGAGAAGCTCCCGACCGCCTCCGCCAAGGACAAGGCCTTCTACGAGGGCAAGATCGCTGCGGCCAAGTTCTTCGCCACCAACGTCCTGCCGGGCGTCGCGGGCGAGCGGAAGCTGGCCGAGGGCGTGGAGCTGGACCTGATGGAGCTGGACGAGGCCGCCTTCTAGTCCGACCTGGTTCGACCAGATTCCTCTCGCACGTCAGCACGATGCCGCCACCTGATCATTTCGGGTGGCGGCACGTACGCGACCGCAGGCATCCACCACGCCTCTGATCGCCCCGCCGCACGGCCGGTGCCCCCATTAGGCTGGCGGCCATGCGTACACCCTCCGGCCCCTTCGACCGCGGCCACACCGAAGACCTCATGACCTTCCTCGCGGCGAGCCCCACGCCCTACCACGCGGTGGCGAGCGCCGCCGAGCGGCTCGAGAAGGCCGGTTTCCGGCAGGTCGAGGAGACCGAGGCCTGGGACGGCACGACCGGCGGCAAGTACGTGCTCCGGGGCGGCGCCATCGTCGCCTGGTACGTCCCCGAGGGCGCCGCGGCCCACACCCCCTTCCGCATCGTCGGCGCGCACACCGACTCCCCCAATCTCCGCGTGAAGCCGCAGCCCGACACGGGCGGCCACGGCTGGCGCCAGGTCGCCGTGGAGATCTACGGCGGGCCGCTGCTCAACTCCTGGCTGGACCGCGACCTCGGCCTCGCCGGACGCCTCTCGCTGCGCGACGGCACCACTCGGCTCGTGAACATCGACCGGCCGCTGCTGCGCGTGCCGCAACTCGCCATCCACATGGACCGCTCCGTCCACACCGACGGGCTCAAGCTCGACAAGCAGCGGCACATGCAGCCCATCTGGGGCCTCGGCGACGACGTCCACGAGGGCGACCTCATCCGCTTCCTGGAGGAGGAGACCGGCCTCGGCGAGGGTGACGTCACGGGCTGGGACCTCATGACGTACTCCATCGAGCCGCCCGCCTTCCTCGGCCGCGACCGCGAGCTCGTCGCGGGCCCCCGCATGGACAACCTCCTGTCCGTGCACGCGGCGACGGCCGCCCTCACCGCCGTCACCGGCCGCGAGGACCTGCCGTACATCCCCGTGTTCGCCGCCTTCGACCACGAGGAGAACGGCTCGCAGTCGGACACCGGCGCCGACGGCCCGCTCCTCGGCTCCGTCCTGGAGCGGTCGGTGTTCGCCCGCGGCGGCTCGTACGAGGACCGGGCGCGGGCCTTCGCCGGCACCGTCTGCCTCTCCTCCGACACCGGTCACGCCGTGCACCCCAACTACGCCGAGCGGCACGACCCCACGCACCACCCGCGCGCCAACGGCGGCCCGATCCTCAAGGTGAACGTCAACAACCGCTACGCCACGGACGGCGCGGGGCGCTCGGTGTTCGCCGCCGCGTGCGAGAAGGCGGGCGTGCCGTTCCAGTCGTTCGTCTCCAACAACGCGATGCCGTGCGGCACGACGATCGGCCCCATCACGGCGGCCCGGCACGGCATCAAGACCGTCGACATCGGCGTCGCGATCCTGTCCATGCACAGCGTGCGCGAGCTGTGCGGCGCCGACGACCCGTACCTCCTGGCCAACGCGCTCGTGGCGTTCCTGGAGAGCTGACGCGGCATCTCCTCGCAGCGCAGCCCCGGCCGTTGTACGGCCGGGGCTGCGCTGTCCCGTGTGGCAGTGGCGGAGCCGGGTACACGATCGGCGCAGCCACGACACAGGGAGGCGGTCCATATGGGCCTGGGCGGATGCATCATTCTCATCGCCGTGGGCGCCATTCTCACGTTCGCGACCGACTGGAAGATGGAGGGCTTCAACGTCACCGTCGCCGGTCTCGTCATGATGGCGGTGGGGCTCATCGGCGTCGCCGCGTTCACCAGCATCGCCCGGCGCAAGCGGGCGGTCGTGCCGCCGGTCACGCCGACCACGGTCGTCGACCCCGAGCGTGAGCGCAGGGGTTACTGACACCCGCTCGCCACCGGCCGGCGCAAGCGGCTCTCCCCGCCGCCCGCCTCAGCGGCCGGGCGCGGGCATACCCAGGAGCCGGTCCTTCAGGGCCGGGAACTGTTCCCGGACGGCGGCGACCTCGGCGGGGTCCAGGTCCACGGTCAGGACCTCCTCGCCGTCGCCCGCCTCCGCGAGCACCTCGCCCCACGGGTCGACCACGACGCTGTGCCCGGCCTGGTCCACGCCCGCGTGCGTGCCGCCGGTGCCGCACGCCAGGACGTACACCTGGTCCTCGACCGCGCGCGCCCTGGCGAGCAGCGTCCAGTGCTCGCGCCGCCGCGCGGGCCAGCCCGCCGGTACGACGAACATCGCGGCGCCCGCGTCCACCAGACCCCGGAACAGCTCGGGGAAACGCAGGTCGTAGCAGGTGGCGAGGCCGAGGGTGGCGTCCGGTGTGCGTACCGTCACCAGTTCGGAGCCCGCGCCCATCAGCACCGCCTCGCCCTTGTCGAAGCCGAAGCGGTGGATCTTCCGGTACGTGGCGGCCGACCGGCCGTCGGGGGAGAAGACCAGGGACGTGTTGTAGAGGGAGCCGTCCGGGTCCCGCTCCGGGACGGACCCGGCGTGCAGCCACACACCCGCGTCGCCCGCCGCCTTCGCCATGGCTTGATACGTGGGTCCTTCGAGCGGCTCGGCCTCGGCCGCGAAGGAGTCGTAGGCGAAGGCGCCGGTGGTCCACAGCTCCGGCAGCACGACAAGATCGGGACGCTCCCTCGCGACGACGTCGCGCACGAGCGAAGAGACGCGCTCCCGGCGGGAATTGACCGGTTCGCCCTCGTCTACGGCGATCTGGATGAGAGAGGCGCGCACAGTACCACCGTCCTGGCATTCGGATCCGTCATCACCGTCAGGCACAGCCTACGATCGTCACACGAAAGCACTGCCGGGGTGCCTATGGGCAGCGTACTGTGATTTTCCGGGGGACCCCCCCGGACCCCCACGACGCCACTCAGACACCCACCGCCCGCGTACGACCGCCGAGGGGTCCCGTGAGTCTCCATCCCAGCCTGCAAAACTACGCCGACGCCTGGACACACTCAGTGGAAGCGATATCCGAACTGGTGTCGCCGCTCGCCGAGGGGGAGTGGAACTGGGCCACACCCTGCCCAGGCTGGTCGGTGCGGGACATCGTCTCGCACGTCATAGGCCTCGACTGCGAGATGCTGGGCGACCCGCGCCCCATCCACACCCTCCCCCGCGACCTGTACCACGTACAGACCGAGGGCCAGCGGTACATGGAGATGCAGGTCGACGTGCGGCGCCACCACACCGCACCGGAGATGACCTCCGAGCTGGAGTACACGATCATCCGCCGCACGCGTCAGCTACGGAACGAGTCCCGGGACCCCTCGACGAAGATCCGCGGCCCCCTCGGCACCGAGCAGACCCTCGAACTGGCCATGCGGATGCGGGCTTTCGACGTGTGGGTGCACGAGCAGGACCTGCGGACGACGCTGCGCCGACCCGGCAGCCTCGACTCCCCCGGCGCGTACGTCGCCCGGGACCTCCTCCTCCAGGGCCTCCCGAAGGTCGTCGCCAAGCTGGCGGGCGCCCCCGCGAACTCGGCGGTGGTCTTCGACGTGAGCGGCCCCCTCGAGTTCCTGCGCACGGTCCGCGTGGACGCGGAGGGCAAGGGAACGGTGGACAGCGCCCCGTCGCTGGGCCCGCTCGTCACCATCGGCCTCGGCTGGGAGACCTACTTCAGACTCGCCTGCGGACGCGTGACGTACGCGTCCGTGGCCGACGACATCAAGGCCGAGGGCGACCAGGACCTCGCGGAGGCGATCCTGCGCAACTTCGCGGTGACGCCGTAGCCCGTATGCGGTGACGCCCCGGCCCCCGCACCTCACGCCGGTACGTGCACGGCCTCCACGCGGCTGGCGACGAGCTGCTCGCGCTCCCGGCGGTCCGCCCGCCGCCGGAGCCGCAGGATCTGGCTCAGCCCCACCGCCTCCAGGACGAACACCGCGGAGAACGCCACGCGATAGTCCTGACCGGTGGCGTCGAGCAGCACGCCGACCGCGAGCAGCGTCGTCATGGAGGCGACGAAGCCGCCCATGTTGGTGATGCCCGAGGCCGTGCCCTGCCGCTCCGGCGGGTTCGCGGGCCGCGCGAAGTCGAAGCCGATCATCGACGCGGGCCCGCAGGCGCCGAGCACGGCGCACAGCACGATCAGGAGCCACATCGGGGCGTGGTCCCCCGGGTAGGCCAGCGTGGCCGCCCAGGCGGTCGCCGTGGCCCCGATCGTGCCCAGCGCCAGCGGGAGCCGTGCCGTGTGGTGCCGGGCGACGATCTGCCCGTAGACGAGGCCGATGGCCATGTTGGAGAGCACGACGAGGGTGAGCAGCTCGCCGGCGGTCGCCCGGGAGAGGCCCTGCGCCTCGACGAGGAACGGCAGGCCCCAGAGCAGCAGGAAGACCATCGCGGGGAACTGCGTGGTGAAGTGCACCCACATCCCGAGCCGGGTGCCGGGCTCGCGCCAGGACAGGGCTATCTGGTGGCGGACGTAGGCGCCCCCGGTGTGGGCCACCGGCTCCGGCGCGTGGCCCTCGGGGTGGTCCTTCAGGAACAGCGACGTCAGGACGAGGACGACGACGCCGCAGAGCGCGCTGCCCGCGAAGGCCGCGGTCCAGCCGACGGAGTGCAGCAGCCGGGCCAGGACCAGCGTCGAGACGAGGTTGCCCGCCATGCCGACGAGGCCCGCGAGCTGGGCGACCTGCGGTCCGCGCCGGGCGGGGAACCAGCGGGTGCCGAGCCGCAGCACGCTGATGAAGGTCAGCGCGTCACCGCAGCCGAGCAGGGCGCGTGAGGCGAGCGCCATCGCGTACGAGGGCGAGAACGCGAAGCCGAGCTGTCCCACCGTGAACAGCACCACGCCGATGGTCAGCACCTTCTTGGTGCCGAGCCGGTCGACCATCAGGCCGACGGGTATCTGCATGCCCGCGTAGACGAGGAGCTGGAGGATGGAGAACGTCGACAGGGCCGAGGCGTTGACGTGGAAGCGGTCGGCGGCGTCGAGCCCGGCGACGCCGAGCGAGGTCCGGAAGATGACGGCGACGAAGTAGACGGAGACGCCGATCGACCAGACGAGGACGGCCTTCCTGCCGCCGACGGGGTCTCCCCCGGCTCCTTCAGGGCTCGGGGAAGGACCGCCGGGCGGCGGGACGGGGGAGGAGCCCGAGCTCATCGGACCTCACCCCGCGCCAGGTTCTGGAACCAGCCGACGTGCCGCGTGACGACCGCGACCGCCGCGTCGGCGTCGCCCGCCACAAGGGCGGCGAGGATCTCCTCGTGCTCCGCCAGCGTCTTGGCGATCCGGTCGGGGTGGGAGTGCATCACGGCCACGCCCATCCTGAGCTGCCGGTCGCGGAGCTGGTCGTAGAGCCGGGAGAGGATCTCGTTGCCGCCGCTGCGCACGATCTCCGCGTGGAAGCAGCGGTCCGTGACGGCCGCGGCGGTGAAGTCCCCCACGGCGGCCTGCGCCCGCTGCCGGTCGAGGAGTTCCGCGAGGCGGGCGAGGAGCGCGGCGGGCGCGGGCACGGCCTTGCGCACCGAGTGCGTCTCCACCAGCAGCCGTGTCTCGACGACGTCCGCGATCTCCTGCGCGGAGACGGGCAGCACGAGGGCCCCCTTCTTCGGGTAGAGCCGCAGCAGCCCCTCCACCTCCAGCTTCAGCAGCGCCTCGCGCACCGGGGTGCGGGAGACCCCCACGGCCTCGGCGAGCTCGCCCTCGGTGAGGAGGGTGCCGCCCTCGTAGCGGCGTTCGAGGACGGCCTGCTTGACGTGGGCGTAGACACGTTCCGCGGCGGGCGGCTGCTTGACGGCGGTGCTCAAGGTGCTCTTGGTGGCGGTTGTCAGGGCTCTGGCTGGCATGCGCACAGCATAGATACAACACGTATACACCGGGAGTCCGGGTCCATATGCCGGAATCCCGGAACACCGGCAACTGGCGTCGTTTCCCGTACATCCATTCAGGCGCCTCGCTCGTCTTAGAGGTGAGCGGCCCCCTCATGTGGCCGCAGCCCAGGGGCATTTGGAGCGAAGAACTTGAAAACCGGCATCAAGGGCGTACGTCGCGTATCAGCCGTTACCATCACCGCGAGCGCGATGCTGGCCGGCGGCGCCCTCACCACCCCGGCCCAAGCGGCCGCACCTCCGAAGCCGTCGATCGTCGCCAAGGGCGGCTACGCGATGAACAGCGGCACCGGCAAGACCCTTTTCACCAAGTCCGCCGACACCCGCCGGTCCACCGGCTCCACGACGAAGATCATGACGGCGCGCGTGGTGCTCGGCCAGCCGAACCTCAACCTGGATTCCAAGGTCAAGATCGAGAAGGCGTACGGCGACTACATCGTCGACAACAACTACGCCTCCTCGGCCCGCCTGATCGTCGGCGACAAGGTCACGGTCCGCCAGCTCCTCTACGGGCTGATGCTGCCCTCGGGCTGTGACGCCGCGTACGCGCTCGCCGACAAGTTCGGCAAGGGCTCGACGCGCAAGGCCCGCGTGCAGAGCTTCATCGGCCAGATGAACACCACGGCCAAGAACCTGGACCTCAAGAACACGCACTTCGACTCGTTCGACGGGATCGGCCGCGGCCAGAACTACTCGACGCCGCGCGACCTGACGAAGCTCGCCCGCAGCGCGATGAAGTACTCCACGTTCCGCACGGTCGTGAAGACGGCGTCGACGAAGCAGAAGGTCGTCACGAAGTCCGGCGGCTACCGCTACATGTCGTGGAAGAACACCAACAAGCTCCTCGGCTCCTACCGCGGCGCCATCGGCGTGAAGACGGGCTCCGGCCCGGAGGCGAAGTACTGCCTCGTCTTCGCCGCCACCCGGAACGGCAAGACGGTCGTCGGCACCGTCCTGACCTCTTCCTCGGGGGACGCCCGCGTCTCGGACGCGAAGAAGCTGCTCGACTACGGCTTCAAGGTGGCGTGACGTCCGGTCACACGGAACGAGAGAGGGGGCCTGCCGCGGCATCGCAGCAGGCCCCCTCTTTTCGTCCCTGGCGTCACGCCTTTCCCGGTGTCACGCCCAGGTCAGCAGCCTCTTCGGCCGCTCAAGGATGGCCGCCACATCGGCGAGCACCTTGGAGCCGAGCTCCCCGTCCACCAGGCGGTGGTCGAAGGAGAGCGCGAGGGTCGTCACCTGGCGCGGCTTGACCTTGCCCTTGTGGACCCACGGCTGGAGCTTGATCGAGCCGATCGCGAGGATCGCGGACTCGCCGGGGTTCAGGATCGGCGTGCCCGTGTCGACGCCGAAGACGCCGACGTTCGTGATCGTGACCGTGCCGCCCTGCATGGCGCCCGGCGAGGTCTTGCCCGCGCGGGCCGTGGTGACCAGCTCACCGAGGGCAGCGGCCAGTTCCGGCAGGGTCTTGGCGTGCGCGTCCTTGATGTTCGGCACGATCAGACCGCGCGGGGTGGCCGCGGCGATGCCCAGGTTCACATAGTGCTTCTGGACGATCTCCTGGTTGGCCTCGTCCCACGCGGCGTTCACCTCGGGGTTCCGCTTGATCGCCACCAGCAGGGCCTTGGAGATCAGCAGCAGCGGATTGGCCCGCAGCCCCTCGAACGCCTTGTCCTGCTTCAGCTCCTCGACCAGCTTCATCGTCCGCGTCACGTCGACCGTCACGAACTCCGTGACGTGCGGCGCGCTGAACGCCGAGCCGACCATCGCCTGCGCGGTGGCCTTGCGGACGCCCTTGACGGGGATACGGGTCTCACGGGCGTCCGCGCTCACCACGGGGGCCTGCGCGGAGGCTGCCTGCGTGGAGGCGGCCTCCGCCGGGGCGGGCGTGGCCTGCGGTGCCGGGGCCTCGGGGCGCGCCGCCGGGGCGACCGCCGCGTGGACGTCCTCCCTGGTGATGATCCCGTCGGGCCCGGACGGCGTGACCGTCGCGAGGTCGACGCCGAGGTCCTTGGCGAGCTTGCGCACGGGGGGCTTGGCGAGCGGGCGCGGGGCGTGGCCGTTCAGGTCGGGGCGAGCGGCGGCCGGCCGCGGCGCGGGCTCCGCCACGGGGGCGGCGGCCGGGGCCTCCGCCTTGCCCCTGACACCGGTCGCCTCGGTCTTGCGGGCCCGCCGCTTGGTCGAGGACGCGGCCACCCCGTACCCCACGAGCACGGGCTGCCGTCCCTCGGGGGCGGCCTCCTCCGCGGGCTCGGCGGCCTGGGCGGCCTGGGCGGGGGCACTGGCCTCGGCCGGGGCGGTGGTCTGCGCGGCGGTCTGCGCGGCGGCGGCCGGGCCGGCGGGAGCCGGGGCGTCCGCGCCGCCCGACACGTCCACCGCGATGATCACCTGGCCGACGTCGACCGTCGTGCCCTCGGGGAAGCGCAGCTCGCGTACGACGCCGTTGAACGGGATGGGCAGCTCCACGGCCGCCTTCGCCGTCTCGACCTCGCACACGACCTGGCCGTCGGTGACGGTGTCACCGGGCGCCACGAACCACTTCAGGATCTCCGCCTCGGTGAGCCCCTCGCCCACGTCCGGCATCTTGAACTCTGCAAGAGCAGTGTCTGTCATCGTCGTCACGACCCTCTCCCTCAGTACGCCAGCGAGCGGTCGACGGTGTCGAGCACCCTGTCGAGGCCCGGCAGGTACTCCTCTTCGAGCCGCGCCGGCGGATACGGGGCGTGATAGCCGCCGACCCTCAGCACCGGGGCCTCCAGGTGGTAGAAGCACCGCTCGGTGATGCGGGCCGCGATCTCCGCGCCCGTACCCAGGAAGACCGGGGCCTCGTGGACGACGACGAGCCGCCGCGTCTTCTCGACCGAGGCCTGCACGGTGTCGAAGTCGAGCGGCGACATGGAGCGCAGGTCCACGACCTCCAGGGACTTGCCCTCCTCCGCGGCCGCCGCTGCCGCCTCCAGGCACACCTTCACCATCGGGCCGTACGCGACGAGCGTGAGGTCGCTGCCCTCGCGGGCGACGACGGCCTTGTGCAGGGGGCCGGGGATCGACTCCTTGTCGACCTCGCCCTTGTCCCAGTACCGCCTCTTCGGCTCGAAGAAGATCACCGGGTCGTCGCTCTGGATGGCCTGCTGCATCATCCAGTAGGCATCCGCCGAATTCGACGGGGAGACCACCTTCAGGCCCGCCACGTGCGCGAACAGCGCCTCGGGCGACTCGCTGTGGTGCTCGACGGCGCCGATGCCGCCGCCGTAGGGAATGCGGATGACGACCGGCATCTTGATCTTGCCGAGCGCGCGGGCGTGCATCTTCGCGAGCTGCGTGACGATCTGGTCGTACGCCGGGAAGACGAAGCCGTCGAACTGGATCTCCACCACCGGGCGGTACCCGCGCAGCGCCAGGCCGATGGCCGTGCCCACGATGCCGGACTCGGCGAGCGGGGTGTCGATGACCCGGTCGTCGCCGAAGTCCTTCTGGAGTCCGTCGGTCACGCGGAAGACGCCGCCGAGCTTGCCGACGTCCTCGCCCATGATGAGGACCTTGGGGTCGTTCTCCAGCGCCGTGCGCAGCGATTCGTTGATCGCCTTGGCGATCGGCAGTTTCTGGACAGCCATGGTTACTTGTCCTCCCCGGCCGCGGGGGCGTCCGCGAACGACGCCTGATAGGCGGCGAACTGGGCGCGCTCCTCGTCGACGAGGGCGTGCCCGTCGGCGTACGCGTTCTCGAAGATGGCCATCAGGTCAGGGTCCGGCATCGCCCGCACCACCTCTCGCACTCGCTTGCCCAACGTTTCGCTCTCGTCGTCGAGTTCCGCGAAGAACGCCTCGTCCGCGTGGCCCTCGGACTCCAGGTACGCCCGCAGCCGCAGGATCGGGTCCTTGGCCTCCCAGGCCACCCGCTCGTCGTCGTTGCGGTACTTGCTCGGGTCGTCGGAGGTCGTGTGCGCGCCCATGCGGTACGTGAACGCCTCGATCAGCGCCGGGCCCTCGCCGTTCCTGGCCCGCTCCAGGGCCCACTTCGTCACCGCGAGGACGGCGAGGACGTCGTTGCCGTCGACCCGCACACCCGGGAAGCCGTAGCCCTGCGCGCGCTGGTAGAGCGGCACGCGGGTCTGCTTCTCGGTCGGCTCGGAGATGGCCCACTGGTTGTTCTGGCAGAAGAACACGACCGGCGCGTTGTAGACCGCGGAGAACGTGAACGCCTCGGCCACGTCGCCCTGGCTGGAGGCACCGTCACCGAAGTACGCGATCACGGCCGAGTCGGCACCGTCCTTGGCGACGCCCATGGCGTAGCCGGTGGCGTGCAGCGTCTGCGAGCCGATGACGATCGTGTACAGGTGGAAGTTGTTGGTGTTCGGGTCCCAGCCGCCGTTGTTCACGCCGCGGAACATGCCGAGCAGGTTCGTCGGGTCGACCCCGCGGCACCATGCGACGCCGTGCTCGCGGTACGTGGGGAACACGTAGTCGTCGTCGCGGGTGGCCCGCCCGGAACCGATCTGGGCGGCCTCCTGGCCGAGCAGCGACGCCCACAGGCCCAGCTCGCCCTGGCGCTGGAGCGAGGTGGCCTCGGCGTCGAAGCGCCGGGTGAGGACCATGTCGCGGTACAGACCGCGCAGCTCCTCGGCGGTGATGTCGGCGACATAGGTGTCGTACTCGGCCGTCCTCGCGCTCTTGACCCGCTTGCCCTCGGGGGTCAGGAGCTGTACGAGCTCGGGCTCCGTGCCTTGCTGCGGCGCGGCCTTCTTCGCGCCGGCGCGCTTGCCGCCGCCGGTACTGCTGCGGCGCGGTTTGCGCGCGGCGGTGCTCTCCACGGTCACGTGTGCTCCTCCGTCGGTCCGGCCCCCGGGGGTTACCGGGTAGGCCAGTGCGGCTCGCCTGATCCGTGCCCGCGCACGGGGTGGGTGCGCTCGGCCGGGAACAGGCGTGACAGGTGCCCCGGCGAGCGCCCTGCACAATGCACGTTACCCAGTGCTCACCAATTCTGTGAAACCCCATCTGACCTGCGTATTTGCTTGGATTTCCAAGTAAACGGCCACACGCCGATTGCTTGGATTTCCGAGTAAACCGAGAGAATCGGGAACACTTGCTGGTCACAGCACTGATCACAGCCTGGCAGGGTGGCCGGAACACGGGGCACGTTATCCCGGCCACCCCGGGAACGGGAAGGGTTCCGCTCCGGGAACGGGAAGGGTTCCGCTCCGGCGCCGAAAGAGATCGTGTGTGAGACTGACTCCGTGCGCGAAGACGGAAAAATTACGGTTTTTCTCCTCGACGACCATGAAGTGGTGCGCCGTGGAGTCCATGAGCTGCTCTCCGTGGAAGCCGACATCGAGGTCGTCGGCGAGGCGGGCACCGCGGCAGATGCCCTGGTCAGGATCCCCGCGACCCGGCCTGACGTCGCCGTGCTCGATGTGCGCCTGCCGGACGGCAGCGGTGTCGAGGTGTGCCGCGAGATCCGTTCGCACGACGAGGACATCAAGTGCCTGATGCTCACGTCGTTCGCCGACGACGAGGCGCTCTTCGACGCGATCATGGCCGGTGCGTCGGGTTATGTCCTCAAGGCCATCCGCGGCAACGAACTCCTGACCGCCGTACGTGACGTCGCCGCCGGAAAGTCCCTCCTGGACCCCGTCGCCACGGCCCGCGTCCTGGAGCGCCTGCGCGACGGCAACAACCCCAAGGGCGACGACCGCCTCGCCGGCCTCACCGACCAGGAGCGGAAGATCCTGGACCTGATCGGCGAGGGCCTGACCAACCGCGTCATCGGCGAGCGGCTGCACCTCGCCGAGAAGACCATCAAGAACTACGTCTCCAGCCTGCTCTCGAAGCTCGGCATGGAGCGGCGCTCCCAGGCGGCGGCGTACGTGGCCCGCCTCCAGGCGGAGCGGCGCTGACGCGCGACAGGGCCAGTGCATACGCGCGACAGGCAAGTGCGTAAGGGACTTAGGTCCCTGCGTGAGGGGGCCGGGGCCCCTTTTCCGGCACCGCGTGCGTGCCTGAAGGTGGATGCCATGCCCACCGACGAACAGCTCGCCTTCGAACTGCTCAGCCGCACCGACTACGGCCAGGTGGCGACCAGCATGCGCGCCCTGCCCTTCCTGGCGGCGGCCCGGCACATCGTCGTCGACGGCAGGCTGCTGCTGCGGATGCACCGCGGATACGACTACCACCAGGCGTGCGTCGGCAGCGTCGTCGCGTACGGCGCCGACAATCTGAACGAGGCGTCGGCCTCGGCCCGCGACGGCCACTGGACCGTGCAGCTCATCGGCCTCTGCACGGCGGTCGAGCCGACGAACACGGCCCTTGAGCGCTTCGGCCCCACGCCCCACCTGGCCGACGGCGAGCTCTTCGCCCCCGTGTACCTGCGGATAGAGCCCCAGGTCACCAAGGTCCACACCTTCTGCGCCGGCCACGCCTTCTGCACCGGCCACGCCCGCGAGCTCGCGACCTCGTAGCTCAGGCCGGCTCGGGCCGGCTCAGGCCCGCCGCGCCGTGCGCCCGGTTCGCCGCGGGCTCACTCCTCGGGCTCGCCCCCGGTGCCGCCGACCTGATCGTTGCCGCCGAGCGGGTCCGAGGTGTCCGGCGGATCGTCCGTGGGCTCAGTGGTCGGCTCGTCCGTGGGGTCCGTCGTGGTCGGATCCTGCGTAGGCTGCGTCGGGTCCTGGGTCGGCTGAGTCGGACCGGTGGTCGGCCGTGACGGCCCCGTCGGCTGATTCGTCTGCGGCGGATAGTCCGTCTGTTCCCCGGTCCCCTCCTCCGGCTCCGTCTCCTCGTCCGTCGCCTCGTCGTCCGCGCTCTTGCTGGGCTTCTTCTCCTGCGACTGCTTGGTCGAGGGAGAGACCGGCGGGTCCTTCTTTTCCTTCTTGTCGGCCGCGTTCAGCGCGATCGCGACCCCCGCCGCGATCGCGATGATCGCGAGCACGACGACAATCCAGATCTTGCTCCGGCCGCCGCCCCTGCCCCTGCCCCCGTGGGGGTGCGAGCCGTCGAAGCCGCCGTCGTCGCCGCCCGGCGGACGCAGCATGGGGCCGGGGATCTGCGCGGTCCCGGAGTCCGGGTGCGCCATCGCGCCCGCCCCCGCGACGCCCATCGCCGGCGTGTTGCCGCCGTCGTGCATGTCGACGGGCCCGGTGTTCCAGGTGCCCGTGTGGCTGCCCTGCTCGTGCAGCATCTGTAGCGCGTACTGGATGAGACCGCGCATCTCCTCGGCGGTCTGGAACCGGTCGTCCGGGTCCTTGGCCAGGGAGCGCATGACGAGCCCGTCCAGCTCCGGCGGCGCCGCGTCCGAGACCTCGGAGGGCGGTACCGCCTGGTCCTGGACGTGCTGGTAGACCACGGAGAGCGGCGTCTCGCCGGTGAACGGCGGCCGCAGGGCGAGCAGTTCGTAGAGCAGGCAGCCGGTCGCGTACAGGTCGGAGCGGTGGTCGACGGCCTTGCCGAGCGCCTGCTCGGGCGACAGGTACTGGGGCGTGCCCATGACCATGCCGGTCTGCGTCATCGTCGACTGCGCGCCGTGCAGGGCGCGCGCGATGCCGAAGTCCATCACCTTCACCGCACCGGCGTGGGTGATGATGACGTTCGCCGGCTTGATGTCGCGGTGCACGATGCCGTGCTGGTGCGAGTAGGCGAGCGCTTCGAGCACGCCCGACACGATGATCAGGGCCTGCTCGGGGCCCGGCGCCTCCGCGTTGATCAGCAGATCGCGGATCGTCCGGCCCTCGACGATCTCCATGACGATGTACGGGACGACGTTCGGCCCGACCTGGTCTTCACCGGAGTCGTACACGGCCACCACAGCGTGGTGGTTGAGACCGGCCACGGACTGCGCCTCACGGGTGAAGCGGGCCTTGGAGACCGGGTCCTCGGCAAGGTCGGAGCGGAGCAGTTTGACCGCGACCGTACGTCCCAGACGTACGTCCTCGGCCGCGAACACCTCGGCCATGCCGCCCCGGCCGAGCCTGTGGGTCAGTCGGTACCGGCCGTCGCCGACGAGCCCGCCATTACCCCACAACTCAGGCGCGTCAGACATACCGCCGCCAGTCGCCTCGGGGTCGGACGGGCCCTGAGCGCGCTGCGTCTGTGCCATCAGTCCTCGCCGTCGTTTCTGGTCGTGGTACTAGGTACCGGGTACATCGCGATACGGGGTACTCCGTCGGCCACGCTACAGCCTTCTCACCACCCCCTGATTCGAGGTGGACCGGACATCAAAGCCTTCCCGGGGGCTCATGCGCAAACTTGTAACGCTTCCGAGACGCTTCTTGCGCGTACGGTCACGGAACGGGCACCGAGCTTGACGTGGCATCGCCCTCGGGCAGACTTGGCCAGGAATAGCGGTAATCGATCACCAGCCGCGGAGCCGTCCGGCACCCGCGCCGATGGGGGACGCACGAGATGAGCAGCCAGGACGGCGCACAGGGGCGGTACGCGGGGCGTTCGCTGGCCGGTGGCCGCTACCAACTGCGCGACCTGCTCGGCGAGGGCGGCATGGCCTCGGTGCACCTGGCGTACGACGCCGTTCTCGATCGCCAAGTCGCGATCAAGACGCTTCACACCGAACTCGGCCGCGAACAGTCCTTCCGTGAACGCTTCCGCCGCGAGGCCCAGTCGGTGGCGAAGCTCACTCACACGAACATCGTGTCGGTCTTCGACACGGGCGAGGACACGCTGTCCGACGGCTCCGGCGAGGCGGACGGCGGCCCGATGCCGTACATCGTCATGGAGTACGTCGAGGGGCAGCCGCTCGGCTCGGTGCTCGACGCGGCGGTCCGTCAGCAGGGCGCGATGCCGACCGACCAGGCGCTGAAGATCACCGCGGATGTGCTCGCGGCGCTGGAGATCAGCCACGAAATGGGCCTGGTCCACCGCGACATCAAGCCCGGCAACGTCATGATGACCAAGCGCAACGTCGTGAAGGTCATGGACTTTGGCATCGCCCGCGCCATGCAGTCGGGCGTCACGTCGATGACGCAGACCGGCATGGTCGTCGGCACCCCGCAGTACCTCTCGCCCGAACAGGCGCTCGGCCGCGGCGTCGACGCGCGCTCCGACCTCTACTCGGTCGGCATCATGCTCTTCCAACTGGTCACGGGACGGCTCCCGTTCGAGGCGGACTCGCCGCTGGCCATCGCGTACGCGCACGTGCAGGAGGAGCCGGTCGCTCCCTCCTCGATCAACCGTTCGCTGCCCCCGGCGGTCGACGCGATCGTCGCCCGCGCGCTCAAGAAGAACCCGAACGAGCGTTTCCCGACCGCCGTGGCCATGCGCGACGAGTGTCTGCGGGTCGCCCAGTCCTTCCAGGCCGCGGCCCCCAGCATCGTGCCGGGAGCGCCGACGGCGAGCGGCGCGGGCGTCGGCTCCGCGGTCTTCCCGCCGGTCGACTCCTCGCTCCCGCAGCAGGGCGGCTCGGTCCAGACCCCGTACCAGCCGAACCAGCCGAACCCTTACGGCGGCCCGTCGACACCGGCCCCGACCCCGGGCTACGGCTACCCGCAGCAGAGCGGCTACCAGACCCCGGCGCCGGTCAACGCGTACGCCCCTCAGCAGGGCGCGCACACCCCGCCGCCGTACAACCTCTCGCCCCAGCCCGTCACGGCGGCGTCCCCGTCGGGCGGTTCGGGCGGGTCTTCCGGCTCATCCGGCTCGGGCAAGAAGAACATGCCGGTGATCATCGGCTCGATCGTCGTCGCCCTCCTGGCCGTGGGCGGCCTGATCACAGCGATCTCCCTGAACGGCGACGACGGCAAGGACCCCTCCGACAACAAGTCGAAGCAGCCGGTGGCGGGGCACAAGGGGCCGAACCGGAACATGCAGATCGAGAAGGAAAAGTGCACCGAGCCCGACGTGGGCTACAACGACGAGGACAAGATCAAGGTCCCTGACTTCACCTTCAGGGACTGGAAGTCGGTGCTGTCCTGTCTCCAGGCCGCCGGGTGGAACTACGACAAGCGCAATGTCGATGAGAACGCCTACGGCAAGGACACCGTGATGCGGCAGACCCCGAAGGAAGGCACGGAGGTCGACCCCAAGGGTCTGGACATCCAGTTCGACGTGTCCACGGGCAACCCGGACTAAGCCGTCCCACGCCAGAGGGGCCCGGCACGCGCCACGCGTGCCGGGCCCCTCCACGTACCCAAGACCTACAGGTAGGGACCGCCCGTGCGGCCCGCGAGGCCGCCCTCGTCGTCGTCCTCGCCGCCGCCCACGCCGGGCGGCAGCGCGCGGCGCATCGACTCCAGCTGGGCCCGCGCGGCCATCTGCTGGGCGAACAGCGTCGTCTGGATTCCGTGGAAGAGGCCCTCCAGCCAGCCGACCAACTGTGCCTGCGCGATCCGCAGTTCCGCGTCGCTCGGCGTCGATTCGTCGGTGAACGGCAGCGAGAGCCGCTCCAGCTCCTCGACGAGCTCGGGGGCCAAACCGTCCTCCAGCTCCTTGACCGAGCTGGCGTGGATCTCCTTGAGGCGGACCCTGCTCGCCTCGTCGAGAGGGGCCGCCCGCACCTCCTCGAGAAGCTGCTTGATCATGCTCCCGATGCGCATGACCTTGGCCGGTTGTTCGACCATCTCCGTCACCGGAACCTCGCGGGATTCGTCGTCTCCGCCGCCACCGAGCGCCATCCCGTCCTGGCCCACGACCAGGACCTGGGGGCTCTCCGACGACCGTTCGCTCCTCGGCATCTCCATGCCGCCATTCTCTCGTACCCGTCCCTCACTTACGGGTGGTGCCCCCATACGAAGGTGATCCACCCTCAGCCGCGCCGCAGCCGCAGCCCCAGGAAGCCGAGGCCGAGGCCGATGAGGAACAGGCCGCCGCCGAGCGGCAGGACACGGAGACCGGGCAGTACGGGCCCGGACGGCGCCCGTTCCGTGCCGCCGGGGACGGCGTCCCGGTGCGCCGCCGCGGCCGGCGGCATCTCGTGCGGGGGTACGTACGGGGACGGTTCGGGGGGCGGTGGCGGCGGATCCGGGAGCCGCGGGTTCACGCCGCCCGGCCGTTCACGGCCCTCGCCGGGGCGGCTGCCCGCGCGGGCCGTCTCGTCGACGATCGTGAGCGGACCGACGGGGGTGGGCGCGACCGCCTGCCCGGCCGCGTACCCGGCCGGCCGCTCGGCCGCCTGGGCGACCGGTTCAAGCGCGGTGGACGCGAGCACGGCGAGCAGCATGGCTGTCGCCACGGACGAGCCCCTGGCGTAGCGCATCGCGCCGGCCCCCTCCCGCTGATGGATCGCATGGGCCGCATGCTGGAATCAAGCCTCACATGGCGGGATGAAACCGGCATCTTGGTCCGTCGATATGGGCGGGCGCGGGAGGGGTGCGGCCGTGTGTGTGGCGGGACGACCCGGGGCGGGCGGCCGAGGGGGCCGGCGCCAGTGGCGACAGGCGCTCCGCTAGCGCTGGAGCAGGACCTTTCCGATGTGGCTGCTCTCCTCAAGGATCCGGTGCGCGGCCGCCGCGTCACGCATCGGCATCGTACGGTCGACGATCGGCCGTACATGCCCCGCGCTGATCAGCGGCCATACGTGTTCCCGTACCGCCGCGACGATCGATGCCTTCTCGGCGGTGGGGCGGGCGCGGAGGGAGGTGGCGGTGACGGCGGCACGCTTGCTGAGCAGCGCGCCGATGTTCAGCTCGCCCTTGGTTCCGCCCTGCATGCCGATGATGGCGAGCCGGCCGTTGACGGCGAGGGCCGTCACGTTGCGGTCCAGGTACTTGGCGCCCATGTTGTCGAGGATGACGTCCGCGCCGGCCCCGTCCGTGGCCCGCCCGATCTCCTCGACGAAGTCCTGCTCGCGGTAGTTGATGAGGATGTCGGCGCCCAGCTCCGCGCAGTACGCCAGCTTCTCCTTGCTGCCCGCCGTGACGGCGACCTTCGCGCCGACGGCCTTGCCCAACTGGATGGCCATGGTGCCGATGCCGCTGGAACCGCCGTGCGCGAGCAGCGTCTCGCCGGGCCGCAGGTGAGAAATCATGAAGACGTTGGACCATACGGTCGACGTGACCTCGGGCAGCGCGGCCGCCGTCACGAGGTCGACGCCCTCGGGCACGGGAAGCAGCTGGCCTGCCGGCACGGCGACCTGCTCGGCGTAGCCACCGCCGGAGAGCAGCGCGCACACCTCGTCGCCCACCGCCCAGCCGGAGACGCCGGGGCCGAGCGCGGTGATCCGGCCGGAGCATTCGAGGCCGGGGTAGGGGGACGCGCCGGGCGGCGGGTTGTAGAAGCCCTGCCGTTGCATCAGATCGGCGCGGTTCACGGCGCCGGCCACCACCTCGACCAGCACCTCGCCCTCACCGGGCACGGGATCAGGCACCTCCGCCCACACCAGCGCTTCGGGCCCACCGGGTTCGGGGATCGTGATCGCATACATAGCTTCGAGGCTACTCCGGAGCCGGAAACCCGGGAGGGCGGGCCGAGGCGAGCCGAGGCGAGCCAGGAAGGCCCAGGACGGTTCAGGACGGTTCAGGGGCGCGAGGAACCGCGCACAGAGCCACGACTCCGGGCGAGTGCCGGGAGGGACGGGGCCCCCAAAGCCCCCACAGCCCCCTCAGTCCCCTCAGTCCCCCCGCAACGGCTTGACGTCCGGCGCGATCACAGCCGTGGGCGTCGCCCTGACGATCGTGATCAGCCGGTCGGTCAGCTGCAACTTCCCGACGGCCGGATCGTCGTACCCGAGCACCCGATGCCCCCGCACCACACTCACGACGAGGTCCTCCGTCTCCCGGACCCCGCGCCCCGCCTCAGCCTTTATGACCGGCCGCTCAACAAGATCGAGCCCCGTGCCCTGCTGAATGAGGTCCTCCATGACCATGCCCGCACTGGGACTGAGCACGGAAAGCCCGAGCAACCGCCCAGCCGCACTCGCACTGGTGATGACGGCGTCGGCCCCGCTCTGCCGAAGCAGCGGCGCGTTCTCTTCCTCCCGCACCGCCGCCACGATCTTCGCGCCACGGTTCAACTGCCGCGCGGTGAGCGCGACGAGCACCGCCGTGTCATCCCGCTGCGTCGCGATGATGATCTGCCGGGCGCGCTGCACCTCGGCCCGGAGCAGCACATCACTGCGCGTCGCGTCGCCGAGGACCCCGGCGAACCCCTCCGCCGTAGCCGCGTCGATCACCTTCGCGCTCGGGTCGACCACCACGATCTGCTCCGGCTTCAGGCCGGTCGCGCAGACGGTCTGGATCGCCGACCGGCCCTTCGTGCCGAAGCCGACGACAACAGTGTGTTCACGCAAGTTGGACCTCCAGCGGGACAGACGCCATTCCTCGCGCGTCCGTTCCGTCAGCACTTCGAGGGTGGTGCCGACCAGAATGATCAGGAAGAGCACGCGCAGCGGCGTGATCAGCAGAATGTTGGTGAGCCGCGCGCTGTCGCTGTACGGGACGATGTCGCCGTAGCCCGTGGTGGAGAGCGTGACCGTCGCGTAGTAGGCGGCGTCGAGGAAGTCGACGCTCCCGTCGGAGTTGTCGTGGTATCCGCTGCGGTCGACCCACACTATGAACGTCGTCAGGGCGAGCACCAGCAAGGCCATCGCCAGACGCCGCGTGACCTGCCGCAACGGCCGCTCGACCACACGCTGCGGCAACTTGATCCGATGCGTCGTGTGGTGCTCTGCGGGGTCGCGGGCGATGGCGTCGTGTCCGGGAAGTTTCACGTGAAACACTCCGCGCCGAGCTCTCCGGTCACGGCCCACGGCAGGTCCAGGATCTCCAGTTCCTGCCCCTGCCGCGCCCCACCGGACGGAACCACCGCGAGCCCGTCGGCCGCCGCGATGCCCCGCAGCATGGCAGGACCATGGAAGCGCAGCGGTACGGCGACCTCGCCGCGCAGCGTGACGGGCACGAGCCGGGTGTCGTACGGGTGCCCCTGCACGGCTTCACGCACCGGTGCGGTGTACATCGAGGGGCCGCCATGCCCGGACGCCCGCCCGGTCAGCGTACGCAGCAGGGGTTCGGCCAGCGTGAGCAGACCGGAGACCGCGGCGAGCGGGTTGCCCGGCAGCCCGACAAGGTGCTGGTCCGTGCTGATACGGGCGAGCAGCATGGGGTGCCCGGGGCGTACCGCCACACCGTCCACGAGCAGCTCGGCACCGATACGGCTCAGCGTGGGGTGGACGTGGTCGACGGGGCCGGCCGCGGTGCCGCCCGTCGTGACGATGAGGTCGGCCGTGGATTTCGTGATCGCCTCGTACAGCGCCTCGGCGTCATCGCCGAGCCGCCGGACCTCGGTGACCTCGGCGCCGAGCGCCCGCAGCCACGGCGGCAGCATCGGGCCGAGCGCGTCCCGGATGAGCCCTTCGTGCGGCAGCCCCTCGGTCAGCAGCTCGTCACCGAGTACGAGTACTTCGGCGCGGGGCCGGCGGACGGTGGCGAGCGCGTCGTACCCGGCGGCCGCCGCCAGGCCGAGCACGGCGGGCGTGACCAGGGCCCCGGACGGCAGCAGATGGTCGCCGGAACGGCACTCCTGGCCGCGCGGGCGGATGTCCTGGCCCTGGACCAGGTCACGCCGTGCGAACAGCCTGTTCTTGCCGTCGACGTGGCCGTGCTCGCTGCGCAGGACCGCGGTGGCGTCCCTCGGGATACCGGCACCCGTCGCGATGCGCACCGCCTCGCCGTCGCCGAGCGGCACCGACTGGCCGTCCCCGGCGAGCACCCCGTCGGCGCGTACGTCCCAGGGGCCCGGGCCCGCCACGGCCCAGCCGTCCATGGCGGAGGTGTCGAAGGAGGGAAGGTCGGTGAGGGCGGTGAGCGGGGTGGCCAGGACCATCCCGAGCGCCTGGACCAGAGGAACTGAAGCGGCCTCTCCCTCGGGCGCCCGAGTGGCTCGCGCGGCCCGCGCCCGGGCCACGTCCCAGGGGGTGATGTCGCGGTGCTTGTCCTCGCCGGGGGCGTGGGGCACGGCTCCCAGCGGCGCGGGGGCTACCGCGGACGCCGGTCCGCCCGCCGGTCCGCCCGCCGATCCGCCCGCAGCCGTGGCATGCGGAATGCTCCCGCGACCCTCTCCCTGCCCTCCGGGCCCCCGGTCCAACTTCCGCCCCTCGTTCACCAGGGCGAGAGCCTGATCAAGCTCGGCATCCGCCGCCGACTGCCCACTCATTCGACGTCCGAAGGGGTCTGGGGGGTCTGGGGGGCCTGGGAGGTCTGGGGGCCTTGTGACGCCTGGGGGGCCGAAGGCGCCTGAGGGCCCCGTGGCGCTTCAGGGTCACGCTGCGCCTGCGGTGCCTGCGGTGCCTGAGGGCCACGTGGCGCTTCAGGGTCACGCTGCGCCTGGGGCGCCGACGACCCCTGGGGGCCACGTGGCGCTTGAGGGTCACGCTGCGCCTGCGGTGCCTGCGGTGCCTGAGGGCCCCGTGGCGCTTCAGGGTCTCGCTGCGCCTGCGGTGCCTGCGGTGCCTGTGCCTGAAGGTCGGCGGAGCCCGGCTTCGTGTCCTGCTGGTCCTCGTCCGCCCAGCGGGCCGCCAGCGCCGCGGCCTTGCGCGCCGCCTCGGCCACGGCTTCGGGGCCGGCCGCGGGGCCGCCCCGCATGGCCGCCTGCGCCGCCGCGTAGCCGACGAGGAAGGTGGTCAGCGGTGCCGCGGGCCTGGCCACGCCGTGCGCGGCGTCGCGAGCGAGGTCGAGGAGGGTGCCGGTATCGACGTCGAGATCGATGCCCAGTTCGTCCTTGACTGCGGAAATCCATTCATCCAACACGTGCCCATGCTCCCTGATCCGCGCCCGCGCGGCGGCGATGTCGTCCCAGGTGTCGCAGTCGAAGCCCGCGACAGGGTCCGCCACCCTGGCCAGATCGAGCCGCGCGGTGAGCAACCGAAGCGGCAACCCGGAGAGCCCACGCCCCGCCTCCACACCAGCAGGCCCACGCCCCTCTTCCGCACCAGCAGCCTCGCCCGAACCCGCCCCGGCGCCCTCGCCCGCCCCCGCAAGCACCGCGATCTCCCGCCGCAGCGCCCCGCTCCGGTAGGCCGCGACCAGCGGCTGCTCGCGCCCCCCGGCGTCGACGAGTACGGCCCCGTCCACCGCGCCCTCGCGTGCGGCGGCCAGCAGCTGACGTACCGTCCGCTCGCCGAGGAACGGCAGGTCGGCGGAGAGCACCACCACGTACTCGGCCGCCGTACACCGCAGCCCCGCGTCCAGCGCGGCCAGCGGCCCGCCACCCGGCGGCTCCTCGCGCGCCCACACCACGGGTCGCGCGGTCGGTCTCGGTTCGGCCACCACGACCGTGGTCCCGGCGCCGGAACAGGCGGCAAGGACCCGTTCGAGCAGCGCACGCCCGCCCACGCGCACGCCGGGCTTGTCGGCGCCGCCGAGCCGCGCGGCACCGCCCCCGGCGAGCACGACGACGTCGTACGCAGCACCCTCGTTCGCGGTCACCCCCCGAGTATGGGCGTACGGGGGATCATTGCCACCCCGCGGAGGGCGCTTCCGACGAGGGACTTACGTCACCCGACTCCTTTCACACCGACCGCAGGAGCACCGCCGGCTGTTCGACGCAGTCCGCCACGTAGCGCAGGAACCCGCCCGCCGTACCGCCGTCGCACACCCGGTGGTCGAAGGTGAGCGACAGCTGGACCACGTGCCGCACCGCCAACTCGCCCTGGTACACCCACGGCTTGGGCACGATCCGGCCCACGCCCAGCATCGCGGCCTCGGGGTGGTTGATGATCGGCGTGGATCCGTCGACCCCGAACACCCCGTAGTTGTTCAGCGTGAACGTGCCTCCGGTGAGCTCGGCGGGCGTGAGCGTCCCGGCGCGCGCCTCCTCCGTGAGCCGGATCAGCTCGGCGTTGATCGAGGCGGTCGTCCGCGACTGTGTGTGCCGCACCACGGGGACGACGAGCCCCCGCTCGGTCTGCGCGGCGAACCCGAGGTGGATGTCGGCGAAGCACCGCACCTCCCGCTCCTCCATGTCCACGCTGGAGTTCAGCATCGGGTAGCGCGCGAGGGCGGCCACGGTGATGCGGGCGAACAGCGCGAGCAGCGACACCTTCTGGCCGTGGCCTTCGTGGCCCGTCATCGCCGCGTTCATGGCGGTGCGCGCGGCGAGCAGTTCGGTGGCGTCCGCGTCGACCCAGCAGGTGGCCTCCGGTATCTCGCGCCTGCTGCGGGACATCTTGTCCGCGACGAGGCCCCGGATACCGGTCAACGCGTGCCGGGACTCACCGCCCGCGCGCGTGGGCTCCTCTCCGGCCGCCACCTGACGGCGCGCCTCGGCCTGCCGCAGGCGGATCAGCTCGTCGTCCTCGCGGGCCGCCGCACCGAGCGCCGCGGCCCTGCGTGTCTCGTCCCTGCCTGTCTCGACCCGGTGCGTCTCGACCCGGTGCGTTCCGGCCCTGCCTGTTTCGGCCCTGCCCGTTTCGGCCGCGGCCTCGCTCATCCGGCTCGATGCCGGGCCGGCCTGGCGCGTGACCGAACCGCCGCCGACGCGTTCGCTCCCCGCCACGGGCGCCTGCCCCGCCGCGATGGCGGACTCCACGTCGGCCCGCGTGATCAGCCCGTCCGGTCCCGAGCCGAGGAGCTCGCGCAGCTCCACGCCGTGCTCACGGGCCAGCTTGCGTACCAGCGGAGAGATCACCGGAACCGGGCCGTCCCCGCGTGCGGGCACGTCGGCCGCAGGGGCTTGCCCGGTCGGGACTTGCCCGGTCGCCCGCGCCGTGCCGAAAGCGGTGGACGCCACGGCAGGCCCCTGCTGCCGCTGAACCGTGGCCCGCTCGGGCCGCAGCCTCCTGCGGCGGGCCGGAGCGGCTGCCGTGCCGTATCCGACCAGGACGTTGCCGGAGGAGTCCGCTGCCGCCGTCCGCAGCGCACGCTCGGCCGGCTCCTCCGGGGCGGGTGCCTCGGCGGGAGCGCCCACGGCGACGGTCAGGAGAGGCGCCCCGACGGGCATCTCACTGCCTTCCTCGCCGAACCGGGCCGTCACCACGCCGCCGTAGGGGCAGGGCACCTCCACCATCGCCTTGGCCGTCTCGACCTCGACGACCGGCTGGTCCACCGCCACGACGTCACCGACCCGGACGAGCCAGCGGACGATCTCGGCCTCGGTCAGTCCCTCGCCGAGGTCGGGCAGCTTGAACTCAAGGACCTGCGCCATCAGCTCTCCGCCTCCCACTGCAATCGCGCCACCGTGTCGAGGATCCGGTCGACGCCCGGGAGGTGGTGCTTCTCGAGCATCGGCGGGGGATACGGGATGTCGAAGCCCGCGACCCGCAGCACCGGCGCCTCCAGGTGGTGGAAGCACCGCTCGGTGACCCGCGCGGCGATCTCTCCCCCGGGACCGCCGAAGCCGTTCGACTCGTGCACGACGACCGCCCGGCCCGTGCGCCGGACGGACGCGGCGACCGTCTCGTCGTCGAAAGGCACCAGGGAGCGCAGATCGACCACTTCGAGGTCCCAGCCCTCGGCACGCGCGGCCTCGGCGGCCTCCAGGCAGACGGGCAGGGAGGGACCGTACGTGATCAGCGTGGCGCTGCGGCCGGAGCGCCGCACCACCGCGCGTCCTATCGGTTCAACGGTCGCGGGGCTCTCGGGGTTCCAGTCGGCCTTCGACCAGTACAACCTCTTCGGCTCCAGGAAGACGACGGGGTCGTCGGAGGCGATGGAGGCCCGCAGCAGGCCGTAGGCATCGGCGACCGTGGCCGGCGTGACGACGTGCAGGCCCGGGGTCGCCATGTAGTACGCCTCGGAGGAGTCGCTGTGGTGCTCGACGCCGCCGATCCCACCGCCGTAGGGCACACGGACGGTGATGGGCAGCGGCATCGCGCCACGGGTGCGGTTGCGCATCTTCGCCACGTGCGAGAGCAACTGCTCGAAGGCCGGGTAGGCGAACGCGTCGAACTGCATCTCGACGACGGGCCGCAGGCCGTACATCGCCATGCCCACGGCCGCCCCGAGGATGCCCGCCTCGGCGAGCGGTGTGTCCGTACAGCGGTCCTCGCCGAACTCCGCGGTGAGTCCGTCGGTGACCCGGAAGACACCGCCGAGCGCGCCGACGTCCTCCCCCAGGACATGGACGGAAGGGTCCTCGGCCATGGAGTCGCGCAGGGCGCGTCCGAGCGCCTGGGCCATGGTGGCCGGTTTGGTGACCGGCTTCGCCGCGACCGTGGTCATCAGGCTTCCTCCCCGGCCTCTTCGGAGGCCGCTTCCAGCTCGGCCCGCAACTGTTCCGCCTGCTCGCGCAGTTGCGAGGTCTGCTCGGCGTACACGTGCGAGAAGAGGTCCATGGGGTCGAGCACGGGGTCCTGGTTCATGCCCGCGCGCAGGTCGGCCGCCATGGCCTCGGCGTCCTCGCCCACCTGGCGCTTCGCGTCGTCGTCCAGGAGCCCCCGCTCCGTCACCTCCCGCTCCAGGAGCGTGATCGGGTCGTGGTCGCGCCAGGTGTCGACCTCCGCGTCGTGGCGGTACCGCGTGGCGTCGTCGGCGTTCGTGTGCGCCTCCATGCGGTAGGTGACCGCCTCGACGAGGGTCGGGCCGCCGCCCCGCCGCGCGCGGGACACCGCTTCGCTCAGCACCTCGTGCATCGCCGCCGCGTCGTTGCCGTCGACCAGGCGTCCCGGCATCCCGTACCCGACGGCCTTGTGGGCCAGGGAAGGGGCCGCGGTCTGCTTGGCGAGCGGCACGGAGATCGCGAAGCCGTTGTTCTGCACGAGGAAGACCACGGGCGCCTGCCACACGGCGGCGAAGTTCAGCGCCTCGTGGAAGTCGCCCTCGCTGGTGCCGCCGTCGCCGACCATGGCCAGCGCCACCACGTCGTCGCCCTTGAGACGCGCGGCGTGCGCGAGGCCCACGGCATGCGGGAGCTGGGTGGCGAGAGGCGTGCTCAGCGGCGCTATCCGGTGCTCATGGGGGTCGTACCCGGTGTGCCAGTCGCCGCGGAGAAGCGTCAGGGCGCGTACGGGATCCAGGCCTCGGGCGACCACGGCGAGCGTGTCCCGGTAGCTGGGAAAGAGCCAGTCCCGCTCCTCCAGGGCCAGCGCGGCGGCCACCTCGCAGGCCTCCTGGCCGGTGCTGGAGGGGTAGACCGCGAGCCTGCCCTGCTTCGTCAGAGCCGTGGCCTGCGTGTTGTACCGGCGGCCGCGTACCAGCTCCGCGTACAGGCGGCGCAGCAGATCGGGATCGGCCTTCGCGGCGGCCTCGGTGCCCAGCACGCGGTACGGCTCCGGGTCCGGCAGCAGCGGCACGGGGTCGGTCCTCGGTCGCCAAGCTGGGGGCGGGGTCGGCCGGTAGGCGCCCCGCTGCTCCATGACCGTCATGACGGCACCTCCTGGGGGGAAGCGTCTCCTCGTGGGAGCGGCAATGAGGCGCAGAGCTGTGACGCGCCTCACCTACCGATTGTTCGGTCGTCGGCACATTTTGGCTACAGGCACCCCCAGGCTGTGGACAAACGGTTCTCCACAGCCTGGGATGGATGCAGTACGTCCATGGTAGGGAGGCGGGGGGACATGGCATCTGAACGAATGGCCGACCGGCCCGAGAGCGATCGCCCGGAACCGCAGCCGCCGGAACCCCGGCCCCTGGACGCCATCGACCGGGACATCCTCCAGATCCTGCATACGGACGGTCGCGCGTCGATACGTTCCGTGGCCGAGCGTGTCCACGTCTCCCGCGCCAACGCCTACGCGCGCATCAACCGCCTCATCGACGACGGCGTCATCCGGGGCTTCGGGGCGCGCATCAACCACGAGCGCGCCGGGCAGGGCGCGTCCGCGTACATCACGCTCAAGATCGTCCAGAACACCTGGCGCACGGTGCGCGAGCAGTTGCGCGCACTTCCCGGTGCGTCCCATATCGCACTGGTCAGCGGCGACTTCGACGTACTGCTCCTGGTGCACACGCCGGACAACCGCGCCCTGCGGGAGCTGGTGCTCACCCGGCTCCAGTCCATCCCCGAAGTCCTCAGCACGCGTACGTTGCTGGTCTTCGAGGAGGACGACCTGGAGGCGGAGAACTAGGCCCGTCGGCGCGCCGTCTGTCAGCGGACGGTGCGCAGGCCCGCGAAGGCCAGTTGCACCACGGCGTCGGCGATCTGTTGGCCGTTCGCCGCACCCCGGCTCTCCGGCCGGTACCACTCCACGATGGAGTTGATCATTCCGAAGAGCAGCCTGGTGGCCAGGCGCAGCTCGACGTCGGAGCGCAGGTCCCCGTCCGCGACGGCTTCCTTCAGGAGCTCGGCCACCTGCTGGTCGAAGTCCCGCCGCCGCTCTAGGGCCCACCGCTCGGTGTCCGTGTTGCCGCGCACCCGCAGCAGCAGGGTCACGTACGGCAGTTCGGCGACGAGGACCTCCACGGTGCGGCGCGTGACGTACTCCAGGCGCTCGACCGCACTGCCCACGCGCGCGTGCTCCTCGGCGAGGATGCCGAAGAGGCCGTCGATCGCCCGGCTCACCGCACGGCGCAGCAGCTCTTCCTTGCCCGACACGTGGTGGTAGATGGAGGACTTGGAGATGCCGGCCGCCTTGGAGAGGTGCTCCATGGACGTGCCGTCGTAACCGCGCTCGTTGAAGACCCGGACGGCCACGTTCAGCAGCGTCTCCGGGGTGTAGGTGTCCCGCCGGGCGGTGGTCATGAGTGTTCCTCTCGCACGGCCTGGCGCCGCAGGGCCTGGGACGGGGCGTAGCGCCCTGTGGGGTACTCCTCGTGCAGCAGCTCCAGCGCCCCGGCCACTCGGTACGTGGTGAGTCTGCGGCCCCATTCGACCGGGCCGAGCGGGTAGTTCACTCCGAGGCGCATGGCGGTGTCGACGTCCTCGGCGTCCGCCACGCCGCGCCCGACGGCGTCCATGGCGAAGTCCACGAGCATCCATACGGTGCGGGCCACGATCATCCCCGGGGCGTACCCGATGACGCTGACCTTCTTGCCGAGCGCCTGGAAGAGGCCGATCGCCTCCCCCAGGCCCTGTTGGCCCACCCTGCTCGACGGGGAGAGCGCGATGCGGGTCGCTTCCCGGTAGTCGAGGGCGAGGTCGAAGTGGATGGTCGGTTCCGCCTCGGTGTCCGCGCCGGAACCATCCGCCAGGGCGAGCCGCACACCGCTGGGCAGCTCGATGTGACCGGGGTGGCGGCTCGGCACGTCCTGGCCGTGCCGGACCTGGATGCCCGCCTTCTCGGCGAGGTCGACCAGGGCGTCCGCGGGAAAGAGGTCGCCGTGCACGGTGATGGAGCGGGGGGCCTCGGCGGGCGCCGCGGTGTGCGGCTCAGCGCGCGGGGCGTCGTCCCCGTACGCGTACCAGCCCCGGCCCGACTTGCGTCCCAGGCGCCGCGACTCGACCAGGCGCCGCTGGGCGAGGGAGGGGGTGAACTTGGGGTCCTGGAAGAACGACTCCCACACGGAGCGCGTGACGGCTTCGTTGACGTCCTGCCCGATGAGGTCGGTGAGCTCGAAGGGGCCCATCTTGAAGCCGCCGCACTCGCGCAGGACCGCGTCGATCGTGGCGGGGTCCGCGACCCGCTCCTCGTACAGGCGCAGCGCCTCGGCGTAGAAGGGCCTGGCGACGCGGTTCACGATGAAGCCGGGGGTGTCCGCGCAGCGCACCGGAGTCTTGCCCCATGCCTGCGCCGTCGCATACGCGCGCGTGGCCGCCTCCTGTTCGGTCGCGAAGCCGCTGACGACCTCGACGAGGGGAAGTAGGGGCGCCGGGTTGAAGAAGTGCAGCCCCACGAAGCGGCCGGGTTCCCGCAGGGCGCCGGCGATGGCGGTCACGGAGAGGGAGGAGGTGTTGGTGGCCAGCAGGCAGTCCTCGGCGACGACGTCTTCGAGTTCCCGGAACAGCTGTTGCTTGACGTCCAGCCGTTCCAGTACCGCCTCGACGACCAGGCCGCAGTCGGCGAGCTCCGCGAGGCCACCGGCAGGGGTGAGCCGGGCGCCCGCGGCGGCGCGGTCCTCGGCCGTGAGCCTGCCCTTCTCGACGAGGCGGTCGAGGCGGGCGCCGATCGCGTCGGCCGCCGCTCGGGCGCGGCCCGGCGCGGCGTCGTACAGCCGCACGGGGTGGCCCGCCACCAGGGCGACCTGTGCGATGCCCTGCCCCATGGTTCCGGTGCCGACCACGGCAACGGCGCTGCTGAGCTCGAGTGCTGTCATGCTCGCGATCCTCCCGCACGGTCCGCCGGCCGGCGTTCCTGGGGTGGCGTGGAGAAGTTGTCCACAGGTTTGGCGGACCCTCTTGTCCCGACCGATCGTTCGGTTACTCTAGCTCTGTCAGACAGTCCCTGCCCACTGTTCCTGCCCACCGTTCCTGCCCCAGCTCGCCAGCTCGATGGAGAGCTGACCGACGAGGAGTTGGTCCTGCCATGGCCGTCGAACTCACCGCGCAACAGCTCATCGCGAAGCACCGGCCCACGCTCGATCAGGCGCTGGAGACCATCCGCACGCGCGCGTACTGGTCCCCCCACCCCGAGCACCCCAAGGCCTACGGCGAGGACGGCAGCCTGAGTCTGCCCGAGGGCAAGGCCGCCTTCGACGCCCTCCAGGGTGCTCGCTTCGAGCTCGACCAGCCCGGCACCGACGACTGGGTGGGCGGCGAAGTCTCGCCGTACGGACCGGAGCTGGGCATCACGTACCCCCACCCGGACATCGACACGCTGCTGCCGGCGATGCGCGCCGGAATGCGCGCCTGGCGGGACGCGGGCGCGGAGACGCGCGCGGTGGTCTGCCTGGAGATCCTGGCGCGGATCAGCGCCCGCACCCACGAGTTCGCGCACGCGGTCATGCACACCAGCGGCCAGGCCTTCATGATGGCCTTCCAGGCGGGCGGCCCGCACGCCCAGGACCGCGGCCTCGAAGCGGTGGCGTACGCGTATGCCGAGCAGGCCCGCACCCCCGGCACCGCCGAGTGGAACAAGCCGCAGGGCAAGCGGGACCCTCTCGCGATGACGAAGCGGTTCACGCCCGTGGCGCGCGGCATCTCGCTCCTGATCGGCTGCAACACCTTCCCGACGTGGAATGGCTACCCCGGTCTCTTCGCCTCGCTCTCGACCGGCAACCCCGTCCTGGTCAAGCCGCACCCGCGCGCGGTACTGCCGCTCGCCCTCACGGTGCGGATCGCCCGCGAGGTCCTCGCCGAGGCCGGTTTCGACGCGAACCTCGTGTGCCTGGCCGCGGAGCGGCGGGACGAGGGCATCGCCAAGACGCTCGCCACCCGCCCCGAGATCAAGATCATCGACTACACCGGGTCGTCGGCCTTCGGCGACTGGCTGGAGGCCAACGCCCGCCAGGCGCAGGTCTACACCGAGAAGGCCGGGGTCAACACGGTCGTCGTCGAGTCGACCGACGACTACAAGGGGATGCTGGCGAACCTCGCCTTCTCCCTGTCGCTGTACAGCGGTCAGATGTGCACCACCCCGCAGAACCTCCTGATCCCGCGCGACGGCATCCAGACGGACGCCGGGGCCAAGTCCTATGACGCGGTGGTGTCCGACCTGGCCGCCTCGGTCAGCGGCCTGCTCGGCGACGACGCCCGGGCGAACGGCATCCTCGGCGCCCTGGTCAATCCGGACGTGAAGGCCCGCCTCGAAGCGGCCTCGGGACTCGGCGAGGTGGCCCTCTCCTCCAAGGAGATCACCAACCCCGACTTCCCGGACGCCGTGGTGCGCACCCCGGTGATCGTCAAGCTGGACGGTGCGAAGCCCGACGCCGAGGCGGCCTACCTCAGCGAGTGCTTCGGCCCGGTCTCCTTCGCGGTCGCCGTCGACTCGGCGGCGGACGCGGTGCGGCTGCTCGGCCGGACGGTGCGCACCAAGGGAGCGATGACCGTGGGCGCGTACACCACGTCGGAAGAGGTGGCTTCGGCCGTGGAGGAGACCTGTCTGGAGGAGTGCGCCCAGTTGTCGCTGAACCTCACGGGCGGCGTCTATGTGAACCAGACGGCGGCGTTCTCGGACTTCCACGGCTCGGGCGGCAACCCGGCGGCGAACGCCGCCCTGTGCGACAGCGCGTTCGTGGCCAACCGCTTCCGCGTGGTGGAGATCCGCAAGGACGCGTGACGTTGGGACCGTCCGGGCCGGCGATCGGCAGGCCCGGCCGGCGGCGGGTTCAGGCCTCCGAGCCGGGGGGCCTGCCCGCCGACCAGTGGAAGAGCGTCATGCCCACGCTCGTCGCCAGGTTGTAGCTGGAGACCTGCGGACGCATCGGCAGCGACACCAGGTGGTCCGCACGCTCGCGCAGCGCCGCGGAAAGGCCGCTGCGTTCGGAGCCGAAGGCGAGCAGGGCGTCGTCGGGGAGCTTCAGTCCCCGGATGTCCTGCCCTTCGGCGTCGAGCGCGAACACCGGCCCCGGCGGCAGCGCGGTGGCCTCCATCCGCTCCACGGCCGTCGCGAAGTGCAGACCCGCGCCACCGCGTACGACGGTCGGGTGCCAGGGGTCGAGCGTTCCGGTGGTGACGACACCGGTCGCCCCGAATCCGGCGGCGAGCCGGATCACGGCGCCCGCGTTGCCGAGGTTGCGGGGGTCGTCGAGCACGATGACCGGCGCGGCCCTCGGCAGGTGCCCCAGCGCCTCCAGGTTGTCGGCACGCGGCGGGCGCTCGGCGAGGGCGGCGACCGCCGTGGGGTGCAGACGCGGCACCAGCGCCCGCAGCCGCTCGTCCTCGACCGGCACCACCAGGGTCTCCAGCGCCTGCCGCACATCCGGCGCCAGCTCGTCCGCGAGGGCCAGCACACCGGCCCTGTCGCTGGTCAGCGCGGCCGGAATCCGTGCGCCGAAGCGCAGGGCGTGCTTGATCGCGTGGAAGCCGTCGAGCAGCACGCAGGTGTCCGCGAGCCCGCGCCAGGTACGCACGGCGTCGCCCGGGTCCGCCCCGGAAGTGCTGTTCATGGAGTGAAGCCTACGCGCGCGTGCTCAGCCGTTTCCGTGTCCTGTGACCGGCCCCCGGCCCGCTGCTCGGGCATGGCGTCATGGCGCGGAAGTGGAAGACGGGCGGCGACGAGGGCCTTCGCCCCGTCACGCGCGCGTGCCACCCGGCCGCCCAGACGCCGCAGGAACGACGTCGGCAGGAACACCGCGTCGGCGGTGATCATCGCGAGGGAGAAGAACGGCAGCCCGAGGACGACCGCGATGACGGCGTGTTCGAACATCATCGCCGTGAGCAGGACGTTCTTGACCCGGCGGTTGAAGAGGGTGAAGGGGAAGGCCACCTGCACGATGACCGTCCCGTATGTCACGGCCAGCAGGATCAAGCCGTGGGAGGCGAGCAGCTCGGACAGGGCGGGCCACGGGGAGAAGTAGTCGAGTTTCAGCGGGTAGTAGACGGCCGTGCCGTCCTGCCAGCGGCTGCCCTGGACCTTGTACCAGCCGGCCGTCGCGTAGATGAGGCAGGCCTCGACCATGATGATGAGCAGCCCCGCGTTGTGGACGAGGTTGGCGACGACGTCGAGGAGCTTGCGGAGTTCACTGTGCGGGGCGCGCCGCCCCACGGCCCACCACAGGCCGTGCACCGCGAGGATCCCCCAGAAGATGACCAGCCAGCGGCCGCTCAGCTCGCCCATGAAGGTCACGGCCACCAGCATGAGGCCCAGCACCGACCACAGAACGGGCCCCACCCGGTCGACCGGCACTCCGGAGACCGGCCCGACCGCCGCCGCTTCCGCCTCCCTGGCGTCCCCCGTGTCCCCCGCCTCCCTGGCGTCCCCCGCGTCCCTGGCGTCGCCCGCGTCCCGTATACGTACATGTACGCGTGCACGCGCGCGTGCAGCACGCCGCGCGTCCAGTGACCAGACCTGGCCGCACCGGGTGAGCACCAGGTAGGTGGCCATGAGGTGGATGACGTTGTCACCGCCGTCACCGATGAAGATGCTGCGGTTCTGCAGCGACAGCACACCGACCATGAAGAGCACGGACATGGCGCGCGTGCGCCAGCCGAGCATCAGCAGCGCACTGCTCAGCACCGCGACCGCGTAGACGATCTCGAACCAGACACGCCCGTCCGACCACATCAGCGCGGTGAAGGCACCATTGCCCGCGATGAGCTGCTGCGCCATGTCCCATTTCCAGGGGCTGTCGGGCCCGTACAGCTCATGGCGGTGGGGGAGTTCGCGCAGCAGGAAGAAGAGCCAGGTGGCGGCGAAGCCGATGCGCACGATCGCCGTCTGGTACGGCCCCAGGGCGAACCCGGTGACATGGCCGAGTCCGCGCGCGAAGGGGCGCTCGATACGGGTCACCGGCCGGCTCCCTTCGCACCCGCGCGCTCACCGTCAGCGGCGTCCCTGTCGCCTGCCCCACCGGTGAGCGGCAGGTCGTCCGGGGTCACCGTCCACCACGGAAGCTGGCGGTAGACCGGCTTCGTGGACACCTTCTCCTCGCTCCACCGCGGGGGCCGCACGTTCGTCGTCCTGGAGCGCACCTGCACGCGCACGATCTCGTCGCCCTCGCCGCCCGGGCTTTCCCGGTCGAGCCGCATGTACGCGATCCGGCGGACGTAGTCCTCCGAGAGCTGCCCGCGCAGGCCAAGGGGACGATTCTGCGCGTCGTGCGAACCGACGTAGAAGTCCCAGGCGCGGCGCAGCTCGTTCTGCTGCGTGTGGCTGGGCAGCAGATTGCCGTCGATGGCGGCGCCGTCCTGCGCCGAGAGGTCGTACCAGTCGGTGGTCGCCACCGTCCCCTTCTCCGTGTCGAGCTCCGCCCTGACCTGCACGGCGACGTTCTGCTGGAGCGGGTTGGGGGCGAACAGCTTCCAGTTCTGCTCGAACTCGGGATAGATCCACTCGTCGATCACATCGCCGTGCTGCTTGGTCGCGGTGTTCGAGGGGGCGACGTGGAGGAAGAGCATCGCCACGTGGACGCACGCGGCCACGGCGACCAACGCGAGGGCACAGGCGGCGGCGATCTGATAGCCGAGCTTGAGGTCGGCGATGCCTGTGCGGGGCGGGGGGCCCGATTCAGGTTCCGGGTTCGAGCCCTCCACCGCCACCCGTTCGGCGGACGCGCTCGGCGTGGCAGCCCGTCGTGGCTCATGCGCCGAACCGGGCCCGTCAGGTCCGGCGGACCCACCGCCGGAGTCCTTGTCGTACCCGCTCATTCCGCCCCGTTCCCCGAATCCGCTCCACACCCTGCCGCCGGAACGGTACTCAGGCCTGCCCGCGGCGCACAGCGTCCGTGAAGTTATCCACAGGGTTGACACCCTATGGCGCCGCGCCGCACCATTGAATCCAACGAACCGAACGATCGGTCGGGCGGTTCGCTCAGGTCGAGGGGGACCGAAATGGCCACAGCAGCCGCACAGAAAGCGGCCGAGACGGAGCCCGCCGGGGCCGGGTCGACGGCCGCGCGCACGGCGGCGCAGCAGGCCGCCTTCGACGAGGCGGTCGCCGCCGAAGAGCGCATCGAGCCGCGCGACTGGATGCCGGATGCCTACCGCGCGTCCCTGGTCAGGCAGATCGCGCAGCACGCACACTCAGAGATCATCGGCATGCAGCCGGAGGCGAACTGGATCACGCGCGCGCCTTCCTTGCGGCGCAAGGCGATCCTCATGGCCAAGGTGCAGGACGAGGCCGGACACGGCCTGTATCTCTACAGCGCGGCGGAGACCCTCGGCACCAGCCGCGACGAGCTGCTGGACAAGCTCCACTCGGGCCGCCAGAAGTACTCCTCGATCTTCAACTACCCCACCCTGACCTGGGCCGACGTAGGCGCGATCGGCTGGCTCGTGGACGGCGCCGCGATCACCAACCAGGTCCCCCTGTGCCGCTGTTCGTACGGCCCCTACGCACGCGCGATGGTCCGCGTCTGCAAGGAGGAGTCCTTCCACCAGCGCCAGGGGTACGAGTCGCTGCTCGCCCTCAGCCGCGGCACCCAGGCCCAGCACGAGATGGCGCAGGACGCGGTGAACCGCTGGTGGTGGCCCTCGCTGATGATGTTCGGCCCGCCCGACGACGAGTCGTCGCACTCCGAGCAGTCGATGACATGGAAGATCAAACGCCACTCGAACGACGAGCTGCGCCAGCGCTTCGTGGACATATGCGTCCCCCAGGCCGAATCGCTCGGCCTGACCCTCCCCGACCCTGACCTGGCGTGGAACGAGGCGCGGGGACACCACGACTTCGGCCCCATCGACTGGACCGAGTTCTGGGACGTCCTCAAGGGCAACGGCCCCTGCAACGACCAGCGCATCACCCAGCGCAGGCAGGCCCATGAGGAAGGCGCCTGGGTCAGGGAGGCCGCGGCCGCGTACGCCACGAAGCAAGCGAGCGCCGCGAGTGCGACCGCAGCCGTCATCACGCACGGAGAGGCGACAGCATGAACAGCTCGACCGACTGGCCACTGTGGGAAGTCTTCGTCCGCTCCCGCCGAGGCCTCTCCCACACCCACGCGGGCAGCCTGCACGCGCCGGACGCCGAGATGGCTCTGCGCAACGCCCGCGACCTCTACACCCGCAGGAGCGAAGGCGTCTCCCTGTGGGTCGTGCCCTCCACCGCGATCACCGCCTCCTCGCCCGACGAGAAGGACTCCTTCTTCGAGCCGGCGGGCGACAAGCCCTACCGCCACCCGACGTTCTACGACATCCCGGAGGGAGTGAAGCACCTGTGACCACCACATCGACTCCGACGGACAGCCAGGCCGAGGCCGCAGCCCTCGCCCTGGGAGACGACGCCCTGGTGCTCTCGCACCGTCTGGGGGAGTGGGCGGGACACGCCCCCGTCCTCGAAGAAGAGGTCGCCCTGGCGAACATCGCCCTGGACCTCCTGGGCCAGGCCCGCATCCTGCTCTCCTCGGCCGGCGACGAGGACGAGCTGGCGTATCTCCGCGAGGAGCGCGCCTTCCGCAACCTCCAGCTCGTCGAACAGCCGAACGGCGACTTCGCCCACACCATCGCCCGCCAGCTCTACTTCTCCACCTACCAAACACTGCTGTACGGGCAGTTGGCGGCTTCGGACGGCGAGCTGGCACCCCTGGCCGCGAAGGCCGTCAAAGAAGTGGCCTACCACCAGGACCACGCCGAGCAGTGGACCCTGCGCCTCGGCGACGGCACCGCCGAGAGCCACGCCCGCATGCAGCGCGGCCTCGATGCCCTGTGGCGGTTCACCGGCGAGATGTTCCAGCCCATAGCCGGCCTGGACGTCGACAGCGCGGCGCTGCGCGAGAGCTGGACGGCTTCGGTCACAGCGGTCATCGAGCGGGCGACGCTCACCGTGCCCCCCGGGCCGCAGAGCGGCGCATGGACGGCCGGCGCCGGACGCCAAGGCCTGCACACCGAGCCGTTCGGACGCATGCTCGCCGAGATGCAGCACCTGCACCGCAGCCACCCGGGGGCGTCATGGTGACGACCACGCCCACCGCCCTGGAGGCGGAGCTCTTCGCCCTCGCGGGATCGGTGCCCGACCCGGAGCTGCCCGTGCTGTCCCTCGCCGACCTCGGCGTGGTGCGCGGAGTGCGAATCGTCGCGCCCGGCAAGGTCGACGTCGAGCTGACCCCGACGTACACCGGCTGCCCGGCGATCGAAGTCATGTCCTCCGACATCGAGCACGTACTGCACGAGCACGGCATGGCCGAGGTCACGGTGCGCACCGTGCTCTCCCCCGCCTGGTCGACGGACGACATCAGCGCCGAAGGCCGCCGCAAACTCGCGGAGTTCGGCATAGCGCCTCCCCGCTCGCACGCGGCGGACGGCCCCGTGCCGCTCAGCCTCTCGATCCGCTGCCCGCACTGCGGCTCGACCGACACCGAGCTGCTCAGCCGCTTCTCCTCCACCGCCTGCAAGGCGCTGCGCCGCTGCACCTCCTGCCGCGAACCCTTCGACCACTTCAAGGAGCTGTGATGGCCCGCTTCCACCCGCTGCGGGTAGCGGCCGTCGACCGGCTCACCGACGACTCCGTGACGCTGACCTTCGACGTGCCGCCATCGCTGCGCGAGGAGTTCCGCTTCACGCCGGGCCAGCACCTCGCCCTGCGCCGCCTCGCCGACGGCACGGAGATCCGGCGTACGTACTCGATCTGTTCCCCCGCCCCACGCGCCGACGCCCCCGGTCCCGGGACACTGAAGGTCGGGGTGCGGCTCGTCGAGGACGGCGCCTTCTCCACGTACGCCTTCAAGGAGCTCGGCGTCGGCGACGAGCTGGACGTGATGACCCCCGCCGGCCGGTTCACGCTCGACCCGGCTCCCGGCCGCTATGCGGCGATAGTCGGCGGCAGCGGCATCACCCCCGTGCTCTCCATCGTCACGACGCTCCTGGAGCGCGAGCCGCAGGCCCAGTTCTGTCTCATCCGCAGCGACCGCACCGCCGCCTCGACGATGTTCCTCGAGGAGGTGGCCGACCTCAAGGACCGCTGGCCAGGACGGTTCCAACTGGTGACCGTGCTGTCCCGCGAGGAACAACAGGCGGGTCTCGACTCCGGTCGGCTCGATGAGCAGCGCCTTGCGCGGCTCCTGCCGGCCCTGCTGGCCGTGGCGGAGGTCGACGGCTGGTTCCTGTGCGGCCCGCTCGGCCTGGTGCAGGGCGCGGAGCACGCTCTGCGCGACCTCGGCGTGGCCCGCCGACGCATCCACGAGGAGATATTCCACGTGGACGGAGGCGTGGCCACCGCGTCCCCCGCCACATCGCTGACCACCGCACCCGCGCACAGCACGGTGACCGTGACCCTCGACGGCCGCTCGGGCACCTGGCCCGTCCAGGGCGGCGAGACCCTGCTCGAAACGGTGCTGCGCAACCGCGCCGACGCGCCCTACGCCTGCAAGGGCGGAGTCTGCGGGACCTGCCGCGCCTTCCGGGTCTCCGGTGAGGTCCGGATGGACCACAACTACGCACTGGAACCGGAGGAGACAGAAGCCGGGTACGTACTGGCCTGCCAGTCCCGTCCGACCACGGACACCGTGGAGCTGGACTTCGACCGCTGACCCCGCCACGCCCCATCCCGAACCACCGGGGCCCATCCCGAACCACCGGGGCAGCACTGTTCCCTTCCTCTAGAACCTGTTCTATCTTGACGACCCGTCAGTTAGAGGCCGGTGCGCGGAAGGACAGTGACAGGCTGTGGACTTCACCTTCACCGAGGAACAGCAGGCCGTGGTCGAAGCGGCCAAAGCGGTCTTCGCCGACGTCGCGCCGGACACGGTGCCAAGCCCGGCCCTCACCCCCGGCGCCGTCGCCGAGGACTTCGACCGCGCCCTGTGGGCCAAGCTCGCCGACTCCGACCTGCTCGGCCTGCTCATCGGCTCCGACCACGGCGGCGTGGACCTCGACGCCATCGCCCTGTGCCTCGTACTCCGCGAATCGGCGAAAGTACTGGCACGGGTTCCGCTGCTGGAGAGCAGCGCCGCCGCGGCGACCGTACAAGCACACGGCAACGCCGAATTGCGGCAGCGGATCCTGCCCCGGGCCGCCCGCGGCGAAATCGTCCTGACCGTCGCGGCCAACGGCAGGACGGGCCACGACCGGGCAGAACTCGCCACCACCGCCCAGCGCGACGGCGACACCTGGACCCTGAACGGACTACAGACAGGCGTGCCCTGGGCACACAACGCCGACTTCATCGCCGCCCCCGCCCACACGCCCGACGGCCGCACCGTCGTCGCGCTCATCCCCCGCGACCGCGAAGGCCTCACACTCGGCGAACAGATCTCGACCAGTGGCGAGCGCCTCGGCGAACTCCATCTGGACGCCGTACGCCTCGGCCCCGCCGACGTCATCGAGGCGGAAGGAGCCTGGGACCGGCTGCGCGACCTGCTCGCCACGGGCACCTGCGCGCTCGCGCTGGGCCTCGGCGAAGGCGTACTCGGCATGACCAGCGCCTACACCAGCAAGCGCGAACAGTTCGGCCACCCCATCGCCACGTTCCAAGCAGTGGCAGTGCAGGCCGCCGACCGCTACATCGACCTACGGGCCATGGAAGCCACCCTCTGGCAGGCCGCCTGGCGCATCAGTACCGGAGCGGACGGCGCCCTGCCCACCGCCGGAGATGTGGCGGTCGCCAAGATCTGGGCGTCGGACGGCGTACGAAGAGTCGTACAGACGGCGCAACACCTGCACGGAGGCTTCGGCGCCGACACCGACTACCCCCTGCACCGCTACCACGCCTGGGCCAAACAGCTTGAGCTGTCCCTCGGCCCCGCGGCAGCCCACGAAGAAGCCCTGGGCGACCTGCTCGCCGCCCACCCACTCAGCTGAACAGCAGATGGGCAGCAGCCGACTAGACGACCGAACCCGGCTCGCCCTTGGCATCGACGACCGGGCGGCCCGCGGCGGCCCAGGCCTCCATGCCGCCCGCGACATTCGCGGCGTCGATGCCCTGCTGCGCCAGATACATCGTGACCTGGGCGGAGCGGCCACCGGACCGGCAGATCACATGGACCCTGCCGTCCTGCGGGGCGGCCTCGGTCAACTCGCCGTAGCGGGACACGAAGTCGCTCATCGGAATGTGCAGCGCGCCCGCGGCGTGACCCGCCCGCCATTCGTCGTCCTCACGGACATCCAGCAGAAAGTCGCCGTCCGCGAGATCGTCGACACCGACCGTGGGCACATCTGATCCAAAAGCCATACCCCGACGCTACCCGACCAAAGGCGAGCCCCGGGCAGCACTGCGCCCGAAGAAACGTACGAGCGCCCCGCTATGCGGTCAGCCGCTCCAGCTCGGTCTCGCGCTCGGCGACCTGAGCGAGGAGCTGCTCGGCGATCTCATCGAGCAGCGCGTCCGGGTCATCCGGAGCCAGCCGCAGCATCCCGCCGATCGCACTCTCCTCCAGCTCCTTGGCGAGGACGGAGAGCAGTTCCTTGCGCTGGGAGAGCCACTCCAGGCGCGCGTACAGCTCCTCGCTGTGAGTGAGCCGCATCTCCTCCGGAACGGGCCCCGCGGCCCACTCCTCGGACAGCTCCCGCAGCAGCTCGGCGTCACCGCGGGCGTACGCGGCGTTGACGCGGGTGATGAACTCCTCGCGCCGCTGCCGCTCATCCTCCTCCTGCGCCAGGTCGGGGTGGGCCTTGCGGACCAGCTCGCGGTAGAGCTTGCGGGCCTCCTCGCCGGGGCGCACCCGCTGCGGCGGCCGCACGGACTGGTCGGTGAGCATCGCGGCGGCCTCGGGGTAGAGCCCCTCGCCGTCCATCCAGCCGTGGAACAGCTCCTCGACGCCCGGCATGGGCATCACCCTCGCCCGCGCCTCCTCCGCCTTGGCCACGTCCTCGGGGTCGCCGGTGCGCTCCGCGGTCGCCTCGGCGATCCGTGCGTCCAGCTCGTCGAGGCGCGCGTACATCGGGCCGAGCTTCTGGTGGTGCAGGCGGGAGAAGTTCTCGACCTCCACGCGGAAGGTCTCCAGCGCGATCTCGTACTCGATCAACGCCTGCTCAGCGGCGCGCACGGCCCGCTCCAGCCGCGCCTCGGGCCGCTCGACGGGCTCCTCCGCAGCCTCGGCCCCGGGCGCGGCGGCCTGCTCCCGGCGCTCCTCGGAGCGTGCCCTGAGCCGTTCCTTGAGCTGGTCCTTGAGCTGGTCCTTGAGCCGCCCATCGGCGCCCAACTGCCGCGCTCCCTCGGTGGAGGTCTCGGGCGTCTCAGGCGTCTCGGGCTGCGTAGGCTCGGCTTCCGGCGTCGTCACTCGTCCAGCCTAGGCCACGCGGCGCCCCGTCCCCCTTCGCCATCGCACCCTCACACTCCCGCCTCAGCCGCCACCCGCCCCTCCTTGACCGCGCGCACGAGCAGCGTGTGGTCCTTCTCCGTGCGGTCCGCGTATGCCGTGGCGAAGCGGGTCATCGCCTCGTCCAGTTCGTCGTTCTTGCCGCAGTAGCCGGCTATGAGCCGTGGGTCCGCGCTGTGCGCGTGGGCGCGGGCCAGCAGGGCTCCTGTCATGCGGCCGTAGTCGTCCACCTGGTCGGCGGACAGGGCCGCCGGGTCGACGCTGCCCTTGCGGTTCCTGAACTGCCGTACCTGGTAGGGAAGGCCGTCCACTGTCGTCCAGCCGAGCAGGAAGTCGCTGACGACCTGCATCCGCTTCTGGCCGAGCACCACGCGGTGCCCCTCGTGCATCGCCTCGGGCGCCTTGAAGCCGGCCTCGGGCAGATGCGGGGCCAGTGCTGATGTCCGCGCCTCCTTGACCTGGAGCACCAGCGGCTCGCCCCGGTGGTCGAGCAGCAGGACCACGTAGGACCGCAGGCCGACGCTGCCTGTGCCCACGACGCGGAATGCCACGTCCTGTATCGCGTACCGAGCGAGCAGCGGAAGCCGGTCCTCCGTCAGCGTGCGCAGATACTCCCCGAGCGAGCCGGCCACGGCGGCGGCCTCCGCGTCCGGGACGCGTCGCAGCACGGGCGGGGCGTCGATGAAACGCCGCCCCTCAAAACCGTCGGGGCCTTCGACCCGCTCGGTCGCTTTGGCCGCGAACCGGGCGCTCGTGTTCTGCCTGGCCTTTTCTGCGACCTTCTCCAGGGTGCCGAGCAGGTCACGAGCGTCAGTGTGCGAGACCAACTCCTCGTCGGCGATGGCGTTCCACGCGTCGAGGGCCGGCAGCTTCGCGAGCAGTCGCATGGTGCGGCGGTAGGCGCCGACGGCGTCCCGTGCGGCGGCCTCACAGACGTCGTCGCCCGCGCCCGCCTCGCGCCCGGCCAGGACCAGTGAGACGGCGAGGCGCTTGAGGTCCCATTCCCAGGGGCCGTGCGCCGTCTCGTCGAAGTCGTTCAGGTCGATGATGAGGCCGCCGCGCGCGTCTCCGTAGAGCCCGAAGTTCCCGGCGTGCGCGTCTCCGCATATCTGCGCGCCTATGCCGGTGTGGGGCGTGGACACCAGGTCGTACGCCATGAGACCGGCGGAGCCGCGCAGGAAGGCGAAGGGAGAGGCGGCCATCCTGCCGGTCCTGATCGGTGTGAGCTCGGGGAGCCTGCCGCGGTTGGTCTTCTGCACCGCGGTCACGGGGTCGGGCCGTCCGTCACGGATCTTGAACTCCGCGTGCGCGTCGCGGGGCACCCGTGCTCGAATCGTCTTGCCCTCGCTCTTCGGCGACCCGGCCCCGGGTGCCGACTGTGCGGGCCACTGCGCGAACCCCGGCACGCTCGGCAGCCGTCCGGCTCGCCGCCCCCGCGGACCGGGCACCGCCCTGCCCGCCCCGGCCCCGCCCGACCCGGTCCCACCCTGCTTCGCCATGCCATCGCCCCCCGCTGGTCGCCCGTCGACCTGGCTTCGAAGGTACCGCCGGGCTCCGGCGGCCGTCAGAGCCTGTGGATAACCCGGGTGACATACATCACGGCACTATCGGAGGGAAGTCATCGGGGCGCCCCGACCCCATCGAATGACCGCCCATAGACACAAAAGAAGCGGTCCTCCTCCGGATCTTCATCCGGAGGAGGACCGCTTCCTCATGGTGCGCGAGGGGGGAGTTGAACCCCCACGCCCTTTCGGGCACTGGAACCTGAATCCAGCGCGTCTGCCTATTCCGCCACCCGCGCATGGGTGTTGTCTTTGGGCTCTCTCGCGGTGTGCTGCGAGCGCCTTCCGACATCCAGAAGATTAGCACGCTGCTCCGGGTGGATTCACCTCCGTTCAGGGCGGGCACCTGCATCAAGGGTTCGGCCGCGGCCCAGCGGAGATGCGGCTCCGACCACGCCCGACGGTCCGCACGCGTCGAAGAATGTGTGAGGGATCCAGCCCCCGACCCCGCCCCCGATCACAGCCACATCCACAGCCACATCCAGAGCCACATCCGCCCCTGCCTCGCCCCCTCGCCCCATAGCTCTCCAGCCCCGCACCCGCATCCCACGCCCCTCCGGCCACGGCAAGGCCTCGGGGCGGCACGAGTCAAGGCCGGCGGAAGGGCGCGGGACCGGCTCCACGGCCAGGTGCGGGACACTGACTCTGAGCCCCCTCTACGATCCCGGGTAAGAGGAAGTTCGAGCAGGCGTACCGAGTAGCTGCCCGGAAGGGTTCCGGGGCCCGAAAATCAGGGTTCCGTCAGGGTCCTGGGAGGATCTTCGGGGCAGGTGCGGGGAGTTCTTGTGAGAGGCGACACTCGTCGACCGTGCGGACAGGGGGAACCAGCCGATTTCCCGGCGCGTGGATACGATCAGTAAGCAGTACCAGGATGACTACGACGGAGGAGGTGCCCCATGGGAGTCCTGAAGAAGTTCGAACAGCGACTTGAAGGTCTGGTCAACGGCACCTTCGCCAAGGTGTTCAAGTCCGAGGTCCAGCCCGTCGAGATCGCCGGCGCCCTCCAGCGGGAGTGCGACAACAACGCCACGATCTGGAACCGCGAGCGGACCGTCGTCCCCAACGATTTCATCGTGGAGCTCAGCGCACCCGACTTCGAGCGTCTCAGCCCCTACTCCGGGCAGCTCGGCGACGAGCTCTCCAGCATGGTGCGCGACTACGCCAAGCAGCAGCGCTACAGCTTCATGGGGCCCATCAAGGTCCACCTGGAGAAGGCCGACGACCTCGACACCGGTCTGTACCGCGTGCGGAGCCGGACGCTCGCCTCCAGCTCCTCCCAGACTCCCGAGAGCCCCGCGGGCCCCGTGCCCGGCGGCGCCGCGGCCCCCGGCCGCGGTGCCGGTGGCGGCGCGGGCGGCGCAGGCGGCGGCTATGGCTATCCGCAGCCGCCTTCCGGTGCTCCCGGCACTCCCGGGGCTCCTGGCGCTCCCGGCGCCGGTGCTCCTCCCATGCCGGCGGCACCGCCGCCCGGCGGGGGCCGCCCCGGCGGCCAGTCCCCGGTTCCGAGCAGGCCCGCGGGCCCCGGAGCCGGTCCTCTTCCGGGCGCCCAGGTGCGGCGCTGGATCGAGATCAACGGCAACCGCCATCAGATCTCCCGCCCGACGCTGGTGCTGGGACGCAGCACCGACGCCGATGTGCGGATCGACGACCCCGGCGTATCGCGTCGGCACTGTGAGATCCGGACCGGAACGCCCTCGACGATCCAGGATCTCGGGTCTACCAACGGCATCGTGGTAGACGGGCAGCACACCACCCGCGCTACGCTCCGCGACGGCTCGCGGATCGTCGTGGGCCAAACCACCATCGTTTATCGGCAAGCCGAAGGGTGAAGCGGGGGCAATGTCAGAGCTGACCCTGACGGTCATGCGGCTAGGTTTCCTGGCCGTTCTGTGGCTGTTCGTGATCGTGGCCGTCCAGGTCATTCGCAGCGATCTGTTCGGAACGCGTGTCACACAGCGCGGTTCGCGCCGGGAGCGGCCGCAGCAGGCCGCTCGCCAACAGCAGCAAGCGGCAGCACCGCCGCAGCGCCAGCAGCAGAGCGGTGGCGGCCGCCAGCGTCGTGGCGCCCCCAGCAAGCTCGTCGTCTCCGAGGGCATCCTCGCCGGGACGACGGTCGCGCTGCAGGGGCAGACCATCACGCTGGGCCGCGCGCACGACTCCACGATCGTGCTGGACGACGACTACGCCTCCAGCAGGCATGCCAGGATCTATCCGGACCGTGACGGCCAGTGGATCGTCGAGGATCTCGGGTCCACCAATGGCACGTATCTGGACCGGACCCGACTCACCACCCCGACGCCCGTTCCGCTGGGCGCGCCGATCCGCATCGGCAAGACCGTCATCGAGCTGCGGAAGTAGTACGACAATGAGCGAGCGGAGCGAGCGAGCCGAAGCGGCTGTCCAGGCACTGGACGCCGGCGCGCTCCCGACCGGAGGGTGGGCACCGTGCGGATGTACCCGGAGCCGACGGGCGAGGTGCGCATGAGTCTGTCTTTGCGCTTCGCCGCCGGATCGCACAAAGGCATGATCCGGGAGGGGAACGAGGATTCCGGTTACGCCGGCCCTCGTCTCCTCGCCATTGCCGACGGCATGGGGGGCCAGGCCGCCGGTGAGGTGGCCAGCTCCGAGGTGATCTCGACGCTCGTCACGCTCGACGACGACGTACCGGGCTCGGACATCCTGACGTCCCTCGGCACGGCCGTGCAGCGGGCCAACGACCAGTTGCGGTTGATGGTCGAGGAGGACCCGCAGCTCGAGGGCATGGGGACGACCCTGACCGCCCTCCTGTGGACGGGGCAGCGGCTGGGCCTCGTACACGTCGGTGACTCGCGCGCGTATCTGCTGCGGGACGGGGTGCTCACGCAGATCACCCAGGACCACACCTGGGTGCAGCGTCTGGTCGACGAGGGCCGTATCACCGAGGAAGAGGCCACGACCCACCCGCAGCGCTCCTTGCTGATGCGCGCGCTGGGCAGCGGTGATCACGTCGAGCCCGATCTCTCCATCCGTGAGGTCCGCGCCGGCGACCGGTACCTGATCTGTTCGGACGGCCTCTCCGGGGTCGTCTCGCACCAGACCATGGAGGACACCCTCGCGTCCTACCAGGGCCCGCAGGAGACCGTGCAGGAGCTGATCCAGCTCGCGCTGCGCGGCGGCGGCCCCGACAACATCACTGTGATCGTCGCCGATGTCCTGGACATCGACAGTGGCGACACCCTCGCGGGCCAGCTCTCCGACACTCCGGTGGTGGTCGGCGCGGTCGCCGAGAACCAGCTCCAGTCGCAGGACGACGGCGCCATGCAGACGCCGGCGGGCCGCGCGTCCGGGCTCGGCCGTCCAGTGCCGCCGCAGCCCTCCGGAGGAGGCGGCTTCGGGCCGCCCGGAAGCGGCGACCCCGCGGGGTATGTCCCCGAGGGCAGCTTCGGGGCGTACGACGACGACGATTTCGTGAAGCCCCGCGGCGGCCGCAAATGGCTCAAGAGATCGCTCTACGCAGTCCTTGCCCTTGCCGTCATCGGCGGTGGTCTCTACGGCGGCTATCGCTGGACGCAGACCCAGTACTACGTGGGCACGAAGGACGAGCACATCGCGCTCTACCGGGGCATCGACCAGGACCTGGCCTGGGTCAGTCTCTCGAAGGTCGAGAAGGACCACCCCGAGATCGAACTCAAGTACCTGCCGCCCTACCAGCGCAAGCAGGTCGAGGCCACCATTCCCGGGGGCGACCTGAGCGGGGCGCAGGACAAGATCGACGAGCTGGGTCTGCAGGCGTCGGCGTGCAAGAAGGACGCCGAGCGCCGCGAGGTCGAGCGCGAGAACAACGCCAAGACGGGCGAGGGTGAGGCGGGTGGCTCGACCGGGCTGCGCACGGCGCCGACCCCGGACCCGACCGTCCCGTCGTCCGGCACGAACAAGGACGACAAGAACAGCACGACCGACAAGAACAAGTCCAAGACCGCACCGACTCCCACACCCGGCCCCAGCCTCTCCGAGGATGAGCAGAAGCTGGTCCCGCTGTGCGGTAAGCAGTAAGCAGCCGTTGGGGGCCTCTGCACGCCATGAGCAGTACTACACACACGTCGACGATCGGCGCGATCGGGGCGCCGAGCCGGCGCAACACCGAGCTCGCGCTGCTCGCGTTCGCGGTCGTCATCCCGCTGTTCGCCTACATCAACGTAGGCCTCGCTCTTGATGGCAAGCTGCCGTCCGGCATGCTCGGGTACGGGATGGGTCTCGGCCTGCTCGCAGGCGTCGGCCACATCGTCGTACGCAAGTTCGCCGCGTACGCGGACCCGCTGCTGCTGCCGCTGGCCACCGTGCTCAACGGCCTCGGCCTCGTGGTGATCTGGCGGCTCGACCAGTCGGAGAGGTTGCAGCAGCGCGACAACTTCGTCCAGGCGGCGCCGAACCAGCTCATGTACTCGGCGATCGGCATCGCGCTCTTCGTGGCCGTGCTGATCTTCCTGAAGGACCACCGCGTCCTACAGCGGTACACGTACATCTCCATGGTCGGCGCGATCGTCCTGCTGCTCCTGCCGCTCGTGCCGGGCCTCGGTATGAACGTGTTCGGCGCGAAGATCTGGATCCGGGTCGGCGGTTTCTCCATCCAGCCCGGTGAGTTCGCGAAGATCGTCATCGCGATCTTCTTCGCCGGCTATCTGATGGTGAAGCGCGACGCGCTCGCTCTGGCCAGCCGCCGTTTCATGGGGCTCTACCTGCCGCGCGGGCGCGACCTCGGCCCGATCATCGTCGTGTGGGCGATGTCGATCCTGATCCTGGTCTTCGAGACCGACCTCGGTACGTCACTGCTGTTCTTCGGCATGTTCGTCGTGATGCTGTATGTAGCCACGGAGCGCACGAGCTGGATCGTCTTCGGTCTCGTGATGTCCGCCGTCGGTGCGGTGAGTGTGGCCTCCTTCGAGCCGCACGTGCAGCAGCGTGTGGACGCCTGGCTGAACCCGTTCTCGGACACGGTGATCCAGAACAACAGTGACCAGATCGCCCAGTCCCTGATGGCCTTCGGCTCCGGCGGTGTCCTCGGCACCGGCCTCGGCCAGGGCAACTCCGACCTCATCGGCTTCGCCGCCAACTCCGACTTCATCCTCGCCACGTTCGGTGAGGAGATGGGTCTGGCCGGTGTCATGGCGATCCTGCTGATCTACGGTCTGATCGTCGAGCGCGGTGTCCGCACGGCCCTCGCCGCCCGCGACCCGTTCGGCAAGCTCCTCGCGATCGGCCTCTCCGGAGCCTTCGCCATCCAGGTCTTCGTCGTCTCCGGCGGCGTCATGGGCCTGATCCCGCTGACCGGTATGACCATGCCCTTCCTGGCGTACGGCGGTTCCTCCGTGATCGCCAACTGGGCGCTGATCGGCATCCTGCTCCGGATCAGTGACACCGCACGCCGTCCCGCCCCGTCCCCCGCCCCGAGCCCCGATGCTGAGATGACCCAGGTGGTCCGACCGTGAACAAGCCCCTGCGCCGGATCGCGATCTTCTGCGGGCTGCTCGTCTTCGCCCTGCTCGCCCGGGACAACTGGCTCCAGTACGTCCAGGCCGACAGCCTGGCCAAGCACAAGAAGAACCGCCGCGTCACCATCGAGCGCTACTCCCAGCCGCGCGGCGACATCATCGTCGACGGCAAGCCGATCACCGGCTCCAAGGCGACACCGGGCAGCGACCTGGAGTACAAGCGCACCTGGAAGGACGGGCCCATGTGGGCCCCCGTCACCGGTTACTCCTCGCAGCGCATAGGCGCCAACCAGCTGGAGTACATCGACGACGGCATCCTCACCGGCAACGACGACCGGCTCTTCTTCCGCCGCACGCTCGACATGCTGACCGGCGAGAAGAAGGAGGGCGGCAATGTCGTCACCACGCTCAACGGCGCCGCGCAGAAGGCGGCGTACGACGGTCTGAAGGGCCGCGGCAAGGGTGCCGTCGCCGCGATCGACCCGACCACGGGCGCGATCCTGGCGCTGGCCTCCACCCCTTCGTACGACCCGGGGGACTTCGCCGGCAACACCAATGACGAGGCCCAGAAGTTCCTCGACCTGGACAAGGACAAGGACAAGCCGCTGGTCAACCGCGCGCTGCGCGAGACCTACCCGCCCGGTTCCACCTTCAAGGTGGTCACGGCGGCGGCCGCCCTTGAGCACGATCTGTACGACGACATCGACGGCAAGACGGACTCGCCGCTGCCCTGGACGATGCCGAACACCACGACTCCGCTGCCGAACGAGGGCAACATCCCCTGCAAGAACGCCTCGCTGCGTGAGGCGCTGCGGGTGTCCTGCAACACCGTCTTCGGCAAGATCGGCTCCGATCTCGGCAAGGACAAGATGCTGGAGACCGCGAAGGAGTTCGGCTTCAACTCCGAGCAGTTCGTGCCGGTCCGCTCCAACGCGTCCCACTTCCCCGAGGACATGGACAAGCCGCAGACCGCGCTGTCCTCCATCGGCCAGTTCGAGACGGCCGCGACGCCGCTGCAAATGGCCATGGTCGCCTCCGCGATCGCCAACGACGGCACGCTCATGGAGCCGTACATGGTCGATGAGCTCCAGGCCCGGAACCTGGACACCATCGAGAAGCACTCGCCCAAGGAGATGAGCGAGCCGCTGTCGAAGGAGAACGCCCAGAAGCTCCAGGACATGATGGAGACGGTCGTCAACGAAGGCACGGGAACCAACGCCAAGATCCCGAACGTCACTGTCGGAGGCAAGACCGGTACGGCGCAGCACGGCGTCGCCAACAGCAAGAACCCCTACGCCTGGTTCATCTCGTATGCCAAGACGGATTCCGGTTCGCCGGTCGCCGTCGCCGTGGTCGTCGAGGACAGCAAGGCCAGCCGTGACGACATCTCCGGTGGTGGCCTCGCCGCGCCCATCGCCAGGGACGTGATGAAGGCAGTCATCGACAGCAAGAAGTGACCCCTGTCACGGCGACTCCCCATCGGTGCACGTTGCGGTACCGGTCCGGTATCGGCTGACGGTGGTGTCCGGGTCACGTAAGTCGAGCCGGGTACCGTATGCCCGGACAGCACACCGCCGGACCACACAACGGTGCGGTCGGGACCGACGGAGAGGGCTGGATTAGCTATGGAAGAGCCGCGTCGCCTCGGCGGCCGGTACGAGCTGGGTCAGGTGCTCGGCCGCGGTGGGATGGCGGAGGTTTACCTCGCGCACGACACCCGCCTCGGCCGCACCGTGGCGGTGAAGACGCTGCGAGTCGACCTCGCCCGCGATCCGTCGTTCCAGGCCCGGTTCCGCCGTGAGGCCCAGTCTGCCGCCTCACTCAACCACCCGGCGATCGTCGCGGTCTACGACACCGGCGAGGACTACGTGGACGGGGTCTCCATCCCGTACATCGTGATGGAGTACGTCGACGGCTCGACCCTGCGTGAGCTGCTGCACTCCGGCCGCAAGCTGCTGCCGGAGCGGGCCATGGAGATGACGATCGGCATCCTCCAGGCCCTGGAGTACTCCCACCGCAGCGGCATCGTCCACCGTGACATCAAGCCCGCGAACGTCATGCTGACGCGCAACGGCCAGGTCAAGGTCATGGACTTCGGCATCGCCCGCGCCATGGGTGATTCCGGCATGACCATGACGCAGACGGCCGCGGTCATCGGCACGGCGCAGTACCTCTCGCCCGAGCAGGCCAAGGGCGAGCAGGTCGACGCCCGCTCCGACCTCTACTCCACGGGCTGTCTCCTCTACGAGCTGCTCACCGTGCGGCCGCCGTTCGTCGGGGACTCCCCGGTCGCGGTCGCCTACCAGCACGTACGCGAGGAGCCGCAGGCCCCCAGCGTCTTCGACGGAGAGATCACTCCGGAGATGGACGCCATCGTCCTGAAGGCCCTCACCAAGGACCCGGACTACCGCTACCAGTCGGCCGACGAGATGCGCGCCGACATCGAGGCCTGCCTGGACGGCCAGCCGGTCGCCGCCACCGCCGCCATGGGCGCGGTCGGCTACGGCGGCCACGGGGACGACCAGCAGACGGCGATGCTGCGCCAGCAGGGCGGCGGCGCCCCGACGTCCATGCTGCCGCCGGTCAACCCGGACGACGGGGGCTACGGCTACGACGAGAACGGCCGGGGCCGCCGCCAGAAGAAGAGCAACATGTCGACGTGGCTGCTGATCGTCGCGGGCATCCTCGTCCTGGTCGGCGCGATCCTCATCGGGCAGTACGCGTTCAGCGGCGACGGCGGTGGCGACAAAACGCTCAAGGCCCCCAACTTCGTCGGTGAGACGGTGAAGGAGGCCAAGGAGTCGGCGAACAACGTCGGCGTCAAGATCGAGGTCGGCCAGCGCGAGCCCTGCGAGAAGTACCCGAAGGGCGAGATCTGCGAGCAGGACCCGGGAGCGGACACGAAGGTCGACAAGGGCGACACCATCACGGTGACGGTGTCGACCGGCGCGCCCAAGGTGGCGGTGCCGAACGTGCTCAACACGCCGGTCGCCGAGGCCACCGAGAAGCTTGAGGGCGACAAGTACCAGTTCAACGTCGTGACCAAGTCCCGGGAGTCCACCGAGGAAAAGGGCACGGTGCTCGAGACGGACCCGGAGTTCGGTGCCGAGGTCGAGAAGGGCAGCTCGATCACGCTCTTCGTCGCCAAGGAGAAGGCGCAGTCCGTCGTTCCCAGCGTCACCGGCAAGACCTGGGAAGAGGCCAAGCAGCAGATCGAGGACAGCAACCTCGTGCCGAGCCGCGAGGACGTCGCCAGTGGTGACGTCGAGGAGGGCAAGGTCATCCAGACGACGCCCGCCGCCGGCTCGTCGGTCGACCCCGGTTCCACCGTGACCGTCCAGGTGGCCAAGGAGCCGGAGGAGGCCACCGTCCCGCCCGTCGCCGGGCAGAAGCTGAAGGACGCCCGCAAGGCCATCGAGGACGCCGGTCTGACCGTCGGCAACATCACCGGGCCCCAGGACGACAACGCCATCGTGCTCATTCCCCAGCCCAACGTGGGCGAGAAGGTCGACCCGGGCAGCGCGGTCAACCTGACCACCGCGGGCGGCAACGGCAACGGCAATGGTGGCAACGGCGACAACGGTGGCGGCGGAGACGACGGGGGCGGCGGCTTCATCGGCGGCATATCGAACCGCGACCACCCCCGCGACGACCACGGCTGGGACGACTGACGAACCCCCGCTGAACACGGGCACAGCCCCGTGAGCACGACGAAGCCCCGGTGACCGCTTCAGCGGCGATCACCGGGGCTTCGTCGTACGAGGGGGGGTCCGCCGGCGGCTCGGGAGCTCGTTACCGCAGCTCCGCCGGCGGCGTCCGCTTGTTGTCGACCTTCTCGATCCGCTCCAGCTCGCCCCAGACGACGTAGCGGTAGTTCGAGGTGTAGACCGGCGTGCACGTCGTCAGCGTGATGTAGCGGCCCGGCTTCTTCGCGCCCGACTCCTCGGGAACGGGCTTGAGGACCTTCACGTTGTACTTCGAGGTCTCGGGCAGCGTCGCGTACACCTTGTACACGTACCACTTGTCCCGCGACTCGTAGATGATCGCGTCGCCCTTCTTGATCTTGTCTATCTCGTGGAACTTCGCGCCGTGCCCGTCGCGGTGCGCGGCCAGCGTGAAGTTGCCCTCCTTGTCCTCGGGGAGAGCGGACTTGATCGGGTCCTTGTAGTAGCCGGCGACGCCGTCGTTGAGCACCTTGTGGCTGGTGCCCTCCTTGACCAGCACCTCCCCGCCGCCCATCGCGGGTACGTGGAGGAAGCCGATGCCGTCCTTGGTGTCGATGCTGCCGGGACCGCCCGCCCAGCGGTCGCGGACCCGCTCGCCCTGCTTGTTCGCCTCGCGGTCGGCGACGACGTTGGTCCACCACAGGGAGTAGACGACGAAGAGACCGAGGATCAGGCCCGCGGTGATGAGGAGTTCACCGAAGACGCTGACCGCCAGGGCCAGGCGACCGCGGCCCCGGCGTCGTGGCGCGGGCGCGGGAGCGGGTTCCGGAGCGGTTTCCGGAGCGGTTTCCGGTGCGGGCGCCTCGGCCTGCTTCTCGTCGTCGTCGGTCGTGGCTGCCACTGGTTCTGCCCCGTTCTCACACTTCTAGTTGACGAGCGCGCTCGGCTTGCCCTTGCTGCGCGGCCGTTCCTCGGCCATCTTGCCCCAGACGATCATCCGGTACTTACTGGTGAACTCCGGGGTGCAAGTGGTCAGTGTGATGTAGCGGCCGGGTTTCGTGAAGCCCGATCCGGGCGGCACGGGGGCGATCACCCCGATGTTTCCCGGGCTCGTCTGCGGCAGGATGCTCGCCATCTTGTAGACGAAGTACTTGTCCTGCGTCTCGACGACGATGGGGTCGCCGGGTTCGAGGCGGTTGATGTAGCGGAACGGTTCGCCGTGGGTGTTGCGGTGGCCCGCCACCGCGAAGTTGCCCCGCTCGGCGTCCGGCATCGCCGTCTTCGTGGCGCCCTCGTTGTAGTGGCCGACCATGCCGCGGTCGAGGACCCCGTGCTTGTCGATGCCCTCGGCGACCGGCACGACGACGTCCAGCTTCGGGATGTGCAGCAGGGCGAAGCCCTGGCCCGGTTCGAAGGTGCCCGGCTTGCCCTTGCCCTTGGCCCACTCGTTCTGGAGGTCCCGGGCCGCACCGTCGGCCTGCTCATGGGCCCGGATGTTCGTCCACCAGAGCTGGTAGGTGACGAAGAGCAGCATCAGCACGCCCAAGGTGATGAAGACCTCACCGAGCCCTCGGCTGATCACCGTGCCGGCCGAGGGCCTGCGGGCCCGCTCGGCGCGTCGGGCCTCCACGCGGGAAAGGGGAGCGGCGGGGCTCGAACCGGCCTGTACGGGCCGTCCACCGCCCTTCTTGGCAGCCTTACGGCGCGCCGCCCGGCCTCCCGTGGGGCGGTCGCTCGCCGGCTGGGCCGCCGCTCGGCGCGTGTCGGCGGTGCGCAGGCCCACCGTCTCGTCGTCGGCAGGTATCGGATCGTACGAGGCCGTCCGCGCGGGCCGGGGCGAGGCCGAGGGTGGCGTGGCGGCGGCCGGGGAGGACTGGTGCGGGGCGTAGGCGCCGTAGAGCTGCTCGTACGTCGGTTCGGGCGTGCCCTGCGGTTCCCGCGGCTCCTGCCCCTCCCGGGCCGGCTCGGCGGGCTGCGGCTCGCGGGGCTGCGGCTCCGCAGAGCCGCTGCGGAACCACGGGGAAGGGTGCTGCCCCGGCAGCGGGTCGCTCAGCGGATCGGCGAGGTCCCCGACGGCGGCTTCGAGAGCCTCGTCGCCCTGCGCGGCAGCCGCGGCGCCCCCTCGCGCACCACCGGCGTCCCCGTACGCGGCGTTCGCGTCGTACGGATCTCCGGAGGAGTCGCGCTCGGGGCGCAGCTCGGTCACGCCGTGGCCCTGCCCACCACCGGGGCGAGCCCGCTCGATCGCCCGACGGCACCGGTGTCGCCGCACTCCGCCAGCCAGTTGGCCAGCATGAGGTGGCCGTGCTCGGTCAGCACGGACTCCGGGTGGAACTGCACGCCTTCGACGGGGAACTCCCGGTGGCGCACGCCCATGATGATGCCGTCCTCGGTGCGCGCCGTGACCTCGAGCTCGGCCGGGACGGTGGCGGGCTCCGCGGCGAGCGAGTGGTAGCGGGTCGCGGTGAACGGCGTCGGCAGGCCCGCGAAGACGCCCTTGCCCTCGTGGCGTACGAGCGAGGTCTTGCCGTGCAGCAGCTCCGGGGCGCGGCCGACCACGCCGCCGTACGCCACGGCCATCGACTGCATGCCGAGGCAGACCCCGAAGACCGGCACGCCGGTGGTGGCGCAGTGCCGCACCATCTCCACGCAGACGCCCGCCTGCTCGGGGGTGCCGGGGCCCGGCGAGAGCAGGACGCCGTCGAAGCCGTCCTGCGCGTGCCGGAGCTCGACCTCGTCGTTGCGCAGGACCTCGCACTCGGCACCGAGCTGGTACAGGTACTGGACGAGGTTGAAGACGAAGCTGTCGTAGTTGTCGACGACGAGGATGCGGCTGCGGGTGCCGCCCGCGGTGCTCACTGGCCGTCCACGGTGACGTCGTTGAAGGGCAGCAGCGGCTCGGCCCAGGGGAAGACGTACTGGAACAGCACATAGACCACGGCGAGGACGAGCATCAGCGAAATCACTGCCCTCAGCCATGCGTTTCCCGGCAGATGCCGCCAGATCCAGCCGTACATGCCGTCCCTTCCGTCGCGTACGGCACCAGTCCTCCCTTGCCGTACGGCACCAGACTAACGGCGCAGTGCCTCCGGTTTCCCGGCCTCCACGGGCTGGGTCGCGTCCAGATGCGCCCAGACGATCAGCCGGTGGCTGTGGCCCCACTCCGGTTCGCAGGTGGTGAGGGTGAGGTAGCGGCCGGGGCCGTCGAAGCCGGACTTGCGCGGCACGGCGTCGATGACCCCGATGTCGCCCGGGAGCGTCCTGTAGGGCTTCCTGTCGACGCGGTACGTGAACCACGTGGTGCCGTCGGTGAGGACGACGGGGTCGTCCGGCCGCAGCTTCGGGAAGTCCTTGAAGGGGTCGCCGTAGGTGCGGCGGTGGCCGGCCACGGAGAAGTTGCCCTTCTGCCCGAGCCGGGCGGTGGAGGCGTAGTGGCCGAGGCCCTTCTTCAGCACGTCGGTGCCGGTGCCCTGGAGCACGGGCTTGTTCCACGTGAAACCGAACCGCGGGATGTACATGACGGCGAAGGCCTTGCCGTCCTTGTACGGGGCGGGCTCTGCCGGGGACCCGGCGGCGGGGCCGTCGTCGCCCCGGGTGCCCGCGGGGGCCTGGCTCCGCGCCCACCGGTCGTGCAGCTCGTCGATCTGGCCGTCCATGGCGCTGTCGGCCTTCACACCGGTCCAGTAGACGACGTACGCCACGAAGAGCACGATGACGGCGCCGACGGTGATGCACAGCTCGCTGAACGTCCTGACCAGCACGCGCACGGACACGGGCTCCCCCAGGGGCGGCTACTCCACGGGCTTCGCGTAGTGGAGATCCACTGTGCCCGAGTAGCCGGGAAGAGTCACCGCCGAGTCGTCGTCGACTTTCCAGCCGAGCCCGTACGCGTTCACGTACAGCATGTAGTTCTGGATCTCGGGGGAGGCGGTGAGGGCGCTCTTGAGCTTGTCGGGGTCGCCCACGGCGGTCACCTTGTAGGGCGGGGAGTAGACGCGGCCCTGGAGGATGAGCGTGTTGCCCACGCAGCGCACGGCGCTCGTCGAGATCAGCCGCTGGTCCATGACCTTGATGCCCTTGGCGCCGCCCTGCCAGAGGGCGTTCACCACGGCTTGCAGGTCCTGCTGGTGGATGACCAGGTCGTTCGGCTGGGGCTCGGGGTAGCCGGGCAACTTGGGGCCGGCGTCGGGCGGGGCGTCGGCGAGGGTGACGGTGACGGCCCGGCCGCTGAGCTTCTTGGTCCCCGCGTTCTCCTCCAGCGCCTTGAGGCGGGCGTCGTCGGCCTTGGTGCCGCCGCTGTCGCGCTGGGCCAGCGCCTCGACGTCGTCGCGCAGGGACCCGTTGGACTCGTCGAGCGCGCCGTTCTTGTGGCTGCGCTCCTGGATGAGGTCGGAGAGTTTCAGCAGGGAGGCATCGGTACGGATGTTGGTGCCCTTGGCCGTGTTGAAACTGGTGACGAAAATTAGCCCGGCGAGGGCGAAAACGGCGCCCGTAAGCACCCGAACCGGACGCCACCGGGGGCGGCGACCGGCACTGTTCGGGGGGTCGGCAGAATTGCTCAACGTACCCTTATCTCCTTCAGCGCCGCGGAAGCACTACGCTAACGGACGCCTGGGGGAGGCCTCGGCTTCCCGTGGAGTTCCCGCCCGGCGCCCTATGACAGTTACCTGCGCGGCCACGCAGCGCATCGACAGGAGAGACCCTCGTGCCGAAGTCACGTATCCGCAAGAAGGCTGACGACTACACGCCTCCGCCCGCGAAGCAGGCGACGAGCATCAAGCTGACGAATCGCAGCTGGGTGGCTCCGGTGATGCTGGCGATGTTCCTCATCGGCCTCGCCTGGATCGTCGTTTTCTACGTCACCGACGGCAAGCTGCCGATCGATCCGCTCGGCAACTGGAACATCGTGGTCGGCTTCGGCTTCATCGCCGCCGGTTTCGGCGTCTCCACGCAGTGGAAGTAGGTCGTGCCGTGTGAGGCGCGTCCGCGCCTCACACACCAGGCATGGCCATAGTTATCCACAGCGCTGTCCACATGGGGAAAAGGTCTGAAGATCTGTGGATAACTCTCGGCCGGTTGACGCCGGTGTGACTGACCCACCGGCTCTCCGTCCTCCCGCACGCCCCTTGTCCTTCCTGGGGAAACCCAGGTCAGCGACAAGGGGCACTGTTGTTCCCCACAGCTTGCACAAGATCCGGTACACGCTGTGGACAACGGGGCACCTCAGATGAGCTGGCCGGTCCGGACGACTACCATGACCACAGCCACGACCAGTACCAGAGCACAGCTTCCGTACTGGATGAGGTTCCGCCGCTCGCGCGGCGCGTGCACCATGGCGTAGCCGACGATCAGGCCGCCGACGAGCCCGCCCACGTGCGCCTGCCACGCGATGTTGGGCCAGAACGCCGTGATGAGCAGGTTGATCGCCAGCAGGGCGAGGACCGGCCGCATGTCGTAGTTCAGCCGCCGCATCAGGATGGCGGTGGCGCCGAAGAGACCGAAGACGGCGCCGGACGCCCCGAGCGACGGCTGGTTCTGCGCGGCCAGCAGGTAGGTCAGGGCGCTGCCCGCCAGACCCGACGCCAGATACAGCGCGACATAACGGACGCGGCCGAGCGCCGCTTCGAGCGGGCCGCCGATCCACCACAGGCTCAGCATGTTGAAGACGACGTGCATGACGCTGCCGTGCAGGAACATCGCCGTGACCAGGCGGTAGTACTGCCCCTCGGCCACGCCCTCGATGGAGCCCAGGTCGGGCACGAAGGCCCGCCCGATCAGGTCGTACTGATCGGTGAAGCGGTCCCCGACCGCCATCTGCGCCAGGAACAGCACGACGTTGAGACCGACGAGGATCTTGGTGACCAGACGCGGGTCGGCGGCGACCGTGCCGCCGGCGACCGTGCGCGGCTGGTTGGCCCGCGGCGCGTGCCCCGTGCCCGAGCCACCGCGGACGCAGTCCGGGCACTGGAAGCCGACCGAGGCGCTGATCATGCACTCGGGGCAGATGGGACGCTCGCAGCGGGTGCACGTTATGCCGGTCTCGCGGTCGGGATGCCGGTAGCAGCCGAGCGGGCCCGATGCCCCCTGCGGCTCCTGCGGGCTGCCTGGCGCCTGGTCCATGGGGTCCCCTCAATCTCCGTACGAAGGCAGTGCGACGGCACACGTGGCAACGCACCGCCCCGCCCTTCCTTACGGACGGGCGGGGCGGTTTGGTTCCCTCGCGGGCAAGCGCTCGGGATGCGCTGACAACGCGTCGATCAGGCGTCGCGGGTCTCGATGACCACGGACTCGATGACCACGTCGTTGACCGGGCGGTCGGTGCGCGGGTTGGTCTGGGCCGCCGCGATGGCGTCCACGACCTTCTTGCCGGCCTCTCCGGTGACCTCGCCGAAGATCGTGTGCTTGCCGGTCAGCCAGGCGGTCGGCGACACAGTCACGAAGAACTGCGAGCCATTGGTGCCCGGGCCGGCGTTGGCCATGGCGAGGAGGTACGGCTTGTTGAAGGCGAGGTCCGGGTGGAACTCGTCCTCGAACTCGTAGCCCGGGCCGCCGGTGCCGTTGCCCAGCGGGTCGCCGCCCTGGATCATGAAACCGCTGATGACACGGTGGAAGACAGTGCCGTCGTAGAGACGGTCCTTGGTCTTCTTGCCGGTCTGCGGGTGGGTCCACTCGCGCTCGCCCTGGGCGAGCTCCACAAAGTTCTTGACCGTCTTCGGCGCGTGATTCGGCAGCAGCCGCACCTCGATGTCGCCGTTGTTGGTCTTCAGGGTGGCGTAAAGCTGCTCAGCCACGATCTGCCTTCCGTTGTCTTCTGTGACACCCCGATCCTGCCACGGACCGGATTGGGACGAGTAGCCGCCGAGTGGGCGCGCGCCGCAGCGATCCGTGGCATTGTCGGCGAAGAGCTCATCTTGCACCGAATCAAACGAATTGATCACTGCTGCCCCACACCACCGATTGGCCGGGGTCAGGGATGACCCGGATGCCCGCCCTCTTGTGCCCGATGGCGAGCCAGAAGGCATGATCCTTGAAAGGGTGGAAAGGTGACATACGTATACGCCACCGAGGAGGAGGATCACGTGACCCGCATCGACAGCGTGTGCGCCGCGACCGGCTCGGCCAAGGACAGCGTGCGGCACGCCGCGGACGCGGTGGCACCATACGCCGACACGGCCAAGGACCGAGCCACGCAGTACGCCCATGAGGCGCGCGTACGGCTCGGGCCCAAGGTGTCACTGGCGGCCGAGCAGGCCCGTGTCCAGTACGGCGCCCATGTCGCCCCCCGGATCGAGCAGGCGCGCACGCACGTGCCGCCGAAGGTCGACCACGCCGCACACGAGGCCGCCGCCCGCACCCGCAAGGCCGCGCGCCAGGCCGCCGACTACTCCAAGCCCCGCATCGAGCACGCGGTGGCCGCGGCGCAGCCCGTACGGGAAGAGGCCGCGGCCCGCAGCACGGCGGCCATGGCCGCGCTGCGCGGTCAGGTGTCGCCCAAGGACGTCCAGCGTCTGGTGCGCAAGCAGCAGCGCCGGGCCAGGAACGGACGCGTCGCCAAGAAGGTCATTCTGCTCGGCCTGCTCGCCGGCGGAGCCGTGGCCGCCTGGAAGTGGTGGGACAAGCAGGCCAATCCGGACTGGCTCGTCGAGCCGCCCGAGGCCACCGAGGTCCCCGCCACCACCACGCTGACCTCCGTCGACGGCAGCGCACAGGACGCCCTCGACCCCGAGGTCCAGGCCAAGCAGGCCGAAGCCGAGGCCGAGGCGGCGGACCGCGACAAGCGGGGCTGACGCGCGGGGCCGCCCAGCCCGTTCACCCAGTACGACGCCGTGGGGCGGGAGACTTCTACCGGTCTCCCGCCCCACGGCGTTCTCCACCTCACCACGTGAAAAGAAGGGCAAGAAGGCCCTCCTCGCCCGTCAGGCGGGCTGGTTGCCGTGCTTGCGCACCGGCAGGGGGGCGTGCTTCTCCCGCAGCATCTTCAGCGAGCGAATGAGGATCTGCCGGGTCTCGGCCGGGTCGATCACGTCGTCGACCAGACCCCGCTCGGCGGCGTAGTACGGGTGCATCAGCTCGGCCTTGTACTCCTTGACCAGTTGGGCGCGGGTGGTCTCGGGGTCGTCCGACGCGGCGATCTGCCGGCGGAACACGACGTTGGCGGCGCCCTCCGCGCCCATCACCGCGATCTCGTTGGCGGGCCAGGCGTAGGAGAGGTCGGCGCCGATCGAGCGGGAGTCCATGACGATGTACGCGCCGCCGTAGGCCTTGCGCAGCACGACCGAGATCCGCGGCACCGTCGCGTCGCAGTAGGCGTAGAGGAGTTTGGCGCCGTGCCGGATGATCCCGCCGTGCTCCTGGCCGACGCCCGGCAGGAAGCCGGGCACATCCACGAGCGTGACCAGCGGAATACTGAAGGCGTCGCAGAACCGGACGAAGCGTGCCGCCTTTTCCGACGAGTGGATGTCCAGGACCCCGGCGAGCGACTGCGGCTGGTTGGCGACGATGCCGACCACCTGCCCGTCGAGCCGGGCCAGCGTACAGATGACGCTGATCGCCCACCGTTCGTGGACCTCCATGTGCTCGCCGTCGTCCACGAGCTCCTCGATGACCCGGCGCATGTCATAGGGGCGGTTGCCGTCGGTGGGCACCAGGTCGTGGAGGGCCTCGCAGCGCCGGTCCGCCGGGTCGCCCGCGGGAACGGTGGGCGGGGTCTGCCGGTTGTTGTCCGGCAGCAGCGAGAGCAGATAGCGGACCTCGGCCAGGCAGGTCTCCTCGTCGTCGTACGCGAAGTGCGCGACGCCCGAGGTCTCGGCGTGCACGTCGGCGCCGCCCAGACCGTTCTGGGAGATCTCCTCGCCGGTCACCGCGCGGACCACGTCGGGTCCGGTGATGAACATCTGCGAGGTCTCGCGGACCATGAAGACGAAGTCCGTGAGCGCCGGGCTGTACGCGGCGCCGCCCGCGCACGGGCCCAGCATCACGCTGATCTGCGGGATGACACCCGACGCCCGGGTGTTGCGCTCGAAGATGCCGCCGTACCCGGCCAGGGCCGAGACGCCCTCCTGGATGCGAGCGCCCGCGCCGTCATTGAGGGAGACCAGCGGCGCGCCGGCCGCGATGGCCATGTCCATGATCTTGTGGATCTTGGTGGCGTGCGCCTCGCCCAGGGCGCCACCGAAGATCCGGAAGTCGTGGGCGTAGGTGAAGACGGTACGGCCCTCCACCGTGCCCCAACCGGTCACGACGCCGTCCGTGTGCGGCCGCTTGTCCTCCAGGCCGAAGCCGGTCGCCCGGTGTCTGCGCAGCGCCTCGACCTCCTGGAACGAGCCCTCGTCGAAGAGCAGCGCGATGCGTTCCCGGGCCGTCAGTTTCCCCTTGGCGTGCTGCTGGCGGGTGGCCTTCTCGCTGCCGCGTGCCGCCCCGTCCTTGATCTCCCGCAGCTCGGCCGTGCGTTCACGCATGGTGCCGGTGTCCTGCGTCATGAGTCGTTCCCCATCCTGCGCCTCTCCGTGTCCGGTGTCGGTCACTGCTGCCGTGCGGCCACGAAGTCACAGAGCGCGTCGAGGGCCCGGCGGGGCGGGCCGGCCGGCAGTTCGGCGAGGGCCGAACGAGCCTTGTCCAGGTGCTCGTCCATGATCGAGCGCACCCGGTCCAGGACCGGTGACTCGCGGAGCAGGGCCAGAGCCCTGCGGTGGTTCTCGCCCCGCACGCCCGCCACATCGGAGAGGAGGGCGCGCAGCTCGTCGTTGCGCGGGTCGGTGTCGGTCAGGACGAGCAGGACCGGGAGGCTACAGACACCGAGCGCGAGGTCCTGACCCTGCTCCTTGCCCAGGAGCGAGGAGGACGAGGTGATGTCGATCAGGTCGTCGGAGATCTGGAACGCGATGCCGAGCTGCTCCCCGTACTCTCCGAGGGCGTCGCCGATGTGCGCGGGCGCACCGGCCTGGAGCGCCCCGAGGCGCAGCGAGAAGGCGAGCAGGGCCGCCGACTTGTCGGAGATCACGCCGAAGTAGTGGGAGAGCCGGTCATCGGGGCAGGCCGGTCCCACGAGTTCCTGCATCTGGCCGCGTATCAGCCGCTCCGAGACCTCGGCCTGGAGCGTGACCGCCGTGTAGTCCAGGCCCGCGGAGATCCGGGCGGCCCGGGCCAGGAGCCAGTTGCCCGCCTTGACGGCGACGGCGTTGCCCCACTGCGCGTTGACGCTGGGCACCCCGTGCCGGACGACGGCCCGGTCCATCACGTCGTCGTGGTAGAGCGAGGCGGTGTGCACCAACTCGGCGACCACGGCGGCGTCGATGACGCCCGGGGCCGATGGGGTGCCGAACTCGGCCGCCAGCAGGGTGAGCAGCGGACGCATCCGCTTGCCGCCCGCCGCGACGAGATGGCCGACGACCGCGGTGACCCGGGGGTCCGTCGCCTGCGCGGCGCACTCCTCCAGGCGCGCCTCCACCAGGTCCGCGTCGCGGAGCAGCCGGCGCCCCAGTCTCTTCTCCCGCACGGCGAGCCGGGAAAAGAACGAGTGCCCTCGCACATGTGCCGTCAGTGTGGCCATCCGACCCTCCTCCGGGCCGCTTCTCCTACGGCCGTGACACTCCGCTCCAGAGCGTAGAAACGCCGGGCGGGGCGGCCCAGGAATGCGGTCCCGTCTGTCCGCAAGAGGACACCGGACCGGTGGATTCCGAGCAAAACCGCCCGAGCGGCCCGTGATCTCTGTCAACAAGCTGACAGAGCCAGCCGTCCGGAGGGACCGCCTGCGGGTGATGCCCGAGACTTGGCGGGCACTGTGCCGCGCGTCGCACGGAGTGGCCTCCGCGGCGTTCGCGGTCGCTTCACCTGGAGCCCTTTCCCGGACTTCCCCACATTCGCCACGGGGTTCGGCGGGGTGAGACGTGCGGCTCGTCAACGCCATTCAAAAGGAGCGTCATGTTCGGACGGATAGGACGGTTTTCCGTCAAACGGCCCTGGCTGACCATCGCGGCCTGGATTGTCGCGGCGGTCGCCCTCACCGGCCTGGCCCCCGAACTCAAATCCAGCACCGACCAGGCCGACTTCCTCCCCTCGCACTACGAGTCGGTCCAGGTCGGCGAGATCCAGGAGCGCGCCTTCCCGGAGCAGGACACCGCGGCGGCCATCGTGGTCTTCCAGCGGACCGACGGAGCACCGCTCTCCAAGGCCGACAAGGCCGAGATCAAGGAGATCGCCGGCGCTCTCGACGCCAAGAAGTACGAGACCTTCAAGGCGGTACGGACCGGCCCCGAGGCCGTCTCCAAGGACGGCAGGATCGCGCTCGCCAACGTCCTCTCCACCGAGAAGGAACCCGGCGACGAGGCCGGCGAGTCGGTCAAGAGCATGCGCGCGGACAGCGAGGAGCTCCTTGAGGGCACTTCCCTGAAGATGGGCGTCACCGGCCCCGCGGCGACCAACCTGGACGCCACGGAGTCGGCCGGCGACACCGACGCCATGATCATGATGGCCACTCTCGTACTGATCGTCGTGCTGCTCGGCGCCATCTTCCGCAGCCCGCTGATCGCCGTGCTGCCGGTCTTCATGATCATGGTGATGTTCATGATGGCCACCGCCCTGATCGCCACGGCCAGCAAGGTCTTCGGGCTGGAGGCCGACAGCGGCAACACCGCGATCCTGATCGTCGTGCTCTTCGGTGTCGGCACCGACTACATCCTGTTCCTGCTCTTCCGGTACCGCGAGCACCTGCGCGCCGGCCAGGAGCCCAAGCAGGCCCTGATCGACGCCGTCACCCGGGTCGGCGAGACCATCGCTTCCGCCGCCGGCGCGGTGATGGTCGCCTTCCTCGCCCTGGCCCTGTCCACCTTGGGCAGCCTGCGGTCCATGGGCCCCTCGCTCGCCATCTCGGTCGCCGTCACGCTCGTCGCCGCGCTGACCCTGGTGCCCGCGGTCTTCTCGCTGCTCGGCACCAAGGCGTTCTGGCCCTCCAAGGCCTGGCAGCGCACGCCCAAGAACAAGCTGTCCAACGGCCTCGGCCGGCTGGTCTCCCGGCGCCCCGCGGCGGTCGCCGTCCTCTCCACCGCGCTGCTCGCCGCGCTCGCCGTGGGCGCGCTGAGCTTCAAGTCGGAGTGGGACCAGGAGAGTTCGCTGCCCGAGAACCTTGAGTCGGTGCAGGCGATGAAGGATCTCCAGCAGAGTTTCGCCGCCGGTGAGAGCGACCCCAGCCAGGTGTACGTCGAGTCCCGCGGCGGGGCGAAGCTGGAGCAGGCCGGCCTCGACGCGGTCAAGAAGTCGCTCGCCGAGGTCGAGGGCGTCGGCGAGGTCGCGCCCGCCCAGCTCAGCCCCAAGGGCGACGTGGCCCTGTTCAGCGTGGTCCTGAAGTACCGGCCCGCGTCGGAGCAGGCGATCGACCTGGTCTCCGGCGACCTGCGGGACGCGGCGCACCAGAGCGCCCCGGACGGCACCAGGGCGCTGGTGGGCGGGCAGACGGCGGTGCTCGCCGACATCGAGACCGCGGTCGAGCACGACTACAAGCTCGTCTTCCCGGTCGCCGGACTCGCCATCATGATCATCCTGGGCCTGCTGCTGCGCAGCGTCATCGCCCCGCTCTATCTGATGGCCGCCGTCGGTCTCGGCTTCGCCGCCACGCTCGGCTCGACCGTCTGGCTCTTCCAGGACATCAAGGGCGAGCACGGACTGCTCTTCATGCTGCCGATCATCGTGTATCTCTTCGTGGTCGCGATCGGCACCGACTACAACATCCTCATGGTGGCGCGGCTGCGGGAGGAGATCCAGAACGGCAGGGCCCCGGCCGAGGCCGTGCGACTCGCCGTCTCCCAGTCGGCGCCGACGATCGGCTCCGCGGCCGTCATCCTGGCCGGCACCTTCGGTGTGCTGATGCTGGCCGGCAACACGATGCTCCAACAGCTCGGGTTCGCCGTGGCGTTCGGCATCATGCTGACCGCGTTCGTGATGGCGCTGCTCCTGGTGCCGACGGTGACCGTGCTGATCGGTCCGAAGGCCTGGTGGCCCGGCAACCGTCGGCAGCCGGTGGCACAGCGGCCCGCCGCCGAGACCGACAAGGAGCCGGTGACCACCGGCAGCCAATCCTGACGGCGCCTGCCGCACCTGGCACCACCTAGATCCCACCACCGCACCTCGCGGTTTCCCCCGCCCGTCGCCGGACGACCGTCCGGCGGCGGGCGGCTCGCTACCCCCTCGCCGATCCCCGTTCCGAGCTCTTCACCCCTCCCCGTCCCCTATGCCCTGTCCGGAGGCATGCGTGTCCCACGTACTCGCGATATCACCCCATCTCGACGACGCCGTCCTGTCCGCCGGCGCCCGCCTCTTCGAACTGGCCCGGCAGGGCGCGACCGTGACCGTCGTCACCCTGTTCGCCGGAGCGCCCGCTCCGCCCCACTCGACGCTGGCCGAGCTGTTCCACGCGGAGTGGCAGCTTGGCGACGACCCCGTGCCGCAGCGTCATCTGGAGGACCGCAGAGCTCTCGGGCTGCTGGGCGTCGAGCCGGTGCACGGCCCCTTCCTCGACGTCATCTACCGGACCGGGAGGGACGGTTCATGGCTGATGGACATCGGCGGCACGTCCCAGGAGTACGACGCCGACGACGAGCCGGACCTGATCGCCCGCCTCGCCGACGCGGTCGTGGACCAGGTGGCGCAGGAGCGGCCCGATCTGGTGCTGACCTGCGCGGCGGTGGGTGAGCACATCGACCACCGCCGCACCCGGGACGCCGTCCTTTCGGCGGTCGGTGCCGCGGTGCCGGTCCAGTGCTGGGAGGACCTGCCGTACGCGCACCAGACGGAGGAGCGGCCCGAGCTGCTGAGCGCGGGCGGGTTCGCCGCCCCGGTGGCCGAACCGGCGTCGGACGCCGCCTGGGAGGCCAAGTACCGGGCGATCGAGGAGTACCGCTCCCAGCACTCCATGCTCTGGCCGTCGGGGGAGGACTTCCGGCCGTCCTTCGACCGGCACGCCGCGGGCCACGCCTCCGGCGGCGTACGGGCGGAGCTGTTCTGGCCGGTGCGGCCGGGCGGACACTGACAGACAGGACGGGGTACGGGCCGGCGCTCAGCGGTGCGGCCGGGAGATGTCGAACAGGACTCTCATCAGGAGCATCGCCGAGACCACGAACAGGTTGTAGCCGAAGAGCTCGAAGAGCCCCAGGTCGTCGGTGAGCATCGGGCCGCGCCGGATGCTCAGCAGGATCGCCCCCAGGATGCCGGTCGTCGCGCCGACGAAGGTGAGCAGGACGTCGTGGACCAGCGACTTGACGTAGTGGCGGTCGCGCGCGTCGGCGAACAGTCTGACGCCGACGGTGAGCCGGCCCTGCTCCAGGGCGCTGGTGACCCGGTCGAGGCGGCGCGGCATCCGCCGCATCAGAGCCAGTACGTCGAACAGCTCACCGCCCACCGCCTCGCCCACCGAATCGGCGCTGGTCACGGAGAGCCCCTCGCCGACCAGGACCTGGGACTCGGCCATCATGTCGAACCCCGGTGAGATCCTGGTCAGGGTGCCCTCCAGGGTGCCGAACGCCCGGAAGACCGTGGCGACTTCCGGTGGCACCGCGAGGCCGTGGTCCGACACCAGGCGCAGCAGCTGCGTGAAGACCTGGAGGTCCAGGGCGATGCCGGGCGCCAGGTGGCGGGCGATGAAGCGGCCGAGGTCGCGTTCGAGGCGCTGTTCGTCGATGTCCTCGGGGCGGGACACCACACCGAGCAGGGCGTCGCACAGCATTCCGGCGTCTCCCTGCTTCACGGCGAGCAGCAGGCTGCGCAGCCCGGACTTCAGCCGCTCGTCGAGCCTGCCGACCGAGCCGAAGTCGATCAGCCCGAGGCTGCCGTCGTCGAGCAGCAGGATGTTCCCGGGGTGCGGGTCGGCGTGGAACGTGCCGTCGACCAGGACCTGCTGGAGGGTGCTGTCCAGCAGGCCGCAGGCGAGGCCGTGCCGGTCCACGGCCAAGGTGTCGAACTGCTCGTAGGCCGAGCTGATGGGGCTTCCCGGCAACCGCTCCAGTACCAGTACGCGTTCGCTGGAGAGTTCCTCGTACGCCATCGGCAGCCGGACGGCCGCGCCCTTGCCCGTGCCCGCGCCCCCGGAGCGCCGGGCCCAGGCGGCCGTGACCGTCGCCAGGTTGCGCGCCTCGATCCGGAAGTCGAGCTCCTCGGTCACGGACCGGGCGAACCCGTCGGCGAGTTCCCCGAGCCCGAGGGTGTGGGCCCAGCGGGTGCGCACCTCCAGCATCGCGGACATCCGGCAGACGATCTCCAGGTCGCGTTCCACCATGGCCCGGATCCCGCGCCGCTGGACCTTGACCACCACTTCGCTGCCGCACTTCAGGCGGGCCAGGTGGACCTGGGCGACGGACGCGGCGGCCAGCGGCTCCGGGTCGAACTCCGCGAAGACCTCGTCGACCGGCCTGCCGTACTCCTGGACGAGCACCGCCTCGACCTCGGGCCAGGGCTGCGGCGGCACCTGGTACTGGAGCCTGCTGAGCTCCAGGACGAACGCCGGTGGCAGCAGGTCGTCGCGGGTGGAGAGCATCTGGCCCAGCTTGACGAAGGTCACGCCGCCCTCTTCGAACGCGAGCCGCAGCGGCCGGGCGAGGCGGTCGTAGCGGCCCGGCCTGGCGTCGTCGGCGGCGCCGCGCCGCCCGCGCAGATAGGGCCGGAGGCCGTGCCGTATGGCGATGGAGCTGATGTGGGAGTAGCGGCGCGTCCGGGCGAGCCGGGCCCGCAGCCCGCGCAGCCACCCCAGCGGGCGGCCCGTGTCGCCGGGCAGGAAGATCTCCGTGACGGCCAGGAAGCCCATGGCGACGACGAAGGTGCTGCCGAACTGGACGCTGGTCAGAAACCCGCCCTGTTCCGGGCGCTGCATCACGAGGCTGAAGAGCCCGAGCGCCGCTATGCCCACCATCCCGGCGAAAAACGCCCTGATAAAACCGACCCGCAGTCCGAGAAGACGGCCCGCCCCTTTAGCGAACGCCATGAGAAAGACAACGAAAACGACACTGCCAGTTACGTACTCGGCGACTTTCATTTCTCAGTGAGACCTGCTCCACGAAGCGATCAGAGGGTCCAACGTAGGCATCTCTCGCGCCTGCCCGCAGCGCTGTGGCAGCAAGCTGTCCGGCGTCTGGACAGTGCCGGAGCGGGCCCGTAACTGTTCTTCCGTACCCACGCGGGACATGGCAGGGCCCGAGCGGAATCCGCACGCCGAGCAGCGCATGCCGCCTGCGGCCCTGGCAGCAACCTGCCAGCTCGACGGAAGAAGCCTTTCGATGCCCTCCCCTGCCGCCCATGTCGCGGTTTTCAGCATTCCGGCCGCCGGACACATCAATCCGACCCTGGCGATCGTGGCCGATCTGGTCCGGCGCGGCCACCGGGTCAGCTACGCGACGAGTGCGGAGTTCGCCCCCCGGGTGGCCGCGGCGGGGGCCACCCCCGTCCTGTGCCCGTCCACCTTCCCCGCGCCGGAACGCGGTGAGCGCTTTCCCCTCGACGACGCCGTGGCGATGTCCGACGTGTTCCTGAACGACTCGGTCGCCGCCCTTCCCGTCCTGGCGGCGGCGTTCGAGGCGGACCGCCCGGATCTGGTGCTCTTCGACTACGCCTCCTTCGCCGGACAGATTCTGGCCCACCGGTGGGGGGTGCCCTCGGTGCGGACCTCACCGACGCACGTCATGGGGCCCGACGTCGTCGAGGAACTGGCGCCCTACTATGAATTCCTGGCCGACGACCCCGACTGGACCGACCACCGGCGCCGATTCCAGGAGTTCCTGGACACGAACGGCATCGGGATCCCGATCGACGAGTTCATCTACCGTGGCCGGGCGAACCGCTGTCTCGTCACCTTGCCCCGCGAGTTCCAGAAGGACGCCGAGACGCTCGACGACCGGTACGACTTCGTCGGGCCCTGTCTCGACGAGCGGAGATTCCAGGGCGACTGGACCGCGCCGGACGACGACCGTCCGGTTCTCCTCGCCTCCCTCGGCACCGTCTACAACAACTCACTGCCCTTCTACCGGAGCTGTGTGGAGGCGTTCGGCGGGACCGAGTGGCATGTGGTGATGGTGACCGGCGCGCACATCCGCCCGCAGGACCTCGGCCCTCTCCCTCTCAACGTGGAACTCCACAGCGCCGTCCCCCAGTTGCAGGTCCTCGCCCGGGCGAACGCGTTCCTCACCCACGGCGGCATGGGCTCCACCCTTGAGGGCCTGTACTTCGGCGTCCCCATGGTGGCCGTGCCCCAGGGGTTCGATCAGCTCGACAACGCCGCAATCCTCGCCGCCCGCGGCATCGGCCGGCACCTGCCGCCCGACGAAGTGACCCCGCAGCGGCTGCGCGCGGAGGTCCTCGGCCTGGTCGACGACGCGAGCGCGGCCGAGCGTCTGGCCGCGCTCAAGCTGCGGATACGGGCGACCGGGGGCGCCGCCGAGGCCGCGGACCTGATCGAGAAGACGCTGGCCGATGGCGCACATGCGGCATGACACAGGCTCCGAGCGGGAGGCCGGGTCAGCCCAGGGCCGCACCGTCCTAACCCGCCGGGCGGAGGCGGATCGTCCTGGGGATCGATGTCCGCTCTCCGGCCCGCGGAGAGGATGAGCGTCATGAGTGACGCCAAGGGCCGTTCCTGGGCCCGCCACGCCCCGCAGGCCACCTTCGTCTGGATGTCGGCCTCGGCCGTCTGGCACATCTGGATGGCGATCTTCCCCGGCTCGGACGTGGAGACCGCCGGCCCCTGGGGCTACACCGCGTTCATCATCTACGACTCGTTGATCATCTTCATGTCCGTGGTCGGCGCGGTGTTCGCCCTGGCCACGGTCAGCCCCTGGGGACAGGGCCTGCCCCGCCGCCTGATCCTCTTCCCGCTCACCGTCGGCTGTGTGCTCCTGGTCGTCCGCGGGGCCCCGGGGATGGTCGAGAACTTCCTGGTCGCCACCCAGATCACCCCGCGGGGTGTGGTCGGCGTCTTCGACTCGTCGGTCCCGAAGATGTCGGCGGGCGAGTTCTGGAGCACGTTGGCGGTCAACTCGTTCTTCTTCGTCGGCGCGCTGTTCCTGGTCCCCACGACCCGCTCCTACGCCCGCCGGACACGGACAGCTCCGGCAACCCAGAAGGGTGCTCACTGATGACCGCGGCACAGAAGACCCGGACGGCCGGCACCGACCCGGCGGCCTCACCGGACGCACTGCGCACGATCTGCCACGCGACGTTCACCTGGGTGATCGTCTTCACCGCCTTCCACGTCTACTGGTACTTCGGCGGCACGTTCGGCTTCGGTGACGCGAGCGCCACCGTGCCGCAGACCAAGACCGTCGGCGACTGGATCTTCGCGGCGGTGATCAGCGTCATGTTCCTGGTCGGCGCCGTCGTCCCGTTCGCGCTCCACCGGCCCTGGGGCCGCGTCGTCCCCCGCTGGATCCTGCACTGCTGCACCTGGACGGGGGCCGTCCTGCTCCTCGTGCGCGGCGTGGCGGGGGTCCTCGACAGCGTGGTCCGCCACACCGGCCTGATGGAGGACGGGCTCACCGGCCTCTCCGAGGAGCAGGTCTCCGGCGACGCCGACCCGACCGCGTACACGGAGTGGTCGACCACCGCCACCGACCTCTACTTCGTCATCGGCGGTGTCCTCTTCACCATCGCCGCGCTCCGCTACCGCCGCTCCCTCGCGACGGCGGCCGCACGGCACTGACGCCGGCGCGCCGAGGTCCTGTTCCGCGCACGAGAGCACACAAGAGCGCCTCCCGGTCGACGAAGACCGGGAGGCGCTCTCGTGTACGGGGTGCGCCGCTGTCAGCGGGCGGCGGCCCGGTGGTAGGCGCGGGCGGCCAGCGGGGCCACGATCGCGAGCATCACGCCGAGCACCACCAGGGCGGTGGGCACGGGGTACTGCGCCGGAAGGGCGTTGCTGACCGAGGTCCCCGGGTTGCCCCACAGCTGGCGGCAGGAACTCACCACCGAGCTGATCGGATTCCACTCGGCGATCAGCTGTAGCCAGCGCGGCAGGCCGTCGAGCGGTACGAAGGCGTTGGAGAGGAACGTGAACGGCATGCTCATCAGCATGGCGATCGAGTTGACCGCCTCCGGGCTGCGCACGAGGAGGCCGAGGAGCGCGCCCATCCAGCACATGGTGAAGCCCAGGAGCAGCAGCAGCCCGAAGCCCGCGGCGGTCTGGAGGATGCCGTTGTGGGCCCGCCAGCCGATGAGGGAGCCGACGATCGCCATGACCACACAGCTCAGCGCGGTCATCGTCAGGTCCGAGACGGTACGGCCGAGCAGGACCGCGTACCGCGACATGGGCAGCGACCTGAAGCGGTCGACCAGACCGTTGTGGAGGTCGTCGGCGACACCCGCGGCGCTGGTCCCCAGTGCGGAGAACATCACCTGGGTGAAGATGCCGGCCATGATGTACTCACGGTAGTTGCCGCCGGGTGCGTTCATCGCACTGCCGAAGAGATAGCCGAAGATCAGGACGAGGACCACGGGTCCGATGGTCACGCCGATGAGCTTCTCCGGCACCCGGGCGATGTGCCGCATGTGCCGGCCCGTCAGGGCGATTGTGTCGCTGACCAGCTCGGTCATGATGTCGCCTCCTCCTTGCTTTTCCCGTGGCTGTTCCCGCGTCCCGTCAGGCTGAGGAACACGTCGTCGAGGGACGGTCGGCGCAGGGCGAAGTCGGAGACCTGCACGCCCGCGTCGCGCAGGGCCGCCGCGGCGTCGGCGATGGTGTCCATACCGGCCACCACGGGCACCGACACGTTGCGGTCCTCGTCCGTCACGGCGGGCTCCCCCGTGGTGACCTTGGCCAGGATCCGGGCCACCTCGGGCGCGTCGGCCGGGTCGGACAGGCTGATGTCCAGCCGCTCGCCGCCCACCTTGCGCTTGAGCTCGTCGGGCGTGCCATCGGCGATGACCCGTCCCTCGTCGATCACCGCGATCCGGTCGGCGAGGTGGTCGGCCTCCTCCAGGTACTGCGTCGTGAGCAGCACCGTGACCCCGGCGGCGACCTGGTCGCGGACCATCGCCCACAGCGTCATCCGGCTGTTCAGGTCGAGGCCGGTGGTGGGTTCGTCGAGGAAGAGCACCTCGGGGTCGGCGAGCAGGCTGGCCGCCAGGTCCAGACGCCTGCGCATGCCGCCGGAGTACGTCTTGGTCTCCTGGTCGGCGGCGTACGTCAGCTCGAACCGCTCCAGGAGCTCCGCGGCCCGGCTCTTGGCGTTCTTGCGCCCGAGCCGGTAGAGGCGGCCGATCAGCGTCAGGTTCTCCATGCCGGTCAGCCGCTCGTCCACCGCTGCGTACTGCCCGGCAAGGCCGATGCGCCTGCGCACCCCCGCGGGCTGCTCCGCCACGTCGTACCCCGCCACCCTGGCCCGGCCGCCGTCGGGGGCGAGCAGGGTGGCCAGGATGCGCACGGCGGTCGTCTTGCCCGCCCCGTTGGGCCCGAGCACGCCGAGCACCGTGCCGGTCGGCACCGCGAGGTCGAGACCGCTCAGCGCCTCTCGGTCGCCGTACCGCTTGTACAGCCCCTCTGCCTCGATCGCCATGTCCTTGTTCACCGATCCACCGCCCCTAGATGAGACTCCTGCTTGGCTGCCGCCCGCTCAGTGGCGGGCCTTTCACGTTCCGTTCGGGGCTCGGGCGCCGTTTCGGCCCGAAGCGCCCGTCGCGCCCGCATGCCGTTCAGCCGATCCGGGCCAGGCCTCGCGCCGTGCGGCGCGCCGTGCCCCGGGAGACCGCCAGCGGGTCCCAGCCCTCCGGCCGCTCGGGCAGCAGGCCCGTGTCGGCCAGGACCGTGCCCGAGTGCACCTCGTGCATCAGCCGGCGGTCGAGGATCTGTGCGGCGCAGGCGATGCCGCCGACGGCGACGCCGGTGATCCCGCTTCCATAGCGGGTGTTGGCCCCCACCACGTGCAGTCCTTCGACGGAGGTCCGGGTGTCGGGGCGGGCGCCGGCGCCGCCCCACTCCGCGAGGCCGAAGGGCGTGCCGCCGGTGGAGAGCGTGTACCGCTCGTGGGTGAGCGGGGTCGCCGCTTCCAGGTGCACGATGCTGTCCCGGAAGGGGCCGATCGCCTCCTCCGCCGCTGCGAGCATCGCCTCGGTGAGCTGGGCCTTGCGGTCCTTGTAGACACTCTTTCGCCGGTAGCGCTCGCCGTCGGCCGGACCGGTCTCGACGCCCCAGCGCTCGTAGTCGGGCGGGCAGAGCGTCATCACCTGGAGGTTGGTGTGCCCGGGCGGGCATACGTGGCGCGAGCCCGGGTCCTTCAGGGAGGCGAAGGACATGAACAGGAACGGCACCGGGTCGACGTCCCCGCTCGCCAACTGCTCGTAGTAGCGGTCGATGTTGTCGTCCCGGTACCACCACAGGTTGGCGTTCGGGCGTTCCGGGAGTTCCTTGTCGAGCGCGATGTAGAGGGTGGCGAAGGGCAGGCCCATCTTCGCGTCACGCGTCTTGGTGACCAGCTTGCGCCGGAAGTGTTCGGCGCCGACGAGGTCGAGCACGGTCCTGCGGTAGTCGGCGTTGGAGACGACCAGCGGGGCCTTGAGGAGCCCGCCGCCCGTCAGGCCGACGCCGGTGACCTTGCCGTCCTCCACGACGATGCGTTCCACCCGGCTCTTGGTGCGCAGCTCGCCGCCGTGCGATTCGAGGACCTCGACCAGGGAGGCCGCCAGCATCTGGCCGCCTCCCTCGGGGTAGTACGCGCCGCGCACGTAGTGGTCGGTGACGGTCGCGTGCATGGAGACGCCGGCCTGGGCGGGGCCCATGCCGTAGTTCGGCGACTGGGCCGCGAGGACGGTTCTGGCCCGCGCGGACAGGCCGCAGTGGGCGAAGAGTTCGGCGAGCGGCCGCCGTCCCCACTGCACGGTGGTCGGGGTCCGGCGCACCAGCTCGTTGATGGTGAGCTCCTCGGCCGACAGCAGGGCCGCGCGCATCTCGGCGCCCAGGCTCGCGTTGATGTCGATGAAGGTGTCGATGCCCGCCGCGTCCTGGGGCAGCGCCTCCTTCAGCCGCCGCCGGTAGTTCTCCCAGCCGGCCGGCATGTCCACCGTGAGGCCGGGGACCACGATGCGGTCGAAACCGTTCTGGTCCATCTCCCGGTAGGTGACGCGCTTCTCCAGGCCGAGGCCGCCGAAGATGGCCGGCAGCACCCCGTCCGGTCCGCAGTCGCCCAGGTAGTGGACGCCCACGTCGAACTCGTAGGCGCGGCGCCTGCGGAACACATGGCTGTTGCCGCCCGCGACGTCGTGCTGTTCGAGGACCAGCACCCGGTGTCCGCCGACGGCCAGATAGGCGGCGCACACCAGGCCGCCGAGTCCGGAGCCGACGACTATGGCATCCCACTCGTCCTCGTTAGGCATTCAAGCTGTCCATTCCTCGTCCTGTCCTCTCAAGTCCATGGCGGGGGCGCGTTCTCAGAGCAGCCGCAGCAGGGCGCAGGCGACCGTGCCGTCGCGGTCGACGGAGGTGATCACCGCGATGCGTCCGCGCAGCTCCGGCTCGTCCTGCGCGGCCGTGAGGACCGAGACCACCTGGAAGGCCGCCGTCGCCGCCGCGGTGTCCCCGATCAGGCTCGGCTGGGGCAGCCTGCGCACCTCGGTCCCGCCGAACAGCGTGGTCAGCGCCGCCTTCTCCTGCTGGCCGAGCACGCCCGCCGGAGCCGACGGCGACACCGCCGCCACCTCCCGCATATCGGCTCCGACCCGCCGCAGGGCTCGTTCGACTCCCGTCGCCAGGGCGCTCGCAGGCCCGTCGGGGCCCATGACGCCGGCTTCCACGGCGAGCACTTCGGCGAGACCCTCGCCCTCGGCCACCGTGTCCGCGGGGCTGAGCCGCAGCATCGCGCAGCCCTCACCGAGGACGGCGCCGGGCTCGCCCTCTTCCCGCGTGTGGTGCTCCAGCCAGGAGCGGGCCGACGAGTACTCCTCCACCGCGCCGCACAGCACGGTGCGCGCCCGGCCCGACGCGAGCAGTCGGCGCGCGTAGTTCAGCGCGAGCAGCCCGGACGACCGTCCGGCCGCGACCGTCGCGTTGGGGCCCTTGAGGCCGTAGCGGATGGCGCACTGCCCGCTCGCGCAGTTCATCACCGTGTTCGGGAACCGGGCCGGGTCGACGAGGTAGGGCTTGTCCTGGACGAAGGTGTCGCGGGTGAAGTCCATCATGCTCTGGGCGCTTCCGGTGTTGGTGCCGAGCACCAGCGCCGCGCCGTCGTCACCCCCGTCCCCGGCCAGGTTCCCGGCGTCGCCGAGCAGCCGGCCGACCGCCGTGACGGCGAGGCCGGTGACCCGGTCCATGGAGCGGGTGCCCTTGCGGCCGAGCTCGCTGCGGACGTCGAAGTCCGGGACCAGGCACGCCCGTTCGTCGGGTCCTGTCCACTCGCCGGGGTCCAGGGTCACGGCCGTCGTACGGCCCGACCTCGCGCCCTCGACGAAGGCGTCGCGGCCTATGCCGTACGGCGACACCGCGGACCACCCCGAGATGACCGGGCCTCGCGCCTCAGTGACCATCGCGCTCACCGTCGATTCACTCCTTGAACTCCGTATCCGGGCAGGCGGGGCAGGCCGACGGCCCCGTTCACAGGTAGAACACCGCGCGGTAGTCGGGCCAGCGGGCCGCCATGGCGCCCGCCGCGACGCTCCCCACGCCGGGGAGCAGCGGGCCGTCCCCGTCGGGGCCGTCCCCATCGAGGCCGTGGGCCCGCAGGCCGGGTTCCTCGGCCCAGATCCTCACCCCGGCTTCGAGGAGCACGCCGAGGCCGCCGCGCGGTTCGGTGAGGGTGTCCACCACCCTGTCGCCGAGGCGCAGCCGAGGCGTCCGGGCGGTGCGTGACGCATAGGTGACGGCGGGGCCGCGCAGCAGTACGTCGAGGCCGCCGAGGTGGCGGTGGAAGAGGAAGGCGCAGTACAGGGCGTCGGAGAACTGGGTCTCCAGGGCGCCCCGATGGGCCCGTTCGATGATGGCGAGCGCCCGCCGGGCATCTGGCGTGTAGGGCACTGGTGTGCAGGGCACGGCACCGGGGTGCGCGACGGTCTCGCTCGGGGGCTTCGTCACTGTCACATCACCCCCATGAACAGCGTCTTGTCGGCGGCGGCGACGTGCTCGGCGAATTTGGCCGGGGCCCGTACCGGCACCTCGGGGAGGTGCGCGACGGCGCCCCTGTCGTCGCTGCAGAACCGGCAGGCGTACCAGTGGAAGTGCTCGGGGAAGGAGCCGATCAGCTCCCTGACCAGGGCGGCCGGCGAGGGGTATTCGGTGGACCAGGCGGCAAGGTTGCGTGGCTTGCTCTCGCCGAGGCCCACCTGGGTCAGCATCGTCGCGTAGCCACAGGCCCAGATCTGGACCTTCGCGTTCTGGTCGAGAAGGGACTGGGACAGGCGGAGAACCGTGGTGAGGAGGTCGCTCTCGTGCGGTGCGCCCATCACGGTCAGCAGGACGTCGGTGTGCGGGACTTTGATCGGCATCTCAGTGCCACACCACCCTCACGTCCGGTTCGAGGAGGTGGGCGGAGATGTCCGCCATCTCCACGGGCCGGGCCTTCGGCAGCAGCGCCGTCTCGGCGATGCCCCGCTGGCCGAGCGAGAAGCGGTCCACCCACAGTTCGGCACCGGCCTCCGCCAGCTCCCGCGCCTCGGGGAGGGCCCCGTCCACCGCGGCCGCGACACCGTCCTGGATCAGCAGCAGCCGCACGTCCTGTCCGGTTCCGGCCAGCTCATGAGCGTCCCGGAGAAATCCGGCGCAGGAGGGTCCTGCCCAGGGTCCTTTGCTCTCCACGAGGAGATAGCAGAATTTCCCCGCCTTCGCGTTCGCCATGAATACAGAACACCTTCACTCGGCCGAATGGGATTTCCGCGACAGGAACAGCATCACGAGGCTCCGCGGCGAACTCCAGGCGCGCTGCAAGGTCCTGCCAATATTCCCCGGGGCCGGTCAGGGAAGGTGGCGCTCGATGAAATCGGCGGCGGCCTGTGTTCCGCCGGCCGCCACCATCGCCCGGTGCATCGCGGCCAGGCGATCCGCGATTCCCGTATCGGCGGTGATGTCGTCGACCGCCTTGCGCAGTCGCTCGGGGGTGACCTCCTCGGGCGGCACGCGCACGCCGAGGCCGAGTTCCTCGATCTGTACGGCGTTGACGAGCTGGTCGTTCACCTGGGGTACGGCGACCATCGGGACCTCGTGGTACATCGCCTCCAGGGCGGACCCCATGCCCGCGTGGGTGATGAAGGCGTCGGCGCGGGCCAGCACCCGCAGTTGCGGGACCGACGGGTACGCCTCGACGTTCGCGGGCAGCGGCCCGAGCGCCTCGGGGGCCAGCCCGCCGGTCGACATCACGACCTGCCAGGGCGTGTTGCCGAAGGCCCGCACGCACTGCCGGTAGAAGTCGGGCCGCTCGCTCCCCGCGGAGCCGAGGGCGACGAGGAGCACCGGCACGTCGGCGGCGGGCTCCGCCCACTCGCCCTGGAACTCCCGGCCTCCGATGCACGGCCCGACGAAGGTGTAGCGCGCGTCCACGGCCGCGCCGTTGATCTGGAACTCGCGGGGGATGGGGACCAGGCAGCGTTCCGGCAGCCCCAGGTAGTCGTCGATCGGCAGGTCCATGCCGCCCTCGTCGAGGAACTCCCGGAACCGGCGGCGGTGTTCGGCCCACCGGGGGTCGTCGGCGAGCCAGATCTCCATGTTCGCCAGGTCCTGCGCCCGTTCCTCGGGGCCGGCGTCGGAGACGTGGGTCGAGGCCAGGCAGATGGCGGGCACGTTCCAGCGGTGGGCCAGCCGCCGCGCGGTGAGCGCCCCGAAGTCGTACAGCACCAGGTCGGGCCGGTCCGCGTCGAAGGCCGCCTGGAGCCCGGGGCTGATGGCGATCGCCTCGTCCAGGGCGAGGGCGGCCATGGCGACCGGGTCGTCCCAGGGCCAGTCCTCGGCCCTCGTCGCCGAGGGCAGGGTGGTGGTGTACGGCACCAGGCGCGCCCCGGTGGCGTGTACCTGCGGGGCGAACTCCTCGGTGACGGCGTAGCTGACCCGGTGGCCGCGCCGCACCAGCTCGGCGACGACGGTGAGGGTCGGGGTGACATGCCCGTACGCCGGGATGTTGAAGAGGGCTATGTGCATGGCTGTCTCACTCTCCGCCGGTCCGGGTGACCGCCACCGGGAGCCGCGAGGCGCCGATCATGTCCGCGGTGTCCAGGAGGCCCACCCCGGCCTCGTGCAGGACCCGGAACTCGGGGTAGCGGTCGAGCAGCAGGTTGAAGGCGATGCGGCCCTCCAGGCGGGCCAGCGGCGCACCGATGCAGTAGTGCGGGCCCTGGCCGAATCCGACGTGGCGCGGTCCCTCGCGGTGCAGGTCGAAGCTTTCCGCGTCGGGGAAGACCGTCGCGTCGCGGTTCGCCGACGTGACCCAGACCCGCACCATCGAGTGGGCGGGGATGAGTTCACCGCCCAGCTCCGTGTCGGTCTTGGCCATCCGTACGAACTGGCTGAACGAGGGGTTGAGCCGGACGACCTCCTCGATGGCCTTCGGTACGAGTGCGCGGTCCGCGCGTACCTCGGCCCACTGCTGGGGGAACCGGTCGAAGGTCAGGACGATGTTGGTGATCAGCGCGGCCGTGGTGCTGATCCCGCCCATGAGCAGGACCCCGATGAAGCCGACGATCTCGTCGTCGGCGAGTCTGCGCCCTTCGACCTCGGCCCCGATCAGCAGGCTGACGAGGTCGTCCTCGGGCTCGGCGCGGCGCTGTGCGATGAGGTCGAAGAGGTAGGCGTTGAGCAGCCGGATCCCCTCGGCGGACTGCATGAGGCCCTCCACGCCGGTGTTCTCGCCCGCGTGCAGGGTGTCGGCCCACGCGGCGAGCCGGGGCCCGTCCTGCCGGGGCGCGCCCAGGATGTCGGCGATCACCGTGACCGGGAAGGGGGTGGCGAATTCCTTGGCCAGGTCGAACCGCTTGCGGCTCCCGACCCGGTCGAGGAGTTCGATGGCGATGGCCGTCAGCTTGTCCTCCAGGCCGGCGATGTACCGGGCGCTGAAGACCTTGCTGACCAGTTGCCGGAACTTGCGGTGGCGCGGGTCGTCCATCGCCGCGATGTTCCCCTTGAAGAAGACGTCGTAGTCCTCCTGCGGCGGAGTGATCTCGGAGAGGTCATTGACGAAGATGTCCGGGCTGCCCATGACCTGTACGGACTCGGCGTGCCCGAAGACGGACCAGAGGCCGTTCGTCGGGTCGAAGCTGACCGGCTCGGTCTCCCTCATCTTCCGCAGCCAGGCATAGAAGTCGGCGTTCGGCTCTTCCCGCACGGCACCGCCCGCAACGTCGTCGGCTCTCATCGGCATTCCTTTCTCCTGGCCCTCGGGGGTACGTCCGTGATCCGGGCCGTCATCGCTGTTGCCGTCATGCCTGGTCCGCCGTGCCGTCGAGCTCGGCGAGGCGCTCCGCGAGGATGCGGCCGACCTCCGCGAGCGGCGCGGGCTTCACCAGGTCCTGGTGTCTGTGGTCGACCTCGCGGACCCGGATCTCGCCGCCGACGTGCGGCTTCCAGGTCTCGGGGGTCGGAGAGATGTCGATCTTGTCCAGGGTTGCCACGACCAGCAGGGCGTCGCCGTCGAAGAAGCCGGGCTCGAACGCGTTGAACAGGTCGCTGATGTTCGCGTACACCTTTCCGATGGCCGCGACGTGCCGCTCCTCCAGGGTGGCGAGAGCGCTGCCCATCTTGTGCAGGACCTGGGTGACGCGGGCGTGGGTCAGGGGCGCCTTGCCCAGGTATCTGCGGTCGTAGCCGACCCAGTCGAGCATGTCGGCGAGGACGTCCTGCTCGGTGATGGGGGGCATCCGCTGGTTGGGGTAGGTGTCGAGGATGCCCAGCAGGTCGACCGTCTCGCCGTCCTGCTGGAGCCGGGTCGCGATGGCGTGGGCGATCACGCCGCCCGCCGAGTAGCCCAGCACCCGGTAGGGGCCGGCCGCCTGGACCGTGCGGATGTGGGCGATGTAGTCCTCGGCCATCTCCTCGATGGTGCGGGGCAGGTCCTCCTGCCGGTCGAGGCCGCGTGCCTGGAGGCCGTAGAGCGGGTACTCGTGGCCCAGGTGCTTGATGAGCCCCGAGTAGCACCAGGCCTGGCCGCCCGCGGGGTGCACGCAGAAGACCGGGGTTCTGCTGCCGAAGGGCCGCAGCGGGAGGAGAACGTCGTGCGGGCCGCCCTGGCTGCCGTCGTCGTCGAGGCGCGCCGCGAGCCGCGCCACTGTGGGGGCCTCGAAGAGGGTGCGGATGGTCGGTTCCGCGCCCAGGACGCTCTGGATCCGCTTCAGCAGCCGGGTTGCCAGGACCGAGTGGCCGCCCAGGTCGAAGAAGTTGTCGTCGATGCCGACGCGGGTGACGTCGAGCACCTCGGCGAACAGCCCGCACAGGATCTCCTCCTGAAGGGTGCGCGGGCCGCGCCCGGCCGTCGGCGCCGGGGTCTCGGGGGCGGGGAGTGCCTTGCGGTCGAGTTTTCCGTTGCCGGTCAGCGGCAGGGCGTCCAGGCTCACGAACGCCGAGGGCACCATGTACTCCGGCACCGCGCCCGCGACGTGAGCACGCAGCACCGCCGGGTCGAGCACCACACCCTTGTCCGGCACCGCGTAAGCCACCAGACGCCGGTCACCGGGCTTGTCCTCACGGACCACCACCACGGCCTGACCCACCCCACCGGCACCGGCCAGCACCGACTCGACCTCACCCAGCTCGATCCGGAAACCCCGGACCTTCACCTGATCATCAGCCCGGCCCAGAAACTCCAGCTCACCCCGCGCCGTCCAACGCGCCACATCACCCGTGCGGTACATCCGCGTACCCGGAACCCCGAACGGATCAGCCACAAACCGTTCCCCGGTAAGCCCCGCACGGTTCAAATAACCCCGCGCCAGACCCGCACCCGCCACATACAACTCACCCGACGCCCCCACCGGAACCGGCCGCAACGCCCCGTCAAGGACATACACCCGAAGATCCGCGATACCCCGGCCCACCACACTGCCGGCATTCTCCGCCACCCGGCCCGAATCCAACGCCACATAACTCACATGCACCGTCGTCTCAGTGATCCCATACATATTCACCAAGACCGGCGCCGCATCCCCATGCCGCGCATACCAGTCCCCAAGACGCCACAGATCAAGCGCCTCACCACCGAACACCACCCGGCGCAGCACCAGCTCACCGTCCCCCGGACCACACTCCCCGTCCGCGGCCATCAGCTGATAGAACGCCGACGGCGTCTGACTCAGCACCGTGACACCCTCACGCACCAGCAAAGCCCGAAACTCTTGCGGAGAACGGCTCACCGCGAACGGCACCACCACCAGACGCCCACCATGCAACAGCGGACCCCAGATCTCCCACACAGAGAAATCAAAAGCAAAAGAATGGAACAGCGTCCACACATCATCCGGACCGAAATCAAACCACCGGTCCGTCGCCGAGAACAGACGCACCACATTCCCGTGCGGAACCACCACACCCTTCGGCCGCCCCGTCGAACCCGACGTATAAATCACATACGCCGCCGAAAGCCCGGACAGCGCACCCAACCGCTCCCCGTCCCTCACATCCACATCAGCAAAACCACTCACGTCCGCCCCCGCGAACGCCTCCCCATCCAGAACAAACGACGGCGCCGAATCCTTGAGCAGATACGCCACCCGCTCAGCCGGATAATCCGGATCCACCGGCACATACGCGCCACCCGCCTTGAGCACCGCGAGCACCGCCACCACCAGATCCACCGAACGAGGCAACGACACCGCGACAAACCGCTCAGGACCCACCCCACGAGCGATCAGAAAACGCGCAAGCCGATTCGCCCGCGCATTCAGCTCTCCATACGTAACCGACTCCTCCCCGAACACCAGAGCCGTACTGTCCGGAGCCCGCACCACCTGAGCCTCGAACAACCCCGGCAACGTCACATCCCCAGGAACCACCCCACCCGCACCAGCCCACTCCCCGAGCACCAACCCCCGCTCACCCGCCGAAAGCAACTCGACACCGCCCACGGGCCGCTCCGGGCCCGCGGCGGCGAGCGCCGTCACGTAGGTGCGGAACCGGTCCTGGTGAGCGGCGAGTTCAGCGGCGGTGTAGAGGTCGGGGTTGGCCTCGAAGTCGATCCGCAGGCCGCCGTCGGCCCGGTCGCGCACCACCACGGAGAGGTCGTCCACCGGGCCCAGGTTGAGGGTGTGCGGGACGGCGGGGTGCCCGGCGAACCGCAGCTCGGCGTCGAACATCATGATGTTGACCTGCGGGCCGACCAGGTGCTGGTCGTCGGCGAGCAGGCCGAGATCGCGACGGATGTCCTCGTACCGGTAGCGCTGGTGCCGCATGGCCCGGCGCATCGCGTCCGCGGTGTGAGCGAGCAGCTCGGACAGGGGCGCCTCGGGGCGTACCGCCAGGCACAGCGGCAGCACGTTGGAGACCATGCCGGGGGTGCTGCGGGCGGCCTTGCCGAGGCGGGCGGTGACGGGCAGGCCGAGCGTCACCTCGGGGGCGCCGGTCAGGCTGCCCAAGTAGGCGGCGAAGACGGCGGTGACGGCCGCAGGCCAGGTCACCGCGGCGGCGTCGGCGGCGTCACGCAGCAGCCGGGTGGCCTCCGGGCTCAGTTCGGCCGTCCGGCGGATGAGCCGACTCGGCATCGCGGGCTGCCCCGCGGCCAGGCTCACCGGCTCGGGGCGGTCGGTGCCGTGCCCGGACCAGAACTCCTTGTCCTTGGTGAAGTTCTCCGACGCCCGGTAGGCGGCGTCCCCTTCCACCAGCGCGCGCAGCGGTCCGAACGGGCTCTCGCCGGGCTGTTCGCCGCGGGCCAGAGCCGAATAGAGCTCGGCGACCCGCTGCACGACGAGCGCGGCGCCGAAGCCGTCGAGCGCGATGTGGTGGCAGCGGAGGTACCACAGGTGGCGGTTGGGGGCCGTCTTGATGAGGGCGAAGGAGAACGGCAGGTCCTGGGTGAGATCGGACCGCCGGCTCAGGTCGGCGTGCATCCACCGCTCGGCGGCGGCCAGGGGGTCGGGGTCCCCGCTGACGTCAAGGGTGTGCAGGGGCCAGTCGGGGTCCGGGGCGAGGAGCTGCCACGGTCCGTCGGCGTCCTCGGTGAACCGGACCCGTAGCGCATCGGTCTCCCGGACCACCTGCCGCAGCGCGGCCTCGAACCGCTCCTGGTCCACGGGGCCGTGGATGTCCAGGAACTGACCGCCGGTGTAGATGGGGTTATCCGGGGCCAGGCTCTGCGCGAACCACATACCGGACTGGGCAGCCGTCAGTGGCAGACGGACGGCCTGGGGGACAGACATGGCTACTCATCCTCGATCGTGTTCGATGTGTGGGCAGGGCGGTACGGAGCCGTGCCGCGGCACGGCTCCGTACCGCCACCGGCGGTGCCGAGGGGTGCGGCTCACGCCCCGCCGGCGGCCTCCACCAGGCTCTTCGGCCGCAGGTCGGTCCAGTGCGTCTCGATGTAGTCGACGCAGGCCTGGCGGTTGTCCGCGCCGTGCACCGTGCTCCAGCCGGCGGGGATCTCCACGAAGGAGGGCCAGAGGGAGTGCTGCCCCTCGTCGTTGACGAGCACGAAGTAGCTGGCGTCCGGGTTCTCGAAGGGGTTGCTCATGGTGACGTACTCCTGCTTCTGGGCGTGTCTCGCCCGGTAGGGGTCTTTCGACGGTTCGTGGGAACGGTTCGTGGGGACGGGGGCTCGTGTGTCCGCGGACGGTTCTTGCGGTTCTTGCGGTCCTTACGGGGTGCCGGACAGGACCTTGCGCAGCACTTCCGCGATCTGCTCCACCGCGTGCGGCTGGGTCATCTCGCCGTGGTGGCAGTCGATGTCGTGCACCTCGACCTCGCCGTCGACGTATCGCTTCCAGGTCCCGGCCTCGATGCCGAGCTGCTCGGCTCCGACCGCGGCACGGAAGAAGAGGAGGTCGCCGTCGAACCGTCCGGGGGCGGCGCCCCCGCCGATCCGGATGAGGTTGCGGAACACCTCGTAGACATGGTCGAGCTGCCGGCCTTCGAGTACGGCGAGCGGCGATCCCGCGGCCCGTAGCGCCGCGGTCACCTGTTCGCCGTCGAGCGGGGCCTCGCCGGCCACCAGCCCCGCTGATTCGAGGAGTTCGCGCAGGAACTGGTCCCGGCTGGGCTCCTCGACCCCCGGGTTCACGTCCAGCGGATATGCGTCGAGCAGGCTCAGCAGGGCGATCCGCTCTCCCTGCTCCTGGAGCCGTGCGGCCATCGCCTGAGCGATCACGCCGCCGTACGACCAGCCGAGGAGGTGGTAGGGACCGGTGGGCTGCACGGTGCGTATCCGGTCGACGTAGTCGTCGACCAGCTCGGCGAAGCTGTGCGGGAGGTCGGCGGGGTCGACGAGGCCCTTGGCCTGGAGGGCGTAGACCGGCCGGTCCGTGTCCACCGCGCGCAGCAGCCCGGAGTAGGGCCATCCGATGCCCATGCCGGGGTGGACACAGAACAGCGGCGGCCGTTCGCCGTGGCGCCGCAGAGGCAGCAGGGGCAGCAGGGCATCCCGTGGGTCCCCGCTCTCCCCGGCGTCCAGGAGCTCCGCGAGCCCGGCGGCCGTCGGCGCCTCGAAGACGCCGCGGATCGTCACCTCCACGCCGAAGGCTTCCCGGATCCGGTCCGCCAGGTCGACGATGAGCAGGGAGTGCCCGCCGAGGTCGAAGAAGTTGTCGTCGATGCCGACTTCGGGCACGCCCAGAACCTCGGCGAACAGGCCGCAGAGAGCCTTCTCCCGCTCGGTGCGAGGCGCACGGCCGGCAGCGACAGTGAACTCGGGCACGGGCAGGGCCTTCAGGTCCAGCTTGCCGTTGGGCGTCAACGGCAGCGCGTCGACGACCACCACCGCCGCGGGCACCATGTACTCCGGCAGCCGCTCACCCACCCACGTACGCAGCACACCCTGCTCCGGCACCACCGCACCGGAAACCCCCACCACATACGCCACCAACTGCCGACGCCCCGGACGGTCCTCACGGACCACCACCACGGCATGCTCCACCAGCGCATGCCCGGCCAGCACGGAACCCACCTCACCCAGCTCGATCCGGAAACCCCGGACCTTCACCTGGTCATCCGAGCGCCCCAAATACCGCAGCTCCCCCTCACCCGTCCAAGCAACGACATCCCCCGTGCGATACATCCGCGCACCCGGCCCACCGAACGGACAGGCCACAAACCGCTCCGCCGTCAACGCCGAACGCCGCCAATACCCCCGCGCCAGACCAGCACCCGCGATATACAACTCACCCGGCACCCCGGGCGGCACCAACCGCAACGCCTCATCCAGCACGAACACCTCCGTGCCCAGCACCGGACGCCCGATCGGCGGCACACCACCACCCGCGACCAACGGGCCACTCATCGTGGCCGCCACCGTTGACTCCGTCGGCCCATACGCGTTCACCATCACCCGGCCCGCAGACCACCGGTCCACCAACTCCGCCGAACACGCCTCACCCCCCACGACCAACGTGCGGAAATCAGGCAGATCAGCCGTCGGAACACCGGCGAGCATCGAGGGCACCAGATGTACGTGGGTGGCCCGGGTCTCGCGGATGAGCTCCGCGAGCTCCTCGCTCATCACCTTGCGCCGCCCGGCCGAGAGCACCAGGGAAGCCCCCGACAGCAGGGTCATCGCGACGTCGGCGACCGAGGGGTCGAAGTTCGGCGAGAGGAGCTGGAGCAGCCGGGTGCCGGCGTCGATCCGCAGCCGCTCCCGGTACTGCGCGGCCATCGAGGCGAGGCCGTGGTGGGTGACGACGACGCCCTTGGGCAGCCCGGTCGAGCCCGAGGTATAGATCAAATACGCCGGATGCCACACCGACAAAGCCGCCGACCGCTCGGCATCCTTCACATCGCCAGCAGGGCACTGCGCCAGCTCCCGCATCACCAGCGGGTCGTCCAGCAGCACCACCTCGGGCACACCCGAACCCGCCCCGACCCCGCTGCCCTCCACACTCACCAGCACAGCCGGAGCGGCGTCCCGCAGCATGTACGCGATGCGCTCCGCCGGATAATCCGGGTCCACCGGCAGATACGCCGCCCCCGCCTTCACCACGGCCAGCAACGCCACCACCAGGTCCACCGACCGCGGCAACGCCACCGCCACGAACCCCTCCGGGCCCACCCCACGCCCGATCAGCACACGCGCCAGCCGATTCACCCGCGCGTTCAACTCCGCGTACGAGATGTGCACCTCGCCACACACCAACGCCACAGCACCCGGCGACCGCACCACCTGCGCCTCGAACAACGCCCCAAACGTCGCCGGGGCCACCCCGGCATCACCGGAGCCGTTCCACCCTCCCGACAACAGCTCCCGCTCCGCACCCGACAACACCTCGACCGTCCCGACACGCGCCTCCGGAGCCGCCACCACCGACTCCAGAACCCGCACGAAACGCCCGACCAACGCCTCAACCGTCCCCCGGTCGAACAAATCCGCGCTGTACTCGACCACTCCCTCCACACCATCGGGAGATCCGTCCTCGGTGCGGCGCTCCGCCAGCTCGAAGGAGAGGTCGAAGGCGACCCCGCTGCGGCGGACGGGTTCGGGCGTGATGTCCAGGCCGGGGAGCGACAGGCTTCCCTCGGCGTTGTTCTGGAGGGCGAGCATCACCTGGAACAACGGATGCCGGGCAGCCGACCGCTCCGGCCTGACCGCCTCCACGACCCGCTCGAACGGCACATCCTGATGCGCGAACGCCGCCAGATCCAGCTCCCGCACCCGCCCCAAAAGCTCGACGAACGACGGATCCCCCGACACATCCGTCCGCAACACCAACGTATTCACAAAGAACCCGATGAGCTCATCCAGCGCCTCATCCGTACGCCCCGCCACAGGCGTCCCCACCGGCACGTCATCGCCCGCACCCAACCGCGACAACAACACCGCAAGGCCTGCCTGCAACACCATGAACACACTCGCCCGCTCCGAGCGCGCCAACCCCACCAGAGCCCGATGCAACCCCGCATCCAACTCGAACTCCACCACCCCGCCACGCCCCGACCCCTCCACCGGCCGCGACCGATCCACCGGCAACACCAACTCCGCCGGCAGACCCTTCAGCTCACCCGTCCAGAACGACAACTGCCGGGCGATCTCACTGCCCGGGTCGCTCTCCTCACCCAGCACCTCACGCTGCCACAACGCGAAATCCGCGTACTGCACCGCAAGAGCCGGCCACAAAGGAGCCGACCCAGCCACCCGCGCCCCATACGCCACCGACACATCCCGCATCAGCGGACCCAGCGACCAGCCGTCAGCGGCAATGTGGTGCACGGTCAGCAACAGGACGGACTCGCCCTCACCCACCACGAACAGCGCCGCACGCACCGGAACCTCGACCGACAGATCGAACCCCCGGCCCGCCTCCGCCGCCAGCAGCTCAGGCAAGCGCTCCTCCGCCACCTCACACGCTGACCACCCGACCTCGACGTCCTCAAGAACAACCTGCCGAGGCTCACCGCCCACCTGCGCGAACACCGTCCGCAGACTCTCGTGCCGCCCCACCACATCACCCAACGCCGACCGCAACGCCTCCCGATCCAGCACACCGGAGAGACGGAGGCCGAACGAGAGGTTGTAGGCGGCACTGCCCGTGTCGAAGCGGTTGAGGAACCACAGGCGACGCTGGGCATAGGAGAGCGGCACCGCCTCGGGGCGCGCGAAGGGACGTATGCCAGGCCGGGCGTCGCCCGCCGACACCAGCTCCGCCGCGAGACGCGCCGGCGTCGGCGCCTCGAACAGCGAACGGATCGACAGCTCCACGCCCAGCACGCCGCGCACACGCGACACCAGACGGGTCGCGAGCAGCGAATGACCGCCCAGGTCGAAGAAACTGTCGTCGACACCGACCCGGGGGACGTCGAGGACCTCGGCGAAGAGGCCGCACAGGATCTCCTCCTGCGGGGTACGGGCGGCGCGCCCCGCACCGCCCGCCGCGCCCTCCGGCGCGGGCAGCACCTTGCGGTCCAGCTTCCCGTTGGACGTCATGGGCAGGGCGTCAAGGGTCACGAAGGCCGAGGGGACCATGTACTCGGGCAGCCGGTCCGCCGCGAGCCCACGCAGCCCCGCCACGTCCACGGTGGCGCCACGGGCCGGTGTGGCATAGGCGACCAGGCGCCGGTCGCCGGGCCGGTCCTCCCGGACGACGGCGGCCGCCTGGCCCACCGTCGGGTGCGCGGCGAGCACGGCCTCGATCTCGCCCAGCTCGATGCGGAAGCCGCGCAGCTTCACCTGGTCGTCGGCGCGACCGACACAGTCGATCGTGCCGTCGGGGTGCCGGCGCGCCAGGTCGCCGGTGCGGTACATCCGGGAGCCCGCCGGTCCGAAGGGATCGGCGACGAAGCGTTCCGCGGTCAGCGCCGGGCGGTTCACGTAGCCGCGCGCCACCCCGGCCCCCGCCAGATACAGCTCCCCGGTCACGCCCGCGGGCACCGGCCGGAGCTGGGCGTCGAGCACATGGGCCCGGGTGTTGTAGAGCGGACGTCCGATCGGGGGCCTGGCGGGTACTTCGCCGTCGGTGGCCCACATCGTCGCGTACACGGTCGCCTCGGTGGGGCCGTAGACGTTGGCGAGCCGGTCGGCCGAAAGGGCTTCTCGGATGGCGTTGGCGGCCTGGCCGCCGAGCGGTTCGCCGGCGAGGACGACGGTGTCGGCGGCCACCGTGACGTCGCCCTGGGACACCAACTGGGCCAGTGCCGACGGCACCGCGCTGACCAGCGTTCCGACCCCGCTCGCCGCCGGTCGCTCGGCGAGGGCGAGCAGGTCGTCGAGTACTTCGAGGGTGCCGCCGAGGAGCAGCGGGCCGAACATCTCGAAGACGGAGACGTCGAAGTTGAGCGAGGTGGTGAACAGCACGTGGCGCAGCCGCTCGGCGCCGATCTCGCCCTTGGCCCAGGCCGCGAGGTTGACGGCGTTCTCGTGCGCGACGAGCACGCCCTTGGGCCGTCCCGTGGAGCCGGAGGTGTAGATGACGTACGCCGGGTGCCCGGGGCGCAGCGGCGCGGTGCGTCCGGCGTCGGTCGGGTCGTCCGCCGGGTGGCCCGCGAGCGCGGCGGCCGTTTCCGGGGCGTCGAGGGCGAGCACGGGGCTCGTGGTGGCGGGGAGCCCGGCGGCCACCGCCTCGGTGGTGAGCACCAGGGCCGGAGGCGAGTCCTGGAGGATGTACGCGATCCGGTCCGCCGGGTACTTCGGGTCGACGGGCAGATATCCCGCACCGGCCTTCAGGACGGCGAGCAGCGCCACGAGAAGCAGCTCGGAGCGCGGCAGCGAGAGCGCCACCAGCCGTTCGGGGCCCGCGCCCCGGGCGATCAGGTGGTGCGCGAGCCGGTTGGCCCGCTCGTTGAGCTCCGCGTACGACAGCTCGACGTCCCCGAAGACCAGCGCGGTGTGCCCGGGCGTGCGGGCCACCTGCGCTTCGAAGAGCGCGGGCAGCGTCGCCGGGGGGACCTCGCGCGAGGTGTCGTTCCACTCCACGAGGATCCGCCGGCGCTCGGCGGGGTCGAGCAGATCGACCGCTCCGGCCCGCCGCCCCGGGTCGGCCGTGACCGCTGCGAGGATCCGCTCCAGCCGCCCGATCAGACCCGTCACCAGGTCCCGGTCGAAGAGGTCGGGCCGGTAGCTCAGGCGCAGCAGGATCCCGTCGTCGGACGCGGCCGAGAGGAACAGCGGGAAGTGCGTGGCGTCCCGGCCGCCGACGCCGGAGATCCGCACGCCGTCGAAGGAGGCCTCCAGGGACTCCTCGTCGACCGGATAGTTCTCGAAGACGACCAGGGTGTCGAAGAGCGGGCCCACCCCGGTCTGCGCCTGGATCTCGGTGAGACCCAGGTACTGGTGGTCCATCAGCTCGATCTGCTGCTCCTGGACCCGGGTGAACAGCTCCGCGAGCGTCTCCGCGGGGTCGATCCGCACCCGGACCGGCAGGGTGTTGATGAAGAGACCCACCATGCTCTCCACGCCCGCCACCTCCGGCGGGCGGCCGGAGACGGTGGTGCCGAACACCACGTCGTCCCGCCCGGTCAGCGAGCCGAGGAGGAGCCCCCACGCCCCCTGGATCAGGGTGTTCATGGTCCACCCGCGGCGGCGTGCGAGGGCGGTCAGGTCCGCCGAGAGCTCCTTGGGCAGCTCCAGGTCGACGTGGTCCGGGACTCCGCTGCCGGCCGCTTCGGCCCGGCCGGGCGCGAGCAGGGTGGGTCCCGTGACCCCGTTCAGGGCCCGGCGCCAGGCCGCGAGTGACGCGCTCCGGTCCTGGCGGCCCAGCCAGGACAGATAGTCCCGGAACGGGGTCACCTTCGGCATGCCGCTCGCGTCGCCCCGGCGCCGGTACAGCTCGAACAGGTCGCCCGCCACCACCGGCGCCGACCAGCCGTCCATCAGGATGTGGTGGTTGGTCATCACCAGGTGGTGCCGGTCGGGCCCGGTCCTGATGAGCGCGAACCGCACCAGTGGGGGGCGTGCCATGTCGAAGCCGCGCACCTGGTCCTCGTCGAGGAACCGGGCCAGCTCGGCATCGCGCTCGGCGGCGTCCAGGCCGCTCAGGTCGAGGTCGGTCCACGGCAGCCGGACCTGGCGCCGCACCACCTGCACCGACGGCGCGTTGTCCTTCTGCCGGAACCCGGCCCGCAGCACCGCGTGGCGCTGGAGCAGAGCACCGGCGGCGAGCCGCATTGCCTCGCCGTCCAGTGGCCCCTCCAGCTCGTAGACCGACTGCACGGTGTAGAGGTCCACCGCGTCCGCGTCGTAGGAGGCGTGGAACAACAGCCCTTCCTGCAACGGTGTCAGCGGAAGGACGTCCTCGATACGCGACTGCTTCACTGCCTGGTCTCCCTCACACGCCGTCTTCGTCGTCGAACTCGTCGTCCAGCTCGTTCTCCAGCTCGTCGATCTGCTCCTGGGTGAGGGAGACAAGGCCCAGGTCGGACGGGGTGTGTCCGCCCGCTCCGCCCCGCTCGACGTGGGTGACGAACGCTTCCAGGACCCGCTCCCAGGTCTCGCTGAGCTGCCGCACGTCGCGCTCGGAGAACAGCACCTGCGGCCAGGACCAGGCCGCGGCGAGGCGCGGCCCTTCGGCCTCCTCCTCGGTCAGGGCGTTGAGCTCCAGGGCGTGTGCCATCGGAGCGTTGTCGTCCCTGATGCCGGGGGTGGGCTCGGGCGCGGTCGTCCAGTCGGCGAAGGTCTCGGAGGCCCCGGAGAACCGGCCGAGGTAGTTGAAGCCGAGCTGCCGCGGCAGGGCGTCGGCCAGGACGGGCTTGGTGTCGAGGTTGAGGTGGCGGAGCATGCCGTAGCCGAGGCCGTTGTCCGGCAGCGCCCGCAGCTGCTCCTTGATCCGCTTGATCACGTCGCCTGCGGTGGGGCCGCCCGCCCACAGGTCGTCCCAGTCGATCTGTCCGGGGTCGAGCCGGACCGGGAAGATGCTGGTGAACCAGCCGACCGTACGGGAGAGGTCGACGCCGTCGACGAACTCCTCGCGGCCGTGGCCCTCCAGGTCCACGAGCACACCGGTGTGCTCGGTCTCCCCCTGCCGGCGGCGCCAGTCCGCGACGGCCAGCGCGAGCGCGGCGAGCAGCACGTCGTTGACACCGGCGTTGAACGCCGCGGGCACGGTCCTCAGGATCGCGGTCGTGCACTCGATGGACAGCGCGTGCTTGACGTAGCGCAGGGTGCTCGCCACATCCATCGTCGGGTCGAGCGGCCGGTCGCTCAGGAGCATGTCGGGCGTCTCCAGGAGCTCGCTCCACAGGTCGAGTTCCTTGACCCGCTCCGCCTTGTAGGCCCCGGACACCAAGTGCTCGGCCCAGGTGCGGAACGCGGTGCCGACGGGCTGGAGCTCCGGCTTCTTCCCGGCGGCGGCCGCCGCCCAGGCCTCGGCCAGATCAGTCTCCAGAATGCGCCAGGAAACTCCGTCGGCGACGAGGTGGTGGCCGACGAGCAGCAGTCGGCCCGGCCGGCCGGCCCCGGCGTCGAACCACACGACCTGGAACATCCTCCCGTCCTTGGGGACGATCCGGTCGCCCGCGGCCTGGGTCTCCGCGGCCAGGAGAACGTTCATCGCCTGCTCGTCCAGGCCCTCCACCGCCACCCGCCGCACGCAGTCCTCGGCGCGCACCGCGCCCTGGGCGGCGATCTCCAGGACCCACTCACCGACTCCGGCGGCGGGGCGGTCGAGCCGCATCCGCAGCGCGTCGTGGTGGTCGAGGACCGCCTGCACAGCCTGGAGCAGCGTCTTCTGGTCCAGGTCCGCGGGCGCCCTGAGCAGGCTCGACAGGCTGAACCGGCCGATGGGGCCGCCTCGTTCGCGCAGCTCGTGGATGATCGGGGTGAGCGGCACCTTACCGACACCGGTATGGGCCCCCTTGCCGACGTTGCCCGCCACCGAGCCGGCGGCCGCGGCGAGGGCTTCGACGGTCTTGTGCTGGAACACCGCGCGGGGTGTGATCGACAGGCCCTCCTTGCGGGCCCGGCTCACCAACTGGATGGAGACGATGCTGTCGCCGCCGAGGTCGAAGAAGTCGCCTTCGACGCCGACCTGTTCCAGGCCGAGCAGCTCCGCGAAGAGCGCACAGAGGATCTCCTCCTGCGGGGTACGCGGCGCCGTCATGGCCTGCTCCGGCCGGAAGTCCGGCGCGGGCAGGGCTCTGCGGTCGAGCTTGCCGTTCGGGGTGAGCGGCAGGGCGTCGAGCACGACGACCGCGGCGGGCACCATGTACTCGGGCACCACGGCGCCCACGTGCTTGCGCAGCACGGCCTGGTCCGGCAGGTTCCCCGCCGTCGCGGGCACCACGTAGCCGATGAGCTGCCGCTGGCCCGGCTTGTCCTCGCGGACGGCGGCCGCGGCCCGGCCCACCTCGGGGTGCGCGGCCAAGGCGGACTCGATCTCGCCGAGCTCGATCCTGAAGCCGCGCAGCTTCACCTGGTCGTCGGTGCGGCCGACGTACTCCAGCTCTCCGGCTGCCGTGCGGCGTGCCACGTCGCCGGTCCGGTAGAGCCGGCCGCCGGCCGGCCCGTACGGGTCGGCGACGAAGCGCTCGGCGGTCAGGCCGGGCCGGTTGAGGTAGCCGCGGGCCAGTTGCGCGCCCGCGAGGTAGACCTCGCCCGCGACGCCGTCCGGCACCGGGCGGAGCTGCTCGTCCAGGACGTACACCCGGGTGTTCCACACCGGACGGCCGATCGGGACGGTCGTGGCGCCGTCGGTGAGGCCTTCGAGGCGCCCGGACGTCGCCTGGATGGTGACCTCGGTCGGGCCGTACACATTGATCACCTGGGCGTCCCAGGCCTCCGCGGCCTTCCTGGCCAGGGCCGCGGGCAGCGCCTCACCGCCCATGAGCAGTGCCCGGACGCACCGGCCGCGTTCGTCCAGCGGCATCGCGGCAAGCAGGGAGGGCACGAACTGGGCGACGGTGACGCCGTGGCGCCCGATGAACGCGAGCAGTTGCTCGGGGTCGCGGCTCACCTCGGCCGACGCCAGGGCCACGGCGGCACCGGCGACCAGCGGCTGCCACAGTTCGGCGCCGGCCGCGTCGAAGCTGACCGGGGTGCGGGCGAGCACCACGTCCCGCGGCGTCAGCTCCGTCTCCGCCGCGAGCCAGCGCAGTTGGTTCGTCAAGGCGCTATGGGTGACGACGACGCCCTTGGGGGTGCCGGTGGAGCCCGAGGTGTAGATGACGTACACCGGGTGCCGGTCGGTGAGCGGGGTGGTCCGGTCCTCGTCCGTCAGGTCGGCGCCGGAGTGGGCCGTGAGGGCCGCGACGGTCTCCGGGGCGTCGAGCGGCAGGGCCGGGGCCTTGGTCTCGATCCCGGAGCCGCTCGTGGTCAGCACCAGGGCGGGGGCGGCGTCCTTCAGCATGAAGGCGATGCGCTCGGCCGGGTACTCCGGGTCGACCGGCAGGTAGGCCGCGCCCGCCTTGACGGTCGCGAGCAGGGCCACCACGAGGTCGGGGGAGCGGGGCAGGGCGAGGGCCACCACCTGCTCCGGACCGACCCCCCGGCCGGTCAGCAGCCGCGCGAGGCGGTTGGCCCGGGCGTTCAGCTCTCCGTACGAGAGGGACTCCTCGCCGTGTACGAGGGCGGTGCCGGCCGGGGTGTGGGCCGCCTGGGCCTCGAACAGGTCCGCCAGGGTGGCCGGGGCGAGCTCGTGCGCGGAGGCGTTCCACTCCACGAGGACCCGCTCGCGCTCGGCCGGCGCGAGCACCTCCACGGCTCCGATGCGCTGCCCGGGCTCCTCGACCACCGACCCCAGGAAGCGGGAGAACCGGGCCACCAGTGCCTCGGCCGTCTCCCGGTCGAACAGGTCGGCGCTGTACTGGAGGAAGCCGTCGACACCCTCCGGCGTGCCGTCGGCGGCGAAGCGCTCGGTGAGGTCGAGGGCCAGGTCGAACTTGCTCGTGGCGATGTCCACCGGCTCCGTGACGGCCTGGAGGCCGGGCAGGTCGAGGCGGGCCTCGGCCTGGTTCTGGAGGGCGAGCATCACCTGGAAGAGCGGGTGCCGGGCGGTGGACCGCTCCGGCTTGAGCGCTTCCACGAGGCGCTCGAACGGCACGTCTTGGTGGGCGTAGGCCGCCAGGTTGACCTCCCGTACGCGTCCGACGAGTTCGTCGAAGGCCGGGTCGCCGGAGGTGTCCGTGCGCAGCACCAGCGTGTTCAGGAAGAACCCGACGAGGTCGTCGAGCGCCTCGTCGGTACGGCCCGCGACCGGCGTGCCGATCGGAATGTCGGAGCCCGCGCCGAGCCGTGAGAGGAGCGCCGCGACACCGGCCTGGAGCACCATGAACACACTGGCCCGGCCGGAGCGGGCGAGGTCCACGAGCCCTTGGTGGAGGCCGGGCTCCAGGGTGAATTCGACCAGGCCGCCGCGGCCGGAGGATTCGGTGGGCCGCTGCCGGTCCGCGGGCAGCGTCAGCTCCTGCGGCAGTCCTTCCAGTTGGTCGGTCCAGTAGGACAGCTGCCGGCGGATCTCGCTCTCGGGGTCCGCCTCGTCGCCCAGGACCTCGCGCTGCCAGAGCGCGAAGTCCGCGTACTGCACCGGAAGATCGGCCCAGGAGGGAGCCGCGCCGGCGATCCTGGCCCGGTAGGCGTCCGACAAGTCCCGCGACAGTGGCGCGAGGGACCAGCCGTCCGACGCGATGTGGTGCATGGAAAGGAGCAGTACGGACTCGCTCTCGCCAAGCACGAAGAGGGCGGCCCGGACCGGGATGTCGAGGGAGAGGTCGAAGCCCTCCGCCGCCTCGGCGGCGAGCGCCCCGGCGAGCTGCTCTTCGGGCATCTCGCGCACCGTCCAGTCGACCTCGGCCTCGTCGAGGATCACCTGGCGGGACATGCCGTCGATCTCGGGGTAGATCGTCCGCAGGCTCTCGTGCCGGGCGACCACGTCGTCCAGGGCGAGCCGCAGCGCCTCCCGGTCGAGGGCTCCCGAGAGCCGCAGGGCGTGGAGGATGTTGTAGGCGCCGCTGCCGTCGTCGAAACGGTTGAGGAACCACTGTCCGCGCTGGCCGACCGAGAGCGGAACGATGTCGGGCCTGGCGTACGGGCGTATGCCTGCGCGGGCCCCGCCCGCGCCCGCCAGCTCCGCCGCGAGCCGCGCCACTGTGGGGGCCTCGAAGAGGGTGCGGATCGCGAGCTCGGCGCCGAGTGCGGACCGCACCCGCGAGACGAGCCGGGTTGCCAGGAGTGAGTGGCCGCCCAGGTCGAAGAAGTTGTCGTCGATGCCGACGCGGGTGACGTCGAGTACCTCGGCGAACAGCCCGCACAGGATCTCCTCCTGCGGGGTACGGGCGGCTCGCCCCATACCGCCCGAAGGAGCCTCGGGAGCGGGGAGTGCCTTGCGGTCGAGTTTTCCGTTGCCGGTCAGCGGCAGGGCGTCCAGGCTCACGAACGCCGAGGGCACCATGTACTCCGGCACCGCGCCCGCGACATGAGCACGCAGCACCGCCGGATCGAGCACCACACCCTTGGCCGGCACCGCATAAGCCACCAGACGCCGGTCACCGGGCTTGTCCTCACGGACCACCACCACGGCCTGACCCACCCCACCGGCACCGGCCAGCACCGACTCGACCTCACCCAGCTCGATCCGGAAACCCCGGACCTTCACCTGATCATCAGCCCGGCCCAGAAACTCCAGCTCACCCCGCGCCGTCCAACGCGCCACATCACCCGTCCGGTACATCCGCGTACCCGGAACCCCGAACGGATCAGCCACAAACCGTTCCCCGGTAAGACCCGCACGGTTCAGATAACCCCGCGCCAGACCCGCACCCGCCACATACAACTCACCCGACGCCCCCACCGGAACCGGCCGCAACGCCCCGTCAAGGACATACACCCGAAGATCCGCGATACCCCGGCCCACCACACTGCCGGCATTCTCCGCCACCCGGCCCGAATCCAACGCCACATAACTCACATGCACCGTCGTCTCAGTGATCCCATACATATTCACCAAGACCGGCGCCGCATCCCCATGCCGCGCATACCAGTCCCCAAGACGCCACAGATCAAGCGCCTCACCACCGAACACCACCCGGCGCAGCACCAGCTCACCGTCCCCCGGACCACACTCCCCGTCCGCGGCCATCAGCTGATAGAACGCCGACGGCGTCTGACTCAGCACCGTGACACCCTCACGCACCAACAGAGCCCGAAACTCTTGCGGAGAACGGCTCACCGCGAACGGCACCACCACCAGACGCCCACCATGCAACAGCGGACCCCAGATCTCCCACACCGAGAAATCAAAAGCAAAAGAATGGAACAGCGTCCACACATCATCCGGACCGAAATCAAACCACCGGTCCGTCGCCGAGAACAGACGCACCACATTCCCGTGCGGAACCACCACACCCTTCGGCCGCCCCGTCGAACCCGACGTATAAATCACATACGCCGCCGAAAGCCCGGACAGCGCACCCAACCGCTCCCCGTCCCTCACATCCACATCAGCAAAACCACTCACGTCCGCCCCCGCGAACGCCTCCCCATCCAGAACAAACGACGGCGCCGAATCCTCGAGGAGATACGCCACCCGCTCAGCCGGATAATCCGGATCCACCGGCACATACGCGCCACCCGCCTTGAGCACCGCGAGCACCGCCACCACCAGATCCACCGACCGAGGCAACGACACCGCGACAAACCGCTCAGGACCCACCCCACGAGCGATCAGAAAACGCGCAAGCCGATTCGCCCGCGCATTCAGCTCCCCATACGAAACCGACTCCTCACCGAACACCAGAGCCGTACTGTCCGGAGCCCGCACCACCTGAGCCTCGAACAACCCCGGCAACGTCACATCCCCGGGAACCACCCCACCCGCACCGGCCCACTCCCCGAGCACCAACCCCCGCTCACCCGCCGAGAGCATGTCGAGTGAGGCGACGCTGCGATCCGGGTCCGCGGCGACCGCTTCGAGGATCCGGACGAGGCGTGCGACCAGCGTCTCAGCGGTCGCCCGTTCCACCAGGTCGGGGCGGTGCCCCACCCTCAGGACCATGTGCTCGCCGGGGTAGGCGATGAGGCTCAGCGGGTAGTGCGTGGCATCGCGCGCGGTCAGGCCACGGACGCGGACTCCGGCGACCGACTTCTCCAGCTCGCCGGAGTCGAGCGGGTAGTTCTCGAAGACGGCGAGGGTGTCGAAGAGCACGCTCTGGCCGGTGAGCCGCTGGATCTCGGTCAGGCCGACGTGGTGGTGGTCCATCAGCTCGGTCTGCTGGTCCTGGATCCGGCCGAACAGGCCCGCGACCGACTCGGCGGGGTCGATGCCGACGCGCACCGGGATCGTGTTGATGAACAGGCCCACCATCGACTGGACGCCGGGCAGCTCCGCCGGCCGGCCGGAGACCGTGGCGCCGAAGAGCACGTCGGAGCGGCCGGTGGCGGACCCGAGCAGCAGCCCCCAGGCGCCCTGGACCAGGGTGTTCATGGTCAGGCCGCGGGCGCGGGCCAGGGAGTCGAGGGCAGCGGTGAGCTCCGTGGAGAGGTCGACCGTGAACTCCTCGGGTGCTACCCGTACCGCGTTGCCCGCGGCGGCCGGAGCCAGCAGGGTCGGCTCGGTGACGCCGTCGAGCACACCGCGCCAGGCGGCCTCGGCCCCGGCCTTGTCCTGCCGGGCGAGCCAGGCCAGGTACTCCCTGTACGGGGTCACCCGGGGCAGCCCGGTCTCGTCGCCGCGCCGGGCGTAGAGCTCGAACAGGTCGTTCACGAGGAGCGGGAAGGACCAGCCGTCGAGCAGGATGTGGTGCAGCACGATCTGTAGGCGGTACTGCTCGTCCGCGAGGCGGACCAGGGTGAAGCGCAGCAGCGGCGGGCGGCTCAGGTCGAAGCGGTGGGTGCGGTCCTCGTCGGCGAGCCGGGCCAGCGCGGCCGCGCGGCCATCGGCGGACTCGCCCCGCAGGTCCACCTCGCGCCAGGGCATCTCGGCCTGGTGCGGGATCACCTGCACCGGCCTGCTGAGCTTCTCGTGCCGGAAACCGGCGCGCAGGTTGGGGTAGCGGCGCAGCAGCGCGTCTCCCGCGGCGCGCAGGCCGGCCGCGTCCAGGTCGCCCTCCAGCTCGAAGGCGAGCTGGAAGGTGTAGGCGTCGACGGCCTGCTCGTCGTACAGCGCGAGGAAGAGCATGCCCTCCTGAAGGGGCGACAGCGGCAGAACATCGGCGAGTCCCGGCTTGGTCATGAGTTCCTCCACTCGGATTCCAAAAGTTCGATTTCTGCCTGTGACAACGACACCAGCGGAAGATCCGAAGGAGTGAAGGCAAGGGCGTCGGCCCGTTCCACATGGGCCGAAAGCGCGTTCAGTGCCGCGAACCAGGCACCTGCGAGGTCGCGTACGCCTGGCTCGGGCAGCACGCCGTCCGGCCAGGTCCAGGTGGCCACCAGGCGCGGACCCTCCGCGCCGTCCTCGGTGTGCGCGTCGATCGCCAGGCAGTGAGCCAGCGGCAGGTCCGCGTCGGCCCCGGCGCCGACCACTTCGGCCAGCGGGTCGGCGCTCCACGCCGCCACCTCACCGTCCGACGGGGTGGCGAAGCGGCCGAGGTAGTTGAACGAGATCTGCGGCGCCGACAGGTCCGCGAGTCCTGCGGCGGTACGGGGGTTGAGGTAGCGCAGCATGCCGTAGCCGATGCCGCTGTCGGGCAGCTCCCGCAGCCGCTCCTTGACCCGCTTGAGCGCCTCGGCTGCCGCGGCCTCGCCGGCCCGGGCCGCGGCCCGGTCGATGCGGCCGAGGTCGAGCCGGACGGGGTGGATGCTGGTGAACCAGCCGACCGTTCGGGACAGGTCGACGCCGTCGATGAACTCTTCGCGGCCGTGCCCCTCCAGGTCCACCAGGAGGGCGGGCTCCGTGCCGCCCTCGCGGCGCCGCCGCCAGTCGCCGACGGCCAGCGCGAGCGCGGTGAGCAGCACATCGCCGACGCCCGCGTTGAAGGCCGCCGGCACCGTGGTGAGCAGCGGTTCGGTCTGTTCGGACGGCAGCGTCAGAGTGACGGAGCGGGCGGTGGCCACGGTGTCGCGTGCGGGGTCGAGGGGACGGCTGCCGAGCGGCTTGTCGCCGCCGGACAGCATCCGCTGCCAGAGCGGGAGCTCGGCCACCCTGGCCGGTTCGGACGCGGCGGCGGCCAGCCGCTCGGACCAGCGCCTGAGTGAGGTGCCCACCGGGCGCAGCCGGGCCGGCGTGCCGTCCCGTGCCGCTTCCCAGGCCTGCGCCAGGTCGGGCAGCAGGATGCGCCAGGAGACGCCGTCGACGACCAGGTGGTGCAGGACGAGCAGCAGCCGGCCGGGGCGGCCGGGCCCGGAGTCGAGCCAGACGGCACGGACCACGGCGCCGGTCTCCGGGTCGAGGCTGCTCGTGGCCCGTTCGGTCTCCTCGGCGATGAGCTCCCGCAGGCCGCCGTCGGTCAGCCCGGTCACGTCGACCGTGCGGACGCACTCGGCGGCGTCGGCGGCGCCCTTCGGGCGGATGGTGAGGGACCAGGAGTCCTGGCCCGTACGGAGTGTGAGCCGCAGGGCGTCGTGGTGGTCGAGCACCGTTTGCAGGGCGCTCACCAGCCGCTCCCTCCCGAGGTCAGCCGGTACGCGGATCAGCGTGGTCTGGCTGAACCGGCGCACGGAGCCGCCCCGCCGGCGCTGCCATTCGATGATCGGGGTGGCCGTCAGCTCGCCGATCCCGGCGTCGGCCGCCTCCGTCTCGGCCGCGCCGGCCGCCGCCGGGGGGCGGCTCTCGGATGCGGCGGCGAGCGCTTCTACGGTGCGGTGCCGGAAGACGTCCCGCGGCGTGATCACGAATCCGGCGGCACGGGCGTTGCTGACGAGCTGGATGGAGACGATGCTGTCGCCGCCGAGGTCGAAGAAGTTGTCGTCGATGCCGACTTCGAGCACGCCCAGAACCTCGGCGAACAGGCCGCAGAGAGCCTTCTCCCGCTCGGTGCGAGGCGCACGGCCGGCAGCGACAGTGAACTCGGGCACGGGCAGGGCCTTCAGGTCCAGCTTGCCGTTCGGCGTCAACGGCAAGCTGTCGACGACCACCACCGCCGCGGGCACCATGTACTCCGGCAGCCGCTCACCCACCCACCTGCGCAACACACCCTGCTCCGGCACCACCGCACCGGAAACCCCCACCACATACGCCACCAACTGCCGACGCCCCGGACGGTCCTCACGGACCACCACCACGGCATGCTCCACCAGCGCATGCCCGGCCAGCACGGAACCCACCTCACCCAGCTCGATCCGGAAACCCCGGACCTTCACCTGGTCATCCGAGCGCCCCAAATACCGCAGCTCCCCCTCACCCGTCCAAGCAACCACATCCCCCGTGCGATACATCCGCGCACCCGGCCCACCAAACGGACAGGCCACAAACCGCTCCGCCGTCAACGCCGAACGCCGCCAATACCCCCGCGCCAGACCAGCACCCGCGATATACAACTCACCCGGCACCCCAGGCGGCACCAACCGCAACGCCTCATCCAGCACGAACACCTCCGTGCCCAGCACCGGACGCCCAATAGGCGGCACACCACCACCCGCGACCAACGGGCCACTCATCGTCGCCGCCACCGTCGACTCCGTCGGCCCATACGCGTTCACCATCACCCGACCCACAGACCACCGGTCCACCAACTCCGCCGAACACGCCTCACCCCCCACGACCAACGTGCGGAAATCAGGCAGCTCGACCGGCGGAACACTGGCGAGTGCGGCCGGCGGAATGAGGGCGTGGGTCACGGAGTGCTCCGCGAGCACACTGGCGAGGACGTCACCGGCGAGAGGGCCGGGCGGCGGTACGACGAGGGCGGCGCCGGCCGGGAGTGCCATGCATATTTCGAGGACCGCGGCGTCGAAACTCGGCGAGGAGAACTGAAGGATGCGGCTCTGCGGGGTGACCGAGAAGCGGTCGATCTCCGTGGCGGAGAAGCTCGCGAGGCCGTGGTGGGTGACGACGACGCCCTTGGGCAGCCCGGTCGAGCCCGAGGTGTAGATCAGATACGCCGGATGCCACACCGACAAAGCCGCCGCCCGCTCGGCATCCTTCACATCGCCAGCAGGGCACTGCGCCAGCTCCCGCATCACCAGCGGATCATCCAGCAGCACCACCTCGGGCACACCCGAGCCCGCCCCGACGCCGCTGCCCTCCACACTGACCAGCACAGCCGGAGCGGCGTCCCGCAGCATGTACGCGATGCGCTCCGCCGGATAATCCGGATCCACCGGCAGATACGCCGCCCCCGCCTTCACCACGGCCAGCAACGCCACCACCAGGTCCACCGACCGCGGCAACGCCACCGCCACGAACCCCTCAGGGCCCACCCCACGACCGATCAGCACACGCGCCAGCCGATTCACCCGCGCATTCAGCTCCGCGTACGAGAGGTGCTCCTCGCCGCACACCAACGCCACAGCACCCGGCGACCGCACCACCTGCGCCTCGAACAACGCCCCAAACGTCGCCGGGTCCACCCCGGCATCACCGGAGCCGTTCCACCCTCCCGACAACAGCTCACGCTCCGCACCGGACAGCACCTCGACCGTCCCGACACGCGCCTCCGGAGCCGCCACCACCGCCTCCAGAACCCGCACGAAACGCCCGACCAACACCTCAACCGTCCCCCGGTCGAACAAATCCGCGCTGTACTCGACCGCCCCCTCCACACCATCGGGAGTGCCGGTGTCGCCGTACCGCTCGGTCAGGTCGAAGACCAGGTCGAACTTGGCTCCGCCCGTACGGAGTTCACGGACGCGGGCGGTCACGCCCGGGAGGTCGAGCTGCGGCTCGGCGTTGTTCTGGAGGGCGAGCATCACCTGGAACAACGGATGCCGGGCAGCCGAACGCTCCGGCCCCACCGCCTCCACGACCCGCTCGAACGGCACATCCTGATGCGCGAACGCCGCCAGATCCAGCTCCCGCACCCGCCCCAAAAGCTCGACGAACGACGGATCCCCCGACACATCCGTCCGCAACACCAACGTATTCACAAAGAACCCGACGAGCTCATCCAGCGCCTCATCAGTACGCCCCGCCACAGGCGTCCCCACCGGCACGTCATCACCCGCACCCAACCGCGACAACAACACCGCAAGCCCCGCCTGCAACACCATGAACACACTCGCCCGCTCCGAGCGCGCCAACCCCACCAGAGCCCGATGCAACCCCGCACCCAGCTCGAACTCCACCACCCCGCCACGCCCCGACCCCTCCACCGGCCGCGACCGATCCACCGGCAACACCAACTCCGCCGGCAGACCCCTCAACTCACCCGCCCAGAACGACAACTGCCGGGCGATCTCACTGCCCGGGTCGCTCTCCTCACCCAGCACCTCACGCTGCCACAACGCGAAATCCGCGTACTGCACCGCAAGAGCCGGCCACAAAGGAGCCGACCCAGCCACCCGCGCCCCATACGCCACCGACACATCCCGCATCAACGGCCCCAACGACCAGCCGTCCGCGGCAATGTGGTGCACGGTCAGCAAGAGGACGGACTCGCCCTCACCCACCACGAACAGCGCCGCACGCACCGGAACCTCGACCGACAGATCAAAACCCCGGCCCGCCTCCGCCGCCAGCAGTCCCGACAGCTCGTCCTCCGCCACCTCACACACCGACCACCCCACCTCGACATCGCCCAGAACCACCTGCCGAGGCTCACCACCCACCTGCGCGAACACCGTCCGCAGACTCTCGTGCCGCCCCACCACATCACCCAACGCCGACCGCAACGCCTCCCGATCCAACGCACCGGAGAGACGGACCTCGAAGGCCAGGTTGTAGGCAGAGCCGTCTTGTTCGTAGCGGTTGAGGAACCACTGGCCGCGCTGGGCATAGGAGAGCGGCACCGCCTCGGGGCGGGCGAAGGGACGTATGCCCGGCCGGGCGTCACCCGCCGACACCAGCTCCGCCGCGAGACGCGCCGGCGTCGGCGCCTCGAACAGCGAACGGATCGGCAGCTCCACGCCCAGCACGCCGCGCACGCGCGACACCAGACGGGTCGCGAGCAGGGAATGGCCGCCCAGGTCGAAGAAGCTGTCGAGGGATCCGACTCGGGGGACGTCGAGGACCTCGGCGAAGAGGCCGCACAGGATCTCCTCCTGTACGGTGCGCGGGCCGTGGGCCGACTCGGTCGCCCGGAACTCCGGGACGGGCAGCGCCTTGCGGTCCAGCTTCCCGTTCAGCATCAGCGGGAGTTCGTCGAGGACGACGACCGCGCTGGGCACCATGTGGTCGGGCAGCGCGCGCCCCGCGTGCTCGCGCAGCTCGGCCGGGTCCAGCGGGAGCTCCGTGGCCGCCGGGACCACATAGCCGACGAGCTGCTTGCGGCCGGGCCGGTCCTCGCGCAGCACCGCCGCGGCGTGCCCCACATCGGGGTGCGCGGCGAGTACGGCCTCGATCTCGCCCAGCTCGATCCGGAAGCCGCGCAGCTTCACCTGGTCGTCGGCGCGACCGACGTAGTCGAGCGCGCCGTTCTCCAGGATGCGGGCGATGTCGCCCGTGCGGTACATCCGGGTGCCCGCGGGGCCGTACGGATCGGCGACGAACCGTTCGGCGGTCAGGGAGGGGCGGTTGAGGTAGCCGCGGGCGAGCTGGACGCCGGCTATGTAGAGGTCACCGTCGGTGCCCGCGGGGACCGGGTGCAGCTTCTCGTCCAGGACGTGCACGGTGGTGTTCCAGACCGGCAGCCCGATCGGCACGGACACCGCGTCGTCGGTGAGGCCCGCGCAGTCGCCCGCGGTGGCCTGGATGGTGGCCTCGGTCGGGCCGTAGGTGTTGATGAGGCGCAGGTCCCAGGCGTCGATGAGCTGCCGGGCCAGGGCGGGGGTGAGTGCCTCCCCGCCCGAGAACATCACCCTGACGCTGCGGCCGCGCTCGTCGTGGGGCATCGCGGCGAGCAACGAGGGGATCATGTCCATGGCGGTGACGCCGTGCCGCTGGATGCGGTCGAGGAGCAGCTCGGGGTCGCGGGTCGCCTCGCCGGAGACCATGGCCATCGCCGCGCCGGCCGCCAGTGGCGTCCACAGCTCGACCCCGGCCGCGTCGAAGCTGACCGAGTGCCGGGCGAGCACCACGTCCCGCGGGGTGAGCTCCCACTCCGCGCGCATCCAGGGGATCTGGTTGGCGAGCCCACCGTGGGGGACGACCACGCCCTTGGGGGTGCCGGTGGAGCCCGAGGTGTAGATGACGTACACGGGGTGCCGGAGGTCCAGCGGCCGGGTCCGCTCGGCGTCGCGGACATCCGTGTCCGCGTACGCCGCGATGCCGCTGGCGACCGCCGGGTCGTCGAGGCACAGCACGTCCGCCGCCCTCTCGACCCCGGTCCCGGCCACGGTGAGGACGAGGGCGGGGTCCGCGTCCCGCAGCATGAACGCGATGCGCTCCGCCGGATAGTCGGGGTCGAGCGGCAGATACGCCGCCCCGGCCTTCACCACGGCGAGCAACGCCACCACCAGGTCCACCGAACGCGGCAGAGCCAGCGCCACCACCCGCTCCGGTCCCATGTCCCGGGCGACGAGCAGCCTCGCGAGCCGGTTCGCCCGGGAGTTCAGTTCCGCGTAACTGAGCGTCTCGTCCTCGAAGAGCAATGCGGTGTTATCCGGGGTACGTGCCACCTGTGCCTCAAACAGCTCAGGCAGCATCACCGTGTGAACCTGATCGGACATGGCTGTACACCTCAAGTGGACATCGCTCGGGAAAATTCGGAGAGACGCGGCGGTCATCGGGACGACGGAATTCGGCAGCGGCCTCACGGCCGGCTCAATGGGCCGCGAGGGCAGCCGCCTGATCCGAACGACAGGCCCTAACCGCAGCCGCCTGCGTGTCCAGCATCTCCGGCGGACTCGGCGAAGCGCGGCAGCTCTGCATGATCCTGCCAGGATTTCTCGACGTCCTGGACGGGCTCATTCCGGAAAGCCGCGACATAGGACGTGAGCCGGTCCGCTCCCCAGAACTTCTCCCGCCCGTACACGAAGAACGGCACCCCGAACAGGCCGTCCTTATAGGAGGAGACCAGGCAGTCGAAACCCTTCTTGCGCAGCGCCGGATCGTCGGCGGCGCCCTCGAACCGTGCGGCGTCCAGGCCGAGCTCGGAGGCGATCTCACCGATCGTCTGCCGGCTCGTGATGTCCCGGCCCTCCTGCCAGCGGGCCCGGTACGCCGCCGCGACGAAGTCGCGCCCGCGCCCCTCCTCCGCCGCCGCGAGATAGGCCAGGTGGGACACCTCCCAGTTGGGCTCCCTGTCGATCGGCACGGTCATCTTCAGGCCGCGGGCCTTGGAGAGGCGGGAGAGGTCCTGAAGGATGTAGAAGTTCTTGGCCCGGGACATGGCCACGATGGGAAGTTCCACATCGGCCTCGTCCAGCATCTGCTGAGTGATCTCGTCGGGCTCCCAGAACGGAATCCACTCCATTCCGTCGGCCACGTCCGGGTACCGCTCCATCAGGTCGAGCCAGGCAAACCACGAATAGGGGCTGCGCAGCGAGAAATACCACCGCGGTGGCTTCTTCGTCTTGGCCATGGTGAAGTGTTCCGCCTTTTCGGTTGCTGCGGGTCGGATGGGTCAGATGGTGATGCCGCCGTCGATCTGGAACACGGCACCCGTGATGTAGGAGGCGCGCTCCGAGGCCAGGTAGGACACCAGGTCCGCGACCTCTTCGGCGCGGCCGAGGCGCTTGAGCGGAATCTGCTGGAGCGCCTTCTTCGTGACCTGTTCGCCGAGGACCGCGGTCATGTCGGTCTCGATGAATCCGGGGGCCACCACATTGGCCCGGATTCCGTACCGGCCGACTTCCTTCGCGAGGGAACGGGAGAAGCCGATGATGCCGGCCTTGGAGGCGGCGTAGTTGGACTGGGTGGCGTTGCCGTACACCCCGGCCACCGACGAAATGTTCACGATGGAGCCCGACTTGCGCTTCATCATTTCGAAGATGACCGACCGGCAGACGTTGTAGACGCCGTCCAGGTTCACCTGGATGACCTTGTGCCAGTCCTCGTCCGGCATCATCAGAAGCGGGTTGTCCTTGGTGATGCCGGCCGAGGTGACCGCGACGTCCACCGCTCCCAGGGTGTTCTCGGTCTCCGCGACGAACGCTCGCACCGAGTCCCCCTGGGCGACGTCGGCCTGGAACGCCACGACCCTGCCGCCGAGCTCGGCGGCCTCCTTCTCCAGGTTCCTGGCCGCCTGCTCGTTGGACTGGTAGCAGAAGCCGACGTCGAAGCCGTCGCTCGCGAGGCGCAGCACGACTTCCCGGCCGATTCCGCGTGACCCGCCGCTGACCAGGGCGACCTTCGATCCGCTGTTCTCTGCCATCGTTCTTCTCTCCTGGTGTGGGCTGGTTCGCTGCTGCCGCGCTCCGCTATCGGGCGGTGGCCGTGGTCCCGGTCGGCGGGCGGAGCTGGTCCGCGGGCCGGAACGCCATGACCATGCGGGAGAAGGTCATGGCGACCTCGCCGTCGACGAGCGTTTCGCCGTCGAAGATCACGGTGTCGGTGAGAGCGCGGAAGACCCGCACCCGGTGTTCGAGGAGATCGCCCGGGTACACCGGCCGCAGGAACGCGACGTCCGACATGGCGCCGGCCAGCATGACCTGGTCCGTGGTCTCCTCGGTGCCGGAGCCGCCGTGGACCGCGAGGATTCCGGCGGCCTGCCCCCACGACTCCACCAACAGGCTCTGGGGGTAGGCGAACCGGTCGAGGTCCGCGCCCTCGCCGATGTGCTCGTACCAGGGCTCGTTGCAGGTCACCGCCTTGAGCGCCACGAGCCGCTCGCCGGGCACCAGTTCCAGCACCCGGTCGACGAGGAGCATGGGATACCGGTGCGGCAGCATCCGCTTGATGCCTGCGGCGTCGATCATCGCGTTCCCTCCGTGGCATAGCGCAGGCGCACCTTGGCCGCCGTACCGCGTTCGGTCGAGGCGGTCGCCGCGTACGTCCAACCGCCCTCCAGCGCCTTCCAGGTGCCGTCGACGGTGAGGACGTCGCCGGGGAAGACCGCGCCGACGAAGCGGGCGGTCTCCAGGGCGGCGAGGGACAGCGGGGCGCCGGGCGCGGTAGCGAGGGCCGCCCGGTGCACGCACTCGACCACGCACACCCCGGGGAATATCGGGAAGTCCGGGTAGTGCCCGGCGAAGACCGGTTCGTCCGGCTCGATACGGAAGCCGACGCGCGAGGAGAGGGCCTCGCCGCCGCCCTCGGCAGGCGCCCGCAGCACCTGGGGCGCGGCCCGTACGGGGCTCGCCGCGGCGGTGTCCGTCACTGCGCCCGCAGCTTCCCCGCCAGCAGGTCGTACGCCTGCTGGAGCGAGACGACCTGGCGCAGCTCGGCCTCCGTGAACTTGACGGCGTACCGCTTCTCCAGGACCACGACGACCTCAAGGGCCATCAGCGAGTCGACCGCCAGGTCCTCCATGAAGTTCGCGTCGTCCACGACGTCCGCGGCTTCCACGTCGAGGATGTCCGCCACCGTGTGGCGGAGTTCGTCCTTGTCCAGCTCCGCGGGCACGGCGGCTTCCGAATACGAGAGGGCCATGGGCCTTCCTTTCAGCGTCTGTCGATGGTGGGTCAGAGGATGCGCAGGAGTGCGCAGGCGAGCGCGCCGTCGCGGTCGACCGATGTCACCACCGCGACCCGGCCGCGGGAGCCCGGCGTGTCCGGTGCGGCCGTGAGCACCGACACCACCTGGAACGCCGCCGTCGCCGCCGCGGTGTCACCGATGAGCCCCAACTGGGGCACCCACCGCACTCCGGAGTCGCTCCACAGTGATGCGAGCCCCGCCCGCTCCTGCTCGCCGAGGTCTCCGGCGGGCCCGGACGGCGACACCGCCCAGACGTCGTCGGGGCCGACCCCGGCCCGCGTGAGGGCGCGCCGCACGGTGGCCGTGAGCGCCGCCGCGGCTCCGCCGGGCGGTGCCACCCCCGACTCCACGGCCAGCACCTCGGCGAGTCCCTCGCCCTCTGCCACGGCGTCGGCGGGCCGCAGCCGCAGCATCGCGCAGCCCTCCCCGAGGACCACGTCCGTCTCGTCCTCGCCCCGGGTGTGCCACTCCAGCCAGGAGCGGGCCGCCGAGTACTCCTCGGCCGCGCCGCACAGCACGGTGCGCGCCCGGCCCGCCGCGAGCAGCCGCCGTGCGTAGTTCAGGGCGAGCAGCCCCGACGAACGCCCCGCCGCCACCGTGGTGTTGGGCCCCTTGAGGCCGTACCAGATCGCGCACTGGCCCGCGGGACAGTTCATGATCGCGTTGGGGATGTGCGAGGGGTCGATGTAGAACGGCTTCTCGTGGACGAGGGTGTCGCGGGTGATGTCCATCATGCTCTGGGCGCTGCCGGTGGTGGTGCCGAGCACCAGGCCGACGTCGGCGCCGTGCTCCGCCGTGTCGCCGGCCTCCGCGAGCAGTTCGCGCACGGTCGTGACGGCGAGCCCCGTCACCCGGTCCATGGACCGGGTGCCCTTGCGGCCGAGCACGTCCTTGATGACGAAGTCCGGGACCAGACACGCCTGTTCGTCCGGCCCGTGCCACCGCTCGGAGTCCAGTGGCGCCACCGTCGTACGGCCCGACCGCGCGCCCTCGGCGAAGGCCTGCCGTCCGATGCCGTACGGCGACACCGCCGACCACCCCGAGACGACGGGGCCGCGTACCTCAGTGGCCATCCCGGTCACGCCTGCTCGTTGTTGAAGGCGCTCAGGACACGCTCGTCGAAGGTGACCAGGCGGCCTTCCTTGCCGTTCTCGACCACGCCGTAGGCGTGCGTGATGGTGCCCGTCGAGGTCTGCACCAGATGCCCGTCGCGGACCACATAGGTGTCGAGGCGGGAGGTGTAGAGCAGGTTCTTGAAGATGTCGTCGACCGTGTAGACGACATAGAGGTCCTCTTCGAGGAGCGCCTCGTCGAGGAGGGTCACCCGGGAGTGGGTGACGGCCGGGATCCAGTTCTGCTCGGCGAGCAGCTTGCGGATGGACAGGCCGCGGGCGTCCACGAAACGGTGCTTGGCCTCCTCCATGAGACGCAGGTAGCCGGACATCTGCAGCCGCTCGAAGAAGTGCACGAAGGGGTAGGGGATGCGGAACTTCCAGCCGTAGGCGTTCTCGCCGGCGAGAAGCTGCTCCAGGACCGCGTCGGTCTCGGCCGAGCCGCCGGAGATCAGCCGGTCGTCGACGGCGGGCACGGCGGCCCCCGGCTCGGAGCCGCCGATCCGCGGGGTCACGAACTGCTCCAGGCCCTCGGGCACCGGCAGCCTGCGGACCATCCGCACGTCGTTCTCGTCGTACCGCAGCACGGCCTTCACCTTGGCCGCGACGGCCTTCTTCGGCTCGCCGTCGCGCTCGACTTTGACGGTGACCTTGAACGAGAGCTCGGCGGCGCCGTCCTTGGTGTTCGGTGTCACCTCGATCGTGGCCTGGTCGTCGACGACCAGGGCGGTCTGCAACCGGGCGTCGATGTCGACGATGTCGAAACCGAGCCCCTGCTCCTCGTAGAGCCGTCCGACCGGCAGCCCGCTGTGCCGGAAGTGCTCGATGACCGCCTTCTCGACCAGGTAGTTGACATGCTTGAAGCCGATGATGGTGCCGATGTTGGCACCCTCGTAGCCGGGGCTGAGGACGACCGTGGTCGACTCGTTCAGCAGCGACTTCACGGTGGTTTCTGACATCACGCGCTCCTAGCTCGTTCACGCACCGCGTCCGGCAGCCGGACCGGGATCTGGTTGAGGGCTCCGCCGACCAGGGCGGAGAAAAGCTCGGGGTGTTCGGCCATCGGGTAGTGGCCGCACTCGGGGATGACGTGCAGTTCGGCCCGGGGCAGGTCGGCCACGAGCAGCTCGCTCTCGGCGACGGCGACGTCCCGCCGGCCGGTGACGACCACGACGGGCAGGTCGATCAGTTCGGTACGGAGCCAGGGCGTGCGCAGATAGGCCTCGAAGAACCGCATCCAGCCGTAGGGGCCGACCCGCTCGCACACCCGGCGCGCCATGTGGAGCCGGATCTCCGGGTCGACGGGACGGCCGGGGTGGGACCCGAGCCCCTCCTCCATGATGTCGAGGAAGTCACGCTGCATGCCCGCGATCGCGTCCCACGCGAAGTCATCGGCGGAGCGCCGGTAGAACGGCGAGACCAGGACGACCGCGCCGATCCCGTACCGGCCGAGCGGGTCGCGGCCCATCGCCGCCTCCCGGCTCAGGAAGTCGAGCAGGAGGTTGGCCGAGTAGGAGTGCGCGACCACCAGGTCGGGGCCGCCGGGCACCTCGTCGAGGGCGGCAGCGATCCAGTCGGTGCGCCCCCGCCGATCCTCGTACCCCTCCTGCCGGCTCCACGGCTGCACGTGGTCGGCGCGCCAGGGCAGTGCGGCGGTCCAGGTCTCCAGGCCGTACGGCGCCCTGTCGAGCAGCCGGTCCCAGACCGCCGGGCTGCTGGCCAGGCCGTGCAGCAGCAGCGCCCGCCGGGCGGTGGCGCCCGGCCCGCCGGTCGCCGGGCGGTGGCGTACGAACAGCGGGACGGGCTCCGCCGCCTGCCGCCCCGGCGCCGTCGTGCCGCCCATCAGACGGGTTCCGGCCGCAGGAGTGCGAGGCCCGCGGTGGCGTCGTCGTGGTCGCGCCCGGACAGGGCGAAGACCGGTCCCGTGCCACCGCCCGCGAACCAGCCGACCGCTCCGGCACATTGCAGTACGCCGAGGACGGCCGACGCCTCGCCCCACGCTCCGGCGAGTTCGTGGTGCCGGGTCCCGGAGCCGAGCACCGCCGAGCCGAGGCCCTCTCCGGCACCGGGGCCGAACCACGCGGCGGGCACGTCCCCTCGGGGACCGGCAAGCCGCTCCAGGCAGTCCTGCACGCCCGCGGTGCGCACGCTCGTGCCCACCACGGCGCGCCCGGTGGCGCCGCGCTCGGCGGCCGCCCGGGGATGTTCGAGGACGACCGCGGCCGCGCCGTCGATGATCCGGTCCGCCCCGGTCAGCCCGCGGACGATCTCGTTGTCGGGCTCGACGCCCAGGACGAGCGCGCGGCCCGCCCGCTCGGCGCTGATCAGACCGTGCGCCCAGCGGACGGCATCGAGGCCGGAGGTCGCGCCGTTGCAGATCATGAGGTTGGGGCCGCGGAGCCCGTACTTGATCGCCAGGGTGGAGGCGATCACGTTGCTGGACGCGTTGGGCGTGTCCATCGGGCTGATCCCGCTCGCCGCGCCGTCGGCGGCGATGGTCTCCACCACCGAGCAGACGGTGTCGACGTTCCCATAGTTGGACGCCACGAGCACCGCGACCGTCTCGCCGGGCACGGTCAGGCCGTCCGCGCCGAGCAGCCCGGCGTCCCGCAGCGCCTCGTCGGCGCAGCACAGCGCCAACTGGGTCGCCCGGTCCTTATACTTGAGGCCCTTCTTGCCGATCCGCGCGGCCGGGTCCACGGGCTCGGCGGCTCGCGGAAGCTCGCCGAGCAGTTCCTCGGGGGAGCGGACGCCCGGAAGCGCCAGGCCCACTCCGGTCACCTGTACGTTCATTCGGCCGCCTCCAGCACTGCCACCGCGTTGATGCCGCCGAAACCGAAGGCGTCGACCTGGGCGAGCTTCACCTGCGCGGCCACCGCCTCGTCCCGCACCAGGCGGAAGCCCTCGGTCTCGGACGCCGGGTGGTCGAGGCCCGTGTGGGGCGGGACGCGTTGCTCGCGCATCGCCTTCAGGGCCACGATCAGGCCGAGCAGCCCGGAAGCGCCCGAGGTGTGCCCGGTCATCGACTTGATGCCGCTCATCAGGGGACCGGCGATGTGCGATCCATACACTTCGGCGAGCGCGGTGGCCTCGGCGGCGTCATTGAGCGGGGTGCCGGTGCCGTGCATCATCACCAGGCCGATGTCCTCCGGCTTGACCCCGGACCGGGTGTGCGCCTCCCGGATGGCGCCCGCGATACCGGCCGCGTCCGGCGCGGTGGCGTGGAAGGCGTCGCAGTTGACGCCGACGCCACGGACCCAGCCGTACGACGGGTCCGGCCCCGGGCCGGGGCTGCGGCGCAGCACGATCGCCGCGGCCCCCTCTCCCATCACCGTGCCCTTGCGGTCCCGGTCGAAGGGGCGGAGCCGGTCCGGCGGGTCGAGCTGGAGCCGATCGGAGAGGCCGAACATGCTTTCGGTGATGACGTCCACGCCGGCCACGACCACGGTGTCGGCGTCCTGGTACTCAAGGAGGTCGACGCCGAGCGCGAGGGCGTACAGCGAGGCGGAGCAGGCGTTGGAGATCGTGTGGGTGTCATCGGCGCCGAACCGCTCACGCAGCGCGGTGCCGAAGTGCAGCCGCGCGGCGTCGAAGCCGGCGTCGTCGCGCCACCACAGCTCGACGGAGCGCAGCTCGCGCAGGCCGGTGCCGATGAGCACGGGTACGCCCCGCAGGTCCTCGGGCAGGCCCGCGTCCCGCAGCGCCTGTCCGATCGCGTCGGCCAGCAGCGCGGAGGCCCGGCCGACGGTGTCGACGCCGGGCGCCTCGCGGTTGTCGACCTCGTACAGGAAGTCCGCGTTGTACCAGTCGCGGTTGAAGCCGCGCAGCGTGCCGATGCCGCTGCGACCCGCGCACAGGTTACGGAAGACCTCGTCCGCGTCGGCGCCCACGCTGGCGACCGAACCGACTCCGGTGACCGGCCAGCGGCTCACTGCTCCCCCTCGTATTTGCCGAGGATGACGATCGCGTTGTTGCCGCCGAAGGCCAGGCCGTTGTTCTGCACGATCCGCAGATCCGCCTCGACCGCCTCGTTCGGCACGCAGTCGACCTCGCACTCCGGGTCGGTGGTGACGTGGTTGATCGTCGGCGGGATGAACCGGTGCACGATCGCGAGCGAGCAGGCGATGGCCGCGAGGGCGCTGGCCGCGCCCATGGTGTGGCCGAGCATCGACTTGATCGAAATGGTGCGGGGGGCGTCCTCGCCGTACACCTGGCGGATGGCGCGGGCCTCGGTGACGTCGTTGGCCTTGGTGCCGGTGCCGTGTGCCGAGATCAGGTCGACCTCGTGCGGCTTGACCCCGGCGTTCTCCAGGGCGATCTCCATGCACCGCCCGACGCTGGCCTCATTGGGCGCGACCTGGTGGTACGCGTCGCAGTTGAGGCCGTAGCCGAGCACCTCGGCATAGATCCGGGCGCCGCGGGCGAGCGCGGACTCCAGGCTCTCCAGTACGAGGACCCCGGCGCCCTCGCCGGTGAGGATGCCCTTGCGGTCGGTGTCGAAGGGTTGGCACAGCTCCGGCGCGATGGTGCCGAGGCGGTAGAAGCCGGCGAAGGTCTTGCGGCACATGGCGTCCGCGCCACCGCAGAGCGCGAAGTCGACCTCGCCGGTGCGCACCGCGTCGAAGCCGTAGCCGATCGCGTAGTTTCCCGCGGCACAGGCGGTCGGGATCGTCACCGCCTCGACGTCGGTGAGTTCGAGTTCGTGGGCGATGGCCGCGGACAGCCGCCCGGCCCGCACCCGGCGGGCGATGGTGGAGTCCATCTGCTCGGGGCCGTGCTGGAGCTGGCTCTCCACCAGATGGTCCAGGTCGAAGGATTCCCCGTCGGTCGTCCCGATGGAGATCAGGCCCCGCTGCCGCTGGAGGGCCGCCACATCGAGGTCCGCGTCCTCGATGGCCATCCGGGCCGCCGCCACCGAGAACTGGCTGGCCCGCCCGAGCTCGTCCACATCGAGGTTGCGGATCCACTTCCCGGGCTCGAAGTCGACGATCTCGCACCCGTTGGCGTGGGCGAACCCTTGGGTGTCGAAGGCCGTGATCGGCTTCGCTCCGCTGCGGCCGGAACGGAGCCCTTCGGCGAACTCTGCGGCGCCCACTCCAATGCTGGAGAAGACCCCGAATCCAGTGAGAACCACTCGGTGGGCCGCGGTGGCCGAACCGTCATGCGCGAGAGTCGTCATCGATTCCTCCAACCAGTCTCGGTTTTCTCGGCGAAGCCCGATTACCAGCCGGCTGACTCGGAGACGACTTCGTAGACGCCCTTCAGGTTCACCATGCGTGCCAGCTCGGACTGGTCGATGACGACCTTGAACTCCTTCTCGAGCGAGGCGAGGATCTCGATGGCACGGAGCGAGTCGGCGTCGTGGTCCTCGCGGAAGAGGCTGGTGTCGGTCACCTCGTCCTCCTCGAGCTCCAGAATCTCGCAGACCATTTCTTTGATGGTCGCCGCGCGCTCAGCGGTCAGAGTAGCCATGATGACGTAACCTCTCACGATTTTTGTCGTACACGGGATTCGTCGCAATGACGCGGGCCGGAGGCGGCAACAGGCGTCAGGAACGAGATATAAGAATTCGGCGGCTTTTCCATGGTATTCGAGCCGCTCCCGCAGAACATTAGATCCAACTCCGTGGCCCCGCAAGGCTGTTGGTTCCGTTCCGCAGGAGCTAATTCCATGGCATCGTCGCAGGTGAGGGCGGCACTCAAAGCAATTTCCGGCCGCCCTCTCCCGTCAGGAAGCTGCCAGCGACGCGACCGCCGACGAAAGGCAGCGGTGAGCGTCAGAAACATTTTCAGCCCGGCGGGACGACCCCCGCAACGAGCACTTCAGGAAGGTGCCAAAGAAAGACCGAAGACAGAAAGTCAGGACTCCGAAACGGCAGGACTCCGAAACGAGTCCCGGCACGGGGCCGCCGCTATGGCCCACGATCGGGGCAGCGGTCCGCGAGAGCCGGCAGCAACCCGAGCTCGGCGGCGTACACCCCCGCCTGGAAACGGGAGTTCGCGCCCACCAGTTCCATGATCTCGGCGACGTAGCGCCGATAGGTGCGCACCGACACCGACAGCTCCCTGGCCGCCACCTCGTCGGTCACCCCGGCGTGCAGACAGCCGAGTATCCGCCGCGCGAACTCCGTACGGGTGCGGTCCCCGAAGTCGATCCGGTCGGTGACCGAGACGGCGTTGCGCCACACCCCGGTGAACAGGGTGCGCAGGATCCGGATCACACCGGTCGCGCCGGTCACCGAGGCCCTCGGGCCGATGGCGGAGTCCGCGAACACCAGGGCGACGTTGCCGTCGACGACCACGGAGTCGAGCACCGGACTACGCGCGATCCGCACGTCGAAGTTGCCGGTCATGGCGCGGTAGTCGCGCGCGGCCTCCCGGCCGAAGGTGGCCCGGGTGCGCAGCACCCTGATCTCCACCTCGTCGCCGCGGGCCTCGGCGAGGCCGCGCAGCAGCCCGTCCATGCGGCGCGAGCGGGCCGCGTCGGTGGCCAGGACCACGTCGACCCAGCGCTTCGCCTGACCGATCATCTTCTCGGCCTGCGCGAGGACCGTCCCCTCGTCCGGCTCCACCGAGGTGACCAGCGGCTGCGTGGACTCCTGGTTCCGGTACTTGGCGACGGTGTCCTCGATCAGGGCGTGGACCTCAAGGAGCGCCCGCTCGATCTCGTCCTCCCGCGTACCGGTGTCATTCCGGTCATCACTTTTCTCGGCATGCGCGGGCATCCCTGTTTCGACAGTACTCATCGACGCTCTTGCTCCCCCCGGGGCGACTCAGCAGTACTCATGAGAATGATCTGTGGGCCGCAGCGGTGCTGGACCGCTCGCCCGCCCCCAGATCAGTCGGTGCCGGACATCAGGCCCAGCTCAACGGCTCTCGCACCCGCCTGAAAGCGGGAGTTCGCCCCGAGGGCGCGCATGATCTCGGCCACGTGGCGCCGGTAGGTGCGCAGCGACACCCCCATCTCGCGCGCGGCTATGTCGTCGGTGAGTCCGGCGCTCAGGTGCTGGAGTATGCGGCGTGTGAAGCCCGTACGGGCCCGGCTGCCCAGGCGGTTGTACTCATCGGGGGAGAGGGCCGACGACCAGACGCCGGCGAAGAGCGACTCGATGGCCCGCACCACGGCCGGGTCCTGGACCGCCGAACCCCGGCCGCCGGCGGGCTGCCCCTCCACCGGTACGAGGGCCATGCGCCCGTCCACGATCAGCGTTCCCTGCACCGGCCCCACCGCGACGCGGATCTCGGGCAGCGGGCCATGGCGTCCCAGGGCGCGCACGGCGTCGGAGCCCAGGGCGCGCGGGGTGCACAACAGCCGGACGGCGAGCCCCTCTCGGCGCGCGGCGCCCAGGCGCTCCAGGGCGGCGCACACGGCCTCCGGCTGCCCCTCGTCCTCCGTGAGGACGGCGCCGATGGAGCGCCGGGCGCCACTGATCAGTTGCTCCACCACGTCGCCGAAGGTCTTCGGCTCAACGCCCCGGGACAGCACGGAGCGCTGCGCCGTCTGTCGGCGATGGCTGGTCACGGTCGACTCAATGAGCTTGGAAGCGCGCAGGAGTGCGCCCTCCACGTCGTCGCTCCCACCCCTGGCGACAAATCTTTTCGGAATTACAAATTCCGTTACCTCTTCACTTCTTCGCAAGGTGGACCCAGCAGACGGTCGGTTCACCACTTCACCACTTCCCCCGTATGGCCAAAACGGCGCGAAACGAGCCCTGCCCGACCACCACATGTCTGTCGGTGCAGGCCACCCAACGCTCCGGGGCCCTTTCCATTCCCACGTCAACTGCGACGCTTAACGGCAAGCAACCCTCTGCTAACGTTTGGCGAAACCGCAGGATTCGGCCACTCGAAGTGACCATCCAGGCAGTCGCAATCAGTTCGAGACGCTAGCCTCCCCCTCACTTACCAGTCAACGAGCGACTGGTCGACGCTTGATCAAATTCGCTTGCCGAGCGCCCCCTGACACAACAGGAGCGCTGTACAGCGGCCCGCAATGGCAGCAAGCTGCGCGCCTCCGAGGCGGACCTTGCCGCGTAAATCGGCCAGATGGCACCAATCGGCCGGTGCGGCGCCGGGACCGCTCCCCCTGCTTGATTCGATGACCTGTTATTGCCATTCGCGGCTCGGCACGCAATACACAACTCGTACCGCATTCAATGAATATCCCGACCGCTCAGTGGCCGGGAGAACCCGCCTTGTCCATGACCGATGTGTGTGGGTGGCCGATTCCGGCCCTGGTGCACGCATCGGGTCCGGCCCTGTCAGGCCGTTCGTGATCTACGGAGTCCGACGCTGAGCTCATCGGCCGCGTCCGTCACCGCGCCGAGCAGCAGCCGGCTGGGTCCCACGGATATCCGGGACGTGCGCCCCGTGAGGACGAGCGCGGCCACCACCTGGTTCCCCGGGGCCCGCACCGGCACGCTCGTGGAGACGGAGCCCGGGACCATCGGGTCGGGGCCGTGCGCCCAGCCGCGCCGCCGCACCAGGGAGAGCTGCGCGGCGGTGAACCGGGCGCGGCGCAACCCCTCGTACAGACTCTCGGGCTCCTCCCAAGCGAGCAGCACCTGGGCGACGGGGCCCTCCGTGGCCGGGCGGGCGGTACCGATGGGCAGCAGGCTGCCGCCCTCGGCCGTCTCGCCGGAGGTGCTGATGCAGACCTGCTTGGCCTCGTGGCGCCGGAAGAGCCGGGCGTGCAGGCCGGTCAGCGCGTACAGGTCGTCGAGGACGGGCACGGCCGCCCCGGCGAGCTGGTCGCGCCGTACCTCGACGGCGATGTTCCCGAACCGGGGGCCGACCACGTACCGGCCCTTGAAGTCCCTGGCGAGCAGCCCGAGCCGCTCCAGGCCCTGGGCGATCCGGTGCACGGTCGGGCGGGCGAAGCCGCTGACGGCGACCAGCTTGGGCAGGGACGCCGGGCCCTGTTCCACCACGGCGAGCAGCGCCGAGGCCTTGTCGAGGACCCCGATCCCGCTGATCCTCTCGGGCTCCCGGACCGCGACGCTCACCGGTGGGCCGCCGACGGGGCGGCGAGCGCGGCGGGACCGTCCACGGAGACGACCTCGGTCTCCGGGACGATACGACGGATGAGGCCGGACAGGGTGCGGCCGGGGCCCAGCTCGACGAGCCGGCGGCAGCCCAGCTCCCCGGTGAGGGTCGCCACGCTCTGCTCCCACAGCACCGGCGAGGTGAGCTGGCGGACGCCGAGGACCCGCCAGGCCTCACCGTCGGTGTACGGCGCGGCGTCGACGTTGGCCACCACCGGCAGACGCGCCGGGGTGAACTCCGCCTCCCGCAGCGCTCGGCCCAGGGCCTCGGCCGCCGGTGCCATGTAAGGGCTGTGGAAGGCTCCGCCGACGCCGAGGCGGAGCATCTTGGCGCCGATCGAGGGGGCGCGCACACCGACCTCCGCGACGCCCTGCGTCGAACCGGAGACCACGGTCTGGCCCGGGGCGTTGACGTTGGCCACCCACACCTCCGCGCCCTCGCCGCGGACCTCGTCGACCAGCGCCTCGGCCTGGTCGAGCGGCGCGGCCACCAGGACGCCCATGGTTCCCTCGCGGGCCAGGGCCGCCTCTCGCATGGCCCTGCCGCGGACGCCCACCAGTGTGGCCGCCCCGCCGATGGAGAGGGCGCCGGCCGCGGTGAGGGCGACGTACTCGCCGAGGCTGTGCCCGGCGCAGGCGACCACCGGGCCGCCGATCCTGTCGGCCCGTACGGCCTCGGCATGTGCCATCAACGCGACCGTGAAGACGGCGAGCTGCGCGAGGTCGGTACGTCGAAGCTGGTCATCGGGGGTGGTGAGGAGCAGCTCCGCGAGGTCCTCCCCGGTGGCGGCGGAGACCTCGGCGGTGAGCTCCCAGGACGGAGTGTCCCGCCAGGGCCCGCCCATCCCCTGCTTCTGCGTCCCCTGACCGGGGAACACCAAGCCGACCGGTACTCGATTCATGGACTCGCCTTCCGCACGACACTCATCGGCACGACACTCATCGGTGGGACACTCACCGGTGGACACTCACCGGTAGGCACTCACCGGTAGGCACTATCGGTGGGAACTGAGGGCAGGGCCTCCCGCCCGGGGCAGCCCGGAGCAACCCGGAGCAACCCGGAGCAACCCGGGCCTCCGTGTGCCGACGGCTCGTCAGAGGGGGGCACCGGCGGCCGGGGACGGGGCCCGCTCGGGCCGGCCGGATCCCCGGTCCTGCATCCCCATACAACTGGCCCTCGCGAACGGGCGGCAACAGGGATTTCAGGAAGCTGCCAGTGAGCTCTCGTATGGCAGCTCCGGCCCGGCCGCGGGTGGCAGCAGCCCCAGTTCGGCGGCGCGCACCCCGGCCTGGAAGCGGGAGCCGGCGCCGAGCAGCGCCATGATGTCCGCGACGTGGCGCCGGTAGGTGCGTACGGACATGCCCAGTCCGCGCGCCGCGACCTCGTCCGTGACACCACCGTGCAGCGCCCGGAGGATACGTGCGGCAAGCACCGCCCGGCTGCGGCTCTCGAAGACGACGCGCTCCCCGGCGGGTACGGCATGGGCCCACGCATGGTCGAAAAGGGCGGCCAGGGTGTGCAGCACCTCGGGAACGCGGATCAGCGACGCACGGTGGCCGCCCGCCGAGTAGGCCACCACCAGGGCGATGCGGCCGTCGACGATCATCACCTGCAACTGCGGGATGCGGGTGACACGGACCGCCACCGGCCGCTCCCTGTCCAGTTGTTCGCGCACGAAGCCCTCGTCGACCGGACCGGCCCTCGTCAGCAGCCGTACCTCCACGCCCTCGCGCGCGCCGTGGATGAGCTCCCGCTCGGGGCGCGGGGCCTGTTCACCGGGGCCACGCTCGTGAGCGTGGACGATGTCGATGGTGTGGGCGGCGCCCTCGACCAGTCGCCGTGCCCGGGCGAGCACGCCGTCGTAGTCCTCGTCCAGGGTGGTGATCAGCTGCTCCTGGCTGCCACGGGACCGGTGCAGGGCCACGATCGTCTCGATCAGCGACTGGATGTCGAGCAGGGAGCGCTCCAGCTCGTCATCTCTCCTGTCGGTCACGCGAATGTCCACTCTCTTGCGGTGTCTTGGCGCGGGCCGGCCCCTGCCGGTACCGGGGAGGCGTGCTCCTGCGGCGCGTCACTCCGACAGCAGTCCGAGCTCCACGGCTCTGGCCCCCGCCTGGAAGCGGGAGCCGGCGTCCAGTTCGCGCAGAAACTTCGCCACATAGCGCCGGTACGTCCGTAAGGACACGTCCAGTTCGCGTGCCGCCGCCTCGTCGGTGCGGCCCGCGCGCAGCAGCTCCAGGACATTCCTGGCGAGTTCGCTGCGGAGCAAGGGGCTCAACTGGAGGTGGTCGGCGAGGCTCCGGCCCCGGGACCAGGCGCTCGCGCCGAACAGTTCGAGTGCGCGGATGGTGGCGGTGTCGTGCACGACGACGACCTGTCCGGAGGAGCCTTCCCTGGCCCGCACCAGAGCCGAGGTGCCGTCGACCAGCACGACGGCGCGCAGTTCCCTCCCGGACACCCGGATCTCGGCATGGCCGTCCCCGGCAGCGGTCAGCGGCGCGAGCGCGGACTCGGCCACCTCGACGCCGCACAGCACCCGGACGGTCACCGCCGAGGGAAGCCGGGCCAGCGAGCGCACCGTCGTGTCGGTGAACTCATCGACGGCGGGCAGCGCCGCGCACACCGTGTACCGGGCCGTGGCGATGAGGGACTCCAGCACCCGCGAGAACGGCATGCCCTCTGGGCGCCCGGCCGATAAGGACGCCACCGACCGGCGCCGGTGCAGCGAGACGGTGCTCTCGATCAGGGCACCGGCCTGGAGCAGCGCCTGTTCTACACGGGCGGCGTCACCCACGACCGCTTCCGACGCCCCATTCCTGGAATCCTCTTCTGTGAACGACTCCGACTTAGACTCCGACATAACTCCCCCGTACACCCATGAAAATGGAATAACCTCTTCCGGATATCCATTTCACAATAACAAGAAGAAAATCACGGGCACCTTGACGCTAGTTCAGGGCAGAGGGAGGAGTCAACAGACCCCCGGACCGCCCCAGATGAGCACATACACTTTCCCCTCTAGCCGTGTACCGCACGGTGCGCGCCCCGACCGATGGCCTCACGCTCCCGGCCCAGGCCCAGCCTCGGTCTCGGTCTCGGCCTCGGTCTCGACCTCGGTTCCATGTCACTTCATGGGACAGGACAGGGCAGGACAGCAAGGCGAGAGCAATAGCTCAGCAACATTGCTATATATACGCTGCATATACCCTCCAATGCGGAGGAGTCGCCACGGCATGCCACCCTGCGACACCGCGATTGCAGCACCCGCCCCGAATAGGCACCTCCGACAGAAACCTGCGACAGAAACTTGCGATACGTACCTGCGATAGGCATGTATCGCAGATCACAGCGGAATTCGCCGCGGCATGGCGCGGAACGCATCCGGACGGCAGGCACATTCGCCGGAACCTTGGCGCCGTACCCCACGCCTGAAGCCACCCCCTCGGACAGCCGGGGCTCGACCTGGCCCCACGGGCGACGGACAGTGCCTGAGCGATTACCAAACGCAATGGGAGTGATCGTGAGGCTGCCCAGGGGCTCCTGGTGGCCCCCGACGTGCGAGGTGCGACGTACGACATGCGACACGCGTCGTACGTCGTGCGACGTGCCCACGAGTGGGCATGAAAAATGCCCTCCGAAACCGCGTTTCCGCAGGTCGGAGGGCATTTGATAAGTGGAGCCTAGGGGAGTCGAACCCCTGACATCTGCCATGCAAAGACAGCGCTCTACCAACTGAGCTAAGGCCCCGTCAACGACGCGATCACCGGAAGAATCACTTCCCCGGCGTGCACCGGGGACCAGAGTACCGGGTCTCCCCCCTGATCCCGCAAAAGGATTGGGGCTCCCGGTCAACGACCACGCTCCGTAAGATGCTCGACGTGGTTCGCGGCAGCGAAGCACGGTCTTAGGGGAAGCGATGGGGAGACGCAATGGACGCCGCACAGCAGGACACCACCGCGAGAGCACGGGAGCTCCAGCGGAACTGGTACGGGGAGCCGCTGGGGGCGCTCTTCCGTCGACTCATCGATGATCTGGGCCTGAATCAGGCGCGTCTCGCCGGAGTGCTCGGTCTCTCCGCACCCATGCTGTCCCAGCTGATGAGCGGTCAGCGGGCCAAGATCGGCAACCCCGCGGTCGTCCAGCGCGTGCAGCTCCTCCAGGAGCTGTCGGGCCAGGTGGCGGACGGCAGCGTGAGCGCCGCCGAGGCCACCGACCGCATGGACGAGATCAAGAAGTCCCAGGGCGGTTCGGTGCTGACCAACACCTCGCAGACGGCGGCCAGTTCGGGCGCGCCCACGGTCAAGCGCGTGGTGCGCGAGATCCAGTCACTGCTGCGCTCGGTGTCGGCTGCCGGTGACATCATCGATGCTGCGGACTCCCTCGCCCCCACCCACCCGGAGCTGGCAGAGTTCCTCAGGGTGTACGGCGCCGGGCGCACCGCGGACGCGGTGGCCCACTACGAGGCGCATCAGAGCTGATCCGTCGACCGGGCCGCCGCGCGGCCCGGAAGGGGAGCGGAACGCGACCATGGGTGAGGTCTTCGCCGGCCGGTACGAACTGGTCGATCCGATCGGACACGGGGGAGTCGGATCGGTCTGGCGCGCCTGGGACCACCGGCGCCGCCGCTACGTGGCCGCCAAGGTCCTGCGACAGAGCGACGCGCACTCCCTGTTGCGGTTCGTCCGGGAGCAGGCGATGCGGATCGACCATCCGCATGTGCTCGCGCCCGCCAGTTGGGCCGCCGACGACGACAAGGTCCTGTTCACCATGGACCTGGTCGCCGGTGGCTCGCTGGCGCACGTCATCGGGGACTACGGCCCGTTGCCGCTCCGCTTCGCCTGCGCGCTCCTCGACCAGCTCCTCTCGGGGCTCGCGGCCGTCCACGCCGAGGGGGTCGTGCACCGTGACATCAAACCGGCCAACGTCCTGCTCGAAGCCACCGGCACCGGGCGCCCGCATCTGCGCCTGTCGGACTTCGGCATATCGATGCGCAAGGGCGAGCCGCGGCTGACCGAGACCGACTACGTCGTGGGGACACCCGGCTATTTCGCCCCCGAGCAGATGCTGGGCGCCGAACCGGACTTCACGGCGGATCTCTTCGCCGTGGGCCTTGTCGCCCTGTACCTCCTGGAGGGGGGCAAGCCGGACGCCAAGGCGCTGATCGAACGCTTTGTCGAGCAGGGGACTCCGAGTGCCCCACGGGGCGTCCCGGAGCCGCTGTGGCAAGTCCTCGCCACGCTGCTCCAGCCGGACCCGGGGACCCGCTTCCGCACCGCCACCGGGGCCCGCAAAGCCCTCGCGTCGGCCGCCGAGATGCTGCCGGAGCCGGGCCCGGACGACGAACTCGTCGAGATCTTCGATCAGCTCGGCCCGCTGCCCGCGGGATTCGGCCCCGACGGCCCTCTGACCTCCGCTCCACGCCAGTCGGAGGCCACGCCCGACCCCCTGCGTGCTCACCACGCACACGAGACCCCCACCACACCCCCGACCACCCCACCAACACCACCGCCGCCTTGGGGCCCTGCGGGGGCTGACGGCCATGGCACGGCTGCGGCTGATGGCTCCGGGGCGGCTGCGGCTGGCAGTCATGGCTCGGCTTCGGCTGCCGGCTCCGGCGCGGCTTCGGCTGCCGGTCACGGTCCGGCGCCGGGTCCCGCTCATAGCCAGGCGCCCCCTACACCCCCTACTACGCCCCCCGCGCCCGCAGCGTCCCCCGCGTCCCCAGCGGCTTCGGCTCCCCCGGCGTTTCCGGCGCAGCCGGCGTCACCGGTCGGCCCGGTCGGCCCGGTCGGCCCGGTCGGCCCGGTCGGCCCGGTCGGCTCCGCCAGCTCCGTCGGCCCGGTCGGCTCCGCCGGCTCCGTCGGCTCCGAGACGGGCAGCTTTCGTCTGCCTCCGCCCCTCCAGCCCCCTAGGCAGCCTGTTCACCAACCCCCTCAGTACTCCCCGCAGCCGGCCACTCCCCCCACCCCGCTGCCCCTCTCCGCACCCGCCCCGGCGCCCGCGCCCGCGCCCGCGCCGGCGCCCGAACCCACGTACGTGCCCGCCCCCCGGGCCCCCCACCCAGGCGCGCCCTACGCCCCCGCCCCGCGTCGCCGCCCGGGACCGCCCGCGAAGGTCGCGGTTCCGATGCTGCTCGCCGCGCTGGTATGCCTCACCGTCGGTGTCTGGGCCCTGACGCGGCTCTGACCGGCGCGTCCGAAGTAGGGGCCGACGCGGCTGCCGACGCGGCGGCACCGGCGGCTCTGCGGCGAGCCGTCAGCGTCCACACCCCGAGTACGGCGAGCAGCGCCACGCCGGTTCCGATGCCCCCGGCCGCGACGGCCGCCATGACCGGGTCGTCACCGCCACCCGTGCCCGCATCACCCCCCGAAGCCGTCTCCCCCCGCCTCGCGGCCTCCGTGTCCCGCTCCGTGACGCCGAACTCCTCCGCGGGCAGCGGCGAACCCGCGTAGGAAGGGCCCGGCAGCGGGTCTCCGGCGACGTCCACACGCAGTGTGAGCTCCAGCGGGGCCTCGCCGAACTTCTCCGCCACCTCCGGACTGAGGTGGATCGACACGTAGTACCAGCCCGCGAACCGCATCGCGGACACCGCGTCCTCCGTGGCGAAGCGGTTCTCGTAGGCGACCGGCGGCAACGGCTCCAAAGCCGCCGACTTCTGTTTTCCGTCGTACGCCGTGTCCGCGTCCTCGACCTCGGCGCGCACCGGATTGGCCAGCGTCATGACGAGCCCGGGCGAGACGAACCCCCTCCCGCGAGGGCTGCTCTCGGCACCCGCTGTGCCGCGCCGACCGCCGCCGCCGTCCGATGTGCCCAGCTCCGCGCCGACGGAGAGTTGCTGTCCCCAGTCGACCGGCACGCGGTAGTAGAGGGTCTGGCCCGGCGTGACGCTGTCCCCCCATACGCCGTTCTCCAGCGCGCGTGCCGTGTTGTAACTGGTGCCGCCCACACGCCGTTTCCGCTCGCCGGACGGCGGCACGGGGGTCGCGGAGTTCCAGACCCGCGGTGGCACCGTCGCGCCCGGCGTTCGCAGCGCGGGTTCCGACGCGACGCGCAGCTCCAGGTCCCAGTCCTCCCGGGAGGACTCCGGAGCGCCGGTCCGCTCGACGAGCACGTAGTAGGTGCCGCCTCCCGCACAGCTCGGCTCATCGGGCCCGGTCCGGCGCGCCGCCGTGGCCGTGATGGGGCGCGGGCTCTCCGAGGCCCCGAAACGTGCCCTCTGCGCCTCCACGGGGTTGCAGTTGTTGCCGTCGGCGTCCTGTACGGACACTTTGACGCCGTCGGCGTACGAGACGCGGGTGCCGAGCCGTGGCACCGCGGTCGCCGAGACGTACGCGCTCTCCCTGGCCTTGAGGTCCAGGCGGTAATAGAGCTGTCCCGCGCGCGGGAGGGAGCTTCTGTACGTACTCCCTGGGCGCAGCCGGTGCCCCTCGACGTTGCTGCTCGCACCGTCGACCGTCTCCGCGCCCTCGGCGAAGACGTACGGACTGGGCTTCCCCACGGCCAAGGCCTGCCCCGGAAGCGCCGCCCCCGTGGCCAAGGACCCCCCTGAAACCGCCGCCCCCGCAACGGGGGCCTGCCCCGGAGGAACCGCCCCCGTGGCCAAGGACCGCCCTGAAACCGCCGCCCCCGCAGCGGGGGCCTGTCCCGGAGGAACCGCCCCTACAGCCACGGCCCGCCCCGGGGAAACGACCCCCGCAGCCACGGCCCGCCCCGGAAGAACCGCCCCCGCGGCCACAGCCTGCCCCGAAATCGCCACCGTCAAGGCGACCGCCGCCACGACCGTCGCCACGCCCCCCGCCGACGCCACCGACGACGCCGACGCCCCCGCCGACTCCGCCCGCCCCCGGCCCCCCTCAGTCGCTGCTCCCCGGCCTCCGCCGGGCCCTCGCGCTCGCCCCCGCCCTCGCCCCCGCCCCATCACGCGCCACCCCTCGTCGCGACATCAGCTCTCCCACCCATCCCGAGCGTCCTGCCCGCCCGAACCGGCACGGACACCACCACGAGGCCGCCGACACCGCAACCGGGCCACTCACCCATTCGCTAACGCAACCAACCAATTCGCGCCAGTGAATCCGGCTACCTCAGAAGCCCCGAGCCCGCAACATCGAGCCCGCGGCACAGTCCCCGGAGCAACACAAAACCCCGGCCGCAGAAGCGACCGGGGCTCGTGAAGTAACGGTTGTTGCTGACTCAAGAACCCGTGGGCACGGAGTCAGTCGCCTCCGTCCACAGATCCTGCTCGGCGCGATCCGCCTGGATCTGGCGGTACACGAGGAGCCCGCCGATGGCGGCCAGTGCGACCAGGAGAAGCTTCTTCACCGCGCGACCTCGTCTTTCCTTGACGTAGGAGACTTCTGGCGCCCGACTATACACACCGATCGATATCGATCGGTGACCTGGATCCACCCCCAACTACCGCACCGCGGGCAGCGATCCAAGTGGACCTCAGGGCTCCGTGCGGGCCGCGTCACATGCGACTTTCGCCACTCCTGGTGCCTTTTCTTCCTCTATGAGTCCATACGGGTGGTGTTCATCGGAACATCCACGCGCCACGAGCGTCGGTCCACCGTTATCGACCCCACATACACATCATGAGGAAAGTACGCAAATCGCCCAACCCGAATTGAGGGGTCATGACCGGAAACAAGCCCATGAAGCTGTGGACCACGATCGTCACCGCCTTCCTCGCGCTCTTCGCCGCGCTGGGACTCACCACGACGGCCACGGCGGCGACGCCGGTACAGGAGGCCACGAGCGAGCGCAACGCGACGGTGTGTGCGCCCACTCCGGCGATGGCCGCCATCTGGAAGGCGGCGTACGAACGGTCACTGCCCCCGACGATGAAGCAGCGGATCCGCGCCGAGGCGCACGGTTCCTCACCCAGCTGCCGGCACCTGCCCGTCACGGACATGGAAGCCGAGGCTGACACCACCACCACACATCGGCCAGGCCTGGCGCCAGAACCGTAATCCACGGCCAAGCGCCCGCCTCCAAGGCCCACACGACTTCCCCGAGGCCCCCAGCCACCCGGCTGGGGGCCTCCGTCGATCCACGGGACCCGGCCCCTCGTGCCTCCCACCGCACCCCACGAAGCCCCCGTACCGCCTCACAAGCGCCGAGCACCAAGCACCAAGCGCCTCACCCGCAACGCAAGAACCCCCAGCCTCGGAAGACTGGGGGTTCTGATGCTGTGGGGCTAACAGGATTTGAACCTGTGGCCTCATCCTTATCAGGTCGATCATGGGGCTCCAATGAGCTTGGCTCTCGGCTGCTTAGCGGCCTGGCACTGGTCGCCGTGGTGCGGCTCGGTCCGCCGGAGTACGCCGTTGTTGGTGTCAGACGTTGATGTCAGACATCAACGCCCGCTTGACAGCTAGGGCTTGGGCAACTCGGTCACGAAGGTTCCGATGCCCGGCTGCATCTGCGCAAGACCCGCGTCCCGTAGTTCAGTGAGCACCCGCCGGGCAGTCATCTGCGCGATGCCGAACTCGCCCTGGATCGCGAGAACGCCCGGCAGCTGACTGCCCGGCGGGTACTCGCCGTCGGCAATCCGCTGCTCAAAGACGGCGTACACCTGCTTCCAGCGAGGGATGTCCGGCTTCCAATCCATGATCTGAAACTAAGCAGTCCAGGCCACATCGGCGAGGCGAGATTGCCTGACTCGCCTAGCCACCCTAGCTAGCTAGCGCTACGCTGTGTGAACGCACAGCACCCCAGCGGCTCCGCGAATGCCTACGGGGTAGGAACGGCTGAGAGGGAGATGTCGTGGACGAGGGCACGCAGGATCAGAACGTTCCGAGCAGCTCGAATACGGCCGCGACGGACCCCGTTATGTACGGCTACTGCTCATGGCACCACGGCTATGGCGCCTACCTCCGCGTCATCAACGTGCAGGAGCAGGGCTCGGGGCCAGGGGGCGTACAGCTCGCTTGTCCCCCCTGCCGCGAGGCGCACGGCCTGGTCCCGTTCGCCGACCGGCCATGACCGAAACCTGGCGGCCCGAGCCGCCCCCCGCCAAGACACTCAACGGCTGGCAGTACCTCGGCTGGCACTGCTGCTGGTGTGGTGAGCTTCTTGGGAAAGGTGCCCGGTCGGCCGGCCGTGCCGAGGGCCGGGCCGACACGCATGACTTGTCCATTGAGGTGTTCGAGTGCGGCCCGAAATGCCCAAAACGTCCAACCAGAACGGTGCCGCGCAGTTAGCCATTCACCGGTCCTGCCCCTTCTGCCTCGCTCACCGCTTGAATCATCGCGTCTCGATAGGTCTCGGCCGCTGCGAGCTCCTGGCGACTTTGGGCGATCCAAGTCGCCAGGGGGGTATTGAGGACTACCAACGCTCCCCAGTTAAGAGCAACGAGGTGGAAGGTCGCTGAGAAGGTATCCGGACTGCGGGCGTCGTCGGCGAGCCAGTACAGACTGGTCGATAGGGACAATAGGAGCAGCACGCCTGTGAAGGCCCAGACGCAGTAGAGGATGCGATTAAGCCCTGCGAAACTACCAACTAGCGCGTGTGCCAGACGGTTTACATCACTGTTGATCTCTTGCAGGCTCTGGGCTGAGGTTGCCGAATCCCGCGCGTTCAACCTAGCAGCGGCGTCCTGATAAGCGGTCGCCAACGCAGCGCTACGCTCTCCCGATCGCCGGGTGATCTGATGTACTTCCACGACCGCGACAAGCAAGATCACCGGCACTACCGCTGCCACAGTAGCTGCGTACGACTCCGTCATTCTCAGACTCACATAGGCATGTTGCGCCTGAGAGGCACGACATGTAAGGCGTTTCACGTGATGGGTAGCACGTTTCCCGCAGCCGCAACTCCCCACTCTCCCCAGCTCCCATCCCGTCTGCCGTCGACCCACACACCGTGGAGCGGGCGTGGTTCAGGGCGTCAAGGTGGAGCGCGCCACTGTACGAACGACCTTGACGCCCTGGGCCGCGTCCGCTCGGCTTTGCCTGGGTCGATGGCGGACGGGATGGGAGCTCCCCACGCTCGCCCCATTCGGCCGGCACTCGCCAGCGGCGCCCCCGCCATCCCAGAGTCAGAGCGCCCCCGCCGGAGGCATGTCCTTGTCCCGGGCCGCCGTGGTTGCGGTGCTCGCCTCATGGCCCTGGGCCCTATCCATGTGTGGGCGGGCGTCGGCGCAGCCGGGGCGGAGCGGGCCGGAGGCAGGAGCGGCGCCCCGAGCGGAGCCGTGGAGCCCGCCCGGCGGAGCGGAGCGCAGCCGGGGCTTGATGAGGTAGAGAAACTTGTAACAGCTCAGGCGTTCATGGGCTGAGGGCTGGGCGTCTCGTCGGTGAGGCCGTGCTCGGCTGGTGATGTGGCGCGTTGGGCTAGCCAGCCTGAGACTCGTGGGCCGCCGTTGACGGCGTTGCCTTGTAGGACAGTGCGCACATGCTGGAAGCCCTGGTCCAAGTAGTAGCGCTGTAGCGGCTCGTTGGTCGTCCACGCGTCGAGGCGTATCCACTTGGCGCCTGTTCGGTAACCGCGGCTGCTCGCCCAGTCCAGCAACCGGCCGCCCCAGTTCTCGCCCGCGTAGTCGCGTGACACCGTCAGCTTGTTCACGAACAACGACGGCTCCGCCAACTCCTCCTCCGTCCACAACCCCTCTTCCGCTTCGGGGGTGAGGGTAATGGTCCCGGCAGTCCTTGCCCCGTCCCTGAGCATGAACACGGTGCCTTGCTCGATGGCTTTCAGCAGTCGATCGGCGGGGTAGGGGCGGCGCCACTGGTCGATGCCGAGACGGCTGATCCAGGCTGCGGCCTCCTGCCGGAAGTCGAGCAGGTGTTGCAGGTCCTCGGGGGTGGCACTGGTGATCTTCACTCGGATTCGTTCCCGTCCCAGCCGGACAGGTCGCCGATCTCGTAGTTCATGCGATTCAGGTCCCCGCGCAAGGTCGTGATCGTGCATCGGATGGGGCGGTCGTGTGAGTAGCCCGTCCGAGTCCAGAGCATCACGGGTACGCCAGCTCCGATTTCCAGGAGCCGGGCCTCGTCGGGCGTGGGCATCCGTGTCGCGAGCTCGTCGCGGTAGCCGATTTGCTCGATGTCCAGGCTCTTGAGGTAGCGCGTCGTGCCTTCGGCGATGTCGCCCGGTTCCGCCAGTCGCGGGGCCTCGGCCAGAAGCCAGTCCGGGTAGTGCGTGGCCTGAGTGGACCAAGGCACGTTGTCCACGAACCGGTGGCAGAACCGCAAGACCGATCGGGACCCTGTCTCGATCTTCAGGCGCGTCGCCACGTACTCAGGCGTGGTGGTCAGCTCGACGCGGAACGTCTGGTGCGGGTGGCGGCCAGCGTTGGTGACGTCGGTGGAGAACGCATCCCCGTTCTGCGGGAACGTCAGGTTCTCGAAGCGTGACGCGTTCAGCTCGAACACCTCGTGCTTGCTCACCTCGTAGCCCAAGCCCTGGCTGGACGAGATGAGGCCTTGGCTCACCAGCGCGTTCAGCCCGGACCGCACGGTGTTCCGCGAGGCGTCGAACCGTGCCGCTAGCTCGGCTTCGGAGGGCAGCCGAGAACCAGGTCCGTGGGTGCCGTTGTCGATCTCCCGACGCAGCGCGTCGGCAATCTGCTGGTATTTCGGCTGCTTGCTCATACCTCCATCATGACGCACTCGGTCAACTTGTTGGTACATGTTCGCGCGAAGTGCTTGACGACTCACCCTCCGTTGGATCACTCTCTACACATCAGCTTGTACCAACAAGTTGAGCAAGAGGTCCAAAGGGCCTGAGTGCGACTCAAGGGGACAGCTATGCCTTCCTTCAAGATCGACCTTTCGACCGCCGTGGTGTTCGTGGCGACCGCGCCGGAACCGAAGATGGCCAACAAGAAGACCGGTGAGCGGGCGATCGACCGTGAGACGAACGCGCCGCTGTCGACGCTGGGTCTGCTGATCTCGGATGAGGGGGAGGGAAACCTCTACCAGGTGACCGTTCTGGAGACCGGCCTCCCCGAGGGCCTGACGCCGGGCATGCCGGTGAAGGTAGTCGGACTCAAGGCGCGTGACTGGGAGAACGAGTTCAACGGGCAGAAGCGCCACGGGATCTCGTTCCGCGCGGCTGCGGTCATGGGGGTCTGAGTCATGGCTGACCTGACCATGTGGTGCGAGGCGTCGGGCGCCTTAGCCGGTGCTGGCGGTGTCCTCTACGCCAAGGTTCGGGCACCTCGCGTGTACTGGGCGACGGTGGGCCTGCCGATCACCTGGGGGCGGTTCGCTCTCTCGTACCGGAACACGATGGATGTGTGCGGGCTGACGGTGCAGCCGTCGGGCTTGCGGGCGTTCATGTCGCGCCGGATCGCCCGTAGCGAGGTGCGGCCGGTTGCCCCGAAGATCCGCCGGGTGCGGGGTACCTCGACCGGGCTCCGGGTGATGTTGAGGCTGCCCGCCGGTCTTGAGCCCGCCGACCTGGCCGCGGCTTCGGAGCGTCTGCGGCACGCCTGGGGTGCTCACGCGATTCACGTGCTCGCCACCAAGCCCGGGTACGTGGAACTGCGGATGACCGGCTATGACCTGCTGCGTCGGGTACGGATGCCGCGCAAGGCCGTTCCGCGTGACCTGGTCGTTCCGGTCGCGCTGCGCGATGACGGCACGGCGTACGAGCGCAACTACCGGGAGATCCCGCACGCCCTGACCCTGGGGGCGAACCAGTCGGGCAAGTCGATGTACCAGCGCAACCTGATCAAGGGGCTCGCGCAACTGCCCGTGGCCCTGGTCGGCATCGACTGCAAGCGCGGGGTCGAGCAGTCCCGCTTCGCACCGCGGCTCTCGGCCCTGGCCACGAACCCCGACGATGCCGCCTCGCTGATCGATGTCCTGGTGGCGGAGATGGAAGACCGCTTCGATCTGCTGGCGAAGCACGGCGTCTCGGACCTGTGGGAACTGCCCGAGGAGCTACGTCCAGCGCCGGTCGTGGTCCTGGTCGACGAGATCGCCGAGCTGTTCCTGATCTCCTCCAAGAAGGATGAGGAGCGTCGGGAGCGGATCGTCACCGGCCTGATCCGCCTGGCCCAGCTCTCCCGTGCGGTCGGCGTCTACCTGGAGATCTGCGGGCAGCGCTTCGGCTCCGAGCTGGGCAAGGGCGCCACCATGCTCCGTGCCCAGCTCACCGGCCGCGTGGTGCACCGGGTCAACGACAAGCAGACGGCCGAGATGGGCCTAAACGACGTGGCCCCGGAGTCCGTCCCGGCCGCGTGCACGATCCCCGCCGACCGCCCCGGCCAAGCTGTCGCTGCTGACGCTTCCGGTGGCTGGGGACGTATCCGCACCCCGCTCACCTCGGTGAACGACACCGTGGCGGTCTGCCGCGCCACCGTGCACCTGATCCCGGACCTTCCGGCCCTGGAGCCCTTCCGCCCGGCCGTCGCCCCGACCTCGGCCTCGCTCCCGGCATCGAAGATTCCGCCCATGCCGACGACGGCACCGGCCATTCCCTGAATCCCCCAGCTGTACCGGTCGGCGTGACCGCTCTCGCGCCACGTCCTTACCCGACGCATGCCGAAAACGGAGTGATCTTCATGCGTGCTCACATCCGCCTGGCCCTGAAGTGCTCGGCCGAGCTGACCCGCAAGAACCGGCTCGTCGAAGCGGTCGAGATCGCGGGAGCGGCGTTCCGCACCGCTACCCGCGACGAACACCGCGAGATCGAAGAGTGGCTGCTCGCCCACGCCGACGACTTCATCCGCGACCCGGCCGACGCCGACGCCGACCAGGGCGAGTGACCACCCCATGCCGCGCTCAGTCCGCCTCGACGCTGTCCTCGTCCAGGCCGTGATTGCCGGGGCCCTGTCCTTCTCCCACCTTCACGACCTGGCCGAAGCTGCCGGTCAGAGCGGATGGCAGGCCTGGGCCTACCCGATCAGCGTCGACCTGCTCCTCGTCGCCGCCTGGCGCCGACTACGCACCGCCCGCGGGGACCGTGCGGCCTGGACGTGGTTCGTGATCGCCCTGTTCGCCTCGCTCGGCGCCAACATCGCCACCGCCGGACTGCTCGACCTGGACGCCGTTCCGGCCTGGCTGCGCATCGTCGTCGCTGGTTGGCCCGCGCTGGCTTTCCTCGGCGGAACGCTCCTGGTCCACACCCCTGCTGCGAGCACTCCCAACCCGGCGCCCGAGCCGAACGAGGTTGCGCCCGCCGTGGACCTGCGCCGAGCCGAAACACGGCCCGATCTGAACGAGAGCCTGAAGCCTTCGGAGGCCGCCGAGCTTCCGGCCGCCACCGCACCGTCATCCCTCCCAGAGCCGGAGCCGGAGTCGGAATCGGCCCCGGTGAGTGTTCCGCCGGCACTCCTGGACCACGCCCGGAAGCTCGCCGACTCCCACCGCGCGAGCACCGGGGCGCCGCTCCCGGTCGCCGATCTGCGCGCCCAGCTCGGACTGCCGGGTCCCGTCGTCGACTCGATCGCTGCTCACCTTCAACTCACCTGAGAGGAAAACCCCTCATGACCGCCTATCGGCGCTTCCGCGACATCCGCCAGTTCGGCCCGGTCAAGGTCGCCACCTTCCACGACGGACGCGGCATCGAACGCCACGCCGCCGCCTGCACCGCGCCGCGCTGTGACTTCTCCGCCGAGTACAACAACCGCTCGGCCGCCGAACTCGCCGCCCGTACCCACCGCTGCACCGCTTAGGAGATCTCGTCATGGACGTCCCGCTCTGGCTCGCCGCGCTCGTCGTCGGAGTCCTCGGCATCAAGCTCGCCCGGCCGCCTTGGTGGCTGGTCGCCCTGCTCCTCCTCGGGGGCTACCTCATCGCCGACAGCTTCCTCAGCTCCACCGTCGACACCCTCACCAGCTAAGGAGACAGCGCCGTGTTCACGCACAAGATCCCGGTCAACGAACAGCCCTCCGGGGAGGTCATCCCGCTGCCCGGCATGGCCGTGGACGGCCACCAGCACATCTCGGCCGCCTGCTCCTGCCCGTCCCCGGCACCCGCCCCGGTCGCGTCCGCCCGGCCGACGGTGCAGCTCACCCCGGGATCAATGGCTCTCCTGATCGGCGGCGGCACTGCGGCCGTGCTCGTGATCGGGGCCGTGCTGGTCTCCATGCTCCTCGCGGTCGCCATCACCGCCGGATCGCTCGCGATCGTCGCGCTGGTGGTCCGCTCGCTCATGAACGACGGCGCCAAGCGCCGCTGACGGCCCCCGGGGCGGCCTCGGTCGCCAAACTTCCGCCGCCCCGGGCGCCTGCACCACTTCCAGATCCAACGGACCCGAAAGGGAAGTCCCATCATGGCGCAGCCCACCCCTGCCCGCGCGCGCATCTGCCGCGACTGCGACGGATTCCCCGTCGTTGCCATCACCACCGGCCTCCGCAACCGCGACGGCTCCCGCGCGACCATTCTGGCCACCTGCCGCACCTGCAATGACACCGCCCGCGTCCGCCTCGTGGCCACGCAGGAGGTGACCGCGTAATGCCTCGCTACTGGAGCCGCGGAGTAGACCGCGCCCTCTCCGACGAGTCGGACAGCAACATCGACCGTGCCAAGCAGGTAGGCAACGCTCACCGGCGTCACGACGCCAATCGCTCGCCGCAACGTTCCTCCGGCCGCTCCTCCGGGGCGTCCTGCGACTCGGCCAGCACCCCCAAGAAGCGTGGTTGGTTCTCGTGACCGACACCGCCACCGCGGCGGGCCTGGACCCGGCCACCCTCGCCGACGTGCTGAGGGTGGCCGGGTCTCCGGACCTCGACCGCATCCAGGACCAGATCCGCCGTACCGGCGGCTGCTCCGACCCCATCCACCTGAACGGCACCACCGTCACCCGTGACCGCACCACCGGCCAGGTTCTCTACTCGTACTCGACCGACGCCGAGCCCGGCGGCAAGCTCCGTGTCGCCTGCGGCAACCGCCGTGCATCGCGCTGCCCGTCCTGCGCCTGGACGTACGCGGGCGACACCTACCACCTGATCCGTGCCGGACTCGTCGGAGACCCGGCCAAGGGCACCCCGCCCACCGTCCGGGAGCACCCCCGCGTTTTCGCCACCCTCACCGCCCCCAGCTTCGGCCCCGTCCACAACCGGCCCGGCACCCGGCCCTGCCGCTGTGGCGCCCGGCACGCGGAAGACGCCCCCGAGCTGGGCACCCCGCTCGACCCGGATACGTACGACTACGCGGGCTCGGTGCTGTGGAACAACCACGCCTCCGAGCTGTGGCGCTTCTTCACCATCTACCTGCGCCGTGAGATCGCCGCCCGCGCTGGCCTGACCCAGAAGGCGGCCAAGGAACAGTCCCGGCTCTCCTTCGGCAAGGTCGCCGAGTACCAGAAGCGAGGCGCCATCCACTTCCATGCCGTGATCCGCTTCGACGGCCCGGAAGGACCCGACACACCGCCCCCGCACTGGGCGACCCTCGCGCTCCTGACCGACGCCATCCGCGCCGCGGCTGCTCGCGTCCGCGTCGACCTGGACGCTGTCGGCGACCACCCGGCCCGCGTCCTGTGCTGGGGCGACCGGCTCGACGTCCAGCCCATCAAGGCCTTCGGGGACGGCTCGGAGATCACGGAACAGGCCGTGGCCTCCTACGTCGCGAAGTACGCGACCAAAGCCGCCGAAACCACCGGCACCGTGGACCGCCGCATCGGCAATAAGGAAGCCCTCGACCTGCTCGGCGTGCCCGGCCACCCCCGGCGGCTCATCGAGGCCTGCCTCGACCTGCACCACGTCTACCCGGACCGCAAGCTCCGCGACTGGGCGCACATGCTCGGCTTCCGCGGCCACTTCAGCTCGAAGTCCCGGCGCTACTCCACCACCCTCAGCGCCCTCCGCCAGGTCCGCGCCGACTACCGCGCCGCCCAGCACCGCGCCGCCCTCGGCCTGCCCGACCCGGCCGACGTCCCCGAGGGGACCACGCTCACCCTCGCGCACTGGAGCTATGCCGGCCACGGCCACACCCCCGGCGAAGCCTGGCTCGCCGCCAATATCCGCCGCGATATCGAGCAGAACCGCGAACTGGCCCGCGAGGAGAAAGCCGCTCTCCTCGACCTGGAAGGAGAGACCCCGTGACCACCGCCGCCCCCGAGCTGCTGACCGTGCCCGATGTCATGGCGCGTCTCAAGGTAGGCCGGACCAAGGTCTACGACCTGATCCGCACGCATCGTCTGGTGTCCATCAAGGTCGACGGGTGCCGCCGCATCCCGGATCACGCGGTCCGCGACTTCATCGTCGGCCAGATCGGGGAGGCTGCCTGATGGCGAAGCGTCGGCCCAACGGCGGCGGCACGATCACCAAGCGGTCCGATGGCCGGTACCAGGGCGCTGCCTATGTGACCGACACGGACGGCAACCGGGTCCGTAAGTACGTGTACGGCCGGACGTGGGACGAAGCCAACGAGAAGCTGGGCAAGCTCCAGGACCAAGAACGCAACGGTGTCCCCGTGCCCTCCCGGTCCTGGACGCTCGGGGAGTGGCTGGCCTACTGGCTGGAGCACATCGTCGCCCCGGAGCGCGAGCACAACACGTACGTGAAGTACGAGTCCAAGGTCCGGCTCTACCTGCTGCCGCATCTGGGCAAGAAGCCGCTGGTCAAGCTCACGCCTGCCCAGATCCGCGCCTTCATGGCCGCGCTCACCCGCGAGAAGGTCGGGGCCTCCGCCCGCTTCGAGGTGCTACGTGTTCTGCGCAACGCCCTCAACCGGGCCATGCGTGAGGAGCTGGTCACGCGCAACGTCGCGCTCCTGGTCGACATGCCCAAGGTCAGCAAGGACAGGGGTACGGCCTGGAACGCCCGGGAGGCAATCGCGTTCCTGCGCTCGGTCCGCGCCCACCGGCTCTACGCGGCCTGCGTCCTCGTCCTGGTCCTCGGCCTGCGGCGTAGCGAGGTGCTTGGGCTGCGCTGGCAGGACATCGACTTCGAGGCGGGCCGCTTCGTCCCGGTCAAGCAGGTGCAGCGGGTCAAGGGCGTGGGCCTGGTCCTCAAGGACCTCAAGACGGAGTCCTCACAGGCCGTGCTTCCCCTTCCCGAGTTCTGTGCCCGGGTCCTGGAGGAGCGGCGGGAGCTGCAAGAGCTGGAACGGAAGATCGCCGGTGACCACTGGTCGCAGGAGCCGGACCATGACCTGATCTTCTCCTCCGAGCACGGCGGCATGATCGACCCGGTGGGCTTCTCCCGCACCTTCGACCGGCTGGTCAAGCGGGCTGATGTCCGCCGGATCACGGTCCGCCTTGCCCGGCACACCTGCGGGACCCTGCTGGCCTTTCTGAAGGTGCATCCCAAGGTCGCTCAGGCGATCCTTCGGCACAGCCAGATCAGCATGACGATGGACGTCTACACCCACGTCGTCGGCGACAGCGAGAGGGAAGCGGTGGGCCTGCTCGCCGAGCTGCTGGAAGATCCGCTCATCGGCTGATGTCAGCCATAGATGTCAAAGGCCCCCAACCAAGATCGGTTGGGGGCCTTTGTGCTGGTGGGGCTAACAGGATTTGAACCTGTGGCCTCATCCTTATCAGGGATGCGCTCTAACCAACTGAGCTATAGCCCCGCCGCGCCTGCGGTGTATGTCCCGCGCGCTGACCTCTGAAGATTAGCGCACGTCCCTGCCAGTCCCAAAATCGATACCCGCGCGGGGAGAACGCCGGGCGTACAGGCAGACGAAAAGGCCGCGCGCAGGACGGTCGCAACCGCCGCGCACGGCCTTTCCCAAGCCTCTGCTACTCGTCCTCGGCCCGAGCCTCTACTACTCGTCCCCGACCCGAGCCTCTGCTACTCGTCCCCGGCCCAAGCCTCTGCTACTCGTCCCCGGCCCAAGCCTCCACGGCTCGCCCTCGGCCCGAGCCCCCGCTACTCGTCCTCCGCCAGCGTCAGCTCAACCCCGCCCACGAAGCCCGCGGAGAGGTTGTAGATGAAGGCGCCGAGCGTCGCCAGGGCCGTCGCCAGGATGACGTCGATGACGGCGATGATCGAGGTGAACATCAGGACGCGCGGCAGCGACAGGAAGGACTGGAGGTCGAAGCCGTTGGACTCGTTCGAGCCCGTCGCCTCGGAGATCGTGCCGCCGACGGTCGAGAAGACGCCCATCGCGTCCATGACCATCCACAGGACGGCGGCCGCGACGATCGTGCAGATGCCGAGCGCGATGGAGAGCAGGAAGCTGACCTTCATCACCGACCACGGGTCGGCCTTGGCCACCCGCAGCCGCGCCTTGCGGGTGCGCGGCACCGTACTCGCCCCCGTCCGCGGCCTGCGCACCGCGCCGGCCTTGGCGTCCTGCTGGTAAGCCTGCGGCGGGTGGTACGGCTGGGAGGACGACTGCTGCGGCTGCCGCTCCCCGGGGAGCGCACCTCCGCCGTCCTGGACGCCTTGTACGCCCTTCGCAGACCCTCGGGTGTCCGTCACAGTTCCCCCCTGGGATCCATGAGACTCATGGGAGCTCTGTGCATCAGTGGCGGAGCCACGGGCACCCTTTGTGCCGGTCGTACCGGTCCGATTCGCCCCGGCACCCGTGGCTCCACTCACGATGACTCACTCCTCGCGCTACTCGGCCGAGGAATCCATGCCCTCGTCCGTACCGGCGACCGGCTCGCCGCCGTCCGAGTCGTCGACGACGATGTCTCCGTCGACTTCCTCGGCCTCGCGCCCGGCCTCGGCGTTACGAGCGATACCGACCACGGCATCGCGCTTGCCCAGGTTGATCAGTTGGACGCCCATCGTGTCACGGCCCGTCTCCCTGACCTCGTTGACTCGCGTACGAATCACACCGCCGCCCAGCGTGATGGCGAGGATTTCGTCCGTTTCCTCGACCACCAGGGCGCCCACGAGCTCGCCGCGGTCCTCCACGATCTTGGCGGCCTTGATACCGAGGCCACCGCGACCCTGGACGCGGTACTCGTCGACGTTGGTGCGCTTCGCGTACCCACCGTCGGTGGCGGTGAAGACGAACGTACCTGGACGGACGACATTCATCGAGAGCAGTTCGTCGCCGTCGCGGAAACTCATGCCCTTGACCCCCGACGTGGCGCGGCCCATCGGACGGAGCGCGTCGTCCGTCGCGGTGAACCTGATCGACTGGGCCTTCTTGCTGATGAGCAGGATGTCGTCCTCGGCGGAGACCAGCTCGGCGCCGATCAGCTCGTCGTCCGAACCGTCCGCCGTCTCACGGAGGTTGATGGCGATGACACCGCCCGAGCGGGGCGAGTCGTAGTCCTTGAGCGAGGTCTTCTTCACCAGGCCGCCCTTGGTGGCGAGCACCAGGTAGGGCACCGCTTCGTAGTCACGGATCGCGAGGATCTCGGCGATCTGCTCGTCCGGCTGGAAGGCGAGGAGGTTGGCCACGTGCTGGCCGCGCGCGTCGCGGCCGGCGTCGGGCAGTTCGTACGCCTTGGCGCGGTAGACACGGCCCTTGTTGGTGAAGAACAGCAGCCAGTGGTGCGTCGTTGACACGAAGAAGTGGTCGACGATGTCGTCCTGCTTCAGCTTCGTGCCGCGCACGCCCTTGCCGCCGCGCTTCTGCGAGCGGTAGTCCTCGGTTTTGGTGCGCTTGATGTAGCCGCCGCGCGTGATGGTGACGACGATGTCCTCTTCGGCGATCAGGTCCTCCATGGACATGTCGCCGTCGAAGGGCACGAGCGCCGAGCGGCGGTCCTCGCCGAACTTGTCGACGATCGACGCGAGCTCGTCGCTGATGATCTGGCGCTGCCTCTCGGGCGACGCCAGGATCGCGTTGTACTCGTTGATCTTCGCCTGGAGCTCGTCGTGCTCGGCGACGATCTTCTGGCGCTCGAGGGCGGCGAGCCGGCGCAGCTGCATCTCGAGGATGGCGTTGGCCTGGATCTCGTCGATCGAGAGCAGGCCCATCAGGCCCTCGCGCGCGACGTCGACGGTCTGGCTGGCCCGGATGAGCGCGATGACCTCGTCGATGGAGTCCAGGGCCTTGAGGAGGCCGCGCAGGATGTGCGCCCGCTCCTCGGCCTTGCGCAGCCGGTACTTCGTGCGCCGGACGATGACCTCGACCTGGTGCGTGACCCAGTGCCGGATGAAGGCGTCCAGCGACAGGGTGCGCGGCACGCCGTCGACCAGGGCCAGCATGTTGGCGCTGAAGTTCGACTGGAGGTCGGTGTGCTTGTAGAGGTTGTTCAGCACGACCTTGGCGACCGCGTCACGCTTCAGGACGATGACGAGGCGCTGGCCGGTGCGCGAGGAGGACTCGTCGCGGACGTCGGCGATGCCGCCGACCTTGCCGTCCTTGACCAGGTCGGCGATCTTCTGCGCGAGGTTGTCCGGGTTGGTCTGGTACGGCAGCTCGGTGACGACCAGGCACTGGCGGTTCTGGATCTCCTCGACCGCGACGACGGCGCGCATCGTGATGGAGCCACGGCCCGTGCGGTAGGCCTCCTCGATGCCCTTGCGGCCCACTACCAGGGCGCCCGTCGGGAAGTCCGGGCCCTTGATGCGCTCGATGAGTGCGTCGAGCAGCTCCTCGTGGGAGGCCTCGGGGTGCTCCAGGGCCCACTGGGCGCCCGCCGCGACCTCGCGGAGGTTGTGCGGCGGGATGTTGGTGGCCATGCCCACCGCGATGCCCGCCGAGCCGTTGATCAGCAGGTTCGGGAAGCGGGCGGGCAGGACCGTCGGCTCCTGGTTGCGGCCGTCGTAGTTGTCCGTGAAGTCGACGGTCTCCTCGTCGATGTCACGGACCATCTCCATGGCCAGCGGCGCCATCTTGCACTCGGTGTACCGCATGGCGGCCGCCGGGTCGTTGCCCGGGGAGCCGAAGTTGCCGTTGGAGTCCACCAGCGGCATCCGCATCGACCACGGCTGGGCGAGGCGCACCAAGGCGTCGTAGATGGAGGAGTCGCCGTGCGGGTGGTAGGTGCCCATGACGTCGCCGACGACGCGGGCGCACTTGTAGAAGCCCTTCTCGGGGCGGTAGCCGCCGTCGTACATCGCGTACAGGACGCGGCGGTGCACGGGCTTCAGGCCGTCCCGTACGTCGGGCAGCGCACGCGACACGATGACGGACATCGCGTAGTCGAGGTAGGAGCGCTGCATCTCCGTTTCGAGCCCGACGGGCTCGACGCGCATGCCCACGCCAGGAACGGCGGGTTCCTCTTCGGGCGTCACGGGCGTCACAGGGGTGTTCTCGTCGGCCATTGCTGGTCAAAGTCCTTTCGAGGTGCGGCTTGTCCGGGCCGACTCAGATGTCGAGGAAGCGGACGTCCTTGGCATTGCGCTGGATGAACGAGCGCCGTGCCTCGACGTCCTCTCCCATCAGCACCGAGAAGAGGTCGTCGGCCTGTGCCGCGTCGTCCAGGGTGACCTGGCCGAGCACGCGGTGTTCCTGGTCCATCGTCGTGATGCGCAGTTCCTCGGCGTTCATCTCGCCGAGGCCCTTGAACCGCTGGACCGAGTCGTCCCTGATGCGCTTTCCGGCCTGGCGGCCGATCTCCACCAGGGCGTCGCGCTCACGGTCGGAGTACGCGTACTGGAAGTCGTCCCGGCTCCACTTGATCTTGTAGAGCGGCGGACGCGACAGGTAGACGTGCCCGTGCTCGACGAGCGGCCGCATGAAGCGGAACAGGAACGTCAGGAGCAGCGTGTTGATGTGCTGGCCGTCGACGTCGGCGTCCGCCATCAGGATGATCTTGTGATAGCGGAGTCGCTCGATGTCGAAGTCCTCGTGCACACCGGTGCCGAAGGCCGAGATCAGCGCCTGCACTTCCTGGTTCTGAAGGATCTTGTCGACGCGCGCCTTCTCGACGTTCAAGATCTTGCCTCGGATGGGCAGAATCGCCTGGTACTGCGGGTCACGGCCGGACTTCGCGGAGCCACCGGCCGAGTCGCCCTCGACGATGAAGATCTCGCACTTGGTCGGGTCGTTCGACTGGCAGTCGCTCAGCTTGCCCGGCAGGGACGCCGTCTCCAGGAGGCCCTTGCGGCGGGTCAGGTCGCGGGCCTTGCGGGCGGCGACACGGGCCGTGGCGGCCTGGATGCCCTTGCGGATGATGTCCGCGGCCTCGTTGGGGTTGCGGTCGAACCAGTCCGTGAGGTGCTCGTGGACGACCTTCTGGACGAAGGTCTTGGCCTCCGTGTTGCCCAGCTTGGTCTTCGTCTGGCCCTCGAACTGGGGTTCGCCCAGCTTGACCGAGATGATCGCCGTCAGACCCTCGCGGACGTCCTCGCCCGTGAGGTTGTCGTCCTTCTCGCGCAGCAGCTTCTTCTCGCGCGCGTAGCGGTTGACCAGGCCCGTCAGCGCGGCCCTGAAGCCCTCCTCGTGCGTACCGCCCTCGTGCGTGTGGATGGTGTTCGCGAAGGAGTACACGCCCTCGGTGTACTGCGAGTTCCACTGCATGGCGATCTCGGCCGAGAGCATGCGCTCCTTGTCCTCGGCCTCGACGTCGATGACGGTGGGGTGGATGACCTCGCCCTTGCGGGAGTTGAGGTACTTCACGAAGTCGACGATGCCGCCTTCGTAGTGGTACGTCACCGTGCGGGCCTCGGCGGCCTCGTCGTCGCTCGCCTCGGCCGAGTCGGCGCCCACCGTGGCCTTGGCCGACTCACGCTCGTCGGTGAGCTTGATCGTCAGGCCCTTGTTGAGGAAGGCCATCTCCTGGAAGCGCCGCGCGAGCGTCTCGAAGGAGTACTCGGTGGTCTCGAAGATGTCGCCGTCGGCCCAGAACGTGACCGAGGTACCGGTCTGGTCGGTGGCCTCGTGCCGCTCCAGGGGGGCGGTCGGGGCACCCGTCTTGTAGTCCTGCGTCCAGCGGTAGCCCTCGGTCCAGATCTCGACGGAGAGCTTGGTGGACAGGGCGTTCACGACGGAGACACCGACGCCGTGCAGACCACCGGAGACGGCGTAACCGCCGCCGCCGAACTTGCCGCCCGCGTGCAGCACGGTGAGCACGACCTCGACGGCCGGCTTCTTCTCGACGGGGTGGATGCCCACCGGGATGCCACGGCCGTTGTCGATCACGCGGACGGCGCCGTCGGCGAGAATCGTGACGTCGATCGAGTCCGCGTGACCGGCCAGCGCCTCGTCCACGGAGTTGTCGACGACTTCCTGCACGAGGTGGTGCAGACCGCGCTCACCGGTGGAGCCGATGTACATGCCGGGTCGCTTGCGGACCGCGTCCAGACCCTCGAGGACGGTGATCGCGCTGGCGTCGTACGAGGGCGGAGCCTCGCTGGTGACGCCGGCGGCGGTGGACGGGATGTTCTCGTTGGGGTTGCCGGAATCGGCCACGAAGCGCCCTTTCTGGCACAGCACAAGCCAAGCTCCCGGCCGTGGCCGGAGCGGCTGCGTCGTTCAGCGATAGTCAGCGTTGCTCGGTGCGACCCACAAGTGGGGCGGGATTAGCTCCCAGTCTACCGGTAGCGCTGACAGTGATGGGGGTTTGCCGGTACCTGAGTCCGCATGTGCCGTCCTGAACGGGACTCGGCCGACTCCCCATATACGGAACGGGGCTCCAAAGGGCTCACAGCGGCACTCAGCGCTTCGGTCCTTCAACCCCCAGCTACCGCCCCCGGCGGCCTCAGCCGTAGGTGTCCCCGGGGCCCGTGCTTCCCGGGGCGCGCAAGGGTCCGAAGCGGTGCGAGGGGCCCTGGGGACCGAGCACCTTGATGAGGCGGACGGTGCCGTGGCCCAGGTCCTCGTTGAGGCGCGCGACGATCTGCGGGGCCATGAGGCGAAGCTGCGTCGCCCAGGCCGTCGAGTCGCACTGCACGGTCAGGACGCGCTCGTCCTCGTCGTACTTCTGCGGCTCACAGTGCTTGGCCAGGTCGTCGCCGACGATCTGCGGCCAGCGGCCCATGACGCCGCCGACCGCCGCCGGGGTCTCCCAGCCGCGCTCGGTGATCAGACGGTTGATGGCGGAGCCGAGCGGCAGCGGGTCACGTCCGTCGGACCGGGCCCCGGAGCGCAGACCGCCGCGGCGCGCCTGCTTCTTCTGCTGGGCGGCGTCCCCACGCGCGCGTGCCTGTTCCTTCGCCGCCCGCAGGGCGACCCTGGCGAGGTCGACGCCGGAGGGCTCGGGCGGCTTGGGCGCCCCCGGGTCCGCGGCGTCGCCCTTGGCGGGCTCCTCGGTGCTCATGCGCGGTCCACCGCGCCGTCCGACACCACGTACCGCGTGCCGGCGAGGACGCCGGGGACGTCGTCGTCGACCGCGGCGGTGACCAGGACCTGCTCGCCCGGGGCCACCAGCTCCGCGAGCCGCTCCCTGCGGCGGGTGTCCAGCTCCGCGAAGACGTCGTCCAGGATGAGCACCGGTTCGTTGCCCTCGGCCCTGAGCAGGTCGTACGAGGCCAGGCGCAGCGCCAGGGCGTACGACCAGGATTCGCCGTGGCTCGCGTAACCCTTGGCGGGGAGCTGGCCCAGTTTGAGCAGCAGGTCGTCGCGGTGCGGGCCGACCAGGGTCACGCCGCGCTCGATCTCCTGCTTGCGGACCTCTTCGAGGGCGGCGATGAGCTGCTCGTACAGCGTCTCGCGCGTGTGGCCCTCGCCGGGCGCGGACGGCTTGTACTCCAGGGATACGGGGCCGCCGCCGGGCGCGAGCTGCTCGTACGCCTTGTCGGCGAGCGGCTGCAACGTCGAGATGAGGTCGAGCCGCTGGGCGAGCAGCTCGGCGCCCACGCGCGCGAGGTGCTGGTCCCAGACGTCGAGCGTGGACAGGTCCATGGACCGCCCGCCGTGGCGCCGGGCGAGGGCCGCCGATTTCAGCAGGGTGTTGCGCTGCTTGAGCACCCGGTCGTAGTCGGAGCGGACGCCGGCCATGCGCGGGGAGCGCGCGGTGACCAGCTCGTCCAGGAATCGCCGCCGCTCACCGGGGTCGCCCTTGATCAGCGCGAGATCCTCGGGGGCGAACAGGACCGTACGCACGATGCCCAGTACGTCACGCGGTCTGACCTGCGAGGATCTATTGATACGGGCGCGGTTGGCCTTGCCGGGGTTGAGTTCGAGCTCGATGAGCTGCTGGCGCTCGCCCTGCCGGACCGCGGCCCGCACGACGGCGCGCTCGGCGCCCATGCGGACGAGCGGCGCGTCCGAGGAGACGCGGTGGCTGCCGAGCGTGGCGAGGTAGCCGACGGCCTCGACGAGGTTGGTCTTGCCCTGGCCGTTGGGCCCCACGAACGCGGTGACGCCCGGATCGAGAGGGACCTCGACCCGGGCGTACGAGCGGAAGTCGGCCAGCGAGAGATGCGTGACGTGCATGGTGTTCGCCGACCTCCCCCGGCCTACTTCACTTGCTTCGTGGCCTGTGGGAAACCGCTGGAGTTCCCCACAGGCTGTGGATCAGTGCTCGCTCTTGGACTCCACCGCGTGGCCGCCGAACTGGTTGCGCAGCGCGGCGATCATCTTCATCTGCGGGGAGTCGTCCTGGCGCGAGGCGAATCGGGCGAAGAGCGAGGCCGTGATCGCTGGCAGCGGCACGGCGTTGTCGATGGCGGCCTCCACCGTCCACCGGCCCTCCCCGGAGTCCTGCGCGAAGCCGCGCAGCCTGTCCAGGTGCTCGTCGTCGTCCAGGGCGTTGACCGCGAGGTCGAGCAGCCAGGAACGGATGACCGTGCCCTCCTGCCAGGAGCGGAAGACCTCGCGCACGTCCGTGACGGAGTCGACCTTCTCCAGGAGCTCCCAGCCCTCGGCGTAGGCCTGCATCATGGCGTACTCGATGCCGTTGTGGACCATCTTCGAGAAGTGGCCCGCGCCGACCTTGCCGGCGTGCACGGAGCCGAAGTCACCCTCGGGCTTGAGGGCGTCGAAGACCGGCTGGACCTTCGCGATGTCGTCGGCTTCGCCGCCGTACATCAGCGCGTAGCCGTTCTCCAGGCCCCAGACGCCGCCGGAGACGCCGCAGTCGACGAAGCCGATGCCCTTGGCCTTCAGCTCCTCGGCGTGCTTCTCGTCGTCCGTCCAGCGGCTGTTGCCGCCGTCCACGACGACGTCCCCGGGCTGGAGGAGCTCGGCGAGCTCGTCGATGGTGGCCTGGGTCGCGGCCCCGGCCGGGACCATCACCCAGACGACCCGGGGGCCCTTGAGTTCGCCCACAAGCTCTTCCAGGCTGTGGACATCCGCGAGATCCGGATTGCGGTCGTATCCGATGACGGTGTGACCTGCGCGGCGGATGCGCTCGCGCATGTTGCCGCCCATCTTGCCAAGGCCGACGAGACCGAGCTCCATCAGAGGTTCCTTCACTAGCGACGTGGCGTTACGGGCACTTTCGTACCCGCGTCCGAGCCTACGCCCGGACGCACGCTCACACCTGTGGGCTCAGCCGCTCAGACGTACGGGCATGATCAGGTACTTGTAGGCGTCGTCCGCCTCGGCGTCCGCGGCCGGCCTGCCGCTCAGCAGCGCGGGCTTCGTGGAGGTCGTGAAGGACAGCTGGGCGACCGGGGAGTCGATCGCGCTCAGGCCGTCGAGCAGGAACGTCGGGTTGAACGCGATGGAGATGTCGTCGCCGTCGAGCTGCGCGTCGACCCTTTCCACAGCCTGTGCGTCGTCGCTGGAGCCGGCCTCCAGGATCAGCACGCCCTGCTCGAAGCTGAGCCGCACCGGGGTGTTCCGCTCGGCCACCAGGGCCACACGCTTGACGGCCTCCACGAAGGGGGCGGTGTCGATCACGGCCACCGAGTTGAACTCCGTGGGGAACAGCGTGCGGTACTTCGGCAGGTCGCCCTCGAGCAGACGCGTCGTCGTGCGCCGTCCCGCGCCCTCGAAACCGATCAGGCCCTCGCCCGCACCGGACCCGGAGAGCGCCAGGGTGACCGTGTCGCCGCTCGTGAGGGCCTTGGCGGTGTCCAGGAGCGTCTTGGCGGGCACGAGCGCCACAGCGGACGCGTCGGGGTTCTCCGGCTTCCACAGGAACTCGCGGACCGCGAAGCGGTAGCGGTCGGTGGAGGCCAGGGTGACCGTGTCGCCCTCGATCTCGATGCGTACGCCGGTCAGCACGGGCAGCGTGTCGTCGCGGCCCGCGGCGATGGCCACCTGCGCGGCGGCGGAGGCGAAGACCTCACCGGGGACGGTGCCCGTCGCGGTCGGCATCTGCGGCAGCGCGGGGTACTCCTCCACGGGAAGCGTGTGGAGTGTGAATCGCGAGGAGCCGCAGACCACCGTCGCCCGCACGCCGTCCGTGGAGATCTCCACCGGGCGGTTGGGGAGCGCGCGGCAGATGTCCGCGAGCAGTCGGCCGGACACGAGGACCGTGCCCTCTTCGTCGATCTCCGCGTCCACCGAGACGCGGGCCGAGACCTCGTAGTCGAAGCTCGACAGGCTCAGTGCGCCTTCCTCGGCCTTCAGCAGCAGGCCCGCGAGGACAGGCGCTGGCGGCCGGGCCGGGAGGCTGCGTGCCGCCCAGGCCACCGCCTCCGCGAGTACGTCGCGTTCAACCCGGATCTTCACCGTTAGCCGCCCTCCTGCTGTTGCTGGCTGCTCTCGCCCGCTGGACCTGTGGCCCTCGTCGTCTGACTCGGTGTCTCTCAGCCATGCCGTGGGAAGGACACCGGGGAACAGTCTGACGCACCGCACTGACAGTCGGTGCCTGTCGGGGTCAAGTCGTGCCGAGCGGTCTTGGAGCCTCGGAGCGCGAGTTGTGCACAGGCCCCACTTCGAAACGGTTTCCCAGGTCTCTCTAGTTGTCAGTAGTAGTAGGGGCTGTGGAAACCGTGGATAACCGCGAAAGCGCTGGTCAGGCCCGGTTTTTTATCCACCGCGCCTGTGGGCGGCACCCGTGGATAACCAGGGGTTTCTGTGGACGGGCGAAAGTTCTGCACAACCGGTGCACAGGCAAGGGCCACTTCTCCCCAGCGTCATCCCCAGTTTTACCCGGCTTCCCCACAGGGCAACCGACCACCTCGGTGTGACGCCTTTCACTCGACCCGGTGAGAAGGCGCGTCGCGTTGCCGAACAGTGGACAGCCGTGTGGAGAAGCTGGGGAAAGCTGGGGACAACCGGCCCGCGCCTGTGGGCCGACGGTGGACAACGTCGTGCACACCCTGTGGACGAAAAAACTGTCCACAGGGTGTGGAGAACTTTTGTCCACGAATCCCCAACCACTTGACCTGGTCTGATGATCTCTCAGTCGCGCCGCCTGTGGACAGCGTCTGGACAACTTCCCGGTCCCCAGGCTGTGGAAGCGAGAAAGTTCGCACATCTGTGGAGAACCCGGCCCTGAGCTGGGGAAATCGAACAGCGAGGGCTCCTCGTACGAGGGCGGTGTGCGGTCGGACGGGGCTCGGCGCACGGAAAAGCGCCCCCAGGAGTCGTCCCGGGGGCGCTTCTCGACGGCGTGCCGCCGCGTACGTCAGCCGTTCTTGATGCGGTTGGTGAGCTCGGTGACCTGGTTGTAGATCGAGCGCCGCTCGGCCATCAGCGCGCGGATCTTGCGGTCCGCGTGCATGACCGTCGTGTGGTCGCGGCCGCCGAACTGTGCGCCGATCTTCGGCAAGGAGAGGTCGGTCAGCTCCCGGCACAGGTACATGGCGATCTGGCGTGCCGTCACCAGGACGCGGCTGCGGGAGGACCCGCACAGGTCTTCCACCGTCAGGCCGAAGTAGTCGGCGGTCGCCGCCATGATGGCCGTCGCCGTGATCTCCGGGGCCGCGTCCTCGCCGCCGGGGATCAGGTCCTTGAGCACGATCTCGGTGAGCCCGAGGTCCACCGGCTGACGGTTGAGCGAGGCGAACGCCGTGACGCGGATCAGCGCGCCCTCCAGCTCACGGATGTTCCGCGAGATCCGCGACGCGATGAACTCGAGCACCTCCGGGGGCGCGTTGAGCTGCTCCTGCACCGCCTTCTTGCGGAGGATCGCGATACGCGTCTCCAGCTCGGGCGGTTGGACGTCGGTGATCAGACCCCACTCGAAGCGGTTGCGCAGCCGGTCCTCCAGGGTGACGAGCTGCTTGGGCGGCCGGTCACTGGAGAGCACGATCTGCTTGTTCGCGTTGTGGAGCGTGTTGAACGTGTGGAAGAACTCCTCCTGCGTCGACTCCTTGTCCGCGAGGAACTGGATGTCGTCGACGAGCAGGATGTCCATCTCGCGGTAGCGCTTGCGGAAGCTGTCGCCCTTGCCGTCGCGGATGGAGTTGATGAACTCGTTGGTGAACTCCTCCGAGCTCACGTAGCGCACGCGCGTGCCGGGATAGAGGCTGCGGGCGTAGTGCCCGATGGCGTGCAGCAGGTGCGTCTTGCCGAGCCCGGACTCCCCGTAGATGAAGAGGGGGTTGTACGCCTTGGCCGGCGCCTCGGCGACGGCCACCGCCGCCGCGTGCGCGAAGCGGTTCGACGCCCCGATGACGAAGGTGTCGAAGAGGTACTTGGGGTTCAGTCGCGCGGTGGGCTCGCCCGGCCCGGTCGCGGGCGCCGGCTGCGCGGCCAGTGGGCCGGGGGCGCCGCTCGACGAGGTGGGCCCGACGGGGCCGCCCCGGTGCACGCCGTGGCCGCCGTGCCCACCGCCGTGCCCGCCGCCGCGGTGGTCGCCGGGCGGTTCGGACATGTCGTGGCGCTCACGCCGGTCCTGCTGCTCGCGCTGCTGCTCATAGGGGGAGCGCTCGTGCGACGGCTGGCCGCGGTAGTCGCGCTGCGGCTGCTGCACCGGGTTCGCGTACGGATCACGGTCGGGGAAGCCGAGGCGGGGCTGCTGCCAGCCGTAGTCGCTCTGCTGCTGGTGCTGCTGGTGCTGCGGCCATGCTCCGGGGCCCGGACGCTGGTAGTCCGGGTAGGCCGGGCGTGCGGTCGGCAGCTGCTGGTCGGAGCGGGGGCCGTTCTGGTGTTCGTCCGAGGGGCGGCGCCCGTAGCTGTCGTACGCGTCGCGTCCCTGGCCGGAGGCCGGCAGCTCGTGCTCGTCGTAGTGCTGCTGCTGCTGCTGCTGGTGGTGCTGCTGCTGGTGCTGGCCGGGCTGCTGCATCGGGCCCGCCGGTTCGCCGACCGAGTCGTCGACGGTGATCGCGATGCGGATCGGACGGCCGCACTCGCGGCTGAGTGTCTCGCTGACCACGGGCGCGAGCCGGCCTTCGAGTACGCCCTTGGCGAATTCGTTCGGGACGGCCAGGAGAGCGGTGTCGGCGACCAGGGCCAGTGGCTGGCAGCTGCGCAGCCACCTCTCGTCCTTCGCCTCGACGCCCTGCCCGCGCCCTTCCCCCAGCAGATGATCCAGAACTCGTGGCCACACTGCGGCAAGATCGGCAGGTACATCAGCCACAGGGCACGCTCTCTCACGGGGTCCCACGAAGGTGTGGTTCCGGGGATGGAAATCGGGATGGGGAGGTGGAAGGGAACGAATCGGAGTTGAGCCACGGTAGTCAGGGCGACGGCTGCGGTTCAAGTTGTTGTCCACAGGCTGTGCACAGTGTCTCCCCCCAAAGGCCGGTTTGACCGCATGGCGCAGCCCCGCGTACCGTGACCAGGTCGAGTTGTCGATGGCTGCTGCCGCCTGCCTCCGATGGGCAAAGATCACGATCTGTGATTGTGAAGCGGTGCACTCGGTGCGTATACGCGAGCTTCTCGTGGGCGCACGGTGACAGCCAGGCGATGTCCCGCCACCAAACGATCATTTCTGGAGCCCCCGAGTGAGCAAGCGCACCTTCCAGCCGAACAACCGTCGTCGTGCCAAGACCCACGGCTTCCGCCTGCGGATGCGCACCCGTGCCGGTCGCGCGATTCTCGCGAACCGTCGTGGCAAGGGTCGCGCCAGCCTTTCCGCCTGATAACAGTCAGGTCATGACGTCGTGCTGCCTACCGAGCATCGGCTGAGGCGGCGCGAAGACTTCGCGACCGCGGTACGCCGAGGACGCCGGGCCGGACGCCCGCTTCTCGTCGTCCATCTACGCAGCGGCGCAACGGACCCGCACGTGCCTGGGGAGACCCTTCCCCCGACACGTGCGGGTTTCGTCGTCAGCAAGGCCGTGGGCAACGCGGTCGTACGGAACACGGTGAAGCGAAGGCTTCGCCATCTCATGCGCGACCGGCTGGCCTCCGTGCCCCCCGGTAGCCTGGTAGTCGTACGAGCGCTGCCCGGAGCGGGCGACGCCGACCATGCACAGCTGGCCCGAGACCTGGACACCGCCTTGCAGCGGCTGCTGGGAGGGGGCGCGCGATGAAGTACCCGCTGCTGGCCCTGATCAAGCTGTATCAGTGGACGATCAGTCCGCTGCTGGGCCCGGTGTGCAAGTACTACCCGTCGTGTTCCCGCTACGGCTACCTGGCCATCGACCGGCACGGTGCGCTCAAGGGAACGGCGCTGACGGCATGGCGCATCCTGCGGTGCAACCCGTGGTCGCTCGGTGGTGTCGACCATGTGCCGCCGCGCAAGCGTCCGCGGTGGCACGAGATGCTGCGCGCCTCATGGCGCGGGCGCAAGGGCGGGACCTCCGCCGCAGGCGCGCCGACCGGGGTTCTCCCTCCGGACACGGCCGCCGAGACCGAGACCCCGTCCCATGCTCAAGGAGCCTGATTAGTGGACACGATTGCCAGTCTCTTCAGCTTTATCACGACACCAGTTTCGTGGGTCATCGTTCAGTTCCACTCGGTGTACGGGAAGATCTTCGGTCCCGACACGGGCTGGGCCTGGGGCCTTTCCATCGTGTCCCTGGTGATCCTGATCCGCATCTGTCTGATCCCGCTCTTCGTGAAGCAGATCAAGGCCACTCGGGCGATGCAGACGCTCCAGCCCGAGATGAAGAAGATCCAGGAGCGCTACAAGAGCGACAAGCAGCGCCAGTCCGAAGAGATGATGAAGCTGTACAAGGAGTCGGGTACCAACCCGCTCTCCTCGTGCCTTCCCATCCTGGCGCAGTCTCCGTTCTTCTTCGCCCTGTACCACGTGCTGAACGGCATCGCGACGGGCAAGACGATCGGCGTCATCGACGATCAGCTGCTCGAGAGCGCGCGTAAGGCGCACATCATCGGCGCACCGCTCGCCGCGAAGTTCACCGACAGCGCCGACAAGGTCGCCTCCCTCAGCGCCACGCTGACGGACGTCCGCGTGGTCACCGCGATCATGATCATCCTGATGTCGGCCTCGCAGTTCTTCACTCAGCGCCAGCTGATGACGAAGAACGTGGACACCACGGTCAAGACGCCGTTCATGCAGCAGCAGAAGATGCTGATGTACGTCTTCCCGATCATGTTCGCCGTCTTCGGCATCAACTTCCCCGTCGGTGTCCTCGTCTACTGGCTGACCACCAACGTGTGGACCATGGGCCAGCAGATGTTCGTCATCCGCAGGAACCCGACGCCGGGCTCCAAGGCTCAGGCCTCGTTCCTGGAGCGCCTTCAGAAGCAGATCACGCACAACAAGAAGGTGCGGGGGCGCGGCAACACGAACGTCATCAAGGCGATCGTCGCCAAGGGCCGGGACCGCAACGAGTTCGAGCGCAAATTCATCAACGGTCTGACCAAGGCGGGCCTCGTGGCCCAGGCCGACGGCACCGTGGTGGAGAGCGACACCACGGTCGTCGCCGACAGCGAAGAGGGCGGCACCCCCGCGGGCGGCCCCAAGCGCCAGCAGCCCAAGCGGCAGAGCAAGGCCAAGCGCCAGTCCGCCACATCGCAGGGCGCCACCAAGGGGGACGACGAGGCGGAGCCCAAGATGTCGCTGGAGAAGGCCCAGGACGAGCCCGAGGACGCTGCCCCGAAGACCACGCCGGCGGGCAGCAGCACGACGGGCAACAAGCCCGGCTCCGGTACCCGCAGCAAAGCCAAGTCGGGACAGCAGCGCAAGGGCCAGCAGCGGCCCAAGCACCCGTCCTCCAAGAAGTAGAAGGAGCCCCTCCCGTGACGGAAGGCACCACCACCTCCGCCGAGGCTGAGATCGAGGCCGAGATCGAGGCCGAGGCCGGCGACACTCTCACCCGCCTCGAGCAGGAGGGGGAGATCGCGGCGGACTACCTCGAGGGTCTGCTCGACATCGCCGACCTTGACGGCGACATCGACATGGACGTCGAGGCCGACCGGGCCGCTGTCTCGATCATCAGTGACACCGCGACCCGCGACCTGCAGAAGCTGGTCGGCCGGGACGGGGAGGTCCTGGAGGCGCTCCAGGAGCTCACGCGTCTCGCCGTGCACCGCGAGACCGGTGACCGCAGCCGCCTCATGCTGGACATCGCGGGCTACCGTGCCAAGAAGCGCGAGGAGCTCACTGAGCTCGGCGCCGAGGCCGCGGCCGAGGTGAAGAGCTCCGGTGAGTCGCTCAAGCTCAAGGCCATGACGCCGTTCGAGCGCAAGGTCGTGCACGACGCGGTCAAGGCCGCCGGTCTGCGCAGCGAGTCCGAGGGCGAGGAGCCGCAGCGCTTCGTCGTCGTACTCCCCGCCTGAGCGGCACCGCCATACCCTCCGGCCCCGTCTGTTCGCAGGCGGGGCCGATCTTTGTCAGCCCGATAGTCAGCCACCCCAGTGCGGTACGGAAGGACGGTCCCCGTGACGGAGGCAGCGGAACTCCCCCCGGCGCCTGAAGAGGCCCGGACTGTATTCGGCGATCGCTTTCCGGACGCCGTCCGGTATGCGGAGCTGCTCGCCGAGGCGGGAGTGCGGCGTGGCCTGATCGGCCCTCGCGAGGTGCCCCGACTCTGGGAGCGGCACCTGCTCAACTGCGCGGTGCTGTCCGAGGTCGTGCCCGAGAACGTGACCGTGTGCGATGTCGGCTCCGGCGCCGGGCTCCCCGGTATCCCGCTCGCTCTCGTCCGCCCGGACCTGAAGATCACGCTCCTTGAGCCCCTGCTGCGGCGCACGAACTTCCTCACCGAGGTCGTCGAGCTGCTCGGCCTCGACCACGTGACGGTCGTGCGGGGCCGCGCGGAGGAAGTCCTCGGCAAGCTGCCGCCGGTCCATGTCGTCACGGCCCGGGCCGTCGCTCCCCTGGACCGCCTCGCGGCCTGGGGCGTGCCCCTGCTGCGGCCGTACGGCGAGATGCTGCTCCTCAAGGGCGACACCGCCGAGGAAGAGGTCAAGGCGGCAGGGTCCGCCCTGAGCAAGCTCGGGGCGGTGGACACCTCGGTCCTCCACGTCGGCGAGGGCGTGGTGGACCCGCGGGCCACCGTCGTGCGCGTCGAGGTCGGGGAGAGCCCCGGCGGTGTGCGCTTCGCCGCGAAGCGCGCCAAGGCGGCCAGGACCGGTCGCGTGCGGCGACGCCGCTGACGGGACCGCCGGGACCGCCGGGACGGTCGGGAGCGGTCGGCGCTGTCGGCGACGCCGCCATACGTACGCACACCGGGGTGTCGCACCAGCGGCACCCCGGCTGCCGTGCATCGTGTTTCACGTGAAACGTCGCTCACTGCTGCATGGCATCATCAATCGCGGCCGCGCTGCGGAACCTCGCGACCGCCGACCACTCGGCTCCCTCGATAGGGGAACGGAGTTGTCCACAGAGGTGGATTCGTCCACAGAAGACCGGGCCTCGCTGGTTCATGACCCTGAAAGCATGGGAGGCTCTGTTCATTGCGAGCCTGATGTCGAGGAGAGTGAATCCTTGCGGTCCGACGCCAACATCGCGGGACCGATGACCGATCCGGTCCCCGGCCCCCGTACCGAATCGGCGGGGGAGGATGTTTCACGTGAAACACCGCCCCCGATGGACGACACACCCATCGGTCGTGCTGCCCAACTGGCGGTAGAAGCCCTGGGTCGCGCGGGCGAAGGCCTGCCGCGTCCTGAGCAGACCCGCGTCATGGTGGTCGCCAACCAGAAGGGCGGGGTGGGCAAGACAACGACGACCGTCAATCTCGCCGCCTCGCTCGCTCTGCACGGCGCACGCGTTCTGGTGGTGGACCTCGACCCTCAGGGCAACGCCTCCACAGCCCTCGGCATCGATCACCACGCCGAGGTGCCCTCCATCTACGACGTGCTGGTCGAGAGCAAGCCGCTCTCCGATGTCGTCCAGCCGGTGGTGGACGTCGAGGGGCTCTTCTGTGCCCCGGCCACCATCGATCTCGCCGGTGCGGAGATCGAGCTGGTGTCGCTGGTGGCACGGGAGAGCCGGCTCCAGCGGGCGATCCAGGCGTACGAGCAGCCGCTGGACTACATCCTCATCGACTGCCCGCCGTCCCTGGGTCTGCTGACGGTCAACGCTCTGGTGGCGGGCGCGGAAGTCCTCATCCCCATTCAGTGCGAGTACTACGCGCTGGAAGGACTCGGACAGCTTCTGCGCAACGTCGACCTGGTCCGGGGACACCTCAATCCGAACCTGCATGTGTCGACGATCCTGCTGACCATGTACGACGGCAGAACCCGCCTCGCCTCGCAGGTGGCCGAGGAGGTCCGCAGCCACTTCGGCGAGGAGGTCCTGCGGACGAGCATTCCGCGGTCGGTCCGTATCTCCGAGGCGCCGAGCTACGGCCAGACGGTGCTCACCTACGACCCGGGATCCAGTGGCGCCCTCTCCTACTTCGAAGCGGCACGCGAGATCGCGCTGCGCGGAGTCGGGGTTCGCTACGAGGTCCAGCACGCCCCACAGATGGGCACCCGGAACGACCAGCACAGCATGACGGAGGGGATGCAGTGAGCGAGCGACGGAGAGGACTGGGTCGGGGTCTTGGCGCCCTGATCCCCGCAGCCCCTACGGAGAAGCAGGTTCCACAGAGCACGACGGGAGCCACGGTCTCGCCGTCGGCCGTGCCCGTGCTCACCGCCGAGCGCGGCGTGGCGGCCGCGAAGGTGACCGCGCTTTCGCGGAACTCCGTTTCACGTGAAACGGAGCAGAACCCTGTTTCACGTGAAACAGAGGAGCAGCATCAGCAAGCCGCGGAGCCGACGCCGGAGACCGCGCCCGTCGCGGGCGCGTACTTCGCCGAGCTGCCGATCGACTTCATCTCCCCCAACCCTCGGCAGCCGCGCGAGGTGTTCGACGAGGACGCGCTGTCCGAGCTCGTCACCTCCATCAAGGAGGTCGGGCTTCTCCAGCCGGTCGTCGTACGCCAGATGGGCCCCACGCGCTACGAGCTCATCATGGGCGAGCGGCGCTGGCGGGCCTGTCGTGAGGCGGGCCTGGAGCGCATCCCGGCGATCGTGCGTGCCACGGACGACGAGAAGCTCCTCCTGGACGCCCTCCTGGAGAACCTTCACCGAGCACAGCTGAATCCTCTGGAAGAGGCTGCCGCCTACGACCAGCTACTCAAGGACTTCAACTGCACGCATGATCAGTTGGCGGACCGTATCGGCCGTTCCCGCCCGCAGGTCTCCAACACGCTGCGGCTGCTGAAGCTCTCACCGGCGGTGCAGCGCAGGGTGGCCGCGGGGGTTCTCTCCGCGGGTCACGCCCGGGCCCTGCTCTCGGTGGACGACTCGGAGGAGCAGGACCGCCTCGCTCACCGCATCGTGGCCGAGGGGCTGTCGGTCCGTGCCGTGGAGGAGATCGTGACCCTCATGGGCTCACGGCCGCAGAGCGCTCCGAAGGCCAAGGGGCCGCGGGCCGGTGCCCGGGTCTCGCCGGCCCTCACCGAGCTGGCCACGCGGCTCTCCGACCGTTTCGAGACGCGGGTGCGCGTCGACCTGGGTCAGAAGAAGGGCAAGATCGTCGTCGACTTCGCCTCTCTCGAGGACCTGGAGCGCATCCTGAGCACCCTGGCGCCGGGCGAGGGCCCCGTCCTCCAGAATGGGTCGGCCGAGGACTCGGAGGAGCCTTCGGGGGACGACGAGGACTGAGTCAGCAGGGTAGCCACCGCGAGAGCGGGCGGTGTCCGGTCTGTGCCGGAACGCCGCCCGCTCTTTGCTTTCTTACGGTTTAGATGCAATCTCATCGCGGATACGATGCGTACAGGTATGGCACATTCACCTGACGGCACCTCTTAGGAGAGGCGGGGGCCATGCGATCGGTGAGCCGCACCGGACTGATGACCGCGGGCCTGGGGCTGGGAGCGGTCGGCGGCTTCGTCGGCAGCCTGCTCAGGGAACGCGGAGCTCTGACAGCCGCCCGCGGCGCAGCGGGCGTGGAAAGTGAGGATTCGCCTTCATGGGGCGTCGGCTCGTACCGCTCACGCTGGACAACCTCCCGGACCTTCCCACGCGCTGCCGCACCTGTGTCTTCTGGGAGCTCGACCCGGTCAGCGGCCAAGCCGCGGTAAAGGCCGGGACCGCGGAGCTGGAGAAGGAGTCGTGGATCTCCGCCGTCCTGCTGGAGTGGGGGTCCTGCGGCCGAGTCGTCTATGTCGACGATCTGCCGGTGGGATTCGTGCTCTACGCCCCTCCCGCGTATGTCCCGCGCTCGACCGCGTTCCCCACGAGCCCGGTCTCCTCGGATGCCGTGCAGTTGATGACGGCCTGGATCATGCCCGGGTATCAGGGGCAGGGGCTCGGACGCGTGATCGTCCAGACGGTGGCGAAGGACTTGCTGCGCAGGGGCTTCAAAGCCATCGAAGCCTTCGGGGACGCACGGTGGGAGAAGCCGGCGTGTGTGCTGCCCGCGGATCACCTGCTGGCGGTGGGCTTCAAGACGGTCCGCCCGCACCCCAGCCATCCGCGGCTGCGGCTGGAGCTGCGGACGACACTGTCGTGGAAAGAGGACGTGGAGATGGCGCTGGACCGGCTGTTGGGCGCGGTGCAGAAGGAACCCGTGCTTCGACCGCTCTGACCCGTCGCATCACATCGCACGACCCGACGCATCACAACGCACGAATGGACCAGCCCCCGGAGGGACTGGTCCATTCGTGTTTCACGTGAAACATCGCCACTGACTACTCGGCGATGAAGTCCTCGAGGTCACGCACGATCGCGGCCTTCGGCTTGGCGCCGACGATGGTCTTGGCGACCTCGCCACCCTGGTACACGTTCAGGGTCGGGATGGACATGACGCCGTACTTGGCGGCCGTCCCGGGGTTCTCGTCGATGTTGAGCTTCACGATCTCGATCTTGTCGCCGTGCTCCGCCGCGATCGCCTCGAGGGACGGGGCGATCTGACGGCACGGGCCGCACCAGGCGGCCCAGAAGTCCACCAGTACGGGCTTGTCGCTCTTGAGGACGTCCTCCTCGAAAGAGGCGTCGGTCACGTTCTTGAGGGTGCCGGCCACGGCAGTCTCCTTAACTTGATGCGGTGGGAAGAGAGGGTCAGACGGTGGCGGCCGCGGCCGTCTCACTGTCGGCGAGAGCAGCGAGGTAGCGCTCGGCGTCGAGGGCGGCGGAGCAGCCGGTGCCGGCGGCCGTGATCGCCTGACGGTAGGTGTGGTCGACGACGTCACCGGCGCCGAAGACTCCGGTGAGGTTCGTCCGGGTCGAGGGGGCCGTGACCCTCAGGTAGCCCTCGTCGTCCAGGTCGAGCTGACCCTTGAAGAGCTCGGTGCGCGGGTCATGGCCGATGGCGATGAAGAGGCCGGTCACCGGCAGCTCGGCCGTCTCGCCGGTCTTGAGGTTGCGGAGCGTCAGGCCGGAGAGCTTCTGCTCGCCCTTGATCTCGGCGACCTCGCTGTCCCAGATGAACTTGATCTTCGGGTCGGCGAAGGCGCGCTCCTGCATCGCCTTGGAGGCGCGCAGGCTGTCGCGACGGTGGACGATCGTCACGGACTTGGCGAAGCGGGAGAGGAAGGTGGCCTCCTCCATCGCGGTGTCACCGCCACCGATCACGGCGATGTCCTGGTCCTTGAAGAAGAAGCCGTCACAGGTGGCGCACCAGGAGACGCCGCGTCCGGAGAGGGCGTCCTCGTTCGGCAGGCCGAGCTTGCGGTGCTGGGAGCCGGTCGTGACGATGACGGCCTTCGCGCGGTGCACGGTGCCCGCGGTGTCCGTCACGGTCTTGATCTCGCCGCTGAGGTCGACGGCGACGATGTCGTCCGGCACGAGCTCGGCGCCGAAGCGCTCGGCCTGGGCGCGCATGTTGTCCATGAGCTCAGGACCCATGACCCCGTCCTGGAAGCCGGGGAAGTTCTCCACCTCGGTGGTGTTCATCAGCGCACCGCCGGCGGTGACGGCGCCCTCGAACACCAGCGGCTTCAGCGACGCGCGCGCGGTGTAGAGCGCCGCCGTGTAGCCGGCGGGCCCGGAGCCGATGATGATCACGTTACGGACGTCGGTCACGGCTTGGTTCCTCGTCTCTGGGGACTGCTGCGTACTCCTGGTGGGGGCCCGTCTCAGGACTCTCACCCCACCCAACGGATCCTACGGGGCATGCATTCCCGGTCGTGTCCACGCGTAGGGGAGCAAGTCGGGGCCGGGAGAGTGCGGTCGGCCACAAGAGCCCTCGGCTGTCAGCCCTGAGGGTAGGAGTGCGTCAGCAGAACCTTGCCCGCCGGGGGTGAGGACTTGCCCACACAGGCGGCGTCGACGACGTACGCGGACACCTGGGTGGCGTCGGAGTCATGCGGCACCACGACGAGGTAGGCGCGCTTGCCTTCGTACGATCCCTCTTCGGCGGCGAGGGGGGTCCGGTCGCCGATGCCGCGCTGGATGCATTCCGGCACGTGGGCCGCGGTCGCGCGCATCGGGGCGTCCTCCGGGGACTCCGGGCTGGAGCGCGGCCCGAAGGACCGCTGGGAACCGTCCGACTTCTCGCGGCCCGACTCCTTGGTGGAGTTCTTGGCGAGAAGGTCGGCCACCTGCCCCTTGAGCCCTTCCTTGGAGATGGAGTCCGCCGAGTCGTGCCGCCCCGCATTGGCGGATGTTCCGCCGTCGTCGCCCAAGGTCTGCATCAGCAGGGAGCCGAGGCCGATGGCGGCCGCGGTGAAGACGGCTCCGAACACGGCGGTGCGGCGGCGGGAGCGACGGGGCTGCTTCCCTCGTCCGGGGCCGGTGGCGGCACGCGGACGCCCGGCAGGGCGATCGGCCGGTGTTCCCGTGCTTGAGGCCGGCGACGTTTCACGTGAAACATGCGCGGCGGAGGGCGGGGCGGAGGACTCCGCGGCGGGCTCGTATGCCGCTGTGTCCGGGTCCCCGGAGCCATGGGCGTCGGGCGTCGTGGAGTTCAGCAGCGCCTCGACGGCCAGCGCGGCATCGATGCGGCCCGCGATGTCGGCGGGCATGCGCGACGGCCCCGGCAGGGTGCCGAGTGTGCCGCGGATCTCCTCCAGCGAGGCGTAGACGTCGGCGCAGAGCTCACAGCCGTCCAGATGCCGTCGCACGGCGCTCGTGCGCGACGGAGAAAGGAGACCCTCGGTCAGGTCGGAGATCTCGGTGACCTCCGGGTGCCCGGCCGAGTCGGTCGTGGCTGTCACGCTCGCCCACCTCCGCCCTTCACGGCAGCTGAATCGCTTGGTCCTGCATCGCTTGATCCCGCGTCGCTCGGTCCCGCATCTCGCGGTGCTGCGTCGCTCGGGCCCGCATCTCGTGGTCCCGCTGCCGGTGGGACGGATGTCCCCTGCGTCCGGTTCCTTTCCGTCGCGGGCTTCTCGCTCCCGCTGCCGTCGCCGCTCTCGGCTCCCCGCGCGCGCGTCTCCGTACGCAGGTGGGTGAGGAGCGGCAGAAGTCTGGCTCTGCCTCGGGCACAGCGGCTCTTGACGGTGCCGCTGGGGACATCGAGGACCCGTGCTGCCTCGGCCACCGGATAGCCCTGCATGTCGACCAGGACGAGGGCGGCTCGCTGGTCGTGCGGGAGGGTGCCCAGCGCCTCCACCAGCTCCCGGTGGAGGTCGCCGCGCTCGACCGGAGCGGCCGCGGATTCCTCGGGCTCCAGGAGCTGCTCAAGACGCTCGGTGTCGTCGATCGGAGAGGTCTTGCGGGAGGCCGCCTTGCGGGCACGGTCGAGGCAGGCGTTCACGGTGATGCGGTGCAGCCACGTCGTCACGGCGGACTGCCCGCGGAAGGTGTGCGCCGCCCGGTAGGCGGAGACGAGGGCGTCCTGCACCGCGTCGGCCGCCTCCTCGCGGTCCCCGAGGGTGCGCAGGGCCACGGCCCACAGCCGGTCGCGATGGCGCCGGACGATCTCACCGAAGGCGTCCTTGTCGCCGGCCACATGGCGGGCGAGGAGGTCCTTGTCGCTCATGTCGCCGCGCGCGGTGTCGTCCACCGTCGAACCCCCTCCCCCCAGTGAGCCTCGCCGAGCCGGCCGATCCCTCAGCCCTTGAACTGCACGTCCGTGATGGCCTGCTTGTAACCGGCCCTGTAGTAACCGTCGGGGCCGGAGTTCGGCAGGGCGGTCAGCCACAGGAGCACGTACCGCGACTTCACCGGCTTCTTGGCCGAGATCTTCGCGGTGGTGCCCGACGTGGTGGCGCCACCGATCTTCTTCATCGAATCGATCGGCGCCGAGGGCGTCAAGGAGTCCGTGGCATAAAGCGAGACCGTGGTGTGGGAACCGCCGTATTTGAGAGCTATCGACGCGGCCGAGACGTCCTTGGCCGAGCCGAGGTCGTAGACGATACCGACGCCGGGCTTGTACGGGGCGATCTCAGGACCGTCGTTGAACGACTTGGTCCGCCACAGCGAGGAGCTGTCCTTGTCGTAGGTGTTCCGCACGTCCTCCGGGGCCTGGGGCCTGCCCTCCAGGACGTACTCCCGCGCGTCCTGGACGCCGATCGGCTTCTTGGGCCTGGGCTGGTCCTTGTCGCCGCCATCGGTGGTCTGCGTCGTGCCGTCGGAGTCCCCGGAGTTCTCGCGGTCCATCAGGGCGTCCGCGAGCTGCCAGCTACCGAGGCCGAGCGCGGCGATCAGCAGCGCGGACACGGCCCACTTGAGGGCCTTGCCCGTACGGCTCTGCAGCGGGGGCGGCGGGGGTGCGATGGGCTGGGTGAGGCCGGGGTGGGCCGCAGGCCGGCCGTACGAGCCCTGCTGGTACGTGGTGCGCTGGTACTCGGGGGGCGCGGTGAAGGCGGGCTCCGGCGGGCGGATGCGGGGCATCTCGCCGATGGCCTTGACCAGCTCCTCGGGGGTCGTGCAGGGCGGGTCCTGACGGGACGCGGTCGCCCCGTCGTTGACGAGCGCCCGCATGGCGAGCTCGGAGAGGCCGCGGTGGACTCCGGCGCGCACCTGGTCGGGGGCGATGAGGCCCACGTCCTTGGGCAGGCCGGAGAGGCCGTAGGCATCGTCCTCGTAGGGCCAGCGCTGGGTCAGGGCCGCGTACAGAAGAGCGCCGAGCGCTTCCGTGTCCGTGCGCTGCGGCGTCTCGGACTCGATGCCGCGCAGCGCGGCGTTCACCGCGAGACCGCGGATGCGGTACTGACCGGTGGAGGTGCGCAGGACGGCCCCCGGGGTCAGCCGCAGGTGTGCGAGGCCTTCCCGGTGTGCCGCGGCCATGGCCTGGGACACCTGGCTGACGAGCTGGTACGCCTCGTGTGCCTCCAGCGGGCCCGCCGCGAGGACCGCGGTGAGCTCCGTGGCGTCCGGAAGCCACTCGTGGACGACGTAGACGAGGTCGTTCTCCTCGACGGCGTCCAGGACCTGCACGAAGCGCGGGTCCCCGAGAAGGGCCGAGGAACGCGCCGCGGCCAGCACCGAGCGGGCCCGCGGATGGTCCGCGGGCAGCAGGTGCACGCCGACGGCACGGCGGAGCTTCTCGTCCACCGCACGCCAGCTGCTGAAACCGTCCAGACGGGTGACGCACTCTTCGAGTCGATAGCGTCTGGCGAGCTTGTGACCACTGTGCAGCTCTGGGGGTGAGGTCGTCCCTCGGCTCTTGGGCTTGTCGGTCTCCGCCCCGTCATCGTCAGCTGCCGTGTCCCGCTCCCGGGTCTGGGCCGCCCCGTCGGCCGTGGCCTTCTCCGCCTTGGCGGTCAGCGGCTCGTCACCACTGTTGTCTGCCACGTCGACGGCAGCCGTGCTCCGTTCCGCCACCGTCGTTCCTGCCTCCCCATCCGTTGCGCTTCGTCAGACGCCAAAGCCAATTGTGCCCACAGTCCAGTGCTATGCACGACACGCGGTAGCGAACGATGGTTGTGCGGTAGCGCTCATCTCAGCGTCCGAGACGCCCGCGAACCATGCCGACCATCGAATTGAGCTCCGCAATCCGCATCTTTCGGGCGGCCACGAAGAACACACCGATGAGCGCGACGCCACCCGTGACCAGCGCCACCAGGGAGCCGAGCGCCCCGGTCCCCATCGTCCGCAGGATCGCGAACCCGACCGCACCGCCCACCAGGGCCGCCGGGAGCGACGCCCCGATGAGCCGGGTGTACGTACGTGCCACCTGTGCGCCGTCCAGATCGCCCCCCAGCCGCACGCGCAGGCGGCGCCATGCCACGCCCACTCCGACCACGTAGGCGAGGCCGTAGGCGGCTCCCATGCCGACGACGGCCCACCGGGCGGGCAGGACGAAGAAGCAGAGCGCCGAGGCCGCCGCGTTGACCGCGGCCACGATGACGGTGTTGTAGAACGGCGTGCGCGTGTCCTCGTAGGCGTAGAAGCCGCGCAGGACGACGTACTGGACCGAGTACGGAATAAGGCCGAGCCCGAAGGCCATCAGGGTGTAGCCGATGTTCTGCGCGCCCGAGCCGGAGCCCGCGTACAGCAGCGTCGCCATCGGCACGCCGAGGGCGAGGAAGGCGAAGGCGCACGGCACGATCGCCACCGCCGAGGTGCGCAGACCGTACGAGATGTCGTCACGGACAGCGGCGGGGTCGCCGTCGTTCGCGGAGCGGGAGATGCGCGGCAGGACGGCGGTCATGACGGAGACCGTGATGATGGCCTGCGGCATCTGCCACAGGAGCAGCGCGTAGTTGTACGCGGTGATGCCCGTGCCGGAGTGGCCCTGGTCGGATGCGGTCGTGCCGGCGCTGGTGGCGAGCTGGGTGACGACGACCATGCCGATCTGGTTGGCGAGGACGAAGAAGAAGGTCCACTTCGCGAGCCGCGCGGCCTTGCCGAGGCCGTGCCCGCGCCAGTCGAAGCGCAGGCGGAGCTTGAAGCCGGCCTCGCGCAGGTAGGGGAGCATGGCCAGCGACTGCACGACGAGGCCGAGCAGCGTGCCGAGGCCGAGGAGGCGTACGCCGTCCGGCGTGATGTTGGCGGGGGCGACGCCCGAGTCGGTGAAGCTGCCGAAGGCCCAGATGAAGGCGCCGAAGGTGGTGATGACGACGATGTTGTTGAGGACCGGGGTCCACATCATGGCGCCGAAGCGGCCGCGGGCGTTGAGGATCTGCCCGAGCACGACGTGCACGCCCATGAAGAACATGGTCGGGATGCAGAAGCGCGCGAACGTGACGGTGACTTCCATGCGGACGGGGTTGTCCGCGATCGTCGGCGACATCAGCCGCACGAACATCGGGGCGGCCACCACACAGATGACGGTGACACCGGCGAGCAGCACCATGACCAGGGTGAGCAGCCGGTTGGCGTAGCCCTCGCCGCCGTCCTCGTCCTTCTTCATGGCGCGCACGAGCTGCGGGATGAACACCGCGTTCAGGGCGCCGCCGCCGACCAGGACGTAGATCATCGTCGGCAGGGTGTTCGCGACCTGGTACGAGTCGTTGAGCGTGGCGACGCCGATCGCGGCCGCCATGACGAGCGTGCGCAGGAAGCCGGTGAGGCGGGAGACGATCGTGCCCGCCGCCATCAGGGCGCTCGACTTCAGCAGGCTCGACGCACGGCCGCCCGACTTCGCGGCGGGTGCCTGTGCGGGTGCCGGAGCCGGGTCCGGCGCGGGGGCGGGGACGATCGGCTGGTCGGCGGGTGCGTAGCCGCCGTCGAGGGGCTGCTGGTAGCCGCCCTGGGGGTAGCCGTCCTGGTATCCGTTGCCCTGCTGGTACTCGTGGCCCTGCTGGTATCCGTTGCCCTGGGGATAGCCCTGGCCCTGGCCCTGCGGGTATCCGTGGCCCTGCGGGTAGTTGCCGTCCTGCTGATAACCGGCCTGCTGGTAACCCGCCTGCTGGTAAGCGCCTTGCTGGTGCCCGCCCTGTTGGTACTCGGCCTGCTGGTACTCGGCCTGCTGGTGCCCGCCTTGCTGGTACTCGCCCTGCTGATGCCCGCCCTGCTGGTAATCGGCCTGTCGGCCGTTGTACCCGCTGGGCTGCTGGTCGCGGTAGAGATGAGCGAAGGCGTCCGGCTCGTGGTACTCCTCTCCGGCCTGGGTGACCAGGTCGTCGACGCCCACGAACTGCGTCGTACGGGCGTCGTCGCCGTACGGGAGGTGCCGCGTCGGGCCCTCCGGCTCGGGGGCCGGGGGCTGCGCCCAGACACGGGGGTCCGGCGCGTGCTCCGAGACGGGCGGCCGGCCGTAGAGCGGCTGCTGAGGGTAGGTGCCGGGCGGCGGCGGGGGGTGTGCCGCGCGGTCGTAGAGCGCTTCGGCCACCGGGTCCTGGGCGGAGAGGTCCTGCCCGCGGTAGGGGTCCTGATCGTAGGCGTCCTGGAGGTACGTGTCGGGCGCGGGCTGCGGGGGGATCTGCTGCCCGTGGTCGCCGGAGCCCGGGGGCGGGCCGCCGGCCGGGTCAGAGCCACCCGAGCCCTGGCCACGGTCACCGTTGTACGGCGCGTTCATGGATTACCCCACCTCATCGTCCCCGGGCCCACCGGCCACGACATCGCTCAACGGTCCACTCTCTCACCCGTGTCCGATGGGTCGGTGCTTTCCGGAGCGGTGTCCGGTGTCGGGTCACTCGGCTGCTCGGGGTCGCCCTCTCCGGGCGCGGTCCCGTTCCCGTCCTCGGGCCCCTCGTCCGGGCCCTTCTCGGGTCCTTCGTCCGGACCTTCCTCGGATCCTGCGTCCGGGCCCTCCTCGGCCCGCTTGCGCGCCGCGCGCTTGCGCTGCGTGTACATCCGGAACCCGGCGAGCACGAGGAGCAGCAGGCCACCGGCGATGACCAGCATGACCGCGAGGGTGAACTCGGTGACATTGACCTCGAAGTGCACGGCGTCGCCGTAGGGCTGCCCGTCCTCCGTGTAGAGCTGGGCGTAGACCGGGACCGGGCCGTTGGCCTTGGTCGTGGTGGTGAACTTCACCGACTGCGAGTGCCCGCCGTCGATCTTGACCTGCTTCTCCTCGTACCGCCCGTCACCGATCTTCAGACGGGTGGGATTCTCCGAGTACAGCCGCAGGGTCAGGTGCTCCACGCCCTGCACCAGGTTGTTCTGCACCGACACCGGGATCGTCGCGCTGCGTCCGGAGAGTTTCGCGTCGGACCTCGCGATCAGCGAGACCTGTCCGGTGAGGTCCTCCAGATAGTCCTGTACGCCGTTGCGGTACGTCGTGGCCTCCGCCGGGCGGCCGCGCCAGGACGTGGACATCCCGCGGTCTATGGCCCGCCTGAACGGGGTGACCACGCGGTCCTTCTTGGTGAGGATCACCTGGAAGCGTTCCAGCATGCCCTGCGTGTCACGGATGGTCGTGAAGGCCGCCTGCGGCAGCTCCCGCTTGCGCAGCGCGGCCGGGTACGACGCCGCGGACGGCACCCGGGTCGTGGCCTGCGGGTCCGGCGTCGCCTTCGCCGCGGCGGTCAGCCCCTGGGACTGCGTCCACGTGCCTTCCTGGAGGGCCGTGAGGCCCTTGGCCATGGCCTGGGCCTGGCTGGCCGTGGGCATGCGCTGCGGAGCGATCACGATGCTGCGCTGCTTGCCCGGGACCTGCTGGTTGAGCATCAGGCTCTGGGAGACGAACTTCTGCACGGCGAGCGTGGAGGTCTCGGACACCGTCATGTCGCCCTGGAACGCGGTGGACAGGCGCGCGTCGGCCACCACCGCCGTCGTACCGCCGCCGATCGGCCTGGCCGCGGTCGGCGCGTACGGAAGAGCCGTGCTCTCGCGCAGGCTGTCGCTGCGGGCGATCACCGTATGGGCGCCCGCCGAGGTGGAGACGTCCACGATCGACGGGTCGATGGCTCCCTCGGCGGGCCACGCGAAGTCCGTGCTCGGCTTGGTGTGCAGAATCCCCTCCACCGCGCTGACACCGGCTTCGGTGGCCTCCTTGAGGTGGCTGAGGGAGCCGGTGACGGTCTTGCCGGTGTGCGCGAGCGACGCGAGGTCGGGGTCGCCGAAGGGGAGGGCGACGACCTTCTTGCCCTTGACGGCGGCTTCGAGGTCGTTGAGCCACTGCTTGGCGACGGCCTGGTGCTTGCCCGCCCTGGTGGTCTTCCCGTCGGAGTTCCGGATCCGATAGCTCTCCGTCATCGCCTCGACCGAGGCGAGCGTGTCCGGGTCGATCACCCACGTGACGTCGAGGTCACTGCCGAGCGCGAGCAACTGTTGCAGGCGCCCGCCCGCGGCCAGCTCGTCGGCCAGTTCATCGTTCTTGAAGACGGGCGTCTGCTGTTCGTCGGACCCGGTCTCCGCGGTGAGATGCGTCTCGGAGATGAGCGGCCACAGATACGTCGTCTTCGTCTTGGTCTCGGCGCCATCGGGCTGCCACGGCAGGAAGGTGCGCTGGATGCCGAGCACCTGGGGGTAGGGCTGCGCGGCGCTCTGACCGGTGAGGGTCACACCGAGCTGGTAGACGCCGTCCGCGCCCAGGTCGAGCGCCTTGACCGGTACGGAGATGCTGAAGTCCGTCCGCACACCGGGCACGAGCTTGGCGATCTTGTCGACGTACTTGCCGCCCACCTCGGTGCCGTCGGCCCCCGGCCGGAAGCTCCCGCGCCCGGCGGCGCTGTCGATGGCGCTCCGGCCGTTGAGGGGCGGTCCGACGCGCAGCCCGACCTTCCCCCCGGTCACCGTCTGCTTGCCGGTGTTGGTGACCGTGCCGGAGACGGTGACCGTGTCGCCCTCGCTGGGGGCGGCGGGGGTGAGCTCGTCCAGCGAGACGTCGACGGGGCCGGAATCAGTGGCGGCGGCCACCGGCGCGCTCGGCACCGCGGCATCCGCGGCCGGACTCACCGGGGCCTGCAGGAGGCCGGCCAGCAAAGGGGTACCCACCAGGAGTGCTGCGGTGCGCCGCAGCCACCGGCGGGCAGGTGTGGGGCTTGTCCCCGGGAAATCTGCCGCCTCGGCCACGCGTTCGCCTATCCCTCGTCGTCAGTGGTCGTCGGTTGTGCGTCCACGCATGGTAACGATGCGCGCTGTGACGAAGTGCCGCGGACTGCTCCACGTGATCGGAAGAGGTGGCCCCGGTGCCGGAGCGCGCCAGGTGCGCCCGGCGTGACCCGGCGGGAATCGGGTCGGCCCCGGCGGGAAACGGGTCGGCCGGGCAGGAATCGGGTCGGCTCAGGTGGCCGGGTGCACGTACCCTTTTCTGTTGTGCCGAACGCCAATGAAGACAATCCCAGCGCACTGAGCCAGGTGCAGCGCCGCGCGGTCAGCGAACTGCTGCGGGTGTCCCCTGTCGCGGACGAGCTCGCCCGCCGATTCCAGGAGGCCGGGTTCTCTCTCGCCCTGGTCGGCGGCTCGGTCAGGGACGCGCTCCTGGGCCGGCTCGGCAACGACCTGGACTTCACGACGGACGCCCGCCCCGAGGACGTGCTGAAGATCGTGCGGCCCTGGGCCGACGCCGTATGGGAGGTCGGGATCGCCTTCGGCACGGTCGGCTGCCAGAAGGAGGCCCGCGTCGGAGACGTCGACCAGAGCTTTGAGATCGAGGTCACGACCTACCGGTCGGAGGCGTACGACAGGACTTCCCGCAAGCCCGAGGTGTCCTACGGCGACTCCATCGAGGAGGACCTCGTCCGCCGCGACTTCACCGTGAACGCGATGGCCGTGGCGCTGCCCGAGAAGGAGTTCGTCGACCCGCACGGCGGGCTCGAGGACCTGGCGGAGCGTGTCCTGCGCACCCCGGGGACCCCCGAGGAGTCCTTCTCGGACGACCCGCTGCGGATGATGCGGGCCGCGCGCTTCGCCGCGCAGCTCGACTTCGAGCTGGCGCCCGAGGTCGTCTCCGCGATGAAGGCCATGGCCGAGCGCATCGACATCGTCTCCGCGGAGCGCGTGCGGGACGAGCTCAACAAGCTGATCCTCTCCGCGCACCCGCGCCAGGGCCTCGCTCTCCTCGTCGACACCGGCCTCGCGGAGCGGGTTCTGCCGGAGCTGCCCGCGCTCCGTCTGGAGCGGGACGAGCACCACCGCCACAAGGACGTCTACGACCACTCGCTGATCGTCCTGGAGCAGGCGATCGCACTGGAGACGGACGGCCCCGACCTGACGCTTCGGCTCGCCGCGCTGCTGCATGACATCGGGAAGCCGAAGACCCGGCGCTTCGAGGACGACGGCCGGGTCTCCTTCCACCACCACGAGGTGGTTGGCGCCAAGATGGTCAAGAAGCGCATGACGGCACTCAAATACTCCAACGAGCTCGTCAAGGACGTTTCGCGCCTGGTCGAGCTGCACCTTCGCTTCCACGGTTACGGCACCGGCGAATGGACGGACTCGGCCGTACGGCGCTACGTGCGCGACGCCGGGCCGCTCCTGGAGCGCCTGCACAAGCTGACCCGCTCGGACTGCACGACGCGCAACAAGCGCAAGGCGAACGCGCTGTCGCACGCGTACGACGGTCTGGAGGAGCGCATCGCCCGCCTCCAGGAGCAGGAGGAGCTGGACTCCATCCGACCCGATCTCGACGGCAACGAGATCATGGAGGTCCTGGACGTGCGTCCCGGTCCGGTGATCGGCCAGGCCTACAAGTTCCTGCTGGAGCTGAGGCTGGAGAACGGGCCGATGGAGCGAGAGACGGCGGAGGCGGCGCTCAAGGAGTGGTGGGCCGCGCAGAGCTGAACGGGACCCGGGCTGGTGTGTTTCACGTGAAACACACCGTCGGTCCCACATGCGCCCAGGGGCACTGTTTCACGTGAAACAGTGCCCCTGGGCATGAAATCTACGAATTCTGCGTCAGGCCAGGCGGTCAGGCGCCCTTTGTGCAGAGCAGGAACTCGTCGCCCTTGCCGGTCTCCGCGTAGAAGCCGGTGGCGCCTTCCACCTTGCGGCACTCGGACTCCGCGGTGAGCTGCGTGTAGTGCCCGTCGATCTTCTTGATGACCTTGGACTCCGCCTCGGATGACGAGCAGTCCACGACCTCCATGCGCTGCGAGGAGGAAGAGGCGGCCTTCAGGCAGTCGCCGACCGCGGCGGTGTCCGCGTCGTCCTGGCTGGCGAAGTAGCCGATCGCCATCATGATGACGACCACCACCGCCGCCGCGATCCGCAGGTAGAACTTGAGGGGCCGGCGCTGCGGCTGGGGCGGAGGCACCGGTCCGCCCTGGTTGAAGGCCTGATACGGCTGCTGCGGAACGCCGGGCTGGCCCTGCTGCGGAGGGTAAGGGGCGCCGCCCTGCGGCTGACCGTAGGGGTTCTGGCCCTGCGGCTGGCCATAGGGGTTCTGACCCTGGGGCGGGTAAGGAGCTTGGCCCTGGGGCGGCGGCGGAGTGGTCACTTTGGGGGTCCCCCTAGAACGAGAGCGCGATGGCGCGGATACGAACGTCCCGTAAGTTACCGAGCTGGGGTGGCCTCTCTGAAGCCGAGAGAGGCTCTGTGGCACTGATGTGACACTTACTGCACGTCAAACCGGGCCATAGACGCAGCAACCGCTGCGTAGAGCAGCGCCACCCCGATGACCAGCGGGGCCGATCGTCCGTCCGGGGGCAGGACCAGCGCCGCCACCGCGGCCGCTCCCACGAAGGCGACGTTGAAGAGGACGTCGTAGAGGGAGAAGATCCGGCCGCGGAAGCCGTCGTCCACCGTGGACTGCACCACCGTGTCCGTGGCGATCTTCGCGCCCTGGGTCGTCAGGCCGAGGGCGAAGGCGGCGACCAGGAGGGGTGCGGGCGCGAAGAACAGGCCGAGTGCCGGCTCCAGGACCGCTGCCGAGCCCGCGCAGACGGTGATCCAGCCGCCGGCTCCGAAGCGTCCCACCGCGGCCGGTGTGACCACGGCCGCCACGAAGAAGCCCGCCCCGGAAACGCCGAGGGCGAGCCCGAGCAGCGCCAGCCCCTCGGACTCCGACGACGACCACGCGTACCGGCACAGCATCAGGACCATGACCGTCAGCGCGCCGTAGCAGAACCGCAGCACCGTCATGGCGGCGAGCGCGCGCAGGGCCGCCGGGCGTTGCCGCAGGTGCCGGATGCCCGAGCTGAGCCCGCGGGCCGTGCCGGCGAGCGCCGCCGCGAGCCGTGTCCGGTCAGGGCCCGGATCGGGGCCGAGCAGTTCGCGGGCCATGCGCAGCGAGGCGAACGCGGCACCCAGGTAGAGGGCGGCCGCGAGGAGGACCACCGCCGCGTCGGAGTCCGACGCCACCAGACGTACGACGAAGGCGAGGCCACCGCCCGCGGTCGCGGCGAGTGTCCCCGCGGTCGGCGAGAGGGAATTGGCGATGACCAGGCGGTCCGCGTCGACGACCCGGGGAAGGGCGGCGGAAAGACCGGCCAGGACGAAGCGGTTGACGGCCGTGACGCAGAGCGCGGAGGCGTAGAAGAGCCCGTCGGGTACGCCGCTGAGCATCAGCACGGCGGTCAGCGCGGCGAGCGCGGCCCGCAGGAGGTTGCCGTACAGGAAGACCTGGCGGCGCTGCCAGCGGTCGAGCAGGACCCCGGCGAAGGGTCCGACGAGCGAGTACGGAAGGAGCAGCACGGCCATGGCCGAGGCGATCGCCCCTGGTGAGGCCTGCTTCTCCGGGGAGAAGACGACGTAGGTGGCGAGCGCGACCTGGTAGACCCCGTCGGCGCTCTGGGAGACCAGCCGTACGGCGAGCAGACGTCGGAAGTCCCGCAGGCGCAGCAGGACACGCAGGTCACCGACGACAGCCATGGGCCTCACCCTCGTATGGGGACTGACATGCGAGGAGGGCCCCCGAGCGCGATGCCCGGGGACCCTCGACGCGCGGCAAGGAAGGGGCGCTTAGCGCTCGACCTCGCCCTTGATGAACTTCTCGACGTTGTCGTACGCCTCGTCGTCGAAGTACTGGACCGGCGGGGACTTCATGAAGTACGACGACGCGGAGAGGATCGGGCCGCCGACACCGCGGTCCTTGGCGATCTTCGCGGCGCGCAGGGCGTCGATGATGACACCCGCCGAGTTCGGGGAGTCCCAGACCTCGAGCTTGTACTCCAGGTTCAGCGGGACGTCACCGAAGGCGCGGCCTTCGAGGCGGACGTACGCCCACTTGCGGTCGTCGAGCCACGCGACGTAGTCCGACGGGCCGATGTGGACGTTGTCCTCGCCCAGGTCGCGGTCGCGGATCTGCGAGGTGACGGCCTGCGTCTTCGAGATCTTCTTCGACTCGAGGCGGTCACGCTCCAACATGTTCTTGAAGTCCATGTTGCCGCCGACGTTCAGCTGCATGGTGCGCTCGAGGCGGACACCGCGGTCCTCGAACAGCTTCGCCATCACACGGTGCGTGATGGTGGCGCCGACCTGCGACTTGATGTCGTCGCCGACGATCGGGACACCGGCCTCGGTGAACTTGTCCGCCCACTCCTTGGTGCCGGCGATGAAGACCGGCAGAGCGTTGACGAACGCGACCTTGGCGTCGATGGCGCACTGCGCGTAGAACTTCGCGGCGTCCTCGGACCCGACGGGCAGGTAGCAGACGAGGACGTCGACCTTGCGGTCCTTGAGGATCTGGACGATGTCGGCCGGGGCCTCGTCGGACTCCTCGATGGTCTGGCGGTAGTACTTGCCCAGGCCGTCGAGGGTGTGGCCGCGCTGGACGGTGACGCCCTTGCTCGGCACGTCGCAGATCTTGATGGTGTTGTTCTCGCTGGCGCCGATGGCATCCGAGAGGTCGAGGCCGACCTTCTTCGCGTCGACGTCGAAGGCGGCGACGAACTCGACGTCACCGACGTGGTACTCGCCGAACTGGACGTGCATCAGGCCCGGGACCTTGGCGTCCGGGTCGGCGTCCTTGTAGTACTCGACGCCCTGGACCAGCGAGGCGGCGCAGTTGCCCACGCCGACGATGGCTACGCGAACCGAACCCATTCCGGTTGCTCCCTGTGTGATCTCGGTATTCCGGATGAGACCCGGCGGAATGCTGGGTCTCACTTGGTGGGGTCATCGGACGGATCCGGCGGCGGGTCGTTCTCCCGCCGCCGGGGCAGGCCCGCCGACTCCCCGGATGTGCTGTCCTGCTGAGCGGAACCCTGGGAGGCGGACCGTTGCTGGTCCCGCCCCGCGCGTTCGCTCTCGATGAGCTCGTTCAGCCAGCGCACTTCGCGCTCCACGGACTCCATGCCGTGCCGCTGGAGCTCAAGCGTGTAGTCGTCGAGGCGCTCCCGGGTACGGGCCAGGGAGGCGCGCATCTTCTCCAGACGCTCTTCGAGGCGGCTGCGGCGGCCCTCGAGCACCCGCATGCGTACGTCCCGCGAGGTCTGGCCGAAGAAGGCGAAGCGGGCGGCGAAGTGCTCGTCCTCATACGCGTCGGGGCCGGTCTGCGAGAGCAGGTCCTCGAAGTGTTCCTTACCTTCCGCCGTCAACCGATAGACGATCTTGGCGCGACGCCCTGTGAGTGGAGCGGCGAGGGCGTCGTCGGGAGTGCTCCCCGTTTCCTCGATCAACCAGCCGTTGGCGACCAGCGTCTTGAGGCAGGGGTAGAGCGTCCCGTAGCTGAAGGCGCGGAACACTCCCAGCGATGTATTGAGGCGTTTTCGCAGCTCATAGCCGTGCATCGGGGACTCGCGGAGCAGTCCGAGGACGGCGAATTCCAGGATGCCGGAGCGCCTGCTCATCTTCGCCTCCCGTCTGCCGCGGTCCTTCAGTACGGCCTTTATGCCGAGCTGATGTATCGACTCGATACATCGAGACGATAGAACGGTGATCGGGCCGAAACAAGAGGGGGCACGGTGAACGGCGTCACATCACCGATTCGTAGGAAGGAACTTGCCTGATTTGGGGTGAACTTCGGCTCTAGGAGGTTTTGACGGTGCGTAGTCTGTGCGCCATGTATGCCACCGGGAACCATGTGACGCCAGGGAGCGTCGTCGTCCCTGGTGTAGTGCGGGTGGGCGCCGGAACGGGCGCATCCGCACTTCGGGGGGACCGGAAACCAGCCGCCGTTTCCAGGCGCGGACAGCTGCGCCTGCCCGAGGAGTAATCGTTCGATGAGCGAGCACCGTCGCAAACCGCCGCAGCCGCAGGGCGGCGGACGCGCCGCGGCCAGGCGTGGCGCCCCAGGAGTGCCGTCGGGCCGCCGCGCGGCCCCGCGAGATGCCACCGGATCGCCTTCTTCCTCCCATGAGCCGCACGGAGCCGGGGCCGAAGACGGCGGAGACCGTCCCTACGGCGGCCGGGCCGAGGCCCGGCGCGCCGCCCAGCGCAGCGGCTCGGTCGGCGCGAACGTCGGCCGCCGCCGGGCTGCCGAGGGCGCCGGTGGTGGGCGCGGCGCCGGCGGTGGCCGTCGTGGCGGAGGAGGAGCCGGGGGCGCCGGTGGAGCCGGGCGCGGCAGGGGCCGTGGTCCGCAGCCGTCCGGCAAGAAGCGATTCATCGACTATCCGCGCGCGGGCAGGCGGGGCGCACGGCGCTGGGTGCCGTCGTGGCGTCTGGTCTCCGGCCTGTTCCTCGGCTTCCTCGGCAGCTTGATGGCGGTCGCCGGCATCTCGTACGCCCTGGTGGAGGTGCCGGAGGTCGACAAGGCCGCCACGGCTCAGAACAACGTCTACTTCTGGGACGACAAAACGCAGATGGTCGCGACGGGCGGTGAGCGCAACCGGCAGATCATCGACTACGACGACATCCCCGAAGAGATGCGCTACGCCGTCATGTCGGCGGAGAACAAGACGTTCGAGGACGACAAGGGCGTCGACCCCATGGGCATCACGCGTGCCCTGGTCAACATGGCCAAGGGCGGGCAGACCCAGGGTGGCTCCACGATCACCCAGCAGTACGTGAAGAACGCGCGCCTGGGCGACCAGTCGCAGACGTTCACCCGTAAGTTCAAAGAGCTCTTCATCTCCATAAAGGTCGGCCGGACCGTCTCCAAGGAAAACATCATGGCCGGCTACCTCAACACCGCCTATTACGGGCGTGGGGCGTACGGCATCCAGGCGGCAGCCCGGGCGTACTTCGACAAGGAAGCCAAGGAGCTCAACCCGAGCGAGTGCGCTCTCCTCGCGACGGTGCTCAAGGGCGCCACGTACTACGACCCCGCCGGTGCCCCCGAGATCGACCCCGCGGCCAGCAAGGAAGACAACACCGCGCGCGCCAAGAAGCGGTGGAAGTGGATCCTCGACGAAGAGGTCAAGGACGGCCATCTGACGGAGGAACGGCGGAACAAGTACACGACGTTCCCCAAGCTTCAGAACCCGCGGTCCAACGTCGACCTGGCCGGTCAGACCGGTTATCTCGTGGACCTGGCCAAGGCGTACGTCATCAAGAACACCGACATCACTGAGCAGGAACTCCGGCAGGGCGGCTACGAGATCCACACGACCTTCAACAAGGCGAAGGTCAAGGCGCTCGAGAAGTCGGTGAACAAGGTCCGCAAGGCCAAGATCAAGCCGAAGGAGCGTCCGGACAAGGACACGCACGTCCAGTTCGGCGGCGCCTCCGTGGATCCGGAGGACGGCGCGATCAAGGCCATCTACGGCGGTGAGGACGCGACGAAGCACTTCACCAACAACGCCGACCAGACCGGTGCGCAGGTCGGTTCGACGTACAAGCCGTTCGTGCTGGCCGCGGCCTTCAAGTACGGCGTGCGCGACCCCGAGGGCCCCGAGGAGCAGGGCGACGCCCAGCGAACGATCGCCAACCCGAAGAGCCTGTACAGCGGCAAGAACGAGCTCAAGATCCAGAACTACGACGGGAGCGTCTGGACCGACCGCGACGGCAAGCAGTGGAACCAGAAGAACGACGGCGACCAGTCGTACAACCGGCCGACCTTCCAGATCAACCTGCGTGAGGCGATGCGGGAGTCGGTCAACTCGGCGTATGTGCAGCTCGGCATGGACGTCGGCCTGGACAAGGTCAAGCAGACGGCCATGGAGGCCGGCCTCCAGGACGACACCTCCATGGCCAGCGCCAACTACCCGTCCTTCTCGCTCGGCACCTCGTCACCGAGCGCGATCCGCATGGCCGGGGCGTACTCGACGTTCGCTGCCAGCGGCAAGCAGAACGATCCGTACTCGGTCTCCGAGGTCCGGCACAAGGGCAACTCGGTCTACACGCACCCGAAGAAGACCGAGCAGGCCTTCTCTCCGGAGGTGGCCGACAACGTCACCGACGTGCTGAGGACCGTCGTGGAGAAGGGCACCGGAACCTCGGCCCAGCTCGGCGACCGGCAGGTGGCCGGCAAGACCGGCACGACCGACGGCAACAAGTCCGCCTGGTTCGTCGGATACACCCCCCAGCTGTCGACGGCGGTCAGCATGTACCGGCTCGACGACGACGAGACCAACAAGAAGCGCCAGTTCCTGGAGATGTTCGGCACGGGTGGTGAGGCGAAGATCCACGGCGCCTCGTTCCCCGCGCAGATTTGGCAGGACTACATGAAGCAGGCGCTCAAGAACGTGCCTCCGAAGCCCTTCCCGGTACCGGAGCCGATCGGTGACATCGTCGGCGAGACGCCGCCTCCGCCGCCGTCCCCGTCCGCGACCGAGGAGGAGACGAAGGAGCCTTCGTCGCCGACACCCTCGGAGACCGAGACGACGAAACCGCCCACGAAGTCGCCCGAGCCCAGCGACACCTGCGACCAGTTCGACTGGGACTGCAACCACAACGGTGGCGCGGACGGTGGGGGCCAGAACGGCGGTCCGGGTGGCGGTCCGGGCAATGGTCCGGGTGGTGGTCCGGGCGGCGAGTCGCCATCGGCCTCGGAGGATCCGCCGGGCCAAGAGGACGGTGGAGGCATCTTCGGCTGACGCCGACCGTCGGGTCGAGCCCGCCCCGTCGATGTTTCACGTGAAACGAGGACCGTCGCACCGACCGGTGCGGCGGTCCTCTCCGCGTTCCCAGCCGTGTACGGCAGGATGTCGGGCATGCCCAGTGCAGACCCCAGCGCCGGCCCCGGCGCAGAGACACCGAGCACGAGCCGGTACGAACCGGTGCGACCGCAGGAGCCGGAGCCGGTACGGCCGACGAAGGAGGATGAGGTCGCCCGGGCCGGCAGCGAGCTGATCGGCGGCCCCATCGGCCGGAGAGTGCTGTACGCGGCGACCCGGTGGTCCCCCGTACGCATCATCGCGCTGATCGCGATCGGGATGTTCGCGATCGGGATGGTCCAGAAGATGCCGTGCTACAACGGCGCGTGGTTCGTCGGAGCCAGCTCCCAGTACACGCACGCGTGCTACTCCGACATCCCGCATCTCTACCAGGGACGCGGCTTCGCAGACGGCCTCGTGCCGTACTTCGACAAGCTCCCCGGTGACATGGAGTACCTCGAATACCCGGTGCTGACCGGGGTGTTCATGGAGGTGGCTTCCTGGGTGACGCCCGGCAGCGGCTCCATGCAGCACCAGGAGAAGATCTACTGGATGGTCAACGCCGGGATACTGATGGCCTGCGTGGCGGTCGTCGCCGTCTGTGTCGCGCGTACGCACCGGCGCCGCCCCTGGGACGCGCTCCTGGTCGCCCTCGCCCCCGCACTGGCGCTGACGGCCACCATCAACTGGGATCTGCTCGCCGTCGCCTTCTCGTCCGCGGCGATGCTGATGTGGTCACGCTCGCGCGCCCTGGCCTTCGGTGTGCTGCTCGGGCTCGCCACGGCCGCCAAGCTGTACCCCTTCCTGCTGCTCGGGCCCCTGCTGATCCTCTGCTGGCGTGCGGGACGGTGGCGGGAGTTCGGGGCCGCGCTGCTCGGTACGGCGGGGATCTGGCTGGTGGTCAACCTGCCGGTGATGCTGTTCGCGGGCGACGGCTGGTCGAAGTTCTACTCCTTCAGCAAGGAGCGCCCCGTCGACTTCGGCTCCTTCTGGCTGATCCTCTCCCAGCGCATGGACTCGCCGCTGAGCACCGAGACGGTCAACGTCCTCGCCATGGCGTTGATGCTCCTCGCCTGCCTGGGCGTCGGCGCGCTCGGGCTGACCGCGCCGCGCCGGCCGCGCTTCGCGCAGCTCGCCTTCCTGCTGGTGGCCGCCTTCATCCTCACCAACAAGGTCTACTCACCGCAGTACGTCCTGTGGCTCATCCCCCTCGCCGCGCTCGCCAGGCCACGCTGGCGCGACTTCCTGATCTGGCAGGCGTGCGAGGTCGCGTACTTCCTCGGGATCTGGATGTACCTGGCGTACACGACCAGCGGAGACGCCCACAAGGGGCTGCCCACCGAGGGCTACCAGGCGGTGATCGCCGTCCACCTGCTGGGCACGCTGTACCTGTGCGCCGTGGTCGTACGGGACATCCTGATGCCGGAGCGGGACGTGGTCCGGCGGAGCGGGGACGACGATCCCTCGGGCGGTGTCCTGGACTCCGCCGAGGACGTCTTCGTGCTGGGGGCCGCGGCCTACCCGGCGCGGACCACGGTGCACTCCACCACGGGGCCCACCGTGAAGTGGGGAACGGCCACCGAGCTGCCTCGCTGAACGGCTCACGGACGAAGGGGCCGGACGCGACGTGAGTCGTGTCCGGCCCCTTCGGCGTACCTACGGGGTGCCCTGGAGCCTCAGCGGTCGACCATCCGGTCGAACTGGGTCGTGGTGTGCCGCAGGTGGGCCACCAGCTCCTCACCGACCTTCGGCTCCGGTGCGTCGGAGGGCACGAAGAGGATGGACACCTGCATGTGCGGCGGCTCCGCGAACCAGCGCTGCTTCCCCGCCCAGACGAACGGCGAGAGGTTGCGGTTGACGGTCGCGAGGCCCGCGCGGGCCACGCCCTTGGCGCGCGGCATCATGCCGTGCAGCGCCTTCGGGGCCTCCAGGCCGACGCCGTGCGAGGTGCCGCCCGCGACGACCACCAGCCAGCCGTCGGAGGCCACCTTCTGCTGGCGGTAGCCGAAGCGATCCCCCTTGGCGACCGTGGTGACGTCGAGGACGGCGCCGCGGTACTCGGTGGCCTCGTGGTCGCCGAGCCAGAGGTTCGTGCCGATGCGCGCGCGAAAGCGTGTCTGCGGGAACTGCTGCTGGAGACGGACCAGTTCACCGGCCTTGAGGTGGCTGACGAACATCGTGTGCAGCGGAAGACGCGCCGCGCGCAGGCGGTCCATCCAGCCGATGACCTCCTCGACGGCGTCCGAGCCGTCGGTGCGGTCCAGCGGCAGGTGGAGGGCGAAGCCCTCGAGACGTACGTCCTCGATGGCGGCGTGCAGCTGCGGCAGGTCCTGCTCGCTGACGCCGTGGCGCTTCATCGAGGACATGACCTCGATGACCACGCGGGCGCCCACGAGGCCGTGCACGCCGTCGAGCGACGAGACGGAGCGGATGACGCGGTCGGGCAGCGGAACAGGCTCCTCGCCCCGCCGGAACGGCGTCAGGACCAGCAGGTCGCCACCGAACCAGTCCTTGATCCGGGCCGCTTCGTAGGTGGTGCCCACGGCGAGGATGTCGGTGCCGAAGCGCGTGGCTTCCTCGGCCAGGCGCTCATGCCCGAAGCCGTAGCCGTTGCCCTTGCAGACCGGGACGATGCCCGGAAACTGCTCCAGCACGTGCTTGTGGTGTGCCCGCCAGCGCGCGGTGTCGACATAGAGCGTGAGCGCCATGGCTGGATCCCGGACCTTTCTCGTGTCTGCGGTCTAGTCAGAGGTGTGGAAGGGAATTGTGCGGGATCAGCGGCGTGACATGTAGATGTCGAGCGCCTTGTGCAGCAGCTTGTTGAGCGGGAAGTCCCACTCGCCGATGTACTCGGCGGCCTCACCGCCGGTGCCCACCTTGAACTGGATCAGGCCGAAGAGGTGGTCCGTCTCGTCCAGGGAGTCGGAGATGCCGCGCAGGTCGTAGACCGTCGCCCCCATGGCGTACGCGTCGCGGAGCATCCGCCACTGCATCGCGTTCGAGGGCCTGACCTCACGCCCGATGTTGTCCGAGGCGCCGTAGGAGTACCAGACGTGTCCACCGACGACGAGCATCGTGGCGGCCGAGAGGTTCACGCCGTTGTGCCGCGCGAAGTACAGCCGCATGCGGTTGGGGTCCTCGGAGTTGAGGGCCTGCCACATCTGCTGGAAGTAGCCGAGGGGCCGCGGGCGGAACTTGTCGCGGGTGGCCGTGATCTCGTAGAGACGCTGCCACTCGGCGAGGTCCTGGTAGCCGCCCTGGACGACCTCGACGCCGGCCTTCTCGGCCTTCTTGATGTTCCGTCGCCAGAGCTGGTTGAAGCCCTTCTGGACCTCGTCCAGGGAGCGGTTGGCCAGCGGCACCTGGAAGACGAAGCGGGGCTGCACGTCGCCGAAGCCGGCGCCGCCGTCCTCGCCCTGCTGCCAGCCCATGCGGCGCAGCCGGTCGGAGACCTCGAAGGCGCGCGGCTCGATGTGCGTCGCCTCGGTGTCGCGCAGGCGCTTCACGTCCGGGTTCTGGATGCCCGCCTTGATCGCCGGAGCGTCCCAGCGGCGGATCACGACGGGCGGGCCCATCTTCACGGAGAAGGCACCCTGCTGCTTGAGGTGCGCCAGCATCGGCTGGAGCCACTCGTCCAGGTTCGGGGCGTACCAGTTGATGACGGGGCCCTCGGGAAGATACGCGAGGTAGCGCTTCAGCTTGGGCAGCTGTCGGTAGAGCACCAGGCCTGCGCCGACCAGCTGGCCGGTCCTGTCGTCGAACCAGCCCAGGTTCTCCGAGCGCCATTCGCTCTTCACGTCAGCCCATGCCGGGACCTGGCAATGACTCGCCGACGGCAGCGTCTGGATATAGGCCAGATGCTGCTCGCGACTGATGGTCCTCAGGGTCAGACTCATTCGGGGCGCTCCTCGGGCTGGTGTGTCCCCATGGGTTCAGGGGCTCCGGCTCTCGCGCCGAAGCCTACTGCGCCCCGGGAGCGCCCCGTCTGGCTGTACACGACCTCGACCCCCGGCCCGCCCGGACCGGGGGTCCCGCGAGGCCGTTCAGACGCCCAGGACTCCGCCGAAGAGCCCGCCGTGCGCCATGCCGAGGAAGAAGCCCATCGCCGAGGCGCCGAGGCCCAGGATCAGGCCGAAGCGCTCGCGGGTCGTCTCGGAGATGTACTGGCCGTACAGGCCCGTGGCGATACCGATCAGACCTGCCCACGAGCTGAGCAGATGCAGATGGTGGAACATCGCCGTCACGAAGGCGACCACTCCGAGCACCAGGGTCACGGCCAGGAGTGTGTCCTGAAGCGGATGGGGCTTGCCGTCCGTGGAGAAGAGGGACGTCGCGGCGTGGGGTCGCATTGCCTGTGCCATGTGAGGCACCTCCTGCGGAAAGACGGCGCATCGTAGCGCCATAGACACCCGATGTGTACAGATTCTCCCCTTTCACCGCCGGATTTCAACCGGAAGCCTCGGGGCGGGTAGTCTGTACCGTCTGCACCGGTGTCTGCCTTGGCCCACGGCATGAGCTCCCGCTCGCGGGAGCCGATTGTCAGTGGCGGCCGATACCGTTGCGTACGCATCACGACCCTCCTGCCACGGAACGACCGTGGCCGCTGAGTCCAAAGGAGGTGGGTTCCACATGCGTCACTACGAAGTGATGGTCATCCTCGACCCCGATCTCGAGGAGCGCGCTGTCTCCCCGTTGATCGAGAACTTCCTCTCCGTCGTCCGTGAGGGCAACGGAAAGGTCGAGAAGGTCGACACCTGGGGCCGTCGTCGTCTGTCCTACGAGATCAAGAAGAAGCCCGAGGGCATCTACTCGGTCATCGACCTTCAGGCCGAGCCTGCGGTCGTCAAGGAGCTCGACCGGCAGATGAACCTGAACGAGTCGGTCCTCCGGACCAAGGTCCTCCGTCCCGAGATGCACTGAGCTTCCAGCTCAGCGGCACCCGGGAATCGAGTAGCAGCAACAAGCAGCCAGCAGCAAACCCGCCGAGAGGTTCCCCCATGGCAGGCGAGACCGTCATCACGGTCGTCGGCAATCTTGTCGACGACCCCGAGCTGCGCTTCACCCCCTCCGGTGCGGCGGTCGCGAAGTTCCGTGTCGCGTCCACCCCCCGCATCTTCGACAAGCAGACCAATGAGTGGAAGGACGGCGAAGGCCTGTTCCTCACCTGCTCGGTCTGGCGTCAGGCGGCGGAGAACGTCGCGGAGTCGCTCCAGCGAGGCATGCGCGTCGTCGTGCAGGGCCGGTTGAAGCAGCGGTCCTACGAGGACCGTGAGGGCATCAAGCGCACGGTCTATGAGCTGGACGTCGAGGAAGTCGGCGCCAGCCTGAAGAACGCCACGGCCAAGGTCACCAAGACCACCGGTCGAGGCGGCCAGGGGGGTTACGGCGGCGGCAGTGGCGGCGGCCAGCAGGGCGGCAACTGGGGCGGAAGCTCCGGCGGCGGTCAGCAGCAGGGTGGCGGTGGCGGTGCTCCCGCCGACGACCCCTGGGCGACCGGTGCGCCGGCCGGTGGCGGCGGTCAGCAGCAAGGCGGCGGCGGTGGCGGCTGGGGCGGAAGCTCCGGCGGCTCCGGTGGCGGCTACTCGGACGAGCCCCCCTTCTAAGCCTCGGGGCCTTCGGGCCACGGGCGAGGGTGGGCCGTAACCCCACTTCTTGATCACACAGGAGATACACCATGGCGAAGCCGCCTGTGCGCAAGCCGAAGAAAAAGGTCTGCGCTTTCTGCAAGGACAAGGTCACGTACGTGGACTACAAGGACACGAACATGCTGCGGAAGTTCATTTCCGACCGCGGCAAGATCCGTGCCCGCCGCGTGACCGGCAACTGCACGCAGCACCAGCGTGACGTCGCCACGGCCGTGAAGAACAGCCGTGAGATGGCGCTGCTGCCCTACACGTCCACCGCGCGATAAGGGAAGGGTGACCGAATAATGAAGATCATCCTCACCCACGAGGTCTCCGGCCTCGGCGCCGCCGGCGAGGTCGTAGACGTCAAGGACGGCTACGCCCGCAACTACCTGATCCCGCGGAACTTTGCGATCCGCTGGACCAAGGGTGGCGAGAAGGACGTCGCGCAGATCCGTCGCGCGCGCAAGATCCACGAGATCGCGACCATCGAGCAGGCCAACGAGGTCAAGGCCCAGCTCGAGGGCGTCAAGGTCCGTCTGGCCGTCCGCTCCGGCGACGCCGGTCGTCTCTTCGGTTCCGTCACCCCGGCCGACGTCGCTTCGGCGATCGAGGCTGCCGGTGGCCCGAAGATCGACAAGCGCCGCGTCGAGCTGGGCTCGCCGATCAAGACCCTGGGCGCCCACGCGACGTCCGTGCGTCTGCACCCCGAGGTTGACGCGAAGGTCAACATCGAGGTCGTCTCCGCCTGAGCACCGCTCTCGGCAGGACTGAGTGAAGGGGCCGCACCCGTTTGGGTGCGGCCCCTTCCTTTCGGGGAGATTCACGTGTCCGCGGAGTTTCACGTGTCGCGGGTTTCACGTGTCCGCGGGTTTCACGTGAAACAGCGGGAAACGGTCAGCGCGTGGCTCCTGTGACGAGCCAGCGGCCGGAGCGGGAGCGCGACCACAGGGTTAGCATGCGCACCGTCATCATCAGGGACATCGCCCCCCACACGGCGGTGAGCCCACCGCCCAGCGTGGGCACCAGCAGGGCCACGGGCGTGAAGACCGCGAGGGTGATCAGCATGGCCCACGCGAGATACGGTCCGTCGCCCGCGCCCATCAGGACACCGTCGAGCACGAAGACGATGCCGCAGATCGGCTGTGCGAGAGCCACCACCACCAAGGCGGGCAGGGCCGCGTCCTGGACGGCGGCATCGCCGGTGAAGAGCGGGATGAACAGCGGCCGGGCGAGGACGATCAACAGGCCGAGGACGACGCCCGAGGCGACGCCCCACTGCACCATGCGACGGCAGACGGCGCGCGCGCCCGCCGGGTCGTCGGCGCCGAGGTACCGTCCGATGATCGCCTGACCGGCGATGGCGATGGCGTCCAGCGCGAAGGCCATCAGGCTCCACAGGGACAGAATGATCTGGTGGGCGGCCACGTCGGCGTCACCGAGCCGGGCGGCCACGGCCGTCGCGATCATCAGGATGGCCCGCAGGGAGAGCGTGCGGACCAGGAGCGGCGCTCCGGCCTGCGCGCACGCACGGATTCCGGCGGCATCGGGGCGCAGCGAGGCACCGTGGCGTCGGGCGCCCCGTACGACGACGAAGAGGTACACGGCGGCCATGCCGCACTGGGCGATGACGGTGCCCCAGGCAGAGCCGGCGATGCCGAGGTCCGCTCCATAGACCAGGCCGAGGTTCAGGACGCCGTTGGCGACGAAGCCGCCGATCGCGACGTACAAGGGAGTCCTGGTGTCCTGGAGGCCGCGCAGCACGCCGGTGGCGGCGAGCACCACGAGCATGGGCGGGATGCCGAGCGAGGAGATCCGCAGATACGTGACGGCGTACGGGGCCGCGGTGTCCGAGGTGCCGAAGAGGTCGACGAGCGCGGGTGCGCTGGGGAGTACGACGGCGATGACCGCCGCGCCGAGCAGCAGCGCGAGCCAGATGCCGTCCATGCCCTGACGGATGGCGGCCGGGAGATCTCCGGCACCCACGCGTCGGGCGACGGCGGCGGTGGTGGCGTAGGCGAGGAAGACGAAGATGCTCACCGCGGTCGTGAGGAGGGCCGAGGCGACGCCGAGTCCGGCCAGTTGCGCGGTGCCGAGATGGCCGACGATGGCGCTGTCGGCGAGTACGAAAAGGGGTTCGGCGACCAGCGCGCCGAAGGCGGGTACGGCGAGCGCGATGATCTCTCGGTCGTGCCTGCGTCGGTCGGCCTTGGGCGCGGCGGAAGCCTGTGTCATGAGCACCAATCTAATCTTCCACAGGTAAGAGATGCAACGTCTTTGGGCCCCTTACTCTGACCCCGGGTGAACGCTCCGTGGCAGGCCGTTCGCAAGGAACTTCGCCAGACTGGGAAACTTTTTCTCCTGCACAGCCGGTGGACGGGAAAACCGCAGGTCAGCCAGGTGTTTTTGGCGGAGCTGAGTGCTTGTTCACAGGGCTGTCCACCGAGCCGTGCACAGGTTTCCCCGAGTTCTCCACAGCAACGGGCCCGTCATCCACAGCGCCTGTGGATAACCAGATTGGCTGACGGTGCCCGCGGGCCTACCGTGGTCCGGCGCCCGCCTCGTCGGACGACCTCGGAAACCCCGCGAAAACAACGCGTCAGAACCGGAGTCGGGCCCCCGTATTTGTCAGTGTCGTGCCTTAGGAAAGAGGGGCACGGCGAGGTCCGCTCGGCGGACGGGAGGAGGTGGCCCGGTGAGTATCTCCGAGCCTTTGGACGACCCCTGGGCCGACAGCGGTCCCAGTGACCGTCTGCCCGTCTCCCGTCAGCGCCGCGACGGAGGCCGGGGCCGCGACGAGCAGCATGAGCGGGGCCGCGAGAGCGGCTGGGACGGCGGCTCGTCCTTCGAGCGCGTCCCCCCGCAGGACCTCGACGCCGAGCAGTCCGTGCTCGGCGGCATGCTGCTCTCCAAGGACGCCATCGCCGACGTCGTCGAGGTCCTCAAGGGCCATGACTTCTACCGCCCCGCGCACGAGACGATCTACGCCTCGATCCTCGACCTGTACGCGAAGGGCGAGCCGGCCGACCCCATCACGGTCGCGGCCGACCTCACCAAGCGGGGGGAGATCACCAAGGTCGGTGGCGCATCGTATCTGCACACATTGGTGCAGACGGTCCCGACCGCGGCGAACGCCGAGTACTACGCGGAGATCGTCCACGAGCGCGCGGTCCTGCGCCGTCTCGTGGAGGCCGGCACCCGCATCACCCAGATGGGATACGCGGCCGACGGCGACGTCGACGAGATCGTCAACAGCGCCCAGGCCGAGATCTACGCGGTCACCGAGCAGCGCACCGCCGAGGACTATCTGCCGCTCGGCGACATCATGGAGGGCGCCCTCGACGAGATCGAGGCGATCGGTTCGCGGTCCGGGGAGATGACCGGTGTGCCGACCGGCTTCACGGACCTCGATCAGCTCACCAACGGCCTGCACCCGGGCCAGATGATCATCATTGCCGCGCGTCCCGCCATGGGTAAGTCGACGCTGGCGCTGGACTTCGCGCGCGCCTGCTCGATCAAGCACAACATGCCGAGCGTGATCTTCTCGCTCGAAATGGGGCGCAACGAGATCGCGATGCGTCTGCTGTCCGCCGAGGCCCGGGTGGCGCTGCACCACATGCGGTCCGGGACGATGACGGACGAGGACTGGACCCGGCTGGCCCGCCGCATGCCGGACGTCTCGGCCGCCCCGCTCTACATCGACGACTCCCCGAACCTGTCGATGATGGAGATCCGCGCGAAGTGCCGCCGGCTCAAGCAGCGCAATGACCTGAAGCTCGTCGTCATCGACTATCTCCAGCTGATGCAGTCCGGCGGATCCAAGCGGTCCGAGAGCCGACAGCAGGAGGTTTCGGACATGTCACGAAACCTGAAGCTCCTTGCCAAGGAGCTGGAGCTGCCGGTGATCGCGCTCTCCCAGCTGAACCGTGGCCCCGAGCAGCGCACCGACAAGAAGCCCATGGTCTCCGACCTCCGTGAATCCGGTTCGATCGAGCAGGACGCCGACATGGTGATCCTGCTGCACCGCGAGGACGCGTACGAGAAGGAATCACCGCGCGCCGGTGAGGCCGACATCATCGTGGGCAAGCACCGTAACGGCCCGACGGCGACGATCACGGTCGCCTTCCAGGGGCACTACTCCCGCTTCGTGGACATGGCGCAGACCTGATCCTGTTCGTCCATGGCGGACGTTCCGTTGGTACAAGGGCCAGAAGCACTACTCGGGGACCTACTGGTCGGCGACGATGCGCGACCACGTGATCTATGAGTCGCGCCTGGAACTGTCGCGCTTGCTCTTCGCCGACTTCGATTCGTCTGTACGCGGCATCGTGGCCCAGCCCTTCCTGCTGAAGACGATGCTGGAGGGGAGGTCTGCCGTCACATCCCGGACCATCTCCTGCTCGCTGGGCAGGTTCCGGTGGTTGTCGACGTCAGGCCGTTGCGCCGGTTGTCCAAGCCCGAGGTGGCGTTCACATTCGACTGGACCCGCCAGGCGGTGGAGTCGCGGGTATGGAAGTACGAGGTCTGGAGCGAGCCTCCGGCCGTGGAACTGGAGAACATCCGGTTCCTGGCGGGCTACCGCAGAGACTGGCTGCTCAGCGCTCTCAAGTCTTGGAGGAGCTCCGGGAGGTTGACCTTGACGGGCTCCTCCTGGGGCAGGTTCGCGGGCTGCCTGCCGGACCGTCCGGGGACCCAAGTTCGTTCTGCCATCCATCATTTGCTCTGGACGCAAACTTTCATCACTGATCTTGACCGGCCACTCAGCCCATCGCACGGGCAGACTTCTCCCGCAGAGTGCTGACCGACCTCGCCAAGGAGTACGGCATCCCGCTCCGCGAGGGCCCACAGGACGCCCTCGCGGAGGAGCAAGCCACGACGCCGCCCTCCGCGCCGGCGAGCAAGCCACCGGCATCCCTGCCGTCCTACGTGACGCTCTCACGAGCCTCTACGGCCGACAGCGACTCGAGCGCTTCGTCGCCGCCCTGCCCTGCCCCACCGTCATTGAAGCGGCCCGAGCCCTTGGCATTCACCAGCGACGCTGGTGACCCAGATCAACCGCCTGGAGAAAGGCCTGGGCCGACCCCAACGCGGCCGCAGGATGAGACCTACCCGGTTCGGCAGGAGCGTTGCCGCAGCGGCGCGAGTGTCCGGCTCCGGAACGTGACCATGGAAGGCGCCGGCCGAGAATGTGGACACCATGCTGAGGCTTCCTGACCTGAGGGTGGGACGGCTGCCTCGCTGTCTTCCCGGCATGCGTGACGAGCTGCTATTCGCCACCTGGGCCGGTTTCAGCGCAGGGCTCTTCCTGCTGGATTATGCGCGCGAGGAGGCCCATGAGCTGGGTCCGCTCGGCAGGCGTCAAGACAGCGGTCAGCTCATCGTTCGCCTCACGGCCCAGTTTCTCCGTCTGAAGCAGGCGACGTTTCCCGCTAGGCGAGAGGGCAATGGCGTTCTTGCGACGGTCCTTGGCGTCCGGCGTGCGGGCCACGAGGCCATCGCTCTGGAGGTCGTTGAGGATCGCGACCATGTCCTTGGGATCGATGCTCAGGCTGCGGCCCAGCTCGGCCTGAGATACGGGACCCAGTTCGGCGACTGCCGACAGGACCGCATGGTGCATCATCCGCATGCCCACCTGAGCGAGGGCTTCGGCGACGAGCCGGTGCCCCCGAGCCGCGGCACGGCCCAGGAGCCAGCTGGGAAGGGAGCGAATACGGGCGGGAGCGCGGGTGGTCTCGGACATGGGGACAGGCTAACCAGAAAATCGTTGGGGGTCCCTACGACCTTTCGCTATCGTTGGGTCTCCCAATGACATGGAGGTGTGCATGCGTCGGGTTCGTTTTTATGAGTACGGCGGTCCGGAAGTGCTCCGCGTCGAAGATGCGGAGGCCCCCAAGCCCGGCCCGGGGGAACTGCTGATCCGCACGGAAGCCATCGGCGTGACCCTTCCCTCCGTGCGCAAGGTCCGCGGCGAGGACGGCAGGACGCCGCTACCGGGAGTCCTTGGAGGCGAGGTCGCCGGAACGGTGATCGCCCTTGGCCCGGCCGTGACGGATTTCGAGGTCGGCGACCGCATCACGTCGCTCACTTTCAGCGGCGGCTCGTATTCCGAACAGGCAATCACCCCCGGCTTCATGGCGAGCCGTATACCGGATGGAGCGAGCGCCGTCCAAGCCGTCGCGCTGGTGCGCAGCGGACACGTCGCCCTCGCCGCCCTCGCCACGGCCCGCCCCCTCGTGAGCGAGTCGGTCCTCATCACGGGCGCCGCGAGCGGAGTGGGGCATCTCGCGGTCCAACTGGCCAAGCTTCAGGGCATTGAACGGGTTGTCGCGGCCGTGAGCTCGCACACCAAGGGGAAATTCCTCCGCGGTCTGGGCGCCGACGAGATCGTGACCTACCACAGCGAGCACTGGGGGGAGCCAGTCGACGTCGTCCTGGACGGAGTCGGCGGAGATCTACTCCCACGTGCGGTCTCCGCCCTTGCACCCGGCGGGCGACTCGTCTTCTTCAACTCGGGCGGAGGAACCGTTCCCGCTTTCGACCTCCTGGCAGGATCGAAAACCATCACCGGTCTCACCATGGCGAGGTTTGCCAACACTCAGCGCGAGCTCTATGACCAGCATGGCGAGGAACTGTGGAAGCTGACCCTGTCCGGGCAGCTGCAACCGGTCGTCCACGCCCAAATTCCGCTGGCTTACGCGGCGCGAGCGCACGAGATCATCGAAGCGCGTGCCAACCTCGGCAAGGTCGTCCTGCTGCCCTGACGGTGAAACTGACCCGCGTCGGGAAACGCGTGGCCGCTGCGGCCAGGAGGAACCCGCAGAGGAAATGACACGGCGATGAGACAGAACCCATGCATGTTCGTCGTGATACTCGACACCCAGCTCGGTGCACGGCGTCCGGACGCCGGGCGGCTGTTCCTGCCCGTGGGGATTGCTGTTCGGCCTGGCCTCGATCGCCCTGATCCAGGTCCGCCGCGACCCGGCCGACTCACGCCCGATCACCGTCGCAGGCTGGCCCTACGCCGCATGCCATGATCACTGTCCGAGCCGTCGGCGGCTCCACGTTTCGCCCGCTGAGTACCCCGGCCGGTCTGCGGTGCTGCCGCACCGGGATCGGGTGCCCACCCCAGGCGTCGGCCCGGAGAAAACACTGCCGACCAAGTCCCCGCGCCCCGGGGTGTGTTACACAGGCAGTAATCAAAGGGGTATTTTGCAGCAGCTCAAGCTCGGAATCATGTCGCAGACCCGTAAAGAGAACGAGCACCGTCTGCCGATCCACCCAGCACACTTCGAACGCATCGACGCCGACCTCCAGGCCTGCATCTACTTGCAGACCGGTTACGGCGAGCACTTCGGTGTCTCGGACCACCAGCTCACACCGTGGGTGGCCGGCTTCCGCTCACGCGAGGAGCTGATCGCGGAGTGTGACGTCATCCTGCTGGCCAAACCGCTGCACGAGGACTTGGCGGAGCTGCGGGACGGGCAGGTGCTGTGGGGGTGGCCGCACTGCGTGCAGGACGAGAAGGTCACGCAGGCCGCCATCGACCGCAGGCTCACGCTGATCGCCTTCGAGGCGATGAACCACTGGACCCGGGAGGGTGGATTCAGCCTCCACGTCTTCCACAAGAACAACGAGCTGGCCGGCTACTCGTCGGTGCTGCACGCCATGCAGCTGACCGGGGCGACCGGTGACTACGGGCGTCGGCGGCGTGCGGTGGTGATGGGCTTCGGCGCCACCGCGCGCGGCGCGGTGACCGCGCTCAGCGCGCTGGGCGTTCACGACGTGGACGTGCTGACCGCTCGCGGCGTCGCCGCCGTGAGCTCACCGATCCACTCGGCCAGGATCGTGCGATTCGACCACGACGTGGCCGACGACACCCTCGACCCGCGACGCAGCAACGCGCTCACCGAGGACGGCCCGGTGCCACTGGCCGAGTTCCTCGCCGGGCACGACATCATCGTCAACTGCGTGCTCCAGGACACCGCGGCGCCGCTGATGTTCCTGATAGAGGAGGACCTGCCGAAGCTCGCGCCCGGCACCCTCGTCATCGATGTCTCCTGCGACGAGGGCATGGGCTTCGCCTGGGCTCGGCCCACCACCTTCAACGAGCCGATGTTCACCGTCGGCGACCACATCAACTACTACGCGGTGGACCACAGCCCTTCGTACCTGTGGGACTCGGCGACCTGGGAGAACAGCCAGGCGCTGATCCCGTTCCTGCGGCCGGTCCTCGAAGGGCCGACCGGCTGGGACGGTGACCGCACGATTCAACGGGCGATCGAGATCCGCGACGGCAAGGTCCAGAACCCGGCGGTCCTGGCCTTCCAGGACCGCGCCGAGCAGTATCCGCACGCGCTGCTCTGAGCCGACGCCGTCCTCCGGTCGGTCGGCGCCGACCGGAGGGCGTCCACGGCAAGGTGGTCACCTACGGCGGCCATCTGAGTGAGGGGACGGCGGTCGGCCTCTGGGCCTCGCCCGAATTCGCTCGACGTGGAAGCGGCTCCCAGGTGCACTGTTCCCATGACGAATCCCCTGGAAGAACTTCTCCCCGCCACCCGCCGGGCCCTGCTGCACCGCATCGCCACCGAACAGACGCAGGGTCGTGCGCCCTCGCTGGTCGCCTCCGTGGGCCGGGACGGCGAGCTGGTGTGGAGCGGCGGCCGCAGCATGGTGGACGGGCACGCGCCGGACGAGAACGTCCAGTACCGCATCGGCTCGATCACCAAGACCTTCACCGCCGTGCTCGTGATGAGGCTGCGGGACGAGGGCCTGCTGAGCCTGGGGGACCCTCTGGAGAAGTACCTGCCCGATACCGGCGTGGGGGAGGTCACGATCGCCGAACTCCTCGCACACACCGGCGGTTTGGCGGCGGAGACCCCGGGTGAGTGGTGGGAGCGCACGCCGGGCTCGACGCGTCCGAAGCTCTCCGACGTCCTGGGCGAGCAGCCCTTCAAGCACCCCGCGGGCCGGCTCCACCACTACTCCAACCCCGGCTATACGTTGCTGGGAGCTCTGGTCGAGGAGGTGCGGGGCGCACCCTGGGCCGAGGTGCTGCGGCGCGAGGTCCTCGTACCGCTGGGTCTGAACCGTACGAGCGCGCAGGCCGAGGCGCCGCACGCCGGGGGTTGGGCCGTGCACCCGTGGGCCGATGTGATGATGCCGGAGCCGGTGGAGGACCTCGGGCTGATGGCCCCGGCCGGGCAGCTGTGGTCCACGACGGCTGACCTGGTGCGCTTCGGAAGCTTCCTGGCGAAGGGTGACGACCGGGTCCTGAGCGCCGAGTCCGTACGTGAAATGCGCACCCCGTCGGCGCCGTCGCAGCCGGAGAGCCGGGAGAGGGCCTATGGTCTCGGCCTGGACCTGCTGATGTACGACGGGATCGACCTGGCGGGCCATACGGGTTCGCTGCCGGGATTCCTGGCGGGGCTCTGGGTGAGCGAGCGGGACGGCGTGACCGCAGTCGCGCTCGCCAACTGCACCTCGGGGCCGCTGGTGGCCAAGCTCGCCGCGGACCTGGTGAAGATCGTCGTCGAGGCCGAGCCGCGCATCCCCGCACCATGGCGGCCTCTGTCCGAAGTGGACGAGAAGGTCCTGGAGCTGGCCGGGCCCTGGTACTGGGGCACTCAGGTCCTCGCGCTCCGGCTCACGGCCGACGGTGGCGTGGAGCTGGGCCCGCTGTCCGGCGCGGGGCGCCAGGCGCGGTTCCGCGCCAACGGTGACGGCACGTGGATGGGGCTCAACGGCTACTACGCGGGGGAGCTGTTGCAGGCGGTGCGCACGGCGGACGGTTCGGTGAGCCATCTCAACCTGGGGTCGTTCGTCTTCACGCGCGAGCCGTACGACAAGGGGGCGCCGATCCCCGGCGGCGTGGATCCGCAGGGGTGGCGCGGCTTCTGACCCCGTAGACCGACCTGGATAGGCCGGGTGGCCCCGGGCGAGGGAGCGTTTCACGTGAAACGCCAGGCCATGTTTCACGTGAAACAGCAGACCACGCATCATGCGAAACCGCAGGCTATGTTTCACGTGAAACAGTCCATCACTCTGATCCAACGCACTCGTACGGCGCCGCCTCAGAGCTGCAGCTTGAATCCCACATGTGACGCGGTGAACCCAAGCCGCTCATAGAACCGGTGGGCATCGGTGCGAGTGGCGTCGGAGGTCAGCTGGACCAACTGGCAGCCCTGGCGGCGCGATTCGTCGACGGCCCACTCGATGAAGCGGGTGCCGAGCCCGCTGCCTCGCTCGTCGGCGTGGACGCGCACTCCCTCGATGATCGACCGCGTCGCCCCCTTGCGGGAGAGGCCCGGCACGATCGTGAGTTGAAGTGTGCCGACCACGCGCCCTTCGCGCACGGCGACGACCAGGTGCTGATTCGGGTCGACGTCCAGACGCTCGAATGCCGTGACGTACGGGGTGAGGTCGTCCGGCGATTCACGCGTTGCGCCCAAGGGGTCGTCGGCGAGCATGGCCACGATGGCCGACAGGTCGCCGACGACGGCTGGGCGTATCTCAAGATCTCCCATGGGCGCAGCATAGGGGGAGGCGTGCCGGCACGAGGCGGCTCCTCGGGGTTGGCCGTCCGCCCCTCTAGGCCGGTACGCGGAGGGTCTCGACGGCCCTGACCAGCGGGGCGAGCTCCGGCTTCTGCGCCGCCTCGTCGAGCGCCTCGCGCAGGGCCGCGTCGTTGGTCGGGCGCGCTTCGGCGAGGAGCGCGATGCCTGACTCGCTGACGTCCGTGTAGATGCCGCGACGGTCGGTGGGGCACAGGTAGCGGGCGAGGAGCCCGCGGTCCTCGAGGCGGGTGACCAGGCGGGTGGTTGCGCTCTGGCTGAGTACCACGGCGTCCGCGACCTGCTTCATCTGAAGGTGCCCGCCCTCACCGTCGTGCTGGCGGCTGAGGACGTCGAGCAGGGAGTACTCGCGCACGCTCAGCCCGTGCTCGGCCTGGAGTGCGCGCTCGATGTGGGTCTCGATCTGCCCGTGGAGCAGGGAGAGCGCGCACCAGCCCTGAGCGAGGCCGGTGAGTGCGGGGTCGGTCGCTGTCATGGCTCTTCATTCCTCCGTCCCGGAGTGGCTACGGCCCAGGGTAATCCACGGGCGCGATATACGGCGCTTGCATTTAACCCGCGTCTGCAATTATTGTGGGCGCTCGTTAAGCGCACCCGCAATCGTTTGGAAGGTAGATCCATGCCTCTCGCGCTACTGGCCCTCGCGATCGGGGCCTTTGGGATCGGGACCACGGAGTTCGTGATCATGGGGCTCCTGCCCGAGGTCGCGGGCGACTTCGGTGTCTCCATCCCGACCGCCGGCTTCCTCGTGACCGGCTACGCCCTGGGCGTGGTCCTCGGCGCCCCGCTGATGACCGTGCTCGGCACCAAGATCTCGCGCAAGCGGATGCTGATGCTGCTGATGGGCCTGTTCGTCGTCGGCAACCTCCTCTCCGCCGTCGCACCCGTCTTCGGCGTGATGCTGGCGGGCCGCGTCGTGGCCTCTCTCGCCCACGGCGCCTTCTTCGGCATCGGCTCCGTCGTCGCGGCCGAGCTGGTCGCCCCGGAGAAGAAGGCCGGCGCGATCGCCATGATGTTCACTGGCCTGACCGTGGCCAACGTCGTCGGTGTGCCGCTCGGCACCCTCGTCGGCCAGACGCTCGGCTGGCGCATCACCTTCACGATCGTCGCCGCTCTCGGCGTCATCGGGCTCGCGGGCATCGCCAAGCTCGTCCCGGACCTGCCCAAGCCCGAAGGCGGGCGGCTCCGCCACGAACTGGCGGCCTTCCGCAACGTACAGGTGCTCCTGGCCATGGCGATGACCGTCCTCGGCTTCGGCGGGGTCTTCGCGGCCGTCACCTACCTGGCGCCGATGATGACGGACGTCGCCGGTTACGCGGACTCCTCCGTGACCTGGCTGCTCGTCCTCTTCGGCCTCGGCATGGTCACCGGCAACCTGATCGGCGGGAAGTTCGCCGACCGGGCGCTGATGCCCCTGCTCTTCGTCTCGCTGAGCGGCCTGACCGTCGTGCTGGCGCTGTTCACGTTCACCGCGCACAACAAGATCGCCGCAGCCGTGACGATCACGCTGATCGGCGCCCTGGGCTTCGCGACCGTACCGCCGCTCCAGAAGCGCGTCCTCGACCAGGCGTCCGGTGCCCCCACCCTCGCCTCGGCCGTCAACATCGGCGCCTTCAACCTCGGCAACGCCCTGGCGGCCTGGCTCGGCGGCATCGTCATCGCCGCGGGCCTCGGATACACCGCCCCCAACTGGGTGGGCGCCGCCCTCGCAGGCTCGGCCCTGCTCCTCGCCATCCTCTCGGCCGTGCTGGAGCGCCGCTCCGCCGTCACCCTCCCGAGCCTGGTCGTGACCGGCGCGGCACCTGTCGAACAGGCGACGCCCGTCCACCACTGACCACCCCATCCCCCCACCAGCGCCATCCCTGAAGGAGAAACACCCATGAGCACCACCGCTGTCGCCCCGCTGACCACCGAGGACGCAGAGGCGCTCGTCGGCGCGGCACGTCGCGCGGCCGAGGCGGCCGGCGTCACCGTCAGCGTCAGCGTCCTCGACGCGGGCGGCCACCTCCTCGCCTTCCGGCGTGACGACCGGGCCGTGCTGATCTCCGGCGAGACCAGCACCCGCAAGGCGTACACCGCCCTCCAGCTGAACGCCCCGACCGCCGACCTGGTCGACGCGGTGCAGCCCGGCGGTCTCTTCCACACCCTTCCCACCGCTCTTGACCGGCCGCTGCTCTTCATCGCGGGCGGCGTACCGGTCCACCGCGAGGGTCGGCTGATCGGCGCGATCGGTGTCGGCGGCGGTGCGCCGGAGCAGGACCACGGCTTCGCGACGGCGGCCGTGGAAGTCCTCGTGTAACTCCGCGAACGGGTGCGAACAGAAAGGCCCGCCCTCGCATGCCGGTGATTCCCGGCGGTCGAGGGCGGGCCTTCTCGCGTCGTGCGGGCCGCGTCAGCCGGCCGCCACCGTCAGCGGCGCGAAGCGGCGGGTCCAGTCGCCGGGCAGCTCCGGGATGCCGTGGGCCATCACCGCGTTGAAGGCGATGTGTTCGAGACCGCTCTCCTTCACCCACGCCAGCAGCTCTTCGTGCCGTACGTCGATGTCGGTGCGCAGGGGGCGGTCGCTGTGAGCGCCGAGCGAGGCGATGAGCGACTTCGCGGTCTCGGTGTCACGGGCGATGAGCGGGCCGACGACATGGGTCTCCATGTTCGGCCAGGCGCCCGCGTACCCGATGATCTCGCCGTCGGACACCGCGACCCGCAACTGGTCGGTGAAGGCAGGCAGCCGGGTGATCACATGGGTGCGGTCGTGGCCGAAAACCTCGGTGTCGAGCCGCAGGATGGCGCTCAGATCCTCCGCGGTGGCAGGGCGGGTGTCCACGGCGGGGAGTGGGCCCGCGGGGGCGAAGCGGCCGCAGACCATCTCGGCCCGCCCGATCACCTTGAAGCCGAGCTGCTCGTAGAGCGGCCGCCCGTGCGGTGTCGCGTGGAGGGTCAGCGGTGTGGTGGCCTCCGCCTCGACGGCGTACCGCATCAGGCTGCGTCCGATGCCTTGGCGGGCGTATCGCTCGGCGACCAGGACCATGCCGATCGCCGCGAGATCGGGTCGCTCCAAGGGGCCGTACCGGGTCACGACGTAGGCACCGATGAGGCCGTTGCCGTCGGGGTCGTCGATGCCGTAGCCCGTTCCGGCCGACAACAGATAGCCCCATTTGTGTTCTTCGCGAGGCCAGCCCCGGTCCTCGGAGAGGTCGGCGCAGAACGTCACATCGCGGGGGGTGAGCCGGCGGATGGGCAGAGCGGAGAGGGAAGGTGTCGACACCCGGATCAGGCTGTCTGACGTACGACCTCGGCGTCCACCCGTTTGTGGGCAGAACCACGTTGTTTTCCACGTTGCTTCTGCCCACGCCGGGTGAGACCCCAGGGCTTGAGCACCGAAAGGACCGTCATGAACGCATAGGCGGCGAGTGAGACGAGCGGGCCGGCGATCAGACCGGCCGCGTCGGTGATCGGCTCGCCCGCGGCCACGGTCGTGACCGTCTCGTTGATGCCGGGACGCAGCGCGAAGGCGGAGGCGGCGGTGGTGATCAGGGTCAGCCAGAACTTCGTGTAGACCCAGCGGTGCCTGGCGAGGCCCCATGGCGTGCCCACGGAGAGCAGCAACCCGCTCAGGAGCGTGAGCACAGCGAGTGGCAGTACGAGCCAGTCGGAGAAGACCTTCATGGAGCGCACGGCGGCCTCGGTGGCCGCGGGGGACTCCGTCACGAGCGCGGTGAGGGCGAGAGCGGCCAGGCCGAGCGTGAGCCCGAGCCAGCCGGCTGCGCCGACTACATGGACGACCAGGGTGGCCCGACGAGCGGGGCGGCTTAGTTTCACGTGAAACACCGTGCCGACCGGGGCGGAATCCGTCGTCTGACCGCGGAAGTAATCGTGGGTACTAGCCTCGGCGTACATGGCACGCCTTCACCTCTTCGACCTGGACGGGACGCTGCTGTACGGCACGGCCGCTCCCGTACTGATCTCGCGGCAGCTCGGCCTGGACGCGGAGATCGCCGCGCTTGAGCGTGGATTCGTCGCGGGACACATCGACTCGCCGGAGTACGCGGTGCGGGTGCACGCCCTGTGGGCGGAGCTCACGGACGCACAGGTGACGGCCGCCTTCGAGTGCGCGCCCTGGCTGTCCGGGATCCGGGAGACGTGGGCCGAGATCCGGGAAGGCGGGGACTACTGCGCGGTGGTGTCCCTCTCGCCGTCCTTCTTCGTCGAACGGCTCACCGCGTGGGGAGCGCATGCCGCGCACGGCTCACGCTTCCCCGCCGTACCGTTCACGGAGCCGGTGGAGCCGACGGGCATTCTCAACGCGGCCGCCAAGGTGGAGATCACGAACCGCCTCTGTGCGGACTTCGGAGTGAGCATCAGCGACTGTGTCGCGTACGGGGACTCGCTCTCCGACCTGGAGCTGTTCGCCGCGGTGCCGGTGTCGGTCGCCGTCAACGCCGATCCGCGGCTGGTGAGCCTGGCGACCCACACCTATGTCGGCCAGGACCTTCGCAAGGCCTACGCATTGGTGCGGGGCGGCGATATCTGAGGCGATCGTGGGCGGAAGGCGTCCCTACGCGAGCGGCAGACGATTGGCCGGATTGGCCAGACCGCAGCTGTCGAGCATCAGCCCAGGTCAGGGGCGTGCATTGCGCGTACGCCCTCGATGTTGCCGTCCAGGTAGTGCCGCAGGGACAGCGGTACGAGATGGACCGAGGCGATGCCGACCCGGGTGAAGGGCACGCGCACGATCTCGTACTCACCGCACGGCGCCTCGATCTCCGGGCCGTGCCGTCGGCTGAGATCCATGGACTCCAGTCGGCAGACGAAGAAGTGCTGCACCTTCACGCCCGTGGACCCGCTGTCCTCCCCGATGTGTTCCACGGTGTCGACGAAGCAGGGGACGACGTCCGTGACCTTGGCCCCGAGTTCCTCGTCCAGCTCGCGGTGCAGGGCGTCGACGACGGTGGTGTCCTCCGGCTCCACGCCGCCGCCGGGGGTGAGCCAGTAGGGATCGACGCCCGGTTTCGTCCGCTTGATCAGGATCAGGTCGTCTCCGTCCAGCAGGACGGCGCGTGCGGTGCGCTTGACCACAGGTCGGACGGTCATGGGGGGAATGTGGCCCGGACTGTTCCACGTGAAACATCGCGACCGGCTGGAGAGGCCATCAAGCCCAGCCGGCCGCAGCCCGTAGCAGCCATTCATGTGCCCGCGCGATGTGCGGCATGGCCAGCGTGCCCGTCCGCACCGCCAGGAAGTACGTGCGCAGAGGTGGCACCGCGGGGTCGAGCAGCGCCACGACGTCCCCGCGTTCGAGGGCTTCGGCGCACAGATAGCGGGGCAGGACGGCCAGTCCGGCGCCCGAGGCCGCGCAGGCGAGGACCGCGCGCAGGTCCGGCACGATGACGGCGCCGGAGGCCGCGGGGCGGGCGTCGAAGACGGCGGCCCAGTAGCGGGAGACGAACGGCAGCGACTCGTGCACCTCGACCACCGGCAGGTTCTCCAGCGGTGGCGCCCCTGTACGGCGCAGCTTGCCGGGACCGATGCGGGCGGCCCAGCGCTCCCCCGCGACCAGAACGTGCTCCTCGTCGCAGAGCGGCGTCCCGGTGAGCAGCCCGCCGCGCGGCTGTACCGTGCTGATGGCCAGCTCATGGTGGCCCGCGGCCAGCCCCTCCAGAGCCTCCTCGGCGGTGCCGAACGACGCGCGCAGGGCGTAACCGTGGCCGTCCTGGCCGATCAGCGCGGTGAGCGCGGGCAGAGCGCGCTCCGCGGTGAACTCGGGCGGCCCCGCGAGATGGAGCGTACGCACCGAGGAGTCCTCGTCGAGCCCTGTCTCGGCTATCTCCACGAGGGCGTCCAGGTGCGGGGCGGCCTTGTGGGCGAGCTCGTCCCCGATGGTCGTGGGGGTCACCCCGCGAGCCTGGCGCAGGAAGAGAGGGCGGCCCAACTGACGCTCAAGCGTCCTTATCTGCGAGGTGACCGCGGGCTGCGAGAGGCCGAGGAGGGCCGCCGCGCGGGTGAAGGAACCGGCCCGGTGCACCGTCACGAAGGTGCGCAGCAGGGCCAGGTCCATGTCGGCGTTCCTTCCCTCCGTGCCCTTTGGGCGCGCCCAACTATAAATATGTCGATAGGCCGCTGTCGCTACGGTGATTGGACACTGACACAGAGTCAACTAGCCTTGTCGACGCGGTTCTTCGCGCGTGGAACCGGAGCGGTCCGAGCCACGAGGGGGGAGGCTCGGACCGTTCGATGTGCGCATCAGAAGCGCGCTCGGCGTGGGATCGAAGCGCGGCCGGAGCGCGACCGGGGCCCTGGCGGAGAGCGGGGCATGGTCCCTGACGGCGCTCAGGCAGCCGTCTCGTCCAGCGCGCGGAGCACATCGGCCACCAGGTCGGCGGGGTCCTCCGCGCCCGCTGAGAAGCGGATGAAGCCCTCCGGGACATCGTCACCGCCCCACCGCCGACGCCGCTCCGCCGTGGAACGCACCCCTCCGAAGCTCGTCGCGTCGTCCACCAGACGCAGCGCGTCGAGAAAACGCTCGGCACGCGCGCGTGTGGGCAACGTGAACGAGACCACGCACCCGAAGCGACGCATCTGCCGGGATGCGATCTTGTACGAGGGGTCCTCGGGCAGGCCGGGATAGCGCAGCCCGGAGACCTCGGGGCGCTCGCGCAGGGCCTCCGCGAGAGCCAGGGCGTTCGCGTTCTGCCGGTCGGCGCGGAGGTGGAGCGTGGCCAGTGAACGGTGTGCGAGCCAGGCCTCCATCGGCCCGGGAATGGCCCCGACGATCTTGCGCCAGCGCCGCACGGAAGCGGTGAGCTCCGCGTCACGGCAGGAGACGTACCCCAGGAGGAGGTCACCGTGGCCGGTGAGCATCTTCGTGCCGCTCGCCACCGCGAAGTCGGCACCCAGTTCGAGCGGACGCTGGCCGAGCGGCGTGGCCAGGGTGTTGTCGACGGCCACGAGGGCGCCACGCGCGTGTGCCGCATCGGCGAGCCTGCGCACGTCACACACGTCGAGGCCGGGATTGGACGGCGTCTCGATCCAGAGCAGCTTCGCGCCCTCCAGGACGTCGAGCTGGGCGTCACCGCCGGTCGGTGCGGTCCGCACCTCGATCCCGTACGCCGCGAGCTGCTCACGGACCAGGGGCAGCACTTGGTAGCCGTCGTCCGGCAGGACCACCACGTCGCCGGCGCGCAGCTGCGAGAACAGCACCGCCGAGATGGCTGCCATGCCGGAGGCGAAGGTGAGCGTCTCGACGTCCGTGCCGGCGTCCGGCGCCTCCAGCTCGCCGATGGCGCGCTCAAGATGCGTCCAGGTGGGGTTCTCGTCGCGTGCGTAGGCGTACCCGCCGGTGGGGTCGCCGGGCAGGTGGAAGTGGGCCGCGAACACCGGCCCTGGCAGCGTCGGCTCGTGCTTGACCGGTTCGGGCAGCCCGGCCCGCACCGCCCGAGTGCCGTCACCCATGCCTGCCGGGGCACCGCCGATATCCGCCCGGTCGTCGCCCCTGCCTGCCGAATCCGTCATGTCGCCCGCCTCTCACCGCTTGCCGTACCGCGTCGGGCAGGCCCTCGCCCGCCGCCCTCGCCATTCTCGGGCACTCGCCGGTCACGCGGTTCATGGGGTGCGCGCGCCGAAGCGGGTCGCGAAGGCGGCGGACAGGGCGCCAAAGGAGACGATCCCCCCGGCGAGACGGAGGTCTTCAGTCGTTGTCGTCAGGGAGTACGACATTCATGGCCCAGGACACGATGGAGATGATCAGGCCGCCCAGGACGGCGGTCCAGAAGCCCTCCACGTGGAAACTGACGTCGAGTTTGTCGGCGATCCACGAGGTGAGCAGCAGCATCAGGGCGTTGACCACGAGGGTGATCAGGCCGAGGGTCAGGATGAACAACGGGAAGGTGAGGACCTTCACCACCGGCTTGACCAGGAAGTTCACCAGACCGAAGAGCAGGGCCACGACAACCAGTGTGCCGATCTTCTTGCCCGTGCTGTCACCGGTCAGGGTGATCTTGTCCAGCAGCCACACGGCGACGGCCAGGGCCGCGGCGTTGGCGATCGTCTTGACTACGAAATTCTTCATGTGTCTGATCGTGGCAGACGTGGATCACGAGAGGCAGGCTCGCGGTCGGCGGAGAGTCTCCGCGACAGAGTGTCCGCGGGGCAGACATCAGCGAGGGGCGTAAGAGGGCGATGAAGGCATTCCGACTGGACGATCTGGAGGCGGAGCGCGCGGCGAACGACGGCGCGTATCTGCAGTTTCTGCGGGAGCGGAACATGTCGGTCGGTCTCTACGCGCTCGATGCGGGGGACACTGATCCGCAGCAGCCGCACGGACAGGACGAGGTGTACATGGTCGTCAGCGGCCGTGCCTCGATCACAGTGGGCATGGAGACCACGTCGGTGGCGCGCGGCAGCGTCGTCTACGTCCCGGCCGGGGTGGCACACAAGTTCCACCACATCAGCGAGGACCTGCGTGTTCTGGTCGTCTTCTCACCGCCCGAGAGCTGACGGATTCACGGATTCACGGATTCACGGATTCACGGACTCACGGACTCACGGACTCAGGGCTTCGGCCTCGGGGTTCCCTAGGGGTCGGATCAGGGGGAGACAAGGGCTCCGAGGCCCCCACGGAGCCCTTCGGCGCCATAGCATCGAATGCAAGAAGCCGGGGACCTGCGGAGATTCAGGAACCAGCACCGATGTGATGAGTGCAGAGAGAGGTAGGACGATGGCAGCGAAAGAGGTCTTTGCGGGGTTGCCGTGGTGGGTGAAGTGGGTGGCCGTGCCCGTCATCGCTCTGGTCGTGTTCGGCAGCGTGATAGCGAGCGTCGTCGGCTTCGTGATCGGCTTGCTCTTCAAGGCGCTGCTCTTCGTCGCCCTGGTCGGCGGACTCATCTACGTCGTACGGAAGTTCATATCCGGCTCCTCCTCGTCCCGCTCCGACTGGTGACCGTGCCGCTCTCCGACCGATGAGCGATGACCGATGACCGATGGATGACCGATGCTCGGGCTGCCGGCAACCGCACGGCTGATGTCGGCCCAGCGCCGACTCACTGCTCATCGCGACTTCGCGCCGGGAGTCCCTCGGCCGGGGGATTTTCCGCAATGAGCGGTCCTAGAGCGTTGGTCAAGGGCTAGAGTCCGAATCCGCCGCTGGGCCGACCCTCGCGTACGGGCGCACTGCTCCCTCCCCGCGGGTCTCCGGGCGCGGGCGGCCCCCCTCGCGTCTTCGGGAGTGAACCTTGGTCGCGGCCGATGCCGGTACCTCACCTGGTGGAGCCACTCCACCACGCCGAGCCACGCCACCGGACCACGCCACGACCGTGCCGACCGTGCCGACCCTCATCGGCTCCGTGCAGCGGGCGATGCGATTGCTGGAAGCCGCGGCCTCGCACCCGGACGGGGCCCCCGCCAAGCTGTTGGCCCGGGAGGCGGGGCTCGCACTGCCCACGGCCTATCACCTGCTGCGCACGCTGACCTACGAGGGCTATCTGCGCCGAAGGAAGGGGCTGCTCGTACTCGGCGAGGCCGCCGAACGGCTCGCAGCCGGCGGGGCACGGCAGAAACGGCGCGGAACGATCGACGACATCCTGGCGCACTGGCACGAAGTCATCGGGGCGCCCGTGTACTTCGCCGTCTACCGCGAGGGTGAGATCGAGCTCATGAGCGTCGCGGACAGCCCGGGCAACCCGGCCGTCGAGGAATGGGCGGACTTCCGCGAGACAGGTCACGCCCACGCGATCGGCCAGTGCCTGCTGAGTCAACTGGACACCGAGGCAAGGAGGGACCACCTGGACCGCTATCCCGTGCAGTCGATCACGCGCTACTCGGTGCGGGACGACCACACGTTCCTGCGGAGGCTCGACGCGGTGAATCGGATGCGCCCGGTCGTGGAGCGTCAGGAGTACGCGCTCGGCACCGTCTGTGCCGCGATTCCGATCACTGTGGGTGACACAGCGGCGGCCATGGCCATTTCGGTCCCGACCCATCAGGCAGACCGGCTGTTACCGGCGGCCCGGACACTTCAGCTTGAGATCGGAAAGCTACTAGGGACACTCGCCTTCTCTATCAGCATCTGAAAACTCACTCCTTGTGACATGGCATGCACTTTGAGCAAGATGCCCAGGGTGTCAGGGAGTCGGTTCCTGGCCGGCTTCGAGGGCTATGGGACGGGGTAGGGCGCGATGGACGACTCGGTACAGGCAGAGGTCATGATGAGCTTCCTCGTTTCCGAGGATCTGTCGTTCCGCATTCCGGTGGAGCTGCGGTACGAGAGCGAAGATCCGTACGCCGTGCGGCTGACGTTCCATCTGCCCGGGGACGCGCCGGTGACCTGGGCCTTCGGGCGGGAGTTGCTCGTCGACGGCGTGGGTCGGCCGTGCGGGGTGGGGGACGTGCGCATCGAGCCCACCGACCCCGAGGTGCTCGACGAGGCGCTGATCAAGCTTCAGGTGGGCCCGGAGCAGGCGCTGTTCCGGGTGAGTATCCCGCCGCTGCTGGCGTTCCTCGACCGGACGGACCGGTTGGTGCCGCTGGGTCAGGAGCGGGCGCTCGCCGACTTCGACGCACACCTCGACGAGACGCTCGACCGCATCCTGGCCGAGGAGCAGAACGCGGGCTGACCTTGGTCCCCAGGGGGACAGAGGCAATGGCAGATTGCTGCATTTCGCGGCGGCACCGGAAGCTTCCGGCGAGTGCGGAGCGACAAGCCGCCCTCCCCGCCCCTCCCTGGCCCTCCCTTGCTCCGCGGCGCCTCTCTCCCCCTCGCCTCGCCCCGCTTGCCCCTCGCCGCCTCTCCTCGTCCCGCCGGTGGCTCACGCCTTTCGGCGGCGTCCCTTCCCGCCACGGGAGGAGCGGGGGGCCGGAGTGCTCGCCGGCGCGGGGGCCGGGCCGGACGTGCGGTCGGCGGAGACGACCAGGGCGGCCAGCGCGGTCGTCACGGGGACCGAGGCGACCAGGCCGATCGAGCCGATGAGGGTGCGCACGATCTCCTCGGCGACCAGCTCGCTGTTGGCGACCGTGCCCACGCTGGACTGGGCGATGGAGAAGAGCAGCAGCAGGGGCAGCGCGGCGCCCGCGTAGGCGAGGACGAGGGTGTTGACGACCGAGGCGATGTGGTCGCGGCCGATGCGGATGCCCGCGCGGTAGAGGCCGCGCCAGCCCATCGTCGGGTTGGCCTGATGCAGTTCCCAGACCGCCGAGGTCTGAGTGACCGTCACGTCGTCCAGGACGCCGAGGGAGCCGATGATGACGCCCGCGAGCAGCAGGCCGCTCATGTCGATGGACGGGTACAGGCCATGGATGAGGCCTGTGTTGTCGTCCGTGTTGCCGGTCAGCGCGGCCCAGCCGATGAAGAGCGAGCCGAGGAGACCGATCAGGAGGAGTGAGATGAGGGTGCCGAGTACGGCGACGGAGGTGCGGGCCGTGAGCCCATGGCAGAGATAGAGCGCGATCAGCATGATGGCGCTCGCCCCGATCACCGCTACGACCAGCGGGTTCGAGCCTTGCAGGATGGCGGGCAGGATGAAGAAGGTGAGCACCAGGAAACTGATGGCGAGCGCGACCAGAGCCATGACGCCGCGCAGCCGACCCACCACGACGACGGCCAGCGCGAAGATGCCGGCGAGCAGCGCCATCGGGATTCTGCGGTTCACGTCGGCGACCGAGTACTGGAGGCCTTCCGGGGCCTTGGGCTCGTAGGCGACCACCACCTCTTGCCCCTGCTTCAGTTGCCGGGGCGAGTCCGGCTGGATGACCTCGGTGAACGTGCGGCCCTTGTGCTTGCCGCTGCTCACCTCGATCGTCGCCTTCTTGCAGGTGCCGGCCGTCCGTGACTGGGCGGACTGGCCCTCGGCCGTGGAGGTGTCGCCGTTCGGCGGGGTCTGCGAGGGGTTGAGGTCCTTGCAGGGGAGCTCCTGCACCTCCGTGACTGACGCCGACTGCGTCTGCCGGTCGAAGCCGACGCCGGTGCGCTCGTGCGAGGGCGTGCCTCCCGGCCAGTACACCAGGAGCCCCACGACGACCGCGACGGCGAACGGGATCAGCACCCCGGCGATGACCTTGCGCAGATGCTGGGAGACGGGCGCGGCCGGACCGTGGCTGTGCGAGTGCCCATGGCTGTGCGCAGGGCCGTTGTCACCCGGGGGCGGGCCGGAGGCGGGCGGCTGTGAGGGCGGCGGCGGGGGCGGCGGCTGTGTGGTGGTCACGGCCCGATCATCGCAAGAACGGAGGGGGCCCTCTGTTCAGCGCGCCCGATGTGACGCTAGCGTGGTGTCACCTTTGCAATCGCGGGAGCTCGGAGCACCGGGCTGAGAGGGCGCTGACCTCCGTACGAAGCGGCACGAAATGTGCACGAGCCGTACGGGATTCGCTGCGTCGACCGCCGAACCTGTTACCGGGTAATGCCGGCGTAGGGAGTAGGTCTCATGACCACATCGGACGCACGCACGCCTGCCTCGACGCAGAACCAGAGCGACGAGGCCGGGAAGTCCATCGGCTGGCACAAGGCGTATGTCGAGGGCTCACGCCCCGACCTGCGCGTGCCGGTCCGCCAGGTGCACCTGACCAACGGCAAGGCCGTCACCCTGTACGACACATCGGGGCCGTACACCGACGAGTCCATCGACACCGACGTCCGCAGGGGTCTCGCGCCCCTCCGCGAGAACTGGATCATCGCCCGCGGAGACACCGAGGAGTACACCGGGCGCCCGCCCCGCCCCGAGGACGACGGCATCAAGCACACCTCGCCGCGCGGTGGCCTCAAGAACCTCGACGCGGTCTTCCCCGGCCGCCCCCGGCAGCCGCGCCGCGGCCGGCAAGGCCAGGCGGTGACGCAGCTCGCGTACGCCCGGCGCGGTGAGATCACGCCGGAGATGGAGTTCATCGGGATCCGCGAGAACCTCGACCCCGAGGTCGTGCGCGCCGAGGTCGCCGCGGGCCGGGCGGTGATCCCCGCCAACGTCAACCACCCGGAGATCGAGCCGATGATCATCGGCAAGAAGTTCCTGGTGAAGGTCAACGCCAACATCGGCAACTCCGCGGTCACCTCCTCCATCGAGGAGGAGGTGGACAAGATGACCTGGGCCACCAAGTGGGGCGCCGACACGGTCATGGACCTGTCCACCGGGCGCAACATCCACACCACGCGCGAATGGGTCCTGCGCAACTCCCCCGTGCCGATCGGCACCGTCCCCCTCTACCAGGCGCTGGAGAAGGTCGACGGCCAGGCCGAGGCGCTGACCTGGGAGATCTACAAGGACACCGTCATCGAACAGGCCGAACAAGGCGTGGACTACATGACGGTGCACGCGGGCGTGCGCCTTCCGTACGTACCGCTGACCGCCAACCGCAAGACCGGCATCGTCTCGCGCGGCGGCTCGATCATGGCCGCCTGGTGCCTCGCGCACCACAAGGAGAGCTTCCTCTACGAGCACTTCGAGGAGCTCTGCGAGATCCTCGCGGCGTACGACGTGACGTACTCGCTCGGCGACGGTCTGCGGCCCGGGTCGATCGCGGACGCCAACGACGAGGCGCAGTTCGCGGAGTTGCGGACCCTCGGGGAACTCAACACGATCGCCAAGCGTCACAACGTACAGACGATGATCGAGGGCCCCGGTCACGTCCCGATGCACAAGATCAAGGAGAACATCGACCTCCAGCAGGAGATCTGCGAGGAGGCGCCGTTCTACACCCTCGGCCCGCTGACCACCGACATCGCACCCGCCTACGACCACATCACCTCCGGCATCGGCGCCGCGATGATCGGCTGGTGGGGCACGGCCATGCTCTGCTACGTCACGCCCAAGGAGCACCTGGGCCTGCCCAACCGCGACGACGTGAAGACCGGCGTCATCACGTACAAGATCGCGGCGCACGCGGCGGACCTCGCCAAGGGGCACCCGGGCGCGCAGGACTGGGACGACGCGCTGTCGGACGCGCGCTTCGAGTTCCGCTGGGAGGACCAGTTCAACCTGGCGCTCGACCCGGTCACGGCACGGGAGTTCCACGACGAGACGCTGCCCGCCGAGCCCGCGAAGACGGCGCACTTCTGCTCGATGTGCGGGCCGAAGTTCTGCTCCATGAAGATCTCGCAGGACATCCGGCGCCGGCATGGCGGTGCCGGCGGCGGCGCCGGTGAGCCCGGCCAGGACGAGATCCAGGCGGGCATGGACCAGAAGTCCAAGGAGTTCGCCGCGGCGGGCAACCGGGTCTATCTGCCGATCGCCGACTGAGCAGCCTCGTGGTCCCGCCGCCCCCTCGTCGGCGACGGGACCACAAAGCGGTGCCGCGATCTACTCCGGCTTGTGGTCGGGCCCGCCGAAGTCGGGGCTCGAGAAGTCGGGACTCGAGTAGCTCGGACGTGAACCGGCGGTCGAGCCGCCGTCCGGGCTGCTGAACCCCGGCCGGTGGTAGCCGAGTTGCGGCATGCGGTTGTTGCCCGCCCCGGGCCTCGGCGTTCGGGGCGCTGGAGCCGAACCCGGCTCCGCGAGGGCCTCCCGGAGGAACGGCACGACGCCCCGCTCCAGGAGCGCCCGGCCCCAGACCTCCCTGGCCTGGGAGATCTCCAGATGCTGTTCGCCGTGGAGGTTCGCCTGGAGTGAGGTGGAGCCGTTGCGCAGGGCGGTCAGGAGCAGACCCCCCGCGGCGACCAGGATGCCTCCCGCGGTGAGTGCGCCGAACAGCCATCCCGCGGTGAGCAGGGTGTCCGCGAAGGCGGGCTCGGGTTCGAGCATCTTCAGGATGTAGCCGACGAGCAGGAAGATCGCGGCGGCCGCACCCGCGAGGACGGGCGCGAGAACCGCGACGACGGCGCCCGCCCCGGCTCCTACCGCCGCCGGTTCGGCGATCTCGCCCATCGTGGTGGCGAGCCCGACGCCGCCGGAGCCCGACTCCGCGGCGCTGTGTCCACTCCCTTCACGTATCGATGTGGAAGAGGGGCGAGGTTCGCGCAACTCCTCGCGAACCTTCACGTAGTGCGCGTACTCGGCTGCGGCCGCGGCAGTGATCAGGGCCGTCGCGTTCAGGGCCATGGTGCGCAGTTGTTCGGTGTTGAGCCGCTGGCCCACTGCGGCGAGTTCCGGACGGTCCGGTGCGGTGCGCAGCGCCTCGTCGAGGATCCGCTCGTACTCGGGGCGGTCCTCATTGAGCAGGTGTGGAGCGCTGTTCATGTGCATCCCCCGATGCTCCGTAGGGCTGAGACTCGCATGGCTACGAGCCGTTGGGCAGAAACGGAGGGGAGCCTGCTACGGATAAGCCGATGGTAGAGCCGTGACGGCGCGCGGTGACAGGGGGTTTCCGGAAATTGCCCCCCTGCCCACCGAGATCCTGTAGAGGGGGGCGCGCTCGTCGAAGCCCTAAGCTGCCAGCGGCAGTTGCTGGACCAGCAGTTTTCCTGCCATGGTCACTCCGCCGTCCATGGCGATGGCCAGGCCGTCGGCGTATACGTGCGGGCCCTCGATGACGGGCCCGGCGCCGTCGGAATCGTCCTCGGAGCCGACGTCCCCCAAGAGGTACGGGATGGGGCTGTGGCCATGGACGACGCGTGTGCCGCCGTACATGTCGAGCAGTTCGCGCACGGCGGAGGGGCCCGACTCGTCGCGGAAGGCGAAGCGCTTGGTGAACTTCCGGAAAAGGTCCCAGCACTCGTCGGCGTCGTTGCGCGTCAGGGTCTCGCGGACCGTGTCGTTCACGGCCTCGATCGAGTCGCCGTAGTCCAAGTAGGCGGTCGTGTCGGAGTGCATGAGGAGATGTCCGTCTGCCTCCTCCATGGCGTCCAGGCGGGCCATCCACTGCAGATGGTGGTCCTCCAGGCGTTCCATGTCCGTCTTCTGGCCCCCGTTGAGCAGCCACGCGGCCTGGAAGGTGGCGGTGCCCGCGCCGGAGTTGACCGGGGTGTCGCCGAAGCGCTTGGCGCCGAGCAGGAGCAGCTCGTGGTTGCCGAGGAGGGCCTTGCAGTAGCCGCCGGCGGCGGCGGCCTCCGCGGAGAGGCGCATCACGAGGTCGATGACGCCGATGCCGTCGGGCCCCCGGTCGGTGAAGTCGCCGAGGAACCACAGGCGCGCGTTGCCCGCGGACCAGCTCCCCTCGGCGTCGACGAGCCCCTGCTCCTGGAGCGCGGCCATCAGCTCGCCGAGATAACCGTGCACGTCACCCACCACGAACAGCGGGCCGTGCTCCTCGCTCGCCCGCGGCTGCGGGGGCTCCGGCATGACCTGCACCTGCACGGTGTCCCCGCGGTTGATGACGGGCAGGTCGCGCTGCGTCGGCGTGTACCCGTCGACCTCCGGCTCGCCGGGTGCTCCGGGGCCCGCCTCGGCGGGTCCGGTCATCTCATGGACGTACGCCGGTACGCGGAAGTCGCGCAGCGTCGCCGTCCGCACATCGGGTCCCTGACCGGCCCCCTGAGTCATCGACCCCTCCACCACCATTGCGCCGCATCTGCACCGAGATCGGACTGCCTGGTCGCAGCGGCCCGCGGTGTCGTCCGCCCATCATAGGAATGCGGCTCCCGCTGTGTGGTGCACCAGGGGTGGTGAATCGGTCCTTGACCCGGGATCACCGTGGTTTTCTCCCGAATTGGGCAGGGGTTTCCGTGTTGATGGCGGGCCGTTCATCCGCCCCTGCCCCGTAAATCTTCGGACAAGCCCTCGTGAATCTTCGGACAAGCCTTCGCGTCAGCCCGAGCCCGACGAGCGTGGCGGGCTGATCGTCGTGCGCGGCGGGCGTCGCTCGGACGAGGTCCGCACGATCAACTCGGTCGGTATCACCTGCTCGACCGGGCCGCCCGAGTCCAGGCCCTCGATGGCGTCGATGAGGAGCTGGACGACGGCCGTCCCGATGCGCCGGGGCTTGAGCGAGAGCGTGGTGATCGGCGGCTCGGTGGTGGCGTACACCGTGGACTCGCTGCAGCAGACGAGCAGCAGGTCGTCGGGGACCCGCAGACCGTACCGCCTGGCGGCGGCGAGGAGGTCGGTGCCGTTGGGATCGAAGAGGCCGTAGACGGCGTCGGGGCGGTCGGGTCTGGCGAGCAACCGGTCGGCGGCGACTGCGCCCGCGCATGGGTCGTGGGCGGGGTAGGACTCGTAGACGGGGTCCTGGCCGATGCGTTCGCACCAGTTCAGATAGGCGGTCGTGGACAGATGGGTGTACGTATCCGTGGTGGTGCCCGTGAGCAGGCCGATCCGGCGGGCGCCGGCGGCCGCGAGGTGGTCGAGGATCTCCAGGACCGCCGTCTCGTGGTCGTTGTCGACCCAGGCGGTGACCGGCAGGGAGCCGGCCGGGCGGCCGTCGGAGACCACGGGGAGGCCCTGGCGGACCAGCTCGCTGACCACCGGATCGTGGTCGGAGGGGTCGACGACGACCGTCCCGTCGAGCGCGACGTTCGACCACACGTCCACGGGGCTGCGGCGGGAGGTGGCGGGGAGGATGACCAGGGCGTAGCCCCGGGCGAGGGCGGCGGAGGTGGCGGCTCTGGCCATCTCCGCGAAGTAGGCGAACTCGGTGAAGGTGAAAGGTTCATCCCCGTACGTGGTCACGGTCAGGCCGATGAGGCCGGACTTGCCGGTACGGAGGGTGCGGGCGGCGGCGGAGGGGCGGTAGCCCAGCCGTTCGGCGACCTCGCGGACGTGGCGTCGGGTGGCGTCCGGCAGACGGCCCTTGCCGTTGAGGGCATCGGAGACAGTCGTGATGGAGACACCGGCGGCGGCGGCGACATCTCTGATGCCCGCGCGGCTCTGCCGGTTCCCCCGGCGGGCGGTCTCCGCTCGGCTCACCTGGTATTTACCTGCTGCTGTCATGGCGAGCTGATAGTAGGGCTCATAGGCATGGGTAGCGCGGGTGCATATGCAGTCGTTGACAGGTACGTTTCTGCAAGGCGTCTGCTGGCCAATGGCCTGCGAAAGCAAGGCAGTTGGACCGATCAGAGGCGACTATCGCTGATCGTCTCGCTGGCCCTGATCGATGCGTCAGGTCTCGGGGAGGTATCAACTCACCTTCACGGGGGACGCGCGCCACGGAGCGAGCCACCGGCGCACGGGGGAGCACGGGCGCTCCTGGGCCCCCGTGGCCACCGCCGTCCCGCGCCGCGGCGCGGGCGCTCGTGAAGCGGACACGGCCGCTCGTGAAGCGGATCCGGGCAGGCCATTCGCAGCGGCGCCGAATCCTCATAAGGTGAGCAGTATTCGAACTGTATTGGCACCGGTACGAGGAGGACTGCGGTGAGCGAGACGAGCCCGAGGCTGCGCGCCGAGCTGGAGGGTATTCCCACGTACAAGCCCGGCAAGCCCGCCGCCGCGGCAGACGGCCCGGCGGCCTACAAGCTGTCCTCCAACGAGAACCCCTACCCCCCGCTCCCCGGCGTCATGGAGAGCACGCTCGCCGCCGCCGCGTCCTTCAACCGCTACCCCGACATGGCCTGCACGGCCCTGATGAGCGAGCTGGCCGACCGCTTCGGGGTGCCCGCGTCGCACATCGCGACCGGCACCGGTTCCGTCGGCGTCGCCCAGCAGCTCTTGCAGGCCACCGCGGGCCCGGGTGACGAGGTCATCTACGCCTGGCGGTCCTTCGAGGCGTACCCGATCATCACGCAGGTCAGCGGGGCGAAGTCGGTTCGGGTGCCGCTGACGGAGGGCGAGGTGCACGATCTGGACGCGATGGCCGCCGCCATCACCGACCGCACCCGCCTCATCTTCGTCTGCAACCCCAACAACCCCACTGGCACCGTGGTCCGCAGGGCCGAGCTGGAGCGCTTCCTCGACCGGGTGCCGAGCGACGTCCTGGTGGTGCTGGACGAGGCGTACCGCGAGTTCATCCGCGATCCCGAGGTGCCGGACGGCATCGAGATCTACCGCGACCGCCCCAACGTCTGCGTACTGCGTACGTTCTCCAAGGCGTACGGCCTCGCGGGCCTGCGCGTCGGCTTCGCGGTGGCCCATGAGCCGGTGGCCGCCGCGCTGCGCAAGACGGCGGTGCCCTTTGGCGTGAGCCAGCTCGCGCAGGACGCGGCCGTGGCGTCGCTGCGGGCCGAGGACGAGCTGATGGGCCGCGTCGGTGCGCTGGTCACCGAGCGGACGCGGGTGGTCGAGGCGCTGCGCGGCCAGGGCTGGACGGTTCCCGAGACCCAGGCGAACTTCGTCTGGCTGCGCCTCGGGGACCGTACGGCCGACTTCGCCGCCGCCTGTGAGAAGGCGGGCGTGGTGGTGCGGCCGTTCGCCGGCGAGGGGATGCGGGCCACGATCGGCGAGACCGAGGCCAACGACATCTTCCTGCGGGCGGCCGAAGAGTTCCGCAAGGAGTTCTAGCCGAGCTGACCGGCCGTCGTCGGGGAGGCCCGCCCGTGTCCACCTGACCAGGGAGGCCCGCCCGTGTCGACGTGTACCTCTCCGCCGCAGGTGAAGGCCCCGGACTCGTTCGCGAGGTCCGGGGCTTTTCCGCGTCCCGTCCCGGTGCCGGCCCGCCATGTGACGAGCGAGACAGGGACCCCCCTATGGGTGCGTGAATCCAGTACGACATAATGCTTGTGAATGTGAACGCGTTCACAAGCGCGCCCGGTTCTTCCGGAGATCGGTGGGACAAGCGGGTGCAAACTGCCGCTTCGACCACGGCGAGTAAGGAGATGACGCAGTGGACCTGGCTCTGGCGCCGGAAACGTTGGCGCGATGGCAGTTCGGCATCACCACCGTCTACCACTTTCTGTTCGTCCCTCTGACGATCTCCCTCGCCGCACTCACGGCGATCCTGGAGACCGCGTGGGTGCGCACGGGCAAGGAGCACTACCTCAGGGCGACCAAGTTCTGGGGAAAGCTGTTCCTGATCAACATCGCGATGGGCGTCGTCACCGGCATCGTCCAGGAGTTCCAGTTCGGCATGAACTGGTCCGACTACTCGCGCTTCGTCGGTGACGTCTTCGGGGCGCCGCTGGCCTTCGAGGCGCTGATCGCCTTCTTCTTCGAGTCGACCTTCATCGGCCTGTGGATCTTCGGCTGGGACAAGCTCCCCAAGAAGCTGCACTGCGCCACCATCTGGATCGTCTCCATCGGCACGATCCTGTCGGCGTACTTCATCATGGCCGCCAACGCCTTTATGCAGCACCCGGTCGGCTACCGGATCGTGGAGCGGGACGGCACCAAGCGCGCGGAGCTCACGGACTTCGCGAAGGTGCTCTTCCAGGAGACGGCGCTGGTCAACTTCTTCCACGTCATCTCGGCGGCCATCCTGGTCGGCGGCGCCTTCATGACCGGCATCGCCATCTCCCACCTGCGCAAGAAGCGGCACATCCGCACCATGCGCACGTCGCTGCGGCTCGGCCTGGTCGCGGCCTTCGCGGGCACGCTGCTCACCGTGGTCAGCGCCGACACCCTCGGCAAGGTCATGTACGAGCAGCAGCCGATGAAGATGTCGGCGGCCGAGGCGCTGTGGGAGTCGGAGAAGCCGGCGCCCTTCTCGCTCTTCGCGTACGGAGACGTCTCCAAGGGGCACAACGATGTCGCCATCGAGGTCCCCGGCGTCCTGTCCTTCCTCGCCAAGAACAACTTCAACGCCGAGATCCCCGGCATCAACGACCTCAACAAGGATGCGCAGGAGAAGTTCGGGCCCGGCGACTACCGGCCCAACATCCCCACCGCCTACTGGTCCTACCGCTGGATGATCGGCTTCGGCGGGGTCTCGATGGCCCTGTGCACCGCGGGCCTCTGGCTGACGCGGAAGAGGTTCTGGCTGGCGCCGGAGCACCGCACCGGGGCGGACGAGGTGCCCAAGCTGATGCTCACCAAGAACACCGAGCTGGCCCCCAGGTTCGGCAAGTGGTGGTGGCGGCTCTCGCAGTGGACGCTGATCTTCCCCCTCATCGGCACGGCCTGGGGCTGGATCTTCACCGAGACGGGCCGCCAGCCCTGGGTGGTCTACGGCGTCCTGCGCACCCGGGACGCGGTGTCGCCCGGCGTCTCCCAGGGCGAGGTGCTCACCTCGCTGATCGGGTTCACGCTCATCTACGCGGTACTCGCCGTGATCGAGGTGAAGCTGCTGCTCAAGTACGTCAGGCAGGGGCCGCCCGAACTGACGGAGGCGGATCTGAACCCGCCCACCAAGATCACGGGACCCGGCTCCGGCAAGGGCCCGGACGCGGATTCCGACGCCGACGCCGACCGGCCCATGGCCTTCTCGTACTGAAGGAAGGAGCGACCAGGCCATGCAACTTCACGACATATGGTTCGTACTGATCGCCGTCCTGTGGATCGGCTACTTCTTCCTGGAGGGATTCGACTTCGGGATCGGGGTCCTGACCAAGCTGCTCGCCCGGGACCGGGTGGAGAAGCGGGTCCTCATCAACACCATCGGCCCCGTCTGGGACGGCAACGAGGTGTGGCTGCTCTCGGCGGCCGGCGCGACCTTCGCCGCCTTCCCCGAGTGGTACGCGACGCTCTTCTCCGGCTTCTACCTGCCGCTGCTGCTCATCCTGATCTGCCTGATCGTGCGCGGCGTGGCCTTCGAGTACCGCGCGAAGAGGCCCGAGGAGCGCTGGCAGACCAACTGGGAGCACGCGATCTTCTGGACCTCGCTGATCCCCGCGGTCATGTGGGGCGTCGCCTTCGGGAACATCGTGCGCGGCGTGAAGATCGACGCCCACAAGGAGTACGTGGGTTCCTTCGTCGACCTGCTCAACCCGTACGCGATCCTGGGCGGCCTCGTCACGCTGACGCTGTTCACCTTCCACGGCGCGGTGTTCGCCTCGCTCAAGACCGTGGGCGACATCCGGGTGCGGGCCCGCAGGATGGCGCTGGGCCTCGGGCTGGTCACGGGGGTGCTCGCGCTCGGATTCCTGCTCTGGACCCAGGCCGACAAGGGCGACGGCAAGAGCCTGATCGCGATGATTGTGGCGGTCCTCGCGCTGCTCGGGGCGATCGGTGCCATCGGGGCCGGGCGCGAGGGCTGGTCGTTCGCACTGTCGGGCGTCACGATCGCGGCGTCCTTCGCGATGCTCTTCCTGACCCTCTTCCCGAACGTCATGCCGTCGTCGCTGAACGCGGAGTGGAGCCTCACGGTCACCAACGCCTCGTCGAGCCCGTACACGCTACGGATCATGACCTGGTGCGCGCTCATCGCGACCCCCGTCGTGCTGCTCTACCAAGGCTGGACCTACTGGGTGTTCAGCAAGCGGATCGGGACGCAGCACATCGCTGATGCCGCGCACTGAGCCGCCTCGCCGCGGAGATCCATCAGAGGCTCCCTGGCCCCTGGCCTTCCTGCCGGCCCCCCGGAGGGTGTGTTTCACGTGAAACCAATCGACCCGCGTCTGCTGCGGTACGCCCGTGCCACGCGCTTCTTTCTCGTCGCCGTCGTGGTTCTGGGCCTGGTGGGGGCGGGGCTGGTCATCGGCCAGGCGATGCTCATCGCCGAGATCGTGGTGGGCGCCTTCCAGAAGGGCTTGTCCGCCGCAGACCTGGGCACGCCGCTGCTGCTGCTCGCCCTGGTCGCGGTGGGCCGGGGCCTGGTCTCCTGGCTGACCGAGCTCGCGGCGCACCGGGCGAGTGCGGCGGTCAAGTCGGAACTGCGGGGGCGTCTCCTCGAAAGGGCGGCCGAGCTGGGTCCCGGCTGGCTGAGCGGTCAGCGCACCGGCTCGCTGATCTCGCTCGCGACGCGGGGCGTGGACGCCCTGGACGACTATTTCTCGCGTTATCTGCCGCAGCTCGGCCTTGCGGTGGTCGTGCCGGTGGCGGTGCTCGCCCGCATCGTGACCGAGGACTGGGTGTCGGCGGCGATCATCGTCGTGACGCTCCCGCTGATCCCGGTCTTCATGATCCTCATCGGCTGGGCGACCCAGAACCGGATGGACCGTCAGTGGCGGCTGCTCTCGCGGCTCTCCGGGCACTTCCTGGACGTCGTCGCGGGCCTGCCCACCCTGAAGGTGTTCGGCCGCGCCAAGACCCAGGCCGAGTCGATCAGGAAGATAACCGGCGAGTACCGGCAGGCGACGATGCGGACCCTGCGCATCGCCTTCCTCTCCTCCTTCGCCCTGGAGCTCCTCGCCACGATCTCGGTCGCGCTGGTCGCGGTGACCATCGGCATGCGGCTCGTCCACGGTGAGATGGATTTGTACGTGGGTCTGGTCATCCTCGTCCTGGCGCCCGAGGCCTATCTGCCGCTGCGCCAGGTCGGGGCGCAGTACCACGCGGCGGCGGAGGGCCTGGCAGCCGCCGAGGAGATCTTCGAGGTGCTGGAGACGCCCGTGCCGGCCGCCGGGAGCGGGCCGGCTCCCTCGGGGGCGCTGAGCGTGGAGGACGTGACGGTGCGGTACCCGGGGCGGGGCGCCGACGCGGTCTCCGGGGTGTCCTTCACGGTGGGGGACGGAGAGACGGTGGCCCTCGTCGGGCCGAGCGGGGCGGGCAAGTCGACCCTCCTGAACGTGGTGCTCGGGTTCGTGGGCACCGCCGAGGGCCGGGTCCGTGTCGGGGGCGTCGACCTGGCGGACGTTTCGCCCGACCTCTGGCGCGAGCGGATCGCGTGGGTGCCGCAGCGGCCGCACCTCTTCGCCGGGTCCATCGCGGAGAACGTACGGCTCGCGAAGCCCTCGGCGACCCCGGAACAGCTACGGGACGCGCTGCGGGCCGCCGGTGCCCTGTCCTTCGTGGACGCGCTGCCCCTCGGGGCGGAGACGGTCCTCGGGGAGGACGGGGGCGGGCTCTCGGCGGGGCAGCGGCAGCGGCTCGCGCTGGCGCGGGCGTTCCTCGCGGACCGCCCCGTGGTGCTCCTCGATGAGCCCACGGCGGCGCTCGACGGGGGAACCGAGGCGGAGGTCGTGGAGGCGGTTCGACGGCTGGCCGTGGGGCGAACGGTGTTGTTGGTCGTGCATCGGCCGGCGCTGCTCGCTCTCGCGGACCGGGTGGTGCGGTTGCCCGCGGCCGAGGTGCGGGCGGGTGTGAGCGGGGCCTCCGTCTCCGGGCGGCCCGAGGGCACCGGTGGTGACGTGATGGCGGACGACCGAGCCGCCCAGGACCGGGACCGGGACCGGGCCCGGGACAGGGACAGGGGCGAGGGCGAGGGTGAGGGCTTGGGCCTGGGCTTGGCCTCGGGGCACGGGCACGGGCACGGGCACGGGCAGGCGCAGGCACAGCGGCAGGGGCAGGGCTCCGGCAGGGGCTCGGGCTCGGGTTCGGTGGCGTCTCGTGGGGTGCTCGCCCGGGTGAGGGAGGCCGCTCACGAGCGGCGGCCGCAGCTCGGGCTCGCGTTGCTGCTCGGCAGCCTCGCGCTCGGCAGTGCCGTGGGGCTCATGGCGACCTCGGGGTGGCTGATCTCGCGTGCCTCGGAGCAGCCGCCCGTGATGTACCTGATGATCGCCGTGACGGCGACCCGTGCCTTCGGCATCGGCCGTGCCGTCTTCCGCTACGCCGAGCGGCTCGTCTCGCACGACGCCGTGCTCCGCATGCTCGCCGACACGCGGGTCGCGGTCTACCGGCGCCTCGAACGGCTGGCGCCCGCCGGCCTGCGTACGGCCCGCCGGGGTGACCTTCTCTCCCGCCTGGTCGCCGACGTCGACGCCTTGCAGGACTACTGGCTGCGCTGGCTCCTGCCCGTGTCCGCCGCGGCGCTCGTGGGCACCGGTGCCGTCGGGTTCACCGCCTGGCTGCTGCCGGAGGCCGGTGCCGTGCTCGCCGCCGGGCTGCTCGTCGCGGGTGTCGGGGTGCCGCTGCTGAGCGGTGCCGTGGCGCGGCGCGCCGAGCGGAGGCTGGCGCCCGCACGCGGGGCGCTCGCCTCGCGCGTGGCCGATCTGCTCACCGGAACCGCCGAGCTGACCGTCGCCGGTGCGCTGAACCGACGTACGGCCAAGGCCAGGGAGGCCGACGCCGAGCTGACGCGTATCGCCTCCCGGCAGGCCGGGGCCACCGCGCTCGGCAACGGGCTCGGCGCGCTCGCCACCGGGCTCACGGTGGCCGCGGCCGCGCTCGTCGGTGTCCAGGCGGTGCAGGACGGGCGGCTCGGCGGTATCGCCCTGGCCGTCGTCGTGCTCACCCCGCTCGCCGCCTTCGAGGCGGTCATCGGCCTGCCCCTCGCCGTGCAGTACCGGCAGCGGGTCAGGAGGAGCGCGGAGCGCGTGTACGAGGTGCTCGACGCCGCCGAGCCGGTCCCGGAGCCCGCCGTCCCCGCCGAGGCCCCGGCGTCGCCCTTCCCGCTGCGGGTCGAGGCGCTGCACGCCCGCCACGCGGGCCAGTCGCCGGACGCCTCCGCGCTCGCGGGCGTGAGCCTGACCCTGGAGCGGGGCCGGCGGATCGCCGTCGTGGGCCCTTCGGGCTCGGGCAAGACGACGCTCGCGCAGGTGCTCCTGCGGTTCCTCGGCGCGTACGAGGGGACGTACTCGCTGGGCGGTACGGACGCGGCGACGCTGGACGGCGACACCGTGCGCCGCATGGTCGGGCTCTGCGCCCAGGACGCGCACATCTTCGACAGCTCCGTCCGCGAGAACCTGCTGCTCGCCAAGAAGGACGCCACGGACGCGGAGCTGCGGGCCGCTCTCGCGCGGGCGCGGCTCGACGGCTGGGCCGACTCGCTGCCCCGGGGGCTCGACACGATGGTCGGCGAGCACGGAGCCCGGCTCTCCGGGGGCCAGCGGCAGCGGCTCGCGCTGGCTCGCGCGCTGCTCGCCGACTTCCCCGTACTCGTCCTCGACGAGCCGGCCGAGCACCTCGACCTGCCGACCGCGGACGCCCTCACCGCCGACCTGCTGGCCGCGACGGAGGGACGTACGACGCTGCTCATCACGCACCGGCTCGCCGGGCTCGACGCGGTGGACGAGGTGATCGTCCTCGACGGGGGCCGGGTGGCGCAGCGCGGCACGTACGCGGAACTGGCGGCGGTGGAGGGCCCACTCCGGCGCATGCTGGACGTGGAACGGGCGGCGGACCTGCTGGCGGTGGGGTGAAGCGTGCGAGGCGGGCACCCCCGGGCTGCGGCTCGCCCCCACCCCGCAGCCTCACCGAGGCCGGCCCCCGTGGCAGCCTCACCGAGGCCGCCCCCCCGCAGCCTCACCGAGGCCGCCGGCCCCGTCGAAAACGGCTTCGACTTTCCCCTGCAAAGAGGGCTTACTACGCTCGAAGGCATGTCCGTACCTCCGGCCTCCGCCGGTTCACCGCCCCCCGGCGGCACATCCCGCCCGGGGCAGACGGAGGCGCGGGCGACGCGCGGCCTCCAGGGGCTCTCGCCCGAGCTGGCCTCGCGGGTGCCGCAGCTCCTCGAAGCCATGCGGTCGGTGGGCACCGGGCTGGAGCTGCACGTCACCCTGGACCGCATCTGCGAGACCGCAGCCGAGCTCGCGGACGCCCGCTACGCGGCGATCGGCGTGGTCGCCGAGGACGGCCAAGGGCTCTCCGACTTCGTCCACCACGGCATCGACGAGGAGACCGCCGAACGCATCGGACGCCTGCCCGACGGTCACAAGGGCCTGCTCGGCGCGCTGATCCACCAGCCGAGGACGCTGCGTCTGTCCGACCTCTCCGCCGACCCCCGTTCCTGCGGTTTCCCGGCCCATCACCCGCCGATGCGGACCTTCCTCGGGGTCCCCATCCACGTACAGGGGGAGATCTTCGGCAACCTCTACCTGACGGAGAAGCGGAACGGGGCCGAGTTCAACGACGACGACGTGCACATCGTGCGCGTCCTCGCCGCGGAGGCGGGCATCGCCATCGGGAACGCCCGTCTGTACGAGGCCGCCAAGCAGCGCGAACGCTGGATCGACGGCTCGGTCGCGGTCACCACGGCCCTGCTCTCCGGCAGCGACGCGGACGAGGCGCTCGCCGTCGTGGCCGAACAGGCCAGGCACCTCGCCGACTCGGACGCCGGGATCGTGCTGCTGCCCGACAGGGAGGGCGGCATGGAGGTCGTCGCGGTCTCCTCGGAGGAGCCCACCGGGGCGCTTGGCATGGTCGTCCCCCCGGAGAGCCGCATCGTCGCCCAGCTGCTCGACGGAGAGCCCGTGTTCATGGACGACGCGGCGGGCGACCCGCGCGTCATGACGGAACTGGCCCGCCGCTACGGCCCCGTCATGCTCCTTCCGCTGCAGAGCGACGGCCGTGTCCTTGGCACCCTCGTCACGCCACGCGCGCGTGGGGAACGCCCTTTCAGCGAGGCCGAGCGGACGCTCGGCATACAGTTCGCCTCGCAGGCCGCGCTTGCGCTGATGATGGCCGACGCGCAGCGCGACCGGGAGCGTCTCGCGGTCTACGAGGACCGCGACCGGATCGCCAGGGACCTGCACGACCTCGTCATCCAGCGGCTCTTCGCCACCGGCATGATGCTGGAGAGCGCCCAGCGCAGGTCGGTCGTGCCGGAGGTGCAGGCCGGCGTCGGCAAGGCCGTCGACGAACTGGACGTGACCATCCAGGAGATCCGTACGGCGATCTTCGCGCTGCATCAGGGGCCGGCCGAGGCGCCGTCGGGGTTGCGCACCCGTGTGCTGCGGGAGATCAACATGGCTGCCGTGCCGCTCGGCTTCAAGCCCTCGCACCACTTCGTGGGACCTGTCGACACCGTGGTCGGCGAACTGACCGGCAAGAACCTCATCGCGGCCCTGCGTGAGGCCCTCTCCAACGCGTTCCGCCATGCGCGGGCCGCCCGTATCGACGTCGTCGTCGACGCGACGGTGATCCTGCCGGACGGGCGGCAGGGCGTACGCCTGACCGTCGCGGACGACGGTGTGGGCATCGCCGAGGGCGGCCGGCGCAGCGGCCTGCGGAACCTCAAACGGCGGGCCGAGTCCCTGGGCGGCGACAGCTGGTACGGCCCGGGCACCGGCGAGGCCGGCAGCGGCACGACGGTGGTCTGGCAGGCTCCGTACTAGGGCCTCGGCTCGCGACGCTCGGCCAGGATCTGTTCGATCACCACGGCCACGCCGTCGTCGTTGTTGGCGACCGTGCGGCCGGAGGCGGCGGCGATGACGTCCGGGTGGGCGTTGCCCATGGCGTACGACGTACCCGCCCAGGTCAGCATCTCTATGTCGTTGGGCATGTCCCCGAACGCGACGACCTCGGCGGACGTGATGCCGCGCTCGGCGCAGTACAGCTCCAGCGTGCTGGCCTTGGAGACACCGGGGCCGCTGATCTCCAGGAGCGCGCTGGGGCTGGACCGGGTGATCGTGGCCCGGTCCCCGACGGCCGCCCTCGCCACCATCAGGAAGTCGTCGGGCGCGAGCTCCGGGTGGTAGGCGAGGATCTTGAGTACGGGCTGCTCGGCCACCGCGGGGTCCGCGGGGGCCTCCGCGAGGAGCTTCTCGGCGGGCGCGACGCTCTCACCGGGCTCCATGTGCAGCGGCGGATACGTTTCCTCGTGGTGCAGTCCCCCGGTCCGCTCCACCGCGAAGGACGTACCCGGCGACGCGGCACGCACCCTGCGGACGACGTCGAGGGCGCGCTCCCGCTCCAGCTCGCGGATCTTGACGAAGCTGTGGGCGCCGGGGCCGCCGTGCAGATCGACCACCGCCGCGCCGTTTCCGCAGATGGCGAGGCCGTGACCGTGGACGTGGGCGCTGACGACGTCCATCCAGCGGGCCGGGCGGCCGGTCACGAAGAAGACCTCGATCCCGGCGGCCTCGGCCGCGGCGAGCGCGGCGATCGTGCGGTCGGAGACCGTCTTGTCGTCACGCAGAAGCGTGCCGTCCAGATCCGTGGCGATCAGCCGCGGGCTCGGACACGGCTCGGTCCTGCCGGTTCCGTCCGTCGTGGCCGGGGCGTTCGTGGCGGGGGCGTCCGTGGCCGGGGCGTTCGTGGCGGGGGTCTCGGGCCCTGGGGTAGCTGAGGTCACGCCATCGATTGTCCCGCACAAACGTGCACGGGCGTGCGCTGGGGCGCACATCTGAGAGCCGTCAGGACTTGATCGTGCTCGTGTTCAACTGACCCGGCGCCTCCAGGGCGATCCGCTCGAAGACCTTCTCGTCCGCCGCGAAGTAGGTGTCCGGCAGCGGCCAGTGCAGAACGATCTCGTTGAAGCCCAGGTCGGCGTGATGACCGGCGAAGTCGATGAAGGCGTCGAAGGAGTCCAGGGGCCGGTCGGGAGTGAACCCGGTCAGCAGGATCTTGTCGACTTCGGCGACATCCCGGCCGATCTCGTCACAGGCCGCGGCGAGCTTCTCGGCCTGCCCGCGGATGGCTTGAAGTGACTGCTCCGGGGTGCCGGACTCGAAGAGCTTCGGGTCGCCGGTGGTGACCCACGCCTGTCCGTGGCGCGCGGCGAGCCGCAGCCCGCGCGGCCCGGTCGCCGCCACCGCGAAGGGCAGCCGTGGGCGCTGCACACAGCCGGGGATGTTCCGCACCTCGGTGGCGGAGTAGTGCTTCCCCTCGTACGAGACGACGTCCTCGGTCAGGAGCCGGTCGAGAAGGGGCAGGAACTCGCCGAAGTGGTCGGCCCGCTCGCGGGGCGTCCAGGGCTCCTCGTCGCTCGCCCGCAGCGCCGTCGCGTCGAAGCCGTTGCCGCCCGCGCCGATGCCGAGGGTGATCCGGCCGTTCGACACGTCGTCGAGGGTGATCAGCTCCTTGGCGAGCGTCACGGGGTGCCGGAAGTTGGGCGAGGTGACGAGGGTGCCGAGGCGGAGCCGCTCGGTGGCGGCCGCGGCGGCGGTCAGCGTGGGTACCGCCCCGAACCAGGGACCGTCACGGAAGGTCCGCCAGGAGAGGTGATCGTAGGTGTACGCGGTGTGGAACCCGAGCTCCTCCGCGCGCTGCCAGCGCTCCCTGCCGCCCTCGTGCCAGCGGCGGACGGGGAGGATCACGGTGCTCAGACGCAGGTTCATGTGTCCGAGCGTAAGTCCGTCCGTCGGCCGCCGGCTCAGCGGACCCGGGAGCTGAGCCAGGGCGTGAGCAGCACCATCGGGATGTACTCCTTGTACGTCTTGTCGCCGGGCAGCGGCACGACCAGGCGGTAGCCGGGCGGGAAGCGCTTGGCCCGGACGTGGGCGAGGCCGCCGAAGACCGAGCGCACGAAGGCGGGCACCTGGTCGCGCGGGACGTCGTGGCACTCGACGTCCTCGACGGTGATGAGGGCGTCGGCGGCACCGTCGTCCTCGGGGTAGAGCCGCACCGATACCCGGGGCGAGCCGCCGAACTCGGCGAACGCCTCGTGCGGCAGCGATCCGTCCGGGTCCGTCGTCACGCCGAGTCCCGCGGCGGAGCGGCGCGTCGTCCGGTCGGCGCCGATGTCGTGCGTGACCTCGATCTCGCGGTGGTACTCGCGCAGGGCGTTGACGGCCGCCTCGGTGCTGTGCAGGTGCTCCATGGTGACGATCATGCCTGGTCGGAGCGGACGGTACGGCGCGGCTCGGGTGCTCGGCGAGGCCCGGGACGGTGGTTTCCCGCACGCTCGGCCCCCGTCCACCGACTTTTCACCCATGAATTTTTGCCCGAAGGTTTGATCCACAAGTAAGTCCCCTTATCCACAGGCAATTTGGCGGTTCTGTGGATAACCGCCGCACCAATTAAGGTGTTTGAGTAACTTGTGCTTCTTGTCGCGGTGTTGCCGCCAAGGAGTCCAAGCGCCGCGCCTGAACCTCCCGTTCAGCGGCCGCACCAATGAACTCCGCCGCCCGTTCAACGCCAACCAACGCCTCGACGGCCCGCATTGTGGCAGCGGGCAGGCTGACGGCGACTGTCCCCTCCGGCCGCTGTACCGGCTGCCCGGGGTCCAGGTGCCGCCGGAGGTGCCGGGTGGCGAACAACCGCATGGCCCGCGCCAGTTCCGCGTCGACCGACTGCTGCGCGAGCGGCCGAAGGCGGCGTACGAGCTCGGCGGCTTCGGCCGCGTCCGCCTCGGTCGGCGGCCGGTTGCCGAGGTAGCGCGCGAAAACGTGCTCCGTCGTGAACTCCAGGAAACGGGAGGCTATGTGCTCGACCTGCCCCCGCAACTCCCGCAAATGGGCGGAAATCGCCGACAATGGTACTCCGGAGGCGTGCAACTCCATGGCCACCGCCAGCTCTTGCGGGCTCGGCACCAGAAACTCGTCCTCGCGCCCCGGTATCGGTTCCAGCACGCCCAGCGCGACCGCGTCCGCGACCGCCTCCTCGTCCGGTACGCCACCGAAGGCGGCGTACAGGTCGGCACGGGAGATCCGGTCGGCCTTCTCGTCCGTCCAGGGCCCGTCGACCTCCACGGCCAGGCCGAGCACCCCGCCGAGGCCCCGCCCCGCGTCCCAGGCCTCCAGAAGCTCCTTGATGGAGGCCAGGGTGTACCCGCGGTCCAGCAGGCCGGCGATCTGCCGCAGCCGCGCCAGGTGGGCATCGCCGTACACGTTGGACCGGCCGCGGCGCTCCGGGCGGGGGAGCAGTCCGCGGTCCTGGTAGGCACGGATCGTGCGGACCGTCGCCCCGCTGTGGTGGGCCAGGTCCTCTATGCGGTACTCGACCCGGTGCTCCGTCGGTTCCGCGGGTTCTGTGGGTTCCGCGGGTTCCGTGAGTTCCGTGAGTTCCGTCGGTTCCGGATGCTTCTCGGTGCTCATAGCGGCGGCTCCAGCCGGGCGATCGCGCGCAGGGCCCTGGGAGCGAAGCGGGACAGGAGCTGGGCGCCCCGGGCCTCCGGGGTGACCGGCACCACCGCCTGGTTCTTGGCGACGGCACGCAGGACCGCGTCGGCGACCTTCTCCGGCGGGTAGTTGCGCAGGCCGTAGAGCCGGGAGCTCCGCTTCTGGCGGCGCTTCTCCTCCTCGGCGTCGACACCGGCGAAGCGCGCGGTCGACGCGATGTTGGTGTCGACGATGCCGGGGCAGATCGCCGAGACCCCGATGTCCTGGCCCGCCAGCTCCGCGCGCAGGCACTCGCTGAGCATGAGGACCGCGGCCTTGGAGGTGCTGTAGGCGGGCAGCGCCCTGGAGGGCTGGAACGCGGCCGCCGACGCCGTGTTGACGATGTGGCCGCCCTGACCGCGCTCCGCCATCTGCCGGCCGAAGAGCCGGCAGCCGTGGATGACACCCCAGAGGTTGACGTCGAGGACCTTCTTCCAGTCCTCGGTGCTGGTGTCGAGGATGGAGCCGGAGAGGCCGATGCCCGCGTTGTTCACCAGGACGTCGACGACGCCGTACTCCCCGGCGACCTTCTCGGCGAGCTTCTCCATGGCCTGCTCGTCGGAGACGTCGACCGTCTCGCCCCAGGCCTCGGGGGCGCCGACCAGCCGCGCCAGCTCCGCCGTACGGGCCGCGCTCTCCGCGTCCCGGTCGACGGCCACCACACGCGCCCCGGCCTCGGCGAACGCGCAGGCCGTGGCCCGCCCGATGCCGCTGCCCGCGCCCGTGACCAGGACGAGCCGGCCGCTGAACCGGTCGGCATGCTTCCCCGTGGCCATGCGGTCCCGCGAGGCCCCGCCGTCTTCGCCGCCTTCGTGGGCCGTCACGAACTCGGAGATCCACGCCGAGAGCTGGTCCGGGCGGGTGCGGGGCACCCAGTGCTTGGCCGACAGGGTGCGGCGGACCAGTCGCGGGGCCCAGAGGCCCAGATCGTCGTAGAGCCGCTCGGAGAGGAACATGTCCCCCGAGGGCGTGATGAGCTGCACGGGCGCGTGGGCATAGGCATCGGCGCGCGGCCTGCGCAGCCTCGCACGGACGTTGTCGCGGTAGAGCCAGGCTCCGTGCGCGGCGTCCTGGGGGAGCGACGGCGTCGGATAGTCGCCCGCCGGGACCTTCTCCACGCGCTCCAGGATCTTCGGCCACCGCTTGCCGAGAGGACCACGCCAGGCCAGCTCCGGCAGGACCGGCGTGTGCAGCATGTACACGTACCAGGACTTGGCGCCCTGGCCGAGCAGTTGGCCCACCCTGCGCGGAGTCGGCCGGGACACGCGCTTCTTGATCCAGTGCCCGAAGTGGTCGAGCGAGGGGCCCGATATCGACGTGAAGGAGGCGATGCGGCCCTCCGTGCGCTTCACCGTGACGAACTCCCACGCCTGCACCGAACCCCAGTCGTGCCCGACGACATGCACCGGCCCGTCCGGGCTGACCGCGTCGATCACCGCCACGAAGTCGTCGGTCAGCTTCTCCAGGGTGAAGCCGCCGCGCAGCGGCTTCGGCGCGGTCGACCTGCCGTGTCCGCGCACGTCGTACAGCACCACGTGAAAGTCGCCGCCGGCCGCGAGGCGCCCGGCGACCTCGGTCCAGACCTCCTTGGAGTCCGGATAACCATGGACGAGCACGACCGTGGGCCGCTCCGGGTCGCCCAGCTCCGCGACGCACAACTCCACGCCGCCCGTGCGCACCCGACGCTCGCGCGCGCCCTTCAGTCCCTCAGTGCCTGCTCCGATCGTCATGCGGCGGCCCTCTCCTCAGCCCGGCGCCGCACATGCGGCAGGTCATCGTCGTCATCGTCCAGCGAGAACGCGCCCTCGTCGCTGTACGTGTTCGTAACTTGACACTGACGAATGTGACAATGCGCGGCGGCTACGTCAAGAGTTGCGCCGAAGCCTCCGGGACAGGTCCGGAAGTTCCCCCAGGGGGCGACTCCAGGACGACCCTTACGGGCCCGTAATACTCCAGAGTGAGGACAGCGCAAGACCGTGGGTTGACGACCGGTGTGGCCCGCGCCACTACCTTCGAATCGTGACTGTGATCGCGACAGAAAGCCTGAGCAAGCGGTTCCCGAGGGTGACCGCGCTTGACCGGCTCTCCATGGATATCGGGCCCGGTGTGACCGGACTCGTCGGGGCCAACGGAGCCGGCAAGTCCACACTGATCAAGATCCTGCTGGGTCTGTCCCCCGCCACGGAGGGCCGCGCCGCCGTGCTCGGCCTCGATGTCGCCACCCATGGCGGCCAGATCCGCGAGCGCGTCGGGTACATGCCCGAGCACGACTGCCTGCCGCCCGACGTCTCGGCCACCGAGTTCGTCGTCCACATGGCGCGCATGTCCGGACTCCCGCCCACCGCGGCCCGCGAGCGCACCGCAGACACCCTGCGGCACGTCGGGCTCTACGAAGAGAGGTACCGCCCGATAGGCGGCTATTCGACGGGCATGAAGCAGCGCGTCAAGCTCGCCCAAGCACTCGTGCACGACCCCCAGCTGGTCTTCCTCGACGAGCCGACCAACGGCCTCGACCCGGTCGGGCGCGACGAGATGCTCGGACTGATCCGCCGCGTCCACACCGACTTCGGCATCTCGGTCCTCGTCACCTCGCACCTCCTCGGCGAGCTGGAGCGCACGTGTGACCACGTCGTCGTCGTCGACGGCGGCAAGCTGCTGCGGTCGAGCTCCACCACCGACTTCACCCAGACCACCACGACGCTGGCCGTCGAGGTCACCGATTCCGACGAACGCCCCGACGGCACGGGAGCGTTGCGCGAAGCCCTGCGCGGGCGCGGCATAGAGACCGAGGCCGGCGGCGAACTGCCCGGCGCCGGCCACACGATCCTGCTCACCGCCGACGGCGAGGAGACGTACGACCTCGTGCGTGACCTCGTCGCCGACCTCGGCCTCGGCCTGGTCCGGATGGAACAGCGCAGGCACCACATCGCGGAGGTCTTCACGGACCAGGACGCGGCACGGCCGGGGCCCGCCCCCGAGCCCGTGGCGGTCCCGGCCACCACCGCGGCCGCACAGCAGACAGGAGGCGGGCGCGATGAGCGTTGATTCCACCCAGATCCACAACATCGGCTACCGCGACTACGACGGACCGCGGCTCGGCCGTGCGTATGCCCGCCGCTCGCTCTTCTCCCAGAGCCTGCGCGGCGCGTACGGACTCGGGCGCTCCGCCAAGTCCAAGGTCCTGCCCATGATCCTCTTCGCGGTGATGTGCCTGCCGGCCGCGATCATGGTGGCCGTCGCCGTGGCGACGAAGGCCGATGACCTCCCCGTCGACTACACGCGCTACGCGATCGTGATGCAGGCCGTCATCAGCCTCTTCCTCGCCGCCCAGGCGCCGCAGACGGTCTCCCGCGATCTGCGCTTCAAGACGGTGCCCCTGTACTTCTCGCGGCCCATCGAGCGCGGTGACTACGTCCTCGCGAAGTTCGCCGCCATGACCTCCGCCCTCTTCGTCCTCACCGCCGCGCCGCTGCTCGTGCTCTACATAGGGGCGCTGCTGGCCAAGCTCGACTTCCTGGACCAGACGGAGGGCTTCGGCCAGGGACTGGTCTCCGTGGCGCTGCTCTCGCTCCTCTTCTCCGGCATCGCCCTCGTCGTCTCGGCGGTCACGCCCCGCCGCGGCTTCGGCATCGCGGCCGTCATCGCCGTCCTGACGATCACCTATGGAGCGGTCTCCACGGTCCAGGCCATCGCCTACGAGCAGGGCAGCACGGGCGCCATCGCCTGGCTCGGACTGTTCTCGCCCATCACGCTCATCGACGGCGTGCAGACGGCGTTCCTCGGCGCGACCTCCGCCTTCCCCGGCGCGGACGGACCCTCGTCCGGCGTCGGCGTCGTCTACGTACTCGTCGTGCTCGGCCTCATCGCCGGCTGCTACGGCGCGCTGATGCGCCGCTACCGAAGGGTCGGCCTCTAATGACCACCATCAGCATCGACCACACGTCCCGCTGGTTCGGCAATGTGGTGGCGGTCAACGACATCACCATGAACGTCGGTCCGGGAGTCACAGGGCTCCTCGGCCCGAACGGCGCGGGCAAGTCGACCCTCATCAACATGATGGGCGGCTTCCTCGCCCCCTCCACGGGCAGCGTCACGCTCGACGCCAGGCCGATCTGGCGCAACGAACAGATATACAAGGACATCGGCATCGTCCCCGAGCGCGAGGCGATGTACGACTTCCTCACCGGCCGCGAGTTCGTCGTCGCCAACGCCGAGCTGCACGGCCTGGACGAGCGGGCCGCCAAGAAGGCGCTCGCGACCGTCGACATGGAGTACGCGCAGGACCGGAAGATCTCCACGTACAGCAAGGGCATGCGCCAGCGCGTGAAGATGGCCTCCGCCCTGGTCCACGACCCCTCCGTGCTGCTGCTCGACGAGCCGTTCAACGGCATGGACCCCCGTCAGCGCATGCAGCTCATGGAGCTCCTGCGGACCATGGGCGACCAGGGCCGCACCGTCCTGTTCTCCTCGCACATCCTGGAAGAGGTCGAGCAACTGGCCTCGCACATCGAGGTGATCGTCGCCGGACGGCACGCGGCGAGCGGCGACTTCCGCAAAATCCGCCGCCTGATGACCGACCGGCCCCACCGCTATCTGATCCGCTCCAGCGACGACCGCGCCCTGGCCGCCGCGCTGATCTCCGACCCGTCGACGGCCGGGATCGAAGTCGATCTCAAGGAGGGCGCGTTGCGCATCCAGGCGGTCGACTTCGGCCGGTTCACCACGCTGCTGCCGCGCGTCGCCCGCGAGCACGGCATCCGGCTCCTCACGGTCTCGCCATCGGACGAGTCCCTCGAGTCGGTCTTCTCCTACCTCGTCGCGGCCTGAAAGGGAGCCTCATGTATGACCCCACTGTCGCCCGGCTCACCTACCGGGCCCTGCTCGGCCGCCGCCGGGCACTGATCCTCTTCGCCCTGCCCGTCCTGCTGGTCGTCATCGCCGGCGCGGTGCGCGGCTTCAGCGGCGCCGACGACCAGGTGGCCGTCGACGTCCTGGGCGGCTTCGCGCTCGCCACCATGGTGCCGATCATCGGTGTCATCGCGGGCACCGGCGCCATCGGCCCCGAGATAGACGACGGCTCCGTCGTCTATCTGCTCTCCAAGCCGGTCAAGCGGCCCACGATCATCTTCACCAAGCTGATCGTCGCCGTCGCCGTGACCATGGCCTTCTCCGCGATACCCACGTTCATCGCGGGCATGATCCTCAACGGCAACGGCCAGCAGATCGCCGTGGCCTACACGATCGCGGCGCTGGTCGCCTCCATCACGTACGCCGCGATCTTCCTGCTCCTCGGCACGATCACCCGGCACGCGGTGGTCTTCGGGCTCGTCTACGCCCTGGTCTGGGAGACCCTGTTCGGGTCGCTGGTGGCCGGTGCGCGCACGCTCAGCGTGCAGCAGTGGTCCCTCGCGGTCGCCCAGAAGGTCGGCAAGGGCGACCTGATCACGTCCGACGTGGGGCTGCCGGCGGCGACGGCTCTCCTGGTGATCGTCACGGCGGCGGCCACCTGGTACGCGGGCCAGAAGCTCAGGTCACTGAAGCTGGCCGGGGAGGAGTAGGGGAAGACGGGACAGGGGCCAGGACGGGATCGTCGACCCTGTCGGCCCTATCGGCCGAGCAGCCGTTCGAGGACCACCGCGATGCCGTCCGCCTCGTTGGACGTCGTCAGTTCGTCGGCCACTGCCTTGAGCTCTTCGTGGGCGTTGGACATGGCCACGCCGTGGGCCGCCCAGGCGAACATCGGGATGTCGTTCGGCATGTCGCCGAAGGCGATCGTGTCCACGGCCTTCGCGCCCAGGCGGCGGGCCGCGAGGGAGAGGCCGGTGGCCTTGGTGAGGCCGAGCGGGAGCAGTTCGACGATGCCCTCGCCGGCCATCGTCACGCCGACGAGATCCCCTGCCACCTGGTGCGCCACGGCCGCGAGGGCGTCGTCACCGAGGCCGGGGTGCTGGATGTACACCTTGTTCAGCGGGGCCGACCACAGGTCGGACGGGTCCGTCAGGGAGATGACGGGGAGGGGGCCCTCCTGGACCGCGTACCCCGGGCCGGCCAGGACCTCGCCGTCGATGCCGTCGCGGCTCGCGGCGAGGGCCAGCGGGCCGATCTCCGCCTCGATCTTCGCCAGCGCCAGCCCCGCGAGCTGCCGGTCGAGCGTGACCGAGGTGAGCAGCCGGTGCTCACCCGCGTGGTAGACCTGCGCGCCCTGCCCGCACACCGCTATGCCGTCGTAACCGAGGTCGTCGAGGATGTGCCGCGTCCACGGGACCGCACGGCCGGTGACGACGATGTGCGCCGCGCCCGCCGCGGTGGCGGCGGTGAGGGCGTCACGCGTGCGGTCCGACACCGTGTCATCGGACCGCAGCAGCGTCCCGTCGAGGTCGGTGGCGACCAGCTTGTACGGGAAGGACGGCGTGACCGGAGCTGGCTGGCTCACTTGGCGACGGGCTCCAGGATCTCTCGGCCCCCGAGGTACGGACGCAGGACCTCGGGCACCACCACGGAGCCGTCGGCCTGCTGGTGGTTCTCCAGGAGCGCCACGATCGTGCGCGGGACGGCGCAGAGCGTGCCGTTCAGCGTCGAGAGCGGCTGGACCTTCTTGCCGTCGCGGTACCGGATCGAGAGGCGGCGGGCCTGGAAGCCGTCGCAGTTCGACGCGGAGGTCAGCTCGCGGTACTTGCCCTGGGTGGGGATCCAGGCCTCACAGTCGAACTTGCGCGAGGCCGAGGAGCCGAGGTCACCCGTCGCCACGTCGATCACCTGGAAGGGCAGGCCGAGACCGGTCAGCCACTGCTTCTCCCACTCCAGGAGGCGCTTGTGCTCGTTCTCGGCGTCGGCCGGGTCGACGTACGAGAACATCTCGACCTTGTCGAACTGGTGCACGCGGAAGATGCCGCGGGTGTCCTTGCCGTACGTACCCGCCTCACGGCGGAAGCAGGGCGAGAAGCCCGCGTACCGCAGGGGCAGCTTGTCGGCGTCGATGATCTCGTCCATGTGGTAACCGGCGAGCGCGACCTCAGAGGTGCCGACCAGGTAGTAGTCGTCCTTCTCCAGGTGGTAGACGTTCTCGGCGGCCTGGCCGAGGAAGCCCGTGCCCTCCATGGCGCGCGGGCGGACCAGGGCGGGCGTCAGCATCGGGATGAACCCGGCCTCCGTCGCCTGCGCGATCGCCGCGTTCACCAGGGCCAGTTCGAGCAGCGCGCCGACACCCGTCAGGTAGTAGAAGCGCGATCCTGAGACCTTCGCGCCGCGCTCGACGTCGATGGCGCCGAGCGCCTCGCCGAGCTCCAGGTGGTCCTTCGGCTCGAAGCCCTCGGCCGCGAAGTCACGCGGGGTGCCGATCGTGTCGAGGACGACGAAGTCCTCCTCGCCGCCGACCGGGACGTCCGCGTGGACGATGTTGCCGAGCTGTCCGAGGAGGCGCTTGGTCTCCTCGTCGGCCTCGTTCTGCGCGGCGTCGGCGGCCTTGACGGCGGCGGAGAGCTCGCCCGCCTTCTTCAGGAGCTCCTGCTTCTCCTCCGGCGACGCCTTGGGGATCAGCTTGCCGAGCGCCTTCTGCTCGGAGCGCAGTTCGTCGAAGCGCACGCCGGACGACCTGCGCCGCTCATCGGCGGAGAGCAGGGCGTCGACGAGCGCGACGTCCTCTCCACGGGCGCGCTGGGAGGCGCGAACACGGTCGGGGTCCTCACGGAGCAGGCGAAGGTCAATCACCCCTCAAGGCTACCGTCGTGCGGTTCGGGCCCACGACTCCATATTCCCGTCCGTGCGTTATGGCCGCTTTGTCGGTTGTCGACACCGGTCGCCGGCCCGGTCGCCGGCCCGGTTGCCGACCCCGGTCACCGGTTGCGCGACCCCGGTTACCGGTTGCGGGTTCGCCGGTTTTCGGATGGGCGGGAGCGGCCGAAAAAGCTCGCCGGAGCGCGCCCTCGTACGCGCGTCGGCGCATGGTCAATAAAAGGGGCGCCCTCCCTGAAATGGGGCAGAACGCTTACGTGGCCTTGACCTGACGGCCGTGCGGGAAGCGGGACTTGGGGACTCCGTCCGCCTCGGTTGTCCACAGGAATGGGCGCCTCGGGAAAGTTATCCACAGGGTGTGCGAAAGATCTGTGGATGCCGGAAGAAGGTATTCCGAAAGCTGCGGGTGCGACGAAGGAATCCCTTCCCAAACCACCCTCTCAACCACTTTCGAGTGGAAAAGGTTCGCTCCAAAGAGTTGATCAATGGAAAAGGATGGACGAGGGGTGATGTGCGGGACGGGGGTTGGACTTGGGGCCTGTGGACCGATTTGTCGACCATGTCGCACCTCGTTGTCGACTTGTCCCCAGGTCGAGATGCGCGCCTGTGGATAACTTCTGTGGACAACGTAAATCTGCAGGTAGGAATGGCGTCCGGGACGGTTTCCGGAGCGCCTGCCGGCCGTCGGTGGCTAAAAACGGCCGTCCTGGCAGTGCGTCAACCAGTCGGACGCCGCCGCGAACTCCACGTCCGACGTCCCGGGCCGCAGTTCACGTACGTCCGCCGAGGTCATCCCGGCCCGCGGGTACGAGCCGAGGAAGCGCACCTGGGGGCAGATGCGCTTGAGGCCCATCAGCGCCTCGCCGACGCGGCGGTCGGTGATGTGCCCCTCGGCGTCCACCGAGAAGCAGTAGTTGCCGATGCCCTGGCCGGTCGGGCGGGACTCGATGCGCATCAGGTTGACGCCCCGTACGGCGAATTCCTGGAGCAGTTCGAGCAGGGCACCGGGGTGGTCGTCACCCAGCCAGATGACGACCGAGGTCTTGTCGGCGCCGGTCGGCGCGGCCGGTCGGGCGGGGCGGCCGGTCAGGACGAAACGGGTGGCGGCGTTCGCCGCGTCGTGGATCTCGCTGACCAGCGGTTCGAGGCCGTACGTCGCCGCGGCGAACTCCCCGGCGAAGGCGGCGTCGAAGCGGCCCTCCTGGACGAGACGCGCGCCGTCCGCGTTCGAGGCCGCCGACTCCCACAGGGCGTCCGGCAGGTGGGCCGCGAGCCAGTTGCGCACCTGCGGCTGGGCCACCGGGTGGCCGGTCACCGTCTTGATGTCCTTGAGTGCGGTGCCGGGGCGAACGAGGAGGGCGAAGGTGATCGGCAGGACCACCTCGCGGTAGATCATCAACGGCTCGCCCTTGGCGAGTTCGTCGACGGTGGTCGTGACGCCGCCCTCGACCGAGTTCTCGATCGGCACGAGCGCCGCCGCCGCCTCGCCGTTGCGGACCGCGTCCAGCGCGGCGGGCACGGACACCATCGGGACGAGCTCCCGGGTGGCCGCTTCGGGCAGCGTGCGGAGAGCGGCCTCGGTGAAGGTGCCCTCGGGGCCGAGATAGGTGTAGCGCGTCGCCGACATACCGTCACCCTAATGCGCCGTACGTGGCACGGCTCACGCGTCTCACGCGCCGACCCTCGCCCCCGGCGTGACCCTGCCGCGCCCCTGTGGCTGCCCTCACGCTCACCAGGCCGAACGCCCGCGGCCGCCTCGGAGTGACCCTGCCGCGCGCGCGTACCGAAGCGGCTTCGCCCCGGAAGGCACGGGTCACGCCTCCAGCAGTCGCTGCCCCACGTACTCGCCCTCGGCCGCCCCGCCCGGCACCGCGTAGAGCCCGCTCGCCTCGTGGCGGATGAACTCCGAGAGGGCATCGCCCCGGTCGAGCTTGCGCTGCACCGGGACGAAGCCGCGCATGGGGTCCGCCTGCCAGCAGACGAAGAGCAGGCCCGCGTCCGGTTCACCGTGGGAGTCGAAGCCGTCGTGGTACGAGAACGGGCGGCGCAACATCGCGGCGCCCCCGTTCTGATCCGGCCGCGTGATGCGGGCGTGCGCGTTGACGGGGATGACGACCTTGCCGTCGGGCCCCGTCTTCTCCAGCTTCGGCTCGGTCGTCTCCGTGCCGCCGGTCAGCGGCGCACCATCCGACTTGCGCCGCCCGATCACCGCCTCCTGCGCCTTCAGGCCGAGCTTCTCCCAGTCGTCGAGCAGCATCCGGATACGGCGTACGACGACGTAGGAGCCGCCCGCCATCCAGGCGGGGTCACCGTCGGCGGGCACGAAGATCCGCTCGTCGAAGTCCTTCTCCGAGGGCTTCGGATTGTTCGTGCCGTCGATCTGGCCCATGAGGTTGCGGGTCGTCATCGGGTGCGCGGTGGCCCCCGGCGAGCGGTTGAAGCCGTTCATCTGCCAGCGCACGCGCGCCACACCGGAGGCCTCCCGCTGGAGCGCCCGCAGGGCGTGGAACGCCACCAGCGGGTCGTTTGCGCCGATCTGCACCCACAGGTCGCCGTTGCCGCGTGCCTTGTCCAGGTGGTCCGAGGAGAAGTCCGGGAGCGGTTCCAGGGCGGCCGGGCGCTGCTTTTCGAGCCCCGTACGGGCGAAGAAGGAGGCGCCGAAGCCGAAGGTGACCGAGAGCGAGGACGGGCCCGCGTCCCGGGCCACCGCGGTGTCGCCGTCGACCGGTTCGCCGGCCATCAGCCGCTCGGCCGCGTTCGACCAGCGGCGCAGCAGCGCCGCCGCCTCCTTGCGGCGCGCGCCCGCCTTCAGGTCGAAGGCGATGAGGTGGCCGCGGGACTGCATGGGCGTGGTGATGCCGGGCTGATGTTTCCCGTGAAACATCACCTGCTCCGCGCCGATCGAGACCAGCTCCGTCGGACCGGCCTCCCCCGATCCTGCCGAGCCGGACGAGGAGGACGGTCCGGAGGAGGAGCCCGTCGCGTATCCGGCGATGCCGCCGCCGGCCGCGCCGATCGCGAGACCGGCGGCGCCCATCGTGAGGCCGGACGCGCCTGCCGTGCCGAGCAGCCGACGCCTGGAGAACCGGCCGGGCCCGGGGGCCCCGTCAGGAGCCCCGGCTTTGCCAGTGCCTTCGGCTTTGCCAGTGCGTCCGGCTCCGCCAGTGCCTGTGGTCCCGCCAGTATCCGAAGCCCTGCCAGTACCCGTAGCCCCGTCAGCGCCCATAGCCCTGCAAGTACCCGTAGCCCCGTCAGTGCCCGTGGGCCCGTTGTCCGCCATGGTGTTTCCGTTCAGCCGATCTGCGCGTTCTTGTCGACCGTGACCTGGTCGATGTCGGAGGTCCGTACCGTCACCTTGATCTCCCAGTCGCCCGCCATCGGGATCTGCACCCCGCTCGCGGTCCAGTGTCCGGTGGCGATGCGGTCCGGGGCCACGGGCAGCGGGCCCACGTCCTTCTCCTTGAGGGTCAGGGAGATCTTCACCTCGGGGATGTCGAAGGCGCTGCCGTTGGGCCGCTTCACGTACACGTGGAGGTCGTTGCTGCCGGTGCGGCCCGGGTCGAGTTCGAGCTGCACCGTGCCCTTGCCGTCCTTGGCGCCCGTGTCGAAGGGCAACGTGACGACGAGCGGGCCCGAGCGCTGGGCCGCGGCGGCGGACGTGGCCTTGGCGGCCTCCTCCTCGGTGCGGCCGGGCTCGGTGGTCGTCAGGATCGTCGTGACGGCCAGCAGGGCGACGGCGACGCCCGCCTCGGTGAGCACCGAGCGGCGCAGGCCGGAGCGGTGCGGATCGGCGTCGCGCACGCGCTTCTCGCGGGCGGTGGCCATGGCAGCCCGCTGGCGCGCGAGCTGGGCGGAGCGCTCGGCGGAGCCGTCCGCGCTCGCGGCACCCGCGGGGACCGTGACCGGCTGTTTCTGCTGCTGTTTCTGCTTCTCCGAGAACTCCGAGAACTCTGAGGACTCCGAGGACTCCGAGGACTCCGAGGACTTCGCGCCTGCCGTCTCCTCGGCCGCCGCCTTGGCACCCTTCCGCTCCGCGCGCCGCTCCACGGCAGTGGCCGCCTTGGCCTCCGGCGCGCCGCCGCCCGCTTCGGCGACGATGCGCCCCGTCCAGCGCCGCGAGATCGCCGCGACGCCCACCAGGACGACGACCAGGCCGATCTTGACGAGGAGGAGCTGCCCGTACCGCGTGTCGGTCAGCGCCGACCACGAACCGACCTGCCGCCACGATTGGTAGAGCCCGGTCGCGGCCAGCACGACGACACTCGTGAACGCCACGCGCGAGAACCGCCGCACGGCCGTCGCCTCCACCGAAGAGGTGCGGTAGAGCGCCACGACCAGGGCCGCGAGCCCGCCGAGCCAGGCGGCGACGGCCAGCAGGTGCAGTACGTCGACGGGCATCGCGATGCCCGCCTGGATGCCGGTCGAGGCGTGCTCAGCCATGGCCCAGGTCGCCGCGATCCCGATGGCGACGACCGTGCCGCCGATGGCGAGCCCGAAGGTGAGGTCCTTCTTCTCCCTGGGGTCCTCGCGCTTCTCGTACGCCCCGAATAGCACCGCGATGAACAGCGCGGCGGCGGCGAGCAGCAGCAGCCTGGAGACCAGGGCCGCGCCGGTCTTGGTGTTCAGGACGTCGCCGAGCTTGCCCATGTCGAAGACGTCGGCGAGCTTCCCGGAGCCGGTGTAGGGGGCGCGCAGCAGGAGCAGCGCCAGCGTGGAGGCGGTGAGGGTGACCCAGCCGTACGTCACGAGCCGCTGTACGGGCCGCACGCCCGCGCCGCGCGGCCAGCAGCCGAGTACGAAGGCGGCACCGCCGACGACCAGGATGAACCCGGCGTAGGAGAAGTAGCGCGCGATGTCGTAGAGCACGCCGACCAGGCCGCCGCCCGCCTCCTGGTCGGGCAGGGCCGCCTTGGTGTCCGAGGGCGCGCCGATGGAGAACGTGAAGGCGCCGGCGACGGGGTGGCTGTCGGCGGACACCACTTGGTAGGCGACGGTGAAGGTGCCGTCGGGCAGGCCCGGGCGCAGTTTCACGCCGTAGGTGTTGGCGCCCAGGTCGGTGGTCTTCCCCGTGTCGACGCGCTTGCCGGCCGGGTCGAGCACCCGCACCGAGCCGTCCGACATGGCGACCTTCTCCGAGAAGGTGAGCTTCACCTGGGCGGGAGCCTTGTCGACCACCGCTCCCTGCTTCGGGTCGCTGCCGGTCAGCGCGGCGTGCGCGGAGGCCGGCGCGGCACCGGCGAGGAAGGCACCGGTCGCGGCGATGAGCACGAGTACGAGCCGCCAGAGGGCGGCGGTGCTCCTGGAGCGGGGAGCGATGGTCTCTGTCAACAGTCCGTCCGTCCGTCAGTCAGTGCGACGCGTGCGTCACGTGCGACGTGTGCGACATGTGGGTGCCGTGCGACATGTGGGTGTCGTGCGAGGTGTCGGTACCGCCGCCCTTCTCACGGCCGTCAGAGCCGTCGGGGCTGTACGTGGCCTCCTTGACCGGCACCTCGATCGTGACCGGGTCCGACGTCCGGAAGTGCAGCGTCATGGCCACCTTCTCGCCCCGCTTCGGCTTGCGCTTCAGCTTTTCGAGCATCAGGTGGTTGGCGCCGCTCGCGAACTTCAGCTCACCGCCCGCCGGTACGTCGAAGGACTTCTCCTCCTCCATGACGCCGCCCTTGGTGCTGTGCAGCGTGACGGAGCCCGCGATGTCGCTGGTGGCGGAGGTGAGGCTGTCGGCGGCGCCGCCCTTGTTGGTGACCGTGAGGAATCCGGCCGCCATGTCGTCCGCGGTCGGCTCGGGGATGTAGGCCGCGGTGACGTTGAGCTCGGGCTTCTTCGAGGTCTCGGCGGTACCCGAACCGGAGTCCCCGCACCCCGCGAGGGCGAGCGTGCCGGCCAGCGCCAGGGCCCCGCCCGCGAGCGCGCGCCGGCGTCCGGTCGTAGGGCGTCGGCCGGTCGTACGGCGTTGGCCGGTCGTACGGCGTCGGCCGGTGGTGCGGTGGTTCACGGGGTCTCTCCCTTGAGGAGCTTGGGGAGGTCCTTGGTGTAGTCGGCGGCGGTGGCTTCCTCGCCGTAGAGGACGTAGCCCCCGTCGGTCTTCGGCGAGAAGGCGATGACCTGCGTGCCGTGCATCGAGACGACCTTGCCGTTCTTGTCCTTCTTGGACGGCTCGATGCTGATGCCGAGCTGGCGTGCGCCGGCCTGGATGGTGGCGAAGTCGCCGGTCAGGCCGGTGAAGTTGGCGTCCACGCCCTTCAGCCACTTGCCGAGCTCGGCGGAGGTGTCCCGCTCGGGGTCGGTGGTGACGAAGACGACCTTGAGCTTGTCCTGGTCGGCCTTGGGCAGGGCCTTCTTGGCGACCGCGATGTTGTTCATCGTCAGCGGGCAGACGTCGGGGCAGTGCGTGTAGCCGAAGTAGACCAGCGTGGGCTTGCCCTTGGTCTCCTCGCGCAGGTCGTACTTGGCGCCGTGCGTGTCCTTCAGGACGAGGTTCGGCTTCTCGAACGCCTTGTCCAGGACGGTCGCCGCCTTGCCCGAGTCGGCCTCGGTGGAGACGTCGGCCACCGGCTTCTTGCCGCCGTCGTCGTCACCGCCGCCGCAGGCGGTCAGCGTGAACGCGGCCACGGTGAGCAGGGCGGCGGCCGCGAGCTTCTTGCCCGCGCCGATGGAACTGACAGTGCTCTTCGAACTCTTGGTGCGCATACGAAAATGTCCCAGATGTGAGGGGGTCGGGGTGCACCGGGGGCGGTGTGGCGCCGTCGCGGCGCACCCCGAGGGATGGCTCGGCCGGTGGCTCAGCCGGTGACGCGGCGGCGGCCCGCGAGCACGCCGAACGCGACGCCCGCGGCGCCGACGACGATGCCGACGATGCCGAGGACACGGGCGATGGTGTCGCTGCTGTCCGAGGAGTCGGCGGCGCTCTCGGTTTTGGCGTCCTTGGCGTCCTTGGCGTCAGCCTTGGCGTCGTCGGCCGCGCCACCGCCGTGGTCGTCGGAGGCGGCGGTCAGCGCGAGGGTGGGCGCGGGGTGCTCCGGCTCCTCCTGGCCCTTCTGCTGCGGCTCGATCCAGCGCACGACTTCCTTGTTGTCGTACGTCTGGACGGCCTTGAAGACGAGTTCGTCGGCGTCCTCGGGGAGCTGGCCCATGGAGACCGGGAACTTCTGGAAGGTGCCGGGCTTGATGCCGCCCTTGCCGTCGGCGGTCCAGGTGACCTTGGTGATGGCCTCGTCGATCTTCTCGCCGTGGATCTCCAGCGGCTTGTCGAGCTTGGACTTGGTGGCCTTCACGCTCCAGCCGGGGACGGGCTGCGTCATCACGGAGGCGAGCGGGTGGTCGGCGGGGAACGTGACCTCGAGCTTGTTGGTCGAGGCGTCGTCCATCTCGTTCGGCACCTTGAAGTTGACGGTCGCGTAGCCGCCCTTGGCGGCAGCGCCCTCCGGCGAGACGCTCACGTGCGCGAACGCGGGGGCGGAGAGGACGAGAACGGCCGAGGCGGCGACGGTGCCGGCGGCGGCGATGCGGGACATCTTCATGAGGAACACTCCACTTTCGAGAGCGGTGACCGGTACACGCTCAGCCGTACGTGGCGAGCGGTATCCGGCACTCAGGACTCAGGATTCAGGACTCAGGACTCGGTACGAGGGGAAGCGCGCGGCCCGGATGACCGGAGGATGTGCACGCGCGCGTGCGTGCCGCTGAGGGCGACCCTCTCCGTACCGGTCCGTACCGATGGGTGGAGTGCGTCGCGTCAGGCGGCGAGTTCGACGTCGGAGGCGCCGGCCGGCGGTCCGCGCCTGATCACCGTGTCCTTGAGCGCGACCGTGCGCGGCTTCGGCGGTGCCAGGAGGGCGGTCCGCGGAACCGGCGGCCCGGCCGTCTCGGGCGCTCCGGGCAGACCGGCCCGCAGGGCGCGTACGAGGGTCAGGGCCGAGCGCAGGGAACGTACGAGCGCCCCTTCCGCGACCCCGTGGGCCCCGTGCGCGAGCCGGACGAGCCGGAGCAGTGCGAGGTCGCCGCGCCGCAGCAGCCAGCCGGCGGCGAGGGCCGCGAGGAGGTGGGCGACGAGCATGGGCAGGGACGGCAGGAGCGCCTCGCTGCCCATCGAGCCCATCGAGCCCATCGAGCCGGTCGCATCCGTCGCACCCGTCGCACCCGTCGGACCTGCCGCACCCGTCGGCATGGAGCCGAGCGCGGTGTTCGCGGCCGAGGCGGCGGACTGGCCGTGCTGATGCATGGCGGAGTGTCCCGCTCCGCCGCTGCCGCCCGGGCCGAGCCCCGCCGTGTTGAGGATGCGGTGGGCCTGCGCCGGAGTGATCGTGGCCGCGCCCGCCCCGCAGACCAGGCGCGCGGCCCGCTCCACCAGGGTGGCGTCACCGGCGCCCTGGACGGCGGCCGTGCCGTGCTGGCCGAGCCCGAACAGGGCGTGCAGCCCGAGCTGTCCCACTGCGAGCAGCGTCGCGATGCCGGGCAGCGAACGCGCCCGTCCGGCGAGCGGCAGCGCCACCGCGAGGACGGCGGCGAAACCCGCGGCGAGCGTCCACAGCGGGACGGCGACGCAGGAGGCGAGTACATGGCCCCCGGCGGACAGCACGACACAGACCGCGGCGAACATCGCGGCCCTGAGCAGCCGGAGATCGACTCCGTCACGCGGCTGGCGCTGGTGGGGGGCAGTCATGGCGGGGTCATCATCGCACTGGGCCCCTCCTCCGCACACGGCAGGTCCGGAAGGTCCTGTTCCGTCCAGCCAGAGGCCCGTCCAGCTACAGGCCCGTCCAGCCAGAGGCCCGACCAGCTACAGGCCCGTCCAGCTACAGGCCCGTCCAGCTACAGGCCTGTCCAGCCACAGGCCCGTCCAGCTACAGGAACGGGGGCGGGTCGCGCGTCCGCCGTATGGGCGGCTTCACGTGTGCGCGGTGCTTATTCGTGTTCACTCGCGGCAATACGTATCGGTATGTCGAGCCGCAGCCAGGAGGCTGGAGCATGAGCATCTGGTGGTCTCTCCATTTGCGGCGCGAGGCTGCGAGCGTTCCGCTCGCCCGCCGCCTGTTGATCGGCACGATGGAGACAGCGGGCGTGGACCCGGACGTCTCCTTCGACCTGTCGCTCGCCCTCACCGAGGCGTGCGCCAACGCCGTGGAGCACGGGGGCGCCGCCGTGGCGACCGGGGGCACGGCCGGCGCGTACCGCGTCACGGCCTATCTGGACGGCGAGAAGTGCCGTATCGAGGTGGCCGACTCCGGCCCCGGCTTCCCGAAGGCGTCACGCGGCCGTACGGCGGCACGGCAGACGGCGGCCGCACACACCGATGAGCACGGCCGGGGCCTGTACCTGATCAGGGAGCTGGCCGACCACGTCCACTGCGGAAACAGGCCCGGCAGAGGAGCGGTGATCAGCTTCGACAAGATCCTCAAGTGGCGCGAGGACGCACCCCGCGAGGACGCGCCCCTCGCGACGGCCTGAACCCCCTCCCCCCTCTACGGGAAGGCATCCCTCTACGGGAAGGCCTCCGTAGGCGGGCCTGGCCTCACTCCGCCCCCGGCGGCAACGCGCGCACCAGCGCCTCGACCGCCGCCCCGTACGCGTGTTCGGCAGGCGTCGAGTACCCCACCACCAGACCGTCGGCCACCGGCATCGTGGCCCCCGGATGGCGGAACTCCGCGAGGCCGTCGAGCGCGACCCCCTGCCAGGCCGCCGCCTTCACCGCGGAGGCCTCGGTCCCCGGCGGCAGCCGCAGTACCGCGTGCAGTCCCGCGGCGATACCGGTGGCGGTGATGTGCGGGGCCCGCTCGGCGAGAGTGGCGACGAGCTGGTCGCGACGGCGGCGGTAGCGCTGCCGCATCCGGCGGATGTGCCGGTCGTACTGCCCGGAGGCGATGAACTCGGCGAGCGTGAGCTGGTCGAGGACGCTCGCCCACGCCTCCCGCTCCCCCTTGGCGGCGAGTACGCCCTCGACGAGCCGCTCCGGAAGCACCATCCAGCCGAGGCGCACCGCGGGCGACAGGCTCTTGCTGACCGAGCCGAGGTGGACGACCCGTTCGGGATCGAGGCCCTGCACGGCGCCGACGGGCTCACGGTCGTAGCGGAACTCCCCGTCGTAGTCGTCCTCCAGGAGCAGTCCGCCGCTGGAGCGGGCCCAGTCGACGACCGCGGCGCGCCTCGCCGGATGCAGCGGGCCACCCGTGGGGAACTGGTGTGCGGGGGTGAGCAGCACTCCCCTGACCCGTCCGCCGCGCCCCGGCAACTCCTCGGTACGGGCACCCTGCTCGTCGAGGCCCAGCGGAACCGTCCGTACACCCGCGCTCTCCAGGATCTCCCGGTGGAAGCCGAGCCCGTACGACTCCACGGCGAAGGGGCCGCGCAGCACCGCGCCGCCCGCGCCGTCCGAGCCGGCGAAGAGCAGCCGCAGCCCGTGCGCGAAGCCGGAGCAGACCACGATGCGCTCGGGGTCGGCGCGCACACCGCGCGCTCTTGCCAGATAGTCGGCGAGCGCCCGCCGCAGCTCGATCCGGCCGCGGGGGTCGCCCGGCCCGAAGGCCTCGTTGGGGGCGGCGGCCAGGGCCCGCCGGGCGGCGGTGAGCCAGGCCGCGCGCGGGAAGGACGCGGGGTCCGGCCGGCCCTGGCGCAGATCGTGCGCGGGGGCCGCGGGCCTGGCGGGGGCGGGCTTCGGCACCCGGGTGCGCTCGGGCGGCGCCGCCCGTTCGGCCACGCGGGTCCCGGAGCCCTGGCGCGCGGTCAGCCAGCCCTCGGCGACCAGCTCGGCGTAGGCGTCGGCGACCGTGTTCCTGGCGAGGCCGAGGTCGGCGGCGAGCGAGCGGTAGGGCGGCAAGCGGGTGCCGGGAGCCAGCCTGCCCTCACGCACGGCGTCCCGCAGCGCCCGGATCAGCACAGCCCGGCGGCTGCCCGCTCCGGACAGCTCCAGGTGCAGGTCACTGCCGATGCGCTCCGCCAGATTGACCCATGATTCCCGCATGTGAATGCACCTTATCCGAGGTCTTTTCGGTGCCTAGATTCATGGTCATGACGAACAACGCGACCACCCCGCAGACTCAGACCACCCCGCAGACTCAGACCGCGCCCCGGACTCAGACCACCCCGCAGACGCGGACCGCCACCCCTCGGCTCGACTTCGCCAAGGCCGCCCCCAAGGCCTTCAAGGCCCTCATAGGCTTCGACGCCGCCGCCAGGGACGGCCTCGACCCGGCCCTGGTCGAGCTGGTCCAGATCCGCGCCTCGCTCCTCAACGGCTGCGCCTACTGCCTCCACATGCACACCTCCGACGCCCGCAAGGCCGGCGAGGACGAGGCGCGGCTGCACATGATCGGCGTATGGCGCGAGGCACGGAACTTCTTCACGGAGAAGGAGCAGGCGGCACTCGCGCTGACCGAGGCGGTCACGCTGGTCGCCCGCGGCGGGGTCCCCGACGACGTCTACGCGCGGGCCGTCCCGCACTTCGACGAGGCGGAGCTGGCCCGCCTGCTCGCCCTGATCTTCGCCATCAACACCTGGAACCGCATCGCCCTGAGCACCGGCAAGACCGCGGGCGAGGACGAGCGCACGGCCCACGGCCCACTGAGGTCGGGGTCCGCGCGTACGACGACGGCCGGACCCCGCGGAAACCGCGGGGTCCGGCCGTCACTGCCCGGGGGACCGCTCAGCCCTTGAGCTCCGCCATCCAGGACTCGACCTCGTCCGAGCGCCGCGGCAGCGCCTTCGAGAGGTTCCGGTTGCCGTCCTCCGTCACGAGGATGTCGTCCTCGATCCGGACGCCGATGCCGCGGTACTCCTCCGGCACGGTCAGGTCGTCGGCCTGGAAGTACAGGCCCGGCTCGACGGTCAGGCACATGCCCGGCTCCAGCGTGCCGTCGACGTAGGTCTCCTGGCGCGCGGCGGCGCAGTCGTGGACGTCCATGCCGAGCATGTGGCCGGTGCCGTGCAGGGTCCAGCGGCGCTGGAGGCCGAGCTCCAGGACGCGCTCGACCGGGCCCTCGACGAGGCCCCACTCCACCAGCTTCTCGGCGAGCACGCGCTGCGACGCGTCGTGGAAGTCGCGGAACTTGCCACCCGGCTTCACCGCCGCGATGCCGGCCTCCTGGGCCTCGTACACGGCGTCGTAGATCTTCTTCTGAAGCTCGCTGAAGCGGCCGTTGATCGGCAGCGTGCGCGTGACGTCCGCGGTGTAGTACGTGTGCGTCTCCACGCCGGCGTCCAGCAGGAGCAGCTCGCCGGAGCGGACGGCGCCGTCGTTGCGCACCCAGTGCAGGGTGGTGGCGTGCGGGCCGGCGGCGCAGATCGAGCCGTAGCCGATGTCGTTGCCCTCGACACGGGCGCGCAGGAAGAACGTTCCTTCGATGTAGCGCTCGCTCGTCGCCTCGGCCTTGTCGAGGACCTTGACGACGTCCTCGAAGCCGCGCGCGGTGGAGTCGACGGCCTTCTGCAGCTCGGCGATCTCGAAGTCGTCCTTGACGAGGCGGGCCTCGGAGAGGAAGACCCGCAGCTCCTCGTCGCGCTCGGCGGTGACCTTGTCGGTCAGCGCGGCCTCGATGCCGGCGTCGTAGCCGCGTACGACACGGACGGGTCCTGTGGCCTCGCGCAGCGCGTCGGCCAGCTTCCGGACGTCGGAGGCGGGGATGCCGTACAGCTTCTCGGCCTCGGTGAGGGAGTGGCGGCGGCCGACCCAGAGCTCGCCCTGGCCGTTCAGCCAGAACTCGCCGTTCTCGCGGTCGGAGCGCGGCAGCAGGTAGATCGTCGCGTCGTGGCCGCCGTCGGTCGGCTCCATGACCAGGACGCCGTCCTCGGTCTGGTTGCCGGTGAGGTAGGCGTACTCGACGGAGGCGCGGAAGGCGTACTCGGTGTCGTTCGAGCGGGTCTTGAGGTTGCCCGCGGGAATGACGAGACGCTCGCCGGGGAAGCGCGCGGAGAGCGCGGCACGGCGGGCCGCGGTGTTGCCGGCCTGGGCGATCGGCCGCAGGTCGTGCAGCTCCGTGTCGGCCCAGCCGGACTTCATGTTCTCGGCGAGCTCGTCGGAGACCCCCGGGTACAAGCCGTTCTTGCGCTGCTTGATCGGCTCTTCCTCGGTCTCCTCCGGGATCTCCGGGATCTCCGCGTTGAGAGCGTCCGACACGATCTGCCTCCTATGTACGACACTGGACCACCCTCCATCGTACGGCTGTACGGAAGGGGGCCCAGGGCCGTAAGACCTCTTACCGAGCGTGCCCGGTGCCTCGCGCGAAAACATGGTCCACGCGTGCGTGCCTGGTGCCTGGTGCCTGGTGGTGAACGTGACCCACGCGCGCGTGGCCCATGGCGAGCGGTCTCACTCGAAGCGGGCCGCGAGGAGCACCACGTCCTCCTCGCTGTCCTCGTCCTCGGGCCCTTCGGGCAGCACGGAGCGCAGGATGTGGTCGGCGATGGCCCCGGGGTCCTCGCGGATGCCCTTGGGCACGCACGCCGCCGCCGCGTGCAGCCGCGCGAAGGCCCGGTCCACCGCCTCTCCGGTGCGGTGCAGCAGGCCGTCGGTGTAGAGCAGCACCGTTTCTCCGGGCTCCGGCGAGAACTCCACGCTTGGCGCCTCCCAGCAGGCGAGCATGCCGAGCGGCGCGGAGAGGGTGGTCTCGACGAACTCCGTGCGCCGCTCCCCGATGATCAGCGGCGGGCTGTGCCCTGCACCGGCGAGCACGATCTTGCGCAGGGCCGGCTCGCAGTACGCGAAGAGAGCCGTGGCCGACCGCGCGGGCTCGGTCAGCCGCAGCAGCAGCTCCAGATCGGAGAGTACGGCGACGGGGTCCTCGCCCTCCATCACGGCGTACGCCCGCAGGGAGGCCCGCAGTCGCCCCATCGCGGCGACGGCGCTGGGCCCCGCCCCGGTGACCGACCCCACCGAGAGGCCGAGCGCGGCCTCGGGCAACGGCAGCGCGTCGTGCCAGTCGCCGCCCCCGCGCGGCCCGGTGCGGTGCCGTACGGCGAGCCGCACTCCAGCGATCCGGGGCAGCCGCGAGGGCATCAGCTCCTCGCGCAGGGTCGCCGCGGCCACGCGGGCGCGGTGCAGTTCGACCAGGCGGGCCAGGTGGTCGGAGGCGTAGCGCGCGTAGAGCTTGGTGAGGTGGCGGCGGCGCTCGGCCGGTTCGGCGGGCTCGTCGTACAGCCAGACGGTGGCGCCGAGCAGCCCCCCGGCCTCGGTGGCGAGCGGCAGTGCGTAGCTCGCCGCGCAGCCCAGGCGGGCGGCGACCTCGTGGTGCCGGGGGTCGAGGCCGTCCTCGGCGAGGAGGTCGGGCCTGACGAGCTCGGTCTCGCGGCCGGGCACGCCGGCCTTCGGGTCGTCCAGGAGGCGCCCGTGGCTCGTCGCGGCGCGCGGCACCGTCTCGATGTGCCCGAGGTCCGCGCGCGTGAGGCCGAGGCCGGTCGTGGAGTCGGGGCCCAGCCCGTCGGCGGGCTCCAGGGCGACGAGTCCACGCCGGGCGCCGACCAGGGCGGCGCCGGCGCGCAGCAGCTCGCGCACGGCGTCGTCCAGGGTGTCCGTACGGGACAGCCGCTCGGTGAGTTCGTGCAGCGTGGTGAGGTCGGAGACCCAGCCCGCTAGGCGGTCCTGGAGCACGGCGCCGGGGGCGCTGGGGGCGGGGGAGCCCGGCGGTGCGGACGCGGTCGGTGCGGGCGGCGCGACAGTGTGGGCGGGTGACGGAACTGTGGAGTCGATTCCGGCCACTTTCGGAAGATGCGGAGCGTTCATGGCTGACGGCTTTCCGGCCGGTGCGTATTGCTCAATAGCATCGCAAACCCCCATGTCGTTATGCGCCGCTAGCAATGTCTCCAGATGTACACGCACTGATGAGGAGATGTCCAGCATTGTCCTGCTGGGATTCCTGGTGTCCGTGGGAATTCTGGGGCCAAGAATTGATCTTGAAAATTTGGCCGAAAACAGCGCTGGGTAGGGCATATTACGATCGACTGAGGGCGTTCGGTAGAGCGTTGCATCGGTCGGGCTGGGTACGTACTCAGTGATGGCAAGGGGCAGTTGGAGACCTTCCGGAACCTCGCGGAGGACCCGGACGTCATAACTGACGACGACCGTGCCCCATCCTCCCGTGGGGGAGGCGGCCAGCAATATCGCGTGACGGCAAAACGCCAGGCGCCGCCACCCCACGCCACGTCAACGCTCGGTTCAGAGTGGTCCCCCATGCCGCAGGCTGGGGTCAGATGTGCCAGCTCGTGCGCTCAGCTCGTGTGTTCAGCGAAGTGATCCACCCATGGTGCGATGTGGCCCGCAGTCCTTCCGGCTCACACCGGCGTGCAACGGAAAGGAACGAGCGCTCATGCGCGAGATCCTCGGTAGGCGACGCAGGCTTCTGTCCTGGCGAATCGGAAGAAGGTCCGGCCGCGGCGCCGGACAGCTCGGCGCGGCCCTGACCTTCGCCACCGCCTGGCGGTGGCCCGTCCTGCCCGGAGTCGGCCTCGACCGGCGCGGCGGCGGCCGGTGCGCCTGCCCCGACCCCGAATGCGTGGTGCCGGGCGCGCACCCCCTCGACCCCGGCCTCCTGGCCGCGAGCACCGATGAGCGCATGGTGCGCTGGTGGTGGACGAACCGCCCCGCCGCGCCCGTGGTGCTCGCCACCGGAGGCCGCGCCCCGTGCGCCGTCAGCCTCCCCGTGGAGGCCGGTGAGCGCGCCCTCGCCGCGCTCGACGAGGCGGGCATCAGGCTCGGCCCGGTGGTCGCCACCGAGAGCCGCGTCTTCCTCCTCGTCGCTCCCTACTCCCTGGCCCAGCTGGGCGAGCTTCTCCACGCGCAGGACTACGTGCCGGGCTCCCTCCGCTTCCACGGCGAGGGCGGCTATCTCGCCCTGCCCCCCTCCGGGACGGGCCAGGGCACGGTCCACTGGGAGCGCGCCCCGCTGCCCGGCTCGGCCGCCCCCTGGGTGCCCGACGTCGAGGCCGTCGTGGACGCCGTCGTCGACGCCCTCACTCGTACGGGTGTGAGCGCGCCCGAGATGTAGGGGAAATGGGCGCGCGGCGGTCGGGCCGCGCGTCAACTGTCGTTATCTTCGGGCCATGCAACCCCGCCTCATCGTGCTCCTGGGCGCCGTGGCCGCCGCGGCTCTCCTGCCCCTCGCCGGCGCCGCGGCGGGCCCGGTGGGTGACGGTGACGCGAAGTCGCCCCTCTCCTCCCCCGCCGAGGCTCCCGCCGGAGCTCCGGCCGAGGCTCCCGCCGGAGCACCCGCCGAAGATCCCGTCAGGACCTCTCGGTGCGGCCCCGAACTCTCCTCCCCCGACGGCGTCGAGGCCCAGACCTGCGTCCTCACCGAGGGCGCCGAGACCTGGGCGCGGACGTACTACCGCAACGTCACCGGCGAGGAGCTGACTGCCGTACTCACGGCGATGGGCCCCCGCGCGCGCACCGTGCAGATGCACTGCGCGGTGGGTGCGGGGGACGAGCCGGGCGTGTGCGAGACGCCGCGGGAGCGCTCGGCGGGCGAGCCGGCCGCCTACTCGGCGGTGGCGGAGTTCGCCGCGGGGGAGTCGGGAGCGCTGATGTTGCGCTCGGGCAGCAACTCCGCCGCACCTCGGGGCAGTTGAGCCCCGAACCGGTCCCGGACATGCAAAAGGCCCGGTTGCTGGCGACGGGGGATGCACCAGCAACCGGGCTACCTGAACGGTAACAAGAGATCGGCCCCTGGCAAATTCGATCTCAGTTATCCGGACAGGGATTTACCTGTGGGTACGGGAAGTTGTGACAGGAGTCACGCATTTCGTACGAAATGGCCTTGAGGTCGACTCAGGGCCTTGAGGTCGGCTCACAGCCCTGAGGTCGGCTCACAGCCCTGAGGTCAGCTCAGAGTGACCTGGCGGTTGGTGAGGCCGCCGCGCGCCCGGCGCTCGTCCGGGGTCAGCGGAGCATCCGAGGCGAGCGCCGCCGCCAGCCGCTCGGCGAACTCCGCGGCGGGCTTCTCCACGTCATCGGCGCCGACGCCGCTCGGCAGGTCCCACACCGGCACGGTCAGACCGTGGGCGCGGAAGGAACCGACCAGGCGGGTGCCCTCGCCGAGGCTCGACGTACCGGCCGCGTGCAGCCGGGCCAGCGCGTCCAGAAGCTTCTCCTCGGCGTGCGGCATGACCCAGCGCAGGTGGTTCTTCTCGGGCGTCTCGCACCAGTACGCGGCGTCCACGCCGGTGAGCCGCACGGTCGGGATGGCGGCGGCGTTCGCCCGCTCCAGGGAGGCGGAGACCTCCGCCGTCGCGTTCTCCGCGTCCGGCACCCAGAATTCGAAGCCCGCGTGCACAGCCGGCTCGAACGGACCCTCGGGAGCGAGCAGGTCCTGAAGACGCGGCCCCTCCGCGGGAGCCCTGCGGCCCTGCACCGGCGTACCCGGCTCGGCGTCGAGGGCGCGTGCGAGGGTGTCCGCCAGGTCGCGGCTGATGTCACCGGACGAGGTGTCGTTCTGCAGGCCGAGCAGGACCGAGCCGTCCTCGCGGCGCAGCGCGGGCCACGCCATCGGCAGGACGGTGGCGAGGGCGACCGAGGGGACCCCGTCGGGCAGGCCGTCCTTGAGCGTCAGTTCGACGGTGGCCGCGGGCACCAGCTCGCGCAGCGCGACCCAGTCGCACTCGCCGGGCAGGCCCTCGAAGGGGCGCTGCACCAGCTCCGTCACCGCGTGGGACGCCGCACGGCCGTGACAGGCCTTGTAGCGGCGGCCCGAGCCGCAGGGGCAGGGCTCGCGGGCGCCGACCACGGGGATCTCGTCCCCGTTCGGCTGCGGCTGCTGCTTGCCCTTGGTCTGGGGGCGCTTCTTGGCCATCTGGGTGTCTCCCGGCTGCGGCTCTCGTGCTCTTTCGCGTACGGGCGCGAGCCTAGCCGCTGGGGCCCCTCAGTCCATGTCGTCGTAGGGGTCCGCGAAGGCGAGCTCCGAGAGCGCGGCCGCCGACGGGGCGGCGATGCGCGTCGCGAAGTCCTCGTGGCGGTGCCCCGAGTGGACGACGGCCCAGACCGTGACCTCGCCGTGCACGTCGTCGCGCACGCCCCAGGTGTCGGCGAGCGCCGTGATGATGTTGAGCCCGCGGCCGCCGTGCGCCGTGACCGAGGGTGTGGCCGGAACCGGGCGGGTCGGGCCGCCGCCGTCCGTCACCTCGACCGTGAGCCGGCCCGTCTTGTCGACGTGCCAGGCCGCCCGCACGTCACCGTCCCCGACCATTCCGCGGCCCAGCGGCCTGCCGTGCCGGCAGGCATTGCTGAGCAGTTCCGACAGAATCAGTACGGCATCGTCGATGACCGACTCGGACACTCCGCCGACACGCAACTGATCACGCATCCGGTGCCTTGCTTCCCCCACGCCCGCAGGGCCATGGGGTACGGCCATGCTCGACGACGTGGGCACCTCCCGTGCCACCACCAACGCCACCCCCGAGACCTCCTTTGCCCCACGCCACGGTGTGGATGCCCCAATGGCCTGGACCGGAAACCGGCCAATACGTGTGCGGTGACGCACTCGTGACGATCGAATACGGACCGAACGCGCCGGTGCACTCCCTGTGAGGGGAATTACCGCAGTCCGAGACGATCGAGCTGGGTCAGTACCTGCTTGGGGCGATTGGTGATGATCGCGTCCACGCCGAGCTCGGCGCAGAGCTCGACGTCCTCGGGTTCGTTCACGGTCCATACGTGCACCTGGTGGCCCGCCCGTTTCAGCTTCGCCACGTACCCGGGGTGGCTCCGCACGATCCGCAGGGAGGGGCCCGCGGCCCGTACGCCCGCGGGGAGGCGTCCGTCGCGGTGGCGGGGCGAGACGAACTGCATCAGGTAGACCGTCGGCAGCGTCGGGGCGGCGGCGCGCACGCGGAGCAGCGAACGCGCCGAGAAGCTCATGACCCGTACCGGCGACTGCTCGTCGGAGGACGGCGTGTCGAGGCCGAAGCGCTTGAGGAGCAGCAGGAGGCGCTCCTCCACCTGGCCCGCCCAGCGCGTGGGGTGCTTGGTCTCGATGGCGAGGCGCACCCGGCGGCCCGAGGCGTTGCTCTCGGCCACGAGTTCGAGGAGGCGCTCAAGGGTCAGGACGGAGGTGTCCTCCGTGCGGCGGCCCTCCAGGGCGGAGCCCTCCCAGTCGGGGCCCTCGCCCTCCAGGGCCTCGTCGTGGTTCCGCTTCCAGGAGCCGAAGTCGAGGGCGGCGAGGTCGGCCAGTTCCAGGGCCGAGACGGCTCCTCTGCCGTTCGAGGTGCGGTTGACGCGGCGGTCGTGGACGCAGACGAGGTGGCCGTCCGCGGTGAGCCGCACATCGCATTCGAGGGCGTCCGCCCCGTCCTCGACCGCTTTCCTGTACGCGGCCAGCGTGTGCTCGGGGGCCTCCTCGGAGGCTCCGCGGTGGGCGACGACCTGGATCTGGTGCTGTCGTGCGAGGGTCACCGCGTCATGGTGCCATCACGGGGTACGTGAAGGCTCGCCGGAGGGCGGCGTCGCGGAGCGCCGGACACACAGGCTCGGCTTATGGTGCCCTGACGGCCCATGGGAAAAGCTGTCTGCAGACAGCTGCACAGTTGGCACAGCCGGGCCGTGAACGAACGCCGAGCCAGGACAGCTACGACAGCATGGACCGAGGAGTAGAGCTGTGAACACCGAGAACGAGGGCAACGCTGTACCTCAGGCCCCGTCCGCACCTCCTGTGCCGGTGGACGCTCCCACTGTTTCCGCCGACTCCGCGGGCGCGGCTTCCGGTGCGGGTGCTGGTGGTGCCGGTAGTGCGGGTGCTGGTGGTGGTGCCGGTAGTGCTGGCGGTGCTGGTGTGGCCGGTGGTCCGCAAGCTGCCGGGGGCGAGGTCGGTGCGGGTGGTACCGGCGGTACCGGCGGTGCGGTGGGCGCCGGGGCCGCTGTGGGCGCCGGGGGCGCTGCGGGCGAGGCGTGGCCGCCTCCGCAGCCGCCGGCCGCGCCTCCGTACGCCGGTGGTGGAGGTTCCGGTTCCGGCTGGGGCGCCTCGTACCACCCGCAGGAGCCGAAGCCGGGCAGGCGGCGCGGTGGTCTCGTCGCCGGGGTGCTTGCGGCCGCGCTGGTCGCGGGCGGCGTCGGCGGTGGCGTCGGCTACTGGGCCGCGGAGCGGAACGACAACGACACGGGCTCGACGACGGTCGCCGCCGCGGACACCCCGGCCGACCTGAAGCGCGACCCCGGATCGGTCGCCAAGATCGCGAACGACGCGCTGCCCAGCGTCGTCACCATAGAGGCGCAGAGCGGCAGCGGCGAGGGCGGCACGGGCACCGGCTTCGTCTACGACACGCAGGGCCACATCCTCACCAACAACCACGTGGTGGCGTCGGCCGCCGAGGGCGGCAAGCTCCAGGCGACGTTCTCGAACGGCAAGAAGTACGCCGCCGAGGTCATCGGCCGCGCCGAGGGCTACGACGTGGCGGTCATCAAGCTCAAGAACCGCCCCGACAACCTGAAGCCGCTGCCGCTCGGCAACTCCGACCGCGTGGCCGTCGGCGACTCGACGATCGCGATCGGCGCCCCCTTCGGCCTCTCCAACACCGTCACGACGGGCATCATCAGCGCCAAGAACCGCCCGGTCACCTCCAGCGACGGCGGGCAGAGCGGCAAGAGCTCGTACATGAGCGCGCTGCAGACCGACGCCTCGATCAACCCCGGCAACTCCGGCGGCCCGCTCCTGGACGGCCGTGGCGCGGTCATCGGCATCAACTCCGCGATCAAGCCCGCCGACAGCGGCGGCGGCCTCGGCGGAACCGGCCAGTCGGGCTCCATCGGCCTCGGCTTCGCGATCCCGGTCAACCAGGCGAAGAACGTCGCGCAGCAGCTCATCAAGACCGGTCAGCCCGTCTACCCCGTGATCGGCGCCTCGGTCTCCCTCCAGCAGGAGGGCGCCGGCGGCGCGACCATCTCCGAGGAGGGCGCGAGCGGTTCCGAGGCGGTCACCCCGAACGGCCCGGCGGACAAGGCGGGCCTCAAGCCCGGCGACGTCATCACGAAGCTGGACGGCTTGGTCATCGACAGCGGCCCGACCCTGATCGGCCAGATCTGGACCCACAAGCCGGGCGACACGGTCAAGATCACGTACGAGCGCGACGGCAAGGAGCACACGGTCGACGTCACCCTGGGCCAGCGCAAGGGCGACAGCTGAACCACCGCTTCCGGGCGTCCCGCCGATCAGGCGGCGGACGGGGCGCCCCGCGGATCAGGCGGCGGCCGGCGGGATGTTCTGGTTGGCGCTGAAGAAGTTGTCCGGGTCGTAGGCGCGTTTGACCGAGGCCAGCCGGTCGTAGTTGCCGCGGTAGGTGGACCGGACCCGTTCGGGGCTCTCCGCCTCCCCGAGGAAGTTGACGTACGAACCGCCCATGGAGAGCGGGTGCAGGTCGGTCCAGTAGTCGACGCACCACTGCCGGATCAGATCGGCGTTCGCCGGATCAGGGTCGATGCCGCCGATGACGCCGGACCACACCGCGTCCCGGTAGGCCCAGGCCGTTTCGTCGGCGCCGACTCGATGGGCCGCCCCGTCCACCGGGTACAGGTGCATGGTCGACAAGCCGGTGGGGAGGCCCTGCCCGTACCTCTCGTGCACCGCGATGGCGTCGTCGGAGATGCTGTCGAAGAAGTCGCCGCGCCAGTACCACTGGAGCCCTTTGGGGATCAGCTCGTCGAACATGGTCTGCAAGGCGGGGTAGGGCATGGGCGTGGTGAAGTGGAAGGCCGGCGGCGCCGGGTCGTTGACCACGGACAGCACTTCCTCCAGGCGGTCGGCCTCCAGGTCGCCCGTGTAACACCAGATCACGCCGCACATCTTCTGCCCGTGGATCGGCTCAGGGAAGGGCGGCCCGGGCGGTATGACCAGGACTGCGAAGAAGCCGGTGAGATCCTCCGGCGCGGCGGGCAGGAACTGCCTGTACCACCGCAGCACGTCTCTCGTGCGGTCGACCGGCCATACGGTCACCGCGACCCCGACCGTGTCCACCGGATGCAGCCGGTAGGTGAACGAGGTGACCACGCCGAAGTTGCCGCCGCCGCCCCGCAGCGCCCAGAAGAGATCCGGGTGTTCCTCCGCCGAGGCCGTGACGAGGCTGCCGTCGGCCAGGACGACATCCGCGGCGATCAGGCTGTCGATCGTCAGCCCGTACTTGCGGGTCAGGTGGCCGTGTCCGCCGCCGAGGGTGAGACCGCCCACCCCGGTGGTCGACATGATTCCGGCCGGCACACCGAGACCGAAGGCGTGTGTCTCGTGGTCCAGTTCGCCGAGCTGACTGCCTCCGCCCACCTGCACGGTTCGGGCCTCGGGGTCGACGCGTACCCAGCGCATCGGGGACAGGTCGAGGGTGAGCCCGTCGTCGATCAGACACAGCCCCGGCCCGCTGTGACCGCCACCGCGAACCGCCAGGGGGACTCCTGCCTCTTGGGCGAAGGCGATGGTCGTCCGCACGTCCGCCGCGCCCATGCACTGGGCGACAGCGGCCGGACGCCGGTCGATCATGGCGTTGTAGATGCTGCGGGTCTGGTCGTAGTCGGCATCCCGCGGCGAGACCACGCGTCCCCGCAGGGTCGCGCGCAAGCTGTCGAGAGCAGTTGCGTCTATGCCGCTCATGGTCCAACACCTCTTGGGAAAGTCTGCGGAGCCCGCTGGTCCGGATGAACCGGATGAACCGGATGATCCGGATAATCACGGGCGGTCGAAGAGGCGAGAGGGCTCGGTGCGTCACCCCAAGTCCGTCACCCCAAGTCCGTCACCCCATGTGGGACTTGACGTGGTCGATGACCTCGTCGAACTCCTTGGACGGCGAGAAGTCCACGTACTCACAGTCCTCGACCGCTTCCGGGGCGTGGCCGGGCGCCCAGTAGAAGGCCTGTCCGGCCTCGTAGATCTCGTCGCCGGCCTTCGTCCGCATCTTCAGCCGACCCTTGAGCAGGTAACCCCAGTGAGGGCACTGGCACAGATCATCGGGCTGCCCCACAAGGGCGGGCGCCAGGTTCGCGCCTTGAGGAAGCCGCACGAACGCGGCGGTCATGTTTCCCCCGACCGCCTGCGTGCGCAGCTCAACGCCATCGCCTTCGATCGCCACGGGAGCATCGCTCCGCCTCGTCGCTGTCATGGCTCCTCCGCGATCGGCGTTCATCCAGGAATGCGGGTAGACAAATCCGCCACGTTTCCAGTGTGACGCCAGCCACTTGGGCGCGCGACCGGAGAGGCCCGAGCAGAGCGCCGGTGTCGGCAGCGGGCCCCATGTGGACCACGAATCCCGCGAGACGCCCTGGACCGGTACGCTGTACCCGCTCCGTCCCTGGTGGGCGGTGCGTAGGTGGGTTGCCCGAGCGGCCTAAGGGAACGGTCTTGAAAACCGTCGTGGCGCGAGTCACCGTGGGTTCAAATCCCACACCCACCGCCAGTGAGAACGGCCCTTGACCAGCAGAATTGGTCGGGGGCCGTTGGCGTCGCAACTCGCTGCGAGCGTCCGGGGGACCCCGCTGTTCCCCGGTGGATCGGGCACGAGAGGGGCACGGGATGGACTGGGGCGCACTTGCCACTATTGCAGTTGGCCTAGTGGGATTGGGCGGCGTTGTGCTGCAGCGCCGCTATACCAGAGCGCGAGGTCGTGATCGAGCGAAGGCCGATCTGGAGCTGTTGGCCCTCCTGCCCGAGGACAGCACAGTTCGTGAGAACCTACGTGATCACATCGATGAGACTATCCAACACATCATCAAGGTTGAAGATTCAGAACGGCGTGACCCCTTCGGCATCGTCCTTGGAGGCCTCTTCCTGATCGCTGGGGGCTGCCTGTTTTGGGCCTTTGCCGTCTATAGCGGATGGTGGCTCGCCGTAGGTGGAGGCTTCTTCGTCTTCTTCGGGATCGTTGGCCTCACCCTCGATGGCCCGAGTAAACAAAGGGATGCGCGAGGTAACGTCATCTGAGCGGACCAGGTTGATGGACCGTGGTGGCGGAGGCCATGGATTGACCTGGCGGGGCGCCGCCCGTCGATTGAGAACGGCGTCCCGTGCGGTACACACACTTGAGTTCAGCTACTTGATGTCTGTCCAGTCGAGCGCCGCCGTGATGTTCTCCGGGGGCTCCACCACATCCATGCGACGGTTCCACTTGCCGTCAGCGTCCAGGCCCCGCGTTTGTCCTTGACCAGTCGGGGCGTGACCGTGGCGAGGACTCACCGGGCCAGCAAACGGCAAAGCCCCGGCGGTCCAACCTGGTCGAGGTCAGACCGCCGGGGCAGACGTCGTTCTTGAGTTACGAGGGGTAGAGCCCGCCCTGCACCGGGTTACGGGGGAAAGCCACCGATACGGGACGGGAGTTCATGGTGGAGGGAAGCCCTCCCACGGGGCCGTAGGGGAACGAAATCCCGTAGGAGGGTGCGCAACTCATGGGCGCGCGTCACAGACCAGAGACAGCGGGATCGCCATGACAGATGCCCAGATCGCGAAGCCGAGCACCAGGCCCATACCCCAGCCATCGGAGGTGACCCTCCAGCCTCGCAAGGCTCGTCTCTGTGGCCTCTCTCGATGACTCATCGCTTCTCTGACTCGATCAGTGCGCCGTGAGGCGTCTCGATTGAAAGCCGCAGTGGGCCGCCTGGTGGGACCGGGTCCGGGTTCGGCGGGCAAGGCGGCGTGGTGGCGAGCGGCTGTACTCTCAACATGCCTACTCCCTTTGCTGGGGGTGGGTGGACTCGCCCCGATCGATCGACCTGCCAGGGTTTCCGTCGGTCGGGGTGAGCTCTTTCTTATTGATCGGCTTGTTGCACCAGATGCAGTCACTTCCTTCTCGCGCGTCCCACAGGATGATCGCTGTGCAGTTCGCGCACTTCGGAAGACTCGTGGGCTCGTTCCGGCTTGATCTCCTAGTGGCGAGCATCGTGTTCTGTCCCAACCTGTGTCGGCACTGGGTTGTCGGGGGAGTCGAGCCAGATCGTGTAGTTCTCGGCCCCGGTGGTCGTCATTCCGAACCGGTTGAAACCCGGTCGCCCTTGGCTGTCCCACCATCTCCAAGCAGCCTCCAACTCGTCTCCAAGCAGCCTCCAACTCGTCCCAGAGGCGGCGAGGCCCATCCTGGGCAACCACGTATTCGTCCAGGCCGCTGGCGTAATCAGCCGAGGCCCAGCTATCCGTAGACGTGTCTGCCAGCCAGAACCGGTAGGAGTCCTTCACGGTGAACTCGACCTTGCAATACAGGTCGGGTACCTGGATGCCGATGGCGAACATGTGGATCCAGTCCCCCACGTCATCCGGTGAGAGCGACGTGGACGTGAGCGGGGCGCCGCCCGGCCAATCCGCAACGTTCAGGCGCCTACAGGGTGCCGTGAACGATTTCCTGTGCCCGGACATCCGCATGAATGCCGACGAGCCCACGAAGTTCCCGGACGCGGTCCCCCGCTCATCGATCTCCAGACGCACGATGGCTTCGCCGCCGTACTGGGGTCCCCAGGGGGCGACGATGACCGACCCGGATTGAGCCTGACCAATCCACTGCGAAGGGATCGCCCCGACTGAACAGGTTGCGATGATCCGGTCGTAAGGACTGTTCGTGCCGTAGCCGCGCTCACCGTCCCCGATGATCAGATCCGGGCTGAACCCTGAGCAGTTGAGGCGCCCTCGCGCATCCTCGACGAGGACGCCGTCTTTCTCGATGCTGGTCACGTTCTTGTCCCCAGCTCGGTAGCTGAGGAGCGCGGTGTTCCATCCCCGCCCGGTGCCGATTTCGAGCACTTTGTGGCCGTGCTGAAGGTCGAGCGCGCCGAGCATGGTGAACACGATCGTCGGCATGGAGATTGACGAGGTCGGAGTACGCCCCTTATCGGGACCGTCATACCTGCCGTCGTCCCATTGCGTGGTGATCGGTACATCGCTGTAGACGACGCGGTACCAGGCCATCGGGTCGTTGGAACGTCGGACCCGCGCCCCCTGACGGTTGCCCCCGGCATTGCCAGGCCAGATGTCGTCAGGGACGAATCCCTCTCGAGGGTTGGCCCTATATGCGGGAAGCCAGTCCGACGGCAGCACGCCGCTTTCAAGCAGCTTGACGGCGAGCGTGTCCGGGGAGGCTTCAAGCGCGGCTTCCTCTTGGCTCGACACGTTCACTTACCGTCCGCCGGGCCCTGACCGTCGCTGGAGTTGCCCCCTTCGTCCGAGCCGCCGCCGCCGTGCTTGTTGCCGCTGTCACTGTCGTCCTGGGGGTTGCCTGCGAGAATCCACCAAGCCGTCATGGGAGTTGCCCCTCTGTCGTCGTGGTCTAGCTGTCAGTAATGATGAAACTGCTCAGGGACAAGATCAGTTCGCACACAGCCTGCACAACTACATTGCGCCAAGGGTGAGTTGGTGCCGCCGTCAACCTTGCCGTGGAAGAGTGACTACATGGAGAGCACACCCTCAGCAGGCGAAAACATTTCGGTCTTGCGCAAGGTGCGGGGCATCGGGCAGACCAAGATGGCCCGAGAGATGAACATCTCGCTGTCGTACTTGTCCAAGATCGAGACGTGCCAGCGTCCGGTCACTCCGCCTGTCGCTGCGGCTGCCGCGAGGGCTCTCCATGTCACGACGGCGCGCATCTACGGCCAGCCGTTCAGTGACCCCTCGGAGCAGTCCGATCGGCTCAATGACCTTCGCACGGCGGTGCGTCGTCACACCCTCCCGCGCGAGGACGTACCCGAGCCGACCACCTTGCAGGAGCAGCTAGCGAAGGCGTCACACCTGCGCGAGGAGGCCCGCTACCTCGAACTTCTGAGGATTCTCCCCAAGCTGCTAGGAGAGGTGACGGCCACCGCTTTCACCGCAGGCGGTGACGCAACCGCCTGGGGGTACGTGTCCGACGTGTACGGGTGCGCATATGCGGTTGCTCACCGGCTCGGACAGCCTGACCTTGCGGACATGATCGTCTCCCGCCAGTCGTGGGCTGCACAGCAGACCTGGAACCCTGACGCGGAGGCAGCCGCAGCTTGGAACGAAGCGGGCACCTACCAATCCGCAGGCCAGTACGATGACGGACTAGCCATCATCGAGCGAGCAATCTCCCGGTACGAGCAGGCGCCCGGAGAGGGCCGCGAGGCAGCCATAATGCTGGGCTCGCTCCACTTGCGTGGGATCGTGCTGGCATCTCGCCACAGGGACAAGAACGCCACCGCTGACCACCTTCGCGGGGCGAAACGTCACACCGAAACGGTCTCGAACGATGTGATCCTCCACAATCTGACCTTCGGCAAGGGGAACACGGCGCTCTACGAACTGGCCGCACATATCGAGCTTGAGAAGCTCGACGACGCCGTGACGATGTCCGATCCGCTCATGGTCGAACCCCCATCCGCACTAACGCCGAACAGGCTCGGCCGCCTCTTCATCGACGTCGCGCGCGCCCGCCTGGGGAAGAACGACATTCAAGGCGCCGAGGAGGCCCTGAAGAAGGCGTTCGAGGTGGCCCCCCAGATGGCGGAGATCCATCCCATGAGCCGAGAAGTTCTCCGTGTCCTCTTCGTGCTTCATCAGCGAGCGCGGCCCGATCTGCTCGCCATGGCCAAGCGTTCGGGACTGGCCGAGTAGCGCCGGACCGGAGCCAGTGGACCAGGTGTGGACCACCGGGGCGCGCCTCACTGGCGACAGGCCGGATTTTGGCAGGTCAGAGTGCCGGCCCCACCGAAAGCGCGCACGTTCTTGAAAACCGTCGTGGCGCGAGTCACCGTGGGTTCAAATCCCACACCCACCGCAGTGATTGACGGCCCCTGACCAGGCAAGACGGTCGGGGGCCGTCGCCGTGTCCACGTCTACCGGTTGATCGGAATCTCGTAGACGATCTCGGAGTGAGCGGCGGGCACGATGATGTCCGCCGTTTCGACCGGCCGTCCCTGGTCGCTGTAGTACGTCCGCCGGATGTGCGTGACGAGTGCGGCCTTCTGGATGCCGAGTAGAGGCGCTTCCTCGGTCGGTTCTTCTGGCGGTGCGCTGATGTCCTCTCGACGACGTAACCACACCACGGGTGCGCCGCTGACGCCCTATCGATCGGCTGCCTGCCACATCGGCACGCACTTCGAGTGCGCGGTGTCCCCTCCGGAGCTGGCGCCGGTCGGCATTCCGGGGACGAACTGAGGCTTCTCCCGCCGGGGCCGTCGTCTTTGACGTCACCGTGGCCGGTTCCGTCGCGGTGGCCGGGGCGTGGGGCTGGTCGAGATCGCGATCGCGTGGATGGAGCGCAGGAGTTGCGGGTCGTCTGTTTCCCAGTGCCATGCGTACCAACTTTGGGTGTTTCGGTTCGCAAGGGCGGCATCAGTGGCAGGGTGGGGGGGGGCAGAAGCGGCTGAGGGCCGGGAGGCCGATCGCGGGTGGGTTCCACCCGTCGCATGTCCTGATGTCAGTCCGGGAACGAGTGGTTGTGTCCGAGGACCGTGAACACATTCTGCTGCGCTTGTTCCTCGACGCGGCGGACACCCTCGTCGAGGACTTCGACCCCGTCGACTTCCTGATGAACCTGGCGGATCAGACGGCTGTGCTGCTGGAGGTGCCGAAGGCCGGAATCGTACTCAAGAGCAAAGGGTCCGCGCCCTTACCGGTGGCCGCCTCTGACGACAACGCCGAGCTGCTGGACATGCTGCGCCACCACGAGGAAGGGCCCTGGCTGGACTGCTTGCGTACCGATCAGCCGGTTCTGGCAGCCGGCTGGGAAGAAGTGGAGCGCCGCTGGCCCGCCGCGGCGGCAGACCTTCAGGCGCTGGGGCATCCGCGCATCACCACGCTGCCCATGCGGCTGCGCGAGGAGACGGTTGGTGGACTGTGCCTCTTCCATGACCGTCCCATATCCGCCCGGGATGTGTATCTGGCGCAGAGTCTGGCGAACATGGCAGCCATCGGCCTGCTCCAGCAGCGGGCCATCGCGGAGGGCGTAAAGCTCAACGGACAGCTCCACCGGGCTCTGGAGAGCCACCACCGGATCCAGCAGGCGAAGGGCTTCATGAAGGCCCGCCTCTCCATCGGCCCCGAAGAAGCCTTCAGGCTCCTGCGCGACACAGCCCGCCATCGTCAGCAGCTGTTGTCCGTTCTCGCCGAGCAGATCCTCACCGATCCCCGGGGAACCGACCTCCTGTTGAAGGCGCCGAACTCCCACACCACCCTTCGTCCGAAACCCTCCTGAGACTGAGGCTGAGACTGAGACTGAGGCTGAGACTGAGCTGATTCGGGTCCGGGGCAGGCTCAGGCCGCGTGGGGGAACGGCCCCTGACCAGGTGGACCGGTCGGGGGCCGCGTCCGTGTCACAGACGGTCGTCGGGGTGGGCGCCGGCTCCGGTGCCGCGATGGCTGCCCGTGTCGGGTGTCTTCCGCCGACGCGGGATGAGACCGAGCAGACCAAGAAGACCGGCGAGGCCCCAGAGGCCCCATCCTCCGTTGTCGTCATCCTTGTCGTCGTCGTCCGGCGCCTGGACCGGGGCGGCCTGCGCCACGGTGGCCTGTGCCACGGTTGCCTGGGCCATCGCCGGAGTCTGCGCTTCCGCGGTGGCGACAGCGGGTCCCGCGAGGAGAGCGGCGGTCAGGAGAGCACCGATAGTCGTGCGACGCATAGTTCCTCCTTGCATGACCCACGACGGGGTCTCGCACCCCATGGCGCGTGACGCCGGGGGGCCGCGCAACTCCGGAGGGCCCAAAACCCCCTCCTGAAGTGCGGCTGCGCCCATTTACCGGGGCTGTGCGGATCACCGCGGGCATTAGGGCAAACGGGTGATTCCGTTCTCTCCGCCGCTCCGGCTTCCGGCCCCGTTGCTCTACGCGTGCCCCGTCAGCCGTGCCGCCGACGCGATCGTCGCGTGGGCCTCGTGTTCCGTGAGGCCCACGCGGAGGGCGGCGGCCACGAGGTGGGGGGCCAGGGCCTCGCCGAAGTCGTTCTCGTAGGCACGGCATGCGGCCCAGAAGAGGCGGGTGTTGCGCTGTCCCTCGTGCGCCGCCAGTACGAACTGGACGAGGCCTTGGCCTTGTTGTGCGCCGCCGGGCCCGTTCGCGCGGGGCCTGGTGCGGTGCGGCGGGCGCGGCGGTGGGGTGAGCAGGCGCAGCAGGGCCGGCGGGCAGGGCGCGGGCGGCAGGTGGGCCGTGCCGGGGGCGGTGCCGTAGACGCCGTGTTCGGTGTGGGAGCCGGGGCCCACGAGGTAGCCGCCGGCGCCTCGGATGTCGATGCCGGGGGCCAGCCTCCCCGCCGAGTTCGGCACCACGGTGCCCGGCGGCCCGGCCAGCCAGATGTGGCGGCCACCGCTCGGCGTGGTGACGACGACGGTCTCGGGGATCGTGAAGAGGTGCCGCAGCGCGATCTCACGCAGGGCCGCGGAGGCGTCGTTGCCGGACTTGGTGTCCAGGTCGATGCCGATCAGATGGTGCGGGGGCAGCCCGCAGGCGATGCCGTAGCCGGTGGCCCGGGGGGCGGCGGCGAAGAGCTCGCGGATGCGCCGCGGGTCGCTCGACGCGTCGTACACCCCGTGACCGGGGCGGCCGCACTCGCCGTGACAGGGGCGGTGGCCGGTCATCGGCTCGGCCGGGGACAGGGGGTGCGGAGAGCGCACCGCCGGCAGTTTCGTACGGGACAGCGGGATCACCGCGAGCCCGCGCTCGGCGGCGGACAGGGCGTGCGCGAGCGCGAGGGCGGCGGCATGGCGGTCGGTGATGGCCATGCGATTAGTTTCGTACGTACGTTCGAAGAAGGGAAGAGGTTGCCGTCCGGGACGGGTCCGGAGGGGCGTTTCGCGCGCCAGAACAAGCCCCTCCTGCGCGCGGTCGCCGTAACGCTTCGCCCCTTGGGAGACCTGGAGCGGGTGGCATGGGCGCCCGCGCGTGAGCGGGGGTTTTGGGACAGTCCCGCGCCCCGAAGTGCGCACCGGGTGTTTATCGGCAAGCCCTCACGCTTGAGGGGGATTCCATGCTCCCGGGGTGGTTCGACGGGGATTCGGTGGGCGACTCTGATCCCGCGACGTCGTGCAGCACTTCAAGGCGGTCGACCGGATCCTCAGGGCGGTCGGCCGGTACTTCAGGGCGGTCGACCGGTACTTCAGGCCGTCGGCCGACTGTTTTGGCCAAGCCGTACTTTTCGGTACCTCCGGCTCTTCGCCGGTGCGTACTCCTGTTCCGGAGGAATAAGACATGGCAAGCATCCGTACCGCCCGCGTCATCGCCGCCGCCGCGGCGCTGCCCCTGGCCGCCGCCCTCTTCACGGGCGTCGCGACGGCGGACAACGGCGCCATCGCGGGCAACGGGTCGAACGCCGGGGTGGCGACCGTCAACGGCAGTGGCGTCGGGGGCAACAACCACGGCAACTCGTCCACCACGCAGCAGCAGGCCGTCGGCAGCAATGCCTCGAACCAGAACAACAACGCGCAGGTGGACGACTCGGCGTGGACCCCGATCTACCAGTCCAACTCGAACGTCACCGTCAACTTCACCGAGCTCTGGTGAGCCGGAACCCCGCGGAGCCGCTCGGTACGGCTCCGCGGGGTGGGCGCGACCAGCGCTCAGGGGTGTGAGGGGTAGTGGGTCCTGTGCGGCGACGCTTCGGCGTCGCCGCACAGTCGTGTGTGCCGTCGCGCAGCCGCGTGTGCCGCCGCACAGCCGTGTGTGGGGGCGCGATGTCTTGACAGCTATGTGATAACTGACGGACAGTCAGAAACCGTCAGGAGTCCGCAGGGGAAGCCGGTGAGGGGTGGGGAGCGGGTGAGGGGTGGGGAGGCGGTGGGCGAGGGGGTCCCGTACGCGGAGCTGAAGGCGTTCGAGGGGCGGGCCGCCGCCGTGGCGGGGCGCGGCAAGGACCCGGTCAACGCGCCCATGATCAGGCACTGGTGCGAGGCCATGGGCGACGCCAACCCGGCGTACGTGGGCCCGGATCAGGTGGCGCCCCCGACGATGTTGCAGGCGTGGACGATGGGTGGGCTCTCCGGGCACGAGGGGCGTTCGGACGCGTACGACACGTTGCTCGCCCTGCTCGACGGGGCTGGCTACACCTCGGTCGTCGCCACCGACTGCGAGCAGGAGTACGTACGGGCGCTGCGGCCCGGTGACCTGATCACCTTCGACGCGGTGATCGAGTCGGTGTCCGAGCGCAAGACGACCAAGCTCGGCACGGGCCACTTCGTCACCACGCGGATGGACGTCAGGGCGGACGGTGAGCTCGCCGGCACGCACCGCTTCCGCATCCTCAAGTACGCCCCCGCCGGGCGCCGGGAGCCGGTGGCGGAGCGGCCTGGGCCGGTGGCCGAGCGACCTGGGCCGGTGGCCGGGCGGCCCGGGCCCGGAGTCGGGCCCGGGGCCGGAGTCGGGCCCGGGGCCGAGCGGCCTCGGCCGGTGGTCAACCGGGACAACGCCGGGTTCTGGGAGGGAGTCGCCGCCCACCGTCTGCTGATCCAGCGCTGCGGCGGCTGCGGTTTGCTGCGTTTCCCCTGGTCGCCGGGGTGCAACGCCTGCGGCTGTGCCGAGTGGGACACGGTGGCGGCGAGCGGCGAGGGCACGGTCTACTCGTACGTCGTGATGCACCATCCGCCCTTCCCTGCCTTCGATCCTCCCTACGCGGTGGGGCTCGTCGAACTGGCGGAAGGCGTGCGGATCATCAGCAACGTCGTCGGGGTGCCGTACGACGAGGTACGGATCGGGATGCCGGTGCGGCTGGAGTTCCAGCGGGTGGACGAGGAGCTCGAACTGCCGGTGTTCCGCGCCACGGTCGACGGCTGCGCCACGGGTGAAGGCGGCGCCACGGGTGACGGCGGTACCCCGGTCGACGGCGGCGCCCCGCGCGGCAACGGGGCCCCGAGCATATGAACCCCGGTGGAGCCGCCGGCGGGAAGGGTCGTATGAGGCCAGGTGAGGCGCTGCCGCCACTGAAGGTGCCGATCACGCGCACCCTGATCGTCGCCGGGGCCATCGCCTCCCGCGACTACCAGGACGTGCACCACGACGCGGAGCTCGCGCGGGCGAAGGGATCGCCCGACATCTTCATGAACATCCTGACGACGAACGGTCTCGTCGGCCGCTACATCACCGACCACTTCGGCCCCACGGCGATCCTGCGCAAGGTGGCGATACGGCTCGGCGCGCCCAATCACCCCGGCGACACCATGGTCCTGACCGGCGTCGTCGAGCGGGTCGACGCATCGCCCGCGGGCGAGACGGCCACCGTCAGGGTCGTCGGGGCCAACGGCATCGGCAGACACGTCACCGGCACCGTGACCGTGACCGTCCCGGCCCCGGCGGGAGGCGCCGCATGAGTGTCCGTACGCGCGACAGCCTCGGCGGCAGGGCGGCGATCGCCGGCATCGGGGCGACGGAGTTCTCCAAGGACTCCGGGCGCAGTGAGCTGAAGCTGGCGGTGGAGGCCGTGCGGGCGGCGCTCGACGACGCGGGGCTCGCTCCCGCCGACGTCGACGGCATGGTCACCTTCACCATGGACACCAGCCCGGAGATCACGGTGGCCCAGGCGGCGGGCATCGGCGAGCTGTCCTTCTTCTCCCGCGTCCACTATGGCGGCGGCGCGGCCTGCGCCACCGTGCAGCAGGCGGCGCTCGCGGTGGCGTCGGGCGTGGCCGAAGTCGTGGTCTGCTACCGGGCGTTCAATGAGCGCTCGGGGCGGAGGTTCGGCTCCGGGGTGCAGCGGCGCGAGGCGTCCGCCGAGGGAGCCGCGCTCGGCTGGGCCCTGCCGTTCGGCCTGCTGACCCCCGCCTCCTGGGTGGCGATGGCGGCCCAGCGCTATCTCCACGCGTACGGGCTCACGCCGGACGCCTTCGGACCCGTGGCGGTGACGGACAGGAAGTACGCGGCGACCAACCCGGCGGCGTACTTCCACGGGAAGCCGATCACCCTCGCGGACCACGCCGCCTCCCGCTGGATCGTCGAACCCCTGCGGCTCCTGGACTGCTGCCAGGAGACGGACGGCGGCCAGGCGATCGTCGTGACCAGCGTCGAACGGGCCCGCGATCTGCCGCACCCCCCTGCCGTGATCACGGCGGCGGCGCAGGGCGCGGGCCGGGCTCAGGAGCAGATGACCAGCTTCTACCGCGACGACCTGACCGGGCTCCCGGAGATGAGCGTCGTGGCGGCGCAGCTCTGGCGGACGTCGGGGCTCGGGCCGGCCGACATCGACGTCGGCATCCTCTACGACCACTTCACGCCGTTCGTGCTGACGCAGCTGGAGGAGTTCGGGTTCTGCGGCCCGGGTGAGGCGGCGGGGTTCGTCGCCGAGGAGCGGCTGCCGCTCAACACCCACGGCGGCCAGCTCGGCGAGGCGTACCTCCACGGGATGAACGGCATAGCCGAGGCCGTCCGGCAGGTGCGCGGCACATCCGTGAACCAGATTCAAGGTGCCGCGCGCACGCTGGTCACGGCCGGCACGGGTGTCCCCACATCGGGGCTGATATTGGGGTCGGACGGCTGAACGCGCGCGTGTCCTCGGGCCGTGGCGGGGCCCGGGCCGTTCACTACGGCGTATGCGTTTCCGAAAAATGATCATTGGACTTGTCCTGGTCCTTGCCGCACTCTCCCTCGACATGACCGCGTCCCCGCCGCGCGCCTCGGCCATCCCCACCGACAGCGACGCGACGGCCGCGGCGTCCGACACCACGGCATCCGCCACGGCACCCGGCACGGCACCCGGCACCGTATCCGCCACGGCACCCGGCAAGGCGCCCACCACGGCAGCCGCCGAGGCGCCCACCACGGAGCCTCCCGCGGCGCCCACCACGGCTTCCACCGCGGCGCCCGCCAAGACGCCCGCCAAGACGCCCGCCACAGAGCCGGCCAAGGAGCCCGTCAAGCAGCCGGTCAGGGAGCCCGTCAAGGAGCCCGACAACGCACCCGTCAAGGCGCCGGCCAAGGTGTCCACCTTCCGTGGCTACGCATTCGACACCTGCATCGCGCCCACCGTCGACACCATGCGCCGCTGGAAGAACTCCAAGTACCGCGCCGTCGGCGTCTACTACGCGGGCCGCGGCCGTGCCTGCAAGAACCAGCCGAACCTGAGCCGGAGCTGGATGCGCGCGGTGCACGCCGCCGGGTGGCGGGTCCTTCCGGTGTACGTGGGCTCGCAGTCGCCCTGCGTCAGCGCGAAGAACAAGAAGGGGGTACCCATCGGCCGGTACCCGACGACCCAGGGCAAGAACGAGGGCCGCGACGCGGTCCGCAGGGCCAAGGCGTACGGCATCCAGGCGGGCAGCGCGCTGTACCTGGACATGGAGGCGTACGCGTACAAGCAGAAGGCGTGCGGCCGCACCACGCTCGCCTTCATCCAGGCCTGGAACCGCGCGGTGCGCGCGAGCGGCTACCTGCCCGGCTTCTACAGCAGCGCCGACTCCGGCGTGCGGCACATGGACGTGGCCCGGCGGGCGGGCAAGAAGGACCTCCCGTCGGTGATGTGGTTCGCGCGCTGGCGCACCACGCCGCGCCTGTACGGTGAGCCGGCTCTCGGGGACAACGCCTGGCGGCCCGCGCGCCGCATCCACCAGTACGCGGGGAACGTCAGGGAGCGGCACGGCGGGCGCACGCTGTTGATCGACCGCAACCTGGTGCACGCCCCCGTGGCGCGCTTCCGGTAGCCGCCCGCGCCGGCCCCGGTGCCCGCGCGCCGGGGCGGCTCTCAGGGGTGAACCCTCAGGGGTGTGCTCCGCCTCCTCCACCTGTAGGAGGTGGGGCAGACCCCACTCGTACAACCTGAGGCGGACAGCGCTTCGGGACCTGGGGCCGATCCGCTGAAGTAGGGGGCGCTTCTAGCGTGGAGCCATGACCGCATCCATGGTGTCCGTGTGCACCAGCGCATCGAAGGCCGCGGCGCGGGGGACGGGTTCGGCACGGGCCGCGGGGCCCTTCGCCTACCCGTCGTTCGCGTCCTACGTACGGGCCCGCCAGCCCGTACTGCTGCGCACCGCCCGCTCGCTGACCGCGAACCCGAGCGATGCCGAGGACCTGCTCCAGACCGCTCTGACCAAGACGTATGTGGCGTGGGACCGGATCGAGGACCATCGCGCGCTCGACGGTTACGTGCGCCGCGCCCTGCTGAACACGCGCACCTCGCAGTGGCGCAAGCGCAAGGTCGACGAGTTCGCGTGCGACGAGCTGCCGGAGCCCGATGTGACGCCGGTCGGGGACCCGGCCGAGCAGCAGGTGCTCCGCGACGCGATGTGGCAGGCGATCATGAAGCTGCCGACGCGGCAGCGGGCGATGGTCGTCCTCAGGTACTACGAGGACCTCAGCGAGGCCCAGACCGCGGAGGTGCTCGGCGTCTCCATCGGCACGGTGAAGAGCGCGGTGTCGCGCGCCCTCGGCAAACTCCGCGACGACCCGGAGCTCACCCCGGTCCGCTGACCCCGCACGGCCGAGCCGATGATCGATCATTCCCTTGAGTAGTGACATACCGACCGGTATGCGCGCAGAATCAGCGCAGCCCCTACTGCCGCGTAGGCAATGTCGCCCCAGGAGGACGCCGTGCTGAGCACGATGCAGGACGTACCGCTGACCGTCACCCGCATCCTCCGTCACGGGTCGACCGTGCACGGGACGTCCCAGGTCATCACCTGGACCGGCGACGGCGCCCCGCAGCGCCGCAGCTTCCGCGAGATAGGCGAACGCACCGCACAGCTCGCCCACGCCCTGCGCGAGGACCTCGGCGTCACGGACGACGAGCGCGTGGCGACGTTCATGTGGAACAACGCCGAGCACGTCGAGGCCTATTACGCCGTGCCCTGCATGGGCGCCGTCCTGCACACCCTCAATCTGCGGCTGCCCGCGGACCAGCTCACGTGGATCGTCGACCACGCCGCGGACCGCGTCATCATCGTCAACGGCTCCCTCCTCGGCCTCCTCGCGCCGCTGCTCCCCCAGATGCCGGGCGTCGAGCACATCGTGGTCTCCGGGCCCGGCGACCGCTCCCTCCTGGCGGGCGCGCGGGCCCAGGTCCACGAGTACGAGGAGCTGCTCGCCGGGAAGCCCACCGGCTACGACTGGCCCGAGCTGGACGAACGCGCGGCCGCCGCCATGTGCTACACCTCCGGCACCACCGGTGACCCCAAGGGCGTCGTCTACTCCCACCGCTCCATCTACCTGCACTCCATGCAGGTCAACATGGCCCAGTCGATGGGCCTGTCCGACACGGACACCTCCCTGGTCGTCGTCCCGCAGTTCCACGTGAACGCCTGGGGGCTGCCGCACGCCACCCTCATGACCGGCGTCAACATGCTGATGCCGGACCGCTTCCTCCAGCCCGCACCGCTCGCCGAGATGATCGAGGCCGAGCGGCCCACCCACGCCGCCGCCGTCCCCACCATCTGGCAGGGCCTGCTCGCCGAGCTCACCGCGAAGCCGCGCGACGTCAGCTCCCTCCGTCAGGTCACCATCGGCGGATCGGCCTGCCCGCCGTCCCTGATGGAGGCCTTCGACGGCCTCGGCATGCGGGTCTGCCACGCCTGGGGCATGACGGAGACGTCACCGCTCGGCACGATCGCCCGGCCGCCGGCCCACGCGATCGGCACCGACGAGGAGTTCGGCTACCGGCTCACCCAGGGCCGCTTCCCCGCGTCCGTCGAAGCCCGCCTGGTCGGCCCCGGCGGTGAACGCCTCCCCTGGGACGGCGAGTCGGCCGGTGAGCTGGAGGTGCGCGGCCCCTGGATCGCGGGCGCCTACTACGGCGGCGCGGGCGGCGAGAGCCTCAGGCCGGACGACAAGTTCAGCGAGGACGGCTGGCTGAAGACCGGTGACGTCGGCGTGATCAGCTCCGACGGCTTCCTCACCCTCACCGACCGGGCGAAGGACGTCATCAAGTCGGGCGGCGAGTGGATCTCGTCGGTCGAGCTGGAGAACGCCCTGATGGCCCACCCCGACATCGCGGAGGCCGCCGTGGTGGCCGTCCCCGACGACAAGTGGGGCGAACGCCCGCTCGCCACGGTCGTCCTGAAGGAGGACGCCACCGCCGACTACGCCGCTCTCCGCGACTTCCTCGCCGGCACCGTCGCCAAGTGGCAGCTCCCCGAGCGCTGGGCCACCATCGCCGCCGTCCCCAAGACCAGCGTCGGCAAGTTCGACAAGAAGGTCCTGCGCAGGCAGTACGCCGACGGGGAACTGGACGTCACCCAGCTCTGACCCCACGGGCCCCGTGGCCCGGTGGCCCGGTGGCTCAGTTCGTACCGATCTTCGCCAGCAGGTCCACGATGCGGCTCTGCACCTCGGTGCTCGTCGAACGCTCCGCGAGGAAGAGCACCGTCTCACCGGCGGCGAGACGCGGCAGCTCCGTCTCGTCGACGGCGGCGGTGTAGACGACCAGCGGAGTGCGGTTCAACCGCCCGTTCGCCCGCAGCCAGTCGATGATCCCGGCCCTGCGGCGGCGCACCTGGTGCAGGTCCATCACCACGAGGTTCGGCCGCATCTGCGCCGCCAGCGTCACCGCGTCCGCGTCGCTCGCGGCCCGCGCCACCTGCATGCCGCGCCGCTCCAGCGTGGCGGTCAGGGCGAGCGCGATCTCCTCGTGCTCCTCGATGAGCAGGACCCGCGGCGGGTGCTGCTCACTGTCGCGGGGCGCGAGGGCCTTCAGGAGTACGGCGGGATCGGCGCCGTACGCCGCCTCCCGCGTCGCCTGGCCGAGGCCGGCCGTCACGAGCACGGGCACCTCGGCGGCCACCGCGGCCTGGCGCAGCGACTGGAGGGCCGTGCGGGTGATCGGTCCGGTCAGCGGGTCCACGAACAGGGCCGCGGGGAACGCCGCGATCTGCGCGTCGACCTCCTCGCGGGAGTGCACGATCACGGGGCGGTAGCCCCGGTCGCTGAGCGCCTGCTGGGTGGTGACGTCGGGCGCGGGCCACACCAGGAGGCGGCGCGGGTTGTCCAGCGGCTCGGGCGGCAGTTCGTCGTCCATCGGCTGGGGCTGGGGCCGGTTGGAGACCTCGACCGCGCCGCCGGGACCGTCCAGCGGCTCCGGGCCCTCGTCGGCGTCCTGGTCCGGGGCGCCGATCGCGTACGAACGTCCTGCGCCCTCCGACGGGGCGGCGATACGGGACTGGGGCAGCGCGGGGGCAGAAGTGTGGGACTGCGGGTGCGGATGCGGGCGCGCCGAAGCCTCGGGGCGCTCGTCGGCGGCGGGGTCCGGCGGCGTGCCCAGCCTGCGCCGACGCCCGGAACCGCTCGAAGGCTGCTGCGGGGCAGGTCCTTGCGGCTGCTCAGGGCCTGCCTCGGGCGGCAGGGGAGGCTGCGGCGCCTGCGGGATACGTGGGCTGCGCGTCGGGCGGCGGTCCTGGGCCGGCACGGCCGCCTCGTCCTGCGGGCCGCGCTGCTGCTCGGCGATCTGCCGGCCGAACGGCACGCCCTGCCCGAGCGTGCGCACGCTGAACGCGCGCCCCTGCGTCGAGTTGGGGTCGGCCGGCGCGGACTCCGCGGGCAGCGGCTGAGCGGCGCGCGCCTGCGTACCGCGCTCCGGCGGCAGAGCGGTGCTCTGGGGGGCGGATGCGGGAACGCCGTGCGCCGGGGTGCCCGTGGGATGCGGAACGCCTTGCGTGGGCGTGGCCGTGGGGTACGGGGTTCCCTGCGCCGGGGTTCCCTGCGCCGGGGTGCTCTGCGCCGAGGTGCCCTGCGCAGGGGTGCCCGTGGAGCGCGGGTCGCCCTGCGCCGGAACACCGGCCGCCGGGGTGGCGCCCTCGGGCCACGGCTGCGGGTCGGGGAGCGGGCCGGGGGCCGCGGGGGCGGCAGGGGCTGCCGGTGCGGTGGGGGTGCCTGTGGCCGCCGGGTTGCCCGGGGCCGCCGGGCCCTGAGGAGCGGTCTGCCGCGGAGGAACCGGCGCCCCCGCGGCACCGCCCTGGGTCGCCCCCGGGTCCGAGGGGGCCTGCCGGGAGTGCCGACGCCCCGTAGGAACCTGCGAGGGATGCGGCTGCGGCGGAGTGTGGTCGTCGCCCGGGACGTGCCCCGCGGCGGCGTGCTGCCCGGTGCCTTCACCCCGGGCGCCCGGATACCGCTGGGGGCCCGGTGCCCCGGCGCCCGCGAACCCGCCGGGCAGCGGAGCCTCGCCGACCGCGGCACGGCCGGCCGCCGCCTGGTTCAGCACGGCGTGGCCGAGACCGCTCGGGTCGACACCACCCTGGGCAGCGCCACTTCCCTGGGCAGCGCCACTCCCCTGGGCAGCGCCACCCCCCTGGGCAGCGCCACTCCGGGCTCCCTGGCTCACCGCGACGGCGCCTTGGTTCACCACGGCATGGCCCACGCCGGTCCGACCGGCCCCAGGCCGGTCCACGCCCGCGTGGCCCGCTACGCCCTGCCCGCCGATGTCCTGCCTGCCGGTGTCCTGCCCGGTGATTTCCTGCCCGGTGATTTCCTGACCGGCGAGATCCTGGCCGCCGGGCTCCTGGCCCGGCGCGCGGTCGGCTGTGGCGGGCGGCAGGGCGAAGACACGCCCGCTGTTCGTCTCCTCGGCCGCCGCACGCTCCTTGGCCGCGGCCAGCGCACGCCGTGCCCGACGCCCCGTGGGCCGCGCGGCATCGCCGTGCGCGGCCTCCACCGCGGCGAGTTCGGTACCGGGGGCGCCGGACGCCTCCGAAGGACCCGAGGCGAGCGCGGGCAGCGCGTGCTGCTCACCGCCCCGCCGTGCACGACGCCCCGTACCGCCCGCGGGCACGGGCACGCCCTGCGGCGGCACCGCCTGACCCAGCGCGGCGGACCCGGCGGCATGCTCGGCCGCGGTCACCACGGAGCCGACGGAACCGCCGGAGCCGATGGGGCCGCCGGCACCGCCGGAGCCCGCCGAGCCGGAAGGCACAGTGGCCCCCGCAGGCCCCGCAGGCCCCGCAGGCCCCGCGGCCCCCGTACCGCCCTGAGAAATCTCGGCGGCACTGGGCCGCCCACGTCGCCGCCCGGTCCCGCCCGAAGCGCCCTCACCGGGAGCACCGTCACCGGGAGCACCGTTACCGGGAGCGCCGTCAGCCACATCACCCATGGCACCGGCAGCCCCGCCGGACGTCTCCGAAGCCCGCGTCTGCGCACCGATTCCGCCCGGCCTGGTCACCGGCCCGGCGCCCGTAGCGGTCGTCACCGAACCGCCGAGGGTGTCCGGCGAGGCCTCCGCGGCACGCCGTCCCCTGCGCCGCCCCGTACCGGTCGGCGCGGCGGGCGCCCCGGCCGCAGGACCACTGGATGCCGTTTCCGGGACGCCGCTCTCCAGGAAGGAGTCCACGGAGGGACGCCGAGCCCGCCGACGCCCGCCGCCCGTAGCCTGCTCGGGCACGGCGACAGCACCGCCGGGCGCGGCCGCAGCCGCTCCGGGAGCCCCGGCCACGGAAACCGACGTCTCCGTGGCGCCCGCCCCGGAAACGGAAACGGCCCTCTCCGTGGAGCCCGCCCCGATCGGCACTTCGAGTACGTACGCGCTGCCGCTCATGCCCGGCACCTCGTGCGTCTGCAACACACCGCCGTGCGCCCGCACGATGCCCCGCACGATCGGCTCGTGCACCGGATCGCCACCGGCGTACGGCCCCCGCACCTCGATGCGGACGACCTCGCCCCGCTGCGCGGCGGCCACGACGATGGTCGAGTCGACGTAGCCACCGGCCGCGCCGGAGGCGACACCCGCGCGCGTGTTGCCGGTGGCGTCGATTCCGGCCACGTCCGCGACGAGATGGGCCACGGCCGTGGCGAGCCGCCCCGCGTCGACCGTGATCTCGATCGGCGGCGCGTGCACCGCGAACTGCGCGCGCCCGGGCCCGATCAGCTCGACCGCGCCCTCCACACCGGTGGCGACGACCGCGTCGAGCATGACGGGCGTACGGGAAAGCCGCTCGTCACCCGCGTCGAGGCGCTGGAAGCCGAGGACGTTGTCGACGAGCGTGGTCATCCGGGCGTACCCGGCGGAGAGGTGGTGCAGGACCTGGTTGGCCTCGGGCCAGAGCTGGCCCGCGTCGTCCGAGGCGAGGGCGGCGAGCTCCTGGCGGAGCTCGTCCAGGGGACCGCGCAGCGAGGAGCCGAGGACGGCGAGCAGTTGCTCGTGCCGCGCGGACAGCGCCTCGTACCGCGCCTTCTCGCGTTCGGCCAGTTCCTCGAAGCGGTCCTTCTCGCGCTCGGCGAGCGCCGCGTACCGCTCCTGTTCGGCGGCGAGCTCCTCGGCCCGCTGCTCCTCGGCGGCCTTGATCTCGGCCGCGCGCTCCTCGGCGGCGGCACGCAGCTCCTCCGCGTGCCGGGCGAGGGCGGCCTCGTGCTTCTCGGCCAGCTCGTCGTAGGGCCTGCGGTCGGTGAACGTCATCACCGCGCCGACCAGTTGGTCCCCGTCACGCACCGGCGACGTCGTCAGGTCGACCGGCACCTGGGCGCCGCTCTTGGACCACAGGACCTGCCCGCGCACCCGATGCTTGCGCCCGGAGCGCAGGGTGTCGGCGAGCGGGGACTCCTCGTACGGGAACGGCTCGCCGTCGGCGCGCGAGTGCAGGACCAGCGGGTGCAGTTCCTGCCCGCCGAGATCGCTCGCCCGGAAGCCCAGTATCTGCGCGGCGGCCGGGTTGACCAGGACGACGCGCCCCTCGGTGTCCGTGCCGACGACGCCCTCGGCCGCGGCCCGCAGGATCATCTCGGTCTGCCGCTGCGAACGCGCCAGCTCGGCCTCGGTGTCCACGGTGCCCGAAAGGTCCCGTACGACGAGCATCAGCAGCTCGTCGCCGGTGTATCCGTACTGGTCGTACGCGTCCCTGCCGTCCTCCAGCGGGGAGCTGGTCACCTCGACGGGGAACTCGACGCCGTCGGTGCGGCGCGCGGTCATCCGGGTGGGCTTGGTCCTGCCGCGGTCGTCGATGGTGTCGGGGCGCCGCATGGACCCGGGGATGAGCCGGGAGTCGAACTCCGGCAGCAGATCGAGCAGTCCGCGGCCCACCAGGGCCGTGCCCGGCGTTTCGAACGCCTCAAGGGCGATCGCGTTGGCGTTCACCACGGTGCCGTTGGCGTTGACGAGCACCAGGGCGTCCGGGAGCGCGTCGAGTATGGCTGCGAGGCGAGCAGCGCCTCGGGATGGCCTGCTGCTCACGACGACGCTTCCTCCCTGGTTACCGCTGCTTGCCGACTCGCTCAGACCATCTTGCCCCTCGGTCCGTGGCGTGTCACGGGAGGGAGTCTACGGGGAGTGGTTGCGGGCGCGACGCCGGATGAGAGGGAGGTCGCACGCAGAACATGTGAGTTTTCCGTACCGCCAGGTCACGGAGGGGTCGTCGGCCGCCCTCGCACGACGGGCGGCCGACGCGCCGGTACGTCATGAGGTCACGCCCGCCCGGAGGTGTCGGGGAGCACGGGGACGAGGTGGTTCCAGCGGGAGATCTCGCAGCCGTCGCGGCGGTCGTACGTCGCGTCGACGGGCCGCCCCTGCCAGGTCCCCGTCACGCGCGCGGTGGCGGGCCCGCCGTACTGCATGGTGCACATCGCGCCGCGCGGCGTCTTGGCGAACGGGTCCTTTCCGTGGACCGTGACCTCGTCGAGGCGCGCACACGCCTTCTCGGCATTCGGGTGCGTGCCGGCATCCGCGTGCGTGCCGCCCGTGCGATGACAGTCGAGTACGTACGTACCGTCGGCGCTCCCCGAGTCGGTGACGGTGACGGTGAGCCGGTCGGTCGGGGCCACGGGGTGCGCGGCGGCCTGCGCCGCGGACGGCACGGCGGACAGCGCGGCGGCGGAGGCGGCGGCGGTGAGGAGGAGACGGCGCAGCATGGGAACTCCACGGAGGTCGGCGGAAGGTACACGGGTGGCTCTACCGCTTCTTCTAACGCCGCCCGTCGCGGGACGTTGCGGGACATCGCGGGACGTCGCGGGACCGGGTGAATCGCTTTGCTCTGCGGGGCGCGCTCCTAGTACCGTGGAGGCCGCGATTGGTGACACGCCGCCTGGCTGTGTCATCATCTGCACGCACCCCCGCGCTCGCGGCGGTGTGCAAGCTGGAGGCGTCGCCTAGTCCGGTCTATGGCGCCGCACTGCTAATGCGGTTTGGGACTTAAATCCCATCGAGGGTTCAAATCCCTCCGCCTCCGCTGCAAGCCCGAAGCCCCGGTCGTCCGCGACCGGGGCTTCGGTCGTTCCCGGACCCGGACCCCGGGGCCGGCGGGTGTGGCCCACGGCTGGCTGCCGGGGAGAGCTGCTGGAAGCGCTGCCGGGGAGAGCTCCTGGAGGTATCTGCCCAGCTCAGGGCGGGCTCAGGGCGGCTGCGGGAATCGGATTTCGCCTCACGGCGCAGGTCATGTAATGTTGTTCTCGCAACGCCGACGGGGCAGAAAAAACCCCGGAAGCACAAGCACTCGTAGCTTAACGGATAGAGCATCTGACTACGGATCAGAAGGTTGCAGGTTCGAATCCTGCCGAGTGCACAGCAGACCAGAGGCCCTGTGGAGGAATCCACGGGGCCTCTGGCTTTTGCGTCTGACGGCAGCGTCTGACGGCAGTGATTGACGGCAACTGTCTGCCGGGGGTCGGTTCAGGTGGCTGAGGACTTCCGTGGGCATGCGGGCGGCGGCTCTCGGCTCCCTGTTCGCGACCATGGAACTAGGTCTTTGGTGCCGGGCCACCCTGACCCGAGGTCCGATCCGCGGCGCCTCGGCAACAGTTAGCGTCGCCACCATGCGCTTAGGACTACTTGGCACCGGAAACGTCGCCCGAGCACTGGCCCACGGCTGGAGCGCCGCGGGCCACGATGTGCTCCTCGGTTCACGTCGACCCGAGGAACGGACGGACCTCGGTCTCCCCGTGGCGAGCCTGAACGAGACAGCCGCCCACGCGGAGGTACTCGTCAACGCCACCCCGGGGGCCGTCTCCGTGGAACTGCTGCACTCCATCGGGGCACCGGCGCTGGCCGGCACCCTGCTGATCGATGTCGGGGTCGGCCTCTCCGACGACTTCACCGAGCTCTCGCACCCCAACAGCAGCCTGAGTGAACAGATCCAGGAAGCCTTCCCCCTGACCCCCGTCGTCAAGACGCTGTGCACCATGGACTCCACCGTGATGACTGCCCCGGACGGTCTGGAGGGCCCGAGCACCGTCTTCCTCTCGGGTGACGACGCCGAAGCCAAACGGACCACCGGCCGACTGCTCACCGACATCGGCTGGCCCGCCTCGTCCCAGCTGGACATCGGCGGCATCACCACCGCACGTGGACAGGAACATTTCGCCCTACTCTTCATGGGCATCGCGGGCGGTCTGGGTTCTCACACGTTCAACATCAACGTGGTCGCCCGCCCCGCTGCCTAGATCCCGCACCCGGCAGTGCCACGTCGGCAGGTCAGTGGGGTGCCTCGTCCATCAGTGTGTCGAGCAGCCCCACCAGGGAGCCGCTGCTGACGATGGAGCGACGGTCGATCATGGCTCGCACGTCGGTCAGCGGGATCCACTCGATCCGGTCCGACTCGTTCTGCTCGGTCGGCGGTCCCTCGTACGTCGCTCCGTCGGCCCGGAAGATGTGGTGCCGGGAGTCGGTGATGCTGTTGGCCGGCTCGGCGTAGATCAGTGGCGTGAGGGGACCGGGACGCCAGCCGGTCCCCTCCAGGACCTCACGGGCCGCCGCGTCGGCCGGCGTCTCGCTCTCCTCGATCAGGCCCATCGGCAGCTCCCATGCCCAGGTGTCGGTGATGAAGCGGTGCCGCCACATCATCAGGACCTCGCGCCGCTCATTGACCACGGCGGCCACGGCCAGCCGCCGGAGCTTGACGACGTGGTGCTCCCAGCGGCTGCCGTCCGGGGTCTCGACGTCGGTGAGGCAGCACAGGTTCACCCAACTGCTCTCGTAGATCGGACGTTCCCTGTGGATTTTCCACTGCATCGTTGCGGCCCTTCTCGATCGGCTTTCGGCACCGCGGCGGCCGGTGCCCTTTAGCTGGTCCGCATATAACTGGTTCGGGGTGGCCGGAGGAGCGGCATGCGCTGTGGTCGGCGTGGCGGGTGTACCGCTCGGTGGAAGGAGTGCGGCGGTGGAGTGGCGTTGTGTGGGGCTCGGGTGGCCGGAGGGGGTGCCCGTGCTGCGGTGGGCGGGGGGCCGGACCAGTTCGCTCGCGTACGGGCAGGCGGTCGGGTTCCGGGCCGTGGGTGAGCGGCGGTGCGTGGGGGCGCGGGGGAACGCCTGCCCGCTGCGGGCCGTCGTGCCCGGCCGGGCCACGCAGGCGCGGTGCCCGGAGTGCGCACGGCTCGACCGGGCGTTCTCCGTGGCCGCGGACGGGGTGCCCGACGATCCGCGTACGTACCGGGTGTACCTGGCGTGGTTCGGGCCGGGGCTGGTCAAGGTCGGTATCACCGCGGAGCAACGGGGTTCCGTGCGGCTGCTCGAACAGGGTGCCGTGGCGTTCTGCTGGCTCGGGCACGGGCCGCTGATGGCGGCTCGGCGGACGGAGGAGTTGTTGCGGGCGGCACTGGGGGTGCCGGACCGGGTGCCGTACGCGCGCAAGCGGGCGGTACGGGCGGCACTGCCTGAGTGGGGCGAGCGCGCCAGGGAGTTGGAGGAGCTGTACGGGCGGGCCGTGGCCCTGGATGGCTGGGCCGAGGCGTTGCGGCGGCTGGACTTCGAGGCGGTCGACCACGCCCCGGCGTTCGGCCTCGCGGCCCTGGAGGGCGAAGCCACCGGAGTGGTGCGGGAGCTGGTCGCCGACGGAAGCGTCGGGGGGCGGCTCGTGGCGGCCGCCGGGCCGGACCTCCACCTGGACGTGGCGGGCGTGCGCGGCCTCCTGGTCGTTGATACGCGGGTGCTCGTGGGGTGGACCCTGGTGCGGGCGGACGCGGGGGGCGGCGTCAGCGTGCCGGTGCGGGAGGTCGGGGGTGAGGAGGCGGTGGGCGGTGCGGAGCAGGAGGGGCTCTTCTGACGCGGGCCCGCTTCCCTTCGCCTCCCTTCGCTCCACTTCCCTTCGTCTCGTCTCGCCTCGCTTCACTTCCCTTCGCTGCCGGCGGTCTCTAGCCGTGGCTTTCTCAGGGATTTCACAGGTTCACGCAAGGGACCTCTCACGGGCGCGGCCCAAAGTGTGGGGTATGACCACGATCTCGCCCCAGGCGCACGCGCACTCCGCACTGCTCAGGCCGGACGGGAGCCCCGTCCGCGTACTCGTGGTGGACGACGAGGTGTCGCTCACCGAGCTGCTGTCCATGGCCCTGCGCTACGAGGGCTGGCAGATCCGCAGCGCGGGCGACGGGGTGGGTGCGGTGCGGGTCGCGCGTGCCTTCCGGCCCGATGCCGTGGTTCTCGACATGATGCTGCCCGACATGGACGGCCTGTCCCTCCTCGGCAGACTGCGCCGCGAGATGCCGGACGTGCCCGTGCTGTTCCTGACCGCGAAGGACGCGGTGGAGGACCGCATCGCCGGGCTCACGGCCGGCGGCGACGACTACGTCACCAAGCCCTTCAGCCTGGAGGAAGTGGTGGCCCGGCTGCGCGGGCTCATCCGGCGGGCCGGGGCCGCCGACAAGCGCAGTGAGTCGACGCTGGTCGTGGGCGACCTGACCCTCGACGAGGACAGCCACGAGGTGACGCGTGGCGGGGATTCCATCCACCTCACCGCCACCGAGTTCGAGCTGCTGCGCTACCTCATGCGCAACCCGCGGCGCGTGCTCAGCAAGGCACAGATCCTCGACCGGGTGTGGAACTACGACTTCGGGGGCCAGGCCAACGTCGTCGAGCTCTACATCTCGTACCTGCGCAGGAAGATCGACGCGGGCCGGGAGCCGATGATCCACACGCGGCGCGGCGCGGGGTATCTGATCAAGTCCGCCGTGCCCGTACCTACGTGAGACGGACACGGATACGGGCACGGATACGGACACGGATACGGGCACGGCCCCGGAGGCGCACCCTGCGCACGCGGCTCGTGTTCTCCGCCGTCGCGCTGATCGCCGTCGTCTGCGCGGTGATCGGTACTGTCACGACCATCGCCCTGAAGTCGCACCTGTACGAGCAGCTCGACGGCGCGCTCGCCCAGGTGACGGCCCGCGCCGCCGGGCCCTCCGTGCCGCCCGGCGGCGACCTTCCCGGCAAGCACGCGGACGGCCCCCCGACGTCACGTGACCCGCTGGAGTTCGTGTCGCGCGGCCCGCAGGAGATCGGCACGATCGGCGCCGAGGTGCACGGCGGTTCCCTCGGGCGCGCGCTGGTCAGCACCGAGGCGGAGAGCGTCGGCGAACTGCCCGACGCGACGCGGCTCGACGCGGACCAGGTCGACGCGCTCGCCTCCGTGCCCCGGGACGGCGACGAGCACAATGTCGACATTGCGGGCCTCGGCGAGTACCGCGTCACGTACGCGTCCGGCGTCATCGGCGACTTCGTCGTCGGCGTTCCGACCGCCAAGGTGGCCAACACCCTCAGGACGCTGGTCGTCGTCGAGGTCAGCGTCACCGTCGCGGGCCTCGCCGCCGCCTCGCTCGCGGGCGCCGCCATGGTTGGGGTGGCCCTCCGCCCGCTGCGCAGGATCGCCGCCACCGCCACCCGCGTCTCCGAACTGCCGCTGCACAGCGGCGAGGTCGACCTGGCCGAGCGGGTCCCGTACGCCGATCCGCACACCGAGGTCGGCCAGGTCGGCGCCGCGCTCAACCGCATGCTCGACCACGTCCACTCCGCGCTCGACGCCCGTCAGCGCAGCGAGACACGGGTACGCCAGTTCGTCGCGGACGCGAGCCATGAGCTGCGTACGCCGCTCGCCTCCATCCGCGGCTACGCCGAACTGACCCGCCGTGGGCGCGAGTCCGCCGGGCCCGACACACGGCACGCCCTCGGGCGGATCGAGTCCGAGGCCGAGCGGATGACCGGGCTCGTCGAGGACCTCCTGCTGCTCGCGCGGCTCGACGCCGAGCAGCAGGAGGGGGCGGGGCTCGCGGGCGGCGGGGGCGTGCGCGCGTCGGCGTACCGGAGCGGTGACCTCGCCCCGCTCGTCGTCGACGCCGTCAGCGACGCCCGTGCCGCAGGACCCGGCCACCTCTGGCGGCTCGAACTTCCGGGCCCCGACGAGCCCGCCCTGGTCCGCGCCGACACCGACCGGCTGCACCAGGCCTTGGCCAACCTCCTCGCCAACGCCCGTACGCACACCCCGCCGGGCACGGAGGTCACCGTCCGGGTGCGCACGGCCGGGGCCCGCGTCCGCGTCGAGGTGCGGGACGACGGGCCGGGCATCCCCGCCGAGCTGCTGCCCTCCGTCTTCGAACGGTTCGCCCGCGGCGACGCCTCCCGCTCCCGGAAGGCCGGTTCCACGGGCCTCGGTCTGGCCCTCGTACGCGCCATCGTGACGGCGCACGGCGGCACGGTCACCGTGGAGAGCGTGCCGGGGCGGACGGCCTTCACCATCGAGCTCCCCGCCGCAGCCCCCGCCGCAGCCCCCGCCGCAGCCCCCGGGCCAGGCGTCGTGCCAGCCCTTGAGCCCCCCTCGCCGCCGCGTGCCTCACAGGCGGACCACAGCCTCACCACACACCCCTGACAGACCGCTTGGCGACCGTCGGTGGCATGCGAACCGACCCTTCAACGGCCGCGCCCGCCCCGGCCGCGCCCGCCCCGGCCGCGCCCGCCCCGGCGGCCACGCGAGCCGTCCCCGCTCGGGCGCAGGGCGTCCTGCCGGCCCGGGAGCACCTCCCCGCCGCGTGGCGCGAGGTCCCCGTCCTCGATGTCGTGATCCCCGTCCACAACGAGCAGAAGGACCTCGGACCGTGCGTCCGGCGGCTCCGCGACCACCTCGTCCGCACCTTCCCCTACCCCTTCCGCATCACGGTCGCCGACAACGCCTCCACGGACCGCACCCCTGCGGTCGCCGCCGAGCTCGCCGGCTCCATGGCCGAGGTGCGCCACGTCCGGCTGGACCAGAAGGGGCGTGGCCGGGCGCTGCGGGCCGTCTGGTCCGCCTCCGACGCGCCGGTCCTCGCGTACATGGACGTGGACCTCTCCACCGACCTCAACGCGCTGCTGCCGCTCGTCGCCCCGCTGATCTCGGGCCACTCGGACCTGGCGATCGGTTCGCGCCTCGCGCGCAGCTCACGGGTGGTGCGGGGCCCGAAGCGGGAGTTCATCTCGCGGGCCTACAACCTCATCCTGCGCGGCTCCCTGCACGCCCGGTTCTCCGACGCCCAGTGCGGGTTCAAGGCGATCCGCGGTGACGTGGCGCGCGTGCTGCTGCCGCTGGTCGAGGACACCGGGTGGTTCTTCGACACCGAGATGCTGGTGCTCGCCGAGCGCGCCGGGCTGCGCATCCACGAGGTGCCGGTCGACTGGGTCGACGACCCGGACTCCACGGTCCACCTGGTGAAGACGGCCACGGACGACCTCAAGGGCGTGTGGCGGGTGGGCCGTGCGCTCGCGGTCGGCGCGCTGCCGCTCGACCGGCTCGCCCGCCCCTTCGGGGACGACCCCAGGGACCGGGAACTGGCCGGCGTCCCGCGCGGCCTCGCCCGCCAGCTCGTCGGCTTCTGTGTGGTCGGCGCCCTTTCGACCCTCTTCTACCTGTTGCTCTACAGCGGCTTCCGTACGTTCACGGGGTCCCAGGCGGCCAACGCGCTCGCCCTGCTGGTGTCGGCCGTGGCCAACACCGCGGCCAACCGGAGGCTCACCTTCGGAGTACGCGGCAGAGACCGCGCGGTGCGCCACCAGGCCCAGGGCCTCGTCGTCTTCGCGATCGGCCTCGCCCTGACCAGCGGCTCGCTCGCGGCGCTCGGCGCGGCATCCGGCGACCCTGCGCACTCCACGGAACTGGCGGTCCTCATCGCGGCGAACCTCGCGGCGACGGTCCTGCGGTTCCTGCTGCTGCGGGCTTGGGTCTTCCCCGACCAGGGGCCGACGGAGCCCACGTACGACGCCAATGCCCCCGCCGACACCCCCGCCGAGACGAGGAACGCCCGATGACCGCCCCGACTCCCGCCGCCGTGCCGCACCCGGCTCCGCACTCCGCGCCGCACCCGGGTCCGCACGAACCTCGGGCGCCCCTGCCCGCCCGCCTCTGGCGCGGGCGCCCCGACGACCCCCGCTGGGCGCGCCCCGCGCTGCTCGGCCTGCTCCTCTCCACGGCGGCCCTCTACCTCTTCAACCTCAGCGCGTCCGGTTACGCCAACTCCTTCTACTCCGCGGCCGTCCAGGCGGGCAGCCAGAGCTGGAAGGCCATGTTCTTCGGCTCCCTCGACGCGGGCAACGCGATCACCGTGGACAAGCCCCCGGCCTCGCTCTGGCCCATGGCGCTGTCCGTACGGCTCTTCGGGCTCAACTCCTGGGCGATTCTCGCCCCGCAGGTGCTGATGGGGGTCGCGACGGTCGGCGTGCTGTACGCGGCCGTGCGGCGGCGGTTCAGCCCGGCGGCCGGGCTGATCGCGGGCGCGGTCCTGGCGCTCACGCCCGTGGCCGCGCTGATGTTCCGCTTCAACAACCCCGACGCGCTGCTCGCCCTCCTGATGACCGTCACGGTGTACTGCGTGCTGCGCGCCCTGGAGCACGGGCGCACCAAGTGGCTGGCGTGGGCGGGCGTCGCGGTGGGCCTCGCCTTCCTGACGAAGACGCTCCAGGCGTTCCTGATCCTGCCGCCGCTGGCCGTCCTGTACGCGGTGTGCGCGCCGGTACGGCCGCGCAGGCGCTTCGGCCAGCTCGCCCTCTCCGCGGTCGCGATGGTCGTGTCCGGCGGCTGGTGGGTCGCGATCGTCCAGCTCTGGCCCGCGTCCTCGCGCCCGTACATCGGCGGCTCGCAGAACAACTCCTTCCTGGAGCTGACCTTCGGCTACAACGGGCTCGGCCGCATCAACGGTGAGGAGACCGGCAGCGTCGGCGGTGGCGGCGGTCCCGGTGGCGGTGGAGGTGGCGGTCAGTGGGGTGAGACCGGCATCGGGCGGATGTTCAACTCCGAGGTCGGCAGCCAGATCTCGTGGCTGCTGCCCGCCGCGCTGATCCTCCTGGTGGCCGGTCTCGTGCTCACCCGCAAGGCGCGCCGCACGGACACCGCGCGGGCGGCGTTCGTGGCCTGGGGTGCTTCGCTCCTGATGACCGCGGCGGTCTTCAGCTTCATGGCGGGGATCTTCCACCAGTACTACACGGTGGCACTCGCGCCCTACCTCGCGGCGCTGATCGGCATGGGCGCCACGGTCCTGTGGGAGGAGCGGGCCTCGTGGCCGGCGCGCGCGGCGCTCGGCGTGACGGTCGCGGCCACGGCGGTCTGGGCATACGTCCTGCTCGGCCGGGTCCCCGACCACCTGCCGTGGCTGCGCTGGGCGGTGCTGTCCGCGGGCCTCGTGGGCGCGGTGGGCCTGCTGCTCGCCGGGCGGTTCGGCCGCCGCCTCGCCCTCACCACGGTCGGCGTGAGCCTCGCGGCGTCCCTGGCGGGCCCGGTGGCGTACACGCTGTCGACGGTGGACAGCGCGCACACCGGCTCCATCGTCACGGCAGGTCCGGCGTCCGCCGGACGGATGGGACCGGGCGGCGGCCCCGGCGGCGGCCGACCCGGCGGCGACGGCGGCATGCGCATGCCGGGCCAGGGCGGTCAGGGCGGTCAGGGCGGCCAGGGAACGGGCCAGCCTCCGACGGGCGGCAACGGCAGCCCCGGCGGCCCCGGCGGCAACGGCAGCCCCGGCGGCAACGGGCAGGCGCAGCAGGGCAGGCAGGGCGGATTCCCCGGTGGCGGCTCGCGCGAGGTCGTCGTGGGCGGCGGCATGGGCGGTCTGCTCGACGGCGCCCAGGTCTCCGCCAAGGCGAAGAAGCTCCTGGAGACGGACGCGGGGCGGTACACCTGGGCCGCGGCGGCCATCGGTTCGCAGAACGCGGCGAGCTACCAACTCGCCACCGGCGAGCCGGTGATGGCCATCGGCGGCTTCAACGGAAGCGACCCGTCCCCGACGCTCGCGCAGTTCAAGCAGTACGTGGCTGACGGCGAGGTCCACTACTTCGTCGCGGGCGGCGGCATGGGCGGTGGCGGCATGGGCGGCGGCAAGGGCACGTCCTCGGCGATCACCTCCTGGGTGGAGTCGACGTTCAAGAAGGTGACGGCGGGCAGCGCGACCTTCTACGACCTGACGCAGCCGAAGAAGTAGCACGCGGGAACGGCACGCGGGAACGGACTGACGGCAGCGGATCGATCGACCGCGGGAAACAAACGCCTTGTACGGTGTACGGGAGTAGCTCTACGGTGTACGGGAAAGGTCCCGTACACCGTAGAGCAGTCGTGATCCCCCTCCGCTGCCCCGTCCCCCGAAGGAGCCCCCATGACGGCGACGACCGCCGAGACATCGGCCGCCCCGCCCCGGCACCCGCAGCGCTGGCTGATCCTCGGCGTCATCTGCCTCGCCCAGCTCACCGTGCTGCTCGACAACACCGTCCTGAGCGTCGCCATCCCCTCCCTCACCCGGGAGCTGGACGCGTCCACGTCCGACATCCAGTGGATGATCAACGCGTACTCGCTCGTGCAGTCCGGCCTGCTGCTCACCGCGGGCAGCTCCGCCGACCGCTACGGCCGCAAGAAGATGCTCATGGGGGGCCTCGCGCTCTTCGGCGTGGGTTCGCTGGTCGCGGCGTTCGCGCAGTCGTCGGCGCAGCTCATCGCCGCCCGCGCGGGCATGGGCGTCGGCGGGGCGCTCCTGATGACCACGACGCTCGCGGTCGTCGTGCAGATCTTCGACGACTCCGAGCGGGTGAAGGCGATCGGCCTCTGGTCGACCGTCAGCTCCCTCGGCTTCGCGGCGGGGCCGCTGCTCGGCGGCTTCATGCTGAACCACTTCTGGTGGGGCTCGATCTTCCTGGTCAACATCCCCGTGGCGCTGCTCGGCCTGGCCGCGGTCGCCAAGCTGGTGCCGGAGTCGAAGAACGTCCGGGGCGACCGCCCCGACCTCCTGGGCGCGCTGCTTTCCACGATCGGCATGGCCTCGGTCGTCTACGCGATCATCTCGGGGCCCGAGCACGGCTGGACGTCGGCGCAGGTCCTGGTGTCGGCGGTCTTCGGCGTACTGGTTCTCGGGGCCTTCGCGCTCTGGGAGCTGCGCATCCCGTATCCGATGCTGGACATGCACTTCTTCCGCAACCAGCGCTTCATCGGGGCGGTGGCGGGCGCGATCCTGGTCGCCTTCGGGCTCAGCGGCTCGCTCTTCCTGCTCACCCAGCACCTCCAGTTCGTCCTCGGGTACGAGCCACTGGAGGCGGGGCTGCGGACGGCGCCGCTCGCGGTGACCATCGTGGCCCTCAACCTGACGGGCGTCGGCGCGAAGCTCCACGCGAAGCTGGGCACGCCCGTGACGATCCTGGCCGGCATGAGCTCCCTCGCGGCCGGACTCGCGGTGGTCGCGCTCCTCGGCGGCGACGCCTACAACGGCATGCTGGCGGGGCTCGTGATCATGGGCGCGGGCATCGCGATCGCCATGCCCGCCATGGCCAACGCCATCATGAGCGCGATTCCCGTGGAGAAGGCGGGCGTGGGCGCGGGCGTCAACGGCACGCTCGCGGAGTTCGGCAACGGCCTGGGCGTCGCCGTGCTCGGCGCGGTCCTCAACTCCCGCTTCGCCTCGCTCGTGGCGGTCTCCGCGGCGTCCTTCCCGGCGGCCATGGCCGCGGCGGAGTCCGCGGGGGAGCGGCAGCGGATCGCCGACGCGTTCTCCTCGGGCCTTGAGACGAGCCAGCTGGTGGGCGCGGTCGCGGTGTTCCTCGGCGGCGTCCTGGCGGCGGCGCTGCTGCGCAGGGCGGAGCGGGCGGAGAAGGCGGAGAAGGGGGAGAAGGGGGAGAGGGGGGAGCAGGCGGACTCCGTGGGGACGACGGCGGCATAGCATCCTGGTGGGGGCTCCGGAACCGATCAGGAAGGTGCGCCATGGTCAACGCGGCCGGCCGCACGGCGAGCACGGCGCGGACCAGCGTCTGGCTGCAGGGCAAGGCATCCCGAGGCGGCACCCGCAAGGGCGACCAGCCGAGCGGGCTCGACCGGGAGCGGATCACCGGGGCCACGGTGCGGCTCCTGGACGCGGAGGGCTTCGCGAAGTTCTCCATGCGCAGGCTCGCGACCGAGCTGAACGTCACGGCGATGTCCGTCTACTGGTACGTGGACACCAAGGACGACCTGCTTGAACTCGCCCTGGACGCGGTGTGCGGCGAGATGCGGATCCCCGACCCGCAGCAGGCCCCCGACGCCTGGCGGGACCAACTGCGGGCCCTCGCGGAGGAGTACCGGGCGCTGCTGATCCGCCACGCGTGGGTGTCGCCGCTGGTCGGCCGCTTCCTCAACATCGGCCCGAACTGGCTGGCCTTCGCCGTCGCGATCCAGAAGACCGTACGGAACAGCGGGCTTCCCGCGTACGCGCAGAACGGGGCGATCTCGGCGGTCTTCCAGTTCGTGTACGGCTTCGGGACCATCGAGGGCCACTACATCGCGCGGTGCGCGGAGGCCGGGATGTCGCAGGACGAGTACTACCGGGAGGCCATCGGCACCGTCCACCACGAGCTGGCGGAGCACGAGGTCCTGGAGAGCGCGAGCGAGCTGATCGAGGCGCGGGGCAGTGACACCGTCCAGGAGATGTGGCACCGGGACTTCACGGTCGCGCTGGACCTCATGATCGCCGGGATCGAGGCACTGCTCTCCCGGGGATAGCCGGTTGCCCGGCCGGCCCCGAGAAGAGGTGCGTCGGCGCGTCGGAGCCTGGGTCTCAGGCCTGCGGCAGGCCCTCGCCCTGGACGGCCTGGATGTCCAGCTCCACCCGCAGCGTCGTGCCGATCGCCGAGATCCCCGCCTGGACCACCTGGTTGTAGTTCATGGCGAAGTCCTCGCGGCGCAGCTCCGCCGTCGCGCGGAACGCGGCGCGCGTGCCGCCCCACGGGTCCGCCCCGGTGCCGAGGTAGCTGAGCTCCAGGTCGACGGGGCGTACGACGCCGTGCATGCCCAGCTCGCCCTGGACCGTCCAGCGGTCCGGGCCCGCGGGCGTCAGGCCGGTCGAGCGGTAGGTGATCTCCGGGTACTGCTCGACGTCCAGGAAGTCCGCCGACTTCAGGTGCCCGTCCCGCATCCCGTTGCCCGTGTCGATCGAGGCCGCGCGGATGACCGCCTCGACGCGCGACTTCTCCACGTCCTCGGCGATCTCGACCCGCCCGCCGAACTCCAGGAACCGCCCGTGCACGCTGGTGATCCCCAGGTGCTGCGCGACGGCGGCGACGGTCGAGTGCGCGGGGTCCACGGTCCACGGTCCGGGCGGCGGCAGCTCGGTGCCGCCCTGCCGGGCGAGGACGACGTTGCCCACGTCGGCCCGCCCACTGGCGGTGACGAGGGCGGTCGAGGCGACGGGCGCGTAGCCGACGGCGGTGACGATGACCGTGTAGGGGCCGGGCGGCAGCGCCGTCGCGTCCCGTACGAGTCCCTCTTCGTCCGTCGCGGCCCGCAGCACCTGCGCCCCGGTCATGTCGGTCACCGTGACGACGGCGTGGGGCACGGCCCACCCGTCACGCGTCCGGATCCGAGCGTTGAGTCCCATCCCGTTCACTCCTTGCCGGGCCTCCGTCGAAGGAGGCCATAAAAAGATCAAGAAAGATCAAGTCTCGCGAGGCCGACCCCCGCGGATCGGTGAGGCCCCTCGCGGAGAGCCCCCGGGCCGGTGGTGGCCGGCCGTCCCCTGCCGTGAATGCCACCACCGGCCCGGGGGCCCGTTCCGCAACCGGCCCGTGGCCGCGCCTCCGCTCGGGGCGCGGCCACGGGCCGGGGCCGTCACTCGCCCGGGTGGGCGAGCTCGATGTCGTGGCCGTCGACGCCGCTGCCGGTCACCGTCAGGCCGGTGGCCACCGGCGGGTAGCCGGTCGCGATGACCGTGTACTCACCGCTGTCCAGGTCGGTGAAGCCGTAGGCTCCGTCGGACCCCGTGGTCGCGGTGGCGACGACGTTGCCCGCGGCGTCCACCAGGGTGACGCGGGCGTCGTTCAGCGCCGAGCCGCCCGCACGCACGGTGCCGAGCACCTGGGCGCCGGAGCTGAGCTCGACCTCGACCCGGGTGACCCCGGCGCCGCCGACCTCGACGGGCAGGGCCATCGGCCGGTGACCCGCGGCGTTCACCGCGATGGTCACGGTGCCGGGCACCAGCTCGGCGAAGGTGAACTCGCCCTGCTCGCCGGAGAGCCCGGTGGCCAGGACGTCACCGCGCACGTCCGTCACGATGACCATGGCGCCGGAGACGGGCAGCTTGCTGTCCGCGTCCCGCACCAGACCACTGAGCCCGCTGGTGCCGCTGAGCAGGATGTCGTACGCGAGGGCGTCCTCGCCCACGACGACCGTCGAGGCCTGCGGCTGGAACCCGTCGGCGGACGCGATGAGCACGTACGAACCGGCGCCGGGGGCGTCGACCGCGTACGAGCCGTCGCCCTGCGCGACCGACCGGCCGAGCTGCCGTCCCCCGAGGGAGATCAGCGTGACGGCGGCCTGCGGCACGGGCGCGCTCTCGGCGCCACGGACGTAGCCGTGGACCGGGATGCCGCCGGTGATCTGCGGGAGTTCACCGGAGCCCGGCCGGGCGGCGGACGCCACGGCGGCGAGCCGCTGGGTGCCCTCGGGGCCGGCCTCGGTGTGCGAGGCGACGGAGGCGAGCACGGGCTGCTCGGCGGTCGCCGTCGCCGCGGCCGGAGCCACCGCGTCGGCGGAGCCGGCCGTCTCACCGGCGGCCTGGGCGAGGGCGCCCGACGTACGCAGCGGGACCTCCTTGATGAAGATGGTGATCACGAAGGCGATCAGCGCCAGCGGCGCGGCGATCAGGAAGACGTCGGCGATGCCGTGCCCGTACGCGCTCTCCGTCACCGTGCGGAACGGCTCGGGGATCTTGGACAGGTCGGGGATGCCGCCGCCACCGGTACCGCCGTGGCCGAACTGGGCCGCGGCCTTCGGGCCGAGGTCGTTGACGCCGTCCTTGACGTAGTCGCTGATCCGCGTGGCCATGATCGCGCCGAGCGCCGAGACACCCATCGCACCGCCCAGGGAGCGGAAGAAGGTGACGGTGGAGCTGGCGGAGCCGAGGTCCTCGGGGGAGACCTGGTTCTGCGTGCAGAGGACCAGGTTCTGCATCATCATGCCGATGCCGAGGCCCATCAGGGCCATGAAGATCGCGATGTGCCAGTACTCGGTGTCGTACCGGATGGTGCCGAGCAGGCCGAGGCCCGCCGTCACCAGGAAGCCACCGCTGACCAGCCAGGCCTTCCACTTGCCGGTCTTGGTGATGACCTGGCCCGAGACGGTCGACGAGACGAACAGGCCGCCGATCATCGGGATCGTCATGACACCGGACATCGTCGGGGACTCGCCCCGCGCCAACTGGAAGTACTGGCTGAAGAAGACCGTGCCCGCGAACATCGCGACACCCACGAAGAGCGAGGCGAGCGAGGCGAGCGTGATGGTGGGGTTGCGGAAGAGCCGCAGCGGGATGATCGGCTCGGCGGCCTTGGACTCGACGAGCACGAAGAGCAGGCCGAGGATGATCGAACCCGCGACCATGGCGCCGGTCTGCCAGGACATCCAGTCGTACTTGTCACCGGCGAAGGTGACCCAGACGAGCAGCAGGCAGACGGCGGCGCTGATGAAGAACGCACCGGTCCAGTCGACCTTCACGTCGCGCTTGACGACGGGAAGCTTCAGGGTCTTCTGGAGAACGATCAGCGCGATGATCGCGAAGGGCACGCCGACGTAGAAGCACCAGCGCCAGCCGAGCCAGGACGTGTCGGTGATGACACCGCCGAGCAGCGGGCCGCCGACGGTGGCGACCGCGAAGGTGGCGCCGAGGTAGCCGGAGTAACGCCCGCGCTCACGCGGGGAGATCATCGCGGCCATGACGATCTGCGCCAGGGCGGAGAGACCGCCGACGCCGATGCCCTGCACGACACGGCAGGCGATCAGCATGCCGGAGCTCTGCGAGAGACCGGCGACGACGGAACCGCCGACGTAGATGATCAGGGCTATCTGGACCAGGGCCTTCTTGCTGAAGAGGTCCGAGAGCTTGCCCCACAGGGGGGTGGTCGCCGTCATCGCGAGGAGTGAGGCGGTGACGACCCAGGTGTAGGCGGACTGGCCGCCTCCGAGGTCGCCGATGATTTCGGGCAGGGCGTTGGAGACGATCGTCGACGACAGGATCGCGACGAACATGCCGAGCAGCAGCCCGGACAGCGCTTCCATGATCTGCCGGTGCGTCATCGGAGCGTTCTCGTCGTGCTGCGCTCCGTGCTTGGCATGGCTGCCCCGCACACCGGCTGGTGTGGTTGTTGCCATGGAATTCCTTTTCTTACGCGGGTGTACGGGTGGTCTCTGACGTGATCTGCACGTCGTGGGTCTGCACGTCGTGGGGAAGCCGGGCCGAAGCCGCACGGCAGTCCCCGAAGCTGTCACGCAGTCGCGCGAGCAACGTGCTGAGCTGGACGACTTCGTCGTCGGTCCAGTCGTTCAAGTAGTGGGTGAGCGTCCGGATGGAGAGCTCGGTGAGCTCGTCGACCTTGGCCTTGCCCTCGGGCGTGAGCCGCAGGATCCGGGAGCGCTTGTCGGCGGGGTCGGGATCCCGGTGGATCCACTCCTTGTCCGCGACGTGGGCGACGTGCCGGCTGGTCACCGACATGTCGACGGCGAGCAGCTCCGCGAGCCTGCTCATCCGCATCGCGCCGTGGCGGTCGAGGAGGATGAGTACGGCGGCGGATCCGCCCGGACAGTCGTGGGGCAGGCCCCGTCCGAGACCACGCTTCACGGCACCGATGGCACTGAGCTGACGGGCCAGCTCCTCGTACTGACGCTGCGCGGCCACGGCACCTCCTTTTTTGTTGCTTAGGGCAACGATAGAAGCAGTTGGTTGCCGCAGGCAAACTAAAACCGGACCAACGCCTTAAAGTCTCGGCAAAGGTATGTGGGCCGGAATGTAAAGCCCCTGGCCAGTGGGGGTTGGGCCGGGGGCCGTGCATTCGCTAGGGTCCTGCCTCATGGCACACAACCCCCAGGGTCACCAGGGCAACCCCGATCCCGCCGGCAGCACGCAGATGTTCCGGGCGTTCGTCGACGAGGCTCCGCCGGGGGCCCGGCAGCAGGTCGCGGCCTCTTCCGGGCCGCGGGTCGGGCTCATCGTCGGCGTGATCCTGGCGATCGCCGTCGTGGCGGGGGTGGCTTGGCTGGCCTTGGCGTGAGCCGGGGCTGGCCGTAGGCCTTTGACCTCGGGGTGGGCTGACCGGGGGCTTTGACCGCGGGGCGGGGCTGGTCGTAGGCCTCTGGCCTGGGGGCGGGCTTTGGTCGTCTGTTCTCTGTGCGGGCTGGTTGTGGCTGGTCGCGCGGTTCCCCGCGCCCCTGATGCCGGGCTGGCCTCTGTTTTTCGGGTGCCGGCCGGACGTGGCTGGGCGCGCGGTTCCCCGCGCCCCTGACGGGGCTTCGCTGTCGGCCCCCCCAAGTTTTCCGGTCCCCGGGGGGCCTCACGTCCAGGTTGTGTGGATGTCCTGGGTTTCTGTGTGCATGCCCAGGGGGACTCGCCACTTGGCTGTGCAAATCAGCCATTTCTTCTTTACGCGCTCGCCCGCGGCTATCGGCGCCGGCAGAGGTCTCGTGGAGTTGGCCGTGGCCCAGTCGACGCCCAGGGCACCGATGATGTGGGTGCCGAAGGTGATCTTGCCGGAGCAGACCGGGGAGCCCCCGGTGTTGTGGAAGGTGAGCGTCACCTTCTCGCACCAGCGCTTGGCCGTGGGCTCGCGGAGCGGTTCGCCGACCCGGAGCTCGGCGGGGCCGGGTGACCGCTTCGGCGGGGGGTCGGCCGTGCCGCCGCCCGGTGAGGGCGAGGCCTCCGGGGGCGGGGCGTTTGTGCCGCCGGGTGACTTCCCCTCCGAGTCACCGTCGGCGGCGGCTTTGGGGCCGGATGGCGGGCCCGTAGGGGCACCTCGGCCGTTCTTCGCGGGCCCGGCGGACCCGGCGGGGCGCCGCGTGTCGCGGTCGCCGTCCAGGGGGATCAGGCGCACGTCGCCGGTCGGGGCCACCGCTTTGCCGGGGGCCCGCTCCGGGGAGGCTCCGGCCGCCCCGGTGGCCACGTAGCCGTCGCCGCTCCCGCCGCCGCACGAGGCGAACAGAGCGCCCAGGCACAGCACGGCAGCGGACGCTCCGAGCACGTCACGCACACCACGTCGCATCGCCGCAGTGTGGCTGACGGGCCGTCATTTAGGAACCCCGTCAGCAACACCGGCCACGCACCGCGTACTTGTCAGTCGGAGATGAGGCCGTCCCGGAGCTGGGCCAGCGTCCTCGTGAGGAGCCGCGAGACGTGCATCTGCGAGATGCCGACCTCCTCGCCGATCTGTGACTGCGTCATGTTGGCGAAGAAGCGCAGCATGATGATGCGGCGCTCGCGCGGCGGCAGCTTGGCGAGCAGCGGCTTGAGCGACTCGCGGTACTCCACGCCTTCCAGGGCCGAGTCCTCGTACCCCAGGCGGTCCGCGAGGGAGCCCTCGCCGCCGTCGTCCTCGGGCGCGGCGGAGTCGAGGGAGGAGGCGGTGTAGGCATTGCCCACCGCGAGCCCGTCGACCACGTCCTCCTCGGAGACCCCGAGCGCCGTGGCCAGTTCGGGCACGGTCGGCGAGCGGTCGAGCCGCTGGGCGAGCTCGTCGCTGGTCTTGGTCAGCGCGAGCCGCAGCTCCTGGAGGCGGCGCGGGACGCGCACCGACCAACTGGTGTCCCGGAAGAAGCGCTTGATCTCACCGACGACCGTCGGCATCGCGAACGTCGGGAATTCCACGCCGCGTTCGCAGTCGAAACGGTCGATCGCCTTGATCAGGCCGATCGTTCCGACCTGGACGATGTCCTCCATCGGTTCGTTGCGGCTGCGGAAGCGTGCCGCGGCGTACCGCACGAGGGGGAGGTTGAGCTCGATGAGCGTGTCGCGTACATAGCCGCGCTCCGGGCTGTCCTGGTCGAGCGCGGCGAGCCGCAGGAACAGGGAGCGGGACAGAGTCCGGGTGTCGATGGCTTCCGGAGCCGGTGAGCCGTGAAGCGCGTCGGGCGCGGATTCGCTCGGGCTCTTGGTGAGCGTGAGCGTGAGCACCTTCGAGCTGCCCTGGTCTGCGGACATGCCACCCCCTTGAGGTCGCGGACGGTCGCGATGGGCGCTCCCGTCGGAGGAACGCAGCCTCCACCTGAATACCGGAGGTGGGGCTACGGCAAACGCGGTTCCAGCAGAATGTCACATGTCGGCAACGCGCTGTAGTTACTTGTCGACAAAAAAGAGTGACATCCGTGCAGGAAAGAGGGGGTCTGGGGCTTTTCAGCAAAGAGTGCCGTCGGGAACAGCCCCGACGGCACTCCACTCGATACGGTTACGCCTCGATCCGATTTGCGGACCGAAGCCGCGCGAAGCTTCGGGCCAGGAGCCGGGACACATGCATCTGGGAAACGCCCAATTCGGCACTGATCTGTGATTGCGTCAGATTGCTGTAGTAGCGCAGAAGCAGGATGCGCTGTTCACGCTCCGGCAGTTGTACGAGGAGATGGCGTACGAGGTCGCGGTGCTCGACGCCGTCGAGCGCGGGGTCCTCGTAGCCGAGCCGGTCGAGCAGCCCCGGCAGCCCGTCGCCCTCCTGGGCCGCCTCCAGTGACGTCGCGTGGTACGAGCGCCCGGCCTCGATGCAGGCGAGCACCTCGTCCTCGGTGATGCGCAGCCGCTCGGCGATCTCCGCGGTCGTCGGAGAGCGCCCGAAGGCGGTGGTGAGGTCCTCGGTCGCCCCGGTGACCTGCACCCACAGCTCGTGCAGCCGGCGCGGGACATGGACCGTGCGGACGTTGTCGCGGAAGTACCGCTTGATCTCACCGACGACGGTGGGCATGGCGAAGGTGGGGAACTGCACCCCGCGCTCGGGGTCGAACCGGTCGATGGCGTTGATCAGCCCGATGGTCCCGACCTGGACGACGTCCTCCATCGGCTCGTTGCGGCTGCGGAAGCGCGCGGCGGCGTACCGCACGAGGGGCAGGTTGGCCTCGATGAGGGCACCGCGCACGCGGCCGTGCTCCGCGGTGCCGGGTTCGAGGTCCTTGAGCCGGCCGAAGAGGACCTGGGTGAGGGCCCGGGTGTCCGCGCCGCGGGAGCTCCCGCCGCTCGACGTGGTTCTCGCGGGTGGAGCTTCAGGCGCAGTACTGGCCGGCACGGTCAACGCCACCCCTTCTCAGTCAAGCCCGGTCGAGATCAGTCGGCCTTGGCCAGTACGTCGATCAACCTCAGTCAACTCATCCCTCAAAAGCGGTCATAGCATCACAAGACATGTGCACTGTGTGCAAGCACCCGATAACGACGTGTTGGGTAACGAAATGGCCCCACACCAGTGCGGTGCAGGGCCGTTCGGGGAGTCACGAGGAGCCGCGAGGGGTCGCGAGGAGTCGCGGGGCGGCTGTGAGGAACCGTGAGGAGCTGTGGGGCGGCGGTCGGCTCAGAACTCGTAGTCGGCGATCACCCAGGTGGAGAACTCGCGCCAGAGCGCGACGCCCGCCTGGTGGGCCGGGTGCTCGATGTACCGCTTCAGGGCGTCGGTGTCCTCGACTGCGGAGTTGATCGCGAAGTCGTAGGCGATGGGGCGGTCGGTGATGTTCCAGTCACATTCCCAGAACGCCAGTTCCGGGATCTGGCCGCCGAGCGCGCGGAAGGCCTTGACGCCCTCGACCACGCGCGGCTCGTCGCGCCGTACGCCGTCGTTGAGCTTGAAGAGGACCAGATGGCGGATCACGGGCACTCCTTGGAGAGGGCTTGGGCCTGACGGCTCGGACAGCCGCTCAGTCCTTGCCTCCGTTGGCCACCCACGTCATGAAGTCGCCGACGCTCTGAGCGGCGCTCGAAACACCTTCGAAGCCTATCTGCACGTAGTCCGCGGCCTTTTCGGGGTCGGTGATGATCACGTAGAGCACGAAGACGACCACGACGAAGAGGCTGAGCTTCTTCCACTGCACTGCCACGATCTGGTCTCCCCTTACCCGTGCTCCGTGCGACCCCTGTGACGGCGGTGAGTCTAACCCGGACCGTACTCACCGGATCTTCGATGAACGACGGCCCCTCTTCGGTGAACGCAGGCCCCTGGGCCCCGCACGTACGACGAAGGGCCCGTCCATTCGGACGGGCCCTTCGCATCAAGAGCGGTAGCGGTGGGATTTGAACCCACGGTGAGTTTCCCCACACTCGCTTTCGAGGCGAGCTCCTTCGGCCGCTCGGACACGCTACCGAGAGGAACTCTAGCCCAAGATGGGCCGTGGTCAGAAATCGGTTTGGGGAGAGGTTTCGAACGGGCCGTTCCGCCCCGGTTCACCGCCCCCGGCGGCCCTCCCGGAAGAAACCGGTGAGAAGTCCGGCGGCCTCCTCGGCGAGTACGCCGTGGACGACTTCGGGGCGGTGGTTGAGTCTGCGGTCGCGCACGACGTCCCAGAGGGAGCCGGCCGCGCCCGCCTTGTCGTCCCGCGCTCCGTAGACGACGCGGTCGACACGGGACTGCACGATCGCACCCGCGCACATCGTGCAGGGCTCCAGCGTCACGACGAGCGTGCAGCCGGTGAGGCGCCACTCGCCCAGTTCGACGGCGGCCCGCCGGATGGCGAGCACCTCCGCGTGCGCGGTGGGGTCGCCGGTCGCCTCGCGTTCGTTGTGGCCCGTGGCGAGCACCGTCGTGCCGTCCGGGGACAGCACGACGGCGCCCACGGGGACGTCGCCGCCCCCGACGGCCAGCCCGGCCTCGGCCAGCGCGAGCCGCATGGGGGCCCGCCAGCGGTCCCGTACGGGATCGGCGGCGGTGCGGTGTTCGGTCGGATCGTTCACACGGGGAACCTAGCGGACCGTTTCGAGCACCTCCGCCGCCCCGAGGGTCTCGGCGATGTCGCTGAGGGCGTCACCCGCCTCCAGGACGAGCAGTGCCTTCTCCGGCACTCCGAGGTCGGCGAGGATCTCCGTGTCGCCGAGCGGACCCGCGGGCATCGCTTCACCGGCGTCGGCGGGCAGGTCGTCCTCCTCGTCCTCGGCGGAGTCCTCCGGCTCGCCGTCCTCCGTTCCGTCCAGGTCGAGGGCTTCCAGGTCGTCGGCCGCGTCCGGATCGCGGCCGAGCATCTCGTCGGTGAGCAGGATCTCCCCGTACGAGCTACGGGCGGCCGCGGCAGCGTCCGAGACGTAGATACGAGGGTCCTCCTCGCCGTCCACGCGGACGACGCCGAACCACGCGTCTTCCTGTTCGATGAAGACGAGCACTGTGTCGTCGTCGTGGTCGGCGATGGCTTCTCGGGCCAGATCGGCCAGGTCCGCCAAGGTCTCCACATCGTCGAGCTCCGTGTCGCTCGCTTCCCACCCGTCTTCGGTGCGCGCGAGCAGTGCGGCGAAGTACACCGTGACTCTCCCACTGGTCATAAGCGGTGCCGGTTGGCGGTTAGGAGTCCCCCCGGCGAGGTCGGGGAGCGGGGGTTGCGGTGCCGAGCCCCGCCCATTCGGAATCGTGGCAGAAACAGCGCCGTCAGGAGAGGTCTTCCGCCCGCTGTGTCCGCGTCGGGTTTTTTTCCCCGACCCCCTCACACCCGGCGCTGGGCGGGCCGGTCACCAGCGGAATGTGCGCATGCGCATCTGCTGACGCATCCGTGCCGCCCGGGCGCGGCGCGGCTTCACGCGGGCGCGGAGCTCGATGGCCTCGTCGCGCTCGCGGAGGAACTGGGCTCGGCGCCTGCGGCGCTCGGCGTCGGTCTCGTCGTCCGCTTTGCGTTCTGCCATGGCCACACCCGCCTCACGTCGTACGTCCCCACCTTCCCCCGGTCGGCGGTATTGATGCCAGCACCGGGCGGGGCCGGGCCCCGGTTACTGTTGATGTCATGCGGATCCACGTCGTCGACCACCCGCTGGTGGCGCACAAACTCACCACGCTGCGCGACAAGCGCACCGACTCCCCGACCTTCCGGCGCCTCGCCGACGAGCTGGTCACCCTGCTCGCGTACGAGGCCACCCGGGATGTGCGCACCGAGCAGGTCGACATCGAGACCCCGGTGGTCGGGACGACGGGCGTGAAGCTGTCGCATCCGCGCCCGTTGGTGGTGCCGATCCTGCGCGCCGGTCTCGGCATGCTCGACGGCATGGTCCGGCTGCTGCCGACCGCCGAGGTCGGCTTCCTCGGCATGATCCGCAACGAGGAGACCCTGGAGGCCTCCACGTACGCGACGCGCATGCCGGAGGACCTCTCCGGGCGTCAGGTGTACGTGCTCGACCCGATGCTCGCCACGGGCGGCACGCTGGTCGCGGCGATCCGGGAGCTCATCAAGCGCGGCGCCGACGACGTGACCGCCGTGGTGCTGCTCGCCGCCCCCGAGGGCGTCGAGATCATGGAGCGCGAGCTGGCGGGTACGCCGGTGACGGTCGTGACGGCCTCGGTCGACGAGCGGCTCAACGAGCAGGGTTACATCGTGCCGGGCCTCGGCGACGCCGGGGACCGCATGTACGGGACGGCGGAGTAGCGGCCTGAGGTCAGCAGTTCTTGCCTGACGGATCGGACGTCGGCTCGGGTTTGGCGAGTGCCGCCAAGGCCTTGTCGGCGTCCTCTTTCTTGGCGAGGTCCTTGAACTCCGCGCCGATGATCAGATCGACCTCGCCGCCCTTGCGGGCGTCCGTCCTCCGTTCGGCGCCCGCGAGCTGCGCGCCGAGCACGGGGAGCGCGGTGTCCGTCGCCGCCGGGGCGCCGAGCAGCAGCCCGGTGCCCTTGACCTTCTTGTCGTAGGCCTTCGTCGCGTTGCCGACCTCGCCGATGGTGAAGCCGCGCTTCTTCAGCTCGTCGGCGGTCTTCTTGGCGAGGCCGCCGCGGGGCGTGGCGTTGAAGACGTTGACCTTGATCTGGCCGGGCTTGAGGAGCGCCTTCGCCTTCGCCTTCTTGGCCTGGGCGGCGGACGAGTCCTTCCCCCGGTCGCAGTCGGCGGCACCGCCCGCGGCCGAGGCCTTGGCGCCGCCGGAGAAGACGTGGATGAGCTGCAATGTGCCCCAGCTGATCAGGGCCAGGGTCGCGGCGGACGCGACGACCGCGAGCACGATCCTGCGGTGCCCGCCGGTGCGGCGCATTCGAGGGTATTTGTCCCCCGTGATGCGGTATTCGCCGCCCATGCCGGGGGGAGTGAGCATGCTCATGGGCGCAGCGTAGTGCGGCGTGGCGGCGATGCCTACTAAATGATCATTCACTTGCGCCAGGGCAACCCGAAAGGGTCAACGCGGGTCTGCGGTGGCGCCTTGGGCTGGGGCGCGTCAGCCCAGTTCGAGTACGCGGGCGTGGAGGACCTGGCGCTGCTGGAGCGCGGCGCGGACCGCGCGGTGCAGCCCGTCCTCCAGATAGAGGTCGCCCTGCCACTTCACGACGTGCGCGAAGAGGTCGCCGTAGAACGTGGAGTCCTCGGCGAGCAGCGTCTCGAGGTCGAGCTGCCCCTTGGTCGTCACGAGCTGATCGAGGCGGACCGGGCGCGGCGCGACGTCCGCCCACTGCCGGGTGCTTTCCCGGCCGTGGTCGGGGTACGGCCGGCCGTTTCCGATGCGCTTGAAGATCACACGGAAAGCCTACCGGGCAAGGCTCTCCGGGCGCAGCCATGGTGACCGAGTGCGACTCCGGGAAATGCCACCGGAAACCGGGTCAAACCGGGAAGTCTCAAACCGGGAGCAGGCTCCGAAGTGGGCTGGAGCCGACCGATTCCGTCCACATCGGCGAGCGGGAATCCCCCGAACGGGTCTGTGCCAGTGGCAAGGGCGGCGGCCGGAACGGAGCGTTCCGGCGGCGCGGGCTGGTGCCGGGCGGTGTGAGGGGCCTAGGGGGCCCAGGGGTCTCCGGAAGCCGGTCGGCGGCCTGTGTTTCCATGCTCCGATGAGACGAGAGCATGCCGCAGACGCGGCCGACGGCCACCCTGTCCTCCTCGTGCGGGAACGGGACGGTGAGCGTGATCTGGAGGCGTGCGTCGGTGCGCTCGCGCAGGTGCACAAGGCCGACGGCTACCCCGTCAACTGGCCCGCCGAGCCCGGCGCGTGGCTCGCCGGGACCGCCTCGCTCGGCGCCTGGGTGGCCGAGCTCGACGGGCGGGTCGTGGGTCACGTATCGCTGTCCCCCAGCGCGGAGGGGGACGTGGCGCCCGGGCTGTGGGGCGCGCGTGCGGACGTGGACGTGGCGGCGACAGCCGTGGTCAGCCGTCTCTTCGTCGCGCCGGACGCCCGCGGCCACGGGATAGGGGCGTTGCTGATGGGGCGCGTGACCAGGGAGGCCCGGGCGCGCGAGCTCCATCCCGTACTGGACGTGGTCTCCTCCGACGCCTCGGCCGCCGCGCTCTACGAACGCCTCGGCTGGCAGCTCCTCGACGTCGTCGAGCAGGAGTGGCAGCCGGGCCAGCGAGTCACCCTGCGCTGCTATGCGGCGCCTTCGGAGGACTGACCCTGGCGACCACCCAGCGGTGACCCCGCATGTCGGCCCGGCAGTGACCGCACCTCAGCCCAGCAGTGACCGCACTGCCGAGCGGTCGACGTTCGTCAGGGCGCGGACCAGCTTCGGGGTGAGGAAGACGATGGCGGCGCCGATGAGCGCCACGGCGGTGATCTGGGCGGGCGAGGTGATGTAGTACTGGTGCCGCTCGCCGCCGGACATGTAGTCGTAGACGCGGTAGCCCGGCCAGCCGACGTAACGGTGGAAGACCCAGGAGTACGTCGGGAAGAGCGCGAGCGCCCAGCCGATCGCGAAGACCGTCACCGTCAGGACGAAGCTGAACACCCGCCAGGGGAACATGACGGCCTGGAACAGCAGCGCCTTCCACCCCGAGGCGTCCGCGAGGCGCGCCCGCGTCCACGCCCACAGGCCCCGGCCTCCGGGCACTTCGAGCGGGGCCGGGCCTTCGACGGCCAGCCCGAGCCCCCTGCGCGCCCGGCCACGCTCGGCGGCCCCGAGCCCACGCGCCCCCGCGAGGACCACGGCCAGTACGGGCAGCCCGAGCACGGTGACCAGCAGCCCCGCCCCCGACGCGAATCCGGCGACGGCGAAGCTGAACCCCGCGATCGCCACGGGCAGCGAGACCAGCACATGGCCGATCTCCCGGAACGTACCGGCGGCGAACGGCGCCCGCCAGAACCCGACGGACCTCTCGGCACCGAGGGGAGCGGCCCCCGGAGAGACCCCCGGAGCGACCCCCGGTGGCAGAGCGTCCGTGTGCGGACGGCCGGCGTACGGGCGGGTGGTGTGCGGCAGGGTGTCGGTGCTCATGGCGGCCTCGGATCGTTGCGGTGGGGAGCGCGGGGACGTGCCTTCCGGCACCTCCAACGCTCGCGTATCCGCGCCGCCGAAGGCATACGGTGACCAGGTGTCTCGGGGGTGGTGCCAGGCCCCCTGTCCGGCCTACCGATACCTCCCGGCCCCGGCGGTCGCCCCGACGGATGCCCCCGGCGGTCGCCCCCCCCGCGGATGTCCTAACCCCGCAGCACCGCGCCGAAGTAGGCCAGGCCCGAGGGGCCGCCGACCGTGCCGGCGTCGAACGACTTCGAGCCCGTCGCCGTGATCCCCGAAGCGGTGGACTTGAAGAGCCAGACGGCACCGGCGCCCTTGTTCTCGCTCTGCGCGGCGGCCACGAGTTCGGCGCGGCCGTTGCCGTCGGCGTCCGTGAGCTGGACGGCGCCCCCGAAGTTGTCCAGCTTCTCCGCCGTGCCGGGCACGCCCGCGGTGCTCTGGGAGAAGGCCTTTGCGCCCGTGCCGGTGAGACCGCCCGCCGAGCCGCGCAGCACGACGACGCTGCCCGCCTTGGACGCGGAGCCGATGGTCTCCGACTCCGCGCCGACCGCGACGTCGGCGTACTCGTCGCCGTTGGTGTCACCCGCGGAGAGGCTCCAGCCGAAGGCGTCACCCTTCTCGGCGGCACCGGGAACGCCCGAGGTGGCCTGGGTGACGCGCACGGGGGTGCGGGTGCTCAGGCCGGCCGCCGCGCCGTACGTCACGGTGACCGCGCCGCCCGTGCCGCCGTTGGGCTCGTCGGCCGACTTCTCCATGAAGTTGCCGGTGACGATGTCCCCGTAGCCGTCCTTGTCCACGTCGGCGATCGTCGCGGCGTAACCGCCCGCGACCTTGCCCGCGGGCTTGGGCGTCGTACCGCCCTTGTAGAGCACGCTGCGGGTGCGGTAGCCGTCGCCGTGCTCCTCCTGGCCCATGACCAACAGGTCGGTGGCGGCGTCACCGTTCACGTCGCCGGTGATGATCTTGTCCGTGTTGATGCCGGTCGCCGCGTACGTGTCGATGCCCGTGCGCTTCACGGCCTTGCCGGTCCGCGAGACCGGGCCCTTGAAGATGTTCAGCTCGGGCGAGGCGAGGTTGGCGGCGGCCAGGTCCGTCCTGCCGTCCCCGTCGAAGTCGCCGGTGGCCACGGACCAGCCCAGCTCGTGACGGTTCTCCGGCAGGGGCGAGGTGACGTCCGTCGCCTTCTTGAGGCCGCTCGCGCCGCCCCAGATGACGGTGAGCGCGCCGGACTCGTCGATGTCGTCGCCGATCTGCTCGGCGTGCACACCGACGACCAGGTCCGTGTAGCCGTCGTCGTCGAGGTCGCCGGTGGTCATCTGGTCACCGAAGTACTCGCTGCTCTCGGGGGTGCCCGGGATGCCGGAGGTCGCCTGGCTGATCAGCGTGCGCTTGGCGGTGTCGAGGCCCCGTGCGGTGCCGTAGACGACGGCGACGTAACCGGCGCCCGACTTCCCCGAGACCTTGGCGGTCGGGGCGGCTACGGCGAGGTCTCCGTAGCCGTCCCCGTTGAAGTCGGCGCGTATCCGGTCCTCACCGGCCGCGGGCGCGGCGCCGGCCGGCGCGGAACCGGCGGCGAGCAGCGAACCGGTCAGGGCGGCCGTGGCGGCGCAGGCCAGGGCCGTACGGAACTTCTTGGGCATGCGGGTCTCCTGCGGCGGTGCGGGACGCCAGGGACAGCCAGGGGCAGGCACGGGCATTCCGCTGCGAATGGGGTGCCGTGCGGGCGTTCGGGCGGCCGCGGGCACGGGGCCGGGGCACGCGCCGGGACGCGGCAATACGTCACGTCGGCGATCAAGAGACTCGCGATGGGGCGTGAGGGTTGTACGAGGCGGACGCCGCCGCCGGGCCGAAGCGCGGCCGGTCGGGCTTCTGGCTTCGGGCTCCGGCCCGGCCTCGGCTCCGGCTCCGGCTCCGGCTCCGGCTCCGCGGAGGTTCTAGGAGCGCCGGTCGATGACCTCCTGGGAGATCTCGGGCAGCGGGCGCCCGGTCACGAAGGCGGAGGCCCGCAGGTGGGCGAGGGCCTCCTCGGGGGTGATGTCCAGGCGGTGGGCGAGGCTGCCGGTGGCCTCGTGCGTGGTCCCCCAGTGGGTGTCGATCTGCTCCGCGGGTTCCCAGAGCGGCAGCTCACCGTGGGCGAGCAACTGCCAGAAGGCGGGAAGCATGACCTTGGCGATGGCGCGCGTGGCCGTCTCGGCCTGCTCGGCCGTCTCCTCGTCCAGGACCAGCGGCTCGTGCCGGAGCAGCTCCACCGAGCCGAAGACCTTGTCGTCGAAGGCGAGCGGAAAGGCGTACACGGCTCCGACCTGACGCAGCTCGCTCTGCATGGCGGCCTCGAACAGCGGCCAGCGCGTCAGCGGCCCGCTGAAGTCGCTGACGAGTACGGGCTCACCGCTGGTGACGGCCGTCACGCAGGGCCCCTCGGCCGCGAGGAACTGGAGCTCCTCCAGGCGGAGCGACAGCACGCCCGAGGCGCACAGCAACTGGCGGTACGGGGTGTCGGTCAGGAAGGACAGGCTGGCGCCGTCGACCGGCAGCCCCTCGCACAGCGCCTCGCACAGGCGCTGCGGCAGATTCTCGTCGTCGTCGGCCGCGGCGGAGAGAACCAGGTCCGCCGCCGTGAACTGCTCTGTCATGGCGCTCCGATTCTTGCGCTCAACAGCGCTCGATGCCGCGAACAGGTGGCCGCCCGGGTACCCCTGTTCCCGTACCGCACTCGCCAGGGAGGTAGCGAAATAGGGGCATAGGGGCATACGGAAGAAAGAGGGCATATCCGGGGGGATCGGCGGGTGCCCCGAGCGGGCGCCCCGAGCGGCTGCCCCGCTCCGGCCGAATCGCACCCTGGCGCGGCCCGGTGAACTGAGCTGTACTGCGGGGGAAGGCGGCACCGAGACGGGCATCCACCTGCCCGTCTCGTCCATCTGGCCATGCCTGTATGCATGTCCGTATGCATGCCCGAATGCATGTCCGTCTGCATGTCCGCCTCTGCCGCGCTTCCGGCGTACGACGCCGGGGCCGCGCGCACACCGAGCCCCCTGTCCCCGGGCCCGTGCCACCGCACCGAGCACGCACTGACCAGTGCCTCGTCCTCCGGCCCCGTACAGCGGCCGGGACGTACTCCCGCTCGTCCCGGATGGGCCGATGAGGACGTCAGATGCGAGGCCGGCACCGGAGGGGAGCCGCGCCGTCCTCGCCGATGGCCGCCGCCGGGACCGTGAGCCCGGCGGCGGCCGTCCCTCTACTCGGCCCCGGGCTGCGCGGTGTCCCGTACCTATGGCTATGGCTATGGCTATGGCTGTGGCTGTGGCTGTGCCCGTACCCGAGCCTGGTGCCGACGGGCTTTGAGGCGGTTCCCGCAGGTCTTCATCGAGCACCACCGGGCGGCGTTGGCGCGGCTGCGGTCCAGGAGGAAGAGGCGGCATTCGGGGTTGCCGCAGGGCCGCAGACGGCCGGGCATGCGCTCCTTGACGTCCGCCCACGCGAGTACGAGCTCTACGGCGAGCCTGCGCTCCGGCGGCACCTCCATGCGCCACTCGATGCCCGACGCGCTGGGCCGGGGGACTCTGTGAACACCGGCGAGGACTTGACGCAGAGCGGTGGTGGCGGCGTCTGCGGCTTTGGTGGCGTCTGCGGCCTTCGGGGCCTCGGCAGCCTTCGTGGCTTCGGCGGCCTCTGCGGTCTTGGCAGCCTCCGTGGCTTGGGCGGTCTCCGTGGCCTCCGGGGCCTCTGCGGTCTCTGCGGTCTCTGCGGTCTCTGAGGCCTCTGCGCTCTCCGAGGCCTCGGCAGACCGGCCCGACTCCACCGTCTGGAGCGCGTCCCGGGCGGTGCGCAGCCACCGGCGCTCCTCGTCGCCGCCGGAACCCCCGTGCTCCAGCGCCCACTTGTCCACCTCGTGGTCCTCACGCCACAGGTCCTGGCGTCGGCCATCCACCACAGGGGTGCTGTTCAGCGCCTGCATCAGAGCTTGGTCGTCGAGCATGGACATCACTTCCCCGCTAACTCTATCAAGTGGCTTGACAGGTTACCCCGGCGCCGGTCTACTTGGCGCCGACGAGGTAACCGCAATAACACTCCGAAGGGGTTAGTCATGGTCGAGGTCCGCCACCAGTACGCGACAGTCCGGGGACATCGCGTCTTCTACCGCGAGGCAGGGCCCGTCGAGGCGCCCACGCTCGTGCTCCTGCACGGATTCCCGTCCAGCTCACGCATGTTCCGCCACCTCATCCCGGCGCTGGCCGACCGATTCCACGTCATCGCCCCGGACCACCTCGGCTTCGGCAACTCGGATGCCCCGCCCGTGGACGCGTTCACGTATACCTTCGACTCCCTGACCGACATCACCGAAGGCCTTCTGACCCAGCTCGGCGTCACCCGCTACGCCATGTACGTCCAGGACTACGGCGCCCCCATCGGCTGGCGGCTGGCCCTGCGCACCCCGGACGCGGTCACCGCGGTGATCACGCAGAGCGGCAACGCCTACGAGGACGGCTTCGTACCGGAGTTCTGGAAGCCCGTGTGGGCGTACGGCGAGAACCCAGGCGCCGAGACCGAACCCGCCGCCCGCGCCGCCCTCTCGCTCGACGCCATCCGGTGGCAGTACCTGCACGGAGTGGACCGGCCCGAGCTGGTCGACCCCGACACGTGGGCCGCCGACCACCGCGAGGTCAACCGGCAGGGCATGGACCTCGTACAGCTCGCCCTGTTCCGCGACTACATCAACAACCGCCCCCTCTACCCCCGACTGCACGCCTACTTCCGGGAACGCCAGGTCCCGCTCCTCGCGGTCTGGGGCGCGGGCGACGAGATCTTCGGCCCGGCCGGCGCGCGCGCCTTCACGCGGGACCTGCCGGACGCGGAGATCCACGTGGTTCCCGGCGGCGGACACTTCCTGCTCGAAAGCCACCTGGACACTGTGGCCGGGTACATACGCGGCTTCCTGACGTCTTGACGGTCGCCACCGGTGCCGTGGAGGTGGCGCCGGGCGATGATCAGACGCTCGCCGTGGCGGGGCGTGGGCTGCCGTGAAAGACCTGGCTGGTGTGCCAGGAACGGTGGGCGGCGGCGATGGGGCGGACACCCGGCTGGGGGCCGATGAGCGGACGCCCGGCGAGCGTGATGACATGCTCGCGGGCGGCGGCGCTGTGCCCGACGAAGCTCTGCGAGACAAGGATGCGATGGCTCTCGCCCTGGCCTTGGCCCTTGCCTTGGCCCGGACCCTGACCGTGGCCCGGACCCGGACCCTGACTGTGGCCCTCGCCGAGACCAAGTACGCCCTTGTCGAACAGCTTGTGATGCAAGGAGCACAGGCACAGCCCGTTCTCGACGACATCCGGTCCGTCGAACGCCCACCAGCGCACATGGGCGGCCTCAAGCCCGACCGGCGCCGCACCGATCCTGCCGTCGTACCCGCAGAAGGCGCACTGGTACTCGTACGCCGTCAGGACCATCTCCCGCATCCGCCGGTCCCGCTGCCTTCGCGCGGCGGAGAGGAGTCCGGTCTCGGCCTCCTCCGGCTCCAGGCCGACGGCTTCGCACAGCTCGCCGTGGAGGGAGGGCGGGAAGTTCAGATCGAGCAGCACCCGCGCTATCCGGCCGAGCAGGGACGGCTCCCGCCGCAGCGCAGCCCGCAGCTCCGGTGACAGCCGCCCGGCGGCACCGGTCGCGCGCAGTTCCCTGACCCCGGGCCCGGGGCTGCCCGGCCCGCGCTCGGTGCGCACCTCCCACACGCCGTCACTCACGAGGTGATGGAAGGGGTAGGCGGGCGTCGTCCGGTTACCGGGACCGTATTCGGTGAGCAGTCCCCGGAGGTCCTCCTCCACGGCGCTGTACCGGAGTTCGTCATCGGCGCCCTGCTGAAACCGGCTGAGCGCGTACAGGAACAGCAACGGCTTGTGCGGAGCGCGCGTCCCGCCCCTCGTCCACTGCCTCAACCGCGCGGCGCGCTCGACCCAGTCCATGGCGGCGATCGTAGTGAGCCGCAGGAGGTGCTGGAATGGCCCCATGGTCGACACCTCGTCCGGCACCGGCTCGTCCGCGGCCCACAGCACCGACCTGATCGTCGTCGGAGGCGGACCGGCCGGCTGTGCCGCCGCCCGCATGGCCGCCGGTGTCGGTATGCGCTCGGTCCTGATCGAGCCGGACGTCTTGTGTCGCAATCTCTACCGCATCGGGGCCCTGAACAACGTCCTCGGCGGTCACACCAACGGTACGGCGCTCGCCGAGGCCATCGCCACGGAGGTGCGGAGCACGGAACTGTGCCGCCTGGAACTCGGCCGCCGCGTCGTCGAACTCCGGGCAGTCGACGACCACGTGACCGTCACCCTGGACAACGGTGCTTCCCTGACCTCCCCGTACGCGGTCGTCGCCACCGGCGTCGGCCCCCTTCAGCCCCGCGACGCCCCCTGGATCACCGCTCCCGGCGGCCTCACCCTGGTCCCGCTCTGGCAGGCCGACGCGGACGACACCGAAGGCCGCACGCTCCTCGTCCTCGGCGGCGACCGCCCGATCGGCACCTTCCTCCGCGCCCATCCGGCCACCGGAACCCGGCTGCTGGTCGCCTACCCGGAGGCGGACGCGTACAAGGTCGAGGAGGTACGGGACGACCCCCGCGTCACGCTCCTGCCCGTCGAGCACGTGGCCCTGACCCCCTCTGAAGGGGGAGCGGTGAGGGCCGACATGGTGAGCCGGGACGGCGGGAGGCACACGGTCAGCGCGGACGCCGCGTACTCGAGCATCGGAAACGCACCCACCGCTCCGCCCGGCGACCTCGTCCGGGACGCCGACGGCTACTGCCCGCCGACCGCCCAGCACCCCCGCGTCCTCGTGGCCGGCGACCTACGCTCCGCCCGCTTCCAACGAATCATGACCGCCATGGGCTCAGGCAGCGAGACCGCGCTGCACGCCTACTACGCGACGCACGAGCTTTCCTCGGCAACGGACGGCACGTCGTCGGTGCCGGGGCGCGAATCTCCGTGACGCCGGCCTTGGAAGGCTTGCCTCGCGATGGCAGCAATGCGTCCCAAATCTGCTCTCGCAGCCGGGCAAGCGGTCTGCTGCCGTCCTGCCACGGTCCCGGTAGGCCGGCGATGAAGGTCTCCTGGTGGCCGCTGGTGCCGAGCACCTGGGCGGCACGGCGGAGCAGCTCGACTCCGCTACGGACGGGGTGGTGGGGCTCAGGGGCCGGCCTGGCCTGTCGGCGGAGGTGCGGACCGTGTTGGAGCAGGCTGGTAGACAGCGGTTGCCCGACCAACTGGCGGCAACCCGGCGGACGGTCCCGTCAAAGTTCGAATTCGGGCCGTTTCGGTCCTCGTCAGGGCCGCTCGGCCTAGGGTGGTCTTGAGGTATGTGCCCGTGACCACAGCGTGTTGGAGCCGATCGTGAGCACTGCACCGAATCTGCCGCTCCCGCCGCGCAGACCTGAGCAGTCCCATCCTCAGCCGCACCCGCTACGAACGATCCGGGAGATCCGGGAGGCTCTCCCGGAGCACCAGCTGGGGCACTTCGATGCCGAGCTGGCGGACACCGACATCGATGCCCTGCCTCAGATGCTTCACCGCTGGGCGACCCTGGGCAGCGACGGATTCCTTGAGCGGCTTACGGCGGCCCCGTTCGAGGGCCTGGAGTTCGGGCGACGGTCCTACGACGATTCGGCGGACGGCGAGTGATCTATCTACTCGACACCAATGTGGTCGCCGAGATCACCACCCGGCCGAATCCCGCCCCAGCCGTCGTTTCCTGGGCACGTACGACGAAGGCCCCCGCAGCGAGCTGCGGGGGCCTTCGTCTGCCCTTGCGGGCGGGTGCGGAGGATACGAGATTCGAACTCGTGAGGGGTTGCCCCCAACACGCTTTCCAAGCGTGCGCCCTAGGCCACTAGGCGAATCCTCCGCCGCAAACAATACAAGACGTTGGGGAGTGCTCGCGAACACGATCCCGGCGGTGGCATCGCGAGGGTGGATCGGTGGTTGCCGGCGTCGCTTCCGGGGCCGGGGATCCGCTAGGGTGGGCGTCAGCCCCTCACGCGGCGCTATCTGACTGAACTCCCCCAGGGCCGGAAGGCAGCAAGGGTAGGTTGGCTCTGGCGGGTGCGTGGGGGGCGCTTTGCGTTGGGGCGGTCCAGGTTGTCAGTGGTCGCCATTAACCTCGTATGTGTGTCGTCTCTCGCGTTGTACCGCCGCTATCGCCCGGAGTCGTTCGCCGAGGTCATCGGGCAGGAGCATGTAACCGACCCGCTGCAGCAGGCGCTGCGCAACAACCGGGTCAATCATGCCTACCTGTTCAGTGGCCCGCGCGGCTGCGGCAAGACGACGAGCGCGCGCATCCTGGCCCGCTGTCTCAACTGTGAGCAAGGTCCCACCCCGACGCCCTGCGGCGAGTGCCAGTCCTGCCGTGACCTGGCGAGGAACGGCCCGGGATCGATCGACGTCATCGAGATCGACGCCGCGTCGCACGGTGGTGTGGACGACGCCCGTGACCTGCGCGAGAAGGCATTCTTCGGCCCGGCGAGCAGCCGGTACAAGATCTACATCATCGACGAGGCCCACATGGTCACCTCGGCGGGCTTCAACGCCCTCCTGAAGGTGGTCGAGGAGCCGCCGGAGCACCTCAAGTTCATCTTCGCGACGACCGAGCCCGAGAAGGTCATCGGCACGATCCGCTCGCGCACGCACCACTACCCCTTCCGTCTCGTGCCCCCCGGCACGCTCCGCGACTATCTGGGCGAGGTATGCGGGCGGGAGAACATGCCCGTCGAAGAGGGGGTGCTGCCGCTGGTCGTGCGGGCCGGCGCCGGTTCCGTGCGTGACTCCATGTCCGTGATGGACCAGCTCCTCGCCAGCGCCGCCGACGACGGTGTGACATACGCCATGGCGACGTCCCTGCTCGGGTACACGGACGGTTCGCTGCTCGACTCCGTGGTCGAGGCCTTCGCCTCCGGGGACGGCGCCGCGGCCTTCGAGGTCGTGGACCGCGTCATCGAGGGCGGCAACGACCCACGGCGCTTCGTCGCCGATCTGCTTGAGCGGCTGCGTGACCTCGTCATCCTCGCGGCCGTCCCCGACGCCGCGGAGAAGGGGCTCATCGACGCCCCCAGTGACGTCGTGGAGCGCATGCAGGCCCAGGCCGGTGTCTTCGGCGGCGCCGAGCTCAGCCGCGCCGCCGACCTGGTCAACGAAGGACTGACCGAGATGCGCGGCGCCACCTCGCCGCGGCTCCAGCTCGAGCTGATCTGCGCGCGCGTGCTGCTCCCGGCGGCGTATGACGACGAGCGTTCCGTCATGGCCCGCCTCGACCGCCTGGAGCGCGGCGGGAACTTCGTCCCCGCTGGCCAGGGCCCCGGCCCCGCCATGGGGTACGCCCCCGGCCCCGAGGCCCACGCGGGCGCGGGGCAGCCGGGCGTGGCCATGCCTCCCGCCATGTCTCCCGCCGGGCCTCCGCATGTTCCGCAGGGCCCGCCCGTGGCGCCCGGAGGCGGTCCCGCCGCCGCGCGCGCGGCCGTACGAGGGTCAGGCGCACCGCAGGGCGACGCCGCCCCGGAGGCCCCGGCTCCCGCCCCGCAGACGGCACCCCCCGCGGCCCCGACTCCGTCTCCCGCCGCCGCTGCCCCCGCCCCCGCGGCCGCCCCGGCCGGTGAGCGGCGTCCCGGCGGCTGGCCCACGGCATCCGCCCCCGGCAGCGGCCCCGCGCCCGCGCCCGCCGCTCCGGAAGCTCCCGCGCCCCCGCGCCCCGGCGGCTGGCCCACGGCGGCCCCCTCCGGCGGAGCCCCGCAGGCCCCCGCCCCGGCGGCCCCCACGCCCGCGCCCGCCCCCGCGCCGACGACCGCCCAGGCCCCTGCGGGCGGCGGCGGTCCCGACCCCCGCACCCTGTGGCCGAACATCCTGGAGGCGGTGAAGAACCGCCGCCGCTTCACCTGGATCCTGCTCAGCCAGAACGCCCAGGTGGCCGGCTTCGACGGCACGACCCTGCAGATCGGCTTCGTCAACGCGGGGGCGCGGGACAACTTCGCCACCAGCGGCAGCGAGGACGTGCTGCGCCAGGCACTGTCCGAGCAGTTCGGCGTGCAGTGGAAGGTCGAGGCGATCGTCGACCCCTCGGGCGGCTCCGCGCCCCCGCCGGCCGCGGGCAACTTCGGCGGCGGCGGCGGTGCCACGGGCGGCTACGGCGGCAATTCCGGCAATTCCGGAGGCTCCAGTGGCTCCGGCGGCAACTTCGGCTCCGGCGGCAACTTCGGCGGTGGCGGTGCCCCCGCGGCCCCGCGGCCGCAGAGCCCGCCCCAGCAGGCCGCGCCGGCCCCGGCCCCCGCCGCGGCCCCGGAGCCGACACCTCCGCCCCGCTCGGCCCCGGCCCCGGCCCCGGAACACGTGTCCCCCGAGGACGACACCCCCGAGGACGACGACCCCGACCTGGTCGAATCGGCCCTCTCGGGCCACGACCTGATCATGCGGGAGCTGGGCGCGACGGTGGTGGAGGAGTACCCCAACATCTGACCGGCTGTCCGGCGGCGATGGCGGCGAGACGGGTCGGGGAGACGGCTCGGGAGACGGCTCGGGAGACGGCTCAAGGAGATGGCTCAGGGAGACAACTCAGGGAGACGGCTTCGGGGCGCTGGTCGGAGTCTCGGGCCGCCGGGCGGGCAGGGCCTTGCGGAGCGTGCGCAGGCGGGCAGGACTGGATGAACGTACAAAAGGCTTGGGAGGCGGACCTCGGGGAGGCATACGAAGCCACCAGCTAGGCTGACCACCGTGAAGGTCCTTGTCATCGGCAGTGGTGCCCGCGAACACGCCCTGTGCCGCTCTCTGTCCCTCGACCCCGACGTCTCCGAGCTGCACTGCGCCCCCGGCAACGCCGGCATCGCAGAGGTGGCCGAGACCCACCGGGTCGACGCCCACGACGGCACCGCCGTGACCGCCCTCGCCGAGCGGCTCGGCGCGGGCCTGGTGATCGTGGGCCCGGAGGCCCCGCTCGTCGCGGGCGTCGCCGACGCCGTGCGCGCCGCGGGCATCCCCTGCTTCGGCCCGTCCAAGGAGGCCGCGGAGCTGGAGGGCTCCAAGGCGTTCGCCAAGGACGTGATGGCCGGCGCGAGCGTGCCGACCGCCCGTTCCTACGTCTGCACCACCCCTGATCAGATCGACAAGGCCCTCGACGCCTTCGGGGCGCCGTACGTCGTCAAGGACGACGGGCTCGCCGCGGGCAAGGGCGTCGTCGTGACGGACGACATCGAGGCGGCCCGCGCCCACGCCATCGCCTGCGACCGCGTGGTCATCGAGGAGTTCCTCGACGGCCCCGAGGTCTCCCTCTTCGCGATCACCGACGGCGAGACGGTCGTCCCGCTCCAGCCCGCCCAGGACTTCAAGCGCGCGCTCGACGGCGACGAGGGCCCGAACACGGGCGGCATGGGTGCCTACTCGCCGCTGCCCTGGGCCGACCCGAACCTGGTCGACGAGGTCATGCGGACGGTGCTCCAGCCGACGGTCGACGAACTGCGCCGCCGGGGCACCCCGTTCGCGGGGCTGCTGTACGCGGGCCTGGCGATCACGAGCCGCGGCGTACGCGTCATCGAGTTCAACGCCCGCTTCGGGGACCCCGAGACCCAGGTGGTCCTCGCCCGCCTGAAGACGCCGCTCGGCGGACTCCTGATGGCCGCGGCGACCGGCAACCTCGCCGATCTGCCCCCGCTGCGCTGGAGCGACGACGCCGCGGTGACCGTGGTCGTCGCCTCGCACAACTACCCCGGCACGCCGCGCACCGGTGACCCCATCGAGGGGCTCGACGAGGTGGCGGCCCAGGACGCCCCCGACGCGTACGTCCTGCACGCCGGCACCCGGCGGGACGGCGACGCCGTGGTCAGCGCGGGCGGCCGGGTGCTGTCCGTGACGGCGACAGGGACCGGCCTCACCGAGGCCCGGCAGCGTGCGTACGCCGCGCTGTCCCGCATCCGTCTCGACGGCTCACAGCACCGTACGGACATCGCCGCGAAGGCGGCGGCCGAGGCGTGAGGCCCCGCTGCAAGTCGCTCGATCGCGTGAACGTGCCACGTCGTACGTGACTTTCGGCCAAGTTCAGGCCCTGGATCCGGTCCCGGATCCGGGGCCTGTTCTCTTCGGTGTCGCTCTGGTGTCCCTCCGGTATCCCTTTCGACGTCCCCTCGGTGTCCCCTCGAAGTCCCCTCGGTGTCCATTCGGCACCCGTGCGGCGTCCACCTTTAGCCAAAGCCATTCCATCGAGTGACCGCTGACCTATCCGGCTGACGGCACCCGGCACCCCAACTAGGGTGCGGCGAAAGCGTTCCAAGCGCCCAGAGCCAAACAGACCACCGGCATTGCGGTGTCGGCGCCGGGTGCAACAGTGGGGGAATGAGCAAGGCCAACGCCATTGACGTGTGCCACCGGCCCCGGCCGATGGCCGAGCAGTAGGCAGCAGGGGGTGCCATCGGTCGTGTCAGGTTCGGGAGTGGAGCTGGGCGCGCAGGCCGCGCGTTCACGGGCTCTCGCCGTGCTGCGGTTGCGCAGCAGGGCGCTGGCCGTCGCCCTGCTGCCCGCGGCCGTCGCCGTCGTACTCATCGCCGGCGGCGTCACGGGCCACATGGGCGGCCGGGGCTGGGACATCGCGCGCTGGGTCGTCACGGCCCTCGCCCTGCTCGTCCTGCTCGCGGCGGGGGCCGTCGCCCTGGTCGTGGCCAGGGCGAGGCCCGCCCTGAGCCCCACGGTCCCCGTGCCCGAGGACTCCGCCCCCGATCTGTACCGCCTGGTCCGCGACCTCGCCGACCGGCTCGACGTGCCCGCGCCCTCGGCGATAGCGCTCACCCCCGACTGCGACAGCTGGCTGGAGGACCGCACCCACCCCGCGCACGGCCCGCCCGCCGAGGAGCCCGCCTCCGGGGGCGCCCGCGCCCCGCACCGCCCGTCCTTCACCGCGCCCGTGCTCGTCATCGGCTCCCCGTTCCTGTGGTGGATGCGGGTCGGCGAACTGCGCGCGGTGCTCGCCCCCGTGGTGGCGGGCACGGGGCCCTCCGCGCACCCCGACATAGCCGCCGCCCGGCGCTTCGTGCGCGGGCTCGACGCGGCGGTGGCCGACGCCTCGGCGCCCGGCCGCGGCGCCCTGGTCCGCCCTCTGCTCGTCGGCGTCGGCTGGGTCGCCCGGCTGCTGCTGCGCAACTGCCGTGTGCACGCCGCCGAGATGGAGCGCGGCGTCGCTGCGGCCGCCGCCGAGCGTGCCCAGGCCGTGGACTACGGCGTGCGGATCGTCGCCCAGGAGCAGGTCGGCCTCGCGTACGCGGGGTGGGACCGCCTGCTCACGCGGGTCGCGCTGCCCGCCTGGCGGATGGGCCGCTGGCCGTCCCGGCTGGACGCGGGCGTGGTCGCCGCGCTGACCGAGCTCTCGCGCAGGGACCGCCTCGCGGAGGGCTTCGCCTCGCGTCTGGGCGAGCGCCCCGCCTGTGACCTGCTGGAGGAGCCTGGCGTGGTGGACGAGGCCACGTCGCTCCTGGCCGCCCGCCTCTTTCACGGAGGTCCGGCCGAGCCGGGCCCGGACTGGGCGCCGGTGGCGTGGCAGGAGTATCCGGACGAGGTCGTGGACCGCAAGTGGCGTACGGATGCCGCGCGGCTGCACCGGGTCCTGGACTCCCTCGGCGTGGGCCACTCCGACTCCGCGGACCCGGCCGCCGCGGGCCCCGAGGGACCGACCCTCGGCCGCGTCCTCGCCCACCTGACGGCTCCTGCGGGTCCTATGACTCCTCCTATGACGCCTGCGGGTCCTACGACTCCTGCGGCTCCTACGACTCCACCTACGACGCCTGCGGGCCGCTGGGAGGCGTCGCCCGGCCCCGCTCCAGGCACCGCCCCCGCAGCCGCCGCTGCCCCCGCTCCCGCTCCCGGTTCCGCGGTCGCGCCCCCCTCGCAGGCAGCCCTCGATCGCCACGACGCCCCCGAGGACGACGACGCCCCGGACGAAGGACCCCGTGGCGTGCTCGCCGCCTCGCTCACTGCTGAGTTGGCCCGTGAGGAGGCCGAGGCTCCGCCCCGGCCGGCCCCCGCGGGCCAGGGGCCGGACGAGGCGCTCTGGGTCGACGGGGCCCTGCCCCTCTTCCCGCTCCAGCCGCCCCGCACCGGACGTGAGCTCCTCGCCGACCACGTCACGGCGATGGTGTGCTGCGCCGCCGTGGACACCGCGGGAGCCGCCCCCGGCCTCGACTGGCTCGACGGCCCCGCCCTGCTGATCGACGGCGAGCGCGCGGCCGACCTCACGCCGAGCGTCCGCAGCCTGGTGGAGCAGGGCGACCCCGTACCCCTGCGGGACTGGCTCACCCGCCTCGGCATCCGCCCGGAGAAGCCGGTCCGCCTGGCCTGAGCACGCCGCGAGCGCGCGCCGCGAGCCGTGAGTGCCAGCCGCGAGCCGTCCACGCCCCAGCCACGCCCCAGCCGCGCCCCAGCCGTGTCGCAGCCACGCCCCAGCCCCCCTCCGGCGCACGCGCCCACGGCGCCGGAGCGTGGCGCCGGAGCGCGAGAAACCGGAAGACAGCGTTCCGATCCCGTCAATTCACGACGAACGGTGACGGGGTGAGTGCGTAATGTGATGTGCTTGGGCCGGTGCCGGTCGTACGTACTGACCGGTGGAGCCGGACTCGGGGGAGCGAGGGAGGGAGAGACATGGGGCAGGAGCCGATCCGCCGCTGGGAATCGGGGGCGCTCGCGCACGCCGTGTCGGACCCTTTCGGGCAGGGCCCGTTGCCCTGGCTCCGCGGCTCAGAGCACTACTTCGACGACACGGGCCAGGTCGTGCCCTGGTACGTCGACCCCGCGTCGGCGGCGTCGGCCGCGTCGGCCCCCGGCGTCCACATCCCCGCGGCCCGCACCGGCGGCACCCTGAACGCCGACGACGTGCGCCGCCAGATCAAGGGTTTCACCTCCACCGGAGCCGCCGCCCCCGGCGAGGCCATCGACTTCCACGTCACGGTCGACCCGCCCCAGCAGTTCAGCGTCGACATCTACCGCATCGGCCACTACGGCGGCGACGGGGCGTCGAAGATCACCACAAGCCCCCGCCTCTCCGGCATCGTCCAGCCCGCCCCGCTCACCGCGGACCGCACCGTCTCCTGCCACCACTGGTGGCTCTCCTGGCGGCTCCAGATCCCGAGCTTCTGGAGCGTCGGGGCGTATGTGGCGGTCCTGACCACCGCCGACGGGTACCGCTCGCACGTCCCCTTCACGGTCCGCGACCACCATCCCGCCGACCTCCTGCTGCTCCTGCCGGACGTCACGTGGCAGGCGTACAACCTCTACCCCGAGGACGGCCGCACGGGCGCGAGTCTCTACCACGCGTGGGACGAGCAGGGCCGGCTCCTCGGCGAGAGCGAGGCCGCCGTCACGGTCTCCTTCGACCGGCCGTTCGCCGGGGCGGGGCTGCCGCTCCACGTGGGCCACGCCTACGACTTCATCCGCTGGGCCGAGCGGTACGGGTACGACATCGCGTACGCGGACGCCCGCGACCTGCACGCGGGCCGCGTCGACCCCTCGCGCTACCGCGGCCTGGTCTTCCCCGGCCACGACGAGTACTGGTCACCGGCCATGCGCCGCACCGCGGAGCTGGCCCGCGACGGCGGCACCTCCCTGGTCTTCCTCTCCGCCAATACCATGTACTGGCAGGTGGAGCTGGCCCCCTCCCCGTCCGGCGTCCCCGACCGCCTGCTGACCTGCCGCAAGCGCCGGGGCCCCGGCAGGCCCGCCCTCTGGCGCGAGCGGGACGGCGACAAGACCGCCGAGCAGCAACTGATCGGCATCCAGTACGCGGGCCGGGTCCCCGAGCCGCACCCCCTGGTCGTGCGCAACGCCGACCACTGGCTCTGGGAGGCGACGGGGGCGCACGAGGGCGACGAGCTGGATGGCCTGGTCGCGGGCGAGGCCGACCGCTACTTCCCGCGGACGCCGCTCCCCGAGCACCAGGGCCGCATCCTGCTCGCCCACTCCCCGTACACGGACGCGGAGGGCGCCAAGCGCCACCAGGAGTCGTCGCTCTACCGCGCGCCCTCCGGCGCCCTCGTCTTCGCCTCCGGCACCTTCGCCTGGTCCCCGGCGCTCGACCGGCCGGGCCATGTGGACACCCGCGTGCAGCGCGCCACGGCCAATCTCCTCGACCGCATCTGCAAGCGGGACTGAGCCCCCTGGCCCCACCCTGGGCCCCACCACGGCCGACCTCTGGCCCCACCCTGGGCCACCCCTGGCCGAGACCACGGTTCCGATACGGGAGAATCGACAGCACTTGGCCAGAACCACCGGGAGGAACCGTGTCCGGATTCGTAGAAAAGCCCGAGCCTCTCGATGTGCCGGGCCTGGTGCACCTCCACACCGGCAAGGTGCGCGACCTGTACCAGAACGAGGCGGGCGAGCTCGTCATGGTCGCGAGCGACCGGCTCTCCGCCTATGACTGGGTGCTGCCCTCGGAGATCCCCGACAAGGGCCGCGTGCTCACCCAGCTCTCCCTGTGGTGGTTCGACCAGCTCGCCGACCTGGTCCCCAACCACGTCATCTCCACGGACGTGCCCGAAGGCGCCCCCGCCGACTGGGCGGGCCGCACCCTGGTCTGCAAGTCCCTGCGGATGGTCCCGGTCGAGTGCGTCGCCCGCGGCTACCTCACCGGTTCTGGCCTCCTGGAGTACAACGACTCCCGCACGGTCTGCGGCCTCGCGCTGCCCGAGGGCCTCACCGACGGCTCCGAGCTGCCCGCGCCGATCTTCACGCCTGCCGCGAAGGCCGCCGTCGGCGAGCACGACGAGAACGTGAGCTACGAGGAGGTCGCCCGCCAGGTCGGCGCCGACACGGCGGCCAAGCTGCGCCAGTCGACCCTCGCCGTCTACAGCAGGGCGCGGGACACCGCCCGCGAGCGCGGTCTGATCCTCGCCGACACGAAGTTCGAGTTCGGCTTCGACGGCGAGGCGCTGATCCTCGGCGACGAGGTCCTGACGCCGGACTCGTCGCGCTTCTGGCCCGCCGACCAGTGGGAGCCGGGCCACGCCCAGCCCAGCTACGACAAGCAGTTCGTCCGCGACTGGCTGACCTCACCGGCCTCCGGCTGGGACCGGAAGAGCGAGCAGCCGCCGCCCGCGCTGCCGCAGGACGTGGTGGATGCCACCCGCGCCAAGTACATCGAGGCGTACGAGCGACTGACCGGCACCGCCTGGTAGCCGGTCCGGTACAGAGAAGAAGGCCCCGCTCCTCGGAGCGGGGCCTTCTTCTCTGTACCTCTTCTGAGCGGACGACCAGGTTCGAACTGGCGACCTCAACCTTGGCAAGGTTGCGCTCTACCAACTGAGCTACGTCCGCGCTGCGCCGTGGCGCGAGAACAACTATACCCAACCGCGCTCCCGTGCGAGACGCACCGCGGCATGACGGTTCTCCGCCCCGATCTTGGTGGCCGCGGAGGAGAGGTAGTTGCGTACGGTTCCCTGGGAGAGCGAGGCGCGTTCGGCGATCTCCGCGACGGGGGCGCCGTCGGCGGCGAGTTCGAGCACCTCGGCCTCGCGGTCGGTGAGCGGGGAGTCGCCGGCGGAGATCGCGTCCGCGGCCAACTCCGGGTCCACGTAACGGTTTCCGGCGTGCACGGAGCGGATGATCTCGGCGAGCCGCTGGGCGCTCACGGTCTTCGGCACGAAGGCGCGCACCCCCACCGCGAGGGCTCGTTTGAGATGTCCCGGTCTGCCGTGACTCGTCACGATCATGGTGCGGCACCGCGGGAGTTCGTCCCGCAGCGATGTGGCCACGCTCACACCGTCGGCGCCCGGCATCTGAAGGTCGAGCACGGCCACGTCGGGCCGGTGGGCGCGTGCCATGGCGAGCGCCTCGGGCCCGGTCGCCGCTTCGGCGACGACGACGAGGTCGTCCTCCAGGGCGAGCAGCGCGGCGAGCGCGCCCCGGATGAGGTGCTCGTCATCGGCGAGCAGCACACGCAGCGTCACAGCAGGGCTTCTTCCTGTGCCTCGGTCCGTTTCCGGATCGCTTTCCCGACCTCTCCCCGGACCTCTCCCCGGGCCTCATCCTCGGGCGGGTCCGCGACCGCGGTGGAGCTGCCCGTTCCGGTGAGTGGCGACGGCACCTGGGCCGTGAGGCGGAACCGGCCCGCCTCGCAGGCCGAATCCAGCGTCCCGCCCACCTCGGCGAGCCGCTCCCGCAGTCCGGCGAGCCCGGAGCCGCCGGTGGGCGCCGGGTCCGGCTCCGTCGCGGTGGGCGCCCCGTCGTTCTCCACGGTCAGCGTCGTACGGTCCGGGGTCACCGCCAGGGTGATGTCGCAGCGCCCGGCGTCGCCGTGCCGCAGCACGTTGGTGGCCGCCTCGCGGACGACCCAGCCCAGCGCGGACTGCACGGCGGCCGGGAGCCCCGCCGCCGACCCGGTCACCCGGCAGGTGATCCCGGCGGCTTCGAGCACCCCTTGGGCGCCGATGAGCTCGACGCCGAGGTCGGCCTCGCGGTAGCCGCGGACGACCTCGCGCACCTCGCGCTGCGACTCCTGCGCGATGCGCTGCACCTCGACCATCTGGTCCACGGCTTCGGGGCGCCCGCGCCGTGCGAGCTGTACGGCCAGTTCGCTCTTGAGGGCGATGACGGCGAGGTTGCGGCCCAGCACGTCGTGCAGGTCCCGCCCGAAGCGCAGCCGCTCCTCGGCGACCGCGAGCCGCGCCTCTACCTCACGGGCGCGGTCGGCCTCCCACATCACGGAGAGCGTCCAGGCGCCGCAGCGCGAGGACAGCAGGGTAAGGAGCCCGCCGAAGGCGATGAGGCCGGCGAGGGCGAGGAGCCGGCCGTCCCGCGCCCCTGCCGCGGCGAACGCGGCCACGAGGACGACGTCCAGGACGGCGACGCGGGCCAGGTAGGTCCGTACGGGCAGGGCGAAGGACAGGGCCTGGCAGAACGGCACCATCAAGTACATGACGGTGAGGGCGAGCAGGCCGTCCTCGACCCCGTCCATGGCCTCAAGGGCGACCGCCAGCGCGTAGGCGGTGGCCATCAGGGCGCCCGCCACGGCGAGGTCGCGGCGTGGCAGTTCCCGCCGCTTCAGGAAGTGGTCGAGCGCCCGCCGCAGCGAGCGGTTCGTGTGCACGCACTGCGCCGCGCCCACCACGATCAGCGCCCAGCCGGTGAACTGCGCCGCGGGCTCCGAGCGCAGGCTCAGGCCCAGCGGCAGCGAGCCCCAGCTCAGGTAGAAGACCCACGGCAGGGCGTGCCACATGGCGACGCTCTGGAACTCCACTTTCTCGATCTTGCTCCGCGCGTGCCAGCCGCGCTGCCAGCCCCGCATCCGGCCCACCATCCCGCTCCCCCCTCTCAGCGCCTCGGCTCCCAGCGGAACCACCGTCGCACAGCGGACACCGCGAGCAGGGTCCAGACCACCGCGGTGATGGCCGCGTCGAGCGCGTCCCCTGCCGAGAGACTGCCGGTCCAGCCGCCGCGCACGAGCTGGATGACGGGGGAGAGCGGCAGGCGCTCACAGACCGAGGCGAGGCCGTCGGGCATGACCTCGAACGGTATGACGAGCCCGGAGCCGAGCATCGACACGAAGATCAGCGGCATGCTCATGACCTGGGCGGTCTCCGAGGTCCTGCTGAAGCTCGCCGTGACGGCGGCGAGCGCGCCGAACATCACGATGCCGAGGAGCACTCCGAGAACGGCGTACGCGACCGCGTCGGGCGCGCCCGCGTCCAGGAAGGCCACGCAGCCCACGCAGAGCACCACGCTCTGCGCGAGGCCGATGGCGGCGGCCGGCAGCGATGCGCCGACCAGGATCTCGTGGTCCCGCAGCTCACCGGTGCGCAGCCGCTTCAGTACGAGCTCCTCGCGGCGGGCGACGAAGACGCCGATCAGCGAGCCGTAGACGGCGAAGATCAGCGAGAAGCCGACCGAGGACGGCAGCAGCATGGTGCCGACGGAGAGCCCCGCCTCCTTCAGGTCGGCCTCGTCCACCGCCGACGCGACGCTGAGCGGCAGGACCATCGGTACGAACAGCGCCGCGAACAGCGTGCCCTTGCTCCGCGCGAGCAGCGTCAGCTCGGCGCGGGCCAGGGACCCCATGCGCCCCGCGGGGGTCGACATCGTCACGGTGCTCATGCCGCCACCTCCTTCTCGGTGGAGCGCCCGGCGGAGTGCCCGCCGGACCCCGCTTCCCGCGCGATGCGCAGGAACGCCTCCTCCAGGGAGGCGGCCCGTACGTCGAGCGAGCCGAGGCCGATCCGTGCGTCCCTGGCCCACACCAGCAGCTCCGTGGCCGTCCGCTGGAGTTCGTTGGTCCGCAGCCGCACCAGGCGCCCCTCGGTCTCATGGCCCGTCACGCCGATCTCGGCGAGCGGCGGCAGGTCGCCGACGAGGTACCCCTCGGGCAGCTCGAAGGAGACGTGCGAGGGCTGCGCGGCGACCACGTCGGCGACGCTGCCCTCGGCGGCGATCCGGCCCTCGTGCAGGATCGCGAGGCGGTCGGCGAGCACTTCGGCCTCTTCGAGGTAGTGCGTGGTGAGCAGCACGGTCGTGCCGTTGTCCCGCAGCTCCTGGACCAGCTCCCAGGTCTCGCGGCGCCCCTCGGCGTCGAGGCCCGTGGTGGGTTCGTCGAGGAAGAGCACCTCGGGGCGCCCGATGAGCGCCATGGCCAGGTCGAGCCGCCGTTTCTCGCCGCCGGAGAGCTGTTTCACGCGTACGCCGGCCCGCTTGGTGAGGCCGACGACATCGAGGGCCTCCGCGACGGGCCTGGCCCCGCTGGTGCACCCGGCCCACATCCGTACGGTCTCCGTGACCGTCAGTTCGGCGGGGAAGCCGCCCTCCTGCAACATGACGCCGATGCGGGGCCGCACCGCAGCCCGCTCGGTGTACGGGTCGTGCCCGAGGACCCGTACGCGCCCGCCGGCGGGCGCGGCGAGGCCTTCGATGAGCTCTACGGCGGACGTCTTGCCCGCGCCGTTGGTGCCGAGGAGCGCGAACAGTTCGCCGCGGCCCACGCTGAAGGAGATCCCCCGCACCGCCTCGAAACCGCCCCCGTACACGCGCCGGAGATCGGTCACGTCGATCACTTGGTCAGTCATGGTCAGAGCCTCTCCCGCGCGGCGATGCGGCGGCAGTGCGCGCTGTCACCGGCCCGTGTGACAAATGTCAGAAAGCAGCGGAGGGGCGGGGCCGTGCCGTGACCGGGTGGTGAGTGGGGCGGGACACGAAGAAGGCCCCGATCGCATGGACCGGGGCCTTATCAACTGGAGCGAACGACGAGGTTCGAACTCGCGACCTCAACCTTGGCAAGGTTGCGCTCTACCAACTGAGCTACGTTCGCATTGCCTCCGACCAGCTCTCACTGATCGGCGCGTGCATCAGCTTACCGCAACCAGAAGACTGGTTCGTAGGCGATGCGGAGCGGGTGACAGGAATTGCACACTGCGCCTTCCCCCTGGAAGGGGGATGTTCTACTACTGAACTACACCCGCACGACTCCTTGGGACCCGGCTTTTCGGCCTTGCCCCTCGGCGTGCTCCAGACTCTAGCTGACCAGCAGGGGTGCAACGCAAGTCGGTTGCCGCGAGGGCTTCGGGAACGTGGCCGCGAGGGGTTCGAGGACGTTGCCGCGAGGGGCTCCGGAGCCGCGTGGAGTCCGAGGTCAGTTGGCCGCCTCGAACGCCTCGAAGGCCTCGTAGACCTTCTTCGGGATGCGGCCGCGCGGCGGCAGGTCCATATGCCGCGAGCGGGCCCAGGCCCGGACCGCGGAGGGCGCGGGGGTCACCGCGGTGTGCCGGAACGCCTTCCCGGATCTCGTCTGCTTGCGGGCCGCCTCCAGGTACGGGGCGAGCGCCGTGCGAAGTTTCTTGGCATTGGTTTGGTTGAGGTCGATCTCGTACGACTTGCCGTCAAGACCGAACGCGACCGTTTCTGCCGCTTCCCCGCCATCCATGTCGTCAAAGAGAGTGACTACGACACGCTGCGCCACGAATATCGGTCCCTTCGTGCGGCCGCACCGCGTTGACGTGCGGTGACGCCGACTGTCCGGCTGTTTTGGGGCGAGTATCTGCTATTGCCATTTCCTTTGTACAGTGCTTGGCAATGCATTGTGAAGCCCGTCCGAATATCTCCGCGTGTCCGGGCGTAATGCCGACCGGTGATCTTTTCCTGGATTCTCTGTGAAGGTGCCCCGTTCGAAACCTGTTTGGGTAGGGGAACGTGACCGTCATCACGTAGGAATCTACCAATCTACGCGAGTAGAAATTTTGTGCCGGTAGTCTGAAGGAACCTGCTTCAGCACCAGGCGAGCAGCACACGCCAGCACCACACACCGGGAGTGCCAGTGGCACGCGTCGTAGTCGACGTCATGCTCAAGCCGGAGATCCTCGACCCCCAGGGCCAGGCGGTGCAGCGTGCACTGCCGCGCCTCGGTTTCGAGGGCATCTCCGACGTACGTCAGGGAAAGCGCTTCGAACTCGAGGTGGACGGGCCGGTCGACGAGACCGCCCTCGCCCGTATCCACGAGATGGCGGAAACCTTCCTCGCCAACACCGTGATCGAGGACTTCGTCGTAAAGGTGGAGGAAGAGAAGTGACCGCTCGAATTGGAGTCGTCACTTTCCCCGGAACGCTCGACGACCGCGACGCCCAGCGCGCCGTCCGCGTGGCCGGCGCCGAGGCCGTGCCGCTGTGGCACAAGGACAAGGACCTCAAGCAGGTCGACGCCGTGGTCCTGCCCGGCGGGTTCTCCTACGGCGACTATCTGCGGGCCGGCGCCATCGCGCGTTTCTCGCCGGTGATGGAGTCCGTCATCGAGCAGGCGAAGGCCGGAATGCCGGTGCTCGGCGTCTGCAACGGCTTCCAGGTGCTCACCGAGACGCACCTCCTGCCGGGCGCGATGCTGCGCAACAACCACCTGCACTTCATCTGCCGTGAGCAGAAGCTGCGCGTGGAGAACGCGGAGACCGCCTGGACCGCCGACTACACGGCCGGCCAGGAGATCCGGATCCCGCTGAAGAACATCGACGGGCAGTACACCGCCGACGAGCGGACCCTGGACATGCTGGAGGCCGAGGGCCGCGTCGCCTTCCGGTACCTGGAGGGCAACCCCAACGGCTCGCTCCGCGACATCGCCGGCATCACGAACGAGGCGGGCAACGTCGTCGGTCTGATGCCGCACCCCGAGTACGCGGTGGAGCCGCTCGTCGGGACCGGCCGCACCGACGGCCTCGGATTCTTCACCTCGATCCTGAAGAAGCTGGTCAACGCATGACTCTGGACACCGTCAAGCACGCGGCACAGACGCCCGACGTCAAGCTGCCCTGGGCCGAACTGGGCCTGAAGGAAGACGAGTACGCGCGCGTCAGGGAGATCCTGGGCCGCCGTCCGACCGGTGCCGAGCTCGCCATGTACTCGGTGATGTGGTCGGAGCACTGCTCGTACAAGAGCAGCAAGGTCCACCTGCGCCAGTTCGGCGAGAAGGTGCCCCAGAACGACGCCATGCTCGTCGGCATCGGCGAGAACGCCGGTGTGGTCGACGTCGGCCAGGGCTACGCGGTCACCTTCAAGGTCGAGTCGCACAACCACCCCTCCTACGTGGAGCCCTACCAGGGCGCGGCCACGGGTGTGGGCGGCATCGTGCGCGACATCATCGCGATGGGCGCGCGGCCGGTCGCGGTCGTGGACCCGCTGCGCATGGGTGACGCCCACCACCCCGACACCAAGCGGGTGCTCCCCGGCGTCGTCGCGGGCATCGGTGGCTACGGCAACTGCCTGGGCCTGCCCAACATCGGCGGCGAGCTGGTCTTCGACGCCTGCTACCAGGGCAACCCGCTGGTCAACGCCGGTGCCATCGGGGTCATGCGGCACGAGGACATCCACCTCGCCAAGGCGTCGGGACCCGGCAACAAGGTCATCCTGTACGGGGCCCGCACCGGCGGCGACGGCATCGGCGGCGCCTCGATCCTGGCCTCCGAGACCTTCGACGACACCAAGCCGTCGAAGCGTCCCGCCGTGCAGGTCGGTGACCCCTTCCAGGAGAAGCTGCTCATCGAGTGCACCCTGGAGGCCTTCGCCGAGAAGCTCGTCGTCGGCATCCAGGACCTCGGTGCCGCGGGCCTCTCCTGCGCGACCTCCGAGCTGGCGTCCAACGGCTCCGGCGGTATGCGCGTCGAGCTGGACGACGTACCGCTGCGCGACTCCACGCTCACGCCCGAGGAAATCCTCATGAGTGAGTCGCAGGAACGCATGTGCGCGGTCGTCGAGCCCGACAAGGTCGCCCGCTTCCTGGAGATCTGCGACAAGTGGGACGTCATCGCCACCGTCGTCGGTGAGGTGACCGACGGCGACCGCCTGGAGATCTTCTGGCACGGCGAGAAGATCGTCGACGTCGACCCGCGCACGGTCGCGCACGACGGCCCGGTCTACGAGCGCCCCTACGCCCGCCCGTCCTGGCAGGACGCCCTCCAGGCCGACGACGCGAACAAGCTGGCCCGCCCGGCGAACGCCGACGAGCTGCGCGAGCAGGTCCTCAAGCTGGTCGCCGCCCCGAACCAGGCCGCCAAGTCCTGGGTCACCGAGCAGTACGACCACTTCGTGCAGGGCAACACCGTGCTCGCCATGCCCGAGGACTCCGGGATGATCCGGATCAACGAGGAGACGGGCCTCGGCGTCGCCATCGCCACCGACGGCAACGGCCGCTTCGCGAAGCTCGACCCGTACACGGGCGCGCAGCTCGCCCTCGCGGAGTCGTACCGCAACGTGGCGGCCTCGGGCGCCAAGCCGCTCGCGATCTCGGACTGCCTGAACTTCGGTTCGCCCGAGGACCCGGACGTCATGTGGCAGTTCGCCGAGGCCATCCGCGGCCTCGCGGACGGCTGCCTGGAGCTGGGCACCCCGGTGACCGGCGGCAACGTCTCGCTGTACAACCAGACGGGCGAGGCGGCCATCCACCCGACGCCGGTCGTCGCCGTCCTCGGCGTGATCGACGACGTGGCCCGCCGCACGCCGATGGCCTTCACGGAAGAGGGCCAGCTCCTCTACCTGCTCGGCGAGACCCGCGAGGAGTTCGGCGGCTCGGCCTGGTCGCAGGTCATCCACGACCACCTCGGCGGGCTGCCGCCCAAGGTCGACCTGGCCCGCGAGAGGCTGCTCGGCGAGATCCTCATCTCCGCCTCCCGCGACGGCATGATCGACGCCGCGCACGACCTGTCCGACGGCGGTCTCGTGCAGGCGGTCACCGAGTCCTGCCTGCGCGGCGGCCGCGGTGCCCGGCTTGTCGTGCCGGACGGCCTGGACGCGTTCACGTTCCTCTTCTCGGAGTCGGCGGGGCGCGCGGTGGTCGCCGTGCCGCGCAGCGAGGAACTGCGGTTCACGGACATGTGCGGGGCGCGGGGCCTGCCCGTCACCCGCGTCGGTGTCGTCGACGGTGACGCCGTGGACGTCCAGGGCGAGTTCACGCTGCCGCTGAGCGAGCTGCGCGAGGCCCACGAGGGAACCCTTCCGGGGCTCTTCGCCTGACGGCCATCGCCGCGAAGCCCCCGCCCGGACGCGATCCGGGCGGGGGCTTCGTCAGGCCCTCAGGTCCTCAGCCCAGGAAGTCCAGGAGTGCGGCGGTGTCGAGCTTGAAGGCGACCGGGTCCGGCAGCTCCACGGCGGCGCCGAGGCGTACCTCGTGGACGTCGGTGTAGGCGCTGGTCGCCGCGTCCGGCCTGCTGTGGACCACGATCTTGCCGAACTCGCGGTCGATGAGCAGGTACACCGGAATGCCGGCGGCCGCGTAGGCGGCGGGCTTCTCCTCGCGGTCCCGCTTGTGCGTGTCGGTGTCGTACGAGGTGACCTCGACCGTCATCAGCACACCGCTGGCGTCGGCCCAGTCGCGGCGGCCCCTGAAGTAGCCCCGCGGGGCGAGCGAGGCGTCCGGGCGGGACCGGCCTTTGTGGTACGTCTCGATCGTCAGCCCGTGCTCCGCGCTGTACAGGCTGAGGTCCGGCCTGTGCCGCATGCACTGCTCCTGCAGCCACGTCACCATCTCGACGTGATCTCCGTCCGGCACGTTCTTGACCCCGATCCGCCCGCCGATGAACTCCAACCTGATGCCCTCGAACCGCGCTTCCGTGAGCCGAGCCAGCTCCTCGAAGTCCTCGACCGACATCTGGGCCTGCGGCGTGCGTTCTGCCATGACCGTCATGTTGCACTCCTCTCTGGGCGACGGCCAGTGTTGTCCCCTGACCAGCAGCACCGGGGGTGTTCGGTGATCGTTCACCCGTACGAGGGGGAAGTGCCGTGTCCGTACGTCAACGCAAGCTCGCCGCCCTGGCCCAGCGCCTGCTGTGGCTGATCTTCTTCGCCCAGGTGATCGCCGGGTTCTTCGTGGAACTGCCGTACAACTACTGGCTGAGCTGGCTGCCGGCGATCGGCGCCATCGCCATCGGTCTGGTGAACTCCCGCTCCGCCCGGCGGCGGATCGAGACGCGGCCCCCGGCGCCCGTCGAGGTCGAGGCGCCGGTCACCGGCCGCTGGTCCGCCCTCAACAGCCCGGCGAGCAAGGTGCCGAGCCACGGCACGCACGGCTTCGGGCAGACCTACGCCATCGACATCACGGCCGAGCCGGAGGAGGGCACCCGCCCCGCCCCCGTCTGGTTCTGGCCCGTCGCCCGGCCCGGCGCGGCCTACCCCGCCTTCGGGGCGCCGCTGCGCGCGGTGGCCGACGCCACCGTCGTGCACGCGGAGGACGGCCAACGCGACCACCTCAGCCGCAGCTCGCTCCTCGGGGTGCTGTACTTCTGGCTGGTCGAGGGCGTCGGCCGCAGCGTCGGCGGCACCCGCCGCGTGGTGGGCAACCACGTCGTCCTCGACCTCGGCGAGGGCACGTACGCCATGTACGCCCACGTCCAGCGGGGCTCGCTGGACGTCCGGGCGGGGGACGAGGTCGTCGCCGGGCAGCGGATCGGCCGCTGCGGGAACTCCGGCAACTCCACCGAACCGCATGTGCACTTCCAGCTGATGGACGGCCCCGACCTGGACACGGCGCGCGGCGTGCCGTTCGTCTGGCGAGGGATCGGCGTGCCGGCGAACCGCGAGGTCTTCACGGTGGCCGCCGAAGCCAGGGTTACCGAGTAAATATAATTACCTGGTCAAATATTCATCCTGGTACAGTGCCGCCATGGCTGAGGAATCCCTGGGGCTGCGCGAGCGCAAGAAGCGGCAGACCGCGCACCGGATCTGGCGGACCGCGCTGGACCTCTTCCTGGAGCGAGGCTTCGACAAGGTCTCCGTGGCGGAGATCGCCGACGCCGCGGACGTCTCGAAGATGACGGTCTTCAACTACTTCGGCACCAAGGAAGACATGCTCCTCGCCCCGATGGAGGAGCACGTCGCCGACGCCGCCGACGCGGTGCGCGACCGCGGCCCCGGCGAGTCCGCGGTCACCGCGCTGCGCCGGCAGTTCCTGGCCAAGATCGCCGAACGCGACCCCTCCATCGGCCTCAGCGACGACGCGGCCGTGGTGCAACTGCACCGGCTCATCAGCGATACGCCCGCGCTGGCCCGCCGCGTCATGCTCTTCCAGATGCGCGGCATCGGCCTCCTCACCGATGTGCTGGCCGAGGAGACGGGCGACCGGCTGACGGCGGGCATCGCCGCCCACCAACTCGTCGCCGCACGCGACGCGGTGGTCATCGAGAACCACCGCAGGCTGCTCGCGGGCGAGCGCGCCGACGCCATGGCGGCCGACTGCGCGGCCCTCGCCGAGCGCGCCTTCGACCTGGTCGAAAAGGGACTTCAGGGCTACCCCGGCAGAGCCTAGAGTCAGCACCATGCCACCGGCCAAGAAGCGCACGCGTACGTACGACTCCGCCAAGATCCGCAAGGCCGTGCTCGCGCAGTCCGGCGCCGTACGGGACGCGGTGGGCACCCTCACCCCCGACCAGCTCGCCCGGCCGACCCGCCTCGGCGACTGGACCGTGCACGAACTGGCCGCCCATATCGCCCTGGTGCTCGGCACCGTCCACCGCTACCTCGGCCTGCCGGAACCGGCACGGCACGAAGTGCCGCTCATGGACTGGCCCTTCGCCACGGTCGGCAAGGCCACCCAGGTCGACGAGGACACCCGCGCCATCGCGGAGGCCGCGCGCACGGGCGCGGGCCTCGACGAGCTGTTCGCGCGCACGCTCACCGGCATCGAGGAGTCCCTGGCCGCCGCGCCGGACGCGCGCCTCGTGCCCTCCCGCGTCGGCGTCATGACCCTCGGCGACTTCCTGGTCACCCGTACCGTCGAGCTGACCGTCCACACGGACGACCTCAACGACGCGGTGCCCGGCCTCGACGTCCCCCACGACCGCCAGGCCCTCGCCGCCTGCGCCCGGCTGCTCGCCGACGCCCTCGCGGTGAAGGCCCCCGGCGCCTCGACCGAGGTCCGCGTCCCGCCGTACGCGGTGGTGCAGTGCGTGCAGGGGCCCCGCCACACCCGCGGTACCCCGCCGAACGTCGTCGAGACCGACCCGCTGACCTGGATCCGGCTCGCGACGGGCCGTACCGACTGGAAGACGGCGCTGGACGCGGCGAAGGTCAGCGCGAGCGGGGAACGGGCGGACCTCTCGGAGCTGCTGCCGCTCATGGGCTAGACCGGAGCCGCCGGGCACGGGCCGAGGACCGTGCGGAAGCCGGATGGAACCAAGTCCCCCACTTGTCCCGTCACATCGTCATGCACACGCAGCGTCTGACCCTGACCCTGACCGCGCTGGCCTCCGCCGGGCTGCTGCTCACCGCATGCGGCACCGAGTCCGGAGCCGGCTCCGACGGCGGCTCCGCCGACCGGTCCGCGGGGAGCGCGCCGGCCATCACCGGCATCCGGTGGAACGTCGACAGCGTGACCGTGGGCGGCAAGAAGCACGAGGCACCGGACGGCGCCCACCTCAAGATCGGCAAGGACGGCCGGGCCGGCGGCAGCTTCGGCTGCAACCACGCCGGCGCCGACGTGAAGATCGACGGCGACCAGTTGGCCTTCTCCGAGACGCAGATGACGGACATGGCCTGCACGGACGGCGACCGCATGGCGTTCGAGAAGAGCCTCGCCGACACCTTGGGCAAGCAGAAGCTGACGGCGAAGGTCGACGGCGACCGGATGACCCTGACCTCCGCCAAGGGAGACCACGTGGACCTCACCTCGCGCGCCGAGGAGCCCGACGCCCCGCTGACCGGCACCAAGTGGACGGTGAACGGCGTCGGCGACGGCCGTACGACGGCGTCCCTGCCCAAGGACCTGACCGACAAGGTCCACCTCACCTTCGGCAAGGACGGCAAGGTCCGCGGCAACCTCGGCTGCAACACCGTCTCCGCCACGGCCGAGGCCAAGGACGGCCGCATCACCTTCGGCGCCCCCGTGACCACGCGCAAGATGTGCCCCGGCGAGGCGATGAAGACCGAGCGCAGGCTGCTGAAGCTCTTCGACGGCACGGCGCGCTACGAGGTGAGCCAGGACACCCTGAAGCTGACCGCGGCCGACGGCACGGTCGTCGACGCGAGCGCCGGCGACTCCGCGAAGGACAAGCCCGGGAAGAAGTAAGAGCCTGTGTCACACAGGCTCTTGGGGCGGCCACCGTGATTACGGTCCGTGCAGGGTACGTATCCCCAATTCGGACCCGTGGTCGATCTCGCCTACACTCGATGACGTGCCACGTGGTGACGGTCGACTCAATCACGATCTGCTCCCCGGCGAGAAAGGCCCCCAGGACGCTTGTGGCGTCTTCGGGGTCTGGGCTCCGGGTGAAGAGGTCGCCAAGCTCACTTACTTCGGGCTGTACGCCCTCCAGCATCGAGGCCAGGAGTCCGCGGGAATCGCGGTCAGCAACGGCTCCCAGATCCTTGTCTTCAAGGACATGGGGCTCGTCTCCCAGGTCTTCGACGAAACGTCTCTCAGTTCGCTCCAGGGTCATATCGCGGTCGGTCACGCCCGCTACTCGACCACCGGAGCCTCCGTATGGGAGAACGCCCAGCCGACGTTCCGTGCCACCGCGCACGGCTCCATCGCGCTCGGGCACAACGGCAACCTCGTCAACACGGCCCAGCTCGCCGAGCTGGTCGCCGCGCTGCCGAAGGAGAACGGCCGGGCGACCCAGGTCGCCGCGACCAACGACACCGACCTGGTGACGGCTCTCCTCGCGGGCCAGGTGGACGAGGACGGCAAGCCGCTGACGATCGAGGAAGCGGCCCCCAAGGTCCTCCCGGACGTGCGGGGCGCCTTCTCCCTCGTCTTCATGAACGAGCACACGCTGTACGCGGCCCGCGACCCGCAGGGCATCCGCCCGCTGGTCCTCGGCCGCCTGGAGCGCGGCTGGGTCGTCGCCTCGGAGTCCGCCGCGCTCGACATCTGCGGCGCAAGCTTCGTCCGCGAGATCGAGCCCGGTGAGTTCGTCGCGATCGACGAGAACGGCCTGCGAACGTCCCGATTCGCGGAAGCGAAGCCCAAGGGCTGTGTCTTCGAGTACGTCTACCTGGCGCGTCCCGACACGGACATCGCCGGCCGGAACGTCTACCTCTCGCGCGTCGAGATGGGCCGCAAGCTCGCCGCCGAGGCCCCCGCCGACGCCGACCTGGTCATAGCGACCCCCGAATCCGGCACCCCCGCCGCGGTCGGTTACGCGGAAGCCTCCGGCATCCCCTTCGGTGTCGGCCTGGTGAAGAACGCCTATGTCGGCCGGACCTTCATCCAGCCCTCGCAGACGATCCGCCAGCTCGGCATCCGCCTCAAGCTGAACCCCCTCAAGGAAGTCATCAAGGGCAAGCGCCTGGTGGTCGTCGACGACTCGATCGTCCGCGGCAACACCCAGCGCGCCCTGGTCAAGATGCTCCGCGAGGCCGGCGCCGCCGAGATCCACATCCGGATCTCCTCGCCGCCCGTGAAGTGGCCCTGCTTCTTCGGCATCGACTTCGCGACCCGCGCCGAGCTCATCGCCAACGGCATGACGATCGACGAGATCGCCAAGTCGATGGGCGCCGACTCCCTCTCGTACATCTCCATCGACGGCATGATCGAGGCCACGACCATCGACAAGCCGAACCTCTGCCGTGCCTGCTTCGACGGTGAGTACCCGATGGACCTGCCCGATCCCGAGCTGCTCGGCAAGCAGCTCCTGGAGACGGAGCTGGCCGCCGGTCCGGCGTCCACGGCAGCGGCCGACGCGATCCGTCGCCCGTAAGCCCACGTAGTAACGACACGAAAGCTCTCATTCACCATGCCCGAGACCACTGGTGCCAGCTACGCAGCCGCAGGCGTAGACATCGAGGCGGGCGACCGCGCCGTCGAGCTGATGAAGGAGTGGGTCAAGAAGACCCAGCGGCCGGAGGTCGCGGGCCTCGGCGGCCTCGGCGGCTTCGCCGGGCTCTTCGACGCCTCCGCCCTCAAGCGCTTCGAGCGCCCCCTCCTGGCCTCCGCCACCGACGGCGTCGGCACCAAGGTCGACATCGCCCGTCAGATGGGTGTCTACGACACGATCGGCCACGACCTCGTCGCGATGGTCATGGACGACATCGTCGTCTGCGGTGCCGAGCCGCTCTTCATGACCGACTACATCTGCGTCGGCAAGGTCCACCCCGAGCGCGTCGCCGCCATCGTGAAGGGCATCGCCGAGGGCTGCGTCCTCGCGGGCTGCTCGCTGGTCGGCGGCGAGACGGCGGAGCACCCGGGCCTGCTCGGCCCGGACGACTTCGACGTCGCGGGCGCCGGCACGGGCGCGGTCGAGGCCGACCGCCTGCTCGGCGCGGACCGCATCCGTACGGGTGACGCGGTCATCGCCATGGCGGCCTCCGGTCTTCACTCGAACGGGTACTCGCTCGTCCGGCATGTGGTCTTCGACCGCGCGGGCTGGACCCTGGACCGCGAGGTCGAGGAGTTCGGCCGCACGCTCGGCGAGGAGCTCCTGGAGCCCACCAAGATCTACTCCCTGGACTGCCTGGCGCTCACCCGCACCACGGACGTCCACGCCTTCAGCCACATCACCGGCGGCGGCCTCGCGGCGAACCTCGCCCGCGTGATCCCGGACGGCCTGCACGCGGTCGTCGACCGCGGCACGTGGGCGCCGGGCGCGGTCTTCGACGTGGTCGGCAAGGCGGGCGGGGTGGAGCGCCTGGAGCTGGAGAAGACGCTGAACATGGGCGTCGGCATGATCGCGATCGTCCCCGAGGAGTCGGCGGACGCGGCGCTCACCACCCTCGCCGACCGCGGCCTGGACGCCTGGGTCGCCGGTGAGATCACCGAGCGCGGCGAGCACACCACGGGCGCGGCCCTGATCGGTGACTACGCGAAGTAAGCCGGTGGGGCGGCCCGGACGGGTCGCCCCCGAGGCAGCACAAAACCCGGTCCGGTGTGGTGACCACCCCGGACCGGGTGAAGCGCGGACGGCCTACAGGCGAACCGCGAACGCCGCTTGCGCGACTACTGCTTGTGCAATTGCTGCTTCGAGCAACGAGGTCAAGCGCCGCGGCGCTGCGACGACGGACCGGACTCTTCGTCCTCGTCCGCGTCGTCGTTATACAGATCCGCGTACTGGGCGTACGGGTCGTCTTCCTCGTCGTCGTCGTCTTCGAACGGCTCGCCATTCGGCGGCTGTTGCGAAGTCGAAGCGCCCAGCTCATTGGCCAGACGCGAGAGGTCAGTCCCGCCGCTGCTGTACTTCAGCTGGCGGGCGACCTTCGTCTGCTTGGCCTTTGCCCGGCCGCGCCCCATGGCTCGACCCCCTCGGATACGGGGCTCGACGGCCCCAGAGTCTTGACACGCGTTCATGATCTAGAACGGTCTCTCCTCGGAGAGACCGGTCCGTAGGGCTTCCACGGTACCTGCTCCTGCGGCCATACGGTACGTCGCCCGCAGGACGCGCCTCGGCGCAGAACCATCGAGGAGCCCCGTCCTCGCTGGTCAACTGCGATTTTAACCTCTTCTTGCCGGGCGACCCGCCGACGGGGGTGAGTCTTGTCTCTCGCTCCCGTCGGCGGGGCAGTCTCAGCGGGCGTCAGCCATCCGCTGCTCGGCGATCCTGTCGGCCGCGGCGGCCGGCGGAATGCCGTCCTTCTTTGCGCGAGCGAATATGGCGAGCGTGGTGTCGAAGATCTTCGATGCCTTCGCCTTGCACCGGTCGAAGTCGAACCCGTGCAGCTCGTCGGCGACCTGGATCACGCCCCCCGCGTTCACCACGTAGTCCGGCGCGTAGAGGATCGCCCGGTCGGCGAGGTCCTTCTCGACGCCCGGGTGCGCGAGCTGGTTGTTGGCCGCGCCGCACACCACCTTCGCGGTCAGAACGGGTACGGAGTCGTCGTTCAGGGCGCCGCCGAGGGCGCAGGGCGCGTAGATGTCGAGGCCCTCGGTGCGGATCAGCGCGTCGGTGTCGGCCACCGCCGTCACCGACGGGTGCCTGTCGAGGATTCGGTTCACCGACTCCTCGCGCACGTCCGTGACGACGACCTCGGCGCCGTCCGACAGGAGGTGCTCGACGAGGTGGTGCCCGACCTTGCCGACGCCCGCGACGCCGACCTTGCGGCCGCGCAGGGTCGGGTCGCCCCACACGTGCTGGGCCGAGGCGCGCATGCCCTGGAAGACGCCGAACGCGGTGAGCACCGAGGAGTCGCCGGCGCCGCCGTTCTCGGGGGAGCGCCCGGTGGTCCAGCGGCACTCACGGGCGACGACGTCCATGTCCGCGACGTACGTACCGACGTCGCAGGCCGTCACGTACCGGCCACCCAGCGAGGCGACGAAGCGGCCGTAGGCGAGGAGCAGCTCCTCGCTCTTGAGCTGCTCGGGGTCGCCGATGATCACTGCCTTGCCGCCGCCGTGGTCGAGCCCGGCCATGGCGTTCTTGTACGACATGCCGCGGGCGAGGTTCAGCGCGTCGGCGACGGCCTCCTCCTCGCTCGCGTACGGGTAGAAGCGGGTGCCGCCGAGGGCCGGGCCCAGGGCGGTGGAGTGGAGGGCGATGACGGCCTTGAGGCCACTTGCACGGTCCTGGCAGAGCACTACTTGCTCATGGCCGCCCTGGTCCGAGTGGAACAGGGTGCGCAGGACGCCGTTGTCTGCATCGGTCACTGTGGTGACTCCCGGTCGAGTAGCGGCGGTGGGCGGGCTCCCGGACGGGTGGCGGGGCCCGATGGGCATGAGACTAGAGCCTGATCGGCGTTGGCACGATCACCCGGGTTTTCCGGCCTGTACGCGGGGGAGAGAGCAGCAGTGCCCAAGGTGTCATCGGTGACGGTCCCGTACGCGTCCTACTTGCGTGTCTATGAGCCACTGGCCGCCTTCCCCGAACCGGAACGCGGCCACTGGGTCCGCTATGCGCGGCGCGCCGACCGCCCCTCGTACCAGGACGAACTCCGCCGTTCGCTGGCGGACCTCGTGTCCACGCCGCCCGTGCCCGTGCCGGTGCACGAGAGCGGCGACGCGTTCGTACTGGAGATCGACGGGGTGGTCTGCGTCTGCCCGTGGCGGACCCGGCTGCGGGGCTGGCAGGCGATGGGGGACCTGCCCGATCAGTTGCCGACCCCGGTCCTCGACGCGGTGCTGCCCCCGGTGCTGCGCCGCCAGACGGCCGCGGACTACGAGGAGTGGCGGGTCCGCAACCCCGACGCCCGGCCCTGGATCCGTACCTCCACGTGGCAGGTGCCCCTGCACTGGTTCGTCCTCGTCGCGGACGAGGAGCGGGACTACGAGCCGTGCGCGGGGCAGGGCCGCCCGCCCGTGCTCCGCTACCGCACCCCGATGGTCGAGGCCCGCCGCCGGGTCGCCCGCGGCCTGCGGGCGCTGCGGGACGCCCTGGACGACGCGCCGCTCGTCGAGGGGCTCATGGACGTGGGCCGGTGGCTGGAGGAGTTCCACCCGCGCTCCCTGGTCGAGGTGGACTACGGAGGGCTCGTGCACGCCGTCCCCGCCGACGAGCTGGACGAGGACCACTCGGCGGCCGATGTGGCCGAGGGGATCGAGGCGCTGCGCAAGGGCGACGGGGAGGTGGCCGGCGAGGCGTATGCGAGGCTCGTGGAGCGGTGGCGGGCGATCCGGCACCTCCAGTTCGCGAACTGACCGTTCGGCCGGACCCGACCGCGGGACGTAGGTCCCGATCCGGGCCTTTGCCTCAAGCGTGATGGACCGCACTTACGGGGCTCTTGCGCCGATCACCCTTCCTCGTGCCAAAATAGGACAAGGAGTCCGGGGAGGTCTCCATCCGCCCAAGTGTGGGCGGATTACTCTGCATTGCACGCTATGGGGGGTCCTGTTGACTCCTGATCGCTCTGTGACTGATCGTCACGGCTGCGTGACTGTCCGCTATGGCATGGTCCATCGGCTTCCGTCGGTGATGAACACCTGGGAGGGCAATTCCATCGGTTTGGCCGACGTGGCTGGACGGATGGTGTAGTTGTAGTGCCGAGGACAAGCCGTTCGTCCTATAACCGACTCGACTCGCGTCCGCCATTTCGGGCAACGCGGGTCAAGGTGCAGAATTTAGAGGAATGAACCGAGAAGGTTCGGTTCTCCCGAGGAGGCCGCTCATGACCGCTCGCACCCCTGATGCCGAGCCGCTGCTGACCCCGGCTGAGGTCGCCACGATGTTCCGCGTCGACCCGAAGACGGTGACGCGCTGGGCCAAGGCTGGCAAGCTCACGTCGATTCGCACACTCGGCGGACACCGCCGGTACCGCGAGGCTGAGGTCCGCGCACTGCTCGCGGGTATTCCGCAGCAGCGCAGCGAGGCCTGAACCAAGGTTCAACCAGCAGTAACTCGTACAACTCGGGCGAAGAGCACCACTACTGCCGGGTCCCCCAACCTGGTCGTACGTCCGACATATGGCTACACGCGACGCGGGTCCCGCCCCAACGGGAGCCACGCCTGAACTTGGGTGAGTCGTTCGATCGCGCTGGACTCCGCCGGGTCCAGCGCGATCTTTTTTGTGCGCCCGGGGGTGTGGGCCGGCGTGGCCGTGAGCGGCCTTGTTGGTCTCTGTGGGGGCCTTCGGCGAGGCCTCCCCGGCCCGCGGGGGAGTTGCCCCCGGGGTCCCTGGGGAGGGGGTGCGGGGGCCGCTCTCCGGATGGTTCTCCGGATGGTGCAATTGCACATATTAAATTGGCCTGTTGTATGAAGGGTGTAAGTTCGGGTGTTGGTAAAACTGGTTCGGTGACACCCGTCACACACCGCGTGTCTTGTTGCGCGCGATGCCGCTGCGCTAAAGGGATTTGAGCGGTCCGGTGAGGCCTCCGCCTCCAGCCTCCCACCGTGCGGGTGGGCCGCGCGCCGGCTTTGGTCATACGTCGGGAGGACTTTCGTCCCCGCTCGACTTCCCGCTCGGCTCCCCGCTCGACTCCCCGGACTTCTCCGCGGGCGGCTCCTGCTCCTGCCCTTGCCCCTGCCCCTGCTTCTCGCCCTGGTCTTCGCGTGCGGCCTCCTGGCGGACGAAACCGGTTCCCGGAGCCTCACACCCGTCGGAGCCCGCCTGAGAGGGCTCCAGGGCGAGCCTGAGGAGCCGGTGGCAGATGGGGCAGTGCCGCGTCAGGTGGCGGTAGCCGGTGGCTGCCGCGAGGTGCGCGCGGAGCAGGGCGCGCGTCTCGTGCCGAGCGGACGCAGAAGAAGCGGACATGCGTCACCTCCGTGGGGGCCTCCCGCGGCTCCCTGCTGCCTGGGTACCGGCGGAATGTGACGGAGTCAAGATGCGGGGGCCCTGCCGGCCGGCCACGGGCACGTCTTCGGGCCGCGACGGTCCTATGACGGGGCCACCGTCCCGTAGGGGCTGTTGGTGCCTCTGGGGGAGGCGGGCACTTCTTCGGGGAGGCGGGCGCGGCCTCGGTGGGCGCGGCCTTGGTGGGCGCGGCCTTGGTGGGCGCGGCTTTGGGGAGGTGGGTATGCGAGAAGCGGGCCGCTTCCTTTCGGATGCGGCCCGCTTCGATGCTGCGGTCCTGACGGGATTTGCTGTGTCTGATTGCGGCTTCGCCGCGGGCGCGGCCTCGGGGGAGTCGGGCACTTCTTCGGGGGGGGGGCGGGCGCGGCCCTCGGTGGGCGCGGTCTTGGTGGGCGCGGCCTTGGGGAGGTGGGTATGCGAGAAGCGGGCCGCTTCCTTTCGGATGCGACCCGCTTCGATGCTGCGGTCCTGACGGGATTTGAACCCGCGGCCTCCACCTTGACAGGGTGGCGAGCACTCCAAACTGCTCCACAGGACCTTGCTCGCAGTGCTTGTTCGTGCGTTGCGCTGCGAGACAGGACTCTACAGCAGTGCAGGCCCGGCGGTCGAACTCACCCCTGGTGGCCGGGCCGTCACGGGGCGGCGGCGTCGATGGCCTTGACGATGCGCTTGTCCGAGACGGGGTACGCCGTGCCGAGGGCGTGCGCGAAGTAGCTGACGCGGAGCTCCTCGATCATCCAGCGGATGTCCAGGACCTCCCGGGGCACGGGCCTGCCCTGCGGCAACTGCTCCAGGAGCCACAGGTATTCGTCCCGCATCTCGTGGACCTTCTCCATGCGGCTGGTGTCCCGCTGGACATTGGTCGGCATCTGCTGGAGCCGCCGGTCCGCGGCCACCATGTACCGCATCAGGTCCGGCAGCCGCCGCAGCCCCGTCTCCGTCACGAACCCCGGCTTGATGAGGAAGTTCAACTGCTCCCGCACATCGGAGAGATTGGCGAGAAGCGTCGGGCTCTTCGTCGACTTCAGGCGCCGCTCGCACGCCTGCCAGGCCGCGAGGACCTCCTGGACCTGGCCGACCGCCCGTACCGTCGTGTCGACGATGTCGGCGCGCACCTTGTCGAAGAGCTTGCGGTAGGGCTCCTCGTCCCAGACGGGCCCCCCGAAGTCACCGATCAGCTTGTCCGCCGCGGCCATCGCGCAGTCGTCGAAGAGCGCCTGGATGGAGCCGTGCGGATTGGCGGACAGGGCGATCTTCTGCTGGTTCGTCAGCTTGTCCGAGGCGAACTTGCCCGGGTTGACCGGGATGTTCAGGAGGATGAGGCGCCGCATGCCGCGCCACATGGCCTGCTGCTGCTCCGCCTCGGTGTCGAAGAGGCGTACGGACACGGTGTCGCCGTCGTCCACGAGCGCCGGATAGGCCTTGACCGGCTGGCCCGCCCGCCGGGTCTCGAAGACCCGCGAGAGGGAGCCGATGCTCCAGTCCGTGAGCCCGGAGCGCTCGACCGCCGCGCCGCCCGAGCGCTCCGCCGTCGCGGCGGCCGCCTGGGAGAGGGCTTTACGGGCCTTCGGCTTCAGGCGGAGCTTGAGCGCCTCCAGGTCCTTGTCCTCGGCGAGCTTCTTGCGCCGCTCGTCGGTGATCCGGAACGTGATCTTCAGGTGGTCCGGTACGCGCGTCAGGTCGAAGTCGCCGGGCGCGACCGGCACGCCCACCATCCGCTGGAGCTCCCGGGCGAGCGTGACGTGCAGCGGCTCCTGGAGGGGCACGGCGCGGTCCAGGAAGGCCTTCGCGAAGTTCGGCGCCGGCACGTAGTTGCGGCGGATCGGCTTCGGCAGGGAGCGGATCAGCTCGATGACGACGTCCTCGCGCAGGCCGGGGATCTGCCAGTCGAAGCCCTCGTCCGTGACCTGGTTCAGCACCTGGAGCGGGATGTGGACGGTCACGCCGTCCGCGTCGGCGCCCGGCTCGAACTGGTACGTCACCCGGAACTTCAGCGCGCCCTGCCGCCACGAGTCGGGGTAGTCGTCCTTGGAGACGTCCCCCGCCTTCTCGTTGATCAGCATCGACCGCTCGAAGTCGAGCAGTTCGGGCTCCTCGCGCTGCCGCTTCTTCCACCAGGCGTCGAAGTGCGCCCCGGAGACGATGTCTTCGGGCACCCGCTGGTCGTAGAAGTCGAAGAGCGTCTCGTCGTCGACGAGGATGTCGCGGCGCCGGGCGCGGTGTTCGAGCTCCTCGACCTCGGTCAGGAGTTTGCGATTCGCGGCGAAGAACTTGTGGTGCGTGCGCCAGTCGCCCTCGACCAGCGCGTTGCGGATGAACAGGTCGCGGGAGACCTCGGGGTCGATGCGGCCGTAGTTCACCTTGCGGTCGGTGACGATCGGGACGCCGTACAGCGTCACCTTCTCGACCGCCATGACCGCCGCCTGGTCCTTCTCCCAGTGCGGCTCGCTGTACGTGCGCTTCACGAGGTGCTCGGCGAGCGGCTCGACCCACTCCGGCTCGATGCGCGCGTTGACCCGCGCCCAGAGGCGGGACGTCTCGACAAGCTCGGCGGACATGAGGAAGCGCGGGGGCTTCTTGAAGAGCGCCGAACCGGGGAAGACCGCGAACTTCGCGTTGCGCGCGCCGATGTACTCGTTGCGCCCGCCGCCGCGCTGCTTGGAGTCGCCGTCCCTGGCGGGCTTGGACTCCTTGGACTCCTTCACGTCCTTCATCCCGATGTGGGACAGCAGACCCGCGAGGAGGGAGATGTGCACGTGCTGCTCGGGGGCGTCTTCCTCGTTGAGGTGGATGCCCATCTGCTTGGCGACCGTACGGAGCTGCGAGTAGATGTCCTGCCATTCGCGAATGCGCAGGAAGTTGAGGTACTCCGCCTTGCACATGCGGCGGAAGGACGACGAGCCGCGCTCCTTCTGCTGCTCGCGGATGTACCGCCACAGGTTGAGGAAGGCGAGGAAGTCGCTCGTCTCGTCCTTGAAGCGGGCGTGCTGCTGGTCGGCCTGTGCCTGCTTCTCGGCCGGGCGCTCGCGCGGGTCCTGGATGGAGAGCGCCGCCGCGATCACCATGACCTCGCGCACGCAGCCGTTCTTGTCGGCCTCAAGGACCATGCGGGCCAGGCGCGGGTCGACGGGGAGCTGGCTGAGCTTGCGCCCCTGCTGCGTGAGCCGCTTCTTCGGGTCCTTCTGGGTGGGGTCCAGCGCACCCAGCTCCTGGAGGAGCTGGACGCCGTCGCGGATGTTGCGGTGGTCCGGCGGGTCGAGGAAGGGGAACTTCTCGATGTCGCCCAGACCGGCCGCGGTCATCTGGAGGATGACGGAGGCGAGGTTCGTGCGGAGGATCTCCGGGTCCGTGAACTCCGGGCGCGAGACGAAGTCGTCCTCGCTGTAGAGGCGGATGCAGACGCCGTCCGACGTACGCCCGCAGCGGCCCTTGCGCTGGTTGGCGCTGGCCTGGCTGATCGCCTCGATGGGCAGCCGCTGGACCTTCGTACGGTGGCTGTAGCGGGAGATGCGGGCCATGCCCGGGTCGATCACGTACTTGATGCCGGGGACGGTCAGGGACGTCTCCGCGACGTTCGTCGCGAGGACGATCCGTCTGCCCGTGTGCTGCTGGAAGACGCGGTGCTGCTCGGCGTGCGAGAGCCGGGCGTAGAGGGGAAGGACCTCGGTGAACCGGTAGTTCTTCTTGTTCAGCGCGTCCGCGGTGTCGCGGATCTCGCGCTCCCCGGAGAGGAAGACGAGGATGTCGCCCTTGCCCTCGGCCTGGAGCTCCTCGACGGCGTCGGTGATCGCGGTGATCTGGTCCCGGTCGGTATCGTCGCCGTCCTCTTCGAGGAGCGGGCGGTAACGGACCTCCACCGGATACGTACGCCCGCTGACCTCGACGATCGGCGCTTCCCCGAAGTGCCGGGAGAAACGCTCGGGGTCGATGGTCGCGGACGTGATGACGACCTTCAGATCCGGACGCTTGGGCAGCAGCTGCGCCAGATAGCCGAGCAGGAAGTCGATGTTGAGCGAGCGCTCGTGGGCCTCGTCGATGATGATCGTGTCGTACGCGCGCAGCTCGCGGTCCGTCTGGATCTCGGCCAGCAGGATGCCGTCCGTCATCAGCTTGATGAACGTCCCGTCCGGATTCACCTGATCGGTGAAGCGGACCTTCCAGCCGACGGCCTCGCCCAGCGGCGTGTCCATCTCCTCGGCCACGCGCTCGGCGACCGTGCGCGCGGCGATGCGGCGCGGCTGCGTGTGGCCGATCATGCCGCGCACGCCACGGCCGAGCTCCAGGCAGATCTTGGGGATCTGCGTGGTCTTGCCCGAGCCGGTCTCGCCCGCGACGATCACGACCTGGTGGTCGCGTATCGCCTCGGCGATCTCGTCCTTCTTCTGGCTGACAGGGAGCTGTTCGGGGTACGTGATCGCCGGCACGCGGGAGCGGCGCTCGGCCATCCGGGCCTCGCCCTTCTCCACGTCCGCCGAGATCTCGGCGAGGACGGCGGCGCGAGCCTCGGGCTTACGGATCCGGCGCGCACCCTCCAGCCGCCGGCCGATCCGGTGCTCGTCGCGCAGCGAGAGCTCGGACAGACGGGGGGCGAGGGTGTCGAGGGTGAGGGCGGGCTGCGTAGACATACGGCCCCCAGGATCTCACCCGCCGCTCGGCGGTGGCGAACCGATTTCCCGCGGGGCGCGGCCCGGCCGTTACGATTCCGGACATGCCGACCCGCGTACGCACGCTCCGGAGCCCCCTGGTGGTGCTGCTCCTCGCCGTGCTCGGGGTCGCGTCGGCGCCGGTGACCGCCGTGTCCGCTTCTGTCTCCGCTTCCGCGTCCGCATCCTTCTCCGCTTCCGATTCTGCTTCGGCTATCGCTTCTGTTTCCGGTTCCGGCCACGACGGGTCCGGCCAGGACCGGCCCGGCTGCGGGCGAGGCGGGCAGGACGGCCTGGACGACCCCGCGCAGCCGCCGCGCCCCAGCACCTCGCACGAGCTGCTGCCCGCTCTGCACGAGGCGCACGGCGGCAGCGGCTCCTGGGGCGGTGACCAGGCGGTTCTCGATCTGACTCCGGTGCGGGGGCCGCCCGAGCCGATACCGCTCTCCCCCTTCGACCTCTCGGTCCTGCGCGTATAGGAGGCCCCTGATCCAGGGGCCCTTCATCGACGTACACGGAACGAGAGAACACAGCCATGCCCAAGAACGGCACCAAGCCCGGTAGTGACAACAAGAAGAGCCGCAACATCGCCATCGGCGCGGGCGTCGCCGTCGCCGCGGTGCTGCTCGGCGTCGCCTCGTACACGGCGACCAAGCCCGACGACTCCTCCGGCAGCACCGTGACCGAGGAGGCCGCGGGCGCCGGGCCCACCGAGGCGGACGCGCAGGCCGGCGTCTACCCCGAGCTGGAGAAGCTCGCCAGGCGCGACGCCGGGGACCCGCTCGCGCAGGGCGACGCGGACGCGCCCGTGGTGATGGTGGAGTACGCCGACTTCAAGTGCGGCTTCTGCGGGAAGTTCGCCCGCGACACCGAGCCCGCCCTCGTCAAGAAGTACGTCGATGAGGGCACCCTGCGCATCGAATGGCGCAACTTCCCCATCTTCGGCGAGGACTCCGAGCGCGCCGCGCGCGGCGCCTGGGCCGCGGGGCGCCAGGGCCGCTTCTGGCAGTTCCACCAGGCCGCGTACGCCAAGGGCAGCAAGGAGAAGGGCTTCGGGGACGACCGCCTGAAGGAACTCGCCGGGCAGGCAGGGGTCAAGGACGTCGGGCGCTTCGCGAAGGACGCGGGCAGCGCCGGGGCCGAGGCGGCCGTCAAGAAGGACCAGGAGGAGGCCTACGGCCTCGGGGCCACCTCCACGCCGTCGTTCGTGATCAACGGGCGGCCCGTATCGGGCGCCCAGCCGGACCACGTCTTCGCCCAGGCGATCGAGGCCGCCGCCAAGTCGGCGAAGACCTCGGAGTCCGGCGGGAAGAGCGCGGGCGGCTCGCGGTGACCGCCGACGTCGGGTACTTCGCCGCGTTCCTCGGCGGCCTGCTCGCCCTCGTCAGCCCGTGCAGCGCCCTGCTGCTGCCCGCCTTCTTCGCGTACTCGATCGACTCCACCTCCCGCCTCGTCGCGCGCACCGGCATCTTCTACGCGGGACTCGCGACGACCCTGGTGCCGCTCGGCGCGGCCGGGTCCGTCGCCGGGCGGTTCTTCTTCGGCCACCGCGACCAGCTCGTGCTCGCCGCCGGGTGGCTGATCATCGGCCTCGGTCTGCTCCAGATCCTCGGCATGGGCTTCGCCTCGCGGAAGATGGCGGAGCTCTCGGGGCGGATCAGGCCGACCACCGCGTTCTCGGTGTACGCGCTGGGGGCGGTCTACGGCCTCGCGGGCTTCTGCGCGGGGCCGATCCTCGGCAGTGTCCTGACGGTGGCGGCGGTCAGCGGCAGCCCGGTCTACGGAGGCCTGCTGCTCGCGGTCTACGCCCTTGGCATGGCCGTGCCGCTCTTCCTGCTGGCCCTGCTCTGGGACCGCTTCGACCTGGGGCGGCGCCGGTGGCTGCGGGGGCGGACTTTCCGGCTCGGGCGGTTCGAGCTGCACACGACCTCGCTGCTGTCCGGCCTCTTCTTCATCGGCCTCGGCGCGCTCTTCCTCGCGTACGACGGGACGACCGCCCTGCCCGGTCTCCTGGACGTGGACGACTCCTTCGCGGTGGAGCAGTGGGCGGGGGGCCTCGGCAGGGCCGTGCCCGACTCGGTGCTGCTCGTCGGGGTCGTGGTGCTGGTGGCGGCGGTGCTCGTGGTGCGGGGGTGGCTGCGGGGACGCTCCCGCTCCCGCTCGGACTCCCGTTCGGGCTCCCGTTCGGGCTCGGCTTCCGGCTCGGTCGAGGCTGAGCAGGGGTGAGTCCGTTTTAGGTGGTTTAGCGTGGTTCGTATGTCTCACCCGGCACCCGAATCACCCCAGCCACCTGAGCCACCCCAGCCACCCCAGTCGTCCGAACAGCACGGCGCGCACGGGCGGGTTCCCACCATCGGAGAGCGGTGGTCCTCGTTCAAGGAGTCACCGTTCCTGCCCGCGCTCGTGCTGGTCTTCATCCTGGCGGCGGCCGCCGGGCTCTTCGCGGGCTCGTACACGTACTCCATGGCCAAGCCGACGCCCCACCACGTACCCGTCGCGGTCGTCGGCGACCAGGAGTCCGAACACGGCAAGGCCTTCCTCGACGGCATGGAGAAGGCCCTGAACGCCTCGCTGGAGGTGAAGGAGTACGCCTCCTTCACCGGGGCGCGGGGGGACGTGGACGAGCAGCGGGTGTTCGCGATCGTGGACGTCAGGCGCGGCGGCGCCGACGGGGTGACGCTGAACCTCTCCGGGGCCTCGGGCGCCTCGGTCGCCCAGGTACTCGCCGAGACCGCGCCGAAGGTGGGCGAGGAGGCCGGCGTCCCGGTCACGGTCAAGGACATCAAGCCGCTCCAGGAGGGCGACCCGCGGGGCCTCGCGATCTTCTACATCTCGCTGGCGGCGGTGATCATCGGCTTCGTGGGCGCGATCCAGCTCAGCGTCCACGCCCGGGGCCTGAACCCGGCGGAACGGATCGGCTTCACGGTGCTCTACGCGCTCCTCGGGGCGTTCGTCATCGCGGCGGTCGTGGACTGGTGGCTGGGCGCGCTGGACCTGCCGTTCGTGGAGTCGTGGCTGATCCTGGCGCTGACGCTGTTCACGTCGGGGATGGTCTTCACGATGTTCAACACCCTCTTCGGGCGGTGGGCGATGCTCCCGACCTGGGGCCTCATGGTGCTGCTCGGCAACCCGTCGTCCGGCGGAGCCGTGTCGTGGCCGCTGCTCCCCTCGGTGCTCGGACACATCGGCCAGTGGCTGCCGCCGGGGGCCTCGGTCAACGCGCAGCACACGGCCGTCTACTTCGGCGGACACCAGCACGCGTTCCCGTTTTTGGTCCTCGGGGGCTGGGCGCTGCTCGCCTGCGCCGTCTTCTGGGTGTGGCGGCACCGCCATCCGGGTGGCAGGAACGGCGGACGCGCGCACGCCCCGGCGCACGCGGCGGCATCGGGCGCCACGATCGCCTGAGCCCCTGACGCTCGTACGGATGACGCTCGTACGGACCTGACACTCCCGAGATCCTGCCGGTGACACGACGAAGGCCCCGTCCAGTGGACGGGGCCTTCGGTGAGAGTGGCTGGGGCCGGGATCGAACCGGCGACCTATCGCTTTTCAGGCGATCGCTCGTACCAACTGAGCTACCCAGCCACGCGATCCGCGTGGAATCGCAAGCGGTCCTGACGGGATTTGAACCCGCGGCCTCCACCTTGACAGGGTGGCGAGCACTCCAAACTGCTCCACAGGACCAAGCATTGTGCGAGCACTAGTCTCGCACAAGGTGTTGCGTGCCCCCAACGGGATTCGAACCCGTGCTACCGCCTTGAAAGGGCGGCGTCCTGGGCCACTAGACGATGAGGGCTAAGGGCCCGCCTGGGCGCTTTGCAGCGCGTCGGGGACGTGAGAAGCATATGGGATGCGGGGAGCTATCGCCAAAACGGTTTAACCGGAGGGGCTCGGGGCGGTCGGCGACGGGGTGGCCCCGGGCCGGTTCTCCTTGGGCAGATGGCGGCTGACCTCCGCCTTCGTCAGGCCGAGCCCGCCCAGCCTGATCTCGTCCCAGGCCTGTAGACGCTTGCTCGTACGGTCCAGATAGAGCACGGACGCCTCGACCGGGTCGGGGTACTTGCCCTCGACGGCGCGCAGCCCGCTGCCGCCCGTCGACCCCTCGACGCGCAGCCGCGTGCCCCCGTCCATGACCTCCATCTCCTGGTGGTGCAGATGGCCCGCGAGGACCAGCGGGACCTCGCCGTCCGTCTCGCGCGCCGCCTCGGGTTCGTGCGCGATGGCCACGTCCACCGGGGTGCCCGCCGCACGCTCGGCGCGCAGGGCCGAGGCGAGCCGGATGCCCGCCAGGTGCTGGACGGAGCCGGACCTCTTCGCCGAGCGGTCGGGGGTGTACTGCGGGTCGCCGATCCCGGCGAAGCGCAGCCCCGCCACGGTCTCGGCCCGGCCGTCGTCGAGCACGTGGACGTTCTTGAAGCGCTCCAGGTAGCGCTGGGTGGTGCGCGAGTCGTGGTTGCCGCGGACCCAGACGTAGGGGGCGCCCAGGTCCTCGATCGGGTCGAGGAAGGCGTTCTCGGCGGCCGAGCCGTGGTCCATGGTGTCGCCGGAGTCGACGATGACGTCGATGTCGTACTGCTCGACGAGCGAGGCGATGATCTTCCAGCTCGCCGGGTTGAGGTGGATGTCGGAGACGTGCAGGACCCGCATCGTGGTCGGGTCCGGCCGATAGGCGGGGAGCGTGGACGTGACGTCGTAGAGCTTGGTCACGTTGGTGACCAGACGCGCCAGCTCCTGCTGGTAGACGTCGAACTCGCTGACGATGCTGCGGGCGTTGCCCACCACCGAGGGGGCGCTGCTGAGCAGCCCGGAGAACTTCGGTTCGAGGACCGACTTGGGGTTCCAGGTGGCGTACGCGGCTCCGCCCGACGCCGCGAGGAGCGCCAGCGCGAGACCGCCGGCCGCGAGGGCGCGGCGCGGGCGGCGGTAGACGGCGAGGCCGAGCGCGGTGGCCCCCGAGACGACGGCGACGCAGGAGCGCGCGGCCAGGTCGAGCGTGCCGTGGCCGACGTCACGCGCGACCTCGTCCTGGAGCCCGGCGAGCCGCTCGGGGTGGTCGACCAGGGCCTGGGAGCGGACCGGGTCGAGCTGGTCCACGTCCACGTCGAGCCGGATCGGCGCGGTGTGCGAGCGCAGTTCCAGGGCGCCGAGCGGCGAGACGTTGATCTTCGTGCCGCCGGACAGGGAGGGCCGCAGCGTCATGCGGGTGTCCATCGGGCCCACGGGCGCGCGCACGCTGCCGACGATCAGCAGGCCGAGCCAGGCGCCGAAGAGCACGACCGCGACCAGGCCGAGGGCGGCCCTGACGGGGTGACGGGCGGTGCCGTCGAGCGGGGCGCCGCCCATCCGTCGCACGCCCTGGAGAACCTGGAGAACGACTCCGGAGTCGCGGGCCATTGGTCCCGTATGCCCATGTAAGGCCCCGGGTATGCCGGGACGCCGTACGCCCGGGCCCCCGGGTAGCCGGGACGGGAGCGGCGGCGTGGCCGACAATGGGGGCGTGCTGGAGATGACGCGCGAAGAGTTCGAGGAACTGGTCGGCGAGGCTCTCGACCGGATTCCGCCGGAGCTGACACGGCTGATGGACAACGTGGCCGTCTTCGTCGAGGACGAGCCGCCCTCCGACGACCCCGAACTGCTCGGGCTCTACGAGGGGACGCCGCTGACCGACCGCGGGGAGTGGTACGCCGGGGTGCTGCCGGACCGCATCACGATCTACCGGTGGCCGACGCTGCGGATGTGTGAGTCGCGCGAGGAGGTCGTCGCCGAGACGGAGATCACCGTGGTGCACGAGGTGGCGCACCACTTCGGCATCGACGACGCCAGGCTGCACGCGCTCGGGTACGGGTGACGCGTTCGGGTCGGGTGACGCCGGGTCCTTCCTCCCGCGTCCGTGTCTTCTTGCGTGTGGCGGGAGTTGGGCAGGGCGTCCCGATTGTCAGCGCCTCAGGAGGTGCTCGGCCGTGCGTCATTTGTACGTTCCCGTCCGTTGGGCCGCGGTCGCGGTGGCCGTCGCGGCGACCGCGGGGTGCATGAGCGTCGGCGACGACGGCGGCGCCCCGAGGCCCGGGCGCTCCGCGGGGGGCCATGGCGGCGAGGCCGCTCCCGGTGGCGCTCCCGTGGTCCGCGGTGACGACGTCATGTCCGGCGGTGAGCGGAGCCAGGGCAAGGGCAAGGGCCGGGCGAAGGGCAAGAACGGCAGGGACGGCAAGGGCGGCAAGGGCGGTGACGCCGCCCGGGGCGACGACGGCAAGGCCGCCGCGGAGCGCGGCGAGCGTCCCGGTGACTCCGGCACGCCCTCCGGCAACCCGCCGAAGCCGGGCGGGCCGGGTGGCGGGCCGGGGCAGCCGGAGCCGCCGAAGCCGACCCCGACGCGCCCGACCCAGGAGCCCGAGCCGCCGAAGCCCGAGCCGACCCCGACGCCGGACCCCACCACTCCGGAGCCGTCCTCGTCGGAGCACGAGGGGTCGGGACCGGGGGCACAGCTCCAGCGGCGGAACGCGGAGATCGGCGGGCGCCAGCCGTAGCCCGCGACCGGGCCGAAGTGGCGCGGCAGCCGCCGTGCGACGGTGTCCGCCGGGGGTTCGCCACCGGGGCGGGATGTGCGTATGCGCAGGTCGGAGGGGGTGTGACGGGGGTGGTTTGCCTTCCAGGGGGGTGGGTGAGTATGGTGGTAGATCGTTTGATCCCATTTGCCCGGCGCCGACACAGAAGAGCGCCGCGTGGCGCGTACTCTCCCTTGCCGTGGCTGACCGCATAGAGGCGGTCCATTGCGAAATCACGGAGTTGACGGGCGCGTGCCGAAACTCCGGAAGGTTTCGCATTACGTATGTCCATTTTCAGTTCTGACCAGGCCGTCCTGCCCGAGAACGACACCGTCGAGAACGACGAGGCCGTAGTGGCCGTCGCCGAGACCGTCGTGTCCGAGACCGTCGAGTCCACCGAGTCTCAGGACGTCACCGAGGTCACCCCCGACGCCGGCGCGTCTGACGCCGACGTCTCCAAGGCCGTTGCCGCCGAGGCGGACGACGATGCCGATGCCGAGCCCGGGCTCACCTTCGGTGACCTCGGTCTGCCCGAGGGCATCGTCCGCAAGCTCGCCCAGAACGGCGTCACCGCCCCCTTCCCGATCCAGGCCGCGACCATCCCGGACGCCCTGGCCGGCAAGGACATCCTCGGCCGTGGCCGTACCGGCTCCGGCAAGACCCTCTCCTTCGGTCTGCCGATGCTGGCGACTCTCGCCAAGGACGGCCGCACCGAGAAGAAGAAGCCCCGCGGCGTCATCCTCACCCCGACCCGTGAGCTCGCGATGCAGGTCGCGGACGCCCTCCAGCCGTACGGCGACGTGCTCGGCCTGAAGATGAAGGTCGTCTGCGGCGGTACGTCGATGGGCAACCAGATCTACGCCCTGGAGCGCGGCGTCGACATCCTCGTCGCCACCCCGGGCCGTCTGCGCGATATCATCAGCCGCGGCGCCTGCTCGCTGGAGAACACCCAGATCGCCGTCCTCGACGAGGCCGACCAGATGTCCGACCTGGGCTTCCTGCCCGAGGTCACGGAGCTGCTCGACCAGGTTCCGTCCGACGGCCAGCGCATGCTGTTCTCGGCCACGATGGAGAACGAGATCTCCACGCTGGTCAAGCGCTACCTGACCAACCCGGTGACGCACGAGGTCGACAGCGCCCAGGGCAACGTCACGACCATGTCGCACCACATCCTGATCGTGAAGCCCCGCGACAAGGCGCCCGTCACGGCCGCCATCGCCGCGCGCAAGGGCCGCACGATCATCTTCGTCCGCACCCAGCTGGGCGCCGACCGCATCGCCGAGCAGCTCTGCGACTCCGGTGTGAAGGCCGACGCGCTGCACGGCGGCATGACGCAGGGTGCCCGCACCCGCGTGCTCGAGGACTTCAAGAAGGGCTACGTCAACGCGCTCGTCGCGACCGACGTCGCCGCCCGCGGCATCCACGTGGACGACATCGACCTGGTTCTGAACGTGGACCCGGCCGGTGACCACAAGGACTACCTGCACCGCTCGGGCCGTACGGCGCGCGCGGGCCGGAGCGGCACCGTCGTCTCCCTCTCGCTGCCGCACCAGCGCCGCCAGATCTTCCGGCTGATGGAGGACGCGGGCGTCGACGCCGGGCGTCACATCATCAACGGTGGCGGCACCTTCGACCCGGAGGTCGCCGAGATCACCGGCGCCCGGTCGATGACCGAGGTGCAGGCCGACTCCGCGGGCAACGCCGCGACCCAGGCCGAGCGTGAGGTCAAGGAGCTCACCAAGGAGCTGGAGCGCGCCACGCGCCGCGCCACCGAGCTGCGCGAGGAGGCCGACCGCCTCACCGCGCGTGCCGCCCGTGAGCGCGGCGACGACCCGGATGTCGCGGTCGCCGAGGCCGCGGCCGCCGCCGAGGCGGTCGTGGAGGCTGCCGTCTCGGTGCCCGAGCAGGCCGTCGCCGAGCGCCCGGCGCGCGAGGAGCGCTCCTCCTCGTACGAGAACCGCCGGCCGCAGCGTGACGATCGCGGCAACTACGAGCGTGACCGTCGCGACAACCGCGGTGGCGGCTTCAACCGCGACGACCGCGGCGGTGACCGCGGTGGCTTCAACCGTGACCGTCGTGACGACCGCGGCGGCGACCGTGGCGGCCGTTCCTTCGAGCGCCGTGACGACAACCGCGGTGGCGGTCGTTCCTTCGAGCGTCGTGACGACAACCGTGGCGGCGGTCGTTCCTTCGAGCGTCGTGACGACAACCGTGGCGGCGGCTTCAACCGTGACCGTCGTGACGACACCCGCGGCGGCGAGCGCGGCGGCGACCGTGGCGGCCGTTCCTTCGAGCGCCGTGACGACACTCGCGGCGGCGGCTTCAACCGCGACCGCCGCGAGGGTGGCTTCCGTGGCGGCGACAACCGTGGCGGGGACACCCGTGGCGGCGACCGCCCGTTCAACCGCGACCGCCGCGACGACACCCGCGGTGGCGGCTTCCGTCGCGACGACCGCCCCGCCGGCGGCCACCGCGGCAGCGACCGCCCGTTCAACCGTGACCGCCGCGACGACCGCCCCGCGGGCGGCTCCCGCTCCGGCGGCCACGACCGTCCGGCGCCCAACCGCGACCGCACCGGCTCCGCCACGGGTTCGTTCGGCCGTCGTGACGACAAGCCGCGCTGGAAGCGCAACAGCTGACCGGTAGTCAGAACGCACGGAGGGCCCGCACGGCGCACGCGCCGTGCGGGCCCTCCGTTATGCTCGGGGGTGCACCGACGCGGACCGTTAGCTCAATTGGCAGAGCAGTGGACTTTTAATCCATTGGTTGTGGGTTCGAGTCCCACACGGTCTACCGCTCAGGCCCAGGTCAGGAGTTTCTGACCTGGGCCTGTGGTGTATCCCCGTACGCCCGGCGCACGGCCGCCCAGTGCCATGCCTGCCTGCCGGCTTCGGGGCCGCCGTCCTCGTCCTCGCCCGATGGAGTTTCTCCGTGCCGCAGCCGCCCCGTATCGGCGTCGTCGTCATCACGATGGGCAACCGCCCCAAGGAGCTCGACGCGCTGCTCGCGTCGGTGGCCGCCCAGGACGTGCCCCCGGACCGGATCGTGCTGGTCGGCAACGGCTCGCCGCTCCCCGCCCTGCCCCCGCTGCCCGGCCGGGTGACGGCCGTCGAGCTCGACGACAACCTCGGCTGCCCCGGCGGCCGCAACGTGGCGATCGAGCGGCTCCTGGAGTTCGGCGACGTCGACGTCATCGTCGAGCTGGACGACGACGGGCTTCTCGTCGACCGAGACGTGTTCCGCGGGGTGCGGGACCTCTTCGCCGCCGATCCGCGCCTCGGCATCGTCGGCTTCCGCATCGCCGACGAGACGGGCGAGACCCAGCGCCGCCACATCCCCCGTCTGCGCGCCACCGACCCGATGCGCCGGGGCCTGGTCACCGCCTTCCTCGGCGGTGGGCACGCCTTCTCCGCGGAGATGCTGCGGCAGACCGGCACCTGGCCCGCCCAGTTCTTCTTCGGCCACGAGGAGACCGACCTCGCCTGGCGGGCCGTCGACGCCGGCTGGAAGATCCTCTACGAGCCCGCGCTGCTCCTGCGGCACCCCGCGACCTCGCCGGCCCGGCACGCCGTCTACTTCCGCAACACCGCCCGCAACCGCGTCTGGCTGGTCCGGCGGCGCCTTCCCCTGCCGCTGATCCCCGTACACCTGGGCATCTGGACCCTCCTCACCGTCGCGCGTACCCGCTCCCTGCCGGGGCTGCGCGCGTGGGCGGGCGGCTTCGTCGAGGGCGTGCGGGAGCCCTGTGGGGAGCGCAGGCCCATGCGCTGGCGCACGGTGTGGCGGCTCACGCGCCTCGGCCGGCCGCCCGTCGTGTGACGGCCCGCAAGTGGTTCGGAGCACCCCTTCGGATGGCGTAGAGTTGGGTTTAACGACGCGGGGTGGAGCAGCTCGGTAGCTCGCTGGGCTCATAACCCAGAGGTCGCAGGTTCAAATCCTGTCCCCGCTACTGAAACTCAGGGCCGGGAAGCTTTTCAGCTTCCCGGCCCTGAGTGTTTTCCGGCTCCGGCCGTCGGGCGGGCGTCCACGGGTGCCCGACCGCCGGACGGGCGCCCGTGGGGGCGCTTCCGTCACCCGGTCGGCCCACACCAGGTCGCACCCGCACCGCGTTGCGGGAAGCCTGGGTAGGTGCAGCGCGGTGATGGGCGCGGAGTCGGCGGGAGACGAGCGGTGGGGCAGCGAGGAGGGACCGACGGGTCCGGCCGTGGGAACCGCCGCGGGCGGCGCCTGGGCGGCCGCACAGCCACCCCCCACGAGCGGACCTTCGTCCGGGCCCTGCCCTTCCTGCTGCTCATCGTCGGCATCGCGTACGACGTCTCGACCCCGACCGAGTTCAGCGCGACCCCCCTCTACACGGCGGCACCCCTGATCGCCGCCCCCTTCTACTCGCTGCTCAACACCGTCCTGACCGGCGCGGCCGCCTCCGCCGCGGTCGCCCTGCTGCACTACGGCAACCATGCCGTCGGCCACGTCGAGTCCATCACCGAACTGCTCACCGTGGTGACCGTCGCCGTCTTCGCCGTCGTCATCAACCGCGTCGTGCGCCGAGGCAACGACCGGCTCGCCACCGCCCGCTCCATCGCCGAGACCGCCCAGCGCGCCGTCCTGCCGGAGCCGGACGCCCGCATCGGTGGCCTCGACATCGCGGCGCGGTACGAGGCGGCGCAGGCCGACGCGTTCATCGGCGGCGATCTGTACGCCGTGCAGGACACCTCGCACGGGGTGCGGCTCATCGTGGGGGACGTGCGCGGCAAGGGCATGGGCGCGGTCGCGGCCGTCGCCGTCGTCATCGGCGCGTTCCGCGAGGCCGCCGAGCAGGAGGCCACCCTGGAGGCGGTGGTGCAGCGCCTGGAGCGGGCGCTCGCGCGGGAGGGCACCCGGCGGGACGGGCTCGACGCCTTCGAGGGGTTCACCACGGCCGTCCTCGCGGAGATCGGGCACGGCGACAGCCACGTACGCCTGATCAACCGGGGGCACCCGGAGCCGCTGCTGCTGCGCGGGGACGGGCGGCTGTGCGTGCTCTCGCCGACCGACCCCGCGCTGCCGCTCGGCATGGGCTCGCTGGGGTCCTGGCCGGACCGGGCGGACGAGACGGAGTTCCCGCCGGGCGCGATGCTGCTCTTCTACACGGACGGCCTCTCGGAGGCGCGGAACGGGACCGGGGAGTTCTACGACCCCGCGACCCGGCTCGGCGGGCGGGTCTTCCCGGGGCGCCGGGGCCCGCAGACGCTCCTTGCCACGCTCACGCAGGAGGTGCGGTGGCACACCGGGGGCGGCGCGACGGACGACCTGGCGCTGCTCGCGGTGCGGCGGCCCGCCGCGGACGACCCCGATGTCACGGCGGGTGACTGAACTGCACCCCTCTGCATAACAACTGACGTACTGTCATGTGGAGGGTAGGTTCCGGTTCGGCCGCACGGCCGGGCGACTCGCCCCGTTCGCGGCCCCCGTGTCCCCATACGTACGGCCGGGTCGTACCCCGGAGGCGTTAAGAATCAACAGGAACAGCTTGGAATACGGGCCCGCTGTCTATTAACGTTCGATAACGCAGCGCGGTCGTCCCAGCCGTCACTAGAGGCGGCTCCGTGCGCACACGCCTAATCCCGCAAGGGAGCCGGGGAACCACCTACTTGGGGTGAATCGGGCATCTGTGCATCCGTGCCAGGTGTTCGTAGGAGACCTTCCTGCTCCGAACCCGTCAGCTAACCCGGTAGGCGAGAAGGAAGGAAAGGAGTGCGCCCCAGTGGCGTCCAACCGGCCTGCCCCAGAAGCCGCGTACGTTCCGAATGACCCCGATTTCGGTGGGTACGACGAGCAGACCTGGGAGGAGTGGAATCCCACCGAGGAGTCCGTCCGTCCCGTCCGCGGCAGGCACCGTGTGCACAAGAAGGGCGGCGGCGGCCTCGCCCGCAGCTCCACCGTTCTGGGCGTCGGCGTCATCGCCGCCGTCGGCGCGGGAGGCATCGCCACCGCGCAGGACGGCAAGCCGCCGGTCTCCATATCGATGCCCGACCTGGGCGCCGTCACCGACTCGCTGCCGGAGGCCAAGTCCCTTCCCGGCGTCGGCTCCCTGATCTCCGACGACTCCGCCGACTCCGGCTCCGGCTCCGCGGTGGACGCCGCCACCGCCGCGGCCCCGCTCACCGCCGCCGGTGTCAGCTCCGCCGACGCCCAGCAGGGCACCACCGACGCGGGCGAGGCTCTGCGCGCCCGCATCATGCGGCAGGCCGAGAACCAGCAGAGCCAGGCCGACGACGCGGTGCGGACCGCGGCCGAGGGCGCCGCCGTCAAGAAGGCCGCCGAGGAGGCCGCCGCCCAGCAGAAGGCGGCCGAGCAGAAGATCGAGGCCAAGGCCGCCGCGAAGAAGAAGAAGGAGGAGGAGGCCCGCAAGGCCAAGGCCGAGGCCGAACGCCTGGCCAAGCTCGCCAAGAGCTTCGCGATCCCCACCTCCTCGTACACCCTGACCTCGCACTTCGGCGACTCCGGTTCCATGTGGTCCTCCGGGCAGCACACCGGCCTCGACTTCGCCGCGCCGACGGGTACGCCGCTCAAGGCCGTGCACACCGGCACCGTCAAGGAGGCCGGCTGGGCCGGGGCCTACGGCTACCGCACGGTCCTTGAGCTCGATGACGGCACCGAGATCTGGTACTGCCACCAGTCCTCGATGAACGTCAGCGCCGGGCAGAAGGTCAGCACCGGCGACGTCATCGGCCGCGTCGGCGCGACCGGCAACGTGACGGGGCCGCACCTCCACATGGAGGTCCACACCGCGGCCGGCGCCAACATCGACCCGCTCGCCTGGCTTCAGGGCAAGGGCCTCAGCCTCTGACGCCTCTGACTCCGGTGGTCCTGGCGCCAACCCCCCGGCGCCAGGGCCGCCGGTCCCGAGTAGGGCCCCCGGATACACCGGGGGTCATGGAATTCCGTTTCCGCCGCGGTCGTTGAGGAACGCATGACTTCTCTTCGTACGCTTGGCTCTTCCGACCTTGAGGTCTTCCCGCTCGCCCTCGGCGGCAACGTCTTCGGCTGGACCGCCGACCGGACGGCGTCCTTCGCCGTCCTCGACGCCTACACCGCGGCGGGCGGCAACTTCATCGACACCGCCGACTCCTACTCGGCCTGGGCGGAGGGGAATCGGGGCGGCGAGTCGGAGACCCTGATCGGCGAATGGCTGGCGAGCCGCGGCAACCGCGCCGACGTCGTCATCGCCACCAAGGTCGGCGGGCACCCCGACCGCAAGGGCCTCGCCGCGAGCACCATCAAGGCCGCCGCCGAGGAGTCACTGCGCCGCCTGGGCACCGACTACATCGACCTGTACTACACCCACTACGACGACCCCTCGGTCCCCGTAGAGGAGTTCATCGGCGCCCTCGACGAGCTGGTCCGGGCCGGCAAGGTCCGCGCGATCGCCGCCTCCAACATCAGCCCCGAGCGGCTCCAGGAGGCCCTCGACCTCTCCGACCGCGAGGGCCTCGCGCGCTATGCCGCGCTCCAGCCGCACTACAACCTGGTCTCCCGCGGCACCTACGAGGGCCCGCTCCAGGAGGTCGCCTCGCGCTCCGGCCTCGCGGCCGCCCCCTACTACGCGCTCGCGTCCGGCTTCCTGACCGGCAAGTACCGCCCCGGCGTCACGGTCGACAGCGTCCGGAGTGCGGGGGTCGAGAAGTACGTGGGCACCGAGCGGGGCGACCGGGTGCTCGTCGCGCTCGACGAGATCGCGCGGGCGCGGGGCGCCGAACCGGCGACCGTGGCGCTCGCCTGGCTGGCCGCCCAGCCCACCGTCGCCGCGCCGATCGCCTCCGCGCGCACGGTCGAACAGCTTCCCGCGCTGCTCGCGGTGGCGGACCTGGAACTGACGGCGGCCGAACTCTCGACGCTGAACGCCGCCTCCGCCTGAGGAACGCCGGCGTACCCGGGTGCCCAGACGTCTAGGTGCGGTATGGGTTGTACGCCTGCGCCGCCGGGTACGTCTGCGGCTGCCCGTGCGGGAGGGGTGCGTGCGGGAGGGGTGCGTACGGCGGGTGGCCGTATGCCGTCGCCGGGGCCTGGTAGCCGTACTGCGGGCGCCCGTACACGGCGTACGGGCCGGGCAGCGGGACCGGGGCCGTCGCGCGGGCCGCGTAGGCCAGCGCGGGGCGGGCCGGTCCGCGGCGCTCCCAGAGCCGGTGCAGGAGTTCCTGCTCGCGGGCGACGAAGTCGGCGCCCGCCCGGCCCTTGCGGCCCCGGTGGCGCAGGAACGCCAGGGACGTCGCGTACGTCTCGTACTCCGCGACCGTGCGGGCGGCGGCCTTGCCCCAGGTGTACGAGGCGTAGTCGCGGGCCAGCGCGCGGGCGCGCATCGAGCCGAGCGCGTACGGCTCGGGCGGGGTGAGCCAGCCCGCCGCCGCGTAGACGGGCAGCTCGGCGCGGATCATGCGCAGTTCGCGCTGCCGGGTCCAGATGGCCAGCCAGGTCAGCAGGCCGAAGCAGGGCAGCATGAACAGCGCGTACACGATGAAGAAGCCGTACTGCCCGAAGACCGCCGAGCCGTTCCACAGGGCGTGCACGCCCATCGCGAGCAGCAGCCCGGTGAGCGGGACCAGGACGCGGCGCACGCGCAGGCGCGGGGCGGAGAACGCGGCGACGCCGAAGCCGATGCCGGTCAGGACCGTGAACATCGGGTGCGCGAAGGGCGACATCACGACGCGTACGAAGAAGGTCGCCGCCGTCACGGAGGCCAGGCCGCTGTCGTGGCTGAGCTGGTCGGTGACGAAGGCGTTGCCCAGGTAGAGGATGTTCTCCGTGAACGCGAAGCCGGTCGCCGTCACACCGGCTATCACCATGCCGTCGACGACGCCGGTGAAGTCACGTCTGCGGAAGAGGAAGACCAGCAGCACCGCGGCGGCCTTCGCCGACTCCTCGACGATGGGGGCGATGACGGTCGCGCCGAGGGTGTCCGCGCTGGTGGGGTCGGCGGTGGCGGTGGCTATCCAGCGGATCGCGAAGCTGTTCGCGACGATCGCGATGAGCGCGGCGGCGCAGGCTCCCCAGGAGAAGGAGAACAGCAGGTTCCGCCAGGGGCCCGGCGCCACCCGGTCCAGCCAGCGGAACGCGGCGACGAGCAGCGGCACGGGCACGGTCGCGAGGCCGAGCCCGACCAGGAAGCCCTCGGTGCCGGTCTGCTCCCTGACCAGGGCCAGGATCACCAGGCCCGAGAGGGCGAGCAGGACGACGAGTCCGGCCGCGCGTATCGCCCGCCGCTGCCACCAGCGGACGCGGCGGAGTTCCCCCGGGGCGGGCGCCTCGGCGGGTATCGGATACGCAGGACTGATGGCCACTCGTTGACCCTAACGAGCGATGGGGGTGGCCGCGACGGTGCGTCGGTTCCGGGGGCGGGTGCTCAGGCCTTGGGGCGGGCGACTCGACGGAACAGCAGGTCGTTGACGACGTGGCCCTTCCGCAGGCCCTGGCCCTCGAAGCGGGTGTGGGGGCGGAAGTCGGGGCGGGGGGCGTAGCCGCCGTCGGGCTGCGTGTTCTCGAAGTCCGGGTGGGCGGTGAGCACCTCCAGCATCTGCTCCGCGTACGGCTCCCAGTCGGTCGCGCAGTGCAGGATCGCGCCGGGCCGGAGCGCGGGCGCGGCCAGCGTCAGGAACTCCGGCTGGATCAGGCGCCGCTTGTGGTGGCGGGGCTTGGGCCAGGGGTCGGGGAAGTAGACGCGGAGTCCGTCGAGGGACTCGGGCGGCAGCATCTCGCGGAGCAGGATGATCGCGTCGCCGTTGGCCACGCGGACGTTGGTCAGGCCGTTGCGCTCGGCGAGGCCGAGGAGGTTGCCCTGGCCGGGGGTGTGCACGTCCACGGCGAGGATGCCGGTGTCCGGGTCGGCGGCGGCCATCTGCGCGGTGGCTTCGCCCATGCCGAAGCCGATCTCCAGCACGACGGGCTTGTCGGACCGCTTGTCCCCGTCCCCGAACAGCTCACCGAGGTCCAGCGTGCGCAGCCCGTCGATGTCCAGTCCCCAGACGGGCCAGAGCCGCAGCAGGGCGTCGCCCTGGCCTGCGGTCACCCGGCTCCGCCGCGGCTGAAAGCTACGGATCCGCCGCTCGTGGTGGGAACCGGCGGGGTCGGGGGAGGGGCCGCCGGGGAAACGGGGGCTCACCCGGGGGCGCCCTCGGGCCGGCTCGGCGGCGGTGACCTCGGCGGCTCCGGCGGCTCCGGTGGCCGCGGTGGGCTCCGGCGCTTCGGTCGCCGCAGGAGCTTGCGACAGCTCGGCGGCGCCGGTCGACTCGGCGGCTTCGGCGGCTTCGGCGGTGCCGGGAGCTCCGGTCGGCTCGGCCGCCTCGCGGGCGTCGCGGGCGTCGCGGGCTTCACGGGTGCCCGGGGCTTCGCGGGCCTCGCCGGCCTCGTGGGCTTCGCGGGTGCCAGGGGCTTCGGGGGTGTGGGGTGACTCAGACACAGTGCGCCAATTTTACGGGGATGCCGACCCCGGCAGTGGCGGTCGGCTCACCGAGGCCGACGCGGCCCGAAGCCGGTGCGGATCGTGCCGCTCCCAGATCCGGCCGACCGGCGCGGCCCGCGCCCAGCGGTCGCGGGGCCGTACCGAGCGCCGACCTCGCACCGCGGCGGTCGAAGCCGGGCGGCAGGCACCCGGCGGCCGGCGCCCGAAGCCCGGCAGGGCAGCCCGTACCGCTCAGGCATCCGCGTCACGTACCGCTCAGGCGTTCGCATCCCGCAGCGCGGCCAGCGCCCTGTGGGCCACCTCGCGGCCGATCGGGAGGGACGCCGTGGCCGCGGGGGAGGGGGCGTTCAGGACGTGGACCGTGCGGGCGGCCTCACGTATCAGGAAGTCGTCGACCAGCGTGCCGTCACGCAGGACCGCCTGGGCGCGGACCCCGGCCGGGGAGGGCACCAGGTCCTCGGTCCTGACGGCGGGCAGCAGCCTGCGGACCGCTTCGGTGAAGGCCGCCTTGGAGGCGGAGCGGCGCAGCTCACCCGCTCCGTACCGCCAGTGGCGGCGGGCTATCCGCCAGGAGCCCGGCCAGCCGAGGGTGCCCGCGAGCTCCCGGGGGCGGACGACCGACCAGTCATACCCCTCGCGGGCCAGCGCGGGCACCGCGTTGGGTCCGACGTGGACGCCGCCGTCGATGCCACGGGTGAGGTGGACGCCGAGGAACGGGAAGGCCGGGTCCGGCACGGGATAGACGAGGCCGCGCACCAGCTCGGGCCGGGCCAGCTCGAAGTACTCCCCGCGGAAGGGGACGATCCGCATGTCCGGGTCGTCGCCCGCGAGCCGCGCGATCTCGTCGCAGTGCAGTCCCGCGCAGTTCACCAGGACCTTGCCGCGCACCACGGCGCCATCCGCCGTGCGCACGGCGACGCCGAGGTCGGGGCGGCGGTCCACGCGCACGACGTCGCCACCCGCCCCGTAGCGGATCTCGGCGCCCGAGGTCTTCGCCAGGTGCTCCGCCACCGCGCCGTAGTCGCAGACGCCGGTCGTCCCCACGTGGATGGCGGCGAGCCCGCGGACCTCCGGCTCGTACTCCGCGATCTGGGCGGGGCCGAGCTCACGCACCGGGATGCCGTTCTCCCTGCCGCGCTGGACCAAGGCGTGCAGGCGGGGCAGCTCGGAGCGGTCCGTGGCGACGATCAGCTTGCCGGTGACGTCGTGCGGTATGCCGTACTCCGCGCAGAACTTGATCATCTCGGCGGCGCCGTGGACGGCGTATCTCGCCTTCAGCGAGCCGGGGCGGTAGTAGATGCCGCTGTGGATGACGCCGCTGTTGCGGCCCGTCTGGTGGCGGGCCGGGCCCTCCTCCTTCTCCAGGACCGTGACGCTTGTGCCGGGGGCGGAGCGCGTGAGGGCATACGCCGTCGCCAGGCCGACGATTCCGCCGCCGATCACCAGTACGTCGCAGTCGTACGCGAGCTTCTTCACCGCGTCTCACCTCCCACCACAGATACTGCCCTGCGCCACTGACATCGCCCCCAAACCTGCGGGGCCGTAATCCTCCACCACAGCTCGGCTCCGCTTAACCCGGGGCGGGGCCAGTGTTCACCCCGGGGCGGGGCGGGCCGCTGTGCCGTCGCCGCGCGACGTCGTCGATGCCGGGTGAACGGGTGGGCGGGGCGCCCCGCCAGGCTACGCCGGGGCCACCAGCAGGGGGCGGGCCCGTTCGCGGAGTTCGACCACCCGGGGCTCGTCCCCGTACGGTTCAAGGCGGTGCAGGAGGTCCTTCACGTACTCCGTCGTCCGCGCGGAGGAGATGCGTCCGGCCACCTCCAAGGCGCGCGTCCCCTGCTCGCACGCCGCGTCGAGGTTGCCGGACTCCAGTTCGGCGACGGCCGAGACGACGAGGCGCAGACCGTGGGAGCGCACGAACTCCTCCGTGGGGCGGGACAGCGCCTGCTCGGTGAAGCGGCGGACCTGCCGGGGCGCCTTCAGGTCGCGGTAGCACTCGGCGGCGTCCGCGGCGAAGCGGTCGTAGGAGTAGAAACCGAGCCAGGACGGGTCGTTGTCACCGTCGCGGGCCCGCTCCAGCCAGCCCTCGGCGGCCCGCAGCGCCGCCCCCGCGGCCTGCGCGTCATGGGCACGCGCGTGTGCCCGCGCCTCGACGAGCCGGAAGAAGCTCATGGTGCGGGCCGTGGCGAGCCCGCGGTTGCGCTCCAGGGCGGCCTGCGCGAGGTCGACTCCCTCGTCGCCGAAGCCGCGGTAGGTCGCCTGGAGGGACATGGAGGCCAGTACGTACCCCCCGAGGGGGACGTCGGCCGCGGCCCGGGCGAGCCGCAGCGCCTGGATGTAGTAGCGCTGGGCGGCCTCCTGCTGGCCCGTGTCGAAGGCCATCCACCCGGCGAGGCGGGTCAGCTCGGCGGAGGCTCCGAAGAGGGCGCGCCCGACCTCGTCGGAGTAGGAACCGAGGAGCAGGGGCGCGGCCTCGACGCGCAGGCACTCCGGCACCATGGAGGAACGCCAGTCGCCGCCGCCGTACTTGGAGTCCCAGCGCCGGGCGTCCTCCGCGGCCTCCCGGAGCTTCAGGACATCGCTGTGGCCGACCTTCATCGGCGCGCCGCTGTCGTCGGCCTGCGCCGTGTCGCGCGGTACGTCCTCCGAGGCGTCGCGGGCGACGGAGCTGTCGGCCGGGGTTATCAGCCACCGCGAGGCGGGCGTCGCGTACGCGCTCACCGCGAAGGAGCCGGCCAGGGACTGCCATATGCCGCCGGTGCCGGCGCGTCGTCCCGCCAGGTCCAGGCGGTACAGCTCGGTCGCCGACTTGACCGCCGCGCCCACGTCGCGGGGGAAGGCGAGGCCCACCTCCGGCGCGGGGTCGGCGTCCGCGAGGCCGATCTCGTGCAGCGGCACGGGCCGGCCGAGCTTCTGTCCGATGGCCGCCGCGATCAGGTGCGGGGCGGCGCCCTGCGGCACCATGCCCTTGGACACCCAGCGGGCCACCGATGTCTTGTCGTAACGGAGCGTCAACCCGCGTTGAGCCCCCAAGTCGTTGACCCGGCGGGCGAGTCCCGCATTGCTGATTCCCGCGAGGGCGAGAACGGTGCCGAGCTTTTCGTTCGGCCCGCGTTGCTCCCTGGACATGGCCACCCCTCGACACAGACGGCTGCCGGGCGATGGCTGGACCGCACGGCATTCGTGCTGCGTTCCCCGGGGGCACGGCACCCGTGGCCGCGGCCGCCGTGTGTCGGACATCAGGCGCCGTGGCCTGAGCTCCGGGCGTCGTGGCCGGATCGACGGCCGCAAGAGCGTTTGGCCGATCCTCCAGGTATATGCCTCCGCGAAAACATCAGCACACACAGCGTAGTTCGCCGCATCCCAAGCGTTAAGAGGCCCAGTTCCGGATGGCGGGATTGTTGTCCGTGCGGGGGTGCGCGGCCGCTGTGGCCGTGCTCCTGGTGTGTGGCCGTGCGCCTGTGTGTGCGCTCTTCTCCGGCCATGTCGGTGGCGCTTCGATTGGCGATGCGTGGGTCGGCCCGCTGCGCTGGAGTCAGCGGGCTGGGGGACACCGCTGCCTTCATCCCCGCGGGCGGCGGACCGGTCCGGGAGGCGAACACCGCCTCCCGGGCTGTGTGTTGTCCGCGGGCGGTTCTCCGCTGGGCTCATCCCTGGCCGATTTGGCCGAAAACACTCCCAGGACGGAACGGGCATTTCGCCCGAGCGTGGCGACGCGCGTCATACGTCGACGCCACCTGCAAGCCGGCGCGCCGGGTGCCCACAAGAAGAGGAGCGTAGTTCAGCAGTTCAACTACCGCCGTCCTGGAGTGCATTAACCGCCGCACAAGCGGCCACGCGGGCCCTCCCGTGCGCCCCCTTCGTGGCAGCATGGGACTCCAGTTCTTCGGTGCATGGGTCGGCCGTGCCTGTCGGCGCGTCGCCGACGGCCCCGTCCACAGCCTGTGGAGGCAGCGATGCGGTGGTTGGTGGGGTGGAGCAGTACCGCCGCGAGGCCCTCGGTCGTGGGATCGGCCGGAGCCACCGGTGACGACGGTGAGGCCGTGCGCCCCGTGGGCTCCCAACTCCTGTGGGGCGACCCGGATCCGCTCTGGGCGGTCGGCGACTGGCGGGCCGACGAAGTACGGACGGTGACGGCCGACGAGCAGACCCGCATCGCGGTGCTCGGCACGTGCGGGGCATCCGACGACGAGCTGCGGGCCGGCCTGTTCTCCGCGCGCGGGGGCGCCCTGCGCCATCTGACCGCCTGGACCGGCAGTTACACGGCGGTCGTCCAGGTCGGCCGCCGCCTCATGGTCGCCGGAGACCTCGCGGGCGCGCGCCCCGTCTTCCACACCCCCTGGGCCGGCGGCACCGCGTACGCCACCGCGGCGCTCCCCCTGGCCGACCTCGTCGAGGCCCACCTGGACATCGGCCACCTCGCGGCACTGCTCGCCGCCCCCGACGTCCCGGAGGCGCTGCACGACTCGACGCCCTACCAGGGCGTGCGGCGCGTACCCCCGGGGCACGCGCTCATCCTGCGCGCGGGGGCACGGGAGATCGCCGGGTACGACCCGGTGGCCTCGCTCGCCGTCGCCGCCCCCGCGGCCGACGCGGACAGTGCCGTCGAAGGGGTGCGCGACGCCCTGGTCGAGGCGGTGCGCGCCCGCCTCACCGCGCCGCGCCACGTGCCCGGCACGGACATCGACCCCGGCCCGGTGCCCGGCATGGGCCCCGCCGAGCGGCGCGCCGCGCGCGGCATGCCGGTGCCCGGCATCGGAGCGGACCTCTCCGGAGGCCCCGCGTCGGGCACCCTCGCCCTCCTGGCCGCCGGTCTGCCCGGCATGCCGGGCACCGTCCTCGGACACGGCACAGGGGCCGGTGAGCGGCTCCTGGCCGTCACGTTCAACGACCTCGCGGTCAACGGCCGGGAGGCCGAGCTCGAACGGGCCGGCGCCATCGCGGCCAACCCGCGGCTGCACCATGTGGTCGTCGCCGCCGGTGAGGACACGCTGCCCTACGCCGACCTGGAAGGGCCCCTGACGGACGAGCCGGGCGCCGCCCTGGTGACCGCCCAGCGGCACCGCGCGCGGCTCGCGTCGGGCAGCGCCGACCACTTCACCGGTTACGGCGCGCGGCAGGTCCTCGACGCCCACCCAGCCCGCCTCGCCGACCTCCTGATGGACCGCAAGCGCCGCCACCTGGTCCGCCCGGTGGCCGCCCTGGCGAAGGCCGAAGGCTCGGTCATGGTCCCCGCGCGCGTGTACGGCGCGGCCCGCAAGCTGGCCCGTACGCCGCACCGCGCGGGCGTCGTTTCCCTGGCCGATCGGCTCCTGCACCGGCGCTTCGACGAGCCGGGCGGAGCCGTGGGCGCCTCGCTCGCCGCACTCGCCTGGGCCAGACCCGGCCCAGCCGCCCGCTGGCTGACCGGAGAGGCCCTCGCTGAAGTATCGGTTCGGCTGAACGACACGACCCTGCGCGCGGGCGGCCCGGGCCAGCGCCCCGGCGAGTTCCGCGCGCGGTCCGCCCTCGCCCGGCACGCAGCGGAGTTCCGCATCCTCGAACAGGCCGCCGAGGTCCGCTTCCAGCGGCTGCACGCACCCTTCCTGGACAACCAGGTCGTACGCGCGTGCCGGGCGCTCCCCGAGGCGCTGCGCGTCCAGCCGGGGGCGCGGGCGGCGATCCTGCGCACGGTCCTGGAGGGCGCGGGCGTCGCCGAGCTGCCGCCGGGCTGGGGAGCCCCGTCCCACGCCCCGAACGCGGCGGCCGCCCGTGCGGGCCTGCGCGCCGCCGTGGACGACCTGATCACCCTGTTCGACACCCCGCTGCTCGCCCAGGCGGGCCTGGTCGAGGCCCGCGTCGTCCGCAAAGCCCTGCGCGAGGCCGCCGAGGGGGCACCGCTGCCGCTGGACGGCCTGGCCGAGCTGGTCTCCACCGAGCTCTGGCTGCGCAGGCTCCTGTCGCGGAGAGGTACCTGCTGGACGGGAACTCCGGCACGGCAGCGGGCCGTTCCCACGGGGAGCGTGGTTCCGCAGAGAGGGGCGCTGGGGGCCGGGCGGTAGCCGCGGGGGCCTCTGCGGTGACCGACGCCCCGGTCGTGCGCCGCCGCGCCGGGAAACTCCCGCGCCGAGTCGCGGCCGTGCGGGGAGAATGACCCGGTGCGGTACCGAATCCTGGGCGCCACCGAGGCGTACGACGAGCGAGGCGCTCCCCTGGCCGTGGGGGGCCGACGGCTGCGTGCCCTGCTCGCCGCCCTCGCGCTGCACGCCGGCCGCGCGGTCACCGTGGGTGGTCTGATCGACGAGGTCTGGGCGGACGATCCGCCGGCCGACGCCCCCGCAGCACTTCAGGCCCTCGTCGGCCGCCTGCGCCGCGCCATCGGCAGGGACGCCATCGTCTCGGGCCAGGGTGGCTACCGCCTCGCGGTCGCCCCCGACGAGGTCGACCTGCACCGCTTCGAGCGGCTCGCGCGCGAGGGCAGGGCCGCCCTGGACCGCGCCGACCCGGAGTCGGCCGCCCGCGTCCTGAGCGACGCGCTCGCCCTCTGGCGCGGCCCGGCCCTCGCCGACCTGCCCGACCGCACCGCCGCGGCGCGCCCCGACGCGCAGCGCACCGAAACCGTCCGCGCGCGCATCGAGGCGGAGCTGCTGCTCGGCAGGGCCTCCGACGTCATACCGGAGCTCCGGCAACTCACCGGGGACCGGCCGTACGACGAGCCGCTGCACGCCCTGCTGATCCGCGCCCTGCGCGCGGCGGGACGCGGCGCCGACGCCCTCGCCGCCTACGAGAACACCCGCCGTGCGCTGGCCGAAGGCCTCGGAGCCGATCCGGGACCGGAGCTGCGAGCACTGCACGAGGAGCTGCTCCAAGAAGGCGAGGAACGGCGTCGACGACCGCCTTCCGACCTCGCACGGCGTTCCGACCCCGCACGGCTCCCCGACCCCCTGGCCGGGCCCCGCGACCCGGCTGCTCCTGCCGGACCCGCGCTGCCTGCCGAGCACTCTGCCGAGCACCCTGCCGGCCACGGTGGGGTCACCGATCCCGCGAGGCCCGACCGCTTTGCTCGTCCCGGGCGGAAGGGGAACATCCGTAACCGTTTGACCTCTTTCGTCGGGCGGGAACCCGAGCTCCGGGCCATCCGTTCGGACATACACAGAGCACGCCTCGTCACCCTCACCGGCCCCGGCGGCTCGGGCAAGACCCGCCTCGCCGAGGAGGCCGCCGCCGGGCTTCCGCAGGTGTGGCTGGTCGAGCTCGCCCCGCTCGACCGGCCCGAGGCGGTGCCAGGCGCTGTCGTCAGCGCGCTCGGTCTGCGCGAGACCGTGCTGATGACCAGCGAGCTGACCGCCCCGCAGGACGACCCCGTCGCCCTGCTCGTCGAGTACTGCGCATCGCGCGCACTGCTCCTGATCCTTGACAACTGCGAACACCTGATCGGCGCCGCCGCCGAGCTCGCCGAGACCCTCCTCACGCACTGCCCCGGCCTCACCGTCCTGGCCACCAGCCGGGAGCCGCTGGGCGTGCCCGGCGAGTCCGTGCGCCCGGTCGAGCCGCTCCCGCCCGACCCCGCGCACCGCCTCTTCGCCGAGCGGGCCACGGCGGTGCGGCCCGGCTTCGACGCCCAGGAGTCGGCCGGGGCCGTCGCGGAGATCTGCCGCAGGCTCGACGGACTGCCCCTCGCCATCGAGCTGGCGGCGGCCCGCCTGCGGTTGCTCACCCCGCGGCAGATCGCCGACCGCCTCGACGACCGCTTCCGCCTCCTGACCAGCGGTGCCCGCACGGTCCTGCCCCGCCAGCAGACCCTGCGGGCGGTCGTCGACTGGTCCTGGGAACTGCTCGGCGAGGCCGAGCGGACCGTGCTGCGCGAGGTGTCCGTCTTCGCGGGGAGCTGGGACCTGCCCGCCGCAGAGGCGGTCTGCACAGGACCGGCCACCGACCTGATCGGCGCCCTCGTCGACAAGTCCCTGATCGTCACCGTCCCCTGCGGTGACGAGAAGGACGGCGGCATGCGCTATCGCCTCCTGGAGACCATCCACGAGTACGCCGGTGAGCGCGCCGCCGAGACCCCCGACCTGCTCGCGGCCGCGGCACGGCGCCACAGCGCGTATTTCCGCGCGCTCGTCGAGCGGGCCGAGCCCCTGCTCCGCTCCGCCGAGCAACTGCCGTGGATCGACCGCCTGGAGACCGAGCTCGACAACATCCGCGCGGCCATCCACCACTCCGTCCAGGCCCGCGACCTCCCGACGGCCATCGCGCTCGTCCTGAACACGGGCTGGTTCTGGTGGCTGCGCAACTTCCGCAGGGAGGGCCTCGCCTGGATGGAGCGCGTCCTGTCCCTGGCACCGCACCCGCCGTCGGTCGGCCCCGCGGCCCTGCCGGACGAGGACGACCCGCTCCACTGGCCGTGGATGAAGCTCCGGCTGCTCCACCTCTTCCTCGTGGCCGAGTCCAGGCCCGCGGACGCGGCCACGGAAGACCACGCCTGGATCGCGTATGTCGAGGGGGTGCGGGACGCCTTCAAGCAGTCGGGCCCCGAGGCCGCCACGTTCCCCGGCCTGATCTGGGCGTTCACGGCCCACTTCACCGGCGGCACGCTGGAGGACACGCGCCCCGCCGTCGACGCGACGGTCGAGAACTGCCGCAGGTACGGAGGGGACTGGGAGATCTGCCTCATCCTGATGTTCCGCGTGCACATGGCCATCGACATGAGCGGCAACTTCTCGGGCGTCGACGAGGACCTGGCCGAGCTGGCGACGCTCAGCGCCCGGGTGGGCGACCGGTGGATGCACGCCCAGGTGAGCAGCGCCGTCGGCGAGGCCTCGATGGCCCGCAGCGACCACGCGTCGGCCCGTGCGGCGTACGAGGACGCACTGCGCCTGGCCCACGAGGTCGGGGCGTACGCGGAGACGTCCTTCCTCCTGGCCCGGCTCGGCGAGATCGCCTACCGCGAGGGCGACAGGGCCGGGGCTCTCAAGACCCTCGATGAGGCGACGGCCGAGGCCGAGCGGCACGGCGTGACGGAGTCACGGGCGTTCGTACGGCTGCTGCGCGCGCTGATGGCGGTGGACGACGGCGACGCGGCCACGGCTCGCGCGCTGTGCGAAGAGGTCCGCGACGAGATGCGGTACGGGGCACCGCCGGCGCAGTTCAAGGCGGCCCTGCGCGGTGTGGAGTCACGGGTCCTGGCCTTCGAGTCGGGTCCCGCGGCAGGTCTCCCCGAGCTGGCGGAGGCGCTGCGCGAGGCCGTGGAGGGCCGGTGCTCCGAGATGATCGTCGCCTCGCTGGTGGACTGGGGTGCCGCCCTCACGGGTGAACTCGGCGACCACGCGCGCGCGGCCCGGCTGCTCGCGGTCGGCACGCGACTGAGGGGCGGGCGCCCGCGACCGCGCCCCGACTCGACCGCGGCCCAGAGCGTCCTGTCCGCCGCCACGGCCGCACTCGGCACCGAGGAGTACGAGGCGGCGAGCGCCGCGGGCAGCACCCTCACGACCGACGACGTGTACGAGGAGCTGAGAGAGGCGGCGCGCCCGGCCGGGGACTGAGCCGTCCGGTCAGGTGCGGGCTGGTCAGGTGCGGGCCGGTCAGGTGCAGCTCAGCCGTGACTGCGCCCAGTCCGCGAGGGCCACCGTGTCGAAGGACGTGTGGGGTTCGACGACGAGCCGGATCGTCCTGCGTCCGGTGATGTCCACGTGCGCGGGCACCGCCGGGTCACCGCCCTTCATCAGCGGCGACCGCCACAGGCGCGCCCCGTCCGCGTACACGGAGAAGCGGAGTCGACCGATCCGCAGTGTCATGTCGTCGACACCGACCAGCGCGTCGTACGTGGAGCACGTGCGGTTCAGGTCGATCGTCACGGAGGACTTGCCGTGCACGGTCACGCCGTGCGCGTACCGCCTGTCGGCCACGGAGAGGCCCTGGCGCTGCCACACCCAACTGCTCTCGGCGAGCCGCATCTCGGGCTCGGTGCCGTCGCCGGCGATGCCGTACCGCAGCTCGCTCCACTGGTAGACCACCGGGGCGGAAGGAGGCGACGGCGTCGGCTTCGGGGGCGGGGTCGGCTTCGGCTTGGGGGGTACGGGCGTGGGTTCGGGTTCCCGGTCGGGCGGGGGCGGCTTCGCTTCGGGCGTCTCCTTCACCGGCGGCTTCGGCTCGGGTGCCGGAGCAGGCGGCGAGGGCGTGCGGGACGGCTTCGGCGTGGGCGACGGCGGGGCGGGCTCCGGCTTCGGCTCCGGGGACGGCGGCTTCTGCGGCACGATCGACTCGGAGACCGCGGGACCGTCCGCCTTGGGCGGCGGGTCGTCCTTCGGCCTGTCGCCGCCGCCGGTGAGGGCGATCGCCGCGACCACCCCGGCCGCCACCACGATGCCCGCCGCGATGCCGGCCTTCGCCGGGGCGCCGAGCCCCTCGGCGGCGGCGGCCCCGCCCGCGGCCGATCCGCCGGAGGAGCCGCCCACGGCGGCGCTCGCCGCACCGGCCCCCGCGCCGGCCGTGGCACCGCCGCCGACGAGCGCGGCCACCTTCGCGTACCCGGCGGCGCCGAACCAGCCGATGACCGCGATCGGCACGACCCCGGGAATGCCACCGGCGATCTCCTTGATCTGGCCCGCGGCCAGGCGGCACTCCGCGCACTCCTCCAGATGCTTGCGAAGGCCCCGCTCGGCGCGGACGCGCAGCCCGCCGCGGGCGTAGGCGCCGAGCCGGTCGGCGTAGCGGGCGCACTCCTCGCTCCCGGTGAGCGTGGCGCTGACGTGCGCCTGGAGATAGGCCTGTTTCAGTCCCTCGCGGGCGCGGCTGGCGAGCACGCGCGTGCCGTTCGCGTCCAGGCCGAAGAGCGTGGCGACGTCGCTCGGCGACTCGTCCTCGACCTCCGTGTGCCAGAGCACGGCCTGCCAGCGCTCGGGCAGGCTCAGGAAGGCCCGCATCGCCAGGGACCGCTCGGCCTCGTGCATCGCGCGGACGTCGGCGCCCAGCTCCAGGGTGTCGTCGTCGGAGATCTCCTGGCCCCGCGCGGCCTGCGCCGCGAAGACCGCGAAGTCCTCGACGAGCTGCTCCCGCCCGGCGGACTTCGTCCACCCCGCGGCGACCCGCCTGACGGTGGTCAGGAGATAGGCGCGCACGGCGTGCTCGGGCCCGCTGCCGCCGCGCACCGCCTGGAGCATGCGGGCGAAGACCTCCGCGGTGAGGTCGTCCGCGGTGTGCGCGTCACGGCAGCAGGTGTGCGCATAGCGCCGGACCGCCTCGGCGTGCCTGCGGTACAGCTCCTCGTACGCGGTGTCGTCGCCCGCCCGCATCCGCGCGATCAGGTCGGCGTCGGCCGGGGAAGCCTCCCCGGTGGCGGATAAGCGGGTGTCCGCGCCGCCCGCGCGCTGTATGGGCACGCCGGAGCCGGGTGGTGCTTCCTCGGGCCGTCCGGGAGGCCCGCCTTGGGACACGGGTCCGCCCTGGGACGGCACCTGCCGTGGCGGCGGGCTCTCGGAATCCGCACCGCCGCTCGCCGGGGATGTCTCCTCGGTGGAGCCGGCGGACGGCTCGTCCCGACCGTCGTCGCTCATCGCGGAACGCCCCCGCCCGCACACTCAGTCCCGGCCATCGGGAAAGGGTGGCACACGGCCGCGCTCACATCGCCGGCGTCAACAAGCAACCACCCGTCCGGGGTGAATTACCGCAGTCGAGTACTACCGTTCACCCATTCGGGGAAGGCTCAGCGCTTGATGTCTCCCTCGCAGCCGAGCCCTCCACCGAACCGAGTGCACCGCGGCCGGCCGTCACGCAGGCCGCGACCGGAGCCCTTCGAGCAGGATGTCGAGCAGTCGCGACGAGGCGGCGGCCTGCTGGGCGGCGTCCGGCAGCGAGGGCGCCGCGGTCGCTATCACCAGCAGGACGTCCGAGACGGTGACGTCCGGACGCAGCTCACCCGCCTCACGGGCCCGCTCGACGAGACGGCCGACGACGTCGAGGAGCGTCGCCGCCCCGGAGTCGTCGCCCACGCCCAGGGAGGTGGACTCCTCCGCGGGCGCCTGGCGCTGTTCCACGAGACGCAGCTCGGGCGAGCCCGGGGACGCCTGCCGCTGCTGCGGCACCCGTGCCCCGTCCTCGGGAGCGCCGTCCTCGACGCTCACCCGCAGCACCTGGGGCGGCAGCAGCCGCCCCGCCCCCGACGCCACGGAGGTCCGCAGGAAGCGCGAGAGCGCGGACCACGGTTCGTCCTCCTGCCCGAGCGCCGCACGAGCCTGGTCGGTCAGCCGGGAGGTCTCCTCCTCGGCTATGCGCCTGACCAGGACGTCCTTGCTCGGGAAGCGCCGGTAGACGGTGCCGACACCGACCCGTGCGCGGCGTGCCACGTCTTCCATCGGCGCGCCGTAACCCAGCTCGCCGAAGACTTCGCGTGCCGCACGAAGTACATGTTCGAGATTGCGCTGTGCGTCGACACGCAGCGGTGTCGTGCGCGCTCCTTCCCCCATGTCGCGTCCGATTCCGGCCGTGCCGACGGCTGAAGCCGACGCGGCAGCGGAAGTCCAGTGAGTCTCCTGAATGTGCATACACGTTCCCCCGGTAATGACGTCTCCCCCCGGAGACACTCCCCGTCATTGGTGACCGGCGTGTGAGGAGTGAACCCTTCCGCGGGCCCGGAACTCGGCCCGACGAGCGCATCCCCCGACACCCCGACGTCACACGAACATAGTTGAGCCAGGGTCAATTCAGAAGGGGTGGGTTCCGCACGGACCGCCCCCCGATCGGAGTACGCACCGTTTCAGGCCTTATTGCACCCCACGTCCGTTCCCTGTCCACCCCGCATGACCTGCGTGTCTTCCGCCCGCTTCGGCGGGCCCCCGAACACCCGCCGCGCGCCGCCTCCGGTCACACAATTCGTCGGGCCTGTGGACAAACTCCGGAGCCGGGTGCGTCATGGGATGGTGAAGGCTGAGATCTCCCGGGGGACGACCCCCGGCACTCCGGACTGTGTGCGCGTTCTCGTCGTCGGCGGTGGGTACGTCGGCATGTACACCGCACTTCGCCTCCAGCGGAAGCTGAAGGCGGAGCTCAAGCGGGGTGAGGTCGAGATCGTGGTGATCACGCCTGATCCGTACATGACCTATCAGCCTTTCCTGCCCGAGGCTGCGGCCGGCTCCATCTCGCCCAGACACGTCGTCGTACCGCTGCGCCGTGTCCTCGACAAGTGCCGCATCGTCATCGGCGAGGTCGAGTCCGTGAACCACGCCAAGCGCACCGCGACCTTCACCACGCTCGCCACCGAGGAGGAAGGCGCGGGCCCCGTCGACATCACGTACGACGAACTGGTCATGGCGCCGGGCTCCATCGCGCGGACCCTGCCGATCCCCGGGCTCGCCGAGTACGCCATCGGGTTCAAGACCGTCGAAGAGGCCATCGGGCTGCGCAACCACGTCATCGAGCAGATGGACATCGCCTCCTCCACCCGCGACCCCGCCATCCGCGACGCGGCCCTGACCTTCGTGTTCGTGGGCGGCGGCTACGCCGGTGTCGAGGCGCTCGGCGAGCTGGAGGACATGGCGCGCTACGCCTCGCGGTACTACCACAACATCAAGCCCTCGGACATGAAGTGGATCCTCGTCGAGGCCATGGGGCGCATCCTGCCCGAGGTCGGCGAGGAGATGGGCAAGTACACCGTCGGCGAGCTGCGTCGGCGCAATATCGACGTACGCCTGGAGACACGTCTTGACTCGTGCGCGGACCGTGTCGCCGTCCTGAGCGACGGCTCCAGCTTCACCGCCCGCACCGTCGTGTGGACCGCCGGCGTCAAGCCGCATCCCGTGCTCGCCGCCTCCGACCTGCCGCTGAACGAACGCGGCCGGCTGAAGTGCACCCCGGAGCTGACCGTCGACGGCACCACGCACGCGTGGGGCGCGGGAGACGCGGCCGCCGTCCCCGACGTCACCGCCGAGGAGACCGGCAAGGAGTGCGCGCCCAACGCGCAGCACGCGGTACGCCAGGCCAAGGTCCTCGGCGACAACATCGTCGCGTCCCTGCGGAAGCAGCCGCTCCAGCGGTACACGCACGCGTACGTCGGCTCGGTGGCCTCCCTGGGGCTGCACAAAGGCGTCGCACACGTCTACGGACGCAAGCTGAAGGGCTACCCTGCCTGGTTCATGCACCGCGTCTACCACCTGAGCAGAGTGCCGACCATCAACCGCAAGGCCCGTGTGCTCGCCGAATGGACCCTCTCCGGGCTGTTCAAACGCGAGATCGTCTCCCTCGGGTCGCTCGAACACCCTCGCGCCGAGTTCGAACTCGCGGCCGGTCACAAGCCCCCGAAGGAGTCCTCCTGACCGGAGTCAGGAACTCCCCGCGGCGGCCCGGCGTCTGACGGATACCGGCCGCGCCCGGCGGATGTCGGACCGGACGGTCACCCTGTCCGTGTGACCATGGTCCGGCCGCGAGGCCGGCCCTGGGGCACCCGCCCTCGACACGCTGTGTTCTCGATCCCGAAGCCGATCCCGAAGCCGATCCAGAAGCGACACCACGAGGCCTACCGCAGTGAACTTCACGCGCTGGAGCGCCCGGCTCCCCGGAACGCAGCGCCGCGCGGCGGCGCGGACCAAGCAGACCGTCCCCGCGGCACCGCGCGGGGACGGCGCCGTCCCCGCCGCCCGCGCCGAGCGGCTCTCCGACGGAGCCCGCACCACCACCCCGGTCGACGGCGTCGACGCCCTGCCGGTCCGCGAGGTGCTCGACCGCGTCCCGGCCCTCGTCGCCCTCGTGCACGGCGCCGAGCACCGCGTCGCGTACGTCAACGACGCCTATACGGCCGCCTTCGGGCCCCGCCCCCTCGGCGAGCCCGCGCGCGCGACGCTGCCCGAACTGGCCGAGCTGGGGCTCTTCCCCCTGCTCGACCAGGTCCTGCGCAGCGCGAAGCCACGGACGGTCAAGTCCCGCAAGGCGGCGAGCGGCCGCTCGTACACGTTCACGTGCACCCCCGTGGCGCTGCCCCTCGGCGGCTCCGCCGCGGGTCCACGGGAGGGCGGCGGCGTCCTGGTCTTCGCCGCCGACGTCACCGACCACGCCGAGGCCGCCGAGCGCCTGCGCGCCAGCGAGCGCGCCCAGCGCGAGACGGCCGTCACCCTGCAGAAGTCACTCCTGCCCCAGGAGCTGGAGCAGCCCGACGACCTGCGCATCGCCGCCACGTACCAGCCGGGCGGCACCGAGGCCGCGGTCGGCGGCGACTGGTACGACGTGATCACCCTCGGCGGCGGACGCACCGCCCTGGTCATCGGCGACGTCATGGGCCGCGGGGTGCGCGCGGCGGCCGTCATGGGCCAGCTCCGCACCGCCGTGCGCGCCTACGCCCGACTCGACCTGCCCCCGCACGAGGTCCTCCAGCTCCTGGACGGACTGGCCTCCGAGATCGATGCCATGCAGATCGCCACGTGCGTCTACGCGGTGCACGATCCGAACGAAGGAAGCCTCTCCTACGCGTCCGCCGGGCACCTCCCCATCCTCGTACGCGACGAGAACGGCCTGATCCACCGCGCAGAGGAGCCCACGGGCCCCCCGCTCGGCACCGGCGGCTGGCAGCACACCTCGGCCTCCGTGCCGCTCGGCCCGGGTTCGACCGCTGTCCTCTACACCGACGGCCTGGTGGAGCGGCGCAGCGAGGACATCGACGAAGGCGTGGCGTCCCTGGAGCGCGCCCTGGCCGGCGCCACCGGCACGCCCCAGGTGGTGTGCGACCGGCTGATCCGCGCCCTCGGGGTGACCGCGGACCACGACGACGACGTGGCCGTCCTCGTCCTTCAGCACCCCGCCCGCACCGGCTCCGACGCCGAGCTCTTCCGCAACGCCACCCTGGAGCTCCTCGGCGGGATCGAAGCGGCACCACGCGCGCGTGCCTTCGCCACGGGGGTCCTCGCGAGCTGGCGCTTCGCCCCGGACCTGCACGACCTGGGGGTCCTCGCCGCCAGCGAGCTGGTGGCCAACTCACTCCAGCACGGCACGCCGCCGATGCGCCTGCGGCTGCGCCGCACCGACCGCCGCCTGATCATCGAGGTGACCGACGGCGACGAGCATCTGCCGCGCCGCCGCCAGGCAGAACCTGCCGACGAGGCGGGACGCGGCATCGCCATCGTCGCCACGATCGCGTCGAACTGGGGCTCACGCCGCACACCGGACGGCGGCAAGGCCGTCTGGTGCGAGTTCGCGCTGCCGAAGTAGCGCGCGGCTAGGCGTTGGCCGTCGCCGCCGGCTCGGTGGCCGCCGGACCGCCCTGCGCCACCACCGGGCTCTTGGCGAGCGAGGGCTGGTTCTGCACCGGGGTGAGCCGCCGCCCCAGACGCACCGCGAGCACCGTGATGCCCAGCGAGAACAGCACGAACGTCACGATGTACGGGACGTGCAGCGCGGCACCCATCGGGCCGCCCACGGCCGGGCCGACCGCGAGGGCGAGCTGCTTGACCAGGGCGAACGCCGAGTTGTACTGCCCGACCATGCCGCCCGGCGCCAGATCGGCTACCAGCGGCGCGACGGTCGGCGACAGCATCGCCTCACCGAGCCCGAACAGCGCGTACGTCGAGATGAACGCGGCGGTGGCCATCGCCTGGCTGCCGTGGCCGACCCCCGCGTAGCCCGCGAGGAGCCAGGCGAAGGCCCAGATCAGACCCACGGCGGCGATCACCCGGGACCGCTTGCGCCGCTCGACGAACTTCAGGACGGCGAACTGCGCGACCACGATCACCGCCGTGTTGGCGGCGAGCGCGATGCCCAGCGTCGAGGCCGAGATGCCCGCGGCCTCCACGCCGTACGCCGAGAGGCCCGACTCGAACTGCCCGTAGCAGGCGAAGAAGATCACGAAGCCGAGCACACAGAGCTGCACCATGGCCTTGTGCTTCAGGAGCGCGCGCATGCCGCCCCGCGGCGCGGACGCGTCCGTGGGCATGGCGTCCTCGAAGGACGGCGCGTGCGGAAGGCGCACGGTCAGCGCGATCGCCGCGAGCACCAGGAACATCACGGACTCGATCGAGAACAGCAGCATGAAGCTGCCGGGACGGCTCTCGTCGACGATCTGGCCGCCGATGAGACCACCGATGCCGAGGCCCAGGTTCTGGAGGAAGAACTGCGTCGCGAAGGACCGCGTCCGCGTGGCGGGCGTCGACGACCAGACGATCATCGTCGCCAGGGCCGGCTGCATGACCGCCGTGCCCGCGCCGAGCAGGGCCGCGGCGAGGATGGCCGTCGGCTCACTGTTGGCGAGGCCGAGCGCGACCGCGCCCACGGAGGCCACGACCGCCGCGCCCACGAGCACCGGAAGGGGGCCGCGACGATCGATGACGCGGCCTGTGACGGGCAGGACGATCAGAGCGGCCATGGCGAAACCGGCGAGCACGATGCCCGCCGTACTGGCTCCCAGATCTCGCACCTGCGCCACGTAGACGTAGAGGAACGGGACCGTGAAACCGATGCCGAACGCGCTCAGCGCGCTGCCTGCCTGGATTCGACGCATCGCTGCGCCCATCGCCCTGGTCACTTTCACCTGCCTTAGGAGTGAGGGTGAAGCCTTAGTGGTGAAGACTTCGAAGCTAAAGTACAGAGCTAAACTGTACACACCGAAGGACTTCGATGCCAAGCGAGGCCGTGCCATACTCGGCCCATGGGTGACACCCCCGGCCCGAGTGAGCCGACACTTGAAGAGCAGATCGCCGCGTACCAGCGGGAGTTCCAGGACCTCGACCCCCAGGTGGAGGAGATCGTCTCGGCCCTCGGCCGACTGAACCGCCGCATGAACGTCGCCTACGGCCGCCAGACCGCGACCCTCGGGATCAGCAACGCCGAGTGGGAGGTCCTCAAGGCACTGGTCCTCTCCGGCGCCCCGTACCAAATGGGTCCCGGCGAGCTGGCCAAGCGGCTCGGCCTCACGCCCGCCGCCATGACCCACCGCATCGACCGCATGGTGGGGGAGGGCCTGGTCACCCGGGACCGCGACGAGAGCAACCGCGTGCGCGTCATCGTGGAGCTCACGGCGGAGGGCCGCGAGAAGTGGCTGGAGGCGATGCGCCTCGCCACCGTCTTCGAGGAGGACCTCCTCCAGGACCTCTCCCAGGAGGAGCGTGGCGCCCTGGGCGAGGTGCTCACCCGGCTCCTGCGCCGCGTGGAGGACGCCCAGCCGGACGCCGGCGGCCGCCTCAACGACCTCGACTGAGCGCCCGACTGACGGCCTGACCGGCGGTCGCCCGACGGAGGTTGACAGCCACCTGGCCGATCCGTAAAGTTCTTCGGGTTGCCACGGAGCCGTAACGGTTCTGCGGCAGCGACTCCCCGCCGCGGGTAGCGGCAAAAAAACTCTGCACGACCTCCCAACGGATCGCATTCGGCATGCCCGAATTCAATTCCAAGGCTCGATTATGAGTCGCCGGGAAGACCCGCTAGAGTTTGAGACGTCGGAACGGCCCAACGGCCGGGAAGACAAGCCCCACTGACTGGGAATCAGGCCCGAAAGGATCTGATAGAGTCGGAACCGCCGGAAAGGGAAACGCGGAAGCCGAAAGGCCGAGCGGGAACCGGAAAGGCACCGAGGAAGTCGGACACGAAAGAGTCTGATAGAGTCGGAAACGCAAGAACAAAAGAAACACCGAAGGGAAGCGCCCGGAGGAAAGCCCGAGAGGGTGAGTACAAAGGAAGCGTCCGTTCCTTGAGAACTCAACAGCGTGCCAAAAGTCAACGCCAGATATGTTGATACCCCGGCTCACTTCGGTGAGTTGAGGTTCCTTTGAAAAAGTCCTGTACGGCATTTGTTCGTGCAGGCGACACAGCGAGGACGCTGTGAACCGGGAGATTATTCCTCTCCTTGGTTCCGCTCTCGTGGTGTTCATCCCGATTACGGGAAAACATTCACGGAGAGTTTGATCCTGGCTCAGGACGAACGCTGGCGGCGTGCTTAACACATGCAAGTCGAACGATGAAGCCCTTCGGGGTGGATTAGTGGCGAACGGGTGAGTAACACGTGGGCAATCTGCCCTTCACTCTGGGACAAGCCCTGGAAACGGGGTCTAATACCGGATAATACCGTCTCTCGCATGGGAGAGGGTTGAAAGCTCCGGCGGTGAAGGATGAGCCCGCGGCCTATCAGCTAGTTGGTGAGGTAGAAGCTCACCAAGGCGACGACGGGTAGCCGGCCTGAGAGGGCGACCGGCCACACTGGGACTGAGACACGGCCCAGACTCCTACGGGAGGCAGCAGTGGGGAATATTGCACAATGGGCGAAAGCCTGATGCAGCGACGCCGCGTGAGGGATGACGGCCTTCGGGTTGTAAACCTCTTTCAGCAGGGAAGAAGCGAGAGTGACGGTACCTGCAGAAGAAGCGCCGGCTAACTACGTGCCAGCAGCCGCGGTAATACGTAGGGCGCAAGCGTTGTCCGGAATTATTGGGCGTAAAGAGCTCGTAGGCGGCTTGTCACGTCGGTTGTGAAAGCCCGGGGCTTAACCCCGGGTCTGCAGTCGATACGGGCAGGCTAGAGTGTGGTAGGGGAGATCGGAATTCCTGGTGTAGCGGTGAAATGCGCAGATATCAGGAGGAACACCGGTGGCGAAGGCGGATCTCTGGGCCATTACTGACGCTGAGGAGCGAAAGCGTGGGGAGCGAACAGGATTAGATACCCTGGTAGTCCACGCCGTAAACGGTGGGAACTAGGTGTTGGCGACATTCCACGTCGTCGGTGCCGCAGCTAACGCATTAAGTTCCCCGCCTGGGGAGTACGGCCGCAAGGCTAAAACTCAAAGGAATTGACGGGGGCCCGCACAAGCAGCGGAGCATGTGGCTTAATTCGACGCAACGCGAAGAACCTTACCAAGGCTTGACATATACCGGAAAGCATCAGAGATGGTGCCCCCCTTGTGGTCGGTATACAGGTGGTGCATGGCTGTCGTCAGCTCGTGTCGTGAGATGTTGGGTTAAGTCCCGCAACGAGCGCAACCCTTGTTCTGTGTTGCCAGCATGCCCTTCGGGGTGATGGGGACTCACAGGAGACTGCCGGGGTCAACTCGGAGGAAGGTGGGGACGACGTCAAGTCATCATGCCCCTTATGTCTTGGGCTGCACACGTGCTACAATGGCAGGTACAATGAGCTGCGAAGCCGCAAGGCGGAGCGAATCTCAAAAAGCCTGTCTCAGTTCGGATTGGGGTCTGCAACTCGACCCCATGAAGTCGGAGTTGCTAGTAATCGCAGATCAGCATTGCTGCGGTGAATACGTTCCCGGGCCTTGTACACACCGCCCGTCACGTCACGAAAGTCGGTAACACCCGAAGCCGGTGGCCCAACCCCTTGTGGGAGGGAGCTGTCGAAGGTGGGACTGGCGATTGGGACGAAGTCGTAACAAGGTAGCCGTACCGGAAGGTGCGGCTGGATCACCTCCTTTCTAAGGAGCACTTCTAGGCTGCTACGGCAGTCCAGAGGCCACTACGTCGGCAAATGATCGACGGTGGTTGCTCATGGGTGGAACGTTGACTATTCGATCGGGTTCACGGGTCGGAGGCTGCGAGTACTGCTCTTCGGGGCGTGGAAAGCATGATCTTCGGACGGGACCGGGTCGGGCACGCTGTTGGGTATCTGAGGGTACGGGCTTGTTTGAGCCTGTCCTTCGGGATGCCGACCCCAGTGAAAGTCTGCTTTGGCGGGCTGTGATGGGTGGTTGGTCGTTGTTTGAGAACTGCACAGTGGACGCGAGCATCTGTGGCCAAGTTTTTAAGGGCGCACGGTGGATGCCTTGGCACCAGGAACCGATGAAGGACGTGGGAGGCCACGATAGTCCCCGGGGAGTCGTCAACCAGGCTTTGATCCGGGGGTTTCCGAATGGGGAAACCCGGCAGTCGTCATGGGCTGTCACCCACTGCTGAACACATAGGCAGTGTGGAGGGAACGCGGGGAAGTGAAACATCTCAGTACCCGCAGGAAGAGAAAACAACCGTGATTCCGGGAGTAGTGGCGAGCGAAACCGGATGAGGCCAAACCGTATACGTGTGATACCCGGCAGGGGTTGCGTGTGCGGGGTTGTGGGATCTCTCTTTCACAGTCTGCCGGCTGTGAGGCGAGTCAGAAACCGTTGGTGTAGACGAAGGACATGCGAAAGGTCCGGCGTAGAGGGTAAGACCCCCGTAGTCGAAACATCAACGGCTCGTTTGAGAGACACCCAAGTAGCACGGGGCCCGAGAAATCCCGTGTGAATCTGGCGGGACCACCCGTTAAGCCTAAATATTCCCTGGTGACCGATAGCGGATAGTACCGTGAGGGAATGGTGAAAAGTACCGCGGGAGCGGAGTGAAATAGTACCTGAAACCGTGTGCCTACAAGCCGTGGGAGCGTCGCGCATCAAGCTTGCTTGGTGCGTCGTGACTGCGTGCCTTTTGAAGAATGAGCCTGCGAGTTTGCGGTGTGTTGCGAGGTTAACCCGTGTGGGGAAGCCGTAGCGAAAGCGAGTCCGAATAGGGCGATTTAGTAGCGCGCTCAAGACCCGAAGCGGAGTGATCTAGCCATGGGCAGGTTGAAGCGGCTGTAAGAGGTCGTGGAGGACCGAACCCACCAGGGTTGAAAACCTGGGGGATGACCTGTGGTTAGGGGTGAAAGGCCAATCAAACTCCGTGATAGCTGGTTCTCCCCGAAATGCATTTAGGTGCAGCGTCGTGTGTTTCTTGCCGGAGGTAGAGCACTGGATAGGCGATGGGCCCTACCGGGTTACTGACCTTAGCCAAACTCCGAATGCCGGTAAGTGAGAGCACGGCAGTGAGACTGTGGGGGATAAGCTCCATGGTCGAGAGGGAAACAGCCCAGAGCATCGACTAAGGCCCCTAAGCGTACGCTAAGTGGGAAAGGATGTGGAGTCGCACAGACAACCAGGAGGTTGGCTTAGAAGCAGCCACCCTTGAAAGAGTGCGTAATAGCTCACTGGTCTAGTGATTCCGCGCCGACAATGTAGCGGGGCTCAAGCGTACCGCCGAAGTCGTGTCATTGCAGCTATAGGGCCAACGCCCGCTGTGATGGGTAGGGGAGCGTCGTGTGCCGGGTGAAGCTGCAGCGGAAGCTAGTGGTGGACGGTTCACGAGTGAGAATGCAGGCATGAGTAGCGATACATACGTGAGAAACGTGTGCGCCGATTGACTAAGGGTTCCTGGGTCAAGCTGATCTGCCCAGGGTAAGTCGGGACCTAAGGCGAGGCCGACAGGCGTAGTCGATGGATAACCGGTTGATATTCCGGTACCCGCTGTGAAGCGTCAAACATCGAGCCCATTAATGCTAAGGCCGTGAAGCCGTCCTGGAGCCTTCGGGCAAAGGGAAGTGGTGGAGCCGCCGACCCAAGGTGGTAGTAGGTGAGTGATGGGGTGACGCAGGAAGGTAGTCCAGCCCGGGCGATGGTAGTCCCGGGGTAAGGGTGTAGGCCGTGTGATAGGTAAATCCGTCGCACATTAAGGCTGAGACCTGATGCCGAGCCGATTGTGGTGAAGTGGATGATCCTATGCTGTCGAGAAAAGCCTCTAGCGAGTTTCATGGCGGCCCGTACCCTAAACCGACTCAGGTGGTCAGGTAGAGAATACCGAGGCGTTCGGGTGAACTATGGTTAAGGAACTCGGCAAAATGCCCCCGTAACTTCGGGAGAAGGGGGGCCATCACCGGTGATGAGTCTTGCACTCTGAGCTGGGGGTGGCCGCAGAGACCAGCGAGAAGCGACTGTTTACTAAAAACACAGGTCCGTGCGAAGCCGTAAGGCGATGTATACGGACTGACGCCTGCCCGGTGCTGGAACGTTAAGGGGACCGGTTAGTGCGCTTTCGGGCGTGCGAAGCTGAGAACTTAAGCGCCAGTAAACGGCGGTGGTAACTATAACCATCCTAAGGTAGCGAAATTCCTTGTCGGGTAAGTTCCGACCTGCACGAATGGCGTAACGACTTCTCGACTGTCTCAACCATAGGCCCGGTGAAATTGCACTACGAGTAAAGATGCTCGTTTCGCGCAGAAGGACGGAAAGACCCCGGGACCTTTACTATAGTTTGATATTGGTGTTCGGTTCGGCTTGTGTAGGATAGGTGGGAGACTTTGAAGCGGGCACGCCAGTGTTCGTGGAGTCGCCGTTGAAATACCACTCTGGTCGTGCTGGATGTCTAACCTCGGTCCGTGATCCGGATCAGGGACAGTGTCTGATGGGTAGTTTAACTGGGGCGGTTGCCTCCTAAAGAGTAACGGAGGCGCCCAAAGGTTCCCTCAGCCTGGTTGGTAATCAGGTGTTGAGTGTAAGTGCACAAGGGAGCTTGACTGTGAGACCGACGGGTCGAGCAGGGACGAAAGTCGGGACTAGTGATCCGGCGGTGGCTTGTGGAAGCGCCGTCGCTCAACGGATAAAAGGTACCCCGGGGATAACAGGCTGATCTTCCCCAAGAGTCCATATCGACGGGATGGTTTGGCACCTCGATGTCGGCTCGTCGCATCCTGGGGCTGGAGTCGGTCCCAAGGGTTGGGCTGTTCGCCCATTAAAGCGGTACGCGAGCTGGGTTTAGAACGTCGTGAGACAGTTCGGTCCCTATCCTCTGTGCGCGTAGGAATATTGAGAAGGGCTGTCCCTAGTACGAGAGGACCGGGACGGACGAACCTCTGGTGTGCCAGTTGTCCTGCCAAGGGCATGGCTGGTTGGCTACGTTCGGAAAGGATAACCGCTGAAAGCATCTAAGCGGGAAGCCTGCTTCGAGATGAGTATTCCCACCCCCTTTGAGGGGTTAAGGCTCCCAGTAGACGACTGGGTTGATAGGCCAGATCTGGAAGCCCGGTAACGGGTGGAGGTGACTGGTACTAATAGGCCGAGGGCTTGTCCTCAGTTGCTCGCGTCCACTGTGTTGGTTCTGAAACCACGAACAACCCCGTCATGCCACATGGCGGTGCGGTTGTCAGTTTCATAGTGTTTCGGTGGTCATAGCATGAGGGAAACGCCCGGTTACATTCCGAACCCGGAAGCTAAGCCTCATAGCGCCGATGGTACTGCAGGGGGGACCCTGTGGGAGAGTAGGACGCCGCCGAACTCCTTTTAAGGGAAACCCCCGCACCTATGGTGCGGGGGTTTTCTGCGTTATGGGTCGGAAAGCACGCCAAAGCACGCCGTCAGCCTATGACGGCCGTACAAGCTTCGTGTCGTACGCCAGGATCACCGCCTGCACACGGTCCCTCGCCCCCGTCTTCGCGAGTATGCGGCCCACGTGCGTTTTCACCGTGGATTCCGCGAGGTGCAGGCGCGACGCGATCTCCGCGTTCGTCCAGCCCTGGCCGATGACCGTCAGGATCTCGCGTTCGCGGTCCGTGAGCGAGGTCAGCCGCGGATGGTCCGCCGGGTCGGCGGGCAGGGCGCCGGCCACCGGCAGATGGGCCGCGTACGTGTCGAGGAGGCGGCGGGTCAGGCTGGGGGCGACGACCGCGTTTCCCGCGGCGACCGTGCGGATGCCGGAGAGGAGATCCTCGGGCAGGGCGTCCTTGATGAGGAAGCCGGAGGCGCCCGCGCGCAGGCCGTCGTACGCGTACTCGTCGAGGTCGAACGTGGTGAGGATGAGGACGCGGGTGCGGTCGCCGGAGGCGACGATGCGGCGCGTGGCCTCGATGCCGTCGAGGCCGGGCATGCGGATGTCCATCAGGACCACGTCGGGATGGTGTTCGGCCGTCATGCGGACCGCCTCGCTGCCGTTGCCGGCCTCGCCCACCACCGTCATGTCGTCCTGGCTCTCCAGGAGCATGCGGAAGCCGAAGCGCTGCATGGGCTGGTCATCGACGATGAGCACGGTCGTCACGGTGTCTCGCTGTCCTTCGGGAGATGGAGGTGGACCCGCCAGCCGCCTGCCGGTCGGGAGAGCGGCCCGGCCTCAAGTGTGCCGTGGTACAACGAGGTTCGCTCGCGCATTCCCGTCAGCCCGCGGCCCCGGCCGTCGGCGGGAAGCTCTGGTCCGCCCCTGCCCGTGTCGGTGACCTCGACCGTGACGCCGTCATCGGCGTAGGAGATGTCGACGGTGGCGGTGGCGTCGGGTCCGCCGTGCTTGAGGGTGTTGGTCAGGGCTTCCTGGACGACGCGGTAGACCGTCAGTTGGCAGCCCGCGGGGACGGTGTCCGGGTGTCCGTGGAGCGTGCTGCGGACCGGGAGGCCCGCGGCCCGTACGCCGTCGATGAGCCGGCTGAGATCGGTGAGGGCGGGCTGCGGGGAACGCTCGGCCGCCGCGGACACGTCGTCGCGCAGGACGTCCAGGAGGCGCCGGAGCTCCGAGAGCGCCTGGCGGCTGGTGGAGCCGATGGCTTCGAGGGCCTGTGCGGCGCGCTCGGGGGACTTGGCGGCGGCGTATGAACCACCGTCCGCGAGGCCCGTGATGACGGCGAGGTTGTGGCCGATGATGTCGTGCATCTCGCGGGCTATGCGGGTGCGCTCGGTGGCCGTGGCGAGCTGGGCCTGCTGGTCGCGCTCCACTTCGAGCCGGCGTGCGCGTTCGACGAGTGCCTGCGTGTAGTCCTGGCGGGAGCGGACGGCGATGCCGAGGAGCGCGACGAGGGCGTACGCCCAGACGTTGGGGATGATCTGCTGGTCCCAACTGCCCTCGGGATAGCGGATGGCGCCCACGATCAACGGGGCCATCATCATGAGGCCCGCCCAGCCGAGCGTTCTCAGGGGCAGTCGCATCGCGATGCTGAAGAGGACGAGCATCTGTATCAGGGCGGCCTGGAGCATGGCGCCGCTCCAGCTGTTGACCAGGGCTGTCGCGACCATGAGCGTGAGGACGACCATGGGGTGGCGGCGGCGCCACAGCACGGGCAGTGAGAGGCCGAGGCTCATGAGCTGGATGAGCGGGTCCGGCACGTCCGTGTTGGGCGCGTTGTTGCGCCAGCCGCCGTTCGCGTCGATGAGGGCGGCACCCACGAAGAACGCGGTGACCAGCAGGTCCCAGACGAGCGGGCGGCGCCTGTCGAAGGCGCGCGCCCGTTGTGTCATGCGTTGGAGGGTCTGGGTGAGGGGATGCGGCTCGGTCACGGCCTCATCCTCGTACAGGCGCGCCGTGGTTGGGGGTCATACGTCGCGCCGCTTGAGCAGCACGGACGCGCCCGCGATGATCACGGCTGCCCAGAGGGTGAGGGTGAGCAGGGCCGTGCCGGGGGCGATGGTGTTCTCCACCCGGACCACCGAGCCGAGCGATGCCGCCGCCTGGGCGGGGAAGTACCTGATGGCGGTCTCGACGGCGCTGAAGGGCAGCATCGAGAGGACCTCGGGCAGGATCAGGACGGCTCCGACGAACGCGCCGATGGCGCCGGGCACCGAGCGGAGCAGCGCGCCGAGGCCGAGCGCGATGAGGCTGAGCAGGGTGAGGGAGGCGGCGCTCGTCGTGAGCGCCCCGAGGACGCCGTCGTCGGTGAGGGAGAGCTCCTTGTCGCTGCCGGAGAGCCAGATCTGGGCGGCGAGGAAGGTGACGATGTTGGTCACCAGGGACACGGTGAAGGCGATCGCCGTGAAGATTCCGGCCTTGGACCACAGGACGGGCAGCCGGGTCGGGACGGCGGTGAGCGAGGCGCGGATCATGCCGGTCGAGTACTCGCCCGCGGTGACGAGGATGCCGAGGACGGCGAGGCAGATCTGGGCGAGCTGGGTGCCGAACAGGATGAAGACGATGGTGTCGATCTCGGAGTCGTCACCGTTGTACGTGGCCCCCATGGTGATGCCCACGGCGACGACCAGGGCGAATGCCGTGACGAGGGTGATCCAGGTGGATCGGAGCGTCCACAGCTTGTGCCACTCCGAGCGCAGGATGCCCCTGGTGCTCAGGCGGTAGGCGGAGGATGCGGTCGCGGTGGGGGCGGTGGTGAGGGTGCTCATGCCGCGGCTCCTTCCGGCTGGGGGACGCCCGTCGAGGCGATGTAGTCGACGGAGTCCCGGGTGAGGTCCATGAACGCCTGCTCCAGCGAGGCGCTGTGCGGGGTCAGTTCGAAGAGGGGGATGGCGTGGGCGGCGGCGGTGCGGCCGATGTGCTCGGCGTCGGTGCCGCGGACGTCGAGGACGCCGGGTGTCTCACTGGTGATGTGCACGTCGGGGGCGGCGAGCAGCTCGGTGAGGCGTCCTGCCTCGGGGCTGACGACCTTGACGGCGCCGGTGCCCGACTCGCGCACGAACCGTTCGACGGTGGTGTCCGCGAGCAGCTTGCCCCGGCCGATGATGATCAGGTGGTCGGCGGTCAGCGCCATCTCGCTCATGAGGTGCGAGGAGACGAGGATCGTACGGCCCTCGGCAGCCAGGGACTTGAGGAGGTTGCGGATCCACAGGACGCCCTCGGGGTCGAGGCCGTTGACCGGTTCGTCGAGGATGACCGTGCTCGGGTCGCCGAGCAGGGCGGCGGCGATGCCCAGGCGCTGGCCCATGCCGAGGGAGAAGCCCTTGACGCGCCGGTGGGCCACCTCGCTGATGCCGGCGAGCGCGAGGACGGCCTCGACGCGGCTCTTGGGGATGGAGTGGGTGTGGGCGAGCGCCATGAGGTGGTGGAAGGCGGAGCGGCCCGGGTGGACGGAGCGTGCTTCGAGAAGGGCGCCCACCTCGTGCAGGGGTGCGGGATGGCTCGCGTACACGCGGTCGCCGATGGTGGCGCGCCCCCGGGTGGGGGCGTCGAGGCCGAGGAGCATCCGCATGGTGGTGGACTTGCCGGCGCCGTTGGGGCCGAGGAAGCCGGTGACGGTGCCCGGCAGGACCTCGAAGCCGAGGTCGTCGACGACGGTTTTGTCGCCGTAGCGTTTGGTCAGTCCGTTTGCCCTAATCATGTCTTCGATGCTGCCGGTCGCGGGGGCGCGGATCGTCGGACCGGGGGCGGGACGTGGCGGCCGGGCGTAGTACCGGGGTACGACGTACGGCTCGGGGACATCCCCGGGCGGGGTCCCCGGCCAAAACCTAGGATCACGGCATGGAACACGACTACGTCATACGGGCCGTCCGTGCCGAGGAGTGGCCACAGGTCAAGGAGTTGCGCCTGGCCGCGCTGCGGGATCCGGCGGCGCCGGTCGCCTTCCTGGAGACGTACGAGCAGGCTGTCGCGAAGCCCGACTCCCACTGGCGGGCGCGGGCGGCGGGCCGCTCGCACGCCACGCCGGCCCGGCAGTTCGTGGCGGTGGCGCCGGGCGGTGACTGGGCGGGCACGGTGACCGTGCTCGTCGAGGAGCCGGGGGCACAGGACATCTTCGGCGGGGTGATCGAGCAGCGGCAGGCCCATTTCGTCGCGGTCTACGTGCGGCCGGGGCACCGCGGCGGCGGGCCGGCGCGGGGGCTGTTCGACGCGGCGGTCGCGTGGGCGTGGTCTCTGGAGGGGGTCGAGCGGGTGCGGTTGTTCGTTCATGAGCGCAATCCGCGGGCGATGGCCTTCTACCGGCGGTACGGCTTCGTACCGGGCGGAGGGGCCGCCCAGGTGCCGGGCGACCCCTCTTCCCAGGAGTACGAGATGGTGCTCAAGAAGCCCTGACGGTCAGAGCCTGCGTCATGACCCCGGCCTGTGTCATGACCCCGGCCTGTGTCATGCACAGGCTCTCAGGGGGGTCCAGCGGTACGGGTTCAGCGGTACGGGTTCTCCGTGCGCGCCGTCCGCAGGGCGTTGCCCCACCAGGCCAGCTGGTCCAGCATCACCTTGGCGGCGCCGGCCGCGCCCTCCTCCTCGTGGGCCCGGCCGCCCTCGCCGAAGTGGTCCCAGGCGCCGTGGAAGCTGACGCCGTCGCGGACGGTGACGCAGTGCAGCTCGGCGAAGACCAGGCGGAGCTGCTCGACGGCGCGCAGGCCGCCGCTCACGCCCCCGTAGGAGACGAAGCCGACCGCCTTGGCCTGCCACTCCGTGCGGTGCAGGTCGATGAAGTGCTTCAGGGCGGCGGGGAAGCTGTGGTTGTACTCCGGGGTCACGACGACGTACGCGTCGGCGGCCTCCACCCGCTCGCCGAGCGCGGTCAGGGCCGGGGTGCGCTCGGTGCCCCAGTCGGGGTGGGCGGCGGGCAGTTCGAGGCCGGCCACGTCGATGACGTCGACGGTGAACCCGGAGTGCGACTCGGCGATGGCCGTGAACCAGCCGCCGACGGTGGGGCCGAAGCGGCCCTCACGCGTGGAGCCGACGATCACGGCGAGGCGGAGCGGCTCGGGGGCGGTGTTCGGGGCGGTGTTCGGGGTGGTGGTCATGGTGTTCTCCTTGAATGGGCGTGCTGGTGAAGGTCTGGACAGGTCGGTGCGAAAGCCGCTGGGCGCACGGTAGTTGGCCGCTGCGGCGGTCGATCAGTGAGTCTGCGCCGTCGTGGTTTCCGACAGGACCGCCGGGGTGCTCTTCGGGGCATCGGCCGTACGAGGTCGGGGCCGGGATCGGGGCCGGGGCCGGGGCCTGAGCAGTGCGTGGACGAGGAGCGCGAGGGCGGCGCTGAGCCCCGCCACGGCCCAGAGGGTGATCCGCCAGGCCTCGGTGAACTGTTCGGCGTGGCCGCCCGTGCCGGCCGTGACGCGGCCCGCGAGCTCCGCCGAGCCGACCCGGGACTCCACGAGGGCGAGCAGCAGCGCACCGAAGAGGGTGAGCATGACGGCGCCGGTGCCGCCCCGGACGGTGTTGAGGAGGCCGGATGCCATACCGACCTTCGACGGCTCGACCATGCCGAGGGCCTGGGCGTCGATGATGCCGAGGGACAGGCCCTGGCCGATGCCGACGGTCAGCAGGGGCCCGGCGAGCGCGGCCGCCGAGATGCCGGGGTGCAGGGTGGTCAGCCAGGCGTTGCCCGCGGCGATCAGGAGCAGGGACAGGACGAGCAGGTGGCGGGCCGCAGCGCCGCGGTTGACCAGGCGGGCGCCGAGCGGGGGCAGGGCGAGGACGGGCGCGGTCATCAGGAGCAGGATCAGGCCCGCCTCGCGTGCCGTGGTGCCGCTGGTGCCCTGGAGGTAGGTGGGCAGGAAGACGAGGACGCCGGTGGTGCCCGCGCCGAGCCCGAAGGAGCCGAGGGACCAGCCGAGGAAGGCGGGGTCGCGGGCCAGGGAGAGGTCGAGGATGGGCCGGCCGCCTGCCGTGGCGATGCGCTTCTCGACGCGTACGAAGGCGGTCAGCAGCGCCAGGCCCACGGCGAGCGGCAGGAGCGTATGCCCCGACGCCCAGCCGGACTTGGAGCCCTGCGTGATGGCGAACAGGGTCAGGGAGAGCCCGCCGATGAAGGTGGCGGCGCCCGCCTTGTCGACGCGTGGCGGGGTGTCGGCGCGGGATTCGGTGAGGAAGCGCGTACCGCCGAGGATGAGGGCGCCGGCGGCGGCGAAGGCGAGGAAGGTGGTGCGCCAGCCGAGACCGTCCACCATCCAGCCGGAGAAGGTGGGGCCGATGGCGAGGCCGACGCCCGCCGTGGTGCCGAGCGCGGCGAACACCCTGGTCCGCGAGGGCCCGGTGAAGGTGGCGGCGATCAGGGAGCCGCCGCTCGCCATGACTCCCGCGGCGCCCACGCCCGAGAGGAGGCGGGCGGCGTCCAGGAGCAGGATGTGGTGGGCGAAGGCGGAGGCCAGGGTGGAGGCCGAGTAGAGGGTGGCGCCCGCGGCGAGTACCCGGCGGCGGCCGTGGATGTCGCCGAGCGAGCCGGCGACGAGCATGAAGGAGGAGGCGGCGAGGAAGTACCCGACGACCACCCACTGGAGGGCCGCGCCGGACGCGTCGAGGTCGGAGCCGATGCGGGGCAGGGCCACAGTGGTACCGGACATCGCCATCGGCAGCGTGAGCATGCCGAGGAGGACGACGGCGAGGGTCAGGGCGGGACGGGCCCTGCGGGTGGCCTGGGGGGCCTGTGGAGCGGACTCGGTGGGCATGCGAGTAAAGTACAACGTGCGTTGTAGTAATTACAACGTTCATTGTAATTTTTGGTCGTGATCTTTCTGGGAGAGGTGAGATGCCGGAGCGGGAAGAGAGTTGCGAGGGCGAGCGGAAGCCGCTGCGCAAAGGGATGTTGGAGAAGCGCCGGGCCATCACGAGCGGCGCCCGCACCGTGTTCGGCCGCGAGGGCTACACGCGCGCGAGCATCGACGCCATCGCCGCCGAGGCCGGCGTGTCCACGCGCACCATCTACAACCACTTCGGCGGCAAGGAGGGCCTCTTCCGCGCCGTCCTGCTGGAGAGCGCGGAGTCCGTGACGGAGGCGACGGAGGCCCTCTTCGAGCGGCATCTGCGCAAGGTCCGCGACATCGAGGAGGACCTCCTCGACCTCGCTCGTGAGTGGGTCGGCCAGGGCGAGGCGCACCCCGGGCACTTCTCCGTCGTACGCCAGATCATCCCGGAGGGCGGGCGGCTGCCCGCGGACGTCCTGGAGGAGTGGCAGCGGCTCGGGCCCCGGGCGACCCAGCAGGCCCTGGCGCGCCGGCTGCTCGAGGTGGGGCGGCAGGGGAAGCTCGCCGTCGACGAGTCGAACGCCCGCAGGGCCGCGCGCCACCTCGCCCTCTTGGTGGGCGGCGGCGTGACGGCCGAGTCGTACTTCGGCGCACTGCGGCTGGAGCCCGCGGAGGTCGAGGAGATCATCCGCGACGGCGTGGGGATCTTCCTGCGGCTGTACGGGGTGGACGACGGGGTGGAGGACAGGGGCCGGAAGGCGGCGTCCTAGACCGGGAGTTCGCCGTCCGGCCAGCGGGCCCTGCCCTGTTCGCGGGAGCGGAGCAGGGCCAGGGTCGGCAGGCCCTGGTCGGCGCCGGTCAGGAGCAGCTCGGGGAGCTGGGGCAGCGGGGCCACCGCGGCGGCGTCGTCGAGGACCAGCGTCATTGGTGGGTCGAGCCGACCGGAGGATGACCGTTCGGCCATGCGCCGGCCGTGCTCGACCACGCTGGAGGCGAGTGCCGTGAGGAGGGGCATGGCACCCGGGCCCTGGCGGGACTTGGGATCCTCGATCGCCTCACCCACCACAAAAAGCGTGCCCCCTTCATGCACAAAGGAATCCAGGGTGAGCGCATCAGTTCGGTTTGGGGTGCAGGATTCACGTACGTGGACGGTGAAGAGGGCGGAGAGCGCGCGTGCCGTCAACTCCTGGGCGATGTCCCGCCGTTCCGGATAGGCGGTGAGGGCCGCCTCCAGCTCGCCCGCCGCGCCCGACGCGGCCTTGGGGTGCGTACGCAGGATGCGTACCGCCTCCTGGACCTGGTTGCCCTGCGACCAGCGGTGCACGTGCTTGATCGGCTTCTCGCCCACCGCGGCGGCGTGCAGGAAGCTGCGGAGCAGCAGCTCCGCCGTGTCGGCCACGGCGGCGTCGAGCCGGGCGGAGGGCCTGATCGGGGCGAGCAGCGCGGCGGCGCGCCGGGTGGCCGTCGCCTTGTCCTCGCAGCCGGAGGCGGGCGACCAGTGCATGCGGGCCGGGGTGTCGCAGAGGTGCGAGGGGTCGTACAGGAGCACCGGGCCGAGCTTCGCCCGCGCGTCCTTCGTCTCCTCCCACAGGGTGGGGTCGGAGGTCAGCACCAGCGCCGCGCCCTCGGCGTCCCGCACGGCCTGCACGGCATGCGGCCGCCGGGCGTCGGGGCCGCCGAGGACGAGGGGAGAACGGGGGGCGGGAACGGCCACGGGCGTCGGCACGGGGGTGGTTGCCGCCACCGGGGCGGCCTCTACGGGGGTGGCGGCGGTGACGGGGCCAGCCTCTACGGGGGTGGCGGCGACGGGAGGCGGGGCGGAGGGAGCCGCGGAGGGTACGGCGGCCGCGGACGGGCCGGCGGCCGCGGACTGGCCGGGAGTCGCGGACTGGCCGGGAGTCGCGGATGGGCTAGGAGCCGCGGACTGGCCGGGAGCCGCACCCGGACCGGAAGTCGCGGGCGGGCCGGGGGCCGCAGCCGGGCCGGGAGTTGCTGAATCCGGCGCCGCCGCGGCGCGCCGCGCCGCGGCCAGGTCGAGACGCCGGGCCCTGCGCACCGCACGCCACCGCACGACCGTCCCCACCACGAACACAACCAGGACGCACAGCACCATGAGCTGCCCGATGAACAGCCCCCAGAACAGCCCGTACCCGGAGAGCTGACCGGCGGGCGTCTCCGGCCAGGCGCCCGCGAGGTCCTGCGGATGCCCCGCCAGGTGACGTACCGCCAGCGGCGTATTCCGGAAGGTCACGTCCTCCGGCCAGGCGCCCCGGGCGAAGAGGCCCGCGAGGCCCGTGGCGGACCAGGCGAGCACGGTGGCACAGAGGAAAAAGCCGAGGAGGCCGATCAACAGCGCGTCGGGTACCCCGCGTTCACCGCGCCCACCCCGGTCAGGGCCGCGCCCGTGGCCGGCCGGTCTGTCCCGTTCCCACTCATCCCGCATGCTGCTCCATGTAAGCCGCCCGCTGCTCCGCCTCCAGTTCGGCCGCCCGCAGGGCGTCGTCGGCGAGGCGGTCGGACGACGACTCGGTCATGGCCCGGTCCGTGAAGACCAGCGGCCGTTCTGTCTCCGTGATGAGGTGCTTGACCACCTGGACATTGCTGTTCACGTCCCAGACCGCGATGCCGGGGGTCAGGGACGGGATGATCTCCACCGCCCACCTGGGCAGTCCGAGCACCCGTCCCGTCGCCCTCGCCTCGTCGGCCTTCTGGGCGTAGATCGTCCTGGTGGAGGCCATCTTGAGGATCGCGGCCGCCTCCTTGGCCGCCGCCCCGTCGACGACGTCGCTCAGGTGGTGCACCACCGCCACGAACGACAGGCCGAGACGTCGCCCGAACTTCAGCAGGCGCTGGAAGAGCTGGGCGACGAAGGGCGAGTTGATGATGTGCCACGCCTCTTCGACGAGGAAGATGCGCTTGACGCGGTCGGGCCGGATCCAGGTGTGTTCCAGCCAGACGCCGACGATCGCCATGAGGATCGGCATGGCGATGGAGTTGCGGTCGATGTGCGAGAGGTCGAAGACGATCAGCGGTGCGTCCAGGTCGATCCCGACCGTGGTCGGCCCGTCGAACATGCCCCGCAGGTCACCGTCGACCAGGCGGTCCAGGACCAGCGCCACGTCCAGGCCCCACGCCCGTACGTCGTCTATGGCCACGTTCATGGCCTCGGCCGACTCCGGTTCCGGATGGCGGAGCTGCTCGACGATGTCCATGAGGACCGGCTGCCGCTCCACGATGGTCTCGTTCACATACGCGTGCGCGACCTTGAGGGCGAAGCCCGAGCGCTCGTCCAGGCCGTGCCCCATCGCGACCTCGATGATCGTGCGGAGCAGCGCGAGCTGGCCGGTCGTGGTGATCGACGGGTCCAGGGGGTTGAGCCGGATGCCCATGTCCAGGGCGGCCGTCGGGTCGAGCCGGACGGGCGTTATGCCCAGCTCCTGGGCGATGAGGTTCCACTCGCCGACGCCGTCCTCGCCCTGCGCGTCGAGGACGACGACCTGCCGGTCCTTGAACCGCAGCTGCCGCAGTACGTACGTCTTCTCCAGCGCCGACTTGCCGTTGCCCGACTCGCCGAGCACCAGCCAGTGCGGTGCGGGCAGTTGCTGCCCGTAGAGCTGGAAGGGGTCGTAGATGTAGCCCTTGCCGGAGTACACCTCGCGGCCGATGATCACACCCGAGTCGCCGAGGCCGGGCGCGGCCGTCGGGAGGTAGACCGCCTGGGCCTGCCCCGTCGACGTACGCACCGGAAGCCTGGTCGTCTCGACCTTCCCGAAGAGGAAGGACGTGAAGGCGTCCGTGAGGACGGTCAGCGGATCCCGCATCGCAACAGCCTGCCTCTACGTCGATACCGTCTAGCGTCGGATGCCGGTCGCGAACGGCAGCGTGTTGACGAAGGCCCTGTGGTGCTCGCGGTCGCACCACTCCAGCTTCAGATACGACTTGCCGGCTGAGGCCCGGATGGTGCGCTTGTCGCGCGCGAGGGCCTCGGGGGAGCGGGACGAGACCGTGATGTAGCCGACCAGGTTGACGCCCGCGGCGCCACTCGCCAGGTCCTCGCCGCGCTGGTCCAGGCGGGAGTGCGAGGCGATGTCGCGGGGGTCGACCGTGCGGTTCATCTTGGCCTGGCGGCTCGCCTCCGCCTCGTCGTTGGTCTTCTCGGTCAGCATCCGCTCGATGGCGACCTCGGTCGGTTCGAGGTCCATGGTCACCGCGACCGTGCGGATCACGTCCGGGGTGTGGACGAGCAGCGGGGCGAGGAAGTTGACGCCGACGGGCGTCATCGGCCACTCCTTCACCCAGGCCGTGGCGTGGCACCAGGGCGCGCGGGTCGAGGACTCGCGGGTCTTGGCCTGGAGGTACGTGGCCTCCATGGCGTCCAGCTCGGCGGGCCAGGCGTTGCGCTTCGTCATCGCCTGGATGTGGTCGATGGGGTGGTCGGGGTCGTACATGGAGTGCACGAGCGAGGAGAGGCGCCCTTGCCCCAGCGGCTGCCGTACGCGGATGTCCGCCTCCTGGAGCCGCGAGCAGATGTCGGTGAGCTCGCGGGCCATGACGACGGCGAGCCCGGAGTCCTTGTCGAGCTTCCTGCCGCCGTGCGGGCGGGCCGCGCGGGCCATCGCCTGGGCCTCGGCGGCCAGGTCGCGGGAGTAGTGCATGCAGGCCACGAGGTAGGCGCGGTGCTGCTCGCTGCTGGTCGACACCATCGACTGGAGCTGGTCGTAGGACTCCTGGAGCCACGGCAGCGCCCGGTCGTCGCCTCGTACCGTGACGTCCTTGGCGTGGGCGTCGGGGTCGGCGGGGAGGGTGCGGGCGAGCATCTGGAGCCGGGTCACGAAGCCGTCGCCGTTTGCGACGTGCTTGAGGAGCGTCCCGAACCGGTCGACCAGCGCCTCCTGGTCCTCGGAGTCGCGCAGGCCGACGCCGGGGCCCTCGATCTCGATGGCGGCGGTGACGGTCCGCCGGTCGGCGTGGAGCAGCACGGCGATCTCGTCGGGGCCGAAGGGCGCGGCCAGCCAGCTGATGCGGCCGATGCCGGGCGGCGGGCCCACCTCGACCTCGCGGCCGTCGAGGGCGATCCCGGCCTCGGCGGCGCCGGAGCGGTAGGTGGTGCCGCGCTTCAGGGAGCGCTTGTAGCTGCGGTTGATCTCGAACCACTTGTAGAAGGTGCGGCCCTTGTACGGGACGTACACCGCCGCGATGGCGATCATCGGGAGGCCGGTGAGCAGCACGATGCGCAGGGAGAGGACGGGAACGAGGAGCCCGCACATCATGCCGAGGAACGCCCCCACGATGATCAGGGCGATCTCGCCTGTCTCGCGGTTCTTGCCGACGATCGCGTTCGGCCGTGCCCGGCCGATCAGATATGTGCGGCGGGGCGTGACCGGATGGGACACATGGGACTGGGTCGTCAACGCCCTTCACCTCCCGTGCGGTTGGAGCTGCTGGTGCCTGATCCGCCGCGGCTGGCCGCGTGCGGCGTGTCCGTCGCGCTCTTGCGCGGCGGGGGTGCGGCGGAGGTGACCGATCCGCCGCCGTTGGGGGAACCGCCGGCGGGGCGGCCGCTGTGCGCGGCGACACCGCCGCTGACGGGGTTGGCGGGCCGCGCCTGGCTGTTGCCGCCACCGCCGTCGCCGTTCCCTCGTGAGCTGTGGGTCTTGATGCCCTGGGAGACGAGGGACGCGGGGGAGGTGATGACGGCGGCGGCCTTGTTCTCGGCGCCGCGCATGATGCGGTTCTCGCGGGAGTTCGCGATGTCGTCACCGAAGCCCGGCACGAACCGGTAGATCATCGCGCTGGCGAAGATGGCCAGCAGGATGATCGAGAGGCCGGAGACGACCGCGGAGAAGGAGTCGGGTCCGTCGTCGGCGGAGAGCGCTCCTGCGAGGCCCAGCACGATCACGATGATCGGTTTGACCAGGATGACCGCGATCATGATGCCCGCCCAGCGGCGGACGTGCGACCACAGGTTCTTGTCGACGAGGCCGGCGTAGACGACGGTGCCGAGGAGCGCGCCCACGTAGAGAAGGGCGGCGCGGATGACGAGTTCGAGCCAGAGGATGCCCGCGGCGAGGATCGACACGAGCGAGACGACGATCAGCATGATCGGGCCGCCGCCGATGTCGTCGCCCTTCTTCAGGGCCTCGGAGAACGTGCCGAAGAACTGGTCCGTCTGGCCGCCCGTCGCCTTCGCGATGATGTCCGACACCCCGTCGGCCGCGGACACGACCGTGTACAGGATCAGCGGCGTGAACGCGGAGGCGAGCACCGTCAGCCACAGGAAGCCGATGGCCTCGGAGATCGCGGTGGTCAGCGGCACGCCTCGCACGGCCCTCTTCGCCACGGCGAGCAGCCAGAGGAGGAGGGTGAGGATGGTCGACGCGGCGAAGACGACGGCGTACTGCTGGAGGAACTTGGGGTTCGTGAAGTCGACGCTGGCGGTCTCCTTCACGGCGTCGGAGAGCTTGTCGACGGTCCAGGAGGCGGCTTCGGCGCAGCCCTTGGCCAGGGAGCTCAGCGGGTCGGCGCCGTCGGTGATGGGCGGATCGGTGGGGTAATCACTGCCACCGCCGCTGTCGTCTCCGCCTTGTTGGCCTTTTTCGCAGTACTTTTTGGCGGGGCCGTGGATCAGGTCACACGCGTCGTCCTTCGGGTCCGGCGCGGCGAAGGCATGCGTCGCGAACAGGACCGCAGAGGTCTGTACGGCCGCGACGGCGGCGCCGAGTCGGAGTACGTGGCGGCTACCGGGCATAAGTGAACCCTCCGTACCCTTCGACTGCCTTCGAGATCTCATCGGAGCCGGACGCACGGTCATCGCCCGGGACAGGGGCGGGACCGTCCTTCTGGGAGTGGGTGACGGCCTTCCAGTCACCGTCGATCCACGCCAGCTCCATGGTGATGGTGAACCAGTTGTTGGTGACCGGCTTGGTCGACTTCTCGCCCGACAGGCCGAGCAGGCCGCTGCACCAGACTTCGACGGTCGCCTTCCCCTTCGAGAAGTCGGTGACCTTGGTGCCGATGGGGGTGGTACGGGAGACGAACTGGTAACCGCTGGGCGTCGAGCCGTCTTTGTTCAGGCCCACGTTCTCGAAGAACGCGGGGCCGTACGCCTTGTCGAGGTCGGCCCGGAACTCCGGCACGCTGGACGGAGCCATGACGGCTTCAAGGATGGTGTCCCGCTTGTCCTTGTCGAACATCTCGGCGGAGCCGAGGGGTACGGCGAAGTTCGCCGCCGCGCTCTGCGCGCCCTGCTTGGTATCCGCGAACCCCGAGGGAATCCCCCCGTTCTTGCCCGTGACGGGCTTCTCCCCCGAAGGGGCCGTCGACGTCGCCTGCGGCTTCTTCTCGTCGCTGCCGTCGCCGTCGGAACCCCCGTCGCCACGGTTGGCGAAGGCGATCGCCGCGATCAGCAGGACCACGACGCCGACCACCGTCACCAGGCTCCGCGAGGACGACCGTCCCGAACGGGAGGTTCTGCGGGTGTCGCCCTCCCCCTCGGGGAGTCTCGTCCTGGTCTCCCCCGAGCCGCCGAAGGGGCCACTGTTCCGCTCGTCGTCGAGACTCATGCCGCGTACGCCCCCTCGACTTTTCGCGTGACCGTCACCAAGGACACGTATGACGGTAGCCGTGCTGGTTTCCGCGCGGGCGCGGTGTGGTGACTCGACATCAGGGAGCAGCAACCTCTGCCGGTGGGCACGACGGACGGATGAAGGAGATGGGGAGAAAGGGGAGAAAGGGGAGATGGGGAGCAGGGGGACGAGGGGAGTGTGGGGGCGTGGGGAGTGTGGGGGTGGGAGAGGGGAGGGGGGCCGCTAGACCGCCATGCCGTAGACGATCGTGAACAGCGTGCCCAGCGAACCGATGATGAAGACGCCGGTCAGGCCCGCGATGATCAGGCCCTTGCCCTGTTCCGCGCTGAAGGTGTCACGCAGCGCCGTCGCACCGATGCGCTGCTTCGCCGCGCCCCAGATGGCAATGCCGAGACAGAGGAGGATGGCGATCGCCATCACGACCTCGATCATCACGCGTGCTTCGTTGCCCAGGTTCCCGAAGGGACCCCAGTCGGGGGCGATCCCGCCGATGATGGTGGTGATGTCGCCCTTTTCGGCTGCCATAAGCATGTATAACTCACCGCCCCTAGTGGGTTGTTCTGGTACCTATGCCTGCCTCTGCCTACTTCGACGCAGAGGACAGTTCATTCTCGCCGACAATCAGGCCTGCGTGTGCCGCCTTGGCGTCATTCCTTGGCTGACTTCGTGCGTTTCCTCGCGCGCGAGGCCCGGTCACTCTGTGTATCACGCGGTAAGACGCCGGGCAATGACGGCCCGGCGCGCCTCTGACCAGGAGTTACGAGAGCCCGAGCCCAGCCGCCCCACGCGTCACGAAGGAGCAGTCGGTGTAGCGGTAGGACGTGCTGAGCGTCGCGCCGTCGGCTCGTTTGCGTACGGTCGCCCGCTTGTAGAGGAAGTGGTAGTCGCCCGCGGGTAGCCGCAAGGTGGTCTTCGGGTACTTCGAGACGCCCGCCCGGCATGCCTTTTCGCCCGCTGCCTTGGTGGGGTAGGGCCCGCAGGACGCGCACGCCTTGAGCTTGATGGTGCCCGTGGTGGGGCCGGTGTAGAGCACCTCCAGCTCGCCGGGGCCGAGGTTGGCGAGGACCAGGTCGACCTTGCTGCCGCCTCCGGGGCGGGAGGGGGGCAGGCGGCGGCCCGCGCTCGGGCGTTCGGCCGCGATCTCGGCGGCGACGGCGATGTCTTCGGCGCGGTCGTGCCTCTTGTTGGCCGGGTAGTCCTTGGCGAAGCCGTTCAGGGTCTCGGCGGCCGCGGTGAAGCGGCCGTCCTCGAACTCGTCGACCCCGCAGGCGTATACGCCGTTCTCCACGACGCGGTCGGCGGCCCCGCGCAGGGCCTTGCCGTCGACCTTGCCGGCGGGCAGGGCGTCCGCGGTGGTGCCGATGGCGCGCAGCTCGTCGACGACGGTGCAGGGGACGGAGCCCTTGAGCGCGGTCTCGCGGCTCGTGATGGCCGCGCGGAGGGCGGGCTCGACCTTGCCGGCCTGGTCGGAGTCGGGGAACGTGCGGAGCAGCGTGCCGAGGGTGTCCGCGCCCGCGGTGCGGCCGAGGCCCGCGACGCCGCACTCGTAGAGCGAGGTGGCGAGGCGGTCGTCGGGCCAGGTGGCGAGGGAGCCGAGGTGGTCCTTGCCGAGGGTGTCGGGGACGGTCCGCAGGTGTTGGAGCGGGGTGACGGCGTCGCAGTACTGCTTGGCGGCGTAAGGGGCGGCGACGGACTGGTAGTAGGCGTCGAGGCTCCGCGGCAGGCGGTCGGCGGCCTTGGAGTCCGGGTGGTCGTCGGCGAGACCGCGGTAGATGCCGAGGGCCTTCTTGTACCGGGCCTTGGCCGTGCCGCTGTTGAAGGCCGTGCCCTTGAGCCCCGTGACGATGCGGTCGGCGGTGTGGAGGCGGTCGAGGAGCATCTGCTCGACGGCCTCGTCCCGCGCGTTCTCGTACGCGTAGGCGCCTCCGGCGGGTACGGCGAGCAGCGCGACGGCCAACGCCACGGCGAGCGGGGCCCGCAGCGGCCAGGGGCGGCGGTCGTGGGCCGCGCGGTACGCGCCGTGGGCGGCGGCCAGCAGGAGCAGGGCGCCGTAGCCGATGAGCAGGCCGCCGGGTACGCCGTCGACGTCTGCGGGCAGCGCGACGACCAGCAGGGCGATGGTGGCCGCCCAGCACACCCCGGCGAGCAGCCACCGCCGGACGAGCAGGTAACCGAGCCCGAGGCCCGACAGGTTGAGCAGGGCGACGGTGAGGGGCCGGAGGGGCCCGGGGCCGGGGCCGGGGCCCACGTCGGGCGTCCGGGCGGGCATAGGGGGGAGGGGCGGCGGGGCGGTGATGGCGTAGGGGTTCGGGTACGAGGGCGGCGGGGGCGGGAGCTGCGGCCCCGGCTGCGGCCCGGGTTGCGGTTGCGGCAGGCTCTGGGGCTCGGAGCTCGGGGGCGGGTACGGGGGCGGGTACGGGTACGAGGGCGGCGGACCGAACTGGCCCGGCTGGGGCCGGGTGGCTTCGGGCCCGGCGGGGTTCCCGCCTTCGGGGCTGTGTCCGGCGGGGCGTTCGCCTTCGGGATTGCGTCCGGCGGGATGCCCGTCTTCGGGATTGCGTCCGGCGGGGCGTCCATCTCCGGGGTCGCCTCCGCTGAGGCTGCCGTCTCTGGGGCTGCCGTCTCTGGGGCTGTGCCCGGTGGTGTCCCCGCCCCCGGCGCTGCGCCCGGTGGCGTCTTGAGCCTCTGGCCCGCGGCCAGTTGCCTCCCCGTTCCCGGTGCCGCGGCCACCCGCGTCCTCGCGTGGCTCGTCCATGGTCGGCTCCCCCCAGCCCTGCGTCTGCGGTGTGCCGCTTCGGGCGGCGGTCGCATAGCGCGCAATCCCCTACGATCGGGGCTGATTGCGGGGCGCGTCAATCAGGCGCGGCGGACAGGGCGGAGCCCCCTGTGGCCGGTGTGTTTCTCTGGGCTCAGGGGGCTCTTCCGTTTCTCGGCCGACGGGGGACGTCTTCCAGCCGGCCGGGGAGTCGCTCAGCCCGCCGGGGAGTCGCTGACCTTGCCGACCGGGGCGATGGAGAGCTTCGGGCCGGCCGAGGCGTCCTCGCCGCCCACCGGGAGGGTGCCCGCGGGCCAGGTGACGGTGACGGTCTTCGTCTCGTTCGGCGGGGTCACCAGGAGCTTGGCGATGCGTATGCCGGAGCCGCCGCTGTTGTTGACCGGGAACGTGATGTTGAAGGCCGCGGTCTCGCCGTCCTTCAGGATCTCGCGGCGCGGCTGCTCGCCGTTGCGGTCCACGGACAGCGTGTCGCCCGCGGACGTCTGGAGGTCGACTCCCGCGTAGCCGTTGATGGCGCAGTCCCGGCCGCCGCCGTTCGTGAACGCGACGGTGACGACGCCCTCCTCCTTGCCCGTCGTGTTGTCGGCGGCCGTAACCTCCAGCTCGTCGCTGCGGCAGATGCCGACCTTGCCGTTCTCGTTCGATCCGGTGCCCGCGACGCTGCCCTCGGCGTTGCCGCCGGAGCCCGAACCGGAGCCCGAGCCGGAGCCGCTGTCCGAGGAACCCGAGCCCTTGTCCGAGGAGCCGGAGCCGGAGTCGGAGTCGCCGCCGCTCTGGCCGGAGTCCGCGGGGACGCTCACCGAGGGCTCGGGCCGGGCGTCCGCCTTGTCCGAGCCGTCGTCACCGTTGTTGCAGGCGGTGAGCGAGAGCGCCCCGAGGAGCGCGAGGCCGGTGAGCAGGGTCTTCGAGGCGGTCTTCGAGGCGTGCTTGAGCTTCATGTCGGGTCCCCCGTGAGGTGCGTTGGTGTGTCGGTTGCGTGGCCGCCGTCCGTGGCCTGGCAACAGAGAAACCCGTGGCGGTCGGTACGGGCAAGGATCGCCGTGGGATCAGGGACGCTGGAATGCTGGAACGCCTCTGACCTGCGGAAATAACCCTTCCCTGGAATGCCCCCGTGGGACGCTACGATCATGTTCATGACCCTCCGCGCAGCCCTTCACGTACCCCTTCGTACGCTCGCCGCGGCATTCGCGGTGACCGCCCTCGCCCTGACGGCGACCGCCTGCGAGGACGACGGCGGAGGCAAGAAGGACGGCGCCGCCGGACTGCCGGGCCTCTCGGAACCCACGGGCCCGGACGACGGCTCGGGCACCGGCGAAAGCGGCACCGACGCCGACGCCCACGAGAGCGGCACCGACGCCGGCGAGGGCGGCACCAGCGCCGGTGCCGGTGACGAGAACCCCACCCGCAACGGCGGCACCAGCGGCGGCCCCCACGTCCGCCAGAAGCGGCTGCTGGACAACATGCCGCAGGCCGGCAGCGTGATGGCCGCGGGCGAGTACATCCAGCGCTTCACCACCTGCGAGCGCTACAGCGTCAGCCCGTCCGACGAGCGTTACTACCCCATGGACGAGAAGTTCGACGCCTCGTGGGGCGTGCAGTTCCGCGGCACGTGTGACGACGGCGGTCGCGGCTGGATCCGCGTCTTCAAGACCAGCGACATGGAGCGTTTCCAGTCCGCGTACAAGGCGGACGTGGCCGAGCGCATGAAGAAGAACCAGCAGGCCGCCATCAAGGGCGGCTTCGCGGTCGGCAAGGACTTCGCCGTGATCGCGCCCGACGACCGGACGATCCGTGACCTCTCCTCGTCGGGCCTGCTGATCCTCAACTGCAACCCGAATCACCGGCCGTCGGGGGACACCACGGAGGTGCCCGCCCTGGTGGACGGCTGCGTACTGACGGACGAGTTCGTCAACTGAGGCGCGCCTCCCCGGGATCGGCCACGCCCTCCACGAAGTGGTCGAACTCGCCCGCCTGCACGCCCAGGACGAAGGCGTCCCATTTCTTGCGCGTGGTGGTGACGACGTTCTCCGGGTCGCTGGTCTCCCGGAGGTGGACGGAGTCGTCCTCGCCGAAGGCGATCTCGATCCACGGGCCGGGGCCGTCCTCACCCTCCGGGGCGGCGCGGACCCAGTCGAGGCCGGCGGGGATCTCGGGGCGTGGCGTTGCCTCGCCGGGGACGTCGGACATGGGCTCTCCCTGTATCGCGGTGCGGTGCCCGCCGATTATCGCGTGCGCCCCGGTGCGCCCCGGGGATCTGTGAATGATCACTGCCACTTCCGTGCGCGCCCTCTACACTGAGCGACGGCGGACTCCCGGGCGGCAAGGGGTGGTTGACGGTGCGTAAGGCCTGGCTGATCGCCTCCGTCGGGTTCGGCGGTGCCCTCGGCTTCATCGCGCTGCTCGTCCTCGGGACGTACATGGCCGCAGGGAGCATGGCGGGCGGTGCGAGCGGCGCGGGCGGCGGCGCTTCCGTCGGGCTCGCCAAGGGCGCCGTACCCGCGACCTATCAGCCCCTCGTCCAGAAGTGGGGCAACCTCTGCAAGGCCATCAACCCCGCGCTGCTCGCCGCCCAGCTCTATCAGGAGAGCGGGTTCAACCCGCGGGCCAAGAGCCCGGCCAAGGCGCTGGGGATAGCGCAGTTCATCCCGGGGACCTGGGCCACGCACGGCCTCGACGGCGACGGTGACGGCGACCGCGACGTCTGGGACCCCGAGGACGCCATCCCGTCCGCGGCCAGTTACGACTGCAAGCTCGCGGGCTACGTGAAGGACGCCCCGGGCAACCCCACGAAGAACATGCTGGCCGCGTACAACGCGGGGCCGTACGCCGTCATCAAGTACGGCGGCGTCCCGCCGTACCGCGAGACGCAGAACTACGTGCAGACCATCACCGACCTCTCCAAGAGCTTCGCGAAGCCCGTGGGGCGCGTGCAGCCGTCGCAGCAGGCGGCCGCCGCCATCTACTACGCGCAGAAGAAGCTCGGCACCCCCTACCTGTGGGGCGGCAACGGCACGCCCGAGCAGAACGGCCGCTTCGACTGCTCCGGCCTCACCCTCGCCGCCTACCGCTCGGTGGACATCACGCTGCCGCGCGTCGCCAACGACCAGTACAACGCCGGGCCGCACCCCAAGCGCGAAGAGCTGCTCCCGGGAGATCTCGTCTTCTTCTCCGACGACCTCACCAACTCCCGCGCCATCCGGCACGTCGGGATCTACGTGGGCGGCGGCTACATGATCAACGCCCCGCGGGCGGGTGCCGTGATCCGGTTCGACCCGATCGACACCCCGGATTACTTCGGCGCGACCCGAGTCACCGAAGATGGCGCGAAAGCGGCCCCCGTCAAGCCGACGGAGGTCTGAAACAAGGGGCCTGCGGAATGTGCGCCGGGGCGTGCGCTCCCGGTGACATGGCTTGAACCCTCCGTAAAAACACTCCCCTGAGCTGCGGCGATGTATCTCTCTTCGGTAACGTCTGAGTGATCTTTCGGTGGAGAGTGGAACGTAGGGGTGGGGACTGCACGTTCCCTTGACTGGACCGACCACGGGGGCTGATGGAAGGGGTGCGCGGAACGGCGCGCCCACGGGCTAAAGACAAGGGGCCGCAGCGCCATGGCTGGACTCGATGAATCCGGGTCGAACCCCGACGTCAGCCTGCTCTACGACATCAACGGCCTGACGCAGGAGACCCCCCACTGGCTCGATCGCGCCCTCGCGTTCGTCGGGGAGTACGGACTGCTGATCGCCCTCGTGCTGCTCGTGGTGTGGTGCTGGTGGGGCCAGCGGAAGCGGGGCACCCTCGACGAGGCCGCCTCCTCGGTCGCCGCCGTCGTCTGGGCGCCGCTCGCCGCCGGCATCGCCGTACTCGTCAACGTCCCCATCCGCGGCTTCGTGGAAAGACCGCGGCCGGCCAAGGACCACAGCGGGCTCGACGTGCTGGTCGACGGCAAGAACGACTTCTCCTTCGTCAGCGACCACGCGACGCTCGCCATGGCCATGGGCGCGGCGCTCTTCGTCGCCAACCGCAGGTTCGGGTTCGCCGGCCTCGCGCTCGCCGCGTTCGAGGGCTTCTGCCGGGTCTTCATGGGCGTCCACTACCCCACGGACGTCATCGGCGGCTTCGCGCTCGGCACCGCCGTCGCCCTGCTGCTCTCCCCGCTCGCGATGGCCCTGCTCACCCCGCTCGCCAAGGCCGTCGGACGGTCGGGGAGCCTCGGCTGGCTGGTGCGCGACCGCCGGATCGGTCCCGTGGCCGCGCCGCTCGGCGACGCGTCCTCGGCCTCGTCCTCGCAGGCGGCGGACCCGGACGAGCGGGACCTCGCCGCCTGACGTGACCGACCGCCTGACGTGACCGGCCGTCTGACGTGACCGGCCGCCGGATCTGCCGGGGCGTCAGAGAGCCTGCGGGAAGTCGAAGAAGCGGTTCGGGTCGTACTGCTTCTTCAGCTTCTTCAGGCGCGGCGCCGCGTCCCCGTAATAGGCCTCGCGCCAGTTCGTCAGCGTCGAGTCCGTGTAGTTCTGGTACGCCGCCCCGGACGCGTACCGCCCCATCGAGCCGTGCGCCTTCTTCAGCCAAGCCCGGGCGGCCGAACCCGAGGTGCCCGCGCGCCACGACGCGATGTACTGGGCCAGCATCCGTGAGCGGCGGTGCACGAAGGCCGTCGCCGTGGGGTCGACGCGGTTGATGGCGCCGCCGAGCGCGGTGAGCGCGATGCTGCCCGCGCTCGCGCCCGTCACGTTCTCGATCTGCGACAGCATCGCGCGGATGCCCGCCGCCGACAGCGAACGGTCGAAGAAGTCCGAGCTCGCCGCGTACGTCTCCCGCTGGAGCGCGCCCTGCGTGTCACGGCCCGGCGTCGCACCCGGCAGATGGCACTGGTCGTCCGCCGCGAAGGACGAGCAGCCCGCGTACACCTCCATGGCCTCCTCGTACGTACGCCGCTTCAGGGAGACGCTACGGGCCGAGGCGCCGATCTTGTCGGCGAGACGGTCGACGGCGTTCTGCAGCTCGCCGTAGGTGCCGAGCGAGAAACAGGCGACGGAGACGGTCGGGGTGCCGCCGGGGGTGTTCGCCAGGTGGACGGAGGACCATATCTCGTCGGGCTGGTCGGGCCCCCACACCTGCCAGGCCTTGATGACGGCGGCCGCCTTCGACCAGGGCCAGGTCATGTACGCCGAGACTCCCTGGGGCGCGGCGTGCGTGCGGTAGGACAGCTCGGTGACGACACCGAAGTTGCCGTTGCCCGCGCCGCGCAGCGCCCAGAACAGCTCCTTGTTCTCCGACTTGGAGGCCCTGAGCTCCTTGCCGTCCGCCGTGATCAGCTTCGCGGAGGTGAGGCTGTCGCAGGTCAGGCCGTACGCGCGGGAGACCACGCCATGGCCGCCGCCGAGGGTCAGGCCCGAGATGCCGACGGTCGGGCAGGAACCCGCGGGGATGGTGACGCCCTTCGCGGCGAGCGAGCGGTAGACGTCGATGAGTTTGGCGCCGCCGCCGATGGTCGCGCTGCTCCCGCTCGCCCGTGTCCTGCTCAGCTTCGACACGTCGATGACGAGCCGTCCGGTGCCGGACGACCAGCCCGCGTACGAGTGGCCGCCGTTGCGTATCGCGACCGGCGTGCGGTGCGCGCGGGCGTAGGCGAGGGCCGTGCGGATGTCGTCCGGGTGCGCCACATAGGCGACGGCGGTGGGCCTCAGGTTGTCGAAGCGGGTGTTGTAGAGCTGCCGGGCCGCCGCCCACTTGGCCTCGCCCGGCTGTACGAGGGTGCCGTCCAGGTCCCTGGCGAGCGCCTTGAGCGTGGCGGGGGAGGTGGCCGCGGCGCTCGTCGTCCTGATCGGCGTGGCCCCGGGGCTCCCGCTGCCGCGCGTCGTCGCTTCCGTGCCCGGAGCCGCCCCCTGGCCTCCGCTCGAACAACCCGCGACCGTGGCGGCGGCCAGCGTGGCCGCCGTGGTGCCGATGAACGTACGTCGTTCCATGACGCCTCCCGTTGCTTCCGGAGAACGAGACGGTGTGCGCGGCGGCCGGGTTCCCCGGATCGCGGGGCCGTACGTCGCGGGACGCTACGTCGCGGGGCTGTACGTCAGGGGGCTCTGCGGGGACGCCTCGTGTTCGGCGGCGTCCGTGCGGGCCTTGCTGCGGGCTCTGCGGGCCGGGCCGCGCCAGCCGCAGGAACAGTGGGCCGCCACGAAACGGCCCTTCTCGACGGTCGACGTGCGGTGGGGTGCGAGGTCTTCCTGATCGGCCACGCGGACACGGTACCGACCACGGGTGAACCAGGGGGCGTCATGGTGCGGCTCGGCCCCTGGGCTCGGCGTGACGGGTCAACGGACCGGTCGTTAGGACGAGGGGGGAACGACGGGGGATCGACAAGCGCGGACACGCTTGGGGGTACAGGCGATGGGTCAGCAGCGCAGGCGCACCGGCACAGCGGGCGCCGCGGTCGCGGTGGCGGGCCTGATGGCCGCCGCCACCGGGTGCGTGGGCGGCGGCGCGGCCGCCGACAGCGGCGGGGCCGAGGACCCCGCGAGCGCGCGGCAGGCGGTGCGGGGGGTCGCCGCGGCACTGGTCGGGGCGGGCAGCGCCAAGGCCAGTACGTCCATGGAGATGGACAGCGGAGGGACGCGCGTGACCATCCGGGGCGAGGGGCGCTACGACTTCGTCCGGCAGCGCGGGGAGTTCGAGGTGGTGCTCCCGCGGGACGCGGTGGCCGGCGGCACGCGCAGGCCCATCACCGAGCTGATGGCCTCGGGGGCGCTGTACATGAAGAACCGCGGGGCCGGGGTGCCGGCCGACAAGTGGGTGCGGATCGAGACACGCTCGCTCTCCGACGGGAACCTCGTCACCGGGGGTGCCACGGACCCCCTCGCGGCGGCTGAGCTGCTGCGCGGGGCGCGGGACGTGTCGTACGTGGGGGAGGAGCGGGTCGGGGGCGAGGAGGTACGGCACTACCGCGGGGTCGCCGATCTGCGGGCCGCGGCCAAGGCTGCCTCCGCAGGTCAGCGCGGTGCGCTGGGGATCGCGGCGGCGAAAGGGTTCAGCAAGAAGGGGGTGCCCTTCGATGCCTATCTCGACGATCGGGGGCGGGTGCGGAAGCTGCGTCAGCAGTTCACCGTGGCCAACGGCGATGTGGCGTCCACCATGCTGCTCTACGGCTTCGGGGCGCCGGTGCGGGTGCGGCTTCCGGCCGACAAGGACATCTTCGCCGGTGAAATCGCGGGGTCGTAGTCGCGTACGGCTGGTGGAAATGGTCCGTCCGTGCCATGCGCGGCGCGTAGGCCGCTCCCTACTCTAGGAAGTCGGTGCCGCGCCGGACGGGACGGGCGCGGGCCGTGCGGATCAGGAAGAGGTGATGGACGTGGCTCCGGTGCGTGGTGGTACGGCGGTTCAGGACCACGTCGCCCTCGCCGAGATCGAGCTCTGCGGCGACCTCATCATTGCGGCGAGTGCGGCGGCCGAGCGGCTCAGCTTCGACCGGATCGACGAGGTGCTGAGGGTCTCCGACGGGCGGGAAGGCGCGGCCCGCGGCGACGACCGCCCCTAGCCCACGCCCTGCCCCTGGCCCCTAGTCGCTCGCCAGGGCCGGGGCCGGGGCCGTTCCCTCAGCGGGAGCGTTACGTCCGGAGCATCCGGGCGATCGCCTTGGTCGCCTCTTCCACCTTCGCGTCGATCTCCGTGCCGCCCTTGACCGCCGCGTCGGCCACGCAGTGGCGCAGGTGCTCTTCGAGGAGCTGGAGGGCGAAGGACTGGAGGGCCTTCGTGCTCGCCGAGACCTGCGTGAGTATGTCGATGCAGTAGACGTCCTCCTCGACCATGCGCTGGAGGCCGCGGACCTGGCCCTCGATGCGCCGCAGCCGCTTGAGGTGCTCGTCCTTCTGCTTGTGGTACCCGTGCACGCCGTGCGCGTGGTCGGAGGCCGCCGCGGGCTCCCCCGGGGTCGGCACGGCCGCGTCGGCCGCCTCGGTGGTCGTCATCGCGTCCTCCTCTGGGACTTATGTTGTGTTTTGTGTTTCTGCAGTTCCGTATACCCCTGGCGGGTATATTCTAGCCGATTCTTCGGGGGGTGTGCTGATCACTGTGCCTGATGGGCGACACTGGGGAGCGGCCGGTTAGCCGTGGCCGGATGATGCGCCTAGCATCAGCCTGACCGCATCCAGAGCACCCCGAGGACCCCACGTGCGCTTTCGTCTGACCCCCAGGGAGACGAGCTTCTACGACATGTTCGCCGCATCCGCGGACAACATCGTCACGGGCTCGAAGCTCCTCATGGAACTGCTCGGAGCGGACTCGTCCGCCCGGGCCGAGATCGCAGAGCGTATGCGGGCCGCGGAACACGCGGGAGACGACGCGACGCATGCGATCTTCCACCAGCTGAACTCCTCGTTCATCACGCCCTTCGACCGCGAGGACATCTACAACCTCGCGTCGTCCCTGGACGACATCATGGACTTCATGGAGGAGGCCGTCGACCTGGTCGTCCTTTATCAGGTCGAGGAACTTCCCAAGGGCGTCGAGCAGCAGATCGAGGTCCTCTCGCGGGCCGCGGAGCTCACGGCCGAGGCCATGCCGAACCTGCGGACCATGGAGAACCTCACCGAGTACTGGATCGAGGTCAACCGCCTCGAGAACCAGGCCGACCAGATCCACCGCAAGCTCCTCGCCCAGCTCTTCAACGGCAAGTACGACGCCATGGAGGTGCTGAAGCTGAAGCAGATCGTGGACGTCCTCGAAGAAGCGGCCGACGCCTTCGAACACGTGGCGAACACCGTGGAGACCATCGCGGTCAAGGAGTCCTGAGCCTCGCCATGGACACCTTTGCTCTGATCGTGACCATCGGCGTCGCGCTCGGCTTCACGTACACGAACGGCTTTCACGACTCCGCGAACGCCATCGCCACATCCGTCTCCACCCGCGCGCTGACGCCCCGCGCGGCGCTCGCCATGGCCGCGGTGATGAACCTCGCGGGCGCCTTCATGGGCAGTGGCGTCGCCAAGACCGTGAGCGAGGGGATCATCGAGACCCCGCACGGCGACAAGGGGATGTGGATCCTCTTCGCGGCGCTCATCGGCGCCATCGTGTGGAACCTCATCACCTGGTACTTCGGGCTGCCCTCGTCCTCGTCGCACGCGCTCTTCGGCGGCATGGTCGGCGCGGCGCTCGCCGGCGGCATCGGCGTCATCTGGTCCGGGGTCGTCGACAAGATCGTCATCCCGATGTTCCTGTCCCCGGTCGTCGGTCTCCTCATCGGCTACCTGGTCATGTGCGCGATCATGTGGATGTTCCGCAGGTCCAACCCGCACAAGGCCAAGCGCGGCTTCCGCATCGCGCAGACGGTGTCCGCGGCCGGCATGGCGCTCGGCCACGGTCTCCAGGACGCGCAGAAGACGATGGGCATCGTGGTGATGGCGCTGGTCATCTCCGACGTGCAGAGCGCCGACGCCCCCATCCCGATCTGGGTCAAGATCTCCTGCGCGCTGATGCTCTCGCTCGGTACGTACGCGGGCGGCTGGCGCATCATGCGTACCCTCGGCCGCAAGATCATCGAGCTGGACCCGCCGCAGGGTTTCGCGGCGGAGACGACCGGCGCGGGCATCATGTTCACCACGGCGTTCATGTTCCACGCGCCGATCTCGACGACGCACGTCATCACGTCCGCGATCATGGGCGTGGGCGCGACGAAGCGGGTGAACGCGGTGCGGTGGGGTGTCGCCAAGAACATCATCCTGGGCTGGTTCATCACGATGCCCGCGGCCGCGCTCGTCGCGGCGGTCAGCTTCTACATCGTGAACTTCGCGTTCCTGTAGCGGCCGCAGCAGCACTCAGCCGGTACATGGAAGGGCCCGCCCCCGGGAGCCAGGGGCGGGCCCTTCTTGTTGTCCCTGCGGTGGCACCGCCATGCAGCACCGCGGGGAGCCCGGGGGGCCGGTGGCTCAGCCGAAGCGGCCCGAGATGTAGTCCTCGGTCGCCTGCACCGAGGGGTTGGAGAAGATCCGCGAGGTCTCGTCGATCTCGACGAGCTTGCCGGGCTGGCCGACAGCGGCCAGGTTGAAGAAGGCCGTACGGTCCGAGACGCGGGCGGCCTGCTGCATGTTGTGCGTCACGATGACGATCGTGAAGCGCTCCTTCAGCTCGCCGATCAGGTCCTCGATGGCGAGGGTCGAGATGGGGTCCAGGGCCGAGCACGGCTCGTCCATGAGGAGCACCTGCGGCTCGACCGCGATGGCCCGCGCGATGCACAGGCGCTGCTGCTGGCCGCCGGAGAGACCGGAGCCGGGCTTGTTCAGGCGGTCCTTGACCTCGTTCCAGAGGTTCGCGCCCTTGAGGGACTTCTCGACGATGTCGGCCAGCTCGTTCTTCTTGTACGAGCCGTTGAGCTTGAGGCCCGCGGCGACGTTGTCGAAGATCGACATCGTGGGGAACGGGTTCGGGCGCTGGAAGACCATGCCGATCGTGCGGCGCACGGCCACCGGGTCCACGCCGCTGCCGTAGAGGTCCTCGTCGTCCAGGAGCACCTTGCCCTCGACGCGGCCGCCGGGGGTGACCTCGTGCATACGGTTCAGGGTGCGCAGGAAGGTGGACTTGCCGCAGCCGGACGGGCCGATGAACGCCGTCACGGAGCGGGGCTCCACGGTCATCGAGATGTCGTCGATCGCCTTGTGGGAACCGTAGAAGGCCGTCAGGCCCGATACGTCGATTCGCTTGGCCATGGGAATCACTGCTTCTTTCGGAAAGCTCTGGGGGCGGGGCGAGAGGGCCGCCGGCACGGTCTCCGTCGGTGGGCCGACGGAGGGATGCCTAGCGGCCCGTCTTGGGGGCCTTCCAGCGGGCCACGCCGCGGGCCGCCAGGTTGAGGATCATGATGAAGCCGATGAGGGCGAGCGCCGCCGCCCATGCGCGGTCGTACGAGGCGTCGGTGCCTGCCGCGTACTGCTGGTACACGTACAGCGGCAGCGAGGCCTGCGAACCGTCGAAGGGGTTCGTGTTGATCAGGGGGTTCACCCAGACCAGGAGCAGGACCGGCGCGGTCTCGCCCGCGATGCGGGCCACCGAGAGCATGATGCCCGTGGTGATGCCGCCGATCGCGGTCGGCAGGACGACCTTGAGGATGGTCCGCCACTTCGGCACGCCGAGGGCGAGCGACGCCTCGCGCAGCTCGTTCGGTACGAGCTTGAGCATCTCCTCGGTGGAGCGGACGATCACCGGCATCATCAGGATGGCGAGCGCCATGGCGCCGGCCCAGCCGGAGTAGTCGAAGCCGAGGATCAGGATCCAGAAGCTGAGGACGAACAGGCCCGCGACGATCGAGGGGATGCCGGTCATGACGTCCACGAAGAACGTGATGACCTTGGAGAGCTTCCCGCGCCCGTACTCGACGAGGTAGACCGCGGTGAGCAGGCCGATCGGCACCGCGATCACGGAGGCCAGGAGCACCTGCTGGAGGGTGCCGATGAGGGCGTGGTAGATGCCGCCGCCGGTCTCCTCGTCGGCGACGACGCCCATCGAGTGGGTCAGGAAGTAGACGTCGAAGACCTTGATGCCGCGATTCAGCGTCTCGTAGATCAGCGAGGCCAGCGGGACGACGGCCAGCAGGAACGTGACCCACACCAGCGAGGTGGCGAGGCGGTCCTTGGCCTGGCGCGTGCCCTCGACGGTCACCGCGAGTACGTACGACCCGACGATGAAGAGGATGGCGGCGATCAGGCCCCACTGGATGCGGCTTTCGAGGCCGGCTCCGGCGCCGATGCCGATGGCCACGGCGGCCGAACCGAGGGCGACGGCCGGGGACGACCAGCGCGGCAGGGTGGCGGCCTTCAGCGTCGAGGGGCGCTTGACGAGCGGGGCGGGCGGGGTCGGTGTCGGTGTCGTGGTGCTCATGCGTTGGCCCCCGAGTACTCCTTGCGGCGCGCGATGATCAGGCGGGCCGCGCCGTTGACCAGCAGGGTGATGACGAAGAGCACCAGGCCGGAGGCGATGAGCGCGTCCTGGCCGTACTCGCTGGCCTCGTTGAACTTGCTGGCGATGTTCTGCGCGAAGGTGCCGCCGCCGTAGTCGAGCACCGACGCGTTGATGAGGAAGTTCGGGGAGAGCACGGTGGCCACGGCGATCGTCTCGCCGAGCGCGCGGCCGAGGCCCAGCATCGAGGCGGAGATGATGCCGGAGCGGCCGAAGGGGAGCACCGACATGCGGATGACCTCCCAGCGCGTGGCGCCGAGGGCGAGCGCGGCCTCCTCGTGCATCTTCGGGGCCTGGAGGAAGACCTCGCGGCTCACGTTGGTGATGATCGGAAGGATCATGATCGCGAGGAGGATGCCGACGGTCATCAGGGAGCGCGGTGCGCCGCCCTGGTACTCGAAGATCCCGGTCCAGCCGAAGTAGTCGTCGAGCCAGGTGTAGAGGCCCGTCAGCTTCGGTGCGACCACGAGGGCGCCCCACAGGCCGTACACGATCGAGGGCACGGCGGCCAGCAGGTCGATCACGAAGGCGATGGGGGTGGCCAGCTTGCGCGGCGCGTAGTGCGAGATGAAGAGCGCGATGCCGATGGCGACGGGCACCGCGATCGCGAGGGCGATCACCGAGCTCACGACCGTGCCGAAGACCAGGACCGCGATGCCGAAGTACGGCTTGCCGCCGGTGCTCGCGCCGGCCGGGTCCCACTCGAAGGTGGTGAGGAAGTTGCCCGTGTTGTCGGCGAGCGCGAGGGACGTGCGGTACGTGAGGAACGCCGCGATGGCGGCCATGATCACGAGGAGCGCTATGCCGGAGCCCCGGGAGAAGCCGAGGAAGATCCGGTCGCCCGGGCGCGTGGCACCGCGGGCGGCGGCCTTGCTCACGGGAGCGGCGGGCCGGCCGGGGTCGCCGGGGGGTGGAGCTGTGGTGTTACTGCTTGCTATGTCCATGGAGTTCTCCGGTCTGCGGAGCTGCCGTGCGCGTGGCGCGGGCGCTCCGTGGCGGCGGTGCACCGGACGGTGCGGCCGACCCTGTCCTGCGGGGCCGGCCGCACTCGGTTCAGCTAGCTCAGGGCCGCGACGGTGGTGCGGACCTTGGCGATGATCTCGGCCGGGATCGGCGCGTAGTCGTTCTCCTTGAGGACGTTCTGGCCGTCCTCGCTGGCGATGTAGGTCAGGAAGGACTTGGTGGCGGCGAGCGTCTCGGGCTTGTTGCCCTTCTCGCAGACGACCTCGTACGTCACCAGGGTGATCGGGTAGGCGCCCTCGGCGGTCGGCTTGTAGTTCAGCTCGAGCGCGAGGTCCTTGCCCTTGCCGACGACCTTGGCCTCGGAGATCGCCTTGGAGGCGTTGTCGACGGTGGCCTTCACCGGCTCCTCGGCCTCCGTCTTCAGGTCGACGGTCTTGATGCCTTCGCCCGCGTAGGAGAGCTCGAAGTAGGAGATGGCACCGGGGGTCTGCTTGACCTGGCCCGCGACACCGGCGGAGCCGTTGGCGGACTGGCCGCCCTTGGGCTCCCAGGACTTGCCCGGCTCATACGGCCAGGCGTCGGGGGCCGCGCCCTTGAGGTACTTGGTGAAGTTGTCCGTGGTGCCGGACTCGTCGGAGCGGTGGAAGGCCTGGACCTTGGTGCTGGGGAGCTTGGCGTCGGGGTTGAGCTTCGCGATCGCCTTGTCGTCCCAGGTCTTGATCTTGTCGTTGAAGATGTCGGAGAGGGTCTTGGCGTCCAGGGTCAGCTTGTCGACGCCGGGGACGTTGAAGCCGATGGCGATCGGGCCGCCGACCATCGGCAGGTCGATGGCCTGGCTGTCCTTGCAGACCTTCTTCGACTTCTCGATCTCTTCGGGCTTCAGCGCCGAGTCGGAACCGGCGAACGCCGTCTGGCCCTGGAGGAACGCCGTGATGCCCGCGCCCGAACCCGTCGGGTTGTAGTTGAGCTGCACGTCCTTGCAGTTGGTCGTGTAGACCTTCCGCCAGGCGTCGACGGCGTTCTTCTGCGCGGACGAGCCGGAGGCAGCGAGCTGGCCCTTGGCGTCGTCGCACTTGATGTTGGCGTTGGCGCTGGTCTCCTTGCCGCCGTCGCCGGAGCTCGTGTCGTCGGAGCCGCACGCCGTGAGGGCCAGGGCGCCGGAGACGGCGATGGCGCCGAGGGAGAGGGCGCGGAGCCGGTTCTTGCGCTGAAGCTTCACTTTCGGGTGTTCCTTCCGGGAGCCGCCGGCCCGTTGCTGGCGGCGTGCGATGTCTGGCTTGCGCTTTTCTGTCGTGCAAGGCCGAAATTAGGCAGGACAGGTGAAGCAGCCGACTGGCACGAGTGAACGGGGGGTGAACCTCGGCGGTCGGCCTGGTGCGACATCGCATGACGGAAAGTACCCGAGTGATTACTGTTCGCTGAGTACGTCGAGCAGGGCGTCGACGAGCCGCTGGTCACGGAGCTGGGTGAGCCGCTCGCGGGCCTCGGCGGGAGGCAGCCACCGGACGCGGTCGACCTCGTCGCCGGGCACGAAGTGGCCGCCGGTCGACTCGGCCGCCCAGTAGTCGACGCGCTTGGGGCGGCCCTGGACGGCGTAGTGGACGGTGGGCAGCCGGCTTCCGGGCGCGCAGCGGTGGCCGGTCTCCTCCTCGACCTCGCGCACGGCGCCGGCGAGCGGGTCCTCGCCCCGCTTCAGCTTGCCCTTGGGGAAGGACCAGTCGTCGTAGCGGGGGCGGTGGACCAGGCAGAGCTCCGGGCCGCCGTCGACGGGGGAGCGGCGCCACAGGACGCAGCCGGCCGCGAGGACGGGCGCCCCGGCGTTCACGGACGTCACCGGGTGACCACCGCCTCGTGCTGCCAGACCCGCTGGAAGGCGAAACGTGCCGCCTCGACCTCGTGGCGCTGGTCGGCGTGGAGCACGCCGAGGGCGTACGCGGTCGCCGGGGCGATACGGGGTGTCCGCGCGGCCTGCGCCGCCGCCTGGGCCGCCGCCGCGGCCTCGCGGTGGACGTCCAGGGCGCGGCCCGCCTCGACGAGCCGGGGGTCGTGGCAGGCGTGGCCCAGCAGGGCCTCCTGGGCGTACCGGTGCAGGCGCAGCAGGGAGCGGACCTTCAGCCAGGGGGCGTCCTGGGCGTCAGGGACGGTGTCCGCGGCGAGGCCGTGGGTCAGGGCGCCCGCGTTGTACGGGTGGCCCGCCTGGCTCAGCGGGAGGGCGGCGACGGCTTCGGCGAGGTCCGCCTCCGCCTTGGCCGCGAGGTGCTTCGGGTCGTCCGGGGCGCCGGTGAGGGGGACCTCGCTGGCCAGCACGGCGATGGTGTCCGCCACCGCGTGGAACCGGGAGGAGCCGAGGGCCTGGAGGGCGGTGGAGTGGGCCCGCGTGCGGGCCAGCGTGAGCTGCCGCTCAAGGAGCGCCGCGGCCTTGGCCGCGCCCACCGTCAGGCCGCGTGAACTCCTGCCCGGCTCATCGGCGCCCGGCGGCGGGAGCCGCTCCCAGCCCTCCCCGAGCTGCCGGTCCCGTTCGAGCAGGGGGGAGCCCGATCTCCGCGCGGTACGTCTGCCCGCGGCGGGGACGGCGGTGAGGCCGCTGTCCGCGGGCGTGGTGAGCGGTGCCGGGGCGGGCCCGGGCACCGGGGTCCCCGAGAGGCGGTGCAGGGCCGCCAGGAGGCGGCTCAGGCGGGCGGCGCAGGCGTACTCCTGGGCGAGCGTGCCGCGGAGCCAGGCCAGTTCGGGGCGCAGCACCGCCGCCCACTCGGGGTCGAGCAGCGGGCGGAACGTGTGCAGCGAGCCGCCGATCCGGCGGGCCGCGCGGCGCAGGGAGCGGGCCGCCTCCAGGGAGTCCTCCGCGCCCCGCGCGTCCGTCGTGGACTCGCGGTGCAGCCGCAGCGAGCGCAGGAACTCCGTGGCCTGGCCGCGCAGGTAGGCCGGCAGGGCCCCGTCCGCCGCGTCGGTCTCCGCCACTGTCGTCTCATGGTGTTGCTGTGCCACGCCGGCGCCTCCGGGCGTCTATGAGCATCTCCTGTACGTTCCGCAGGGGCTGGCCTTCCGGATCCAGCGAGTGGCGGGTCCAGTTGCCGTCCGCGCCCAGGTGCCAGGAGGCGGTGGTGTCCGACATGCCGGTCTCCAGGAGCCGGCTCAGGGCCGCACGGTGCGCCGGGTCCTGGACCCTGACGAGCGCCTCGATGCGGCGGTCGAGATTGCGGTGCATCATGTCGGCGCTGCCGATCCACACCTCCGGTTCGCCGCCGTTGCCGAAGGCGAAGACGCGGGAGTGCTCCAGGAAGCGGCCGAGGACGGACCGTACGCGGATGTTCTCCGAGAGCCCCGCGACGCCGGGCCGCAGCGCGCAGATCCCGCGCACCCACACGTCCACCTCGACGCCCGCCTGCGAGGCGCGGTACAGCGAGTCGATGACGCCCTCGTCGACCATCGAGTTGACCTTGACGCGGACGTAGGCGGGGCGGCCCGCGCGGTGGTGCTGGGCCTCCTTGTCGATACGGGCGACGAGCCCGTCGCGCAGCGACCTGGGTGCCACCAGGAGGCGGCGGTAGGTCTCCCTGCGGGAGTAGCCGGAGAGGCGGTTGAACAGGTCGGAGAGGTCCGCGCCGACCTCGGCGTTCGACGTGAGGAGGCCGAGGTCCTCGTAGAGCCGTGCGGTCTTGGGGTGGTAGTTGCCGGTGCCCACGTGCGAGTAGCGGACCAGGGTGTCGCCCTCCTGGCGCACGACCAGGGAGAGCTTGCAGTGGGTCTTCAGGCCGACGATGCCGTAGACCACATGGCAGCCCGCCTCCTCCAGCTTCCTCGCCCACTTGATGTTGGCCTGCTCGTCGAAGCGGGCCTTGATCTCGACGAGGACGAGGACCTGCTTGCCGGACTCCGCGGCGTCGATCAGCGCGTCCACTATCGGGGAGTCGCCCGACGTGCGGTACAGCGTCTGCTTGATGGCGAGGACGTCCGGATCGGCCGCGGCCTGCTCCAGGAACGCCTGGACGGAGGTGGAGAAGCTGTCGTACGGGTGGTGGAGCAGCACGTCGCGCTCGCGCAGGGCGGCGAAGATGTCGGGCGCGGACGCCGACTCGACCTCGGCGAGGTCACGGTGGGTGCCCGCCACGAACTTGGGGTACTTCAGCTCCGGCCGGTCCAGCTTGGCGATGCTGAAGAGCCCGGTGAGGTCGAGCGGGCCCGGCAGCGGATAGACCTCCGCCTCGCTGATCTTCAGCTCGCGCACCAGGAGGCTGAGGACGTTCGGCGCGATGGACTCCTCCACCTCCAGGCGCACGGGCGGCCCGAAGCGGCGCCGCATGAGTTCCTTCTCCAGGGCCTGGAGGAGGTTCTCGGCGTCGTCCTCCTCGACCTCAAGGTCCTCGTTCCTGGTGAGCCGGAACATGTGGTGCTCCTGGATCTCCATGCCCGGGAAGAGCTCCTGGAGGTGCGCGGGAGCGGCGATGACGTCCTCTATGGGGACGTAGCGCTGGGGCGAGGCCTCCAGGAAGCGCGAGAGCAGCGGCGGGACCTTGACCCGCGCGAAGTGCTGATGGCCCGAGACCGGGTTGCGTACGACCACGGCGAGGTTGAGCGAGAGCCCCGAGATGTACGGGAACGGGTGCGCGGGGTCCACGGCCAGCGGGGTCAGGACGGGGAAGATCTGCTTCCGGAAGAGCGTGAAGAGGCGGGACTGCTCCTTGTCGGTCAGTTCCTGCCAGCGGACGAGCTGGATGCCCTCGTCGGCGAGGCCGGGCGAGACGTCGTCCTGGTAGCAGGCGGCGTGCCGGGCCATGAGCTCGCGGGAGCGGTTCCAGATCAGTTCGAGGACCTCGCGGGGCTGGAGCCCCGAGGCCGAACGGGTGGCGACACCGGTGGCTATGCGGCGCTTGAGGCCCGCCACGCGCACCATGAAGAACTCGTCCAGGTTCGAGGCGAAGATCGCGAGGAAGTTCGCCCGTTCGAGGAGCGGGGTGTTCGGGTCCTCGGCGAGTTCGAGCACCCGCTCGTTGAAGGCGAGCCAGCTCCGCTCCCGGTCGAGGAACCGGCCCTGGGGCAGCCCGTGCCCGTCGTGCCCCGTCTGGCCGTCCTCGTCGTAGGAGTCGAGGTCGGCGTCGATGTCGGGGGCGAGGTCGGAGACGGTGGCCGCGATGGTGTGCGGCCTGTGCGCGGCTATGGAACCGACGGAGGGCTGGGCGTGCTGTACCTGTCCCGGCGTGTTCTGCTGGCTCATGGAGCCATTCTTCCGCGAGGGCATGCCGATAGGCGCGTCGGAGAGCGCGGGAGTGAGACGGCGCTTCCCGTTCTTCGGGGACGGCTTACCGTTTTTCCGGGGTGGCTTCCCCGTCTCCGGGGACGGCTTCCCGGTCTCCGGGGGTGGGTCGGGCACGGCGGGCTGCATTTCCTGAGCGTCGCAAGCTTGTCTGAATCAGCGGTTACGGCGACATGACGTGCGGGACATGGACCGAAGACCCCCGGGGGTTCTGGCCGGGGGCCTTCGACACGGGGCGTCGGCTCAGGCGGTGCGGCGGCGCAGCACCCGGAAGGCGGCGTAGACGGCGGCGGCGGTGAGGGTGAGGAGGATGCCGGTCTCGATCAACTGGGTGTACCAGAAGTGCGATCGGGGGTGGTACTCCATGTACCAGCCGGTGACCTCGGTGTCGGCGGGGCAGGAGAAGCCGGGCTGCGGCCTCGGTACGCACTGCCCCACGTGGAACCGGTCTCCGGCGGCGTTGGTGACGCCCTGGTCCATGGAGAAGGAGTCCGTGGGGTACCGGTCGGGGAAGGAACCCTCGGCGGAAGCGGGCCCCGTAGCGGTTCGTACGGGCACCAGGTGCCAGCGGGCGTTGCCCATCCCCCACAGGAGGATGCCGGTGACGAGGCCGGTGGCGGCCATCGCGGGCAGCGTGCGCCGCGTGACGAACCCGATGAGCGTGCCGAGGGCCACGGCGAACAGGGAGTACGCGACCAGGGCGGGGCCGGTCGCCTCGTAGACGCCCCGGTCGGCCCAGTGGAGGTTCGCGCGAAAGCCGAGCACGTCGGAGCCGCCGAGCTGGAGGGCCGCCATGAGGACGAGCGTCGCACCCAGGGCGATCGCGGCGGCCGTGGTCAGCCGTGAGGCGAGCCAGCGTGCGGGGGAGACGGACTGGGTCCAGGAGACCTTGTACACCCCGCTCTCCATCTCGCGGGCGATGAACGGGCCCGCGACGAAGACGCCGATGAGCAGGGGCAGCAGAAGCAGCGCCAGGGAGCCGTTCTCCATGCTGGTGTAGAGCAGCTCGCGCGCGCTGGCGAAGCCGAGGAACGTCTCGCAGGGCTTGCCCACGAGGCAGTTGTCCACGGATTCCGGGTAGGCATGGGCCGCCCAACGGAGCCAGCCGGTGTAGACGAGCGCCGCCAGGAGAACGGCGCCGCCCGTCCACAGCGAGCCCCGGTGCAGCCGTACGTCCACCCAGCGAGAACCCCGTAGCGTCGGCAGGCTCATGCCGTCACCCCCTGCGCGGGGAGCGCCGTCGTACCCGGCGTGAGGAGAACCGGCGCGTCCGGTGCGCGGAGATGGGACAGCAACAGTTCCTCCAGGGAAGGTTCCTCGACCTCCCAGCCGGCGCCGAGGGGGCCCTCGGGGCGGATCAGGGCGGTGACGCCGCGCCCCGTGGCGCGGGAGTCGATGACGGTGTGCGGGGCGAGGTCGGCGGCGGGGCGCGCCCCGGTCACCAGGGCGTGCGCGGCGATCAGGTCGTCGATGCCGCCGCCGAGCCTGACCTGCCCGGCGGATACGAGGAGCAGGTGGTCGCAGGCGTCGGCGAGCTCGCCGACGATGTGCGACGACATGACCACGGTGGTCCCGTGCTCGGCGGCCTCGGCCATGAGCGTGCCCATGAGCTGGTGGCGCGCGAGCGGGTCGAGGTCGGCCATGGGCTCGTCCAGGAGCAGGAGTTCGGCCCGCTTGCCCAGCGCCAGGGCGAGTGCGACCCGGGTGCGCTGGCCCCCGGAGAGCGTACGGACGCGCGCGGTCATGTCGAGCCCCGCGCCGTCCACGACACGCTCGGCCACGGCCATGTCCCAGCGCCCGGCGTTGAGTTCGGCGCCGAGCCGCAGGGTGCCTGCGATGGTCAGCTGCGGGTAGAGCGGCTTGTCCTGGGCGACGTAGGCCACGCGGGTGCGGGCCTCGGCCGGGGTGGTGCCGAGGACGGTCAGCGTGCCCGCGCTGGGGCGGTCGAGCCCGGCGGCGAGGGCGAGCAGCGTGGACTTGCCGGCGCCGTTCGGGCCGACGACCGCGCAGACGCGCCCGGCGGGCAGCCGGAACGCGCAGTCGCGCAGGGCGTGGCGGTGCCGGCCGTAACGTTTGGTGAGGGCGTGCGCCTCGATGGCGGTGCCGGTCGTGCCGGTCATGCGGGGTCCCCCTCGGTCCTTGAAGCTCGCGGTGCGGGCCGCTCCGCGAACTGCTCCTCAAGTACGGCGGCGAAGAGCGCCGCCACGTCGTCCTTCTCCAGGCCCGCCGTCCGGGCCCGCGCGGCCCACTCGACGAGCTCCCCCCGCAGCGGCGAGTCCGCCGGTGTACGGCCCAGTGACTTCCGTACGAAGGTGCCGAGGCCACGGCGGGCTTCCACCAGGCCCTCGCGCTCCAGCTCCCGGTAGGCCTTCAGGACCGTGTTCGGGTTGATGGCGGTCGCCTCGACGACCTCGCGGGCCGTGGGCAGCTTGTCGCCGGGCTCCAGCAGGCCGAGGCGGAGCGCCTGGCGGGTCTGCTGGACGATCTGGAGATAGGTGGCGACGCCACTGCGCCGGTCGATGCGGAACTCGACCACTGCTGCACCACCCTTTCACTAATTGAGTAGTGAAAGGGTGGTGCAAGAGAGGGGCGACGTCAAGTGACGCCGCCCCTCAAGGACTTCACCGGCCCCGCGAAGGGCTTGACCGGCCCCCGCTCCTCGGCGGGAAGCCGCAGGTCAGGTCTCCGTGCGGTACATCAGGTCCGTCTCGTGGGTGACGAAGCCGAGGCGTTCGTAGACACTGACGGCGGCCTTGTTGTCCGCGTCCACGTACAGCATCGCGGTCGGCAGGCCCGCCTCGGCGAGGTGGCGCAGGCCCGTCGTGGTCAGGGCCTTGCCGAGGCCGCCGCCCTGGGCGCCCGGGCGGACCCCGAGCACGTACACCTCGCCGAGGCGCTCCTGCTCGTGCACCTTCGTCCAGTGGAAGCCCACCAGCCGGCCGTCGCTCTCGCGCTCGGCCAGGAAGAAGCCCGCCGGGTCGAACCACGGCTCGGCCTTGCGGTCGTCCAGGTCGCGCTGGGTGAGGGAGCCCTGCTCGGGGTGGTGCGCGAAGGCCTCGGCGTTCACCGCGAGCCAGGCCGCGTCGTCCTGGCCGGGGACGAAGGTGCGCAGGGAGACGCCCTCGGGGAGGACCGGCTCGGGCAGCTCCAGGTCCGCCAAGGGGCGCCGCATCTGCCGCAGTTCGCGGAAGAGGGAGAGGCCGAGCACCTGCGCCAGGTGCCGGGCCGCGGAGTGGCCGCCGTGCGCCCAGACGCGCAGGCGCCGCCCGGACTGGGCGAGCAGCGCGGAGCCGAGCGCCCTGCCGTGGCCGCGGCCGCGGTGCGAGGGGTGCACGACCAGTTCGGCGGCGGGGGCCTCCACGGGGTCGGTGTCTTCCAGTTGCGCGTACCCCACGAGGTCGTCGCCGACGCTGAGCAGCAGGTGCTCGACGCCCTCGCGCGCGCCGCCGCGGAGCTGTAGCCGCCCCTGCTCGGACACCGCCTGCTGCCCGTCGTTGCGCGCGGCCTCGGCGAGGAGCCCGAGCACGGCGTCGGCCTGCGCGGAGGTGAGGGCGGAGAGGGTGTCGATCTTCCGGAGGGGAGCGGGGGCCTGTGCCTCGGCGGGGCGGTCGTCAGTCATACGTCAGACGGTAGCGGGCGGCGGCGCGGGTCCGGTGGCGGCCTTGGGCACCGTCCGTCGCGCTCCGCGCTCGTCCCCGGGCGCCGGACGGGCTCCGGACGGGCTCCGGCCCTCGCCGGCCTGGGCGGATTCACGGGTGCGCAACCAGGCTGTAACCCGTTCCCCTCTGTTGCGCTACGCGCGTTGACTCTAGGCTGCCGACGGTCTCGTACCTCGTACGTCCCGTCCCGCATCCGCATCCAACCCCCAGGGGAAACGCGTGTCCGTCAGATCGAAGAACCGGCGGCCCAGGCGCCGTGCCACCCGTGTCCTTGCCGTGGCGGCGGGCCTCGCGACCGCCGGGGCGTTGGTCGCCGCGTTGCCCGCCAGTGCGGGACAGGACCACGCCGGGCAGGGCAAGGGCGGCAAGAAGCGCACCGTCGATGTGCAGCTGCTGTCCTTCAACGACTTCCACGGCAATCTCCAGCCGCCCGCGGGCTCCTCGGGCCAGGTGACGGAGAAGCAGGCCGACGGGACCGAGAAGAAGATCGACGCCGGCGGCGTCGAGTACCTGGCGACCTCCCTGCGCACCGCCCGCAAGGCGCACCCCTACAGCGTGACGGCCGCCGCCGGTGACCTCATCGGCGCGAGCCCGCTGCTCTCCGGCCTCTTCCACGACGAGCCCACGGTCCAGGCGATGAACAAGCTGGACCTGGACGTCACGAGCGTCGGCAACCACGAGTTCGACGAGGGCGCCAAGGAGCTGGCCCGCATCCAGAACGGCGGCTGCCACCCCAAGGACGGCTGCTACGAGAAGGACAGGCGGGGCAAGGACAAGCAGTTCGAGGGCGCCGACTACCCCTACCTCGCGGCCAACGTCACGGACGAGAAGACCGGCAAGCCGATCCTCAAGCCCTACCACGTGTGGAAGCACAAGGGCGTCAAGATCGGCTTCATCGGTGTGACCCTTGAGGGCACCCCCGACATCGTCTCCGCCGACGGCATCAAGGGCCTGAAGTTCCACGACGAGATCGAGACGGTCAACAAGTACGCCAAGATCCTCGACAAGCAGGGCGTGAAGTCCATCGTCACGCTCATCCACGAGGGCGGCGTGCCCGCGAGCCCGACGTACAACTACGACTGCGACTCACCGGGCGCCGGCGACGGCATCTCCGGGCCGATCACCGACATCGCCAAGGGCATCACGCCCAAGGTGGACGCCCTGGTCACGGGCCACACGCACAACGCGTACGTCTGCACGGTCCCCGACCCGGCGGGCAACCCGCGCATGGTCACCTCGGCGTCCTCCTACGGCAAGCTCTACACCGACACCACGCTGACGTACGACCGCAGGACCAAGGACATCGTCCGCACCAGCGTGCAGTCCGCGAACCACGTCGTCAGCCGCGAGCAGGCCAAGGCGCCCGACATGACCTCGCTGATCTCCCGCTGGGACAAGCTGGCCGCGCCCATTGCCGGCAAGGCCGTCGGCTACATCTCCGCCGACATCCCCGGCCGCGGCGCCACCACCCCCGAGTCCCCGCTCGGCGACCTCATCGCGGACGCGCAGCTCGCGCACGCCAAGTCCCTGGACCCGGAAGCTGATCTGGCGCTGATGAACCCGGGCGGCATCCGCTCCGACATCGTGCACAAGGCGAGCGGGAACGAGGGCGACGGCGTCGTCACGTACGGCGAGGCGTTCACCGTGCAGCCGTTCAGCAACACGGTCAACCTCGTCGACCTGACCGGCGCTCAGCTCGTCACCGCCCTGAAGCAGCAGGTCAGCGGGGCCAACGCCAACTCCCCGAAGATCCTTCAGATCTCGGACGGGCTGACGTACACCCTCGACATGACCAGGACCGGCGCCGACCGTGTCGTCACCGGCTCGATCAAGCTGAACGGCAAGGCGCTCGACCCGGCGGCCACCTACCGCGTCGCCCTGAACTCCTTCCTCGCCGGGGGCGGCGACGGCCTCCCCGAGCTGGGCAAGGGCGCGAAGCCGCTGGTGGGCGCGGACGACCTGAAGGCGTTCAACGACTACCTGAGCGCCAACTCCTCGGCGGACAAGCCCATCGCCCCGCCGAAGGCCGACCGGATCACGGTCGTGAAGTGACCTCTCGGAAGTGACGTAGATGACGTCCCGGTGAACTTCGGCGCCCTGACCAGGGGCGGTTCCGGCGCGGTTTCGGCGCGCTAAGCCGCCGAAACCGTCGCTTACCGGGAGTCAGGCTTGGGGTGGGGTGTGAACGTATGGTGAGATCGACCGATGCGTTCCCCCCACCGCATAGCCACGCATCCTTCGGATGCCCCTCATGACCACTCCGATGTCGCTGTCGACCACTTCGACCGCGGGCACGACACCGCTCGGCTCCCGGCCGCCCCGTACACCAATCCGTACGAGGAGCTGGCCGCCCTCGCGCCGAACCCGCTGGATGAGTTCCTCCGCGAGGACAAGGCGTCGCAGGGACCGGACGGACCGGACGGGCCGGACGGCGAGGACGACTCCTGGGAGCCGCCCAACCACCGCCGGCGCCGCCGCAGCCGTCGCCGCAACCGCTTCGCGGGCCTTCCGCTGGCCGCGAAGGCCCTGGTCGCCCTGGTCGTCGCCGCCGCCTTCCTCGCTCTCGGCGACCGCTGGGCGCTGCTCTACGCCGAGCACGAGGCCGCGGACAAGCTCAAGGACCAGATGAACCTGAGCGCGGCGCCCGAGGTCGACATCGAGGGCTTCCCGTTCCTCACTCAGGTCCTCGACAAGCGCCTGGACCGGGTGAAGGTGACCGTCCCGGACGTCGCGGCCGACCGCGTCTCGCTCGCCAAGGTCTCCGCGACCGCCACCGACGTCAGGATCGACGGGGACGGGCCCACCTCGGTCAAGGGCGCGCGGATCGGCGCCATGAACGGCGAGGTGCTCCTCTCCTTCGAGGACCTCAACCGTGAACTGGGAGCCTCGCAGGTCACGTTCACCGGCAAGGGCCGCGACCAGGTCCTCGCGCGCGGCACGCTGCCCGTGGCGGGCCACGACCTGAAGGTGCGCGCCGACGCCCGTATCCAGCGCAACGGCGACCGCGGCATCTCCACCGACATCGGCGGCATGAGCCTCCAGCTCGGCGACCTCGCGACGTACCGCCCCGGCACGCGCGAGAAGGAGGGCCTGCACCTGTCGAAGAAGTCCGCCGACCGCGTCGCCGAGGAGACGTCGAAGGCGAGGGCCCTGCTCTCCGTCCCCGCGATCGTCGAGCGGCTCGGCGTGCCCGACGCGGTCGTCCGCGAGGCGCTGAAGAGCGACACCAAGCTGAACGAGCTGACCGGTTCCGCCCGCTTCGCCGACGACGTGATGAGCCTCAACCTCATCGACGTCGCGATGGGCCACCCCTGGCTGCTCAAGAAGCTCGGCCTCGACCCCGCCCTGCTCAAGGGCCTCTCCGGTCTCACCCGTCCCGTCCTCGCCGACCGCCTTACCCTCGCCTTCCAGCTCCCGAAGCCGCCGGGCGCGGGCACGGTGACGCTCCAGGACGTGACCGTGGAGAAGGAAGGCATCCGCGTACGGCTCACCGGCTCGGGGCTCGGCATCGGCGGCTAGCCGGACCCTCGGAGGGAGTCGATGGATCAACCCTCCAGGTCCGCACGCCCGTCCCGTACGGAGAGCCGCCTCCCCCGGAAGCCGGAACGGAGCCGTCTGTCGTGGCTGGCGATGACCAGCGTCCCCCGGTAGCCGGCGAGCGCCGCCTCCAGCTCCTCGACCAGGGCGGGCGACAGATGGTTGGTGGGCTCGTCCAGGAGGAGCAGGTCCAGGGGGCGGGTGACCAGCTCGGCCAGTTCGAGGCGGCGGCGCTGGCCCATCGACAGGGCCCGCACCGGGAGACCGAGGTCCGCCTCGCGGAAGAGACCGAGGGCGAGCAGCTCCTCGCGCCGCTCCGCACCGAAGACGGAGAGCACCGACCGCCGCTCGTCCCAGCGCGAACCGTCCTGCCGCAGATGACCCACCCTCGCCGGACGCCGGACCTCGCCGCCCTCGGGGGTCAGCTCCCCGGCGAGGAGCCGCAGCAGCGTCGACTTGCCCGCGCCGTTGGGGCCGGTCACGAGCAGCCGTTCGCCCGCCTCGATCCGCAGCGTCCCCTCGACCGTCAGCCGCCCCGGCACCCGCACATCGGTCAGCTCGACCGCGTCCGCGGCCTCCCCCTCGACGCGCGCGGCGAAGCGCAGGGGCCGCGGGGGCTGCGGCACCGGCCGCTCGGTCAGGCGTTGCAGCCGTTCGCGGGCGTTGCGGATGCGCCCCATCGCCCCGTGCGCCCGTGACCTGGCCCGGAAGGCGCCCGCGCCGCTGAACGCGCTGGGTGCCTTGCGGGGGATCGCCGACAGCAGCCCGGCGTTGGACTCGGCGAGCGCGGAGTGCCGGGCCACCTCGGCACGCCACTCCTCGTACTCCCGCTCATGGCGTGCGCGTTCGGCCGCCCTCGCGGTCAGGTATCCCGCGTAACCGTTGCCGTAGCGGCGCACGGTCCGCGTGGCGCCGTCCACCTCCAGGATGGTCGTGGTGACCCGGTCCAGGAAGGTCCGGTCGTGCGTGACGGCGATGACGGTGCCGCGGTGCGCGCGCAGCCGGTCCTCCAGCCAGCGCACGGCCTCGTCGTCCAGGTCGTTCGTCGGCTCGTCGAGGAGGAGGAGCTCGGGCGAGGAGGCGAGGGTGCCTGCCAGCGCCAGGCGCGAGCGCTGCCCGCCGGAGAGCGTGACCAGCGGGCGCGCGCGGTCCAGCGGCTCCCGCTCGCCGAGGCGGCGCAGCGTGACCTCCACGCGGCGGTCGGCGTCGTGGCCGCCGCGCGCCTCGAACTCGGCGACCAGGGCGGCGTACCGCTCGTACGCCGCCGTGTCCGCGCCCTCAAGGGATGCCTCGGCGGCCCGTATGCGCCGCTCCAGGGAACGCAGCTCGGCCAGGGCCACGTCGACCGCGTCCCCGACGCTCGCGCTGCCCGGCAGCTCGATCGCCTGGGCGAGGTATCCCGTGCCGCCGGGGGCGGCGACGGTGACGGTGCCGTTGTCCGGCAGCTCCCGCCCGGCGAGGAGGCGCAGCAGGGTCGACTTGCCCGAGCCGTTGTCCCCGATGACGCCGGCTCTCTCGCCGGGCCGGACGGTGAGGGACACGCGGTCGAGGACGACACGGTCCTCGTAGCGCTTGGTGAGGTGGGTGAGGGTGAGCTGGGAGCGGCCGGCGGCCGTGGGGGCGGTTGCTGGGAACAAGTGGGTGGCCTTTCGTCGGCTACGGGGGGCATCGCGCGAGGCGGTGAGCGCGTTCAGCAACAGGACGATACGGCTCGTCTCGCGTCTCGACGGGTCGACGGTAGCGGGTTGAACGGTGCTTGACAAGACGTAACGTCTCGTTGGTTCCGCGGCGGGACGGGCCCGTGCACCCGCGCACGTCAGGACGTCAGGGCACGTCAGGCAGTTCGCTCGGCGGTGGGGTCGCCGCGCCCGGCAGCCGTACCGCCGCCACCGTGCCGCCGCCGTCGGCCGGGCCGAGCGTCACCTCGCCGCCGGACTGCCGCACCGTGCGGGCCACGATGGACAGGCCGAGGCCTGAACCCGGCAGGCTCCGGGCCGACGGTGAGCGCCAGAAGCGGTCGAAGACGTGGGGGAGATCCTCGGCGGGGATGCCGGGGCCGTGGTCGCGTACCGTCAGCTCGCCGTTCTTCAGGGCGACCTCGATGACGGAACCCGCCGGGCCGAACTTCACCGCGTTGTCGAAGAGGTTGACCACCGCGCGCTCCAGGGCCGCGGGCTCCCCGCGGACGAACCAGGGGTCGACGTCCGCCGAGAACGTCAGCTCGGGGCCGCGCAGCCGGGCCCGGTCGAGCGCCGCGTCGACGATGTCGTGCAGGGCGATCACCTGCACCCTGCCGCTCGCGTGGCCCGCGTCGGGGCGGGACAGCTCCTGGAGGTCGCCGATGAGCGAGGCCAGCTCCGTCATCTGCGCCTTGACCGAGGCGAGCAGCGCCCTGCGGTCGTCGGGCGGGATGGCCCGGCCCGTGTCCTCGCTGCGGGCCAGCAGCTCGATGTTCGTGCGCAAGGAGGTCAGCGGGGTGCGCAGCTCGTGGCCCGCGTCGGCGATGAGCTGCTGCTGGAGGTCGCGGGAGGTGGCCAGCGAGGCGGTCATGGAGTTGAACGACGCGGACAGGCGGGCGATCTCGTCGTCGCCGTCCACGGGGATACGGAGGTCGAGATCCTCCGTGCGGGCGACGTGCTCCACGGCCTCGGTGAGCCGGTCCACCGGGCGCAGGCCGGTGCGGGCCACCCAGAGGCCGGCCGCGCCGGCGCCGAGGATGCCGATGCCGCCGACGAGCGTGAGGATCAGGGTGAGGTTGCCGAGGGTGTCGTCGACCTCGCTGAGGGGGCGGGCCGTGGAGACGGCGTACGCGGTGCCGTCCAGCGGGTAGGTCAGCACGCGGTACTCGGTGCCGTCGGAGGCGGTCGCGTTGTGGAAGGACGCCGGCGATTCACGGCGGGCGATCTCGGTGTCCACCTGTTCGAGCCCGAGGCTCTGTTCGCCGAAGACGACGCAACTGCCACCGCTCTGGTCGACCACCTGCACCGTCTGGTTGAGCAGATTCGGCGCGCCCTCGTTCTGCTTGACGATCGTGCGGCGGCACTGACCGCGGTCGTCGATCATGCTGCGCACCCAGTCCTCGCCGACGGACCTCTCGTTCAGCGAGTCGTCCAGCGAATCGATCAGCGCGTCCCGCACCACGAACCAGCACACCGCCGCCGCCAGGGCCACCGCGACCGCCACGGCCGTGGAGACCAGCAACGCCAGCCGCGAGCGCAACGGCAGGGAGCGGAACCGCCGTACCGGCCCGGTCATTCGCCGCCCCGCAGCACGTACCCCACGCCCCGCACCGTGTGCACGAGGCGCGGTTCGCCGGCCGCCTCCGTCTTGCGGCGCAGGTACATCACGTACACGTCCAGGGAGTTGGAGGACGGCTCGAAGTCGAAGCCCCAGACGGCCTTGAGGATCTGTTCGCGGGTCAGGACCTGCCGGGGGTGGGCGAGAAACATCTCCAGGAGGGTGAACTCCGTACGCGTCAGCTCGACGGTGCGTCCGCCCCGCGTGACCTCGCGCGTCGCCAGGTCCATCCGCAGGTCGGCGAAGGCCAGGACGTCGCCCTCCTCGGCCTGGCCTGCGGCGGCCGCGTACGAACTGCGGCGCAGGAGCGCCCTGATGCGGGCGAAGAGCTCGTCCAGCTCGAACGGCTTGACCAGGTAGTCGTCGGCTCCGGCGTCGAGTCCCGTGACGCGGTCGCCGACGGTGTCGCGCGCGGTCAGCATGAGGATCGGCGTGGTCACACCGGTGGCGCGGAGCCTGCGCGCGGCCGTGAGGCCGTCCATGCGCGGCATCTGGATGTCGAGGACCACGAGGTCGGGGCGGTACGCGGCGGCCTTGTCGAGCGCGTCGGCGCCGTCCACGGCGACCTCGGTGCCGTAGCCCTCGAAGGCGAGGCTGCGCTGGAGCGCCTCCCGCACGGCGGGTTCGTCGTCCACGATCAGGATGCGCTGCTGCTCGCGGTCACCATCGGCGGGGCTCATCGTGACAGGTCCTCGGAAGTGGTCGGGGCGGGGGCGGCAGGTATCAGCCTCGCATGCGGGCGCGGGAGGCGCGGCGCGCGGCGGGCCGTGCGTCCGGGGCGGCGGAGAGGGGTGTCACGACCGCTCCCCGGCCCGCAGCTTGCCGAGGTCGTCCTTGACCGTGTTGACCGGGATGGCGAAGCCGAGGCCGACGCTGCCGGAGCCGGTCCCGGAGCCCGCCTGCGAGGAAGCGGGCGAGTACATCGCGGAGTTGATGCCGACGATGTTGCCGTTCATGTCGATGAGGGCGCCGCCGGAGTTGCCGGGGTTGAGCGAGGCGTCCGTCTGGAGCGCCTTGTACGTGGTCTTCGATGACCCCGTGTCACCGTTGAACTCCTGCCCGCCGAACTCGAACGGCCAGCCGCCCTGCTCCTGCTGGGGCTGCTGCCCCTCGCCCGTCGACACGGTGACGTCCCGGTCGAGCGCGGAGACGATGCCGCTGGTGACGGTGCCGGTCAGGCCCTCGGGGGAGCCGATGGCGACGACCTCGTCGCCGACCTTGACGTTGTCGGAGTCGCCGAGGGTCGCGGGCTTCAGCCCCGAGGCGTCCTTGAGCTGGATGAGCGCGAGGTCCTTCTTGCTGTCGGTGCCGACGAGCTCGGCCTCGTACGTCTTGCCGTCGTTCGTCCGCACCTTGATCGACGAGGCGCCCGAGATCACGTGGTTGTTGGTGATGATCTCGCCGTCGCTCTTGGTGATGACGCCGGAGCCGGTCGACTCGCCCTGACCGGAGGTGGCGCTGATCTCGACGATGCTGGGGCTGACCGCCTGCGCGACACCGGCGACGGTGCCCTTCTGGCTGGTCGGCACGACGTCCGTGCTGGTGGCCGAGGAGGAGCCGCCGCCCTGGTGGGTGAGCGTCTGCACCGCGTACGCCGTGCCGCCGCCGACCGCCGCGGCCGCGATGGCCACGGCCGCCAGCAGGGCCGCGGGGCCCCTGGCGCGGCGGCGCTTCGGCCCGGGCCCCTGGTGGACCGCGTCCGGCGCGAAGCCGGGCGGGGGCGGATACGCGCTCTGCTGGTACGCGTCGCCCTGTGTACCGCCGGGGTGAACAGGCGCGGACGGCTGCTGCTGGGGGTACTCGCCGCTCGGGCGGAAGGTCTCGGTCATGTCTACGAGACTGGGCGCCGTACATGAGAGCTGTCTGAGTACGTCCTGAGAAGCCCGGCAGAAGTGCGTATGCCCCTTATAAAGGCGCTCAGGACCTGGCTCTCAGGCCCGGCCGGGGCCGGGTGTTACTCGCAGCCGCAGGACTGCCGTACGACCAGCCGCGAAGGGAACAGCTTCAGCCGTTCCCGCCGCGATCCCGCGACCCGCAGCCCGTCGTCGAGGACCAGGTCCACCGCCGCGCGGGCCATCGCCGGGCGGTCGGAGGCGACCGTCGTCAGGGGCGGGTCCGTGAGGCCCGCCTCCTTGACGTCGTCGAAGCCGGCGACGGCCAGCTCGCCCGGCACGTCGATGCGCAGCTCGCGGGCGGCCCGCAGGATGCCGATGGCCTGGTCGTCCGTGGAGCAGAAGATGGCGGTGGGCCGGTCGGGCCGCGCGAGCAGCTTCAGGCCGACCTGATACGCGTCGTAGCGGTTGAACGGGGCCTCGAAGAGCCGCCCCTCCACCGGCAGGCCGGCCTCCCGCATCGCGCGCCGCCAGCCCTCGACGTGGTCGGAGACCGGGTCGCCGACGGTCGGGGTGTCGGGCGTGCCGCCGACACACGCGACGTACGCGTGGCCGTGTTCGAGCAGGTGCCGGGTGGCGAGCTGCGCGCCGCCGACGTCGTCCGTGACGACCGCGACGTCGTCGATGGCCTCGGGCCGCTCGTGCAGGAGCACCACGCGCGCGTCCCACACGTCGATCTCGGCGGCGGCCTGGTCGGACAGGCCGTGGCTGACGAGGATGAGGCCGGAGACCCGCATGCCGAGGAAGGCGCGCAGGTAGTGGGTCTCGCGCTCCTCCACGTAGTCGGAGTTCCCGACGAGGACCATCTTTCCGCGCTCGGACGCCGCCTGTTCGACGGCGTGCGTCATCTCCGCGAAGAAGGGCTGACGCGCGTCCGGCACGATCATGCCTATGAGGTCCGTACGCCGGGAGGCCATGGCCTGCGCGACCCGGTCCGGACGGTAGCCCAGCTCCTTGATCGCGGCGAGTACACGCTCGCGCGTGGCCGGGGCGACCGGCCGGGGTCCGTTATTGATGACATAACTGACGACAGCGGTCGAAGTACCCGCCAGTCGCGCCACATCGTCCCGCGTCACCTTGGCCACGCGCGCAGTCTACGCGGATGGACCCCGAGCCCCTACGAGAGTTTCTGGGGCGCCCTCGGCGCGGTCCGCGCGGCCGGCTCCGCCGCGGACGCCGACGGCTCCCCGGCACCCTCGGGCCGCGGGGTCGCCGCCTTCGCCTTCTCCTCGTCGGCCGCGCGCTCCACCTTCTCCGGTGTCACGAAGCGGTATCCGACATTGCGGACCGTGCCGATCAGCGACTCGTGCTCGACGCCGAGCTTCGCGCGCAGCCGCCGCACGTGGACATCGACGGTGCGCGTGCCGCCGAAGTAGTCGTAGCCCCAGACCTCCTGGAGCAGTTGCGCGCGCGTGAAGACGCGGCCCGGGTGCTGCGCCAGGTACTTGATCAGCTCGAACTCCTTGAAGGTCAGGTCGAGGACCCGGCCCTTCAGCTTCGCGCTGTACGTCGCCTCGTCCACGGAGAGGTCGCCGTTGCGGATCTCCGTGGGGAGCTCGTCGGCGGTGATCTGGCTGCGGCCCATCGCGAGCCGGAGCCGCGCCTCGACCTCGGCGGGGCCCGCCGTGTCCAGGAGTACGTCGTCCACGCCCCACTCGGCGGTGACGGCGGCGAGACCGCCCTCCGTCACGACGAGGAGCAGCGGGCAGCCGGGCCCGGTGGAGCGCAGGAGCTGGCAGAGGCTGCGCACCTGCGGCAGTTCGCGGCGGCCGTCGACGAGGATGACGTCGGCGCCCGGGGTGTCGACGAGGGCGGGGCCCTCCGCCGGGGCGACGCGCACGTTGTGCAGGAGCAGGCCGAGGGCGGGGAGCACCTCCGTCGAGGGCTGGAGGGCGTTGGTGAGGAGCAGCAGAGAGCTCATCGCGTGGCGCCCCCGGATTCTCGGCCACGCTCGCACCGGGGGGCCGCGCGGCCTCGGTCTGGTCCCCGGCCTCGGTCTGTCCTGTGATCGTGCACGTTTCGCTCGCCCATAACGTCGGTTCCTCCTCGGTCCCTGCGGAGGGGGGTCCCCCTCGCTCCGGTGAGCTCGGGGGCGTTTACGGCACTGCTTCGTACGTCAGCTGCTGCGTTTTCGGGGGCCCGCGCCCGGGGCCCCACACGCCGTCACGCATGGCGCGTTTGAAAGCACAAAAGGACCCGGGGGCTTCGCTGCCCGGATCCTCTGCCCAGCAGAATAGCTCACATGAGTTCCGTTCCGGCAGGTCAAACGGCGCGATCTTCTGTGCAGCCGCTCACTTACGCGCAGTCTCCCGTTCGACAGCGCGTCACGCTGTGTACACAGGACGGGGTCGCCATCGAGGCCGCGTACGAGCCGGGGCCGGGGCCGCGCGGGGGCGCGGCGATCGTCGTCGCGCACGGTTTCAGCGGGGCCGCGGACCGGCCGCACGTACGCCGTATCGCCGCCGGCTTCGCCCAGCGTGCGGCCGTGATCACCTTCTCCTTCCGGGGGCACGGGGCCTCCGGCGGGCACTCCACGGTGGGCGACCGCGAGGTGCTCGACCTGGCGGCGGCGGTGGAGTGGGCGCGTTCGCTGGGGCACGCACACGTGGTGACCGTCGGGTTCTCGATGGGCGGTTCCGTGGTGCTCCGGCACGGTGCGTCGCACAGGGGGCGCACGGAAGCGCGGGCGGACGCGGTGGTCGCGGTAAGCGCTCCTGCGCGCTGGTTCTACCGGGGCACCGCCCCCATGCGGCGGCTGCACTGGATCGTGACCAGGCCCGCGGGGCGTGTGGTCGGCCGCTTCGGGCTGCGTACGAGAATCCACCCGCACGAGTGGGACCCCGTGCCCCTCTCCCCGGTCGAATCCGTCCCCCTCATCGCGCCCGCGCCGCTGCTCGTCGTGCACGGCACGCGGGACCCGTACTTCCCCGTCGACCACCCCCGGATGCTGGCCGCCGCCGCGCGGGAGGGGGCCGAACTGTGGCTGGAGGAGGGCATGGGACACGCGGAGCACGCGGTCTCCGACGAGCTGGCCGGACGGATCGCCGCGTGGGCCACGGCATCATGGACGTCGGCAACCGCCGACTGAAAGGGGAGTCGCATGGTGAACGGCACCATTCGCTACTGGGCCGCCGCCAAGGCGGCCGCGGGCGTCGCCGAGGAGCCCTACACCGCGGCGACGCTCGCCGAAGCGCTGGACGCCGCCCGCGAGCGGCACCCCGGGGAACTCGTCCGGGTCCTGCGGCGATGCTCCTTCCTCGTCGACGGCGACCCCGTAGGCACCCGTGGGCATGAGACCGTACGGCTGGCCGAGGGCGGCACGGTCGAGGTGCTCCCGCCGTTCGCAGGAGGATGAGCACCATGTCCAATCAGCCGTACGAGGGCTATGAGGGCTACGAGGGCCATGAGCCTCGTCAGGGGTACGAGGGGTACGAGGGGTACGCCCCGCAGCCGGGGCAGCAGCCGTACCCGGACCAGCAGTACCCCCAGGGCCAGCCGTATCCGTACCCGGAGCAGCCGTACCCGTACCCGGAGCAGCAGCAGTACGCCCAGCCGTACCCGAACCAGCAGCAGCAGTACCAGCCGCAGTACCAGCAGCCGCCGCAGTACCAGCAGCCCCAGTACCCCCAGCCCTACGAGCAGGACCAGTACGCCCAGCAGTGGGAGGGCCAGACCTGGGAGACGCAGGTGCAGCCGCCCGTCCCCGCGGTGGACGTGACGGAGACCGCGTACATGCCCGCGCAGGCCCCCCAGCCCCAGGCACCCCAGACGCAACTCCAGGCACCCCAGACGCAACCCCAGGCGCCCCACGAGCCCGCGGTGGTCGCTCCCGCCCCGGCACCCGGCGGCGCTGAACCCACCTACGGCCCCGCCACCACCACCGGCAACACCCGCGTCACCGACGCCCAGCGGGCCCGCGCCGAGGGGCGCTCGCCCGTCATAGAGCCGGGCATGCAGCCCGCGGCGCTGACCGCGCTGCTCGGTCTGCTGCTCGCCGGTGGCGCCGCCGTGGGGCAGTACGCGCTGCTCGTGCCGCTGGTCATCCTCCAGGCGGTGACGGCCGCGGGCTGGTTCCGGCTGAACGGCATGTGGCCCGCCCGGCAGGGCATCGCGCTCGCCTTCCTCGGCGGTCTCGTCGCCGACGCCGTGCTGCTCACCGTCGGCGAGGGGCACGGGCCCGCGGCCATCCTCGGCACCCTCGGCGTCTGGGTGCTGCTGGTGCTGGTGCTCCAGTTGCGCAGCCACGCCGGTGCCGACGAGCGGATGTACGGGCTCATGGCCACCGTCGTCTCCGCGGCGCTCGCGATCATCGCCGCGGGGCACCTCGCGGCCGTCCCCGACGCCGTGACCGTCGGCGGCGTCGCGGTCGCCGTGGCGGTCATGGCCCGCGCGCTGCCGCTGCCCACGCCCGCCTCCGTCGTCGTCGCGCTGCTCGCGGCCACCGGCAGCGGGATCGCCGTCGGCGGCATGACGGACATCGGCGGTGAGGGCGCGCTGCTCGCCCTCGGCGCGGGCGTCTGCGCGCTGATCGGGCACCGCGTGGCGAGCTACGACTACCCGTCCAGGTTCGTGCACATGACGGCGGGCGTCGCGCTGCCGCTCGCGGCGGCCGCCCCCGCGGTGTACGTCTTCGGCCGCGCCTTCGGCTGATCCCGTGGGCGAGCGCTCGCACCCCGTAGGCGATCGTCACAGCTGATCGACAGGTCCCCGGCCGCACCCGGCCGCCGGTGACCCGTCCTTTAGGCTCGCGGCATCGATAGTGAGAGCCTGTGTCATAGCCCCGGTCGGATCAGCGTGCGGCGTCTGGTGCGTGCGATCGCAAGGCGCCGGAGCGTCCTCGTGGCGGAGCCACGTGGGCGTTTCGGCAACGCCGCGAGCGTGCGTGCCAGGCGTCGCGCGCCCGGCCGGGGCTATGACACAGGCTCTAGGTGGGGGACAACGTGGGGGAACTCCGGACATGAGCAAGCGCGCGATACGCATACTCCTGATCGTCGTGGTCGTCCTGGGAGGCCTCTTCGTCGCGGCCGACCGGCTCGCCGTGAACTTCGCCGAGAGCGAGGCGGCCGAGAAGCTGCGCTCGAACGAGGGGCTCAGCGAGACACCCGACGTCTCCATCAAGGGCTTCCCGTTCCTGACCCAGGTCGTGGGCGGCGAGCTCGACGACGTCGAGGTCGGCATCAGTGACTACGACGCCAGGTCCGGATCCGACTCGATCCGCATCGCCGACCTGACGGCCCACATGAAGGGCGTGAAGTTCTCCGGCGACTACAGCTCCGCGACCGCCGCGACCGCCTCGGGCACGGCCCACGTCACGTACGACGAGCTGCTGAAGGCCGGCAAGTCCGAGCCCGTCGGGCTGCCGCTCGGCGCCACGGGCAAGGTCGTCGGCCTCTCCGACGGCGGCAACGGCAAGATCAAGGTCGAGATCGAGGTCAGCAAGGGCGCCACGAAGCTGCCCAAGCCCGTGTACGTGCTGAGCACGGTCCGCGTCGAGGGCGGCAGCATCAAGGTCCACGCGGACGAGATCCCGAAGAAGATCGATGTCCTCGGCATCTCCATCCCGCTCCCCGAGGACATGGCCCGCGACGTCACCGACTTCGAGCAGAAGATCGACGACCTGCCGGCCGGCATCAAGCTGGAGAAGGTCGACGTGGCGCCCAACGGCGTGGACATGTCGGTGACGGGCGAGAACGTCAGCCTGACGGGCTGAACCACCGCCTCCGAGGGGGCGGGCCGGGCGCGTCCGTCCGCAGTGCGAGACGGACGCGTCCGGCGGGCGGATGTGACGGGGCGGACACCGGCCCGGGGCGCCGCCGGGGCGCTTGCCGGGTTCAACCATTCTCATATCGTGGACGATCGCGTCTCAGCATGCGGAGCACCGGTGACACACCGCCCTCCGCGTCCCTACGATCGTCACCATGAAGCGACAGGCGGACCTCACGAAGCGGCGGGCAGTAGACCTGTGCCGCGTCGCCGCCATGCTCTGTCGCACCTTCTGACGGGAGCTCAGACCCCCGTTCGCCCCAGGCCCGTCGACGACGACTTCGGCCGGGCCGCCCCGTGCCACGTACGCCGCGCCTCCCCGCGCGTCAGAGCCGTACCCGCACGCCCCCTCGTAACGCCGCACCGCCGTAACTGCCCCGGAGGAGAAAAGCATGAGCCGCAGCGACGTCCTGGTAGACGCCGACTGGGTCGAGGCCCACATCGAGGACCCGAAGGTCGTCATCGTCGAGGTCGACGAGGACACCTCCGCGTACGACAAGAACCACATCAAGAACGCGATCCGCATCGACTGGACCACGGACCTCCAGGACCCGGTCCGCCGTGACTTCGTCGACCAGGAGGGCTTCGAGAAGCTCCTCTCGGCGAAGGGCATCGCCAACGACTCCACCGTCGTCCTCTACGGCGGCAACAACAACTGGTTCGCGTCGTACGCCTTCTGGTACTTCAAGCTCTACGGCCACCAGGACGTGAAGCTCCTCGACGGCGGCCGCAAGAAGTGGGAGCTCGACTCCCGCGACCTGGTCGACGGCGCCGAGGTGCCCAGCCGCCCCGCCACCCAGTACAAGGCCAAGCCCCAGGACACCTCGATCCGCGCCTACCGCGACGACGTCGTGGCGGCCATCGGCGCGCAGAACCTGGTCGACGTTCGCTCGCCCGACGAGTTCAGCGGCAAGCTGCTCGCCCCGGCGCACCTCCCGCAGGAGCAGTCGCAGCGCCCCGGCCACGTGCCGAGCGCCCGCAACATCCCGTGGTCGAAGAACGCCAACGACGACGGCACCTTCAAGTCCGACGACGAGCTCAAGGCCCTCTACGAGGACGAGCAGGTGGACCTCTCCAAGGACACCATCGCGTACTGCCGGATCGGTGAGCGTTCGGCCCTGACCTGGTTCGTCCTGCACGAGCTGCTCGGCCAGACCAACGTCAAGAACTACGACGGCTCGTGGACCGAGTACGGCTCGCTCGTCGGCGTGCCGATCGAGCTCGGCGCCAACAAGTAAGCCCGCCCGACCTTCCTTCCCCTCCCCAGTTTCCCAGGAGTACGCATGTGTGGAGCAAAGGCCGGCGGCCCCGACGCTTCGACGATCAAGCCCGGTGAGACCACGATCCAGGGCCAGGTGACCCGCGACGGCGAGCCCGTCACCGGTTACGTGCGCCTGCTCGACTCGACCGGCGAGTTCACCGCCGAGGTGCCCACCTCGGCCACCGGACAGTTCCGCTTCTACGCCGCCGAGGGCACGTGGACCCTCCGGGCGCTGATCCCAGGCGGCACGGCGGACCGCACGGTCGTCGCCCGGACGGGCGGCCTCGCGGAGGTGGCGATCGCGGTCTGATCCGCGCCGCGCCGTGATCGGCCGAAGGGCCGCACCCCAGGGGGTTGGACGCCACTGGAACGGGGTGCGGCCCTTCGGCTACGGCGGTGGGCGGCCCTTCGGCTACGGCCGGTGCCTGCCGTCCAGCTCGTCCCACCACTCGTCGGACTTCGGGTCACCCGAGCAGTCGTCCCACCAGCGGTCTTCGGGGCCGCGGCGGTTCGCCACCATCGCGGCCACCGGCGGGATCACCATCGCCACGACGCACATCCCGACGGCGACGGGCATCGACCACAGCCGCACCACACCCCACGCCAGGACGAACAGGGTGACGCACGTCCCCATCATGGCGAAGTACACATGGCGCCTGCGCGCGTACATACGTCCAGCGTACGGCCGGTGCGGCTCAGTGGTGCGGCTCAGCGGCGGCTCAGTACACGAGCGCCTGGACGCCGTCCGTCATCGCCTCCTGGACGAACACCTGCGCCCCCGCGATCCGCACGCCCGCGATGACGTCCTTCTCCGTGATGTCGCGCCGGGCGGCGCACTGCGTGCAGAGCGTGATGCGGCCCGCGGCGATGATGGAGTCGATGAGATCCGGCAGCGGCGCGGCCTGCGGAAGTTCGAATTCCGCGGCGCGGCCCGGCAGCGCGAACCACGACGACTCGCCGGTCAGCCAGAGCGAGACCTCCACCCCGCTGGCCACGGCCACGGCCGCCACCGTGAAGGCCTGCGAGCAGCGCTCGGGGGCGTCGGCCCCGGCGGTCACCTTGATCACGAGCTTCTTCGCCATGGCCGCATCGTAAGGCCCCTCACCAAGAGGTACGGGCGCCGCCCGACTACAGTGGGACCGGCTCTGATACCTGCCCCGACCGCTCACCGAGGAGCACCCCGTGCTTGAGGCCTTCTTCTCCGCCCTGCTGGTTCTTGTCTGCGTCGGCGTTCTCGCCTTCGCCGGGCTCACCGTGAAGAAGCTGTACCAGGGCCAGCGCTGACGTCTCCCGACCCCACAGATCCCGCCACCACAGATCGCCTGAGCATCCCATGATCGAGATTCCGTCCGACCTGAACCCCGACCTCGTCCCCCTCGCCTTCCTCCTCGGCAACTGGGCGGGCGCGGGCGTCACCGACTTCCCCGGCGCCGAGAAGGCGAACTTCGGCCAGGAGGTCTCCTTCACGCACGACGGGCGGGACTTCATCGAGTACCGCTCGTACACCTGGGTGCTCGACTCCGAGGGCAACAAGGTCAAGCCGCTGGAGTCCGAGTCCGGCTTCTGGCGGATCGACAAGGACCGCAAGGTCGAGGTCGTGATGGTCCGCGACGACGGCGTCGTCGAGGTCTGGTACGGCGAGCTGGCCGACAAGAAGCCGCAGATCGACCTGGCCACGGACGCCGTCGCGCGCACCGCCGCCTCCGGCCCCTACACCGGCGGCAAGCGGCTCTACGGCTACGTGAAGGGCGACCTCATGTGGGTCGGCGAGAAGCAGACCCCCGAGGTGCCGCTGCGGCCGTACATGTCGGCCCAGCTCAAGAAGGTCGTGACGCCCGAGGACGTCGCCGCCATGGCGCGCAACCTCGGTGACCTGCCGGACGACGGCATCGCTTTCTTCAAGTAGACCGCCGGACGACAGGGCCTAGAATCCCAGGTGTGGCGAGCACCGATGCGGACTGGAAGAGCGACCTGCGGCAGCGCGGCTACCGGCTGACGCCGCAGCGCCAGCTTGTCCTGGAAGCCGTCGACGCCCTTGAGCACGCGACCCCCGACGACATCCTCTGCGAAGTGCGCAAGACGGCGTCGGGGATCAACATCTCCACGGTCTACCGCACGCTCGAACTCCTGGAGGAGCTCAAGCTCGTCTCGCACGCCCACCTCGGGCACGGCGCCCCGACGTACCACCTCGCGGACCGCCACCACCACATCCACCTGGTGTGCCGGGACTGCACGGACGTCATCGAGGCGGACACCGCGATCGCCGCGGAGTTCACCGCCAAGCTGCGCGAGACCTTCGGCTTCGACACCGACCTGAAGCACTTCGCGATCTTCGGGCAATGCGAGAAGTGCGGGGCGAAGGCCCGGGAACGCGAGCCCCGGGCAGCGGAGCGCGCGGACGGGGAATAAGCGGGGCCGCGCCCAGGTCGTAGTGTGGGTGAACATGAAGAGCCCCCTGTTGTCCCTGCCCGGCGCCGTCCCCGCCGAGGGCGTGGACGAAGGCGTCGCCGCCCACTACGGCGAACTGTTCCGCGAGCAGCGCGCCCTCGCCGACGGCACCGGTTTCGTCGACCTCTCGCACCGCGGTGTGATCACCGTCACCGGCTCCGACCGGCTGAGCTGGCTGCACCTGCTGCTCACCCAGCACGTCAGCGAGCTCCCGCCGCACCGGGCCACCGAAGCGCTGATCCTCTCCGCCCACGGACACATCGAGCACGCCCTGTACCTCGTCGACGACGGCGAGACCATCTGGGCGCACGTCGAGCCCGGCACGCAGGACGCCCTCCTCGCCTACCTGGAGAGCATGAAGTTCTTCTACCGCGTGGAAGCGGCCGACAGAACGGACGACTTCGCGGTCGTCCACCTGCCCGCGGGCTCGATCGCCGCCGTCCCGGAGGGCGTCGTCGTACGCGAGACGCCGCATGGACGCGACCTGTTCCTGCCGCGCGCGGACCTGGAGGCGTACGCCGCGGGCAACGGCCCCGCGGCCGGTCTCCTCGCCTACGAGGCGCTGCGCGTGGAGGCCCACAGGCCGCGCCTCGGCTTCGAGACCGACCACCGCACCATCCCGCACGAGCTCGGCTGGATCGGCACCGCGGTGCACCTGGAGAAGGGCTGCTACCGCGGGCAGGAGACCGTCGCCCGCGTCCACAACCTGGGGAAGCCGCCGCGCCGCCTGGTCTTCCTGCACCTGGACGGCAGTGAGGTCCTCCTGCCGCCGGCCGGGACGCCGCTCCACCTCGCGAGCGAGGGCGCCGAGGGCCGCAAGCTGGGCTTCGTGACGACGTCCGTACGCCACCATGAGCTGGGGCCGATCGCGCTCGCGCTGGTCAAGCGCAATGTGCCGGTGGACGCCGAGCTGCTCGCGGGGGGCACGGCCGCCGCGCAGGAGGTCGTGGTCGAGCCCTGAGCCTGCCGGCGCGGGCGGTTCAGATGTCCAGCAGGACGGTGAACGGCCCGTCGTTCGTCAGGCCCACCCGCATCTGCGCCCCGAAGCGGCCGGTGGCCACCGTCGCGCCCAGCGAGCGGAGGCGGGCGACCACCTCGTCGACCAGGGGCTCGGCGACATCGCCGGGGGCCGCCGCGTTCCAGGTGGGGCGGCGGCCCTTGCGGGCGTCTCCGTAGAGCGTGAACTGGCTGATGACCAGCAGCGGCGCGTCGATGTCGCTGCACGATCTCTCATCGGCCAGCATGCGCAGCGTCCACAGCTTCCGGGCCAGTTGAGCGGCCTTCTCCTTGGTGTCGTCGTGCGTGACGCCCACCAGGACGCACAGGCCCTCGCCGCTGATCTCGCCCACCGTCTCGGGGCCGTCCTCGCCCTCGACGACCACGCTCGCGCCGTCGACCCTCTGCACCACAGCTCGCATACGGTCATCATGCCGTGCCCCGTACCGCGGCACGCCCCGGCCCTCGGAAGCCCGGCATCCCCCCATCTGGGGCCGATTCCGGGCACTCGCTCACATAGCGGCCACTTCGAGTGGCACGATGCATCGACGCGGTGCACCGCGTCGGCCGGTCGAGGGGACGGGTAGAGGCACATGAGCACACCAGAGGCAGGGCAGGCGCCCGGGCGCATCATCTCGCTGCGGCGCACGACGGTCGCGCGTCCGCCCACACAGCGCACGGCGGGCCCCCGGCTGCCCGACGTGCCCGAGATCGACCTGGCCGCGCGGCGCCTCGGCGAGCTCCGCGGGCTGCGCAGGGCGGCGCAGCAGGACGAGGCCGACCTCAGTTACGTACGGCGGCTGCTCCAGGGCCGCATCGACATCCTGCGGGCCGAGCTCGCGCGCCGGAAGGACCCGAGCGATCCGCTGGCGTCCTCGCCCGACGCGGCGGTCGTCGACCGGCTCTCGGAGATCCTCGCGGACGCCCCGGCCCGGCACCGCTCGTCGGCACGCCACGTCACGCTCGGCACCCCGCACGGCGAGGAGTACCGCCGCCTCGCCACGGACATGCTCGCCGAGGTCGAGCTCTCCGACCTGGCGGCGCGCACGGACGAGGAGCTGCACACGGCCATGGGCCGCCTCGTCCGCTACGAACAGCAGGTGTCGCGCCGCCGCCAGCTCCTCCAGCGCACGGCCGACGACTGCAGCGCGGAGATCACCCGGCGCTACCGCGAGGGCGAGGCACAGGTGGACGACCTGCTGGTGTGAGCACACGCCGGGCGGCCGGGCGGCCGGGGCGCAAACCACGTGCGGTGCGGACGGCCGGCTGCCTAGCGTGGGCGCATGAGCGACGACATCGAGATACGGGCGGTCACCGACGCCGAACTACCGGTCTGGCTGCGGACCGTCCAGGCCGGGTTCCTCCATGCACTGGCGGCCATGTCGGACGAGGCCATCGCCAACGCCCGCGCGCGCAAGGACATCGACACCTTGCGGGGCGCCTTCGACCGGGGGCGCTGCGTGGGCACGTACCGCTCCTATCCGCAGGAGCTCACCGCCGTGGGCGGCGCCGCTGTGGCCGCCCACGCCGTCACCGCGGTCACGGTCGCGCCCACGCACCGCCGCCGCGGCATCCTCAGCCGCATGATGACCGCCGACCTCGCGGCGGCGAAGGAGCGCGGCGCCGTGGTCGCCACGCTGATCGCCTCCGAGCACCGGATCTACGGGCGGTACGGCTTCGGGCCCGCGACCTCGACCACCGAGTGGACGGTCGACGTACCGCGTGCGGGGCTCGACCCCCGCTGGTCGGGACCCGACGAGGCCGGCGCCCGCATCGACCTCGTCGACGGCCACGACGTGCGCAAGCTGGGCCCCGAGCTGTACGACCGCTTCCGCGCCGTCCAGCACGGCGCAATCGACCGCGACGAACCGTGGTGGCTGCGGAACACCGGGCAGCAGGCCACCGCCGAGTTCCCGTGGCAGGAGCCGTTCTACGCGCTCTACCGCTCGCCCTCCGGCACGGTCGACGGTCTCATGGCGTACCGCTCGACGAGCAGCCGGTACGACGCGTCCAGGCTGCCGGTCAACTCCGTCTCCGTACTGGGTACGACCACCACCACGCCCGCCGCCGAGCGCGCCCTGTGGCACTACGTCTGCTCGATCGACAAGGTCGTCTCGGTCGAGTCCGGCCACCGCGCCCCCGACGACGTGCTCCCCGACCTCCTGCCGGACCCGCGCGCCGCCAGGGTCACCACGCATGCCGACTGGCTCTGGGTGCGCGTCCTGGATGTCGTACGGGCCCTGGAGGCGCGTACGTACGCCGGTACCGGCACGCTCGTCCTGGAGGTCGCCGACGCGGGCGGGCTCGCGGGCGGCCGCTACCGCCTGGAGGCCGCGGCGGACGGAGCCGCACGGTGCGCGCCGACCGGAGACGCGCCCGATCTCGCTCTGGGGATCGGTGAGCTGGGGCAGATGTGGCTCGGTGACGGCTCCATGGCGCGGCTGGTGGCGCTGGGCCGGGCGGCGGAGGAGCGGGCGGGCGCGGCGGCGCTGGCGGACACGCTGTTCCGCACGTCACGGCGGCCGTGGTGCCCGGACATCTTCTGAGGTCTGCCCGTCGGAGGCCGACGAGCCCTGTGCGCCGGTGGCGAGTACATGAGCCCCGGCTCCCCGTAGCCGGGAGCCGGGGCTCGTTTTCATCAGCGGCTGACCGAACTCCCGGCTCCCCTCCGGATGGGAGCCCGGTCAACCGGGTCTGTGGTTCGCCCGGTTCAGTTCGACTGGGCGAGGAGCAGGATCAGGAGCGCGGCTCCGGCTCCGCTCAGCTTGGTGCTTCTGGCCTTGATGCCCACGGTGAGAAGCACGAAGCCGATGATTCCCAGCGGCCCGTACTTCCACTGGATGAGCTGCTCGAAACCGATGACGAGGGCGGCGACGACGATGGCGATGAGCGGCATGACGTTCCTCCTTCGGGATCGGGGTGGCGGACCCCGTTCGGCTGGTGACCAACTGGCGGCCAGCGGCGGGACTTCGCGGCGACTGCCGAGGGGTGGTGGCCAAGCCCGGAAGGGTCTGACCAGGTGGCCCAAGTTGGCTACCAACTCCTCCTGGGTTATCTCCGCGACAGTCGACTCATAACCACCTTCCCGACAACTCCCGGAAGATGGCGCGAAGTTGTACGGTTTGGTTGTGACTACGGACCACGTCCCGGTCAACGGGAACAAGAGGCGCTCGCGCTCTCACCACGAGGTGGCGGAGGCGCTGCGCGACCGGATCAGGTCCGGGTCGCTGCGGCCCGGGCAGCGCATGCCCACCCAGGCCGAGCTGGCCGACGAGTTCGGCGTCGAGCGCGGTGCCGTCCGGGAGGCGCTGCGGATACTGCACCGTGAGCAGCTCCTGTCCAACGTGTCCAGGGGCAGCCCCGCCACGGTCGCGGAGGCGCCCCGGCGTGCGCTCACCGACGCCGGCGGGGTGCGCCCGCAGCCGACGATGGTGGGGCTCGCGCCACGCATCGCGGCGGCGTTCGAGGCGCCGCACGTGGAGATAGACGCACTGTGCCTGACGTCCATCTCGCTCACCATGGCGATCGGCGAACCGCTCCGGCAGATCCACGCCGGGCAGCGCAAACCGGCCAAGGTCGACGTCCGGGTACTGCTGCCGAGCCGCACCATCGACCTGGCCTTCCCCGCGCCGGTCGATGACCGGGACGACGAGGGCGGCGAGGTCCACCGCAGGTGGCTCGACCAGCGCAACGCGCAGGGGCAGGTCCTGCGCCACAACCTCCTCGCGCTGCGCGCCTCGCACGGCATCGACGTGTCCGTGCACTTCCGGGCTCTGCCGTTCACGCCGCCGGTGAAGCTGTACCTGCTCAACGGCGCGGAAGCGCTCTTCGCGTACTACACGCTGACCAAGCGGGGCGAGGAGATCGGCGAGGAATCCCTGGAGATGTACGACGCGCAGGGCACGCAGTCGATGCTCTTCCCCTTCCAGCAGGGGGACGGGCTGCGGGACACGACGTTCGTGGAACAGTCCCACCTGTGGTTCAACGCGCTGTGGAACACGATCAGCCAGGACCTGCACCTGGCGGGCTGAGTGCAGGCCCTGGCCGACGGGTGGTCAGAGAGCGGTGGTCAGAGACCGGTGGTCAGAGAGCGGGACCGGTCACCATCAGGGCGAGGACCCCGGCGCCGATCGAGCTACAGGCCGGGCTCTTCGCCTTGACGCCGATGGTCAGCAGAAGGAGGCCGGCGATGCCCATGGGGCCGTACTTCCACTGCACGAGCTGTTCGGCGGCGACGGCGGCCACGGCTGCGAGGAGGGCGATGACGGGCATGGTGGTGCCTCCTTGAGCCATCTTGAGTCAGTTGGCAACCAACTCTGACTCAGTTGTCCCGCTTGGTAAGCCGGAATAAACAACTCCCGTACAACTCCCGCAAGATGGCCGCCAGTTGTATCGTTTGGTGGTGACCCAGGAGAACGTTGCAGTGAACGGCAGCCGAAAACTCTCACCCCAGGACATCGCCGACACCCTGCGCGAACGCATCCGGGCCGGCGAGCTCAGAGCGGGCGACCGCCTGCCGACCCAAGCCGAGCTGGCCGAGGAGTTCGGCGTGGAGCGCGGAGCCGTGCGGCAGGCGATGAAGAAGCTCCAGAGCGAAGGCCTGCTGTCCAACGTCAGCAAGGGCAGCCCGCCGCGGGTCGCCGAGGCGGGGCCCGCACCCGCGAGCCGGGGCCCGCAGCCGTCCATGGTCGCGCTCGCCCCACGCCTCGCGGCGGCGTTCGCGGAGCCGCAGGTGCGGATCGACGTCGTGTCCTACACCGCCGAGACCCTGATGGTCGCCCTCGGGGAACCGGTCCGCCTGATCCACGAGGGCCGCATCCGCCCGGACTCCATCGCGGTACGCATCCTGCTGCCGAGCAGCGACATCACGCTGGCCTTCCCCGTACCGGTCGAAGCCGACCCCACGAGCACCGACCGCCTCCACCGGCGCTGGCTGGCCCAGCGCAACGCCCAGGGCCAGGTCCTGCGCCACAACCTCCGCGCCTTGCGCTCCTCCCACGGCATCGACGTCTCCGTCCAGTTCCGCGCCCTGCCGTTCACGACCCCGGTGAAGCTGTACCTGGTGAACGGCCGGGAGGCGCTGCTGGCGTACTACACGCTGGGGCGGGAGCAGGTGCTGCTGGACGACAGGGGTGACGTCGAGGCGATGGACATGTACGACGCCGGGGGAATCGTGGCCCCGTTGTTCTCCTTCGAGAAGGCGGGCCCGGCCTCACGCGACGCCACGTTCGTGGACGAATCCCAGAAGTGGTTCGACGCCCTCTGGGCAACCATCACCTCGGACCTGACACTCTCTTAAATGAATTCCGACTCGATGCGGTCCGAAGCGGCACATGCGGAGCAAGTGGCGGCGGAGGCTCAGGCGGCGGGGGAGCTGATCGCCCGGGCGCGCTTCATCCTCCTCGACTTCGACGGCCCCGTCTGCCGCCTCTTCGCCGGGCACTCGGCGCCGCGGATCGCCGAAACGCAGATCCACTGGCTGGCCGCCCGGGGCCTGCACGGCCTCCTGACGGACGGCGTGCGCGAGGAACGGGACCCGTTCGAGGTGCTGCGCGCCGTCGATGCCAGGCACCCGGGCAGCGACGTCGTGACCGAGCTGGAGGAGAGGCTGACCCGGCAGGAGCTGAACGCGGTGGCCAGCGCCTGGCCGACCCCCTACGCCGACCGGGTCATACGGACCTGGTCGGCCGTCGGCGTCGGCCTGGCGATCACGACGAACAACTCCCCGCAGACCGTGGCCCGCTACCTCGACGGCCGCGACCTGACGGGCTGCTTCGCACCGCACATCTACGGCCGCACCCGGCACCTGAACCGGCTCAAGCCCCACCCGGACTGCGTGTACCGGGCCCTGAACGCCCTGGGCGCGGCCCCCGCCGAGACGGTGATGGTCGGCGACACCCCCTCGGACCTCCGGGCGGCCAGGGAGGCCGGCGTGCACTTCGTGGGCTTCGCCCGGAACGAGCGCAAAGCGACCCTGCTGAGGAAGGCGGGCGCCGACGCCCTCGTACCGGACTGGCGCCCCGTCCTGGACCGGCTCTGGGACAGAGGGGCCCCCAGCACGGCGTGAGTGCCTCCTTTCGGGGGACCGCGGCCGGCGGACAAAACGCGGCGGTCCGCGGCGCGCCCATGTTCACAATGCGGCAACCAGCAAGATCGGCTGCCCGATTTCGATACCCTCTGCGCTCATGCCGTCACCCCCGCCTCGCTTCCCCCACGAGGCGCCGAAGAGCGGTCGCCGCGAGAAGTTGATCAGACGCCTCGCCGATTCGCACAGGGACCACCCGGACCGTGAGGTCATGGCCGGTCACCACAACGTCAACCATGTCGTGCCCCTCGGCTTCACGCTCGCCCTGCTGCTCGGCACGATGCCGTTCAGGGCCCGCGTCAAATGCCGGATGCCGCGCGAGGTCGTGGAGGTGGTGCCCCGCATCTGGCCCAGCGAACCTGAGCTGCTCGCCGTGGTCAGCCGGCACCTCAGAGAAGTGCCGCGCTGCCTGCGGGACTTCGGAGACTGGTCGCTGCACTCCTACCGGGCGGGACGCGCGCTCTCCGAGGCGGCCCCGGGCGAGCCCGTCGGCGAGGCGCTGATGGGTGAACTCGCGGCGTTCTTCGCCAGGACCGCCGGCGTGCCCGTCGAGGAGCTGCCGCCCCGGCCCGACGACTGGCCGGAGTCCCCGCGGAGCCAGGAATTCCTCCACTGGCTGGTCGACTTCGCCGAGGAGAAGGTGCACCGGCCGAACCGCTGGCGGTTCGAGGAGCTCTTCAGTGACGTGGGCGTCCACGCCGACGTCATGCGGAACTTCCGCGACGATCCGGACCGCCCGCCGCTCACCCCCCGCCCCTTCTGCCTCCTCCACACGGACGTGCACCGCGCCAACATCGTGGTCGACCGCCGCAGGCTCGCGGTGATCGACTGGGAGCTGGCCTCGTACGGCGACCCGCTGCACGACCTCGCCACCCACCTCGTACGCATGGACTACGAGAAGGACGAGCAGATCCGGATGACGGCGCTGTGGGCCGCCGCGATGCGTCGCGCGGGCCACGGCGGCATGACGGCGGGCATGGCCACCGATCTCCCCGCCTACCTGGACTTCGAGTACGCCCAGTCCGTCTTCCCGGACATCATGAGAGCCGCGCTCGCCCTGACCACGTTGCCCTGGGAACCCGCCGCCGAGGACTACGCGGACGCGGCGTCCAAGGTCTGCCGGGCGCTGCTGCGCGCCGCCGAGCCCCTGAAGCTGGACGTGGTGCCGGACCGGAAACAGGCGGAGCGGGCGCTGCGCGACTGGTGCGCGGGGCCGTTCGGCCGGGCGCTGGGGCAGCCTGCCGCGAGGGTCGTACCGGATCGCGGCGTACGGAATCGTGGGGTGGTGGACGCGCCGGACGGCGGTGGCGACGCCGTGGCGGATCGGTGGGCGGCCGAGCTGACCGAGGTGGGCCGCCTCCTGGAGGCACCCGGCAGCGGCTGCGTGCTCCTCGACTTCGATGGGCCCATCTGTACGCTCTTCCCGGCCGGGGCGTCGGAGCGCGTCGCCGATGACCTCCGGAAGATGGTGAGCGACCGCGGTGCCCTCGGGCTGCTGCCCCCCGAGGCCGAGGGGTCCGGCGACCCGCGCGACATCCTGCGGGCCGTGCACGCCCTGCGCGGAACCGGGCAGCTCCAGGACCCCGGCCTGGTCGCCGGCCTGGTCGCCGACCTGGAGGCGCTCCTCACGGCCGGCGAGGCGACGGCCGCGCACACCGCCCCGCCCACCCCGGGCGCCCACACGCTCATCCGTGAGCTGCGGGGGCGGCGCGTACGCATGGCCGTGGTCACCGACAACTCACCGCGCGCCGTCCACGCGTACCTCCACCGGCACGGTCTGGCCGATGCCTTCGGCCCGCACGTCTACGGCCGTACGGGCGGTTCAGGCGGTTCCGGCCTGTTCGAGCCGGACCCCGACCCGCTGAACCGGGCCCTGGACGCCTTGGCGGCCGAGCCCGGCGACACACTGATGATCGGGGGCACGGTCACCGACGTGGCGGCGGCCGAGAAGGCGGAGGTCCCCTTCCTCGGGTACGCGCCCGACGGCCGGGCCGCCGACCTCCTGCACGAGGCCGGCGCCAAGCTCGTCCTCCCGTCCCTGCGGCCGCTGCTCGACCTCCTCGGGTCTCCTCATGAGGCCCCTTCCTGATCCACCCCGCCGTGGGCACGATGGTCCCCCGCCGTGGGGCGGATAGCCAACGGGTGCGCGACGAGGGGGCCTTGATGGCGAGTGGCCGTGGCCGGACGGTACGGGCGTGGGGCGCCGAACGCTGGGCGAGTGCCGAGAGCGCGGTGACCAAGTTGGCGTTGCTCGGGGTGTTCTGTCTTGGTCTCGTCGCGCAGTTCGTGCGTCCGGTGGGTGATGCCTTGGAGGGCAAGGCCTTTCTGGGCGGCGCCCTCCTCAGCCTGGTCGCCTACGTCCTCTACGCCGAGGTGCGGCGGCTGAACGACGCCCTGCGTCCCGCGGCCAAGGACGAGGTGCGGACCACCGAGCTGCGGCAGTACTTCGACCGGGCCCTGGCCGCGAGGAAGGTCAGGCAGACCCGGATCGATGCCATCGGGTTCACCGGCGAGACGGTGCTGTATCCGGTCAGCCGCAGCCTGGAGGCGCTCGATGACGGCGCCCGGCACGAGGTCGTCATCCGGATACTCGTACCGGACTTCACCGCCCCGATGGCGATACCCGGCATGCTCGACGAGCAGGGCAAGGCCGTGGACGATCCGCGGTTCCGCGCGCTGCTCCTCGAGAAGGTCCACGAGCACGCGCGGAACATGGAGAGCCTCACGCGGAGTCTGCGCCACGACGGCCGGGCGGAGCTGCGGACGGACTTCCGGGTCCTGCGCATCACACCGCTGCTGAAGTTCTGCCTGATCAACCGTGAGGAACTGTTCGACGGCATCTACGACAAGGTCGTGCGGAAGCCCGCGGCGACGCCCCCGGAGCGGCAGGTCCTCGACCTCATGGGCTACCAGACGGTCCTGCGGCGTTGGCACTCCGCTTCGGGGGCCGAGGCGTGGGAGAAGGTCACGCAGCGGCAGTGGCTTTTCGACACGCTGTGGGAGGTCGCGTCACCACTGGGCGACGCGAACGCCTCCTGAGCGCCCCCCGAGTGGGTCCGTGGCGCGCGCGTTCTCACGCATAGCGTGCCAGCCCCGACCTGAGCTGGGCGAACGCTCTGTTCGCCGATGTCACCGCGTCCGGCCACACCTCGTCCGCGCTCTCGCCCGCCTTGATCCTGCGCATGTTCTCCTCCGCGAGGATCCGCCGTACGGCCACGATCTGGCCGGCGGCGAGGCGCGCTTCGAGGGCGTTGCCGCCGTGCGCGGTGAGCAGTGCGTCGGCCAGGGCCTCCTCGGAGCGGCCCTGGTACCCGTACAGGCGGGCCACCAGGGCCGGGGTGCCGTAGAGGAGCCGCAGGTAGGAGAGGACTCCGGGGGCGTCGTTGAGTCCGGTCACCGGGTCGTGGCGTTCCAGGCCGTCCAGGAAGTGGCGTTGCAGCGCGTCGAGCGCGGGGCGCTTGGCGGGGCGGTCGGCGACCACGCGGGCGGTCTCGTCCTCGTGGTCGGCGAAGCGGTGGAGGACCAGGTCCTCCTTGGACGAGAAGTAGCGGAAGAGGGTCGGTTTGGAGATCTCGGCCGCGGCTGCCACCTCCGCGACGGACACCTTGTCGTAGCCCTTGTCGAGGAAGAGGGTGATCGCCGCCTCGGAGATCGCCTGGTAGCGCTGCGCCTTCTTGCGCTCGCGCAGGCCGGGGCCGGTGGAGTGGCCGCCGGTGCCGGTGCCGGTGCCCGTGCTCGTGCCCGTGCCCGTGCTGGTGCCCGTAGTCATGGGGCGAGTCTAGGCCGGGTGAGACTCGGTCACGTTATTCGGTGAGACTCGGTCACGTTATTCGGCGTTACTGAGTCACATACGTAACCGAGGCGCAAGCGTTACTCGGATATAAACGTTACTGCGTTACAAACATTACCCGGTTGCGCTAGTCTCGGGTCCATGAGCGTCCGCACCGCGATGAGCCCCCACCCCTCGACGCCCGAGCCCGAGCCCGAGCCCGAGACGGCAGCCCTCGCCCAGGAGCGCCGCTATCACGACATCTGCCGCGCCGCCCTCCACGGCATGATCGAAGGCGCCGACGAGCAGGTCGTGACCGGCGTCGACGTGTCCGCTTCGGGGGCCGACGCCGAAGTCCTCGGGTACCGGTTCCGGAGCCACGCCAAAGCTCTGCGGGAGCTTCCCGAGGCGCCGCTGTTCTTCGGGCGGCTCGACTTCGGGGACGCGGGGGCCGGTGAGCACCAGGGGCAGCGGTACTACATCGGGCGGCTGCGCGTCACCGACGACCCCGCGGCGGCGCCGCTGGTGGTGGACTGGCGGGCGCCCGTGTCCCGGGCGTTCTACCAGGCCGGCGCCCGCGACCCGCAGGGCGTGGCCGTCCGGCGGCGGTTCGGCTGGGCGCCCGGCAGCAAGGGCGACTCCGCCGACCTCACCGGCATGGAGGACGAACCCCTCGGCGAGGAGGACCGGGCGGCACAGTCACGGGAACGGGAACGGGAGCAGGCGCAGACGCAGGAACAAGCACAGGCGCAGGAACAAGCACAGGAACAAGCACAGGCGCAGGCACAGTCGCAGCCGCCGCGCGGCAGCCGCATCCTCGCCCGCGAGATAGAGCGGCCCCGCGTCGGCCCCATGCGGGACATCGCCGCCACCATCCAGCCGGAGCAGGACGACCTCGTACGCGGAGAACTCACCGCCTCCCTCTGCGTCCAGGGCGCCCCCGGTACCGGCAAGACCGCCGTGGGGCTGCACAGGGCGGCGTATCTGCTCTACACGCACCCCCAGCGCGTACGGCGCTCGGGGATGCTCATCCTCGGGCCGAACCGCACCTTCCTGCGCTACATCGCGGAGGTGCTGCCCTCGCTCGGCGAGAGCGGGGTGCGGCAGTCCACCGTGGCCGACGAGGTCGGGCGGCATCCCGTGCGCGCGCGGGACGACGAGGCCGCCGCGGTCGTCAAGCACGACGCCCGCATGGCCGAGGTGCTGCGCCGAGCGCTCTACTCCCGGGTCATGCCGCCCACCGAGGAGCTCGCGGTGCCCGACGGCTCGTACCGCTGGCGGGTGCCGCTCGGCGAACTGGCGGACGTCGTCGAGGGCGTGCGGGGCGAGGAGCCGCCGTACGCCACGGGGCGTGAGCGTGTGCGCAGCCGGGCCGTGCGCCTCGTGCAGGAGCAGGCCGAGCGGCGCTCAGGGCCCCGTAACAACACCTGGCTGCGGAGGATCTCCGGGGCGCGTGCCGTCACCGCGTTCGTCGACGGGAGCTGGCCGAAGGTCAGGGCCGACGAGGTCCTCGCGGGGCTGCTCGCCGACCCGGCGGCGCTGGCCGAGGCGGCGGACGGCGTCCTCGACGCGGGGGAGCAGCGGGCGATCGGCTGGGCGCGGCCCCCGCGCTCGTACAAGTCGGCGAAGTGGACCGCCGCCGATCTGGTGCTGATGGACGAGATCGAGGGGCTGCTCGAACGGCCCGCGGGGTACGGGCACATCGTCGTCGACGAGGCGCAGGACCTCTCGCCGATGGAGTGCAGGGCCATCGCGCGCAGGGCGGACTTCGGCTCGCTGACGGTACTCGGCGACCTGGCGCAGGCGACGACGCCCTGGGCCGTCCGCGGCTGGCCCGAGCTGCTCGGCCATCTCGGGAAGCCGGAGGCCGAGGTCACCCCGCTGACCACCGGTTTCCGCGTGCCCCGGGCGATCATCGGGCTCGCGAACCGGCTGCTCGGGCAACTGGACGTCGACGTACCGCCCGCACGTTCGATGCGCGGTGACGGGGAGCTGACCGTCCGCGAGGTGCCGGACGTGCTGAGCGCCGCGGTCGGGGCCGTACGCGCGGCGCTGGAGCGGGAGGGCTCCGTCGGCGTCATCGCCGCTGACGGAGCGGCCGGGCGGCTGCGCGCCGCCCTCGCCGCCGCCGGCATCGAGGCGGCGGACCCCGACGAGCCGGGGGCACGCGTGACGGTGCTGCCCGCCTCGGTCGCCAAGGGCCTGGAGTACGACCATGTCGTCGCCGTCGAGCCCGCCGAGATCGCGGAGGCCGAGCGGCGCGGGCTGCACCGCCTGTACGTGGTGCTGACGCGAGCCGTCTCCCGCCTGGACGTCCTGCACAGCAGGCCGCTCCCCTGGGAGCGCGGGACATGAGCCCGGCGGCTCACAGGTCACCGCCCGGCGGGGGCGTCACCGTTCCAGGACCGCCTCCATGACCGCCTTCGCGATCGGCGCGCCCAGTTTGCCGCCCGCGATCTCCGAGCGGGGGATGTCCATGTTGGACGGGTCGACGAAGACCGCGACGGCGACCGGCGACTCGCCGTCGTCGCCGCCGGGGACCTTGGCGTAGGAGACGAACCACGCGTACGGCCGCTCGTCGTTGACGTCCGCGCCGTGCTGCGCCGTGCCGGTCTTGCCGCCGACCGTGACGCCTTGGATCTTCGCCTTGTTGGCGGTGCCGTTCTCGACGGTGTTCTCCATCATCTCCTGCACCGACTCCGCGGTGTCCTCGGAGACGGCTTGGTTGAGCTCGTCGGGCTCGGCCTTCTCGATCGTCGACAGGTCGGGGCCGCGCAACTCCTCGACCATGTACGGCTTCATGACCTTGCCGTCGTTGGCGAGGCCCGCGGTGACCATCGCCATCTGCAACGGGGTGCTGGACAGGCTGCCCTGGCCCATGCCGGTCAGCGCGGTCTGCGGCTTGTCGAGGTCCGTCGGGTACCTGCTCGCGACAGCGCGTACGGGGACGTACTGCTGTTCGTTGAAGCCGAACTGCTCCGCCGTCTCACGCATCTTGTCCTTGCCGACCTTGTCCGCGATGTCGAGGAAGACGTTGTTGCAGGACCACTGCATGCCGGTCTTCAGCGAGACTTTGTCGCAGTTGGAGTCGGGCACGTCGTTGCCGATGCGGGTGGAGCTGAGGGGCAGTTTGTACGGGGTCTCGGCGCCGGTCGGCTTGTTGATGTCCGTCACGACGCCGTGCTCCAGGGCGGCGGCAGCGGTGAGGATCTTGAACGTGGAGCCGGGCGGGTAGATCTCGCGCAGGGCCCGGTTGCTCAGCGGCTTGTCCTTGCGCTTGTCGAGCCGCTCGAAGACGCGCCCCTCGTCGCCCGAGATGCCCGCGAAGGACGAGGGGTCGTACGAAGGGGTGCTGGCCAGGGCGAGCACCTTGCCGGTGCGGGGGTCGAGCGCGACGACCGCGCCCTTGGCGTTCAGCTTCACCAGGCCGTCGTACGCGGCCTTCTGTGCCTTCGGGTCGATGGTGGTGACGACGTCGCCGCCCTGCTGCTTCTTGCCGGTCAGCATGTCGAGGGTGCGCTTGATGAAGAGCCGGTCGTCGTTGCCGCTGAGGATGCCGTTGTGGACGCCTTCGAGGAAGGTGGCGCCCTGGGCCTGCGAGAAGTAGCCCGTCACCGGCGCGTACATCGGTCCTTCCGTGAAGGTCCGCTTGTACTCGAAGTCGGTGCCCGACGTCTTCTTCGAGCCGGTGATGGACTTGCCGCCGACGATGATGTCGCCGCGGGGGTGCGAGAAGGCCTCGATCTGCACGCGGCGGTTCTTCTCGTGGTTGGCCAGCTTGTTGTTCTCGGCGAACTGCACCCAGGTCGCCCGCAGCAGCAGGGCCAGTGTGAGGATTCCGCAGAAGACGGCTATGTGCCGCAGCGGACGGTTCATGGTGGCTTCCCCCGGTGCCGGCGACGGACGGATGGACGGACGGTCCCGTCCATCCTCGCCGTTTCCCGCCGGGGCCGGGGCGGAATCCTCCGATTCGGCGCCGGATGACCGGATGACCGGGTGAGCGGGTGAGCGGATGACAGGGTGACCGGGTGACCGGGTGACTACCGGTGGTCCGCCTTCGGCGGCGGTCCGGCGAGGGAGTCGAGCGCGGCCAGGATGTCGGAGGGCTCGGCCCGCACGGAGTAGTCGGCGTCGACGAACGCCCAGCGGACGGCGCCCGCGGGGTCGATGACGTAGGTGGCGGGCAGCGGCAGTGTGCGGGCGTGGCCGCCGTTCACGCGGTGCAGCTCGAAGCCGAGCCGGTTGTAGAGGGCGCCCAGTTCGTCCGAGAGGTCGAAGGCGATGCCGTACTGCTTGGCGACGTCGGAGCCGAGGTCGCTGAGGACGTCGAAGCCGAGCCCCTCCTTCTCGGTGAGGGAGATGCTCTCGTCGGGGATCTGCGGCGAGACGGCCACGAGGCGGGCGCCGCGGGCGGTGATGTCGTCGTGGTGCTGCTGGAGGGCGCGCAGGGCGAGGTTGCAGTAGGGGCACCAGGCGCCGCGGTAGAAGGTCAGGACGACGGGCCCCTCGGCCAGCAGGGCGTCGAGCGACACCTCCTTGCCGGTGGCCGAGGGGAGGGTGAAGCGGGGCGCCCGGTCCCCGGTGCCAAGGGCGCTCTCGGCGATGCGGGTGGCGAGCAGTTCGGCGGCGCCGCGGTCCATGACCTCAAGGACGTCGGTGGGAAGCTTGCGGTGGCCGTTCTCGTACAGATCGCGGAGGTCGTCTCTGAGCGTCATGGCGCGGGGGCCTTCCGTGAGTGAACTTCCGTGAGTGAACTTGGAACGTTCGTTCCAGGTTGCTCGGTGTGTCCAGCATGGTGAGGCGCCGAGGGGCCGTCAAGGGGTATCTTGGAATCACCGTTTCAAGAACGTGGGAGAGTCCAACTCGTGGCCGACATCAAGCACTTCGACCCGGACGAGGCGCTCGACCGCGTCGTCCGGCTCTTCTGGGAGCGGGGCGCCGCCACGACCTCCATCCAGGCCGTGGCGACCGCGACGGGACTCAACCGCTCCAGCCTGTACGCCACGTTCGGCGGCAAACGGGAGCTGTACCAGGCCGCCCTGCGCCGCTACCTGCGCGACCACTCCCACCGGGCGTTCCGCTTCGTGGCCGAGGACGGCCGGGGGCTCACCACGATCCGCGAGTTCTTCGCGGGGCTCGTCGAACTGCGCTGCACGGGCCCGTACGCGGGATGGGGCTGCATGGTCGTCAACGCGCACGCGGGCGGCGAACGGGACGACCCCGAGGTGCGGGCCCTGCTCGACGACCATCACGAGCGGCTGCGGGGAGCGCTGCGTACGGCGCTCGCGGTGGCGCGGTCGGAGGGCGAGCTGAGCCCCGCGACGGACGTCGACACCGCCGCCGAGATCCTCGCGCTCCTCGCGTACGGGGTGAACCTGCGCTCCCGGGCCGGGGCGGACGCGGAGGAGCTGCGGCGGACGGTGGACGCGGCGCTGGGGGCGCTGGGCCCTCAACGGGAGGGCGGGTGCCGTGACGCAGGCTCTCAGGTGACCAGGCCCTGGCGATAGGCGTAGACGACGGCCTGGACGCGGTCGCGGAGGCCGAGCTTGGTGAGGATGCGGGACACGAAGGTCTTCACGGTCTCCCGGCTGATCAGGAGCGTCGCGGCGATCTCGGTGTTGGACAGGCCGTCCGCGATCAGCCGCAGCACCTCCAACTCCCGGGGGGTGAGCGGGAGATCCCGCGTCGCGCCGCCATCGGCGGGCCTGATCCGGGTGGCGTACCTGCCCACGAGCTGGCGCGTCACCTCGGGGTCCAGCAGTGCCGCGCCGGTGGCCACGGTCCGGATGCCGAGCAGCAGCCGGTCCGGCGGGGCGTCCTTGAGCAGGAAGCCGCTCGCGCCCGCGCGCAGCGCCTCGTAGACGTACTCGTCCAGGTTGAACGTCGTCACCACGAGCACCTTGACGGGGTGCGGCACTCCGGCGCCGGCCAGTACGCGGGTGGCCTCGATGCCGTCGAGGCCCGGCATGCGGATGTCCATCACCACGACGTCCGGGCGCAGCCGCCCGACGAGGTCGATGGCGGCCTGCCCGTCCCCGCACTCGCCCGTCACCTCCATGTCGGGCTGCGCGTCGATGATCGTCACGAGGCCGGTGCGGATCAACGCCTGGTCGTCACAGACCAGGACCCGGATCGGCGCGGAGCCGGCGGTGGGCGGGGCGCTGGCGGTATGCGGGGCGCTGCCGGTGTGCGGGGCGCTGCCGGCCACGGGCGGCTTTCCTGCGTTCACGACGGGCTCCCCGAGGGGATGCGTGCTCGTACGACGAAGCCGCCGCCCGTGCTCGGGCCCGCGCTGAACTCGCCGCCCAGGACGTCGACCCGCTCCCGCAGACCGGCCAGGCCCCGCCCGCTGCCGCCGGGGGACACCGCCCGCGGCCCGAGCGCCTCGGTGCTGACCTCCACGGTTATCTCCTTCTCGCCGTGGCGGACCCGGACCGAGGTCGGGATGCCGTGGGCGTACTTGAGGGCGTTCGTCAGGGCCTCCTGCACGACCCGGTAGGCGACCAGGTCGGCGCTGCCGGTCGACTCCGCGGGGGTGCCCGCCTCGGTGAACTCCACCGGCTGTCCCGCTCTGCGCGTCTGCTCGACCAGCGTGACGACCCGCCCGACGTGCGGCGCCCTGCCCTCCGCCGCGCCTGCCCCACGCACGGTACCGAGGCCGGTGCCGTGCCTGTTGCCGTGCCCGGTGCCGTGGTGGGTGCCGTGATCGGGGTTGAGCAGGTCGAGCAGGTGGCGCAGGTCGCTGATGGCCTGCCGGCCGGTGTCCGTGACGGCGGTCAGGGTCTGGTCGAGGCGCTCGGGCGAGGCGGTCAGGTAGCGGGCCGCCTCGGCCTGCACGACCATCGCCGTCACATGGTGGGTGACCACGTCGTGCAGCTCGCGGGCGATACGGGTGCGTTCGGCGGTGCGGGTCTCCTCGGCGACGTGGCGCCGGCGCTCGGCCTCCGCGAGCCGGACGGAGCGCAGCCACGTTCCCATGCCCCACACCAGGGCCGTCGCCGCGTAGAACAGTACGAACTCGCCCGCCGGTTCACCAGAACCGACCTGGGAGAGGGCGACGGCCAGCGGCACGTACGCCGTCGAGAGGGTCAGCGCGGTGACGCGCCGGTGGCGTTCCAGCCGGGACCCGGCGCCCAGCAGCGCGAGGGCCAGGCCGGTGCCCGCCAGTGAGTGGTAGCCGCGGAGCTGGTCGGCGGCGAAGCCCAGGGACACCAGGGCCACGCAGGCCACGGGCCACCTTCGGCACACCATCAGGGGTAGGCACTGGAGGGCGATGGCCACGACCGCCAGCGCGTCGAAGGAGCGGCCCGGCACGCCGCCGATCTGCGTGCCGTGGTTCTGCATCGACGGTACGAACGACGCGGCCATCATCAGCGGGCCGAGCAGGACGTACCAAGCCGTCACATCGAACCGGCGCCACTTGCCCGGCCATTGGCCCAGCCGGGCTCGGGCGGCGTTCCGGAGTTCGATCACCGGACGAGCGTAGTGGGGGCGGGGACCCGGTCGGCACGGCGACGGGGCACCAGCCGGCCGCGCCGGTGGGCCAGCCACATGAACGCGATCGTCACCAGCACGCCGAACAGCACCGAGTACACGCTCCCCTCAGGGCCGAAGTCGCCGCCGGTGAGCAGCACCGGGCCCGACGTCGCGGAGTCGAGGAGGCCCTGCGGGGTGTCGTTGCCCGAGACCTCGGTGCTGAAGATGCCGGACGCGGCGAAGTTCCAGCCGAAGTGCACGCCGATCGGCACCCACAGCCTGCGGGTGGCGACGTAGGCGGCGGTGAGCATGCCGCCGGCCTCGATGGCGATGGCGAGCGCGCCCACCAGGCTGGCGTTCGGGTTGAACAGGTGCGACGCGCCGAACACGAGCGAGGTGAGCGTCAACGCGATCCAGGTGCCCGTGAGTTGCTCGACGTACCGGAACAGTACGCCTCGGTACAGCAGTTCCTCCGTCACGGCCGCGGCGGCCATGAAGCCGAACAGCCCTGCCGCGCCGGACGGCGACGCCAGGCCGTCGACCTCGTAGTGCCCGGCGGCGAAGAGGTTCACGACGACGGCGCTGAACATCGCCACACCGATCAGCAGCCCCCGTCCGAACGCGGGGGCGGCGCCCTCCCGGGACACCTCCGTGGACGGGCGGTGCTCGGTACGCCGTACCACCCACCCGTAGGCGACGACCGCGAGTACGGCGGCCAGGGTGCCGGCGGCCAGTTGCAGCCACGGGGAGTCCTCCACCGCGGCGACGCACTGACCGCCGACGAGGGAGACCGCCAGGACGGTCAGCAACTGCCAGACGAACCTCATGTGTACTCGACTCCTCAAAGAGACCGGATTGACCGGACTGACCGGACTGACGGGGCCGACCGGGCCGACCGGGCTGACCGGGCCGACCGGGTTGACCGGGCCGACCGGGCCGACCGGGTTGACCGGGCTGACCGGGCCGACCGGGTTGACCGGGCTGACCGGGCCGACCGGGCTGGTGGACCGCACCTGACCTGTCAGCGCAGGTCGTCAGTGGCTGGTCTGTGCGATGACGCGCCGCACAGCCGCGACGGCGAGGTCGGGCCGGTCGACGTAGATGTAGTGGCCGCTCTTGGCGGCGGTGGTGAGCTTGCTGCGGGAGGAGAGTCCGAGCCACTGCTTCTGGCCCTTGGACCACATCTCTTCCAGGGCGGGCCCGTATTCGGGCACCTCGGCGTACTGGCTCTCGTGCTTGATGATCTCCACGGGGATGTCTCCGGCGGAGGCCACCTTCGCGTCCTCGATGACGAGCCGCTCCGGGTTCTCCCCGCTGTTGGCCGCGAGGGCCTGTGCCCGCAGTTCGGCGCCCGGGCCGGTGGCCGACTTGGGGATCACCTTCGAGAAGCCGGCGTTCAACTCCGGGACCGTGGCGTCCAGCAGGACCAGGCCCTTGACCCGGTCCTGGTGGTCGGGGGCGTACCGGGCGGCGATCAGGCCGCCGAGGGAGTGGCCGGCCAGGACGGCCGGGCCGTCACCGGCGACCCGGTCGAGTACGGCGGTCAGGACCTTCGCGATGTCGGCCTGGTGCTGGACGCCGGCCGGCTTGTCGCTCACGCCTTCGCCGAGCCGGTCGTAGGAGCAGACCTTGGCCCCCTTGCTCAGGGTCTTCTGGAGCCCGGCCACCTTGCCGAGGCCGTCGCCCGCGCCGGCCAGCAGCAGCACGACCGGCCGGTCCTTCGCCGCCGCCTTGCCGGAGCAGGAGACGTTCACGGACAGGTCTCCGACCTTGATCTTCCTGGCTCCGGAGAACGTGTCACCGCCGGGTCCGCCGACGGCGTCTTCGACGGACTCGTCGACGGATTCCTCGACGGCGTCTTCGATGGATTTGTCGGCGGCCTTCTCGGTGGCCGACTCGTCACAGGCGACGAGGCCCGCGCCGGCCACGGCGCAGCACAGTGCGGCCATGGTGGTTGCCCTGATGGTGCGCATCATGACGAACTCCAAGGAGAAAGGAGAGTGGGGGGAAAGTCCGGTGGCTCCGGTAACTGCGTTGGTTCCTGGGCCGTTGGTTCCCGGGCCGTTGGTTCCCGGGCCGTTGGTTTCTGGGCCCGATGGCCATGGCTGAACGCTATGGAAGCGGCGATCCGGAATCGTCACCCCCGGGAGCGCACTTGCGTGTGGCTCACGTGGGGGACAGCGGACGTGCGGCAGAGGACGGCAGCGGGCGTGCGGCAGCATCCGGCAGCAGCCGACAGCGGCGTACGAACCCCACGTGCCTACCGGTCGGTTACGAGGCGAGGGGCTTTCGGCGAGAGCCGAGCGTCACGCCGGCGGCTGGGTGAGTCTGGCCGCCACGGCGTCGAGGACCCAGTCCAGGCCGGTCGCGAAGGACGTCTCGGCGTCCACGTCGGTGCCGTCGTGCACGGCCTTGGCCAGCGCCGGGAAGCGTCCCGTGGCCAGCATTTTCGTCACATGCGGGCCGGAGGCGCGCTGCCAGTCGTGCTGGGACAGGCCGGTGGCCCGCTCGGCCCGCAGGTTGGTGATCTCGCGCCTGATCGCGCCGGTGAAGTAGGAGCTGACGGTCTCCACGGCGCGCATGGCCGTGTCGATGTCGGCGAGGCCGTCGAGGGCGGCCAGCGTGGACTCGGCCACGGCGAGGCCGTTCGGGCCCAGAGCCGGACGGCCGCCGAGCAGGTCGGCCAGCCATTCGTGACGGAGGGCGGCCTGCCTGGTGCGGTGGGCGAGGGCGCGCAGCGCCTCCCGCCAGTCACCGGGCTGCTCCTCGGGGAGGGCCTCGGGGAGGGCCTCGGGGAGGGGCTCGGGAAGGATTTCGGCGTAGACCTCGTCCACCATGAGGTCGAACAGCTCCTGCTTGGTGGAGATGTATCCGTACAGCCGCATCGGGCCGGCGTTCAGCCGGGCGGCGACCTTGCGCAACGAAACTGCCTCAAGACCGCCCTCGTCGGCCAGCGCGATGGCGGCGGCGACGATCCGCTCCCGGTCGAGCGACACGGGGCGAGTCGGCGGCTCCGGCCGGTCCCACACAGTCATGGACACATCGTACTGTTGCGATACAGTGTATCGAGGAAATACGGTGTATCGCCATGAGACGTCGCATCGCAGTGGTCGGCAGCGGCCCCGCCGGCCTTACCTTCGCCCATGTCCTGCACCGCCATGGCCACCCCGTCACCATCCTCGAACGCGACCCCGCCCCCGACGCCCGTCCTCCGGGCGGCACGCTGGACCTGCACGAGGGGCTGGGTCAGCTCGCGCTGGAGAAGGCGGGTCTCCTTGCGGAGTTCCAGGCGCTGTCCCGCCCCGAGGGGCAGGCCATGCGCATCCTGGACACGGACGGAACCGTTCTGCGCGACTGGCGACCCCGTCCAGGCGACCGGGCCAATCCCGAGATCGACCGCGGACAACTGCGTGACCTGCTGCTCGGTCCTCTCGACGTCCAGTGGGGCCGGGGCGTGACGCGGGTGGTGCCGGGTGGGCGGGACGGCGTACTGGTCCATTTCGCGGATGGGCGGCAGGAGACGTTCGACCTCGTGGTCGGCGCGGACGGCGCATGGTCGCGGACCCGCCCGGCGGTCTCGTCGGTGACGCCGCACTACACCGGCGTCACGCTGGTCGAGACCTCCCTCGACGACGTGGACACCCGCCACCCCGACCTCGCCCGGTTGATCGGCGACGGTTCCTTGGCTGTGTACGGCGTGAACCGAGCGCTCGTCGCCCAGCGCAACAGCGGCGGCCACGTCAAGGTGTACGCCCAGTTCCGGATGCCGCTGGACCGGCAGGCGAACGTGGACGCGGCCGGCGCCCCGGTCGACGCCGACGCCGAAACCGCCCACCCCGTCACCGACACCGAGGCGGTGCGATCGGACCTGCTGGCCCTGTTCGACGGCTGGGCGGCTCCCGTCCTGGACCTCCTCCGCCAGGGCACCGCTTTCGTCCACCGCCCCCTCTACGTCCTGCCCGAGTCCCACACCTGGACCCACGTCCCCGGGGTGACGCTCCTGGGCGACGCCGCCCACCTGATGCCCCCTTTGGGGGCGGGTGCGAACCTCGCGATGCTGGAAGGCGCCGAACTCGCCGAATCCATCACCGCCGGCCACACCGACCGTGCCGACCACACCGACCACGCCGACCACACCGGCGCTGAAGACCTGGACGAGGCCGTTCGCGCCTTCGAGGAGCGGATGTGGGCACGGGCCGGCAGGTGGTCGAAGATCACGACGGCCGGTCTGGAACGACTCGTGAGCCCGGACCCCGCCGAAGCCCTCGCCCTCTTCGACCAAGTCCAGCCATCCTGAGCGCCAAGCGCGAGAGCCACGTCAACGGCCGCCACCGGCCGTACGAGGAAGAAGGAGAAACCAGCATGGCGATTCAACGGATGGACAACGTCGGCATCGTCGTCGAGGACATGGAGGCCGCCATCGCGTTCTTCGTGGAGCTCGGTATGGAGCTGGAGGGCAGGACGGAGGTCGAGGGCCTGGTCGCCGACCAGTGCACCGGACTCGACGGCGTCCACTGTGACATCGCGATGGTCCGGACCCCGGACGGCCACAGCCGGCTCGAACTGGCGAAGTACCGCAGTCCCGCGGCGATCAGCGACGGGCCACGCGATCGGCCGCACAACATTCTGGGCACGCACCGCGTCATGTTCGCCGTCGACGACCTGGAGGACACCGTCGCCCGCCTGCGCCCTCACGGCGCCGAACTGGTCGGCGAGATCGCCCGGTTCGAGGACAGCTATCTGCTCTGCTACGTCCGCGGCCCGGAGGGCATCATCGTCGGACTGGCCGAGCAACTGCGCTGAGAGTCATCGAACTGGAGAAGTCGTTCAGCGAGCGGTGGAGCCCGACCGGGGGCTGGAAACCGTACAGCGGAACCGCGGTCTGCCCGCGGCCTGCCCGCGGCCTGCCCGCGGTCTGCCTGTGGTCCACCCGCGCGCGGTCTGCCTGTGGTCCACCCGCGCGCGGCTTGCCGCCCGTTTTGTCCGCGTCAGGGGGAGAGTGGTGGATGCCGTCCGCGTCCGTGGTCGACGCCCCGGCCCGCGACCACCACCTGAGAGAAGGAAGCCGCTCATGAACGGATCGACCCTACAGATCCCACAGATCCCACAGACCCCACAGACCCCACAGACCTCCTACGGCACCAACACGCGGGCGACCCGATGAGCGCGGCCGGTGACCGCCTCCAGGACACCGCCCGCACGGCGGCCCTGGCCCTCCCCGACGTCAGCCACGGCCGTCCCTTCAGCCCCGGACTCGACGTGTACAAGGTCGGGGGCAAGGTGTTCCTGATCGTCACCGACGACCCGGACGAGCAGATCATCACGGTCAAGTGCGAGCCGGAGCACGCGCGGGCCCTGGAGCGCGGCCACTCCTCGATCGCCCCGGGCCGCTACCTCGACAAGAGGCACTGGATCTCGCTGGGACCCGGCCCGGGTGTCACGAAGAGGCTGATCAACGACGTGGTCGAGCACTCCTACGACCTGGTCGTCGACAGTCTGCCGCGGAGCGAACGCCCGCCGCGAACCCCCGACCGGGGGAGCGGCGTGGTGTGACTGAGCGCTTCAGCCGGCCCCTGAGCGGTTGAGTTGGCCCGGCTGAGTACCGCGGTCGGCCCCTTGAGGTTCGCCCGCGGCCTGTGGGTGCTGGGTCTGCGTGGCCGCAGCGGATGGAGATGGGCCCGACTCCGCGGCCTCTGTCACTGTCTGGCCGGCTCGGGTGCGTGCGTACAGGACCTGCCTGCCTGCGCGGTGGGCGCTGACCAGCCCGGCGTTCCGCAGGGCGGTGAGGTGCTGGGAGGTGCCGCCGGGGGTCAGGCCGGTGCGGCGGGCGAGTTCGGTGGTGGACGCGGGGGCGGTCAGCTCGGTCAGGATCATCGCGCGGGAGCGGCCCAGCACCCCCGCCAGGGCGTTGGGGGCGGTCGCGGGTCGGGTGTGCCAGAGCGTGCCGACGGCGCGGGGTGGATAGCGCAGCGAGGGCTGCCACGGTTCGTTGAGCACGGAGAAGACGCGTGGCCAGACGAAGGCGGAGGGCACCAGCAGCAGGCCCCGGCCGTCGAGCCGACGTGCTCCGCGCACGGTGCGGTGCTCCAGGTGCAGGGTGCCCTGAGCCCAGTTGACCTGCGGGTCGAGGTCGGTAAACAGGTGCTGCGTGCCGCCGGCGACCAGGCGGTCGGCGCGGTAGCGGATGTCGCCCTCCAGCAGGGCGAGGATGCGCGACCAGTACGGGGCCAGCGCCAGCTCCCAGTACGCCTCGATCGCCTCTGCCAGCCGCGCGAGCTCGGCGGCCGGATTGCCGCGCAGAGCTGCCATCCGTGATTCCGGCACCTCGGCCGTGGTGTGCAGAAGCGCCGGAGGCATGGCCCGCACCGTGGCCAGCTCGATGTCCAGCGACGGCAGCGGCGTCGTGGGCGGCGGGCAGATGAACCCCGGGACGCGGCTGGCCCACGGCGAGCGCCCGGGCATCGGGACGAGGTCGAACAGCGGGCTCAGGTCGAGACCGGCCGCCGCCAGCCGCGGGCGCACCTGTTCCGCCCAGGGGTGGTGCAGGCCGTGTGCGTCCGCACCCTTGAGTACCCGGACGCTTGCCACCACCTCCCACAGCGGGGAGATCGCGAAGCGGGTGCGGGCCACGTCCTCCATGGCGAATTCGATCTCGATCATTTAGCTCAGCGTAAATCTCTATGGAGAGCCGCACAGGGTCCCGCATCGTACGCCGCATGACCGAAGCACCAGATTCCCCGTGGCGCATGGGCGCGTTCCGCACACTCTTTGCCGCAAGCGCTCTCAGCCACCTCGGCAGCAACGTCGGTTATGTGGCGATACCCCTGCTCGCTGTCACCACGCTCGACGCCGGCCCCGGCCAGGCCGGGGCGCTGGCTGCGCTTTCCACCGCCGCCTTCCTGCTCATCGGACTGCCCGCAGGCGCGTGGGTGGACCGCCTGCCCGGTCGCCGCCTACTGGTGGCCGCCGACGCCACTCGCGCGGTGTTGCTCGCCTCGATTCCGCTGACCTGGTGGCTGGGCGTGCTCTCGCTGCCACAGCTGTACGCAGTGGTACTGCTGACCGGCTGCGCCACCGTATTCTTCGACGTCGGCTCGCAGAGCGTCCTGCCCGAACTGGTCGGCCGCGAACGCCTGATGCCGGCGAACGCCGCCATCGTCAGCCTGATGGCGGGCGCCAACATCGTCGGCCGCGGCGCCGGCGGCTTCATGGTCCAAATCCTCACGGCGCCCCTGGCGATTCTCGGCGGTGCCCTCGCTTACCTCGCCTCCGCCTGCGGCCTCACCGGTATCGCCCGTCACCACGCTCACACGAAGACCTCGACCGCCAAGCGACGGCTACGGACCGAGATCACGGAAGGGCTGCGCCACGTCCTTGGCACACGCGAGCTGCGGCCCTTGGCGCTCACCGCGACCCTCACCAACCTCGGCGCACAGATGATCAACGCCATGCTGCCGGTGCTGTTCACCCGCGAACTGCGCCTGCCCGCCTCGGCGCTGGGCCTGTACTGGGCAGCCGGCGGCCTGGGAATCCTGCTCGGTGCCCGCCTCGCCCGCCCCCTCGCCGCCCGTCTCGGCCATGGCCGCACCCTGGCCCTGGCCGGGCTGTGGTTCGTACCCGCCGCACCGGCCATCGCACTGGTCGACACCGGTCCGTGGCTGTGGGTGGCCGGCGCCGGATGGCTGGCCGCCATGACAAAGACGGGCATCGACAACGTCCTCGGCGTCACCTTGCGCCAGCACCTGACCCCGGACCCGCTGCTCGGCCGCATGAACGCCACCTTCCGCTTCCTGCTCACCGGCGCCCTGGCCATCGGCTCCGCCCTGGGCGGCCTCCTCGGTGAGGCCGCGAACGTACGCATCGTCGTGTGGGCCGGCGCGGCGTGCCTGGCCGGCGCCTTCCTCCCGGTCTTCTGCTCCCCCCTCCGTGCGCTCCGAGAGCTGCCGGCAACTCCGGCACCGCCCCGCCGGGCAAGAGCGACGTCCACCACCAAAGCGTGACCCCGCCGCCGCCCACGCCCATCCCGTGGGCCGACCACCATGCTCAACGGGCCAGGAAAAGCGCGCAGGGGCCAACTGAAGCGCTCCGTCTCACGTGGCCTAGCGCACTTTTGCAAGCAGGCGCTTGCAATAGTTAGCAAGGGTGGTGCACCATCGGGGCATGGCATCACTCAACGTCGGCAATCTCGGCGAGTATCTGCGCGAGCAGCGGCGCACCGCGCAGCTGTCGTTGCGGCAGCTCGCCGACGCCGCCGGGGTGTCCAATCCGTATCTGAGCCAGATCGAGCGTGGTCTGCGCAAGCCGAGCGCGGAGGTGCTGCAGCAGGTCGCCAAGGCCCTGCGGATCTCCGCCGAGACGCTGTACGTGCGGGCCGGGATCCTCGACGAGAAGGAGCGGGATGAGCTGGAGACGCGCGCCGTCATCCTCGCCGACCCCTCCATCAACGAGCGCCAGAAGCAGGTGCTGCTGCAGATCTACGAGTCGTTCCGCAAGGAGAACGGCTTCGAGACCCCCCAGGCGTACGCGGATCAGTCCGTGGGTGACGCGGATCTGCCCGCGGGCGATGCGGATCAAACCGCGGGGGACGCGGATCAGTTCGCGGACGACGCGGATGTGGACACCGGGGCCGTCGAAGGCTCCCGTACGGCCGACGGCAGTGCTGCCCGACCGAAGCAAACACCCTCAGGCTGAGGCGAGCCGAACCAGGCTGGACCAGCTGACGCGAATCCGGGAGGACCATCGTCATGGCCATCACCGATGACCTGCGCAAGACCCTCACCACGACCACCCCCGCCTACTTCGTCGCCGGGTCCGCGGACCTCGCCCTCCAGCAGGCGAAGAAGGTGCCCGCCATCGTCGAGCAGCTCATCGCCGAGGCGCCGTCCCGCTTCGAAGCGGTCCGCAATGCCGACACCAAGGCCGTGCAGGACAAGGCCGCCGCCCGCGCCAAGGAGGCGCAGGAGACCCTTCAGGCCAAGGTCACCGAGGTGCTCGGCACCATCGACACCGACCTGAAGAAGCTCGGCGAGACCGCGCAGGACCTCGCGCTGCGCGGCGTCGGCGTGGCCGCGGAGCTCGCGGTCAAGGCGCGCGAGAAGTACGACGAGGTCGCCGAGCACGGCGAGCAGACCGTGAAGACCTGGCGCGGCGAGGTCGCCGAGGACATCTTCGACGTGGCCGAGACGGTCGAGCCGGACCCCGAGCCCGCACCGGCCGGAACGGGGGCGTCCCTCGCCACCGAGCCCCGGAGCACGGCCGCCGCGCCCGCGAAGAAGCCCGCCGCGAAGAAGAGCACGGCCGCCAAGTCGACGGCCGCCAAGTCCACGGACGCGAAGCCCGCGGACGCGAAGCCCTCGGCTGCGAAGCCCGCGGACGACACGAGCGCGGCGAGCAGGACGAGCGCCAAGAAGAACACGCCGCCCGCCAAGTAGCGGGACCGGGGCGCTGGGCCGGGCACTCGTGGAGTGTCCGGCCCGTTGACCGGGTAGCGGGTACCGTGGCCGCGTAATCGATGCGTCGAGACTGGTGGTGGACGTTGTGCTGATGCAAGGGTTCGCGAACTTCATGTGGCTGCTGTCGCTGGCCCTGATCTTGTTCAGCGGATTCGCGCTCATCGACGCCGCCCTCCGGCGCGAGGACGCCTATCGGGCCGCGGACAAGAAGACCAAGCCGTTCTGGCTGGTCATCCTCGGGCTCGCCTTCGTGGTGAACCTGATCTTCAACATCCTGTCGTTCCTGCCCATCATCGGCCTGATCGCCACGATCGTGTACATGGTGGACGTGCGGCCCGCGCTCCGGCAGATCACCGGCGGTGGCGGCCGGCGCGGCGGCTCCAGCAGCGACGGGCCCTACGGTCCGTACAACGGCGGCCGGTAAGCCGTTGGAGACCGCAGCCGCGTCGTGAGCGGGCGTCAGCCGCCGGCGTTGCCCGGAGTCCGGTCGAGGAGCAGCACGGCCACGTCGTCCGTGAGGTCGCCGCCGTTGAGGTCGCGCACCTCGTTCACGGCGGCTTCGAGGAGTTCGTCGCCGCGCAGCCCCGCGGCGAGCTGGCGGCGGACCATCTCCACCATGCCGTCCTGGCCGAGGCGTTGGTTGCCCTGGCCGATGCGGCCCTCGATCAGCCCGTCCGTGTAGAGCATCAGGCTCCACTTCCCGCCGAGCTCCACCTGCCGGCGCGGCCAGCGTGCACGCGGCAGGAGACCCAGTGCGGGGCCGCCGTCCTCGTACGGAAGGAGTTCGGCGAGGCGGCCGTCGCGGGCGATCAGCGGCGCCGGGTGCCCGGCGAGGCAGAGCCCGGCGCGGCGGCCGTCCGGGGCGATGTCGACGGTGCAGAGCGTCGCGAAGATCTCGTCGTCGGGGCGCTCGTGCTCCAGGACCTTTTGCAGCGTGGACAGCAGTTCGTCGCCGCAGAGCCCGGCGAAGGTCAGGGCCCGCCACGCGATGCGCAGCTCCACGCCGAGCGCGGCCTCGTCGGGGCCGTGGCCGCAGACGTCACCGATCATCACGTGCACCGAGCCGTCGGGGGTGCGCACGGTGTCGTAGAAGTCGCCGCCGAGCAGCGCGCGGGAGCGGCCGGGACGGTAGCGAGCGGCGAAGCGCAGCGGTGAGCCGTCGAGGAGCGGCGTCGGGAGGAGACCCCGCTCCAGGCGGGCGTTCTCCTGGGCGCGCAGCCTGGACTCGGTGAGCTGGCGCTGGGCGGCGTCGGCTCGCTTGCGCTCCACCGCGTACCGGACGGTGCGGCTGAGCAGCCTGCCGTCCAGCTCGTCGCGGAGCAGGTAGTCCTGGGCGCCGACCCGTACGGCCTCGGCGCCTCGCTCGGCGTCGCCGGTCGCGGTGAGGGCGAGGACGGCGTGCCGGGGCGCGAGACGCAGCACGTGCTTGAGCGCGACGAGCTCGTCGTCGTCCGCCTCGCCGCCCCCGGAGCCGCCCCCGGAGCCGCCCCCGGAGCCGGAGCCGCCCCCGGAGCCGGAGCCGGAACCGGAGCCGGAACCACCGGCCGCATGGGAGCCACCCGAGCCACCCGAGCCAGCGAAGCCACCCGAGCCGCCGAAGCCGCCGGACGCACCGGAACCGCCGGACACCCCGGCCCCGCCGGGCCCCGGCAGCGCGAGGTCGAGCAGGATGCAGTGCACGTCGTCGGTGAGCAGGCGCTCGGCCTCGGTGAGGTTGCGGGCCGTGCGTACGCGGATGGGGTTGCCCGCGGAGTCGAGAAGCGCGGGCACGCTCAGGGAACCCGCGGGGTCGTCCTCGATCACCAGCAGGGTGAGCGGTGAGCCTTTGGGGCCGACGTTGGTCTGACCGGCCGTGTCGGACGTGTGCAGGGCGCGAGCCCCGGTGTCCTGGTGGGGTGCCGCGTGAGCCTGACCGTCTTCCGCGGCCGGGAGCACTCTCTGCCGCGGTATGGGTACGGGCATCGCTTGGTTTCCTTCCCTCCCCCCGAGGGCGTGGTGCGACGCAGGTCGACGCAGCACCGACGACGGACCATAGCGGTAGCCCGGACTCGATTGGAATGGCGCCGGGCAAACGGCCACCGTCATATGCCGTAACCATCAACGCATTTGGGCACGTCGTGCTCCCACCGGGATGACGAACATCACGCCCCGCAGGCCGTCCGGGAGCCGGAGCCGTGCACTGGGTCACACCGGACGTACCGAGCATGCCAAACATGCCGAACACGACGGACGTACCGGATATACCCGGACGCATGGCCCCCGGCTCGCCGGGGGGCCGGGGCCGGGAGGGGGCGCCGCGCGGCTACTTGTCGGGCCGCACGACCCCCAATATCCGCATGGAACCCGCCCCCGCGATCGTGACGTCGCGGCCCGGCCGCGGGGCGTGCACGATCGTGCCGTCGCCCACGTACATCCCGACGTGGCTGGCGTCCGAGTGGTAGATGATCAGGTCGCCGGGGCGCATGTTCTTGACGTCCACGCGCGGCAGCCGCTTCCACTGCTCCTGCGAGGTCCGCGGAATGCCCTGCCCGGCCGCCGCCCACGCCTTCGAGGTGAGCCCGGAGCAGTCGTACGAACCGGGGCCCTCGGCGCCCCATACGTACGGCTTGCCGATCTGGGCCGTGGCGAACTCGACGGCCTTCTCGCCCCGCGGTGTCGCCTTGGCGCCGATGTCCTTCAGGACGCCCGAGTCCACCCACGCCGACTGCTTCTTGAGGGCCGCCGCCTTCTCCAGCTCGCGCAGCCGCTCGCGCTCCTTCTTCTCCAGCCTCGACTCGAGCTTCTCCGCGTCCGCGATCTTCTTCTTGATCTTCTTCTTCGACGCGGCCTTCGCCTTGCGGTTGGCTTCCAGCTTCTTCCAGCGGGCCGTGGCGTCCTCGGCGTATATCCGCAGGTCCTCCTGCGTCCTGGACAGCTCGGTCAGCATGCCCTTGGTGGCCTTATGGCCCTGCCGCATGCGTCCGGCGCCGTCCAGGAACTGACCGGGATCGTCGCTCAGCATCAGCTGGGCCTCGTCCGGCATGCCGGCGCCGCGGTACTGCGCGCGGGCCGCGGCGCCGGCGCGGGCCTTGAGCTTCTTCAGCTTCGCCTGGCCGTCGGAGATGTCCTTGGCCAGCTTCACGATCTGCTCGGACTGCTTGTCGGCCTTCTCCTCGGCCGCGTTGTACGCGTCCGTCGCCACGCCCGCGTCGTGATAGAGCGTCTCGATCTCCTTGCGCACCTGCTCAAGGGACCTGTCCGATCTGGGCGCCGGATCCGCCGGATCCGCCGGATTCGACGGGTTTGTCGGATCCGTCGGTCTCGTCGGGGCCGAAGGGCTCGCGTGGGCCGCTCCCGGTGCGGTCACCACCACTGCCGCCGCGCAGATCAGCGCCACGGTCGCCGCCGTCGAGCATCGCTTGCCGGTCACGCCCTGCCACCCCCAAAACCTGATTTACCGTCAGTAACGTGCGGTCGCTCCCGGGATGGTGCCATGCCTGCGCTCATTGCGACAGAGGACGACAGCAACTCCGATCTTCCCACCCGCCACATGTGACGAACGGCACGCGAAGTTCGTTCCCCGCAGGTCACAGCCCCGGACGAGCGCCCCGCCCGAGGCCGCACCCGCCTCGCCCGGTGCTTGGCCCCGCCGGGAAATCACCTAGGGGCCGGGTCAGAGTTCACCCGGCCCGCGGCGCCAACGCGCCCCAGTCCACCGTCAGTTCCCCCTGCCGCCAACGCGAAGTCCCGTCGAGTACCGGCCAGTCGGCGCCCAGGTCGCGCGCCGTCCTGATCCAGCGCTGCCGCGCGCCGTAGGAGGCGTACGGGGCCGCCGCCGCCCAGGCCCGGTCGAAGTCCCGCAGGAACGCGTGGACCGGCTCGCCCGGCACGTTCCGGTGGATCAGCGCCTTCGGCAGCCGTTCGGCGAGATCGGAGGGCCGCTCAAGGGAGCCGAGCCGGGCCGCGAAGGTCACCGAGCGCGGCCCCTCGGGGCCGAGCGCCACCCAGACATGCCGCCGCCCGATCTCGTCGCAGGTGCCCTCCACGATCAGCCCGCCGGGTGCGAGGCGCCCGCGGAGCCGCTCCCAGACGGCGGCGACCTGGTCCTCGTCGTACTGGCGCAGGACGTTCGCGGCCCGGATCAGGGCGGGGCGGCCCGGCAGGGGCACCTCGAAGCCGCCGTGGCGGAACGTGAGGCCCTCTCGCTCGTACGGCTTCGCGGCCGTGACCCGTGCCGGTTCGATCTCGACGCCGACGACACGCGCGCGTGGAGCGGCGGTGCGCAGCCGCAGGAGCAGTTCCACGGCGGTCCAGGGGGCGGCGCCGTAGCCGAGGTCGACGGCCACGGGGTCGGGGGAGCGGCGCAGGGCGGCGCCGTGCGTGGCGGCGATCCAGCGGTCCATGCGGCGCAGGCGGTTCGGGTTCGTGGTCCCGCGCGTCACCGTTCCCACGGGGCGGGAAGGGGTGCGTGGGGCCATGGGGAAAGGGTATGCGGGCCGGACGGTTGACACGGCCGGGTAATGCTTTGGCAAAAAGGGCCCGGAAGGAAATGGAGCAGAAACCTCCGGTGTTCCCCCTCTGGAGGTACGTACGCCCTCCCCGTCGTCATGCCCGTACGCAAGGAGGACCGCCACGTGAGCCAATACGTGTCCAGGCTCGGGCGTCGCTCTCCAACGGCTCCCCCACGGCTCCGTATGCCCGGTACTCCGCGGCGGCCCCGGCGTGTGGCCGTGCTGAGCGTGCACACTTCGCCCCTGCACCAGCCCGGCACGGGCGACGCGGGCGGCATGAACGTCTACATCGTCGAGCTGGCCAAGCGCCTCGCCGCGATCAACATCGAGGTGGAGATCTTCACCCGCGCGACCACCGGCGCGCTGCCGCCCGCCGTGGAGCTCGCACCCGGAGTCCTCGTACGGCACGTCGACGCGGGCCCCTACGAAGGCCTCGCCAAGGAGGAGCTGCCGGCCCAGCTCTGCGCCTTCACCCACGGTGTCATGCAGGCCTGGGCGGGCCACCGGCCCGGCTACTACGACCTCGTCCACTCCCACTACTGGCTCTCCGGTCACGTCGGCTGGCTCGCCGCCGAGCGCTGGGGCGTGCCCCTGGTGCACGCCATGCACACCATGGCCAAGGTCAAGAACGCCGCGCTGGCCCAGGGCGACACCCCCGAGCCCGCGGCCCGCGTCATAGGCGAGACGCAGATCGTGCGCGCCGCCGACCGGCTCGTCGCCAACACCTCAGAAGAGGCCGACGAACTCGTACGCCACTACGAGGCCGAGCCCGGCAAGGTCGCCGTCGTCCACCCCGGCGTCAACCTCGACCGGTTCCGCCCCGCCGACGGCCGCGCCGCCGCCCGGCACCGCCTCGGTCTGCCGCAGAACGCGCTCGTCCCGCTCTTCGCGGGCCGCATCCAGCCCCTGAAGGCCCCCGACGTGCTGCTGCGCGCGGTCGCCGTCCTCCTGGACGAGCGTCCCGCCCTGCGCTCGAACATCGTCGTGCCGATCGTCGGCGGCCCCAGCGGCAGCGGCCTCGCCAAGCCGGAGGGCCTCCAGAAGCTGGCCGCGAAGCTGGGCATCGCGGACGTGGTCCGCTTCCAGCCGCCGGTGGGGCAGGACCAGCTCGCGGACTGGTTCCGCGCGGCGTCGGTCCTCGTCATGCCGTCCTACAGCGAATCCTTCGGCCTCGTCGCCATAGAGGCGCAGGCGGCGGGTACGCCGGTCCTCGCGGCCTCGGTGGGCGGCCTCCCCGTGGCGGTGCGGGACGGAGAGACGGGCTTCCTGATCCGCGGCCATGAACCGGCCCACTACGCGCGCGTGCTCCGCGATTTCGCCGACCGGCCGCACCTCGCGGACACCATGGGTGATGCGGCGGCCCGCCACGCGCAGGCCTTCGGGTGGGACACGGCGGCCTCCGCCACGGCGGACGTCTACACCGCGGCCATGCATGACTTCCGTCGTCACGTACGCTCGCATCATGGCTGAGCGGACGGGTCTTTCGGCAGGTGGGAACGGTCCCGTGGGCGGTGGCTCCGCCGCGGACGAGGTCATCCGGCGGACGCTCGACGACGCCGAACTGGAGTGGGAGAGCCCCGAAGCGGGCTCCTACGTAGTGAAGCTTCCGGGCACGCGGAAGCTCTCGACCACCTTGTCGATGATCGTCGGCAAGCACTCCCTCTCCCTGAACGCCTTCGTCATCCGCCATCCGGACGAGAACCACGAGGCGGTGCACCGCTGGCTCCTGGAGCGGAACCTGCGCCTCTACGGCGTGGGTTACGCGATCGACTCCCTCGGTGACATCTACCTGGCGGGCAAGCTCCCGCTGGCGGCGGTCACCTCGGAGGAGCTGGACCGGCTCCTCGGGTCGGTGCTCTCCGCCGCGGACGACTCCTTCAACACGCTGCTCGAACTGGGCTTCGCCTCAGCGATCCGCAAGGAGTACGAGTGGCGCGTCTCGCGTGGTGAGTCCACACGGAACCTGGACGCGTTCACGCACCTGACTCACCGAGAGGGATAGCCAGGGGGCGGGGGCCCTTCCCCTGCGCGCCCCTGTCCGCCTCTGCCCGTCCGCCCTCTTCCCCGGCCCCTCCCAGCCGTGGCATGCTCCCGCCCATCGTGAATATGAACTCCGTTCACACACGTGGACGGAGGGGTGGAGCGAGAGGCGGCGGCAGCATGGCGTACCTCAGCAGACGAGGTGTACTCGGCGGCGCGATAGCCGTAGCGGCGGCAGCCACGACCGGCAGCGGCACAGCCCACGCCGCCACGCCCCGCGGCGGTACCGCCCCGACCCCGGCCATCTGGACGGAGTTCACCCGCGCCCCCTACACGCACCCCCAGATCCCCTACATCGGCCACGCCGGCTACCGCTCCGGCCGCCACGCCTTCCCCCGCTCCCACCACGAGCGCGTCTTCGACACCCGTCACTACGGGCTGGAGCCCGGCAGCACGGCGAACGCCGCCCCCGCCATCAACCGAGCCCTCGCCGACGCAGGCAAGCAGGGCGGCGGCACGGTGGTCGTCCCGCCCGGCACGTACCGCGTCGACGACGTCATCCGCATGGCCCACGACAACGTCATCCTCCGCGGCGCCGGCAGCGCCCGCACCACCCTCCTCGCCACGAAGAGCCTCACCGAGCTGATCGGCCCCTACGGCTCCCGCTACGGCGGCGACAAGTCGAGCTGGTCCTGGGCCGGCGGTCTCATCTGGCTCTGCCCGCGGGCTCGTTACGACTCGCTGACCACCGCCATCGAGGCCAAGGCCTGGCCCTTCGAGGGCTGGACGGGCAACAAGCGCGACGAATGGCGGACACTGACGCCGCTGGGCGCGGCTCGGCGCGGCTGCTGGTCCGCCCGTGTCGCGGACGCGTCCCGACTCCGTGCGGGAGACCTCGTACTCCTTCGTCTCTCCGACGACCCCGGGCACACCCTCCTGGAGCACATGGCGGGCGGCGGCCCCGGCCCGGAGGCGTACACCTGGGACGACAAGACGAAGCTCACCTCGTACGTCCCCTACGAGTGGCCCGTAAGGATCGCCTCCGTCGACCGGCGCAGGCGCAAGGTCAGCTTCGAGCGCCCCCTGCCGCTCGACGTGCGCCCGGAGTGGGACCCCCGTCTCACCACCCACGTCAAGGCGTTGACCGGTTCCGGCGTCGAAGGGCTCACCCTGGAGGCCGTCGAGACCCCGCAGTCCCCGCACCTCCTGGACAAGGGGTACAACGGCGTCACGTTCCAGTGCGCGTACGACTGCTGGGCCGACGATGTCGTCGTACGCCATGTGGACAACGGCTTCGGCCTGGTCGCCGCCTCCGCCTGCACCCTGCGCCACACGCGCGTGACGGGGCGCGGCTCGCACCATCCGTACTTCTGCCGCGAGGGCTCCCACGACAACCTGATCGAGGACTTCAGGATCGACGCGCGTACCACCCCCGCCCCGCCCGGCACCCAACTGCACGGCATCAACGTCGAGGGCCTCTCCTCGCACAACGTCTGGTCGCGCGGGCACATGGAGATGGGCACCTTCGACAGCCACCGCGGGATGCCCTTCGCGAACGTACGCACCGACATCACCGTCGAGAACAACGGCCGGCACGGCGGCGACGCGAGCGCGGGCCCCCTCTTCGGCGCCCGCTTCACCCACTGGAACATCCGCGTCACCAACGAGCGCGCGGGCCTCATGAAGATCGACGGCCTGGCACCCCACAGCGCCACGGTCGGCCTCAACACCGTCCGCGAGTTCGACCAGACCGACGTACCGGACTTCACCGGCGACCTGAACTCGCGGCTTGAGCTGTACGGGACTACGGACGTGGTGCGGCCGCGGAATCTGTACGAGGCGCAGCGGGGTCTGCGGCGGTGACTTCGGGAACGGTTGTGGCGGTGGAGGCGGTTGTGGCGTTGGGGGCCTCGGCGGCGGCGGGGGCAGCGGGGGCCTTCCCGGGCGTCACTCCGGCCTCACCCTCCCCGGGCAGCTTCCGCATGAGCCCCCAGTAGCCGAGCGCCGCCCCGGTGCCGAGCACCGCGCACGCGCCCCACAGCCACTGCGCCCCGAACCGGTCGATCATGAAGCCGGACATCAGCGGGGCGACGAGCGCGGCGACGGACCACGACGTCGTGTACATGCCCTGGTAGCGCCCGCGGCCATGGACGGGGGAGAGCCGCACGACCAGGGTCGTCTGCGTCGGCGCGTTGACGATCTCGGCGAGCGTCCACACGCACACCGTCAGTGCGAAGACGCCGACGGACCCGGCGAAGGCGGTGAGCCCGAAGCCGTACCCGGCGATGACCGACGAGATCACCAGCAGCCGCCGCGGATCCCGGTGTTCGATGAACCGGGTGACCGGGATCTGGAGGACGACGATCAGCGCGCCGTTGACGGCGATGGCCAGCCCGTAGTCGGCGGGCGTGAACCCGGCCTCGCCCATGGCGACCGGCAGCCCCAGGGCGCCCTGCTGAAAGATGAGAGCCACGAGGAAGGACAGCCCGACGACCCCCATGAACCGCCCGTCCCGCAGCACGGTCCCGAGCCCGACCTCCGGCTCCGCGGCCTTCTCCAGCGCGGTGCGCACGGGCCGGGACTCCGGCAGCTTGACGAAGACGAGGATCGCGCAGGCCATGGTCATACCGGCCTCGATGAGGAACCCGGCCCGATAGCTGTACGAGGCGATGAACCCGGCGGCCGCGGAGGAGATGGCGAAGCCCAGGTTGATGGCCCAGTAGTTGAGCGAGAAGGCCCGTACCCGGTCCTCGGGCCGCACGATGTCCGCCATCATCGCCTGCACGGCGGGCCGTGAGGCGTTGCTGGCCATCCCGACGAGGAAGGCGACCCCGGCGATGGCCACCGGATGCTCCATGAACCCGAGCACGGCCACCGTGACGGCCGTCGAGGCCTGCGCGATCAGCAAGGTGGGCCGCCGCCCGAGCCGGTCGGTCATCACCCCCGCACCCAGCGAGGAGACGACCCCGCCGAGCCCGAGCAGCGCGGCGACCAGCCCCGCGTACGAGGCGGAGTACCCCCGTTCCAACGTCAGGTACAGCGCCATGAACGTGGCGACGAACGCCCCGAGCCGATTGACCAGCGTGCTCATCCACAGCCACCAGAAGGCGCGTGGCAGCCCCGACACGCTCTCCGTGACGGCACGTCTCATGGCGGCGATGGGCATGAAGGTCCCCCCGGGGATGAAGTACACACGTGGTAAGTGCCGCGTTGTAAGTGCCTCTCGCGGCGAGCAAACATTACGAGCTGCGGCTCCCGGGGCGCCAGCCGATTGACGACTTCCGTCAATGGGTGCCGTCCGCGCCCCGTCCGCGCCCGCGCGCGCGAGGCCCACGGGGGTTCGATTACGCTCAGGGGCATGGCCGACGCACCGTACAAGCTGATCCTCCTCCGCCACGGCGAGAGCGAATGGAACGCGAAGAACCTGTTCACCGGCTGGGTGGACGTCAACCTCAACGAGAAGGGCGAGAAGGAGGCGGTCCGCGGCGGTGAGCTGCTCAAGGACGCCGGCCTGCTCCCCGACGTGGTTCACACGTCGCTCCAGAAGCGCGCGATCCGCACCGCGCAGCTCGCCCTGGAGTCGGCCGACCGCCACTGGATTCCCGTACACCGCTCGTGGCGCCTGAACGAGCGGCACTACGGCGCCCTCCAGGGCAAGGACAAGGCCCAGACGCTCGCCGAGTTCGGCGAGGAGCAGTTCATGCTGTGGCGCCGCTCGTACGACACCCCGCCGCCCGCGCTGGACCGCGACGCGGAGTACTCCCAGTTCGAGGACGCGCGCTACGCGACGCTCCCGCCCGAGCTGCGCCCGCAGACGGAGTGCCTGAAGGACGTCGTCGTCCGGATGCTCCCGTACTGGTTCGACGGCATCGTCCCCGACCTCCTGACCGGCAGGACGGTCCTGGTCGCGGCCCACGGGAACAGCCTCCGCGCACTGGTCAAGCACCTGGACGGCATCTCCGACGCCGACATCGCGGGCCTGAACATCCCCACGGGCATCCCGCTCTCCTACGAGCTGGACGCCGACTTCAAGCCCCTCAACCCGGGCGGCACCTACCTCGACCCGGACGCCGCGAAGGCGGCAATCGAGGCGGTCAAGAACCAGGGCAAGAAGAAGTAGCCCTGCCTTAGCTTCACGCCCCCTGCCTGCGGGTTCTCCGCGGGCAGGGGGTTTGTCGTCGTACCCGGGGCGTCTCCGGCGGGCCGTCGGGCGTGCTGCCCTCAGTCAGGCCACGCATCGGCCATCAGGAAGGCGACCACCGTCCCGCCGAACGCCCATGGGCGTCGTCGGCGTCCGGCCGGCGAAGTCCCGTCCCGGAACCACTCCACGCGTACGCGCCACTCCTCATCGGCCCGCCCGTACGTGATGGCGTTCGCCACCAGCTCGGAGATCAGCCGGGACGTGGCGACAACCGGCACGGTTACGGTCAGCGAGTGCACGCCTGGTCTGCCTGATCTGCTGGAGATGAGGGGAGACTCGCGGTATGGCCAACACCGACAATGACCGTCGGCCCAAGTACCAGCGGATCGCGGACACATTGCGCGAGGCCGTTCAGTCGGGCGAGTACGGTCCTGGTGATCGGCTTCCGGGGGAGAACGACCTCATGGCCACGTACGGCGTGGCCCGCATGACGGCCCGCCAGGCGCTGGGCGTCCTGCGGGACGAAGGTCTCGCCGAAGCCCGCAAGGGTGCTGGTGTGTTCGTCCGGGCGTTCCGCCCGCTTCGGCGCCGGGGCATCCAGCGTCTGGCCCGGCAGCAGTGGGGTGGCGGGCGTTCCATCTGGTCGGCGGACATCGAGAACCGCAACCTTGAGGTGGACCAGGTCACGGTGTCGGAGGAGGCCGCGCCCGACCGGGTGGGTGCGGTCATGGAGTTGGCCGCCGAGGAGACGGTCTGGGTGCGACGTCGGCGCTTCGTGCTGGACGACAAACCCGTCCTGCTCGCGACGAGCTATCTCCCCATGTCTTTGGTCGCCGGCACCGCGATCACCCAGCGGGACACCGGATAGGGCGGGACCTACGCGAGGCTGGCCGAAATCGGCTTCGAGCCGGTGCACTTCCGCGAGGAGATCCGCTCACGCATGCCTTCGCAGGAGGAGGCGACGCAGTTGAGCATGTCCACGGGGACCCCGGTCATCCTCATCTGCCGCACGGCGTACACGGACGAAGGCCGTCCCGTCGAGATCAACGAAATGACGCTGGATGCCGCCTCCTACATCCTGGAGTACGACTTCGAGGCGTGAGCCCGGGTGGTCCTGATCGGTGCGGGGAATCGAGGTCATCGACTGAGCGTCGGCTCGTAGCGCTGCTCCTGCTCACCGGCCGCCGCGCCTCCTCCACGAGCGCACCGACCGGCCCGCCGTCGGCACCCCGTGGCACCGTGGGGGAACCGACCGGCACGGCATGACGTCTGGCACAGGACGGCCAGGTCGTCGATGGCATCGAGGAACGCCCGGAAGGCGGCGGCATGTTCGTCCTGTTGATGTACGGCGCCCTGCTCGCCGTGCCGCTCTGGGCCATCGCGGTCGTGGTGAAGCTGGTATCGGTCGTCATCCCTGGACGTCGGCCGCACTGGGGCCGGGACCTGCTGCGTTGGTGCACGGGCATGGCGGCTGCCGCAGCCGTCATCGTGTACGTGATCGGGCTCGGGCTGGTCCAGTGGGACGCGAGTGAAGCCGAGTCCGGCGCCGGGTCCTCACCCGCCGTTCCCTGCCGCTCCCTCCCGTCCGGCACGCTCGGCCAACTCGCCGGCCACGAACCCTCCTACTTCCCCCTGGGCTTCGATTGCCTGCTGGACGGGGGGCGCGTCGTGGAGGCCCCCGGCCCCTACAGCTTGCTGAACGCCCTGACGGTGGCCTTCATCCTGGCAGCGGTGCTGTCGCTGCTCGCCGTGGGGTTTCTGGACGAGTACCGGGCACGGGCGGAGATGAAGGCCGGGCGGGCAGGCGATCCTCTGTCCGCGGACGCGGACGCTGATCGAGGTTGAACGTGTCGGTCAGCCGCAGCATGTCTGGAGGCTTTGTGGAAGCTACTGCTCTGGTCAGTCCCGACCGGCTGTGGTCCGCGCAGGAGGTTTTGGCGCGCCCGAGCCCTGTTCCGCCCGTGGCGGGGGTCTACGGGTGGCACTTCGAGCAGTCCCCCCACGCGGAAGTGGACGCCGGACGCCTGCTCTACGTCGGTATAGCCCCGCGGCACATGGCGAACCGGACCAGCACGCAGAACCTGCGCAAGCGGGTGCGCTACCACTACCGGGGCAACGCGGCGGGTTCGACCCTGCGGCTCACCCTGGGGTGCCTGCTCGGTCTTGAGCTGCACCGAGTGGGCAGCGGCAAGCGGATGACCTTCGGCAAGGCCGGCGAAGCGGCCCTCAGCCAGTGGATGGCGGACCACGCACGGGTGTGCTGGGTCGAGCAGATCGAGCCGTGGACATCGGAGTCGCAGCTCATCTCCCGGCTCGACCTCCCGTTGAACCTCGATCAGAACCGGCACAACGCGTTCTACGGCCGCCTGAAGGAACTGCGGGCACAAGCGCGCCGGCGAGCGAGGGAGTCACCGATCAGCTCGTAGGCCGTGCCGCCGGCCGCCGGCCGCCGCCGGGGTTCGCGAGGTGCTTGCAGCGTGCTGCCCCGCACGCAAAGGCCGGGCCACGCGCGCGTGCGCCGTTGATGCGCCCGCCTCGCCGGGAATGCAATGGATGACAGGCGGGAGGCGGTACGCCTTCGTGCGGCACGCCCGTGCCGTACGCACGCCTGTGCCGTACGCCTTCGAGGAGGAGCCCCCATGGCCGAGTCCCTGAAGAACCGAGCCACCCCCGAGCCGTCGGCCGACACTCCGGGCCTGCCGAGGCTCGTGCTGCTCGGCAACTGCGGCTGCGGCTCGGGCTGCAGCTGCGGCTGCCAGTCCGGCGGCAGTTGCCAGTGCGGCGGCGGCTGCGGCTGACCGTGCGCACAAGCGGTGCCCCGCACGGACCTGGCCCCGCGCGGGGCACCGCCTTGCTCACCGCCCAAGGCACCGTCCAGGGCAGGCACCGCCTTGCACACGCCCAAGGCAGGCACCGCCTTGCTCACCGCCCAGCTAGCGCCGTACCGCCGCGGTCACCCGCCGGCGCACCGCCTAGCTCACCGCCCAGGGCAGGCACCGCCCCAAGGCCCCCCACGGTCACCCCCCGGCGCACAGCCCCGTCACCGAAGCCGCCCCCAAAGCCGCCCCCAAAGCCCTACGCCCCCTCCACCGGCGCCCCCGCAGGCTGGATCTCGTCCGCGTGCTCCCCCGTCACCAGGTACACGACCCGCTTCGCCACGGACACCGCGTGGTCCGCGAAGCGCTCGTAGTAGCGGCCGAGGAGCGTCACGTCGACGGCCGTCTCGATGCCGTGCTGCCAGCGGTCGTCCATCAGGTGCTGGAAGAGCGTGCGGTGGAGCTGGTCCATCTCGTCGTCGTCCTGCTCCAGCTGGAGCGCGAGATCGACGTCCTTGGTGATGATGACCTCCGCCGCCTTCGCCATCAGGCGCTGCGCGAGCTGGCCCATCTCCAGGATCGTGGCGTGCAGGTCGTGCGGCACCGCCGAAGCGGGGAAACGCAGCCGGGCGAGCTTCCCCACGTGCTGGGCCAGGTCGCCCGAGCGCTCCAGGTCGGCGCTCATCCGCAGCGAGGTGACGACGATGCGCAGATCGGTGGCGACCGGCTGCTGCCGCGCGAGCAGGGCTATCGCGCGCGCCTCCAGGTCATGCTGAAGATCGTCGACCTTCTGGTCGGCGGCGATGACGCTCTCGGCCATCTTCAGATCGGCGTCGAGCATGGCCGTCGTGGCGCGCCCGATCGCGGACCCGACCAGGCGGGCCATCTCCACCAGGCCTTCGCCGATCGAGTCAAGTTCCTCGTGGTACGCGTCCCGCATGTGACTGTCCCTCTCTAGTACGTCCCAGGGGGCTGACCCCCACGCTCCCACGGTGCGGCCCGCACGCGTCCGTTTCCGGCACCTCACGTGAACCGTCCCCATCATCAAGGTGAACTGTGGGAGACGCCTGGCGGCACGTCCGGGCGGCCCCCCGCCAGGGCGTCCGGAGGAAGTGAACCAGTGCCGTCCCCACAGTGAACTCTGGGCGACGAGTGTTCGAGGCGGCCCCCCTTTGGCTGTGGCCTGCACTCGACCGGCGCATAACCTGGACCCATGGACGTGAACGCGGCAGTCGCCGCAGTGGCAGCGATCGCCGGAGTATGTACCGGTGTCATCGCCATGCTGGCGTTCCGCTGGAGCGAGCGCGACCAGAAACGCCCCACCCGGACCTCCCTGCACACCGACCCGGTACTGCCACCGGGTGTCGACACGGTCCTCTCCGTGCTGCGCTCCTCCGCGGTCGTCCTCGACGAGGCCGACAGCGTGGTCAAGGCGAGCTCGGCGGCGTATGCCCTCGGGCTCGTGCGCGGCGGCAAGCTCGCCGTCGAACCGATGCTTCAGATGGCCCGCGACACCCGCCGCGACGGGGAGATACGCCAGGTCGAACTGGACCTGCCCCGGCGCGGCACCGGCCGCGGCGAGGCCCTGGCGGTCTCCGCGCGGGTGGCGCCGCTCGGCTCCCGGCTCGTGCTGCTCCTTGTCGAGGACCTCACGGAGGCCCGCCGCATCGAGGCGGTACGCCGCGACTTCGTCGCCAACGTGAGCCATGAGCTGAAGACCCCGGTGGGGGCACTCTCCCTGCTCTCCGAGGCCGTCATGGACGCCTCCGACGACCCCGAGGCCGTCGAGCGCTTCGCGGGCCGCATGCAGATCGAGGCGACCCGCCTGACCAGCCTCGTCCAGGAGCTCATCGACCTCTCCCGGGTACAGAACGACGACCCCCTGGAGGACGCGGAGCCGGTCCGCGTCGACGAACTGGTGGCGGAGGCGATGGACCGCAGCCGGCACCAGGCCTCGCACAAGCAGATCACCATGGTGGCCGGGGGCACCGCGGAGCTCCAGATCTGGGGCAACCGCGGCCAGCTCGCGGCGGCCCTCGGCAACCTCGTCGAGAACGCGGTGAACTACAGCCCCGCCCGCACCCGCGTGGGCATAGCCGCCCGCCGGATCGCGGCACCCGGCGGCGGAGGCGCCTACCAGGCCTTCGGCACCGGGGAGATGATCGAGGTGGCCGTCACCGACCAGGGCATCGGCATCTCCGACAAGGACAAGGAGCGCATCTTCGAGCGCTTCTACCGCGTCGACCCGGCCCGCTCACGGGCCACCGGCGGCACGGGCCTCGGCCTCGCCATCGTCAAGCACGTGGCCGCCTCGCACGGCGGGGAGGTCACGGTGTGGAGCTCCGAGGGACAGGGCTCCACGTTCACCCTGCGGCTGCCGGAGGCGGCCGCGCACCGCGACCGCGGAACCGGACACGGCGGCGGACTCGACGACGAGACCACTCCACCCGACGCGACCACAGCGGCTACAGCGACCACTACGTACGAACCCATCCCTGCCCCGGAGGTCCTTCCGTGACCCGAGTGCTCGTCGTCGAGGACGAGGAATCCTTCAGCGACGTTCTGTCCTACATGCTCCGCAAGGAGGGCTTCGAAGTCGCCATCGCGGCGACAGGCCCGGACGGACTCGACGAATTCGAGCGCAACGGCGCCGACCTCGTCCTGCTCGACCTCATGCTGCCCGGCCTGCCCGGGACCGAGGTGTGCCGGCAGTTGCGCGGCCGCTCCAACGTCCCGGTGATCATGGTCACCGCCAAGGACAGCGAGATCGACAAGGTGGTGGGCCTGGAAATAGGGGCCGACGACTACGTCACCAAGCCGTTCTCCTCGCGGGAGCTCGTCGCCCGCATCCGCGCGGTGCTGCGCCGCCGCGGTGAGCCCGAGGAGGTCGCCCCGCAGGCCCTGGAGGCGGGGCCGGTCCGCATGGACGTGGACCGCCACGTGGTGACGGTCTCCGGCTCCAAGGTCGACCTGCCGCTCAAGGAGTTCGACCTCCTGGAGATGCTGCTGCGCAACGCGGGCCGCGTGCTGACCCGTATGCAGCTCATCGACCGCGTCTGGGGCGCGGACTACGTGGGGGACACCAAGACCCTCGACGTCCACGTCAAGCGCCTGCGCGCCAAGATCGAGCCGGACCCGGGCGCGCCGCGCTACCTGGTGACGGTGCGCGGCCTCGGCTACAAGTTCGAGCCGTAGGCCGACAGGCCGCCGTCCGAGCGGCCGACGACGGCAAGAAGGGCGGGACCCGACCGGGGTCCCGCCCTTCCGCGTGCTGCCTGCGCGCCGGGGCGCGCACACGTACGCGTACGTGGATCAGTGCTGGGTGCCCGTACCCGTACCGGTACCCGCTTCGTCGGAGGCCTGGCCGCCGTCGGCCGGAGCGGACGGGTCGGTGCCGGCCTCGCCCTCGGCGTGGCCCTCCTCCTGGCCGGCGTTCTCGCCCACCGGCTGGTCGCTCTCGCCGGCGGACGGCTTGTCGGAGGCGTCGGCGGGGGCGGACGGCTTGTTCTCCGGCGCCTTCGGGACCTCGGTCGGGCCCCACTCGCTGAAGTAGCTCTCGGCGGGGACGACGAACGCCTGGAGCCGCACGTCGCCCGTCGTGCTGAAGGAGAACGTGATCCGCTGGGCGTTGCCGTCCTTGACGGCGCCGCGGCTGCTGGGCAGCACCGCGGTGGGGTTGTCCTTGCCGCCGATGACGACGGAGCCGCCGGCGGGGATGGTCAGCGAGCCGTTCGCCTTGGACTTCTTGTCGTCCTTGGCGGGTGTGATCTTGGCCTTCTTGTCGGTGCCGTCGACCGTGATCGACTCAAGGGTCTGGTCCTTGGACCCGTCGTTGAAGACCGTCGCGGAGACCACGGCGGGGCCCTTGGACTTCAGGTCGGGCTGCGTGATGACCATGGCGTTCTGGATCTTGATGTCGCCGACGGAGGTCGCGGCGTTGTCCGGCCTGACCTCCAGCGTCTGAGCGTCGTTGCCCGCGCCGCACGCGGCGAGCGAGGCGAGCGAGAACGCGATGGCGGTGGCGGCGATGGCGCCGCGTCGAAGGCTGCGGCTCACGGCGGCGGCAACTCCTTGGGCGAGAGGTACGGGCGGATCGGGCGGCCGTAAAGCCGCCCTAAGGGTGTGTCAGCGCGCTCAGGTTACCGAGCCGCCCCCGCGCCGCCGCACCCGACCCGCCCCTACGGGCCACGAGCCTCCACGTGCCTCGTCCGAACCGCCCGTCCCAATGACCCCGGGCCCACCATTCACATAAGTGCCGTCAAGTGCTCCGGCGGCCGGGCCTGCGGATTTCCCGCGAGGAATGCGTGAACGTACGGAGAATTGATCTTCGGGCGGCTTGATCAATTCTGCAATCGCGCGGCGCGGAGTCCGGCACGCCTCTTCGCCCGCCGAACGGAGTAGCGAAAGTTCAACACGAGGAACCGCGCAAACCGGGACGTTCGGCCGCTGCGGGCGCCCTCCGGAGGTGCGTAACGCCCACGTTTCTCCCGTCCCGGAGAGCCGCTCCGACCTGCGAATACCCCCTTCCGGGAGTCGTCCGCAGCACGTTCCTGTTGCTGTTGTCAAGCCCCGAGATATGCCCTGACCTGCGAAAACGCCATTCAGAAGAGGCAGTTCTCGTGTTAGGATGGATAGCCACGGAAGGGGTACCTGTCACATGACGTTCAAGGTTGGCGACACCGTGGTCTATCCCCATCACGGGGCCGCGCTGATCGAGGCTATCGAAACTCGCCAGATCAAAGGCGTGGACAAGACCTACTTGGTGCTGAAGGTCGCCCAGGGCGATCTGACGGTACGTGTGCCAGCGGACAATGCGGAGTTCGTCGGCGTGCGTGATGTGGTCGGTCAGGACGGGCTGGACCGGGTCTTCGAAGTACTGCGAGCGCCGTACGCCGAAGAGCCCACGAACTGGTCGCGTCGTTACAAGGCAAATCTCGAGAAGCTCGCGTCCGGCGATGTCATCAAGGTCGCGGAAGTCGTGCGTGACCTGTGGCGCCGGGAGCGGGAGCGCGGACTGTCCGCAGGTGAGAAGCGCATGCTCGCCAAGGCGCGCCAGATCCTGGTGAGCGAGCTCGCCCTCGCGGAGAACACGAACGAGGACAAGGCCGAGGCCCTGCTCGACGAGGTCCTCGCGTCCTGACGCGCAAGGCCTGAGGCAGTGCCCTGGCCGTGCACGCGCAACCATGCCGCGGTGCCCGCTGACCCTATGAGGAGTCGCCGGGCGCTGCGGCATGTCCGTACCCGGTGTGGCGTGCCGGGCTCGGGCGGTCGGCTCGACCGGATGTCACGGAAGGGTCCGGTCAAGGGTGTCGGCCCGGCACTCCCCCGGCTCTCCTTGCTCGAGCGGGGGCACGCCCAGGCCATACCCACGTCGGCCGAGCACACAAACCTGAACGGAACCGATGTCTAGCGAATCCCGCACCGCGGTGGTCATTCCCGCGGCAGGCCGGGGCGTGCGCCTCGGCCCCGGCGCGCCCAAAGCACTCCGCGCGCTGAACGGCACCCCGATGCTCATCCACGCGGTCCGCGCCATGGCGGAGTCCCGCGCCGTCTCCCTCGTCGTCGTGGTGGCACCGCCGGACGGCGCCCAGGAGGTCAAGAACCTCCTCGACGACCACGCGCTGCCCGACCGCACGGACTTCGTCGTCGTGCCCGGCGGCGACTCCCGCAAGGAGTCCGTCCGGGCGGGGCTCGACGCCCTGCCGCCCGGCATCGACATCGTGCTCGTGCACGACGCGGCCCGCCCCCTGGTGCCCGTCGACACGGTCGACGGCGTCATCGAGGCCGTACGCGACGGAGCCCTCGCCGTGGTGCCCGCGCTGCCGCTCACCGACACCGTCAAGCAGGTCGGTGCCGCCGGGGAGCCCGGCGGCCCCGAGCCCGTCGTGGCCACGCCCGACCGGGCCACGCTGCGCGCGGTGCAGACCCCGCAGGGCTTCGACCACGCCACGCTCCGGCGCGCCCACGACACCGTCACCGCGGACGTCACGGACGACGCCGGCATGGTCGAGCGGCTCGGCCTGCCCGTCGTCGTCGTACCGGGCCACGAGGAGGCCTTCAAGGTGACGCGCCCCCTCGACCTGGTCCTCGCCGAGGCCGTGCTCGCCCGCAGGAGGGCCAACGATGGCTTCTGAGTCGCCGCGGGTCCTGCTGCCGCAGGTCGGCATCGGCACCGACATCCACGCCTTCGAGGAGGGCCGCGACCTCTGGTGCGCCGGCCTGAAGTGGGAGGGCGAGGGCCCCGGGCTCGCCGGGCACTCCGACGCCGACGTCGTCGCCCACGCCGCGTGCAACGCGCTGTTCTCGGCCGCGGGCCTCGGCGACCTCGGGGCCCACTTCGGCACCGGACGCCCCGAGTGGTCCGGCGCCTCGGGGCTCACCCTGCTGGCCGAGGCCGCCCGTATCGTCCGCGACGCCGGTTTCACCATCGGCAATGTGGCGGTGCAGGTCATCGGCGACCGGCCCAAGATCGGCAAACGACGCGACGAGGCGCAGAAGGTGCTCTCCGAGGCCGCGGGCGCACCGGTGTCGGTCTCCGGCGCCACCACCGACGGCCTCGGCTTCCCGGGCCGCGGCGACGGACTGGCCGCGGTCGCCACGGCTCTGGTCGCCCGCACACCGTCCTGACGTCACAGTTCGTCCCCGGTGGGGGAAGGGGGCGTGGGGCACTGCCCCGCGCCCACTACCCTGGAGTGGTGACGATTCGCCTGTACGACACCAGCGCCCGGCAGATCCGTGACTTCAGCCCTCTCAACGACGGCTGCGTCTCGATCTACCTCTGTGGTGCCACGGTGCAGGCGGCCCCGCACATCGGGCACATCAGGTCGGGCCTGAACTTCGACATCATGCGCCGCTGGTTCGCCTACCGCGGCTACGACGTGACGTTCGTGCGCAACGTGACCGACATCGACGACAAGATCATCAAGAAGTCGGCCGAGCAGGGCCGCCCCTGGTGGTCGATCGGGTACGAGAACGAGCGCGCCTTCAACAGCGGTTACGACGTGCTCGGCTGCCTGCCGCCCACCTACGAGCCGCGCGCCACCGGGCACGTGACCGAGATGGTCGAGATGATGCGCGGCCTCATCGAGCGCGGACACGCCTATGAGGCGGACGGCAGCGTCTACTTCGACGTGCGCTCCTGGCCGCAGTACCTGGAGCTCTCCAACCAGGACATCGACGACCTGCGCCAGCCCGACGAGGGCGTCGCGGGCAAGCGCGACCCGCGCGACTTCGCCATGTGGAAGGCCGTCAAGCCGGGCGAGCCCGCCTGGGAGACGCCCTTCGGCCGTGGCCGCCCCGGCTGGCACCTGGAGTGCTCGGCGATGGCCCACAAGTACCTGGGCACCGAGTTCGACATCCACGGCGGCGGGATCGACCTGATCTTCCCCCACCACGAGAACGAGATCGCCCAGGCCAAGGCCTTCGGCGACACCTTCGCGCGGTACTGGGTGCACAACGGCTGGGTCACCATGAGCGGCGAGAAGATGTCGAAGTCCCTCGGGAACTCGGTGCTCGTGAGCGAGATGGTCAAGCAGTGGCGCCCCATCGTGCTCCGCTACTACCTGGGCACCCCGCACTACCGCTCGATGATCGAGTACAGCGAAGAGGCCCTGCGCGAGGCCGAGTCCGCGTTCGCCCGCATCGAGGGCTTCGTGCAGCGCGTGGTGGAGAAGGCCGGCGGGGTCGTCGAGCCCGCCGACCAGGTGCCGCCCGCCTTCGCCGACGCCATGGACGACGACATGGGCGTCCCGCAGGCGCTCGCCATCGTCCACACCACGGTCCGCCAGGGCAACAGCGCCCTGGCCGCCGACGACAAGGAAGCCGCCGTGGCGCGGCTCGCCGAGGTGCGGGCCATGCTCGGCGTCCTCGGCCTCGACCCGCTCGACCCGCAGTGGGCCGTCGGCGAGAGCCGGCGCGGCGAGGATCTGCACGGCGTGGTCGACACCCTCGTACGCATGGTCCTCGACCAGCGGGAGGCGGCGCGGGCCCGCAAGGACTGGGCCACCGCCGACGCCATCCGCGACCAACTGGGCCAGTCGGGCCTCGTCATCGAGGACAGCCCGGCCGGTCCGCGCTGGACGCTCGGGCCGCGCTAGGACCCGCTGATGTGCCGCCCGGCGTTCAGGGCGGCACACTTCATAGACGTACACCCTCGCGCGTACGGACGTACGCGCACACGCATTACGACAGACAGGTAGGTCATGGCCGCTAACAACCGCCGCATGTCCGGCAAGAAGGGCGCACAGGTCGGCAGCGGCGGCAATCGGCGCCGCGGCCTTGAGGGCAAGGGTCCGACGCCGCCCGCCGAGGCGCGCAAGGGGCATGTGAAGAACCGCATCGCCACCGTCAAGGCCAAGAAGGCCGTGGGCCGCCGTTCCGCGCCGAAGGGGCGTGGCGGCAAGGGCACCTCCGAGATGGTCGTCGGCCGCAACGCGGTCTTCGAGGCGCTGCGCGACGGCGTGCCCGCCACCACGCTCTACGTCCAGCAGTTCATCGACAACGACGAGCGGGTGCGCGAGGCGCTCCAGCTCGCGGCCGAGCGCGGCGGCATCCACCTCATGGAGGCGCCGCGGCCCGAGCTCGACCGCATGACGAACGGCCTCAACCACCAGGGGCTCGTCCTCCAGGTCCCGCCGTACGAGTACGCGCACCCCGAGGACCTCGCCGCCGCCGCGTACGACGGCCGTGAGGACCCGCTGATCGTCGCGCTCGACGGCGTGACGGACCCGCGCAACCTCGGCGCGGTCGTCCGCTCCGTCGCCGCCTTCGGCGGGCACGGGGTCCTCGTGCCCGAGCGGCGCGCGGCCGGTATGACGGCCGGTGCCTGGAAGACGTCGGCGGGCGCGGCCGCGCGCACGCCGGTCGCCCGCGCCACGAACCTGACGCGCGCCCTGGAGGCGTACAAGAAGGCGGGCATCGCCGTCGTCGGCCTCGCGGCGGACGGCGAGCACAAGGTCGGCGACCTCACGGCGCTCGGCGGTCCCGTCGTCATCGTCGTCGGCAGCGAGGGCAAGGGCCTCTCCCGCCTCGTCGGCGAGACGTGCGACTACCGGGTCCGCATCCCGATGCCCGGCGGCACCGAGTCGCTGAACGCGGGCGTCGCGGCGGGCATCGTGCTCTACGAGGCCGCGCGGCGCAGGGCCTGAGGCCTCACACCGCCATAGCTGAGCCGTCATGTCCGGGCCGCGTTGATCTTTTGACGCGGTCCGGACATTTCTCCGTGGTCAAGGCAGTGTCCTAAACACACATCACTCGGTTAGATGAGTGTGGACACCAGAACACCCCGCACTCCCACGGGGGGAAGCTCGTCAGGCTTCGACGAAGCTCCCGCGCTGAGCATGGTGAAGGTGCCGAGCGACCCGGCGCAGGTCATCGTCAATCACGCGAGCTTCCGCGTGCAGCTCCCCGCCGCTGGGCGCACTCAATCCCCGCGTATCTCACGGCACTTGGGCGCGGCCGGCCCGACGGTGCGCCTCTCCGCAGCGGACACGGCCGCCAAGCGCCGCACGCCCGTCGTCTGGAGCGGCAGGTCCGAGCCGGACGACACCGGCGCGATCAGACTCCTGCAAGCCGTGCGCGGCAGAAGCGTGCGCCGTTCGGCCGAAGACACAGGGCCCTTCGACGACGCGGGCGCCACCCAGGTCATCCCCCGCGTCGGCTACGACGAGGGCCCGGAGACCGTCACGACGCCCGGCCTCACCGGCGGCCGCGGCCACGAGACCCACCTGCTGCCGCAGATGCGGATGCCCAGCAGCGACTACGACGAGCGGACCGCAGAGAACGAGCGGCTCGGCCCACACGAGAACGCGCACGACGCACACGAGAACGCGTACGACGACGCGTACGACGACGCGTACGAGATCGCGTACGACGACGGGGCGGAGGGCGAGGAGCGCAGGCGGCGGCACGGTGCCGACCCGGTCCGCCACGCCTACTACCCCGGGCGCCGGATGAACCTCGGGGTCGTCCTCCTGCCGCTCCGCGTCTTCCTCGGCTTCATCTCCGTCTACGCGGGCATCGGCAAGCTCTGCGACCCCGTCTACTTCGACGGCGGCGACCGCGGCTCCATGGTCAAGTGGCTCAACTCCCTGCACCCGTGGGCCCTGGCCGAGCCGCTGCGCGACTTCGCGCTCCAGCACCCGGTGGGCGCCGGGCTCAGCGTCGCCTTCCTCCAGGTCATCGTCGGCGTCCTGACGGTCCTCGGACTCTGGCAGCGGGTCGCGGCCGGGTTCGGCGTGCTGCTCTCCGCCGCGCTCCTGGTCACCGTGAGCTGGAAGACCGTCCCCGCCTACGACGCGCCGGACATCATCTACCTCGCCGCCTGGTCGCCGCTGATCATCGCGGGCGCCCCCGTCTACTCCGTGGACGGCCGCCTCGCGGGCGAGGCCTGGCGCACGCTCGGGCCGCGCGTCGACATCTGGTCCCTGCGGCGGCGCGTGCTGCGGCGCGGCGCGCTGGTCGGCGGGTTCGCGGTCGGCCTGACCCTGCTGATCGGCTCGCTCCTCGGCAGCGCGGTGCGCGACGCCGACCGGGTCACCGTGCCGGGTCCCGGCGAGGCCCCGCGCAACGAACTGCCCGGCTCACCGCTCCCCGGAGACCCCGCGAAGAAGCAGCGGCGCCAGGCGCAGAGCCCGTCCGCCACCACCGGCTCGCCCACGCAGGGCGGCGACTCCGCGGGGCCCACGCAGGGCGCCACGGCTCCCGGCACGGCCGGCGAGACGGGCACCGCGGGCACGGCGGGGCCGCCCAGCCAGACGCAGGGCGGCGCCGCCGCCGTGGAGCAGGCGCCGCCGCAGCAGACGACGCCGCAGGAACAGCAGCAGCAGGCCCCGGCCTCCTCCGCGGGACCCTCCTCCGGCGGTACGGGCAGCTCCGCCGGTACCAGTAGTGGCGGTACGGGCGGCAGCGGCGGCTCCGAGGGCCGGAAGCCAGGGCTTCTGGGTGGTGTTCTGGGGCGCTGACCCGGCGACGCGATGACAGTGGGGCCCCGCACAGGTGCTGTGCGGGGCCCCCATCTCGTACGTCCTGTGAATGATTCTCAGCGGCTCTGGGCGGCCAGTTCCTTGGCGGCTTCGGTGAGGTCCTTGGCCGTGTCGATGGCGCGCCAGTAGGCACCCTGGGGGAGCGGGAAGCCCGCGAGGCGCTTCTCCCTGGCCAGGCGCGGGAACGTGGTGCGCTCGTGGTCGCCGAGGTCCGGCAGGAGCGCGGTGAAGGCGGCGGAGAAGACGTAGACGCCGGCGTTGATGAGGTAGGGCGACGGCGGCGCCTCGATGAAGTCCGTGATGTGGCCGAACGCGTCCGTCTCGACGGCGCCCCACGGGATGCGGGGCCGGGCCAGGGCGAGCGTCGCGGTGGCGTCCCGCTCGGCGTGGAAGGCCGCCATGTCGCGCAGCGAGAAGCGGGTCCAGATGTCGCCGTTCGTCGCGTACCAGGGGCGGTCCGCGTGCGGGAGGTGGCGGGCGGCGTACTTGAGGCCGCCGCCGCGGCCGAGCGGCTCCTTCTCCACGACCGTGGTGACGTTCAGCGGGAGGTCGGCGGAGTCGAGCCACTCCTGGAGGACCTCGGCGAGGTGGCCGCAGGAGATGACGGCGTCCGTCACTCCCTCGGCGGCCAGCCAGGCGAGCTGATGGCCGATGATCGGAGTCCCCGTACCGGGGATCTCGACCATCGGCTTGGGCCGGTCGTCGGTGTACGGCCGGAGGCGGGAGCCTTGGCCTCCGGCCAGGACGACGGCCTGCGTGGGGTTCGGCGTGGTCATGCCGGAAACCCTACGCGGCGGTAGCGGCGGGCCGGCGGGGGCCGGCCCCGCTCAGCGGTTCTGGTGCGTGGCCACGCCCGTCGCGTACGAGGTGTCGCAGACGGGCCTGGCGTACGACTGGGCGCGCGTCGGGCCGTACGCCTGCACGGCGGCGCGGCCGAGGGCACGGGCGATGGACATGCAGTGCCGGGCCAGCGAGGGGTGGCGGTCCATCTCCCGCTGGAGGTGCGTGAGCGCCACGCCGGGGTTCTTCTCCTGGAGCTCCAGGAGCAGCCGGTCGCGCAGGACGTCCTGCGGGGCGCGGGACTTGGCGGGCTTGGACAGGTCGTCGGCGGACGCGGTGAGCATCGAATCCGACGGGTTGCCCGACCAGTTGACGCTCGTGACCGCGAGGGTCCCGGAGAGCACCAGCATCACGGGCAGGACGAGAGAGAGCGTGCGGCCGATGCGGCGGGCGGGGCCTCGGTGGGCTCGGCGCGGCTTCTGGTGGTAGTTGGCGGAGTGCTTCACGCGAGTGAGCGTAGCGCTCGGTGATGATTTGGCGACATTTAGTCACTCGGTCGAGCGACGGCGAAGCCGGTATTTCTTTCACGGTGTTGACGGAGTGGGCGAAATGACGGGTCTGTAGGGGTATTTGTCGACACCCTCATGTTCTGTCCGCGGCGCGGCGATGCGCCGAGGGGCCCCGCACGGTCGGTGCGGGGCCCCTCGGGAAGCGGAACCGGAGTCGGAAGCGGTGCCGGTGTCGGTGCCGGTGCTCAGTCGGAGAGGCGCTCGCCGGTGGACGTGGAGAACACGTGGGTCTCGCCCGGGCGCGGCACGACGTGGAGCTGGGCGCCCTTGTCGGGGACCGCGCGGCCGTTCACGCGGACGACCAGGTCCTTGTGCTCGCCGTTGACCTCGGCGGAGCCGTAGACGTAGCCGTCGGCGCCGAGTTCCTCGACGACGTTGACCGAGACGGCGAGGCCCGCCGGGGCGTCCGCGGTCTCCTTGGAGAGGGACTTCGCGGCCGCGCCGTTCTGCTCGACGATGTCGAAGTGCTCCGGGCGGACGCCGACGGTGACCGTGCGGTCGCCGCGGTCGGCGGCGGCGCTCAGGGCCTCGCGGCTGATCGGCACGACGGAGTTGCCGAACTTCACGCCGCCGTCGGTGATCGGGACCTCGACGAGGTTCATGGCGGGGGAGCCGATGAAGCCGGCGACGAAGAGGTTGACCGGGCGGTCGTACATGTTGCGGGGCGAGTCGACCTGCTGGAGGAGCCCGTCCTTCAGCACGGCCACGCGGTCACCCATGGTCATGGCCTCGACCTGGTCGTGGGTGACGTACACGGTGGTGATGCCGAGGCGGCGCTGAAGGCTCGCGATCTGCGTACGCGTGGACACGCGGAGCTTGGCGTCGAGGTTGGAGAGCGGCTCGTCCATGAGGAAGACCTGCGGCTCACGCACGATCGCGCGGCCCATCGCCACACGCTGGCGCTGACCGCCGGAGAGCGCCTTGGGCTTGCGGCCCAGGTACTCGGTGAGGTCCAGGATCTTCGCCGCGTCCTCGACCTTCTGGCGGATCTCGGCCTTGTTGACGCCGGCGATCTTCAGGGCGAAGCCCATGTTGTCGGCGACGGTCATGTGCGGGTAGAGCGCGTAGTTCTGGAACACCATGGCGATGTCCCGGTCCTTCGGCGGCAGGTGCGTGACGTCGCGGTCACCGATGCGGATCGCGCCCTGGTTCACGTCCTCCAGGCCCGCGAGCATGCGCAGGGAGGTGGACTTTCCGCAGCCGGACGGACCGACGAGGACGAGGAACTCGCCGTCCTCGATCTCGATCTCCAGGCCGTCCACGGCGGGCTTCTCAGAGCCCGGGTAGACGCGGGTCGCCTTGTCGAACGTAACAGTGGCCATGGTGAAGGCCCCCTTCACCGGCAGGAACGTGCCGGACGATCCGAGTAGAGGGAGTGGTGTAGTCCACAGGAGTGAACTGCTCGTGACCGTACCCCGGAGGTCCGTGGTCTGTCAGTAGTCGAGCCGCCCCGACCTTCGAGCCGGCGCGGAAATTTTCGAGGGGCGGGCCGCCGGGGTTGGTTACACTGCACGGGCACACCAGTGCACGCCTCCTTAGCTCAGATGGCCAGAGCAACGCACTTGTAATGCGTAGGTCGTCGGTTCGAATCCGACAGGGGGCTCCGCTGGAACCCCAGGTCAGAGCTGCTCTGACCTGGGGTTTCGTCGTTCAGTGGATGCGGCGACGTCGGCGGGCGCGTGCTGCGCGGGTGTCGGGGGTCTCAGTTGTGGTCTCAGTGGCGCCTTCGGAAGGGCCCGGAACTGGGCTCTGCGGGCCGGGTACGAAGAACTCGCCCATGCGCCGCATCGCGTCCTTCGAGAGGTGGGACCGGCCCTTCACGTAGCGCCGCGTCTGGCTGATCTGGGTGTGCCGCAGGATCTCCATGATGGTGGGCATGTCGACGCCCAGCTCATTCAGAATTGTGCCGGCCGTATGGCGGCTCCCGTCGTAGAGACGGCGGTCGTCGATCCCGGCCTCGGCAAGCAGCTCCTTGAACTCTTCGTAGTCCTGCCGGGGATCGAGCGGACGCCCATCCGGCCGCGAGAACACGACGTCGTGCTCCTCCCACAGCTCTGCCGCTGCGGCTCGCATCTCCTCTTGTCGCGCCTTGTGGTCGTGCAGGAACGGGAGGAACACGGGCGGGATCGGTACGGGGTTCTGGCTCTTCTTGGTCTTGGGGCGGGTGAAGACGAGCCCGCCCCCTTTGCGCTGAGGGCAGGCGCTCGCGTGCTTCGTGCACGTCTTGGTGCAGGGCTTCGGGCAGCCCCGCTTGTAGCCCTTGTGCGTGGTGCAGCTCGGCGGGCACGGGGCGAAGCGATGGAGGCGGCCTCCGCAGGCGTGCGGGTCGCCGCAGCCGTGCCGCCAGGTGAGGCGCTGAAGCTGCCACTTGGGGTGGAACAGCTCGGCTTCGAGGTCGACGTACGACCAGCGCAGGCCGAGCGTCTCGCCCTGCCGGAAGCCCATGCCGACGCCGACGATCCACCGCATGAAGGTGGGCCGCTTGGCGGCGGCTTCGAGGAAGGCCTTGGACTCCTTCTGAGTGAAGGGGTTCGCCTCGGTCTCGTCGACGCTGGGCGGGTCCACGAGGGTGGCCACGTTCTCGCTGATCAGGCGGCGGCGGTGGGCGATTTTCAGGGCGCGGGACAGGATGCGGTGCACCTTCACGACGTGCGAGGGGGCGTGGCCGGCATCGAGCAGGGCCCGGTACATCCGTTCCAGATGCTCCGGCTGCAACTTGTCGATGCGGTGCTGCCCAACGCCCGGAACGATGTCGTTGCGCGTCTTGGACCAGTAGTCATCGAGGGACCGCGGCTTCAGCTTCAGGCTCGCGATATCGGTGAGGTAGGTCTCCATCCACTTCGCTACGGTCGGCGCCCGACCGGCCTTGGTCGCGCGGCCCTCGTTGCGCTGCCGTTCCAGCTCCCTGACCTTGCGCTTGATCTCCGGTTCGGTCTTGGCGCGGCGGTGGCGGCGGTCGGGGCTTCCATCGTTCTTCACGCCCATGGTGACGCGGCCGTGCCACCAGCCGTCGGCGCCGAAGTAGATGGAGGACTCGTTGTTGGGCTTGCGGGGGCTCATGGGCTCCTCCATGCGGGAGGCACCCCGAGCGGGATGCTCGGGGTGCCTCAAGTCGTGCTCGGGTCAGGCGGGCAGAGGGGCGAGGCCCGCCACGTAGCTTTCGAGATCGGAGCGTCGGATCCGGCGCGTGCGGCCCAACTTGATGTACTTCAGGGCGCCTTCGGCCATCAGCTCGTAGACGGTGGAGCGGCCGATGGCGAGTGCTTCGGCCGCCTCTTCGGGCTTGTACAGGAGTCGGTCGACGGGGGCAGCAATCGCGGTGCTCATCCGGGGTGCCTCCTACCGGGGAGGGTCTGGGACGCTTCTCAGGGATCGCGTCTGTCCGAGGTGTGGATTTCTGCGTCATTGCGTCATCAGCGTCATTCGGGCTTCTGACCTGCGGTTTCGCGTGACGCAGTGGTGTAGGGGTGCGTCATTGCCGCGTCATGGGCCGCGTCATGGCATGACGCAGGTGACGCAGGTGACGCAGGATGACGCAGGCGCGGGCGTCTGCGTCATGGATGTCGCCGCAGGTCCGGGGGCGGTTTTGCCGTCCGTGTGACGCAGATGACGCAGCGTTTCCCTCTTAGGAAAAAAGAGGGGGTGGTGTCTGTGGTGGGCGGCGCCGCTTCGAGCGTGAGAAAGGGGCCGCTGCGCGGCGCGTCCTTCTGGCGGCGGCGAGCCGCCGAACAGCAAGAGGAGCACGCATCGCCCCGGGTGCTCCTCTTGCTTGTCCGGGTACGGGCCGCGCGGCGCGCGGGTCAGAAGGCCCGCTTCTGCTCGTGCGGCGGCGGCGCCGCTGTACGGGTCACCTCCAGGTAACGGCCTTCGCTGGTGCGGCCGGAGTCGATGATCACGCCCCGGGCGGCGAGGGTGGGCTGAAGCCGCTTGAGGCGGTCGGAGAGGACTTTTCCGGTGGTCGGCCACCCTTTGGGCAGGGGACGGAAGTCCTCGCCGCTGTAGAGGCCGCTGAGGCAGTGCAGCCACTCCGTGGACGTCATCCGCTGCGCTGCCCCCGGCTCGATGGTGTCGGCGTGCTTGAGGACGGTCTGTGCCAACAGGTCGCCCTCGATGACGTCGTCGTTCAGGTCGTCCAGAGCCGTCCGGTAGGCGGGCAGCGCTCCGAGGCCGGTGGCGGCGTCGAGCTGGGCGCACAGGTGGGCGAAGTCCGCCATCCGCAGATCGGTCGGCGTTTCCGCCTCGGCGGCGCGGACCTTGACCGCGAGGTCCAGGAGCGAGCCGAGGACGACGGGCAGCACCTGGGCGTATTCCGCCCACAGCTCCGCCTCGGTGCGCCGCACGCGGGGCCGGACCAGGCGCAGCGGCAGGAGGCGTTCGGCGAGGTCGGGGCGGATGACGCCGACGTCGATGCCGGTCATGAGCAGGGGGCGGCGGTAGCCGACGCGGAAGACGTCCCCGTCGGTGAACAGGGCGCGCTTGACGTTTTCCGCGCCGGTGACGATGCAGCACATGGCGTCGGAGAGGTCCGGGGTCATGTAGGAGAGGTTGTCCAGGGCGGTGACCCAACCGGCCGCCACTGCCGCGAGCAGGTTCTCCTCATCCTTGGGGGCCCGGCGCAGGTCTCCGCTCATGCCCTCGACGATCCGCAGGAGCATGCGGCCCGCGGTGGACTTGCCCGCGCCCTGGGGCCCGGTGAGGAAGGGTGCGGGCACGGGCACGTCGGGTCCGAGGCAGCCGATGAGCCAGGCGATGGCGAGGCATTCGGTTTCGGCGGTGGCGAAGTTGCACAGCCGCATCAGCAGGTCGATGCCCTTGCCGCCTGTGTCCTTGGCGGGCAGGGGCAGTTCGCCGGTGAGCTGGGTGCGCCGCCACGAGACCTCGCGTGGGTCGGGGATGGTGATGTCCCAGCCGGTGGGGTGGATGCGCACGGACCGCCCGTCATCGCGGCCCAGGTCGAGCCAGGTCGCGCCGTCGTAGCCGGGGGCGACGCGGATGTGGACGGGCTGCACGTCTTCGGTGAGAGCGAGTGCTTCGATCAAGTCCAACGCCTCCTTGAGGGCGGTGCCGTTGAACACGCCGAGTCCGTCGCGGTAGAGGCCGACCATGAGTTCTTGGCGGTGGCTTCCGGTGGTGCCCTGGGAGCGGATCGGGCGGGCCACGGGGTGGCCGTTCTTCTGCGCGTACACGGTGCCGTCGGCGGTGCGGAAGTACCGGAAGTGCGATTGCGCGTAGTCGGTGATGATCTCGCGGGCCGGGTTCTTGTCGTCCTCGGCCATGTCACAGCCCCAATGCGGTGCGGGCGTTGGTCCATGCGTCGGTGCAGTGCCGGGCGGTTTCGCCCTTGGCCTGCGCGGCGGCGAACAGCCGCGTGATGTGGTCCTGGCCGAGGCAGCCGCAGCGGCCGTGCGTGGACAGCACGGCAAGGAAGGTGCGGTAGACGGTGGCGTGCACACCGCTGGGGGCCTGGGTGATGCGCTGTTCCGCCATCGCGATGCCCCGCTCCAGGAAGGCGGGCGTGCGGTGCCGGCAGGCCTCGCCCCCGGTCGGGGCGGGCACCATGGCGGCGCTCGGTGCGGGCCGGGCGGCGGGCGCGTCCTTGACGGCCAGCGTGCGTACGGCGTCCGGCAGATAGGCCATGGTGCCGGTGCCGGGCCCGAGATAGCGGGCGTAGGCCATGGTGGACTTGATGTCCACACCGGGGCGGACCGCGTTGGCGGACTGCATGCGCCCCTGGTAGAGCCAGTGCTCACCCCGGGTAGTGGCCACGGTCTGTGTGGTGGGCAGGTGCTCGCGTGCCCATGTGATCGCGTCGGCGTTGTCGAGGTCCACGACCGTCAGGCCTGCGCCGCCCGGGTGGTAGGCGACCGCGCCCGCGCGCATCCAGGCGTGCCGCCAGACGCCGGAGGTGATGACGTCCGGGTCGGTGGTCGCGGCGGCCCAGCCGTGGCAGGGGCCGGGGCAGGTGCACGGTCCCGGGGTCTTCATGTTGGGCCGCCCGCCGCAGGCGTTGTCCGTGCAGCGGCGGCAGTTCCCGAACGGGATCTTTCCCGCCCGCAGCGGCAGGACCGGGATCTGAGAGGCGGCGAGGTCGAGCGCTGTACGCAGATGCTCGCTCATGTCGCCGTACTCTCGCCGGATGTCGGTGGGTTGCGTCATGCTGGATGTCTCCAGTTCTGTGATGAGTGCTGGTGACAAGGGCGGCCCCGGTTCTTGGCGGAATGGGAGGCCGCCCTTGGCGTAGCTACTGGTGGGTGTCGGTCTTGGCCCACACGCCGTTCGTGCGGCTGTGGACGGTGCGCCGGTCCTGGTGGACGGGGCCCTCGTAGTGGTGGTGGATCTCGGGTTCGGGCTTCGCCCGACGGGCGAGCCGGGCGAGGGCGAGCAGGAGGGCGGTGGGGGCGCCGAAGACGAGACCGCAGACGAGCGGGTCGGCGAACTGGGAGATGTACATCAGCCCAGCGGCCGTGCCGCCGACCATGACGGTGGTGGTGCCTCCGGCGAGCATGAGCACGCTTGCATCGGTGGCGCCCTGACCCATCGGGGGCCGTCCGGGCTGAGCGACGGCCGGGGTGTCGCCGTAGGCCGGGACCGGGGTTTCGTCGCGGTAGGCGGTGGGCCGGTAGGCGTCGGCGATGATCCGCGCCGCCTCGGTTGCGGCCTGCGCCTCGCTCAGACCGGCGCCCGTGGCGCCCGTCGCGGGGGTGGTGTCGGGGTACATGCGGAATCCCTTCACGGCAGTGGTGGGGGAGGCGGCGGCACCCCCTTGCAGGGGCGCTGCGGAGGGGGTTTCAGGGGTGCTGACCTGCGCGCCTCCCCGCCTCCCCGAAGTGGTGTTTTCGCTGATCAGAGCGGGGGAGGCGGTCCGGGGAGGCGTTTGGGGAGTTCTCCCCGCCTCCCCGGGCCGGAGGGTGTTCGCTCCCCGCTATCCGGCGGTGGAAGCGGAACCGCTGTTGTCGCGGTTGGCGAGGGCCCGCAGGACGTGATCGCGGTGGACGACCATGACCCCGTGGGACTTCTTCGGCTCCTCGCCGTGCTCCTCCAGCTCCCGCTTCAGCCGGTCGTTGGTCCACTGGTCGCCGTAGGCCTTCGGGTCCAGCGCGTGCAGCCGCTTCAGCACCTCGTTGGTACGCAGCCGCGGGGCGTCGCCGAACACGTCGGCGATATCGGCGAGCGCGTCACGGTCTTCGCCGCGGTCGATGGTGTGCAGGGTGGCGATGGCCCCGGCGCGCAGGGCCTTGGCGCGGTCGGTGATGGCCTTGGCGGCGTCGTCGTCGATGTAGTGCGTGCGCACGGTGATGGACGACTGTCCGGCCGGGATGGTGACGCCGTCAGAGGCGACGACCAGGGTTCCCCGGTCCAGCCCCGGACGCAGCAGGTTCGGGGCGGCCCCGCCGTCGACTGCCTTGTCCCCCAGGGCCATGCGGGCCTGGGACTCCGTACCCAGGGCGAGGGAGGCGCGGGTGTGGGCGCCTTCGCGGACCAGCTTGGGAAGGTTCTGGTCGGTGGGGTCCTGGGTGCCCTGCCACATCAGCACGTTCACCGCCCGCCCCTGGTTGTGAATCTTGCGGACGGCCATGAAGTACCGGGAGGTGGCCTTGGAGCCGCCATAGGGCCGCTTGTCGTCGCCGATGGCCGGACACATGAACGCCATCTGCGCCTCGTCCACGATGACCACCAGCAGCGGGAACACAGTCCCGGGCGGCGCCTGGATACGGCGGTTCATCTCTTCCACCGCGTCCTCCACCATCTCGGTGACCTCGATGACATGCTCGTCGGTCGGGCCCTGGATAAGACGGGTGGCGAGGCCGTCGAACATGGCCCAGTCCCCCACGCCCTTGAGGTCGCCCATCCAGAACTCCACCGACCGGTCAAGGGCCAGCCACAGCGCCAGAGAGCGCAGGGCAACGGTCTTGCCCTGGTTCGAGAGTCCCGTGATCAGAAGGTGACGCTGGTAGAGGCTCAGCGCCGCGGCGTCGCCGCGCAGGTCCTGACCCCACGGGGCCTTGCCCTTGACGTAGTCGGCGGTCATCGTCTCGTCGGTGACCATCGGGGAGGGGCCGATCGGCTCGTCCAGCGCGCCGGAGTCGGCGATCCACAGCCGCACCGTGCGGGCCGCTTCAGGGATGGTGATGAACACTTCGTGCTCGTGCCGGGTCAGGTTCTCGGCGAGCTTGCGCCGCTTGGTCTGCACCTCGATCGTGGAGACCCCGGACGGAAGCGTGACATCGACTTCTACGCCGCATCCGGCAATCCGGATCGGGCCCAGCATGGCGGCGCCGGCATCGTCCATTTCCTTGATGGCGTTGCGCAGTGCGGGCACGCCGAGATCCCGCAGGGCCTTGACGACGATCGAGGGGGTGATGGGCTCACCGTCGCCGGAGCGGACGGTGGCGGGCAGGGCCCAGTTCGGGGCGGCCTGCTGCTTGCGGCCGACCGACCACAGGGCGAGCAGGGCGAGGAACGGGCCGATGGTGAGGGCGGGGCCCCACACGACCTGCACGATCCGGATGAGCAGGCCGATGAACTCGATCGTGGCGGCGAGCGGGGTGAGGGTGTCGGCCACGTCGCCGTTGTTGACGGCCATCACGACGCCGAGCGCCACCAGGGCGCCGATGCCCACCCCGGTGCCGACGGCCAGACCCTTGGCGGCGTCGACGGGGGAGTGCAGCAGGTCCATGCGGCGGCGGTGGCGATCCTCGCGGAAGCGCTGCAAGCGCTCTTCCCACTCCTGGGCCACCTCGTAGTTCCCGGCGGCTTCGGCGGCGCGGAGCAGGCGCTCGTAGCGGGAGCCGGTGCGCCCGTCCCAGGTCCGGCGGGCCACGATCCGCGTGCCGCCCAGCACGTACATGCTGTGGCGGACCGCGGACCGGCCTGCCTCGCGGGTGCGCTCGTCGGTGGCGATGCGCCGCACCGCGCGCCTGGAGCGCACCCACAGCGGCACCGGGGCCGGGTCGGGAACCACGCGCAGCGTGGTCACGGACGCGGCCTCAGTCTCGGTGTCGGTGTCGGTGTCGTTGGGTGGGTCGGGGTTCGTGTGCAGGGGAACGACGGTGCCGCTCATGAGGGAGAACTCCTGACTGCGCCGCAGGGGCGCGAAGTGTGAGGGGTGCCGGGGTGGCCGGGCCCGTGGCGGGGCGGCCACCCCGGTGGGTCAGCGGGTGTGGCGGGCGCGGTTCTCGTTGTCGCTGAGCTGCGAGGGCTCACTGCGCGGGCCGTCGACCCAGCAGAACGGGCGGGTACCGGCGGCGGCAGCGAAGACGCGAATGGCGGCACCGGTCGGGGCCTCGGGCAGGGCGTAGACGCGTCCGCGGGTGAGGGAGGCCAGCAGACGGGCGCCGTGGTGCTCGCACCCGTCGGCCCCGCCGCCGACCGCGTCCAGCACCGTGACCACGAGGGGACCGACGCAGGGCGTGGGGTCTTCCGGGTGTGCGGCGGGGCAACGCTGGGCCATGCTCACCACCAGCCCGAGGACTTCTTGGCGGCCTTGGCCTTGGCGTTCTCGTTCACGATGCGCTGCCGCTCGGCCTGCAAGGCGATGATCTCCGCGTTCAGCCGCATCTCGGCGGCGCTCCAGGCGGTGTCGGCCTTGGACTCGTCGCGGGCGGTGCTCTTGTGCCGCACCACCTTGACCGAGCTGGAGGCAACCGCGGAGAGGATGGCGCGGCGTTCGCGGCCGTCCAGCGGCCACATCTCGCGGTTCTGCACGGCGGTCAGCTTGCGGGCCGTCTGCTGGATCTCACGGTCCAGACGACGGGTGTCGGGCTTACCCATGACGGGCGCTCCTCGGGAGGTCGCAGGGTTCGGGGTAGGCGCAGGGCACGCAGGTGCCGAGCGAGGTGGGGATGACGTAGCCCGCATCGCGCTCGCACTGCGGGCAGTGCCGGCGGGCGGCATTGGCCCTGGCCAGCGCCGCCCACCGCGCTTCGGTCATCGGCCGGACGGGCTTGGCCAGGTCGACGCGGTAGAGGTAGGCGACCAGTGGGCCCCGGCGGCGGCGTGGCCGTTCAAGCTGCGCGGCCACGCACTGACCACCCGGGCGCAGACCGCGGGCCCTGAGTTGGCGGCGGGTGGCGTAGCCGTCCGGGGCCAGGCGCCACCGGTACACCGGCAGCGTGGCCATCACTGACTCGCGATCGCGAGATCAGGGCCCTGCGTGCTGGGGTCGCGGTGCTCGGCATAGCGGTGGGAGACCCAGCCGACCGACCAGCCGCACAGTTCGGCCGTCACCCGCACCGACAGGCCCGCAGCGAACGCGGCGGCCACGATCTTGCGGGCCTCGCCCTCGGGCAGCTTGCCGTCGGCGGGGCCGCGATTCAGCAGTGCGGCGCGTTCACGGGCCGCACGCTCCTGGCGTTCACGCTGTTCACGCTCCGCCAGTGCGGCGCGCTCCTGCTGCTCGGCTTCGGCCCGCTGCCGGACCTGCTGTTCACGCCGCAGCCGCTCTTGTTCACGCTGTTCACGCTCGCGTTCACGCCGTTCACGCCGTTCACGGCTCTCCCGCTCGGCAGCCTCCACCCGCTCACGGGCCTCGCGCTCCTCGCGCTGCCGGCGTTCCTCCCGCTCGGCCTGCTCGCGGGCGATGCGGGCCTCATGTTCACGCTGTTCACGCGCGAGAGCAGCGGCGTGCTCGCGCTCTTCGCGGGCCTCGGCACGGGCCTGCTCGGCCCGCTCGCGGGCCGCCTGCTCGCGTCGTTCTTGCTCGGCCTGCTGCTCGGCGTCCAGGGCGGCCACCGCGCGGGCGATGGCCCGCCGGTAGGCCAGGCTGGTCTCTGCCGTGACGATGAGCAGCAGCGGCGCCACGGAGTGGACGGCCATGCCGACCAGGTCTTTGTTCAGGGCGGAGTCGGCCGTGTTGAGCGCGAGGGTCATCAGGCCGGTCATCCACCGCAGCACGATGGGCCACCGGCCGCCGTGCCCGCCCAGACGGGCCAGCACGTCATCGAGCTTGACCACGATGACCACCGCCGCGTCCACCACGATCGGCAGAATCGGTGCCGTCCAGTCCCACGCGTCGGCCGTGTGCTCGGCCATCAACGGCGTCACGGTGAGGATGGAGTAGAGCATCGCCCCGCACACGATCGACCACGTGCCGCCCGACAACGCGCGCTCTGCTGAACGGGTCTGAACACTGTTCATGCCGCCTCCCCCACCGGAGCCGGAGCGAGCACAGACGCGCGACGGAACCCGTTGCACGCGGCGTCGTACATGAACGCCTCACAGCGCCACGGGACCACCAACGGCGGGCGTTCATCCGCCGGAACCCAACCGGTTCCGGCGGGCACGCCGTGCGTGGCGGTGTCGGCGAGTGCGTCCTCGCGGGAGGCGTAGACGGTGTGCGGCTCGCCGTAGCGGAGCAGCACCGTGAGCGTCTGCCCCTCCATCGACTCGCCCGCCAACTCCTCGCGCAGCCGACGGATCTCGATGTCCTTCAACAGAAGGTCTTGCTGCGCGGCAGACAGCTCTTCCACGGCACGGGACAGAAGCGTGCCCACTTCGGTCGTGGCCGTCTCCGCCTGCTCCGCGCGGTCGGTTACGGCGGACAGTTCCCGGGTGTGCCGGGCGAGCGCTTCGTGGGCGGCCTGTCCGGTCTGGCGGGCCCGCTCGAACGCCGCGTGCGTATCGGCTTCCAGCAGCGCCAAGCGCTTGGCGGTGATGATGCGGATCACGATGCATCCCCCTTCTGACGGGCGTGGCGACGCCAGCCGACGAGCTGCCCGGTGAAGCACACGGCGGACACGGCCGCGAGCCACGGCAAACCCCCCACCAGGGAGCCAACCGAGGCAGCGATGGACAGCAGCGCGGCGACGCGGAAGACGATCAGGTTCCGGTCGGCCGGGATCTGCTCGCTCACGCCAGACCACCCCCGAGCGTGATGAGCGCGGCGACGACGAGCAGGGCCCCGCCCACGCGGGTCAGATCCACGGCCCGCTTCAGGCCGGTGAACTTGGCCACCGCGATCCGGGACAGCTCCGCGATGTGCTGCGCACGCCGGTCCTCGGCGAGCTCGGCGCTGATCTCCTCAGCGCTCAGCGTCGCCCACAGCGGGAACCCCACCGGGGCGCCACCCAGGTTCGGGCGGACCGAGGACAGCAGCAGGCCCGCCGCAGCGAGCAGCAGGCCGGTGCCAGCGCCGCCGACCACGAGGGCGGGCAGCGACAGGGCCACGTCCTTGGCGACCGTCCACGTCCCCGCCAGCAGCGCACCGACGAACGCGAGGAGCAGGCTGGTCTTGGTGTCGGTGCGGACGATCTCGGCCTTGACCTCGGCGTGCGCGGCCGACAGATTTGACTCGATGGCACTCACGCGCCCACCCCCGAAAAGCCGGTGGCGGACGTGTTGGCGAGGATTCGGCGGGCGGCGAGCACCTTGCGACGGGCCCGCCGGATGCGCCGCTCGTCCAGCTCGGACGGCACACGGTCAAGGGTGATGATCTGCGCGTCGAGCAGGTCGACGTCCGCGAGGATCGCGGGCATCTCCTGCTCGATCGCGTCCAGCTCGACGCTCGTCGGCTCCATGAAGTCGGCGAACGCGGTAACAGCGTCCTGAACAGTAACGATGTGGTTCATTGGGTCGTGTTCCTCTCATACAGGAACGGCCCGAACAGCGGCCCCGGTGTTCCCGCACCGGGGCCGCGCGCCGTTGGAATCGGAATGTCCGGCTCCCCTCAGCGCCGCTCGTACGAGACGAGCAGCGGAGGCAACCGGCCGCGGCCAAGCCGCGGACGTCGAGATGCGCTGTTCCGCGCACGGGGACAGAACCCGGGCGCGTCCGCCCTCTTGCTTGCCGAGGTGGGGCGGACTGACCTCCAACCCATCGACCATCCGTGAGCAGACGGCTGGGTTGGGCACTCTGTTGAGTTCTCAAGCATCACCAGCGCGGGGCCCACCCCCGTGAGAGCGAGCTATCCCGAACCGTCTGGGCCAGAAGCAACCCCCAAGAGGGTTGCTCCGACTCGCTGTCCTAGGACTGCGAGCGGCCTGAGACGACAATGCACCCACAGTCCCAGGACTGTCAACAGTCCTGGGACTGTGTTTCACTGGGACGCGTCGAGAGGAGTTCTGCGTGGCACCCAAGTGGCGAGAGCTGGCGGACCGGCTTGCCGAGCGGATCAGGAACGGCGAGTACGCACCTGGCCAGCAGCTTCCGCACATCCGGGAGCAGGTGGAGGCGGGGGAGGGATCGAAGTCCACCGTCCATGCGGCGTACAAGGCTCTGGAGGCCGAAGGACTGGTGGTCTCGTCTCGCGGCCACGGCACCGTCGTGCGACAGCAGACCCCGTTGAAGCGGTTGGGTATCGCTCGATACGACAAGGCCAAGTGGCGCGATGGCGACGAAGTCGCGTTTATCGCTGACCGAGTGGCGTCGGGTCGCGCCTACCGCAGGAACGAGCAGACCCAGAAGGTCAGCCGCGTGAAGGCGCCGGCACCCGTAGCCGAAGCGCACGGGTTGCCCGACGGTGCTGAGGTCTATGCGCGTGCGCGCCTCGTGAAGGAGGGGGCGCAGCCGACCCACACGCTGACCAGTTACTACCGCCCTGAGCACGTCGAGGGGACACGGTTGGTCGACCCGACCCCGGGCCCTGCGGGTCGGGGCGGTGGCTTCCGCGTGCTGTACGACGCCGGGTACGAGATTGACCACATGAAGGAAGAGCTGTTCGCGCGTACCCCGACCGCGGACGAGGCTCAGCTCCTCCAGCTCTCGCCGGGGGAGTGGGTGGTGGAGCTGCACCGCACCACGTACACCGCAGACGGGACCGTGGTGGAGTACGCGATCGGGGTTCACGCGGCAACACGGTTCTCGTGGTCCTACGACTTCAAGGTGCCCGACTCGGCGAACGCGGAAGGCGAGAGCCAGTGATCTCTACGCAGGCGTGGGCGGATGCCCAACGGCTCTGGGACTTCCAACAGATGGGCCATGAACCGCGCCCCTGCTCCGTGGCGGTCGGCCTCGGCAGCCATGACTTGGGGGTGGCCGACACCACGGTCGGCTTGTACCGGCGCGGGATGATGCCGGTCATCGTCTTCACCGGGGCGACGAGTCGCACGACGCGCGAGCGCATGCCTCGGGGCGAAGCCGAGCACTACCGAGAGCGGGCCATCGAGCTCGGGGTGCCTTCGGACGCCATCCTCGTTGAGCCGCGTGCCCGGAACACGGGCGAGAACATCCGCTTCTCTCGTGCCCTGCTCGAAGAGCGGGGCGTTCCTGTCTCGTCGGCGCTGTTGGTCAGCAAGCCGTATGAGGAACGGCGGGCGTACGCCACGGCGCGGAAGCTCTGGCCCGAAGTTGAGTGGGTGAGTGCGTCTACCCCAATGCTGCTCCAGGAGTATGTGGATTCCATTGGTGACTCGCGCCTCGTCGTCGACATGCTCGTCGGGGCGCAACAGCGGCTCATGCTCTATCCCCGACGTGGGTTCATGATCGAGCTGCCGATCCCGGACGAAATCGTTTGGGCTTACGAGCGGTTGCGGTCCGCAGGCTTCACGAGTCGGCTCGTGGTGCAGGAAACCTGTGGCGGCGCATAGGGCTAAGCGTGTCACTTTCCGACTACTCGGGCGGTGGATTTGGGTAGCGGTTAGCTACGCGTATTGCAGGTGATCGCTGAACTTCGGTTACGTCGGCATCGGCCATGTCGATCAGCATGCTGAAAAGCCAGACGAGGCGCATTGACCGTAGAACGCCGAGTGCAAGTAGTCCTTCGATTAGCCAGCCGATCGCGCCGACTTCTTTTCCTGTGTCTCGCGCTAAAGTCAGAAGACTTCCGCCGGAGACTGCAAGCATCGATACTAAAATTCCGGACCAGTTCCGGCGAAGACTCACTCCAAACCGGCGCCGCAGCTCTAGCATTCTCCTGCCGTTTGCCGTTGCGTATTGACTGATTGCTGCTGTGCCAAATCCCCCGATGAGGGCAGAGACGGAGGCAATCGTCATGTATATATCGCCGCGCCGGTCGGCTTCTATTCCTCGTAAAAATGAGGAAGATGCCTCAAATTGTGTGGTGCTCAGGTGGATGGCCGTCGCTGCAAGCGCGAGGTACCAGTCAATCGTTGGGCGCTCGCTCCAAATGCTTACTAGACGTCTGTATAGCTCGATTGGCCGTTGCATGGTCTGCCCCCCACTGTTGAGAAGCCCAAGATAGAGCTACCCACTGACAGCGGCGTGCAGGTCGTCCCTGTGCTCGTGAGCAGCCTCCATGATGGCTTGCACGGCCACGGCATGTCGTGGCCGTGACTCTTCATCCCGCACCTCGACGCGTTTCTTCGCTGTGATGTGGTGCTTCAGGAAGTCAAGGGCTTCCTCCCGGTGGTCGCCGTCCGGGGTCGGGGATGTGACGAGGGCGCGAGCTCGATCGATGGCGCTGGGACCTACGAGGTATCCAAGACCGGAGACGATGCTCACGGCGTCGTCTTGCAGGCGTCGCTGTCCGCGGGCCCTTGAGGTCGGGCCTCCGCCTCCTCGCTTGGGTACTTCCACTTTGATGGTGACCCGGTGGTCCGAGTACCGTTCTCCAGCCTCTCTACCGAAACCGAAGAGGGACACACCATCTTGAGGCATCCATGCCGGGTTGGGGCGAAATGTGAATTCTACGTTGTGGACCGCTGAAGCGTTCTCAAGTTTTTCCCATACGCTCTTAGAGATGACAGGCCATAACGCCACATCTTCCGTGATCATTCCGCATGCGTTCATCCATCGTTGCATAGCGGAAGAACCAGGGGCTGACTGGTTTCCACGCATCACGCCGATGATGTTCCCGTAGTCGAGGAAACAGATCGTGGTGGTGTCGATGAAGCCTCTATTTCCTTCGAGGCGTAGTTCTTCGATGTGCCCATGGTCGAGGTCGACGGTTTGCATGTTGCCTGCGCCGATCCGTCCGACAATCAGGTGCATCTGGTTGAGGTAGGCGACTGATTCACCGATGTAGGTGTCGTCGCTGTCAGGTGTGGTGAACGTCCTTTGGGCGGCGGGTCTGCGGAGTACGTCGCCCAGGGCTTGCTGCCAGTCCACGAGTTCCATGCGCGGATTGTGGTCGTCCTTGCCTCGGACTACCTCATAGAACGAGACTGTGCGGAAGCGGCTGTGAATCAAGGTCCCCCCCGGGCTCCTAGCGATGATCCAGGCTCAGCATGGTACGCCGACTCCGGCAAACCTGACGTGGCGTCTGGTGCCGAGAGGCGCACCTGGACAGGCAACGAGTCGTGCCCAGGTCTCAGTTCTGGTCTCGGTTGTCCCAGCGTCCACGGCATTCTGTCGGCATCCGTATTGGTCCGCCGAGCCGGGTGGCCTGGCCTTACTGTTCGCCAATGAACGGCTGTGTACGCCCTCGGACCAAGATCGGACAACTTGTAATGCGTAGGTCGTCGGTTCGAATCCGACAGGGGGCTCTTCGGCTGGCCTGGGACTACGGCCCCGCGATCTTGGATCGCGGGGCCGTAGTCGTGGGGCGCGCCCTCAAGGCGTGGGGGAGGTCGTGTCCCGCGATGCCGTTGTGGGGACAGCCGCCGTTCACCGTGCCGGGCGGCGGGGCGGGGTAGGTTTTGCTGCTTTGGGCAGCACGTGCCCGCACAACTGGGAGGGCTCAACTCATGGCCGTACACAAGGCCGGGGGCAAGGGCGGGCGTAAGGCTGGGCGTGTCGCCGCCGCTGTGGTCGCGGCGGCGCTGATCGGGGCGACCGCGTCCGCCTGTGGTCCCGACGACGGCGGTAGCGACGGTGAGGGCAGCGGCGCAGGGAAGTCCTTTTCGGCGGCCCCCGAGAAGTCCGGGGAGTCCGGGGAGTCCGGGAAGCCCGCGGAGTCGGAGGATCCCGCGGCCGGGGCTCCCGAGGCGGAGGCGCCGCCCGCCGGCAGCGACCGGCTCGCCGACACCCCCGCCTCGGTCGAGGGCGGCGTGATCACCGTGGGCGACCCGAGTGCCGGGCACACGGTCAAGGTCTACGAGGACTTGCGCTGCCCGTTCTGCGGCAAGTTCGAGGAGGGCGGGGCTCGGGCGCTGGTCGGGCCGGTGGCCGCGGGCAAGGTCAAGGTCGAGTACACGATCGCCTCGTTCCTCGACAAGAACCTCGGCGGCAGCGGCTCGGTGAACGCGGCGAACGCGCTGCGGGCCGCGGTGGACGCGGGCAAGTTCCCGCAGTTCCACGCCGCCGTCTTCGCCAACCAGCCCGCGGAGGAGAGCGACGACGCCTACACCCCGGCGTTCCTGTTGAAGATCGCCGACAAGGTCGACGGGCTGCGGGGCGACGCCTTCGACAAGGCGGTGACCAACGGTACGTACGAGAAGTGGGTCGGCGAGACCATGAAGTCCTTCTCGAAGGACGGGATCCAGGGCACGCCCACCGTCTTCATCGACGGGAAGAAGTCCGCGGGCGACGCGATGTACGACCAGGCGGCGTTCGCCAAGGAGCTCAAGGCCGCCGGGATCTCCTGACCCGTAACGCGCGCGGATTAGGATCGTGGGCGTGATCGACATTCGCGTTCCGGACGGGCTGATCGAGTCGCAGCACATGTACGCGGGTGAGGCGGGGCGCGCGTTCGTCGCCGGACTCCCGGCGCGGGTACGGGAGTTCGCCGAGCGCTGGGATCTCACGCCCGACGGCGGGCCCATGCACGGCCAGGCGGCGCTCGTTCTGCCCGTGCTGCGGAGCGACGGGACGCCCGCCGTGGTGAAGTTCCAGGTCCTGGACGAGGAGACCGAGGGCGAGCCGGTCGCGTTGCGGATGTGGGGCGGCGACGGGGCCGTGCGGCTCCTCGACCACGACGCGGACACCGGCGCGATGCTGCTCGAACGGCTCGACGCCGGGCGGGCGTTGTCCGCCATGGCCGACACCCGCGAGGCGGTCCTCGTCATCGCGGAGCTGCTCGCCCGCCTGACGGCCGGGCCCGCCCCCGAAGGCATGCGGCGGCTCGCGGACATCGCGGCGGGGATGGTCGACGATCTGCCGGGGGCCCTGAAGGCCGTCCCCGATCCCGCCGAGCGGGCGCTCGTCGCGCGGTGCGGGGACGCTGTGCGCGAGGTCATGGGCGAGGCGGGGGACCGGATGCTCCACTGGGACCTGCACTTCGACAACGTCCTGGCGTCCGAGCGCGCGCCGTGGCTCGCCATCGACCCGAAGCCGCTGGCCGGTGACCCGGGGTTCGACCTCTGGCCCGCCCTGAACAACGCGTTCGAGCCGGGTGAGGTGCTGTGGCGCTTCGACGCGATGACCGAGGTTCTCGGCCTGGACCGGGAGCGGGCCCGCGCGTGGACGCTCGGCCGTGTCCTGCAGAACGCGCTCTGGGAGATCGAGGACGGCAGACCGCTGGAGCCGGCCGACCTGGAACTCGCACGGCGGCTCCTCGCGGCGTGAGGCGGGGAGCGCCGGACTGAGGGGCCAGGGGTGGTGGGCTGCTCCGGGGGACGGGGGACGGGGGTCAGGGGTCAGGGGTCGGGGGCCGGCGGGGGCAAGGGCCAGGGCCCAGGGCCGGGGGGGGCGAGGGGCGGGGCGTTGGTTAGCCTGCGCGCATGATTCGTACCGCCGTACCTGCCGACGTGCCCGTCATCCACGCCCTCGTCCGCGATCTCGCCACGTACGAGAAGGCGGCCGACGAGGCCGTGGCCACCGAGGAGCAGCTCCGCGAGGCGCTGTTCGGGGAGCGGCCCGCCGCGTTCGCGCACATCGCGCAGGACGACGCCTCCGGGGAGACCGTCGGCTTCGCGCTGTGGTTCCTCAACTTCTCGACGTGGCGGGGAGTGCACGGCATCTACCTTGAGGACCTGTACGTACGTCCTGAGGCGCGCGGCGGCGGGCACGGCAAGGCCCTGCTCACCGAACTCGCCCGCATCTGCGTGGAGCGTGGCTACGAGCGGCTCGAATGGTCCGTCCTCGACTGGAACGAGCCGTCGATCAACTTCTACCGGTCGCTCGAGGCGCGCGCCCAGGACGAGTGGACCGTGTACCGGCTGGCCGACGCCGCGCTCACGACGCTCGGCGGCCGGCCCTCCGTCTAGACCATTTCGCCTCACCGCCTCGCTGCCCTGCTGCCGCGCGCCCCCGGGGCAGGGGATCAGGGGATCAGGACCACCTTGCCCATCGTGCCGCGGGACTCCAGCGCGCGGTGGGCCGCCGCGGCCTCTGCCAGGGGGTAGCGCTGTACGGCCGGGGTGAAGTGGCCCGTGGCCGCCTCGGCGAGGGCGGCGAGCTCCAGGGTGCGCACGGGGTTGTCACTGCCCGCCTTGCGCATCATCGCCGGGCCGAGGACGTCGATCTGCGTGATGCCGCGCGCGGCCAGCTCCTCCTCGGTGAACTTCAGCGGCCCGCCGTCGTGCAGGCCCTCGCCGGACCAGCCGAAGACGATGTGTACGCCGCCGGGGCCGAGCAGGTCCACCGCGGCCAGGCCCGCCTCGCCGCCCACGCCGTCGAAGACGACCGTGGCGGAGCGGCCGTCGAGCTGCTGCTTCAGGTACGTACGCACTTCGTCCGGCCAGGCCGGGTTCTTGTAGTCCACGGCCAGGTCGGCGCCGTTCGCGCGGACGCGGGCCACCTTCTCGGGGCCGCCCGCAAGCCCGATGACCGTGGCTCCCCGGTGCTTGGCGTACTGCGTGAGGAGCGTGCCGATGCCGCCGGCCGCGGCGGGTACGACGACCACGGAGTCGGCGGCCGGCTCCGCGAACTGGAGTATCCCCATCGTCGTACGCCCCGTGCCGATCAGGGCGACCGCCTCGGCGAAGTCCAGGTCGGCGGGGAGCTCGTGGAGGCGGGACGTCTCGGTGACGGCCTGCTCGGCATAGCCTCCGGGGGCGAAGCCGATGTGGGCGACGACGCGCTTGCCGAGCCAGGACGGGTCGACGCCCTCGCCCAGCGCCTCGACCGTACCGGCCACTTCACGGCCGGGGATCGTGGGGAGAGCGGGCAGTTCGGGCAGCGGGCCCGGCGTGCCCTCGCGGATCGCGGCGTCCAGGAGGTGCACGCCGGCCGCGGCCACGGCCACGCGGACCTGGCCCGCGGCGGGTTCGGGGCGGGCCGTCTCCTCGTACACGAGGTTTTCGGCGGGCCCGAAGGCGTGGAGGCGGACGGCGTGCATCGTGGCGCCACTGGGCTCTTGCATGGGGGCTCCTTCGGGCTCATCAGGGCCTTTGCGGAGTCAGGGCGGTTGCGGTCGGCGGGTGCCGGCGTTTCTGCCCTTGTGGCCCTTCGACGCCAACCCTTCAACCTGAAGTGGAGTTGAGGTCAAGCCCCCGTCTGCGTCCCTGTCGCCGTCCCTGTGCCTGTCGCCGTCCCCGTCCCTGTCCCCGTCCGCGTGCTCGTCCCCGTCCGCGTGCCCGTGCCCGTGCTCGTGCTCGTGCTCGTGCTTGTCATCAACTTGGCCCTCGATTTCGTCAGCGCCGATGACACGGCCCCCACCGCGCTGTTGAACGACACCTCACAGAGCACGCCGGGCGCCGCCACCTGGTCGCCCGCCAGGTACACGTCGTCGCCGCGGTCGATCGCCGGGCGGTCCCGCCAGGTGGTGCCAGGGCGGTCCACCGCGCCCGTACGGCCGTTCGCCACGGATGCGCGGCGCCACGTCAGCCGGTCGCGCCAGCCGCTGAACCCCAGGTCGAGCAGGTGCTCGGCGCGGGCGACACCCTCCGCCTTCGACTCGTCGGGGGCGAGCGGGAGCTGTGCCTGGACGAGCTGTTCACCCGCCGGGGCGAGCGTGCGGTCCTGGGCGGTGAAACGCTCCACCCAGCCGGTGCGGTCCAGGTCCGACACGGCGAAGGCGTCGCCGGCGCGGGTGCGGAACGCCACGTCGACGAGCGTGGTGCGGCCGCTCTCCCAGTGCAGGGCCGGGTCGCCGCCGAGCAGGCGGCGGGCGGCGTCGAGCGACGTGGCCACGATGACAGGACCGCGCCCCGTGACGTCGGCGAGGTCGTCGACGCGGGCCAGCGTCTCCACCCGTACGCCGAGGTTCCAGGCCATCGCCGCCATGCGGTCGATGACCGAGTCCCAGCCGCCGCGCGGGTAGTGCGCCTCCGGGGGCAGCTTCGCCGTGCGGCGCAGGCGCTCGTGGACGAAGCGGGCGGAGAGGGCGCCGGGGTCGTGGTGGAACGTGGCCACGCCGACGTAGTGCGCGGCGGCCCGCGCGCCCTCCTCGCCGACCTGGCGTGTGGCCCAGGACATGAAGTCCTCGTCGACGGGGGCCTGTTCGACCTTCCGGCTCAGCAGCCTGAGCAGGCCGAAGGGCGGGGTGCGGCGCAGTTTCCCGTGGTGGTGGAAGCGGATCCGTGCGCCCTCCAGGAGCGGCAGCGGGGCCAGGGGGCCGATGAGGTCGCGCTGCTTGAGCCAGGTCCAGTGCGGGCCGCCGTTGTAGAGGGCGTGCGGGCCCTCGTTCGTCCGGTACGGGCCGTCGGCGGTGCGGGCCCGGCCGCCGAGGGTGTGGTGGGACTCGTGCAAGGTCACGCGGGCGCCGGCTTCCGCGGCGGTGATCGCCGCGGTGAGACCGGCGAAGCCGCCGCCGATGACGGTGACGTGCGTGGCGTGGGGCGTGGGCATTGCGGGGCTCCCTCTCTGCTGGGCTTCACTTCTTCGACGGGTGGGAGGGGGCGGGATGTGACATCGGCGGGGTTGGGGCCCGGGGGATTGGGCCTCGGGGGGTGGGTGGCCGGGCGACCGGGTGGCTGTGGGGGTGCTCCGGGGTTCTTCGGGGTTCTTCGGGGGCGTTGTCAGTGGGGGCGTGCAGGATGGGGGGCATGGGTCAGACGACGAAGTCCTCGAAGTCCTCGCGGTCCTCGAAGGCCGTTCCGGTGGTCAAGGCCGCGCGGCGGGCCGAGGTGCGGATGCCGCCGCTGAGGCCATTCGACGGTGGGGAGCTGGTGCCCGACGGGGACTATGACGGGGTGGAGTTCGACGGCCTCGACCTCGGCGGGATGGACGGGGGCGGCGCGCTCTTCATGGACTGCGCACTGACGGGCTGCGGGCTCGGCGAGACCCGGCTGAGCCGCGCGCGCTTCGTGGACTCGGTCCTCCGGGAGCCGCGGGGGGTCGGCACGGACCTGGCGGAGGCGTCGCTGCGGGACGTGGAGGTGGTGGACGCGCGGCTCGGCGGTGTGCAGTTGCACGGGGGCGTGCTGGAGCGGGTCGTGGTGCGGGGCGGCAAGATCGACTATCTGAACGTGCGGAAGGCGCGGCTGCGGGACGTGATCTTCGAGGACTGCGTGCTGGTGGAGCCGGACTTCGCGCTCGCCTCCCTGGAGCGGGTGGCGTTCCTGGGCTGCTCGATGCGGGGGGTCGACTTCAGCGGCACCCGCATGAAGGACGTGGACCTGCGCGCCGCGGGAGAGCTCCAGATCACGCGGGGCATCGAATGCCTGGCGGGCGCGGTGATCAGCCCGGAGCAGCTGATGGACCTGGCGGCGGGGTTCGCGGCGCAGGTGGGCGTACGGGTGGCCGGCCTCTAGGCCTTGACCGGAGCCGACCGCCCATGGGCCGCCGCCCATGGGCCGCCGGGCGACCCGGCGGGGTGGGCGGAGGCGGCGACGGGCCCTGGGCGGGAGGCTAGGCGGGGAGGCGGGGGTAGCGGGATTGGAGGGACCACAGGGCCGGGTTGTCCGCCAGGGAGTCGTGGAGGTCCGTCAGGTCCGCCACGAGGTCGTGGAGGAAGTCACGCGCCTCGCGGCGAAGCTCGGCGTGGGAGAAGGACAGCGGAGCCTCCTCCGCGTCCATCCAGTCCGCCTCGATGTCCACCCAGCCGAACCGCCGGGTGAACAGCATCCGGTCCGCGGACTCCGTGAAGTCCAGCTCCGCGTACTGCGGCCGCGAGGCCCTGCTGCCGAGCGGGTTCTTGTCCAGGGTCTCCACGATGTCGCACAGCGCCCACGCGAAGTCGAGGACGGGCACCCATCCCCAGGCTGTGGACAGTTCCCGGTCCGCCTTGGTGTCCGCCAGGTAGACGTCCCCGCAGAAGAGGTCATGACGGAGCGTGTGGACGTCCGCGCGGCTGTAGTCGAGCTGCGGGGGGTCAGGGAAGCGGCGGGAGAGCGCGTAGCCGATGTCGAGCACGGAGTCGATGGTGTCACGGCCCGGCCGCCGGTCGCGCCGGAGCGGCGTCGGGCGGGGCCCGTCACAGCGGCCGGTGCCTCTTCCCGTACGACCACGTCACGGCCGTCAGCAGCGGCGGGACCATGAACGGCGGGGCGTGCGCCGCCCTCGTCGCCCGCGGTCACGGCAGCAACCGCTGTTCCTTCGCCAGCGCCACCGCGCCCGCCCGCGTGTCGACGCCGAGCTTGTCGTAGATGCGGCCCAGGTGTGTCTTCACCGTGGCCTCGCTGATGAACAGGGCGCGGGCGATGTCACGGTTGCCGAGGCCGCGCGAGAGCTGGCCGAGGATGTCGCGTTCGCGGTCCGTGAGCGTGGGCACGGGGGCGCGCATGCGGGCCATGACGCGGGAGGCGACCGGCGGCGAGAGCGTGGTGCGGCCCTGGGAGGCGGCATGGATCGCCGAGAAGAGTTCCTCGGGGCGTTCCGCCTTGAGGAGGTAGCCCGTGGCGCCCGCCTCTATCGCTCGCGTGACGTCCGCGTCGGTGTCGTACGTCGTCAGGACCAGGACGTGCGGCGGGGCGCCCGGCGACGGCGAGGTGATGCGGCGAGTCGCCTCCACGCCGTCGATGCCCTCGCCGAGCTGGAGGTCCATCAGGACCACGTCGGGCGTCAGCTTCGCGGCCAGGGCGACCGCCTCCTCGCCCGTGCCCGTCTCACCGACCACCTCGATGCGCGGTGCGCTGCCGAGCAGGGCGAGCAGACCCGCACGTACGACCGCGTGGTCGTCGCAGACCAGGAGACGGACGGCACGGGGCACGTTCTCGGTCATGACAGCGGCTCCGAAGGGGGTGACGGTGCGTCGGGTGGGGGCGAAGGTGTGTCGGGCGGGGGCGACGGTGCGTCGGGTGGGGGCGACGGTGTGTCGGGCAGGGGCGTTTGTGCGTCGGGCGGGTTCGCCCCGGGCCCGGACGGGTTCGCCCCGGACCCGGGCCGGTTCGCCACGGACCCCAGCGGGATCGCGACGGAGAGGACCGATCCCTCGTTCGGCGTCGACTCGATGGTCAGGGTGCCGCCGAGCTGCCGGGCCCGTGCCCGGATCGCGGGGAGGCCGTGGCCGCGTACGCCCGACCGCGGTGCCGTGCCGGACGGCGGGGTGAAGCCGCGGCCGTCGTCCGCGACGTCCAGGACCACCTGGTCGTCGAGGAGGGTCAGGGTCAGCGCCGCGGTGGTGGCGTCGGCGTGTTCTCGTACGTTGGCCAGCGCACCCTGCGCCGTCCGCAGCAGCGCCGAGCCGACCCGGTCCGGCAGCGGCACAAGGGCGCCCTCGGCGTGGAAGCGCACCGTGAGGCCGGCATCCGACTCCCGCTCCGCGAGCGCCCGCAGGGCCTCTGGCAGACCGCCGCCGTCGGCGAGGTCGGCGGGCGCCAGGTCGTGCACGAAGCGCCGGGCTTCGGCGAGGCCGCGCTCGGTGATCGACTCGGCGGTACGCACATGGGCGCGGGCCCTCGCCGCATCCGTGTCCCAGAGGCGGTCGGCCGCCTGGAGCAGCATCTGCTGGCTGGACAGGCCCTGGGCCAGCGTGTCGTGGATCTCCATGGAGAGGCGCTGGCGTTCGGCGAGCGTGCCCTCGCGGCGCTCGGTGGCGGCCAGTTCGCGGCGGGTGCGGATGAGATCGTCGATCAGCTCCCGCTGGCGGGCGGCCTGGCGCCGCATGTGGATGAAGACGGCCGTCGCGATCGCCGACACGGCGGGTGGCCCGAGGATCAGGTCGGGGTCGTAGCGGCCCGCGAGCCGCAGCTGCGACGCGATCACGCAGCCGGTCAGGACGGCCACCAGGGCCAGGGCCGCGCGCTGCGGCAACGTACGCAGCCCGGTGTAGAAGAGCGGCACCGCGCACCACCCGAAGCTCGGCGCCAGAACGACGAGGACCAGCCAGACCGCGACGACCAGCGCGAGCCACGTGAGGCGGCGGGGAGTGGGGCGGGCGGCGCCGGGCGCGGGCCCCGGCGGCAGGGGCGTGGCGTCGTGTTCCTCCAGTGGCGTATTCGTCGTACGCAGAGGCGTGCTGGTCAGGAAGGGGAGGGCGTACAGGACGGCCAGCACCGCCGCCAGCGCGATGATCCACGGGACGCGTGCGCCGCCGGGGTGGCGCAGCAGGAAGCGGGCCAGCGAGGTGGCGAGGAGCAGGTAGAACGTCGCGTGCATGACGGCCGCGAGCCGGCGGGCGTCGGGGTCCTCCGTGCGGGGGCGGGGGCGGGGGCCCGGCGTGCGCTGTCCCACGGGGCGCCTCCCTCTCGTACCGGCATCTCCGGCATCACCAGCATCACCTGCATCACCGGCATCTACGGCATTGCGTCTGCCCCCGGCTTCTCGTACCGCCGTCGCGCGTCGCTGAACTGGGCAGACACCTTCATTGTGGCTCGCTCGGGCCACCGAGGGGTCAACCGATCGGCTGACCCCGGTGTCGGCCGAGTCGCGCGGGGCTCCCAGCCGGTATGCCGAGGGGCGGGGCGCGGGCGCGACCCGAGGATTGACGGCAGAGGGGAACAAGCCCCCCTCCCTACCCAGGAGCCCCCGATGCAGAAGCTCTCCCTCCGCACCCGCGTCCTCACCGTCACGGTCGCCGCCGCCGCTCTCGGCGCCGGGGCCTTCGGTGCCGTATCCGCCGCCAGCGCCGGCACCCCGGACGCCGCCACGAAGGCCGCCGTCACCGCCGACGCGGGCGACAAGAACCTCGGCCGGTCCACGCACCTGACCGTCGCCGCCGCCACCAAGGCCGCGCAGGCCGCCCTCGACGCCGCGAAGAAGGAGAACCAGCGGGTCTCCGTGGCCGTCGTCGACCGCAACGGCAACACCGTCGTCACGCTGCGCGGCGACGGCGCGGGGCCGCAGTCCTACGAGTCCGCCGAGAAGAAGGGCTACACCGCTGTCTCCTGGAACGCCCCCACCTCCGTGCTCGCCGAGCGCCTCGACAAGGCGCCGAACCTCAAGGACATCCCGGGCACGCTGTTCCTCGCCGGTGGCGTTCCTGTGACCGCCAAGGGCGCGCCCGTCGCGGGCATCGGCGTCGCGGGCGCCCCGAGCGGTGACCTGGACGAGAAGTTCGCGCGGGCAGGCGTCGCAGCGCTCAACCGCTGAGCGGGACAACCCCCCGTACAGAACATATGCCGCATAAGATCATCGCGTGGACCCGCGAAGACTCCCGGCCGCCCGAGCCGTCCCCCGAGCCGCCGGCCGAGCCGTCGCCCGTGCCCTCGTCCGGGGCGCCGCCGCTCTGCTCGCCACCGCGGCCGTCGGCGCCTGTGGGGGTACGGGTACGGGCGGCACCCCGGGCGGTGACGGGGTCCGCGACCCGTACTTCCCCGAGCTGGGGAACAGCGGCTACGACGTGACGCACTACGACCTGTCCCTCCGTTACGATCCCGCCTCCCGGCACCTCACGGGCACCGCCGAGATCACCGCCCGCGCCACCAAGAACCTCAGCGCCTTCAACCTCGACCTGCGGGGACTCGACGTCTCCGGCGTCACCGTCGAGGGCGAGCCCGCCCGCTTCCACCGCGCGGGCCAGGAGCTGACGGTCCGGCCGGACGACGGGCCGGCCAGGGGCAAGACGTTCCGCACGAGCGTCCGCTACTCCGGCACCCCCGAGACCATCACCGACCCCGACGGCTCCAAGGAGGGGTGGCTGAGGACCGCCGACGGGGCGCTCGCGCTCGGCCAGCCGACCGGCTCCATGGCCTGGTTCCCCGGCAACCACCACCCGAGCGACAAGGCCTCGTACGACATACGGATCACGGTCCCGAAGGGGGTCCAAGCCGTCTCCAACGGTGAGTTGACCCGCGAGTCGGAGAAAGACGGCCGTACCACCTTCGTCTGGCACAGCGCCGAACCGATGGCGAGCTATCTGGCGACCGTGGCCGTCGGGAAGTACGAGATGCGGTCCTCGACGACCGAGACGGGGCTGCCGGTCGTCACGGCCGTCGACCCCACGCAGGCCAAGGCGGGCCGCGAGGCCCTCGCGAAGATCCCGGACATCCTGAAGTGGGGCGAGGACCGCTTCGGTCCGTATCCCTTCTCCGCCGCGGGCGCCGTCGTCGACCGCGAGGAGGACGTGGGGTACGCCCTGGAGACGCAGACCCGCCCGGTCTTCGCCGGCGCCCCCACCACCGGCCTCCTCGTCCACGAACTGGCCCACCAGTGGTTCGGCGACTCCGTGACGCCGATGTCCTGGCGCGACATGTGGCTCAACGAGGGCTTCGCGACGTACGCCGAGTGGCTTTACGCGGAGGACCACGGCGGCGACAGCGCCCAGCACGTCTTCGACCAGCTCTACGCGGGCACGCGTTACGTGAAGGCCTCCGACAACGCGGCCATCTGGGCCTTCCCGCCCGCCAGGCCGCCCGGCGCCGCGCACATCTCCGACCCGCCCGTCTACGAGCGGGGCGCGATGGTCATCCACAAGATCCGCCGGGCGGTGGGCGACGGCACCTTCCACGACCTCGTGCGCGGCTGGGCCAAGACGCACCGCCACGGCAACGCGAGCACGCGGGACTTCACCGAGTACGTCGAGAAGCACGCGGGCGGCGACGAGGCCCGGGCGCGGGTCGGCCGGATCTGGGGCGACTGGCTCTACGGGAACGGCAGGCCCGACCAGCCCTGACCAGCCCCGGCCCCGGCCTCAGCCCCAGCCCCAGCCTCCGGGGTCAGTCCGCGGGGCGTTGCGGCGCGCCCCGCCCCTCGCCCCGGCCCTCGCCCCGGCCCTCGCCCCGGATCTCGCGCCACTCCGTCCAGAAGGTCCACATCAGGAAGCCCACGACGCCGACGTAGAGAGCCGCCCAGAACGGTGAGCCGTCGGTGTCGCCGGCCAGGTCGTCCACCAGCAGCACCGTGAACACCAGGATCGCGGCACCCGTCCCGTACAGCTTCCTGCGTGCCAGGCGGCCCGCCCTCGCGGGGCCTTCGGCCAGCCGCAGCGCGTACACCTCCACGTCGCCGAAGGCGTCCTCGGCCCGCTCGCCCTCCGGCGCGGCGGCCAGGTGCTGCCGTGCCTCCTCGACGTGGCCTCGCGCCTCGGCCGCCCGCATCGCGTGCCGGCCGCGCAGGAGCCGGCCGAGGCGGGCCAGCCACGCCTCGTCGTCGCCCGCCGGGGGCGGCGCGGTGAACCACCGGTCGATACGGGCCTCCGGGAGTGCCAGGGCCGCCGCCATGACGGCCACGCAGCCCACGGCGAGCACGGGCGAGGGCACGCGGAACAGCCGCTCGTCGGGCAGCACGAGCGCCACCACGCCGCCTCCGGCCACGGCGACGAAGGACCCCGCCGCGAAACCCCACATGCCCCGCGCCCGCCCGGCCGCACCGGCCACCACGGCGATGGCCGCGCACGACACGGTGAGCGTGACCGCCGCGAAGGCCGCCGCGGCGGACGGGGTCACGTCCATCCAGAGCCCGCCCTGGACCCAGTCGAGCAGGCAGAGGACCAGGCCGACGAAGCCGAGCGACACCTGGGCGGCGACGATCCGCTCACCCGGCGTCAGGCCGCCCGTGTCGACGCGGGCCCGGTGTGCCTCGCCGATGCGCTCGGCGGCGACGGTCTCCGCGTACGCCTCCGGATCGCCGAGGACCTCCAGCGCGGGCCGCCCCGCCTCGCCCACGATCTCGTGGGCCTCGGCGAGCACCTCGTCGGCGAGCCCGGCGGGCGCGTCGTGCCGCAGCACGAGCCGCAGCTCGAACGTCGCGGCCCAGTCCTCGTCCTCTTCCCTGGCCCAGCTGAGGCTCTCGCCCCGCGTCTTGTTCATGCGTCCCCCTCTGTGAGGAGCGAGTCGACGGTCCGGGTGAAGTCACCCCATGCGGCCTGGTCACGCCGCAGCCTCGCTCGCCCCTCCTCGGTGATCCGGTAGTACTTCCGTCCGGGCCCGCCCTCGCCGGCGCCCCACTCGACCTCGACGGCGCCCTCCTCTTCGAGGCGGGTGAGGGCGGGGTAGAGGGTCGCGGCCTTCACGCCCGTGAGCCCCGCGTCGGCGAGCCTGCTGAGCAGTGCGTATCCATAGCTCTGCGGCTCGCCGTCGAGGATTCCGAGCAGGCACAGGGGCAGCGCGGCGCGCACCCAGGAACCGTTCACGACACCCACGGGACGCTCCCTTCCCTCACCCGACCCGACCAGTCGGCCCGGCCCACTAGTTCAGTATCCATACTAGTCCACTTTTCCGCTAGCGGGGCGGATCGGCCGGATCAGGGCCGCGGCCTCTGCGCGCGCCTCGGTCAGCCAGGCCTCGCGCTGCCGCGGCGTCGAGTCCGTCACCGTGCGGAACACCGTTCTGCGTACGTCCGGCACGCCCACGTACGGCAGGACGCAGGACGCCCACACGCGCTCCAGGGGATCGCCGAACTCGGTGGCCTCGCGGTCGGCCGGGGTGTCGGAGGTGTTCAGGACCAGGGCGCGGCCGGCCTTGAGCAGCCCGGCCGGTTCGCCGTCCGCCGTGGCGAGCTTGTACGCGACGCCCGGGGCGAGGACCCGCTGGACCCAGCCCGTGAGGATCGCCGGGGGCATGCCCCACCAGTTGGGGTGGACGAAGACCAGGGCGTCCTGTTCGGCCAGCTCGGCGCGGTGCGCGGCGAGGGGGGAGTCGGCCGGCTCCGGGGCGGCGGCGTCCACCGTGCCCGTCTCGTCGGCGGTGAGGAAGGGGTCGAATCCCTCGGCGTACAGGTCGTGCGTGACGACCCGGCAGCCGCGGGCGCTCAGCTCACCGGCCACGGCGTCGGCCAGCGCGTGGTTGAAGCTGCCGGGCCGGGGGTGGGCGAGATAGACGGCGACGTTGATCACGGGGACTCCCGGGGGTGGGCGGTAGGGGGTAGGGGGCGGGGACGGGGGCGGTGGGTTCGGTGTGGGGTGGCTGGGGCCGCAAAAAAGTCCCACCGACACGCCGCTGTGAACGGCGTGTCGGTGGGACTTTTGAGTGCTTCGCCGACCGGCGGCGCTATCGGTCTCGTCGGCCTCGGTCAGGCGTCGCGGGGACTCAGACGTTCACGCCGAAGTCCTGGGCGATGCCGACCAGGCCCGAGGCGTAGCCCTGGCCGACGGCGCGGAACTTCCACTCCGCGCCGTTGCGGTACAGCTCGCCGAAGACCATGGCGGTCTCGGTGGCGGCGTCCTCGGAGAGGTCGTAGCGCGCGATCTCGGTGCCGCCCGCCTGGTTCACGATGCGGATGAACGCGTTGCGGACCTGGCCGAAGTTCTGCGAGCGGTTCTCGGCGTCGTAGATGGAGACCGGGAAGACGATCTTCTCGATGTCGGCCGGCAGACCCGCGAGGTTGACGGTGATCTGCTCGTCGTCGCCCTCGCCCTGGCCGGTGACGTTGTCACCGGTGTGGACGATGGTCTGGTCCGGCGTCGCCTTGTTGTTGAAGAAGATGAAGTGCTGGTCCGAGAAGACCTTGCCCTGCGGGTTCACCGCGATCGCGGAGGCGTCCAGGTCGAAGTCGGTGCCGGTGGTGGTACGGACGTCCCAGCCGAGGCCCACGGTGATGGCGGTCAGGCCCGGAGCCTCCTTGGTCAGCGAGACGTTGCCACCCTTGGACAGGCTTACTGCCATTGTTTGGGAGTCCTTCCCTCGTTTGTGTGCGCACGGTGCACTCCGGCGCTTCGTACTGGGGACGAAGCTACCGTCACCGGTACCAACGACGTCCAGCGTCCCCAGGTTCCAGTTCCCTTTACTTTCTTTACCCGGTGATCCGGGAGCGCCGGGGGCGTCCCCGGAAAAAGAGCGTGACGTGAGCCCGACAGACGCGGGACCATGGGGTCATGTCCGGTCTCAGCAGGGGGTCCGGGGGTCTCTCCCCGGACAAGCTCCGTATCCGCGGTTCGGTCTCCCTGCCGGAGGCCGAGCTCATGTGGCGTTTCTCGCGGTCCTCCGGTCCGGGCGGCCAGCACGTCAACACCAGTGACTCCCAGGTCGAGCTGCGGTTCGACCTCGCGAACACCGACGCGCTGCCCGACGTCTGGAAGGAGCGGGCCATCGAGCGGCTCGAATCCCGGCTCGTCGGCGGTGTCATCGGCGTACGGGCGAGCGAGCACCGCTCCCAGTGGCGCAACAGGGAGATGGCCGTCACCCGCCTCGTCTCCCTGCTCGCCGAGGCCACCGCCCCGCCGCCGAAGCCGCGCCGCGCCACGAAGATCCCGCGCGGCATCAACGAACGCAGGCTGCGCAACAAGAAGCAGCGCAGCGAGACCAAGCGCGGCCGGTCGGGTCAGGGCTGGGGCTGAAGGGGCAGGGGTAGGGACAGGGGCAAGTTGCAGGGGGCAGGGGCAGGCTCTAGCCGAGCTGTCGGTAGCGGCCCCGGAAGTAGGCCAGTGGCGCGCCGTCGCCGTTCGGCACGGACGCCGTGAGGACCCGGCCGATCACCAGCGTGTGGTCACCGGCCCGTACCGTCTGCTCCGTGCGGCACTCCAGCGCCGCCAGCGCGCCGTCGACCAGCGGGGCGCCGGACCTCTCGCCCCGTACGCAGGGGATGTCCTCGAAGAGCAGGCGGTCGCTGATCCGGCCCTTCATGGCGAAGCGGCCCGCGATGTGGCGCTGGCTCTCGGCGAGCACCGAGACCGCCCATGTCGGCTGCTCGGCCAGCAGGTCGTCCATCCGGGAGCCCTCGCGCAGGCTCACCAGGACCAGGGGCGGGTCCAGCGAGACGGAGAGGAAGGACGTCGCGGTCATGCCGACGTCCTCGCCCGCCGGGGCGCTCGGGTCGTCCGGGTCCAGGCCCGGCTCGCGCGCCGTCACCAGGACGACGCCGGCGGCCAGGCGGGACATCACCGCGCGGAACTCGTCGTTGCTCACCCCCTCAGCATGCCCATCCTGTGACGGGTGGCGCGGGGTGGACGGGGCGGGGGGAGTCTTCAGTACGTGAGCCACGGTGCCGACGCTAGCCCGGGCGGCTCCGCGGCCACATCGGGCCCTGGGCCGAGACCGGTCCTAGGACCGAGGGCCGAGACGGGCCACGCGTGGGCTCGGGGGACCCCGCGGAAGCGGGAAACCCGGAGGTGGCACGCAGTGCCGCCGGACGCCGCGGATCCTGGAGGGTCTGGACCAACGGCAGTGCCTCACCTGTGACTTGAGTCACAGGACCCATATTTTGTTGACCCTGTGTACCGAGTGAGCAGCTCGCTGTGATTCAGTGACGGTGGCAATAAGACACTGAGGGCACAAGGGCACAGAACACAAGGGCACGGAACGCACGGGCACAGATCACACGGGCACGGAAGCAGAAGAAGACACTGCGGGCGCTGCGCATCCTGGAGTTGCTGTCGAGGTCTCGGGGAGAACGAGCATGGAGACCGAGTCGGAGCCGTACGTCCGTCTTGCGACCCTGCGGCAGCTGCATCAGGTGGTTGCGGAGCTGAACACGGCCCGGAGCCTGGCTGACACGCTGCAAACGGTCGCCGACGGCGTCGTCAACGGCCTTGGCTATGAGCTGGCGTGCGTCAATCTCGTGCGCCCGGACGGTGACCTCGTCGTCGCCGCCTTCGCCGGCAACTCCTCCGCCGAGGCGCTCATCACCGGCCGCGTGGGTTCCCGCGACGCCTGGGAGCGCCGCCTTGCGATGGGCGAGTCCTGGGGCGCCCTGCGCTTCATCTCGTTCACCGAGGGCTGGGTCCTCGACGACGACGACGTCCCGCAGTGGTACACCGAGGGCCCCGAGCCGCGCTTCGAGGACGAGTGGCACCCGGCGGACCGCCTCTTCGCCCCCATGTACGCGTCCGGCGCCGGCGGCGAGCTGCTCGGCGTGATCTCCGTGGACCGGCCGCGCAACGGCCGCAGGCCCGGCGCCTGGGGCCGCGAGGCCCTTCAGATGTACGCCTTCCAGGCCGCCATCGCGATCAGCAACGCCCGGCTGCGGGCCAACATGCAGCGCGCCCTCGTCCGCCTGGAGCGGGAGCAGCAGGCGCTGCGGGCCAGCGAGGAATCCTTCCGGCAGGCCTTCGAGTACGCGCCTTCCGGCATGGCCATCGCGGAGATGGGCGGGGACCAGCACGGCCGCATCCTGCGCACGAACGACGCGCTCTGCCGCCTCCTCGGCCGCCCCGCGTCCGCCATGCGCCGGTACTCCTTCTCCGACCTGGTCCACCCCGAGGACATCGGCACCCTCCTTCGCACCTCCGCCGAGGGCGGCCGGGCCGAGCTGCGGCTCGCGCGGCGCGACGGCACGTACGTCTGGGTCAGCCTGCGCAACAGCGTGGTCGCCGACGCCGCCGACGGGCCCCGCTTCCTGCTCACGCACGTCGAGGACATCGAGGAGCGCAAGCGGCGCGAGCTCCAGTTGGCGCACCGGGCCAGCCATGACTCGCTGACCGGCCTGCCGAACTCCGCCGAGCTGCGGGCCAGGCTCGGCGCCCGGCTCTGTCGCAGGCCCCACGCGGGGCAGCCGAGCGCCGTGGACTCCCTCGACGCCGCCTACGAGCACGGCTTCGACTTCGGGCCCGCCTCGCGCCAGCCGGACGACGGCTTCGACCGCCACGTCCACACCGTCGCCCCCGAGGGCGAGGGGGACGTGGACGACGGCACCAAGGGCCTCGCGGTCCTCTTCTGCGACCTCGACGGCTTCAAGTCGATCAACGACCGCTTCGGGCACCACACCGGCGACGCCGTCCTCATAGAGGTCGCCAGGCGCCTCACCAGCGGCGTGCGGGACGGGGACACGGTCGCGCGGCTCGGCGGTGACGAGTTCGTCGTCCTCGCGGACGGCCTCGGCCGCGCCGACGCCCAGGACCTCGCCGTGCGGCTGCGGAACGCGATCATCCCGCCGATCCGCGTCGACGGGCGGGCGGTCCGGGTGGGGGCGAGTTTCGGCATCGGATGGGCACACTGCGGGATGTCGGCCGACGAAGTGTTGCACTCGGCTGACCAGCGGATGTACGTGGAGAAACGCTCACGTGCCAAGCAGCACAGGCGGGCCGGCTAGCGGTCTCGATGAGGTCAACGCCACCCCTTGGCCCCACGTGGAGCGGGTAGGCTCCCCGCGTCAGCGATATGAGGGAGTGACCTGGGAATGACGCCCGGCAATAACGGCGAGAACACGCCGAGCGCGCCGCAGGGCGACGACGATCCGTTCGGCTACCTGTATGAGGACGGACAGGCAGCCGGAGCGACCCCACCCAACGGCGGGGGCGGTTATGGGTACCCGGGCCCGCGCTCCTCGTACAACCACGTCAGAGCGGTCGGCGACCGCCGCCCCGCCTATGGACAGCAGACGTACGGGCAGCAGGCGAACGGACAGCAGGCGTACGGCCAGCAGGCCCCGCAGCAGCCCCAGCAGCCCTACGGCCGGCCGAACGCCCACTACACCGCGCCCGAGGCGCAGCCCGGCGGCGCCCCCGTCGCGAACCCGCAGCACGCGCCCTCGGGCCGGGGCCGCGGCCCGAACAGCAAGGGGCTGCTCATCGCGGCGATAGCGGTGGTCGGCGTCGTCGCCATCGGGATCGGCGCCGCCCTGCTCTTCGGCGGTGACGGGGACAAGAGCGACGACGGCGGGGAAGCGGGCGGCAAGCCGTCGCAGGCCCAGACCGTCGAGCCGAGCGAGAAGCCGACGAAGAAGCCCCAGAAGGACGTCGAGCTGCCGAAGACGGACGCGAAGGCCCTGAAGCTGGAGGGCGGCACGAGCACGGCGTCCGACATCGACGGCGCGAAGGCCGCCGGCGGCGTGTACGTCGCGGGCTTCGACAAGGTCGGCGCCCAGGTGACGTGGACGGTCGACGGCATCGACAAGCCCGGCGCGTACAGCCTGCGCGTGAACTACGGCGTCCCCGGCAAGGACTCCAACGCCTCGATCCTCGTCAACGGCAAGAAGCAGACCCGTCCGCTCAACATGAAGAACTTCTCCGGCGCCAAGGAAGGCGACTGGGAGAAGGGCTGGACGAACACCTGGTCCGTGGTGCAGCTCACCAAGGGCACCAACACCGTCACGCTCACCTGTGACCAGAGCAACCTCTGCGGGTCGGTCGGCGCGAACATCGACCAGATGTGGCTCGTCAGGGGCGACCAGGGCTGACCAGGGCTGAGGGCTAGCCCTGGACCCAGGAGATCACCGCAGCAGTCCCAGGAAGTCCGCCACCGTCCCGGCCATCGCCTCACGGGCCGGGACGAGGTATTTGCGGGGGTCGACGGCCTTGGCGTCCGCCGCCAGGTAGGCGCGGACCTCGCCGGTGAACGCCGTGTTCAGGGCCGTGCCCACGTTTATCTTCACCATGCCGGACGCGACGGCCCGGCGGATCTCGTCGTCCGGCACACCGCTGGAGCCGTGCAGGACCAGCGGGACGGGGACGGCCGCCGCCAGGGACGCGATCAGGGCGTGGTCCAGGGCCGCCGTGCGCTCCGTCATCGCGTGCGAGGAGCCGACCGCCACCGCGAGCGCGTCGACGCCGGTGTCCGCCACGTACGCCGCGGCCTGTGCCGGGTCGGTGCGCACCCCGGGCGCGTGCGCGTCCAGCGGGGCCTCGCCCTCCTTGCCGCCCACCGTCCCGAGCTCCGCCTCGATCCAGATGCCCCGCTCGTGGCCCCAGCGCACCGCGTCGGCCGTGGCCCGCACGTTCTCCTCGTACGGCAGCTTCGAGGCGTCGAACATGACGGAGCTGAAGCCCTCCGGGTGGGCCGCCCGCAGCAGCTCGACGTCCATGACGTGGTCGAGGTGGAGCGAGAGGCGGGCCGAGGAGGTGCGGGCCACCGCCGCCGTCGCCGCCGCGACGGCCGACAGGCGGCCGCCGTGGAACTTCACGGCGTTCTCGGAGATCTGGAGGACCGCGGGGACCCCGGCGCGCTCCGCGCCGAGGGCGATCGCCTCGGCGTGCTCCAGGGTGATGACGTTGAACGCGGCGACGCCGTGACCCGCGGCGCGGGCCTCCGTGACGAGATCGCCGGTGCTGACCAGTGGCACGGTGCTCCCCAGTTCCCAGGGCGCGGTGCCCCGTTGCGCGGTGTTACACGGGTCCGTTCACGCCGCGGTCCGGTCGGTCACCGTGACGCGCGGCAGCAGGTCGTCGTAGGTGGGCACGTCGTACTCGCCCGCCACCGGGGCGGCCACGGTCGCCGCCGAGAGGGCGACGGCGCGGGCCAGGCGCTCCGGCCACGGCAGCCCCTCGGCGAGGCCGGAGAGCAGCCCGGCGACCGCCGAGTCGCCCGCTCCCGTGGGGTTGCCGCGGACCATGGCCGGGGGCCGGGCCTGCCAGGTGCCCTCGGGCGTGACGGCGAGGACGCCGTCGGCGCCCAGGGAGGCGACCACGCTGTGCGCGCCCCTGCGGCGGGCGTCGCGGGTGGCCTGCCGGGGTTCGTGGGAGCCGGTCAGCTCGGCCAGCTCGTCGGCGTTGGGCTTGACGATGTCGGGGCGGGCGGCGACGCCCCGGCGCAGCGGCTCCCCGCTGGTGTCGAGCAGGACCGGCACGCGTGCGGCGCGTGCGGCGCGTACGAGAAGTGCGTACGCCCCCACGGGCACGCCGGGCGGCAGGCTGCCGCAGAGCGCGACGGCACGGGTCCCGGGGGCGCGGAGCAGCTCCTCGTACGCGCCGAGGAAGGCGGTCCACTCGGCGGGGGTGATCGCGGGGCCCGGCTCGTTGAACTGGGTGGTGTCGCCGCTCGCGGCGTCGACCACGGCGAGGGTGCGGCGGGTGGTCCCCGCGACCTCCGCGAGCGCGTCGGTGACGCGGGGCCCGCCGGCGGCCAGGTGCTCGCGCAGGGCGCGTCCGGTGTCGCCGCCCGCGAAGCCGGTGACGGTCACGTCGTGGCCGAGGGCGGCGAGGACGCGGGCGACGTTGAGGCCCTTGCCGCCGGGGCGCTCGGTCACGCCGGTCACGCGGTGCGAGGCGTGCGGGGTGAGGGCGGGCACGCGGTAGGTGAGGTCGAGAGCGGTGTTGAGCGTGACGGTGAGGATCACCCGCGTCACCACCCCCGAAGTCGTCCCCGTGCCCTGGGGAGCGCGCTTGCCGGCGCACCCCGCTACGGCTCTGATCATGCCAAACAGAAGGCGGTTGGCCCAGAGGCGCGGGGGGCCGGACCTCATGCGGGGGAGGCGGACCTAATGGGGGGCAACCACCCACTCGCCCTTGCGCATGACGCCCTTGAGGTCGAACTCCGCGTCGAGGACCACCAGGTCGGCGTCCTTGCCGGGCTCCAGGGAGCCGACCGTGTCGTACATCCCGAGGAGCTTGGCGGGGTTGACGGAGAGGGCGCGGACGGTGTCCTCGACGGACAGCCCGTCGACGGTCACCGAGCGCTTGAAGGCGCGGTCCTGGGTCAGTGTGGAACCCGCGATGGAGCCGCCCTCGACGAGCCGCGCCACGCTGTCCCTCACCTCGACCTCCAGCGGGCCGAGCATGTACCGGCCGTCGCCGAAGCCCGCCGCGTCCATCGCGTCGGTGATGAAGGCGACGCGGTCCGCGCCCGCGCGGTGGAAGGCCAGCTCCAGGGCGGCCGGGTGCAGATGCGTGCCGTCGTTGATCAGCTCGACGGTGACCCGCTCGTCCTCCAGGAGGGCGGCGATCGGCCCGGGGGCGCGGTGGCCGAGGCCCGGCATGGCGTTGTAGAGGTGCGTGGCGACGGTGGCACCGGCGTCGATCGCCGCCACCGTCTGCTCGTACGTGGCGTCCGTGTGGCCGACGGCCGCGATGACGCCGTGCTCGGCGAGCAGCCGTACGGAGTCGAGGCCGCCCGGCAGCTCGGTGGCGAGGGTGAGCATCTTGGCGTGGCCGCGGGCGGCGTCGATCAGCTTGCGGACGTCCGCGGGGTCGGGGTCGCGCAGGAGCGCCTCGCTGTGGGCGCCCTTGCGGCACGGCGAGATGAAAGGACCCTCGAAGTGGACGCCGGCGATGTCGCCCTGCTCGGCCAGTTCGCTGAGCAGTCCGGCGCGCTGGGCGAGGAAGTCCATCTCACCGGTGACGGTCGACGCGACGATCGTGGTCGTGCCGTGCAGCCGGTGCGTGTGGACGCCCTTGAGGACGTCCTCGACGGTGCCGGAGGTGAAGGAGGCCCCGCCGCCGCCGTGGTTGTGGATGTCCACGAAGCCGGGGACCAGCCAGTGGCCGGAGAGGTCGACGGTCTCGGCGGACCCGGGGGCGCTGCCCGCGACGCGCGTGCCGTCGACGATGACGCGGCCGGCGGTGACCGTCCCGGTCGGCAGTACCACTCGGGCACCGGTGAGAACCTTGCTGGCGGCCATCAGGCGGTTACCTCCGCGGGGTCGGGATTCGTGGGATCGGGCTTCGGGTTGTCGAGGAGGTCCCAGGCGAGGAGGCCCGCGCCCAGGCAGCCCGCGGTGTCGCCGAGGGCCGCGGGGACGATGTCCGGCAGCGTCTGGAACCGCACGACGCGTTCCGTGACGGCGGCCCGCAGCGGCGTGAACAACGTTTCCCCCGCTTCGGCGAGACCGCCACCGATGATCAGCGTGTCCGGGTCCAGCAGGGTGACGGCGGTGAGCAGCCCGTCGGCCAGGGCGTCGATGGCGGTGCGCCAGACCTCCAGGGCGCGCGGGTCGCCGGACTCCACGGCCTTGGCGCAGTCCGCGGCGTCCGCCTCGGGGTCGCCGCTGGCCTCGGCCCAGGCCTTGCTGACCGCGGACGCGGACGCCAGGCGCTCCAGGCAGCCGCGCTGGCCGCAGCCGCAGGGCGGGCCGCCGGGGCGTACGACGATGTGGCCGATCTCCCCGGCCGAGCCGTGGGCGCCGGGCTCGATGGCGCCGCCGATGCCGATGGCGCCCGCGATGCCCGTGCCGAGCGGGACGAAGAGGAAGCGCTCGGCGGTCCGGCCCGCGCCGATGCGGCCCTCGGCGAGGCCGCCTGCGCGGACGTCGTGGCCCAGGGCCACGGGGACGCCTGCCAGGCGGTCGCTGAGGAGGCCCCGCAGGGGGACGTCGGCCCAGCCGAGGTTGGCCGCGTACACGGCGAAGCCGCGGTCCGCGTCGACGATGCCGGGTACGGCTACGCCCGCCGCCGCGGCCGGTTCTCCGTAGTGGGCGATGCCGTGGGCGCGCAGATCCTCGGCGAAGCCGAGGATGGTCTCCACGACGGCCTCGGCCCCGCGCTCGCGGCCCGTCGGACGGCGCGCCTCGTACAGCAGGGTGCCGTCCGCCCCTACCAGGGCGGCCTTCATTCCGGTGCCGCCCACATCGAGGGCGATGACGTGTCTCACGCCCCCCAGTCTCGCGCGTCACCCCATGAAAGGTCTAGTCCACTCGCGGTAATCGCTTTCTCGGATCCTCGGCGGCCCTTGGAAGGCCCCGCCGTTCCGCTCCTACGGCGGGGGTCCGCTCCGGGGTAATGGGCGGGTGGGGGGAGAGGTCCGCCGCGAAGCGGCGGCCTTGAATCCCCGAGGCGCCCCCGCCCGCCCATATCAGTCGAGGATCACGCTCCGCGTGAGATTGCGGGGGCGGTCCGGGTCGAGGCCGCGCGCCTCCGCGAGGGCGACCGCGAGCCGCTGCGCGCGGATCAGGTCGGCCAGCGGGTCCGCCTCCTGGCGGGCGACGAGATCGCCGCCGACCCGGGCGACATCCCCCGCGAGACCCTCCGGCAGCGCGCCGAACATCCAGGTCACCCGGCCGGGCCCGGTGATGGAGATCGGCCCGTGCCGGTACTCCATGGCCGGGTAGGACTCCGTCCAGGCACCCGCCGCCTCCCGCATCTTCAGCGCCGCCTCCAGAGCGAGCCCGTACGTCCAGCCGCGCCCGAGGAACGTCCACTGCTCCGCCCCGACCACGGAGGCGGGCAGCGGCTCCGAGACCGCGAGTTCGGCGTCGACGGCGGCTTCGGCCACCGATTTCACGCCCGGGACGTCCCCGAGCCCGGCCCGCAGGAACGCCAGCGCGGTCGTCGCGAAGCGGGTCTGCACGACCGACTCCTCGTCCGCCCAGTCCAGGACGGCCACCGCGTCCGCCGCGTCCATGACCGGCGTCTTCGGGTCGGCGGTCAGCGCGACCGTCGGCACCGCGCCCTTGAGCCGCCCCAGGAGCTCCAGGACCTCCGTCGTCGTGCCGGACCGGGTGATCGCGACCACCCGGTCGTACGTCCGCCCGGCCGGGAACTCCGAGGAGGCGAAGGCATCGGTCTCGCCCTGCCCCGCGGCCTCCCGCAGCGCCGCGTACGCGATGGCCATGAACCACGAGGTCCCGCACCCGGTGACGGCGACCCGCTCACCCGGCTTCGGCAGGCTCTCGAAGGAGGCGGCCGCCTCCACCGCCCGCTGCCAGCAGGCGGGCTGTGTGGCTATTTCTGCTGCGGTACGCGACATGCGCCAAGGCTCCTCGTGAGTACGGCTCTGCACGAACGTGACGTGCATAGCAGCCGCGAGGCGCGCGCGGCAACGCAGGGCCGCCCGCCGGGCCCTTGTGGCCGCCGTTGCAGAAGTGATACTCGGGTGGTGTAGACCTTGTGTCCGGACGCGGGAGAAACTCGCAGTTCAAGAGCTATGGGGTGGCAAGCCCCACGTGCGTGGAAGCAATGAGGGTGGGACAGCTGTGCAGCGGCGCGTGACAGGACTGACCGCGGCGGTGGCCGTACTGGGCATGGCGGGCGTGCTCGCCGGCTGCGGCGGTCCGGGCGACTCCGGCGACGTCACCCTGAAGCTGGTGGCGGCGGACTACGGCGACTCCGCGGCGAACAGTTCGAAGAAGTACTGGGACAAGGTCATCAAGGGGTTCGAGGCCAAGAACCCCGGCATCAAGGTCGAGGTGACCGTCCACTCCTGGAACGACGTGGACCGCGAGGTCAAGGAGATGGTCGCCAAGGACGAGGCCCCCGACCTCGCCCAGATCGGCGCCTACGCCGACTACGCGGACCAGGGCAAGCTGTACGAGGCCGACGAGGTCCTCTCCATCGCGACCCAGGCCGACTTCCTGACCCCGCTCGCCCGCGCCGGTGAGGTCAAGCGCACCCAGTACGGCATGCCGTTCGCCTCCTCCACGCGCCTGTTGTTCTACAACACCAAGATCTTCAAGGACGCGAACCTCACCCCGCCGGAGACCTGGGGCGAGCTTCAGGCCGACGCGAAGGTCCTCAAGTCGCGCGGCGTGAAGATCCCGTACGCGCTGCCCCTCGGCCCCGAGGAGGCGCCCGCCGAGACGCTGATGTGGATGCTCAGCGGCGGCGGCGGCTACACCGACAACGTCAGCTCCTACAGCATCGACTCCGCCCAGAACACCAAGACGTTCGCCTGGCTGCGGGACGAGCTCGTCGGCAAGGGCCTGACCGGCCCGAAGGCGCCCGGGAAGCTGAACCGCGCCGAGGCCTTCGCGGCGTTCGCGAACGGCGAGGTCGGCATGCTCAACGGCCACCCCACGCTGATGAAGATGGCCGCCAAGAAGGGCGTGAAGTTCGGCATGGTGCCGGCGCCCGGCATCAACGGCAAGGCGCAGGCCACGATGGGCGTCGCCGACTGGATGATGGCGTTCAAGCAGAACGGCCACCGCGAGGAGGCCGGCAAGTTCCTCGACTACGTGTACAGCAAGAAGAACGTGCTCGACTTCTCCAACGAGTACGACATCCTGCCCGTGACGACCTCGGCGTCCGACACGATGGCCGCGGAGCGTGGCGACAGCGAGCTCGGCCAGTTCCTCAAGGAGCTGCCGACCTCGCAGCTCTACCCGGTGGGCAAGACGTCCTGGGCGCAGGTCTCCGCCGACATCAAGAAGGACATCGGCAAGACCGTCGAGAGGAACGGCAACCCGGCTTCGGTGCTCGGCCGTATCCAGAACACGGCGGCGGCGGCGGAGAACGCGGAATAGCGTGTCGGGCATGACCGAACAGGAGCTCTCGGACAGGGACCGTGCCGTGCTCGCCCTGGAGCGGCGCGACTGGCCGGGTCCTGGCGCGAAGGAACGTGCGGTGCGCGAGGAGCTCGGCATGGTGCCGGTGCGCTACTACCAGCTCCTGAACGCCCTCCTGGACGATCCGCGGGCCCTCGCGCACGACCCGATTACGGTCAATCGGCTGCGCCGGGTGCGGGAGTCACGGCGCGAGGAGCGCTGATCCCGTTAGGGTCGGGCCCATGGGTGACCCTACGTACGCGCAGCCCGCCGAGCCGGGACGTCCTGGACTGCCCGAGCCCGTCACGCCCGCCGGCCGTGACGGCCTCGCCGCGATTCTGGCGAGGCCGGAACGGGCCGTCGTGGCCCTCGACTTCGACGGCACGCTCGCCGCGATCGTGCCCGACCCCGAGCAGGCCCGCGCCCACCCCGACGCGGTGCCGGCGCTCGCCGCGCTCGCCCCGCGCCTGCGGTCCGTCGCCGTGGTCACCGGACGCCCGGCGGGCGTCGCGGTGCGCTACGGCGGCTTCGCGGGCGCGGCGGGCCTCGAACGCCTGGTGGTGCTCGGGCACTACGGCGCCGAGCGCTGGGACGCCGTCACCGGCACCGTGCAGGCCGCGGAGGAGCACCCCGGCGTCGCCGCGGTCCGGGCCGAGCTGCCCGGCTTCCTCGACGCGATCGGGGCCTGGCGCGGCACCTGGACGGAGGAGAAGGGCCGCGCGGTCGCCGTCCACACCCGCCGCGCGGAGGACCCGCAGGCGGCCTTCGACGCCCTGCGCGAGCCGCTGGCGGAGCTCGCGGCACGCCACGGTCTGATCGTCGAGCCCGGCCGCATGGTCCTGGAGCTGCGCCCGCCCGGCATGGACAAGGGCGTGGCCCTGGCGGAGTACCTCCGCGAGGTGGGCGCCGAGTCGGTCCTCTACGCGGGCGACGACCTGGGCGACCTGCCGGCCTTCGGAGCGGTGGAGAAGCTCCGCTCGGACGGCGTCGCGGGCCTCCTGGTGTGCAGCGGCAGCGCGGAGGTCACGGAGCTCGCGGACCGCGCGGACCTGGTGGTGGACGGCCCGGCGGGCGTGGTGGAACTGCTGTCCGCGATCGCGGCGAACCTGCCCTGACGCTCGCCGCGGGGAGGCGGCGGCTAGGCCCCCTCGCCGGTCAAGGCGTGCAGCTGGTCGAGGAACCACTGCGCCGGCGGCAGGGCCGTGGCCGCCGCCGCGAGGCGCTTGGTGCGCTCCGCGCGCTCCTCGGGGGCCATGCTCAGCGCCGCGTGCAGCGCCGCCGCCGTGGCCGAGATGTCGTAGGGGTTCACCCCGAGCACGTCCTCGGACAGCTCCTCGTACGCCCCGGCCTCCCGCGAGAGCACCAGCGCGCACCCCTCGTCGGAGACGACCGGCACCTCCTTGGCCACGAGGTTCATCCCGTCACGGATGGGGTTGACCAGCGCCACGTCGGCGAGGCGGTACGCCGCGAGCGACCGCGCGAAGTCGTCCTTGACGTGCAGGACGACGGGCGTCCACCCCTCCGTGCCGAACTCGGAGTTGATCTCCTCGGCGACGCGTGAGACCTCCGCGGTGTAGTCGCGGTAGACGGCGAGGTCCTGCCGCGAGGGGTAGGCGAAGGCGACATGGACGACCCGTTCCAGCCATTCGGGGCGATCCCGGAGCAACTGCCGGTAGGCCCGCAGGCCGCGCACGATGTTCTTGGACAGCTCGGTCCTGTCCACCCGCACGATCGTCCTGCGGCCCTCCCCGACCTGCTCGCGCAGCGCCCGCATCCGCTCCTCGACGTCGTCACGCCGCGACCGCTCCCGCAGGAAGTCCGCGTCGGCGCCGAGGCCGTGCACACCGATGCGCGTGCCCGACGTGCCGCCGAGCAGCCGCACGCAGCACTCCGTGAAGGCGTCGGCCCACCGCCCGGTGAGGAACCCGAGCCGGTCGGCGCCGAGCATGCCCCGGAGCACCTGCTCCGCCACGTCGTCGGGGAGCATCCGGAAGTAGTCGGCGGGCGCCCACGGGGTGTGCGAGAAGTGCCCGATCCGCAGGTCCTCGCGGAGCTCGCGGAGCATGCCGGGGACGAGCGTGAGGTGGTAGTCCTGCACGAGGACCGCCGCCCCGGGCGCCGCCTCCGCGGCGAGCGCCTCGGCGAACGCGCGGTTGTACGTCTCGTACGCCTTCCACTGGGCGCGGAACTCCGGGCCGAAGGACGGTTCGAGCGGCGTCTGGTAGAGCATGTGGTGGACGAACCACAGGACCGAGTTGGCGATGCCGTTGTAGGCCGCCGCGTGCACGCCCTCGCCGGCGCCCGCGTCGATGTCGAGCATCCGCACCCCCGGCTCCGAGACGCCGCGCCGCACGGCCTCCCGGTCGCCCTCGCCGAGCGCCGCGCACACCCACAGGGCGTCCGCCTCGTCACCGATGGCGCTCAGTCCGGAGACGAGTCCGCCGCCGCCGCGTTTGGCGGTGAGCTCCCCGTCCTCTCCCACGGAGTACGAGACGGGGCCGCGGTTGGACGCGACGAGTACCTGCGCTGCTGTCGACGAACGGAGCTCTGGAACCATGTGGCAGAACGTAGCCCGTACCGGAAACGCTCAAACGTATGCCGAGCGGACTCCGCCAGACACCACGGACAAGCCCTTACGCCACACGCCGGTGCGCGTACTCGGAGATACCGGTCATCGGAGGCCGTTCCTCCGTGTCCACCGCGTACGTACGCGGCACGAACCCGTGCTCGCCCCGCTCGAACTGCGTCAGCTCCGGGCGTACGAGGTGTCCGCGCGCGAGCCGCAGCTGCGCCGTGCGGTAGATGGCCGCCGCCATCCGTCCGAGCGCCTGCCCGTCCTGGTGCCGGTGCCTGCGCACCCCCACGTCGACCTGCGCGAGCGCGTCGAGCCCGACGGTGTGCAGCGCGTCGACGAGCAGCCCGAGCTCCACCCCGTATCCGACGGGGAAGGGCAGCCGTTCGAGGAGGGACCGGCGGGCCGCGTACTCGCCGCCGAGCGGCTGGACGAACCCGGCGAGCAGCGGCCAGTGCATGTTCAGGAGCGGGCGCGCCATCAGCTCGGTGACCCGGCCGCCCTGGCCGGTCTCGGCGCCGAGGGGGCGGTCGTACATCGCCTTCACGAAGTGCACGTCGGGCTCGGTCAGCAGCGGGCCCACCGTCCCCGTCACGAAGTCGGCGGAGAACTCCTTCAGGTCGGCGTCGACGAACGCCACGATGTCGCCGTCGGTGACCAGGAGTGAGCGCCACAGCACCTCGCCCTTGCCCGGCACGGCCGGCAGGCGCGGCAGTATCGCGTCCCGGTGGACGACCCTGGCGCCCGCTTTCCGCGCGACCTCGGCGGTGCGGTCGGACGAGCCGGAGTCGATCACCACGAGCTCGTCGACCAGCGGCACCCGCTCCATCAGCTCGCGGCGGATCTCGGCGACGATCGCGCCGACCGTCCGCTCCTCGTCGAGGGCGGGCAGGACGACGCTCACCGTCGCGCCGGACGCGCGTTTGGCCGCGGCCAGCCGGTCCGCCGGACGGTCGGCGACCGACCAGGAACGCCTGCTCAGCCAGCGCTCGGCCTCTTCCAGCACGGTCTGCGTCCTCCCCTATGTGATCCATCTCGCCGTTCGGACGACTATCTCAAGGGTCCGGGGCTTCGGTTACAGTCTTGAACAACGCCGGTGGCCATCGCATGTCGGGGTCACCGCCGCGTTCCGACCAACAACTGAAACCCATAATCGAAAACCGCTCATCCAGAGGGGCAGAGGGAAACGGCCCGTTGAAGCCCCGGCAACCATTCCGCCGACCGCGAGGTCACGGCGGGGAAGGTGCCAATTCCGTCTCGCGGCGAGATGCGTCGCGAGGAAGATGAGGAGAAAGGGCCTCGCCTCCATGGCTGTTCAGACTGTCGCCACCGAAACGACCCCCACCGTCGACCTCGGACCGGCCTCCGGCCTCGTGTGCCGTGAGTGCGGCACCACATTCCCCCTCGGCCCCATTTTCGCCTGCGTCGAGTGTTTCGGCCCTCTTGAGGTCGCGTACGACCTGCCTCTCGGTGACCCGGAGTCACTGCGCGCCCGGATCGAGGCGGGCCCCGCCAACATCTGGCGCTACGCCCCGCTGCTGCCCGTCCCCGCCGACGTGGCCGACAAGCCGAACCTGAACCCGGGCTGGACCAAGCTCGTCAAGGCCGACAACCTCGCCCGTGAGCTCGGCGTCGAGCCGGGCAAGCTGTTCGTCAAGGACGACTCCGGCAACCCGACGCACTCCTTCAAGGACCGCGTCGTCGCGCAGGCCCTCGAAGCCGCGCGCGCCTTCGGCTTCACCACGCTCTCCTGCTCCTCCACCGGCAACCTCGCGGGCGCCGTCGGTGCCGCCGCGGCCCGCGCCGGCTTCCGTTCCTGCGTGTTCATCCCGCACGACCTGGAGCAGGGCAAGGTCGTCATGGCCGCGGTCTACGGCGGCGAGCTCGTCGGCATCGAGGGCAACTACGACGACGTGAACCGCTTCTGCTCCGAGCTCATCGGCGACCCGCTGGGCGAGGGCTGGGGCTTCGTCAACGTCAACCTGCGGCCCTACTACGGCGAGGGCTCCAAGACCCTCGCGTACGAGATCTGCGAGCAGCTCGGCTGGGTTCTGCCCGACCAGCTCGTCATCCCGATCGCCTCCGGATCGCAGCTCACGAAGATCGACAAGGGGCTCAAGGAGCTGATCGCGCTCGGCCTCGTGGCGGACAAGCCGTACAAGATCTTCGGCGCCCAGGCCGAGGGCTGTTCGCCGGTGTCGGCCGCGTTCAAGGCCGGGCACGACGTCGTGCGCCCCCAGAAGCCGAACACCATCGCCAAGTCGCTGGCCATCGGCAACCCCGCCGACGGTCCTTACGTCCTGGACATCGCGCGTCGCACGGGCGGCGCGGTGGAGGACGTGAACGACGAGCAGGTCGTCGAGGCGATCAAGATCCTCGCCCGGACGGAGGGGATCTTCGCGGAGACCGCCGGCGGGGTGACGGTGGGCGTCACCAAGAAGCTCGTCGAGGCGGGGCTCATCGACCCGGCCCTCACCACGGTCGTGCTGAACACGGGGGACGGGCTCAAGACGCTTGACGCCGTCGCCGAGACGTCTCAGGCGACCGCGACGATCCCGCCGAGCCTTGAGGCGTTCCGCGCCGCGGGTCTGGCCGAATAGCCACCGTAGGGCCCGTGGTCCGCTGTCGGCCGCGGGCCGTGGGCCGTGGTCCGTCCCGGTCCGTCCTGGTCCGTCCTCGCGCAGTTCCCCGCGCCCCTGACGGGGCCCGTACCCCTGAGGTGAATCCCATGAGCGTGAACGTCCGTATCCCCACCATTCTCCGCACCTACACCGGCGGAAAGGCCGAGGTCGCCGCCGAGGGGGGCAACCTCGGTGAGGTCATCGCCGACCTGGAGAAGAACCACGCCGGCATCGCCGCGCGCGTCCTGGACGACCAGGGCAAGCTGCGCCGCTTCGTCAACGTGTACGTGAACGACGACGACGTCCGTTTCGAGCAGGGTCTGGAAACGGCCACTCCGGACGGCGCCGGTATCTCGATCATTCCCGCCGTCGCCGGTGGCTGATCTTCTGTCCGAGCAGCCCGCATGAGCTGAATTGCCCCCTCCGGGAGAGAAACGGAGGGGGCAATTCAGCATGGTTGAGCGCGGTACAGTTGGGGAACGCGCTTCGCCGTCGGTGCCGAGTGCATAGACGAAGTCGGCCTGGAGCCGACAAGAAGCAGCCAATGCGCGCTGCCTATATGGGCCTTCTGCGGCATTTGCCCGGCCCGAATTGCCCTGGATTCCGGGGGACTCTCCGTAAATCACCGTTCCGTCATGCCCAGAATTCTCGTCCGATTGACCTGTTGCAGAGGGCAGTTGGGCAGATACATTCAGCGGCGGTCGACGCGTTCCGGCGCACACCCCCAATCAATTGGGGAGTGAGGTCTGACCCGGGTCCGCGAAGTGCGGTCCTGTGCAAGGGCCAGAAATAGGGGAGTTCGGCATGGCTCAGGGCACCGTCAAGTGGTTCAACGCGGAGAAGGGGTACGGCTTCATCGCGGTCGACGGTGGTGCGGATGTTTTCGTCCACTACAGCGCGATCCAGATGGACGGCTACCGCACCCTGGAAGAAGGTCAGCGAGTCGAGTTCGAGATCTCGCAGGGCCAGAAGGGTCCGCAGGCGGACATGGTCAAGCTCGCCGTCTAGCTCGGCGCGAACGGCCACCGACGCAAGCATCGTGAGGGGCTCGTATCCCGATGGGGGTACGGGCCCCTCATGTGCGTCCGGAGTCTGCCCGAGACCGTGAGAGGCGCTTGCACTCGCAGGGGTCGAGTGCTAATCATTGGCTTAGCACTCTCCCAGTGAGAGTGACAGAACTTGGATCGGGTCGGTGAGGTCCGCAGGCCGGGTGGGGCAAGGAACCACGCGGCACGCAGGCCGTCCGTCGCGGGCGCCAGCACGGTCCGTTTGCTTGCTTTTCCACCCCGTCCGGGAGGACCACTTCACATGGCCAAGATCATCGCGTTCGACGAGGAGGCACGGCGCGGCCTCGAGCGCGGCATGAACCAGCTCGCCGACGCCGTCAAGGTGACCCTGGGCCCCAAGGGTCGCAACGTCGTCCTCGAGAAGAAGTGGGGCGCCCCCACGATCACCAACGATGGTGTTTCCATCGCCAAGGAGATCGAGCTCGAGGACCCGTACGAGAAGATCGGCGCCGAGCTGGTCAAGGAGGTCGCGAAGAAGACGGACGACGTCGCCGGTGACGGCACGACGACCGCGACCGTCCTGGCCCAGGCCCTGGTGCGCGAGGGTCTGCGCAACGTGGCCGCCGGTGCCAACCCGATGGCTCTGAAGCGCGGCATCGAGAAGGCCGTCGAGGCCGTCTCGGGCGCTCTCCTCGAGCAGGCCAAGGATGTCGAGACCAAGGAGCAGATCGCTTCGACGGCCTCCATCTCCGCCGCCGACACCCAGATCGGCGAGCTCATCGCCGAGGCGATGGACAAGGTCGGCAAGGAAGGCGTCATCACCGTCGAGGAGTCGCAGACCTTCGGGCTTGAGCTTGAGCTCACCGAGGGCATGCGCTTCGACAAGGGCTACATCTCGGCGTACTTCGCCACCGACATGGAGCGTATGGAGGCGTCGCTCGACGACCCGTACATCCTGATCGTCAACTCGAAGATCTCGAACGTGAAGGACCTCCTTCCGCTCCTCGAGAAGGTCATGCAGTCCGGCAAGCCGCTGCTGATCATCGCCGAGGACGTCGAGGGCGAGGCCCTGTCGACCCTGGTCGTCAACAAGATCCGTGGCACGTTCAAGTCCGTCGCCGTCAAGGCTCCGGGCTTCGGTGACCGCCGCAAGGCCATGCTCGGCGACATCGCCATCCTCACCGGTGGCACCGTCATCTCCGAGGAGGTCGGCCTCAAGCTGGAGAACGCCGGTCTCGACCTGCTCGGCCGTGCCCGCAAGGTCGTCATCACCAAGGACGAGACCACGATCGTCGACGGCTCCGGTGAGAGCGACCAGGTCCAGGGTCGCGTCAACCAGATCCGTGCCGAGATCGAGAACTCGGACAGCGACTACGACCGCGAGAAGCTTCAGGAGCGCCTGGCGAAGCTCGCCGGCGGTGTTGCGGTCATCAAGGCCGGTGCCGCGACCGAGGTCGAGCTCAAGGAGCGCAAGCACCGCATCGAGGACGCCGTTCGCAACGCGAAGGCCGCCGTCGAAGAGGGCATCGTCGCCGGTGGTGGCGTGGCCCTCATCCAGGCCGCCGCTGTCTTCGAGAAGCTTGAGCTCGAGGGCGACGAGGCCACCGGTGCCGCCGCTGTGAAGCTGGCCCTTGAGGCCCCGCTGAAGCAGATCGCGGTCAACGCCGGCCTTGAGGGTGGCGTCATCGTCGAGAAGGTGCGCAACCTTCCCATCGGCCACGGCCTGAACGCCGCGACCGGTGAGTACGTCGACATGATCGCCGAGGGCATCCTCGACCCGGCGAAGGTCACGCGCTCTGCCCTGCAGAACGCCGCGTCCATCGCCGCGCTGTTCCTCACCACCGAGGCCGTCATCGCCGACAAGCCGGAGAAGGCGGGCGCTGCCCCGGCCGGCGGCGGCATGCCGGGCGGTGACATGGACTTCTGATCGACCTCTGGTTGATCAGCGGTTCATCGCTGACGCGAACCGAGGGCGGCACTCCTTCTCACGAAGGGGTGCCGCCCTCGGGCGTTTCTCGAACCGGGTGCTTCAGCGTTCGTAGTGGTAGCGGCAGGCCGCGACGCGGATCTGGTCCTCGACGACCTTGTAGATCAGGCGGTGCTCGTCGGTGATGCGACGGGACCAGTAGCCGTGGAAGCCGTGCTTCAGAGGCTCGGGTTTGCCGATGCCCTCGTCAGGGCCGTTGCGGGCGATGTCCTGGAGGAGAGTATTGATGCGTTTCAGTACCTTGCGGTCCTGCTCCTGCCACCGGACGTAGTCGGCCCAGGCCTTCTCTTGCCAGACGAGCTTCAATCGAGCAGCTCCCTGACAGTGCCGCCGCCGTTCTCCAAGTCCTCGATGGCGGAGAGAATGCGCCGCGCGTTCTCCGGACTGCGCAGCAGGTACGCCGTCTCCTTCAAGGACTCGTACTCGTCGAGTGCCACGATGACGACCGGTTCGCGGCCCGCGCGGGTCACTATCACTTCCTCGCGGTCGTCGACCACCGCGTTGAGCGTCTCGGCGTAGTTGGCCCGAGATTCGGTGTAGGTCATCGTGCGCATCGCGGCCTCCTCCAGTATGTACAGCTTCCTGTACGTACTGGAAACTGTACGTCGACGTTGCTCCGAGGGGCAAGGGCCGACTACGGCAGGCGGTCCATGAGCCAGGTGCAGAGTTCTTCCGTCACCAGGGTGTGGCCCTCGTTGTGGGAGGCGCAGAGGTATTCGTCGAGTTCGCTGTCCTCGGAGTTCTCCGGGAACGGGTCGTACAGCTTCTCGTGGGTGTCGATGTCGCGCAGGGCGATCGCGCTGACCGCCGGGACGAAGCAGTGTGCGCGGATGTCCGCCTGGGAGCCGAGGCCGATGATGGCGGGGATCTTGTCCAGCTCGTCGGCGAGGATGCCGAAGCCCTCCAGGGTGCCGCCGGGGGCGCCGTCGATCTCGGGCAGGCCCGAGGTGTGGATCTGTGGCTTGCGCAGGGTCACCACCCGCAACTGCGCGACGAGCTGGTTCTCGCCCGCCGACTGGGTGTGCAGCCGGGTGCCGGTGATGGCGAGGCCCTTGCCGTGGAAGGCCTTCTCGCCGCCGCGGATGCCGTTGCCCTCGCCGGTGCGTACGCCGTTGGCGACGCCGATCTTCTTGGGCCGCGAGGGCCAGCCGCCGACCCGTTCCAGCTCGGCGAGGAACTCGACGCGCTCCTTGTCGGTCTCGGGGGTGTCGTCCCACTCGGCGATGTGCTGCCACAGCAGTTGGCGGGCGGCCGGGCTGTTCATCTGGTTCGAGAAGGCCGCGTTGAGCTTGCGGATGTAGTGCGCGAACGACTGGAGGGCGAGGGGGATCCAGGCGCCGCGGTGCGGGCTGTCGTAGGAGAAGTACAGGCCGGTCTGGTGGTCGTTCTCCTCGCCGCCGTCGTGCTCCATCTTGGCCAGCGCGTACCGCGTGACGAGGCCGCCCATGCTGAAGCCGCCGACGGTCAGCGGGTGGCTGCCCTTGCGCCGCGCGATCGTCTCCAGGATCGCGGCCCTGGCGACCTCGGCGTTCTCCAGGATCGAGGCGCTGCGCTCGTCGAAGCCGAGCAGGATGACGTCGTATCCGCGGGCGCGCAGCTCGCTGAGGAACGGGTACGGGCCGCGCTCCAGGATCTCCCAGGAGAAGGCCAGCTCGCTCGGCCCCGAGTTGAAGCCGTCGCCCAGGATCACCGGGCGGGTCAGGCCCAGCTTGGGGTTGGCGAGGTACACCCAGGCCGTGCCGCCCGGCAGGGCCCACTCGTCGTCCGGGGCCGGCGCCTCGGCCGGGGCTTCCCTCGCCTCCTTGGGGCCGGGGGCCAGGGTGATGCGGGCGGCGGAACCGATGGCCTCGGAGACGGTTCGGTCGGTGGGCTCGTGCGGTTCGTCGGTCGTGCCGTGCTCGGTCATGAAGGGTCCCCTCCGGTCGTGCCGCTGCGGTGACGTACGCGGGCCGGTCACGTGCGTGCCGGTCACGTGCGGTGCCATCTTTGGTACGTCCGGTGTCCGCAGGGTAGGGCGAGCGCCCGGAACGCGTGGCGGGCGGGTCCCTTTCGGACAGCGGGGCTTCGGCCGGTTACGGGTGGGGCGTGTGGGAGAGCGGCTTCCTGGCCAGGGGTGCGCGGACGGCGGCGGTGGGGGAAGGGGTGCCCGGTGGCGGCGCGTCGGCCAACTCGTCGTGCGGCCGGGTCGGCCACGGGCCACCGGAGTGCGGCAAGTCTGTCGCGAAGCGGACCTGGTCCGGGCGGGGGCGCCGGCGGGGCCCGGGTCAGGCGGCGTAGTCCTTGAGCCGTTCGGTCTCCAGGGTGATGGCGATGGGAGAGGGGAGGCGGACGGTGGAGCCGTAGGGGTAGGAGCGGCGGCTCTGATAGCTGCCGTCCGCCAAGGCGCTGTACACGACGGCCGTGTGGTTGTCGCGGTCGATGAGGAGGTGGACGGGGATGCCGGCACAGGCGTAGGCGCGCGGCTTCTCCTGTCGGTCGCGGCGCTCGGTGTCACGGTCGCCGGAAGTGACCTCGACGGTCATCAGGACTCCGTCGGGGGAGGCCCATTCCTGCTGTCCGGCGAAGTAGCCGACCGGAGCCAGAGCGCCGTCCGGTCTGACGCGGCCCTTTCGGTAGGCGTCGACGCGCAGTCCCTGTTCCGGGTACAGAGCCAGCTCGGGTCGTTGCATCATGCACTGGCGCAGCACCCACATGATGATTTCGCCGTGGTCGCCGTCCGGCACGGGCTTGACCTCTAGCTTTCCGTTGATGAGTTCGAGCGTGACGGTCTCGGGGGCCGCGCGTGCGAGCTCCTCGAATTCCTCGACGCTGATCGGGCCGTGCTTGACGCTCACCCTGCCGCTCAGGAATTCGAGCGACACGGTCTCCGGGGCGCGGTGCGCCAGCTCCTCGAATTCCTCGACGGACATCTGCGGGCGGTCATCGGTGCCAGGGGTCATGGTGGTGCCTCCTCGCTCCCATCGTGCCCCGGGCCTGTGCCGCCGGACCGTCGGAGCGGTCATGCGTGTGTCCTTTCCCTCGAGCTACCGGCGGCGGTACGTGCTGCTGCCGCGTGGGCGTGGACTGCCTCCGGGGGCAGGGGCGCCGTGCGGGCCGGGGCCGGTTCGCCTCGGCACGGGCCGCAGACGCCTCCCGGCAAGGCCTCCGCGCTGCCGGGGGCCCGACATACGGCGCACTCCAGGACGCGCAGGGCCCTCGGGCGGACCGGTGGCTCCGGGGGCAGCTTGCTCGTCAGGCGGCTGCGGACCAGCGCCGCCGGGCTGTGCACGGGGGTGGGCAGCCCGCAGGTGAGCGCCCGCAGAATGTCCGGCTCGGCCACACCCCGCTCAAACCACAGCGTGACCTGCGGTTCCAGCGCCACGCAGTCGGCGTACGACAGCGACAGCGCGGGGGCCGTCCGGCCGAGCGCCGCGAGCAGGATGAACGCGCGGCTCCTGGTGGGATGCCGGGGGCCGTCCGGCTCCGCCCCGGGCACGTCGCCGCGGGTGTACGCCGCCCACCAGGCGTCGTCCCGCGGCGTGCGGGAGTACCAGGTCCTGGTGACCCAGCGGGCGCTGCCCTCTCCTCGTACGTGTTCCCTGCCGCGCCGCAAGTGGCCTGCGGCCTGGAGCCTGTTGAGCGCCGTGCGGAGGGCGCACTGCCCGTACGGGAGGTGCTTGGCCAGGGTCTTCACGGAGATGTCCGTGCCGTCGGGCAGCCGGTCCAGGTACGTGGCGATGGCCGCCTCGCGCGGCGGCAGGTGGGGGAAGTCGACTGCGGCGCGCTGGTATTGGCCTGGGCCTGGTACGGAGCGTTTGCCGTAGCCGGGGGTGGCCATGGGGTGTGGGGCTGTGTCTGCGGGACGGGGGTCGGTACTAGGCTTGGGCTCAGCCATGGGATCGCTTTCTAGTGGGTTCGATCTCGCGGTCAGACCCCCGCTGGTGTTGGTAGCACCGGGCGGGGGTTGTTCGTTATGTGGGCACGCTAGAGCGTCGTCACCGTGCGTGGCAAGCCGGGCACGTATGGGCACGTGCGGGGCGGGAGGGCGGGGTGAGGCCCGCCTCCCGTTCCACTCAAAGAGGGCTCGAAGCGCGGGACTTGAGCCTCGGGGCGTCGGCCGCGTCAGCTTTCCTTGAGGTTCTCGATGAACGTTGACCAGGAGGCGGCCCGGAACACGAGCCTCGGGCCGGCGGGGTTCTTGGAGTCCCGAACGGGGACGACTTCCGGGTGCCCGTCAGCGACTTCGAGGCAGTCGCCACCGTCTCCGGCGCTGTGCGTGGACTTGCGCCAGGAGGCCCTACGGGAGTCGTACTCAGGGGTGTTGTTCCTCATGTTCGTAATCGTGCGCCACTGATTCCACTAGGGCCAGGGAGTCTCGGGGTGGAAGACCCAACGCTTGCAGGAGGCTGAACGTCATGGAATGGCGAGCGACCGTTGCGGGGTCGTCTATCAAGCGCCCCATGTCCAGTCCCTCGACGAAGCAAAGGGGCGGGGCCTCCGCGAACTCCATGAGCTTCAGGGAGCCGCCCATTCCGGCATGCGCCCCGGCGCTGTAGGGCAGTACTTGCATGACGATTCTGTGCTGGTGGGCCAAATCGGCGACGTGGCGCAGGGCCTCGGCCATGATGGCCGGGCTGCCGACCGGGCGTCGAAGCGCAGCCTCGTCCAGGACGATCCACAACACAGGGGTTGTTGGGTCCTCCAGCAGGCGACCCCGCTCCAAGCGTGTCGCCACCAGCTCTTTGATCTCGTCGTCCGTGGCCATCGGCCGGTAGGACCGGAACAGTTCGGCGGAGTAGGCGGGAGTCTGAAGCAGGCCGGGGATCAGTAGCGGCAGATAGTGCTTGATGGTCGTGGCGACCGCCTCCGCCTCCGCCGCCTCCGCGAAGTGATCGGGGTACCGGGACTTCGCCAGTGCTCCGCAGTTGCGGGCGAAGAAGCCCCCGGTATCGAGCACCTCGTCGAAGTGCACCGCGTACTCCAGGTGCATCCTGCGCGTGCCCGCCTCCAGTTGGCCGATGAACGAGCCGCTGACGAACAGTGGCGCCCCCAGGGCCTCCTGGCTGAGGCCTGCCCGTTCACGGGCGTGGCGGAGTTCGGCGCCGAGGAGGGCTCGGGGGTTGGAGGACGGGTCCAGGTCCTTGGGTCGCGTCATGGGCAACTCATCCATCCGACACGGGGGGTTGTTGGGTGGCCTGCGCTTCTCAGCGTACGCAGAGTCAGCCACGCTGAGTGAGCAAAGAGCGACACTGGGTGTGAGAGGCAGAGATCATGGCGCTGACGGCGGAAGAGCGGTTGCGGGCGGCGGAAGAGGTGGTCCGGCAGGTGAGGGCCGCGCTCACGGGGGTCGGCGTGACGTTGCCGTCGCTGCGGGTGGACCCGTTGAGCGTGGCGGGCGCGCTGCCGTTGGTGGAGCTGGGGCGCTGCAACCTGGACACGGCGCTGCGGCTCGCGGCGGTTATTGAGGGGGCCCGGTGAGCGAGGACCCGGCGGTGCCGGAGACGGGGACGTACGCCGTGGATCACCGGGACGGCAGCGTGGGCGAGGTGATGGGCTGCGAGGGCGGGCTCGTCCAGCTCAGGCCGATCGGCGGCGGCCGGGAGTGGGACTGTCCGCCGGGGGAGGTGGGGCGGGCGCCGACGATGGAGGTCCTGCGGGAACGGGTGCGGGAGCTGAACCGGCAGGCCCAGGCGAGGCCGCGGTGAGCGGTTCGCCGCCTCGGCCGCTCGTCCCCGGCTGAGCCGGTGGTGTCAGGCTGCCGGGTGTCCGGTGAACCTGACGCCTGGTGAGCGATTGCCGGTGATGGCTGGTCGGTCAGGGCCACGAGGCGTTGAGCGGCAGAACTCGGTGGAAGACGGCCATGGCTCGGCCGGGGCCGTTGTAGTCGTCGATGATCTCCGTGTCGAAGCCGAGGCTGCGATGGAAGGCGATCGAGCCGGTGTTCTCGATTGACGTGATCGCCTTCAGCTGCCGTGCGCCATGACGTTCCGCGACCTCGGCGAACGCCGCATATAGACGACGCCCGAGACCGGTGCCGCGCGCGTCGTCCCGCGTAGCGATCAGATGCACGTACCCGGTGCCGTTCGGGGTGACGAACCCGAAGACGTACCCACGGATTCCGTCCTCGGCCCGGGCAACCAGGCAGGTCGAGCCGAACTCCTGCACCAGTGCCAGGAGGTGCAGCGACCGAAGGTCGCGTTCCCCCCAGTAGCGGGAATGATCAGACAGGACCTGGTGGAAGTCGGCCATCCCGGCCGGCACGATCTGTATGCCCATGGCGACGATCATGGCAGGAGCCCTGGCCGTTACAGACCGTGCGGCCTGTTCTCAGCCTGCCTTCTCGGGCACCTCCGGGGCCTGGCCAACGAGTTCCCCGCCCAGGTCGGCGCCCCGCCGATGACCGACGCCATGAACGTGGCCCTGGCTGCCGCATACCGGACCGACGCCATGTTCACCACCGACCGTCACTTCCGCATGGTCCGACCCCTGACCGGCCACAAAGCCTTCCGGTTGCTGCCGGACGACCTGTGAGCCGCGTCTAGTCCGTGGTGCGGGAGGCGTTCAGGGCTGCTCGGAGGTGGCCGGCGGATGTGGTCAGGAGTTCGGCGGCGGTGGGGGCGTCGACCTTGCCGAGGATGGTGAGGATGGCGTTCTTCACCTCTCCGTCGGTGGCGGCGAGGGCGGCCTCGATCTCTTCGTCGGAGGCGCCCGTCGCGAGCGCCACGATGCGGCGGGAGCGGGCACGCAGCTTCTCGTTCGACGCCCGTACGTCCACCATCAGGTTTCCGTACGTCTTGCCCAGGCGGATCATCGTGATCGTCGAGATCATGTTGAGGACGAGCTTCTGGGCCGTGCCCGCCTTCAACCGGGTTGAGCCGGTGAGGAGTTCGGGGCCCACGACGACCTCGATGCCGTGCTCGGCGGCTGCCGCGAGGGCGCTGTCCGCGTTGCAGGAGAGGCCGATGGTGAGGGCACCGCAGCGGGCGCGGGCGTGCTCGACGGCGCCGATCGCGTACGGGGTGCGGCCCGAGGCGGAGATGCCGACGACCACGTCGTCCGCGGTGAGCCCGAGGCCGTCCAGGTCCTCGGCCGCCAGCTCCTTGCTGTCCTCCGCGCCCTCGACCGACCTGACCATGGCGCCGGGGCCGCCCGCGATGAGGCCGATGACCTCCGCCGGGTCGGTGTTGAAGGTGGGCGGGCACTCGGAGGCGTCGAGCACGCCGAGGCGGCCGGCGGTGCCCGCGCCCGCGTAGATCAGGCGGCCGCCGCGGGCCATGCGCTCGGCGGTGCCGTCGATGGCGGCGGCGATCGCCGGGAGCTGCTCGGCCACGGCCGTGGGGACGGTGGCGTCCTCGCCGTTCATGATCCGTGCGATCTCCAGGGTGGGTCGCCGGTCGATCTCCGACAGCTCGGGCCGGAATGCCTCGGTGGTGAGGGTGGCGAGCTGGGCGCGGAGCTCTCCGTAGTCGCCGTGCCGGGGCGTGTCGCCGGGGCGGGAGGTGCCGTGCCCGCGGTCACCGGGGTGGGAGGGGGTGGCGTCGGTGGTGGAGGTCATGGCTTCTGCGGCTCTTCCGTGTCCGGTGGGGCTGAGGGGGGGTGGTGGGTACCTATGTACGGCGTACGTGCGCCGTGCGTACGGCGTACGGCGTACGCACGGCGGGTGCCGGCGCGTTCAGCCGGTGTCGACGTGTATAGCGGATGTCGACGTGTAGAGCGGCGCCGACGCGTTCAGCGGGTGCCGGCGCGCTGGCTGTGGCGGTGCGCGAGCGCTTCGTAGGAGGCGGCGAGCGCCGGGGCCGCCGTCTCGTACGTCCGCTGGGCGACGCCCACGAACAGGCAGTCCACGACGAGCAACTGGCTCGTACGGGACGACATCGCGGCCGGGCGCAGCTCGCTCTCGCGCGCGGTGGAGGTGGTCAGTATGTGGTCGGCGTACTGGGAGACCGCGCCGTCCGGGCGGCCGGTGATCGCGATCGTGGTGGCCCCGTGCTCGAAGGCCACGCGCAGCGGTTCTATGACGTCGCCCGTCGAACCGGAGTGGGTGATCGCGATCGCCACGTCCTTGGCGCGCAGCGTCACGGCGTTGGTGACCGCGAGGTGCGGGTCGGAGTGGGCGTGCGCGATGTGACCGATGCGCAGCAGCTTCTGGGCGAGGTCCTGGGCGACGAGGCCCGAGGCGGCGACCCCGTAGATCTCCGCGCGCCGGGCGCCCGCGAGCGCCGCGACGGCCGCGCCGAGCTGCACGGTGTCGAGCCCCGCTGCGGTGTCGGCGAGGGTCTGCTGCTCGTCGTAGGCCAGCTTCGCGACGACGTCCGCGATCGGGTCGTCGACGGCGATGTCCGCGGTGACGGCGGGCGCGCGCCCCGACTGCTGCTGGGCGGCGAGCCCGGCGAGCGCGAGCCGCAGGTCCCGGTAGCCCGGGTAGCCGAGGAGGCGGGCGGTGCGCACGACCGTGGCCTCGCTGGTCCCGGTGAGCTCGGCGAGGCCGGTGACCGTGAGGGCCGCGCAGCCGGCGGGGTCGCCCGCGACGGCCTCGGCGACCCGCTGCATGGACCGCGTCATCGAGGGCGCCAGGGTCCGCACCTTGGCCGCGAGGGCGGCGGGGGCGGGAGGTGCCGCGCCCGTGAAAATTTCCTTCACGTCATTGGTCACGTCTGAAAGATATTTTCAGGGGTGGGGGCGGTCAAGACCCCGGGGTGGGGTTCCGTGGGTGCTCGCCGTCCGTGATCTTTTTCCGTGTGCCACGTACGGGGCGACAATGGAGGGCATGGACACGATCGACCCACTGGAGCAGGCGTTGCACGCCGCCCGCGCACTCGTCCTCGCCGACCTCGTGGCCCGGCAGGTCGCCGAGGCCGAGGTCGTCTCGCTCGTCGAGCAGTCGGTGGCGCACCGGCGCTGGTGGGTCGAGCAGTGGCCCGAAGGCATCGACTACGTGGCCGGGCTCGTCGCCCAGGACGTCCAGGACGCGCTCCTTGAGCGGTACGGGCGGTGGCCGCTCTGCCCTGTCTGCGGCTCGGGCGACCCCCACGCCCTCGACGTCGAGCCGGAGCTGGGGCCCGATCCGCACTGGGTGTGCGCGAAGGCGGGGGTCGTCGTGGCGCCCGTGGGCCGGCTCACGTGACGGTCTACATCGATCCGCCGACCTGGCCCGGCCACGGGCGCCTGTGGTCGCACCTGGTCAGCGACGTCTCGTACGAGGAACTGCACGCCTTCGCCGCCGCCATCGGCGCGCCGCCGCGCGCCTTCGAACGCGACCACTACGACATCCCCTCCCACCGGTACGAGGACGCGGTGCGGGCGGGGGCCGTCCAGATCGGCCCGAAGGAACTGGTGCGCAGGCTCACGCAGGCCGGGCTGCGGAGGCCGAAGGGGCGCCCGGCCTAGCGGTGCTTCATGGGCGTCCCGCCTAGCGGATGTCGGCCTAGCGGATGTCGGCGGGGCTCTCCGACGCGGAGTGCGCCACGGCCGCCGACGTCTCGATCACGCGGCTCGGCGCCCCGCGGTGCAGGCGCAGGGACAGCGCCACTCCCACGATGGCCGTCGCCGTCATCGCCGCGCCCGCCCACGCCGTGGCCGCGTACCCGAAGTCGAGGTCGATCACCGTGCCGCCGAGCCAGGGGCCGCCGGTGTTGCCGAGGTTGAACGCCGCCGTGGTGGTCGCGCCCGCCAGGGTCGGGGCGGCGCCCGCGACGTTGAACATGCGGGCGTTGAGGGCCGGGGCCGTGTAGAACGCGGAGAGGCCGAGCAGGAACGAGAGGGTGATGGCCGCGGCGGGCGTCGCGGCGAACAGGGCCAGCGCGACCAGGAAGACCGTGGACGCCGCTATGCCGCTGAGCAGCACCCCGAACAGGTGCGCGTCCGCCACGCGGCCACCGATCACCGTGCCGACCAGCGCGCCCGCCCCGAAGAGGCCGAGGACCGTCGGGACCCAGCCGTCGGAGAGGCCGGCCACGTCCGTGAGGAGCGGGGAGAGGTAGGAGAACGCGCAGAACACGCCGCCCGCCGCGAGGGCCGTGACGGCGATCGAGAGCCAGACCTGACGGTCGCCGTAGATGGACAGCTCCTTCTTGAGCTGCGGCTTCTCCTCGGGGAGCGGGATGCGGGGGATGAGCGTGAGGACACCCACGAGGGCGATGGCAGAGGCCCCGGCGACCGCCCAGAACGCCGAGCGCCAGCCGAAGTTCTCGCCGAGGAAGGCGCCCGCGGGGACGCCGAGGACGTTCGCGATGGAGAGGCCGCCGATCATCACCGCCATGGCGCGGGCACGCTGGTTGAAGTCGACCATGGCGATGGCGACGGCGGCGCCGACCGCCCAGAATCCCGCGCAGGCGAGGGCGCTGATGACGCGGGACGCGAAGAGGATCTCGTAGCTCGGCGCGAGGGCACCGGCCACCTGCCCCAGGCCGAACACCGTGATCAGCGCGATCAGTGTCGTACGGCGGGGGAGGCGGAGGGTCGCCACGGCGAGGAGAGGGGCGCCGATGACCATGCCGATGGCGAAGGCGGAGATGAGCAGGCCCGCGCTGGGTATGGAGACGCCCATGTCGTCGGCGATGGGCGGCAGCAGGCCGCTGAGCATGAACTCACTGGTGCCGAGCGCGAAGACGGCGAGGCCGAGCATGTAGACGGCTACGGGCATACGGGTACGGGTACCGCCGGCGTTCGGCTTCGCGGTCCGGGTGGAGATCGGCATAACCGGGGTCAACGCGGTGCGACGCTGCCGCATTCCTTCCCGACCCGGCGGCTTCCGGGCCCGGCGGCTTCCGGGCCCTAGCGCAGCCCGTAGGCGAGGTTCGGCTCGCGAGGGGGCAGGGGCGTGAAGCCCACGCGGGTCAGTACCGCCTGGGAGGGCAGGTTCCGGGGCTCCACCTGGGCCAGCAGGGATGTGACGTCGGGCCGCGCCAGGGCCCAGTCGGCCAGCGCCCGGAGGGCCACCGTGGCGTAGCCGCGGCCCCGCGCGGCCTCCGCGAGGTCGTAGCCGATCTCGACGCTGCCCTCGTCGTCCGGCGGCCCGTGGAAACCGATGGCCCCGACGGCCGTCTCGTCCGCGGTGCGGACGATCGCGTAGATGCCGAACCCGGGGCGGTGCACCCCGGACACGTACCCCTTCACGAGCTTTCCGGCCGCTCCCCGCGTCCCCTCGAAGGGCCCGCCCTCGATCCACGTGAGCCCGCCGGTGCCGCCTTCGGCGAGGTCCGCGGCGGCGGCCGGAGAGAGCTCACGCAGTGCCAGCGGCCCCGCGTCCAGCGAGGCCGCGTTGTGCCACTGCCACGCGGTCCGCCGGGCCCGCCCCGGCAGCTCGCCGCGCCCGGTGGCCCAGAGCAGGACCTCCCAGGGGCTCGCCCCGGAGGCGGCGGGCGGCACGTGCGGGAAGAGGTGCGCGAGGACGGCTTCGGTGAGCGGTGCGGGCGGCTCCGCGTCGGCGCCGAGCGACGAGGCGATGTCGTACGTGTGGAGCAGGAGCTCGGCGGACGCCATCGCGGCGAACCCCGCCGCGTCCGCGCTGCCGCAGGGGTAGGGGTGGAACCCGCGGACCCCGCCGGGCGTCGTGCGGACCACCGAGGCCAGCAGGCCCCCGGTCGCCTCGATCACCCGGACCGCGTCCCCGGGGCCCGAACCCTCGTCGAGGGAGACCTCGAAGGGCACCCAGTCACCGGCGGCCCGGCCGGTGAGCTGTCCCGCGTACGCGACGAGGCAGCTCGCGGTGTGTTCCGCCGTCTTCAGGCAGCTCCATTCGAGTCCGCCCGCCGGTCCGTCCCAGTCCCGGTCCACCACCGTACGCAGCACCTTCGCCGCGTGCGCCACGGCTTCCTCGACCCGGTCCCCGCCCATGAGAAGCATGCGCGCAGCGTACGGGAGGCCGAACGGACGGGCCTCGGAATTTACGGGGTGAGCAGGTCCAGCTCCGTGGAGAGGTTCTCGCGTGCCGGGGCCTCCCAGTGGGCCGCTCCGTGCTCCGTCCTGAACAGGCGTGGCAGCGCCAGGAGTTGGTGGAGGACCGCGGCCCGTCCGGCGCGGAAGGTCTCGTCGGGCACGAAGGCGTACTCCTCGCGCACGGCCGCCGCGTAGGCCGCGTAGGCGGCGGGTTCCGACGCCAGGACCGCCAGGTCGGCGTCGCAGAGCACCTCGCCGTTGCGGTCGCCGTCGGCCGGGTCGTGGCTGACGGTGAGGCGGACAAGACGGGCCACCTCGGCGATCTGCGCCGCCGTCAGGCCCGCTTCGGGAAGCGCGCGCTCGGCCAGGCGGGCGGAGCGCTCCTCGTTCGTCGAGCGGTCGGGGAGGTAGACCGCGTCGTGGAACCAGGCGGCGAGGCGGACGAGCTCGGCGTCCTCGGCGTGGTCCTCCAGTACGTCGATGTGGTCGAGGACCGCCGTCAGGTGGGCGGTGGTGTGATACCGCCGCTGTGGTTCGGCCCAGCGCTCGATGAGGTTGTCGGCGATCCGGTACGGGTCGAAGACGCACTCTTCGGTGTTCCGCGCGCGCAGCAGCGTCCGCAGCCAGCGGGCGCGGAGGTCGTCGGTGTCGCCGTGGTCGGCCGTGGGTGCCATGCCTCGACCTTAGAGCCTGTGTCATACACAGGCTCTTGGAGCCTGCGCCATACCCCCGGCCGGGCGCGCGGCCGCGGTGTCCGTGCCGTTGCCAGGAGCCGCCGTGGACGGTTGGCTCGGTCCATGACGACCATGACGCCCGACGAGACCTACGAGCCCGAGCGCGCGGGACGGCTGCTCATCGCCGAACGCGACGCCCTGATACCGCTGTTGAGGGACGCGCCCGACGACGCGTACGCGATCCGCACCTGCTGTCCCGGCTGGACCGTGCGGCACGCGCTCGCACACTGCGGTGCCGCGCTGATGCGGGTGGTCGAGAGCCGCTTCGAGGAGGGCGTGTTCTCCGCCGAGAGCAATGAGAGGGACATCGCCGAGCGCGCCGGCTGGCCGAACTCGCGCGTCGTCGACGAGCTGGAGCGCGGCCTCACCGAGGCGGGCCCCGTGCTCGCCGCGGCCAAGGGGAAGCTCGACGGCGTCGCGCTGGGGGAGTGGGTGCACGCCGGTGACGTACGGGAGGCCTGGGGCAAGCCGGGCGCGTACGCGGGGGCGACGCTGGCGGACGCGCTGCCCCTGCTCGGGCAGTTCAGCAGGGGGGCGTTCGCCAGGGCGAGGCCGGGCCTCGCGGTGCACGCCGACATCGACGGCCGGGACGAGCCGCTGACCCTCGGCGCCACGGACGGCCGGCGGCCCCCGGCCCGCTACATCGGCGACGCGCCGACCCTGATCCGCCTCTGCTCGGGCCGCCCCCTCACGGGCACGCGGTACGAACTGGCCGGGGCGAGCGAGGACGAGCTGATCCTCTTCGGCTGAGGTCCCGGCCGGGGGCCGGGTTATGGCGCCGGCTCTCAGCTTGTTCTTTAACCTCTGACGTCGAACAGGGCGTCGTACGACGTCACTCACCTGGGGATTCGCCGGACAGGCGGACGGCCCTCGCATGATCCTGCGTTCCGCCACGGAAACAGATTCATACGAAGGCCGCAGAGGTGAGTGTGCTGGACCACGATGCCCGGCGTGACGCGTTCGACTTCACGTCACACTTCCGGGAGGACTTGTACGCGTGCCTGACCCGGCGCGGTGACACCTTGTTCGAGCTCGCGGACGCGATGCTCTGTGAGAACGGGCCGGTGACCTCGCCGGTCGATCTGACCCTGCTGGCCGAACACCGTCGCGGCCACGGCGCGCTCTATGACGCTTTGAATCACGGCCGTATCGACGTGGACGGCCTGCGGAGGGCCCTGGCGGTGCTGCCGCAGCCCAAGGCCGCCGACAACCGGCTCGTCCTCGCGGTCGACGTGAGCAACTGGCTTCGCTCGGACGCCCCCACCAGCCCAGACCGCCTGTTCTGCCACGTCTACGGGCGCAACGGACGCTCCAGTGACCAGTTCGTTCCCGGCTGGCCGTACTCGGTCGTCGCCGCCCTGGAAACGGGACGCACCTCGTGGTGCCAGCTGCTGGACGCCATCCGCCTCGGCCCCGACGACGACCTGGCCGGGGTCACCGCCGCCCAGGTCCGCCGCGTCGTGGCCGACCTGATCGACGGTGGCCAGTGGGAGGAAGGAGACGCCGACATCCTGGTCATCTTCGACGCCGGCTACGACGCCCCGCGCATGGCCCACCTGCTCGACGGCCTGCCCGTCGAGGTGCTGGGGCGGATGCGCTCGGACCGGGTGATGCGCCGCCCGGCGCCCTCGCGTGAGGAGTTCTACCGGGCCAACCCCCGCGGCGGCCACCTGCCCAAGCACGGCAAGGAGTTCCGCTTCGCCAAGACGGACACCTGGGGCGAGCCCGACGCGGCAACCGTGCAGGTCACCGACCGGTACGGCACCGCCCACGCCATGGCCTGGGACCGACTCCACCCCCGGCTGACCACCCGCAACGCATGGATCGACCACGAGGGCGAACTACCCCTCATCGAGGGCACGCTGATCCGTCTGGAGGTCGACCACCTGCCCGGCGGCCAGGACCCGCTGCCCATCTGGCTGTGGTCCTCGCGGACCGGCATGACCGGCCCGGACGTCGATCTGCGCTGGCAGGCGTTCCTGCGCCGCTTCGACGTGGAGCACACCTTCCGCTTCATGAAACAGACCCTCGGCTGGACCCGCCCCAAGCTGCGGACCCCCGAGGCCGCCGACCGGTGGACATGGCTCGTGATCGCCGCCCACACCCAGCTGAGACTCACCCGCGAAGCCGCGGCCGACCTCCGCCGCCCCTGGGAGAAACGAGCCGAACCCGCCCGCCTCACCCCGGCCCGGGTCAGGAGAGGGTTTCGGAACCTCCGCCCACACCTGCACTGCCCGGCCCGCGCACCGAAACCCTCAACACCCGGGCCAGGAAGGCCACTTGGCTCCAAAAACCGGCACCCCGCCCCTCACTACGACATCGGAAAGACAACCAAACGCCCCAAAAGCATCACTCAGCGCAAAGCTCGCAAAGCTTAAATTTCAAGCTCAGTGGCCGTGGCCGCCGCCGTTCTTCTCCGCGGTCCCGCCGCCCTCATGGCCCCCCGCGTACACCGTGAACGCCGCCGTGCGGACCTCGCCCTTGTGCTTGAAGTCCAGGAACAGGCGGTACGCGCCCGCGCTCGGTGCCGTCGTCGTGAAGGAGACCCCGGGGCCCGGCTTCGTCGCGCCGTCGCCCGGCTCGCCGTTCGGGTGGACGTGGAGGTAGGCGAGGTCGCCCGAGCGCAGGGCGACCAGGTGGCCGTAGGCGCCGAGGTAGGGCTGGAGGTCGGTCACCGGCCTGCCGTTCTTCGCCACGCTCAGGGTGAGATCGGCGGCCTCGCCCGGCTTCAGGCCGCCCTTCAGCGTGACGTCGTAGCCGTCCACCGTGGCCTTGGCGCTCTTCGCCGGAAGCTCCTTCGGGGCGGACTTCCCCGCCACCGCCAGGTCGGCGCCGAGCGTCAGGGCCTTCTTGGCGCCCCGGGGGTGGAAGTCGGCGAAGACGCGGTGACCGCCCGCCTCGGGGAGCGTGAGGCGGGTCGACCAGGTGCCGTCCGCCGCGCGCTCCGGATGCAGATGGCGGTAGGTGGTCAGGTCCCGTGAGGCGACGATGAGGTGCAGCTCCTTGGTGTTCTCCTTCTCGTACGCGGTGACGTTCCGGCCGGTCGCGTCCTTGACGACGGCGAAGCGGAGCTCTTCCTTCCGGCCCGCTTCGACGTGGGCGGTCTTGAGGTCGAGGGTGTAGCCGCCCTCGGAGATCCGCAGGCCGCCGGGGGTGCTGTCGGCCCCTGCTTCCCCTGCTTCCCCTGCTTCCCCTTGGTCCGCCTCGCCGTGTTCCTGGTGCGGGGCCGCGGCCGGTGGCTTGTCCGTGACGGGGTCGACGGCCTGGCCCACCCCGTACGCGGTGCCGAACGTGGCGGCGACGGCGGTGGTGAAGGCGGTGATCTTCAGTGCGGTGTTCATGACGGCTCCCTGGCGTTCTTGGGCGGTACTCGGCTCGACTCAGGCTCGACTCAGGCTCGACTCAGGGACGACGATACCCCTGGGGGGTACCAAGTCAAGTCCGGATCGCCCTTGCGTTAGGTACCCCCCCTGGGTATAACTTGGGTCTCGTCAGGGGTACCCGGGCCGGGTATCCGAAGCGGAGCCGCGAAGCGTTACGAGGAGCCTGCGACATGTCCACCACCACCCCCGGCCACACCGAGGCGGCAGAGGTAGAGCTCGCCATCGGTGGCATGACCTGCGCCTCCTGCGCCGCGCGGATCGAGAAGAAGCTCAACCGCATGGACGGCGTCGAGGCCACCGTCAACTACGCCACCGAGAAGGCCAAGGTCAGCTACCGCGGCGCCGACATCTCCGTGGGCGACCTCATCGCCACCGTCGAGGCCACCGGTTACACGGCGCAGGAGCCCGCCCCCGTACGAGATACGAGCGAGGGAGCCGCCGGTCCTGGCGGCCACGGGGACGGGGACGGGGGCGGGAGCGGGGCGCGGGACGGCGACGGACTGCGCTCGCTCCGCGAGCGGCTCGTCACCGCCGTGCTGCTCTCCGTGCCCGTCATCGCCATGGCGATGGTCCCCGCCTGGCAGTTCGAGTACTGGCAGTGGCTCTCGCTGACCCTGGCCGCGCCCGTCGTGACGTACGCCGCCTGGCCCTTCCACAAGGCCGCCTTCACCAATGCCCGGCACGGCGCGGCCACCATGGACACGCTGATCTCGGTCGGCACGTCGGCGGCGTTCCTCTGGTCGCTGTGGGCGCTGTTCTTCGGCACCGCGGGCACGCCGGGCATGACCCACCCCTTCGAGCTGACCATCGCGCGCACCGACGGCGCCGGGAACATCTACCTGGAGGCCGCGGCCGGCGTCACCGCCTTCATCCTCGCCGGGCGCTACTTCGAGGCCCGTTCCAAGCGCAAGGCGGGCGCCGCCCTCAAGGCGCTGCTGGAACTCGGCGCCAAGGACGTCACCGTGCTGCGCGACGGCGGGCGCGAGGAGACCGTGCCCGTGGGCGAGCTGAAGACCGGTGACCGTTTCCTGGTCAGGCCCGGCGAGAAGATCGCCACCGACGGACGGGTCGTCGAGGGCGCGTCGGCCGTCGACGCCTCCATGCTGACCGGCGAGTCCGTTCCCGTCGAGGTCGGCGTGGGCGACGCGGTCACCGGGGCCACGCTCAACGCCGGCGGACGCCTCGTCGTCGAGGCCACCCGCGTCGGGGCCGACACCCAGCTCGCCCGCATGGCACGGCTCGTGGAGGACGCGCAGAACGGCAAGGCCGCCGCCCAGCGCCTCGCCGACAAGATCTCCGCGGTCTTCGTGCCGGTCGTCATCGGCCTGGCCCTCGCCACCCTCGGCTTCTGGCTCGGCAACGGCGCCGGGCTCACCGCCGCCTTCACCGCGGCCGTGGCCGTGCTGATCATCGCCTGCCCGTGCGCCCTGGGCCTCGCCACCCCGACCGCCCTCATGGTCGGCACCGGGCGCGGCGCCCAGCTCGGCATCCTGATCAAGGGCCCGGAGGTCCTGGAGTCCACCCGCCGGGTCGACACCATCGTCCTGGACAAGACCGGCACCGTCACCACCGGCACCATGACCCTGCTCGCCACGCACACCGCCCCCGGCACCACCGCCGCCGAGGCCCTGCGGCTCGCGGGCGCGTTGGAGCACTCCTCGGAGCACCCCGTGGCGCGGGCCATCGCCGCGGGGGCCGCCGCGGAGGCGGGCCCGCTGCCCACCCCCGAGGACTTCGCGAACGTCGCCGGGCTCGGGGTGCAGGGCGTCGTCGAGGGCCACGCGGTCCTGGTCGGCCGCGAACAACTCCTCGCCGAGTGGGAGATCCACCTGCCGGCCGAGCTGAAGCGGGCCAAGGATGAGGCGGAGCAGGCGGGCCGTACGGCCGTCGCGGTCGCCTGGGACGGCGAGGCGCGTGCGGTCCTGGAGGTCGCCGACGCGGTGAAGGACACCAGCGCCGAGGCGATCCGGCGGCTGCGCGCGCTCGGGCTCACCCCGATCCTCCTGACCGGCGACAACAAGGCGGTCGCGGCATCGGTGGCCGCCGAGGTCGGCATCGCCCCGGAGGACGTCATCGCCGAGGTGCTGCCGCAGGACAAGGTCGACGTGGTCAAGCGGCTCCAGGCCGAGGGCCGCAGCGTGGCCATGGTCGGCGACGGCGTGAACGACGCGGCGGCCCTCGCCCAGGCCGACCTGGGTCTGGCGATGGGCACGGGGACGGACGCGGCCATCGAGGCGGGCGACCTGACCCTCGTACGAGGGGACCTGCGGGCCGCGGCGGACGCGATCCGGCTCTCGCGCCGCACCCTCGGCACGATCAGGACCAACCTGTTCTGGGCCTTCGCCTACAACGTCGGCGCGCTGCCGCTCGCCGCGGCCGGCCTGCTCAACCCGATGATCGCCGGGGCGGCCATGGCCTTCTCCTCGGTCTTCGTGGTCGGCAACAGCCTGCGGCTCAGGGGGTTCAAGCCGCTGGTCTGAACCGCCGCGCCGCCGAGCGGATCACCCCGGTACGCCGAGCGGATCACCCCGGTACGAGGGAGTCGCCTCGCGCCGGGGTGTTCTGCGCGTAGGCTGGTAATTGGACTAGACCTGTGCAGCGGTGTGGGCCTGGAGACGGACCGGGCCCGTGATGAGAAGGAAGAGACATCCATGAGCAAGCGTGCAGTGCTGGAGGTGATCGCCCTCGACGCCGAGGACGCCGTCGCCGCCAGGGACGGAGGTGCGGACCGGCTTGAGCTGGTGACCGACATGGCCGCGGACGGCCTCACCCCCTCGCGTGAGACGTTCGCCGCGATCCGCGCCCGGGTCGACATCTCGCTGCGCGTCATGCTGCGCCTGGCCGACGGCTTCGCCGCCGGGGACGTCGACGAGCTCGTACGCCGGGCCGGTGAGCTGCGGAGCGAGGGCGCCGACGAGTTCGTGCTCGGCTTCCTCGACGAGGCGGGCGCCCCCGACCTGGCGGCCGTGGAGCCGCTGGTCGCCGCCCTCGACGGCTGCCGGTGGACCTTCCACCGGGCGATCGACCGCGCCGCCGACCGCGACGCCCTGCGCAAGCAGCTCGCGGACCTGCCGGGGCTCGACACGTACCTGACCGCGGGCGCCGCGGGCGGCGTCGACGACGGCCTGCCCACGCTGGTCGCCGAGGCGGCCCGCCGCGGCGACCCCGGCTACGAGCAGCGGCTCCTGGTCGGCGGCGGCCTCCGCCTCGACCACCTGCCCGAACTGAGGGCGGCCGGGGTGGACGCCTTCCACATCGGCGGCGCGGCGCGACCCTCCGGGTGGACGGCGCCGGTCTGCGCCAAGGCCGTGGCGCAGTGGCGCCGGGCCGTCGACGGGCGGGAGTAGCGCGGTGCGCCCCGCCCCTGGCGGGGCGCCTCCCGGGCCCTCGGGGTAGAACTGGTGCCCTAGGGAGGGGAATTATGAACACCGCACCGTCAGACCGGGCACTGCCCGCCGCCGCGGCCCTGCTCACCGGGACCGTCGCGCTCTACATCGCGCTCGTCGCCTTCGGGAACATCACCGACTTCGGCACCAACCAGCAGTTCGTACGCCATGTCCTGGCGATGGACACCACCTTCAAGGACGACGACCTGATGTGGCGCGCGGTGACGTCCACCGGGCTCCAGGACGCGGCGTACATCGCGATCATCGTCTGGGAGACCGTCGCCGCGCTGGTGCTCATCGCCGCGACGGCCCTGTGGGCCGCGGCCCTGCGCCGCCGCTCCGGCTACCCGCGCGCCCGGCGCCTCGGCACGCTCGGCCTGCTGATGGTGCTGCTGCTGTTCGGCGCCGGGTTCATCGGCATAGGCGGCGAGTGGTTCTCCATGTGGCAGTCGGAGGACTGGAACGGCCTCGACGCGGCGACCCGCGTCGTGACCCTGGCCGGCCTGGTGCTCCTCGTGACCCACCTGCCGTCCGCCGCGGGCCCGACGGGCGGCGGCAAGGGGGCCGCGGACTAGGCGAGTTGTGCGGGCAGGTCCGCCGCGTGCACGACGGTCAGCCCGGACACCGCACGCGTCAGCGCCACGTACAGCCGGCGCAGGCCCGTCCGCCGGTCGGGCTCGCCGTCGACGACGGCGGCGGGCTCGTCGAGCACCACGTAGTCGTACTCCAGGCCCTTCGCGAGGGAGGCGGGCACCAGGGTCAGCCGCGCGTCGGGCGTCGTCTCCTCGCCGGGGGAGAGCGGCGTGACCCCCGCCGCCTTCAGCGCCTCCGCCAGCGCGGGCACCCGGGAGTCCGCCGCGATCAGGCCCACCGAACCCTCCCGCAGCAGCGCCTCCTCGCACGCGGTGAGGCAGGCCGCGTCCAGCGCCGCCCCGGCGTCATCCGCCCGCCGCACCACGAGCGAACCCGGCGACTCACGCACCGAGTTGACCTCGGCGAGACCGGGCGCGATGTCCGGCAGCAGCCGGGAGGCGTACGCGATGACCTCGCGCGGCACGCGGAAACCGGCCGTCAGCTCCTCCACCACCGCGTCCGCCTTGCCCAGATGGCCCAGCGCCTCGGCCCAGCTCCGCGTCGCCCAGGGCGTCGTGCCCTGCGCGAGGTCGCCGAGCACGGTCGCCGATCCCGTCGTGCAGCGCCGGCCCACCGCGCGGTACTGCATGGGGGAGAGGTCCTGCGCCTCGTCGAGCACCACGTGGCCCAGCGAGTGCGTGCGCGAGACCAGGTCGGCCGCCTCGTCGACGAGCACCGCGTCCGCCGCCGACCACTTGGCGGACTTCACGCTCCGCGCGGGCCTGGCCCACAGGATCGTCCGCTGCTCCTCCTCCGTCAGGACGCCGTCGGCGTGCGTGGCGAGGAACTCCGCGTCCGAGAGCAGCCGCAGGACCAGCTTCGCCGGGTCGACCGGCGGCCAGAGGGCCTTGACGGCCGCCTTCACCGCCGGGTTGCGCGCCACGGCGTCCTGCACGCGGTCGTCGGGGGCCTCGCCCGACTGCTCCATGCGGACCAGGACGGCGTGGGCGATGCGCTGCGGCAGGGCGTCGCGCGCGGCACCGTACCGGATGTCGCGCGCGAGCAACTCCCGGACCAGCTCCTCCACTTCGTACGCCGGGACGCGCCAGCGCCGCGAGCCGCGCACCACGACGACCGGCTCGGTGGGGAAGGTGACGTGCGAGCGCACGGCCTTGCGCAGCACCTCGGCCATGCGTGCGTCGCCCTTGACGAGCGCGGCGGCGGGCTCGTCCGCGCCGCGCACCTCCACGTGCGAGACGAGGTCGCCGACGGTGGCCTGCTTGACCTCCAGCTCGCCGAGGGCGGGCAGCACTTGCTCGATGTAGTGGAGGAACGAGGCGTTCGGCCCGATGACGAGCGTGCCCGTGCGGGCGAGCCGCTCGCGGTGGGCGTAGAGGAGGTAGGCGACGCGGTGCAGGCCGACGGCGGTCTTGCCGGTGCCGGGGCCGCCCTGGACGCACACGCTCCCGCTCAGCCCGCTCCTGACGATCTCGTCCTGCTCGGGCTGGATGGTGGCGACGATGTCCCGCATCGGGCCGACGCGGGGCCGCTCGATCTCGCGCTGGAGCAGCGCGCTGGTCCGCTCCACCTCGTCGGCGTCGCTGAGATGCTCGTCCTCGTACGCGGTGAGGTCGCCGCCGGTGTAGCCGAAGCGGCGGCGCAGCGCGATGTCCATCGGGGCCTTCTTCGAGGCCCGGTAGAACGGCTGGGACACCGGCGCGCGCCAGTCGATGACCATCGGGTCGCCGTCGGCGTCGTGCACGTGGCGCCGCCCGATGTAGAACCGCTCGCCCTCCGCGCCCTCCGCCTGCTCGGCTCCGGGGGCGCGCAGGTAGTCGAGGCGGCCGAAGAACAGCGGGGTGTGGGCGAGGTCGGCGAGGGACTTGATGCGGTCCTCGATCTGTCTTTCGAGGACCGCGGCGTTCACCCAGTTCGCGGTGACGTCACGGATGTCGAGGGCCTCGGCGTCCGCGCGCATGGCGCGCAGGGCGGAACGGGACGCGTCGAGGTGACCCCGCTCGCGGGCGAGGGGGTCGGTCTGGTCGTGCGCGTGCACGTATGCCTCCGGCGGTTCTGCGGTGTCGTGGCGCGGGCCGCCACGGTCGCCGCTGCGGTCCACCGCCACGGCTCGTCGGCCCTGCCTCTTGCGGCCACCCGGTTCCCGACCGGGCAGCGGCACTCCACACGGGAGGCCGGGGAAGGAGGCATATTAGGCGAGCGGCATGGGACGGGGCGAATGGTTTTCCCCCGGAGGGCGGGGCGGCGCGCCGGGTGCCGTGGGTGGGTCAGTCGTCGGCCAGTTCCGCTACGCCCGTCACGCGGTGCAAGGGGTACGTGCGGACCTCGTCCGCCGTGTGGTCGTAGGCCGTGACGAAGCCGCCCTCCACGCGGACCGGGGCGATCACGCGTTGGCTCGCGGTGCCTTCGGCGTTGACGTAGCCGATCCACACCGCCTCGCCCGTCAGGACCGCGGCCTGCATCGTGGCCAGCGTCTCGGCGGCTGTCGTGCGCGGCAGTTCGCCGTTGGCCGCGGGCGCCGCCTTCCGGGGTGCCGTGGACGCCAGGTCGCCCGCCCGGATCGCCCGCACCGCCGCGCCGAGCAGCGTGGCGTCGGGCACCGGCGGGCCCTCCGATACGGGCTCCGGGGCCGAGCGGGGCGGGGTGCGGTGGGAGTGGGCCCGGGTGATCAGGACGTCGCCCTCCGCGGACTCCGCGGAGGGCGCGAAGCCCATGCCCCGCAGCCCTTCGAGGAGCGAGCCGGGATCGGCCTGCGCGGCGAGCACGGTGGGCGCGAGGCGGCGCAGCCGCAGGCCCTGGGCGCGCTTGTCGGCCAGGATCTCGTCGAGCAGCGCCTCGTCGTCACACCGTACGTACGCCGACGCGGCGCCGATGCGGAGGTGCCCGTGCCTGCGCGCCACGTCGTCGATCAGGTAGGCCAGCGGCTGCGGAACGGGGGTGCGGGAGTGGGCGGCGAGGAAGGCGTGCAGGTCGGATGCGGACTGCCCGGAGTCGAGCGCGCGCCGCACGGAGCCGGGCGTGAACCGGAAGACGGTCGCGCCGCCCTTGGACTCCACGTCGGCGAGGACGGACAACGCCTCGGCCAGCGGCCGCTCCAGCGGCCCCGGCGCCACGGCGGTGAGGTCCGCCTGGAGCAGCACGTGGTCGAGGGGCTCGGGCAGCAGCGGCGCGAGCAGCCCGGCGGCACGGTCGGCGAGAACGGCCTGCTCGGCGGCCGTGGGCACGGCCACGGCGGTGCCCTCGGCGGGGCCCCCAGTCCCGTCAGCCACCCCCAGCAGCATCCGCCCGTGCGAGGAGAGCGCTCCGCGGCCCGTGATGCCGAGGAGTTCCGCCTCGTTCAGGGTCCAGCGGGCGATGCGGGAGCGGAGGTCCTCCGGCTCCGAGGGGTCGGCGGGGCGGCGGGAGGCCGTGGGGCGCTCCCAGCGCAGGCGGGCCAGGAGGGTCTCGGGGTCCGGCGCCGCGCCCTCGGGGAGCGTGGCGAGCAGGGTGAGCACCCGGCGGCGCACTTCGGGGGCCGCCGAGCGGTCCAGGTGCGGGCCCAGCGCGGAGAGCGTGCGGTCCTTGCCGTCACGCCCGCCGATGAGCCCCGCCGTGCGGGTCGCCGGGAGCCAGGCGGTGACCAGGGCGGCCCAGCGCTCGGCCGGGGGGAGTCCCTGCCAGTCGTCGTACGCGGGGGTCGCCGCGTACCGCTCGTCCGCCTCGTTGTCGGAGGCCAGGAGGCCCGCCGCGTAGGCCAGCTCGACCCAGAACGCGGCCGACGGCTCCGGCAGGTCCAGCGCCGCGGCCGTCCGCTTGAGGTCGCGCACGCTGAGCCCGCCCGCGCGCAGCACCGCGGGGCCGCCCTCGTCCCAGTCCTTCAGGAGCTCCTCGACCGTGGCGAGCGCCGTGTACGCCTGGCCCGCCGCCGCCGCGTCCACAACCTGTGGACGGTACTCACGCGCGGCCCCCACCGCGGGCGGCTCCGGTACGAGGACGCGGTGCGCACGCCCCGCCCGCAGGTGCAGCGCGGCCTCGCGGGGCAGGACGACCGTGCCGGGCGCGGTCGGCAGGAGCAGCCCCCGGTCGATGAGCCAGCGCAGATGCCGGGCCGGCTCGGCGGTGACCTGCCCGTACGGCGGGCCCCAGACCAGCCGCGACAGCACCTCCACGGACTCGGCGGGCGCCTCGTCGAGGAGCGCCGACATGCGCTCCCGGTCGTTGAAGAGGGCGGTCAGCGACCGCACGGCGGACACCGGGTCGTGCGTCGTGGGCAGCCCGGCGGTCGTCACGATGTCCTGGATCCGGGTCGGCGACATGCCCGACGTGGCCTCGGCGACGGTGGGCCCGAGCCCGGTCGGGGAGGGGTGCTGCGGGGCCGGCGCGAGCAGCTCGCGGGCGGTCCGCACCAGGCGGAGCCGCTCGTCGGTGCCCCAGACGAGGGCCTGCTCGTGGAGGGTGGCGAGGGCGCGCCGGAAGGCCGGTTCGACGGCGGGGTCGCCGTCGTCCCCCGCCAGGAGCGCGAGCACCTCTCCGTAGGTGGCGGGCTCCGGGGCCACGGCGAGCGCCTCCGCCACCTGCTGCGTGAACCGCCCGAGCCGCTCAAGGGCACGCACCACGGAGGCGCGGGTCCCGGCACGGGCGGCCAACTGGGTCACATCGGTGGGGACGGGGCTGAGCAGATCGGGGCGGGCGTGCAACAGCGCGGCCAGTTGGCCGTCGCCGCGTGAGCGGAGCGCTTCGGCGAGGGATCGGGGCGTGTCCGCGGCGCGCGGCGGTGCGGTCACGCTCGCGCCGGCGCCGGCGCTGTCCGTGGGCTGCGGCTCGTCGGTGCTCATCCGCCCCACGTTAGCGCTTGCCCCGGCCCCAGAACCCCCGCTGCCACGCGGCACCGGGCGGCAGAGCACCGGCGATCGCAGGAAAGTCCCGGCGACACGCCGTACGCCACGGCGTGTCGCCGGGACTTTCCTGCGATCGGCCCATCGACGTCATCCGGGGGTGAGTGGCGGTGGATGCGGCACACTGGGGGTTTGGCCTCTTGAAAGGGCGCTTGCGTGAACGGTCCCCTCATCGTCCAGTCGGACAAGACTCTCCTGCTGGAGGTCGACCACGAGCAGGCAGAAGCATGCCGGCGTGCCATCGCCCCGTTCGCGGAGCTGGAGCGCGCCCCGGAGCACATCCACACCTACCGCGTCACCCCGCTCGGCCTGTGGAACGCGCGGGCCGCCGGGCACGACGCCGAGCAGGTCGTGGACGCCCTCGTGGAGTTCTCCCGCTACCCCGTGCCGCACGCGCTGCTCGTCGACATCGCCGAGACCATGGCGCGGTACGGGCGCCTCACGCTCTCCAAGCACCCCACCCACGGCCTCGTGCTCACCACGACCGACCGGCCGGTGCTCGAAGAGATCCTGCGGTCCAAGAAGGTCCAGCCGCTCGTCGGGGACCGGCTCGACCCGGACACCGTCGCCGTGCACCCCTCCGAGCGCGGCCAGATCAAGCAGACGCTGCTGAAGCTGGGCTGGCCCGCCGAGGACCTGGCGGGGTACGTGGACGGTGAGGCGCACAAGATCGACCTGGACGAGGCCGGCTGGTCCCTGCGGCCCTACCAGCAGCAGGCCGTCGAGGGCTTCTGGCACGGCGGCAGCGGTGTCGTCGTGCTGCCCTGCGGTGCGGGGAAGACGCTGGTCGGCGCGGGTGCCATGGCGCAGGCCCAGGCCACCACCCTCATCCTCGTCACCAACACCGTCTCGGCCCGCCAGTGGAAGCACGAGCTGGTGAAGCGCACGTCGCTGACCGAGGACGAGATCGGCGAGTACAGCGGGACCAGGAAGGAGATCCGGCCCGTCACGATCGCCACGTACCAGGTGCTCACGACGAAGCGGAAGGGCATCTACCCGCACCTTGAGCTCTTCGACTCGCGCGACTGGGGTCTGGTCATCTACGACGAGGTGCACCTGCTGCCCGCGCCGGTCTTCAAGTTCACCGCCGATCTCCAGGCGCGGCGCCGTCTGGGGCTGACCGCCACCCTCGTACGGGAGGACGGGCGCGAGTCGGACGTCTTCTCGCTCATCGGGCCGAAGCGGTTCGACGCCCCGTGGAAGGAGATCGAGGCGCAGGGCTACATCGCGCCCGCCGACTGCGTGGAGGTGCGGGTCAACCTCACCGACGGCGAGCGGCTCGCGTACGCCACCGCGGAGGCCGAGGAGAAGTACCGCTTCTGCGCCACCACCGCCACGAAGCGGAAGGTGACGGAGGCGCTGGTCAAGAAGCACGCCGGTGAGCAGACCCTGGTCATCGGGCAGTACATCGACCAGTTGGACGAGCTGGGTGAGCACCTGGACGCGCCCGTCATCAAGGGCGAGACGACGAACGCGCAGCGCGAGAAGCTGTTCGGCGCCTTCCGGGAGGGCGAGATCTCCGTCCTCGTCGTCTCCAAGGTCGCCAACTTCTCCATCGACCTGCCGGAGGCGACCGTCGCCATCCAGGTGTCGGGCACGTTCGGCTCCCGGCAGGAGGAGGCGCAGCGGCTCGGGCGTGTCCTGCGGCCCAAGGCCGACGGGCACGAGGCCCGCTTCTACTCGGTCGTGGCACGCGACACCATCGACCAGGACTTCGCCGCGCACCGCCAGCGGTTCCTGGCCGAGCAGGGGTACGCCTACCGGATCGTCGACGCGGACGAGCTGCTCGCCGGGGGCTGACGGGCACCGTCACGCCGCGCGCCGCCGCTCTCCGCGCGCGGTGGCGGCACCGCGTCGCCGGGCTTCCGCGGCCTCGCGCCGAACAGGCCGAGGTAGGGCAGCAGCGCCGGCGCGAGCAGCGCGTACGGGGACGCCAGTGGCTGCTGCCACCAGGGCAGGCGCAGATCCAGGTCGCCCTGGTGCGGAAGCAGCCAGAAGGTGCGCGCCGTGAACAGGACGGCCACCGCTGCCGCCAGGCGGGGCCTGCCGTCGGCGACGAGCAGGGCGAGCAGCGGCACGCACCACACCCAGTGGTGGGACCAGCTGATGGGGGAGACCAGCAGGGCGGTGAGCGCGGCCGCGAGCAGGCCGTGCGCCTCCCCGCGGGCACGCCGTGCCGCCCACAGCCCGGCCGCGCCCGCCAGGACCGCCGCACCGGCCCACGCGAGCCCCGGCTCCGGATCGTGCAGGACCCGCGCGACGAGGCCCTGGAGCGACTGGTTGTCGACGATCCACGCCTTGCCGACCCGCCCCGTCTCGAAGAGCCGCCGCGTCCAGAAGTCGACGCTGGCGGACGGCAGGACGAGCGCGCCGAGCAGCACGGTCCCGGCGAAGGCGGCGACCGCGGTCCCCGCCTCGCGCACCCGCCCCCGCAGCAGCAGATACGCGATGAAGACCGCGGGGGTCAGCTTGATCCCCGCGGCGACACCGAGCGCGAAGCCCTTGCCGACGGCGCCCGGCGGCCGGGTGAGGTCCCAGAGGACCAGGCAGGCGAGGGCGAGGTTGATCTGGCCGAACAGCACGGTCTGGAAGACGGGTTCGAGCCAGAGTCCGAGCGCGGTGGCGGTGCGGACGAGCGGCGCGCGGGCCGGACGGTGCGTGAGGCGGCAGGAGAGGCGTACGAGGAGCGCGAGCAGGGCGACGTTCCCCGCGAGGAAGACGGCCTTCAGGACGGCGAGCGGGAGCCAGGTGGTCGGCACGAAGAGGATCGCGGCGAACGGCGGGTAGGTCGCGGGAAGTTGCCACTCGGTGACCGTGAACCCGTACAGATCGCCGCCGTCGACGACGGCGGCGCCCTCCGCCCGGTAGACCAGGGTGTCGGCCATCGGCACGTGCTGGACGACGCAGAGCGTGGCCATGGCGCCGAGCGAGACGGCCAGCAGGGCGAAGGATGCGGCGGGGGCTCCGAAGATCGAGCGGCTGAACGCGGTCCGTCGTGTCACGCGCGCGACATTAGTGGACAAGAGCGGCGGAATGGGCGGACAGCGGATGCACCGCCGGTCGGCGGCCCGGAGAGCCCGGAAAACCGGTACGGTCGGTCCGTGGGGATCGAAAGTGATCAGTTGGTCTACGACTACCTGAGCAGGGTCGGAGATCTGGCCCAGCAGCGGCAGTTGCCGTCCGGCACGAGAATGCGCCTGGTCTCGGAGCTGCGGAACGAGATCGACCGCAGCCGCTCCAAGGCCGTGGTCGAGAGTCCCGCGGCCATCCGCCGCATCCTGACCCGCCTCGGCACCCCGGAAGAGATCGTCGAAGCGGCGGGCGGTGACCCCGGCGACGTACCGGCACGGGCGCAGGAGCAGGCGAGTGCGGCGAGGCCGGCCGTACCCACGCAGCGGACCGGCCGCCGCCCCAAGCTGCGCAAGAGGCCCGCTCAGCCGGCGGAGCCGGACGAGCCGCCGCAGGACCTCGCGGGTCCGTACGCCTCGCCCCCGCACCTCGCGGGCACCGACGAACTGGGACCCAGCGGCTCCGAGCCCGACTGGTGGCGCCATGACAGCAGCCCCTTCGGCGTCGCCGACAGCGTCCCCGGCTTCGTCGGAGGCGTGGAGATCCCCGAGCTCCTGAAGCCCCCGCCCGCCGCGGACGACGCCCCCGGCGTCCCCCGTCCCCGCCTCGCCAAGGACCCGAAGGACCCGAAGGACCCGGAGGACGAGGAGGAGTACGAGGACGAGGCCGTGGAGGCGGGCGGGCGCCGGCGGTGGCGGCCCCGCCTGTGGCCCGCCGCCGGGGGAGGATTCAGCAACCCGCTGCTCCTGCTCGCCGCCGCCCTGCTCGTCGCGGGCGCCGTCATGGGCAACTGGCCGGCCCTCGGCGTCGGCTGGCTCATCGCCTACGCCTCCCGCAGGCTCACCCGCGCCGAGGCGAAAGCGGCGGTCATCGGCATCCCGGTGTTCACGGTCGCCGCCGGGCTCACCTGGCTGTGGGGCCGCGGCGAGCGCCACTGGGGCGACGAGATCCCCGACGGCCACATGAGCGACGCCATCGCCGAGACCTGGCCCTGGGTGGTGCGCGGCGCGGCCATCGCCTCCGCGCTGTTCCTCCTGTGGCGCTCCCAGCGGCGCCGCGGCTGACGCGGGCGCGTACCCGTCCTCGGCAGAATGGGGGCATGACTTCTCGCGCGCTGACGGTCGGCTTCGACCTCGACATGACCCTGATCGACTCCCGCCCCGGCATCAGGGCCGCTTTCCTGGCCCTTTCCGCGGAGACGGGCACCCACATCGACGCCGATCTGGCCATCACCCGGCTCGGACCGCCCCTGGAGCAGGAGCTGCGGCACTGGTTCCCCGAGGAGCAGATCGCGGAGATCGCCGACCGCTACCGTGAGATGTACCCCACATACGCCATCGAGCCGACGCTCGCCATGCCCGGCGCCCGCGAGGCCGTGGCGGCGGTCCGTGCGGCCGGCGGACGCACGATAGTGGTGACCGCCAAGCACGAGCCCAACGCGAAGCTCCACCTGGCGCACCTGGGCATCGAGGCCGACGCGGTCATCGGCTCGCTCTGGGCGGAGGCGAAGGCGGTGGCGCTGCGCGAGCACGACGCGGCGGTGTACGTCGGCGACCACACCGGCGACGTACGCGGCGCCCGGGCGGCGGGCGCGCTCTCCGTGGCCGTGGCGACGGGGCCGTGCGACGCGGCGGAACTGCGCGAAGCGGGCGCCGACGTGGTCCTCGGCGACCTGACGGAGTTCGCCGCTTGGCTCGGCACCTACACCGCGGGCACCGCCGCTAGCTAGCCGCGGACCTGGCCTGCCTGCGCTGCACGGCGATGCCGCGCAGCACTCCGGCCGCCGCCACGAGGAACCCCACTCCCATCAGCATGCACACCGCGTAGGCGAGTGGGGGAAAGGGATCGGTGCCCAGGAACAGCGGGGCCACCGTGACCAGAGTGGCCACGGCACCGACGAAAAAGATGATTGCTCCGGTCCGGACCATTCCATCGCCCGGTCCGGCGGAATTCGCTTGGGTTTTGTCACGCACCCCACCAGGGTAGTTCCCAGCGCGAAGGAAGAATCCGGGGACGTCTTGTCACCGGCTCCCGGACCAATAGTCTTGGGTCCGGCGGGTCGAGCGACCCGCTGTAGTGCTATCCAGAGCCGTTTTCGCCCTGCCATTTCCGCTGGGCGGAGCGGCACAGACGAAGTACGACGAGTACGAGGACGAGGACTTCACGTGCCTACCGGCAAGGTCAAGTGGTTCAACAGCGAGAAGGGCTTCGGCTTTCTCTCCCGCGACGACGGCGGCGACGTCTTCGTGCACTCCTCAGTACTGCCCGCCGGCGTCGACACACTCAAGCCGGGACAGCGTGTGGAATTCGGGGTCGTCGCCGGTCAGCGCGGCGACCAGGCCCTGTCCGTAGTGATTCTCGACCCGACGCCCTCGGTGGCGGCCGCGCAGCGCCGCAAGCCGGACGACCTGGCATCGATCGTCCAGGACCTCACGACGCTGCTCGAGAACATCACGCCGATGCTGGAGAAGGGCCGCTACCCCGACAAGGCGTCGGGCGCGAAGATCGCGGGCCTGCTGCGCGCGGTGGCGGACCAACTGGACGTGTGAGACGCCGGGGGCGGAGCCCCCGGCACGCTCACGGAAACGCCAGGGCTTCCGGCCGCAGGGCGGGTACGAGCCCCTCCGCCGCCGCCCGCGTCAGGAGCCCGCGTACCGCCGCGTAGCCGTCCTCGCCGAGGTCGGCGGTGAACTCGTTGACGTAGAGCCCGATGTGCTGGTCGGCGACGGCCGGGTCCATCTCCTGGGCGTGCTCCATGACGTACGGACGCGACGCCTCGGGGTCGTCCCAGGCCATGCGGACCGAGGCGCGCGCGGCCTCGGCGAGGGAACGCAGGACGTCCGCGCCCAGCGAGCGCCTGGCGATGATCGCGCCCAGCGGGATCGGCAGGCCGGTCGTGGCCTCCCAGTGCTCGCCCATGTCGGCGAGGCGGTGCAGACCGTAGTTCTGGTACGTGAAGCGCGCCTCGTGGATGACCAGGCCCGCGTCGACCTTGCCGTCGCGCACCGCGGGCATGATCTCGTCGAAGGGCAGCACCACGATCTCGCCGACGCCACCGCCCGGCAGCGTGTCCGCCGCCCAGAGACGGAACAGCAGATACGCCGTCGACTTCTCGCTCGGCACCGCGACGGTCTTGCCCGCGAGGTCCACTCCCGCCTCACGGGTCAGCACCAGGGGCCCGCAGCCGCGGCCGAGCGCGCCGCCGCAGGGCAGCAGGGCGTACTCGTCGAGCACGTAGGGCAGGACGGCGTAGCTCACCTTGAGGACGTCGAGCTCCGAGGAGCCGGGGGAGGCCGCGCCGCGCTCGGCGACGCCGTTGGTGATGTCGATGTCCGCGAACGTCACGTCGAGCGCGGGGGCGCCGGGCACCCGGCCGTGCGCCCAGGCGTCGAAGACGAACGTGTCGTTGGGGCAGGGCGAGTACGCGATCCGCAGCGGGTCATTCGCGGCGTCGGTCGCGGGGGTCATGGCTGTCATGCGTGTTCCAACTCTCCAGTACCGGCGTGAACTTCCCGAACGCCTCACCGAGCGCGGCGAGCGCCTCACCGATCCGCCAGGCGGCGCGGTCGCGCGGGCCGACCGGATTGGAGACGGCACGCACCTCCGCCACCGGCACACCGTGCAGTACGGCCGCCTCGGCGACGCCGAACCCCTCCATCGCCTCGGCCAGGGCGGCCGGGTGGCGCAGCCGCAGCTCCGCGGCGCGCTCGGCGGAGCCGGTCACGGTGGAGACGGTGAGCACGGTGCCGGTCGCGGCACCGCAGGCGCCGGCGAGCTCTCGTACGAGGGAAGGCGGCGGACGGTGCGTGACGGCGCCGAAACCGAGCTCGGTGACCGGTGCGAAGCCCTCGGGGGTCTCGGCGCCCAGATCGGCGACCGTGACCGCGTCCGCGACGACGAGGGAGCCGACGGGCGCGCCGGGCTGGAAACCGCCGCCGATGCCCGCCGAGACGACGAGGCCGTAGGGCCGCCCCGCGGCGGCGGCGCGGGCCAGCGCGGTCGCCGTGCCCGCCGCGGCGGCACCGGGCCCCACGCCGACCGCGAGGACGTCGATGAGGCTCCCGGCGGGCAGGCCTTTGGCCACCGCGTCCCGTTCGGCGGGGACCGCGGTGGCGACGAGGACGCGCTCAGCGCCCCCGGGGAACGCGCCGTGCGGGGTCAGGAGTCCTTCTTGAACGTGAACGACCACAGGCCCGTGGCCTTCTGGGTGCCGCCCTCGCCGCCCTCGAGGAGGCTGACGGTGGACTTCTTGCCGCCCCCGCCGTACTGCTGGTTGAAGAAGACGTTGCCGGGGATGACCACGTACGTCTTCTTGCTGGCCTCGGTCAGCGGACGGCCGTTCATCAGCAGCGTCCAGCCCTTCTCGGCGATCTCCGGGTCGACGCCGAAGCGGACCTTCTCGTCGGGGTCGACCTTGATGGACTTCACGTCCTTGTCCTGGAGGCAGGACTTGAGCTGCGACTGCTTGAGCTCCTTGCCGTCGTTGTAGCAGGAGGCTTCCGAGTTCACCGAGTCGCTGCCGACCGTCACGGTGGCGAGCGGCGTCGGCTTGTCGCAGGCCGAGAGGACGAGGAGTCCGGCGGAGACGGCGCCAAGGGCGGCCACGGTGCGGCGGCGGCGCGCCGCGCTGTTCACATTCGCGGCTCCGCCGCGGAGCAGGGAGGTCATGGGCGAAGGTTATCGGGCGCGTCGTGGGGTCCCTCTACGCGGGGGTCACGGGCGCGCCGCGGCACGGTTTCTAGGCGAGGACGCGCCGGGGTCCGCTGCTCCTGGCCGCGGCCAGGAGTCCCCGTACGGTCGAGAGCCAGCCCAGCGCGACGATCGCCGCGGCCACCGAGAGGCCGAGCGGGCCGACCAGTGGCAGCGCGATGCCGATGCCGCCGCCGATCACCCAGGCGACCTGGAGCAGCGTCTCGGAGCGGGCGAAGGCCGAGGTGCGCACCAGTTCGGGGACATCGCGCTGGAGCAGCGCGTCGAGGGACAGCTTGGACAGGGCCTGCGCGAAGCCCGCGCAGGCGCCGAGGCAGGCGACGGCCACCGCGCTGAAGAACACCGCCGCCGCGATCGCCACGCCGAGCACCACCGCCACGACCGTCACGATGATGACCTCGGGGGCCCGCGCCTTCAGCCAGGCGCCGACCGCGGTGCCCAGCGCGTTGCCCGCGCCCGCCGACACGCCGACTATCCCGAGCGAGACGGCCGCGCTCTGCCCGGCGAGCGGATGCTCCCGCAGCAGGAACGCCAGGAAGAAGATGAGGAACCCCGAGAGACAGCGCAGCGCCGCGTTGGCGGCCAGGGCATGGGTGACGGCGGGGCCGACCGTACGGAGGCCGGGGCGCCGGCCGCGGGCGGTGTCCCCGGCGGCCCGGGCGCGGGGGTGCAGCCGCAGGTGCTCCTCGTCGGCGGCGAGCAGCGCCTTGCTCTCGCCCTTGGCCGAGTCGACCTTGCGGGGCAGCGAGAAGGAGAGCAGCATCCCCGACACGAAGATCACGAAGGCGCCGTAGAGCGGCCAGCGGGGCCCGACCGCCTGGAGCCCCGCCCCGACCGGGGCCGCGGCGGCGGTGGCGAGGAGACCGCCGAGGGTGACCCGGGAGTTCGCCTTCACCAGGGAGAAGCGGGGTGGGAGCAGCCGTGGGACCACGGCACTCCGCACCACGCCGTACGCCTTCGACGCCACGAGGACGCCGAGCGCGGCCGGGTACAGCTCCACGCTGCCGGTGGCCACGGCGGTCGAGAGGACCAGCGCCAGCAGCGCGCGGGCCAGCATCGATCCGGCCATCGCGGCGCGGCGGCCGTGCGGCAGCCGGTCGAGGAGCGGGCCGATGACGGGGGCGAGCAGGGTGAAGGGCGCCATGGTGATGGCGAGGTAGAGCGCGACACGGCCGCGGGCCTCGTCCGTCGGCACGGAGAAGAAGACGGTCGAGGCGAGCGCGACGGTGACCATGACGTCGCCCGCGCCGTTCACCGCGTGCAGTTCGATGAGCTTGCCGAGCCCGGACTCACCCGCTCCGTGGGCGTGCGTGGCCTTGCGGATGCCGCGCGCCGTGCCGGTGAACGGCAGGTGCAGGGCCCGGACCAGCGCACGTCCGGTCCGCCTCGCCGGTCCGGGCGAGACAGTCGCTACGGGTGTCGACCTGGTGGGGGCCACCTCGTCATAGTGCCCCCTCATGCGGTCCACTAGTACGGACAACGGGCCGTGAGCCGTGGCGGGTCCTTCGCACGGGGCCCCCGCGAACCGCTCCCGCAAGGGCCTCTCACCCGTGTGCCGAGGCTCTCGGAGAGCCTTTTCGAAAGAGCGGCTCGGGCACGGTCGCGTACGTCGGTGTAGGCCCAGGGGCCAGGAGAAGGTAGCGTGCGTAACGCGCCTGCGGCGGTTGTTCTCGGCCGCGCGCCTCTCGGTCATCCCGCAGAATGGGTGACGTAGGTGCGCCCAGGAACGTCGGGCGCGGACGTCGACGCGGCCCGCCCCCGGTGCTTCAGAGCCCGGAGGTGCCTTTGCCGCTCCGTTCGTACCCCCGCACAAGGGTGGCGCACTCGTGAGACGGCGTAGGAGAGAAGCGATACCTGTGAGCGCAGCGACAACGCGAAGCCGTACCCCGCGCACCCCGCGTACCCCCGACCGCCTCTGCGCCGAGGCGGTCGGCCTGGCACGCGCGGCGGCCGAGGAGGCAGCCGCGCCGGGTGTGGTCGGTGAGCATGTCGAGGTCGTCGTCGAGGGCGACCGCGTCGTCACGCACCTCTTCGAATGCAAGGAGTTCGGCTACCGGGGCTGGCGCTGGGCGGTGACGGTGGCCCGCGCCTCGCGGGCGAAGGTCGTCACGCTCGACGAGACGGTGCTGTTGCCGGGGCCCGACGCGCTCCTGGCCCCCGAGTGGGTGCCGTGGAGCGAGCGGCTGCGCCCCGGGGACATGGGCCCCGGCGATCTGCTGCCGACCGACGCCGAGGATCTCCGCCTGGAGCCGGGCTTCACCGGTGAGGAGGAGCCGCCGCCGAACTCGATCGTCTCGGGCGAGATGGCGGAGCTGGTCGAGGCGGAGGACGCCGAGGTCAGCGCGGGTTCGCCCGCCGAGCAGCCGCTGGCGCCCGCGCGCGGGTCGATCGCGGCGGTCGCCGACGAGCTGGGCATGCGCAGGGCGCGGGTCCTCTCGCGGTACGGGCTGCATGTCGCCGCCGACCGCTGGGAAGAGGGGTACGGCGCGAAGACCGCGATGGCGCAGGCCGCGCCGGCGGCGTGTGTGAGCTGCGGGTTCCTCGTGGCGATCGGAGGCTCGCTCGGACAGGCGTTCGGTATCTGTGGCAATGAGTTCGGGCCCGCCGACGGGCACGTGGTGTCCCTCTCGTACGGGTGCGGCGGGCACTCCGAGGCCGCCGTCATGCCGAAGCCGCCGCGGCCGGCGCCGCCGGTGCTCGACGAGACGCGGGTCGACGCGATGCCGCTGCGGCCCTCGGCGGACTCCGGCTCGGTCTCCGTGCCGGCGGACGGCTCGGGCGAGGACCTCGGCCACAGCTGAGGGCCCCGGGGCCTTGAGCGGTCCCTCTGCCCGGCCGTGCCTGTACTCGCCTGCGGCCTCGGCCGTTCCGCGTCGCCGCTTCGCGGCGTCGTCCCCACCCGCCCGCCCTTTTCACGGGCCCCCGGCCAGAAGCGGTAGCGTTCGCCCGCAGGGCAGGGACAGCCGGCCGGCGAAGGAAGAGGGACGACCGTGAGCAAGACCGTGTGGCCGGCGGCCGAGGGGACGGACCCCTTCGGCACCGCCCGCCTCCGCCGCGGAGTCCTCGACGCGTGGGCGGCGGCCCCCGCCCGCTTCCGCGAGGACGCCAACGCCGAGGAGGACCTCGCCCTCGGCGGCTACCGCGACCGCCTCGTCGTCGAGCTGGCCCAGAACGCCGCGGACGCCGCGGCCCGCGCGGGCACCCCCGGCAAGCTCTCCCTGACGCTCCGCGACGGCGTCCTCGCCGCCGCCAACCGCGGCGCCCCGCTGGACGCCGCCGGCGTCGAGTCCCTCTCCACCCTCCGCGCCTCCGCCAAGCGGGAGACGGAAAGCGAGGCACGGCAGGAGAACAGCGTCGGCCGCTTCGGCGTGGGCTTCGCCGCCGTGCTCGCCGTCAGCGACGAACCCGCCGTCGTGGGGCGGACCGGCGGCGTCCGGTGGTCCCTGACCGAGGCGCGCGAACTGGCCGCGGAGACCTCCCGCTTCAGCCCCGGCCTCGGCGACGAGATCCGCCGCAGGGACGGCCACGTACCGCTGCTGCGGCTGCCGATGGCCGCCGAGGGCGCCGCGCCCGAGGGGTACGACACCGTCGTCATCCTGCCGCTGCGCGACGCCGCCGCGAAGGACCTCGTGGACCGGCTGCTCGACGGGATCGACGACGCCCTGCTCCTCGCCCTGCCGGGCCTCGATGAGGTCCGCGTCGAGACCCCGGACGGCACCGTACGCACCCTGCGCCGCCGCACCGAAGCCCCGTACACCGTCGTCGAGGACAGCCGCGAGGGCACGACGCGCTGGCGCACCGTCAGCCGGCAGGGAGCGCTGGACAGCGCCCTCCTGAAGGACCGTCCCGTCGAGGAGCGGCTGCGCCCGCACTGGTCCGTCACCTGGGCCGTCCCCGCGGGCCCCGACGGCGCCCCGGAGCGTCCGCGCACCACGCCGGTCGTGCACGCGCCGACGCCCAGCGACGAGCCGCTGGGCGTACCGGCGCTGCTCATCGCCTCGTTCCCGCTGGACACCGCGCGGCGGCACGCCGCCCCCGGGCCACTCACCGACTTCCTCGTGCGGCGCGCGGCGGACGCGTACGCGGAACTCCTCGCCGACTGGCGGCCCGTGGGGGAGGGCATCATCTCCCTGGTGCCGGGGCCGCTCGGCAGGAGCGAGCTGGACGGCGCGCTGCGCCAGGGCATCCTGGAGCGGCTGCCTCGTACCGCCTTCCTGCCGCCCGCCCTGCCCCGCGGCGAGGAGGACGAGGACGAGCTGCCCGAGGCCCTGCGTCCGCGCGACGCCGAGGTCGTGGAGGGAGCGGGGGCCGACACCGTACGCGTACTCGCCGAGGTGCTGCCCAGCCTGCTGCCCGCGGGCCTGGAGCGCCGTGCCGAGCTGCGCACCCTCGGGGTCGCCAGGGTCCCGCTGACCGAGGCGATCGACCGCCTCGCCGGTCTGGAGCGGGAGCCCGGCTGGTGGTGGCGGCTGTACGACACCCTCGCCGGAGTCGACCCGGAGCGCCTCTCGGGGCTGCCCGTGCCGCTGGCGGGGGCTTCCTCCCGGGCCTCCGGCCCGGGCTCCGGCTCCGTGGGCGGACGGACGACGATCGGGCCGCGGCAGGTCCTGCTGCCACCGTCCGGCGACGACCGCGACCAGGCGCCGCTGGCCCGCCTCGGCCTGAAGGTCGCCCACCCCGACGCCGTGCACCCGCTGCTCGAAAAGCTGGGCGCCCTGCCCGCCACGCCCCGCGCGGTCCTGACGACGCCGCAGGTGCGCGCCGCGGTGGCCGCCTCCCTCGACGACGACACGTGGGACGACGAGGCCCTGGACGCGGACGAGCTCGCGGAGGCCGTGCTCACGCTGGTGCGCGACGCGAACCTCGCGCCCGGCGACGAGCCGTGGCTCGCGGCCCTCGCCCTGCCCGACGAGGACGGCGAACTGGCCCCCGCCGGTGAACTCGTCCTGCCCGACAGCCCCTTCGCCCACGTCATGCGCGAGGACGAGCTGGCCCTCGTGGACGCCGAGACCGCCGGGCGCTGGGGCGAGCAGCCGCTGGCCGCCTGCGGTGTGCTCGCCACGTTCGCGCTGGTGCGGGCCACCGACGTCGTCCTCGACCCGGATGAGCTCGACCCCCGTGAGGGTGACTTCCCCGAGCCCGACGACGCCGGGCTCCTCGACGCCGTCGACGTGTGGTGCGAGGACGTGATCGACCGGCTGCCGGACACGCCCGTACCGCCCGTCGCCACCGAGATCGTCGCCGTGCGGGACCTCGACCTGGTCGACGACGACCGCTGGCCACAGGCCCTCGCGATGCTCTCGCGCCCGCCGCTGCGGGACGCCCTGACGCAGCCGCTGCGGGTGCTGCTTCCGGACGGTACGACGGAGACCGTCCGCTCGTACACGGCGTGGTGGCTGCGCGGGCATCCGGTCCTCGACGGCCGCAGGCCCGCGGGGCTGCGCGCGGAGGGCGGCGATCCGCTCCTCGTGGGCCTCTACGACGCGGCGGACGCCACCGGCTTCGGTGACGAGCAGGTGCTGCGGGCGCTCGGCGTCCGTACGTCCGTGGCCGCCCTCCTCGGCGAGCCGGGCGGAGCCGCCGAACTCCTGGACCGGCTCGCGGACCCCGACAGGACCGTCACCGCCGGTCAGCTCCACGCGCTGTACGGCGCCCTGGCCGATCTCGACCCGGAGCAGGTGACACTCCCCGAGGAGCTGCGCGCGGTGGTGGACGGCGAGGTCGTGGTGGTCGACGCGGCGGACGCGGTGGTCGCCGACGCCCCGGACCTGCTGCCGCTCTCCGGCGGTGTGCCGCTGCTGCCCGTGACGCCCCGCAAGGCCGCGGATCTCGCGGAGCTGTTCCAGGTACGGCGCCTCAGCGAGACGGCGGCCGTGGAGCCCGCGGGGGAGGGCGTCGAGCACGAGGTGCCCGTGTCGGTACGGACCCTGCTGGGCCCCGCGACCCCGAAGACGTACACCGAGTACGAGGAACTGGTCGCCGGCGGCGTCGAGCTGGACTGGCGCCGCACCCCGGACGGCACCGTCCACGCGGCGACCCTGGAGGGCGTCGCGGCGGGCCTCGCGTGGGCGGCGGGCCAGTGGCCGCGCCGCTTCGAGGTGACGGCCCTGCTCGAAGACCCCTCACGGACGGCGGAGTTGGCGCGGGACCGCTGGTTCGACTGAGGACGCCGGGGCGGAACGGGACGGCGAGGCCGGAACCTCTCCGTCCATATCCCGGTCACACTTTCTTTACTTTTCATACAACCAGGCGCGGGAGTCACGAGTCTGATCTTGCGAGTCAACAGACTCCTAGATCACCGGGCTCCCACGTGAAGGCGTCACGCACCGCGGGAGCCCCTTCTCCACCTGGGGAAACACATGCGTATTCGTGCCACCGTGGCCGCACTGTCCGGCACCCTGGCCCTTTCCGCACTCGCCGTCCCGGCCGCGCAGGCGGCCGACGGTCCGAACCTGACGCAGCGCGAGACGGCCATCGCCAAGGCGGCCGCCGACGAATTCGAAGGCGACACGAAGATCACGAAGGTCGTCGTCAACAAGGGCAAGAACATCGTCGTCGGCACCACCAACAAGGTGAAGTTCGACATCGCCATCACCGCGACCGACGCGGAGGGCATCTTCGCCGGTGACGCCTTCCTCTGGCACGGCAGTGACCTCGACGACGGCTTGGACGGCTTCCTCTTCTCGGAGGACTCCGGTACGTGCAAGGTCGTGAACGCGACCACCTCGACCTGCACGGTCTCCATCGTCGTCGACCCGAAGCTCGACCTCTTCGACAACGACCTGGCCGGCAAGTGGAAGGTCGGGGCCAGCGCGATCGGCGAGGACGGCGACTACTACCAGGAGGACAACTTCTCCGCCAACGCCCGCATCCAGCGCTACGCCCGCCTCACCACCAACGCCTCCCCCGAGCCCATCAAGAAGGGCAAGACCCTCACCGTCAAGGGCGCCCTGACCCGCGCCAACTGGTACACCTCGAAGTACGCGGGCTACACCAAGCAGGACGTGAAGCTCCAGTACAAGAAGAAGGGTGCCAGCAGCTACACCACCCTCAAGACGGTCAAGTCCGACACCAAGGGCAACCTGAGCACCACCGTCAAGGCCTCGGCCGACGGCTACTTCCGTTACGTCTTCGCCGGCACCTCCACCACTCCGTCCGTGACGTCGAAGAGCGACTTCGTCGACGTCCAGTAGAAGTCCCCCGGAAGTCCCGCGGAAGCGGTTACGCCGGCACGCGGCGGTCCACCCAGCGGTAGATGAACTCGATGGCCAGTGAGGCCACCGCCGCGATGGCGACCGCCGCCCACGGCATCGTCGTGCCCACCAGCTTCAGCTGGAAGAAGTCCTGGAGCCAGGGCACGGTGAGCACGATCAGGAAGCCGAGACCCATCGTGCCGATGAGGCCGAGCCGCCACCACGTGTAGGGGCGGGCGATGATCGCGAGCACCCACATGGCGATCAGGAACAGCGCCAGGGTCGCCGCGCTGGTCTCGGCTTCCCGCGCGCCCGCGCCTTCGTAGTGGTGCCCGGCGAGGAGGTACGTCACGAAGGTGGCGACGCCCGCGATGACGCCGCCCGGGATCGCGTACCGCATGACCCTGCGGACGAAGTGCGGCTGCGCGCGCTCCTTGTTGGGGGCGAGCGCGAGGAAGAAGGCCGGGACGCCGATCGTGAGGGTGGACAGCAGCGTCAGGTGGCGGGGCAGGAAGAGATACTCCACCTGCGCGCAGACGACGAGCAGCGCGATGATCACCGAATAGACGGTCTTGACCAGGAACAGCGTGGCCACGCGCGTGATGTTGCCGATGACGCGGCGGCCCTCGGCGACGACGGAGGGCAGCGTCGCGAAGCTGTTGTTCAGGAGCACGATCTGGGCGACCGCCCGGGTGGCCTCCGAGCCCGAGCCCATCGAGACGCCGATGTCGGCGTCCTTGAGGGCGAGGACGTCGTTGACCCCGTCGCCCGTCATCGCGACCGTGTGGCCGCGTGACTGGAGCGCGCCCACCATGTCGCGCTTCTGCTGCGGGCTCACGCGGCCGAAGACGGAGTTGTCGTCCAGGGCCTGACCCATCTCGTCCCGCTCGGTGGGCAGGCCGCGCGCGTCCACGGTGTTCTCGGCGCCCGGCAGCCCGAGCTTGCCCGCGACCGCGCCCACCGAGACGGCGTTGTCACCGGAGATGACCTTGGCCTGGACGTCCTGCTCCGCGAAGTAGCGCAGGGTGTCGGCGGCGTCGGGGCGCAGCCGCTGCTCCAGGACGACCAGGGCGGTGGCGTGTGCCCCGCGGGCCACCTCGGGGTCGTCGAGCTCGCCGGTGACGCGGGCGAGCAGCAGGACGCGCAGGCCCTGCTGGTTGAGCCCGTCGATGTCGCCGAGCACGGGGTCGCCGTCGGGCAGGAGCACGTCGGGTGCGCCGAGGAGCCAGGTGGACGTGGTGCCGTCGCTCTCGCTGAAGGAGGCCCCGCTGTACTTGCGGGCCGAGGAGAAGGGCAGGGACTGCGTGCAGCGCCACTCCTCGCTGTCGGGGTAGGTGTCGATGATCGCCTGGAGCGAGGCGTTCGGCCGGGGGTCGGACTCGCCGAGGGCGCCGAGGACCTTGCGGACGTGGTCCTCGGAGGCGCCGCCGAGCGGGCGCAGCTCGGTGACGTCCATGCCGCCCTCGGTGAGGGTGCCCGTCTTGTCCAGGCAGACGGTGTCGACGCGGGCCAGGCCCTCGATCGCCGGGAGCTCCTGGACGAGGCACTGCTTGCGGCCGAGCCGGATGACGCCGATCGCGAAGGCCACGGAGGTCAGCAGGACCAGGCCCTCGGGGATCATCGGGACGATGCCGCCGACGGTGTAGGCCACGGACTCGCTGAAGTCGTCGTCCTTCACGACGAGCTGGGAGATGATCAGGCCGATGGAGGTCGGCACCATCAGCCACGTCACGTACTTGAGGATCGTGGAGATGCCGGAGCGCAGCTCGGAGTGGACGAGGGTGAAGCGCGACGCCTCTTCGGCGAGCTGCACCGCGTACGCCTCGCGGCCGACCTTGGTGGCGGTGAAGGCGCCGCCGCCCGCGACGACGAACGACCCGGACATCATCTTGTCGCCGGGCTTCTTGACCACCGGGTCGGCCTCGCCCGTCAGGAGCGACTCGTCGATCTCCAGGCTGTCGGCCTCGACGGTCTCGCCGTCCACCATGATCTTGTCGCCGGGGCCGAGCTCCACCAGGTCGCCGAGGACGATCTCGGAGGTGGAGACCTCCGTCGCCCTGCCGTCGCGCCGCACGGTCGGCTTGGCCTCACCCATGATCGCGAGGCTGTCCAGGGTCTTCTTGGCGCGCCACTCCTGGATGATGCCGATGGCGGTGTTGGCGACGATCACGAAGCCGAAGAGGCTGTCCTGGATCGGCGCCACGATGAGCATGATCACCCAGAGCACGCCGATGATCGCGTTGAAGCGGGTGAAGACGTTCGCCCGGACGATCTCGCCGAGGGAGCGGGAGCTGCGTACCGGTACGTCGTTGATCTCGCCGCGCTCGACCCGTTCGGCGACCTCGGCGGAGGTCAGTCCGGTGGCCCGGCCCGCCGGGGGAGGCACCGGGTGTACGGGGTCGAGCTCGGCGCCCGCGTCGATATGCGTCATGCCTTCGACGGTAAGTGCGGCCGTGGGGCTTCACCCCCCGAGCGGGCCAAAGATCCGACCACGGTAGGACGGGGCCCGTCCCGAGCTCGTACTGCGGTCGTAGGGAGCTACAGAGGCTCTGCCACTTTCGCTCCGGGGCTGCCGGGGCTCTGCCACTTTCGCCTCGGGCTGCCGGGGCCCTGCCGTTTTCGCCCGGGGCTACCGGGGCTCTGCCGCCCTCGCCCTCCTGATCGCGGCGTCGCGGCCGCGCACGTACCAGATGCCGATGAGGCCGAGGCCGCCGCCGGCCAGGCACGTCCACACCCACCAGGTCGCGTCCCGGTCGTCGAACCAGCCATAGAAGGGGAGCTGCACCAGGAAGAGGACGAACCAGAGGATCGTGCCGCCCGTGATGGTGGCGACCACGGGGCCCTCAAGGGGCTCCGGCGCCTCGTGCTTAGGGGTCCACTTCGCCATGCGTACACCTTACGAGGCGGGGCCGCGCCGGGCGTGACGCGGGCGCGGGTGCCCGTAGAACGGGCGCGAATGCCCGTAGAACCGGTGCGGCCCAAGGGTCTACGCGCGGAGATAGCGATTTCGCCTTCATGTATTCATACTGAAACGGCTCATTAATGGCCGATTGCTTTCGTACGAACGTACTGAAGGTTCGAGCTCGGCACATCACCTTCCTCACCCCAGGTCATGAGGTTTCCCATGTCTCCCTCGGCCAGCGCTCCGGTCGACGCCCGCAAAGAGCCGCCGCAAGCACCGCAGAACGGCATCGACGCGTTCTTCAAGATCTCGGAGCGCGGCTCGACCCTGGCCAGGGAGGTCCGCGGCGGCTTCGCCACCTTCTTCGCGATGGCCTACATCGTCGTGCTGAACCCGATCATCCTGGGCGGCGCGAAGGACATGTACGGCCACCAGCTCGACAACAAGCAGCTCGTCACCGCGACGGTCCTGACGGCGGCCTTCACCACCCTGCTCATGGGCGTCATCGGCAACGTCCCCATCGCGCTCGCCGCCGGTCTCGGCGTCAACACCGTCGTCGCCCTCCAGCTCGCCCCGCGCATGTCCTGGCCCGACGCCATGGGCATGGTCGTCCTCGCGGGCTTCGTGGTGATGCTGCTCGTGGCGACGGGCCTGCGGGAACGCGTCATGAGCGCCGTACCGCTGGGGCTGCGCAAGGGCATCGCGATCGGCATCGGCCTCTTCATCATGATGATCGGCCTCGTCGACTCCGGCTTCGTCTCGCGCATGCCGGACGCCGCGCAGACCACGGTCCCGCTCCAGCTCGGCGGCGACGGCCACCTCAACGGCTGGCCGGTCCTGATCTTCGTGCTCGGCGTGCTGCTCACCCTCGCGCTGCTCGTGCGCAAGGTGCCGGGCGCGATCCTCCTCAGCATCGTCGTCATGACGGTCGTCGCGATGGTCATCCACGCGGCCGCCGGGCTGAAGCCCGAGGCATGGGGCCTGACCAGCCCGGAGTGGCCCGGCAACCCCGTCTCCACGCCGGACTTCGGGCTCGTCGGCCAGATCAGCCTCTTCGGCGGCTTCGAGAAGGTCGGCATCCTGACCGGCGTCCTCTTCGTCTTCACCGTGCTCCTGTCGTGCTTCTTCGACGCCATGGGCACGATCATGGGCATCGGCGACGAGGCCAAGCTGACCGACGCCAACGGCAACATGCCCGGCATCAACAAGGTGCTCTTCGTCGACGGAATCGCCGTCGCCGCGGGCGGCGCCTCCTCCGCCTCCGCCACCACCTGCTTCGTGGAGTCCACGGCGGGCGTCGGCGAGGGCGCGCGCACGGGCTTCGCGAACGTCGTCACCGGCGGGCTCTTCGCCGTGGCGCTCTTCCTCACCCCGCTCGCCACGATGGTGCCGTCCCAGGCGGCCACGCCCGCGCTCCTCGCGGTCGGCTTCCTGATCCTCTCGGGGTCCATCCGGCAGATCGACTGGGCGGACTACACGATCGCCATCCCCGCGTTCGTGACGATGCTGATGATGCCGTTCACGTACTCGATCACCAACGGCATCGGCATGGGCTTCGTCACCTTCAGCGTCCTGCGGCTCGCCGCCGGGCGCGGCCGCGAGGTGCCGGTCGCGATGTACGTGGTGTCGGCGGTGTTCGCCTTCTACTACCTGATGCCGGCGCTGAACCTGACGTAGAAGCGTTCGTCGGAGCCGTCCCGGATGAGCGTCCGGACCACATGGTCCTGGACGCTCATTCGCGTTCCCGCGCCATGGCGAGTGGTCTTTAGCTTGAGTAATGAGTTACGCTAACGAACATGCCGGACCTCTCCCATGGTGGCGACGCCGCCGCCGTGAACGCCCTGCGCTCCGCCGTGATGCGCCTCTCCCGTCGACTCAAGCACCAGCGCGTCGACGAGTCGCTGAGCCCCACCGAGATGTCGGTGCTCGGCACCCTCGCCCGCTGCGGCAGTGCCACCCCGGGCGAGCTCGCCCGCAAGGAGCACGTGCAGCCACCGTCCATGACCCGCATCGTGGCACTGCTCGAGGCCAAGGCCCTGGTCCGGCTGGAGCCGCACCCCGAGGACCGCCGCCAGAAGGTGGTCACCCAGACGGAGACCGCCGAGGCGATGCTCGAAGAGAGCCGCCGCAAGCGCAACGCCTGGCTGGCCGGCCTGGCCGAGCACCTCGACGACGACGAGTGGGCGCGACTGCGCGCCGCAGCCCCCGTCCTGGAGAAGCTCGCGCACCTGTAGACGCGGGTCGACAACGCCGTACGACGCCAAGGAGGCGAACGCACTTTGAGTACGGGATCCGGAGCAGACTCCGCCCCCGCACCAACCACCCTCGACACACCCGTCCGCCCACGCAAGTCCTCGATGTTCAGCTCGCTGAAGATCCGCAACTACCGCCTCTTCGCCTCCGGTGCCGTCGTCTCCAACACCGGTACGTGGATGGCCCGCATCACCCAGGACTGGCTGGTCCTGAGCCTCACCGGATCCTCCGCGGCCGTCGGTATCACCACGGCCATGCAGTTCCTGCCGATGCTGCTCTTCGGGCTGTACGGCGGCGTCATCGCCGACCGCTTCGCCAAGCGCAGCCTGCTCTTCTGCACCCAGGGCGCGATGAGCATCAGCGGGCTCTTCCTCGCCGCGCTCACGCTCACCGGCAACGTCCAGGTCTGGCACGTCTACGTCGCGGCCTTCTTCACCGGCCTCGTCACCGTCGTCGACAACCCGACGCGGCAGTCCTTCGTGTCCGAGATGGTGGGCCCGGACCAGGTCCGCAACGCCGTCTCGCTGAACTCGGCGAACTTCCAGTCGGCGCGCCTCATCGGCCCCGCCGTGGCGAGCGTCCTGACCGCGGCCGTCGGACCCGGCTGGGCCTTCCTCGCCAACGGCCTGTCCTTCCTCGCGCCGCTCACCGGCCTGCTCCTCATGCGGACCGCCGAGCTCCACTCCACCCCGCGCGCGCCGCGCGGCAAGGGGCAGTTGCGGGACGGCCTGAACTACGTGTCCAAGCACCCCGAGCTGATCTGGCCGATCGTCCTGGTCGGCTTCGTCGGCACCTTCGGCTTCAACTTCCCGATCTGGCTGAGCGCCTTCGCGGACGACATCTTCCACGGCGGCGTGGGGATGTACGGCCTTTTCAACACCCTGATGGCCATCGGCTCCCTCGCCGGTGCGCTGCTCGCGGCCCGGCGCGGCACCTCGCGCCTGCGGCTGCTCGCCGGGGCGGCCGTCGCCTTCGGCGTGCTCCAGATCGTGGCCGCGTTCGCCCCCGAGCTGTGGATGTTCGTGGCGTTGATCGTCCCGATCGGCATCCTGGGCCTGACGGTGAACGTCACCGCGAACTCCTCGGTCCAGATGGCCACCGACCCCGAGATGCGGGGCCGTGTGATGTCGCTGTTCATGATGGTCTTCACCGGCGGCACGCCGCTCGGCGGACCGCTCTTCGGCTGGCTCGCCGATGCCTACGGCGTCCGGATCAGCATGGCCGTCGGCGGCGTCGTCTGCGCGATCGCCGCGGTCGGCGTGGGCCTGATGCTGGCGCGCGCCGCCAACCTCCGCCTCAAGGTGGACCTGCGCCGCGGCCGGCAGCACCTCCAGTTCGTGCCGAGGGAGAGGGAGCTGGCGGCCGCGGCGTGAGAGTGCGTGTCCGGCCGGAGCCATGACACAAGCTCTCAGACCCGCTTCTCCAGGATCTGGCCGGGCCAGCTTCCGTCGGGGCCCGTGAAGGCCTGCGTGGCGGTGAAGCCGTTGCTCTCGTAGTACGCGACGAGCTTGCCGTCGCCGCCCGCGTAGCAGTCGACCCGGAGCAGCGGGACGCCCTGGCGCCGGGTCTCGTCGGCGGCGTGCGCGAGCAGGGCCCGGCCCACGCCACGGCCCGCGAAGCGGTGGTCGGCGGCGAGCAGGTGGACGTACCGCTCCGGCTCCCCGGCCTCGGGGATGCCCGGGCCCGGCCCGTCGGTGAGCGTGACCGTGCCCGCCACCACGCCACCGATCTCCGCGACCCACGGCTCGCCCGACGTCAGATACCGCTCGACGAGCGCCACCGCCTTCGGGTTCTCCGACCAGGGCTTCGTGCCCCACTGCCCCGTCCGCCCCCGCGCGACGAGCCACTCCACGGCCCGGTCGAAGAGGCCGAGCACGGCGGGGAGATCGTCGACGCCGCCGGGCCTGATCTTCATATCGGTCATGGGTGGAGGCTAGGCAGCCCGCAGGACCGGGGTCCAGGGCCGCCCGCGCGGGGAGGCGGGTCCGGGGAGCCGGGCGCGGGCGGTTAACCTCAACGGTGTGGACCCCAAGACCAGAAACCGGATCATGGCCGGTGTGCTCGTGCTGATGTTCGTCGTGGTGGCGGTGGCGGCCGCGGTCGGCGGCTAGGGCCCGACCGGGGCCGCCCTCGTACGCCCGTGTGCGGTGCGTGCTACCAGGCGAAGGACTCCGGCGACGGTCCGGGACCGGGAAAGATCTCGTCCAGCGAGTCGAGCAGGTCCCGCGGCAGGTCGAGCTCGACGGCGCGCAGCGCGGAGGCGAGCTGTTCGGCCGTGCGCGGGCCGACGATCGGTCCCGTGACGCCGGGCCGCGTCAGCAGCCAGGCCAGAGCGACCTCACCGGGTTCGAGGCCGTGCTTGTCGAGCAGGTCCTCGTACGCCTGGACCTGCGCGCGGACCTCCGGCTTGGCCAGCTCGGCGGCGGCACGGCCACCGGCACGGCGGGTCCCCTCGGAGCTCTCCTTCTTCAGGACGCCCCCGAGCAGACCGCCGTGCAGCGGCGACCAGGGGATGACGCCGAGCCCGTACTCCCGCGAGGCCGGGATGACCTCCTCCTCGGCCCTGCGCTCGGCGAGGTTGTACAGGCACTGCTCGCTGACCAGGCCGAAGCTGCCGCGCCGGGCGGCGGTCTCGTTGGCCTGGGCGATCTTGTAGCCGGGGAAGTTGCTGGAGCCCGCGTAGAGGATCTTGCCCTGCTGTACGAGGACGTCGACGGCCTGCCAGATCTCCTCGAACGGTGTGTTCCGGTCGATGTGGTGGAACTGGTAGATGTCGATGTAGTCGGTCTGGAGGCGGCGCAGGCTCGCCTCCACGGAGCGGCGGATGTTCAGCGCGGAGAGCCGGTCGTGGTTGGGCCAGACCTCTTCGCCCTGGCGGGTCATGTTCCCGTACACCTTGGTGGCGAGCACGACCTTGTCGCGCCGCTCGCCTCCCTGTGTGAACCAGGTGCCGATGATCTCCTCGGTGCGGCCCTTGCCGGCGCCCTGCCCGTACACGTTGGCGGTGTCGAAGTAGTTGACGCCCGCGTCGAGCGCGGCGTCCATGAGCGAGTGACTGTCGGGTTCGTTGGTGAAGGGCCCGAAGTTCATGGTCCCGAGCGTGAGCCGGCTGACCTTGAGCCCCGTGCGTCCCAGCTGCGTGTACTTCATGGCACCCCAGCCAACGCGTTGGAGTGGGCTCCAGGCAAGGGGGAGCGGGGGCGTGTCAGTCGCGGGGGAAGCGATCCGTCTTGAGGACGAGGCCGACCGGAGTGTCGGTGAGGTCAATGTCTTCGCCGAAGCTGTACTTCGATTCAGTCGTGTACTCACCGTTTTTAGGGGCCGTGCAGATGTAGACCCTGCCCTGATAAGGGTCGGCGATGAGGTAGACGGGTACGCCTGCTTCGGCGTACGCGTCCTTCTTCGGACCGTAGTCGTTCTGCGCTGTGCTTCGGGAGATCACGTCCCCGACGAACTCGACATCCTGGTAGCGCCATTGCCCCTTGTCGTTCTTGATGGCTCCATCTGCGAGCAAGGTCACGTCGCTGGCGAAGCCGTTGAGGTGACCCGGGTAATCGATGCGTACGTCGGACTTCTGCCGCGCGGTCGGGAAGCAGTTGTCGAGCTGAAGCAGGATGCGGAAGGTGATGTCCCAGTGGGTGTCTCGTTGTGGTGACACGAAGATATGACCCCCGACAATCTCTGTCTTGATTCCCTCGGGGACATGCATCTTGTCGAGCCATCCGAACATCATGTCCAAAGTGCGCTCGTCGCTGCTGTCGGCCATCTCGATCCTGTCGGTATTCACATCTACGACGGTCATCGTGGCACCCCTCCCCGGCCGCCCCGGTCGGACGCGGCCGCGCAGTACAACGATACGCACGGAGACAAGGTCATGAGCCGCCCAGCCACCCCGCCGCGTCGAGGCCAAACGCGTCCGGCGGTACGACCGTGCGGAGGGCGGACTCCAGGTCCCGGAGGCGGTCCGCGCCCAGGGACGCCGCCCACTCCGCCCGCAGCTCGTCGAAGACCGCCGCCGAGCGGCGCAGCGCGTCGAGGCCGTGCGGGGTCAGGTGGACCAGCTTGCGGCGGGCGTCGGCGGGGTCGTCGGTGCGGTGGGCGTAGCCGAGGGCGATGAGGCGGTCGACGGTCTTGCCCGCCGCCTGCTTGCTGACACCGAGGCGCCGGCCCACCTCGCTGGACGTGGCGCCCCGCACCCCGATGGCCTGCATCGCGAAGCCGTGGGCCGGCCGGGCGTCGGGGTGTCCCTGCCGGGCGAGTTCGGCGTGCAGGCGGTCGATCAGCGTACGGAACCCGGCGAAGAGGAGCAGGGGCAACTCGTACCCCGGCGCGTCCGCCGCCGGCCCCTCCAAGCCCTTGCCGATATCGTCAACCTGGTTTACCTTCTCCGTACCGTCAACCATGTTGTCGATCGTAGGGGGTCACCACCGCATGTTCACCACCCGCACCGTCGAGACCGCACCCGCCGAGTCCCGTCCCGCCATGGAGCGGGTGACCAAGGCCTTCGGGCAGCTCCCGGACGCCGTCGCCCGCCTCGCCGAGTCCCCCGAACTGCTCAACGGCTTCCTGGACATGAGCGCCGCCTTCGAGCACACCACGCTGGAGCCCGTGGCCCGCGAGACGGTCATCATGACCGTGGCGGTACGCAACGACTGCCACATCTGCGTGGCCCTGCACACGGGGAAGCTGCGCAAGCTGGGCGCCGACTCCGGGGTCATCGCCGCCCTGCGCGAGCAGCGCCCCATCCCCGACGAACGCCTCGAAGCGGTGCGGGTCTTCACGCTGTCCGTCCTCGCGACGGCGGGCGGTGTCGACGACACCGGCATCAAGGCGTTCCTCGCCCACGGCTACACCGAGCGCAACGCGCTCGAAGTCGTCCTCGGGATTGGTACGTACACGATGTCGACCCTCGCGAATCGACTGACGCGGGCTTGACCTGGCCGGGGGCCTTACGTGGTGGCGGCCTCGGTCAGGAAGGCTGCCCAGGCGCCGGGGGCGACGCGGAGGGTGGGACCCTCGGGGTTCTTGGAGTCGCGGACGTGGATGGCGGCGGGGCAGGCGGCCACCTCCACGCATTCACCTTCACCGCCACTGTGGCTGGACTTCGTCCAGGACAGGGCTACTTCGACGCACTCGCCTTGGTCGCCGCTGTGGCTGCTCTTGAACCAGGCGAGGTCAGTTCTCATAGTGACGCTGTCACCTCGTCAATTAGTGTTGCGGACTCATCGGGGTTGAGGGCCTGAGCCCGCAGGATGCCATACCGCGCGAACAGGTGTCCCAGGTCGGGCTGCTCGCCGACGAAGTAGCCGCCGCTGGGCCCCTCCACGTAGGCAAGCTGGCGGTGCTCCGAGGTCTCCAGGAGAATCATGGGGCCGTTCAGCCCGGCATGGGCTTGGCGGTCGTGCGGCATTACCTGGATCTGAACGTGGCGAAGCCGGGCGATACCCAGGATGTGCCGCAACTGCTCCTTGAGGGAAGCATGGCCGCCGAGGGGGCGAGTCAGGGTGCTCTGCTCCAAGACGTAACTGATGACGGGCGCCGGTTTGCGCTGGAACAGCTCCTGACGCGCCAGGCGTGCCGCCACTCGGTTCTCCAACTCCTCGTCATCGAGGGCTGGGCAATGGCAGCTGTAGATGGCCCGTGCGTACGCCTCTGTCTGTAGTGAACCGGGGATCACATGGCTCTGATACACGTGAAGGGCGGACGCCTTCCGTTCCTCGGCCAAGTAATCCTCGGTCCACGGGCGGAGCCCCCCGCTGCCGAACTCCTTCTCCGCGAGCAGCGTCAGCGCACCCTGTGCACCAAGGAACTGATCCGCCAGCTCGACCAACCTGCCCCGGGGCGCCCGCTCGCCCCGCTCCACCATCGCCACCTGCGACTTGGAGTACTGGACATGCGTGCCCAGCGCCTCCTGCGTGATCCCGGCCCGCTCGCGGTAGAACCGCAACAGCGCGCCGAACGTCTCCGAGCCCCGCTCACCTTGGTGCACAACGACCTCCCCAAGTGCACAGCCCCGCACCTACGTTGCGTAGCCCTGGTCACAGTATGTGAGCACCCGAAAGCATTCGGTGCATGAACTCGGAAATCTCACCGCTTGCGGTCCACGACTGGATTCCGGCGTCGGGCCACGCGCTGCGTCACGCCGGTATCCACTTCGACGCCGTACGCGTGGAAGGTCCGCCAGGCGAGCGGATCATGTACGACCTGACGCAGCTCACGGAGTGCCACGTGGGCCCTGTCATCCGCGAGGCCATCGGCGGGCGTTACTTCTACTTCCTGCTCCCGCCGGGGACGGCGAAGTCGTACGGCTGGCCGGCCGGAGTGCGCCCCCTGGGGCGGACCTCGGCCGGCTTCGCCTACGTCGGCGTGCCCGCGCTGGACGGCTGGACCTGGCCGCTGGACTGGCGGTCGCTGCCGACGGCGGAGAAGCCGTTCGTGAACGCGGAGTCGCTGCGCGAGGCGGTGGGGCGGGCGGCGCGGTGACCGGGACCGTCGCAGGAAACTCCCACCTCCGCCCAGTAAAACCCGAGGTCAGCGCAAGTGCCCGTGGGACTTTCCTGCAATCCCCGACCGCCACGCCACCGCCGCCCGCCGATTCCCCAGCCCTGGGCCAGCGCCTGCGCGAAGGCGCCGGCCAGCTTGTGCTCGCCGCTCGCGTTGGGGTGCGTGCCGTCGTACGTGTCGGCGTGGATGTCGTACCCGTACGGAGGTGACGCCAGGAGCAGCGGTGAGGCCGCCGTGTCCAGGTCCGCGGCGGTCTTCGCGAGGAGTTCGTTGAAGCGGGCCACCTCGGCCGCAAAGGGGGCGTCCGACTCGGCGCGGATGTTGGGGATGACCGGGAGCAGGACCATGCGCACCCGGGGGTTGGCCGTGCGGGCGCCCGCGACGAAGGCGCGGACGTTCTCGGCGGTCTGGTCCGCGTCCGTGTAGAAGCCCAGGTCGATCAGGCCGAGGGAGACGAGGAGGACGTCCGCGGGGGCGTGCGTGAGCGCGCCGGAGATCGCGGGTGCCATGTGCAGCCAGCCCTCGCCCCAGCCGGCCAGGTGGTTGCGCGGGAACTCCGGGTCCGGGTCGGCGTAGTCGTACGAGAGGGGTCCGCCCGCCGCCTTGTCGTACAGGGCGGTGCGCGGGCCGACGACCGCGAAACCGTCTTCGCCGAGAGTGGCGCGCAGGTGCTGCCACATCCGGTGGCGCCAGGTGTGTTCACCGGCGCTTCCGATGGTCATCGAGTCGCCGACGAACATGAACCTGAGCATCCGCTCATTCTGGCGGATCGGGCGGGGCGCCTGCGATGTGAGGCTGAGCACGCCCCGGCGGGGGCGCTGATGGCACGCTTGGGCCCATGCGTTCGCTCTGGGCTGTTCCGGTTCCGTCCGTCCTCGCCGTCGTCACCGTGCTGTCCCTCGCCGGGGCGGCACCCGCCGCCGCCGACGACGGGCACGACGGGTTCACGATCAAGGACCCAAGGATCGTCGAGTCCAGCGGCCTTGCCGCGTCCCGCGCCCACCCCGGCGTCTACTGGACGCACAACGACCAGGACAAGGGCGCCTACCTGTACGCCGTCGACTCGAAGACCGGCAAGACCGTCGCCACCGTCACCATGACCGGGGTCGGCGCGCCGCGTGACGTGGAGGCCATCTCCGTGGGGGGTGACGGCAACCTGTACGTCGGCGACATCGGCGACAACCTCGGCGGCAAGTGGTCGAACGTCTGGATCTACGAGCTGCCCGAGCCGAAGAAGCTGGTCGACCAGACCGTGCGCGCCAAGCAGTACGTCGTGAAGTACGCCGACGGGGCCCGGGACGCGGAGGCGCTGATGGTGCACCCGAAGACCGGGCGGATCTACATCGCCGACAAGAAGGAGGAGGGCGGCAGCCTCTACGAGGGGCCCGCCCGGATGTCCGCGTCCGGGACGAACGTCTTCCGGCGGATCGCCGCCACCGACCTGTGGGTCACCGACGGCGCCTTCTCGCCGGACGGGAAGCAGCTCTCCCTGCGCGGCTACTTCGGCGGCGTCTCGTACACCTGGAAGGGCGCGGGCGCCAAGCCCGAGCGGGAGGGGCGGCTGAGCGTGCCGCTCCAGCGGCAGGGCGAGTCCGTGACGTACACCCCGGACGGCACGACCCTGATGTACGGCACCGAGGGCGCGCAGAGCGCGGTCACGCCCGTGGAGGTCGAGGGGAAGGACGGCGGCTCCGGCTCGTCGGGGACGGGCGGGGGTTCGGCCTCGGGGGGCGACGGCGACGGCCTGGACGGCGGGCTCACCACCGGGGCCGTCGTCTTCGGCGCCGTACTGCTGGCCTTCCTCGGCCTGAAGCGCCTGACACGGCGGGGCGCGAGAGGCTAGAACCCGGGGGTCAGGCTTCGCTTTCGGTCGCGCGGCGGGCCACCAGGACGTCCAAGCCGTCGAGCAGCCGCTGGAGCCCGAACTCGAAGTGGTCGAAGTCCGAGCCGAACGCGTCCTCGGAGAGGCCCGCGAGCGCCGGGTACTTGCCGCTCATCATGATCCGTTCGAGTGTCGGCTGCTGCGCCTCCCAGAACGCCTGGTCGGTCAGGCCGCTCTTCTTCACGGCCTCCACCTCGTGCACCTGGGTGCGGGCGACCCCGGTGACGTACCCCTCGACCGCGACGATGACGCCGATCAGTTCGGGGTCGGTCAGGCCCATCGGCCTGATGCGGGCGAGGGTCCTGTCCAGGCCGCTGACCGCGCCGGGGCCGAGCACCGGGCGGGCCTGGTTGACGTGGAGCAGCCAGGGGTGGCGGCGGTAGAGGACGAGGGTCTCGCGGGCGTACCCCTCGATGCCCTCGCGCCAGCCGCCCGACCAGGGCTCTTCCTCCTCCGGCGGGGCGTACACCCGGTCCAGCATCAGGTCGAGCAGGTCGCCCTTGCCGGGGACGTAGCGGTACAGGGACATCGTGCCGGTGCCGAGCTCCGTGGAGAGGCGGCGCATGGAGACCGCCGCGAGCCCCTCGGCGTCGGCGAGGCGCACCGCCTCGGTGACGATCCGGTCCAGCGTGAGCGCCGGCTTCGGCCCGCGCGTGGGGCGTTCGCCGCCGCCCCACAGCAGTTCAAGGCTCCGGGAGATGTCGCTGCCGGTGCGCTGGACGTCGCCGCCGTCTGTGCTCGTCATGACCTCACCCTAATCGCCGTCCTCTTAATTGGGTACGGTGTACTCGCGAAATTGGGTACGGTGTACTCAAGTGTCTGACGGGTGATCTGGAGGGTGGGCGATGAACGGCGAAGGCTTCGCGGTACGGGCCGAAGGGCTGCGGAAGCGGTACGGCGACACGTACGCGCTGGACGGCTTCGACCTGCGCGTCGAGCAGGGCACGGTGCACGGACTTCTCGGACCGAACGGCGCGGGCAAGACCACCGCCGTGCGGATTCTCTCCACCCTCGTCCGGCTCGACGGCGGCCACGCCGAGGTCGCCGGCGCCGACGTCGTGCGGGAACCCGCCCTGGTGCGCGGACGCATCGGCCTGACCGGGCAGTACGCGGCCGTCGACGAGATCCTCACCGGCCGGCAGAACCTGGAGATGTTCGGCCGCCTCTTCCACCTGGGCGGCCGCAGGGCCGCGCTGCGCGCCCAGGAACTCCTCGAACAGTTCCACCTGGTGGACGCGGCGGAGAAGGGCGCCGGTCAGTACAGCGGCGGCATGCGGCGCCGCCTCGACCTCGCCGCCTCGATGATCCTCGCCCCCGGCGTGCTCTTCCTCGACGAGCCGACCACCGGCCTCGACCCGCGCGGCCGCCAGGAGGTCTGGAACACCGTACGAGACCTGGTCGCCCGCGGCACGACCGTGCTGCTGACCACCCAGTACCTGGAGGAGGCCGACCGGCTCGCCTCCCGCGTCACCGTCATCGACCGGGGCCGGGCCATCGCCGACGACACCCCCGACGGGCTGAAGAACACCGTCGGCGGCAGCCACCTCGACGTCGTCGTGCGCGAGACGGCGGACCTGCCGGCGGCCGTCCGTGCCGTCCGCCGGGTCTGCGCGGGCGAACCGCTCGTCATCGACGTGGAGCGCCGCGTACAGGCCGCCGTCACCGACCGGGTCCGCGCCCTCACCGACGTGGCGCGCACCCTCCAGGACGAGGGCGTCGCCGTGGAGGACATCGGCCTGCGCAGGCCGAGCCTGGACGACGTGTTCCTGCGGCTGACCGGCCAGCCCTCCGAGACAGCCGACGCCATCACCGAGCGGAAGAAGAAGGAGGTCGCGGCATGAGCGTCGCACTCACCGCGGACGCCACGTCACACGGACGGCCGCACGGCCGGCTCTTCTGGGCCTTCGCCGACAGCTGGAACGTCACCCGCCGCTACCTGACCCACTTCCTGCGCCAGCCCGTCACCATCGCCTGGCAACTGGGCTTCCCGATCATCTCCGTACTCCTGTACGGGTTCGTCTTCGGCGAGGCGATGAAGGTGCCGGGAGGCGGTGACGGCGGCGACTACAAGGACTTCCTGATGCCCGGCATGTTCGTGATGACCATGGCCTTCGGCTTCATGAACACCGCCGTGGCCGTGGTCAACGACGCCTCCAAGGGCGTCATCGACCGCTTCCGCTCCATGCCCATGGCGCCCTCCGCGGTCGCCTCCGGCCGGGGAGTCGCCGACCTCGTCGTGGCCTGCGCGGAGCTGAGCATCCTCGCCGTGACCGCCCTGGCCATCGGCTGGCGCTCCAGCGCCGGGCTCCTCGACACCGCCCTCGCCTTCGCGCTGCTGCTGCTCCTGCGGTTCAGCCTCATCTGGGTCGGCGTCTTCCTCGGCCTCGTCGTACCGACGCCCGAAGCCGCGGGCGGGCTCTACGCGGTGGCGTTCCCGCTCACGATGATCTCCAGCGTCTTCGTGGCGCCGTCGCTGATGCCGGACTGGCTGGCACCCGTCGCCGCCTGGAACCCCGTCTCGTCGACGGGTACGGCCACGCGGGAACTCTTCGGCAACCCGGGCGCGGGTGGCGCGAGCTGGGTCGAGCAGCACGCCGTCCTGATGGCGGTCGTGTGGCCGCTGGCGATCTCGCTGGTCTTCCTGCCGCTGGCGGTACGGAAGTTCAAGGCGCTGGGCCGTTGAGCCGTTGAGCCGCTGAGCCGCTGGGCCGTTGAAACGCGGGAGTCCCCGCGCCCCGACCGGGGCGCGGGGACTCCCGCGTTCAGATACGAGCGGCGCGGTGTCAGAGCTTCTCGATCACGTAGTCGACGCACTTCGTGAGCGCCTCGATGTCCGCCGGGTCGATCGCCGGGAACATCGCGATGCGAAGCTGGTTGCGGCCCAGCTTGCGGTACGGCTCGGTGTCCACGATGCCGTTGGCGCGCAGGACCTTGGCGACCGCCGCGGCGTCCACCTCGTCCGCGAAGTCGATGGTGCCGATGACCTGCGAGCGCTTCGACGGGTCCGTGACGAAGGGCGTCGCGTACTTGGAGTCGTCCGCCCAGCCGTACAGCGTCCGCGAGGACGCCGCCGTGCGGCCGGTCGTGAACTCCAGGCCGCCCTGGGAGTTCATCCAGTCGAGCTGCTCGGCGAGCAGGAAGAGCGTGGCGAGCGCCGGGGTGTTGTACGTCTGGTTCTTGCGGGAGTTGTCGATCGCCGTCGGCAGCGAGAAGAACTCCGGCACGTGCCGGCCCGACGCGTGGACGCGCTCGGCCCGCTCGATCGCCGCCGGGGAGAACACGGCCAGCCAGAGGCCGCCGTCCGCGGCGAACGACTTCTGCGGGGCGAAGTAGTAGACGTCGCTCTCGGTGATGTCGACCGGCAGGCCGCCCGCGCCCGACGTGGCGTCCACCAGGACGAGCGCGCCGTCGTCGGCGCCCGCGACGCGCTTGACCGGCGCCGCGACACCGGTGGAGGTCTCGTTCTGCGTGAGGGCGTAGACGTCGACGCCCGCCTCCGCGCGCGGGTCCGGGTGCGACCCCGGGTCACTGGTGATCACGCTCGGCTCGGCCAGCCACGGGGCCAGCTTGGCCGCCTTCGCGAACTTCGACGAGAACTCGCCGAAGCTCAGGTGCTGCGACTTGTTCTCGATGAGGCCGTGCGTCGCCACGTCCCAGAACGCGGTGGAGCCGCCGTTGCCGAGGACCACCTCGTATCCCTCGGGGAGGGAGAAGAGGTCCTTGACGCCGCCGATCACGCGGCCGACCAGGTTCTTCACCGGGGCCTGGCGGTGGGACGTACCGAGCAAGGAGGTTCCGGTCGCGGCGAGGGCGTCCAGCGCCTCCGTGCGCACCTTGGAGGGGCCCGAGCCGAAACGGCCGTCGGCGGGCTTCATGTCAGCGGGAATCTGGATCTCAGCCACGGGGTGAGCCTAGCGGCTTCTGGCAAGGGGGCCTCAACCCGTCCGGCGGCTGAGACCCCCGCCTCGGGGCTCCGCCCCGGACCCCGCTCCTCAAACGCCGGAGGGGCTGAATTTCCGCTCCTCAGTTGCCGCAGGTGTTGCCATTGAGCTTGACCGGCAGTTCGTACAAGTCGTTCTGCGTCACCACCGGCTTGTTGCGGAGGGCTTCGGGCTTTACCGCCAGCGTCAGCGCGGGGAAGCGGGCGTACAGGGCGGGGAGTGCCACGCCGGCCTCCAGGCGGGAGAGGGCCGCTCCGGGGCAGACGTGCGGGCCGTGGCCGAAGGAGATGTGGCGGTTGGCGGAGGTGCGGGTGATGTCGAAGGCGGCCGCCGTCGGGCCGTGGGCCGCCTCGTCGCGGCCGATGGCGCCGTAGGAGACGATCAGCGCGTCCCCCTCGGGGATCACCTTGTCGCCGACCGGGACGTCCTCCGCGGCGAAGCGGATCAGGACGTGCGACGTCGGCGTCGAGTGGCGCAGCGTCTCCTCTACCACCGCGTCCCAGCCGGCCTTGCCCTCGCGGACCAGGGCGAGTTGCTCGGGGTGGGTGCTGAGGTTCACCACGGCGTTGACGATCAGGGAGATCGTCGTCTCGTGGCCCGCCGCGACCATGAGCTGGAGGGTGGAGACGATCTCCTCGTCCGTGAGGTGGTCGCCGTTCTCGGAGGCCTGGATCAGCGCGCTGGTCAGATCGTCGCCCGGCTGCTCGCGGCGCGCCGCGACGACCTTGCCCATCATCCCGGCGAGTTCGCCGAGCGTGGCCACGACCTCCTCCGGCGGCGTCTGGGTGGAGAAGAACTTGTCGAAGAGGACCTTCAGCCGCGGGTGGTCGGCCTCGTCGATGCCCATCAGCTCGCTGACGACGTACATGGGCAGCGGGTACGCGAACACCGCCTTCAGGTCGACCACGCCGTCAACCGCCGCCGAGGCCACCTGGTCGAGGAGGCCCTCCGTGAGCTGCGTGATGCGCTCGCGCAGCCGCTCCACGCGGCGCGGCGTCAGCGCCTGCGCGACGAGCGAACGCATCCTGCGGTGCTCCTCGCCGTCCACCGTCAGCATCGAGCGGCCGGGGTTGGCGAGGCCGATCAGCGGCCAGTCGGCGGGTATCTCGCCGCGCCGCCAGGCGCCCCAGACGTTGATGTCCTTCACCAGGCGCTTGTCGGTGAGGAGCCGGCGGGCCTCCGCGTGGTGCGTCACCGCCCACACCGGCACGCCGCCCGGCAGCTCCGCCTCGGCGAGCGGGCCCGCGGCGAGGAGCCGGGCGCTCTCGCCGTCCAGGTCGGTGACGAACGGGTCCAGGACGATACGCGTCATCTGTGCTCTCCCAGGGTGGAAGCCGGAGTCAAGGTCGGGGTGAAGGTCACCGGCAGTTCGGTCAGGCCGCGCAGCCAGGCGGACGGGCGTCGCGTCAGGTCCGCCGCGGGGACGGCCAGGTCCAGGTCGGGCAGCCGGTCGAGGAGCACCTCGATGCCGGTGCGCGCGATGACCTCGGCGACCTCCTGGGCGGGGAAGGGGCAGCGGTGCTCGCCGTGGCCGAAGGAGAAGTGGGCGCTGTTGCCGCCGGTCAGCGCGGAGCCGTCGGTGCGCACCTGGGGGTCCGCGTTGGCCGCGGCGAGGCCGAGGAGGAGCAGGTCACCGGCTTCGATACGGCGGCCCCCGAGGTGGGTGTCGCGCGAGGCCCAGCGGCCCGCGACGTTCTGCGTCGGGGTGTCCTCCCACAGGACCTCGTTCATGGCCTCGGCGATGCTGTGCCGGCCGCCGAAGAGGGAGGCGGCGAAGCGGTCGTCGGTGAGCATCAGCCGCAGCGAGTTGCCGATCCAGTCCGCGGTGGGCTGATGGCCGGCGGCCATCATCACCATCAGGTCCTCCGCGATCTCGTTGTCGGTGAACCCCGAGGGGTCCGCCAGCATCGACGAGGCGACGTCCTGGTCGGGCCGGACGTGCTTGTCGGCGATGAGCCGCGCCATCGACTCAGCCAGGTGCCGCGCGCCCGCGAGGGCCCGCTCCCCGCCGTCGATCATGTCGTTCAACGCGGTGACCAGGGCGGGGCCGTCCTCGTCGGAGAAGCCGTAGATCTTGGTGAGGACCCGTACCGGCAGCAGCATCGCGTACTCGGCGATGATGTCCGTCGAGCCCCGGCCGCAGAAGCCGTCGATCAGCTCGTCGGCGAACCGCTCGGCATGGGCCTTGAGTTCGAACGGGTCGACCGACTCCAGGGCGTTCGCGATCATCGCGGCGCGCTCGGTGTGCCGCTCGCCGACGGTGTAGAGGATCGACGGCTGCTTGTGGCCGATCATCGGGAGCAGCGGCCAGTCGGCGGGGATGTCCGGCCACTGGTTCCACAGCTCGGAGTCGCGGCTGAACAGGACGGGGTCGCCGGTGACCTGGTGCAGCTCGCGGTAGCCGAGCACCAGCCAGGCGGGCACGTCGCCGTCGAGGAGTACGGGGGCCACCGGGCCGTGGTCGCGCCGCATCTCCCGGTAGAGGCGGGCGGGCTCGGTGGCGTACCGCGGGCCCCAGAGCGGGACGGGGCCGGCCGCGGCGCCGGATACGGGGCAGGTCACTTGGCGGTCTCCTGGGCGGGGTTCAGCTCTGCCGGGCCCGGCCGAGAGGCGTTCGGCCCAGCCGCGTACAGCGTCTTGAGGTGTTCGACGAGGGTGATGAGTACGGTCTTGCTGGACTCGCGGGAGCGCGCGTCACAGTCGATGAGCGGCACCCCGGGGTCGAGGTCGAGCGCCTCGCGCAACTGCTCGGCGGTGTGGGCGGAGCCGCCGAAGTCGTTGCGGGCCACGATGAACGGCGTCCCGTGGTGCTCCAGGCGGTCGATCGCGTACCAGGAGTCCTCGATGCGCCGCGGGTCCACGAGGACGACGGCGCCGAGCGTCCCGGAGAACAGCCGGTCCCACAGGAACCAGAAGCGTTCCTGGCCCGGGGCGCCGAAGAGGTAGAGGACGTTGCGCGCGTCGAGCGTGATGCGGCCGAAGTCGAACGCGACCGTCGTGGACGTCTTGGCGCGCAGCCCCTCCAGGCCGCCCGTCTCGTCGATGCCACGGCCCGCCTGCGTCATCGTCTCCTCGGTGCTGAGGGGACGGATCTCGCTCACGGACCGGACCAGGGTCGTCTTGCCGACGCCGAAGCCGCCCACCACGACGACCTTCAGGCCGTTGTCGGCGGTCGCGGACAGCTCTCTGCGGGCCGTGCCGGTAGCCGTGCCGGTAGCGGTGCCGGTGGCGCTGCGCGCGTCGCTCGCGCCGCTCGCGCCGCGTTCTTCGCTCAGTTCAGAGATTGCGGAGTCCAACGAGCACCTGCTCCAGGATGTCGGGGTCGGGAAGGAGGTGACCGGCTGCCGCCCGCGGATGGCGGGCGCTGATGCGGCCCGCGTCGAGCAGGTCGGAGAGCAGGATGCGCGTGATGCTCACCGGCAGGCCGAGCTCGGCGGCGATCTCGACGACCGCCGTGGGCCGTTCGCACATCCGCAGGATCGCGGTGTGCTCGGACTGCATGCCGGGCGTGGGGGCCGACTCGGCGACGACCAGGGTCACCAGGTCGAACGGGGCGTCGGGCGCCGACCGGCTGCGGCCCTGCGTGAGGGTGTACAGCCGGTCGGGGGAGTCGTCCCGGCCGGGGCGGCTCATGAGGCGGGCGTGGCGCTGGGGCCGTCGTCCGCGCGGGGTGCGGCACGCAGGTGCTCGCCGAGCTGTTCGACCAGCTCGCTCATGGTGTGTCCGACGAGCCCGGGGTCGGCGTCCTCGGCGGCGATCACCGCGAGGTGGGCGCCCTCGCCCGCCTCGACGATGAAGAGGATGCCGCCGTAGAACTCCGTCATCGCCGAGCGCACACCGCCGCTGCCGTCCCCGAACTCGGCGGACGCGCCGTGGGAGAGGGACTGGATGCCGGCGGCGATGGCGGCGAGCTGGTCGGCCTGGTCGACGGAGAGTTCCGGGGTGCGGCACAGCTTCAGGCCGTCCCTGGACAGGACGAGCGCGTGCCGGGCGCCGGGGGTGCGCTCGATGAGGCCTTCGAGGAGCCAGGTGAGCTTGGCGTTGGTGGTGGTGCCGGGGTTGGTGGTGCCGGTGGTCATCGGGGGGAGTCGCCTTCCGGGTGCGGGGAGGTTGCGGGGGCGTCCGTGTCACTGGGCGATGGCGTGACGCGGACTGCCTTGCGGAAGCTGCTGAAACGGGCCGCGGTGGCGGCGGCGTCGGTCGCGCGCGGCCGAGGATGCTCCCCGGTGTCCCCACCGGACCGCGCCCGCTCGGCAGCGGCGAGAGTACGACCACGGGGCCGCTTGGGCAGGGGGGCGTCGGGGCCGCCGGCCGGGGAGTCATGGGCCGGGAGGGGCTCGCGGTCCACGGGGGTGAGGATGGCGGTGTCGTCGTCCGCGGGGGCCGCGGGGGCCGGGTAGTCCGCGGTGGCCGCGGGCTGGAGCGGCGCGGCCGCCTGCGCCGCTTCGGCCGCGGCGGTCGTTCCGGCCACCGAAGCCGCCGAAGCCGCCGAAGCCGTCGTGCCCGCCGGAGCCGCCGAAGCCGTCGTGCCCGCCGGAGTCTCCGGAGCCGTCGTGCCCGCCGGAGCCTCCGGAGCCGTCGTGCCCGCCGGAGCCTCCGGAGCCGTCGTGTCCGCCGGAGTCTCCGGAGCCGTCGTGCCCGCCGGAGCCTCCGGAGCCGTCGTGCCCGCCGGAGCCTCCGAAGCCGTCGTGCCCGCCAAAGCCGCCGAAGCCGCCGTGTCCGCCGGAGTCTCCGAAGCCGCCGAAGCCTCCGAAGCCGCCCCGCCCGTCCGGGCCGCAGGCAAGGACGGTGTCGCGGGGGGAGCGTCTGTTGTCGGACGTGGTTGTGAGGGGTGGGAGAGGAGTTCCTGGGGGATCAGCAGGAGTACCCCCGTGCCGCCGCGCGCGGACGGGCGGAACGACACCGTCAGGCCGTGCTTGCGGGCCAGTCGGCCGACCACCGCGAGGCCGAGCCGCGTACCGGAGAGCCCGCCGAGGCCCTTCGTCCCGCCGGACACGGCCTGCTCGGCGCGGCGCTGCTGCACCGGACCCATGACAAGGCCGCTGTCCTCGACGGAGACGATGACGCCGGCCGCGACCTCCTCGATGTAGACGTGCACCTCGGAGGTGGGCGGCGAGAAATTGGCGGCGTTGTCCAGGATTTCGGCCAGGGCGTGCATGACGCCCTCGGCGGCGTGCCCCGCGACGGCGGCCTCGCTGGCCGAGTGGACGCGTACGCGCTGGTAGCCGCCGATACGGCCCATCGCGCCGCGCAGGATCGACTCCATGACGATGGGGCGGGCCCACCGGCGGCCGGAGCGGGCGCCGGTGAGGACGGCCACCGAGTCGGCGATGCGGCCGGCCTGCGCGGTCCTGTGGTCCAGGTGCAGCAGGTCGGTGAGGACGTCCTCGTCGGCGTGCCTGCCCTCCATCTCGCGCAGGTCGGCGAGCATGCCGGTGGCCAGCGCCTGCATGCGGCCCGCCGCGTTGGCGGAGGCGGCGAGCGCGGCGGCGCGCTCGGACTCGGCGGTACGGACACGCATGGTCAGCGCGTTGCGCTCCCGTACGTGTTCCGCGGTCAGCGCGGCGATCTCACGGGCGTGGCGGCCGGTGAGATGTGCGTGCTCCTGGGCGAAGTCGGACGCGAGCCGCGCCTGTTCGTCCCTGGAGCACGCCAGCTCCTCCCGGGCGGCGGCGAGCTGACGCCCCAGCAGGGCCGCGGACCGCGCGCCGTGGAACGCGGCGGCCACCGCGACGCTGAGCGCGAGCGCCGCGGTGCCCGCGCCCCAGGCGAGGGGCGCGCGCACGGAGGCGGGGGCCAGGGCGACGGCGGTTCCGGTGAGCGCCGCGGTGACCACGGCGCAGGTCAGGAGGACGAGGGCGGACGGTCGCAAGGGAGCGTGTGCCCAAGCTCTCGACTGGGCTCGACCAGGAGATGCCCCATTCGTCCCGGGGCGCGCTAGGGGGGTTGGCGCGGTCATCAATCGGGGTCCTCGATCGGAAGCGACACACTTTTACTCGAACGTGCTCGGGTGATTCTCAAGGTCAGCTCAAGTTCTGGTCACTATAGGAGAGTTACTGACCGGAGTGGGAATGATCCCTTCCGGATCATGACATAGCGGTCCCTGCGGGGTGGCCGCCAGGGGGCCCGGCGGGGGCATCCTGGCCGTATGAGCGACCGCATGAGCAAGCGTCAGGGGGCCCGGAGCGACGCCCTCGAAGCCCAGGGCCTCGAACACGACCTCCGCGCGGCCGTACGCGGCGACGTGGACCTCTCCGTCACCGCGCGGGCCCTGCACACCATGGACGCCTCCAACTACCGCCGCGTACCCGCCGCCGTGGTGGCCCCGCGCGACGCCGACGACGTGGCGGCCGTGCTCGCGGTCTGCCGGGAGCGGAACACGCCGGTGGTGGCGCGCGGCGCGGGCACCTCGATCGCGGGTCAGGCGACGGGCACCGGGGTCGTCCTCGACTTCACCCGGCACCTGCGGCGGATCGTCTCCCTGGACCCGGAGGCGCGAACGGCCGTGGTCCAGCCGGGAGTCGTCCTGGACGACCTGCGCGCCGCCGCCGCCCCGCACGGCCTCACCTTCGGCCCCGACCCGTCGACGCACAACCGCTGCACGCTCGGCGGCATGGTGGGCAACAACTCCTGCGGCTCCCACTCGGTGGCCTACGGCACGACCGCCGACAACGTCCGTGAGCTGTCCGTCATCGGCAGCCGGGGCGACACCCACCGGCTCGGGCAGAGCTGGCAAGGAGCCCCCGACGGCCTGCGGACGCTCGTCGAGAGCCACCTGAAGCTCCTGCGCACCGGCTACCCCGACCTGCCGCGCCGCATCTCCGGCTACGCCCTCGACGCCCTGCTCCCGGAGCGCGGCCCCGACCTCGCGCGCGCGTTCTGCGGCTCGGAGGGCACCCTCGGCATCCTCACCGAAGCGACCCTGCGCCTGGTCGAGGCGCCCCGCGCCCGCGCCCTCGCCGTGCTCGGGTACGCCGACGAGAGCGCGGCGGCCGAGGCGGCACCGGGGCTCCTGGCGTACGGGCCGCTGACCGTCGAAGGCATGGCGGCCGACCTCGTGCGCGGCGCGGCCGGCCTGCCCAGGGGCGGCGCCTGGCTGTTCGTGGAGACGGGCGGCGCGAGCCCTGCCGAGGCGCGCGCGCATGCGGGGGACCTCGTGCGGGCGGCGGACGCGCTGGACGCCGTGGTCGTCGACGATCCGGCGCGGCAGCGGGCCCTGTGGCGCGTGCGCGAGGACGCCAGCGGCACGGCCACGCGCCTGCCGGACGAGGCGGACGGCTCGCCCGGGGGAGAGGCCTGGCCCGGCTGGGAGGACTGCGCGGTGCCGCCCGCCCGGCTCGGCGCCTACCTGCGGGACTTCCGCGCGCTGCTCGCCGAGCACGGTCTGCGCGGCACCCCGTACGGCCACTTCGGGGACGGCTGCATCCACGTACGCGTGGACTTCGATCTGCTCAGCCGCGCGGGCGTGGCCCGGTTCCGCCGCTTCTCCGAGGAGGTCGCGGACGTCGTCGTCGCGCACGGCGGCTCCCTCTCCGGCGAACACGGCGACGGGCAGGCCCGCGCGGAGCTCCTGCCGAAGATGTACGGGAGCGAACTCGTCGGCCTCTTCGAGCGCGTCAAGGACCTCTGGGACCCGCAAGGGCTGCTCAACCCCGGGATGCTGGTGCGGCCCGCGCCGCTCGACGCCGGTCTGCGGTTCGCGCCGCTGCCGCGCGAGCCGGTCGACGTCGCCTTCGGCTACCCGCACGACGGCGGCGACTTCTCGGCGGCGGTCAGGCGGTGCGTGGGGGTCGCGAAGTGCCGCACGGCGGCGCCGGGATCGCCCACGGACGTCATGTGCCCCTCCTTCCGGGTGACGGGCGAGGAGGAACACTCCACGCGGGGCCGCGCGCATCTCCTGCACGAGATGCTCGCTGGCGAGGTGGTGACGGACGGATGGCGCTCGACGGAGGTCAGGGACGCCCTGGACCTCTGCCTGTCCTGCAAGGGCTGCCGCTCGGACTGCCCGGTGGGCGTCGACATGGCCACGTACAAGGCGGAGTTCCTGCACCACCACTACGAAGGGCGGCGCAGGCCCGCCGCGCACTACTCGATGGGGTGGCTGCCGCGCTGGCTGCGGGCCGTCGCGGTGACGCGCGCCGCGCGGGTGGTCAACGCTCTGGCGCGCGTACGGCCGCTCGCGGCGCTCGGCAAGCGGCTCGGCGGGATCGACGCGCGGCGGGCGGTGCCCGAGGTGGCGCCGCGCACGTTCCGGCGGTGGTGGCGGACGGGGCACCGCGCCGGGGCGGTCGCCGGGCCGCGTGCCGTGCTGTGGCCCGACACGTTCACCGACCACCTCTCGCCCGAGGTCGGCGAGGCCGCCGTGCGGGTCATGGAGGCCGCGGGGATCGCCGTCGAGCTGCCGCCGCCGGGGGTGTGCTGCGGGCTGACGTACGTGTCGACGGGGCAGCTCGACCGGGCGCGCGCGGTGCTGCGCGGCACGCTGGAGCGGATGGCTCCGCTGGTGGACGCGGGGGTGCCGGTGGTGGTCCTTGAGCCGAGCTGCGCGGCGGCGCTCAGGACGGACCTGACCGAACTGCTCGGCGACGACCCGCGCGCGCACCGCCTCGCCGCCGCCGTACGCACCTTCGCCCAGGCCGTCGAGGAGCTGGCCCCGCAGTGGCGGCCGCCCCGTGTCGACCGCCCGGCGACCGGCCAGACCCACTGCCACCAGCACGCGGTCCTCGGGGACGCGGCGGAGCGGCGGCTGCGGGCGAAGGCGGGCCTGGCGGGCGAGCTGACCGGCGGCTGCTGCGGGCTCGCGGGGAACTTCGGGTTCGAGCGCGGGCACTACGACGTCTCGGCGGCCTGCGCGGAGGAACAACTGCTGCCCGCGGTGCGGCAGGCGCCGGACGGCGCGGTCGTCCTGGCCGACGGGTACTCCTGCCGCACGCAGTTGCACCAGCTCGCCGGGGTGCGCGCACGCCACCTCGCGGAAGTCCTCGCGGAGCGGCTCTGAGTGAACCGTCGTTATGCGCACCACGCATAACCGGTGGGTAATCGGCATTTCCCGCGCGTCGTGAGCGGCCGTACCTTCGACATGTGGACGTGGTTTGCGTACAGCAGCAAAACCGCTCCACAATCCTTACGGAGTTCATTATCGTGAATGGCCTGGTCCAGGATGCTGGACTCATGGCCCAGTGGCAGTGGCAGGAAGGCTCAGCGGTGAACATCTCGCGCAGCGACCAGGCGGCACCGGCGGCGGCCCCCGTCGTGGCGCAGCAGCCGGAGGTCGCGGGCGCCGCGGCGACCGCGGAGGCCGGGGGAGCGGGAGGGGGTGCCGCCGGTGGTCTCCGGGCGCGCCTCGGCCCGGTGGGGCTCGTCCTCGCGGGCGGCATCTCGGTGCAGTTCGGCGGCGCGGTGGCCGTCAGCGTGATGCCGCGGGCCGGGGCGCTCGGCATCGTGACGCTGCGGCTCGCCTTCGCCGCGCTGGTGCTGATGATCGTGTGCCGGCCGAAGCTGCGCGGGCACTCGCGCGCCGACTGGGGCACGGTCGTGGCCTTCGGGGTGGCCATGGCCGCGATGAACGGCCTGTTCTACCAGTCCGTGGCCCGCATCCCGATGGGTCCCGCCGTCACCCTTGAGGTCCTCGGGCCGCTCGCGCTCTCCGTCGTCGCGTCGCGCCGCGCGGTCAATCTGATCTGGGCGGGGCTCGCGCTGTGCGGTGTGTTCCTGCTCGGCGGCGGGGGCGGTCTCAGCGGCCTCGATCCGGCGGGCGTCGCCTTCGCGCTCGGCGCGGGCGCGATGTGGGCGGCGTACATCGTCTTCAGCGCGCGCACCGGGCGGCGCTTCCCCCAGGCCGACGGGCTCGCCCTGGCGATGGTGGTCGCCGCGGTGCTGTTCCTGCCGCTCGGCATCGTCGAGTCGGGGTCGCGGCTCGTGCAGCCCGGCACGCTGGCGCTCGGCGCGGTGGTCGCCGTGATGTCGTCCGTGCTGCCGTACACCCTGGAGCTCCTGGCGCTGCGGCGGCTGCCCGCGCACACCTTCGCGGTCCTGATGAGCCTGGAACCGGCCATCGCCTCGATCGCCGGGTTCCTCATCCTCAGCCAGACGCTCTCCGCCGTGGAGGCGCTGGCGATCGCCCTGGTCATCGCGGCGAGCATGGGCGCGGTGCGTACGCAGGTGGGGCGGGGCGGGCCGTAATCGGCCCCCGGCGGGCCCCCGGTGGGCGCCCGCGGAAATTATGCAAGCACGCTTGCTTGTTTCTGTGGGCGCTGCCATGCTCCCTGGCACATCGCCGTGGACCGAGGGGAGCGTTCCGTGTCCGATGCCCTGTCCGTGCTCGACGACCTGCGTGCCGAGAGCGAGGAACTGGACCGGCTGGTGGCGGAGTTGCGCGGTGAGCGCTGGGCGCTCGCCACGCCCGCGCCCGGCTGGACGGTCGCCCACCAGATCGCGCACCTCGCCTGGACCGACCGGGTGGCCCTGCTCGCCGCCACGGACCCGGAGGCCTTCGCCGCCGAGGCGGAGAAGGCGGCGGCGGCTCCGGACACGTTCGTGGACGAGGGCGCCGAGGAGGGCGCGAAGCTGCCGCCCGCCGAGCTGCTCGACCGCTGGCGGACCGGCCGTGCCGCGCTCCGCCGGGCCCTGGCCGAGGCACCCGCCGGGACCCGGCTGCCCTGGTACGGGCCGCCCATGGCCGTGCCGTCCATGGCGACCGCGCGGCTCATGGAGACCTGGGCGCACGGCCAGGACGTGGCGGACGCGCTCGGCGTGCGGCGCGTCCCGACGGACCGGCTGCGGCACGTGGCGCGGATCGGCGTCAGGGCGCGGGACTTCGCTTTCGCGGTACGGGGGATGAGCCCGCCGCGGGAGGAGTTCCGGGTCGAGCTGAGCTCACCGGTGACGGGGGAGCCGTGGGCGTACGGCCCCGAGGACGCCCCCCAGCGCGTGAGCGGCCCCGCGCTCGACTTCTGCCTCCTGGTCACCCGCCGCGCCCACCGCTCCGACCTGGCGGTACGCGCACAGGGCGCCGACGCGGACCGCTGGCTGGACATCGCCCAGGCATTCGCGGGACCACCGGGCACGGGACGTCCGGCGAAGGACGGCACCGCGGGGAACCCGACGTGACGGGGGCGCGCGGCGGGGGCTCCGTGGGAGCGGGGCACGGCGAGGGCGTCTCCGTGGGGCCGGGAACCGGCGGGGATGCCTCCGTGGGAGCGGGGCGCGGCGAGGGCCCCTCCGTGGCACGGGCTACCGGCCGAGGCCCTGCCCCTGCCCCCGGGCACCCGCCACGCCCGGCCGGAGGCTCTGACCGCCGCGGCTACCGGCCCCGCCCGGAGCGGCCCCTGCGGATAGCCAACGCCTCCGGCTTCTACGGTGACCGTTTCGACGCCATGCGGGAGATGCTGACCGGCGGCGAGATCGACGTCCTCACCGGGGACTACCTCGCCGAGCTGACCATGCTCATCCTCGGCCGTGACCGCCTGAAGGACCCCGCGCGCGGCTACGCCAAGACGTTCCTGCGGCAGTTGGAGGACTGTCTCGGCATCGCCCACGACCGCGGGGTACGGATCGTCGCCAACGCGGGCGGGCTCAACCCGGCCGGGCTCGCGGACGCCGTCAGGGACCTCGCGGGGCGGCTCGGCGTCCCCGCCAGGGTCGCCCACGTCGAGGGCGACGACCTCGGCAGCCGCTTCCCCGGCGCCCTCACCGCCCACGCCTACCTCGGCGGCGCCGGCATCGCGGCCTGCCTGGAGGCCGGGGCGGACGTGGTCGTGACGGGGCGGGTGACCGACGCCGCCCTGGTCACGGGCCCGGCGGCCGCACACTTCGGCTGGCGGCAGGACGCGTACGACCGCCTCGCGGGCGCGGTCGTCGCCGGGCACGTCCTGGAGTGCGGGACACAGGCCACCGGCGGCAACTACGCGTTCTTCGCCGAGCACGACCCGGCGTCCCTGCGCCACCCCGGCTTCCCGCTCGCCGAGATCCACGAGGACGGCTCGGCCGTCATCACCAAACACCCCGGCACCGGCGGCTTCGTCGACGTCGGCACGGTCACCGCGCAGCTCCTCTACGAGACGGCCGGCGCCCGTTACGCGGGCCCCGACGTCACCGCCCGGCTCGACACGGCCGTCCTCACGCGGGAGGGACCCGACCGGGTGCGGATCGAAGGCGTACGCGGCGAGGCACCGCCGCCCACCCTCAAGGTCGGCCTCAACCGGCTCGGCGGCTTCCGCAACGAGGTCGTCCTCGTCCTCACGGGCCCGGACATCGAGGCCAAGGCCGCCCTGGTCCGCGCCCAGCTCGAAGACGCCCTGGACCGTGCGGGGACGCGCCCCGCCGAGGTCCGCTGGGAGCTGTCCCGCACCGACCGCGCCGACGCGGCCACCGAGGAGACCGCGAGCGCCCTGCTGCGCCTCGTGGTGCGCGACGCCGACGCCGACGCCGTGGGCAGGGAGCTGAGCGGCGCCGTGATCGAGCTGGCCCTCGGCAGCTACCCCGGCTTCCACGTGACCGCCCCGCCCGGCAAGGGCGCCCCCTACGGAGTCTTCGAAGCGGCCCACGTGGACCGGGACACCGTCGCACACGTGGCGGTGCTGCCCGGCGGGGAGCGGACCCCCGTGGCCACCGGACCCGACACCCTCGTACCGCGGGATGTGCAAGAGCCCCCGCCGCCCGAGCCCCTGCCCCCGGTGCCCACCCGCCGCGCCCCCCTCGGCCGCGTCGCGGGCGCCCGCAGCGGCGACAAGGGCGGCGACGCGAACGTCGGCGTATGGGTGCGCTCCGACGCGGCCTGGCGGTGGCTGGCCCACGAACTGACCAAGGACCGGTTCCGCGAACTGATCCCCGAGGCGGCCCACCTGCCGGTCACCCGCCACGCCCTGCCCAACCTGCGCGCCCTGAACTTCGTCGTCGAGGGGCTGCTCGGCGAGGGCGTCGCGTCCCGGGCCCGTTTCGACCCGCAGGCCAAGGCGCTCGGCGAGTGGCTGCGCGCCCGTCACCTGGACATACCGGAGGTACTGCTGTGAGCCCGAGGAGCACCGAGGGACCGCCCGCGTCCGGCGCGCCGGAGGTGCGGGCATGACCGTCCTGGCCTCCGCGCTCGACCCGGCGGGCGCCGAGTACACCGAGTACCGCGCCGCCATGCTGGAGAGGCTCGCCGCACTCGGCACCGAACACGCCAAGGCCCTTGAGGGCGGCGGCGAGAAGTACGTGCGGCGCCACCACAAGCGCGGCAAGCTCCTCGCCCGCGAGCGCGTCGAACTGCTCCTCGACCCCGACACACCCTTCCTCGAACTGTCGCCGCTGGCCGCCTGGGGCAGCGACTACCCCGTGGGCGCGTCCATGGTCACCGGCATCGGCGTCGTCGAGGGCGTCGAGTGCCTGATCACCGCGAACGACCCGACGGTCAGGGGCGGCGCCTCCAACCCCTGGACGCTGAAGAAGGCGTTCCGCGCCCACGAGATCGGGCACGCGAACCGGCTGCCCTCGATCCACCTGGTGGAGTCGGGCGGCGCGGACCTCCCCTCCCAGAAGGAGATCTTCATCCCCGGGGGTGCCCTCTTCAAGCACCTCACGCAGTCCTCGGCGGCCGGTATCCCCACCGTGGCCGTCGTCTTCGGCAACTCCACGGCGGGCGGCGCCTACGTGCCCGGCATGTGCGACCACGTGATCATGGTCAAGGAGCGCGCGAAGGTCTTCCTCGGCGGACCGCCGCTCGTGAAGATGGCGACCGGCGAGGAGAGCGACGACGAGTCGCTGGGCGGCGCCGAGATGCACGCCCGCACCTCCGGCCTCGCCGACCACCTCGCCGAGGACGAGCACGACGCGCTGCGCCGGACCCGCCGCGTCGTCGCCCGCCTCAACTGGCGCAAGGCGTACGCCGACCCCGACCCGCTCACCGTCGCGCCGCCCGCGTACGACGAGGACGAGCTGCTCGGCATCGTGCCCGGCGACCTGAAGACGCCCTTCGACCCGCGCGAGGTCATCGCCCGGATCGTGGACGGCTCCGACTTCGACGAGTTCAAGCCGCTGTACGGGACGTCGCTCGTCACCGGCTGGGCGGCCCTGCACGGCTACCCCGTCGGCATCCTCGCCAACGCGCGAGGCGTGCTCTTCAGCGCGGAGTCGCAGAAGGCCGCGCAGTTCATCCAGTTGGCGAACCAGCGCGACATCCCGCTGCTCTTCCTGCACAACACCACCGGCTACATGGTCGGCAAGGAGTACGAGCAGGGCGGCATCATCAAACACGGCGCCATGATGATCAACGCCGTCTCCAACTCGAAGGTCCCGCACCTCTCCGTCCTGATGGGCGCCTCCTACGGCGCCGGGCACTACGGCATGTGCGGGCGCGCCTACGACCCCCGCTTCCTCTTCGCCTGGCCGAGCGCCAAGTCGGCCGTCATGGGCCCGCAGCAGCTCGCGGGCGTCCTGTCCATCGTCGCCCGGCAGTCGGCGGCGGCCAAGGGACAGCCCTACGACGACGACGCCGACGCCGCGCTGCGGGAGATGGTGGAGCGGCAGATCGAGGCCGAGTCGCTGCCGATGTTCCTCTCCGGGCGGCTCTACGACGACGGGGTCATCGATCCGCGGGACACCCGCACCGTGCTCGGCCTGTGCCTGTCCGCGATCCACACGGCCCCCTTCGAGGGCGCGCGCGGCGGCTTCGGCGTCTTCCGGATGTGAGGCAGTGACGATGATCAGTTGCGTTCTTGTGGCCAACCGCGGCGAGATCGCCTGCCGCGTCTTCCGTACCTGCCGCGACCTGGGCATCGCCACGGTCGCCGTGTACTCCGACGCCGACGCGGACGCCCTGCACGTCCGCGAGGCCGACGCGGCGGTACGGCTGCCCGGCGCGGCGCCCGCCGAGACGTATCTCCGCGGCGAACTGCTCGTGAAGGCCGCGCGGGCCGCGGGCGCCGACGCCGTCCACCCCGGCTACGGCTTCCTCTCCGAGAACGCCGGCTTCGCCCGCGCGGTCCTGGACGCGGGCCTGGTCTGGATCGGCCCCCCGCCCGAAGCGATCGAGGCGATGGCGTCCAAGACGCGCGCCAAGGAACTCCTCGGCATCGAACCCCTCGCCGAGGTCACCGAGGCCGACCTGCCGGTCCTGGTGAAGGCGGCGGCCGGCGGCGGCGGGCGCGGCATGCGCGTCGTACGGCAATTGTCCGAACTGGACGGCGCGTTGACCGCCGCGCGGGCGGAGGCGGCCGGCGCCTTCGGGGACGGCGAGGTGTTCGTCGAGCCGTTCATCGAGGGCGGCCGCCACGTCGAGGTGCAGGTCATGGCCGACGCGCACGGCACGGTGTGGGCCCTCGGCACCCGCGACTGCTCGCTCCAGCGCAGGCACCAGAAGGTCATCGAGGAGTCACCCGCGCCGGGCATCGCCCCCGGACTCGTCGCCGAACTGCACGAACGGGCCGTACGGGCGGTGCGCGTGACCGGCTACCGGGGCGCGGGCACCGTGGAGTTCCTCGTCGCGGAGGGGCGCGCGCACTTCCTGGAGATGAACACCCGCCTCCAGGTGGAACACCCCGTCACCGAAGCCGTCTTCGGCCTCGACCTGGTCGCGCTCCAGATACAGATCGCCGAAGGCACCGCCCTCGCCGCCGAACCACCGCCCGCGCGCGGCCACGCCGTCCAGGCCCGCCTCTACGCCGAGGACCCGGCGGCCGGCTGGGCCCCGCAGACCGGCACCCTGCACCGCATCGACGTGCCGGGCGTCCGCCTGGACACCGGGTACGCGGACGGCGACACGATCGGCGTGCACTACGACCCGATGCTCGCCAAGGCCGTCGCGCACGCGCCGACCCGCGAACAGGCCGTACGCCGCCTCGCGGGCGCCCTGGAGCGGGCGGTGCTCCACGGCCCCGTCACCAACCGCGACCTGCTCGTACGGTCCCTGCGGCACCCGGAGTTCACCGGGGCGCGCATGGACACCGGCTTCTACGACCGGCACGCCGGGGAGCTGGCGGCGCCCGGGACCGACCCGCACGCCGCGCTGGCCGCGTCGCTCGCCGACGCGCACGGCCGCTCCCGGTTCGGCGGCTGGCGCGGCCTCCGCTCGCAGCCGCACCTCAAACGCTGGCGCACCGAACCCGACGGCACCGAGCACGAGGTGCGCTACGACCACACCCGCGAGGGCCCGCGCGCCGAAGGGGTACGGGTGCTCGGCGTCACCGCCACGCGGGTCGTCATCGAATCCGAAGGCGTACGCAGGACGTACGAGGTCACGCGGTACGGGGGCGCGACGGACCAGGTGTACGTGACGTCGCCGCGCGGGCGCACCGTCCTCACCCCGCTGCCCCTGCTCCCCGAACCCACCGCGCGCCGCGAGCCGGGCTCCCTGCTCGCCCCCATGCCGGGCACCGTCGTACGCGTCGCCGAGGGGCTTGCCGAAGGGGTGCGGGTCGCCGCCGGGCAGCCCCTCATCTGGCTGGAGGCCATGAAGATGGAGCACCGCGTCACCGCTCCCGCCGCCGGCACGCTCACCGCCCTGCACGCCGAGACCGGCCGCCAGGTCGAGGTGGGCGCGCTGCTCGCCGTCGTCAAGCCCGTCGTCCAGGAGGAAGAGTCCGTATGAGCACCGCTCGCAGCACCGCCCGCAGCACGGCTCGCAGCACCGTCCTCGAAACCGAGGAGCACCGTGCCCTGCGCGCCGCCGTCGCGGCCCTCGGCAAGCGGTACGGCCGCGACTACATGACGCGCATCGTCCAGGACGGCGGCCACCCCGACGAGCTGTGGGCGGACGCCGCGGCCCTCGGCTACCTGGGCGTGAACCTGCCCGAGGAGTACGGCGGCGGAGGCGGCGGCATCGCCGAACTCTCCATCGTCCTGGAGGAACTGGGCGCCGCGGGCTGCCCGCTCCTGATGATGGTCGTCTCCCCCGCGATCTGCGGCACCGTCATCGCCCGGTTCGGCACCGAGGAGCAGAAGCGGGCCTGGCTGCCCGGCCTCGCCGACGGCTCGCGGACCATGGCCTTCGGCATCACCGAGCCCGAGGCGGGCTCCAACTCCCACCGCATCACCACCACGGCACGCCGCGACCCCGACTCCGGCGACTGGCTCCTGACCGGCCGCAAGGTGTTCATCTCCGGCGTCGACATCGCCGACGCCACGCTCATCGTCGGCCGCACGTCGGACACCACGACCGGCAACCTCAAGCCGTGCCTGTTCATCGTCCCGCGCGACACCCCGGGCTTCTCGCGCCACCGGATCGACATGGAGCTCCAGGCCGCGGAGAAGCAGTTCGAGCTGGTCCTCGACGACGTCCGGCTGCCGCCCGAGGCACTGCTCGGCGACCAGGACGCGGGGCTCCTCCAGCTCTTCGCGGGCCTGAACCCCGAGCGCGTCATGACGGCCGCCTTCGCGCTGGGGATGGCCCGTTTCGCCCTGGACAGGGCCACCACGTACGCGAAGGAACGCAGCGTCTGGAAGAGCCCCATCGGCGCCCACCAGGCCATCGCGCACCCGCTCGCGGAGTCCCACATCGATATCGAGCTGGCCCGCCTGATGACGCAGAAGGCCGCCCGCCTCTACGACGACGGGGACGACGCGGGCGCGGGCGAGGCCGCCAACATGGCCAAGCTCGCCGCCGCCGACGCCTGCGTGAAGGCCGTCGACCGGGCCGTGCACACCCTCGGCGGCAACGGCCTCACCAAGGAGTTCGGCCTCGCCTCGCTGATCGTGGCGTCCCGGGTGGCACGGATAGCCCCGGTGAGCAGGGAGATGATCCTCAACTACGTCTCCCACCGGACGCTGGGCCTTCCCAAGTCGTACTGAGGAGCTTGTGATGAGCCTGGTCGTCTCCTCGCCCGTACGCGGCATCGTCACCGTCACCCTCGATCGCCCCGAGCGCCGCAACGCGCTCTCCGCCGACCTGCTGGGAGCCCTCGCCGAGGTGCTCGGCGACCTCGGAAGGGCCCCCGCGGTCCGCGCGGTCCTGCTCGCCCACACCGGGACGACGTTCTGCTCGGGCGCCGACCTGAGGACACCGCCCGACCCGCACGACTTCGTACGGCTGCTGCGGCAGGTCATCGAGCTGCCCAAACCGGTGGTCGCGCGCGTGGACGGCCATGTGCGGGCCGGCGGGATCGGGCTGCTCGGCGCGTGCGACCTGGCGGTGGCGGGGCCCGGCTCGTCCTTCGCGCTCACGGAGGTCCGCATCGGCGTGGCACCCGCCGTGATCTCCCTGACGCTGCTGCCCCGCCTCGACCCGGGCGCCGCCTCCCGCTACTGCCTCACCGGGGAGCGCTTCGACGCGGTGGAGGCGGCGCGGATCGGCCTCGTCACCGCGTACGGGGCCGACGTCGACGCCACGCTCGAACCGATGCTCGACGGGCTGCGGCGGGCCGCGCCGGGCGCCCTGGCCGAGACGAAGAAGCTGCTCACGGCTAGGGTGCTCGACGCATTCGACGACCACTCGGACGCTGTCGTCGCCCTGACCGCACGGCTCTTCGGCTCCGCCGAGGCGAGCGAGGGGATGACGGCGTTCCTCGAACGACGGGAGCGCCCATGGGTGCTGTGACCGCCGCGGACCGCTCACCCAAGCAGGACCGCAGCCGCGCGACGCGGCAGCGGCTCCTGGAAGCCGCCGTGTCCTGCCTCGCCGAGCACGGCTGGGCGGGCTCCACGGTCTCGGCGGTCGCCGAGCGGGCCGGCGTCTCGCGGGGCGCGGCACAGCACCACTTCCCGACCCGGGAGGACCTGTTCACCGCCGCCGTCGAGTACGTCGCCGAGCGGCGCTCCACGGCCCTGCGCGCCCTGCCCGCGCAGGACAGGGCCTCGGTCGTCGCGGCCCTGGTGGACCTCTACACGGGCCCGCTCTTCCGCGCGGCGCTCCACCTCTGGGTGGCCGCGTCCAACGAGCCGCAGCTCGGGGGCCGGGTCACGGATCTTGAGGCCCGCGTAGGCCGGGAGACGCACCGCATCGCGGTGGAGCTCCTCGCCGCGGACGAGTCCGTCCCCGGCGTCAGGGAGACCATCCAGGGCCTCCTGGACATGGCCCGCGGCCTGGGCCTCGCGAACCTCCTGACGGACGACGGGGCGCGGCGGGACCGGGTGGTGGCCCAGTGGACGGTGCTGGTGGAGCGGGCGCTGGCCGGAGGGACCGGAAAAACCGGCCCCTCCGGCGGGTGAGAGCTCCGAGGAACGGGGCCCGGGACGGAGCCCCGAGGGGTCAGCGGGTGATGTCCCCGTACCCCTCGATCTCCCGGGGGTCACGGGAGCCCGGGCCGGTGTACCGGGCGGACGGCCGCACCAGCCGCCCCGTCCGCTTCTGCTCCAGGATGTGCGCCGACCACCCCGCGGTCCTCGCACAGGTGAACATCGACGTGAACATGTGCGCGGGCACCTCGGCGAAGTCGAGCACGATCGCCGCCCAGAACTCCACGTTCGTGGCGAGGACACGGTCGGGCCGCCGCGCGTGCAGCTCGTCGAGGGCCGCCTTCTCCAGCGCCTCGGCGACCTCGAAGCGAGGAGCGCCCAGCTCACGGGCGGTACGGCGGAGCACCCGCGCGCGGGGGTCCTCGGCCCGGTACACCCGGTGCCCGAAGCCCATCAGCCGCTCGCCCTTGTCCAGCGCCCGCTTCACGTACGCCACGGCGTCGCCCGTGCGCTCGATCTCCTCGATCATGCCGAGGACCCGGGAGGGCGCGCCGCCGTGCAGGGGCCCCGACATGGCCCCGACGGCGCCGGACAGCGCCGCCGCCACGTCGGCGCCGGTGGAGGCGATGACGCGGGCGGTGAACGTGGAGGCGTTCATGCCGTGCTCGGCGGCCGAGGTCCAGTAGGCGTCGACGGCCTTGACGTGCTTGGGATCGGGCTCGCCGCGCCAGCGCCTCATGAACCGCTCGACGACCGTCTCGGCCTTGTCGATCTCGCGCTGCGGCACCATCGGGAGGCCCTGGCCGCGGGCCGACTGGGCCACGTAGGAGAGGGCCATGACGGCGGCGCGCGCCAGGTCCTCGCGGGCCTGCCGCTCGTCGATGTCCAGGAGCGGGCGCAGGCCCCACACGGGGGCGAGCATCGCGAGCGCGGACTGTACGTCGACGCGGATGTCCCCGGAGTGGACCGGGATCGGGAACGGCTCGGCGGGCGGCAGACCGGGATTGAAGGCGCCGTCGACGAGCAGACCCCACACGTTTCCGAAGGAGACGTGGCCGACCAGGTCCTCGATGTCGACACCGCGGTAGCGCAGCGCGCCACCTTCCTTGTCCGGTTCGGCGATCTCCGTCTCGAACGCGATGACTCCTTCAAGCCCGGGTACGAAATCGGACATCAGGCGGCTCCTCATGATGGGTTCGACGTGATGGTTCTCGAGTGGGGCCAGGGGCCGGACCAGGGGCAGACCAGGGACAGATCAGGGACAGATCAGGGGCAGACCAGGGAACAGCTCATGACCATCGGTCAAAATCGGGCGTACGCGGCCCGGTTACGCGGTCCGACGCACCCGAGTGCGGCGCGTCCGTCGACTCGCGGTCCGGAACGTTCACCCCGGTGATGCCCAGTGAGGCTGGTGGTCACCCAACCGGTTCGGCAGCAGGACGATATCCCGTGGTGCCACCTTTGGCGATGCGATGCGGCACTCAGTGCCACACGTCACCTCCGTCGCGGGCGCGACCGCCGGGCGCCCGGAGGCATACGGCAGGATGGCGGTGTGACCGACTCCAGCGCCTCCTCGTCCGAACCCCTGCCCGAGCCGGCCGGCATGCGCGAGCAGTACGTCACCGCGGGGCTCGCCGAGGCCGAGCTCCCGGCCGACCCCATGGACCAGTTCGCCCTCTGGTTCAAGGAGGCGGCACGCGAGACGGGCCTGGTGCACGAGCCGAACGCCATGGTCGTCTCCACGGCCGACGCCGAGGGCAGGCCGAGCTCCCGCACGGTCCTCCTGAAGGGCTTCGACGAGCGGGGCTTCGTCTTCTTCACCAACTACGCCTCCCGCAAGGCCCATGAGCTGGCCGCCAACCCGTACGTCTCGCTGCTCTTCCCCTGGCACCCCATGGCCCGCCAGGTCATCGTCTCCGGCACGGCGACGCGCGTGGGCCGCGACGAGACGGTCGCCTACTTCCGCACCCGCCCGCACGGCTCCCAGCTCGGCGCCTGGGCCAGCGCCCAGTCCTCCGTACTGATCTCCCGCGAGGAACTGGACCGCGCCTACGCCGACTTGGCGGCCCGCTATCCCGAGGGCGAACAGGTCCCGGCTCCGCCGAACTGGGGCGGCTTCCGCGTGACCCCGCGGGCGGTGGAGTTCTGGCAGGGCCGGAGCAACCGCCTCCACGACCGCCTGCGGTACGTCCGCGCGGCGGGAAGCGGCGCCTGGCAGGTGGACCGCCTGAGCCCGTGACGGCCCCGACGGCCGGGCCGGCCGGGGCGGCCGGGTCGTGGGCCGCGGGCTAACCGGTCAGGACCCCGTCCAGGAACGGTTCGATCGCGGCGCGCCAAGCGTCCGGCCGGTCGTAGTGGACGAGGTGCCCCGCGTCCACGACCTCCGCGTACTCCCCGCGGGGCAGGACGCGGACCATCTCCTGGGACTCGGCCCGGCCCAGGTCGCCGTAGAGCCCCCGTACGACGAGCGTGGGGCAGCGGACCTGGATCAGCTCCTCCCAGTGCGCGTCGTGCACCCATGTCTCGCGGGACTTCAGCATCTGGGCGCGGTCGAAGACGGGACTCCAGCCGTCGGGTCCCTCGGCCATCACCTCGGTGAAGAACTCGCCGCGCGCGGGGTTGGGGCGCTCGACCCAGGGGTCGTCCTCGCCGAACCACTTGCGGACGTCGGCGAGCGTGGCGAAGGGGACGGGCCAGGACTTGAACCAGTCCTCCCACTCCCGCTGCGAGGCCGCGCCGAGCGCGGAGGCCCGCATGTCGCAGATGATCAGGCCCCGGACGAGATCGGGGCGGCGCGCGGCGAGCTGCCAGCCGGTGAGGGCGCCCATGGAGTGGCCGATGAGCACGGCGGGCGCGAGGCCGAGCTGTTCGAGGGCGGCCTCGGCGTCGTCCACGTAGGCCTCGCGGGTGTAGGGGCCCTCCGGGGGCTTCTCGCTGCGGCCGTGGCCCCGCTGGTCGAGGGCGACCGCGCGGTGCCGCTCGGAGAGCCAGCGGGCGGTGTCCGCCCAGTGCGAGGCGCGGCCCATCAGGCCGTGCAGCAACAGCACGCCGCCCGGTGACCGCTCGGCCTCCCTGAGCTTGGGAGGGTCGGCGAACTCCCAGGCGGCGAGGCGTACGCCACCTGCACCCCTCACGTCGATGCGCCGCACCATGATTCCTGGCACCCCCCTAGATTCTGTCGGGATCCCTGCCTGGTCCTGCCCCACACCACCGCACGCTATCGAACTCGCTTTCGAAAGCGGGCGGATAGCCGATAACACCCCTCGTTCGGGTGACCACGCTCAAGGGTTGACCGGCGTCGCCGAGGGGAGATCTCCCTCGGGGGACGGGCCGCTCGGGGAAACCGGTCCGAAGGGAATGACCCTGAGAGCTCGGGGCTCCGGGTCAGCACAGGGGAGGACAGGCCCCGGCGCCGCAAGGCGCCGGGGCCATCGCCTTGTGCGCATCCCTGCTCGCGCCCACCGCGAGGGTCCCCGCGCTCACCAGACGGGCACATCCTCCTGCCCCCTCTCCGGCCGGGCGGCCAGACCTGGCGTCGACGCGGTCAAGAGCCCTCAGGTCATATGCCTCTCGCGACAGCCTCGCACGCAAAACGCGCGTGCGCTGCAATTCCGCACACTGAATCTTGGACTCCGCGAGATTTCGCGGAGCCCGCTCGCCGTCTTCAACTATCTGTGCGGCGGGGGAAGTTGACCTCGGTCTCCTCGGCGGTCCGTGCCCGCCTCAGCGCTTGGCGACGAAGACGTGCGAAGCGACCTCGGAGGACAGCTCCGCGGCCTCGCCGCTGCTGCCCACGAGCACGCCGCCCGCCGACTCCGTCACGCTCACCACGGAGCCCGGCTGCACGCCGGCCCGCCGCAGCGTGTACATCAGCTGGGCGTCCGTCTGGATCGGCTCGCCGATGCGGCGCACGACGACCGTCTTGCCCTCCGCGCCCGGGTCGAGCTCGGTCAGGGAGACCATGCCCTCGTCCAGGAACGGGTCCGCGCCGTCCTTCTCGCCCAGCTCCTCCAGGCCCGGGATCGGGTTTCCGTACGGCGACTCGGTCGGGTGGCGCAGCAGCTCAAGGACGCGGCGCTCCACCGCCTCGCTCATCACGTGCTCCCAACGGCACGCCTCGGCGTGCACCTGCTCCCATTCGAGCCCGATCACGTCGACGAGCAGGCACTCCGCCAGGCGGTGCTTGCGCATCACGCGGGTGGCCAGGCGGCGGCCCTCCTCGGTGAACTCCAGGTGACGGTCGCTGGCGACCGCCACCAGGCCGTCGCGCTCCATGCGCGCCACGGTCTGGCTCACCGTCGGTCCGCTCTGGTCGAGCCGCTCGGCAATCCGGGCGCGCATGGGGACCACACCTTCCTCCTCCAATTCGAGGATGGTGCGCAAATACATCTCAGTGGTGTCAATCAGCCCCGACATGGGTGCCCCTCAGAATTCGCTCGTGCGCTGGCCCTGCCCTCAATTCTGACGCATACCACCGACAACCGTGCCGCGCCGTGGGAAAACCGGCCCCGTACCGCCCGACGGCAGTGTTGACAGGGCACTGGTCCAGACCTCAACGTGATCCGAATGAGCTCGAAGAGCGAGAGCAAAACGGCCGGTCAGTACTTCGACGCCGCCATTGACCTGTTGCAGCGAGTCCGCGACGAGGAGTCCGGGAACATCGCGGAGGCCGGCACCCTGCTGGCCGACGCCGTCCAGTCCGGCGGGCGCCTCTTCGCCTTCGGCGCGGGACACTCCTCGCTCGCCGCGCAGGAGATCGTCTACCGCGCGGGCGGGCTCGCCCTGGTGAACCTCCTCGCCGTGCCCGGCGTGGTCGGCGTCGACGTGATGCCCGCCACCCTCGGCTCCGCCCTGGAGCGGGTCGACGGCCTCGCGGGAGCCGTCCTGGACTCCAGCCCCGCCAAGCCCGGCGACGCCCTGGTGATCGTCTCCCTCTCGGGGCGGAACTCGCTGCCGGTGGAGATGGCGATGAACGCCCGCGCGCTCGGCCTCAAGGTCATCGGCGTGACCTCCGTGGCCTACGCCTCCGAGACCCGTTCGCGGCACGTCTCGGGGACCTTCCTGCTGGACCACTGCGATGTCGTGGTCGACTCCAAGATCGCCGTGGGGGACGCGGAGCTGTCACTCGACGGGGTCGACGCGCCGTTCGGGCCCGCGTCCGGCGTCGTCACGGGCGCCCTGATGCAGGCCATGATCGCCGCCACGGTCGAGTGTCTCGCCGAGCGGGGCGTCCAGCCGCCGCTGCTCCGGTCCGGGAACGTGGACGGGGGCCACGACTGGAACGGCCGGATCTTCCAGGAGTACGGGGAGCGGATCTTCTACCGGCACTGATCCCGCCCCCGAGCGGGGGCTACGGCCTGGCGGTGGCCGCCAGGTCCAGGGAGGCGGCCACCCTGCCCGCCACGCTCTCCGCGTACGTCGCGTCCAGGAGCTCGAAGGCCCCCCGCCCCGCCGCCCGCAGAAACGTCACGACACCCAGCGTCCGCCCCCGGCTCCGCAGCACCGCACACAGCGCGTGCACCGAGTCCTCCGGCCACTGCCGCGCCACGGCCCACGCCCGCGCCCGCTCCGGCGGAGCCGCCCCCGCGCTGGCCCGCACGGACCCGGCCCGCTCCACGCACTGCGGCGCGGGATGCCCCTCCGGATACCGCACCGGAATCCCCGCCGTGGCCACCGGGAGGCAGGGCCCCGGCGCCCCGCCGGGCGTCGCGGCGACCCGGACGAGACGGACCGGCTCCCCGCCCGCCACGAGATCCACCAGCGCATGGTCGGCGAACCCGGCCAGCGCGAAGTCGAGCTGAACGGTGGCCGCCTCGGTGGGGTCCTCGCACTCCCCGGCGGCCCGGGCCGCCCGGTGCAGCTGCTGGGAGCGGAACCGGAGCTGCGAGGCCTCCTGAGCGCTCTGCTTGGCCTCCGTGACGTCCTGGAAGAGCCAGCCGACGCCCAGCGGCACGGGCTCCTCCGTCAGCGGCGAGGCGAGCCGCACGAAACCGCTGCGCCAGCACCGCCGCTCGAAGCCCTCCTCCTCGCCGGTCCGCACCGACACCCACAGCTCGGCCGGGGCGGGCGGCGCCCCCTCGGCGAGGACATGGGTCAGCGCGCTCTCCAGCTCCTCGACACCGTGCCCGAGGAGATCGGCGAGGGGCCGCCCGAGAACCGCCGTACGCCCCACTCCGAGCGCACGGGCGGCGTGTTCGTTCACGACGGCGGGCCGCAGGTCCGCGTCGACGACGACGACGCCCCAGGAGGCGGTTTCCAGGAGCGCCTCGCTCAGGGCGATGGAGCGTTCCAGGTCGATCTGGGCGTGCACCTCGCTGAAGGCGCAGTAGACGCCCGCGGCCTTCCCGTCCCCGCCCCGCACGGCGGCGGACTGCATGCGGACGAGGACCCGCCCGCCGTCCTTGGTCACGAGGGCGAACTCGTGCACCTGCCGCCCCGGCGCGTCCATCGCGGACAGCAGCCGCCCCTCGATCTCCGCGGCGTCCGCGGCGCGCACGGCCCACCCGGAGAAGCCCCGCTGCCCCACGGCCTCCGCCGCCGACCAGCCGAGGATGCGCTCGGCCTCGCGGTTCCAGTGCGTCACCACGCCCTCGGCGTCGAACGCGCAGAGCGCCGCGTCCATCCCGTCGAGCAGCGCCGCGAGCAGTTCGGATCCGCCCGGCTCGGGCCCCTCGGGCCCCAGTTCGTCAGTAGTTCCGCTCCGCCGTGAAGCACTCACCCGGAACCCCCTGCAGGCCGTGTCCTCGTCCTCATGAGCTGCCAGTACCGCACGTCAGATCATTCAACTCGAACGTGACGCACCCCACAGCAGGTTCTCGGAAGTTGGTCGGAAAAGGTCCCCGGACCGTACCCCGAAGAAAAACCGCTTGAGGTCCCCGAGGCCCGTTCCTAAGGTGTGGAGCACTCGAGGAAGGAGGTGTTGCTGCAGTGATTTCATTGCGGACGCGAGAGGTGGCTGCGGGCTAGCGGCCCGTCACCACACCCAGTGCGGTGCCGGACCAGCGCGTGAGTCGAGCGTGCGGCCGGCCCAGTTCCAAGCAGTCACCCGACCCGCGGGCCGCCGGTACGTCCGGCCGGCTTCCTCCACCCGGATCCTTCCGGTGGAGGGACCATGGCCCGCGGGTCGCCTGCGTTTCCGGCGACCGGGGCGGAGCCGGGCAGGGGGCAGGCCGCTCTCAGCCCTTGCTTACCGCGGAGAGGATCTCCGGCAGCCGCCCGGCGACCCGGGGCGCCGCCATCCGGATGCCGAGCCCGGTGATCCCGTAGCCGTAGACCGCCCCCACCGGCAGCAGCACCCAGCTCCAGGCGGCCGCGTCCGCGACGTGCAGCCAGATGGTGAGCGCGAGGACCGGGGAGCAGATCAGGGCCGCGGCGATCATGCCGCCGAAGATCGAGATCCAGGCGAGGCCCGCCTGCCCGGGCGCCACGCTCCTGTAGCCCTCCTGCGGGATCGAGTACGGGAAGCGGGCCGACGCCCAGGCGCCCGTGGCCAGCATCGCGCCGAGCAGCGCGAAGGAGAGCCCGACGACCTCCGGCAGGGCGGGCCAGTCGCCGAGCATCGCCGTGGTGAGGACGCAGACGAGCACGGCGTACGGCACCGTGATGAGCAGCAGGGCCAGGGACCGGCCGCGCAGCTCCATGTAGGCGTCGCGGGCGGTGGAGACGGTCATCGCCACCATCCAGAACGCCGAGGTGTCCTGGCCGAACTGGTTGTACATCAGGACGCCCAGCATCCCCGCCGCGAAGCACGCGAAGTAGACGGTGCCCGTGCCCTGCAACGCGTTGAAGACCGGCACGATCAGGCCGATGGCCAGGGAGGTCACGCAGGCGGCCTTGGTCTTCGGATCGCGCCACACGTAGCGCAGGCTGCGCTCCATGACGGTGCCGGTGCGCCCGGCGGGCAGGAGCGCGCCCAGGGCGCCGGCGGAGCGGGACGTGCCCCTCTCCGGTCCGGCGGCCGCCAGGGTCGAGCCGTCCGGCGTCGTCATGAGCCGGGTCAGGCTGCGCTGCCAGAGCGCGAGGAGGCCCACCAGGGCCGCCGCGGACAGGGCGAGCTGGGCCACCCCGGTGGCGTACGCGCCCTCGCTCACCGAGTCCACCGCGCCGAGCGCCGCGCCCGGCGGGAGCCAGCGCACCACGTCGGCCGCGGGGTCGAGGGTGCCCAGGCCGGACGAGCCGAGCCGCTGCGCCCCGAAGTTGACGACCTGCGCCCCGACGGCGATGAACAGGCCGCTGAGGACCGCGAGGTCACGGCCCTTGCGGCTGGTGAGGAGGCGGAGGTTGGCGGCGGCGACGGCCCGCGCGAGGGCCACGCAGAGGAGCAGGGTGAGGGCGGTCGCGAGCACGCCGGTCACGGCCGCGGCCACGCCGTGCGCGAGCGCGATCGCCGCACCGGCGGCCAGGCAGAGCGTGAACAGCGGGCCGATACCCACGAGTGACGCGACGAGCAGCGCCCGTACGAGGGGGCGTGGCCGCAGCGGCAGCATCACCAGGCGGGTGGGGTCGAGCGTCTCGTCGCCGCCGGGGAAGAACAGCGGCATGACCGCCCAGCCGAGGGCGAGCACGCCGACGAGGAGGACGCAGACGGTGGCGGCGTGCGGGTCGCCGCGCAGCACGACCAGGCCGAGGAACTGGAGGGCCGCGACGAGCAGGGCGGCGGCCATCGAGGCGATGTAGGCGGCCCGGCGCCCGGCCGACTGGCGCAGCCCGTTGCGCAGCAGGGACAGCTTCAGGCGTACGAAGACGGCGGTGAGCGCGGGGCCGCCCGCGGTGGTGCCGGTCGTCCCGGAGGCGGCGGCGGCATCGGAGGGGGCGGCGGTCATCGGGGCCCGCCGCCCAGCCAGTCCAGGGCGGAGCCCGCGTCACGGCCTCCCGCGCCGACGAGTTCGAGGAACGCCCGTTGCAGCGAGGTCTCCGTGCCGCGCACCTCGGCGAGGGTGCCCTGCGCGCGGATGCGGCCCGCGGCCATGACGGCGATCCAGTCGCAGAGCGACTCGACGAGCTCCATAACGTGCGAGGAGAAGACGACGGTGGCGCCGGAGGCGGTGTAGCGCTCCAGGACGCCGCGGATCGTCTGGGCCGACACGGGGTCGACGCCCTCGAACGGCTCGTCCAGGAACAGCACTTCGGGGTTGTGCAGCAGCGCCGCCGCCAGGCCGATCTTCTTGCGCATGCCGGTGGAGTAGTCGACGACGAGCTTGTGCTGGGCGCCCGCGAGGTCGAGCACGTCCAGGAGCTGGGTGGCGCGCTTGTCGACCTCGGCGCCGGGCAGCCCGCGCAACCTGCCGTTGTACGCGAGGAGTTCGCGCCCCGAGAGCCGCTCGAAGAGGCGCAGGCCCTCGGGGAGGACGCCGATGCGGGCCTTGACCTGCACGGGGTCACGCCAGACGTCGTGGCCGACGACCTCGACGGTGCCCTGATCGGGCCTGAGCAGGCCGGTGACCATGGAGAGCGTGGTGGTCTTGCCCGCGCCGTTGGGCCCGACGAGACCGATGAACTTGCCCGCGGGCAGGACCAGGTCGATCCCGGCGACGGCCACCTGCTCGCCGAAGCGCTTCCAGAGCCCCGTCACCCGTACCGCCGCCGCTTCGGTCACCGTGCCACCCTTCGCCGCTGTCACCGTTCCCGCACGATACGTCGGTCACGGTCGCCGCGAGGGGTCGGGCTCTCAGCGGCGTGCTTCCCTGCCGCACGCGTACGCCAGCGGGGAGATGATCTCCTCGGAGTCGGGCAGCCAGCGGTTGGCGGCGGTCGGGCGGCAGGCCCACTGGACCGCGCCGGACGCGCCGAAGCGGGTGGGGGGAGCGGCCACGTAGGCGCCCTCGCCGAGCGTGGTCAGGTCGATGCCGGCGGGGGGCCAGCCCAGCTCGCGGACGAGGCCGGGGTTCTTGGCCGCGGCACCGGGGAGCACGAAGAACTGCATGCGCCGGTCGGGCGTGCGGGTCACGGGGCCGAGCGTGAGCTCCATCCGCTCCATACGGGCGAGCGCGAGGAACCCGGCGGTCTCCGGCACGTCGATCGCGTCGAACGTCCGCCCGGTGGGCAGCAGGATCGACGCCTTGGGCTGCTTCTGCCACAGGCGCCGGGCCACGGTGGCGCTGCCGGTGGCCTGGGCCGCCCAGTCCTCGCGCGCGGGGTGTGCGCCGGGCGCGTCGCAGTCGGCCTCGCCGCACGAGCACCGCTCCATGCCGTCGGAATATTCCAGCCACGTACCGGCGCAGACGTCCCAGTGCCGCTCCTCCGCGTATCGCACGGCTGTGTCCTGCAAGGCTTCTCCGCGCTGCTTCGGGATCTGCGCGGCTGACGTGACTCCGATGGTCTCTTCCACGCAGACCTCAACTCCCGCCACCACAGCCGGTTACGGGCGCACACGAGGGCGGGGGAGGAGCATCGATCCTGCTGTCGGGCGCATGGGTGCACGGGCGGGGGCGCGCGGGGGAAATGACTACCGTGTGCGGGTAGCCAGCCCAGGGGCAGTCGGAGAACGCCTCGGAGCGAGCCGGGAACGGCAGATCCATACTTACGGTTCGTATGGCTACTTATGCCTCTTTCGTGGCGCATCTTCACCTTGTCCCCAGGGCATTGATCAGCGTGGGTCGGCCGCCGCGGCCGCTCCGTTCCGCAGGTCCACGGTGCACGTTCAGGGGGTACGCCATGGCCGCCAGGCCGCTCGTCGCGCGTCAGCCCAACGAAAGGCTGCAGGCGCTCATCCAGGAGGCCGGCTGCTCCAACGCCGGACTCGCCCGCAGGGTCAACATGTGCGGCGCGGAGCACGGCCTCGATCTGCGCTACGACAAGACGTCCGTGGCCCGCTGGCTGCGCGGGCAGCAGCCGCGCGGGCGGGCGCCCGGCATCATCGCGGAGGCGCTCGGCCGCAAGCTGGGCCGTACCGTCACCATCGACGAGATCGGCATGGCGAACGGCAAGAACCTCGCCTCCGGCGTCGGTCTCCAGTTCTCGCCGACCGTGCTCGGCGCCATCGAACAGGTCTGTGAGCTGTGGCGCAGCGACGTGGGCCGCAGGGACTTCCTGTCCGGCTCGACCGTGGCCGCCTCCGCGCTCGTCGAGCCGAGCCGCGACTGGCTGATCTCCTCGGCGGACTCCCAGGTCGGACGGACCGCCGGGCCGCGCGTCGGGATGCCGGACGTGGCCGCGGTCCAGGCGATGACCCAGGCGCTGACCAAGCTGGACCACCAGTTCGGCAGCGGTCATGTGCGTCCCGTCGTCGTGCACTACCTCAACTCCGTGGTCTCCGGGCTCCTCGGAGGCTCCTACCGGGAGGCGGTCGGGCGCGAACTGTTCGCCGCCGTCGCCCGGTTGACGGAGCTCGCGGGCTACATGGCCGTCGACACGGGGCAGCCCGGCCTCGCCCAGCGCTACTACATCCAGGCGCTGCGCCTGGCCCAGGCGGCCGGGGACAGGGGGTACGGCGGGTACGTGCTGGCCGCCTCGATGAGTCACCTCGCCGCCCAGCTCGGGAACCCGCGCGAGATCGCGCAGCTCGCACGGGCCGCACAGGAGGGGACGCGCGGGCGGGTCACACCCCGCGCGGAGGCCATGTTCTACGCCGCCGAGGCGCGCGGCCACGCCCTGCTCGGGGACGCGCGGGCGACGCAGTCGGTGGCGGGCCGCGCCGTCGAGGCGATGGACCGGGCGGCGGGCGAGGAGGAGGCGGGCGACGACCCCGTCTGGATCAGGCACTTCGACCACGCGTATCTGGCCGATGAATTGGCGCATTGTCACCGTGACCTCGGCCAGGCGGACGCCGCCGCCCGCAGCGCGCAGGAGTCCCTCGACGGGCACCCGGAGACCCGGGCCAGGCGGCGCGCGATCGGCCTCGTCCTGCTGGCCACGGCCCAGGTGCAGCGCCGCGAGGTCGAACAGGCCTGCCACACGGGTCTGCGGGCCGTCGAGCTCCTCGGCACCCTGCGCTCGAACCGCGGCGCCGAGTACCTGGAGGACCTCCAGCAGCGCCTTGAGCCGTACCGCGACGAGCCGGTGGTCAGGGAGTTCGGCTCCCGCGTCGAGCTACAGGCGGCGTGACCCACGCGCGCGTGCGCGGTCCTGTAGCGGGCCTCAAAGGATCTTCATCCAGTAAACAGCGCCTGAGCGGGAGGAATTGTTACTGCCGACGTCGAGCGGACTGCTCCGCTCAGAGCTGCGTGGCTAAGGGCTGTGGCGACCCGGTAGCGTGAGCCGACGGTTCCGTAGGTCCCCCATACGTAGGAGTCCCGGTGACGCAGCAGAGCGGTCAGGGCGCTGCTTCCTCCGATCCGCGGCAGCCCGCGGCCCGGCAAGCCCATGAGGGCGTCGTGCTGCCCGCGGACGGCAGTGAGCCGCTGCTGCCCGGTACCGCCGGCCGGCAAACCACCCCGGAAGCCACCCCGGCGGGCGGCACCCCGTGGGGCAGTCCCTGGGGGCCCGACACGACGAGCCCGCCGCAGCCCGGCCAGGGCGAGGCCTGGGGCGCCCCGGCGCAGCAGCCCGCCCAGGGCATTCCGCTGCCCCCCGAGGGCGCGACCCCGCCGCCCGCCCAGGGCTACGGCTACCCGCAGCAGGGCTACGGCGCGCCGGAGCCCTACGCGGCTCCCCAGGACCCGTACGCCGCCCAGGGCGGCGGCCGGCACGGGCGCGGAGCACACGCCGGGCCGCCCGCCCAGGGCGCACAGCCGGCGCAGCAGAGCCATGGAGCGCACGCCGGGCCGCCGGCCCAGGGCGCGCACGCGGCCCAGCCCGGCCACGGGGACGCCTCGTACGGCGGTCAGCAGGGGTACGGCGGGCAGAGCATGCCGCTGCCGCCGGCCGCCACGGGACCGGACGCCGACGCGACGCAGTACATAGCACCCATACCGGGCAGTGGTCCCATGCCGGGCGGCCCGGGGGCCATGGATGACGGCGCCACACAGTACATAGCGCCGATACCGAGCAGTGGCCCCATGCCCGGCGGCCCCCCGGCGGGTGGTCCCCTGCCCGGCGGCCAGGCGTTCGGTGGCCAGGGGGCCATGGACGACGGTGCCACGCAGTACATCCCCCCGGTGGCCCCCGGCGCTCTGCCGCCCGAGGCGCCCGTCGCCGACGCCACGCAGTTCCTCGGCCGTGCCACGCCCGCCGGCCCCGCCGCCGCGTCGGACAGCGAGCCCACGCAGTTCATCGCGCCCGTCCCCGGCAACAGCGGCCCCGTCGGACACGGCACGCCGCCCGAGCCGGCCACCGCGCCCTACGGCATCCGCCCCGGCGCCCCCGGCGACCGGCAGCCGCCCGCCGAGTTCGACAGCCTCTTCCGCACCGAGCCGGAGGCCGAGGGGCCCGCGTCCACCCAGCAGATGCCCCGCTTCGACGCCCCGGCGCCCGCGGCCCCCGCGCCCACGCCCGCTCGCGCCCCCGCTCCGGCGGCGCCCGCGCAGGGCGACGGCGGCCACGGCGGCCGCAGCCGCACCGGCTCGAAGGTGCCCCTGATCATCGCCGTCGGCGTCGGCATCGCCGTGCTCGGCGTCGGCGCGGGCGCGCTCCTGAGCTCCGGCGGCGGTGACGACGACGCGGACGAGGGCAAGCCCGTCTCCGCGTCCGCCCCCGCCGACGAGCCCTCGCCGTCCGCCGACCCCGCCAAGGCGCAGGCCGTCGCCCTGGACAAGCTCCTGGCCGACAGCAACAACAGCCGCGCGACGGTGATCGCCTCCGTACGCAACGTGGGCAAGTGCGACAACCTCGGCCAGTCGGCGAAGGACCTGCGCGACGCCGCCAGGCAGCGCAACGGCCTGGTCACCCGGCTCGCCGAGCTGGACGTCGACGAGCTCCCTTCCCACGAGCAGCTGACCGCCTCCCTCAACAGGGCCTGGAAGGCGTCCGCGTCGGCCGACAACCACTACGCCTCGTGGGCGGACCAGGTGGCGGGCAAGCGGGGCTGCCGCAAGGGCCACGCCCGCACCACCTCGCACCAGGCGGCGGGCAACCGCGCGAGCGGGGAGGCGACCACCGCCAAGGAGCAGGCCGCCAAGTACTGGAACGCGATCGCCGGCAAGTACGGCCTGACCACGCGCGAGAAGACCGAGCTCTGAGCCCTCGCGGGAAGCGGACCGCGCGACCCCCGGGTTACGCGGTCTGCTCCAGCGTCTTCTCGACGTCCACGAAGCCCTTGCGCGCGGGGACCAGCCGGCCGTCCCGCACGGTCTGGAACGTGACGCCCGAGTTGATCAGCCGCGGGAACTCGCTGGCCGCGATCAGGTCCTCGAAGCGCCAGCTCAGCGTGGGCGTGAGGCCGCCCGTGCGGACCCGCAGGCCGTCGTCGAGGGCGCGGCGCACCGTGCGGGCGGTCACCTCGCCGTCGAGGGACTCCACGGCCTGCTTCAGGACGGTGTACGCGATCCACGTGGTCTGCACGCCCGCGTCGGCCGGGTCGACGCGGTTGTCGCCGAACGCCTGCTCGCGGATGACGTCGCGCATCTGCGACCACCTGGGGTCGCCGGACGCCGGGTACCAGCCGGTGACGTAGGCCCCTTCGTAGGGACCGTTCGCGCCGCCGGTGCGGTCGATGAGCGACTGGTCGACGCTGCCGAGCACCGAGGAGATCCGTACCGGCGGGTAGTCGGTCCTGGTGCGCCGGAAGGCGTCGTAGAAGGTGTCGGTGCGCGCCCCGAGCGCGGTGGTCACACAGCCGTCCCGGATGCCCGCGTGCCGCAGGGCCTGCTCGGCCTGCGGGGTGAGGTCGGTGCTGTCCTCGGGGGCGCGGATGTCGGCGACGGGCTTGTGGTGGCCGTCGGCGAGCCCGGCGTTGAGGAGCTCGGGCAGTTCGTCGCCGGCCAGGGTGTCGGGGCGTACGAGGGAGACGCGGTCGCAGCGGTCGGCGAGCTGGCGGCCGTTGCCCGCGAGGAGGGCCGGTTCGCCGCCGTTGACGGGGTAGGACAGCGGGCTGGAGAACTCGTCGTCGGTGATGCCGTAGCCGCCGATGTACGGGATGCCGGCGACCTCCAGCGGGGCGAGGAAGGAGCGGGCGTGCTGGCTGTAGGCGCCGACGACCGCGACCACCTCCTCGTCGACGGCCTTGCGCGCGCACTTGGCGGCGCCCGCCGAGTCGTTGTGGTCGTTGCAGGTCAGGACCCGCAGCTCGTGGCCGTCGATGCCGCCGTGGGCGTTGACCCAGCGGGCGTAGGCCTGGGCCATGGCGGGGACGCCGGGCTTGTTGGTGGCCTTGGTGTTCTCGGGTGCCCAGGTCATGACGGTGATGGGGTCATCCCCGGAACCCCCCGTGGTACCGGGGATGACCCCGCATCCGGCTGTCAGGGCGACGCACACCGCCGCGGCGGCCGCGGAGAGCGCGGCGTGTCGGTGCGGGCGGTGGAGGAAGGAGTGTCGCCGGCCGGTCATGTCCCCGCACCCTTCCGGTCGAGGGCCAACCGAGGAGTGACGCGTTCTCAACGGACGGTGACATCACGGTGAACGGGCGGGGGCCGGTTCGCGAGCGTCGCGTGGGAACGTACGATCGATGACCGTGCAAGGTTCGGAGAACTCTTCCCGTCGCGGCCGTCGCTCCAGCACCATGGGTGGCATGCCGACCAACGACATGCCGTGGTGGCGCTGGCGCAGCAACGTGCGCTCGGCGCTGCACATGCTCTCCGACCCCGAATTCCAGCGGGAGTGCTGGCTCGCAGGACGCGAGGAGTACGGGGACGTGACCGACGCCGTCTACCGGCTGGTCGAGGACACGTGGCTGGACAACTGGTCCGCCGAGAAGTACGTCGGCACGATCTTCCGCGACTCCCAGGAGGCGGCGCTCGTCGACACGGCCGTGCTGCGGGTCCTGCGGATCATGCACGAGGTCGGGCCCGACGCGATGGTCGCCGTCTACCTCCAGCACCCGGGCTGGCCCGAGGCCGTGCGGGCGGCGCGCGAGGCGCACGTCCATCTGGCCGCGAGCGACGGGGAGGACCCGGACGAGCCGCCGCGGACGCTTGAGGTGCTGCGGATACTGACGCGGACCGGCTGAGCCCGGGGCCCGGGTGCCGGGCGTGGCCGTCCCGGCTCGCGGGACGATTGCCCGCGGCGCGAGTCGCTGTGGGAACCTTGCCCGCATGAACGAGCAGTCCGTGGCCCCCGCCGTCCCCGCCGATCAGTACGTCCTCACCCTCTCCTGCCCCGACAAGCAGGGCATCGTGCACGCCGTGTCGAGCTACCTCTTCATGACCGGCTGCAACATCGAGGACAGTCAGCAGTTCGGCGACCACGACACCGGTCTGTTCTTCATGCGCGTCCACTTCTCGGCCGAGGCCCCGGTGAGCGTCGACAAGCTGCGGGCGAGCTTCGCCGCGATCGGTGACTCCTTCCGCATGGACTGGCAGATCCACCGGGCCGAGGACAAGATGCGGATCGTCCTGCTGGTGTCGAAGTTCGGGCACTGCCTGAACGACCTGCTGTTCCGCTCGCGGATCGGCGCGCTGCCCGTGGAGATCGCCGCGGTCGTCTCCAACCACACGGACTTCGCCGAGCTCGTCGCCTCGTACGACATCCCCTTCCACCACATCCCGGTGACCAAGGAGAACAAGCCGCAGGCCGAGGCGCGGCTCCTCGAAGTGGTGCGCTCGCTCGACGTGGAGCTCGTCGTCCTCGCCCGCTACATGCAGGTGCTCTCGGACGACCTCTGCAAGGAGCTCAGCGGGCGGATCATCAACATCCACCACTCGTTCCTGCCGAGCTTCAAGGGCGCGAAGCCCTACCACCAGGCCCACGCGCGCGGCGTGAAGCTGATCGGCGCGACCGCGCACTACGTGACGGCCGACCTCGACGAGGGGCCGATCATCGAGCAGGAGGTCGAGCGGGTCGGCCACGGCGTGACCCCCGACCAGCTCGTGGCGATCGGGCGTGACGTGGAGTGCCAGGCGCTGGCCCGTGCCGTGAAGTGGCACGCGGAGCGCAGGATCCTGCTGAACGGCCGCCGCACGGTCGTCTTCGCCTGACCGGCCCTTGGAGCCGGGTGGGTCACATCCGGCTCAGCGACGCCGTCGAGAACAGGACGTCGCGGATCGCCTCGCGGTCGCCGTCCTGACCGGCGGCCGCCTCCTCGGGCGAGACGTGGCCCGCGGCCAGGCGGCAGAACTCCACGCCGTCGAGCACCACGTGCGCCACCTCGCGCTCGGCCGACGCGGTGGCGCCGGGCGAGTCCAGCGGGATGAACCATTCGCCGCCGCCGAGCCCCTCGATCTCCAGGCGCAGGCTGCGGCCGGGGGCGCCCGCCGCGACCAGGTCACGCGAGGGCGCCGCGAGCCCGGAGCGGCGGCGGCCCGCCAGGGTGTCGGGGAGCATCCGCGCGGCGAGGTCGATCATGCGGTGGAGGTGGCGGGGCGCCGGCGGGTCGTAGGGATAGGCGACGGCGTGGGCGATGTCGCCCGCGTGGATCCAGCACTCGAAGGCGCGGTCCACCATGGCGTCCCGCAGCGGCAGCTCGATCTTCCGCCCGGCCCCGCCGCTGCCGTCGGGCACCGTCCCGTACGGAACGGGCATCCGTCCCGAGCCGTCGCCCGCGAAGGACACCGTGCGGATCAGCTCGTGCGTCTGGTCCCGCCAGGGCCCGCGCACGGCACGGGTGGGCGGGAAGTACGACGCCTTCCAGTACGCCTCGGTGCGCTCTCCGGGGAGCTGGGGGTCCTTGGCCTTCGGGCCGAGCGGGTCGCCGAGGCCGAGGGCGAGCGCGACCAGGCCGTCCACGGCGAGGAGGTGCCCGATGACTCCGGCCACGGTGGTCTTGCGGCTCGCCGGGCCGCCCTGCTCGAACCAGCGCAGCCGCACCGGGGCGTGCCACTCGGAGTTGCCGATGTCGCGGAGCAGGGCGTCCAGGCGGGCGCTCTCCGCGTCGTAGGGCACGGCCCACCGGGGGACCGGGATGCGCGGCGGGCGGCGGCCCAGGCAGCTTTCCAGGACGCGGGTGCGCAGACGGGGGTCGAGGTCGAGGCTCTCCTCGTGGTGCAGCAGGCCGACGGCGTCCCGCAGCCGCAGCGCCTCCTCCGCGCAGGGCCCGCACTCGCCCAGGTGCTCCTCGACGGCGGTGGCCTCCTCCGTGGAGCAGGCGGCGAGCGCCCAGGCGCCGAGCAGGGACTTCAGGACGGGGTGCTCCAGGACGAGCGGGGCGGGCGGCGGGGCGGGCAACGGGACTCCGGAGTCCTCCGCGGAGGCGCGCGGGACGGGTATGCGCGGGGCGGCGGGGGTGCCCTGGCCGCCCCGCCCTTCCTGGCCGTCCGCCGCCTCGTGCGGCCCGGGGCGGTCGGAGCCGGTCACCGTGACGTCCCGGGACCGGGCGAGGCGCCGGGGGTGCGGCCGGCGGAGGGGGCGTCCGTGTCGTTGGCCGTCGAGAGGAGCTGGAGGCCGAGGCGGAGCCTGCGCCGGGCCTCGTCCTCGGTGACGCCGAGATCGGCGGCGGCCTGGCGGTAGTCACGCCGCTGGAAGTACGCCAGTTCGAGCGCGGCGCGCAGGGGGGTGGGCATGGCCGTCACGATGTAGTCCGCGCGGGCCGCGGCCGAGGCGTGGCGGACCTTGCGCTCCAGCTCCTCCGCGGTGCCTTCGCCACCGGCGAGGGCGGCCGACTCGGTCTGGCGGAGCCTGCGGACGGCCCGCTCATGGGCGAGCGTGGCGAGCCAGGAGCGCAGGGGCCCCTGCTTCGCGTCATACGCGTCGGGGTTCTCCCATACGTGGGCGAAGACCTCGCGGGTGATGCGGTCGGCGCCGCTCTCGTCACCGAGGACGCGGTGGGCGAGGCCGTGCACCAGCGAGGCGAAGCGGTCGTACAGCTCGCCGAGCGCGGCCGCCTCCCCGTGCGCCAGCCGCTGCTGCATCCTGCGGTCCCAGCGCCGCGGTGCGTCCTTCGGCATGCGGCCCCCTCTGCGCTCGCCGTGTCCGACTCTCCCTCGAATGTAGTCGGCGCCACTGACAGAGCACCTCTGTTTACGGCAAAGGGTGTTCCCCGCGAAGGCCCGGATGATATTGAGGCGGCGATGCTGGTGTTTCATGGGTGGAGTAGTTGGGCAGCCGAGGCTGAACGAAGCGTAGGGACCGCTTCCGGATCACTTCGGGCCGGAGGGAAGAGCAGGCGAGCGAGAGGCGTGACGCGTGACGCTCAAGGTGACGGTGGGCGAGCAGGGCGGCTGGGCCGTGTTGTGCGTCTCCGGCGAGATGGACCTGCTGACCTCGCCCGTTCTGCGCCAGCGCGTGCACGAGGCGGTGGCCGACGGCCGTCGCAGTGTCGTCCTCGACCTCTCCGACGTGCTGTTCTGCGACTCCAGCGGCGTCGGCGTGCTGATCGCCACCCGGCGTCTGATCCGTTCCTGCCAGGGCCGGCTGCGGCTGATACTCCCGGCCCAGGGAGCCGTCGACGGCTCCCACGTCAACCGGGTCCTCGCGGCCCTCGGCGTCCGCAGGCTCTTCGAGGTCTTCCCTGACGTGGCCGAGGCGCTCGACGAGGAGGCGACACCGCTCTCCGCCTGAGCCCCTTCCACGTGGCCTACCCCGTGCCCTTATACGTGCCGTTTCGCCGTCGCGACGAAGGCGTTGATGGCCTGCCGGGAGCCACGGCTGCGTTCGGCGAGCTCCTCCCTGTCGGCCGCCTTGTGCACGTCACTGACCGTGTCGAGCGTCTGCCAGGCCTGACTGATCAATTCCTCGTCGGCGGTGAGCAACTGCACGCGGAACAGCGTCTCGTGCGCCTCTGAGCGCATCTCGTACGAACGGAAGCGGGCCTCCTCGCCGTCCTCGCGGTTCTCGACCCTGCTGAACCAGCGGTCCATCAGCACCCGCCGGTAGTTGACCAGCGCGCCCGCGTACGCGCAGTACGCGTCGATCCGCTCCTGGCGCAGTTTCTCGGCCCGGGTGAACGCTTCCGTCCGCTCGGCCGTCCTGCGCTGGAAGGAGTGCGTGACTCCCGCGCCCAGGAGAGTTCCGAGCACTGCTATGACACTCGCCGCGACAGCTTCCACGCGGAACAGTGCAGCACATCACGCGTGTGGCACATATCTGTACCGGAACTCAGGCGGTCCTGACACAAGCCTCGCTTTCCCGCCTCCGGGCGCCCGGGACGACGTACGCTCGCTGCTGCCGGGGGTATCCACCCTCCTGAACTGCACCCAACCGCGGAAATGAGGCGGCCCGAAGACCATGGACAGTGCCGAGTACGAGCGTAAGATCGCGGCCCGGTTCGCCACCTTCGACCAGGACGGCAACAAATACATCTCCCGTGAGGACTTCAGCACGGCGGCCGCCGCCCTGTGCAAGGAGTTCGGGGTGACGGCGCGGTCCGACAAGGGACAGGCCCTGTACCTGGGCGCCGAGGCGTTCTGGCAGGGCATGGCCGGGATCGCGGACCGTGACGGGGACCAGCGGATCACGCGGGACGAGTTCGTCGGCGGCGCGGTGAAGCGGCTGCGGGACAACCCCGATCGGTTCGCCGAGATCGCGAGGCCCTTCCTGAACGCCGTGATCCGCATCGCCGACGGTGACGGCGAAGGGACGGTGGCCCCCGCCGAGATCGGGCGCGCGCTCACGGCGCTCGGCGTGCCCGAGGACGTCGCCGGCGCGGTCGCGGCCGGGCTCGACGCGGACGGCGACGGCCGGGTGGCGGAGCAGGAGATCGTGACGGCCTTCGCCCAGTACTTCACGGTTCCGGAGTGAGCGGACTTCACGGTTCCGGAGTGAGCGGCACGCGCGCGTAGCGCTCGCGCAGCTTGTACTTGAGCACCTTGCGCAGCGTCTCGTTGCGGGGGAGCGCCTCGACGACCTCAAGCTGTTCCGGCAGCTTGTAGGGGGCGAGGCCTTCCCCGCGCAGATACGCGGTCACGGCGGCCAGCGTCAGCTCGCCGGCCCCCGCCCGCCGTTCCACCACCGCGCAGACCCGTTCCCCGCGTTCGACGTCGGGCAGACCGATGACCGCCGCGTCACCGACGGCGGGGTGGCCGTGCAGGAGATCCTCGATCTCCTTGGCGGAGACGTTCTCCCCCTTGCGGATGATGACGTCCTTCGCGCGCCCGGTGAGCACCAGGTGGCCGCTCCCCGTGAGGTGGCCGAGGTCCCCGGTGATCAGGAACCCGTCGGCGTCGAAGGCGCCCGCGTCGGGCGCGCGGCCCAAGTAGCCCCGGCAGACGGCCTCTCCGCGCAGCCGCACCTCGCCGTCGATGCCGGGGCCGAGCTGCTTGCCGTCGGCGTCGGTGATCCGAATCTCCATGCCCGGCGGCGGCCGCCCCTCCGTGGTCGCCAGGTTCTCCGCGGTGTCGTCCGGGGCACCCATGGTGATCATCGGGACCTCGGTCATGCCGTAGCCGTGCGTCAGTCCGCAGCCCATCTCGCGTACGACGGCGTGGTAGATCTCCGGCGGCTTCGGTGCCCCGCCGCCCGCGAGGAGCCGCAGCGTGGGAAGGACCTTCTCGCCCGGCGGCATCTTGCGCTGCTCGGCCAGGAACATCGAGTAGAAGGCCGTCGACCCGCCCGCCACGGTCACGCCGTGCCGCCGGTAGCCGTCGAGCGCGCCCGGCATCGCGAAGTGCTCGAACATCACCGCGGGGAAGCCGTAGAGCAGCAGCATCACCGTGTAGTCGGGGCCCGCGATGTGCGCGAAGGGGAACGCCATCGAGCCCACGTCACAGGTCCGCAGGCGCAGCGCGTGGGCGAGGCAGGAGCCCCCGGCGATGAGCGAACGGTCGGTGTGCAGGACACCCTTGGGGTCGGACGTCGTGCCCGAGGTCCAGTAGATCCAGCGCACCGCGGTGCCGTCCGCGGGCGGTGCGGGCAGCACGGACGGATCGGCGTCGGGCAGCTCCTCGTACGCCTCGAAGACGCCCCTGGCGCCGAGCCGCCGCGCCATCTCCCCGTGGTCGAAGCCGCGCCACACCCCGGGCACCGCGAAGTGCTCCGCCCCGGACTCCCGCAGCGCGAAGCCGACCTCGCGGTCGCGGTAGAAGGGGATGACCGGGGACTGGACGGCGCCTACGCGGGCCAGCGCGAAGGAGAGCAGGGCCGTCTCGATACGGGTCGGGAGCTGCCAGGCGACGACCGTGCCGGGGCGCACGCCCTTGGCGTAAAGGCCGGCGGCGACGCGTTCCGCGCGGTCCCGCAGCGCGCCGAAGGTGAGCGTGCGGTCGTCGGCGGGGTCGTCGGCGGCCTGGATCAGGACCGGCGCGTCGGGGGTGAGCGCGGCACGGCGCTCCACGAGCTCCCAGAGCGTGCGGGAGGAGGCCAGCTCGTACGCGGCCTCGTTCCGCTCGTGCACGATGCCGTTCTGCGCGGTCCCGTCGCTCTCGGCCCCGTCGCTCTCGGCCCCGTGGCTCTCGGTCCCGTCGTGCCCGGTCCCGTCGTCGTGCGCTGTTCCGTTCTGCGCGGTGCTCATGCGGTCGCCCTCCTGCCCGGCCCATAACTGACGCAGCGTCAGAAGCTGCCGGAAGCGTAGGCCGGTGCGCCTTGTCGGTCCAGGGGTGCGGGGCTAACCTGCGTCCTGACGGGCCGTCAGGTAAGCCGCTGGGCCCGGCGTTGCCGTACGGATCGTTGCCGTACGGATGACCGTCCGCGGGGTCCGGGCGGACGAACCGGAGGGACACCATGACCGAGCTGCCGCCGGCCCTCGGCGCCGACGACCACGTGACCGGGCCGACAGGTCCGTGCCCGGGAGAGTAGGCGCGGCCGTGGACCTCACGTACACCGAAGCGGAGGAGGAATTCCGCGCGCATCTGACCGAGTGGCTCGCGCGCACCCTCCCCGGCCTGCCGCCGCGCCCCGACCCGCTCGACTGGCCGGGCCGGCGGGCGTACGACACCGGCTGGCAGCGCAGGCTCCACGACGCCGGGTACGCGGGCCTGCACTGGCCCGTCGACGCGGGCGGGCGGGGTGCCACGCCCACCCAGCACCTGATCTTCCTGGAGGAGACCGAGAAGGCGGGCGCCCCCTACGTGGGGGCCAATTTCGTCGGCCTGCTGCACGCGGGCCCCACCATCGCCTCCGAAGGCACGCCCGAGCAGCGGGCGCGCTGGCTGCCGCCCGTGCTGCGGGGCGACGAGGTGTGGTGCCAGGGCTTCAGCGAGCCCGACGCGGGAAGCGACCTCGCGTCGCTGCGCACGCGCGCGTGGCGGGACGGCGACCACTACGTGGTGAGCGGTTCCAAGGTCTGGACCTCCCACGCCGAGGTCGCCGACTGGTGCGAGCTCCTGGTGCGCACGGAGCCGGTGAGCGAGGCCGTGCCCAAGCACCGGGGCATCTCCTGGCTCGCGATGCCGATGGACGCCCCCGGGATCACCGTGCGCCCGCTGCGCACCCTCGCCGGCTCCACGGAGTTCGCCGAGGTGTTCCTCGACGAGGTCCGGGTGCCGGTGGCCAACCGCGTGGGCGCGGAGAACGACGGCTGGCGCGTGACCATGGTGACCCTCTCCTACGAGCGCGGCACGGCCTTCGTGGGCGAGGTGGTGGCCTGCCGCCGCGTCCTCGGCGAGCTGGCCCGCGAGGCGCGCGGGAACGGCCGCTGGGACGACGCGGTGCTGCGGCGGAGGCTCGGCCGCCTGAGCGCCGAGTTCACGGCCCTGTGGCGGCTCACGCAGTGGAACGTGAGCGAGGCGCAGCGCTCGGGCGGGGTGCCGGGGGCGGGCGGCTCGGTCTTCAAGCTGCGGTACTCGCACGCGCGCCAGGAGCTGTACGACGCCGCCGCGGAGGTCCTCGGCGCGGGCGCGCTCGACCTGGGGCGCGAGTGGACCCTGGACCGGCTCTCCTCGCTGTCCTACACGATCGCCGCGGGGACCTCGCAGATCCAGCGGAACATCGTCGCCGAGCGGATCCTCGGCCTCCCGAAGGGGCGGTGAGGTCGGACGTGGACTTCCAACTCACGGATGATCAAGAGGCGTTGCGGAAGGGGATGCGGGAGATCCTCGCGGGACGGTTCTCCCTGCGCGAAGCCGTGGATGCCCCCGAAGTCATGGATGCCCCCGGCGGCCGCGTCGACAGGGGCCTGTGGCGCGCGCTCGGCGACGCCGGGTTCTTCTCCCTGGTGCTCGACGAGGCCCGGGGCGGGGTCGGCCTCGGGCTCCCGGAGGCCGTGCTCGCCTTCGAGGAAGCGGGGCGGGCGCTGCTCCCCGGGCCCGCGGTGGCGTCGTTCCTGGCGGCCGGGGAAGTGCCGGGCGCGGCCGAGGGGGCAGCCGTGGTGACCGCGGTCGACGGGGTGCTCGTCCCGTGGCTGGAGGACGCCGACGCCGTACGGGGCGACGTCACCGGAGCCGTGCCCCTGCGGTCCGTCGACCCGCTCACGCCCCTGCACCGCGTGCCGGGCCCGGCGACGCGGGCGCCCGCCGACGCGGTGCTCCTGACGGCCGCCGAACAACTGGGCAGTGCTGGACGGACGTGCGACATGGCGGTGCGGTATGCGAGTGAACGTACGCAATTCGGGCAGCCCATCGGGTCCTTCCAGGCCGTGAAGCACCTCTGCGCACAGATGCTCGTACGGACCGAGATCGCCCGCAGCGCCGTCTACGCGGCCGCCGTGACCAGGGACGATTCGGAGACCGCCGGCGCCAAACTCCTGGCCGACGACGCGGCCACGCGCAACGCCCGGGACTGCCTGCAAGTGCACGGCGGCATGGGCTTCACCTGGGAGGCTGAGGTGCATCTGCACCTCAAGCGGGCCTGGGTGCGTGCCGAGCTGGGGCGCACGGCGGCGGAGGCCGAGGAAGCGCTTGCGGCAGCTCTCTGACAGCGGACAGTGACGCTACGGAGCGTTGATACCGGGTTGTGTCCTACGCGTGACTCGTCACGGCATGGAGTCGGTGTCCGCCTCGGGTACCTTGTCTCAGATGCGAGTGGTTCTGGGTCTGAGCCATCCCGGTGTTGCCTCAGTGGCGGCGCCGGATCCGGCGATGCGCGCCGCTCGCCACGCAGGGCACGGTCCCGTGCCCGCCTGTTCGACCCCCCGCCGTACGCGTCGCACAGTATGCAGCACGCGTACTCCTTCGCGCTGGAATATGCCTGAAGCGCTTGTTGGGGTGACTGAACGTCAATCATGCTGTCTCCGATGGGGTTCACGTTCCGTGACCCTGTGGAGTCGCGAGGCGATGTGTCCGCCGGTTCGGATGGTGTGAGCGGTGCAGGTGCTTCATGTTCAGCTGGAGGTCGGGGCTGACCCCGCGGAGGTGGGACGGGCCAGACGCTGGGCCCGCTCGCGACTCGCGGGTTCAGGTATAGAAGCCGACGAACCGGTGGCCGAGACGCTGATCCTGCTGATCTCGGAACTGGTCACCAACGCGGTGGTGCACACGGGCTGCCCAGCGGTCCTGCGCATGCTGCTCCCCGGCGTTCCCGAGGACGCGCCGCGCACGGTCCGCGTCGAGGTGGTCGACACCAGCGCCAGGCCGCCCAAGCAGCGCCACGCCGAGGGTGACGACACCAACGGCCGCGGCCTGGAGCTCGTGAGCGGGCTCGCCGACCGCTGGGGCTGGCAGCCCGAGGGCGCGGGCAAGAGCATCTGGTGCGAGGTGGACCGGTGCGATCCGGACGCCCCCGCCGTCGCCTTCGACGGGGTGTCGTACGGAGAGACCGACGGGGTGTCGTACGGAGACACCGACGGGGTGTCCTACGGGGACACCGACGTCGACGCGGCGTACGAGGCCGTCTGAGCCCTGGGGCTCGCTCTCCTGCGCCGTGTGCGCCGTCGCGTGACGCGGTGCGCGCGCCCGTGCGCGGGTGGGGCAAAGCAGGCATAATTCCCTTGTCGCCAAGCGGGTATTGACGCGCAGTGTCCAATTGATCACGCTTGTGGACAGCGATTCGCCGCGAGGGGACGACGAGGGCGCCGGCCGCGGTGGCCCTTGCCGAGACGCGAGTCGCGTCGGCGTCGGTCCCCTCGCGCGCGAGGGTGAGTGCCGGGTGCCGAGCCGGACGGCGGCGTGCGGCACCGCACTCGGGGGGCGGAGTCCGCGCGCCGCCGTTCCCGCGGCCCCTACAGCACGGCCACCGGGGCCACGGGCGTGCCCGTACCGCCGACGAACGGCTCCGGCATCGCGGACAGCAGGAAGGTGCACCGCGAAAGTTCTGCACAGGCTGTGGACAACTTTTCGAGATTCCAGTTCTGGCCCTGAATCATCCCCATTTCCACCAGATCGAGCGCATGGACGGGAAGCCACAGGTTCTCGATCTCCGGCGGGAAGATCTCAAACGTGAGGGTGTCGTTGGCGACCGCCGCCACGTCACGCGCGTGGAACCACTCGGGCGTACGCACCGAGAGGCCCGGCGACGGATAGCCGTACGCGTGTTTGTCGCCCGCGAGATAGACCTGGATCTGGCCCGTGCGTACGAGGACGATGTCCCCCGCGCGGACCGCGACACGCCCGAACTCCGCCGCCTCGTCCAGGTCTTGGGGCGTCACCGCGTGGTCGCCGGGCAGCCGGTCGAGGCCCTTGGCGCGCGCCACGTCGAGCAGGACGCCGCGCGAGACGACGTGAGGGACTTTGTCGATGCCGCTGAACCGGGCGCGGGTGTGCGCCGTGATGGTGTCCGCGCGGCGGCCGTTGTAGATCTTCCCGGAGTGCGAGGCGTGCGTGAGCGCGTCCCAGTGCGTGGCCGCCTGGAGTCCCATCGTCACCGCGTCGTCGCTGGTGGCGACCGTGCCGGGGCCGAAGAGCTCCTGGTTGATCTGCACCATGGTGTGGAGGGGGTTCGCGCGGCCCGGTATCAGGCCCGTCTGGACGCCGTCCTCCTGGAGGGGCAGTGCCAGCGGGACGCGGCGGCCCGTGCGGACCTCGGCCGCGGCCGCGCGCACGGCCTCGTCGGTGATGAGGTTGAGCGTGCCGATCTCGTCCTCGGCCCCCCAGCGCCCCCAGTTGTTCACGCGTTTGGCCAGGTCGTGGAATTCGGCGGGCAGTGCCGAGGCGGTGGGGGCGGGAACGGTGCTACCTGAGTCTGACATGGGTGCTCCCCGGGGCTTGTCTTTCCGTGTCCGACGGGCCCTAGAATCTAACGGGCCGTCAGAAACCGCGGGAAGGGGCCGGGCGTGGGGAACTTCTTGGCAGGCAAGGTGGTGGCCGTGACCGGCGCCGGGCGCGGCATCGGCAGGGCCGTCGCGCTCGCCGCGGCGGCCGAGGGCGCCAAGGTCGTCGTCAACGACTACGGCGTCTCCATGGCGGGCGGCGAGCCGGCCAGCGAGGTGGCCGACGCCGTGGTCAAGGAGATCCGGGCAGCGGGCGGTGAGGCGGTCGCCGTCGCCGACGACATCTCGGCCATGGCGGGCGGCCAACGCGTCGTCGACGTGGCGCTCGCCGAGTACGGGCGCGTCGACGGCGTCGTGTGCGTCGCCGGCATCCTGCGCGAGCGGATGCTGTTCAACATGTCCGAGGAGGAGTGGGACCCGGTGGTCGCCACCCACCTGAAGGGCACGTTCACCGTCTTCCGGGCGGCCTCGGCGGTCATGCGGAAGCAGGGCTCGGGCACGCTGATCGGCTTCACCAGCGGCAACCACCAGGGCTCCGTCTCGCAGGCCAACTACAGCGCCGCCAAAGGGGGGATCATCTCGCTGGTGCGCAGCGCGGCGCTGGGGCTCCACAAGTACGGGGTGACCGCCAACGCCGTGGCCCCTGTGGCACGTACGCGCATGTCCGCCAAGGTGCCCATGGAGCTCAAGGAGATCGGCGAGCCGGAGGACGTCGCCGCGCTCGTCACCTACCTGCTCAGCGACCGGGCCCGTGCGGAGAAGATCACCGGGCAGGTCTACACGATCGCCGGGCCCAAGATCGCCGTATGGGCGCAGCCGCGTGAGCTGCGCGCCGGATACGCGGAGGGCGCCTGGACCCCGGAGAAGATCGCGGACTTCCTGCCCGGGACGGTCGGCACCGATCCGATGCCGTTGCTGGCGCAGCTCGATGCCATGGCCGAGGCGGCGGCCGGCGAACGGCGACCGAACGCCTAGGGGACGGCCGTGGACTTCGGGTTCGGCCCCGCGGACGAGCGGTTCCGTGCCGAGGCGCGGGCATGGCTCGCCGAGCACCTCACCGGTGAGTACTCCCGCGCGTCGGGGAGCGGCGGGCCCGGCAGCGAGCATGAAGGCGTGGCCGAACGGCGGGCCTGGGAGCGCGCGTTGGGCCGTGGCGGGTGGATCGGCCTGGGGTGGGACTCGGACGCGTACGGGAACCGGCGGGCCACCTTGACCCAGCAGGTCGTCTGGGCCGAGGAGTACGCACGCGCGCGTGCCCCCGGGCGGTGCGGGCACATCGGCGAGAACCTGCTGGCGCCGACGCTGCTGGCCCATGGCGGCCCGGAGCTGTGCGCCGAGTTCCTGCCCGGGATCGCCCGGGGCGAGGTGCTCTGGTGCCAGGGGTACAGCGAGCCGGAGGCCGGGTCCGACCTGGCGGCGGTGCGGACCCGGGCCGTCCTCGATCCGGGCGGCGGTGCCTATGCCGTCACCGGGCAGAAGATCTGGACCTCGCTGGCGCGTGAGGCCGACTGGTGCTTCGTGCTCGCACGCACGGAGGCGGGCTCCTCGGGGCATCGCGGGCTTTCGCTCCTCCTGGTGCCGATGGATCAGCCGGGACGGATCGAGGTGCGGCCCATCCGGCAGCTCACCGGGACCAGTGAGTTCAACGAGGTCTTCTTCGACGGTGCGCGGGCGCGTGCCTCGCATGTGGTGGGCGGCGAAGGGCAGGGGTGGCCCGTCGCCATGGGGCTCCTCGCGTTCGAGCGCGGCGTCTCCACGCTCGCGCAGCAGATCGGTTTCGCCCACGAGCTGGCCGGGGTCGTGCGGGACGCCGTCGCCTCGGGGGCGGTGGGCGATGCCGTGGTGCGGGAGCGGCTGGTGCGGCAGTGGGCCGAGCTGCGGGTGATGCGGTGGAACGCGCTCCGCACGTTGGGCGCCTCGGGCGGCGCGGGTTCCGTGGGCGGGGCCCCGAGTGTGGCCAAGCTGCTGTGGGGCCGGTGGCATCGGCGGCTGGGCGAGCTGGCCGTGGAGGTCCGGGGCGCGGCGGGGGCGGCCGGCCCCCGCGACTGGTCCGAGGGATCGCCGTACGAACTCGACGCCGGGCAGCGGCTCTTCCTGTTCTCCCGCGCCGACACCGTCTACGGCGGCTCCGACGAGGTGCAGCGCAACATCATCGCCGAGCGCGTGCTCGGTCTGCCGAGAGAGGCCAGAGGGCCTCGGTGAGGGGTGCGTCATGAGGGGTCTGTCATGAGGGGTCTGTCGTGAGGGGTGTGTCGTGAGGGGTGTCCTCTTTGACGGGAAGCGCGTCGAGGTCGTCGACGACCTGGAGGTACGTGATCCCGGACCGGGCGAGGTGCTGGTGGCCGTGGCGGCCGCGGGGCTCTGCCACAGCGACCTCTCCGTGATCGACGGGACCATTCCGTTTCCGCCGCCGGTGGTGCTCGGGCACGAGGGGGCCGGGGTGGTCTCGGCGGTCGGCGCCGGGGTCACGCACGTCGCCCCCGGCGACCACGTGGCGCTCTCCACCATCGCGAGCTGCGGCACCTGCGCCGAGTGCGACCGGGGGCGGCCGACCATGTGCCGGTCGGCCATCGGGCGGCCCGGCCGGCCGTTCACGCGGGCCGGCAGGCCGGTCCACCAGTTCGCCGCCAACTCCGCCTTCGCCGAGCGCACGGTCGTCAAGGCCGTGCAGGCGGTGAAGATACCGGACGACATCCCGCTGACGTCCGCGGCGCTGATCGGCTGCGCGGTGGTCACCGGGGTGGGGGCCGCGCTGAACCGGGCGCGGGTCGACCGGGGGGACTCGGTGATCGTCATCGGGGCGGGGGGCATCGGGCTGAACGTGCTCCAGGGCGCGCGGATCGCGGGAGCCTCGACCGTGGTGGCCGTCGACGCCAACCCCGACAAGGAGGCGATGGCACGGAGGTTCGGAGCCACGCACTTCTTCACCGCCACGGCACCGGTCCGGGACGTGCTGCCGGGCGGCGCGGACCATGTCTTCGAGTGCGTGGGGCGGGTCTCACTGGTGCGGGAGGCGATCGATCTCCTGGACCGGCACGGCCAGGCGATCCTGCTCGGCATGCCGGGGGCCACGGCCGAGGCGTCGTTCGTGGTCTCGTCACTCTTCCTGGACAAGTCGATCCTGGGCTGCCGCTACGGGAGTTCACGCCCCCAACGCGACTTCGCGCTGTACGCGTCCCTCTACCGGGAGGGGCGGCTGCTGCTCGACGAACTGGTGACGTCGACGTACCCGGTGGAGGACTTCGCGAAGGCGGCGCAGGACGCGGCGGCGGGACGGGTGGCTCGGGCGGTCCTCACGTTCTGATGCAAGAACTGACACACGTTCTGAACCGAGGGGACGGTAGCTTCGGGGGATGAGTTATCGGGAGGTGTGGTCGGGGGGCGTCGCCCGGTGGGCCGTCGTGGCCGTGGCCGCGAGGATGCCCGTGGCGGGCGCGCCGCTCGCCCTCGTCTTCCTGGTGCGGGAGCGGCCCGGCGGCTACGCCCTGGGCGCGGCCCTCGCCGCGGCGTACGTGGTCGGTGAGGTCATCGGCGCCCCGATCCTGGGCATGCGCATGCGGCCCGAGCGCGCGAGGCCGCAGATGGCCGCGGGCCTGGCCGTCGGCGCCCTGGCCTTCGCCGGCCTCGGCGCCTTCCCGCAGGCCCACCCCGCGGCCCTGGCCGCCCTCGCCTTCGTGGCGGGCGCGGCTCCCGCCGCCTGCCCCGGCGGCCTCCGCGCCCTGCTGACAAGTCTCGTACCGGACAAGGCCGTCACCCAGGCCCTGTCCGTCGAGTCCCTCCTCACCTTCGTGATCTGGGGCGTGGCCCCGGCCGCCGTCACCGGACTCGCGCTCGGCGTCTCACCGGCGGCGCCCCTGCTGCTCGACGGGGCGCTGATGGCGGCCGCCGTGGCGGGGCTCTGGATGCTGCCCGCGGGGTGGCGCTCGGACGCCGACGACCGCGGCGGCGAGTCGATGACGCGGATCCTCGCGCGCGCCTGGCCGATCTACGTGACCGGCGCCGCCAGCCTCTCGATGCTCGCCCTCGCCGAACTCGTCCTGCCCGCCCTGCTCGAACAGCGCGGCACGGCCGTCGGCTGGGCGGGACCGCTGCTGGCCGCACTGGCGGCGGGCTCCGCCATCGGCTCGTTCGTCTACGGGCTGCGGAGCTGGCCGGGGCGGCTGCGGACACAGAGCATGGTGCTGATGTTCGCCGTCTCGGCCTGCCTGGCGGCCGTCGCCGTACTGCCCGGGCTCGGGTGGATGTTCGGGGCCCTGGCCGTGGCGGGTGTGCTCCAGGCCGGGGCGATGCTCACCCGCAACCTGTCGCTGCGCGAGGTGCTGCCGCCCAGCGCCCTCGCCGCCGGCTACTCGGTGATGTACGCGGCCGTCGGCGCCGGATACGCGGCCAGCGGTTCCCTCGCCGGAGGCCTCCTGAGCGTCGTCTCGCCGTCCACGGCCATCCTGGCGGGCGTGGGGCTCGGGGTGGCGCTCACCGTGGTCGGCGTCCTGGGAGAGGTCAAGGCTCCCGAGCCGGCCGGACCGCCGGACACCGCGAAGCCCGTGGGCCCGCCCGCGGAGCCCGCGTCACGACCCCGCGGCGACCTCACGGAACGTACGGCGGTACGCGGTGGGAGTGACCCCCAGCGCGACCTGTAGGTGCTGCCGCATCGACTGCGCGGTGCCGAACCCGGCGTCCCGCGCCACCTGTTCGACGGAGAGGTCGCTGGACTCCAGGAGCTGCCGCGCCCGCTCCACCCGCTGTTGCGTCAGCCACCGCCCCGGGCTCATCCCGACCTCCTCGCGGAACCGGCGCGTGAAGGTACGCACCGACATCGCCTCCTGCTCCGCCATGTCCCGCAGCGGGAGGGGCTGTTCGAGGCGGCCCAGCGCCCAGGCGCGGGCCGTCCGCGTGGTCGCGAGCTGCGGCTCGGGCACCGGACGCTGGATGTACTGGGCCTGGCCGCCGTCCCGGTGCGGCGGCACCACCGTGCGGCGGGCCACGTCGTTGGCCACCGCGCTGCCGTGGTCGCGGCGGAGCAGATGGAGGCAGAGGTCCACCCCCGCCGCCACGCCCGCCGAGGTCAGGACGTCGCCGTCGTCGATGAACAGCACGTCGGCATCCACCTCGACCCGCGGAAACAGCGCCTGGAAGTGCTCGGCCGACGCCCAGTGCGTCGTCGCGGGACGGCCGTCGAGGAGCCCGGCGGCGGCCAGGAGGTAGCCGCCCGTGCAGATCGCGACCAGGCGCGCGGCAGGGTTGCGGTGGGCGAGGGCGGCGGCCAGTTCGTCGGTCAGCCGCCCCTCCTCGTACACCGGGCCCAGTTCGTACGAGGCGGGGACCACGATCGTGTCCGCCGTGGCGAGCGCCTCCGGGCCGTGGGTGACCGCGATGTCGAAGTCGGCGTCCGTGCGGACCGCTCCCGGGCCGCGCACCCCGCACGTCACGATCTCGTACAGGCGCCTGCCCCCGGGAGTGCGCGCGCGGCCGAGGATCCGCTGCGGGATGCCGAGTTCGAAGGGGATCACGCCGTCCAGGGCGAGGACGACGACACGGTGGAGGCGGGGTGCCGCGGTGCGAGGTACTTCGGCGCGGGGTACTTCGGTGCGAGGCGCTTCGGTGTGAGGTACTTCCCGGTCGGCCATGGCCCGATCCTAGCGAACACTGTCCCTCGGGCCACTCGTTCCCGGCCTGCCCATGGCCGGATGCTGTGTGACGTGACACAGACAACCGAGCCGCCCGAGCGGACCTCCTCGCCGGGCGGCGCCGAACGTCGGCCCCGCCGTATCCACCGCGCCTGGTACGTCGCCGCCGTCACGTTCGTGACGATCATCGGCGCCGCCGCGTTCCGCTCCCTGCCGGGCCTGCTCATCGACCCGCTGCACGAGGAGTTCCACTGGTCGCGCGGCACCATCGGCCTCGCCGTCTCCGTCAACCTCGCGCTGTACGGACTGACCGCCCCCTTCGCCGCCGCGCTGATGGACCGCTTCGGCATCCGCAAGGTCGTCGCCGTCGCCCTGGTCGTCATCTCCCTCGGCTCCGGCCTCACGGTGTGGATGGACTCGGCGTGGCAACTCCTCCTGTGCTGGGGCCTGCTCGTCGGGCTCGGTTCCGGTTCCATGGCGCTCGCCTTCGCCGCCACCGTCACCAACCGGTGGTTCACCCGACGGCGCGGCCTGGTCACCGGCGTCCTCACGGCCGCCTCGGCCTCCGGGCAACTGATCTTCCTTCCGCTCCTCTCCTGGGTCGTGACCGAGCACGACTGGCGGCCGGCCGCCGTGACAGTCGCGCTCGCCGCTCTGGCCGTCGTCCCCTTCGTATGGCTGCTGTTGCGCGACCACCCGGCGGACGTCGGAGTGAAGCCGTACGGGGCGGACGCGTTCGTGCCGAAGCCGCCGCCCGTCACGGGAGCCGCTCGGCGGACACTGAACGTGCTCCGCGACGCCGCCCGCACCGGCCCCTTCTGGCTGCTCGCGGGGAGCTTCGCGATCTGCGGCGCCTCGACGAACGGCCTGGTCCAGACCCACTTCGTGCCCGCCGCGCACGACGAGCACATGCCCGTCCAGGCCGCCGCGTCGCTCCTCGCCGTCATCGGCGTCTTCGACGTCGTGGGCACGATCGCCTCGGGCTGGTTCACCGACCGCTTCGACGCGCGGCGCCTGCTCGCCGTCTACTACGCGCTGCGCGGTGTCTCGCTGCTCTTCCTGCCGGTCCTGCTCGCGCCGACCGTCCACCCGCCGATGCTGCTCTTCATCGTCTTCTACGGCCTCGACTGGGTCGCCACCGTCCCGCCCACCCTCGCCCTCTGCCGCGAGCAGTACGGCGACGACAGCGCGATCGTCTTCGGCTGGGTCCTCGCCTCGCACCAGATCGGCGCCGCCCTCGTCGCCTTCCTCGGCGGCGTCGCACGCGACGCCTTCGGCTCGTACGACGTGATGTGGTACGCCTCCGGGGCGCTGTGCGCGGCGGCCGCCCTGATGGCGCTGGTGATCCGGCGCCGCGAACCGGCCATCGCCGGCTCCGTCAGCGTGTGAAGCGGCCGAACACCCCGCGGTGGAACAGGAGCGGGTCCGCGTCGCCCTCCGCGGCGCCGAGCGCGTCCACCCGGCCGACCACGATGAGGTGATCGCCGCCGGTGTGCACGGCCTGGATCGTGCAGTCGACCCATGCCGGTGCCCCGGCCAGACGCGGCGACCCGGACACGGGCGCCGCGTCGTACTCCACCCCGGCGAACTTGTCGGCGCCGCTGACCGCGAAGCCGCGGCAGAGCCCGCGCTGGTCGGCGCCGAGGACGTTCACGCAGAAGACGCCCGCGCGCGCGATGCGCGGCCACGACGTGGACGTACGCGCCACCATGAAGGAGACGAGAGGCGGGTCGAGGGAGAGCGAGGTGAAGGACTGACAGGCGAAGCCCGCGGGTCCGCCCTCCGGGCCCGGGGGGCCGCCCTCCGGGCCTGCGGGGCCGCCCTCCGGGGACGGCGCGGTGATCACCGTGACGCCCGTGGCGAAGTTCCCCAGCACTCGCCGGAACTCCCCGGGATCGACCGGCACCCGCTCATCGTCCCCGACCGCCCGCAGCCGCGGATACCCCGCGGCGGTCGTCGTCGTTGTCGCCGTCACGGGCGGAATCCCGGCGGGCGCCGAGGCCGGCAGAGCCCCGACCGACCTGAGGTACCGCACAGCGGTGGCCGCCATCCCTGCGTGTCCCATCACGCCTCTCATTGAAGCTGACGGGGCGTCAGATAGGAAGGGTGTGGCGTTGCCGGCCGGTCTCGCACGTAAGTGCCCTTGTGCCCTCCTCAGTGCCCTTGTGCCCTCCTCGCCCCTACCGGCCTCGGTACGTGGGGTCGCGGCGCTCCACGAACGCGGCCACGCCCTCGTTCGCGTCCGCCGTGGTCATGTTGATCTCCTGCGCGGCCGCCTCCGCCGCGAAGGCCGTCGCCCGGTCCGACTCCAGGGAGGCGTTGACCAGTTGCTTGGTCAGGGCCAGGGCCCGCGTCGGGCCCGCGGCCAGGCGTTCCGCCCACTCCCGGGCCGTCTTCGTCAGCTCGTCGGCCGGTACGACGCGGTTGACCAGGCCGATCCGGTGGGCCTCCGCGGCGGACACGGAGTCGCCGAAGAACATCAGCTCCTTGGCCCGCTGCGGCCCCACCAGACGCGGCAGCAGATACGCGCCGCCGCCGTCCGGCACGAGGCCACGGCGGACGAACACCTCGATGAACCTCGCATCCTCGGCGGCCAGCACCAGGTCGCACGCGAACGCCAGGTGGGCGCCGAGGCCGGCCGCGGTGCCGTTCACCGCGGCGACCACCGGCTTCTCGCAGTCGAGGATCGCCGAGATCAGCCGCTGGGCGCCCCGCCGGATGGTGCGGGCCACGTCACCCGGCACCCGCTCGGCCGCCGCGGGCGCGCCCCGCAGGTCGGCGCCCGCGCAGAAGCCCCTGCCGGTCGCGGTGATCACCACGGCCCGTACGCCGGGGTCGCCGGACGCCTCGTCCAGCAGCGCGATGACGCGTTCGCGCTGGTCCCAGGTGAGGGCGTTCATGGCCTCGGGCCGGTTGAGCGTGATCCACGAGACGCCGTTGTCAGTGGCGTGACGTATCAATGAGTCAACGGGCGGATCGCCGGACACGGGTCCGGTGCCGGGTCGGGCATGGGCGTGGGCGTGGGCGTTGGCGTTGGCGTGGGCGTCGGCATGGGTGTCGGGGGAGGGTGTCATGCGGGGGTGGCTCCGTTTCGTACGGGAGGGGGTGCGGCGGGGAGCGGCCGTGCTCGGCGGGGTGCGCTCGGTATTTGGGCGTGCGGCAGGGCTGGGCGGGTCGTGCTCGGCGTTCGCGCGTGCTGCCGTGCTCGGCGGGGTGCGTTCCGCACTTGGGCGAGCGGCCGTGCTCGGCGGGGTGCGTTCGGTGGCCGTGCTCGGCGGGGTGTGCTCGGTATCGGTGGCCGTGCTCGGCGGGGTGTGCTCGGTACTCGCGTGGCGTGGGTCACCGGCAGACGGCGAGCGCGTCGAGCGCCACGGCTCCCATCCCCCGGGGCAGCACCATCAGCGGGTTGATGTCCAGCTCGGACAGCTCGTCGCCCAGTTCGAGCGCCATCCGCTGGATCCGCTGCACGACCTCGACCAACGCGTCGACGTCGGCGGGCGGCCCGCCCCTGACACCGTCGAGCAAGGCGCGCCCCCGCAGCTCCGACAGCATCGCCTTCGCCTGGTCCTCCCCGAAGGGCGGCACCCGCACGGCCGTGTCCCGCAGGACCTCGACGAGCACCCCGCCGAGACCGACCGTCACCGTCGGCCCGAAGAGCGCGTCGTGCGTGACGCCGACGACCATCTCGACCCCCCGCTCCACCATCTGGCAGACGAGGACGCCGTCCAGGTCGACGTCCTCGTAGCGGGCGATGTCCGTCAGCTCCCGGTAGGCGTCGCGGATCTGGCTGGCGGAGGTCAGCCCCACCTTCACCAGACCCAGCTCGGTCTTGTGGGCGAGCTGCGCCCCGGAGGCCTTCATGACCACCGGATAGCCGACAAGGCCGGCCGCGCGCACGGCCGCCGCCGCGCTGGTCACCAACTGCTCCCGAGGTACGCGAATCCCGTACGCGCGCAGCAACTGCTTCGCCGCGTGCTCGCTGAGCTGCTGGCCGGGCCGCATCAGCGCCCGCGCCTTGCGGAAGGACGGGGAGGGCGTGCGCGGCGCCTCGTCGAAGGGGGAGCGGTAGTGGGCGGTGAAGCGGTGGTGGTCCAGATGGGCGCGCACCGCCGTGATGCAGTTGGCGAAGGTGCGGAAGGTCGCGACCCGCGAGGAGCCGAGCAGCGTCTTGCGGTAGGCGTCCTCGGTGCCCACGGGCGACCCCCACACCACGCAGACCAGCTTGTCCGTCCGCTCCGCCGCGTCCACGAGATCCTGCGCGAGCTGGTCGCTCATCGGCGGGAACGGCCCGGTGATGGGGCAGATGAGCACCCCCACCTGCGGGTCGTCGAGGATCGCGTCGATGATCTTCCGCCCGCGCCAGTCGCCGACGGGGTGACCGCCGTTGTCCACGGGGTTGGCGACGTCGAGGTACTCCGGTATCCACTGGTGCAGCTCCGCCTGCTTGGCCTCGCCGAGCGCGGGCAGGGGCAGGCCCGCCTCCGTCGCCAGATCGGAGAAGTGCGCGCCCGTGCCGCCCGAGATCGAATAGACGACGACACCCTCGGCCCGCGGCGGGCGGGCCCGGGCGAGCAGCGCCGCGGTGTCCTGGAGCTCGTCGAGCCCGTCGACGCGGATCACGCCGAACTGCCGCATCGCCGCGTCCACCACCGCATCGGCGCCGGTCAGTTTGCCGGTGTGTGAGGCGGCCGTGCGGGCGCCGGCCTCGGTGCGGCCGACCTTGACGGCGACCACGGGCACGCCGCGCCGGGCCGCCCGGTCGGCGGCGAGCAGGAAGGCGCGGCCGTCCTTGAGGCCCTCGACGTACGCCGCGATGGCACCGACCTCGGGCTGTTCGGCGAAGTAGGAGAGGAAGTCGGCGGTCTCCAGGTCGGCCTCGTTGCCGGTGGGCGCCCAGTGCGAGAGGCGGATGCCGAGCTGCTGCAAGGCGAAGACGGGGCGGCCCTGGTGGCCGGACTGGGTGATGAGCGCGATGGCGGGGCCTTCGAGGTCCTCGCGGAAGTGCTCGAAGGCGTTGAGGTTGGTGTTCGGGCCGAGCAGCCGCAGGCCGGAGCGCTGGACGGCGGCGGCGAGCCGGGCCTGGGCGAGGGCGCCCTCCTCACCGGTCTCGGCGAACCCGGAGGCGAAGGCCACGGCGAACCGCACCTTCTCCTCGGCGAGCTGCTCGACGACGGGCAGCGGATCGGCGACCAGAAGGACGGCCAGATCGACCTGCTCGGGCAGGTCGGCGACGGAGGGGAAGCAGGTGATGCCGAAGACGGAGGCACGGGTGGGGTGCACGGGGTGCAGGCGCGCGCCGACGCGTTCGGCCCAGGCGATGAGCTGCCGGGTGATGCCGGTGTTGGGCCGCCCCTCGGTGTCCGACGCGCCGACGACGGCGACGGACTCGGGGCGGAAGAAGCGGTCCAGGTCGGGCACGTCGGCGTGCAGTGGCCGACCGCTGACGTCCAGGTCGTCGGCCGTGGCGGCCGCGCCGGCCGTGCCGTGGACGGCGTGACGGGGGAGTTCGCCGCAGGCCACGACATGGGCGCGGCGGGGGTCGGTGGTGAAGGTGCCGTGAGTCGATCCAAGCATCGGTCCGCCCCGCTCCTGTGTGACAGCATTTAACTGACGCCCAGTCAGATTACTGAACTGACGTTGTGTCAGGAATGGTGCTGCACGCAAAGCCTGTGGGCGGGCGGGGCGGGCCGCGCATGCCCCTCCTCCACGGAACCGCAGAATCCGCGCGGTGCCAAGGTCGCGAATCGGCCCCGCCTGCTCGCCTGCCCTTCTGCTCGCCTGCTCGCCTACTCGGCCTTGGTCGCGGTTGCGGGCTCGGCCCTGGCTGGGGCTGTGTCCGCGGTGGCGGCCGTGTCCGCGGCGGCTGCGGCTGCGGCTGCGGTCTCGGGCTTCGCGTCGGCCTGTGCCTTGGCGGTCGCCTTGGTGTTCGCCGTGGCGTTCGCCGTGGTGCTTGCCGTGGTGCTTGCTGTGGGGGTCGGCATGGCGAGTGTCCTGGTGATCGACTTCGCGATCTTCTCCGCGTCGATGGCGAGCTCGCGGAGCATGCCGCTGATGGGGTTGGTGAAGCCGGTGAAGTAGAGGCCCGGTGCCTGCCGGGAGGTGCGGCGGCCGTGGGTGGCAGGGCGGCCGCGCTCGTCGAGGGTGACGTGGTCGCCGACCAGGCCTTCGAGGGCGCGACGGTAGCCGGTGGCTGCGATGACGACGTCCGGGGAGATCAGGCTGCCGTCCGCGAGGGCGACCTTGCCGTCCTCGAAGGACCGTACGGCCGCGACCGGCTCGACCCGGCCCTTGCGCACGGCGTCGATCAGGCCGACGTCCTGCACCGGTATCGCGCCCTGCCCGACCCGCGAGTACAGGCCGGTGCGCGGCCGCGGGAGCCCGTGCCGGGACAGGCCGGGGACGCTGATCCAGGCGATCGGTACGGCGAGCAGGTCGACGAGGATGACCGGCAGCCTGCGGCACAGGATGCCGGTGAGCTGCGCGGGCCACCCGGCGGTGGAGCGGCGCACGATGTGCGGGGCGGTGCGTACGGCGAGGCGGACCCGGGCGGCGCCGCCCTCGGCGAGGTCGACGGCTATCTCGGCGCCGGTGTTGCCGACGCCGACGACGAGGACGTCCTTGCCGGTGTAGGGGGCGGGGTTGCGGTAGTCGCGGGCGTGCAGGAGTTCACCGGAGTACGTGTCGCGGCCGGGCCAGTCGGGGATGCGGGGCGTGTGGTTGTAGCCGGTGGCCACCACCACCGCGCTGCCGGTCAGCTCCCGGCCGCCCGTCGCGCGCAGCAGCCAGCCGGTTCCGTCGGCGGTGCGGTCGAGGCCGGTGACCTCGACTCCGGTGACGACGTCGATGCGGTGGTGTTCCGCGTACTTCTCCAGGTAGCGGACGAGGTTGTCGCGGGAGACCCACCGTCCGAACGAACGCGGGATCGGTAGTCCGGGCAGCGAGGAGAGCCGTCGCGTGGTGTGCAGGCGCAGCCGGTCGTAGTGGCCGCGCCAGGACGCGCCGACGCGCTCGGACTTCTCCAGGACGACTACGCGGACGCCCCGGGCGCCAAGGGCCGCCGCTGTGGCGAGGCCTCCTGGGCCGGCGCCGATGACGTACACCGGGCGGTCCTGTTGGGCGGCTGGTGGGGATGTCGGGTCGGCCATGACTGGAGAGTAACCGCGCGTCTACTTGATGGGTATCGGTCAAGTCCGGAACCGACTGTGAATCGATCACGGTCCCGCAGTGCCTCGCTTCCTGCGCGTGGGGCGCACGCCCCTTGCGGCGTGGGGCGCACGACTCTTGCGCTCCGGAGGACGGTTGCGCTGAACTGACGTACCGTCAGAAAGTGGTGTTCGCAGCCGAAGCAGGAGATGCCCCGCATGGACTCGATCTGGCTCACCGGCGCCGAATGGCTCGCCGTGCTCCGCGTGGGCCTCGGCCTGTGGTGGCTGGAGGGCTGGCGCCACAAGGACAAGAAGGCCTGGTTCGAGCGGGGTACGGGGATCGCGTGGGCGGCCGACGTGGCCGGGAAGCACCGGTGGGCGGCGGTCCGCAGCGGCTTCGACACGGTCGTCGCGCCGCGCCCCAAGGTGATGGCGTACGTCGTCGTCTACGCCGAACTCGCCCTCGGGCTCGGCCTGATCGTCGGCTTCCTGACCCCGATAGCCCTGGTCGGCGGCCTGCTCCTCAACGTCATCTATCTCGCCCTCATGATCGACGACTGGGCCGAGCAGGGACAGAACGGCATGATGGCGCTGATCTCGCTCGTCGCCCTCTTCGCCATGTTCTGGCAGACCTGGTCGCTCGACCACGCGCTCGGGCTCTTCTGATGGCCGGGGGCCCGCGGGCGACCCCGCGCTTCGACCTCCCGGAACCGGACGCCTTCACCCGTCCCTACTGGGACGCGGCCGCCGAGGGCACGCTGCTGGTCCGCCGCTGCGGGGCGTGCGGCGTGGCGCACCACTACCCTCGCGAGTTCTGCCCCCGCTGCTGGAGCGAGGACGTCACCTGGGAGCGGGCGAGCGGCCGGGCCACGCTCTACACCTGGTCGGTGGTGCACCGCAACGACCTGCCCCCCTTCGACGCCCGCGTCCCGTACACCGCCGCGGTCGTCGACCTGGCGGAGGGCCCGCGCATGATGACGGAGGTCATCGACTGCGGGGAGGACGCGCTGCGGATAGGGATGGCACTGGAGGTGGCGTTCCGCCGGGCGGAGGGGACGGCGGTGACGGTCGCGGTGTTCCGACCGGCGACGGCTTGACCTGGCGGCGGCTTGACCGTTTCAAGGTGCGCTCGTCCTCCGGGCGCGGGAAATTCCGAGGCGCCGGTGCGCGTACCGGGGGACCCTGGCACATGGACCCGAACCCCGAACCCGCCCCATCGAACCCACCGAACCCGTCGAACCCATCGGTCCCGTCAGCCTCGGGGAGCACCCGCGGTGGCGGCTGGCAGTTGACATCCGATCTCGGCGTCTTCCTCACCCGTGCCCATGAGTTCCTGCGCTCCGCACCCGCCCTCCACACCACACTGCTCAGCGTCACCGACACCCTCCGCGTGCGCGGACTCCCGGTGTACGGGGACGGGGCGCCCCTCTTCGGTACGTACGCCGGAGCCGACGGAACCGTCCGGGGAGCCCTCGTACGCACCCCGCCCCGCCGGCCACTCCTCAGCCCGCTCAGCGATCTCGGCCCCGAGGCGCCCGAGGCCGCCCTCGCCCTCGCGGAGCGGCTCGCCGAGGTCAGCCCCGACCTGCCCGGAGTCACCGCCGAGCGCGCCACGGCGGAGATGTTCGCCCAGGCCTGGGAGCGGCACACCGGAACCGGCGTGAGCGTCGGCCTGCGGCAGCGCCTGTACCGGCTCGGCACGCTCACCCCGCCCGAGCCCGCCCCGCCCGGGGCTCCGCGCGTCGCCACCGCCGCCGACCGTGCGCTGCTCGCGCGCTGGCACGAAGCGTTCGGCGAGGCCGTCGGCGAGCGCACCGCCATGGCCGCCGAGGAGTGGGCGGAGGACCGTATCGCCTATGGCGGCGTCACCCTCTGGGAGGCCCCCGACGGCACCCCGGTCGCCATGGCCGGTGTCACCCGCCGTATCGCGGGCCAGGTTCGTGTCACCCCCGTCTACGCCCCGGCCGACCTGCGCCGCCGCGGTTACGGAGGTGCCGTCACTGCCACGGTCACCCGTGCGGCACTCGACGCCGGCGCGGGGGAGGTCCTGCTCTTCACGGACCTCGCCAACCCCACGAGCAACGGCCTCTACCAGCGGCTCGGCTACCGGCCCGTGCGGGACTTCGCCCAGATCGACTTCGCCCAGACCGACTTCGCGCGCCGCTGAGCGGGGCCGATGCGGTAGCGGGGTCGACGCGGTGGCGGGGCCGACGCGGAAGTGGGGTCGACGCGGTGGGTGGCCCCCGTCCGTCAGGGCCAGAGCAGGTCCCGTCTCCAGGCCCCGCCCTCCGCGGGCCTGCGGTACCGGAGCCGGACGTGCCTGCGCCGGGCGTCGCCCTGGAAGAACTCGGCCTCCAGGGGATCGAGGACGTACAGCGTCCACGTCGGCGAGTCCGCGTTGGGCTCCGCCTGGGCGCGGGCCCAGGCCGCGTCCGAGGAGCGCTCCAACTCCTCGTACGAGCCGAGCACCTCGCTCTGGTGGCCGACGAGCGCCGCGGCGAGCGCGCCCGTCGACCGGGCGTGCAGATCGGCGAGGCCCTCGGTGTGCGGGGCGGTGGTGACGCGGCCCCTGAACCGGATCTGCCGGCCCTGCGCGGGCCAGTAGAAGTGCAGGGCGGCCTCCGGGCGGGCGGCCAGTTGGCGGCCCTTCGCGCTGCTCGCGTGCGAGGCGAAGTGCCAGCCGCGGTCGTCGGCGTCGTGCAGCATCACGGTCCGCACATCGGGGCCGCCGTCCTCGGCCACCGTCGCCAGGCCCATGGTGTGCGGCTCGGCCTGTCCGGCGGCCACCGCCTCCGCGAACCACTGGTGGAAGAGGGGCAGCGGCGCGGCGGGAGCCCCGGCCGGATCGAACCCGGGCAGCTCGACGTCCCAGACCCGCTGGGCCCTCAACAGCTCCTGAAACGCGGTGGGGCCGCCACGGCCCTGCTCGGAAGTCGTCATACCCCGATTGTGTCCCGTCGGCCGGCCGGCCAACGGCCGCGACTGCCCGGTCCGACCGCCGACCGCCACCCCACCCCGCTGCAACCGCCGGACCGACCGCCGACCCGCCGACCGCCGACCCGCCGACCGCCGACCCGCCGACCGCCGAAGGCAAAGCTCACCCCCGCCCCAACACCACCGTCCCCGAAGAGCAGAACCAGCCGCCCGTGCCGGAGGCCACCGCCAGTTCCGGGAGGCTGCCGTCCGGGCGGTGGACCTGGCCGGCGCCCGCTTGGCCGCGGAGCTGCCGTACCGCCTCCACCAGCAGAAACAAGCCCCGCATACCGGGATGCTGGGCCGAGAGGCCGCCGCCGTCCGTGTTGGTCGGGAGCTCGCCGTCCCGCAGTAGGCGCCCCTTCTCCACGAAGGCGCCGCCCTCGCCCTTGCCGCAGAAACCGAGGTCTTCGAGCGTCACCAGGGTCATATAGGTGAACGCGTCGTAGATCTCCGCGAGGTCGATGTCCGCGGGCCGCACCCCCGCCCGCTCGAAGGCGAGACGCCCGCTGACCGCCGCCGGGGAGACCGTGAAATCCTCCCACTCCGACATCGTCGTGTGCGAGACGTGCTCGCCCGTGCCGAGGACCCACACCGGCCGCGAGGCGCAGTCGGCCACGTACTCCTCGGCGGCGAGGAGGACCGCGCAGCCGCCGTCGGAACGTATGCAGCAGTGCAGCTTGGTGAAGGGGTCCGCGATCATCGGGCCCGCGAGCACCTCGTCCACCGTGACCGGCTCGCGGTACATCGCGTCGGGGTTGGTCGCCGCGTTGGCCCGTGCCTGGACGGCGACCGAGGCGAGCTGTTCGAGGGTCGTCCCGTACTCGTGCATGTGGCGGCGCGCCGCCATCGCGTACTTGGCGATCAGGGAGTGCCCGTAGGGGACCTCGAACTGGAGCGGACCCCGCGCCCCGTAGGAGAGGTTCGACGTGCGCCGCCCCGCCTTGATGTCCGCGCGCGCGGTCGACCCGTACACGAGCAGCACGGCGTCGGCCCGCCCCGCCGCTATCGCCTCCGTCGCGTGCGCCGCCATGACCTCCCACGTGGCACCGCCGACGGAGGTGGAGTCCACCCAGCGGGGCCTGAGCCCCAGGTACTCGGCGACCTCGACGGGGGCCAGCGTGCCGAGACCCGCCGAGGCGATGCCGTCGATCACGCCGCGGTCGAGGCCGGAGTCGGCGAGCGCGCGGCGGGCGGCCTGGGCGTGGAGGGCGTAGGGCGTGGCCTCGTCGACCCGGCCGCAGTCCGAGAGCGCGACCCCGACCGCGGCGACCCTGCGGGGCGCGGAGCGGGTGACAGGAGACAGCGACGACGTGGACGACGTGGGCGACACGCACGACACGGATGACGTGGGCGACACGGACGACACGGATGACGTGGACAACGCGGACGACGTGGACGGCATCGATGACATGGGCGTCATAAAACTGACGGTACATCAGGCCCCTGCGGCCAGGGCAGGCCCAGCCGCCCCCCGCCCCGCCCTCACGTCACCGCTCTGTGCATATCGGCGCCCCCGGCCTAGCATGACGCCCCGTCAGATCCGGGCCCGGCCCACGGGACCGGGGGAGGAGTCTGCCGATGGACGCCGCCTTCAGTGCGGAACAGGACGAGATCCGCCGCACCCTTCGCGAACTGGTCACCAAGCGCTGCGGGCCCGACGACGTCAAGGCCGCGGCGCGCACCCCGGCGGGCCACGACTCCGCCCTGTGGTCCGCCCTCGCCGAACAGCTCGGCCTGCCGGGGCTCGCCCTCCCCGAGGCGTACGGGGGCGTCGGCTGCACGGCCGCGGAGCTCGCGCTCGGCTGTGAGGAACTGGGCCGCGCCCTCGCCCCCTCCCCGCTCCTCGCCACCGCCGTACTCGCCGCCCCGCTGATCCTCGCGCTCGGCACCGAGGACCAGCGCGCCGGGATCCTGCCGCGTATCGCGGAAGGCGGGCTGACCGCGGCCCTGGCCGTCCCGGGGGCCGGGCTCGCCACCGCGCTCGGCCTCGTCGGCGACAACGACGGCGACTGGGCGGGCGGCGGACGCGCGGGCGGCGTGCAGGCGAGGCTCGACGCCGGGACCTGGCGGCTGTACGGGCAGGCCGGGCAGGTGCTCGACGGGCACAGCGCGGGGCTGCTGGTCGTGGCCGCGCACACCGGCGGCTTCGCCCGTTCCCGTACCCTCCTCTTCCTCGTACGGGAGGGGGCGCGCGGCATGGCGCGGGCGCGGCAGACGGCGCTCGACGAGACCCGCACCCAGGCGAGAATCGAACTCCGCGACGTAGAGGCGGAATTGCTCGGCGGTGATGACGCCTCCGATGTGCCGGCGGCGCTCGCGGCCGTCGGGGAGGTGGCCGCCACCGTGCTCGCCGCCGAGGCCGTGGGGGCCGCGGACCGGGCCCTGGAGCGGACCCTGGAGCATGTGCGTCGGCGCGAGCAGTTCGGGCGGCCGATCGGCTCCTTCCAGGCGGTCAAGCACCGCCTCGCCGACGTGTACGTACAGGTGCAGGCGGCGCGCTCGGCCGCCTACTACGCGGCGTGGGCCGCCGGCGCCGAGGCCACGGGGCCCGACGGTAAACGAGCCGCGGGGTCCGGTGGGGAAGGGGCCGAGCGGTCCGGGGGGCTCGCGCTCGCGCAGGGGCTCGAAGCGCTGCGGGCCGCCGCTGCCGAGGCGGTGCAACTGCACGGGGGGATCGGTTTCACCTGGGAGCACGACGCGCACCTCTACTTCAAGCGGGCCGCCGGGGACGAGCTCCTCTTCGGTCCCGTCCACCGCCTGCGGGCCCGGGCGGCCGAGCGGGCCGGGCTCTTCACGGGAGCCGTCACGGATGCCGTCGCGGTGGAGGAGGTCTGCTGATGTCGCCAGGAGTCCGCCTGGTCCAGAAGGTCTCGTCCACCCGGGCCTTCGCGAAGGTCGCGCCGCACGTCATCCCCGCGCTGGACCGCGCCGTGCACCGCCTCACCCGCGGAAAAGTGCTGCTCAGCGCCCAGATGCTGCCCGGTGCCATCCTGACCGCGCGCGGCGCGAGAAGCGGGCTTCCGAGGCGTACGCCGCTGGCCTGCATGCCCGACGAGGCGTCAGGCGGCTGGGTTCTCGTCGGGTCCAACTTCGGGCGCCCCGGGCACCCCGCGTGGACCGCGAATCTCCTCGCCCGTCCGGAGGCGGAGATCAACTGGCGCGGTACGGACATCGCGGTGCGGGCGCGGCTGCTGGCGGGGGAGGAGCGGGCGGCGGTCTGGGAGGCGGCGCTCGCGTTCTGGCCGCCGTACGCCGCGTACCAGGCGCGGGTGGACCGGGAGATACGGCTGTTCCGCCTGGAGCGGCGCGACCGGTGAGCCACGGCCGGCCGCGTGGGTGACACGGTGACCGGTGACACGCCACGGCGGCGGATCACCTGGGTGATCCGCCGCCGGAATGACAGGGAGCCACCGTAGTGGCAGGAAGCCGCCGTGAGACAGGAAAGGGGCGGCGCGGTACTGCCGCGGAGTCGCCGCCGCGGCGTTACTTCGTGGGCTTCTTCCCCGTCACACCCAGATGCACCAGCATCGCGAGGTTCGGCTTGAGCTCCGCCGGCTTGACGCCCCAGGTCTGGAAACCGCGCTGGTGCGAGGCGACCGCGGCGAGCATCGCGACGATGGAGCCCGCCATGGCGGCCGGGCTGACGTCCTTGTCCACCTTGCCCTTGGCCTGGAGCTCCTTGACCGTGTCCGTGAGGGAGTTGTTGACCGAATTGAGGATCTTCATCCGGATCTTGTAGAAGCGCTTGTCGCCCTCGGCGGCGCCCAGGTCGACGACGCGGAGGATCGCGTCATTCTTGCGCCAGAACTCCATGAAGCCGTCGACCAGCTCCTGAGAGGTCTGCCAGCCCGCCTTGCCGACCCACGACCGCCCTTCGAGGAGCTGGGTCAACTCGGCGCCCTCCGCGGCCATTTGCTCCGCGACCTCCAGGACGGCACCCTCGACGTCCGGGAAGTACTGGTAGAAAGTCGCTGGTGAAGTCCCCGCCTTCCGGGCGACGTCGATGACTTTGACGTCCCGGTAGGGCGAGGAGCTGAGCATTTCGCTGAGGCAGTCGAGCAGCTTCTGACGCGTCGCCTGACCGCGTCGACCGGCCACGCGGCCGTCGACGGTCCGTACCTGTCCTGTCATGCCGTCAGCTTACCGAGGGGTGATCGGAGCGCGATTCGGCCGAGTGCAAATGGGGTTGGGGCGCGTGAGCGGCGCGCGAGGTGTGCCCGTAAGAATTGACCAGGTGTTCGAATCGCTGCGCTGCGAGCCGGCCGAACCGCCGCTAGCTTGACTGGCATGGACTACGCGGAGCGGAACACGGGGGACGGACACGCGGAGCGGGACACAGGGGACGGGTACACGGAGGGCGTGCCCTGCTGGGCCGATGCGATGCTCCCCGACGTCGAGGGCGGCAAGCGGTTCTACGGAGAGCTCTTCGGGTGGACCTTCGATGAGGGGGCGGGGGCGGAGTACGGCCACTACACCCTGGCGTACCGGGACGGGCGGGCCGTCGCCGCCCTCGCGCCCAAGGCCGACGGCCGCATGCCCACCGTATGGACGGTCTACCTCGCCACCCCCGACGCCGCCGCGCTCGCCGGGCGGATCAAGGCGGCGGGCGGCTCCATGGTCAGCGAGGTCATGACCGTGGGGCCCTTCGGGACGATGGGGCTCGCCGCCGGCCCCGAGGGCGCCGTCTTCGGGATCTGGCAGGCCGGCACGCACCGCGGCTTCGGCCTGACACAGGCGCCCGGGTCGTTCTGCTGGACCGAGGTGTACTCCCGCGACAAGGACAGGACCGACCCCTTCTACGAGGGCGTCCTCGGCTACGAGGGCCACGACCTCGACCTGCCGGGGGTCGCCTTCCGCACCTGGTCACCGGCCGGTTCCGAGCCCGGCCCCGACACGGCCGTCGGCGGGCGCCAGCTCTTCCCCGACCCTGACGCCGACGCCGACGCCGCCGGCGCGCGGTCCGCCGACGGATACAGCACCCCCGAGATGCCTCCGCACTTCCTCGTCTACTTCAACGTCACCGATGCCGACGCCACGACCGCGACCGCCACCCGGCTCGGCGGTCGCGCGCTCATGCCGCCCACCGACATCCCGTACGGTCGCATGGCGGTGATCAGGGACAACCAAGGGGCGGTCTTCGCGGTCCTCCAGGACTGAACCGGCCCCCGCAGGGGCCGCGCGCGGCACGGTTTTGTCCCGAGACACCCCGAGACACCCCGATCACGCCCCGGGTTCGCCACGGCCGCCCCGGACAGGAAGAATCAGGGTGCGTGCCGCCGGAGCGGCTCGGTGGTGAGACGCTGCACGGGGCTGCCCGCTTCGGCGGCCGCGTACGGGGAGGTGGCAGGGCAAGTGGTGGATCAGCTGACGCAGCACGATCCGAGGCGGATCGGCCCGTTCGAGGTCCTCGGCAGGCTGGGCGCCGGAGGCATGGGCCTGGTCTATCTGGCGCGCTCCGCGTCGGGCCGACGCGTGGCGATCAAGACGGTACGGACCGAGCTCGCCGAGGACCAGCTGTTCCGCGTCCGCTTCACGCGCGAGGTCGAGGCCGCGCGCGCGGTGTCCGGTTTCTACACGGCCGCCGTCGTGGACGCCGATCCGCGCGCCGCCGTGCCCTGGCTCGCCACGGCGTACGTGCCCGCGCCCTCGCTCGAAGAAATAGTGAATGAACACGGGCCGCTGCCCACCCAGGCGGTGCGGTGGCTGGCGGCGGGCGTGGCCGAGGCCCTGGAGTCCATCCACGGGGCCGGGCTCGTCCACCGTGACCTCAAGCCGTCCAACGTCCTCGTCGTCGAGGACGGGCCGCGCGTCATCGACTTCGGCATCGCGTCCGGCGTCTCCAACACGCGGCTGACCATGACCAACGTCGCCGTCGGCACGCCCGCGTACATGTCGCCCGAGCAGGCGAAGGACTCGCGCAGCGTCACCGGGGCCAGCGACGTCTTCTCGCTCGGCTCGACGCTGGTCTTCGCCGCGACCGGACATGCGCCCTTCCATGGCGCCAACCCCGTCGAGACGGTCTTCATGCTCCTCCGCGAAGGCCCTGACCTCGAAGGACTCCCGGACGACCTCCGTCCGCTGATCGAGTCCTGCATGCAGATGGACGCCACGAGACGGCCGTCGCCCGCCGACCTCCAGACGCGGCTCGCCCCGCACCTCTTCGCCTCCGAGAGCGCCGACAACGACGACAGCGGCACCGCCTCCGCCTGGCTGCCCGAGCGGGCCGTCGCCCTCATCGAGGCCCGCAGGGGCGGCCGGCCGCCGGCCAGGGTCCCGGCCACCGCGGGCCGCAGCGGTGGCCGTGGCGCCGCGCCCGCCGCCTCCGTCATCGCGCCGCCGCCCCCGCGGCAGCCGCCGCCCGCGCCGTCCCGGCCGCCGTTCTCGGCCACGCCCGACGGGGGCCCCGTGCGGCTGGCCGGGGCGAAGGTGCCGATCGGGCCGGGGCCGCGGGTCGCCGCGCGCCCGTCCATCGGGCCCGGGGACTCCGGGCTCGCCGCCTCCTGGACGCGGTCGTCGGCGCCCAAGGCCGGGGCGAACGGCGTCGCGCCCGCCGCCGTGCCCGCACCCGCGCCCGCCCCCGACCCGGCGGGCACGTCGTGGCGGCCGTGGCGCTTCCGCATGTCGAACGACGTCTGGGGCACGCCCGCCGTCGCGGGGAACCTCGTCTACGTCACCTCCTTCGAGGTGCACGCCCTCGACGTCGGCACGGGCCGCCGCAGCTTCAAGACGCGGGACGTCGCCTGGTCCATGGCGGTCGCCGACGGCCGCATCCACGCCTCCGACGGGCCCACGCTCTACGCCCTCGACGGCGCCGAGGGCACTGACCTGTGGCGGCTGCCGACCGACGCCTGGGTGTACTCCCTCCAGGCCGCCCGCGGCACGGTCGTCACCGGCACCCGGGGCGGCGGCGTCCAGGCCTGGGAGGCCGCCAACGGCGAGAAGCTCTGGGAGATCACCGGGGCCCAGACCGACTTCGAGACCCCGGAGGCCGGGCCCGTCGTCGTCGACGGCACGGTGTACGTCTGGAAGGACGCGCGGCTGCGGGCCCTGGAGGCGCGGACCGGCGAGGAGCGCTGGTCCTACCCCGTGGGCGACGCGGCCTCCTGCGGCGGTGTGCCGGTGCGGATCGCCCAGGCGCAGGACGGGTACGTGTACGTCGCCGCCGGCACCCGGGTGCTCGCCATCGACGTGGCCGCCGGGCACGTGCGCTGGCACTTCGAGGCGCCCGCGGCCTTCCTCTGCCCGCCCGCCTTCGCCCCCGGACCCGCCGTCACGGGCGGCGGCGTCTACCTCGCCGACTACCTCGGTACGGTCTACGCGCTCGACGCCACGGACGGGCGTGACCGGTGGCGCATCGCCACGGAGGCCCGCTCCTCGATCGAGCCGGTCCTCGTCGCGGACGGCCACGTGCACGTGGGCAGCGGCAAGGGCCTCTACACCCTCGACGCGGTGACGGGCACGCCCAAGTGGCGCTTCCAGGCGGGCGGCGAAGTCGTCGGCGCCCCCGTGGTCGCCGACCGCCGCATCCACTTCGGCTCCACGGACCACCTCCTCTACACCCTGAAGGCCGACGACGGCCGCCTCCGCTGGAAGCTGGCCACCGGCGGCGAGATCACGGGCGCGCCCGTGGTGCGGGACGGGGTGGTGTACGCGTGCAGCAAGGACCGCTGCGTGTACGCGCTGGACGCCGAGCGAGGCACCGGAACGGCGGCAGGCGGGGGCGCCGGACGGGCCTGACCTGCCCGGCGGGGGCGCCCCGCCGCCTCACCGCACCCGGTACTCCCCGCCCCGTCGTTCCCGTCGTTCCCGCCGCTCCCCGAACAGCTCCGCCTGCCGGTCCGGCGGCAGGCTTCCCAGCGTGACCAGGTGCGGCGCCTGGGCCAGGGAGGCGGCCAGGGCGGACTCCCTCGCGGACCAGAGCGACCGGACCGTGCCCTGTACCGCCTCCGTGGGGTAGGAAGCGATGGTCTCGGCGGCGCGTACCGCCGCCGCGCGCGCTCCGCCGGGCGGGGTGAGTTCCGAGACCAGGCCCACCTCGTACGCCCGGCGCGCCGAGATCCGCTCGGCGGTGCCCATCAGCGACATCCGCGCGGCCTCCCCGTACGGCATGCGCTGCGCCATGTACATCGCCTCGTACGCGCTGACCATGCCGTACGTGGTGTGCGGGTCGAAGAACGTCGCGTCCTCGGAGGCGACAAGGAACTCCGCCTCGCCCAAGAGGTAGAACGCGCCGCCGCACGCCATGCCGTTGACCGCGGCGATGACCGGCTTCCAGAGGTCGTTCGCCTTCGGGCCGATCGTGGCGAGCGGATCGTCGATCGTGTACGGGGAGCGGGGCTGGGGCACCTCCACCGAGCGGTCGATCCCCGTGCAGAAGGCCCGGTCCCCCGCACCGGTCACCACCACCGCCCGTACGGAGTCGTCGAAGCGGAAGCCCCGCCAGGCGGCGACGAGTCCGGCCGCCGTCTCCAGGTCTATCGCGTTGTGGCGTTCCGGACGGTCGAGGGTGAGCACGGCCACCCCCGAGCCGGCGTCCACGCTCGTCCGCAGCGCGCCGCCCCCCGTCACGGCCGCTCCAGCATCCAGCGGGGCACGGCCATCCCGTCCACGTCCGCGAAGACCACCTGCACCTTCACGCCGATGCGCAGCCGCTCCGGGGCGACGGAGTCCAGCGGGGCGTCGGGCGCGGCGACGAGGTTGCCGACGAGGCGGATGCGGGGGGCCTCGGCGAGCTCGACGACGACGGCGTTGTACGGGGCCTGCGCGGCGTAGGCGGGCAGCAGGGGCGGATGCGGGAAGACGTACGACCAGATGCGGCCGCGGCCGCTCATCCTCCGCCACTCGCTGTCGAAGGACTGGCAGTGCGGACAGCAGGGCCTTGGCGGCCAGCGGAGCTCGGCGCAGGCCGCGCAGGCCTGGATGCGGAGTTCGCCTTGGGCGGCGTACTGCCAGAAGGGGGCGCCGTCCTCGTCGATCGTGGGGCGTAGCAGGGGCTCTGCCGGCGGGGTCGCGTCTGCCATGGTGCCGTCCTCTCCCGGGTGCGGGTTCTTCGTGGCTTGTCGCGCGGTTCCTCGCGCCCCACAGGCTCTTATGGGGCCCGTAGCAGCAGTGCCGACGTGGGGACGCCCTCGCCCGCCGTCACCAGGCACGTCGACGCCCCCGGAACCTGTGCCGTGCTCGTGCCGCGCAGTTGCCGTACGCCCTCGGTGATGAGGTTGAAGCCGTGGACGTAGGCCTCGCTGAGGCCGCCGCCGCTCGTGTTGAGGGGGAGGCCGCCGCCGCTCTCCAGGGCTCCGCCCTCGGTGAAGGCGCCGCCCTCGCCGCGGCCGCAGAAGCCGTAGCCCTCCAGGGAGAGCGGGATGAGCGGGGTGAACGCGTCGTAGATCTGCGCCACGTCCACGTCCTGCGGCCCGAAGTCGGCCTGCTTCCAGAGCTGGCGGGCCGCGGTCCAGGCGGGCCCGGAGAGCGGGTCGTCGTTCCAGTAGTTGACCATTCCGTGGTGCTGCGCGGGCAGGCCCTGCGCGACGGAGTGGACGTACACGGGCCTGGTGCGGCAGTCGCGCGCCCGTTCGGCGGAGACGACGACGCAGGCCAGCGCCCCGTCGGTCTCCAGGCAGTTGTCGAAGAGGCAGAGCGGTTCGCTGATCCAGCGCGAGTTCATGTACATGTCGCGGGTCAGCGGGCGCTCGTACATCATCGCGGCTGGGTTCTGGTTGGCCCGGTTGCGGCAGGCGAGGGCGACGTTGAAGAGGTGGTCGCGGGTCACGCCGTACTCGTGCATGTAGCGGCGCGTCAGCATCGCGATCTCGTCGGCGGGACGAAGCAGCCCGAAGGGCCGCGTCCACTGGGCGGGGGTGGGGAGCTGGACGGTGGTGTTCTTCCACGGGCGGGGGCCGCTGCCGCGCTTGCGGGAACGCCAGGCGATGCCGACGCTCGCCTGCCCGGTGGCGATGGCGGAGGCGAGGTGGGCGACGGTCGCGCAGGAACCGCCGCCGCCGTAGCCGACCTTGCTGAAGAAGGTGACGTCACCGGCGCCGATGGCCTTGGCGACCTCGACCTCGTCGGTCTCCTCCATCGTGTACGAGGCGAAGGCGTCGACCTCGGACGGGGCGATGCCGGCGTCGTCGAGCGCGGCGAGGATCGCGCGGCAGGCCAGCGTCTTCTCGGATTCGGGCAGCCGTTTCGCGAAGGGGGTCCGGCCGATCCCGGCTATCGCTGTTGCGTCCTTGAGTGAGGCCATGGGCGAACGGCACCTCCGCGAGATCGCGCGACGAGACGTGGGACCCCGTCGGCGTACGCGGACGGTGTCCCTGCTGCTGACAGTGCGTCAGGCTAGCGTTAATCTGACGGGTAGTCAGCAACGGTGCGACCCTTGCCCCCGAAGTACCCGGGAGCTCGGGGGGAGCGGGAGGCTTGCGATGCGCGGCGACCTGGAGTGGGGCAGCGTCCCGGGACTGGTGCGGGCGGCCGCCGAGCGGTACGGCGGCCGGGAGGCGGTCGTCGAGGGCCGCACCCGCGTCTCGTACGAGGAGCTGGGCGCGCGCGTGGAGCGGGCCGCCGCGGCCTGCCTGGCCGGCGGCGTCGAGCCCGGCGACCGCGTCGCCGTCTGGGCCCCGAACACCCTCGACTGGATCGTCTCCGCGCTCGGCGCGGTCTCGGCGGGCGGCGTCCTCGTACCGCTGAACACCCGCTTCAAGGGCGCGGAGGCCGCCTACGTCCTGGCCCGCAGCCGCGCGAAGCTCCTCTTCGTCACCGGCACCTTCCTCGGCACGTCGTACGTGGCGTCCCTGCGCCGCGCGGCCGCCGACGGCCCGGGGGAGGGGCCGCTGCCGGGCCTGCCCCACCTGGAGCAGGTGGTGGTGCTCTCGGACGACGCCCCGGAGAACTTCCGCACCTGGAAGGAGTTCCTGGCGGGCGGCGACGCGGTGGACGCGGCCACGGTCCACGCCCGCGCGGCCTCGGTCGAGGGATCGGCGCCCTCGGACATCATCTTCACCTCCGGCACGACGGGCCGCCCCAAGGGCGCCGTCATCACCCACGCCCAGACCCTGCGCTGCTACGACGTGTGGAGCGAACTGGCCGGGTTGCGCGAGGGCGACCGCTATCTGATCGTGAACCCGTTCTTCCACACCTTCGGCTACAAGGCCGGCATCATCGCCTGCCTCACGCGCGGCGCGACGATGGTCCCGCAGCCCGTCTTCGACGTCGACACCGTCCTCGCGAACATCGCCGCCGAACGCATCTCCGTCCTGCCGGGCCCGCCCACCCTGCACCAGGCGATCCTCGACCACCCCTCGCGCGACCGGCACGACCTCTCCGCGCTGCGGCTCGTGGTCACGGGCGCGGCGGTGGTGCCGCTGAGGCTCGTCGAGCGGCTCCGCGGCGAACTGCGGGTGGGCACCGTCCTCACCGCGTACGGGCTCTCCGAGGCGAGCGGCATCGTGACGATGTGCCGCCGCGGCGACCCCACCGAGGTCATCGCGCGGACCTCGGGCCGGGCCATCCCCGGCACGGAGGTACGGGTGGTCTCCCCGCTGGGCGAGCCGCTGTCACCGGGCCGGCCCGGCGAGATCCTGGTCCGCGGCCACCACGTCATGCGCGGCTACTTCGAGGACCCGGAAGGCACCGCCCGTGTGGTCTCCCCCGACGGCTGGCTGCGCACCGGTGACGTCGGCGTCCTCGACGAGGAGGGCAACCTCCGCATCACCGACCGCATCAAGGACATGTTCATCGTCGGCGGCTTCAACGCCTACCCCGCCGAGATAGAGCAGCTCCTCGGCCTCCACCCCGACGTGGCGGACGTCGCCGTGATCGGCGTGCCCGACGCGAGGCTGGGTGAGGTCGGCAGGGCGTACGTCGTGCGGCGCCCCGGCGCGGTGGTGACGGCGGACGACCTGATCGCCTGGTCACGACGCGAGATGGCGAACTACAAGGTGCCGAGGGCCGTCGAGTTCGTCCCCGAGCTCCCGAGGAACGCGAGCGGCAAGGTGGTGAAGGGGGAGCTGCGGGCGGGGCGCTGAGGGCGCGGGAGGCTGAGGGCGCGGGGCGCTTTGTCGGGGCGGGCGGTCTGCCGGGGCGGCGCTTTGCCGGGGTGGCGGGGCCGCGGTGTCAGGCGCCGGCGGCCTCGGTGATGGCCTTGCGCTCGGCGGCGCTGCACTCCACGCAGAACTCGTTGCCCTCCGGGTCGGTGAGGGTGACCCAGCCACGGCCGTCGGGCCGCCGCTGGTCGTCGTGCACCTTGGCCCCGAGCGTGAGGAGCCGCTCCACCTCCTCGTCGCGGGTGCGGTCCTGCGGCTGGAGGTCGACGTGCACGCGGTTCTTGACGGTCTTGGTGTCCGGCACCGTCACGAAGAGCAGCGTGATCCCGTCCGCCTGGACCAGCGCCTCCGGGTCACCGGGAAAGTCGTCGTCGGCGATCGAACCGCCGAGCACCTCGGCCCAGAAGGTGCCCTGGCGGTACGCGTCGTGGGAATCGAACGTGAGGTGGCGCACGAGGGAAGTCATGGGCGGCACTATCCGCCGCGGGCGGAGCGGCTGTCCACGGGATATCCGGGGCGGGGGGCCGTCCGTACGGGTGTGTGGGGGTGGGGGGGGGATGGCTTCGGTGGCTGTCGGGCGGGTTCGGTGGCTGTCGGGCGGGGGCAGTGGCTGGTCAGGCGGGTCAGTGGCCGGTGAGCGGTTCAGTGGCCGGTGAGGCGGGGCCAGTGGCCGGTGAGCGGTTCAGTGGCCGGTGAGTGGCTCCAGGCAGCCGGACTCCATGAACCGCCCGTTCGTCTTCACCTCGAAGTCGGACTTCTGCACGAAGCCGGTGACGCACGCGCCGTCCCCCACGGAGAGGCCGATGAGGGCGCCCTCCGGCGTCACGTACCGCTTCTCCTCGTACCGCCCGTACATCTCCCGCACCTCGAGCGTGCCGCCGTGCGGCTTGCCCGCGCCGCTCGTCTCCCGGGTCTCGTACCCGAGCCTGCCGGTGAGCGCGGCGCGCACGCTGTCGGGGTCCCACTCCTTCCGCTCCCAGAGCCCCTTCAGGACGGGCCGGATACGGGCGGCCTCGCGTTCGGCGGCCTCGGCGTCGGCGGCGGACATCTTGCCGGGCCGGCGGTAGGCGTTGTTCTCGCCGTTGTGCGGGGCCCCGTCGACGACTCCGGGCTCCACGTAGGGGGAGGCGCCGGCAGCGGACCCGGAAGCGGAACCGGAAGCGGCCCCGGAAGCGGACCCGGGGGAGGCGCCGGGGGAGGTCGTGGCGGTGGACGGTTTGCTGGGCGGCGGTACGTCGTCGCTGGTGCCGACGGCCGAGCCGGGACGACCCTCCTCGCCGCAGCCGGTGAGGGACATGAGGACAGCGCCGAGGAGAAGGCCGCACGCGGCGGCACGGCGTCTTCGAGAACCGCTCCGCCGGGGATGCCGGTTGCACGTAGAGGTGACCATGCGCACGACTCTGCCACGGAGGGCGGCGCACACGGCGGAGACCGGTTGCCCGACTCCGAAACGATTGCGCGATGTCACCCGAACCACCGCGCCAGGACCCCTGTCCGGCCCCTTGTGGTTCCCTGACCGGTCCCCTGCGGTTCCCTGACCGACTGCCGCTGGGACCTGCACCGCTACGACGCGCCCCCCGGTCACTGCGGGCGCTGCTGCCGGGGTGATCGGGAGTTATCCACAGGGTGCCCCACGGCCGCTGGTTCTGCGGCAGCCTTGGAGCATGGGAGACACGGGGGAATCACGGAAGGCGTACGGACCGGGGGAGCCGCCGTCGCCCCGGGACCTGGCCGTCGGCGGGGTGCTGCTGACCCGCTGGGCGGTGGCGGCGGGGCACCGGCGGACGTCACTGTCCCGGCGGCTGGCCGCCGAGGGCTGGACGCGCATCCCGGGCGGCGGCTGGGCGGAGCCGGGGCGCGCGGTGGACTGGCGGCTCCGGCTGTGGGCCGGTCAGTTGTCCATACCGGGCCTGGTGGCCAGCCACCGCTCGGCGGCGCGGCTCTGGGGCATCGAAGTCCTGACCGAAGCGCTGGAATTCACGGACCCGAGCCGCTGCCGCCGCAAGGCGTCGGCGCGCGTCCACTGGCTTCCGCTCGCGCCCGCCGACACCGCGCTCCGGGACGGCCTCCGGGTCACGACGGTCAGCCGTACGCTGGCCGACCTCCTCCGCGGCGGCCCACGCGAAGAGGCCGTGGTGGCCGTCGACTCGGCCCTGTCCCGCCGGGCCTACGGCGGCCTGCGGCGCGGCCCTCTGATCCCCGGCCGCGAAGCGCTCACCGAAGCCCTGTCGCCGCCCTCGCTCCCCGGTGAGTCGCGCGCACGCCGCTGGCTGGCGCTGGCGGACCCCGCGTCGGGCTCCCCGGCGGAGACGGTGGCCCGCCTCCGGATGCACGACGCCGGTTTGCACCCGTCTTCCCAGGCGGAGTTGCTGACCCCGGCCGGCCGCCGACTACGCCCCGATTTCCTCTTCCGGGAGGAGGGAGTGGCGGTCGAGGTGGAGGGCTACGCGTACCACGGCACCCGCGAGGCCCACCGCCGCGACCTGCACCGCTTCAACGACCTGGGCTCGTGCCCCGAGATCCGCCTGATCGTCCGCGTCACGGCCGAGGAGGTCTTCCACGACCCGGCCCGCTTCGTACGCCGAGTCCGGGAGGCACTGGCGACGGCGGGGCGCGGCGGCTGGCGGGGCCAATTGCAGAAAAGTCCCGCAGGCCGCGTGAGAGCGGGGCGCTGACCTGGGGTTATGTGGGGGAGGGCTGGGACGTTGCTGCAACCGTTAGACCTGGGGGCCACGGGGCCCCAGGGCAGGTGACTTCAGCGTGCGGATCAGGGAGGCGAGGCGGGGGCGGGTGGTGGTCAGGCGGGCCGTGGGGGTTTCGCTTTCGCGGAGGTGGATCGTGGCCGTGTCGGCGGCTATCTCCAGGCAGTTCGGTGCGTCTTCGTCGCTGGAGAACGAGGACTTCTGCCATGCGGTTTCGTGTGTCATGTCGGGGCCTTCACTCGGAGCGCTGTGCTCGGGGTTCCAGGGCGCCGGACTTGAGGGTGCGTATGAGGGCGTTGAGGCGGGTGGGGGTGGTGGTCAGGTGGGCCGTGGGGGTTTCGCTCTCGCGGAGGTGGATCGTGGCTGCCTCGGCGGCCAGTTCGACACAGTCGGAAGAGTCGCCGCCGCCGGAGTACGACGACTTCTGCCATGCGGTTTCCTGTGTCATGTCGGGGCCCTTCACATGCTCTGGCGAATGCGGTCGATGAGGTTCCTCGACTCTAGGACCCCCAACGCCGCCCCCTCCACCTTGTGCATGACCTCGCGGTAGCGGCTGAGTTGCGCCTCCCCGTCAAGGAAGGCGCCACCATGCGGGGTGTCCATCAGGACCGTGTCCAACTGTGGGACCGGCCCGCCGGTGTAGAGGAGCGGATGGCCGAGGGCGGCGAAACCGTCCACGTCGAACGGGACGACGCGAACCGTCACGTGCGGGCGTTCCGCCTGCTCCAGGATGTGCTGCAACTGGCTGCGGGCGACCAGGCTGTCGGCCGCCCTGATCCTCAGGGCAGCCTCGTGGATCACCGCCACGTAGTCGAAGCCTCCTGGCCGGTCGAGGAGTCCCTGGCGGCGCAGGCGGAAGCGCAGGCGTATATCGAGCTGCTCCCGGGACAACCGTGGGACGGTGGAGGTGAAGACCGCGCGCACCTGGTTCTCGGTCTGCAGCAGGGCGGGGACATGGACGGTCTGGAAGGTCCACAGACGGGTGGCGTTCGCTTCGAGCTCGGCGAGGTCGAGGTAACCGGTCGGGACGGCCTCCCGGTAGTCCTCCCACCACCCCCGCACGCGTTCGCCCGCCATGGCTGCCAGGGCGTCGACCAGGGCGGTGTCCTCGCACGCGTACTGGCTGGCGAAGTGGCGTACGCGCTCGGGGCTGACGCCGACCTGGGCCGCCTCGGTGTTGGACAGCTTCGGCGGTGCGATGCCGAGGAGATGGGCGGCCTCGCGTACCGACAGTCCCGCCCGCTCGCGAAGCTTGCGCAGCTCCGTCGCCAGGCGCATGTGCCTGGCCGTGATCACCTTCCGCGCCGGCATGTTCCGCTGCGCTCCCGTCAGTTGAGGACGGCACCAGGTTACGCGATCGGCTTGACCCGGGTTATTGATAACCCTTACGGTCGGTGACGCACCGCACACGGTACGAAACCACCGGTAGTCGGAAGCGCACCGCTCCGTCACGCCCTGGCGGAGGCGGCATTGCCACCGGTCGACGGCTTCGGACTGTTCTTGACCCCCTCCATGAACCATGAACGGGAGTACCGCCATGCCTGAAAGCAGTCATGTCCGGACGGATGAACCCTGGGAGTACACCCTCTACGTCCCGCACGACCTCCGTGCCGTCACGATCGGGCGCCGTACTCTGCGGCTGATCCTCGCCGCGCACGGGCTGCCGCACCTGGGCGAGGCGGCCGAGCTGCTGGCCACGGAGTTGGTGACCAACGCGTTGCGGCACACGAAAGGCCCCGCCGCGCTTCGGCTGCGCTGGGCGGGGCGGGTGCTTCGGATCGGGGTGTGGGACGCCGATCCCACCCCGCCGGAGCCACCGCCGGACGCCGCTGCCTCGTACGCGGAGGAGGGGCGCGGGTTGGACCTGGTGCGGATGTGCTCCGACGGGTGGGGGTGGTACGCCCTCGCCCAGGGTCGGGCGAAGGGTGCCGGTAAGTATGTGTGGTGCGAGTTGGCGGCGGTTTAGCGAGCCGTCCGGTCAGCGCACAGGAGGAGTCGGGGAGTGGCTGTCGCCGAGAGGGCTGGTGGGCGAGTGGCTGTCGCCGAGGGGAGTGGTGGGTGAGTGGCTGTCCCCGAGTGGTGTGGCAGCGGTGTGGCTGCCCTGCGGGGGAGCCGGGGAGTGGCTGTCGGCGGTGGCTGTGAGCGCGGTGGCGCCCACGGCGATGGCTGCCATGGCGAGGGTGGCGAGTATCTTCTGGCTGCGCTTCATGACGGCTCCTCTGGAGGGGTGGGTACGTGACGCCACGTGATCCTAATGGCGGCTCGGCTGAACGTTCGATTCAGGTAACTGCCGGGCGTGTTGCGGAAGTTGGGCCGTGCCCGGACATGCGTCGGCCGCGACGGCTCCCCCTCCGCGCCGTCGCGGCCGATCGATCCCCCGTCGGGATTGAAGTTCTAGGCGTCCTTGGCCGGAGGCGCGGGCTGGTGGCTGTCGCCAAGCACGGTGGCGCCGCTGTCCTTGGCCGGAGGTGCGGGCTGGTGGCTGTCACCGAGCACGGTGGCGCCGCTGTCCTTGGCCGGAGGTGCGGGCTGGTGGCTGTCACCCATGGTCGTGATCTCGGTCTCCGCTGCGTCGCTCATTGTGGTCTCCCGTTGGTTAGCAGGTGCTCTGAGCCGGTGCCCGTTCGGCAACTCCCCCGAGGGCCGCCGAACGGGCAATTTCAGGGCCGCTCACCCTACCTGTGGGGCCCGGTGCGACCCGCCTGCCCCCCGACGCGACGGATCGATGGGTAGAAGAGTGGCAGCACGTCATAAACGTTCGATGAACGCCCCGCAGCGGCTGGTCAGACCGCCGCGACCGGGCGCAGAAGTGCGCGGACCTCGGCTGCTTCCGTGGACGCGAAACTCTCGTGCAGGGCCAGAGCCTCCCGCCAGCACGCCCTGGCGCGATCGGCCTGCCCGAGGTCGTCGAGCGTTCTTCCCAACAGAGTGAGGGCGTTGGCTTTCATCCAGTCACCGCCGATGCACCCGATGCTCAGGGACTGCTCCGCGTGGAGCGCCGCCTGCGCGGATCGACGGGCCGAGAGGTGGACCTGAGCGATGCGGAAATGCGTGGTGCCTTCCCACAGGCGTTGGCGGTTCTCGATGAAGACGTTCAGGGCCTCGGTGAGATGCTCCAAGGCCTCGGCGTAACGGCCCGCGTGCGTCAGGGCGATTCCGAGGGCGTACCGGGCATTGGCCAGCCGGAAGGTGAGGCCGAGGTCGTCGTAGATGGCCATTCCCTGCCGGGCGAGTTCGATCGCCGCGTCCGTCTGTCCCATGGAGTCGAGGCTTCGCGAACGGTTGCACAGAGCACTCGCCTCGCCGGGACGGTTGCTGTCCGCGCGAAAGGCTTCGATCGCCGTGAGCAGGAAGGCCTCACCGTCCGCGTGCCGGTTCAGGCAGTTGGCGGTGATGCCTTGCTCGTTGGGTGCGTTGCCGCCGGTCCAGGGGTCGCCGGACTCGCGGCCGAGCTCCGTGGCCCGCTGTGCTTCCGCGGCCGCCTTCTCGAAGCGTCCGGCGTTGTTCAGCACCTGCGCCAGCGTGACCCGCGCCCGGCCCTCCGCGTGCGCGTCGCCCAGGGCCGCTGCCGCGTCCCGTGCGGCGGATGTGGCCAGTTCGTAGCGGAGCGAGCTCGCTCCCGACTCCGCCAGGTCCTTGGAGGCGAGGAGGAGGTCGACCGCGCGGCGCAGGGTTGCCGGGGCCAGGGACTGCTGGACGCAGGCCAGGATGCAGGCTGCCTCCGAGTGGAGCCAGTCCAGGGCCTTCGTGTCGTCGCTGAAGTCCTGGCCGGGATGGGCCGTGCGCTCCAGGTGGTCGACCGTACGGTCGCCGGGGCGTTCTATGGCGTAGACCCGGGCCGCCGAGGCCAGGTAGAAGTCGAGGAGGCGGGACATGGCCGCGGTGCGTTCGCTCGGGGGCTGTTCGTCGCGTTCGGCGCACGCACGCGCGTAGAGGCGGACGAGGTCGTGGTAGCGGTAGCGGCCGGGGGCGGCGGATTCGATGAGGGAGGTGTCGACCAGGGCCTCCAGGAGGTCCTCCGCGTCCTCGGGCGGGAGGTCGAGGATGGCCGCGGCCGCCGCCAGGGACAGGTCGGGGCCGTCCGCGAGGCCCAGCAGGCGGAAGGCGCGGGCCTGGGCGGGCTCCAGTTGGCCGTAGCCGAGTTCGAAGGTGGCCTTGACGGCGAGGTCGCCGGCCTGGAGCTCGTCGAGGCGGCGGCGTTCGTCCGCCAGCTTCACCGCGAGCGTCGAGACCGTCCAGGTGCGGCGGGCCGCCAGGCGGGAGGCCGCGATGCGGATGGCCAGGGGCAGGAAGCCGCAGGCCGCGACGACATCGAGGGCGGCCTTGCGCTCGGAGGTGACCCGTTCCTCGCCGACGATGCGGGTGAACAGGAGGAGGGCCTCCTCGGGGGACATCACGTCCAGGTCGACGAGGTGCGCGCCCGCCAGGTCGACCATGCGGACGCGGCTCGTCACCAGGGCCGCGCAACCCTCCATGCCGGGCAGGAGGGGGCGCACCTGGGCCGCGTCGCGGGCGTTGTCGAGGAGGACGAGGACCCTTCTGCCGTCGAGGACGGATCTGTACAGGGCCGCCCGCTCCTCCAGGGAGTCGGGGACCGCCGAGTCGGGCGTGCCGAGGGCACGGAGGAAGACGCCGAGGACCGTCTCCGGTTCCGCCGCCCTCGGGCCCGCGCCCTGGAGGTCCACGTACAGCTGGCCGTCGGGGAAGTGGGTGCGGGCCACGTGCGCCACGTGCACGGCGAGGGTCGTCTTGCCGACGCCGCCGATGCCCGCCAGGGCGGAGACCGCCATCACCCGCCCCTCGGCGGAGGAGAGGATGTCGCTCAGCTCGGTGACGAAGGAGGCGCGTCCCGTGAAGTCGGGGACGGTCGCCGGGAGCTGCGCGGGCCGCACCACGGTGGCGGCCGGCTCGGCGGCGGCCGCCGCGGGCTCCGCGAGGGCCGGGTCGGCCTTGAGGATGCGCTGCTGGAGCTCCTTGAGGCCCGGCCTCGGGTCCACGCCCAGCTCGTCGGCGAGCAAGCGGCGCGTGTCCGCGTAGACGGCGAGGGCCTCGGCCTGCCGCCCGCTGCGGTAGAGGGCCAGCATCAGGAGTTCGCGCAGACGCTCGCGCAAAGGGTGCGCCGCCGTCAGGGCGGTGAGTTCCGAGACGGCCTCCGCATGGCAGCCCGATTCCAGGTCCATGTCAAGGCGGGTCTCGATCAGTTGCAGGCGCCATTCGTCCAGGCGGGTGCGCTGGGTGTCGGCGTAGGGCCCGGGCACGCCGGCCAGGGGCTCGCCGTGCCACAGGGCGAGCGCCTTGTTGACCAGCGTCCGCGCCCGGCACAGGTCACCCGCGCTGCGGGCCTTTTCCGCCGCGGCCCAGAGGTCCTCCGCCACGGCGAGGTCGAGGGCGCCGTCCGCGGCCTGGATGGAGTAGCCCCCGGATTCGCTGACGAGAACGCCGGGGGGCAGCACCTTCCGCAGCCGGGAGGCGTACGTACGTACCGCCGCCAGTGCCTGGGAGGGCGGCTCCTCCCCCCAGAGGGCGTCGATCAGCTCCGAGGCCGTGGCCGTGCGGCCGTCCCGCAGCAGGAGGGCCGCGAGGAGGGCCCGCTGCTGCGGAGAACCGGGCGGGAGTTGTTCCTCACCGTGCCATGCGCGCACCGGTCCGAGCACGCTGAAACGTGACGCCTGGGCCTCGGGGTTCCCCTCGGTCCGCTCGGCCCCGGGGTACCCCTCGGTCCGCTCGGCCCCGGGGTTCCCCTCGGTCCGCTCCTCGGGGGCGTCCCCCGAGGCCGGACGCCACTGCTCCGGTACTCGCGGTACATCGACCATCGCTCCCCCTGCTGCCCTGCCGTTCCCAGTCCTGCCGGTCGCGGGCTGCCCGTCCCGCGGTCTTGCCGTTCTCCGGTCACCTCGGCGGTGCCAAGGCGGCGCGCCGGGCGCGCCTCAGCCGTACCTCGGTTTCTTGCACCCGTCAGTTTGCCTTGTTCACGGCTGATGCGTCAGCCGTGGGAGACGGCTCTCACAGGGTCCTCGCACGGAGTTCGCGGCGGGATGCCGATTACGCGCCGGTTCCGGTCATGGTTCCGGTACGGCTCCGGTGCCGGTTCCGGTACTGGTTCCCGTCCGTGGGCGGGGTGGGCGGCGGGTCGTGAACTGGTAGCTGACGGGGTGTCAGATGCGCGCTACCTTGGGCGTATGGAGACCATGGAGAGCCCGGAGACCTTCCCGAAGATCATCTCGGTGGACGACCACACCGTCGAACCGCCGGACGTCTGGCGTGACCGGCTCCCGTCGAAGTACCGGTACAGCAGCCCCCGTATCGTCCGCGCGCCCCTGAAGGAGATGACGTTCCTCGGCGGGAAGTTCGCGCCGGTCATGGGGGAGAAAGGGGACGAAGGGCCCATCGGGGACTGGTGGGTGTACGAGGACCTGCACCGCCCGCTGACCCGGCTCGACACGGCTGTCGGCTACGCCAGGGACGAGATCAAGCTGGAGGTCATCACCTACGAGCAGATGCGGCCGGGGTCGTTCAGCGTGCCCGAACGCCTGGCCGACATGGACGTCAACCACGTCCAGTCCGCGCTCTGCTTCCCCACCTTCCCGCGCTTCTGCGGGCAGACCTTCACCGAGGCCAAGGACCGCGAGCTGGGGCTGCTCGCGGTACGCGCGTACAACGACTGGATGGTCGAGGAGTGGTGCGGCCCCGAGGCGGGGGGCCGCCTCATCCCGCTGACCCTCATCCCCCTGTGGGACCCCGCGCTGGCCGCCGCCGAGGTGCGGCGCAATGCCGCGCGCGGGGTGCGGGCGGTCGCGTTCTCCGAGATACCCCCGCATCTGGGGCTGCCGTCCATCCACACCGACGAGTGGGACCCCTTCCTCGCGGCGTGCGACGAGACGGGGACCGTCATCGCCATGCACATCGGCTCGTCCAGCAGGATGCCGTCGACATCCGCCGACGCGCCGCCGGCCGTGGGCTCCACGATCACCTTCGCCAACTGCTGTTTCTCGATGGTGGACTGGCTGATGAGCGGCAAGTTCGAGCGGTTCCCCGGGCTGCGGATCATGTACGCCGAGGGGCAGATCGGGTGGATCCCCTACATCCTGGAGCGGGCGGACGTGGTGTGGGAGGAGAACCGGGGGTGGGGCGGGGTCGCGGACAAGGTGCACCGGCCGCCGTCGGAGCTGTTCGCCTCGCACGTCTACGGGTGCTTCTTCGACGATGCCTTCGGGCTGCGGAACCTGGATTCCATCGGGGTCGGGAACGTGTTGTACGAGACGGATTATCCGCACTCGGACTCCACGTGGCCCAAGTCCCGGGAGGTGGGGGAGCGCCAGATGGGGCACCTCGCCCCTGACGTGGTCTCCCGCATCGTGCGGGGCAACGCGATCGACCTCCTGGGCCTGTCGCAGGAGGGCCTCTGGCCGGGCGCGTGATCCGCGGTGGGCGGAGGTTTCCCACCCGACCCGCCCCTTGCCTGATGGAACGTCAGATACCACCATGGCCGCCAGTCCGGCCTAGCGGAGGGTGGCGTTGGTCATGGGTGGGTTTCAGGGAGGGCGGCTCGCGTACGGGATGCAGCTGCCCGTGCAGTCGCAGAGTTCCCTCTACGCCGAGTCCTGGGAAGCCGCCGCGGGGCCGGAGGATCTGGCCGAGGTCGCCCGTACCGCGGACCGCACCGGCTTCGCCTACCTCGCGGTATGCGACCACGTGGCGATCCCCCACCGCCTCGCCGGCGCCATGAGCACCGTCTGGTACGACCCCGTGGCCACCCTGTCCTACCTCGCGGGGATCACGCGGCACGTCCGCCTCATGAGCCACGTGGCCATCGTCGGCCTCCGCCACCCCCTGGTCACCGCCAAGCAGTACGCGACCCTCGACCACCTCAGCCGCGGGCGCCTCATCCTCGGCGTCGGCGCGGGCCACGTACGGGAGGAGTTCGAGGCGCTCGGGGTGGACTTCGATCGGCGGGGGCCGGTCCTCGACGAGACGGTCGACGCGCTGAGGGCGGCCCTCGGCCCGGACGAGTACCCCACCCACCACGGCGAGCGCTTCCACTTCGAGGGGCTCGGCCAGCTCCCCCGCCCCGCCCAGCGTCGCGTACCCCTGTGGGTGGGCGGCTCATCGCCCGCAGCCATCCGCAGGGCCGCGACCCGCGGCGACGGCTGGCTGCCCCAGGGCGACCCGAGGGGCGAGCTGCCCGCGCAAATCGAGCGCCTCAGGCGGCTGCGCGCGGAGGCGGGGATCGAGGAGCCGGTCACGGTCGGCGCGATCACCGAGGTGCTGTACGTGGGCGAGGCCGCCTGGCCCGTCGGCCGCCGCACGCTCAGCGGGAAGCCCGACGCCCTCGCCGAGTCCCTGCGCGCCTACCGCGCGATGGGCGTCGACCAGATCCAGGTGCGCTTCCGCAGCCGCGGCCGCACCGAGCTCACCGACCAGATGGCGGCGTTCGCCGCGGACGTGGCCCCGCACCTCGACGACTGACGCCCCGCACCACCCGAGAAGAAGAGGGAGTACGGCATGGGCAAGCTGGACGGCCGCGTGGTCATCGTCACCGGCGGCGCACGCGGGCAGGGCGAACAGGAGGCGCGACTCTTCGCCGCCGAAGGGGCGAGGGTCGTCGTCGCCGACGTGCTCGACGACCAGGGCGAGGCCGTGGCCAAGGAGATCGAGGAGGAGCGGGGGGAGGGGGCGGCCAGGTACGTCCACCTGGACGTCGGGCGGGAGGCCGACTGGCAGGCGGCCGTGGCCACGGCCAAGGACGCCTACGGAAAGGTGGACGGCCTCGTCAACAACGCGGGCATCCTCCGCTTCAACGAGCTGCTCAGCACCCCGCTCGCGGAGTTCCAGGAGATCATCCAGGTCAATCAGATCGGCTGCTTCCTCGGCATCCGTACCGTCGCCCCCGAGATCGGCGCGGCGGGCGGGGGCACCATCGTGAACACCGCCTCCTACACGGCCCTCACGGGCATGGCGTACGTGGGCGCGTACGCCGCCACCAAGCACGCCATCCTCGGGCTCACCCGGGTCGCCGCGCTGGAGCTCGCCGGGCGGAACATCCGCGTCAACGCCGTGTGCCCGGGGGCGGTCGACACCCCCATGACCAACCCGGCGCAGCTCGACCCCACGGCCGATCCGGAGGTGGCGGGGGCGGCGGTCGCGGAGCTGTACAGGAAGCTGGTGCCGCTGGGGCGGGTCGGCGCGCCCGAGGAGGTCGCGGCGCTCGCGCTGTTCCTGACCGGCGACGACTCCGCGTACATCACGGGCCAGCCCTTCGTCATCGACGGCGGCTGGCTGGCGGGGGTCAGCGTCATCTGACCGGCCGTCAGCTATTGACGGTCCGCGGCCTCGGTGGAACAGTCGACGCAGCGTAACTGACGGGTCGTCAGGTCGTCGGACACCGTCGTCGCCACGCTTCCGTACCTGTCAGCTTCTCCAGGACTTCATTCCCCAGGACTTCATTCCCCAGGACTTCATGAGGACGGTGAACATCCCTTGGAATTCGGCCTCTTTGTACAGGGATACGTGCCCGCCGCGCGGGCCCAGGTCGACCCCGAGGCGGAGCACAAGGCGCTGATTGAGGAGACCGAGTACGTCATCCAGGCGGACAAGTCCGGCTTCAAGTACGCCTGGGCGTCCGAGCACCACTTCCTGGAGGAGTACTCGCACCTCTCCGCCAACGACGTCTTCCTCGGATACCTCGCCCACGCCACCGACCGCATCCACCTCGGCTCCGGCATCTTCAACCCGCTCGCGCCCGTCAACCACCCGGTGAAGGTCGCCGAGAAGGTCGCGATGCTGGACCACCTCTCCGAGGGGCGGTTCGAGTTCGGCACGGGGCGCGGTGCCGGTTCGCACGAGATCCTCGGCTTCATGCCGGGCATCACCGACATGAACCACACCAAGGAGATCTGGGAGGAGACGATCGCCGAGTTCCCGAAGATGTGGCTCCAGGACGAGTACGTCGGCTTCCAGGGCAAACACTGGTCCCTGCCGCCGCGCAAGATCCTGCCCAAGCCGTACGGGAAGTCCCACCCGGCGATGTGGTACGCCGCCGGGTCCCCCTCCTCGTACGCGATGGCGGGGAAGAAGGGGCTCGGCGTCCTCGGGTTCAGCGTGCAGAAGGTCTCCGACATGGAGTGGGTCGTCGAGTCGTACAAGACGGCCGTGAAGGAGGCCGAGGCGATCGGCGACTTCGTCAACGACAACGTCATGGTGACGTCCACGGCCATCTGCGCCGAGACGCACGCCAAGGCCGTGGAGATCGCGGTCGGCGGCGGGCTCAACTACCTCCAGTCGCTGCTGTTCCGCTACCACGACACGTTTCCGCGGCCCGAGGGCATTCCCGAGTGGCCCGAGCTGCTCCCCGCGTACAGCGAGGAGATCATCGAGCTGCTCATCGCCGAGGAGCTGATGATCTGCGGTGACCCGGACGAGGTGCTCACGCAGTGCAAGCGGTGGGAGCAGGCCGGGGCCGATCAGCTCAGCTTCGGGCTGCCGATCGGGGTTTCGCCCGAGGACACGAAGAACACGATCCGGCTGATCGGTGAGCACGTGATCCCGAAGATCGACACGGATCCGGTGCACCGGACCACGCGGTTCCGCGGGGGCGTGACCCGCCGGGTCTGAACCGTGCCATTGGTGCTCCCCGGCTTCCTCTCCCGGACGGAAGCCGGGGTCTTTGCCAGACGGGGGCGGGTCCCGGTGCCCGGGGGCTGGTTCCGGTGCCCGGGGCTGCGTCTCCGTCTATCGCCCTGCGGGCTCGTCCTCAAACGCCGGACGGGCTTGATCTTCGCCCTGCGGGCTCGTCCTCAAACGCCGGACGGGCTTGATCTTCGCCCCGCGGGCTTGGTTGTCGTCGTTCGCTTGTTGGAAGGGACGTCATGCTTGATCACCTCATCAAGGGGGCGACCGTCGTCGACGGGACCGGCGCCCCCGCCCATGTCGCCGACGTCGGGCTGCGGGACGGGCGAGTGGCCGTCGTCGCCGAGCCGGGGGCCGTCGTCGAGGAGGCGCGGTCCGGGGAGGATGCCCGGGGGCTCGTGCTCGCGCCCGGCTTCGTCGATCCGCACACGCATTACGACGCCCAGCTCTTCTGGGACCCGTACGCCACGCCGTCGCTCAACCACGGCGTGACCACCGTCGCCGGCGGCAACTGCGGCTTCACGCTGGCGCCGCTGCATCCGGGGCGCCCCGAGGACGCCGACTACACGCGGCGGATGATGTCCAAGGTCGAGGGGATGTCGCTGGTCGCCCTGGAGGAAGGGGCGCCCTGGACCTGGAACTCGTTCGGGGAGTACCTGGACGCCCTGGAGGGGCGCGTCGCCGTCAACGCGGGGTTCATGGTCGGGCACTGCGCCCTGCGGCGCCACGTGATGGGCCCCGACGCGGTCGGCGGGCAGCCGAGCCCCGCCCAGCTCGACGCGATGGTGCGGCTCCTCCACGAGGCGATGGACGCGGGCGCCTGGGGGCTCTCCACCACGCAGTCCACCACCCACTCCGACGGCGACGGGCAGCCCGTGGCCTCCCGCCACGCCGGGCCCGACGAGCTGCTCGCGCTCTGCCGTGCCGTCGCCGGACACGAGGGGACGCAGCTCGAAGCGATCGTCACCGGGTGTCTCGACCAGTTCGGCGACGACGAGATCGAGCTGCTCGTCGGGATGAGCGCGGCCGCGGGACGCCCCCTGAACTGGAACGTGCTCACCATCGACGCCGCCGTCCCCGAGCGCGTACCGCGCCAGCTCCTGGCCAGTGAGCGGGCCCGGGACGCGGGGGGCCGCATCGTCGCCCTCACCATGCCGATCCTCACCCCCATGAACATGTCGCTCGGTACGTTCTGCGCCCTCAACCTCATCCCCGGCTGGGGCGACGTCCTCGGCCTGCCCGTGCCCGAGCGGATCGCCGCGCTGCGCGACCCGGCGGTCCGCGGGGAGATGCTGCGGCGCGCGGACAGCAAGGAGGCGGGCGTCTTCCGGCGGCTCGCCCGCTTCGACCGCTACGTCATCGGGGACACGTACAGCGAGGCGAACGAGGGCCTCACCGGGCGCGTCGTCGGCGACATCGCCGCCGAGCGCGGCCAGGAGCCCTTCGCGTGCCTCGTCGGGATATGCGCCGCCGACGAACTGCGCACCGTGCTCTGGCCGATGCCCACCGACAACGACCCCGACTCCTGGGCGCTGCGCGCCGAGACCTGGCGGCACGAGGACGTGATGCTGGGCGGCTCGGACGCGGGCGCGCACCTGGACCGCATGTGCGGGGCCCCGTACACGACCCGGTTCATCGGCGACTGCCTGCGCGGCCGGAAGCTGGTCGGCCTCGAAGAGGCGGTCAAGATGCTCACCGACGATCCGGCGCGGCTGTTCGGGCTTCGCGAGCGAGGGCGGATCGCCGAGGGCTTCCACGCCGACCTGGTCCTGTTCGACCCGGAGCGGATCGACGCGGGCAAGGCCACGCTCGTCCACGACCTGCCCGGCGACAGCCCCCGCCTGGACTCCAAGGCCATCGGCGTCAACGCGGTCTGGGTCAACGGTGTCGAGGCGATCCGCGAGGACGTCGTCACCGGGGCCGTGCCCGGCAAGGTCCTGCGCTCCGGCCGCGACACGAGGACGGTGAGCACCAAGTGAGCCTCCGCGAGGATCCGCAGCGGCTGTTCATCGGCGGCGAGTGGGTGGCGCCGGGCAACGGGCACTACGAGGTCGTCGACCCGGCGAGCGAAGAGGTCGTCGGACTCGCGCCCGAGGCGAGCCCGGAGCAGGCGTACGCGGCCGCCGCCGCCGCCCGCGAGGCCTTCGCGGGCTGGTCCCGTACGGACCCCGAGGAGCGGTCCGCGATCCTGTCCCGCGCCGCCTCGGTCATGCGGCGCGACAGCGCGGCGCACGCGGTACTCGCCCAGGCCGAGACCGGCGCGACGACCGCCACCGCGCGCGGCATGCAGGTCGCGGTGGCCGTCGCCCGCTTCGAGCGGTACGCGAAGGGCGCGCTCGAACCGGTGGAGTCCGCCCTGCCGCCGCAGATCAACGAGGCCGGGCCGATGGGGAAGGCGGGCGTCATGGGCGCGCTCGCCGTGCGCCAGCCGGTCGGCGTCGTCACCTGCGTCACCTCGTACAACAACCCCTGGGCGAACGCCGCGGGCAAGGTCGCTCCCGCGCTGGCCATGGGCAACACGGTGGTGGTCAAGCCCGCCCCGCAGGACCCGCTTTCCGTCTACCGGATGGCGGCCGCCCTGGAGGAGGCGGGCGTCCCGCCCGGCGTCGTGAACGTCGTCTCCGGCACGGACGTCGCCGTCGGCGAGGCGGCCGTCGGCTCCCCGGACGTCGACATGGTCAGCTTCACCGGGTCGACCGCGGTCGGGCAGCGCATCGGCGAGGTCTGCGGCCGTGACATGAAACGTCAGCTCATGGAGTTGGGCGGCAAGGGCGCGGCGATCGTCTTCGACGACGCGGACCTGGCCGCGGCGGTGGCCGGCATCGGCACCACCTTCTCCTTCTACAGCGGCCAGATCTGCACCGCCCCGACCCGCGTCCTCGCGCAGCGCGGCGTGTACGAGCGGCTCATCGAAGGGCTGACGGCGTATGTCGGGCGGCTGCCGGTCGGTGACCCGCGACAGCACGGCACGATCGTCGGGCCCGTCATCTCGGCGGCGCACCGGGACCGGATCGAGTCGTACGTGGAACTGGCCCGCAAGGAGGGCGCCCGCGTCGCCGCGGGCGGCGAGCGCCCCGCGGGACCCGGCTTCGGCAGCGGCTTCTACGTCGCCCCGACACTCCTCGCGGACTGCACCCACGACATGCGGGCGGTCCGCGAGGAGATCTTCGGCCCGGTGGTCACGGTCATCCCCTTCGACGGCGAGGACCCCAAGGCCCCGGACGCGGCCGAGGAGAGGGCGATCGCGTTGGCCGACGACACCGACTACGGCCTCATCGACTACGTCTTCTCCGGCGACGTGGCCCGCGCCTTCCGCGTGGCCCGCCGCCTGCGCGCGGGCGGCGTGGGCGTCAACACGGTCGGACGCAACATGGAGGCCCCGTTCGGCGGCTTCAAGAAGAGCGGCGTGGGCCGGGACGTGGGTTCGTACGCCCTGCACGCGTACAGCGAGACCCAGGCGATCGTCTGGCCGGGGTGACGTGGCACGAGCTAGCCCGCGCGGCCCAGGAAGATGGGGTTCGTGAAGGCTCGCAGGGGGCCGGGGAGGCCGGGGGCCGTCGCCGGGTGGCGGACCTCGGCGCGGGCGTAGGCCGCGTACGACGCCGTCGTGTGCCAGACGAGCGTGCCCTCACCCGAGGCCGGCAGCGCGGGGCCGGTGTGCAGGACGCCCTGGTCGGTGACGAAGCGGGGAGTGCAGCCGGGGGCGCCGCGCACGTCCAGGCGGATCGTGAGCGGGGTGTCGCGGTCGACGTCCAGGCGTTCGCCGATGCCCGCGTGCCTGCCCTTGCCGCCCGCCGCCGAGAAGGACAGAACCACCTCCTTGGATCCGGCGACGTAGGAGTGGCCACGGCGCAGGCCCTCCAGGATCGCTTCGCGGGTCAGGTCGTCGGCGAGGACCACCGTCTGCGGGCCGCCGACCGGGTCGGGGTCGCGGTGGGCGTCGCTGTTGCCCATCGCCGGGATCCACGGCCGCCCGCCGCGTACGGAGGCGACGAGCTGACTGTCCCAGTCGGCGAGCGCGATCTCGTCGTCCGGCGTGTACGGGCCGTTCCAGGCCTCGATCACGTCCGCCTCGCCGAAGCCGAACTTCCAGTTGCAGCCGACGCAGGTGGCGTGCGGGTGGGCGGGGACGACGAGGCCGCCCGCCTCGCGGATCTGCCGGGCGTACTTGCCGAAGCGGTTGTCGCGGGCGCGGTAGCGCCAGTCGATGAACGTGCCGGGGTCGGTGCCGAGGGCGACCACGTGGCCGTTGCGGGTGGTGACCTCCTCGCCCAGCATGATCAGCAGGTCGTCGCCCGCGTGCTCGGCCCAGTGGGCGTGCGCGGAGTGGGTGTTGTGCTCCGAGCTGTTGATGAAGTCCAGCCCGGCGGCGCGCGCCGCCGCGGCGACCTCGGCGAGGGTGCGTCTGCCGTCGGAGTGGACGGAGTGCAGGTGGCAGTCGCCGCGGTACCAGGCGCGGCCACGGCCCTTCGCCCGCTCCGGCGGGTGGACCGGCCGCGGGGTCGTGCCGGGCGCCCCGTAGGCGAGCGTGATGGTCACCTCGTAGGGCAGGCCCTCGGGGGCGACCGAGTACGGGCCGAGCGCGATGTTCCAGGTGCCCGCGCGGACCCGGCCCGGGATGTAGCCGGGCGTGGCCGCGTCGGCGCGGATGAAGAACTCCGTGCGGGCGCCGCCGGACCAGCCGCGGAAGCCACGGCCGCCGAGGTCCGTGCCGCGCTCGTCGAAGACGCCGATGTCCAGGGCGTTGCCCTGGGTGCCCGCCGGCACGGACGGCTTCTCGTACGTGTAGGCGACGTGGAGCTCGCGGACGCCGTGCGGCACTTCGACGGGCAGGTAGACGAAGTCGGGGGCGCCCGGCGGCAGCGTCCCGCGGACCGTCTTCGTCTGCTTGCCGCCGGCCGGGGCGCGCCGCTCGGCGCCGCTTGCGAAGCTCACGGTGCCCAACGTAAGCGCGGCGGCGGCTCCCGTCACGAACAATCCGCGCCGGTTCAGGCCGGACGCGTCCTTCGCCGGGCCCGACGTGCTCTCGTGGTGTACGTCCTCACACATGCTGCGGCTCCCCAGGGTGTCGGTGGTGACGTGGGTGGTGCGTGCAACCCTGGTATTCAGCCGTTAACTCTGCGGCAAGGGAAGGTGATTGGCGCAAGGACTTCGAGGGCGTGTCGCGCCCGGAAGGGCCATCAGGCACAGTCAGTGCCCCACACCGACGCTCCCGGAGGCACCCGTGCGCATCTCGGCGACGCTGTACCTGACGGACGGCACGATCGGCCCCGCCCAGCTCGGCCGTGAGCTGGAGGGGCGCGGCTTCGACGGCCTCTACGTGCCCGAGCACACGCATATCCCCGTGCCCCGCGAGACCGCCTACCCCGGCGGTGACCTGCCGCCCGAGTGCGCCCGCATGCTCAGCCCGCTCGTCGCCCTCGCCCAGGCCGCCGCCGTCACGGAGCGGATCGCGCTCGGTACCAACATCGCCCTGGTGGCCCAGCACGACCCCATCGACCTGGCCAAGCAGATCGCGACCCTGGACCACCTCTCCGGAGGTCGCTTCACGTTCGGCGTCGGCTACGGCTGGAACCGCGAGGAGGCCGAGGACCACGGGGTGCCGTGGCCGAGACGGCGGGCGGTCGTGCGGGACCGCCTCGCGCTGATGCGGGCGCTCTGGTCGGACCGGCCCACGGAGTACGAGGGGGAGTTCGGCTCGGTGCGGCCCAGCGAGGTGCATCCGAAGCCGTCCCTGCCGCCCCGCAAACGGCTCGGCAAGGCTCCGCTGTACGGCCCGCGCACGCTGATCGGCGGCGCCGCGGGGCCCGGGCTCTTCGCGCACATCGCGGAGTACGCGGACGGCTGGATGCCGATCGGCGGCAGCGGGCTGCGCGAGGCGCTGCCGGTACTGCGCGCCACGTGGGCGCGGGCGGGGCGCGAGGCGGACGACCTGTACGTGGCGCTGACCGGCGTGGCCCCCGAGCCCGGGAAACTCGCGCACTACGCGGAGCTGGGCGTCGACGAGGTGATCGTGCAGCTCCCGGCGGCCGGGGTAGCGGAGGTCAGCCGGGCGCTGGACGGCATGCGGCGGTACGTGACCCCACGGGAGTGAGCCAAGGCGTGGGGCAAGAGTGAGGCAAGGCGTGGGGCGAGGGTGAGGCGTGGCGGAAAAGGGGCGGAAGTGCCTGTTCGCGTCGTGTGTGACCGCTCGTATGCTCGGGGACATGACCAACAGCGCGCAGCCCCCCGAGGCCGGACGACCCACCGCGAACGCCATGCGCCGCGCGCTCAGGCGGGCCAGGGACGGGGTGGCGCTCGACGTGAGTGAGGCGGCCGTGCTGCTCCAGGCGCGCGGCGAGGACCTGGACGACCTCACGGCCTCCGCGGCGCGGGTGCGGGACGCGGGTCTGGAGGCGGCGGGGCGGCCGGGCGTCATCACGTACTCCAAGAGCGTGTTCATCCCGCTCACCCGGCTCTGCCGCGACAAGTGCCACTACTGCACCTTCGTGACCGTGCCGGGCAAGCTGCGCCGGGACGGCCACAGCATGTTCATGTCCCCCGACGAGGTCCTCGACATCGCCCGGCGCGGCGCCGAACTGGGCTGCAAGGAAGCCCTGATCACCCTCGGCGACAAGCCGGAGGACCGCTGGCCCGAGGCCCGCGAGTGGCTGGAGGCCGAGGGGTACGACGACACCCTCGCGTACGTCCGTGCCATCTCCATCCGCATCCTGGAGGAGACCGGGCTGCTGCCGCACCTCAACCCGGGCGTCATGTCCTGGACGGACTTCCAGCGGCTCAAGCCGGTCGCGCCGTCCATGGGGATGATGCTGGAGACCACCTCCGAGCGGCTGTGGAGCGAGCCGGGACAGCCGCACTTCGGCTCGCCCGACAAGGAGCCGGCGGTGCGGCTGCGGGTCCTCGAGGACGCGGGCCGCTCGTCGGTGCCGTTCACCAGCGGGCTGCTCATCGGCATCGGCGAGACGTACGAGGAGCGTGCCGACGCGCTGTTCGCGCTGCGGCGGGTGGCACGGGCGTACCACGGCATCCAGGAGCTGATCATCCAGAACTTCCGTGCCAAGCCGGACACGGCGATGCGCGGCATGCCCGACGCCGAGATCGACGACCTGGTCGCGACCATCGCCGTCGCCCGGCACATCATGGGGCCCTCGGGGAACATCCAGGCGCCGCCGAACCTCATCGCGGGCGAGTACGAGCGGCTCATCGGGGCGGGCATCGACGACTGGGGCGGCGTTTCCCCCGTCACGATCGACCACGTCAACCCCGAGAAGCCGTGGCCGCGGGTGGAGGAGCTGGCCGAGCGGTCCGCCGCGGCGGGCTTCCGGCTCGCCGAACGGCTCTGCGTCTACCCCGAGTTCGTCCAGCGCGGTGAGCCCTGGCTCGATCCGCGGCTCCTGCCGCACCTGCGGGCCCTCGCCGACCCGGAGACCGGCCTCGCACGCCCCGAAGCGGTCGTCGAGGGCCACCCCTGGCAGGAGCCCGACGAGGGGTACGTGGCGTCGTCGGGCCGCACCGACCTGCACCGCACCATCGACACCACCGGGCGCACCGCCGACCGGCGCGACGACTTCGACGAGGTGTACGGCGACTGGGAGGCGCTGCGCGAGCGTGCGGCACCCGGCATGGTGCCCTCCCGCATCGACGGCGACGTGCGCGCGGCCCTGAAGCAGGCCGCCGACGACCCGACGAAGCTCACCGACGACGAGGCGCTGGCGCTGCTGCACGCCGACGGGCCCGCGCTCGACGCGCTCTGCTCCGTCGCCGACGACATCCGCAGGACGGTGAACGGCGACGACGTCACGTACATCGTCACCAGGAACATCAACTTCACCAACGTCTGCTACACCGGCTGCCGCTTCTGCGCCTTCGCCCAGCGCAGGACCGACGCCGACGCCTACACGCTCTCCCTCGACCAGGTCGCCGACCGGGCCGAGCAGGCCTGGGGCGTGGGGGCCGTCGAGGTGTGCATGCAGGGCGGCATCCACCCCGACCTGCCGGGCACCGCCTACTTCGACATCGCGCGCGCCGTGAAGGAGCGCGTGCCGGGCATGCACGTGCACGCCTTCTCGCCGATGGAGGTCGTCAACGGCGCCACCAGGACGGGCCTGTCGATCCGGGAGTGGCTCACCGCCGCCAAGGAGGCGGGGCTCGACTCCATCCCGGGGACGGCCGCCGAGATCCTCGACGACGAGGTGCGCTGGATCCTCACCAAGGGCAAGCTGCCGACGGCCACCTGGATCGAGGTGATCGAGACCGCGCACGAGCTGGGCATCCGGTCCTCGTCCACGATGATGTACGGGCACGTGGACCAGCCGCGGCACTGGCTCGGCCACTTCCGGACGCTGGCGGCCGTCCAGCGCACGGCGCTGGCCAAGGGCGTCGGCGGCTTCACGGAGTTCGTGACGCTGCCCTTCATCCACACCAACGCGCCCGTCTACCTCGCGGGCATCGCCCGGCCAGGACCGACGACCCGCGACAACCGGGCGGTGACGGCCATGGCGCGCGTGCTGCTCCACCCCTACGTCCCCAACATCCAGACGAGCTGGGTGAAGCTGGGGCAGGAGGGCGCCGCCGAGATGCTCAGGTCCGGCGCCAACGACCTCGGCGGGACGCTGATGGAGGAGACCATCTCCCGGATGGCGGGTTCCAGTTACGGCTCCTACCGGTCCGTCGAGGACCTCGTCGCCATCGCGGAGGCGGCGGGCCGGCCCGCGAAGCCGCGGACGACGCTGTACGGAGAGGTGCCCGAGGAGCGGCAGCGGGCCGCGGCGGCCTCGGACGGGCACCTGCCGGAACTGCTGCCGCTGGCGGACTGAGAGCCCAGGCTCCGAGAAAAGCGGCGGCCGGGGATGGCCAGAAGCCACCCCCGGCCGCCGCCGTGCCTCAGTGGGCCGGAAAACCGGCCTCATGAGGCCAGGGCCTCAGTGGCCCAGGAACACGCCGAACTGCACGCCGCCCTTTTCCCGGGCGCCGATCGCCGCCGGGCCGAAGGATTCGATGCCGGTGGTGGTCAGGCCGTTCGCGGAGCCGCGCAGGTGCCAGATCGCGCCGGAGGCGGCGTAGGTGCCGGCCTCGCCGGGCGCGCCCACCGTCAGGTCGGCCTTGCCGTCCTTGTTGGTGTCCGAGAGCAGGACGGTGCCGCCGAACTTGTCGCCCTTCTCGGAGGCGCCGGGGACACCGGCCTTCGACTGGTCGAAGGCCTGGGCGCCGGTACCGGTCAGGCCGGTGCGGGAGCCCTTGAGGATGACGACGCTGCCCGCGTCGGCGGTCGTGCCGATGTCCTCGTTGGGGACACCCACGGCCACGTCCGCGTAGCCGTCGCCGTTCACGTCGCCCGCGCTGATGGCGGAGCCGAACTGGTCGCCCTTCTCGCCGGCGCCGGGCACGCCCGCCGTGTCCTGGGTGATCTTCGTGGTGCGGGACGAGAGACCGGACGCCGAGCCGTAGCGGACGAGGACCGTGCCCTCCTGGTCGGGCAGGTCCTCCAAGTAGTCACCGATGTCGCGGGTGACGAAGTCCTTGTAGCCGTCGCCGTCGACGTCCGCGACCGCGCCGCCGAGGGAGGGCGCGAGCTTCTGCGGGGTGGTGGACACCCCGTTCTTGCCGCCCTTCCAGAGCTTGCTGTCGTACGCCATCTCCTCGAAGCCGTGGCTGGTGACGATGTCGTCGGCGCCGTCGCCGGTCACGTCGCCCACGACGAAGTCGCTGGGGCCGAACGTCACGCTCGTGGCGACCTGCTGGGTGCTCGCGGCCTTCCCGTCCCGCTTGAAGGGACCGTACGCGATGGTCATGCCCTTGTCGTCGTTGTCCATCGGGTCCTCGGGCTCCGGGTACTCCGACGTGACCAGGTCGCCCTTGCCGTCGCCGTTGAAGTCACCGGCGGTGAGGCCCGCGCCGTTCGAGGCCAGCGTGGCGCTGCCCGAGCCGGACAGGCCCTGGGCGGAGCCCCACAGGACGACGGGCTTCTTGCCGCCGTTGACCACGAGGTCGGTGTAGCCGTCACCGTCGAAGTCGGCGGCGGCCGTCTGGGTGCCGAAGTGGCCGCCGTCGGCCGCGGAGCCGGGTACGCCCGCCGTGGCGCGGCTGATGGTGACGGCCTTCGCCTTGTCGGGGCCGTTCGCCGAGCCGTACACGATGGAGACGCTGCCGGGGACGTCACTGTCGTAGCTGCCCGGGGCCGAGATGGCGAGGTCGGCGTACCCGTCCTTGTTGAAGTCGACGACCGGAGCCTTCGCGGCGCGTGGGGCGGCGGACGCGGTGCCCGCGGTGGCGGCGATGGCGAGAGGTGCGGTGAGTGAGGCGACCGCCACGGCGGTAATGAGACTGCGACGCACGTGCATGTCCTCCTGTGGGGAAAGTGTGTTGCACAGCTAGAGACGCGCGTTCCGCGGAATCGGTTGTACATCGCAGGGACTTTTATGGTGCAGGCGGAATTAACTGACCGTTCAGGGCCCGCGAGTTGGCTGTCCGGCGGCCGACGCGGGCCCGGACGGCCGTCGGCGGAGGGCACTCGTGGCGGCTGCGAAGCTTTCGTGAACGTCGTTCAAAAGCCGCCTCACGGGCGACTCTTCGCATACCACATGACGTCCCGATCGATCAGCCGTGGTCGATTACAGTGCTGCGCAGTCGCAACCGGTCGAGGCACGGAGGGAGGTCCCGGTGGGCACTGCAACAGCCACCGGTGTCTGGGGCCGAGCCGAGCAGCAGGACTTCCGCAGCCGGGTGCGCGGCACGCTCCTCGGGGCCGCGGTCGGCGACGCCTTCGGGGCGCCCCTGGACGGGCTCTCCCTGGACGGCATACGCGAGGAGTACGGGCCCGACGGCCTGACCGAACCGGCGCCCGCGTACGGCAGGCTCGGCGCGGTCACCGCCGCCACGCAGCTCACCCTCTTCACGGTCGACGGGCTGATACGCGCCCAGGTGCGGCGCGACACCGGCGCCTGGCATCCGCCGACCGACCTGCACCGCGCCTACCGCCGCTGGGCCGCCACCCAGAGCGACTGGGGCCCGGACGAGCGGCGCAAGGAGGACGGCTGGCTGGCCCGCGAGGAGTGGCTGTACGCGCGGCGCGGCCCGTCCCGCGCCTGCCTCCTGGGGCTCGGCAACGACGTCATGGGCACTCTGGAGACCCCCAAGAACCCCGACGAGCGCGGCCCGGAGGCCGCCGTCAGGTCCGCGCCCTTCGGGCTGCTCGTCGGCTGGGAGCCGCAGCTCGTGCTCCAGCTCGCCGTCGAGTGCGCCGCCCAGACCCACGGCCACCCCGCGGCGAGCCTGGCGGCGGGCGCCCACACCGTCATCCTGCACGGCCTCGCGCGCGGGGACTCCCCGGACGGCGCGATCCAGCGGGCCCTGGCCCTGCTGGCCGCCCGCCCGGGCCAGCAGCCCGTCACGGAGGCGCTGCGGCACGCCCTGGGCGCTGTCCGCCAGGGCCTGCCCACGGCGGCCCGGGTGGAGGAGCTCCTTGGGGAGGGCACCGCCGAGGGCGCGCTCGCCGTCGCCGCGTACTGCGCCCTGGTCGGCGAGGACGTCCGCCACGGGGTGCGGCTTGCCGTCAACCACGGCGGGCCCTCCTCGGCGACGGGCGCGCTCACCGGGGCGCTGCTCGGCGCGCTGCACGGCGAGACCGCGCTGCCGCCCGGCTGGCTCACGGAGCTGGAGGGCCGGGCGACGGTCCTGGAGCTCGCGGACGACTTCGCCATGGAGATGACCCAGGGCCCCGCCCTGCACGGCCCCGCGGCCTCCTCCCCCGGCTGGCTCACCCGCTACCCCCGCGCTTGATCAGTCCTTCACGGGCGTGCGCGCCGCGTCGTCCAGGGGCTCGGCGGGGGAGGGGACGGCCGCCGCTGACTGCGAACCGTCGTCGTCGGTGTTGATGCGCTCGATGAGCGCGTCCCGCTCCGGGGTGTCCTCCGGCTTCACGTAACCGATGACGATGTAGAGGATGAGCGAGACCGCCAGCGGGATCGACACCTGGTACTCCAGGGGGACACCGCCGTCGACCGCGTCGTTGATCGGGAAGTTGACCAGGTAGAAGGCGACGAGACCGGCCCCCCAGCTACTCAGGGCCGCGGTGGGCCCGGACTTGCGGAAGGTGCGCAGCAGGCCCAGCATCATCGGGATCGCGATGGGGCCCATGAGACCGGCGACCCACTTGATGACGACCGTGATGATGTCCTTGAAGGTCGGGGAGTTCACCTGTGTCGCGACCGCCATGGAAAGGCCCAGGAAGACCACGGTGGTCAGGCGGGCCGCGAGCAGGCCCTTCCGCTCGTTCCACATCCGGGCCTTCGCGGAGAACGCCGGCGCCACGTCACGGGTGAAGACGGCGGCGATGGCGTTGGCGTCGGAGGAGCACATCGCCATGGTGTGCGAGAAGAAGCCGACGATGACCAGGCCGAGCAGGCCATGTGGCAGGAGCTGTTCGGTCATCAGGGCGTACGAGTCCGAGCCGTCGGGCTTCTTGGCGTCGACGAGCAGCGGCGACATCCACATGGGGAAGAAGAGGACGACGGGCCAGACCAGCCAGAGGATCGCGGAGAGCTTCGCGGAACGCGCGGCCTCCTTGGCGTTCGCGGTCGCCATGTAGCGCTGCGCCTGGTTGAGCATGCCGCCGTTGTACTCGAAGAGCTTGATGAACAGGAAGGCGAGCAGGAAGACCGTGCCGTACGGGCCGACCAGCGGCTTTCCGTGTCCGGCGAGCTCGGGCTCGTCCCAGACGCCGAAGAACCCGCCGAACGGGCCGAGCTTGGAGACGACGGCCACGAACATGGCGATTCCGGCCAGGAGCTGGATGATGAACTGGCCGAGTTCGGTCAGGGCGTCCGCCCACAGGCCGCCGATCGTGCAGTAGATCGCCGTGATGACGCCGGTGATCAGGATGCCCTGGTTCAGCGAGATCCCGGTGAACACCGAGAGCAGGGTGGCGATCGCCGCCCACTTGGCGCCGACGTCCACGATCTTGAGCAGCATCCCGGACCAGGCCAGCGCCTGCTGGGTCTGCAAGTTGTAGCGGGACTTGAGGTATTCGAGCGGCGACGCCACGTGCAGCCGGGAGCGCAGCCGGTTGATGCGCGGCGCGAAGAGGCGGGCGCCGATGGCGATGCCGAGCGCGATGGGGAACGACCAGGTGACGAAGGACGTCACGCCGTAGGTGTACGCGATGCCGGCGTAGCCGGTGAACATCACCGCGCTGTAGCCGGACATGTGGTGCGAGATGCCCGACAGCCACCAGGGCATCTTGCCGCCGGCGGTGAAGTAGTCGCTGACGTTGTCGACCCGCTTGTGGGACCACACGCCGATCGCGACCATCACGCCGAAGTAGCCGATGAGCACGGCCCAGTCGAGACTGTTCATATGGCCCTCCAGGGGTCCGCCTGGTGAACTGCGCAGAGATGGCTCGCACTTCGCCAGTACCGGGCGACGGGAGCCCGATCGCCCCCGGAAGTGCCCGCTCATCGTGGGTTCGGCCACACCTCCCCGACAACCGCACGGCAGGTCAAGGGAGAGTAAAATCGTTCGTTTAGCTGACTTGCGTTCATGTACGTGACTACGGGGTAGCGGGTTCAGGGCATGAAAAAGCGCCCCCGAAGGGGCGCGGGAAGCCGGTGTCAGCGCATGAGTTCCCCCGCGTTGACCAACAGGGACTGCCCCGTGATGGCCCGCGCCCGGTCCGAGGCGAGGAACGTCACGGCGTCGGCGACGTCACCGTCGGTCGCCAGTTCCGGCAGCGCCATCCGCGAGGCCAGGCGGTCCAGGACGGCGGCCTCCGGCACCCCCTCGGTCACCGCGGTGAACCGGACGTACGCCTCCACCGGCGGCCCCCACATCCACCCCGGAAGCACGGTGTTGACCCGGATCCGCCGCGGCCCCAGTTCCCGCGCGAGGGAGTACATCGCCGAGGTCAGGGCCCCCTTGGACGCCGCGTACGCGGCCTGGCGGACCTGCGAGGGCGCCGCGACGGCGGACTGCGTACCGATGAAGACCACCGAACCGCCCCGCCGCTCCTTGAGCGCGGGCAGGCACGCCCGCGTCATGCGCAGCGTCCCGAGCAGATTCACGTCCAGCACGCCGCGCCAGGTGTCGAAGTCGGCGTCCTCAAGGCCGCCGAAACAGCTGTCCCAGGCGGCGACGTGAACGACCGCGTCGATCCCCCCGAACCGGTCGACGGCCAGCCCGGCCAGGGCGTCGCACTGCCGCTCGTCGGTGATGTCGGTGGCCAGATGGGCGGTGCGCGCCCCCTCGGGGTCGATCTCCGCGGCCGACTTGGCGAGGTTCGCCTCCGTGCGCGCGCCGAGCACGGCGTTGCCCCCGTCGCGTACGACGGCCGCCGCGACCCGGTGGCCGAGCCCCGCGCCGACGCCGGAGACGACGACGGTCTTTCCCCGAAGGAGCGACGACGGCATGGGCGCCTCCCGGCTCTGGCAGTTTCGCTGACGGGGCGTCAGAGTATGGGCGCGCACCGGAGGAAGGAAGAGGGAGACAGGGGAGAGACATGGCCGAGGAGACCCGCAGTGACGTCTACGCCGAGCTCGCCGCCGTCGGGCCCTACGGCGTACGCCCGGGGCACGCCCTGATCACCATGGTCGAACCGCACCCGGGGCACGAGTACGCGTACAACCGCTGGTACGAGGACGACCACTACTACGCGGGCGCGATGGCCATGCCCTGGATGTACGCCGGGCGCCGCTGGGTGGCCACGCGGGACCTCCAGCTCCTGCGGCGCCCCGAGAAGTCCGCGGTCGCCGAGCCGGTCACCGCCGGGTGCTACCTCTCCACGTACTGGGTGACGGAGGGCCGCTACGACGACCACATGAAGTGGACCGTCGGCATCAACAAGCGCCTCAACCGCGACGGCCGCGTCCACCACGACCGCCGCCACGTCTTCACCGCCTTCCAGGACCACGAGGCGACCGTCTACCGCGACGGCGCCGCGGGCCCGCGCGACTTCCACGCGCTCGACCATCCGTACCGCGGCCTCGTCCTCGAAGTGATCGACGCACAGGACACCGCGCGGCGGGCGGAGCTCCTGGAGTGGCTGCGCTCCCGGCACCTGCCGCGCGCCCTGGCCGGCTCGCCCGCCGCGATGGTGACGATCTTCCGGCCGACGCCGCTGCCGGGCGACCGGATGACGTACGTGAAGCAGGTGGAGGGCATCGGCACCCGCCTGACGCTGCTGTGGTTCCTCCAGGAGGACCCACGCGAACGCTGGGAGGCATGTTTCGCCGGGCGGGAGGAGACCGTGGCCGGGTCCGGACTCGGGCGCCTCGAACTTCTCGCGCCGTTCATCCCGACCGTGCCGGGGACGGATCTGTACGTGGATCAGCTGCGTTGAGAAAGGGCCGAGCCCCCTCGGCCGGGACGGCGGGCCAGTCGAGAGGGCTCATACGTGTTGCCCGTGCGAGGGCGCTGCCGCGTCACGCGAGATCGGCGGACCCCCGGCTCACCCCGCTGACGAACGCGTTCCAGGAGTCGGCGGGGAAGGCGAGCACCGGCCCCTCGACGACCTTGGAGTCCCGCACGGAGATGCCGGTCTCCACCGGGGACTTGACCTCGACACACGCACCGTTCCCGGTGGAGTACGAAGACTTTACCCAGGTGTTCGACGAGCCTCGCTGAATTGCCATGTCTGCTCCGGTTGCCCAGTTGGTGAGTTGCTGGCCGCCGCGTGACCGCGGTCGGCGCCGACGTGCCTGCTCGGTGCGGGCTCGATGGCGTGAACGACGCTACTCGCCAACATCGTCCAGTGAGGGAGGCGTTCACTCGGTCGGATGGCATATTCCAGGTGGGTCTTCCGCCTCGCCCGGGCGAGGGTGTACCGTGCGGAAACTTTCGCCGGGACGGTCATCTCGGGCCGGACATCAGGCGGCGTACTCCTTGACGATCTCCGCGATGAGCCGGCGCGACTGCTCGACGTTCAGCGCCTGGGCGCGCAGATGCTCGTACATGACGCTGTACTGCTGCACGTCGTTCGCCTTCTCCAGGTACAGGTCGCTCGTGACGCCCTCGATGTAGACCACGCTGGAGTCGGCCGCGTCGGGGAACTCCAGGATCGCGTACTGGCCGTTGAGGCCCGGGTGGGCGCCCATCTCGAAGGGGATGACCTGCACCGTCACGTGCGGGAGCTGGGACTGCTCCACGAGGTGTTCGAGCTGCTCGCCCATGAGACGGCGCGAGCCGACGACGCGGCGCAGCGCGGACTCGTCCAGAACGGTCCACAGGCGCAGCGGGTTCTCCGGCGCGGAGATACGTTCCTGGCGGCGCATGCGCACCTGGACGCGCTTCTCGATGTCGGTCGGCGTCGTCTCGGGGAGCGCGCCGGTGATGAGCGCCTCGGCGTACGCGCGGGTCTGGAGCAGCCCCGGCACGACCTGCGGGTCGTACACGCGCAGGGACGCGGCGTCCGTCTCCAGACCGATGTAGACGCTGTACGGGATGTCGCCGAAGGAGTGCCACCAGCCTTGCTGTCGCGAATCCTTGGCCATTTGCATGAGGGAGTCGACGATGCGGTGGTCCTCGACCTCGTAGACCCCGCACAGGTCGCGGACGTCCCGCTGGCTGATCGACCGGCGGCCGTTCTCCAGGCGGCTGATCTTCGACTGCGAGACGAGCAGCCGCTCGGCGACCTCCTCGGCCGTCATGCCCTTGAGCTCACGGAGCCGACGCAGCTCCTGGCCGAGACGGCGTCGCCTGACGGTGGGATTGACATTGGACGCCACGGGACGTGCACCTCCGGCTTGGCTGCCTCGAATTTACGTATCTACTGCTCAGCAGAGTGCCACCAACGTGTGCGGCACCGCTGGGAAACAGCGGATGTACGGAATCGAGGGAGATGTCGGGGGTGCGGGTGGCCCTGCGGTCGGCCCTGTGGCGTCAAGCGGGTGTGTGGCCGCGCGGAGATGGTGCCGGACCGTCACCCGGACGGTCCGGCACCACTCCCCGCGCGGCTCAGCGGCTCCCGAACCGGGCCCGGGGGACTGCGGTGCGGCGCTGATGCGGGTGGTGCAGGTGATGCTGGTGGTGCGGATGATGCTGATGGCGCTGGTGGTGCGAGCGGTGCGGTGGTGCTGAGCGGTGCTTGGTGCTGAGCGGTGCGTGATGAGCGTGATGTTCCTCGGCGGGCACCCGGCCGTGCCGGGCGGTCACGCCGTACTCAGTGGGCCACGGCGCGTGCCATGGACCCGCGGCGCGGCTGCATCGGAATCCGGTCGGAATCCGTTGCCGCCCTGGCCGGCTGCCGTCCCACGGGACCCGGGGGGCCCGCCGGCGCGGCGCTGCGGCGCGGCTGAGCCGCCACGCCGTTCTGGACGTCCATCACGGCGTGCGCCACGAGGCCGCCCATGGGGTCGTGCCTGATCAGGTCCCGGAGGCGGGAGCGCGATGAACGCCCCTCGTTCCCGGGGTAGAGATGCTTGCCGAGACCGACCGCATGGGCCAGCGCGGCGAGCGCCGCGGTCCGCGGGTCCGGCGGTACACCGGTGCGGATCGCTGAGTCCAGCCGGGCCCTGATGTCCCGGCTGATCGCCGTCTCCGTCGCTTGGTAACGCGTCGTCGGCAGCACTCCGCACATCTGGCCCGCCACGGCATGCACCATGCCGCACCGCTCCAGATGCGAGAGGTAAATCTGGCGCAGCCCCAGTCGGGGCCCGCCGATCCAATGGACGGCCCGAACCGGGCTGCCGCGCCTGCGCAGCAGTTCCAGTGCGGAGTCCAGAGTCGGATCTCCGGTCGGCCGTGGCATCACCACGGCTATACGATCCCCGTCAGGGGCTATCCGTCCGGCCAGTGCCAGCTCTACTAGCTGCGCTCCGGCCAGACCCAGGTCGAGCGACTGCGGCTGCGCTGTGGTACCCGTGGCCGGGTCCAAAGCGAGCAGCAGAAGCTCCTCCGGAATTGTTCTGCGGCTCCTGCCCATCCATGCCTCCCCGCGTGGATGAATGACAGGGTGACCCCTCTCACATTGGTCTGTCGAGAGCGCGTGGGTGGTCTGTACGGGAACCAGTAGGTATGTCGTTCTCGTCTACCACGGGGGTTAAGCCCTCACACAGGACACTGGTACACGGTTCGGACAGTGGGGTCCGGCCGGATTTGGCGCACGGCGAGCACACGGTCAGCATTCAGCATCGGCATACGGCATGGCGTACGAGGAGGCATCGGTGGCGGGCGAGACCCCCGACAGGTCGAAGCAACGGAAGTCGTCGGGGAAACCGACTGCGGCGTCTGCGCCGGCAGCGGAGGAACGGGATCCGCGGCTCGCGGTGGCCCGGGAGGTTCCGGCGGCGCGGGAGGACCGGGCCTCGGGCTCCCCGGAGCCCGCCGAGCCGACGGAGGCCTCCTCGGAGACCCCGGCGGCCGCCGGGGGCGGCGAAGGCGGCGACGCACGGCTGCGGGACGCCGTGGCGGCGTGGGTGGCCGGAGACGAGGACGAGGACCCGTCCGAAGCGGCGGAGGCTCCCGCCAAGGGTGCCGCGAAGCCGGAGGCTCCCGCCAAGGGGGACGCGAAGCCCGAGGCTTCGGCGAAGCCTCAGGATGAGAGTGCGGGAGAGGCCGAGCCCGCGGACGCGAAGCCGGGCGCTGAGGCGAAGCCGGACGTCGAAGACGCGAAGCCGGACGTCGCTGAAAAGACCACGGCTTCGGCGAAGCCGGCTGCCGCAGCGAAGCCTGGGGCGGACTCGAAGCCGGGCGCGGACCCGAAGCCGAAGCCTGACGCCGACGCGAAGTCTGGCGCGGACCCGAAGCCGAAGCCTGGCGCGGATGCGAAGCCCGACGCCGCAGCGAAGCCGGACGTCGACGCGGACCCGAAGCCCGACGCCGACGCGAAGTCTGCCGCGGACCCGAAGCCGAAGCCTGGCGCCGACGCCAAGCCCGACGCCGACACGAAGCCCGACGCCGACACGAAGCCCGGCGCCGACGCGAAGCCCAAGGCCCCGGCCAAGCCCGACGCCCCCGCCAAGCCCGACGCCGAGCCCGACGCCGACGACGCCAAGTCCGACGCCGAGGCCCCCGAGGACGACGCGCCCAAGGCGTCCGGTGTCGATCAGGCCACCGCCGTCTTCAAGGCCCCCGTGCCGCCGAGGTCCGTCGACCAGCCGACGACCATGCTCAAGATCGGCGACCACAAGGACGCCAAGGAAGCCAAGGACGCCAAGGAAGCCAAGGACGCCAAGGACGCCAAGGAGCCCAAGGACTCCGAGGGCCCCAAGTGGGCGAAGGGCCCGCAGGGGCCGCGTGACAAGAACGATTCTGCAAAGGGTGCTGCAAAGCGCGAGGGCGACGCCGAGCGGACCAGTAAGTTCGTCGCGCTCAAGCCGCTCGACGGCCCGCCGGCGAGGCCCGCGGCCCCCGCCCCGAAGGCCGAGCCCAAGGTGCCGGTGCAGGCGCCCCCGCCAGTGGAGCGGACGACCCAGCAGCCCCTTCCGCCCCGCCCGCCGATCGACCTGCTCGCCGAGCTGACCAACACCCCGCCGCCTCCGGAGACCCGCGTCCGCACCGCCGTGCGCCGGGTCAAGATCTGGACGCCGCTGGTGCTGCTCATGGTGGTCGTGTTTGCGGTCGTACAGGCCGTGCGCCCGCTGCCGGCGCCGACCCTGACGCTCACCGCGCAGGAGTCCGTCTCCTTCGAGGGCGGCAAGCCGTCCATGCCGTGGCCGGGTCAGGGCCAGGCCGCGATGGACGTCAACGGCATCGGCACGTTCGGCACGTCGGGTGACCAGAAGCCCGTGCCGATCGCGAGCATCGCCAAGGTCATGACGGTCTACGTGGTCCTCCGCGACCACCCCCTGAAGAGGGGCGAGGACGGCCCGGCCATCCCGGTCGACGCCGCCGCGCAGAAGCACTACGAGACGGGCAAGGCGGAGAACGAGTCCGTCGTCAAGGTCACCGAGGGCCAGAAGATCACGCAGTACGAGGCGCTCCAGGCGGTCATGCTGCCGTCCGCGAACAACGTCGCCAAGCTGCTCGCCCGCTGGGACGGCAAGAGCGGCTCCGAGGACGCGTTCGTCGCGAAGATGAACGAGACCGCCAAGGAGCTGGGGATGAAGAACACCCACTACACGGACCCCAGCGGCCTGGACAAGACGACCGTCTCCACCGCCGAGGACCTCGTGAAGCTCGGCCGCGCGGCCATGAAGGACCCGGTCTTCAACGAGATCTCCCGCCAGCCCAGCTACAAGGACCTCAACGGCGACAAGCAGAACAACTTCTTCGGGCTCGTCCCGACCGTCGCCATCGGCATCAAGACCGGCACCACCACGGCCGCGGGCGGCAACATCCTCTTCGCCGCGGAGAAGAAGGTCGGCGGCGAGACGCAGACGATCATCGGCGCCGCCCTCGGCCAGTACGGCAAGAACGGCGTCGCCAACATCGACGAGGTCACCGGCGTCGTACAGAAGCTCATCGGGGCCGGCAAGGACGCGCTGACCTCCAAGACCATCGTCAAGAAGGGTGACGTGGTCGGCCAGGTCGACGACGGTCTGGGGGGCACGACCCCGGTCGTCGCCACCAAGGACGTCGCCGCGGCGGGCTGGGCCGGTCTCACGGTGAAGCTGCACCTGACGGAGAAGAAGGGCGAGCCCGTGCCGCACTCGGCGAAGGCGGGCACCGAGGTCGGCGTGCTGAGCGTCGGCGACGGCAAGGGAGACGCCGTGAAGGTGCCCGTCGCCCTCCAGAAGGACCTCGCGGAACCGGGCTTCGGCGCCAAGCTGCAGCGCGTCGGCTGACGCCCGGCGAGAGCCCGCGCGACGTACGCGGGGGGAGGCCCGGGGGGAGACCCCGCCCCGGGCCTCCCCCCGCGTCTGCGTGCTAGCGTCACAAGCTCGGGGGGCAGTACGCCGGGGCCGAGTACGGGGTGGACCGGGACGGACCCTCATCGGATCGCACCCGGCGCCTGTCGGAACCACGGACGACACGGGGAGAGCCAGCAGTGGCCACAGCGGAGCCGACGCGCGCCGACGACGACGCACAGCCGGACAGCGGCAAGGACGAAGGCCCCGGCGGCGCCGGACGAATACCGCTGCCGTCCCCGGAGCCCGCCCGTAAGGCTTCCCGGATCGCCACGCTGACGGAGCGCGCCCACCGGCACCCGGTGATCACCGTGACGCTGCTGGCCGCCGTGCTGCACCTCGTCTGGTTCTTCATCTTCGCCAACGGCGGCGGCGACCTCGCGGCGCAGGACGCCTGGGCCGAGTTCGTGGGGCGGCACCCCGACTCCGCGTACAACCTCGCCTGGTACGGCGGCATGCACCCGGTGTCGTACAGCGTCATCTCGCCGTATCTGATGTCGGTGCTCGGCGTGCGGACGACGATGATGATCGCCGGGACGCTCTCCGCCGCGCTGCTCACGATGATCCTCATCCGCAGCCGTGCGGTGAAGCAGCCGCTGTGGCCCGCCCTCGCGGGCGTCTTCGCGCTGTTCTGCAATGCGGTCTCGGGCCGTGTCACCTTCGGCCTCGGCCAGATGTTCGCCCTGATGGCGGTCGCCGCGGTCTTCTGCTGGCCGTACCGCTGGCGCTACAAGCGGTGGGCGAAGGCCCTGGTGGCCGCGCCGTTCGCCGCGCTCGCCACGATGGGCAGCCCGGTGGCGGGGCTCTTCGTCGGAATGGTCGCCGTCGCGCTCTTCCTCAGCAAGCGCTACCCCGGCGCGTACGCGCTCGGCGTCGCGCCCGCGATCGTCGTGGGCCTCTCCGCGTGGCTCTTCCCGTTCTCCGGCACACAGCCGATGTCGTTCGGGTCGGCGTCGCTGCCGCTGCTCTTCGCCGTGATCGTGTACTACGCCGTCCCGAAGGACTGGAAGACCGTACGGATCACGACGGCCGTATACGCGGCCTTCGTGCTCGGCGTCTGGCTGATCAGCTCGCAGATCGGCTCCAACATCACCCGCCTCGCGATGTCCTTCACGGGCGTCGCCCTCCTCGCCGCGCTGCCGTACCTCGTGCCGAAGTCCCGCATCTGGTACGTCGTCGTCGTGGCCCTCGTGGGCTTCACCGGGTGGATCGGCTTCAAGTCCGTCGACGACATCGTGCACACCCACGCCGCCGCCTCCTGGACGCGCGAGGTCTCGCCGCTGGTGAACGAGCTGAAGGAGCGGGGCGCCGCCAAGGGCCGCGTCGAGGTGGTGCCGGCCCGCAACCACCGCGAGGCGTCCGCGCTCCCCGCGTACGTACAGCTCGCGCGCGGCTGGAACCGCCAGGCCGACATGGAGCGCAACCCGCTCTTCTACGACGACACCCTGAACTCCGCGAACTACCACGAGTGGCTCCAGCGCTGGTCCGTGCATTACGTGGCGGTCCCCAAGGGCGAGCCCGACGGCGACGGCGGCAAGCGCGAGACGCAGCTCATCACGGACGGCCTGCCGTACCTGGAGCAGGTGTGGGTCGACACCAACTGGCGGCTGTACGAGGTGACCGATCCGAGGCCGCTCGCCGAGCCGAACGCCGTGGTGGAGCGCGCGGAGCAGGGCGAGATGACCCTGCGCGTGCAGAAGCCGGGCCGCATCCTGATCCGCATCCCGTACTCCCCGTGGCTGAGTGTCGTCGACGCCAAGGGCAAGGGCGTCGAGCAGCCCAAGGAGACCGAGGCGTCCAAGCGGGACCGGCAGCGCGACGAGTCGCTCCCCAAGAAGTACGCCAACGTCCACGGCTGCCTGCTCGAAGCCGAGGAGGACCACCACGGCGACGAGTGGGTCGAGCTGCTCGCCCCGAAGGCGGGCACCTACCGGCTCGGCTCGCCGTACCAGATTCCCCGCGGTACGCCCTGCCCGGAGGAGATGCGCCGCTGACCGGCGCGCACCACAGGCTCTCAGCCGCCCGGCGGCGCGCAGACCCCGGACGCGGGCGGCCGGGCGGGGCCCGCGTCACGGACGGCGTTCTCGCGGACCGTGTCGAGCCGGCCGAGTAGCTCGTCGAGGCGCTTTCCCGTGGTGTCCCTGAAGTACTGGAGGACCGCCCGGTGGAAGGCGTCGCGTAGGCCCGGCGGCATCACGTCCGAGGCGTCGAAGCACAGCGTCCGCGCCTTCCCGGTGAGGAGGTCCGCGATGCGCCGCCCGGTCGGGTCGGTGGGCTGCGGATCGGTCGCGGCGGGGAAGAAGGGCCGCAGCTCCCGCTCCGCCTCCGCGCGCCACAGCGTGCGCGCCCTCGCGCCCGAGAGGCGCTCGACGAGGGTGCGGGCCGCCGGGGCGTCGCTGAACACGGCCGCCATGTCGCCCGCCACCTCGTACGCGCCGTCGTGCTCGGCACGGCCGCGCAGGAACCCCGCGGAGGGCCGCACGTCCACGGGGTCGCCCGCGTAGACGTAGCGGATGAACGCGCTCTGGTGCTCGTGGGTGCAGCGGGGCGTCAGGGAGTACAGGAGCCCGCGCGGGCCGCCGCCCTTCGCCGGTCCTGGCGTCCCCACGTACGGCGTCGTCAGCGACTGGTCGACGGAGGCCTTGGAGCGGTCTCCGAGGAGCGCGGCCCAGGTCGTCCAGGCCTCGCGGACCCGGCGGTCGCGCCAGCTCAGCCGCCCGGTGGCCCACTCGGTGTAGACGTCGGGGCCCGCCTGGTGCAGCAGGACGTCCTCCACCCAGTCGGTGCCCGGCCACCCGGACGTCGCCTGCGAGGCGAGGCCGACGCACCACCGCGGGGCCGCGGCCGGGCGCTCCCGCACGCTCCACACCAGGCTCTTGAGGTCGACCTTCAGCGGCACCCAGTAGGTGCGGCGGGTGCCGTCGACGTTCAGCGCCGGGGCCCAGGGCGGGTAGGCGCGGGCGGTGGCCGCGGGGGTGAGGGGCTGGAGGCGTCCGGCGCGGGCGTACTCGGTGAGCTCGCCGACGCTGTTGAGGATCGCCACGTCCGGCGGGGCGTCGGCCTCCAGCTGGGCGACGAGCGTCTCCCGCAGGGAGCTGGTGCCCTGGTAGGTGTACGTCTGTCCGGTGCCGTCGTCGAGCCGGCCGAGCATCGCCTCGAACGCCTCGCCCTCCTCGCCCGTCCAGGGCCCGAGGACGACGAGCGTCTCGCGGCGTTCACCCGCGCAGCCCCCGGCGGCGACGGCGAGCAGGCAGGCCGCGAGGAAGGCGCGCAGCACCGTGTGGGCGCGGCGCGTGGGGCGGCTCATGAGGCGGCTCCGGGGCGGGAGATGTGGAGGTACTCGCGCCGGTAGCCGTGCAGCGTGGCGTAGATCAGGGCGGCGCAGAGCAGGCCGGTGGGCGCCACCCAGGGCGCCACGCCGTCGAGCGCGGGCAGCCGGCCCCGGGCCAGGTCGCGGCGGGCCCCGGACTCCAGGGTGTCGATCAGACGGGGGTCGGGGCGGGCGTAGGGGTGCTCGTCGGCGCGGGACTCGACCGCCGGCGACGTGCGGTCGGACAGCTCCCGCGCCGTGGCCACGACGTGCTGCTGCGCCCGCTGGGCGAGGACCGCGTCGGCCGTCAGGAACGGCACGGCGAGCAGCGGCAGCGCCGCCGCCGTGAGCGGCAGGCTGACGCGCAGGTGGAAGCGGTGGTGGAGGAAGAGCTGGGTGCGCCACAGGCCGACGGCGAGCAGCACGAGCGCGGCCCCGGCGACGACGGCGGCGGCGGTCACGCCCGCGCCGAGGGAGGCCCGGTCCGCGACCCTGCCGCGCAGGCGCGTCTCCAGGGCGGAGATGCGGTCCACCACGGTGGTGGCGTCCGAGCCGGTCCCGGGCTCGCAGGGCGGAAAGCCGCCGGGTGCCGTCTCGCGCGGGGAAGCGGAAGCGGGGGCGGGGGCGGAAACGGAGGCGGGGGCGGTGCAGAGCATGCTGCGGGCGTAGCCGAGCCCGGTGTCCCGCAGCACCGGGTCGCCGACGTTGTTCTGCGCGAAGGCGATCCAGTTGCCGTAGTCGGCGACGAGGCCGGAGACGACGTCGAGTTCCTGGCGCTCGGCGGTGGTCAGGGCGCCGCTGCGGGCCACCTGGTTGAGGCTCTGGGTGGCCCGTGTGGTGCGGGTGAGGTAGCGCCTGCCGATGCCGCTGAGCCGTACCGACTCCCCGGCGCCCAGGCTCCGGCCCGCCTCGCGGTCGGCGATGCGCAGGGACATCTCGGCGTCGGCCAGGTCGCCGAGCGCGGGCGTGTGGCTGTCGCGCAGCGCCGCCGAGTCCGCGCGGACCTCCCCGTACGCCCAGCCGAACGCGAGGGAGGCGACGACGGTGAGCAGCGGCAGGGTGATCATGCGCTCCCGCAGGTAGACGCGGTTGCGCGGCCGTGCGGCGTGCCGGGCGGGCCACAGGTGGGCGCGCAGCCGGCGCAGCCCGCCGGCGGCGGCCCGGCGGGCGGTGCGCCAGGGGACGGTCACCGGCGCTCCGCCCGCCGCGTGCCGGGCCGGGCGCCGGGCAGGACCGTCACGCTCGACTGGATGCGGGCGGCCTCCACGTCGAAGCGCGCGATGTGCTCCAGGAGTTCGACCCGGCCGCGCTCGGCGTCCGTGACGCGGACCAGGTGCAGCAGATGGTCGCGCATCGCGGTGTCGCCGACCCGCCCGGCGAGCCGCCAGGCGGTGCCGAGGAGCGCCTGTGCCGCGTCCCGCGCGCCGCGCTTCAGCTCGGCGCAGGCCTCCTCGAAGGTGCGGTGCAGCTCCTCCTCGTGCCGGTAATGGGCGACCTGCGGGTCGAGGCGGCTGTAGAGGTCGGCGTCGTCGGTCCAGCGCATCAGGACGGGCCGCGGGGCGGGCAGCTCCAGCCCCTCGGGGTGTCCTCCGGTGTCGATCTCGACCTCCGTGAGCAGGAGCTCCTTGCCGAACTGCGAGGGGTCGTAGGGCGCGCCGACGCAGAGCAGATAGGCGCGGGTCTCCTCGCCGCAGGGACCCAGCTCGTACTCCTCGACGGGGCCGCCCGCGCCCGTCTCGACACCGGACAGGTCGGTGCGGGCCGGGGTGAGGGGCGCCCGCGTGGGGTGGACCCGCTCGAAGGAGTACGGGCGCACTCCGGCCCGGTGGTGGAGGCGCAGGCGCAGCCCGGTCACATCGCGCTCGGCGGCGCCCGCGGTGAGGGCGGCCAGCTCGTCGGGGAGCCGCGTCAGGTCCTCCACGGCCCGCGTGCGGCCGCCCAGGGTGCCCGCGATGAGCAGCAGTTCCTCGGTCTCCCAGGCGTCGCCGATGCCGACGACGTCGCAGTCGAAGGCCCCCGCGCACCGCTCGACGCGCTCGCGCAGCTCCGCCCGCGATTCGTAGCCGGGCTCGTTCTTGCCGTCGGTGAGGAGCAGGGCGTGGCGTACGTGGCCGTTCGGCCCGGCGGCGGGCAGTCCGCGGAAGAGCTCCCGCGCGCGCTCCAGCCAGGTGCCCATCGCGGTGCCGCCGCCGGGTGTGCAGTCGTGAAGGGCGGCTTCGGCGGCGGCCCGTGACTCGGCGTGCGCGACGGCGAACCCCGGCCGCCTGGGGTGGATCATGGCGGTCCTGTCGCCCCCGGCGACCACCGCGAACAGGGCGCCGTCCGGGATGCGGGCCAGCGCGGACGACGCGGCGGCGCGGGCCGCGGCGAGGCGGCTCGGCGGGATCACCATCGAGGAGGAGTGGTCGATGAGGAGCACCTCCGCGAGCCGGGGCCCGGTGGTCCCCCGCACGTGAGCCGTGCCGGGCGGGTGAGCCGTGCCCGGCCTGCGGACCGTCACGGTGACGACGGCGTACATCCGCGCCGGCTCCCCGTCGCCGGGGGTGCGGGGCCGGGGCAGCTCGACGACCTGGCTGACCTCCAGGCCGACGCGGGCCCACGCGGACCCGGCGGCTCCGGCGGTCCCGGTGGTCCCGCTCAACCGTGGCCCTGCGCGGAGGCGTTGGCCCTGACCCAGTCCTTGATCTTCTTGCCCAGCCATGGGGTGTCCCTGTGGTGTCGTAAGGCGAAGGGGCGTACCGCGTAGGCGCGGTCGAGGAGCAGTTCGGCGAGCGGCACCTCGGCCTCCCGCGGCGGTGCGTCCCGCGCGGCCTGGTGGGCCAGGCCGCGGTAGAAGCGGGACAGGTCCTTGCGCAGCGTCCGCTCCTCGGCGGGGAACTCCAGGCGCGGGTCGGCCCTGGCGGCGACGGCCCGCAGCTCGGCGCCCGTCATCGGCGTGCCTCCCTCGGGCGTGCCCCCCTCCGGCGTGCCTCCCTCCGGCGGGGCGAGCAGGCGGTGGGCGGCGCCCCACACCTCCGCCTTCATCCGGACGCGGGCCGCCACGTCGGTCAGGCCGTGCTCGAAGAAGAGCCCGGCGAGGTCCCGTACGGCCGTGCCGAGCCCGTCCGCGTCCCGCGCGTGATCGACGCGGACGCGCACGGCGGCGGTGCGGGCGGCCGTGCGGTGCCGGGAGTGCTGGGGCACCGCGTCGAGGGCGGCGATGGCGTCGGCCAGCGCGTCGGGCCCGCCGAGCGCGAGCCGTGCGCGGGCGGCGCCGAACGCCGCGCTGCCCAGCGAGGGGTTGCGCAGCCGTACGGCCTCGTAGAACGTCAGGGCCTCGTGCCGCCGGTCCAGGTGCTCGGCGCAGTGGCCGAGGGCCAGCTTGGGCGCGTACTCGCCGGGGATCGCGGCGTAGACCCGGTCGAAGTGGTCGCGGGCCGCGCCGACGCGGGAGCGGGCCAGCGCCAGCAGACCGCGGTGCCAGTCGAGCCGCCAGTCGTGCGGGGCACGGGCGGGGCCTATGGCGTCCTCGGCCAGGGCGAGCGCGGTCTCGGCCGCCGACAGGGCGTCGGCGTCGGGCGGCCCGTCGTCCGCGCGCGGCGCGAGCCGCAGCCGCAGGCGGCAGCGGAGCAGATGGACCTCGGGGGAGTCCCGCCAGTCGCCGGTGTGCTGGAGGAGCGCCTCGGGGTCGTCGTCGCTGAGCCTGCTCAGCTCGCCGTGGTGGTCGTCGTCCGGGTCGGGGCGCGGCACCGGGAGGCGCCGGGCGACCTGGGCCGGGGTGGGCGCGGGATGGCGGGCGGCGGAACGGGGCGCGGCCCAGCGCGAGACGTCGGGGGCGGAGCCGAGCCCGCCGTCCAGGGCGTACGCGGACTGGAGGAAGAGCGGGGACGGCTCGAAGGTCTCCGCGCCGGTCCGCAGCGACCGCAGCTCGCGGAAGACGCCCCGCAGTTGGTCCTCCATCTCCCTGGCGGTGGCGAAGCGGTCGGCGCGCCGGGTGCGGGTGGCGCGGCGCAGCACCCGGGCGAGGGAGACCAGGCCGAGGCCGCGGTGCCCGGCGCAGGGATCGTCCAGCGGGCCGAGCGCGGCGAGCGCGGCCAGGTCGTGGCGGTCGCCGCCGAGGCCGCAGAGGGTGCGCAGCGTCTCGCCGAGGCTGAACAGGTCGTCGCGCGGGTCGGACTCGCCGTGGCCGCCGACGCTGGGGGCGCGGTAGGCGTCAGTGGTCAGTCCGGGCGCCCCGGCGCGGCGCACGCTGCCCACGTCGATGAGTTTGATGGTGGAGCCGTCGTGCATGACGTTCGGCGGCTTCAGGTCGCCGTAGACCTTGCCGCGCCCGGGGGCGTGCAGATGGGCGAGCCCGGCGAGGATGCGCATGCCGTACGCGAGCGTGAACTCCAGGAACCGCTCGTGGCCGAACTCCTCGGGGTGGGCGTGGGCGCGGGCCCCCACCTCCTTGAGGGTGAGCCCGTCGACGTACTGGAGCACGAGGAAGTCGCCCACCCCCTCGTGGTGCCCGTAGTTGAACACCCGGATGAAAGCGTCGTGGTTGAGCTCCACCAGCTCCTTGCGCTCGCCGCGCAGGAGGCTGTACGAGTCCGCGGCGAGCTCCGCGTGCAGCATCTTGATGGCGACGGCACGGTCGTCGACCTTGGTGTCGTGGGCGAGGCAGACGTCGCCCATCCCGCCGTAGCCGAGGAGCCGCACCAGGCGGTACTGCCCGGCGAGCAGGGTCCCCGGCGGCAGCGGCAGCCCGCCGGGGGAGTCGAGCGCGCCCGCGCTGTCCGCCCGTTCCAGGAGCGTGATCTCGGGCAGGACCGTGGGGTCGGGGCTCTCCGGCGGCAGCGTGACGTGGGCGGGGCGCGGCGGGGCAGCGGCGGCGGGAGAGGGGTGCACGACCCAGAACTCGGAGGACTCTCCGCCGACTTCGCTCTCGGAGGCGCAGCGCTCCGGCGGGGCCAGGGGTGGTGGCGTGACGGCGGCCGGTGAGGAGTGCCGCCCCGTCGCGGGGTCCACGCGCTCACCGCTGGCCAGGCAGTACCCGGTGGGTGTGACGGTGCCCGAGCAGCCGGGGTGCGGGCAGGGCTTGACCGGCGTCACGCGGCACCGCCCCCCGCCAGGCGCCGCGCCACCCGCGCGAACGCCTCCACCGCCCGTTCGGCGTCGGCGAGCGGGCAGGGCCCCGCCATCAGGAGCCGCTGGGCCTCGCGGTAGGGGCCGACCGCCTCCGGGTGCTCGGTGAGGCCGCGCCCCGCGAGGAGCGCCAGGTGGTCGCGGAGCAGGGCGCGCAGCCGCAGATGCGCTTCGAGGACCGCGCGCAGCTCGCTCTCGGCGCTCTCGGCCCGTAACAGGTGGGTCTCCACGGCCTGTTCGGCGTACGAGAGCTTCTCCAGGAGGTGGGGCCCGCCCCGCCCGGTCAGGGGCCGCAGCTCGTCGCTGAGCTGCACCGTCCACAGTGCGGCCCGCGCCGCGTACCCGGTGGCGACCGGCGGGTCGACCACATGCGGCTCCACGCGGTGGAAGAGCCGCCGGGCGCGCCGCTCGGCGTCGGCCAGCTCGTCGACGCGGGCGCCGATCCGCTGGAGCCACTGCGCGGCACGCCCGGCGGGCAGCAGCCGCTCGGCCATGGCGTAGGGGAAGCCGTGCGTACTGTCCCCCACCACGAGCAGCAGCCGGGCCCCCGCCTCGCTCAACTCCGCCAGGACACGCGCCGCAGCCCCGGGTTCCGTGGCCGACCGGTCGGCGTGCAGCACGGCCACGGCGGGCCGCCGCCGCGCGGCGGTGTGGAGCCGCTCCGCGTGCCGCAGCTCGTGCCGCAGCACGGCCAGCGCCTCGCGCAGCTCCGGCTGGGCGGGATCGTCGAACGCCACGCCCTCCAGATCGAGTACGAGACCGATGCTGCCGACGCGGGGCGTGATCCCGGCGCGGGAGAGCAGCGGGGCGCCGTCGGCCGCGGGGTCCGGCGGTTCCGCGTCCCCAGCCGGCGGTTCCGCGTCCCCCGCCGGGTCGAGCGGGCTCACGGCGAGCTGCGGGGCCTGCTCGCGGTCGGCCATGTTCAGGACCACGTACAGCGCCTGCCTGGCCCGCTCGTCGTCCTGGGCGATGAAGAGGACCTCGGTGTCCCAGGCGCCCTCGGCCCCGTTGAGCCAGCGGGTGATGGTGCGCTGGAGGCCGTGCGGGCGGGCCGCGCGCGTCGCCTCGGCGGAGACCACGCGGTGTCCCGGCACGGCGTGCGGCCCCGTCACGTACCGCTCGGCGAACCGGCGGAAGTACTTCGCGACGGTGGCCGCCGGGATCATGTACCCGTGCTCGCCGCTCGCGTCGGCCTGCGCCACGATGCCGAGCAGCCGGTCGCCCTCCTCCTCGCGCACCCCCGAGCCGCTGAAGCCGCCCCGCAGGCCGTCCGCCCCGGTCACGTCGATCTGCACCCGCTCGTCGCCCTCGCCGCCCGGCCCCATGCAGGCGCCGGTCAGCCACTGGCCGCCCGACCGGTACTCGGGGAAACCGTCGATCAGGACGGCGGCGCCCCGGTAGTCGAGCGTGCGGTGCAGCCTGACCGGGGACGGCACCGGGGCCGGCTCGTCCAGGACGAGCACCGCCAGGTCGCCCTGCGCCTTGCCGAAGGGCGGCACCCAGTGCCCGGCCTCGACGGTCGCGGTACGGCACGGGGTGCGGGTCAGGCCCTGGAGCAGCGGGAACTCGACCTGGACGCGGTCGGGGCGCTGGCCCGTGGCGGGATCACGGATGACATGGGCGCAGGTGAGCACGCGGTCACTGCCGAACAGCACCCCCGCGCCCAGGACATCGCCGCTGCCCGACGCCGCCCACCGCCGCAGCCGGACCCGCCAACTCCCGTGATCGGCACGCCCGTTCACGCCCGCGCCGGCCACTTCACGCCCGTCTCCTTCCCCCATGCCTCCTCAGGGTAGGCGCGGGGGACGGCTATGACGCCTGGGCTGCATGGGGAGGTGGTGAGAAGCTCCCGGACTCAGAGCCTGTGACATAGCCCGGGCGTGCGGCGCCCTCAGAGCCTGTGTCATAACCCCGGCCGGGCGCGCGACGCCTGGCACGCACGCTCGCGGCGTTGCCGAAACGCCCTAGTAGCTCCTCCCCCAGGCCTGAAGGGCCTGGGGGGACCCCCATCGAGGACGCTCCGGCGCCTTGCGATCGCACGCACCAGACGCCGCGCGCTGATCCGACCGGGGTTATGACACAGGCCCTCAGCCCTCCGACGCCGTCGCCGACGCCGAAGCCGGAACTGAGACGGGGAACGCCACGTCGCAGACCTCGTCCTCCGGGCCGCAGGCGTCCCAGTCGGCGAAGTACACCTCGCGGCACGGCCCCGACAGGGTGAGGCCCTGCCCGGCGGCCCAGGCCTCCACGGCGTCGAAGGCCGCGATGATCTGCGGGTAGGCGACCTGCGCCTTGGTGATCCTGGTGCAGGCGAGCCGGTGCGCGGGCTCGACCCGCACCTCGGCCCCCGTCGCGCTCCCCGGCCCGGCGGCCCACGCACGGGCCGCCTCCGCGTCCACGACCGGCACGCAGGACTCGGCGGGCCCGTCGCTCTCCTCGGTCACCTCCGCGTGGTAGACGACGAAGTGCGGGGCGGCCATGCCCCCGCACCGCTCCACGGCGGCCCGCTCCAGGCGCTCCGCGGAGCCGCCGATCCAGGCGGGCAGCTCGTGCGCGCTCACGTGCCGGGTCTCACTGAGGACGTACGTCTCCGGCACGTCCACGGTCTTCACCTCGAATGTCGCGTACAACTCGGTGTTCCTTCCCGAAAGTCGTCCACGGAGGTAACGCGCGAGCGTCCGCTGCTCGGCGAACCGCTCCTCGATCCCGGCCCAGTAGGCGTCGAGCGACCGCGCCGCCCGCTCCCCGTCGAGCCCCACCACCTCGGCGATGCCCGCGAGGGGCATGTCCAGGCGGCGCAGCAGCGCGACCGTGCGGGCGTGCTCTACCTGCTCGACGCGGTAGTAGCGGTAGCCGCTGACCTCGTCGACGTACGCGGGCGCGAGCAGCCCCAGGCGGTCGTAGAGCCGCAGCGCCTTCGGCGAGAGCCGCGCCCGCGCGGCGAACGCCCCGATGGAGAGCAGCTCCTGCCCCGGTACCTGTCGCACGGGATCATCCTCCGTCACCGGACCGTTCGGCCCGGCGTCGCCGACTCTCGGGTCTGCCCCAGGGGCAAGGTCAACGGCCGGGCGTCAGCCCTTCGGGCCAAGTCCCGTGTACGCGCCCCAGATACGCGGCGGCAGCGTGGTCCCCCGCCGTGACGCCTCGCCGCCGACCCCCGAGAGCGGCAGCAGCCGGGGCTCGTCGGGGCGGAGCCTGAACAGCGTCACCGCCGTCGACAGGTCCTTGGTGAACCCCGTGAACCAGGCGGTCCGCAGCCGGTCCTGGTCACCCGTGCGCCCGGCGAAGACACCGGGCCCGAAGCCCTTGGCGCCCGTGCGCAGGGCGTCGGTGACCTCCCTGGCGACCTCCGGGTCGAGCGCCCGCCCCGCGGTGGGCGGCTCCAGGCCGGGCAGCGCCACGCCGTCCTTGACGACCTTGGTCACGGAGTACGGGGCGTGCCGGGTGCCGCCGCTCGCGAAGGTCCCGTACGCGGTGGCCATCCGGATCGCGCTGGGCGTCGACGTGCCCACGGGGAACGCGGAGTCCGGCTTCGCCATGCTCTGCGGCAGCAGCCCGGCGGCGACGGCGGTCCTGCGGACATCGGCGTGCCCGACGTCCTTGCCGAGGCGTACGTAGGTGGCGTTGCCGCCCGGATACAGCGCCTCGCGGAGGGTGGGGCGGTCGGGGTCCGGCTGCCCCACGGCGGGGCGCAGGGAGCCGTCGGCGGCGTAGTGGCTGTCGGCGAGGACGCTCTGCCGGGGGCCGGGTGTGCGGGCCGGCCCGACGCTGCCGGCGACGACCGGCGCCTCGTGCGAGGTCACGCCGCTCTGGAGCGCGGCGGCGAGCACGAACGGCTTGAAGGCCGAGCCCACCGGCACGCCGGAGGTGTCGGCGTTGTTGGAGAAGTGCTTGGTGGCGTCACGTCCGCCGTACAGTGCCACCACCGCCCCGTCGGACGGCCGTACGGAGGCGGCGCCGACCTGCACGTGCCGGTCGGCGGCCCGCCGCGCGGGGTCGGTGTCGTGGTCGAGGACCTGACGCACGGCTTGTTCGAGGCGGCGGACCTTGGCCTTGTCGAAGGTGGTGTGAATCTGGTGCCCGCCGCGCGCGAGGTCTTTGGCGGTGAGCCCGGCGCGCTGCTTCAGGTACTTGTTGGCGACCTCGACGAGGTAGCCGGTCTGCCCGCCGAGGCTGGTGGACCGCGACTCCCGCCGGGGCTCGGGGAAGGTGCGGTACTTGGCCCGCTCCCGCTCCGACATCAGCCCCACATCGACCTGCCGGTCGAGAATCCAGGCCCAACGGTCCTCGGCACGCCGGTGATTGTCCGCCCCGCCCGCGGGATCGAACAGTTCGGCGCCCTTCAGGAGCGCGGCGAGCATCGCCCCCTGGCTGGGGTCCAGGTCCTTGGCGGAGATCCCGTAGTAGGCGTGGGCGGCGGCCTCGATCCCATTCGCCCCGCGCCCGAACCAACTGCTGTTCAGGTACCCCTTGAGGATCTCCTTCTTGCTCTTGACGCGGTCCACCTTCAGGGCGATGACGAACTCCTTGACCTTCCGCGTGACCGTCTGGTCCTGGGAGAGGTAGGTGTTCTTCACGTACTGCTGGGTGATGGTGGAGCCGCCCTGCGTCTCCTCGCCGCTGACCATGCTGACCGCCGCGCGGGCCAGGCCTTTGGGGGAGACGCCGGAGTCGTCGTAGAACGTCTCGTTCTCGGCGGCGATCACCGCGTTCACGGCGGCCGGGGCGATCTGGTCCAGCTCCACGCTCTGCCGGTTCACCTCGCCGGTGCTCACCATCTGGGTGCCGTCGGACCAGTAGTAGACGTTGGCCTCGCGCCGGGCGGCGGCGTTCTCGTCGGGGATGTCCACGCTCACGTACACCGCGACGAAGGCCGCGAGGACGGTCAGCACGGCGAGGGAGGCCGTGCCGAGAAGCTGCCGCCACGAGGGCAGCCAGCGCCGCACCCCCGACCGCCCCGCACGCGGGTAGTCCACGCGCCGCCGGCCGCGGCGACGCACCGTCTTCCCTTGCGCATGTGTTCCCATGCCGGGGAGGAGGTCGCCGCGCGCGGCCGGGTTGGTCAGGAAACTGTCAGCCGTACGTAACAGTCGTACGCAACAGCCTTACAGTCGTACGCGACAGCCTTACGTCACAGCCGTCGGCGCCCGTACGCGTGGGGGAGGGGTCAGCCGACCTTGCTCAGCGCGCCCTTGTCCTTGAAGAGGGCGAAGCCGTTGGCCCAGAGCTGGTTGACCCGCGACCGCTCCGTGGCGTTGGGCCGCGCGTTCGTGCACGACGTGCCGGGGCCGCCGCCCGACATCAGCTCGCTGCACGGGCCCGAGTAGTGGTCGGGCAGCCCGAGGACGTGCCCGGTCTCGTGGGACGTCACGCGGGTGGAGTTGTACTGCTGGTTCTGCCGGTAGTCCAGGAAGATGTAGCCGCGTCCGTGCCCGTCGGTCGAGGCGTAGGAGCCCCGCGAGTCGTTGCCCTCGCGGTACTCGAAGTCGTACCCGGTGGTGACCTCCTGGAGCCGCACGTTGGTGACCGAGGAGTTCCAGATCGACGTGGACTGGGATATCTGGCTGCGGAAGCTGGGCGCCCTGCTGGTGCGGTACCGCACGGTGACGGCCTGGATGCCGGGCGCCGCCTCCTGCTTCTTCAGCGCGGACTTCATGACGGCCTCGAAGAACTGCCGGTTCGCGGCCTCGTTCTTCGCGCTGTCCGTCTTCGACGCGGTGTACGCCGAGACCCCGTACGCCGACGCCGTACTCGCCGAAGCACCCGAGCCGGCGGCGGGGGCGGGGGCCGCGAACGCCGTGGGGGCGGTCAGGGTGGCCACGAGCGCGGCGGTGCCGAGGGCGGCGACGGCGTAGGTTCTGCTCTTGCCCTTGCTCTTGGTCATGTTCTTGTTCATGGGGGTGTCCCTTCCGGGGGCTGGAGACCTGCGGGTGCGGCCTCCGGTCGGGAACGAGTATCGGGAGCGTGGCGCGAGTTGCCCTGATGCCATTGGGCGATAGCGCGAAGACATCAACACCCGGATCTGGTAAGCGCGTTGAGATGTACCGCCGTGCTACTGGACCCGCCGGATGCGGTGAATGTCCCGTACGCAGAGGTTGAGGGCGGTGGCGGCGAGGACGATCCCCGCGCAGACGAGGAGGACGGCCCGGTCGGCGAAGGCGCCGGACAGGAGCGCCACGGCGAGGTACCCGAGCGGGATGGCGAGCCGCTCACCGACCTGGTTGAACGAGCTCATGCGGCCCAGCTCGGCGTCCGGCACGTGCTGCTGGAAGGCGGTGACCCAGGTGACGCCCGCGATGTCGAGGCAGACGCCCGCGAGGGCGGCGCAGAGCATCAGCCAGGGCAGCGGGAGGCCGAGGGCGAGCCCGGCCAGGGGCAGCGCGAGCCCGGCACTGGCGGTGACGGCGACGGTGAGCAGCCGCCGCGGCCGCCACCGCAGGCACACGACGGCCCCGGCGAGGAGCCCGAAGGCGAAGGCGCCCTGGACGAACCCCCAGGTACGGGCGCCCGCGTAGTGCTCCTCGGTGACGACGGGCCCCAGTAGCTGGTAGCCGGCCAGGAAGGCGGCGACGAGGACCGTCCCGGCCGCCGTGTAGGTCCACAGCCAGGTCCGTGACCAGAAGCCGGTCCAGCCCTCCCGCAGATCGGCGAGCGCGGAGCCGCGGGCGGCGGGGGCGCCGAGGCGCAGCCCGAGAATCAGCAGCGCGGCGACGACGAAGGTCACGGCGTCGAAGCCGAGGGCCCAGGCGGGCCCGCTGAGGGCGACGATCATGCCACCGGCCACGGGCCCGGCCACCTTGACGGCGTTGGTGGGCAGCCGCAGCAGGGCGTTGGCCTGCTGGAGCCGGTCCGGCGCGACGAGTTGCGTGACGACGCCCTGCGCGGCGGGCGTGGTGAAGGCCACGGCGACCCCCGAGACGAAGCCGCAGGCCGCGATGGAGGCGGTGCCCGCGTGTCCGGCGGCGACGACCAGGGCGAGCGCGCCCTGCGCCGCCGCGGCGAGGAGATTGCCGCAGAACAGCAGCCGACTGCGGGAGAGCCGGTCGGCCAGGACACCGCCGAGCAGCAGGAAGGCCACGGTCGGCACGGTGTTCATGGCGAGCACGAGCCCCAGCGCCCCGGCACCACCACCGGCGCCGATCACCGCGTACGCGAGAGCGAGCGGCGCCATCGCCGACCCGGCGGCGGAAACGAGCTGAGCGAGCGCGAACCGCCGGAAGGCGGGGATGCGGAGGGGCGGGGGGCCGGGTGACGGGGGTGGTGGTTGCTCGGCGGGGGTGGGTGTGGGGGTGAGGATGTGGGGGCTGCCGCTGTTGCGGTTGTTGCGGCTGTTGCCGAGGTTTCCGCTGTTGTTCATGCTCCCCCTGCTGACGTGGCCTCGGTCCCGGCCAGGCGGGCAGCTTAGATGGCCGGTATGACCGGACCGGAACCGTGGGGCACGCCGACCACACCGTGTCATCCTGGTGCCTGCCCCCCAGACCCCCGGAGGCGAGATGACGGCGCAGGACGAAAACGCGGCGGCACGGCGACAGGACGCCCCTGAGCCGGACGCCGACGACGGCCACGACGATCCGGGAGGCCAGGGCGGGCAGGGCGGTCAGGCCGGGCAGGGAGGTCAGGGTCAGGGCGGCCAGGGCGGTCAGGGCGAGAAGGTGATGGAGCTGGAGCGCAAGGTGAGCCAGCTCGAACAGGCGGTGGAGTCCCACGCCGCGGTGGACCAGGCGATCGGCATAGTGGTCGCCGTGGGCAAACTGACCCCGGACCAGGGCTGGACCGTACTCCGCGAGACCTCCCAGCACACGAACACGAAGCTGAGCCGCATAGCGGATCTGATCGTGGCCTGGGGCTGCGCGGGCGACCTGCCGGAGAACATCCGCAGGGAGCTGGACGCCAGCCTGGCAAGGGCCCAGGCGAAGTCGGACTGCGCGAAGCCAACGGGCTGAGGCCGGAAGCCGGAAACCGGAAGCCGGAAACCGGAAGCCGGGGCGGCCGGGGCGGCTGGTCAGGGGCTCGATCACACAAAAGTCCCACCGACACGCCGTGACGACCGGCGTGTTGCCGGGACTTTCCTGCAACGCCGGGCCCGCACCGGCGTTACGGGGCGGTGGGTGGCTCGGCGAGGGTGTGGGCGACGAGCGCGTTGGCGTGACCGTGCCCGAGCCCGTGGTCAGCCTTGAGCCAGGCGACGAGTTCCATGTGCCGGGTGAGCGGCGATTCCCGTATCAGGGCCTTCCAGTCGGCGACGGGCCGCCCGTACTTCTTTTCGATCGCGGGAAAGTAGCCGGCGGGGCCCTGGACTTTGGCGGTCATGTGAGGTGGTCCTCTCGTCATACGCGGGGGCGTGGGGGCGTGGGAGCGTGGCAGCGTGGGAGTGCGTGCGGTTGTTGGGTACGCGTATGACGTCGCGGGAGGCCGGAACTGAGCGGTGGCGGCACGTGTTCCGCGTCACATGGCCCGCTTTCCTGCCCCGCCCTGCCCCTGCTCCCCTGCCCCGCTCTGCCCCTGCTTCCCTGCCCCGCCCTGCCCCTGCTCCCCCGGTCGCGAAGGGGCGGATACGTCGCCGGCTCAGGCCTGGTACTCGGTCAGGTCGATGGAGGAGATGCTCAGCGCGTGGCCATGGACCGGGTGGCGGATCTCCCGCTCGGGAACCATGCCGAGCTTGCGGACGACGTTGGCGGACGCGGTGTTGCCGAGCCGGTCGACGTTGATGACGCGGTCGAGCCCACGGTCCTGCAAGGCGAACTCCAAGGTGGCCTGAGCGGCCTCGGAGGCGTACCCCTGCCCCCAGAACTGCGACCCGAGCCGCCAGCAGATGGCCACGGCGGGCAGCAGGTCGGGCAGATCCTCGGGGACGTAGAGCCCGACGACCCCGGCGAGCTCCCCCGATCCGAGCAGCTCCACGGCGAAGAGCCCGAACCCTTCTTCGTCCCACTCCTCCTCCCACCGCTCGATGTCCTCGGCGGTCGCTTCGAGGTCCCGCGTGGCCCCGTCCCCGACCCACCGCATGACGTGGGGATCGGCATTGATGTCAGCGAGGGGGACGAGGTCATCGTCGTCCCACTGACGCAGGAGAAGGCGTGGGGTACGAATTTCGGTCATGGGGGTCATGGTGCCGAACGCATCGGGCGCACGGCGAATCGCCGCTGCCGAAGGGTGTCGCCGCCCGGTACGAGCGGCACCCCACCCTGGTGGCCACCGCATACGCCCTTTCCGCCGCCGGCGGCCTGCTGCTCCGGCCCGCCGTGGCGGTGCCGACCGCACGGGTCGGGGCGCGGAGCGCCGGCTGGGGCTGTGGGGCGGGGTCCTGGTGATGTTCGGGCTGTTCGCCCGTGTCTAGGTGCGCTCCCAAGGGGCCGGGCCCGCCGTCGAAACCGTCTCGGCCGGTTACGGCGCCTTCCACGTCTTCGCCACGCTGAACCTCGCCGTCCCCGCCGTCTTCGCCGTCCCCGCTGTCCCCGCCGTCCTCGCCGGGTGGGTGGTCCTTGCCCTCGGTGACCCGCCGCCTGATCGCGGAGTTCCCCCGCTGCCCAGAGCCGCGCGCCCGCCCAGCCGCTCGCTGTCCGGATCACCGACCGGGAGTTCGAGGTACTCGGGCTGATCGCGCTGAGCGCACGCGACCGCGCCCAACTGGTGGTAGTCGCCCACGAAACGGGCCTCGCGGGCTCGGCAACGGGCACTACAGTCATGTGTTGTGCCGTACGTCACACGACGGCGGCCTGGGGTGGTTGGCCCGGGGGGGCTTCATGCACGAGATGGTCAAGGGCTCGAACGTGGCGCTGGCGGCGCTGAGTGAGAACGCGGCTTCGCTGATCGTCGGTTTGAGCTGGGTCAGCCCGACCGGTGAAGGCGATGCGGACGTGTCCGTCATGCTGCTGGATCCGAACGGCAAGGTCCGCAGTGACAGCGACTTCTACTTCTACAACAATCCGGTCGCCGCCGACGGGAGTGTGCAACTGCTGGGCAAGACACCGACGGAGAGCGGTGACGAGGACCGGATCAGCTTCGACCTGACGGCGGTCCCCTCCGGCATCGACCGGATCGTCGTGGCGGCGAGCCGCTACGAGGGAGCCGGCTTCGGGGAGCTGGAAGACCTGAGGATGACGCTGGCCGATGGGGGCGGGGAGAGTCTCCTCAGGTTCGCCATCGACGGCGCAGGCACGGTGAGCGCGATCATCTTCGGCGAGTTGTACCGGCGCGGGGAAGAGTGGAAGTTCCGCGCTGTCGGACAGGGCTATGACACCGGCCTGGCCGGTCTGGCGGCGGACTTCGGTGTCGACATCGATGACGACGCGGGCACGGAGGAGGCGCCGGCTCCGGACCCGGCTCCGGCTCCGGATCCGGCTGTGGCTGTTGCTGTGGCTCCGACTCCGGTTGTGGCTCCGGCTGTGGCGCAGGAACAGCAGGTGACGCCAGGCCTGGTCCCGGCTCCCCGCCCGCCTGGCGACGAGGTGGTGCCGAAGAAGGCGGCACGGCCTCGTACGGCCAAGAAGAAGGTCACTGTGCCCAGGGTGGCCAGGAAGTCTCTGGCGGACAACGAGTCCTGGAAGCCGGCCAGGCTCTTTCCGGTCTCGGCGCTCAAGAGCGACCGGGACCGGGAAACGCGCGCCACGTCGGTACTGCTGTCGGTGATGGCGCAGGTGCCGGAGTTCGGCCGGCGGCTCACGGCGGCGTTCGGAGCGCCGTCGGGCCGTATGGAGACGTTCACCGAGGTCTCCCTGCCGCACGGCGATACACCGCGACGCCCCGATGGGGTGGTCCGCGTCGAGCGGGCCGGCAAACTGTGGACCGCGCTGGTGGAGACCAAGACGAACGGCAACGACCTCAAGCCGGAGCAGGTGCAGGCATACGCGGACATCGCCGCACGCCGTGGCTATGAGGCCGTGATCACGCTGTCGAACGATGTCGCGCTGGAAGGCAGCCCGCTCGTCGACGTCAAGATCGATGGACGGCGCAAGCACAAGGTGGCTCTCTGGCACCTGTCCTGGGCCGAGGTCACCCACCAGGCGCAGATGCTGATCCGGCACGAGGGCGTCGGAGACAAGGCGCATGCGTGGTTGCTCCAGGAACTCCTCTACTACCTGCGGCATGAGAACTCCGGCTGCCACGGCTTCCAGAACATGGGGGCGGCCTGGGTCCCCGTACGCAACGGAATCGACGACGAAACCCTGTGCCAGGGCGATGCGCGGGCCTTGGGCGTGGTGGAGAGCTGGGAACGGCTCGTCCGTCAGATCTGCCTCAGCCTCGGTGGCGAACTCGGACAGAAGGTACTGCCCGTCCAGCGAGCCAAGCGTGGCGCCGATCCGCGAACCCGCCGCGTCCGCCAGGCCGATCAGCTCTGCCTCGACGGCAGGCTTCAGGCGGAGCTCCGGATCGAGGGCGCACCCGGGATCCTGGCGATCAGCGCCGACCTGCGCACGGGCAAGCTCCGCACGTCCATCGAGATCCCCGTACCCGAGCAGGGGTACCCGCTGACCTGGGCCAAACGCCTCATCCGCCGCCTGGCCGAGGCGCCGGCAGACCTCCATATCGAAACCCTGGTCGAAGGAGAGGCCGGGGGGCCACGGGGCACGCTGGAACGGCTCCGCCCGGAACCGGCGGACATGCTGCCGAAGAGCAACGACACTCACATCACCGGCTTCCGCCTGTCCCTGTTCAAAAGCATGGGAAGCAGCCGTGGGAACGCCGAATCCGGCTTCATCCGCAGCGTCGACGACGCCGTACAACGCTTTTACACCACCGTGGTGATCCACCTGGACGGCCCGACGCCCCGGCAGGCATCAGCGCAGGAACGCGCCGGAACGGAATGACGCCCGACCGTGGACAGCCGGACGCGATCAAGGTCTCGCTTGATCGCTGACCGGCTCTAACTTGAGGGCGGGCAGGCCCGGTTCGAGGGCCTGCTTCGAAGGCCGACCTCTTCGCCCTTGTGGCAAGATCGCGGGATGCTACGACTTACCGACTTCATCATCGACTGCCCGGACACGATGAAGCTGGCCGCCTTCTACTCCGAGGTGCTGGGGCTCCCGGTCAAGAAGGACAGCAATGAGGACTGGGCCGGTATCCAGCTCGGCGAGATCGAGCTGGCCTTCAACCAGGTGGAGGACTACCGCGCCCCGCAGTGGCCCGACAGCGAGCACCCCAAGCAGTTCCACCTCGATTTCGAAGTCGACGACCTCGAGGCCGAAAAGCGCCGTGTCCTGTCCCTCGGCGCGACCCTGCAACGGGACTGCGTCGGCCTCGAAGGCTACGGCTTCACCGTCTACGCCGACCCCATCGGCCACCCCTTCTGCCTCTGCCGCAACAAGGGCGTCACCTGGACCGAACAGGGCCTGATCTGGCCGACGCGCGACTAGCAAGTTGTGTGCCTGAAACGGCAAAGGGCCGGCTCAGGAGGAAAGCCCTCCTGAGCCGGCCCTTCTCGTTGTGCCCCCGGCAGGATTCGAACCTGCGACACCCGCTTTAGGAGAGCGGTGCTCTATCCCCTGAGCTACGAAGGCGAGGCATGGCGATGCTCGTCCGGAGACTGTGTCGCCGCCGCCAGTGTAGCGGGTGGTCCTGGGGCCCCCGGGTGATCCACAGGGATGGGGCGTGGGGGTCGGGCCTGGGCGGGGGTTACTCGATGATCAGGTCTACCTGGATGTTGCCGCGAGTGGCCTTGGAGTAGGGGCAGAAGGCGTGGGTCTTCTTCAGGAGGTCTTCGCCCGCGGGGCCCTGGAGGTGGTCGGGGAGTTCCGCGCGCATGACCACCGAGAGGCCGAAGCCGCCGTCCGCCTCGTCCTTGCCGATGCTGACCTCCGCCGTCACCGAGACGTCCGTCACGTCGATCTTCTCCTGGCGTGCGACGTTGCTCATCGCACTGGCGAAGCAGGCCGCGTAGCCGGCGGCGAAGAGCTGCTCGGGGTTCGTGCCCTTGCCGTCGCCGCTCAGGGCCTCGGGGAAGGCGAGCGTCAGGTCGATCTGGCCGTCCGAGCTGACGGTGCGGCCCTCGCGGCCGTTCGCGGTGGCGACAGCGGTGTACAGAGCGTCCATGGGTCTCGTTCTCCTGCCGATGGGGTTCGGTGTCTTCTTCTGAGAGAAGTAGAGCACGTCATTTAATTGTGCACAACTTAATTGGGTCGCGAGTTGTACGATGGGTCGCATGGAGCATGTACAGGACGGGGCCGGGCGCGAAGCCCCTGAGAGCTCTCGCGGTGACTTCCGGGAGGGCCCGCGCGGTGACTTCCGCGAGAGCCCTCACGATGACTTTCTGCGGCTCGACGAGCAGATCTGTTTTTCCTTGCACGCCGCCGCGCGTGCCTTCAACGGGGTCTACCGGGCCGCGCTGAAGGATCTCGGGCTCACCTACCCCCAGTACCTCGTCATGCTCGTCCTCTGGGAGCACGGCGAGCTCCCCGTCAAGAAGATCGGGGAGCGGCTTCGGCTCGACTCCGGGACGCTGTCTCCGCTGCTCAAGCGGCTCGAAGCCGCCGGCCACGTCGAGCGGCGGCGCAGCGAGGAGGATGAGCGGTCCGTCGGCGTCCGGGTCACCGAGGCGGGGCTCGCGCTACGGGAGAAAGCCCGTGCCGTGCCGCGCGCCATCGGCGACGCCAGCGGGCTCTCCCTGGACGAGGTGCGAGATCTTCGGGCACGGCTCGACAGCCTCACCGCCGCCCTCGACGGGAAGTCCGTCGGCCTTGGCGGGAAGTCCGCAGACCTTGGCGGGAAGTCCGCCGACGGGGCGAGTGACTGTTTGCGTTGAGTCCTCCGGCCTCAGGCGTCCTCCCCGAACACCCCCTCCGTCGTCGTGACGACCGCGCACCTGCCCGCCGCCCAGCGCAGTGCCATCGCGTGGTCCTCGGGGGAGAAGTCGGCCACCGCGTCGGCCACCACGAACGCCTGGATGTCCTGCATCCACGCGTCGCACGCCGTCATCAGTACGCCGATGTGGGCGTAGATGCCGGTGATCACGAGCTGATCGCGGCCCTGTTCGCGCAGCCGCTCCAGGAGGTCCGTGCGGACGAAACCGCTGTACTTCCACTTCGTGAGGACCGTCTCCGCCGGTGCCGGGCCGATCTCGGGGGCGATCGCCGCCGCCTGGGCGTCGTCCGGCAGGCCCGGGCCCCAGAAGTCCTGCTGGAGGCCCCGTTCCTCGGGGGTCTGCCCGCCGGGCTGCGCGGTGTGGACCACCGGGACGCCCAGGCGGTTGGCCACCTGCTTCAACCGTGAGACGTGGGAGAGCAGTTCGGGGATCGGGGAGGCCTTCCTGTCGTACGCCGACAGGAAATAGTTCTGTAGGTCGTGCACCAGGAGGACCGCGCGGGACGGGTCCACCTTCCAGTCGACCCGGTTCGCGGGGAGCTCGTCGGCCGACGGCATGGGGTACGGGGTGATCGCGGGCAGAGCCATGGCTGTGGACAGGTCCGTTCAGAGTCGTGGTTACGCAGGTGCAGCCGTGCAGCCGTGCAGCCGTGCAGCCGTGCAGCCGTGCAGCCGTGCAGCGGTGCAGCGGTGCAGCGGTGCAGCCGTGCAGCGGTGCAGCGGTGCAGCGGTGCAGCCGTGCAGCGTGGCAGTGCTGCCACCAGGGGGCGGATGGGAAGGGTTATTGGGGCTCGGCGGGGCGGTGCGTCCCTGGCGGTGACGCCCTCAGGTCCTTCTTCGAGATCTTGCCGACCCCCGTCTGCGGGAAGGCCTCCACGAACTCGACGCGGTCCGGGACCTTGTACGCGGCCAGGCCCCGTTCCCGTACGAACTTCTTCACGGTGACCGGCTTCAGCGGCTCGGCGCCCGCGCGCAGGATCACGTACGCGCAGGTGCGTTCGCCCAGGTAGGGGTCGGGTTCGGCGACGACGTTCGCGTCGTGGACGGACGGGTGGGCCAGGATGTGGTTCTCGACCTCCTCGGCGGCGATCTTCTCGCCGCCGCGGTTGATCTGGTCCTTGGCGCGGCCCTCGACCACCAGGTGGCCTGTCTCGGTGCGGCGGACGATGTCGCCGGTGCGGTAGAAGCCGTCGGCGGTGAAGGAGCGGGCGTTGTGCTCGGGGGCCCGCCAGTAGCCGCGGATCGTGTACGGGCCGCGCGTCAGGAGGTGGCCGCTCTCGCCGGGCGGCACCTCCTCGTCCTCGTCGTCGACGATCCGGATCTCGTCGTCGGGGGAGATCGGGCGGCCCTGCGTGGTGACGATCGTTTCGTACGGGTCGTCCAGGCGCGTGTAGTTGACCAGGCCCTCCGCCATGCCGAAGACCTGCTGCAACGTGCAGTCCAGGGCCGGCCTCACGCGCCGCGCCGCCTCCTCGCTGAACTTCGCGCCGCCGACCAGGAGCACCTCCAGGCTGCTCAAGTCGTACGGGGTCGAAGGCGCCGCCTCCGTCCAGACGAGGGCCAGCGGCGGGACGAGCCCCGTGATCGTGACGCCCTCTGCCTCGATGAGCGGGAACGCCGCGTCGGGGCTCGGCTGCGGGGAGAGCACTACGCGGGCGCCCGCGTAGAGCGCGCCGAGCGAACCGGGGGAGGAGAGCGGGAAGTTGTGGGCCGCGGGCAGGGCCACCAGGTACACGGACGTCTCGTCCACCGCGCAGAGCTCGTTGGAGCCGCGGAGGGAGTAGATGTAGTCGTCGTGGGTGCGCGGGATCAGCTTGGGCACGCCCGTCGAGCCACCGGAGAGCTGGAGGAACGCCAGGTCGGAGGGGGTGGGCGGATCCGGGATCGGTACCGGGTCGGTCGCCACCTCCGCCAGGGTCTCGAAGGTTCCCGGCAGAGTCTCGAAGGTTCCTCGCGGGGTCCTCGCGTGCGTCGGGGGCTCGGGAGTCTGCGGGGTGGTGGTCCTCGCGTCCGCCACGAACACGTGCCGCAAGGTCGGCACCTGGGCCGCGACCTTCGCCGCCAGCTCGGGGTAGTCGAAGCCGCCGTGCCGGCCGGGGACGACGTACGCGGCGGCCTCCGTGAACTCGCAGAAGTAGCGGATCTCCGTCTCGCGGTGCGCGGGCAGCGCGAAGACCGGCAGGGCGCCCACGCGGAAGAGAGCGAAGATCGTCGAGAAGAACTCCGCCGTGTTGGGGAGCTGGACGACCACCTTGTCGCCCTTCTTGATGCCCCGGGCCAGCAGGCCCGCCGCCAGCCGGTCGGCGCGGACGTCGAGCTCCGCGTACGTCCAGCGGTGGCCTCCCGCCGGGTCCACGATCGCGGTCCTGCCGGGGTGTTCGGCGGCGCGGTCGCGCAGGAACCCGCCGAAGGTCTCGCCGCGCCACCAGCCGGCGGCCCGGTAGCGCTCGGCGAACTCCTCGGGGTACGGGGGCGCGTCCAGGGGGGTGCTCACAGCTCGGCTCCCACGGCGTTGAGGAACGTACGGAACTTCGCGCCGGTCTCCGCGGTCTCCGCCGCGGGGTCGGAGGCTGCTACGACGCCCGCGCCCGCGTAGAGACGCAGGGACCGCTCCTCGGCCTCGGCGCAGCGGATCGTCACGACCCACTCGCCGTCGCCGTCGGCGTCGCCCCAGCCGATCATGCCGGTGAAGAATCCGCGGTCGAACGGCTCGGTCTCGCGGATGACGTCGCGTGCCGTGGCCGTCGGGGTGCCGCAGACCGCGGGGGTGGGGTGCAGCGCGCAGGCCAGTTCGAGGGCGGAGGCGTCGGGGGACGCGAGGGCGCCGGTCACCGTCGTGGACAGGTGCCACATGGTGGCCGTACGGATCAGGGTGGGACGGGCCGGGACCGTCAGGTCCGTGCAGAACGAGGCGAGTGCCTGGTGCACCGCGTCGACCACGACGGCGTGCTCGTGCAGGTCCTTGGCGGATTCCAGGAGCGCGGCGGCGCGGCGGACGTCCTCGGCCAGGTCGGCGCTGCGCGGCGTCGAGCCCGCGAGGGGGTTGGCGACGACCTGCCGGCCCCGGCGCGAGACCAGCAGCTCGGGGCTGGCCCCGAGGAGGGTGCGGCCGGGAGCGGTGGGCAGCGCGAACGTGTGGCCGGAGGGGTCACGGCGGGCCAGGCGCTGGAGCATCGCGGGGATGTCCAGCGGGGCGGGCGCGGTGAGTTCGAGGGTGCGGGCGAGGACGACCTTGCTGAAGTCACCGCGCCACATCCGCTCCACGGCCTCGGCGACGCCCTGGCCGTACTCCTCGGGGGACGGGACCGGCCGGATCCGCCAGTCCGTGGCGTCCGGCGTCTCGGCGGGCAGCGCGATCAGCGGGTCCGCGGTCAGGGGCGGCGCGGTGCGCAGGGTCCGGGGCACGGCGAGGGCGGCGGGCGCGGTCTGGTCGAACGGGACGGCGCCGATGACGTGCGGCGGTCTGTCCGCCCCGGATCTGCGCGCGGCGGCCAGCGTGGCCTCGACACGCTGCGGCAGGGGCCTGTCGTCATGCGGTACGTGGGCGTGGACGCCCTCGGCGAGCAGAGTGCGGGTCGGCGTCGCGAGGAAACGTTGACCAGGGGTGTAGTCGTCGAGGAGAGCGGTGGCCGCTCCCACGGCGGGATGGGCCTGCTCGGCCGTCGTGACTGCGACGTGTGTGGCGACCTCGGGTGCCGTCGACACGGGGGCTCCGTTTCTCGTGGGGGCGCTGGGGATGGCGGGTTGGGGGGCCGGGAGGCCGGGCGGGGGCTGGGTGATCCGGGGTGCGTGTGCGTGGGGTGAGTGGCTTGTGGGGTGAGTGGGGTGAGTGGGATGTGCGGGGCGTAGGGGTGTGCGGGGTGTGCAGGGCGTGCGGGGTGTGCAGGGCGTGCAGGGCGTGCGGGGTGTGCAGGGCGTGCAGGGTGTGCAGGGCGTGGCGGGGTGTGCAGGGCGTGCGGGGTGTGCGGGGTGCGTGTGGGTCTACCGGGCGTACGGGGCGTGCTGGCGGGCTCGGGGGTCGGGCGCCCGCGCCCGCGAATCCCCCGCCGCGGGCGGGAAGGACGGAAAGCGCGGCCTCACCGCAACGTGGCGCCGCCGTCCACGTACAGCTCCTGGAGGGTGATGTGCCGGGCGCGGTCGGAGGCGAGGAAGACGACCGCTTCGGCGATGTCCTCGGGGGTGGCGATGCGGCCGAGCGGGATGCCGGTGCGGTACGTGGCGAGGTCGCCCGCGATGACGCTGCGCGGCACCTCCGCCTGGCCGTCGGGCCACAGGGCGCGCTGCATGGCGGTGTCGGTGGAGCCGGGCGCCACCACGTTGCAGCGCACTCCGCTGCGCGCGGTCTCCAGGCCGAGGCACTTGGTGAACATCGTGGCCGCCGCCTTCGACGCGGCGTACGCGGCCATGCCGGTCCGCGGGATGCCGGCGGCGTTGGAGGCGACCGTGACGATGCAGCCGGAGCCGCGGGCCGTCATGTGGGAGGCGGCGGCTTGCGAGGCGTTGAAGACGCCGGTGGTGTTCACGGCGAAGGTGTCGGCCCAGTCGGTGTCGGTCAGTTCGGCGACGGGGGCGGTGCGCAGGATGCCGGCGACGTTCACGAGGATGTCGAGGGCGCCCAGGTCGCGGACGGTCTCGTCGATCACGCGCGACACGGCGGCGGGATCGGTGACGTCCATGGCGCGAGGCGTGATCCTGCCCGGCGAGGGCGCGCCCGGGCCCGCCGCTTCCACCAGGCCCGCTGCTTCCACCAGGCCCGCCGCTTCCACCGGGCCGGCGTCGCGGTCCATGCCCCGATCCGTGCCGCGGTCCATGCCCCGATCCGTGGCGCGGCCCGTGGCATGGCCCGTGGCGCGGTCCATGTCGCGGTCCGTGGCGATGACGTGCGCGCCCCGGGCGGCGAGCGCGGCGGCCACCGCGGCGCCGATGCCCTGGCCGGCGCCGGTCACCAGGGCCGTGCGCCCGGCGAACTCGCCCTCGGCGTACGGCCCGTACGGCCCGTACGGCCCGTACGGTATGTGCTCAGGCATGTGTGAGCGACCTCCCCAGACTGTTTAGGTAAGCCTAACCTAACGTACGATCACTGCCCAGGGGTGCCGCCCCTGTCGCCCACGCCATGGCCCGTCGCCGTACGGGTGTGTTACGTTGCGGACAGCACGTGTTTCTGCCCTGTCTTGGGCGCCGGTGCTGAATCTTCTGCTCCCGGATCTCGGGAGTCTCCCGCTTCACGGGAGCAACCTCCGGTTCACAGGCATCGCCCTCGTTCCCGGTCGTCGAAATCCGGGATCGATCCGCCTGCCAGGCCGTTCCCCGTTCCGGGCTTTCCCTCAGTGCTCTCGGAGCGCTCCGCTCCCGCAGCGCTTTCCCTCCGCCCGTCGCGCGAGGCGTGAACAACGCCGCCTCCAGCCGGGCCCCTCATTCGCATGTCCGCGAAAGGAACCCTTCACATGACAGCCACAGCCACAGCCACAGCCACAACCACAGCCACGACTACATCCAAAACCACGGTTACGCCCACACCCGCATCCACACCCGCATCCACGCCCCCAACCACGCCCCCAACCCCCCACCAAACAACCGGCGTTCTGGACATCGCCCGGGACGGTCACGGCTTCGTCCGAGGTCCCGAATGTCTGCCGGGCCCCGCGGACGTGCAGGTTCCCGCGGCCCTCGTACGGCAGATGAGCCTGCGCCCCGGCGACTTCGTCGAGGGCGTCTGCGGGCGCCCCCGGGTGCTCGCCGGTGTCGAGCGCGTCAACGGGCGCTCGCCCCAGGAGCTGCACCGGCGCCCCCGCTTCGGGGACCTCACGCCGCTGCACCCCCGCGAACGGCTCCGCCTGGAGACCGCGGGCGGGCCCGTCGCGACGCGGATCGTCGATCTCGTCGCGCCCGTCGGCAAGGGACAGCGGGGGCTGATCGTCGCGCCGCCGAGGACCGGCAAGACCGTACTGCTCCAGCAGATCGCCGCGGCCGTCGCGGAGAACCACCCCGAGTGCCACCTCATGGTCGTCCTGCTCGACGAACGGCCCGAGGAGGTCACCGACATGCGGCGCTCGGTCCGCGGCGAGGTGCTCGCCTCGACCTTCGACCGGCCCGCCAAGGAGCACATCGCCCTCGCCGAACTCGCTGTGGAGCGCGCCAAGCGCATGGTCGAGGACGGGCGGGACGTCGTGATGCTGTTCGACTCGCTGACGCGGCTGTGCCGCGCGTACAACAACGCGGCGGCGAGCGGCGGGCGCACGCTCAGCGGTGGCGTCGACGCGTCCGCCGTGCAGGGGCCCAAGCGGCTCTTCGGTGCCGCGCGCCTCGCCGAGGAGGGCGGTTCCCTGACGATGCTCGCGACCGCCCTGGTGGAGACCGGGTCGCGCGCCGACGACTACTACTTCGAGGAGCTGAAGGGCACCGGGAACATGGAGCTGCGGCTGGACCGTACCCTCGCCGACCGGCGCCTCTTCCCCGCCGTCGACGTCATCCCTTCCGGCACGCGCCGCGAGGAACTGCTCGTACCGGCCGCCGAGTTGAGCGCCGTGCGCGGGCTGCGGCGCGCCCTGCAAGGCCGTGACAGCCACAGTTCACTCGAAGCGCTGCTCGACCGCGTCAAGAAGACGCCGGGCAACGCCGCGTTCCTGCGGCAGGTGCGGCAGACCGTGCCGGGGGCCGCCGCGGCGGCTGACGGCACGGGCGCGTGACGCCCACCCGTGGCCCCGCGGCGTCACTGCCGCATGACGCACGCCCGTGCCCCGCGGTGTCACTGCCGCATGACGCACGCCCGTGCCCCGCGGTGTCACTGCCGCGTGACGTTCACCCGGTAGTCGCCCTCGTCCGTGACGTCCGCCACCGTCACCCGCAGCCCCGTCCTGCCGTCCGAGAACGTCTCGCCGGGACCGTAGGGCGCGTCGGAGAGTTCGGCGTGGACGTTGGGGCGGCGGGTGCAGCCGCCGCTCTCGGTCTGGGAGTCGGCGACCGTGACCGGGCCGTGGCCCGTGTCGACGTCCGCGTCCACGCGGTAGATGAGGACGCCGGACTTGCAGACCTCCTCGTCGTTGCCGCCGGGCGTGCGCACCTCGACCGCGTACCCCGTCCGCTCGCTCAGCGGGACGAAGGCGAGCTTCATGCCGCCCTTGCGGGAGAGCGGCGTGAGGGTGTGCTCGGAGGTGCCGGGCCGCGCGGCGCAGCCGACCTGGTTGTCGTCGAGCCAGCCCAGCTTCCACTTGTGCCAGGCGAGCAGGTCGTTGTTGGCGCCCCAGTCCTCGCTCATGATGTCCCAGTGGCCGGCCGCGCCGCCGCCGTCCTGCGTATAGAGGTCGGGCAGGCCGAAGACGTGGCCGTTCTCGTGCGGCAGTACGCGGTAGCCGGTCTCGTGGTAGGTGCCCGAGCCGTCGTCCTGGCGGCTGTAGACGAAGGACGTGTTGGAGACAGGGACGCCGTCGGCGACCGGCGCCTCGTGGTTGCCCGCGAAGGTCACCGACAGGACCGTGTCGAGAGCCGAGGGGCCGGCGTTCGGCGTGACCAGGACGTTGAGCAGGTCGTACTCCCGGAAGTCCACGTCGGGGTCGGCCGCTTCCACGATGTCCTCGACCAGTTCGCGGTAGCCCGGGTCGAACGGGGCGCCGCGCTCTATCCCGTAGTCGGCGAACGACTTGGGCATGCGCAGCCAGTGCCGCACGGGGGATCCGGGGCGGTACTCCAGGCGCCCGTACGAGCTGGTGCTGAACCATTGCTCGGTCTGCGGGAAGAACTCCGCGAGGCGGTCCGTCGCCTTGCCCTGCCCGGGGGCGTCGGAGAAGTCGATCATGAGGTTCAGGGCCCGGACGGTGCCCGTGGAGCGCGCGTAGCCGGGCGGGGTGGGCACGCCTTCCGACATCTGCACGCCCATCGTGCCGCTGATCATGCAGGGGCCGAGGGCGTTGCCTTCGGCCATGGAGACGGGGCCCGCCGAGCTGGGTGCCTCGTCCGTCAGGTGGCCGGCGCCCGCCGAGGTGGTGACCGCGAGGACGAGCGCCGTGACCGAGGCGAGGGCCATCCCGCGGCGGGCGGAGCATATCCGTCGCCAGGTCGGCTGCTGCATACGTGCGCCTTTGCTCCGCGGCAGCCGCCGGACCCGGCTGCACCCTGTCCGATCACCCTCTGCCGGGGGGTGGACGGGCGCTCGTTGGGTGCGACCGACCGGGGGTTTCTGCGCTCAAGAGGTGTGACGCAGGTCACTGGAAGACAGGGGGAGAGATGGAAATAACCGGGGAGCGCTTCCCCGTTTAGACCTGTGTCCGAGCGAAACGGGGAGTCACTCCCCGTATCGGTTACCTCGGCACCCATGACTTGCACCGATCTCAAGATGGCCGAGACAGCCCGAGATGACCGAGATGACCGAGATGGCCGAGACGGCCGAGACGGCCGAGACGGCCGAGACGGTCTGATCGAGACGGCCTGACCGAGACGACCGAGATGACCAGAGGAGGAACCGTGGACGCCGCCACCGACACCGCCCCCCGGCGTCGACCCGCCCGACCGCGGGCCGACGCCCTGCGCAACCGGGAGCGGATCGTCAACGCCGCACGCGAGATGTTCGTGGAGTACGGGCCCGACGTGCCCCTCGACGAGGTCGCGCGCCGCGCGGGCGTGGGCAACGCCACGGTCTACCGCCACTTCGCCGACCGTGCCGAACTGGTGCGGCAGGTCGTCCTCTCGGTGACGGACCGCGTCGCGGACCATGCCGAGGAAGGCATCGCCGCGGCGGACGCCGACGCGGACGCCGCCTTCGGTGCGCTGCGCACCTTCGTACACGCCGCCGCCGAAGAGCGGATCAGTGCCCTGTGCCCGATGCTGATGGCCGGCTTCGACCCCAACCACCCCGACCTGCTCGACTCCCGCGAGCGCCTTGAGCGGTCCATCGAAGGCCTGATGGGAAGGGCACGCGCGGCCGGGCAGCTGCGCGCCGACATCGCCGTCGGCGACCTGATGGTCGCCCTCTCCCAGCTCACCCGGCCGCTGCCGGGCACGGCCTGCCTCAGCATGGACCGCTTCGTCCACCGCCATCTTCAGTTGTTCCTCGACGGTCTGATGGCGCCCGCCCGTTCCGAGCTCCCGGGGGAGGCGGCGACCCTGGGGGATCTCAGGGAGCACTGAACGCGCGAGCACTGAACGCGCTTCGCCTCCTTCGCGCGCCCACCCTCACTTACGTCACTTACGTCCTTTTTCGACCTTACGTACCGCTAGGTGGCCACACGCATGTCTGAAATGGATCCGAGGCGCTGGAAAGCGCTCGTCTTCATCGCCCTCGCTCAGCTGATGGTCGTCCTCGACGCCACCATCGTGAACATCGCTCTGCCCTCCGCCCAGGAGGACCTCGGCATATCCGACGGCAACCGCCAGTGGGTCATCACGGCCTACGCGCTCGCCTTCGGCGGTCTGCTGCTCTTCGGCGGACGCATCGCCGACCTGTGGGGCCGTAAGCGCACCTTCGTGACCGGCCTGATCGGCTTCGCCGCGGCCTCCGCGCTCGGCGGCGCCGCGACCGGCGAGGCCATGATGCTGGGCGCCCGCGCCCTACAGGGCGTGTTCGGCGCGCTGCTCGCGCCCGCCGCCCTCTCGCTGCTCGCGGTGATGTTCACCGACGCCAAGGAGCGCGCCAAGGCCTTCGGCATCTACGGCGCGATCGCCGGTGGTGGCGGTGCCGTCGGCCTGATCCTCGGCGGTTTCCTCACCGAGTACCTGAACTGGCGCTGGACCTTCTTCGTGAACATCCCGTTCGCGGTGATCGCCGCCCTGGGCGCGTACTTCGTCATCCGTGAGCCGGCCGGCGGCCGCAACCGCTCGCCGCTCGACATCCCCGGCGTGATCCTCTCCACCCTCGGCCTGGTCGCGCTGGTCTACGGCTTCACGCGAGCCGAGTCCGCGGGCTGGTCCGACGCCGTGACCGTGACGATGTTCGTCGCGTCCGTCGTGCTGCTCGCCGCGTTCGTCCTCACCGAGGCCAAGGTCAAGTCGCCGCTGCTCCCGCTGCGCGTCCTGATGGAGCGCAACCGCGGTGGCGTCTACCTCTCGCTCGGACTCGCCGTCATCTCGATGTTCGGCCTGTTCCTGTTCCTCACGTACTACCTCCAGATCGTGAAGGGCTACACGCCGGTCAAGACCGGCTTCGCGTTCCTGCCGATGATCGTCGGCATGATCACGGGCTCCACGCAGATCGGCGCCCGCCTGATGACCCGCGTCCCGCCGCGGCTGCTGATGGCCCCGGGCTTCCTGCTCGCCGCGGTCGGCATGCTGCTCCTGACGCAGCTTGAGGTCGACACGTCCTACGCCGGCCTGATCATGCCCGCGCAGCTGATGCTGGGCCTCGGCATGGGTACGGCGTTCATGCCCGCCATGTCCCTGGCCACGCACGGCGTCGAGGCCCGTGACTCCGGTGTCGCCTCCGCGATGGTCAACACCTCGCAGCAGGTCGGCGGCGCCATCGGCACGGCCCTGCTGAACACCATCGCGGCGTCGGCGACCACCGCGTACCTCACGGACAACGCGGCCGGCGCGACCAACCCGAAGCTGCTCCAGGCGCAGGCCATGGTCGAGGGCTACACCAGCGCCATCTGGTGGGCGGTCGGCATCCTCGCGGTCTCCGCGCTGATCGCGGCGACCTTCATCAACACCGGCCACCAGGGCGGTTCCACGGCAGGCTCGGACTCGGCGGACGGTGCCGAGGACGAGGTGAAGATCCCGGTGATGGCCCACTGACCCGGCCGGGTCACCTGGGGCAGGTCCCCTAGCGGAGTCAGAAGGTTCCTAGCGGAGCCAGGGGAGGTCCGCACCGGCCTCCTTGGGCTGAAGTCCCTCGGCGACGATCGTCATGATCTCGCCGAGGGACTTCTGCTGTTGCGGGGTGAGCCGGTCGAAGAGCGCCTGGCGTACGGCGCTGACGTGGCCGGGGGCGGTCTCGCGCAGTACCTCGTACCCCTCGTCGGTGAGGATCGCGAGCTGGCCGCGCTTGTCGGAGGGGCAGTCCTCGCGGCGCACCCAGCCGCTCTTCTCCAGGCGGGCGACGGCGTGCGAGAGGCGGGACCGGGTGATCTTCATGTTCTTGGCCAGTTCGGTCATCCGCAGCCGCCTCCGGGGGGCGTCGGACAACTGGACCAATAGGCCGTAGTACATGTGCGGCATGCCCGCGTCGCGCTGGAGCTGCCGGTCGAGGTAGTCGTCGAGAAGCGCGGTCGCCTGGAGGTAGGACCGCCAAACGCGCTGCTCGTCGCCGTCCAGCCAGCGTGGCTCACCGGCCGGGGAAGGGGTGGGTGCCATATCCATGTACTCCATCGTACGAGGCCCTTCCTTGAACTTTGAACAAACCATACGTACAGTCGAACATAGAACTTGAGTTTTCAAGTACCTTGCCTTCAGTACGCGATGCCGGCCCCCTCCGGAGGTGCGCGATGACCCGCATGCCCGCCCTGTACCTCAGCCACGGCGCCCCGCCGCTCGCCGACGACCCCGTCTGGCCCGGCGAACTGGCGGCCTGGTCCGCCGGCCTGCCGCGCCCCAGGGCGATCCTCATGGTCTCCGCGCACTGGGAGGAGGCCCCGCTGGCCCTCGGCGCCACGCGGACACTGCCGCTCGTCCACGACTTCTGGGGCTTCCCCGAGCACTACTACGCGGTGACGTACGAGGCGCCGGGCGCGCCGGCGCTGGCCGCTTCGGTACGGGCACTCCTGCGGGCGCCCGGCCTGCCCGTGCAGGACGTGCCGGACCGCGGCCTCGACCACGGGGCGTACGTACCACTGGTCGAGATGTACCCCGAAGCCGACATACCCGTCCTCCAGATCTCCCTCCCGACCCTGGAGCCGCGCCGCCTCATGGACATCGGCCGCAGGCTCGCGCCGCTGCGGGACGAGGGCGTCCTGATCGTCGGCAGCGGCTTCTTCACGCACAACCTGGCCGCCCTGCGGCAGGGCGGCATCCCGGCCTGGTCGGCGGAGTTCGACGCCTGGGGCCACGAGGCCCTGGAGACGGCCGACGTGGACGCCCTCCTCGACTTCGCCCGCAAGTCCCCGGCGGGGCACCTGGCCCACCCGCGCACGGAACACTTCGCCCCGCTCTTCGTCACCCTGGGCGCGGCGGACGCCACGGGCGACCTGACCGACCAGCGCAGCGTGATCGACGGCTTCTGGCTGGGCCTGGCGAAGAGGTCGGTGCAGTTCGGCTGATCGGTGCGGTTCGGCTGAATCGCGGCGAAGCCCCGGAGAGGGTCGCTAATCCGCCGCGGGGCCGAGGGGAAGCTCGTACCAGGCCACGTCCCAGTAGCGGCCGAACTTCCTGCCCACCTCGTGGTACGTCCCCACGTGCCGGAAGCCGAAGCGCTCGTGGAGGCGGACCGACGCCTCGTTCGGCTGGGCGACGCCCGCGTACGCGCGGTGCACGTCCTCCTCCCGCAGGGCTTCGAAGAGCGTCTTGTAGAGCAGCGTGCCGATGCCGCGCCCCGCGGCGTCCGGTGCGCAGTAGACGCTGACTTCCACGGAGGTCGCATAAGCGGGCTTGACGCGGAAAGGGCTACTGGTGACGTACCCGAGCACGCGGCCCGCGCCGGGGCCGGAATGCCGCTCCTGGGCAACCAAGAGGCGGTGCGGGCCGTCTTTGGGGTGGGAGAGCAGCCAAGGGCGGCGCTCTTCGGGGGAGAACGTGACCGTGTCGAATGTGATCGCGGTCTCACGTACGTAGTGGTTGTAGAGGTCCGTGAGGGCTTCGAGGTCCGCCTCGACGCCCGGCCTGACCTGCACCTCAGTACACCCTGTCAACATCCGGCCTCCCCGAGTGGCGGCACAGGGTACTGCACCGCCGAGGAAAAAGATGCGCGCCTTGGGAATTCTGTCCGGATTCCAGTCGTTGTTTCCATCGGATGGTGGGAACCCGAGGGTGTGCCATCCACCACAGAGGCCCCAGTGGGGCCGACCAGGACCACCATCGCAAGGGAGCACGCATGGCAACCCGTGCCGTCGCCCGTCGTAAGTCCGCCTCCGGCGAGACCGACGCGGCACGCAGTGTTCGCGCCGTAGGCGGGGAGATCGCCGACCGCGACCTGGTCGGCATGTACCTCGACGAGATCGCGCGTACACCACTGCTGGACGCCGCCAAGGAAGTAGAACTGTCCCAGATCATCGAGGCGGGCGTCTATGCCCGCAAGATCCTGGACGGCGAGGTCGAGGACAGCGGGGTCACCGCGGACCGCGAGGAGCTCGAAGCCCTCGTCGCCGACGGTGAGCGCGCCAAGGACGTCTTCATCCGTTCGAACCTCCGCCTCGTCGTCGCCGTGGCCCGCCGCTATCCGCGCAGCGGTCTGCCCCTCCTCGACCTCATCCAGGAGGGCAACGCGGGCCTGGTGCGCGCGGTGGAGAAGTTCGACTACGCCAAGGGATTCAAGTTCTCCACGTACGCCACGTGGTGGATCCGCCAGGCCATCACCCGCTCGATAGCCGACCAGTCCCGCACCATCCGCCTCCCCGTCCACCTGGTGGAGGAGCTGGGCCGCATCCGCCGCGTGCAGCGCGAGTTCAACCGCGAGCACGGCCGTGATCCGGAGCCCACGGAGATCGCCGCGGAGCTCGAGTCGAAGCCCGAGCGCGTCATCGACGTCCTGGACTGGGCGCGCGACCCCGTCTCGCTGAACATGGGGGTGGACGACTCCGGCGACACCCAGTTCGGTGACCTCCTGGAGGACACCTCCGCCGTCTCGCCCGAGCAGTCCGTCCTCTCGCTGCTGCGCAGCGAGGAGCTGGACGACCTGCTGGGCCGCCTCGACCAGCGCACCGCCTCCATCATCAAGATGCGGTACGGAATCGACGACGGGCGCGAGCGGACGCTGACGGAGGTCGGCAAGGAGCACGGCCTCACGCGTGAGCGCATCCGACAGATCGAGAAGCACGCCCTTCTGGAGCTGAAGAAGCTGGCGCGCGACACCGGTTTCGACGCGGTGGCCTAGCCGGGATCACTGGGGCTCGTCCGGTGGCGGGGCCGCCCCCCGCGTCAGGCGGGAGCCCATGTCCCGCAGGCAGGTGAGCAGCTCCGGGGGGCCGTGGGCCGTGAAGTCGCAGTCCGCCACCGCCAGGCGGACCGCCAGCCACTCGACGGAGTCCGTGGCCGTGCCGCGCAGCCGGCAGTGGTGGTCGTCCAGCGGCTCCACCGCGCCGAGCGACGACGGCAGCCTGGCCGCCACGAACTCCGCGGGCGCCGCGAACGTCACGTCGATCTCGTATGTCGTGAGCCCGCGGTAGACCGACTGCCGCAAGAACTCCGCGGCGTCCCCCTTCGGCAGCTCCCGCGGCGTGAACCGCGCCCCCGTGGCGAACGGCTCCGCCACACGGTCCACGCGGAAGGTCCGCCAGTCCTCGCGGTCCATGTCGTACGCCACGAGATACCACCGCCGTCCCGTCGAGACCAGGCGGTACGGCTCGGTCAGCCGCCGCGACTGCGTGCCGTCGCCCGCACGGTAGGAGAACCGCAGGCGCTCATGGCCCGCCGTGGCCGACGCCATCACCGTCAGCGTCTCCGGCGCGATGCTCGCCCCGTCCCCGCTGACCAGCGGCATCGTCGCGATCTGCAAGGACGTGACGCGGTGCCGCAGCCGGGCGGGCAGGACCTGCTCCAGCTTGGCGAGCGCCCGTACCGATGCCTCCTCCAGGCCCTCCACGGCGTGCCCCGCACCGGCCCGCAGGCCGACCGCGATCGCCACCGCCTCCTCGTCGTCCAGGACGAGCGGCGGCATGGCCTTGCCCGCGACGAGACGGTAGCCGCCGAGGGCGCCCTGCGTGGCCTGCACGGGATAGCCCAGCTCCCGCAGCCGGTCCACGTCGCGCCGCACGGTCCGCCGGCTCACCCCGAGCCGCTTGGCCAGCTCGCCGCCGGGCCACTCACGCGGCGTCTGAAGGAGCGAGAGCAGTTGCAGCAGCCGGATGGGGGTCTGGGCACCGGTCGCGCCGGTCATGACCGTGCTCCCGTGTCGGTCGTCCTCGTCCTCGTTCTCGTCCTTGTTCTCGTTCTTGTTCTCGTCCTGTGCATGTTCACCCGCCCAGGATGCCGGGATGCCAGGATGCGGGAACTGGATTCAGGAGCTGGATGTAGGAACTGTTATGACCTAGATGGCTCCTAGCCTTCCGGCCATGAGTTCTTCCAGCAGCACCCTCCCCGAAACGCCACCGGCAGCGGACCGGCGACGGTGGTTCGCCCTGGCCATCGTGATGACCGCCGCCTTCATGGACCTCGTCGACGTCACGATCGTCAACATCGCGATCCCGACGATCCAGCGGGACGCGGGCGCCTCGTTCAGCCAGATCCAGTGGATCACCGCGGGCTACAGCCTCGCGTTCGCCGCCGGGCTCATCACGGGCGGGCGGCTCGGTGACATCCACGGCCGCAAGCGGCTCTTCCTGATCGGCATCGCCGGCTTCACCGTGGCCTCGGCGCTCTGCGGCTTCGCGGTCAACCCGGAGATGCTGGTGGCCTCGCGCATCCTTCAGGGGGGCATGGCCGCGCTGATGGTGCCGCAGGTCCTCTCCATCGTCCACGCGACGTTCCCCGCCCACGAGCGCGGCAAGGTCTTCGGGCTCTTCGGCATGATCGTCGGCCTCGGCGCGGTCTCCGGGCCGCTGCTCGGCGCGCTGCTCACCGAGTGGAACATCCTCGGCCTCGAATGGCGGCCGATCTTCCTCATCAACCTGCCCGTCGGCATCGCGGGGCTGATACTCGGCCGGAAGTTCATCACCGAGTCCAAGGCATCGAAGGCACTCAAGCTGGACCTCGTCGGCGTCGTCATGATCACCCTCGGCCTGCTGATGCTGCTCTACCCGCTCACCCGCGGCCGCGAGCTCGGCTGGCCGGTCTGGGGCCACGCCACCATGGCGGGCTCACTCGTCGTCTTCGGCGCGTTCGTCGCGTACGAGAGGTGGAAGACCGCCAGGGACGGATCGCCGCTGGTCGAGCTGGAGCTGTTCAAGGTGAAGAGCTTCGCGGCGGGCGTCGCGGTGCAGCTGGTGTTCGGTGTCGCGCTCGGCGTCTTCTTCCTGGTCTGGACGCTCTATCTCCAGATCGGTCTCGGCTGGAGCGAGCTGAAGGCCGGTCTGACCGGGGTGCCGTTCTCCATCGCGGTCTCGGTGGCGGCCGGGGTCTCCGTGCAGAAGCTCGTGCCGCGGTTCGGCCGCAAGGTGCTTCAGGCCGGCGCGTTGACGATGGCCGCGGGCCTGCTCATCTACATCTGGGAGGCCGACCGGTACGGCACGGGCATCACGGTCTGGCAGATGGCGCTGCCGCTGGTCGTGATGGGCGTCGGCATGGGCCTGATCGTGGCGCCGCTGACGGACGCCGTCCTGTCGGGCGTACCGCGGGAGCATGCGGGCTCGGCCTCCGGGCTCTTCAACACCATGCAGCAGATGGGCACCGCGCTCGGCCTCGGCCTGGTGTCGGTGGTCTTCTTCGGGGTGATCGACGAGAGCGTTCCGCGTGAGCGGCTGCCCCTGGAGTTCGTGGACGGGTTCCAGAACGCGCTGGGCTGGGTGGCGGCGGTCCTCGCGGCCATCTTCGTCCTGATGTTCGCCCTCCCGGCGAAGCCGCAGCAGCACATGGAGGGCGGCGCCGACGTGGCGGAGCCGGACGAGCGGGCGGAGAAGGAGCCCGCGGAGCCCGCGCTGACTCCCTGACCGGGTGACGCCGACTCCCTGACCGGGCGATGCCGACTCCCTGACCGGGTGACGCCGCGGAGATCCATCGGATCATCGCGCCCATCGGGAGCCCCTAGAGCTCCGCCTGGGCCGCCGTCGCGTCCAAGGACTCCAGTACGGCCCCGGGATCACCGCCCGGGGCCACCGCCTCGCCGATCCGCTGCCGGACAGCGGTCCGCACCTCGGGCCAGGAGGCCTGGTTCGTCGGCTGGAACCGCGCCTGCGGCATCTGGTCGATGAAGTCCCGCAGCGACCGCTGACGGGGATCCTCGCGCGCGGTCTCGGACGCGGAACTGGTCACCGGTAGCGCGGACTGTCCGCCCCCGTACGCGAGGGCGGACTTGCGGCCGTACACATAGCTCAGGAACGTCCCGCACCGCGTGCGCCGCCCGTCCCGCCGGAACGCCATCAGCCAGTCGTTGAGCCCCACCGGAGGCGCGGCACCGCCGAGCCTCTTGGGGAACGGGGCGTGCGCGTACGGGAACTTGGCCTGGTCGGCGGCGCCCATCAGGACCGGATGGGCGATCATCATGCCGATTCTGCCGCGCAGGAACTGGGCGTACGCGTCCGTCCTGGTCAGCTTCGACGGGTGCGCTCCCGCGAGGCCCCGCTTCACGAGGTTGTCGCGCAGCCAGGTCAGGGCACCGATGTTGGCCGCGCTCGCGAAGTCGTAGCCGGTGAGGGCGGCATAGCCGCCGCCGTCGGCGAGCAGCCAGGCCAGCGCCTCGTCCTCGGCGGCCTCCGGGCCGAGCTGTAGCCCGTAGGGGGTGTCGACGCCGAGCCTCTTCAACGCCTCCGCGGCGTCGCGCAGTTCGGCCCAGGAACGGGGGGCCTTGAGGCGGGCCTGCTTGAAGAGGGCCTTGTTGTAGAAGAGGCGCGGGGTGCTGGCGAGGAAGGGCATCCCGTACTGGACGCGGTTGACCATGCCGGCCTCCGCGTAGGAGCGGATGAAATCGCCCTCCGTGCGTACGTCGAAGAGGTCGTCGGCGCCGTACAGCTTGCCGGCCTCCGCGTACGGGGCGAAGAAGTTCGACTGGGCGATGTCGGGGGCGTCGCCCTTCTTCACGCGCTGGGCGAGGGTCTGGTCGAGCTTCGCGAACGGCACGCGCTCCAGGGCGACGCGGATGTCCGGGTGGGCCTTCTCGAAGGCGGCGATGAGGCTGTCCCACTGGTCGCCGATCGAGGAGCCGACGCTCTTGTCGTAGCTGGCGACGAGGAGTCTCAGCGGTGTGTCGGTCTCCGCCGAGCAGGCGCTGAGGCCCGCGGCGCCGAGGCCGGTGGCGCCGGCGAGACCGGCGGAGTGGAGAAGGAACTGCCGACGACGCACCGCTGGTGCCACCTTTGCTTTTCGGTCCTGCTTTCCGTTCGCGCGGTGGCAGAGTCTGCCATACGGGCAGTTTGAGCCGTGGAGGGCCTTGCGGCTGGGCTGGCATAACCTGCCTGTCATGCCCAGTGGTTCGCAGCCGTCACCGCCCTTGCAGCCCTCACAGTCGTCACCGCCCTCACAGTCGTCGCAGTCGTCGCCGCCCTCGCGGCCGTCGCAGTCGTCGCCGCCCTCGCAGCCGTCGCTGACGGAGCGTCGTAAGACCGAGACCCGTCTCGACATCGCCCGCACGGCGGCGTCGCTTTTCGCCGCGGACGGGCTGCGCGCCACGCGCGCCGAGGACATCGCCCGGGCCGCGGGCGTGGCCCCCCGCACCTTCTACCGCTACTTCGCGACCAAGGAGGAGGCGGTCGCCCCGCTCTTCGCAGCGGGTGCGCAGCAGTGGGCGGAGGCGGTGCGCCTGGCCCCGGACGGGCTTTCGGTGCCGGACGCGCTGCGGCACGCGGTGGCGCAGGCACTGGCCGCCGGGGACGCGGGGGCCGTGGAGTCCCTGGAGTGGGTGCGCTCGCTGCTGCGCATGTCGGCGGAGAGCCCCGCGTTGCGCGCGGTGTGGGCGGACGCGTGCCGCGCCTCGGAGCAGACGCTGCTCGCGGTACTCCTGGAGCGGACGGGCGAGAGCGGGCCGACCCTGGACCTCAGCCTCGCGGCAGCGGTCGCGAGCGCGGCGGTACGGGTCGCCGTCGAGGCGTGGGCGGCGGGGGAAGCGCCCGCGGCCGAGGGGGAGGGCCCGGCGGGCCTGGCGGCACACTGCCTGGCGGCGTTGGAGTCGTTCCCCTGGCCGTAGGGCCGAGGCTTCGCCACGTCCCGGCCCGTTGGCCAGGGCTTCGCCTGATGTCCGTTCATGCCCGTTCCTCGCCCGAAGGTGTTTACTTTGGCGCAATGCCGCCGTAGCCTGCCGGTGAAACAACACGCTCGGGCATCTGGCGGAGGCAAACGGACATGTACGCACCGGAGCGGCAGCAGGAGATCCTGCGGCTCGCGCGGGACGGCGGGCGGGTCGACGTGCTGTCGCTCGCCGAGGAGTTCCAGGTCACCGCGGAGACCATCCGCCGCGACCTGAAGGCCCTGGACCGCGCGGGCCTCGTGCGCCGCGTGCACGGCGGTGCCATCCCCGCGGGCCGCCTCGACTTCGAGCCGGACCTCGCCGAGCGCGAGGGTACCGCCGCCGACGAGAAGGACCGCATCGCCCGCGCCGCCCTCGCGGAGCTGCCCGCCGAGGGCAGCGTCATCCTCGACGCCGGGTCGACCGTCGCGCGGCTCGCGGCGGCGCTCCCCCTGGAGTCGACGCTCACTGTCGTCACGCACGGCCTGCCGACCGCCGCCCGCCTCGCCGACCACCCCGGCATCCAGCTCCACCTCATCGGCGGCCGCGTCCGGCAGCGCACGCGCGCCGCCGTGGACGCCTGGGCCTTGCGCGCCTACGGAGAGATCCGCGCCGACGTCCTCTTCCTCGCGGCCAACGGCTTCTCCGCCGACGCCGGGCTCACCACGCCCGACCTCGCCGAGGCCGCCGTGAAGCGCGCGACCGTGGCCGCCGCCCGCCGGGTCGTCCTGCTCGCGGACTCCGCCAAGCACGGCCAGCAGCACTTCGCCCGCTTCGGCGACCTCACCGACGTGGACCTCCTGATCACCGACACCGGCCTCGACCCCGCCGACGCCGCCGCCATCGAGCGCGACGGCACGGAGGTCGTACGCGTATGAGTACGTGCACGAGCACGTCTACGAGCACGCGTACAGCCGTCGGCAACATCCCGGCAGCAGCAGCAGCAGCAGCAGCCGCCGCCTCCGCCGCCTCCGCCGCACGCACCAACAAGAAGGCCTCGGTACGCGCATGATCCTCACCGTCACCCCCAACCCCTCCCTCGACCGCACCTACGAGGTCCCCGCGCTCGACCGCGGCGAGGTCGTGCGGGCCACCGGTGACCGGATGGACCCGGGCGGCAAGGGCGTCAACGTCTCGCGTGCCGTCGCGGCGGCGGGCGTGCGGACCGTCGCCGTGCTGCCGCTCGGCGGCGCCCCGGGCGCACTGGTCGCGCAGCTCCTCGACGAGCAGGGCATCGAGGTGGCCCCGGTCCCGGTGGCCGGACAGACCCGTTCCAACATCGCGGTCGCGGAGCCCGACGGCACGCTCACGAAGATCAACGCCCCGGGCCCCGAACTGTCGCGCGAGGAGCGGGAGGCGTTGCTCGCCGCCGTCGGCGAACGTTCGGCGGGGGCCGACTGGATCGCCTGCTGCGGCAGCCTGCCGCGTGGCCTCGCCCCCTCCTGGTACGCCGACCTGGTGGCCCGCGCCCACGCCGCGGGCGCCCGTATCGCCCTGGACACCTCGGGCCCCGCCCTGCTCGCCGCCCTCGCCGAACGCCCCGACGTGGTCAAGCCCAACGCCGAGGAGCTCTCCGAAGCCGTCGGCCGCCCCCTCAGCACCGTCGGCGACGCGGTCAAGGCGGCGGAGGAGCTGCGGGAAATGGGGGCGCGTGCCGTGCTCGCCAGCCTCGGCGCGGACGGCCAGCTCCTGGTCGAGGACTCGGGCACGTACTTCGCGAGCGCCCGCGTCGACGCCGTACGCAGCAACGTCGGCGCCGGGGACTCCTCCCTGGCCGGTTTCCTCATCGCCGGCGGCACGGGGGAGCGTGCGCTCGCCTCGGCCGTGGCGCACGGCGCGGCGGCGGTCCAACTGCCGGGCAGCGTCATGCCCTCGCCCGCCGACCTGGCACCGGACGCGGTCACCGTGACGGCCGACGTCCCGCTGGATCGCGTACTCCTGGAACGCGTACTTCTGGACCGCGTACTCCTGGACCGCGTACCGAGGGAACACACCCCGTGAACCCCCTCGCCCCCACCCCTCCGGCCCTCACCCCTCCGGCCCCCGTCCCCGTCCCCGTCCCTCTCTCCCTCCCCTCTGTGGCCCTCGCCCCCCGCCGGGCGATACGCGCGCGAAGGAGCCCGCGATGACCGACATGATCACCGCGGATCTGGTCGATCTCGAACTCGACCTGTCCGCCGAAACCAAGGAAGCCGCCGCGCGTTCCCTCGCCGAGCGCATGGTGGCCCTCGGGCGCGTGACCGACCTGGACGGGTTCCTCGCCGACGTGGCGGCCCGTGAGGCGCAGATGCCGACCGGCCTGGACGGCGGCATCGGCATCCCGCACTGCCGCAGCGCCCACGTCACCGAGCCCACGCTGGCCTTCGGCCGCTCGGCGCGCGGCATCGACTTCGGCGCGCCGGACGGCCCCGCGGACCTGATCTTCCTGATCGCCGCCCCGGCCGGAGCGGACGACGCCCACCTGACGATCCTCTCTTCGCTGGCCAGACAGTTGATGGACGCGGAGTTCACGGCGGCGCTGCGGGGTGCGGAGGACGCGGAGGCCGCCGCCTCCCTGATCCGCGGCGACGAACGGGCTCGCGGCTCCGCGGAGAGCGCGGCAGAGGAACCCGCCGGGGAAGGCGCGGCAGACGAACCCGCTGAGCCGGGGCCGGAGGCCGACGCGCCTCCGAAGGCCGACGCGCCCCTGGAGACCGACGCGCCTCCGGAGGAGCCGTTCCGGATCGTCGCCGTCACCTCCTGCCCCACGGGCATCGCCCACACCTACATGGCAGCGGAGTCCCTGGAGGCCGCGGGCCGCGAGGCAGGCGTGGAACTGACGGTGGAGACCCAGGGCTCGGCGGGCTTCACCCGCCTGGACCCGGCGGTCATCGCCGCCGCCGACGGCGTCATCTTCGCCCACGACGTCCCGGTGAGGGACAAGTCCCGCTTCGCCGGAAAGCCCACGGTCGACGTGGCCGTGAAGGCCGGCATCAACCGCCCCGCGGAACTCATCGCGGAGGTCCGGGAGAAGGCGGCCCGCGGCGAGAACACCGCCGAGGCGTCACCGACCCCCGTCGACAACGCCGGTGACGGTGACGACGGTTACGGCACCAAGCTCCGCAAGTGGCTGATGTCCGGCGTCAGTTACATGGTGCCCTTCGTCGCCGCCGGCGGCCTCCTCATCGCCCTCGGCTTCGCCATCGGCGGCTGGAAGATCGACAAGGCGCCGTCCGTCGCCGAACACTTCGCCTGGGGCGACCACACGAGCTGGGCCGCGCTGCTGTTCCAGATCGGCGGCCTCGCCTTCGCCTTCCTGGTACCGGTCCTCGCCGGCTACATCGCGTACGGCATGGCCGACAGGCCCGGCCTCGTGCCCGGCTTCGTCGGCGGTTCGGTCGCCGTCACGATCGACGCGGGCTTCCTCGGCGGCCTCGCCGCCGGCCTGATCGCGGGCGCCGTGGTCATGGGCATCCAACGGGTACGCATCCCCACCGTGCTGCGCGGCATCATGCCGGTCGTGGTGATCCCGCTGATCTCATCGGCGGTGGTCGGCTTCCTGATGTTCCTCGTCGTGGGCAAGCCCATCGCGTCCCTGCAGAGCGCGCTGACCGACTGGCTGGAGGGCCTCTCCGGGGCCAACGCGGTCATCCTCGGCGTCATCCTCGGCCTGATGATGTGCTTCGACCTCGGCGGCCCGCTGAACAAGGTCGCCTACGCCTTCGCGGTCGGCGGCCTCGCCCACCCCACCGACGGCAGCCTGAAGGTCATGGCCGCCGCGATGGCCGCCGGCATGGTCCCGCCGCTCGCCATGGCGCTCGCCACGACCGTGCGCGGCAAGCTCTTCACCAAGACCGAGCGGGAGAACGGCAAGGCGGCCTGGTTCCTCGGCGCCTCCTTCATCACCGAGGGCGCGATCCCCTTCGCGGCCGCCGACCCGCTGCGGGTGATCCCCGCGTCGATGGCGGGCGGCGCGGTCACCGGCGCCCTGTCCATGGCCTTCGGCTGCACCTTGCGGGCTCCGCACGGCGGTGTCTTCGTGGTCCCGCTGATCGGCCGGCCGCTGCTGTACCTCGTGGCGATCGCCGCCGGTGTCTGCGTCTCCACGGCCGTGGTCGTGCTGCTCAAGGGCGCACGGAAGACGACGCCCCCGGCGGCCGACGACACGACCGCCGCCGAGCCGTCCGACACCAAGCGCGTCCCGGCAGCGGCCTGACCGGACCCGGCAGCGGCCTGACCGGACCACGCTGCTGAACCTCGACGGCGGGGTGAAGCCGGAGATGGTCCGACCACCGGAGATGGTCCGACCAGAGAAACTGGCGGGCAGCGGGCAGCGGGCAGTAAGCCGGTCAGGGCGTTCCTTCGGCAGGGCCGCGAAGGGAACGCGGTGTCACCGCGTCCTGTTCCGTGAGGTGGCTGTCCATGGTGGTGTTCAGGTCGGCCATGAACGCTTCGACCTGTTCCAGGAACCGGGGCGGGTAGGGCGACATCGCGGCGTCGAGGCGGTGAGCGAGCGGGCCGAAGAACTCGTCCGCCCGCTCCTGGATGTGCCCGCCGCTGCGCAGTGTGACGATGCGCCTGTCGGAGTGCTCGCGGGCCCGCGTGATGTGGCCGGCCGCTTCGAGGCGGTTCAGCAGCGCGGTGGTGGCGCCCGTGGACAGGGAGATCCGCTCGCTCAGCCGCGCCGGTGACAGGGGGGCGCCGCGCTCCTCGGCGGCGGCGATCTCCAGGACCGCGGTCGCGTCCGTGGAGTGCAGGCCCAGCCAGGCGGCGAAGCGCCGGCTGAGCTCGGCGTAGTGGCCGCCGTAGATCCTCAGCGACTCCATCAGCCGCTCACGCTGCTCCGCGACACCGTCGCGCACTGCTTCCTCCACGCCTTCGCCCTTCTCTCCTGTCACGCGGTCCCCACAGCCACTCCGCTTTGACAACCTACCGCCACCACTTTACCTTCATGATGGAATTACTTCACCATGGAGGTATCTGTCATGCGCGACCCGTCCCCCACCCTTGAGGAGGCGACCGAGCCCTACCGGTGGCGGTGGCTGATCCTGGCGGTGATGATCGTCGCGGAGATCATGGACCTCCTGGACTCCTCGATCGTCAACGTCGCCGGACCGGACCTGGAGAGATCCCTCGGCGCCGGTTCCGTCGGACTGCAGTGGGTGATCGGCGGCTACGCCCTCACCCTGGGCGCCGGGCTCGTACTCGGTGGTCGCCTCGGCGACCGCTACGGCCGGCGGCGGATGTTCCTGCTCGGGCTCGCCGCCTTCACCGCGGCCTCGCTGCTGTGCGCGATCGCGCCGAACATCGAGTCGCTGATCGCCTTCCGCCTGCTACAGGGCACCGCAGGCGCGATGCTGCTGCCCCAGGGCCTGGGCCTGCTGCGGGAGAACTTCTCCGGCCCCGAGCTCACCAAGGTCTTCGCGATCTTCGGACCTGTCCTCGGCCTGGGCGGCATCATCGGCCCGGTCCTGGGCGGCTTCCTCATCGAGGGCGACTTCTTCGGCCTGGGCTGGCGGTCGGTGTTCCTGATCAACCTGCCCATCGGCATCGCGGCACTGATCGTCGCCGCGAAGTTCGTGCCCAAGAAGGCGGGCGACCGCACGCTACGGGTCGACATGACCGGCGCCGCCCTGATCGTGGCGTCCTGCGCCCTGTTGGTGCTGCCGCTCAACCAGGGCCAGGAGAACGGCTGGCCGCTGTGGACGTGGCTGTCCATGGCCGCCTCGGCGATCGGTTTCGCCCTCTTCGCCCTCCAGCAGCGCCGCACGGCCGCCGCGGGCCGCGAGCCGCTGGTGACCCCGGGCCTGCTGCGCAAGCCGGCCTTCACCGTCGGCCTCGGCGGCATCGCCCTGTTCTTCGGCGGACTGATCGGCACCCAGCTCGTCCTGACCCTGTTCCTCCAGATCGGCCGGCACTTCACCGCCGGTGAGGCGGGCCTGGGCAATCTGCCCCTCGCCGTGGGAACCGCGATCGGCGGCGCCATCAGCGGCGCGTTCCTCGCCGACAAGATCGGCCGCAAGGTGCTCCAGATCGGACCGCTGGTCCAGCTGGCCGGCGCGGCCGTGCTGTGGTTCGAGCTCGACGGCCTGGACGCTGCCTCGTTCTCGATCTGGGACATCGTCCTGGGCACGACGGTGGCGGGCGTCGGCGCCGGCATGGTGATCGCCGCCCTGTTCAGCTTCATCCTGGCCGCGGTCGACGACGACGAGATCGGCTCCGCTTCCGGTGTCCTGTCGGCGGTCCAGGCGGTCGGCGGTTCCATCGGCGTCGCGGTCTTCGGCTCGGTGTTCTTCGCCGAGGCCAAGACCGGTGACTTCAGCGGCGGCTTCCACCGCGCGCTGATCGTCCAGGCGTGCCTGCTGGTGGTCTTCTTCGCGATCACCTTCCTGCTGCCCGAGAAGGGCCGCCCCGAGGAAGAGCAGCATGGCATCGCCCCCGAGGCCCCGGGTTCCCGGCGACAGGGGAGTTTCCGATGATGTGGGGGAGTGTGCGACATGCATCACTTCAGGATCTATGTCCCATAACCCCCCTGTCGTAAGCCCTGGTCCGTGATGTCTACTGGGCCGCATGTTCCAGGATGTCTCGAACGTACAGCGCATCGGCGTCGCCCTGTTCGCCGTGGCGACCGCCGTCTGGACCGTCGGTCTGGTGCGGGTGATGCGCAGAGAGCGCCCCGGCGCGGAGGCGTGGCGCCAGGCCGACCGGCTCCGCGCGCTGCCTGCCCAGCAGGGCCCGCCGCACGCGGAGGCGGTCCAGCTCACCGCCCACGAGCGCGCCGCCTTCGCCGGCCTGATCCGGCAGTTCGGCGACGGGCGTATGTAGACGGGCGTATGTAGGGGTGTGCGGCGATACGTGACGGCCGGCGCCCCCTGGTGCCCAGGCATCTCCGAGCGGCCGGGCGCCCCCGAGCCCCCGAGTGGCGCGGTCAGCCTCTGGCCGCGTCCTTGGCCCTGCGCTCCATCGCGGCGCGGGCCGCCTCCTCGGTGGCATACACCTCGCAACGGTGGCGGCCGTCAGGGGTCAGGGTGTGCTCGACCTCCCACAGGCTGACCTCGGCACCGTCGAAGAGCAGGAAGGCGTGCTCGTAGAGCGAGAGGCTCAGGCGCGCCTCGCCGGACAGCCGGGGACGGCCGAAGGCCTGCGTTATCTGGTGCGCGACCGCCGAACTCAGCAGGCGCGCGACATCCTCGCCGGGGCGGTCGCCCTCGGAGTTCTCCGCACGGCGCAGCAACCGGCGCGCGTGGTCCGGGGAGTCGTCGGGAGCATACGCGTGGCGGGGGCCGGGGTCGACGGGGAGCTGTAGCACGACGGGCCTGCCGCAGGCGGGCGGGTCGGGCGGCAGCGGAAGCCGCGAGGTGGCGACGCCCGCGTCCTCCTCGTCGGCATAGATCTCATACGTCGGCTCGCTGCCCGGCGCGGTGTTGTGGACGAGCTCCCAGAGGGTGAGCACGGACGCGTCGGCGAGCAGCCAGGTGTGTCTGTACGTCTCGCGGTGCAGCCCCGAGCTGTGGTGCGCGGAGTGCAGGGTGCTGTTGTGGGCGAGGGCGGAGTCGAGGCGACGGAGCACCTCGTCCGGTAAGTCGAAGGAATTCAGGGCACGGCCGAGAAGCCGCTCGAGGTGTTCTTCCGGAGACTGGTCCTCCGGAGAATGTGGCTCGGGCAACTCGGGTGGCTCGTACGCCGTTTCGTACGGAACGCTCAAGGTGTCTCCCGGCGTTGCTGCATGTCACCTAGTGGGTGCATACCGTAGCCCCTGGGTCGGACATCATGCCCGGGAACGGGAAAACGCGCGAGCCACGCGGGAAGTTCCCACGTGGCTCGCGTCGTCGAGAGGTGGCGTGCGTCAGCTCGCGCTGCCCGCCGTCCACTCGCTCCAGTCCATGTTCCAGCCGTTGAGGCCGTTGTCCGGGGCGATGGTCTTGTCGGGCGAGCCCTTGACCGTCACGACGTCACCGATCAGGGAGTTGCTGTAGAACCAGGCGCCCTGGGTGTTGGGGTCACCCGCGCCGCGCGCGTCCTGAAGGCCGACGCAGCCGTGGCTCGTGTTGGAACTGCCGAAGATCGAGGGCGAGCCCCAGTAGTTGCCGTGGATGAAGGTGCCGGAGGACGACAGACGCATGGCGTGCGGCACGTCCTTGATGTCGTACTCCCCGCCGAAGCCGACCGTCTCCCCGTTCATACGGGTCTGGGTGAACTTCTCGGAGATCACCATCTTGCCGTTGTACGTGGGGTTCGCCGCGCTGCCCGCGGAGATCGGGATGGTCTTGATGACCTTGCCGTCCCGCTCGACCGTCATCTTCTTGGCGTTCACGTCGACCGTGGAGACCTGCGCGCGGCCGACGGTGAAGGTGACCGTCTTGTGCTGCACGCCGGTGATGCCGTTCCCGCCCTTCACGCCGTCCAGGTCGATCTTCATCGTGACCTTGGAACCGGCCTTCCAGTACTCCTCGGGCCGGAAGTCCAGGCGCTGGTTGCCGAACCAGTGGCCGACGATCTTCTGGCCGCTGCTCGACGTGACCGTGATGTGCGACTGGACGTCCTTCTTCTCCGTGATCGCCTTGTCGAAGTTGAAGGAGACCGGCATGCCCACACCGACCGTGGTGCCACCGTCGGGCGTGTAACTGCCGATGAAGCTGTTGGCCGTGGACACCGTGGTGAACGTCGCGTTCTCGGTCGCCGCGTTGCCCTTGGCGTCCTTGGCGTTCGCGGTGACCTTGTACTTGGTGCCGCGCTCCAGCTGAGCCTTGGGCTTCCAGGCGCTGCCACCGTTGGAGATGGCGCCCTCGACGGCCGCACCGGACGTCACCGCGGTCATCTTCACGCTCGTCAGCTTGCCGTTCTCGACCTTGACGCCGGTGGCGTTGATCGAGGCGTCGGTGGCGCCGTCCTTGGAGGAGATGGTGATGTCGGCGCCCTTGGCGGCTGAACTCCCGCCGTTCTTGTCACCCTTGGCGTCCGCGTCTCCGCCGCAGGCCGTGAGGGTCATCGCCCCCGCGGCGGCGAGCGCGGTGGCGGCCAGCAGGGCACGGCGCCGGGGGTTGACTATGACCGACCTTGTCACGGGCTGCTCCAAGTAGGTGTTCTGATCCAGTACGTGTGAAGAGCGCACGGCGGCCCGCGCGGTTCCGGCCACTTGGTGTGAGTGCGGGCACATTACGGAGGCGCGAGGACACCCAATGCGTCGGGCACCGAGGGCACTTGCGGGATTCTGTGCCGCTATGCGCCCTTTCAGTGCAGCCTTCGCACGTACGGGAGTTGCTACTTCACGTACAAGTCGCGGTAGGCGGGAAACATTCCGCCCGGCGTCCCCACCGACTCCCCGGCCGGCATCGCCCGCACGATCGCGGCCGTGACCAGGTCCGCACCGGCGGCGAGGGTGTCGTTCAGGGCGAGCGGACCGCCCTCGGCCAAGGCGTGTTCACCCGTGGCGAGGGCGAACACCGTGCCGCCGTCATGGAGAAGGTGAACGGGCCGCACGGCGCGCGCCATGCCGTCGTGCGACGTGCCCGCCGGCTTCTGCGCCTGCGCCTTGGTGAGCGCGGCGTCGGTGGCGACCACGGCGAGCGTGGTGCTCAGCGGTGTGGTGTTCAGCAGCGGGGTGTTCAGTGGCGGGGTATTCAGCGGCGGGGTATTCATCGGTGGAGTGTTCAACGGCGGCCGCGTCCCGCTCCCCGCCGTGGCCTCGGCCAGGCGCCGGGCCCGACCCGCACTCCCCGGCCGCGCTCTTCAAGCCACGCCGTCACGCCGGCCGCGGCGTCCAGTCCGTACGCGCTGCCGCCGGTGAGGACGACCGCCTCGACGCGCCGCTCCAGGTTGCGCGGGACGAGGGCGTCCGTCTCGCGGTCCCGGGGTCGCCCCCGCGCACGTCCACGGCGGCGACCGCACCGCCCTCCGGCGCCAACACGGCGGTGGTTCCGGTCAGTTGACCGTCGCTGATGGGCGTGGCGTGCCCTACCCGCAAGCCGGCTATGTCAGTCAGGGCCAGGTGAGCCGCGGAGTCGGCATGGGCCGCGGAGCCCTGGCGAGCGCGTCGGTGCCGGACTCGGCCGACGTACCCTGGAGGCATGAGTACCGCCCCCGCCCCCGAGCCGCGCGACCCGGAGGACCCGAAGCACCCGAAGCACCCGGAGAAGCCGGAGGACCCGAAGCACCCGGAGACCCCGGAGACCCCGGAGAAGTCCAAGGACTCCGGGAAGCCCGGGAACCCCGCGGAATCGGCGAAAACCGCGAAATCCGTGAAGCCCCGGAACGCTCTGGTCTTCGACGATCCGCTGTCGCAGCAGTCCTCGGACGACACGGACCGTGGGTGGGGCGAGCGGCCGTCGGCCGGCGGCGACAGTGCCGCCGATCTGGCGCGGTTCCTCGACGAGAAGCCGCCCCACCACATCTGAGCCCGCGCTACGGCAGACCGGGCCGCCCGTCGGGCCGCTCGTCGGAGGGGCCATCGGGGCCCGAGGCGCGCTGGGCCACCAGGGCGTCGCGGATCTCCTTGAGGACCTCCAGCTCGCTGACCTCCATGACCTCCTTCGTGCCCTCCTTCTCGGCCCTCCTCGCGGCCACCCGCGCGAGGTACTTGGCCATGGGGAGCACCATCAGGAAGTACACGACAGCGGCGGTGATCACGAAGCTGAGGACCGCGCTGAGCACGGAACCCCACATGATCGGGATGCCGTGGGTGACCTCGCCCGCCGCGTTCGTCTCGCAGGGTGACTTCAGGCACGAGCGGTAGTGGTCGAGGTCCTTCGTCCCGAAGGCGCCGACCAGCGGGTTGATGACACCCTTGACCACCGAGTTCACGATGTTGGTGAACGCGGCGCCGATGACCACCGCGACCGCCAGGTCGACCACATTGCCGCGCATCAGGAAGGCCTTGAAGCCCTCCCAGATGCCCGGTTCCTTCTTCTCGCTCACCACGGGGCCTTTCGTTGCGTGTGCAGGTTGCGGAACAGCCAAATCCGCAACCTACGCCAGCGCGCCGTCGCCCTGTCCAATGCGCTCTCACGGACGAGCGACGTGACCGGGTGCCAGTGCGACCAGGGGCGGCACTGCGGCCGCGGGCGGCAGTGAGACCGTGCCCGGTGGTCCTCATCGCAGGGTCACCGCCAGACGTGCGCTCGCCCCGGCGCCGGCCAGCCGTGCGGCGGTGTCGCGGGGCACGGACAGAACCACCAAGGCGCCGGTTTCCGCCGCGACGTCGCCTCGCTCCGGCACCTCCGTCACGCGCGCTCCCGCGGCCACCACCCGCGGCTTCGCGCCTCCCGCGGGTGATGCGGCGGCGGCGATGACATCGACGCGGTCGCCGGGGCGCAGTAGCCGCACGGCCTCGGCGTCCGCGATCCGCACGGGTGCCGTCACCCTCTCCGGAGCGCCTCGGGGCGGCTCGGGCGAGGAGGCGACCGCCGCCGTACTGTCCGGCGGCCGGTCGGCTTCCGGCGGGCCCGTGGCCGCCAGGGCGGCGGCGGTCATCGCGAGCCCCGCGGCCATGGCCGACCGGCGGTGCCGCAGCAGCCGGCGCAGCCGCGGATGGCCGCCGCGCACCCGAACGGGCGGGAAGAGGGGGACCGGGATGCCCTCCGTGAGCCGGCTCGGGGAGGGGACATGGGCCTGAGGGGAAACGCGGGTCACGACAACCACCGCCTGGGGTGCGAGGACGACGAGCTGGACTTGCGCTCCCACGATCCACGCCCGAGCCGATCCCCGCTGGGGCCCGTGCACTACTCCCCGGTTGTGGACAACCCCGTCACCGGAAGGTGCAATTCCTCCGGACCCGACCAGCCACCCCCGCCCGCCCGTCGTGTCCGGACACGACGATGACCCCGCCGTCGGTGAACGGCGGGGTCACGAAGAAAACCTGGCGAAGCCGGAAGCCGGACCCCGGAAGCCCGAGCCTCCGAGGAGCTCCTACGCGGCCGAGCTGGACGCCGACGAGGAGCCGGACGTCGAGGAGCCGGCGGACGACTTCGAGTCCGAGGAGGACGACGAGCCGGAGGAGGACGACGAGGTCGACGGCTTCGCGTCGGAGGCCGTCTTCGTGGCCGTCGACGGCGTGCTGCTCGACGAGGAGCCTCGGCTGTCGTTGCGGTAGAAGCCGGAGCCCTTGAAGACGATGCCGACCGCCGAGAACACCTTCTTGAGGCGTCCGTCGCAGTTCGGGCATACGGTCAGGGCGTCATCGGTGAACTTCTGCACCGCCTCGAGGCCCTCGCCGCACTCGGTGCACTGGTACTGGTACGTCGGCACTTGCTTCCTCCTGGCACTCTCACTCGATGAGTGCTAACGACGGTCCATAGTGACGTATTCCGCGAGATCAGTCCACCGCGACCGGCACGCGGTGACCCACGCCACGCGAGACCGTGCGTCCCGTGGCCGGGGGGACGAGCCGCGAGCGGAGAGTCACGAGGACCGCGAGGGCCAGTGCCGTGCCGCCGAGCGGGACCAGGAATCCGGCCCCGTCCCAGAGGCGGTCCTCGAGCTGGCCCGCGACCGTGACGGCCGCCGCCTGGCCGAGGGCGACCGCGCCGGTCAGCCAGGTGAAGGCCTCCGTGCGGCCGGTCGGCGCGACCAGCTTGTCGACCAGGGTGTAGCCGGTGATCAGGGCGGGCGCGATGCAGACGCCGACCAGGAGGCCGAGCCCGGCGAGGAGCAGCGTGGACTGCGCGGCCCAGAGCCCGGAGGCCATCAGGGTCAGCGCGGTGTACCCGACGAGGAGCCGGCGCTGCGGGGAGATCTTCCAGGCGATGGCGCCGCAGACGACGCCGGAGAGCATGTTGCCCGCCGCGAACGTGCCGTACAGGACGCCGTTGAGGCCGGGCTCGCCGATGGACTCGGAGAAGGCGGCGAGCGATACCTGCATGCCGCCGAAGACGGCGCCGATGCCGAGGAAGGTGGCCATGAGGACCCGCACGCCGGGGATGCGCAGCGCGGAGACGTGCTCCACGCGCGCGTGGGCGTCGTCGTGCGCGGACGGCTTCGGCTGGGTGCTCTTCTGGGCGGCGAAGAGGAGTCCGCCGACCAGGGTGAGCCCGGCCTCGGTGAACAGGCCCGCGGAGGGTGTGATGCCGGTGCACAGCGCGGTCGCGAGGAGCGGGCCGAGGACGAAGGTCAGCTCGTCGGTGACGGACTCGAAGGCCGCCGCGGTGGTCGCGAGGGGGGAGTCCTGGAGCTTGACGCCCCAGCGGGCACGCACCATGGGGCCGATCTGCGGCGTCGAGGCGCCCGCGGGCACGCCGGCCACGAAGAGCGCCCACAGGGGGGCGCCGGAGAGCGCGAGCACCGTCAGCGTGATGACGGACGCGGAGTGCACGAGGACGCCGGGCACCAGGACGGCGCGCTGGCCGAACCGGTCGGCGAGTTTGCCGCTGAAGGGGGCGAACAGCGCCATGGAGACGCCGGTGACGGCCGAGACGGCGCCCGCGGCACCGTACGAGCCGGTGGTGTGCTGGACCAGCAGCACGATGGAGATGGTCAGCATCGCGAACGGCTGGCGCGCCGCGAAGCCGGGCAGCAGGAACGTCCAGGCGCGCGGGGTGCGCAGGAGCTGTCCGTAACCCGGGCGGGTGTCGGTGACCGTGGATGCCACGGCCGTGCCTTTCTGCCGCCTGGTAGCGCGCCCGTGCGGGGGCGCCGAGAGCTGTCCTCTTGCGCGGAACTGCGGTAGATGCCGGGCCCAACTGTGGGGCTGCACGGCCGCCATACGGTCGCGCCAGCTCTGCTTCAGGCAGAGTTGGTTCGATCAGGTGCCTTTATCGTACAGGCAAGGGCCTCATCAGCCCCTGTGAACACAGTGGATGAGACCCTCGCCACCTACGATTGGTGCGTTTCTCCGTCGGTTCCCAGCCAACTGGCCAGCTTGCCGCCGCGGCTGATCGCGCGCAGCCGCTTCTCGGCCGCGTCCCGCACCGGGTCCGTCGCCACCACGAGGAGTTCGTCGTCCCGCTGGAGCACGGTCGTCGGCAGCGGCACGAACGATTCGCCGGCGCGCACCACCAGGGTGACGGCGGACCCGGCGGGCAGCCGCAGCTCGCCGACTTCGACGCCGTGTATGCGGGAGTCCTTGGGGATCTCCACGGAGAGCAGATGGCCGCGCAGCCGCTCCAGGGGCGCCGATTCGATGCCGAGGTCGGCCGCCTCCGAGCCGCCGCCGATCCGCAGCGTCCTGGCCAGCCAGGGCAGCGTGGGGCCCTGGATGAGGGTGTAGACGACGACCAGTACGAAGACGATGTTGAAGATCCGCTGGCTGTCCTGGACGCCGCTCACCATCGGGATCGTCGCCAGGATGATGGGCACCGCGCCGCGCAGCCCCGCCCAGGACAGCAGTGCCTTCTCCTGCCAGGGCAGCCGGAACGGCAGCATGCCGAGCACGACTCCCAGGGGCCGTGCCACCACGGTGAGGACCAGGCCGATGAGGACCGCGTGCCAGGTGTCGTCGATGAGGTCGTGCGGGGTGACCAGGAGGCCGAGCAGGACGAACATGCCGATCTGGGCGAGCCAGCCGAGCCCTTCGGCGAAGCCGCGGGTGGCGGGCCAGTGGGGCAGCTTGGCGTTCCCGAGGACCACTGAGGCGAGGTAGACGGCGAGGAAGCCGCTGCCGTGCGCCATGGCGCCCGCGGCGTAGGCGGTGACCGCGATGGCCATGACGGCGATGGGGTAGAGGCCGGAGGCGGGCAGCGCCACGTGGCGCAGGCCGAGGGCGCCCAGCCAGCCGACCGCGATGCCGAGGGCGGCGCCGATCGCCAGCTCCAGGGCGATCTCGCCGAGCAGTACGTACCACTGGTCCACCGGCCCCGCGGTGGAGAACGCCACCACAAGGATCACGACGGGCGCGTCGTTGAACCCGGACTCCGCTTCGAGGACACCGGTGATCCGGGAGGGGAGCGGCACCTTCCGCAGCACCGAGAAGACGGCGGCGGCGTCCGTGGAGGAGACCACCGCGCCGATGATCAGCGCCTGCCGCCACTCCAGGCCCACCAGGTAGTGCGCGCCGGCCGCTGTGACGCCGACGCTCACCGCGACGCCGACGGTGGAGAGCACGGCGGCGGCCGGCAGGGCGGGCTTGACCTCTTTCCACTTCGTTCCGAGGCCGCCCTCGGCGAGGATCACGACCAGGGCGGCGTAGCCGATGACCTGCGTCAGCTCGGCGTTGTCGAAGTGGACGTCGCCGATGCCGTCCTGGCCCATGGCCACGCCGATGCCGAGGTACAGCAGCAGGCTCGGTAGCCCGCTGCGCGACGAGATGCGGACCGCCGCCACCGCGACGAGCAGAACGAGCGAGCAGACGAGCAGGAGCTGGTTGAGGTGGTGGACAGTCAGGGGCCGTTCCTTCCTCCGTGCGCGCACAAGTGGTTCGTGCGAGCCAAGTACTTCGTTACCTTACCTAATTGTTAACGCTTCCTTGATGCCTTCGAACGCATTTACGATCTTCAGGCGTCTGGTTCCTGACTCCGCGTCCGGGGGCGCGACCCCCTGCGCCTATGGTTGCTCCAGCGCTCCCAGAGCCGCCCAGTCGACAGCACAGCCCGCCCTGCCGCTCGCGTAAGGACAGCAAGGACAGCGATGCCCTCCAACACCAACGCCTCTTCCGGCCATAAGTCCGGCAAGAAGAAGGGGCGCCGAGCCCGACTCGTCGTGATCGTCCTGGTCCTGGCCATCGTCGGAGGCATCGGCTTCGGCGCGTACTGGAGCGTCAGCACCGTGCGCGCCTCCTTCCCGCAGACCAAGGGATCGATCAAGCTCGACGGACTATCCGCCAACGTCGAGGTGAAGCGCGACGGGAACGGGATCCCCCAGGTCTACGCCGATTCCGACGCCGACCTCTTCATGGCCCAGGGCTATGTCCAGGCACAGGACCGCTTCTGGGAGATGGACGTACGTCGCCATATGACCTCCGGGCGGCTCTCCGAGATGTTCGGCAAGAGTCAGGTCAAGACCGATGAGTTCCTGCGCACGCTCGGCTGGCACCGGGTGGCGAAGAAGGAGTACGACTCCAAGCTCTCCCCGAAGACGAAGAAGTACCTCCAGGCGTACGCCAAGGGAGTCAACGCCTATCTCGACGGCAAGGACGGCAAGGACATCTCCGTCGAGTACGCGGCGCTCGGCTTCACCAACGACTACAAGCCGCAGAAGTGGACCCCGGTCGACTCCGTGGCGTGGCTCAAGGCGATGGCCTGGGACCTGCGCGGCAACATGCAGGACGAGATCGACCGCTCCCTGATGACGAGCCGTCTCGGCCCCTCGCAGATCAAGGACCTGTACCCGGCGTACCCGTACAAGCGGAACAAGCCCGTCGTCCGCGAGGGCGCCTACGACGGCATCACCGAGAAGTACGACGCCGAGGGCACCGCCACCGGCACCGGAACTGGTACCGGCACCGGAACTGGCACTGGTACTGGTACCGGAACGGGCACAGGCACCGGAACGGGCACCGGCACAGGCACAGGCACCGGCACCCAGACCGGCACGAGCGGCGCTGCGGGCTCCGGGCTCGCCGGGGGCGGCCAGGCGCCGGACGGGATGCAGTCGCAGCTCTCGGGGCTCTCCGACGCCCTGGACGGGGTCCCCGCGGTCCTCGGCCCCAACGGCAACGGCATCGGCTCGAACTCCTGGGTCGTCTCCGGCGACCACACGATCACCGGCAAGCCGCTGCTGGCCAACGATCCGCACCTGGCGCCGCAGCTGCCCTCCGTCTGGTACCAGATGGGCCTGCACTGCCGTTCGGTGTCGGACAAGTGCCAGTACGACGTCTCCGGCTACACCTTCTCCGGCATGCCGGGCGTGGTCATCGGCCACAACAACGACATCGCCTGGGGCATGACGAACCTCGGCGCCGACGTCACGGACCTGTACCTGGAGAAGTTCACCGGGGACGGCTACCAGTACGACGGCAAGGTGCTGCCCTTCACCTCGCGCGAGGAGACCATCAAGGTCGCGGGCGGCAAGGAAAAGAAGATCACGGTCCGTGAGACCAACAACGGCCCGCTCATCTCCGACCGCGACGACGAGCTGGTCAAGGTCGGCAAGAAGGCAGGCGTCGACACCGCCGCGCCCGACCGGGGCGACGGCTACGGAGTGGCGCTGCGCTGGACCGCGCTGGCCCCGGGGAACTCCATGGACGCCGTCTTCGAGCTGAACCGGGCGAAGAACTTCACCGACTTCCGCAAGGCGGCCGCTTCTTTCGAGGTGCCTTCGCAGAACCTGATCTACGCTGACACCAAGGGCAACATCGGCTACCAGGCACCCGGCAAGATCCCCACCCGCGGCAAGGGCGACGGTTCGCTCCCCGCGCCGGGCTGGGACCCGGACTACCGCTGGGACGGCTACATCCCGCAGGACGCGCTGCCCTACGAGTACAACCCGAAGCGCGGCTACATCGTCACGGCCAACCAGGCCGTCATCGACGACAGCGACGAGGCGAAGTACCCGTACAAGCTCACCTCGGACTGGGGCTACGGGGCGCGCAGCCAGCGGATCGACGACCTCATCCAGTCGAAGATCAAGAACGGCGGCAAGGTCTCCACCGAGGACATGCGCCTCATGCAGACGGACAACAGCAGCGAGATCGCCAAGCTGCTCGTGCCCAAGCTGCTGAAGATCGACATCAAGGACAAGTACGTCCGCGAGGCGCAGAAGCTCCTCGAGGGCTGGGACTACACCCAGGACGCCGATTCGGCGGCCGCCGCGTACTTCAACTCGGTCTGGCGCAACATCCTCAAGCTGGCCATCGGCAACAAGCTCCCCAAGGAGCTGCGCGTCAAGGGCCAGTGCCTGAACGTCGAACCGGCCGGCAACACCCGCCCCGCCGACGAGGGCAAGCGGGTGCGCGAGTGCGGTGAGCGCGACGCCGACTCGGCCCAGCCGGACGGCGGCGACCGCTACTACGAGGTGATCCGCAAGATCATCGACGACGAGACCAACGACTGGTGGAAGGCGCCGTCGACCCGCACCGACAAGAAGACCAAGAACCGCGACCAGCTGTTCGAGCGGGCTCTCCATGACGCGCGCTGGGACCTGACGGCCAAGCTCGGCAAGGACATCGACACCTGGAGCTGGGGTCGTCTGCACCGCCTCACGCTGAAGAACCAGACGCTCGGCACCGAAGGCCCCGGCTGGCTGCAGTACGTGCTCAACCGCGGCCCGTGGAACCTCGGCGGCGGCGAGGCGGCGGTCAACGCCACCGGCTGGAACGCGGCGGGCGGCTACGGCGTCGTCTGGGTGCCCTCGATGCGCATGGTGGTGAACCTCAAGGACCTCGACAAGTCCAAGTGGATCAACCTCACCGGCGCCTCGGGACACGCGTACAACGCGCACTACACCGACCAGACCGACAAGTGGGCCAAGGGCGAACTGCTGCCGTGGGCCCACTCCAAGAAGGCCGTCGAGAAGGGCACGAGCGACAAGCTGGTGCTCCGCCCCTGACCGGGCACGCCGAGCGGTGAAGCACCGCACCTGCCGAGAGGGCCCTCCACGCGCGCGTGGAGGGCCCTCTCGGGTATCCGGAGGTCACCGGAAGCGGGTGTCCGGGGGTCACCGGAAGCGGCGTACCCCCGAGGGCGTCACCGCGGCGTGCACGGGCCGGTCGTGCGTCTCGCCGGGAAGGTGCGCGACGACCTCGGAGTCGTACAGGAGCACCACGAGGGCCGGATCGGTGGCCGCGCGCTCCAGGCGGGTCAGGACACGGTCGTACGAGCCGCCGCCGCGCCCGAGCCGGGTGCCGCCCCCGTCCACCGCGAGGCCGGGCAGCAGCACCGCGTCCGCCTCCAGGACGGCGTCGGGGCCGAGCCGCTGTCCGGCGGGCTCCAACAGCGGCATCTTGCCCCGGTGTTCCACGGCGACCAGGGAGTCCTCGCCGTCGTAGGCGGCCCAGTCCAGGTCGTTGTCCGCGAGGAGCACCGGCAGCAGTACGCGCGTCCCGCGCGCGTGCAGCGCGTCGAGCAGTACGCGCGTGCCGGGCTCGCTGCCCACGGACACGTAGGCCGCGACCGTCCCGGCCGTGGCGAGCTCGGGGAGTTCCAGCGCGTGCCCGGCGAGAACCACGGCCGCCTTCCGCACGTCATCCCCAGTCAACCCGCGTCTCACCGCGAGGAAGTCCCCGCGCAACCCACGCTTGGTTGGCTGGCCGCCGGTATCGGTTCCATTCATGGGGAATTCACAAACCCTTCTCAGTGGACGCATATGCCGAACAAGTATCTGGAACCACAGATTCCGCACATACTGACCGGATATGGTGGCGACATGACTGAGTCTCACCCCCCTCGCGCCAGGATCACCAAGGCGGTCATCCCGGCGGCCGGCCTCGGCACGCGCTTTCTGCCCGCCACCAAGGCGACTCCCAAGGAGATGCTGCCGGTCGTCGACAAGCCGGCGATCCAGTACGTGGTCGAGGAGGCGGTCTCCGCGGGCCTCGATGACGTCCTCATGATCACGGGTCGCAACAAGCGCCCCCTGGAGGACCACTTCGACCGCAACTACGAGCTGGAGTCCGCCCTCCTGAAGAAGGGCGACGAGGACAGGCTGGCCCGGGTCCAGGAGTCCAGCGACCTCGCGACCATGCACTACGTACGCCAGGGCGACCCCAAGGGGCTCGGTCACGCCGTCCTGTGCGCCGCTCCGCACGTCGGCCACGAACCGTTCGCCGTCCTCCTCGGCGACGACCTCATCGACCCGCGCGACCCCCTCCTCGCCCGCATGGTCGAGATCCAGGAGAGGCACGGCGGCAGCGTCATCGCCCTCATGGAGGTCGCCCCGGAGCAGATCCACCTCTACGGCTGCGCGGCCGTCGAGGCCACCGAGGACGACGACGTCGTCAAGGTCACCGACCTGGTCGAGAAGCCCGACGCCGCCGACGCCCCCAGCAACTACGCGATCATCGGGCGCTATGTCCTGGACCCCCACGTCTTCGGCGTCCTGCGCGAAACCGAGCCGGGCCGCGGCGGCGAGATCCAGCTCACCGACGCCCTCCAGCAGCTCGCCGCGGACGAGAAGGTGGGCGGTCCCGTGCACGGCGTGGTCTTCCAGGGCCGCCGCTACGACACCGGTGACCGGGGCGACTATCTGCGTGCCATTGTCAGACTCGCGTGCGAACGTGAAGATCTGGGGCCGGACTTCAAGGCCTGGCTTCGCAGTTACGTCACCGAGGAGATGTAGCACTTGAGCAGCAGCACGACGACACCGACCACCGGGCAGAGCGGCTTCTGGTCGGTGGAGGAGCACCTGGACGACATTCTCGCGACCGTCCGCCCGCTCGAACCCATCGAGCTCCAACTCCTCGACGCCCAGGGCTGCGTCCTGGTCGAGGACGTGACGGTGCCCGTCTCGCTGCCGCCCTTCGACAACAGCTCCATGGACGGGTACGCGGTACGGGTCGCCGATGTCGAGGGCGCCTGCGAGGAGTTCCCCGCCGTCCTGCGCGTCATCGGGGACGTCGCCGCCGGCGCGGGCGAGCAGCTCACCGTCGGCGCGGGCCAGGCCGCCCGCATCATGACCGGCGCCCCGCTGCCGCCCGGCGCCGAGGCCGTCGTGCCCGTCGAGTGGACCGACGGCGGACTGGGCGGAGGCCCGGTCACCGGCATGCGCGCCCACAGCGCCGCCCCCGAGGGCGCCTCCGGCGAGGTCCAGGTGTACCGCCCGGCCGCGGCACGCGCGCACGTGCGGGCGCGGGGCAGCGACGTCCGCGCGGGCGACCGCGCCCTGAGCGCGGGCATGGTCCTCGGCCCGCCGCAGATCGCCCTGCTCGCCGCCATCGGACGCGGCACGGTCAAGGTGCGGCCCCGCCCCCGCGTGGTCGTCATGTCCACCGGCAGCGAGCTGATCCAGCCCGGCGAGGCGCTCGCCGAGGGCCAGATCTACGACTCCAACAGCTTCGCCCTCACCGCGGCCGCCCGCGACGCCGGAGCCATCGCCTACCGCGTGGGCGCGGTGGGCGACGACGCCGAGACGCTGCGCTCCACCATCGAGGACCAGCTCATCCGCGCCGACCTCGTCGTCACCACCGGCGGCGTGAGCGTGGGCGCGTACGACGTCGTCAAGGAGGCCCTGACCTCCGTGGGCGACCCGGACGACGAGAACGGCATCGGCGCGGGCAGCGGCGTGGAGTTCCGCAAGCTCGCCATGCAGCCGGGCAAACCGCAGGGCTTCGGCACCGTCGGCCCCGACCACACGCCGCTGCTCGCCCTGCCGGGCAACCCCGTCTCCTCGTACGTCTCCTTCGAGCTCTTCGTGCGCCCCGCGATCCGCACGCTCATGGGGCTGCCCGAGGTCAACCGGGACTCCGCGCGCGCGGAGCTGGTCTGCGACAAGGCGCTCGGCTCGCCCGCGGGCCGCCGGCAGTTCCTCCGGGGGCGGTACGACGCCGAGGCGGGCCGTGTGGAGCCCGTCGGCGGCTCGGGATCGCATCTGATCGCCGCGCTCGCCCACGCCAACGCGCTGATCGTCCTCCCCGAGGACACCACTTCGGTGGAGCCGGGAGCGGACGTCGAGGTGGTCCTGCTCGGCTGAGACAGCCGTCAGCGGGGTACCGTGTCGCGCACAACTGGCCCGCGCGCGCCGCACCGCGCGGGGCCCGGACCGGGAGCGCCACAGCACATGACCGCGATTTCCCGGGGGGACACCCCCGGACCCCCTGAGCAGCAGAGACTGACGCACATCGACGAGGCGGGCGCGGCCCGCATGGTCGACGTGTCGGCCAAGGACGTGACCGCGCGCACGGCCCGTGCCAGCGGGCGCGTCCTGGTGTCACCGCAGGTGATCGAGTTGCTGCGCGGTGAGGGCGTCCCCAAGGGCGACGCCCTGGCCACCGCGCGGATCGCCGGGATCATGGGCGCCAAGCGCACGCCGGACCTGATCCCGCTCTGCCATCCGCTGGCCGTGTCCGGGGTCAAGCTCGACCTCTCCGTGGCCGACGACGCGGTCGAGATCCTCGCCACGGTGAAGACGACGGACCGTACCGGCGTCGAGATGGAGGCCCTCACGGCGGTGAGCGTCGCCGCCCTCACGGTGGTCGACATGGTCAAGGCCGTCGACAAGGGGGCCGTCATCACGGACGTACGCGTGGAGGAGAAGACCGGCGGCAAGTCGGGGACGTGGAGCCGCGAAGGAGCCGGGGCGTGAGCGTCGGAGACGGCCACGCACGCGTGGACCACGATGCGGCTCCGGCGACCCGGGCGCCCCAGAACCCCCGAGCCCCGCGGGTCGGCCAGGAGCCGCAGGCCGGGGGGCGGCAGTCGGATGGGACCGGGGGCTATCGCGCGCTCGTCGTCACCGCTTCCAACCGCGCCGCCGCCGGGGTGTACGCCGACCGCGGTGGTCCGATCCTCGCCGAGGGGCTCACCGCGCTCGGCTTCGTCGTGGACGGCCCCCAGGTCGTTCCCGACGGCGACCCCGTCGAGCGGGCCCTGCGCGCGGGCGCCGACGCGGGCTACGACGTCATCCTCACCACCGGCGGTACCGGCATCTCGCCCACCGACCGCACCCCCGAGGCCACCCGCCGCGTCATCGACCACGAGGTGCCGGGCATCGCGGAGGCGATCCGCGCGTACGGCAGGGACAAGGTCCCCACGGCCGTGCTCTCCCGAGGGCTCGCGGGGGTCGCCGGAGGGACGCTCATCGTGAACCTGCCGGGTTCGACCGGAGGCGTACGTGACGGGCTCGCCGTCCTGGAGCCGCTGCTGAAGCACGCCGCGGACCAGCTGCGCGGCGCCGACCACCCGGGCCCGGCAGCCACCGCCGACCACCCGGGCCCGGCAGCCGCGGCGAACCACCCGGGACCGGCAGCCGCCGGGAACCACCCCGCCCCCCCAGGGGGTGCGCGCTGAACGGCTCTTCCTGGCCCGTCGATCTGACGGACGGCGACGTCACGCTGCGGCCGATAAAGATGCGGGACCAGCGCGTCTGGCGTGATGTCAACCGGCGCAACCGTGACTGGCTGCGCCCCTGGGAGGCCACGATCCCGCCGCCCACGCCCAGCGGCCCGATCGTGCACCGCCCCACGTACCGGCAGATGGTCCGCCATCTGCGGGCAGAGGCCGGCGCGGGCCGGATGCTGCCCTTCGTCATCGAGTACCAGGGCCGCCTCGTCGGCCAGCTCACGGTCGCCGGGATCACCTGGGGCTCCATGTGCTCGGGCCACATCGGCTACTGGGTGGACGAGTCCGTCGCGGGCCGCGGCGTCATGCCGACCGCCGTCGCGCTCGCCGTCGACCACTGCTTCCGCTCGGTCGGGCTGCACCGTATCGAGGTCTGCATTCGCCCCGAGAACACACCGAGCCGACGGGTCGTGGAGAAACTCGGATTCCGGGAAGAGGGCATGCGTCCGCGCTATCTCCACATCGACGGAGCCTGGCGCGATCATCTCGTCTTCGCGCTCACCGTCGAAGAGGTGCCGGAAGGGCTGCTGCGCCGCTGGCACCGCGCGCGACCTCGGAACACCGCCTGACCCGCCGCGTTGCGCATGAACAGTCCGTATGGGTCGCGTCCGGTCATTAATTCACCTTCTCTCAGTGATCCGTTGATCACATCAGTCACAAAAAAGTTCGGGTTATCTGCCGGATCGTGCGACACACCGACTCAATTGGCGGATGGCCCCAGCGAAACCCCTCTACCGTGTGAGCGTGAGCAGCAGCGGCCTCATCTACGCAGTCATCGTCGGGGCCTGGGCCGCCTACTTGGTGCCGATGTGGCTCCGTAGGCAGGACGAGCTGAACGAAGCCCGTCCGACGGAACGCTTCAGCACCGCCATCCGGCTGCTGTCCGGACGGGCGGGGATGGAGCGCCGATACGCCAAGGACCTGCAAGCCCGCTCGCCCGAAGAGGGAGAGAGCCGTGGCGAACCGGACGTGATCACCGGCTCGGTGGACGTCCGGTCCTTCGCCGCGCCCCCGAAGGCGGAACCCGACAAGGAGCACCGGACGGAGAAGCCCGCAGGACGGTCGCCCGAAGTCTCCGCGGCGCGGGGCGACACCGCCTCGGCCCGGGCCGAGGTCCCCCAGGCGCGGTCCGAGGCCGCCCAGGCGCGGTCCGAGGCCCCGGCCTCGCGGCAGGCGCGCCCCGAACCGGAGCGTGAGCGCTCCCGCCGCCCCAAGGCCTCGCCCGCGCGGCGTGCGGGTTCGGCCGAGGCCGCCGCGCGCGCCCGGCGCTCGAAGGTGCTCGCCCGGCGCCGGCGCACGACCGTGCTGCTCTTCCTCGCCTTCACGGCCGGCGCGATCGTCGCGGCCGTCGGCGGCCTGGCCTTCCTGTGGGCGCCCGCCGCGCCCGCCCTGCTCCTGAGCGGCTACATCGTCTACCTGCGCGGCCAGGAGCGGAAGCGCTTCACCTACGTCATGGACCGCCGCCGCGCCGAGGCCGCGGCGCAGCAGCTACGGGAGCGGCAGCCCTACCGCGGGCCGGTGGGCGCCGGGCGCGACGCCGCCGAGGAGCAGGAGGGCGCGGGGCCCGGGACCGAGACCGGCCTGTCCGCCCTCGCCGCCGACCGCCGCGCCCTGGTCGAGCAGACCGACCACGCGGAGTGGGTCGACCAGCAGCGCGAGCGGCAGCGTGGCCCCGGCCGCGGCGAAAGCTGGGACCCGGTCCCGGTGCCGCTGCCGACGTACGTCACCGCGCCGGTCGCCCCGCGTGCCACCGGCAGCGTCGACCTGGGCGCGCCCGACGCCTGGAGCTCGGCGCGGTCGGGTCCGGCCGAGCGTGCCGCCGAGGAGCCGGACCGGCGGGCCGCCGACGCCGGGGACATCGACGGCTCCGAGGGTTCCGACGCCACCGGGGGACGCGGCGACAAGCGCAGGGCCGCGTCCGCGCGGCGGGCCCGCGGGCGTGGCCGCACGCCGCTCTTCGACCAGTACGAGGACGGGGACAGGCCCCGCGCCGCCAACGAGTGAGACACGGTGAGGTCCCCCGGCTGACCGCTGACCAGCCAGGAGCGGATTTTTGAACACTCCGTTCGGGGTGCTAGAGTTTCACTCGTTGCAAGGGCCTGTGGCGCAGTCTGGTAGCGCACCTCGTTCGCATCGAGGGGGTCTGGGGTTCAAATCCCCACAGGTCCACTGCACATGAGATCCCGCCCGGTTCACTGAACCGGGCGGGATCTTTGCGTTCCCCGTTCCCTGTTCCCCGTTTCCCGTTCCCGGATCCCCGGTTACAGCTGCTTCGCGTAGCAGAGGCTCAGGTCGTCGAAGCGGTAGTGGCCGAACTTGGTCGGGGCCGTGGTGTAGCCGGTGGAGGTGTAGAGGGATATCGCCTCCGGCTGCTTCGTGCCGGTCTCCAGGACCATGCGGGTGCGGCCCGCGGCCCTCGCGTCCTGCTCCAGGACGGCCAGGATGCGGCGTGCGAGGCCGAGGCCGCGGGCCTCCGGGGTGACGTACATCCGCTTCAGCTCCGCGTCGCCGTCCGCGTACCCCTCCTCGCTGTCGGCGTCCATCGAGCGCCAGCCGCCGGTCGCCAGCGGCGTGCCGTGCTCGTCGTACGCGATGACGTACAAGCCCCGGGGCGGCTCGAACATGGACGGGTCGAGGAAGGTGACGTCGCCCTCGTCGCCGTAGCGCTCCGCATATTCGAGCTGGACGCGGTCGTTGAGCGCGACGGCGTCGGGGTGCGCGAAGGTGACCGTACGCAGATCAACGGCGGGGGCAGTGGGTGTGAGGGGGGTGGCAGGGGTTTCGGCGTCTTGGATAGTCATGCGGCCAATCGTACTTCTATGCGACGGTATGGGAAGTCAGTAATCCAGTGTGCCGGTAACGCTCGCGTGGGCGCGTGACGCCCGTATGGGAGCCTTTCCTCTGGCCCGAGGACGGAGAGGCCAAAGGAAAGTAAGGCGAGTGTTGTGCTGACAGTGACCTCTGTGAATGTGAACGGTCTGCGGGCCGCGGCCAAGAAGGGCTTCGTCGAGTGGCTCGCCGAGACCTCCGCGGACGTGCTGTGCCTGCAAGAGGTGCGCGCCGAGCCGCACCAGCTCCCGGACGGCGTCCGTGAGCCCGAGGGGTGGCACGTCGTGCACGCGCCCGCCGCGGCGAAGGGGCGGGCCGGGGTCTCCCTCTACACGCGCCGCGAGCCGGACCGGGTGCGGGTCGGCTTCGGCTCGGCGGAGTTCGACGGCAGCGGGCGGTACGTGGAGGCGGACCTGCCGGGCGTCACCGTCGCCAGCCTGTACCTGCCCTCCGGCGAGGTCGGCACCGAGCGGCAGGACGAGAAGGTGCGGTTCATGGGGGAGTTCCTCCCGTACCTGAAGGAGCTCAAGGCGCGGGCCGCCGCACAGGGGCGGCACGTCGTCGTCTGCGGCGACTGGAACATCGCCCACCAGGAGGCCGACCTCAAGAACTGGAAGGGCAACCGGAAGAGCTCCGGCTTCCTGCCCGAGGAGCGCGCCTGGCTGAGCCAGGTCTTCGAGGAGTACGCCGACGTCGTGCGCGAACAGCACCCCGGCGTGGAGGGCCCCTACTCGTGGTGGTCCTACCGCGGGCGCGCCTTCGACAATGATTCAGGGTGGCGGATCGACTATCACGTCGCCACGGAGGGCCTCGCCGGGCGCGCGGTCAAGGCGTACGTGGAGCGGGCCGCGACGCACGGCGAGCGGTGGAGCGACCATGCGCCCGTGACGGTGGTCTACGACCTGTAGCGGACCCCTGCGCGCGCGGCGCCCGTGGCGGAAGCGGCGCGCGGTCATAAAGTCGGTTCGGCAGAGGGCTGTCCCGGGCCCCTGGGGCATGGCAGATTGCGGTCGCGTCATGCCCAACTGCCGAGGTGTCGGGGGGACTTCATGTCCGTCGTGTCCGTCGTGTCGTCGAAGGCCGCTGAGAGCGGAGCCCGGCCGTCCAGGCGTGCCCTGCTGCTGGGAGCCGCGGGCGCCACAGCCGTGGCCGCGCTGCCGGGCGCGAACGCGTACGGCGTCGGCGGGAGACCCGGCGGTACGCCGCCCGTGCTCCTCACCGAGCAGGCGACCAGGCGGCTCCTCGTCCTCGATTCCCGGCGGCGCGTCTGGGACCCGGCCGCCGACCCCTCCGTCGTGCGGTGGCAGTTCTCGCCGCTCGGGGACCCGCGCTACCAGGACCTCGCGCCGGATGTGAGCTGGATCTATCCGAACGAGTCGAAGGTGCGGGTGCACCGGCGGCGTCCGTACGTCCTGACCACGGCGTCGTTCGGCTTCGTGGCCGTCGTCGCGTACCCCTCCGGCGAGCGGTACTGGGCCGCGGCGATCGGACCCGGCGACGACCTGTTCAATCCGCACAGCGCCGAGATCCTGCCCGACGGCAACGTGGCCGTCGCGTGCAGCACGGGCGCGATCGTACGGCTCTACGCGGCTTCGCAGGGCCCGCGGGCCACGCGGTACGCCGAGGCCGGGCTCAAGGGCGCGCACGGGCTGCACTGGGACGCCGCCCGGCGGGTGCTGTGGGCGATCGGTGACGACGAGCTGGTGACGTACGAGGTGGGCGGGACGGCCGCGCGGCCCGCGTTGAAGCGGACCTCGGCGATCGCGCTGCCGGTGGGGACGCCCGGCAGGACGCCCGGCGGGCACGACCTCTTCCCCGTGGCGCGGCGGCCCGGCCGGCTCTGGGTGACGACGAACGCGGCGGTGTTCCAGTACGACACGGCCCGTCGCGTCTTCGTGCGGGACTTCGCGGGCGCCGAGCTGATCTCCCGTAAGTCGGTGAAGTGCGTGGGCGACGATCCGCGCACCGGGCAGGTGGTGACCGCGGTGCCCGAGAGCGGGCTCGGCGAGACGTGGTGGACGACCACGGTGAGCGTCCACCGCCCCGAGAGCAGCCACAAGCTCGTCGGCGGCGGCATCTACAAGGCGCGCTGGTGGCTGCCCCGCTGAGTTCCCGAGGGGATCAGGGCTGCTGGGTTCCCGAGCGGACTAGGGCTGCTGGAGGCGGCGGTCCAGTGCCATCGACAGTTCCGCCTCCACCACGCTCTTGGCCAGCGGGCGGAGCTGTTCGATGTCCACCTCGGCGGTGGCGGGGACGTGGGCGCGCAGGACGGTGATGAACAGTTCGGCGAGCGCGTCGGCGTGTTCGCGGACGCGCTGGCCCGCCTCCAGGACCGCGGCGAGCGGCACGCCCTTGCGCACCAGGGTGGATGAGGCGTCGAGGAGGCGGCGGCTGATGTGGACCAGTTCGTCGCCGTCGGTGCCGAGGTAGCCGAGGTCGAGGGCGGTGACCAGGTTCTCCGGGGTCACCTCGCCCGCGAAGTGGTCGGCGAGTTCCTCGGGGGTGAGGCGGACCGGCTGCTCCTCGGTGGGGCGGCCGAGGCCGAGGAGCTCGCCGACGTCACGGCCCTTGTCGAAGGCGTCGGAGAGTTCGGCGATGCCGTTGAGGGTGTGGCCGCGCTCCAGGAGGGCGGCGATGGTGCGGAGCCTGGCCAGGTGGTGCTCGTCGTACCAGGCGATGCGGCCCTCGCGGCGGGGTGGCGGGATCAGACCGCGCTCGCGGTAGAAGCGGACGGTGCGCACGGTGATGCCGGCCGCCTTGGCCAGTTCCGCCATGCGGTACTCGCGTACGTCCCCTGATCCGCTCTCTTGTTCGTCTGCCACGGGGGAAGCCTATGGCGTACCGCTGGTAACTTTCCCGGGCCGACCCCTACCCATGAGTACGCCGGTGTTCTACTCTCCCCATTGCGCCAGTAGTTACTGGCAGAGTCAGGTACTTCGGGAGGCGTCGGCATGGCCGAGCACGAGCGTGCCCCTGAGCAGGGGCGCGAGTACGAGCACGTACGAGTGGCGGTGATCGGGTCCGGCTTCGGCGGGCTCGGGGCGGCCGTGCGGCTGCGGCGCGAAGGCATCACCGACTTCGTCGTCCTGGAGCGGGCCGGCGCGGTGGGCGGCACCTGGCGGGACAACAGCTACCCCGGCTGCGCCTGCGACGTGCCCTCGCACCTCTACTCCTTCTCCTTCGCGCCCAACCCCGACTGGCCGCGCACCTTCTCCGGCCAGGAGCGCATCCAGGAGTACCTGGAGGGTGTCGCCGACACCTTCCGGCTGCGCTCCCACATCCGCCTCGACACCGAGGTGAAGCAGATGCGCTGGGACGCCGCGAAGCTGCGGTGGGAGATCGAGACCAGCAACGGGTCCCTGACCGCCGACGTCGTCGTCTCGGCCACCGGGCCGCTCTCCGACCCCAAGACCCCCGACATCCCCGGCCTCGACACCTTCCCCGGCAAGGTCTTCCACTCCGCCCGCTGGGACCACGACTACGACCTGACCGGCAAGCGCGTGGCGATGATCGGCACCGGCGCCTCCGCCATCCAGATCGTGCCCGCCATCCAGAAGCGGGTCGGCAGGCTGACCCTCTTCCAGCGCACGCCCCCGTGGGTGATGCCGCGCGCGGACCGGGCCATCACCGGGGCCGAGCGCTGGCTCCACCGGCAGCTTCCTTTCACCACCCAGGCGCGGCGCGGCATCCTGTGGGGCATCAGGGAGTTGCAGGTCCAGGCGTTCACCAAGCGGCCCAACGAGCTGGGCATGGTCGAGCAGATCGCCAAGCGGAACATGTACCGGGCGATCAAGGACCCGGCGCTGCGGCGGAAGCTGACCCCCACGTACCGCATCGGCTGCAAGCGCATCCTGCTGTCGAACTCCTACTATCCGGCGCTCGCGCGGCCCAACGTCGACGTCGTGGCCGGCGGCCTCGCCGAGGTGCGCGGGAACACCCTGGTCGGCGCCGACGGCACGGAGGCCGAGGCCGACGCGATCATCTTCGGCACCGGTTTCCACGTGACGGACATGCCGATCGCCGACCGGGTCGTGGGCGACGAGGGGATCACGCTCATGGAGAGCTGGAAGGACGGCATGAACGCGCTGCGCGGCGCGACGGCCGCCGGCTTCCCCAACTGGATGACGATCATCGGCCCGAACACCGGGCTCGGCAACTCCTCCATGATCCTGATGATCGAGTCCCAGCTCAACTACATGGCGGACTACCTGCGGCAGCTCGACGTGCTCGGCGGAAGGGCCGCCCTCGCGGCCAGGCCCGGGGCCGTGCGCGCCTGGAACGACCGCGTGCAGGAGCGGATGAAGCGCACGGTGTGGAACACCGGCGGCTGCAACAGCTGGTACCTGGACGAGAACGGCGTCAACACGACCGTGTGGCCCGGCACGACCACCGAGTTCAGGGCGGCGACGCGGCGCGTGGACCTCTCCGAGTACGAGGTGCTGCGCCCGGCGAGGCCGCTGGAGGCAGAGGCAGAGGCAGAGGCGATGGCGGTGGCCGACGGGTCCCGTGGCGCGCGGGCGGAGGCCCAGGCGTGAGCCGCCTGACCCGTGACCTGAGCGGGCCGCCCGCGCCGCCCGCGCCGCACGCCGCCGGGCGCGAGGTGACCGCCGTCTCCGCCGACGGGGCCCGCGTCCACGTCGAGGTGTCCGGGCCGGACGGCGCGCCCGCCGTGGTGCTCGCGCACGGCTGGACCTGCTCGACGCTCTTCTGGGACGCGCAGATACGCGACCTCGCCGCCGACCACCGGGTCATCGTGTACGACCAGCGCGGGCACGGGCGCAGCGCGGCGCCGCCGGACGCCGACGGGTACAGCACGCGGGCGCTCGCCGACGACCTCGAAGCGGTCCTCGCGGCGACGCTCGCGCCGGGCGAGAAGGCGGTGCTCGTGGGGCACTCCATGGGGGGCATGACGATCATGGCCGCGGGGGACCGCCCGAGGTTCCGTGAGCACGCGGCGGCCGTTCTGCTGTGCAGCACCGGCAGTTCGGACCTGGTCGCCGAGTCGCGGGTGGTGCCGCTGCGGGCCGGGTGGCTGCGGACCCGCGTCACGCGCTCCGTGCTCGGCTCACGGGCGCCGCTCGGCCCCGTCACGCCGCTCGCCAAGCGGATCTTGAGGTACGGCACGATGGGCCCCGGCTCGGCGCCGGACAGGGTCGAGGCGTGCGCGCGGATCGTGCACGCCTGCCCGCGGGCCGTACGGCACGGCTGGTCCCATGTGCTCGCCACCCTGCAACTCGACGTGGAGGTCGGCGCGTTGCGGGCGCCCACCGCCGTCGTCGCCGGACTCGCCGACCGGCTCACGCCCGTCGTGCACGCGCGGCGGATCGCGAAGGCGCTGCCGGAGTGCGTCGGCCTCACGGAACTCGCCGGTGTCGGACACATGACGCCCGTGGAGGCGCCCGAGGTGGTCACGGGGCGGATCAGAGAGCTCGTCGGAACATACGTACAGGTGAGGGAGGGCGCATGAGCAGGGTCAGCCTTGAGGGGCAGGTCGCGGTCGTCACGGGCGCGGCGCGCGGGGTCGGGGAACTGCTCGCGCGCAAGCTGTCGGCGCGCGGCGCCAAGGTCGCGCTCGTCGGCCTGGAGCCGGACGAGCTGAAGCAGGTGTCGGAGCGGCTGCACACCGAGTCCGGCCACTGGCACGCGGACGTCACCGACCACGCGGCGATGGCGCGGGTCGCGCAGGAGGTCAAGGAGCGCTTCGGCAAGGTCGACATCGTCGTCGCCAACGCGGGCGTCGCCAGCGGCGGCCCCTTCGTCGACTCCGACCCGGACGCCTGGCGGCGGGTCATCGAGGTCAACCTCATCGGCAGCGCGGTGACCGGGCGCGCCTTTCTGCCCGTCCTGATGGAGAGCCGCGGCTATCTGCTCCAGATCGCCTCGCTCGCCGCGATCACCCCGGCGCCGATGATGACGGCGTACTGCGCGTCGAAGTCGGGCGTCGAGGCGTACGCGCACGCGCTGCGGGCCGAGGTGGGTTACCAGGGCGTCAAGGTCGGCGTCGGCTATCTCTCCTGGACCGACACGGACATGGTGCGGGGCGCGGACCAGGACGACGTGATGCGGGAGCTGCGGCAGCGGCTGCCGTGGCCGGCCAACCGGACGTATCCGCTGGGTCCCGCGGTCGACCGCATCGTGGCCGGCGTCGAGCGGCGCTCCAGCCATGTGTACGCGCAGTGGTGGCTGCGGGGCATGCAGGGCGTCCGCGGCTATCTGCCCTCGGTCGTCGGCTCGGTGGGCCAGCGCGAGATGCGGCGCTTCGGGCCGCGGCTCAAGGACGTCTCGACGGGCCTGGTCGGAGCGGGCGGCTCCGCGGACGAGGCGGCCCGCACCACGCGGTGACCGCCTGAACGGAACAGGAGGCCCCCGGCGTCCCGGGGGCCTCCTGCGCACGAGCTGGGCGACGGGTCAGACCTCGTCGAGGTCCCGGCCGAGGCGGTCCTTGCGGTTCTGCGCCGCGTCGCGGGCCCGCGAGGCGCGGTCCCGCGCCTGGTCCTGGCCCTGCGAGGCGCGGTCCCTCGCCTCGTCACGGGCGCGCGAGGTGCGCTCGCGGCTGTCGTCATCGGCGCCCGCGGACGCCTTGGCCCGGTTGGCCCGGTCGGCGAGGTCCTGCGCCTTGTCCTGGAACTGGTCCTTGATGCCCATGCGTTGTTCACTCCCGATGTCAGTGATGCCAGTGGGGTTTTGGGGGCCTCGGTGAGGCCTCGACCAGATTTACACGGGCGGACGAACCTCGCATTTCGATCAAGTACGCAGTGTCACCGGGGAGTCAGGAGCGGGGCGGCAGCGGCGGCCTGCGCCGGTCGGGGACGTCGTCGTATCCGGGCGGGGACGCGGCGGGGTGCTGCTCCAGGAGGTCGAGCGCGATCCGTACGGCGTCGTCGAGCTGGGCGTAGCGGCCCTCCGCCCAGTGGAGCGGTGTCCGCAGGGCCTCGACGTCGGGCGCCACGCCGTGGTTCTCCACGGACCAGCCGTAGACGTCGAACCAGCCCGCGTTCATCGGCACGGTGATCACCGTGCCGTCGCCGAGCTTGTGCCGCCCGGTCATGCCGACGACGCCGCCCCAGGTGCGCTGGCCGACGACCGGTCCGAGGCCGAGGAGCTTGAAGGCCGCGGTGATCATGTCGCCGTCCGACGAGGTCGCCTCGTCCGCCAGCGCGACGATCGGGCCGCGCGGCGCGTTGGACGCGTACGAGACGGGCTGGGCGTTGCGCGTGATGTCCCAGCCGAGGATCTTCCGGGTCAGCTTCTCCACGACGAGTTCGCTGATGTGGCCGCCCGCGTTGCCCCGCACGTCCACGATGAGCGCGGGCCGTGAGACCTCCAGGCGCAGGTCGCGGTTGAACTGGGCCCAGCCGGAGCCGCCCATGTCGGGGATGTGCAGGTAGCCGCACTTGCCGCCGCTCAACTGCCGTACCACCTCGCGCCGTTTGGCGACCCAGTCCTGGTAGCGCAGGGGGCGTTCGTCGACCAGGGGGACGATGGCGACGCGCCGCGCGCGGCCCCCGCCCTCCGGCGGCCGGAACGTCAGCTCGACCGTGGTGCCGCCGGCCGCCGCGAGCAGCGGGAAGGGACCTGCCACGGGGTCGACGGCGCGGCCGTCGATGTGCGTGAGGACCGCGCCCTCGCGGATGCCGGAACCGGCCAGCGGCGAGCGCGCCTTGGAGTCGGAGGAGTCGCCGGGCAGGATGCGCTTGACCATCCAGCCGCCGTCCCTGCGTACGAGATCGGCGCCGAGCAGGCCCATCGCGCGCTGGTAGTGGGGCGGGCCCTCGTTGCGGCGGGCCGCGGAGACATAGGCGTGGGAGGTGCCCAGCTCGCCGAGGACCTCCCGCAGCAGGTCGGCGAACTCGTCGGGGGACGCCACGCGTTCGACCAGCGGCCGGTACTGGGCGAGCACGGAGTCCCAGTCGATGCCGCACATGTCGGGGTCCCAGAAGTAGGAGCGGATGATCCGGCCCGCCTCGGCGTAGGACTGACGCCACTCGGCGGCCGGGTCGACCTCGTGCAGGATGCGCCGCAGGTCGATCCAGACGGTGGTGTCGCCGTCGCCCTGCTCGGTGGAGGGCACGGCGGACAGGTCGCCCTCGTCCACGACGACCAGGCGGGAGCCGTCGCCGCTGAGCGAGAACCAGTCGAGGTGGTCGACGAGCTGCGACTTCTTCGCCTTGGTGATGTTGAAGTGCTCCAGGGTCGGCCGCCCCGACATGTCGGCGGGGTTCGCGAAGGTCTCGCCGAGCGCCCCGGAGATCGGCCAGCGCAGCCAGACCAGGCCGCCGTCGCTGACGGGCTGGAGGGCCGAGTACTTCGACGCGGCGACGGGGAAGGGCGTGACCCGCGCCTCCAGGCCCTCGGTCTCCACGGTCGTCGTGCCGTCGCCGGAGCTGCCGTCGGCCGGGTCGAGGCCGCCCGCCACCGGGCGCCCGTCGGGCAGCAGCGCGAAGGGCGAGGGCGTCGCCGACGACAGCGGCACGAGGTAGGGGCGGCAGCCGAGCGGGAAGGACAGGTCGCCGGTGTGCACGTCGTAGACGGGGTCGAAGCCGCGCCACGAGAGGAAGGCGAGGTAGCGCCCGTCACGGGTGAAGACCGGGTTCTCGTCCTCGAAGCGGCCGTTGGTGACGTCGACGACCGTACGGGCGCCCGGCCCCTTGACGCGGGCCAGCTTGATCTGGCGCAGGGAGCGCCCCACCCCCGGGTGCGACCAGGTCAGCCAGGCCCCGTCGGGGGAGAACGCCAGGTCGCGCACCGGCCCGTTGAGGGACCGGATCAGCTCGGTGACCTCGGCGGGCTCCTCGTCGGGGGAGTCGTCGGCGTCCTCCTCGGCCTCGCGGAGCTCGCCGATCTCGCGGAGCCCGCGGTTCAGGTCGGCGGCGCCCGCGTCGTCGGGCAGGGTCACGATCAGCAGCCTGCCGTCGTCCGACGCGACGGCGAGCCGCTCCCCCTCGGGGTCGGACACCAGCTCAAGGACGCGGCCGAGGCCGCCGCTCACCGGCCTGCGCGGGGGCCGGGCACCGCTGGCGCGCGGCAGATAGGCGATCTCCACGGCGTCCTCGCCCTCGGCGTCCGTGACGTAGGCGACCTGGCCGCCGGTGCCGAGCATCTCGGGGAGGCGGACCCGTACGCCCGGGGTGTCGGCGATGGTGCGGGCGGGGCCGTCGCGGTGGGTCAGCCAGTAGAGGCTGCCGCGTACGACGACGGCGCTGGCCCGGCCCGTCGCGTCCACGGAGAGCGAGTCGACGTGCCGCGCGGCCGGGACCTGGTAGACCCGCCGCCCGGGGCGCGGCCCGCCGAGCCGGACGTCCAGGCGGCGCGGCCGTGAGTCGGCGGCGAGCGAGTCGACCAGCCAGATGTCGCCGGCGCACTGGTAGACGACGCGCGTGCCGTCGCTGGAGGCGTGGCGGGCGTAGAAGGCGTCGTGGTCGGTGTGGCGCCGCAGGCCGGAGCCGTCGGGCAGGCAGGAGTAGAGGTTGCCGACGCCCTCGTGGTCGGAGAGGAACGCGATGCGCCCGGCCACGAACATGGGTGAGTCGAGGTGTCCGTCGAGGTGGCCGAGGATCCGCTTGCCGTGCATCCACAGGCGGCCGGTCGCCCCGCCCCGGTAGCGCTTCCAGGCGGCGGGCTCGTGCGGGGGCTTGCCCGTGAGGAGCAGCGTCTTGCGCTCGCAGTCGCCGTCGGCGAGGGAGTCGGTGACGGCGATGTCGTGGACCGGGCCCCAGGGCAGCCTGCCGCCCGGTGAGCCGTCGAGGGGCACGCTGTAGGCCCAGCAGAGGTGGGAGAAGGGCTGTCCGTGCGAGGAGACGGCGAGGACGTCGCCGTCGGGGGACCAGCCGCAGACCCGGGTGTCGGTGCTGCCCCAGTAGGTCAGGCGGCGCGCGGGCCCGCCGTCCACCGGGGCCAGGTGGATCTCCGGGTCGAGGCTGCGCCACGTCGTGTACGCGATGTGGCGGCCGTCCGGCGAGAAGCGGGGGTGGCCCACCTTGGTCCGGTCGACGGTGACCCGCCACGCCCGGCCGGCCGGGGTGCCCTCCGGGGTGAGGGGGGCCACCCAGAGATCGTCCTCGGCGGCGAAGCAGAGGCGGTCGCCGCTGAGGTGCGGGAATCGCAGGTAGGAGTGGTCGGTGGAGTGGTCGGCCTGGGCATCGTCGCGCTCGTCGGTCACCTCACCATGCTTTTCCGCCCCGCAGGCCCCGGCAACTTGTGCGGAGCGCGGAGGCCCGGAGCGGCGACGTGAGCCAGGACACGTACGAAACCGTTTCGTTTCGATAAGGCAGGGCATACGATACGGGGGTACGAAACCGTTTCGTTCGGGAATTCGGGAATTCGGGACAGGAGGCGATGGTCATGGCTGAGGCGGCAACGGCGCGGCGCAGCAGGATCACGCCCGAGCGCGAGGCCGAGCTGTACGAGGCCGTGCTCGACCTGCTCCGTGAGGTGGGGTACGACGCGCTCACGATGGACGCCGTCGCCACCCGCACCCGCTCCAGCAAGGCCACCCTCTACCGCCAGTGGGGGAGCAAGCCGGAGCTGATCGCCAGGGCGCTGCGGCACAACAAGCCGGCGTCCCTGGCGGACATCGACACCGGATCGCTGCGCGGCGACCTGAACGAGATGGTGGCCCGCTCGGACGACTGCCAGATGGAGAGGGACGCCGCGCTGATGCGGGGCCTGTCCCACGCCATCCACGACAACCCCGAACTCCACCGGGCGCTGCGGGACCTGCTCATCGAGCCGGAGCTGACCGGCCTGAGCGATCTGCTGCGCAGAGCGGTGGAGCGCGGCGAGGTCGCCGCGGACCATCCCGCGCTCGACTTCGTCGTCCACATGCTGGTGGGCGGTTTCGTCGCCCGTGACCTGATCGAGGACCGCCCGGTCGACCGCGCGTTCCTCGCCTCGTACCTCGACGCCGTGATCTTCCCCGCCCTCGGCGTCTGACCCCCCGCACGCCCCGACCCCTTACCTGACGCGACCGCTCACGTCGTCGGGCTCATCCCCCCTGCCCCGAGAGCCTGTGTCATAACCCCGGCCGGGCGCGCGACGCCTGGCACGCACGCTCGCGGCGTTGCCGAAAAGCCCACGTGGCTCCTCCCCCAGGCCTGAACGGCCCGGGGGGACCCCCATCGAGGACTCTCCGGCGCCTTGCGATCGCACGCACCAGACGCCGCACGCTGATCCGACCGGAGTCATGACACAGGCTCTGAAGCAATACGACCTGACCGGGAGTACGCCCCCGTGGCAACGTTCCTCTACAAACTCGGCAAACTCGCCTTCCGGCGACGGCACTTCGTCGCCCTGATCTGGGTGGCGCTGCTCACCCTCGCCGGTGTCGGCGCCGCGACCGCGCCCACCGCCGCGTCCAGCAGCTTCTCCATACCCGGCACAGAGGCCCAGAAGGCCTTCGACCTGCTGGAGAAGCGCGCCCCCGAAGCCAGCGCCGACGGCGCGAGCGCCCGCGTCGTCTTCAAGGCACCGGACGGCGAGAAGGTGACCGACCCGGCCAACAAGGCCGAGATCGACAAGACCGTCGCCGCCCTGAAGTCGGGCTCCGACCAGGTCGCCCGCGCGGACAGCCCCTTCGCGGCCAAGACGGTCAGCAAGGACGGCACCACGGCGTACACCTCGGTCTCGTACAAGGTCTCCTCCATGGAGCTGGCCGACGAGGACCGCGACGCGCTGGAGAAGACCACCGACGACGCCCGCGACTCCGGGCTCACGGTCGAGGTCGGCGGTGACGCGCTCCAGGCCATGCCGGCGACCGGGACCACCGAGATCATCGGCATCGCGGTCGCCGCGGTCGTCCTCGTCATCACCTTCGGCTCGCTGGTCTCGGCCGGTCTTCCGCTGCTCACCGCGCTGATCGGCGTGGGCATCGGTGTCTCCGCCATCACCGCGCTCGCCGACGCCCTCGACCTCGGCACCACCACCTCGACGCTCGCCATGATGATCGGCCTCGCGGTCGGCATCGACTACGCCCTGTTCATCGTCTCGCGCTACCGCGGCGAACTCGCCGACGGACGCGACCGCGAGGAGGCCGCGGGCCGTGCGGTGGGCACCGCGGGCTCGGCGGTCGTCTTCGCCGGGCTCACCGTGGTCATCGCCCTGGTCGGCCTCGCCGTGGTCAACATCCCGATGCTCACCAAGATGGGCGCCGCCGCGGCCGGCACGGTCGTCATCGCCGTCCTCATCGCGCTCACCCTGATCCCGGCGCTGCTCGGGTACGCGGGCAAGCGGGTCATGCCGACGGGCGCGAAGAGCAGGCTGTTCGGCGGCGGCAGGAAGAAGGGCGCGGCTTCCGGCGAGGCCGCCGGTGGGGTTTCCGGTGGGGTTTCCGGAGAGGCTTCCGGCGAGGGGAAGCCCAACCTGGGCACCCGCTGGGCCCGCTTCGTGGTGCGCCGTCCGATCACCGTGCTGCTCGTCGGCGTCATCGGTCTCGGCGCCGCCGCCATCCCGGTCACCCAGCTCGAACTCGGCCTGCCGGACGACGGCGCGCAGCCGACGTCCACCACCCAGCGCAAGGCGTACGACCTGGTCTCCGAGGGCTTCGGCCCCGGCTCCAACGGCCCGCTGATGGTCGTCGGCGACCTCAAGGGCGCCGACGACCCGAAGGCCGCCGCTCAGCGCATCACCAAGACGATCTCCGGCCTCGACGATGTCCAGGCCGTGGCGCCGCCGATGCTCACCAAGGCGGGCGACACCGCGATCATCAGCGTCGTGCCGTCCTCCAAGCCCAGCGGCATCGAGACCGAGAACCTGGTCCACGCGATCCGCGACGCGGGACCCGAGATCACGTCGGGCACGGGCGCGGAGATCATGGTCACCGGCACCACGGCCATGAACATCGACGTCTCGCAGAAGCTCAACGACGCCCTCGTGCCCTATCTGGCACTGGTCGTGGGCCTCGCGTTCCTGCTCCTGATCGTCGTCTTCCGCTCGATCCTGGTCCCGCTCAAGGCGGCCCTCGGCTTCCTGCTCTCGGTCCTCGCGGCCCTCGGCGCGGTCGTCGCGGTCTTCCAGTGGGGCTGGCTCGGCTCGCTCTTCGGCGTCGAGCAGACCGGCCCGGTCATGTCGATGATGCCGATCTTCATGGTGGGCGTGGTCTTCGGCCTCGCGATGGACTACGAGGTGTTCCTCGTGACCCGTATGCGAGAGGCGTACGTCCACGGGGAGCGGCCCGCCCAGGCGGTCGTGACCGGCTTCCGGCACGGGGCCCGGGTGGTCTCGGCGGCGGCCGTCATCATGATCGCGGTCTTCGCGGGCTTCATCGGCTCCGGCGAGCAGATGGTGAAGATGATCGGCTTCGGCCTCGCGATCGCGGTCTTCTTCGACGCCTTCGTGGTCCGCATGGCCCTCGTGCCCGCCGTCCTCGCGCTGCTCGGCAAGAAGGCGTGGTGGCTGCCCAGGTGGCTGGACCGCGCGCTGCCGAACGTCGACGTCGAGGGCGAGGGGCTGCGCACGGCGGCCGAGAAGGACTCCGACACCGACTCACGGGAGCTGGCCCGCGTCTGACCGGGGTCGATGCATGACCGAGGTCAGTGGATGACCGGGGTGGCGGTCGCCGCGTAGGTGCGGCGCAGGAAGCGGATGAGTGCCGACGCGTCGAACTGGACGACCGTCACCCCGTCGCCCGCGTGGTGCTCCACGACCGTCTGGACCCGGCCGCACGGCCAGATGTGCACGTCACCGGCGGTGACGGGGGCCCGGAGTCCCTGTTCGAGGAGTTGCCGGGCGAAGGTCCACTCGTGGCCGTCGGGGAGGCCGATCCGCATCGCGTGCGGGTCGGCCTCCGCGTCGTACCGCAGCATGGCGGGGACGACGCGGTGGCCCTCGGAGGAGTCCGTGACGAGGTGGGCGCGTGCGTACTGCTCGACTGCGGACATCGCTGGACTCCTCGACCGGGCGTATGTTTTCTGATGTTTCCTTCCCCAATGTCCCATATTTACGGCGCTCCACCGCGGCGGGGGCGCGGGGTGCGTCCGCCGGGCGCCGCCTTGTCGGGACTGCGGCGCTCTTGCGAACCGTTCGCAAGAAGGCCCTATCCTTGATCGGTTCAGGACGGTTCAAGACGGCTTCTGCTTCTCCGCCTGCCCAGGAGCGCGCGTGTGCATGTCCCCCTGGCCATGGTCAGCCGTGGCTACACCGGAACGATGCCGGTCGTCGACGACGTCACGGCATCGCGTGCGCAGTGGACGTACGCACTGACCCTGCCGCTCTGCGCTCTCGCCGTATGCCTGTGGGGATGGACGCTGTGACCTCGCCCCCGCCGCCCTCATTGGACGTCGCGGGGCTCGCCTTCGCCTACCCGACGGGCACCAGGCCCTGTTCGGCGTGGACTTCCGCGTCGGGCGCGGCGAGCGCGTCGCCCTGCTCGGGCCGAACGGCGCCGGCAAGACGACCCTCGTACTGCACCTGAACGGCATCCTGACCGGCGGCGCGGGCAGCGTGACGGTCGCCGGGCTGCCCGTCGGCAGGAAGTACATGGCCGAGATCAGGCGCAGGGTCGGCATCGTCTTCCAGGACCCCGACGACCAGCTCTTCATGCCGACGGTCCGCGAGGACGTGGCCTTCGGGCCCGCCGCCGCGGGGATGCGGGGCCCGGAGCTGGAGGCGAGGGTCACGAAGGCCCTCGCGCAGGTCGGCATGGCGGAGTTCGCCGACCGGCCGCCGCACCACCTCTCCTTCGGGCAGCGCCGCAGGGTCGCCGTCGCGACGGTGCTCGTGATGGAGCCGGAGATCCTGGTCCTCGACGAACCCTCGTCCAACCTCGACCCCGCCTCGCGCCGCGAACTGGCCGACATCCTGCGGTCCCTCGACGTCACCGTCCTGATGGTCACCCACGACCTGCCGTACGCGATGGAGCTCTGCCCCCGTGCCCTGATCCTCAGCGAGGGCGTGATCGCCGGGGACGGTCCGACGGGCGAACTCCTGGCCGACCCCGAGCTGATGGGCAGACACCGCCTGGAACTGCCCTTCGGCTTCGATCCGAAGACGGCAAGGGTGGGACGGTAGGGAATCGTCGGTCGGGGGCGGCTGTTGTCTTCGGTATGGATGATGTGAGGGACGGTACGAGTCGGGATCTGACGCCTGGCGCTCCGGTTCTGACGCCTGGGGCTCGGGTTCTGGCGTCTGGTGCTCGGGATCTGACGCCTGGTGCGGTGCACGGCACCGTGGCCGCCGGGTTCGAACCGGTCAGGGACGCCTTCGTACGCAACTTCGCCGAGCGCGGAGAGCGCGGCGCCGCCGTCACGGTCTACCGCGACGGGCGCAAGGTCGTCGACCTGTGGGGCGGCGCGAAGGACGTCGACGGAGACCCGGCGGCGGGCGACGCCCCGTGGGAGCACGGCACCGCCCAGATCATCCGCTCGGCGACCAAGGGCGTGGCGGCGGCCACGCTGCTCCTGCTGCACCAGCGCGGCGAGCTCGACCTGGACGCCCCGGTCGGCGCGCACTGGCCGGAGTTCAAGGCGCGCGGCAAGGAGCGCGCCCTGGTCCGGCACCTGCTCGCGCACCGCGCCGGAGTGCCCGCTCTGGACCAGCCCCTCACCCCGGCCGAGGCGCTGGACCCGGATCTCGCGGCGGCGGTGGTCGCGGCGCAGGCCCCGTTCTGGGAGCCGGGCACCGACCACGGCTACCACGCGCAGACGTACAGCTGGCTCATCGGTGAGCTGGTGCGGCGCGTCACCGGCAGGGCGGTCGGCGAGTGGATCTCGGCCGAGATCGCCGGGCCGCTCGGCCTGGACCTGTGGGTCGGGCTTCCGGACGCCCAGGCGGGACGGGTCGGCCGGGTGGGCGGCATCGAACCGCCCGTCCCCGCGGCCGGCCTGCGGGTGCGGCCGCGGCGGAACGTGGCGGAGGCCTACGCGGACCCGGGCTCCCTGACCCGCCGCGCCTTCGGGGCGATAGCCCCGGCCGCCGCGGGCCAGGAGCTGTCCCGCCCCGACGAGAACGCCCCGGCCTACCGGGCGGCGGCCCTGCCCGGTGCCAACGGCATCGCCACGGCGGACGGCCTCGCCCGCTTCTACGCCTCGCTGATCGGTGAAGTGGACGGCGGGAGGCGGTTGTTCACGCCGGAGACGGTCGGCCTGGCCCGCGCCGAGGAGTCCTCGGGCCCCGACCGCGTCCTGGTCGTCCCCACCCGCTTCGGCCTCGGCTACATGCTGCACGGCGGCGCATCCCCGCTCCTGGCCCCCGGCTCCTTCGGCCACCCCGGCAGCGGCGGCGCCCTCGGCTTCGCCGACCCGGAGTCGGGCCTCGCCTTCGGTTACGTGACGAATGGCATGGCCAAGGGGGTCACGGCCGATCCGCGGGCCCAGGCGCTGGTGCGGGCGCTGCGGGCTGCCGCGTCCGGCCCGGCGTACTGACACGGGTGCGCCGCAGCGCCAACAGCCCGCCGACGCCGGGTACGAGGGCGAGCCACCGGGCGGCACCACGCAGTGGCCAGGCGGTGGCGATGGTGACCAGATAGGCCGTGCCGTGCAGGGGACCGAGGAGCGCGGAGGCCGCGGGGGCGTGCACGGTCACGAGGTTGAGGAGCAGCAGGGCGAGCGAGGCGGCCTCGACGGCGGCGGCGATACGGAGTGTGCGCATGGCCGTCACACGCCTGTCGTGGAGCCGGGCCGGACGATCATCAGGACGGTGACGGTCGCCCAGAGGAGGTTGAAGACACCGGTGAGCATGGTCAGCCGGGAGGCCGTGGCGCGGGCGGCACCGGGGTCCTCGCCCGCGTCGAGCAGAAGTCGCTGCCCGGGCAGGATGGCCATGGCCAACAGGCCCGCGGCGAGTGCGGTCAGTATCAGCGAGGCGATGAGCCAGGCGTCGCCGAGTACGCCCAACTGGGCGGCGGTGGCGATGCCGAAGACGGGCACGGCGATCCCGGCGAGGGCGTAGCCGCGGCAGACGCGGTGAAGCAGCGCGGCGATCCCGGCGGCCCGGTCGTTCTGGCCGCCGAGTGTCTGGAGCGCGTACCGCGGAAACATCGAGGCGGCCACGGTGATGGACCCGACGGCGAGGATCGCCGCGAGTACGTGGACGGACAGAAGGAACTTGGTCACGGGGGTCCTCCGGGCGGGACGTACGCGTGGGCGCATGGCGGAACCACGAGCTGCGGTCCGCATATGTTGGCTACCAATACATACACTGCCTACGTGTGTGTTGTGTAGGCTGCCTACCCATGAAGGCGGATGCGGTGCGAGGGCACCTGGACGGACTGCTGCTCGCGGTGCTGGAACCCGGCCCGCTGCACGGCTACGCGATCATCGCGGCGGTGCAGCGCCGGAGCGGCGGCGCGCTGGAGCTGCGTACGGGCACGATCTACCCGGCGTTGAACCGCCTGGAGCGGCTGGGCCTGCTGAGCAGCAGTTGGGAGTCGGCGGCGGGGGAGCGGCGCCGCAGGGCGTATGAGTTGACCGACGCGGGGCGGGCGACCCTGGCGGGTGAGCGGGCGGCCTGGACGGAGTTCACGGCGGCCATCGGGTCGGTGCTGAACCCCGGCCCCGACCTCGGCGCGCGGCGGCCCGGACTGGCCACATGAGCGCGGCGGTGCGGCACCCCGACCCGATCGAGGAGTACGTGAGGGAGCTGACGGCGGCTCTGCACGGCCCGCCGAACGCGAAGTCCCGCCTGGTGGAGGAGATGCGGGGCGGCCTGCTCGACACGGCGGCGGCGCACGCGGCAGCGGGGGCGCCGGAGGACGACGCTGCCCGCCTGGCGGTACGGGACTTCGGCACGGTCGAGGACCTGGCCCCCGCCTGCCAGCACGAACTGACCATCGCCCAGGCGAGGCACACGGCCCGCACGGTCGCGCTGACGGCACCGTTCCTGCTCACCTGCTGGCACCTGTCCCGCGCGGGTGACCCCCAGGCCCTGGCCTGGCAGACGCTGGCGGCTCATCTGGCCCTGATCGCCACACTGGCGGCCCTGCTGGCGGCGGCGGCCCTGGCGGCCACGGGCCCCCTGGCCCGCCGGCTGCCCACGCCGCACGGCCTGCCGCGGGCGGTGGCCTGGACGGGCACGACGGCAAGCGGGGCCATGGCGGTAGCGACCCTGTCCCTCGCCATAGCCGCGGCCCTGGCCACGAACTGGCCCCTACTGGCAGCGGCGGGCGCCCTCGCGGCAGCCTCCCACGCGGTGGTGGCAACCTCAGCCCGGGCGTGCCGCCGCTGCGTGGGCCTCGCCCTGCCCCGCAGGGAGCCGATTCGCGGCTGACGCCGGGGCGGCTACTCGGCGCGGACGCCCCGGAGCCCGGCGACGAAGCCGTGCCACGCGGTGGCCCCGGCGGCAGCATCACGCTCCCGGCGCCGGGACCGCTCGACGGAACCTAGGCGCGGGTCCGCTTCTCGATCTTCCGCTGCACTTGGACGATCGCGGTGCGTGCGGCTTCGAGTTTGATGCCCTGCATGCGGGCGAGAGCGAGGTGGTGGTTCAGCAGGCTCTCGTCGGCGGCCAGCATTTCGGCGTGGTTTCGCGGCAGCACGTTGGTCCGGTATCCCTCCAACTGCGCGACGGCCACGCCGAACGGGAGGTCCGGGGAGCGCCGCTCGGCGATCCTGAGCCTGCTGACCACGTCGATCAGCTCGCGCAGTTCGGCCGTGACGCCTTCGACGGCCGCCGTGAGTGCCAGGCGGTTCAGTACGAGGAGCGCATCGCTCGCCGTGTCGTAGTCGGGCTGATGCCATTGGACGGCTTGGTCGCGGCGCCGGTGGTTGATGACGAGCCAGGTGCTGACCAGCAGGGCGATAAGGGCGATCAACGCTCCCCAGGACCACTCGGAAGAGAAATCGCCCGCGCCGGAAGGAGAGCTGGAAGAGGCAAGCGGCAGCATGGTGTTGTCCTTCCTGAGGTGGGACGCGCACCGGACGGGCTCTTCCAAAGGTCTGGTGAGCGTGGATCGCTGCGGTTTCCTAAGGGGAGCGACGGCCGCGCACCATCGGCGGGTACAGCAGGTTCGCCGTGCCCCGACGGAACAGGGCAGGCGGCTTCCCGGGCCCTGACCGGCGCACCTTGTCGGTCCTGATGACGAAGCCCGCGGTCTCCTCCACGACCTTGCGGTGGAAGTTCCCAGGGTTGAGCTCGTAGCCCCACACGGCCTCGTAGACCTTGCGCAGGTCAGTGATGGTGAAGAGCTCGTCGCAGAAGGCGGTCGCGGCGGTGGTGTGTTCCAGCCGGGTCCTGATGCGGTCGAGCCCGTGCCGGAGGATCTTGCCATGGTCGAAGGCGAGACTGCTGTTGTGTCCCCAGAGCGATTCCTCGACCTCGACCCAGTCGGCCTCGCGGGCGTCGCTCGCGCCGGTCACCTCCGGTGGATCCGGCATGACCGCCAAGAAGGCGGTCGAGATGATGCGGCCCCGCGGATCACGCTCGGGACGCGAGTACGTGTGCAGTTGTTCCAGCCGGATTCGGGAGTCGCTGAGCCCGGTCTCCTCCCGGAGCTCGCGCTCCGCCGTGCCCTCAAGGGATTCGCCGGGCCGGACGAACCCGCCGGGCAGGGCGAGCATTCCGCGATATGGCTTCTTGCCGCGCCGGACGAGCAGGACACGGAGTTGGTCCATGCGGATCGTGAAGATGACGATGTCGGCCGTCGGCTGCGCCGCGACTCGTGGCCGCCTGACCGGAGCGGGTCCAGGAACGCTGCCCGTGATGATCTCCACCAAGCGGCGGGCATCTATGACTGTTTCTTCCGGGACGGCGATGGGCAGGTCCTTCGGCGGCTCCGCGTAGTACACGGCCATGCCGCGCTCATGGACGCGTCCCAGTTCGTAGGCGGTGGTGCGGCCGATGTAACCGCCGGGGTTCACGACGTACACGAGATCCGAGGTGAAGATCTTCTCCAGAGTCGCCGCCTGGAGATCCTGGTCCGAGGACTCCGGAGGGTCGGATTCGAAGCGTACGAACTCGCGGCCCCGATCGACGATCCGGCAGATCGGCGGACTTCCCACGGCCAGTCCCGCACCCGCGAACACCCGGGCGACCGCCAGGACTTCGGGGTAGTGCTGCCGGAAGCTCCCGATGAGTGCGACGGAGCCCTTGGTGAGGATGCGCATAGCAGGACTGTGCCAGTCGAGCGCCGGGGGCCCACACTCCCGATAGTGCCTGCCTGACAAGAACTTGGGTGTTGCCCCAGGTGAGAGCGAATACGTCGGCAATGTGTCAGAACGAAAAGAATGACTGGCAGTTGCTGACGCGGCCTGGCGTGCACAACGCCGCATTGCCCCCCGGGGCGCTACCCCGCGTGCAGCATCAAGCCGATTCCTGCCACCATCAAGCCCGCCGCCACCAGCCGGGGCGTCCCGAACCGTTCCTTGAAGAAGACCGCGCCGATCACCGCGCCCACGATGATCGATGACTCGCGCAGGGCGCTGATCGGGGCCAGTTCCGCCTTGGTCTGGGCCCAGAGGACCAGGCCGTAGGCCGCTACCGAGAGGGCCGCGCCCAGGAGGCCCACCGCCGCGAAGGGGCGGAGACGGGGGACCAGTTCGCCGCGCCAGCGCCACGCCGCGTAGAGCGGGATCGCCAGGCCCTCCAGGATCATCAGCCACGCGATGTAGCCCATCGAGGAGCCCGAGGCTCGGACGCCGAGGCCGTCCACCACCGTGTACGCGGCGATCGAGACGCCCGTGGCCAGGGCCGCGGTGAGCGCCGGCCAGTCCGGGCGGCGCCCTGAACCCCGTATGCCCCACAGCGCCAGGCCCGTGAGGCCCGCGCACGAGACCGCCACGCCCGCCGCCTGCCAGCCGTCCGGGATCTCGCCCGCGAAGACCGCCGCGAGGACGGTGACGACCAGCGGTGCCGTGCCGCGCGCGATGGGATACGCCTGGCCGAAGTCGCCCAGCTTGAAGGAGCGCATCAGGAGGGCGTAGTAGCCGACGTGCACGGCCGCCGAGATGAGCAGGTACGGCCAGGCACCGGCCGCCGGGAACGGGACGAACGGGGAGAGGAGAATCCCTATCAGCACGCCGCCGCCCGAGATCAGCGTGAAACCGACCAGCTTGTCGGTGATGTGGTGGGCTATCGCGTTCCAGCACGCGTGCGTGACGGCGGCCAGCAGGACCGCCGACGTCACGAGGGGGGTCACTCGGACGTCTCGCGCACGTCCACCAGCGTGGCGCCCGCCCGGGCGATCAGCGTCTCGGGGTCGGTCGGGAAGACGGCGTACGGGGTGCCCGCTGCGGCCCACACCTCGTCGTGGGTGAGGAGGGAGCGGTCGGCGAGGACCCTCGTCCGGTTCGCGTGGCCGAAGGGCGGGACGCCGCCGATCGCGTACCCCGTCGTCTCCTTGACCACGTCCGCCTTGGCCCGCGTGACCTTCTCCGCGCCCAGTTCCCCGCGGACGAGTTCCAGATCGACGCGCGATGCGCCGTCCATCAGGACGAGGACCGGCACGCCGTCCGCCGCGAAGATCAGGGACTTGCAGATCTGGCTCAACTCGCAGCCCACGGCGGCCGCGGCCTCCTGTGCGGTACGGGTCTGCTCGGGGAAGCGGCGGACCCGGCCGAGCAGCTCGGCCAGGCCGAGCTCGCGCAGGGCGGCGGCGAAACGGGGGTGCGCGGCCGACTCGGCGGACTCGGTCGACTTGGTCGACTCGCCGTACTCGGTCGACTCGCCGTACTCGGTCGACTTGGTCGGCTCGCCGTACTCGGTCGGCTCGCCGTACTTGGTCGACTCGGCGGGCTCGGATTCAGTAGCGCTCATGCCCCCGCACGCTAGCGGCCCGTGTACGGGCCACGCGACCACGTATCCGGATACCGGACACGCCGCCCCGGGACCGGAACCGCCCGTCCCGGGACCCAAAGCCGCCCCCCGGCTCAGCCCCCTCAGTCCCCCGCCAACAGCATCGCCCGCACCACAGGCCCCGCCGATTCGCCGCCGTGGCCGCCCTGTTGGACGACCGCCGCCGAGGCCAGGTCGCCCCGGTACGCGGTGAACCAGCCGTTCGGCTTCTTCTGGCCGTCGACCTCCGCGGAGCCGGTCTTGGCGCCCATGTCGGAGCCGAGGCCCGACATCGGCTTGACCGCCGTACCCGCCACCGCCGTGTGGCGCATGAGCTCACGCAGCGCCGAGACCGTGGCGCCGGACATCTTGCGCGGCGCCGTCGCCAGCTCGCGGTCGTCGATGTCGGGCGAGACCAGGTACGGCTGCCGGAACGTGCCCGACTTCACCGTCGCCGCCACCGACGCCATGTTCAGCGGGTTCATCCGCACCCCGCCCTGCCCGATCAGCGAGGCCGCCATCTGGGCCTGCGACTGCACGGGCACCGCGCCGTCGAAGGTCGGCACACCGATCGACCAGTTGTCGCGGCCGAGCCCGAAGACGTCCTGCGCCTGCTTGGTCAGGGAGTCGTTCTCCAGCTTCTTCGCCTGGGTGATGAAGGCCGTGTTGCACGAGCGCCCGAAGCTGTCGCGGAACGTGCCGCCCTTGATCTGGAACTTGTCGTCGTTCTGGAACTTCCAGCCGCCGTACGTCGAGTACTTCGGGCACGGGTGCTTCTTGTCGACCCCGGCGAGCTTCTTCTCCAGCAGCATCGACGCGCTGACGACCTTCATCGTGGAGCCGGGCGCGAGCGACCCCTGGAAGGCCACGTTGAAGCCGGTGGGGTTGGAGTTCGCCGCGGCCAGGATCTCGCCCGTGCTCGGCTTGACGACCACGACCGACGCCCGCTGCCGCTTCGCCGTCTCGCGCTCCGCCGCCGCCTGGAGCGACGGGCTGAACGTGGTCTTCAGCGTGCCCGGCGTGCCGGGGGAGAGCGTCAGGAGCGTCTTGTCCGGCGCCGACTCCGCGTCGTCCTTCTTCACGCTCGTCGAGCCGTCCGCGGACTTGGCGGGCTTCTCGTCGTCCGCCCGCACCACCCGCAGCTCGACGCCCGCCCTGCCGCCCGCCTTCTTGCCGTACTTCTCCCTGAGCCCGTCGAGGACCGTGCCCAGCGACGGGTACTTCGCCGCCGTCAGCTCGCCGCCGTCGCGGTCCACGGCCTTGATCGGCGGGTCGCCGGCCTCGCCCGTGACGAGCCGGTCGCCCTCCTTCAGCTCCGGGTGCACCACGGAGGGGCGCCAGCCGACCAGCGTCTTCCCGTCGCTCTTCCTGCGCACGACCGTCAGCTCGGACTCGTACGCGAAGGGCTTGCTCTTGCCCTTGTACGAGACGGTGGCGGCCGCCTTGAACGGCACCTCGGCGCCCGACCGCTTGCCCGGCGTCAGCACGGCCTTCGTGAAGTGCCCGTCCTCGCGGAACGAGGTCAGGGCCTTCTTCGCCGCCGTACGGTCGTCCGTGAGCGCCGACGCCTTGGCGACGTCGCCCTCCGCCCATGCCGCGAGGAACCCCCGCGCGGTGGCGCGGACCTCCGCCGCGGTGGGCGGGCCCGTGGCCACCTGCTTCTCGTCGTCGCCAGGACCGCTGGCCCCGCCGGAGAGCGCGAACGCCGCGGCGCCCACCCCGCACACGACGACGGCCGCCGCCCCGCCGAGCACACCGGGGTGCACTCTCCCGCTCCTGATGCCGACGCTTCTGCGCTCGCTGGCGCGCCTTCGCTTGCCCACAAACCCTCCGCTGTTCCCTGAGAGCCTGTGTCATCACCCCGGTCATGACACAGGTTCTGAGCCCCCAAGCCCACAAGCTCCTCAACCGAAAGCAACCTTAGAGGCGTACGGAGAAGCCCTTGACCACTTCACCGCCCGGCCGGACGGCCCCCGGACGGCTCCCGCGCGGGCCCTTTACCCTGCTCGCAGTACGTCCGCGACGATCGGCCCCGCCGCGTCGCCGCCGTGCCCGCCCCGCTGCGTCATGGCCGCCGCGGCGACATCGCCCCGGTAGCCCGTGAACCAGCTGTCGGACTTCGCCTGGCCGTCCACGTCCGCCGAGCCCGTCTTCGCCCCCGTGTCCCCGCCGAGCGAGGCCATGACGCGCGACCCGGTGCCGCTGACCGCCGTGCGGTGCATCATCTGCCGGAGCTGGGCCACCGTGGAGGCCTTCAGGCCGTCGGCGGTGGCCAGTTCGCGGCCGTCGAGCGAGCGCGGCACGATCACCGGCTGCCGGAACGTGCCGGTCTTCGCCGTCGCCGTCACCGAGGCCATGGCCAGCGGGCTCATCTGGACCTGGCCCTGACCGATGGCGTTGGTCGCGCGGTCGGGGCCCGGCGACGCGGGCACCGAGCCCTCGAAGGACGGCAGGCCGACCTGCCAGTCGCCCCCGCCGAGCCCGAAATTGTTCGCGGCCTCCTCGCCGAGGGAGGAGTCCGTGATGCCGTCCTCGTCGATGAGCTTCACGAACGCGGTGTTGCAGGAGCGCGCGAAGTCGTCGGCGAACGTGGCGGACCCGTCCGGTGCGAGACCCTTGAGGTTGGTGATCGTCTGGCTCTGCCAGGTCGCGCTGGGCGGGCACGGCGCGGTGCCGGCGGCCGTGATGACCCCCTTGTCGATCAGCATCGCCGCCGTCACGATCTTCATGGTGGAGCCGGGCATCACCTTGGCCTCGAACGCCGCGTTGAAGGCGTCCTTGCGGTTGTTGGCGACGGCGAGCACCTCGCCGGTGCTCGGCTTCACCGCCACCACGGACGACTCGTCATGCCGCAGCACGGCCCGCTCGGCGGCCTTCTGCATGCCCGCGCTGAGCGTCGTGCGCAGCTTGCCGGGCTTGCCCTCGGAGAGCGTGAGCAGGGTGCGGACGGCGGCTTCGGAGCCCTCGCGCCGCACGTACAGCTCCATGCCGGGGGTGCCGCCCGCCTTGTCCCCGTACCGCCGCCGCAGCTCGTCGAGGAGCGGGCCGAGCGAGGGGTTGGCCTTCTTGCTCAGGACGGTGCCCGCGCGGTCCACCGCCTGCACGGGCGGGTCGGGCGCCTCACCCGTGGCCAGGGAGTCACCCTTCTCCAGGAACGGGTGGAGCACCGACGCCCGCCAGTCGACGAGGGCGCGCCCCGACGCCTTGCCGCGCACCACGGTCAGCTCGGAGTCGTAGGCGAGCGGCTTGCTCTTCCCCGCGTACGACACCGTGGCCGACACGGCGAACGGGACCCTCTCGCCGGCCGCCCGCTTCGGGGTCAGCCGCACCTTCGTCAGGTGCGCGTCCTCGCGGTAGCCGGTCAGGGCGCGCGCGGCGGCCTCGGCATTGTTCGTGTAGTCGGCGGCCTGCCGGGCGTCCCCCTCCGCCCACGCGGCGAGGAACCTCTTCGACGTCTCACGCACCTCGGCGTCGGACAGCGGGCCCGTCCGCACCTCCGTACCGTCCGATCCCGCGGCGGAACCGCCGCCGCCCGAAAGGCCGTTCACGAGGTTGTACGTGCCGTACCCCGCGCCCCCCACCATGACGGCGAACACTCCGCCGACCAGCGCGACCTTGGCTCCTCTGCGCACGATGCCGATCCCCTCCCCAGGAGCCTTTCCGAAGTATTTTCGGAAAGGTCATACGCGCCCGACTTTATGGGGCGGTGGAGAAGCAGGGGACGGCCGTTATCCGAAGGTGTCCGTATCCGAAGGTGTCCGTCACGGAACCCGGATGACCGGTTCCGCCCCTCGCGACCTCGGGATCAGACCCACGTATCGAGCCACATCCGCGACCGCCAGGAATCGATGGGAATGGAATGGCCGGTGTAGATCGGCCAGAAATAGATGAAGTTCCAGAAGATGAGCAGGACCAGGACGCCCGAAGCGGCGGCTCCCACGACGCGGCGCCGCTCGCTCGACCCCGGCGGGCCGAGGACCGCGCCGATCAGCATCGCGAGCGCCAGGCAGAGGAACGGCACGAAGACGACCGCGTAGAAGAAGAAGATCGTCCGCTCCTGGTAGAAGAACCAGGGCAGATAGCCCGCCACCACCCCGCACAGGATCGCCCCGGCCCGCCAGTCGCGCCGGAACACCCACCGCCACAGGACGTAGAGCAGCGCGAAGGCCGCCGCCCACCACAGCAGCGGCGTGCCGAGCGCGAGGACCTCGCGGGCGCACTTCTCCGTGGTGTCCGCGGGGCAGCCGTCGCGGCCGGGCGCCGGGGACTCGTAGAAGTACGAGACGGGCCTGCCGTCGACGATCCAGCTCCAGGGGTTGGACTGGTACGTGTGCGGCGACGAGAGGCCGACGTGGAACTCGTACACCGCGTGCTCGTAGTGCCACAGGCTGCGCAGCCAGTCCGGCAGCCACGTCCAGTCCCCGCCCCGGCCGGCCGTCGCCGCCCAGTCGCGGTAGTAGCCGCCGGAGCCGTCGCTCGGCGAGAGGATCCAGCCGAGCCAGGACACGAGGTACGTGGCGAGGGCCACCGGCACCGTCGAGACGAACGCCGGGAGCACGTCCCTGCGCAGGACCGCGCGCCAGGGCCGCGCCGCCCCGGCGACGCGGCGCGCCCCGACGTCCCAGAGGACCGTCATCAGGCAGAGGAGGACCATCACGTACAGGCCGTTCCACTTGGTCCCGAAGGCCAGGCCCAGGCAGAGACCCGCCGCCCACCGCCACGGCCGCCACCCGAGGCGCAGCGTCTGCGCGACCTCCACGTCCGGGCGTACGATCCCGTCCCCGTCGACCGGCAGCGCGGCGGCGAGCCGCGCCCTGGCCTTGTCGCGGTCGATCAGGAAGCATCCGAAGGCGGCGAGCACGAAGAACATCAGGACCTGGTCGAGCAGCGCGGTCCTGGACATCACGAAGTGCAGGCCGTCCACCGCGAGCAGCGCGCCCGCAAGGCAGCCGAGGAACGTGGAGCGGAAGAGCCGCCGCCCGATCCGGCAGAGCATCAGGACGGACAGGGTGCCGAGCACCGCCGTCATGAACCGCCAGCCGAACGGGTCGAAGCCGAACAGCCACTCGCCGACGCCGATCACGTACTTGCCGACCGGCGGATGCACCACGTACGCCGCTTCGTGCGGGATGGCGATGTCACCGCCCTGCCGCAGCACGTCGTCGTTGATCTTCTCCGGCCAGTTGACCTCGAAGCCGCGGTGGATGAGCGCCCAGGCGTCCTTCGCGTAGTACGTCTCGTCGAATATCACGGCCTTCGGGTTGCCGAGGTTCCAGAACCGCGCCACCCCGGCGACCAGCGTGACGAGCAGCGGCCCGAGCCAGGCCGACCAGCGCACCAGCTTGTCCGCGCCCTTCCCCGACACCCCGAGCGCCGTCCACAGCCGGGGACCCGGCCGTGTGTACGGGGGCACGAGCCGCGCCGAGACGTCCTGGCCCGGCCGCACCACGTGCCCGAATCGGCGCAGCCGCCGCTGCCACGAGAGCTGCTGCTCCTCGGCCTGCTGGCCCTCGCGGGTGTCCGGGGAAGACGCGGTACTGGTCACCGCGCCATCGTAGGGAACCCGACAGGGCGAGTCCCGCCCGCAGGCCCTGCGAGGATGGATCCGTGACAGGAAGCGCAGATTCACCCGGAACCCTCGTACTCGCGGGCACGCCCATCGGCGACGTCGCCGACGCCCCGCCGCGTCTCGCCACCGAACTGGAGGCGGCCGACGTCGTCGCCGCCGAGGACACCCGCCGCCTGCGCCGGCTCACGCAGGCGCTCGGCGTGCAGGTCGGCGGGCGCGTCGTGTCGTACTTCGAGGGCAACGAGTCGGCGCGCACGCCCGAACTCGTGGAGGCCCTCGCGGGCGGCGCGCGGGTGCTCCTGGTGACGGACGCCGGGATGCCCTCGGTCTCCGACCCCGGCTACCGCCTGGTCGCGGCGGCCGTGGAGCGGGACATCCGGGTGACGGCCGTGCCGGGCCCCTCGGCCGTGCTCACCGCGCTCGCCCTCTCCGGCCTGCCGGTCGACCGCTTCTGCTTCGAGGGTTTCCTGCCGCGCAAGGCGGGCGAGCGGCTCGCGCGCCTGAAGGAGGTCGCCGACGACCGTCGCACTCTCGTCTACTTCGAGGCACCACACCGGATCGACGACACGCTCGCCGCGATGGCCGAGGCGTTCGGCGACGAGCGCAGGGCCGCCGTCTGCCGCGAGCTGACCAAGACGTACGAAGAGGTCAAGCGCGGTCCGCTGAAGGAACTCGCCGAGTGGGCGGCGGACGGCGTGCGCGGGGAGATCACCGTCGTCGTCGAGGGAGCGCCGGAGAAAAGCGCCGGTGACCTGGGCCCGGAGGAGCTGGTGCGCAGGGTGCGCGTGCGCGAGGAGGCGGGGGAGCGACGCAAGGAGGCGATCGCCGCCGTCGCCGCGGAGGTGGGCCTTCCCAAGCGGGAGGTCTTCGATGCGGTCGTGGCGGCAAAGAATGCGGATCGGAGCGGCCCATCAGCGGGCAAAGGACTATCGTGAAAGGCAAAGCGTGAGCCGCGTACCAGGTATTTTTTCCATGAAATAGTTAAATCGGCTCCAATGCTCGACAGGCCTGATGCGCCGGCTCGGGGAAAAGCGTCCACTGGTCGAAGGGACGTATCCGTTCCCCCAGAGGAGCACTGGCATGAGTGAGATCGCAGATACCGGCCACCCCGTCACGGGCACCACCACGAGCCCCACCACGAACCCCATCACGTCGCTCGACGTCGTTCAGGAGTCGTACGCCTTCGCCTGCATGCGCTGCGGGCACGGCTGGGAGCAGTCCTACGAGATCGAGCATCACGTGGACGGCAAGGGCCAGCAGTTCGTGAGGTACCTGGCGGACGGGCGGCACGTGCCGTCGCCGCTGTCCCGTCCCACCTGCCTCAACTGCGGTGGCCATGTCGTGCGGATCATGAGGGCGGGGCAGGTGTCCTCGGTGCTCGACTGCATGCGGCGCCAGCGGGAGGGCGGCGGCCGTGAGAGCGGCGGCCGTGAAAGCAGCGGCGTGGGAAAGCAGGCCGGGCCGGTCGAGCCGGCGGGGGCCACCGCGGCCGCGGGCTCCGGAGGTCCCGGGGGTTCCGAAAGTCCCGAGGGGCGGGAGCGTCATCCGTGGCACCTCTCGGACCTGCTGCATCCTTTCGCCCACCGCAAGGGGCAGTGAGCCGTCCGCTCCGGAGCGAGGGCCGGCTTCGTAGGATCGAGGCATGCCTTCGAAGAACGCCGACGTACCGCCGCCCCTGCCCGCACCGCTCCGGGTGGCGGTCGCCGACTCCCACACGCACCTCGACATGCAGGCCGGCACGGTGGAGGAGGGCCTCGCCAAGGCCGCGTCGGTCGGGGTCACCACGGTCGTCCAGGTGGGCTGCGACGTACGGGGCTCGCAGTGGGCGGCGCGGACCGCCGCCGACCACGAGAGCGTGCACGCCACCGTCGCCCTCCACCCGAACGAGGCCCCCCGCATCGTGCTCGGCGACCCCGACGGCTGGTCGCGGCAGGGCGAGCGCGAGGCGGGCGGCGACGGCGCGCTCGACGAGGCGCTCGCCGAGATCGACCGGCTCGCCGCGCTGCCGCACGTCAAGGGCGTGGGCGAGACCGGCCTCGACTACTTCCGCACGGGCCCCGAGGGCATGGCCGCCCAGGAGCGTTCCTTCCGCGCCCACATCGAGATCGCCAAGCGGCACGGCAAGGCCCTCGTCATCCACGACCGCGAGGCGCACGACGACGTCCTGAGAATCCTGAAGGAGGAGGGCGCCCCGGAGCGCACCGTCTTCCACTGCTACTCCGGTGACGCGGCGATGGCCCAGATCTGCGCCGAGCACGGCTACTTCATGTCCTTCGCGGGCAACGTCACGTTCAAGAACGCTCAGGGGCTGCGGGACGCGCTGGCCGTCGCCCCGCTCGAACTCGTCCTCGTGGAGACCGACGCGCCGTTCCTGACCCCCGCGCCGTACCGCGGACGGCCCAACGCGCCGTATCTCATTCCGGTCACGGTGCGGGCGATGGCCGAGATCCGGGGCATCGACGAGGACGCCATGGCCGGGGCGGTCTCGGCGAACACCGCGCGCGCCTTTGGTTACTGAGGGTGTAAAGGGTCCGGGCTGCCGCCGCCCGGGGCGCGACACAGCGTAACGGTTCCGCTTTGGAGAGTGACGAGGGCTCGGCTAGGTTCTGTCAGCCCGGTCCGGACCTCTGGAGCGTCATCGTGAGCAACTCGCCGTACGAGACGTATGAGACGTATGAGACGTATGAGACGTACGAAGCGCCCTACGCGCCTTATGAACCTTGGCCATACGGAGGTTCGTACGAGGTTCCTGACGAGGTTGCTTACGAAGCGACGCCGTATGACGTGCCTACGGAGGTGCTTGTGCCCCGGCAAGTGGAACGCGGGGGTGGGCGAACCGGTGGGCGGGCCGAGGCCCGGCGGCGCGCGCGGCGGCGGAGGGCGGCCAGAGGGGTCGCGGGCCTCGGGGGCTCCGGAGCCGCTTTCGGTGGCTGCCCCCGCCCCGAGAAGCTGTGGCGGCTCGTGCCGCAGGCCTTCGTGGTCGCGTTCCTCGCGGGCGGTACCTCCGCGTTCGTCGCGAGCGACAAGGACGTGCGGCTCAGCGTCGACGGCGAGCCGCGCACCCTGCACACCTTCGCGGACGACGTGGGGGAGCTCCTCGCCGACGAGGGGGTCGTCGTGGGCGCCCACGACATCGTCGCGCCCGCCTCGGACACGGAGCTGGCCAGCGGTGACGAGATCGCCGTCCGCTACGGCCGGCCCCTCCGGCTCACCCTCGACGGTGAACGGCGCGAGGTGTGGACCACCGCCAGGACCGTGGACGGTGCCCTGCGGCAGCTCGGTGTGCGCGCGGAAGGGGCCCACCTGTCGGCGTCGCGCAGCCGGCGCATCGACCGGGAGGGCCTCGAACTCGCCGTCCGTACCGAGCGCACCGTCACGATCATGGCCGACGGGCGGGAGCGGATCATCCGTACGAACGCGGCGACCGTCCGGGAGGCCGTCGCGGAGTCCGGTGTGACGCTGCGGGGGGAGGACACGACCTCGGTCGCGCCCGACAGCTTTCCCCGTGACGGGCAGACGGTCACCGTCATGCGGATCACAGGTTCGCGGGAGACGCGGGAGGAGGTGATCCCCTTCGACGTGCAGCGGATCGAGGATGCCTCGCTCTTTCGCGGTACGGAGGTCGTGGCGCAGGCGGGGCAGGTGGGTACGCGGCGCGTGACGTACGCGTTGCGGTCGGTCAACGGGGTCCAGCAGCGGCCGCGGCAGATCGGCTCCGAAGTCGTCCGCGAACCACGGAGGCAGATCGTCAAGGTGGGTACGAGGCAGCAGCCGGCGTCGGTGGCCGGGGCGGACGGCTTGGACTGGGATTCGCTGGCCCGCTGCGAGTCGGGCGGGCGGCCGGACGCGGTCGACGCCTCCGGGACGTATGGCGGCCTGTACCAGTTCGACACCCATACCTGGCATTCCCTCGGCGGCTCGGGCCGCCCTCAGGACGCGCCGGCCGCGGAGCAGACGTACCGGGCGAAGAAACTGTACGTACAGCGAGGCGCGACCCCCTGGCCCCACTGCGGCCGCCGCCTCCACGGCTGAACGCACCACGAAGCGCCCCGCCGCGGAGTCCCCTACCCCCTCGCCGCAGAGTCCCCCCGCCGCTCACCGCGGAGTGCCCCCCGCCCCCCTCCGCTCACGCGCTCACCGCGGAGTGCCGGGCGGGTGGGTGGGAGACATCCGCCGCGGAGCGGCGGGCCAGGACATACCACAGGGAGGCAGAGGAGACGGGGGGCAAGGCCCAGGGGCCAGGGACCGTAACCTTGGGGCGTGAGCACTGAGCACGGCGACCTCCTCGGCCCCGCCGACATCCGCGAACTGGCCGCTGCCCTCGGCGTACGCCCGACCAAGCAGCGCGGGCAGAACTTCGTCATTGACGCCAACACCGTCCGCCGCATCGTCCGCACCGCGGAAGTCGGCCCCGAGGACGTCGTCGTCGAGGTCGGCCCGGGCCTCGGCTCCCTGACGCTGGCCCTGCTGGAGACCGCGTCCCACGTCACCGCCGTGGAGATCGACGACGTACTCGCGGGCGCGCTGCCCGCGACGATGCGGGCCCGCCTCCCCCACAAGTACGAGGCCGGCTCCTTCGACCTGGTGCACAGCGACGCCATGCTGGTGCGCGAGCTCCCGGGGCCGCCCCCGACCGCGCTGGTCGCGAACCTCCCGTACAACGTCGCCGTACCCGTACTGCTGCACATGCTCGACACCTTCCCGACCATCGAGCGCACCCTGGTGATGGTGCAGGCCGAGGTCGCCGACCGGCTCGCCGCGGGCCCCGGCTCGCGGGTGTACGGGGTGCCGTCCGTGAAGGCCAACTGGTACGCCCGGGTGAAGCGCGCCGGATCCATCGGCCGCAATGTCTTCTGGCCCGCCCCGAACGTCGACTCCGGCCTCGTCTCCCTGGTGCGGCGTGCCGAGCCGGTGCAGACGACCGCGTCGAGGCGTGAGGTCTTCGCCGTCGTCGACGCCGCGTTCGCGCAGCGCAGGAAGACGCTGCGGGCCGCCCTGTCCGGCTGGGCGGGCTCGGCGGCCGCCGCGGAGGCCGCCCTGGTCGCCGCCGGGGTGTCGCCCCAGGCGCGCGGCGAGGCCCTGACGGTGGAGGAGTTCGCGCGTATCGCCGAGCACAAGGAGGCCGCGGCGTGAGCGTGACGGTACGGGTTCCCGCGAAGGTCAACGTCCAGCTCGCCGTGGGCGCCGCCCGCCCCGACGGCTTCCACGACCTCGCCAACGTCTTCCTCGCCGTCGGGCTCTACGACGAGGTCACGGTCGCCCCCGCCGATGAGCTGCGGGTGACCTGCGAGGGGCCGGGCTCCGACCAGGTGCCGCTCGACGCCACGAACCTCGCCGCCCGCGCCGCCCACCTGCTGGCCGCCCGGCGGGGGATCAGCGGGGCCGTCCACATCCACATCGCCAAGGACATCCCCGTCGCCGGCGGCATGGCGGGCGGCAGCGCGGACGCCGCGGGCGCGCTCGTGGCGTGCGACGCGCTGTGGGGTACGAAGGCCACGCGCGAGGAGCTGCTCGACATCTGCGCCGAGTTGGGCAGCGACGTTCCGTTCAGCCTGGTCGGCGGGGCCGCGCTCGGCACGGGGCGCGGCGAGAAGCTGGAGCCCCTGGAGGCCGGGGGCGACTTCCACTGGGTCTTCGCCGTGGCCGACGGAGGACTCTCCACGCCGGCCGTGTACCGCGAGTTCGACCGGCTCACCCCGGCCGCCCCCGCCCCCGAGGCGTCCCCCGCGCTCATCGCGGCCCTGCGCGAGGGCGACGCCGAGGCCCTCGCCGCCACGGTCACCAACGACCTCCAGCCCGCGGCGCTCTCCCTCTTCCCCTCGCTCTCCGACACCCTCGCCACGGGCACGGCGGCGGGCGCCCTGGCCGCGCTGGTCTCGGGGTCCGGGCCGACGACGGCGTTCCTCACGGCCGACGCCGCGTCCGCGCGCACGGTGGCCGACGCGCTCACCGCCTCCGGCACCTGCCACGCGGCCCGCACGGCGAAGTCCCCGGCGCCCGGCGCCACGCTGGTCTGAGTACTCAGACCCATATCTGAGTACGTGCGCGCTGACGCCGGGGCCGGGCGGCGCGCGACCGTACGTACATGGGATCAAGCGTTCGCGAACTGGCCGAGCAGACGCCCTCCGGGCGCGACCGGTACATCGACCTGCTGCGCGTCGCCTCGCTCGGCACGGTCGTCGTCGGGCACTGGCTGATGGCGGCCGTGACCGTCGGCGCCGACGGCCGCGCCGAGGTCGGCAACCTCCTCGCCGTCGTGCCGGGACTGCAACTCCTCACGTGGGCGTTGCAGGTCATGCCGGTGTTCTTCTTCGTCGGCGGCTTCTCCCACGCCCTGTCCCACCGCTCGCTGAGCCGCGGGTCGCAGGGGCGCTCCGTCTACTCGGCCTTCCTCCGGGCGCGCCTGAAGCGGCTGCTGCGGCCCACCATGGTCTTCATCGGCGTCTGGGGCGCCGGCGCGCTCGCCCTGCAACTCCTCGGCCAGGGCGGCGGGCTGCTCGACGTGGCACTGCGGCTGGTCGCGCAGCCGCTCTGGTTCATCGGCATCTACCTGGCGATGGTCGCCTTCACGCCGCCGCTGCTGCGGCTGCACGAGCGGTGGGGCTGGGGCGCGTTCGGCGCGCTCGTGGCGGCCGCGGGCGCGGTGGACGTGGCGCGCTTCGCGTTCGGCGTCCCGTACGTGGAGTTCCTCAACTTCGCCTTCGTCTGGCTCGCGGTGCACCAGCTCGGCTTCCTGCGGGCCGACGGCAGGCTCAGGCTGCGGATGCCGTACGTCATGGCGGGTACGGGGATCGCGGGCGCCGCACTGCTCGTCGCCCTCGGCCCGTATCCCCTCTCCATGGTCGGCATGCCCGGCGAGCGCGTCTCGAACATGGCACCGCCCACCTTCGCCCTCCTCTGCCACGGCCTGTGGCTGGTCGGCGCCGTGGAACTGCTGCGGGCCCCGGCGGCCCGATGGCTGGCGAGGCCCCGCGTATGGCGCGGCGTGGTCGCGGCCAACGGCATCTCCATGACGGCGTTCCTCTGGCACCTGACGGCGATGCTCGCGGTGTACGGGGCACAGCTCGCCCTGGACGTGCCGCTGCCCGAGCCCGCCTCGGCCCCTTGGTGGGCCCAGGTCCCGCTGCGCATGGCGGCGGCCGCGGCCCTGACGGCCGCCCTCGTCGTCCTCTTCCGCCGCTTCGAACGCCCGAGCGCCGCCCGGCCGGCCGCCGGCGCCTCGGGCCCCGCGGCGGCCCTGGGCGTCACGCTCTGCCTCTTCGGCGTCCTCGGCCTGTCCATGGTCGGCTTCGGCGGCCTCCTGGAGGGCCGGACGGCGCTGCTGATAGCCGTCGACGTCACGGCCCCCGCGGCGGTGGCCATGGCCCTCGCGGGCTGGCTGCTCGTGGAGCGGGCCGGGCGCAGGGGGCACGGAGGGTGAGCGGGCCGGGACTCTGGATCACCTGACGGTTCGCCTCCGCGGGCGACTACGCTTGAGGATCGATCCATCCCCCCAGTCAGGAGTGAAATGGCCGCGGTCAATCTGGTCAATGTCGAGGCAGTCAGCAAGGTGTACGGCACCCGTGCCCTGCTCGACGGCGTCTCACTCGGCGTGTCCGAGGGGGACAGGATCGGGGTCGTGGGGCGCAACGGCGACGGCAAGACCACCCTGATCCGGTTGCTCGCCAAGCTGGAGGAGGCGGACACCGGGCGGGTCACGCACAACGGCGGGCTGCGGCTCGGCGTGCTGACCCAGCACGACTCCCTCGACCCCGAGGCCACCGTCCGGCACGAGGTCATCGGCGACCTCGCCGACCACGAGTGGGCGGGCAGCGCCAAGATCAGGGACGTGCTGACGGGCCTGTTCGGCGGGCTCGACATGGCCGGCTTCCCGCAGGGCCTCGACACCGTCATCGGTCCGCTCTCCGGCGGCGAGCGGCGGCGCATCGCGCTCGCGAAGCTGCTCATCGCCGAGCAGGACCTGATCGTGCTCGACGAGCCCACCAACCACCTCGACGTCGAGGGCATCGCCTGGCTGGCCGGGCACCTGCGCGCGCGCCGCTCGGCGCTCGTGTGCGTCACCCACGACCGCTGGTTCCTGGACCAGGTCTGCACCCGCATGTGGGACGTGCAGCGCGGTTCCGTCTTCGAGTACGAGGGCGGGTACTCCGACTACGTCTTCGCCCGCGCCGAGCGCGAGCGCATCGCGGCCACCGAGGAGACCAAGCGGCAGAACCTCGTGCGCAAGGAGCTGGCCTGGCTGCGCCGCGGCGCCCCGGCCCGCACCAGCAAGCCGAAGTTCCGCATCGAGGCGGCCAACGAACTGATCGCCGACGTGCCCCCGCCCCGCGACCGCAGCGAGCTGATGAAGTTCGCCACGACCCGCCTCGGCAAGACGGTCTTCGACCTGGAGGACGTCTCCGTACAGGCCGGGCCGAAGCTGCTGCTCAAGCACCTGACCTGGCAGCTCGGCCCCGGCGACCGCATCGGCCTGGTCGGTGTGAACGGCGCGGGCAAGACCTCGCTGCTGCGCGCCATGGCCGACGCCGCGCGCAGCGGCGGCGACGTACAGCCCGTGGCGGGACGGGTCAACGTCGGCAGGACGGTGAAGCTGGCCTACCTCTCGCAGGAGGTCGCCGAGCTGAAGCCGACGCTGCGCGTCCTGGAGGCCGTGCAGCAGGTGCGCGAGCGCGTCGACCTCGGCAAGGGCCGCGAGATGACGGCGGGCCAGCTCTGCGAGATGTTCGGGTTCAGCAAGGAGAAGCAGTGGACGCCGGTCGGTGACCTCTCCGGCGGCGAGCGGCGCAGGCTCCAGCTGCTTCGGCTCCTCATGGACGAGCCGAACGTCCTCTTCCTCGACGAGCCGACCAACGATCTCGACATCGAGACGCTGACGCAGCTTGAGGACGTGCTCGACGGCTGGCCCGGCTCCATGGTCGTGATCTCCCACGACCGGTTCTTCGTCGAGCGCACGACGGACAAGGTGTACGCGCTCCTGGGCGACGCCACCATGCGGATGCTGCCCCGCGGCATCGACGAGTACCTGGAGCGGCGGCAGAGGATGACCGAAACCGCCCCCGCGTCGAGCCAGTCGGCGGCCCCCGCGCAGCCGGCCGCGGCGAAGACCGTCTCCGCCGCGGACGCGCGCGCCGCGAAGAAGGAACTCCAGAAGATCGAGCGGCAGCTCGACAAGGTCTCCGACAAGGAGACCAAGCTGCACGCCCAAATCGCCGATAACGCCACGGACTTCGAGAAGGTGGCCAAACTGGACGCCGAATTGCGCGAACTGGTCGGCGAGCGCGAGGAGTTGGAGATGCGCTGGATGGAGCTCGCGGAAGACGCGTAGAGCTCTGGTGGAAGTCGCGTAACGGACGCATCACGGGCCGGTCCTCCCTTGGGAACAGGGGAGAGACCGGCCCCGTCCGGTACGGGGCCAGGGTGATAGAAAGGCTGATCTGAGCACCCTCTGGCGTGCCGAAAATCAGTGAAGGGGGAAGCGCTGATGACTCAGCCGCCCAACCAGCCGCCGTCCGGCGGCTTCGGAGCTCCGCAGGATCCACGGCAAGGAGGGGTGCCGCAGCCACCGGGCGGGCCGCCGCAGCAGCCGCCCGCCGCCCCGCAGCAGGGGCAGCCCCAGCCAGGCTACGGCTACCCGCAGACTCCGCCGCCCGCGAGCCCCTACAACCAGCCACCTCAGCCGCCGCAGCCGGGCCCGTACCAGCAGCCGGGGCCCTACGGCCAGCCGCAGCAGCCCGGCCCCTACGGCCGGCCGCAGCAGCCGGGTCCGTACGGGAGCCAGCCGCAGTACGGCTACCCGCCGCAGCAGCCGACGCAGCCGCAGTTTCCCGCGGGCCCCGGTGGCGGCGGGGGCGGACGCAGGAAGCTCGTGGTGATCGTCGCGGCCGCCGTGGCCGCGCTGCTGGTCGCGGGCGGTGTCACGTACGCCGTCGTCGGCGGTGACGACGGCGAGAAGGAGCCGGAGGCGAAGAAGAAGGATCCGAAGCCCTCCGCCTCCGCCCCCGCCAACCCCGGTACCGGCGACGGCGACGGCAACGAGGGCGAGGAGGACCTCAACGAGGGCCGCCGGCCCGGCGAGGCCAAGGTGCTCTGGTACAAGGAGGCCCCCAAGGTCCCCGGCTCCGGCGGCGACGCCCCCGGCATGTGGGTCGAGGGCGACACGGTGGTCAAGGCCGCGTACAAGCAGCTCTTCGCCTACAAGGCGGGGTCCGGCGACATCGCGTGGCCCGCCATCACGTTCCCGCAGAAGATCTGTGCCGCGACCCGGACGGCCACCGACGACGGCAAGATCGTGGTCGCCTTCAAGGAAGGCACCAAGAGCACCGCCAAGTGCAACCAGCTCCAGGTCATCGACCTGGAGACCGGTGACAAGGGCTGGGGCAAGCCGGTCGAGCAGGAGGGCAGCTTCGACTTCGCGTCGCAGAGCACCCTCACCCTCGTCGGCGACGTGCTCATGGTCGGCCGCGACCAGTCAGGCACCGCGCTGCGGATGCGCGACGGCAAGAAGCTCTACGTCTCGAAGGTGAAGGACGAGGGCAGCTGCTACCCCAACGGGTTCGCGGGCGAGGGCAAGAAGCTCGTGCGGGCGCTGTCCTGCGGGTCGAGCACGCCCACCGAACACGACGAGATGCAGCAGCTCGACCCGGAGACCGGCAGGGCCCTGTGGACCAAGAAGTTCCCCAAGGGCTGGCGCGTCAAGAAGCTGTACTCGGTCAGTCCGACGGTGGTGTACCTGGAGAACGAGGACACGAAGAAGTGGAACGTCTCGGTACTGAAGCCGAACAGCGACGAGACCCGCTCCGAGCTCATCACCAAGGACGGCTTCGCGCCCGAGTGCGAGTCCTCCATCCTCAGCCGTGACCTCGCCGGATGCCTCGGCGTGGCGACCGACGACACGTACCTCTACCTGCCGACCGACGCCAAGAGCGGCGCCAACGAGGTGGTGGCGTTCGGCCTGGCCACCGGCAAGGAGGCCTGGCGCGTCAAGTCGCCGCTGGAGGAAACGATGCTCCCGCTGAAGGTCGAGGACGGTGAGCTGATCTCCTACGTCACCCCGTCCTACGACTCCGGCGGCCGGGTGGTCTCCATCGCGAGGTCCGGTTCGCACACGCCGAAGACCCTTCTCCAGCACCCGAAGGGCACTTCGAAGATCGAGAGCGGCTTCTACTCGAAGGCGGTCGACTACGTGGACGGGCGCTTCTACATCTCCACCACCAGCATCACGGGCTCCACGGGCCAGGCCAAGCTGATGCTGGCCTACGGCAAGTGACCCCGCCCCACGCGTAGTTCATTCTCTCGATCCCCGGCGTCCCCCAGGCGCCTCCCGAGCTCCTCAAGCGTTCCCAAGGAATAGACGACGTCATGACCCAGCCGCCACAGCCTCCGCAGCAGCCGCCGAACCAGCCCCCGCAGGGCGGCTTCGGCGCGCCCCAGGAACCGCCGGCCGGTGGTTTCGGCGCCCCGCAGAACCCTCCGCCCGGAGGCTTCGGCCAGGCCCCGGAGCCGTCCTACGGCTACCCGCAGGCACCCGGCGCCCCGCAGACGCCCCCGCCCGCGCAGCCTCCGGCGCCTCCCGGCCGGCCGCCGCAGCCCCCGGCGGGCCAGCCGAACTACGGCTACCCGCAGCAGCCCCAGGCCCCGCAGCAGCCCCAGGCCCCGCAGCAGCCCCAGGGCTACGGCTATCCGACGCAGCCGGCCCAGCCGCAGTACCAGCAGGGCTACCAGCAGCCGCCGACCATGCCGATGCAGCCGCAGCCCGGCGGCTCCGGTTCCGGTGGCGGAAGGAAGTTCGGCGGCCAGACGTCGATCATCATCGCGGCGGTCGTCGCGATCGCGCTGATCGTGGGCGGCGGCGTCTTCTACGCCTCGTCCAAGGACGACGACTCCAAGAACACCTCCCAGGGCTCCGGCGAGAAGGGCGGCAAGGGCGGCAAGGGCGGCAAGGGCGGCAGCGCCGCGCCCGGGCAGGGACCGGCCAAGGAGAAGGCCCCGTCCGACCCCTCGGCCAAGGTGCTCATGCAGCTCCCGCAGCCGGAGGTCCCCAAGGACCAGATCTGGACCGCCGCGGGCTCGGCGCTGACCGAGGACGTGTACGCCAAGGCCGGTGTCAACGAGCTGAACGGCTACGACCCGGACACCGGCAAGGAGAAGTGGTCGATCCCGCTCCCCGGCATGACGTGCGCCATGTCGCGGGAGGTCACCGACGACGGCATCGCGGCCATCGTCACCGAGGAGACCAAGCGGGGCAAGAAGGGCGACTACGAGCCGTGCTCCAAGGTCTCCGCGGTCGACCTGAAGTCCGGCAAGAAGCTGTGGACCGAGAGCGTCGAGACCAACGGCGTGCAGGCCACGTTCAAGGAAGTCACCATCTCCGGCACCACGATCGCCGCCGGTGCGGGTGTCTCCAGCGGCGGCGCCGCCTGGGACGTGACCGGCAAGTCGCTGTGGGAGCCGAAGGTCGGCAAGTGCCAGGACGTCGGCTACGCGGGCGGTGACCAGCTGGTGGCCGTCCGCAGGTGCGGCAGCTACGGGGACTACAAGCTGAAGGTCCAGCTCCTCGACCCCAAGACGGGCAAGGACGAGTGGACCTACCCGCTCGCCGACGGCATCGACAACGCCAAGATCATCTCGACGAACCCGGTCGTCTTCGGCCAGGACACCACCGAGATCACGGCGACCGGCGTGACGGACGTCTTCTCGATCGGCAGCAACGGCAAGCTCCGCGCCAAGATCGCGCTGGAGGAGGGCAAGTACGACCACGACTGCAGCGTCAACATGGTCAACGACTGCCGGGCGATCACGGTCGGCAACGACCGGCTGTACGTGCCGACCCAGCAGCACGACGGCGGCGGCGAGAGCTACAGCCGGACCAACGAGATCGTCTCCTTCTCGCTGGCCACCGGCAAGTCGACCAGTGACCGGGCCGTCGCCGGTGAGAACGGCGAGATCTTCCCGATCCGCATGGACGGCCCCAACGTCATCGCGTACAAGGCCCACGGCTACCAGCAGGGTGCCCAGGTCGTCTCGCTCGACGGCAAGACGATGAAGGAGACCAAGCTCCTGGAGGCCCCCTCCTCGGATGCGGTCAACGACGCGATCAGCGGCATGGTCCCGAAGTCGAACGAGCTCCTCTACGCCGACGGGCACCTGTTCATGGGCAAGAAGCTCCTGAGCCGGCCCTTCGACAAGGACGACAAGAACTACGTGGCGATCGGCTTCCTGGCCTCCTGAGCCAGGTGATCTCTGCCACCCGCGGCTTCGGCTGTTGGGTGGCAAGATCGTTTTATGGCATGTTCATGTCTTGAGAACGTACGCGTCAACGCAGGGAGCCCTATATGAAGTTCGTACGGTCGGCGGCGGTACTGGTCGGCGCGGTGACGCTGTGTGTGACCGCCGTGGGGACGTCCACCGCGGCGTCCGGGGCGAAGGCGTCGGTCTCGGGCGCGACCGCCGTGGCGGACATCAAGTGGAGGGGGCCCCAGTCCATCTCCTACAAGTTCAAGGTCACGGACACGGCCTCGGACAACGCCCACGCGGAAGGGCGCATGCAGGTCCGCTACAGCAACGGCAGCTCCCGTTGGTCGGGCTGGATCAAGGCCAGCGGAAAGAACGCGACGAAGACCGTCAGCCAGGACGCCACGGAGTCCAAGAAGATCAAGTCACTCCGGGTGCAGGTCTGCCGGGTGAAGGGCCAGACGAAGCAGTCCTGCGGATACTCGAGCGAGGCGTACAACCCCTACGGGTGAGTCGGGGCCCGGCGGGCTTCGGCCGGTCGTGCCTCACGCCGCGAACGCCCGGCTCGGACATCCGAGCCGGGCGTTCGCGCGTTCCCGCTCGTCGCCGTACCACCTCGCGCCGCCGACCGCCCCCGCATGGCAGGGATTCAGGCATTCCGGGCTGCTTATGGCGGGTAGGGGGCGCGCAACGTCGAACAAGCGTGTAGCTTCCGGGGGATGGAGGGCCGGGGGGCCCGTGGTCCACGGGAAGCCGCAGTTCGAGGCTGCCGGTGGATCCAGGGGATCAGTGGGGGAGTTGGGGGGTTGCTGTGGGTGTGCGGCTCATGGTGGTCGACGATCACCGACTGCTCGCCGAGGCGCTCGCCTCGGCGCTGAAACTGCGCGGGCACCGGGTGCTCGCCGCGGCCGCACCCGCCGCGGGGGCGGCCGACCTGGTGATCAGCCGTGCGCCGGAGGTCTGCCTGATCGGCACGGCCACGCCCGCGGAGCCGGGCATGTTCGACCCGGTGGTGCGGATCAAGCGGGAGCGCCCGCAGGTGGCGGTGGTGGTGCTCGGCCCGGTGCCGAGCCCGCGCGGGATCGCGGCGGCGTTCGCCTCGGGCGCCTCCGGATACGTACGCCATGACGAGCGCATCGAAGGAGTGGAGCGCGCCATCATGAAGGCGCGCGCCGGGGAAGCCGCCGTCGCGCCCCAGTTGCTGCAAGGGGCCTTCGGTGAGCTGCTGAATCCGGTGGCGCAGCCGGACGACGAGGGCCAGCGGCTGCTCCAGATGCTGACGCCCCGTGAGGTGGAGGTCCTGGTGCGGGTCGCGGACGGCGAGGACACCCGTCTCATCGCGGCCGGGATGGGGATAGCGCCCAGCACGGCGCGCACGCATGTGCAGCGGGTCCTGATGAAGCTCGGCGTCGGCTCGCGTCTGGAGGCCGCCGCGCTCGCCGCGCGCACCGGGCTCCTGGACCGTGCCGAGCGTCCCGCGTCGGCGTACGCGGACGAGGGTCCTGACATGCCGGCGGGGCCCGAGTCACCGCGGTGAACCCGGGCCCCGCGGGCGGCCGTCAGTCGTCCGTGGACTCCGGAGCGGGCGCGGCGATCGTCGGGCGCAGCCACAGCCAGCCGAGGAAGAACAGGCCGAGGGCGAGCATGCCGAGGCCGGTCCACAGGTTGATGTTGATGTCCTCGGCCTTGCGCAGGTCGGCGTCGGACACGGTGATACCGGCGATCGTCACGATGATCCCGTAGACGACGAACAGGCCGCCGATGATGCGCCGGATGTCGAAGAGACGGGCGGCTGTCGCGGACTTGCGCTCCAGCTCGGAGACTTCTTTGTGCAGTTCGGACATGGTGGTCGGTCCTCCGATCGGGGCTAGAGCGAGTACGGCAGGTAGCAGAGCGCGGCGAGCACGACGGCGCCCCAGCCGAGCAGGGCCGGCTTGCGGTACCAGGCGTCGTCACCCTCCACGGTCTCGTCGTCGTCAAGGCCGGGCGAGACCGTCCCGTAGACGAGACCGGCGAGTTCGGCCTCCGGCTTGGGTGCGGTGAAGAGCGTGACGGCGATCATCACGACGGCACCGGCGACGAAGCCGACGATCGCCGAGACGAAGTTCGCGCCCTGGTCGCTCGGGATGTCGATGACGCCCTGCTTGTAGATCCAGAAGTAGTTGACCATCGCGGCGCCGGTGCCCGCGACCAGGCCCCACACACCGGATTTCATCGAGGCGCGCTTCCAGAACATGCCGATGATGAAGACCACGAACATCGGGACGTTGAAGAAGGAGAACAGCGTCTGGAGGTAGCTCATGATGTTCGAGAACGACGACGCGATGAAGGCGGTGCCGATCGAGGCGAGCACACCGAGCGCGGTGATGAGCCGGCCGAACTTCAGGTAGTAGCCGTCCTCCCGGTCCTTGACCACGTACTTCGCCCAGATGTCGTACGTGAAGACGGTGTTGAAGGAGGAGACGTTGGCCGCCATGCCCGCCATGAACGCGGCGAGCAGACCGGTGACCGCGATGCCGAGGACGCCGTTGGGGAGCAGCTCCTGCATCAGGTACGGGATCGCGTCGTTGTAGGTCAGGTCGGAGCCGGGGGTGCCGATCTTCGGGACCAGGACCGCGGCGACGAGGCCCGGGATCATCACCAGGAAGACGATGAATATCTTCGGGAAGGCCGCGATCAGCGGGGTGCGCTTGGCGGCGCTGAGGTTCTTCGCGGAGAGCGCGCGCTGCACCTCGGCGAAGTTGGTCGTCCAGTAGCCGAAGGAGAGCACGAAGCCGAGGCCGAGGATGATCGTCAGCCAGTTGGCGCCGAGCGGGTTGGCGTCACCGATGCCGGTGCCGCCCCAGGCGGTCATGAAGTTCTCGCCGTGCTGCTGCTCGATGGAGCCCGTCAGGCCGTCCCAGCCGCCGACCTTCTTCAGGCCGATGACGCAGATCGGGATGAGCGCGGCGAGGATCACGAAGAACTGGAGGACCTCGTTGTAGATCGCCGAGGAGAGGCCGCCGATGGTGATGTACGCGAGCACGAAGGCACCGGCGACGACGATCGCGACCCACTGCGGCCAGCCGAGCAGCGCCTCGACGACGATCGAGAGGGCGTAGAGGTTCACGCCCGCGATCAGGATCGCCGCGAAGGCGAAGAGGGCGGAGCTGAGCAGGTGCGCCGACTTGTCGAAGCGCTGGAGCAGGAACTCCGGCACCGAACGGACCTTGCTGCGGTAGTAGAACGGCATCATGACCAGGCCGAGGAAGACCATGGCCGGGATGGCGCCGATCCAGTACCAGTGGACGACCGCGACACCGTACTGCGCGCCGGTGGCGGCCATGCCGAGGATCTCGGTGGCGCCCAGGTTCGCGGCGACGAAGGCGAGGCCGGTGACCCACGCGGGCAGTGAGCGGCCCGAGAGGAAGAAGTCGAGGCTGGTCTTGACGGAGCGCCGGGCGGCGAAGCCGATGCCGAGCACCACGGCGAAGTAGATCGCCAGGATCGCGTAGTCGAGGCCGTTGGTGGGCAGCCGAAGCCCCTCGGCCAGGGTTTGTGTGGGGGACTGCATGCGTGAACTCGCTTCGTTGCGCGAACGGATCAGACCGGAACCTACGCCTATACCGCCAATAAATGAACAGTTTTGTTGGTGTTCTTTGTTTGATTGTGATCGAGCAGCCCGGAACGGCGGGAAACGGCTGACGAGATCTCGGGCATTGACGGCACTGTTGGCTTGTGGTTAGTTATGTTTGGTTCTGTTGGGTAGGTGGTGAGGAGCCCTGACGTGAAGAAGACCTCGACCCGTCTCGCCGACGGTCGTGAGCTCATCTACTACGACCAGCGCGACGACGCGGTCCGCGAGGCCGTCGACGACCGCCCGCTCGGGCCCGTCTCGACGACGTCGGAGATCCGCGAGGACCGCCTCCTCGGCGACGCGGTGGCCATCGCGTCCCACCGCCAGGGCCGCACCTACCACCCGCCGGCCGACGAGTGCCCCCTGTGCCCCTCCTCGGGGGACCGGCTCAGCGAGATCCCCGACTCCTCGTACGACGTCGTCGTCTTCGAGAACCGCTTCCCCTCGCTCGCGGGCGACGCCGGCCGCTGCGAGGTGGTCTGCTTCACCTCCGACCACGACTCGTCCTTCGCCGACCTCACCCCCGAGCAGGCCGGACTCGTCCTCGACGCCTGGACCGACCGCACCGCCGAGCTGTCCCACCTGCCCTCCGTCGAGCAGGTCTTCTGCTTCGAGAACCGCGGCGCCGAGATCGGCGTGACCCTCGGCCACCCGCACGGCCAGATCTACGCCTATCCGTTCGTCACCCCCCGCACCGACCTGATGCTCCGCTCCCTGGCCGCGCACAAGACGGGGACCGGCGGCCGCAACCTCTTCGACGACGTCCTCGCCGACGAGCGCGCCGGCGAACGCGTCGTTCTGGAGGGGGAGCACTGGGTCGCCTTCGTCCCGTACGCCGCGCACTGGCCCTACGAGGTGCACCTCTACCCCAAGCGCCGGGTGCCCGACCTGCTCGCCCTGGACGAGGCCGCGCGCACAGAGTTCCCACAGATCTATCTGGAACTCTTGAGGCGCTTCGACCGGATCTTCGACGAGCCGGTGCCGTCCGGCACGCGGTCCCGCACGCCCTACATCGCCGCCTGGCACCAGGCGCCCTTCGGGGCACTGGAGGGACATGACGGGATCAATCGTGACGACTTCGCCCTCCATCTCGAACTTTTCACGATCCGCCGCACTTCGGGCAAGCTGAAGTTCCTCGCGGGTTCCGAATCCGGTATGAGCGTGTTCATCAACGACGTGCCGCCGGAGGCCGCGGCCGAGCGACTGCGAGAGGTAGCGAGTTCATGAGCGGTAAGTACCTGGTCACCGGCGGCGCGGGCTATGTCGGGAGCGTGGTGGCGCAGCACCTGATCGAGGCCGGGCACGAGGTGACCGTCCTCGACAACCTCTCCACCGGCTTCCGCGAGGGCGTCCCCGCGGGCGCCGCGTTCATCGAGGGCGACATCCGCGATGCCGCCAAGTGGCTGGACTCCTCGTACGACGCCGTGTTGCACTTCGCCGCGTTCTCGCAGGTCGGTGAGTCCGTCGCCAAGCCCGAGAAGTACTGGGACAACAACGTCGGCGGCACCATGGCGCTGCTCGCCGCGATGCGCGACGCCGACGTGCGCAGGCTCGTCTTCTCCTCGACGGCCGCCACCTACGGCGAGCCGGTCAGCACCCCCATCACGGAGACCGACCCGACCGCGCCCACCTCGCCCTACGGCGCCTCGAAGCTCGCCGTCGACCACATGATCACCGGTGAGGCCACCGCCCACGGCCTGGCCGCCGTCTCGCTGCGGTACTTCAACGTCGCGGGCGCGTACGGCTCCTGCGGCGAGCGCCACGACCCCGAGTCGCACCTCATCCCGCTCGTCCTCCAGGTCGCGCAGGGCAGGCGCGAGGCCATCAGCGTCTTCGGCGACGACTACCCCACCGACGACGGCACCTGCGTACGCGACTACATCCACGTCGCCGACCTCGCCGAGGCCCACCTCCTCGCCGTCGACGCGGCCACCCCCGGCGAGCACCTCATCTGCAACCTCGGCAACGGCAACGGCTTCTCCGTGCGCCAGGTCATCGAGACCGTCCGCCAGGTCACCGGGCACCCCATCCCCGAGGTGAGCGCCCCGCGTCGCGACGGCGACCCGGCGGTCCTGGTCGCCTCCGCAGCCACCGCGCGCGAGAAGCTCGGCTGGCACCCGTCCCGCGCGGACCTCGCGGGCATCGTCGCCGACGCCTGGGCCTTCGCCCAGCGAAAGGGGTAGTTCTCATGGGTACGGCATCCGCGGTCGCCGCGCAGTTCGAGGCGTTGTACGGCAGCGCGCCGGACGGGGTCTGGTCGGCCCCCGGCCGCGTCAACCTCATCGGCGAGTACACGGACTTCAACGAGGGCTTCGTGATGCCGCTCGCCCTGCCGCACACCGCGGTCGCCGCCGTCGCCCGGCGCGGCGACGGCGTCCTGCGGCTGCACTCCGCGGACGTCGACGCCCCGCTGGTGGAACTGCGCGTGGACGAACTGACGCCGCTGTCGGACGGCGGCTGGGCCGCGTATCCCGCAGGGGTCGTGTGGGCCCTTCGGGAAGCCGGGCACCCGGTGACCGGAGCCGACCTGCACCTCGCCTCGACGGTCCCCACGGGTGCGGGCCTCTCCTCGTCGGCCGCCCTTGAGGTCGTCACCGCGTACGCCCTGAACGACCTGTTCGGGCTCGGCCTCACCGAGCCCGAGCTCGCCGTCCTGGCCCAGCGCGCCGAGAACGCCTTCGTCGGCGTGCCCTGCGGCGTCATGGACCAGATGGCGTCCGCGTGCTGCACCGACGGCCACGCCCTGCACCTGGACTGCCGCGACCTGTCCATACGCCAGGTCCCCTTCGACCTGGCGGCCCAGGGCGTGCGGCTCCTGGTGGTCGACACCCGCGTCAAGCACGCCCTCGGCGACGGCGCCTACGCCGAGCGCCGCGCGGGCTGCGAGGAGGGCGCCCGCACCCTCGGCGTCAGCCACCTGCGCGACGTGGCGTACGAGGACCTCCCGGCGGCTCTGTCGAAGCTGCCGGACGACAGGATCCGCCGCTACGTCCGCCACGTCGTCTCCGACGACCACCGCGTCGAGCGGGTCATCGGCCTCCTGGACGCCGGTGACGTCCGCGCCATCGGCCCCGTCCTGACCGAGGGCCACGCCTCGCTCCGCGACGACCTGCGGATCTCCTGCCCGGAGCTGGACCTGGTGGTGAGCACGGCCGACGCCGCGGGCGCGCTCGGTGCCCGCATGACGGGCGGCGGCTTCGGCGGCTCCGCGATCGTCCTGGTGGAGTCGCAGGACGCGGAAGCGGTCACGAAGTCCGTCCTTGACGCCTTCGTGACGGCGGGCTTCACGGCGCCCCGGGTCTTCCCGGCGGTGGCGTCGGCGGGCGCGCGCAGGGAGGCCTGAGAGGTCCGGAGAACTTCCCTCCCTCGGGCGGTCACATTCTCCCGGCGGGTTCCGTCATGGCAGTGAAAGCCGCTGACCCCTCGAAGGAGCCCCCAGATGTCCACCGCTCACGTCATCGTCACCCTCGTCGCCGCCGCGATGGTCGGCTTCTCGGCCTTCTCGGTCTTCCAGCGCTCGAAGTGGGTGGTCGGACCCATGGCCGACTACGGCATCCCGATGTCCTGGCTCCCCTGGCTCGGCACCGCCAAGGCCGCGGGCGCGGCGGGCCTGGTGGCGGGCCTGTTCATCCCGTACGTAGGGGCGGCCGCCGGCATCGCGCTGATCCTCTACTTCACGGGCGCGGTCGTCTTCGTGCTCCGCGCCCGCTGGTACGCACACATCCCGTTCCCCCTGGTGTACGCGGCCCCGGTGGCGGCAGCGCTGTGGCTGGCGACCTGACGCCGGCCGGCCGGGGGACGCCTCCAAGGGGCGGTCAGCCCGCGGCTTTGACACCGTCGACGAACGCGGCGAACGCCTCGGTCGATATGGCCAATGCATTCCGGCGGGGATCCTTGGAGTCGCGTACACCCACCCTCGACTGGATGTGGGCGATCTCGACACATTCATTGCCTTCTCCACCGCTGTAGCTGCTCTTGAACCATGCGGCGGCTTTCGTATCGATGCCGGGGGTGGACGCTTGAGTCATGAGGGTTACTCCTGTCGGACTTTCGCGATCAGCCGGGAAGACGTCTTCGGGTCTGCTGCCTGTGAACGAAGGTAGTCGAAGGTCAACTTGTAAGCGGTGACGTCTTCGGCATCGTCGAGATACAACCCTCGGCGGCGCATCTCGATGTACACGACGGCCATGGAGTTGAGCGGCTCCCGGTCGTCGTCACGGCCGAGGATCACGAAGTGCCCGGCTCCCGCCGCATGGGCGCCCGCGCTGAACGGCAGTATCTGGATGTCGATGTTCGGGCTTTCGGCTGCCTCTTGGAGGTGCCTGAACTGCCGCGCCATGACGTCCGCGTCACCTACAGTTCTGTGAAGGACCGCCTCGTCCAAGATTGCCCACAGATGCAGTTCAGGGTCGCGCCTGAGAATTTCCTGGCGCGCGATTCGGGCGTCCACCATCCGCTCGATGACGTCGTTCCCACTGCGGACTTCGCGTGCTTGGTGGATGGCGAGCGCGTACTCCCTTGTTTGCAACAGGCCGGGAACCACTGTGTTGGCGTATACGTGCTCATAGGCCGCCTCGTGTTCGAAGGAAACGAGCGGATCCATCCATTCAGGTACCGCGCTGTTACCGACCCACCAACCGTCGGCCTGTGACTTGGCGATGCGAACAAGTGCTTCTCGCTCTGGGGCAGTGGCCTCACATGCGTCGGCCAGGGCCCTCACGGTCGCCCAGCGGATGCGGGCCCGGTCCTGCCACATCTCGTAGCGACTCACCGTTGTGGTGCTGACGCCGGCCCGCTCCGCGATCTGTGCCTGGGTGGCCCCACAGCGTTCGCGTAATGCGATGAGACCGCGCGCAATCTGCATCCGGCCGGCTGGGCCTGTCTGTGTGGCGGTCACAACGTCCTCGCCTTCTTGTCGGTGCCGACCGGCGACGTGTGTCGGCGAGGTGAATCTATGGGCCGCGGCGGACCCTCGAACGTCGTTCGGCACACCCGTCACCCACATCGGTGAACTCTCGCGAACGGTTCTCCCGCTATGGGATTCCCATGACAGGGTTCCCATGATCTTCCAACAGCCCTTGAGGAGAAGGCACATGGTCCCTCGCACTGCTATGCGCCCCCGCCGGCGCCGACTCGCCCTGATGACTGCGGGCAGCGTCATCCGGAGGCGGCTGACCGACTGTGCAAGAGCCTTCCGTGCGCCACGCGGGCGCCACCGGGTCGGCGCCTCGGTTCGCCGGAGGCCGATGTCCGCATCCCCGGTGGTGCCCACCGTCCCGCCCCGCCCGCCGGTGGCCGCGACCGTACGGCGTTGGTACGAACCCCTCGACGGGACCGCCTCGCGTCTGGTTCGCCCGTATCTGGCGGCGTGGGAAGACGCCGAGAGGTCACGATTGCAGCGGTTTCGTCGCGACACTCTCTGGTGTGCCACGTACGGCGTCGACCTCGACGTCCGTGACGTCCACCATGCGCTGGAGCCGGCGTGACGTCGCCGTACATGGTCGGCCTGGAGCATGTGCAACTCGGGCTCGCCCGGAGGCTGCTGGGGAGGGCGCGGCACGTACTGGACGGGCCCCGCTCGGGAACGGGGGAGCTGGCACCTCTGGCCGCCCAGCTGGCGTGTGCTCTGGGTGACACGCTGCTCATCGCCGAGACTCGATGCGCGTACGCGGCCGAAGCGCCCTCGGCCATGGGCGGGATCGCACTCGGGAGCGTCCCGGAGAGCCTCGCCGTACGCAGGCTGCCGGGCGCGGAGCTGGTCTCGGCTTCGGTTGCTCGCCGCTTCGTACGGAGTGCCGCCCGCGACTGTGGAGTGCCGCAGGACCTGGTCGGGACCCTGGAGGTCATCACCAGTGAGCTCGTCACCAATGCGCTCCTGCACGGTGGTGGGGAGACGGTCACGGTCGCCCTGGCACTGACCGGCCGGGTGCTGACCCTCAGCGTCACCGACGAGGGGCGCGGCCCCGTGACAGCGACGGCGGGAGGCCTTTTGGAAGTGGAGGGGCCGGTAGCGGGCGAGGCCGAGTCGGGGCGGGGCTTGCTGATCGTCGCCGCGCTCGCCGATCGGTGGGGGCGGTACCGCGCGGCCGAGGGGCTGACCGTGTGGGCCGAGCTCGACATGGATCAGCGGGTCACAGTCGCTTCGTGAGGGTGAACTCCTTGACTCCCTCCGGGTAGTCCGGGATCACGCTCACCACCTCGTAGCCGTGGCTGCGGTAGAAGCCCGGGGCCTGGAAGTCCCAGGTCTCCACACGGGAGTTGACGCAGGCGCGCTCCTCGTGGGCTATGCGTTCGGCTTCGGCGAGGAGGCGGGCGCCCAGGCCCGCGCCGCGGTGGTGGCCGTCGACCCAGAGGTGGTCCACATGGAGCCAGCGGCCCCAGGTGTGCGCGGCGAGCCCGCCCGCCAGGGCGCCCGAGCCGTCCAACACCCAGACCGCCAGCGGCACTTCCTGGTCGTCGACCGTGCCGCGCAGGGCACGCAGCTCCGGGGACGACGCCGTGTTCGCCTCGCCGAGCCGCTCCCGGAGCGCCATCAGCCGTTCCTTGTCGACTCCTGTCTCCATACGAAACATGCGGCCCACCATAAACGCGTCGGCCTATCAGTTCTGCAAATCACCTTCCCCTCCTGGCGTGCGGCCCTACTCTGAAGAACAGTGCCGGTGGGGGCCGGCGCTGATCAGGGGGCGAGACAGTCGGGTACGACGCCCGGCCCGGGGGAGAGCACTCATCGCGCGGCGGCGGCCGAGCGACCGTGGCGACCCCCGGCCCCGGCGTCGTACCCGTACCGGCCGTTCCCGATGGGATCCCCAGCTCCTGCCGGGAGCGTGGGGAAGGGGGTTTCTGTGGTTCGCATTCGAGTACTGGTCGTCGACGACCACCGCATCTTCGCCGAGTCACTGGCCGCCGCGCTCGCGGCCGAACCGGATGTCGACGTGTCCGCGGCAGGCAGCGGCCCCGCCGCGCTGCGCTGCTTGGAGCGGGCGGTCACCGAAGGCCGCAGATACGACGTGCTGCTCGTCGACGCCGACCTCGGCGCCACCGCGAGCGCGCTCCAGGGCAGCCTCCCGCAGGCTCTCGGCTTCGCCCGAGCAGGAGGGGGGACCCCCATCGCCGCTCCCGTCCAGGAGGGCAGCGCCGACGGTCTCGTCGACGGCATCTCCCTGGTCGCGGGCGTCCGCTCGGGACAGCCCGCCGTGCGCACCGTCGTGCTCGCCGAGAAGGACGACCCGCGCCGCGCGGCCCTCGCGCTCCAGGCGGGCGCGTCCGGCTGGGTCGCCAAGGACTGCTCCCTGTCGCGCCTGCTCAGCGTCATACGAGGCGTGCTGCGCGACGAGACCCACCTGCCGCCGGCCCTGCTCACCGGCGTCCTGCGGGAGCTGACCGCGGCCCGCAAGCACCGCACCGAGTCCGAGCGCCTCGTGGAGTCGCTGACCCCCCGCGAGCGCGAGGTCCTGCGCTGCATGGTGGCGGGCCTGGGCAGGAAGGCGGTCGCCGAGCGCCTCTTCCTCTCCCCGCACACCGTGCGTACGCACATGCAGAACGTGCTGGGAAAGCTGGGCGTGCACTCCACGCTGGCGGCGGTCGCGCTCGCCCGGCGTGCGGGTGTGGGACCGGTCGACCTAACCGGGGATGTTGTCGAACGGGGCGGTCAACTGGCGTAGCAGCCCGGCCAGTTCGCCGCGCTGGGCGCGGGAGAGCTCGGCGAGGATCGCCCGCTCCTGCTCCAGGAGGCCCGCAAGGGCCTGGTCGGCGCGGTCCTGGCCCTCGGTGGTGAGCCGCACGAGCACCCCGCGCCGGTCGCTCGGGTCGGGCAGGCGCTCGACGAGGCCCTTCTTCGCCAGGCGGTCGATGCGGTTCGTCATCGTGCCGGACGTCACGAGGGTCTGGGTCAGGAGCTGACCGGGGGAGAGCTGATAGGGCGCGCCCGCGCGGCGCAGCGACGTCAGTACGTCGAACTCCCACGGCTCCAGGCTGTGCTCGGCGAACGCGAGTCTGCGGGCGCGGTCCAGGTGCCGCGCGAGCCTGCTCACGCGGCTGAGCACCTCAAGCGGCTCCACGTCGAGGTCCGGGCGCTCCCTGCGCCACGCCGCGACCAGCCGATCGACCTCGTCCTCCATGACGATCAGTGTAGGGGGTCTGTCGACGTGAAGTCTCTTGACGTCAAGATAGTTCGGGGTCGAGTATGGCGGCAGACCAAGCCCCGCACGTCGAGGAGGCCTCCGTGTCCACCGCCGCCACCTGGGATCCGACCCAGTATCTGCGCCACTCCGACCACCGGGCCCGGCCCTTCGTGGACCTCCTGGCCCGCGTGCCCGAGCTCCCCGAGGCGCCCGGCGGGCTCCCACGCATCGCCGACCTCGGCTGCGGCCCCGGCAACGTCACGCGGCTCCTCGTCGAGCGGTGGCCCGCCGCGCACATCACCGGTTACGACAACTCCCCGCAGATGCTCGCCGAGGCCGAGCGGTTCGCGGGGCCGACGCGCGAGGGCGGACGCCTCGACTTCGCCCCCGCCGACGCCACGGACTGGACCCCCGCCCCGGGCTCGTACGACCTGATCCTCTCCAACGCGACCCTCCAGTGGGTCCCCGGCCATCCGGAGTCCTTCCCGGCCTGGATCGACGCGCTCACCCCTGGCGGTACGTTCGCCTTCCAGGTGCCCGGCAACTTCGACGCCCCCAGCCACGTGCTGATGCGGGAACTCAGTGAGTCGCCGCGGTGGCGGGACCGGCTCGGCGGGCGGCTGCGGCACGCCGACGCGGTGCTGACCCCCGGGGCGTACCTGGAACGGCTCGCGGGCCTCGGCTGCGAGGTCGACGCCTGGGAGACCACGTACCAGCACCTCCTGCCGGGCGACGACCCCGTCCTCGACTGGGTCAAGGGCACGGGACTGCGGCCGGTCCTCACGGCCCTGGCGGACGACCCGGCGGCGACCGACGCCTTCCTCGCCGAGTACCGCGACCTGCTCGGCACGGCGTATCCGGTCACGGAACACGGCACGGTCTTCCCCTTCCGCCGCGTCTTCGCGGTGGCCCGCAAGGGCGGCGGCGCCTGATGCTGACCGCCATCGACCACGTACAACTGGCCGCCCCGCCCGGCAGCGAGGCGCGGCTGCGGGTCTTCTACGGTGATGTGCTCGGCATGGCGGAGGCCCCCAAGCCGCCCGCTCTCGCCGCCCGCGGCGGCTGCTGGTTCCGGGCCGGGGCCGTCCACCTCCACCTGGGCATCGAGGATGACTTCCGCCCGGCCCGCAAGGCCCACCCGGGGCTGCGGGTCCGCGGGATCGAGGCATTCGCCGAACGGCTGGTCTCCCGAGGCACCGAGATCACCTGGGACGACGACCTGCCGGGCCACCGGCGCTTCTACGCCGACGACCCCGTGGGGAACCGGCTCGAGTTCCTGGAACCCCTGGCCTGAGGGAAGTCAGCTCTTTCTGTGGCCTATCAGCCGCGGCTTCGGCTCCAGGCCGTCCAGGCCGTGCCAGGCCAGGTTGACCAGGTGCGCCGCGACCTCCGCCTTCTTCGGTTTGCGGACGTCCAGCCACCACTGGCCCGTGAGGGCGACCATGCCGACCAGGGCCTGCGCGTACAGCGGGGCCAGTTTCTGGTCGAAGCCGCGGCCCTTGAACTCCTGGCCGAGGATGTCCTCGACCTGCGTGGCGATGTCGGAGATCAGGGAGGCGAAGGTGCCCGTCGACTGGGCCACGGGGGAGTCCCTGACCAGGATGCGGAAGCCGTCCGTGTACTTCTCGATGTAGTCGAGAAGGGCGAAGGCCGCCTGTTCGAGGAGCTCCCGGGGGTGCCCGGCCGTCAGCGCGCTCGTCACCATGTCCAGGAGCTGTCGCATCTCCCGGTCGACCACCACCGCGTAGAGGCCCTCCTTGCCGCCGAAGTGCTCGTACACCACCGGCTTGGAGACCCCGGCCTTCGCGGCGATCTCCTCCACCGACGTGCCCTCGAAACCCTTCGCGGCGAAGAGTGTGCGGCCGATGTCCAGCAACTGCTCCCGGCGCTCGGCGCCCGTCATCCGCGTCCGCCGGGCACGCCGGGGCTGCTTCTCTTTGCCGGCAGGGCTTGTGTTGCTGGAGTCGGTCGCCACGTCGCCCATCATGCCGCGTCGGCGGAGTGCGCCTCGCGGCGGGACTCGGCCGCCGGTGTCCGGCGGGACTCGATGCGCGACTGAGACGGCCACCGCACGTCGTACGCCCAGCCGAGCTGCTCGCACCAGCGGATGATCCGCGCCGAGGAGTCGACCTGCCCCCGCATCACACCGTGCCGCGCCGACGTCGGGTCCGCGTGGTGCAGGTTGTGCCAGGACTCGCCGCAGGACAGGACCGCGAGCCACCACACGTTGCCCGAACGGTCACGGGACTTGAAGGGGCGCTTGCCGACCGCGTGGCAGATGGAGTTGATCGACCAGGTGACGTGGTGCAGCAGCGCCACGCGGACCAGCGAGCCCCAGAAGAAGGCCGTGAACGCGCCCCACCAGGACATCGTCACCAGGCCGCCCACCAGCGGCGGAATGCCCAGCGACACGATCGTCCAGAGCAGGAACTGGCGGGAGACGCGACGGATCGCCGGGTCCTTGATCAGGTCCGGCGCGTACTTCTCCTGCGACGTCCGCTCCTCATCGAACATCCATCCGATGTGGGCCCACCACAGGCCCTTCATCAGCGCGGGCACCGTCTCGCCGAAGCGCCACGGCGAGTGCGGATCACCCTCGGCGTCGGAGAACTTGTGGTGCTTGCGGTGGTCGGCCACCCAGCGCACCAGCGGGCCCTCCACGGCCATCGACCCGGCGACCGCGAGCGCGATCCGCAGCGGCCGCTTCGCCTTGAACGAACCGTGCGTGAAGTAGCGGTGGAACCCGATGGTGATGCCGTGGCACCCCAGGTAGTACATGAACACCAGCAGGCCGAGGTCCAGCCAGCTCACGCCCCAGCCCCAGGCCAGCGGCACCGTCGCGAGCAGGGCCAGGAACGGGACGATGATGAACAGCAGCAGCGCGACCTGTTCGAGGGAGCGTTTGCGCTCACCGCCCAGCGTCGCGGGCGGCGCGGTGGCATCCGCCCCCGCGCCGGAAGCGTCGTCGATCACATCGGTGTCGGAGAGCGCATTGGAAGTCGTCGTCATGGGCACGTCCCCTGTGGGGTCGAGGTTCAGGTGGGAGTGAGTGCTCGGGCACGGTTCCGTGGGTTCCCCGGGAGCTGTCGACCGACACACTCCCGTTGCGATCCATACGTTACCTACGGGTCCGTAACCTACGGCGACGTAAGTATGGCAGTGCGGAGCCCCACGGCAAGAGGCCGCGAGCCCGTGCCCTGGAGTGACACCTATCCTTAGGAACGGTCGGACAGCGCGGTCCGCTCTGTTTATCCCCGGGGGCCCGCTCCCGGGACCCCTCCCAGACGTGCTTCAACACTGCAAGGAGCCGCACCTGTGAGCAGTGCCGACGACCAGGGCCGCAAGGCCACCAGTACAGCCAGCACCGAGCTGCGCGCCGACATCCGCCGCCTCGGCGACCTGCTCGGCGAGACCCTCGTACGCCAGGAGGGCCCCGAGCTCCTCGAACTGGTCGAGAAGGTGCGCAGCCTGACCCGTGAGGACGGCGAGGCCGCCGCCAGGCTCCTCGGGGGCACCGAACTGGAGACCGCCGCCAAGCTGGTCCGCGCCTTCTCCACCTACTTCCATCTGGCGAACGTCACCGAGCAGGTCCACCGCGGCCGCGAGCTGCGCGCCCGGCGCGCCGCCGAGGGCGGGCTCCTCGCCCGCACCGCGGACCGCCTCAAGGACGCCGACCCCGAGCACCTGCGCCAGACCGTGCAGCACCTCAACGTGCGGCCCGTCTTCACCGCGCACCCCACCGAGGCCGCCCGCCGCTCCGTGCTCAACAAGCTCCGCCGCGTCGCCGAGCTCCTGGAGACCCCGGTCATCGAGTCCGACCGGCGCCGCCACGACACCCGACTGGCCGAGAACATCGACCTCGTCTGGCAGACCGACGAACTGCGTGTCGTGCGCCCCGAGCCCGCCGACGAGGCCCGCAACGCCATCTACTACCTCGACGAGCTGCACGCCGGCGCCGTCGGGGACGTACTGGAAGACCTCACGTCCGAGCTGGAGCGCGTCGGCGTCGAGCTGCCCGAAGGCACCCGTCCCCTCAGCTTCGGCACCTGGATCGGCGGCGACCGCGACGGCAACCCCAACGTGACGCCCGCCGTCACCTGGGACGTCCTGATCCTCCAGCACGAGCACGGCATCAACGACGCCCTCGCCCTCGTCGACGAACTCCGCGGCTTCCTCTCCAACTCCATCCGGTACACCGGAGCCACCGACGAGCTGACGGCCTCCCTCCGGCACGACCTGGAGCGGCTGCCCGAGATCAGCCCGCGCTACAAGCGGCTGAACGCCGAGGAGCCCTACCGCCTCAAGGCGACCTGCATCCGGCAGAAGCTGGAGAACACCAAGCAGCGCCTCGCCAACAGCACCGCGCACGAGCCGGGCCGCGACTACCTCGGCACCGCCGAGCTGCTCCAGGACCTCAAGCTCATCCAGACCTCGCTGCGCGAGCACAAGGGCGGCCTCTTCGCCGAGGGCCGGATGAACCGCACCATCCGCACCCTGGACGCCTTCGGCCTCCAGCTCGCCACCATGGACGTACGCGAGCACGCCGACGCCCACCACCACGCCCTCGGCCAGCTCTTCGACCGCCTCGGCGAGGAGTCCTGGCGCTACGCGGACATGCCCCGCGACTACCGCCAGAAGCTGCTCGCCAAGGAGCTGCGGTCCCGGCGCCCGCTCGGCCCGCAGCCGGCGCCGCTCGACGCCGCGGGGGAGAAGACCCTCGGCGTCTTCCTCACCGTCAAGAAGGCCCTTGAGGTCTTCGGCCCCGAGGTCGTCGAGTCGTACATCATCTCCATGTGCCAGGGCGCCGACGACGTCTTCGCCGCCGCCGTCCTCGCCCGCGAGGCGGGCCTGGTCGACCTGCACGCCGGCTGGGCGAAGATCGGCATCGTGCCGCTCCTGGAGACCACCGACGAGCTGCGCGCCGCCGACGTCATCCTCGACGAGATGCTCGCCGACCCCTCCTACCGCCGCCTCGTCGCCCTGCGCGGCGACGTCCAGGAGGTCATGCTCGGCTACTCCGACTCCTCCAAGTTCGGCGGCATCACCACCTCCCAGTGGGAGATCCACCGCGCCCAGCGCAGGCTCAGGGACGTCGCGCACCGCTACGGGGTCCGCCTCAGGCTGTTCCACGGCCGCGGCGGAACGGTCGGCCGCGGCGGCGGCCCCTCCCACGACGCGATCCTCGCGCAGCCCTGGGGCACCCTGGAGGGCGAGATCAAGGTGACCGAGCAGGGCGAGGTCATCTCCGACAAGTACCTCGTGCCGTCCCTCGCCCGCGAGAACCTCGAACTGACCGTCGCGGCGACGCTCCAGGCCTCCGCCCTGCACACCTCCCCGCGCCAGTCCGACGAGGCCCTCGCCCGCTGGGACGCGGCCATGGACGTGATGAGCGACGCGGCCCACACCGCCTACCGCAAGCTCGTCGAGGACCCGCACCTGCCCGCGTACTTCCTCGCGTCGACGCCGGTGGACCAGCTCGCCGACATGCACCTCGGCTCCCGGCCCTCCCGCCGCCCCGGCTCGGGCGTCTCGCTCGACGGCCTCCGCGCCATCCCGTGGGTCTTCGGCTGGACCCAGTCACGGCAGATCGTCCCCGGCTGGTTCGGTGTCGGCTCGGGCCTCAAGGCACTGCGCGAGGCCGGGCTCGACACCGTGCTCGACGAGATGCGCGAGCACTGGCACTTCTTCCGCAACTTCGTCTCCAACGTCGAGATGACGCTGGCCAAGACGGACCTGCGGATCGCCCGCCACTACGTGGACACCCTCGTGCCCGAGGAGCTCAAGCACGTCTTCGCCGCCATCGAGGCCGAGCACGAACTGACCGTGCGGGAGATCCTCCGCGTCACGGGCGGGACCGAGCTGCTCGGCTCCAACCCGGTGCTCCAGCAGACGTTCGCCATCCGCGACGCGTACCTCGACCCGATCTCGTACCTCCAGGTCGCGCTGCTCAAGCGGCAGCGGGACGCGGCGGAGGCCGGCGCCGAGCCCGACCCCCTGCTGGGACGGGCCCTGCTGCTGACCGTCAACGGAGTCGCGGCGGGGCTGCGCAACACCGGCTGACGCCTCGACCGGCGCGACAAGGGCCCCGCATCGCTTCCGTGATGCGGGGCCCTTGCCGTCGGCCGACCGGGGTGATGACACCGGCTCTCAGGAGTTGTACGTGCTCTGCGCCCGCTCCAGGCCCTCCGCGACCAGCGCCTCCACCGCGTCGGCCGCCCGGTCCACGAAGTAGTCGAGCTCCTTGCGCTCCGCGGACGAGAAGTCCTTCAGGACGAAATCCGCCACCTGCATACGGCCCGGCGGCCGCCCGATGCCGAACCGCACCCGGTGGTAGTCCGGGCCCATGGCCTTGGTCATCGACTTCAGACCGTTGTGCCCGTTGTCGCCACCGCCCAGCTTCAGGCGCAGTGTGCCGTAGTCGATGTCCAGCTCGTCATGGACCGCCACGATGCGCTCGGTCGGGACCTTGTAGAAGTCCCGCAGAGCCGTCACCGGACCCCCGGAGACGTTCATGTACGACATCGGCTTCACCAGGACGACGCGCCGGCTCCCGGGACCCGGCGGGCCGAACCGGCCCTCCACCACCTGGGCCTGCGCCTTCGCGGCCCGCTTGAACGTGCCGCCCATGCGCCGCGCGAGCAGATCCGCCACCATGAAACCCACGTTGTGCCGGTTCATCGCGTAGTCGGGCCCGGGGTTGCCCAGGCACGCGATCAGCCACGGCGCACTGGCATCGGTCGTCACCTGCATGTCTCCTTCATACGCGGCAGCCGCCGCCCCCCGAGGGAGCGGCGGCCGCCGTGCCGGATGTACGTCGCGAGACTCAGGCCTCGGAGTCGCCCTCGGCGCCGTCGGCCGGGGCCTCCTCGGCCTGCGCCGCCAGGACCTGGATGACCACGGCGTCCTCGTCGATCGCCAGCGTGGAGCCGGCGGGCAGCGGGATGTCCTTGGCGAGGATGGACGCACCGGCGTCCAGGCCCGCGACGGAGACCGTGACCTCGGTCGGGATGTGCGTGGCCTCGGCCTCGACCGGAAGCGTGTTCAGGACGTGCTCCAGCAGGTTGGAGCCCGGGGCCAGCTCGCCCTCGGTGTGGACCGGGATCTCGACCGTGACCTTCTCGCCGCTGCGGACGAGGAGCAGGTCGACGTGCTTCAGGATGCCCTGGCGCATGACGTCGCGCTGCACGGCCTTCGGGATCGCGAGCTGGGTCTTGCCATCGACGTCCAGGGAGATCAGGACGTTCGGCGTACGCAGCGCCATCAGCAGGTCGTGGCCCGGCAGCGCCAGGTGGACCGGGTCGGCGCCGTGGCCGTAGAGAACGCCGGGAACCTTGTCCTCGCGGCGGATGCGGCGGGCGGCGCCCTTGCCGAACTCGGTGCGGGTCTCCGCGGAGATCTTGACCTCAGGCATGTGCACTCCTCGTACAACAGGTGTCGGATGGGGTTACCCGGCCATACGACTGGCCTGCTACGAAGAGCGCGTCGATAACGGACCGCCACACCAAAAAGGTGCGGCCTCCCTCGCCGAGCAACTCGCCAAGTCTACTCGGCCGGGAGGCCACACCCAAAAGGATCTTCACGGAGCCGGGGCTCCGGGCTCCTACTGCTCCTCGAAGAGGCTCGTCACCGAGCCGTCCTCGAAGACCTCGCGCACCGCGTTGGCGATGGTCGGAGCGATCGAGAGGACGGTGATCTTGTCCAGCTCCAGCTCGCCCGGGGTCGGCAGCGTGTCCGTGAACACGAACTCGCTCACCTTGGAGTTCTTCAGGCGGTCCGCGGCCGGACCGGAGAGCACGCCGTGCGTGGCCGTCACTATCACGTCCTCCGCGCCGTGCGCGAACAGCGCGTCGGCGGCGGCGCAGATCGTGCCACCCGTGTCGATCATGTCGTCCACCAGGACGCAGACGCGGCCCTTCACCTCACCGACCACCTCGTGCACGGTGACCTGGTTGGCGACGTCCTTGTCGCGGCGCTTGTGCACGATCGCCAGCGGAGCGCCGAGGCGGTCGCACCAGCGGTCGGCGACCCGGACACGGCCCGCGTCCGGAGACACGACCGTCAGCTTCGAACGGTCGACCTTCGCACCCACGTAGTCCGCCAGGATCGGCAGCGCGAAGAGGTGGTCCACCGGGCCGTCGAAGAAGCCCTGGATCTGGTCCGTGTGCAGATCGACCGTGAGGATGCGGTCCGCGCCCGCCGTCTTCATCATGTCCGCGATCAGACGCGCCGAGATCGGTTCACGGCCGCGGTGCTTCTTGTCCTGCCGCGCGTAACCGTAGAACGGCACGATCACGGTGATGGAGCGGGCCGACGCGCGCTTCAGCGCGTCGATCATGATGAGCTGCTCCATGATCCACTTGTTGATCGGAGCGGTGTGGCTCTGGATCAGGAAGCAGTCGGCGCCGCGCGCCGACTCCTGGTAGCGGACGTAGATCTCACCATTGGCGAAATCGAAGGCCTTCGTCGGCACGATGCCGACACCCAGCTTGTGTGCGACCTCCTCGGCCAACTCGGGGTGGGCGCGGCCGGAGAAGAGCATCAACTTCTTCTCGCCGGTCGTCTTGATCCCGGTCACAGCACTGTCTCCTCAGAGAGTTCTTCCCGCTGCCGTACCCACGCGTCCCGGTGCGTCGAGTCGGCCGAATATGTGCCCTATCACGGTACGCCGTGTCAGACGCACCTGTTTCCGGTCAGCTTGTGCCGTCCGTCTCCCGGGACGCCGCCTCGGCCGCCTTCGCGGCCGCGCTCCCGGGACGCTTGCGGGCCACCCAGCCCTCGATATTCCGCTGCTGGCCCCGCGCCACGGCCAGCGAACCGGCCGGCACGTCCTTGGTGATCACGGACCCGGCAGCGGTGTAGGCACCGTCCCCGACCGTGACAGGAGCCACAAACATGTTGTCCGAACCGGTACGGACGTGCGAACCCACCGTCGTGTGGTGCTTCGCCTGGCCGTCGTAGTTCACGAAGACGCTCGCCGCGCCGATGTTGGACTGCTCACCGATCGTCGCGTCCCCCACGTACGACAGGTGCGGCACCTTCGAGCCGTCACCGATCGCCGCGTTCTTCATCTCGACGAACGTGCCCGCCTTCGACTTCACGCCGAGCCGCGTGCCGGGCCGCAGATACGCGAACGGGCCGACGATCGCCTGCTCGCCCACCTCGGCGCCGTTCGCCACGCTGTTCTCGACCCGGGCCCCCGCGCCGACCTTGGTGTCCGCCAGCCGCGTGTTCGGCCCGACCTCGGCGCCCTTGCCCAGGCTCGTCGCGCCCTGGAGCTGCGTGCCGGGGTGCACGACCGCGTCACGCTCGAAGGTGACCGTCGCGTCCACCCACGTGGAAGCGGGGTCGACCACCGTGACACCGGCCAGCATGGCCTCCGTCAGGAGCCGGTCGTTCAAGGTCCTGCGGGCCTGCGCCAGTTGCACGCGGTTGTTGATGCCGGCGATCTCCTCGTGGTCCCCGGCCACGGCCGCGCCCACCCGGTGGCCCGCCTCACGCAGGATGCCGAGGACGTCCGTCAGGTACTCCTCGCCCTGGCTGTTGTCCGTGCGCACCTTGCCGAGGGCGTCCGCGAGGAGCCGGCCGTCGAAGGCGAACACCCCGGAGTTGATCTCACGGATCGCGCGCTGCGACTCGGAGGCGTCCTTGTGCTCGACGATCGCGGTGACCGAGCCGTTGACGCCGTCGCGCACGATGCGGCCGTAGCCCGTGGCGTCCGGCACCTCGGCCGTGAGCACCGTCACGGCGTTGCCGTCGGCGCTGTGCGTCTCGGCCAGCTCGCGCAGCGTCGCGCCGGTGAGCAGGGGCGTGTCGCCGCAGACCACGACGACCGTGCCGTCGACGGAGCCGCCGATCTCCTCCAGGCCGATGCGGACGGCGTGTCCGGTGCCGTTCTGCTCCGATTGGTAGGCGGTGCGGACCTGCGGGGCGACGGCGGAGAGGTGCGCGCGGACCTGCTCGCTCTGGAAGCCGACGACGGTGACGAGCTGTTCGGGGGAGAGCGCGTAGGCGGCTTCCAGGACGTGGCCGATGAGGGAGCGGCCACAGATCTCGTGCAGGACCTTGGGGAGGTCCGACTTCATACGGGTGCCCTCACCCGCTGCGAGGACGACGACGGCGGCCGGGCAAGTTGCGCTCACGGGGGATGCCCTTCGGCTTCGGATGGGTTGGGGTTCCTCTGGGGGGAGGACATCCGCAGGATACCGGGGCGTAGGGACGTGGAAACGGAGACGGGTCCCGGCCTTGGAGGCCGGGACCCGGACGGTGCTGCTCCCCTGCCAGGACTCGAACCCGGACAGATGGCACCAAAAGCCACAGTGCTGCCAATTACACCACAGGGGAATATGCCGACTAAAGCGGACATTCAGTCCGCCCGCCGAATGGCACCCAACACTATGCCGTACCAAGCGCCTTCGACGCGACGGTACAGATCAGCGCTTTGGCGGACGTGGTCCCGGGGCCCGCGCCTCCGGGCTGCGATGGGGCTGGATGGGGCCGGATGGGGCTGGAATGGGGCCGGAATGGGGCTGGGATCAACAGTTCGAGGGATATCGGCACGTTTCGCTTTCGGTCGAACGGCGCGTGTGCTGGATCACTGGGCCGGAAACTCGCCGGAAAACCGGGGCGGAACGCCCGTACGCTGGAAGGCATGACCACGACGGGGGACGACCGCACCACGGCCATGACCGGGCCGTGGTGGTGGGAGCGGTGGCGCGGTGCCGCGCTGGATGTGGGGCTCGCGGTGGCGTCCGCGACGGAGTGCGGATTCGAGGGGGTGGCGTTCGCGTCGGACGCGGGGCTGCCCCCGCCGGTAGGGGTCGGCTTCGGGGTGCTCGCGGGCTCGGCGCTGCTGATCCGGCGGCGCTGGCCGGTCGCCGTGGTGCTGATATCGATCGCGATCACGCCCGCCCAGATGGGCATGGTCCTGACGATCGTGGGCCTGTACACGCTGGCCGCCTCGGAGCTGCCACGCCGTATCACGGGCGCCCTCGCGGGCATGTCGATGGCGGGCACGCTCATCGTGGCGCTGGTGCGGGCCAGCCAGGATCTCGGCGGCGAGGGCGCGCATCCGCCGATCGGGAGCGAGTTCCTGCCGTTCTTCGCGGTGGCGGGGTCGATCGGGGTGACGGCGCCGCCGGTGCTCCTCGGTCTGTACGTGGGGGCGCGGCGGCGGCTGATGGAGTCGCTGCGCGAGCGTGCGGACGACCTGGAGCGTGAGCTCCAGTTGCTGGCCGAGCGCGCCGAGGAGCGCGCGGAGTGGGCGCGCAACGAGGAGCGGACGCGGATCGCCCGTGAGATGCACGACGTGGTCGCGCACCGGGTGAGTCTGATGGTGGTGCACGCGGCGGCCTTGCAGGCGGTGGCGCGGAAGGACCCGGAGAAGGCCGTGAAGAACGCGGCGCTGGTGGGTGACATGGGCCGGCAGGCGCTGACGGAGCTGCGGGAGATGCTGGGCGTGCTGCGGGCGGGCGACGACGGCGCGAAGAGCGCGGGCGGCGCGAGGCCGGTGGAGCCGGTGCCGTTGGCGGCGGTGGGGCACGCGGCGGCGGTGGCCGCATCGCGCGCGGTCGACGAGGAGGGTCCGAGCCTCGCGGAGCTCGACGAGCTGGTGGGGCAGTCGCGTGCGGCGGGGATGGCCGTGGAGGTGTCCGTGGAGGGCGATCCGCGGGACTACGCCGCCGAGGTGGAGCAGACGGCGTACCGGGTGGTGCAGGAGGCGTTGACCAACGTCCACAAGCACGCGGCGGGCGCGAAGACGTATGTGCGGCTGGCGCACCGGGGGGCGGAGATCGCGATGCAGGTGGAGAACGAACCGCCGCCGGAGGCGGGTTCCACGGCGGACGCGCGGCTGCCGAGCGGTGGCAATGGCCTGGTGGGCATGAAGGAGCGCGTCACGGGCCTCGGCGGCGTGTTCGTGTCGGGTCCGACGGACGGCGGCGGTTTCCGTGTCTCGGCGGTGCTGCCGGTGGCGGTCCCCGCGGTGGGTTAGCCGGTCCGTTCGTACGGGGGTCAGCCCACCGTCAGGCGGGTCGGGCGGGCGCCGGTGAAGAGCGTCGTCAGGGCGTGCTCGATGTGGGCGCCGAGGAACCAGTCGCCGCTGTGGTCGAGGCTGTAGACGCGGCCGTGGGCGTCGATGGCGAGGAGCGCCTGGGTCTCGGTCTCCTCGCCGATGGGGCTGACCTCGGTGGCGAGGGCGCGGCCGAGGTCGCCGAGGGTGCGGGCGAGGTGGAGTCCGTACATGGGATCGAGGTGGATGGTCGCGGGCGCTATCTCCCGGCCACTCCCCTGAGGAGTGATGTGGAGCCCGCCGTACTCGGCCCACGCCTCGACGGCCGCGGGGAAGACGGCGTGCCGGTGCCCGGCGGGCGAGGTGTGGCGGCGCAGGGTGTCGGCCCAGATCTCGGCCTGCTTGATGTCCCAGCGTCCGGGCCGCCAGCCGGCGGCGCGCAGGGCGGCGTCGACGGGGACGGGCAGCGGCGTTCCGCCGACGGGAGCGGTGCGGCCCGTGGCGGTGGCGGGGTGGTCGGCGTGCATCGGGTTGGCCCTTGTTCGGTCGGGTGGACGGGCGGCCGGACGGTGGGGCGTCGGTCCGGTCGCGGTCCGGTGGTGCGGTGCGGTGCGGTGGTGCGGTGCGGTGGCGGTCAGGATTCGGTGGCCGACGGGTCCACGACGCGTACGCCGAAGTGCGCCGTCAGGGCGGTGCAGGAGCGGCACGGCGGGGCGAAGGAGCCGTGCAGCGGGTCGCCGTCCTCGCGGATGCGACGGGTGGTCAGTTTGGCGTGTTTGAGCGCTTTGCGGGCTTCGCCGTTGGTCATGGGCTTGCGCGCGGCGCGCTTGGAGCGGCTCGCGTCGGCGGCGGCGATGTGCCGGGAGACGAGGATCGCCTCGGCGCAGCGGCCGGTGAAGCGTTCGCGCTGGCCGCTGGTGAGGGCGTCGAGGAAGTCCTGGACGAGCGGGTGGAGCGCGGGGGGTTCCTCGCCGCGGCTCGGGGTGCAGGTCAGGGTGGTCTGGCCGCGTACGGAGAGGGCGGCGGCGACGGTGGGCAGGATGCCGTCACGGCGTTGGCGCAGAACGGGCGCGTGGGCGGCGGTGCTGCTCCAGCCGACGCGCGGGTCGCCGAAGGGCCCGGCCTGCGCGGGGTCGCCCGCGAGGGACGATCCCGCCGCGGTGTGCCCGGCGGCGGCCGATCCGACCGCGGTGTTCCCTCCTGCGGCCGATCCGGCTGCGAAGGTCCCTGCCGCGGCCGATCCGGCGGTGGTGGGTCCGGCGGTGGTGGATCCGGCGGTGGTCGATCCGGCGGTGGTCGATCCGGCTGTGGTGGCCACGGTGAGTCCTGCCGTCGGGCCCGTGCTGGGCGCTGCCGTGGGCGCCGTGCCGGGCGCCGTCGTGGACCGCCTGTGGGCGCTCGTGCCGCTTGCTGCCATCTGCATCGTGCTGTGTCCCCTCCCCCTGCTCCGCGGCCGTCACCGCGGGTGCCACGCCCCCGCGTTGCTGGGACAGACTGCCAAATGGGGCGGGTGGTGCGGAAGCTGGGGCTCTGCGACACGCCTGGCTTGTCGCGGGATTCGTCGCACGGTGACCGTCCGGTGGCTGCTGGTCATGGAACCGGAGGCCCGGTGACCGGTGTCGTCCCAACGCATAGGCTGTGTCGACATCCGCAGTACCGGAACCCGCGGAAACCGAAAGTCCGCGGACCGAATCCCGCGGATCGAGGCAGATCCAGACACCGGAACCAGAATCTTCCACAGTGCCGCAGGGGGCAATCGCCATGACGACAGGTCGGCTGGGGCAGCAGTCCGCGCCGCCGAACGCGGCGTACGCCGGGCAGGTCGTGCACTTCCCGGACCCGGTCCGCGCCGCCCGCCATCCCAGAGGGGTACGGGTGGACGAACACGGCTATCCGGACTTCTCCGCCTACGCGCGTGCCGCGGCCGAGATCGCCGAGCCCCCGGAGGGGTTCGGCGTCGACGAGCTGCGCCTGACGGACTACGTGTCGGCGAACGCGGCGCTGGCGGCGGACGGCCACGAGCTGTGGGACACGATCCCCGCGGTGGCGACCCCGCACGGCTGGACGTGGCATCACGCGCCGGGCGGCCGCAGGCTCGAACTCGTGCCGGTCGAGGTGAAGGCGTTGCTGCGGCACCACGGCGGCCTCGCGACGACGGCCGTGGACCACGAGAAGCGGGGGACGCGGCCGTTGCAGGAGACGCGGCCCGCTCACTTCGGGCTGCCGAAGGCCGCGGTCGCGGTGACCGAGCAGCAGGTGCAGGGCGTCGAGGAGGACCTCGGGTACCGCCTGCCGGGCGCCTACCGTTCCTTCCTGAAGGCGGCGGGCGGGTGCGCGCCGGTGGGCGCGGCGCTCGACGCCGAGCTGGGGCTCCTGGTCGACCAGCCGTTCTTCACGGTGCGGGACGAGGCCGCGGTCAATGACCTGGTGTACGTCAACAAGTGTCTGCGCGACCACCTCACCAAGGACTATCTCGGGGTCGGTTTCGTGCAGGGCGGGCTGCTGGCCGTGAAGGTCAGGGGCGACCGGGCCGGTTCGGTGTGGTTCTGCGCGTACGACGACGTGCGGGACCAGGACGCGTGGCCGCCCGCCGAGCGGGTGCGGCGGCTGCTGCTGCCGTGCGGCGACGACTTCGACGCCTTCCTGTCGCGGCTCGCGGGCAATCCGCCGGAACTGGAGACCGTGGCGAACCTGATGGTGGACGGCGGCTTCGCGCGCGCCGTCCCCGTGTCCTCGGCTGGGGAGTGACGTGGCAATGGTGACCTTCGCGCAGGCGCAGGAGCGCGCCGAGGAATGGATCAACGGTGACGTGCCGGGCTACCAGCACCGTGAGGTGCGGGTCCGGGAGTTCGACCTGGGGTTCGTCGTCTGGGCCGAGGACCGGGAGAGCGGTCCCGTCTCCGACGGCGGTGCCCAGCGGCTCGTCATCGCCCGGGACAGCGGTGAGGCCACGCTGTGGCCGGGGCTCGCCGTGGGCGAGGTGATCCGCCGGTACGAGGAGGAGTACGGCCTGGCGGCCACGGCCCCGCAGGACGCGGCTCCGCCGCCGCCGGAACGGGTCGACCTGAACCAGACGTCGTTCCTGTTGAGCCCGCCGGAGTGGCTCCAGGAGGCGGCGGACAAGCTGGGCATCCCCGACCGAAGGTCGGACGCGGCGTCTGGCTCCGCTTCGGGCTCGGCTTCGGGGGCGGCTGCGGCGGCTTCGGCTGAGGCCGGCGCTCCGGCACCGGAGGCTTCCGTGGCCCCGCCGGGCGCTGAGTCACCCCCGGCTCCGGCGGCTCCCGCCGCTTCCGGTGCGCCCGGTGGCGGTACGCCGTGGCCCGCGGCCGGCGGTTCCGGCGGCGACGACGAGCCCGGACGCGACGACAGCCTGCCCGCGACATCGGCGGGCGTGCCTCTGGGGGCCACCCCGTGGGCCGGTACGGACACCAACGCCGACGCGGGCGAGGACCACTCGGTGCCGCTGCCGGCCACGGTGTTCTCGCCGCCGCTGGCAGGGCTTGACCAGGGTGACACCCCGCCGGGGGCCGCGCCGGACGCCAAGACGGCCCTGATGCACGGGGGCAGCCGGCTGCCGGCGACGGCGATCGCCCCGGCCCTGGACGGACCGAACACTCCGGGCCCCCCGCAGCCGGACGCGCCGACCCCCGCCGCGTACGGGTTCCCGCAGGGCCCTGGCGCCCCGCAGCCGCCCGCGGGTTCGGCGACGCCGCCGCCGGGCGTGCCCGGTGCTGCCCCGTATGGCTACCCGCAGGGGCCTGGTACTCCGGTGCCGAATGCCCCGCAGCCGCCCGCGGGTTCGGCGACGCCGCCGCCGGGCGTGCCCGGTGCTGCCCCGTATGGCTACCCGCAGGGGCCTGGTACTCCGGTGCCGAATGCCCCGCAGCCGCCCGCCGGCTCGGCTACTCCGCCGCCGGGTGCACCGGATGCGTACGGGTTCCCGCAGGGCCCCGGCGCTCCGGGGTCCAACGCCCCGCAGCCGCCGGCCGGTTCGGCGACTCCGGCGCCGGGCGTGCCCGGTGCTCCCCCGTACGGCTACCCGCAAGGCCCTGGCGCCCCGGCGCCGAACGCTCCCCAGCCGCCCGCCGGCTCGGCTACTCCGCCGCCGGGTGCGTCGGATGCGTACGGGTTCCCGCAGGGCCCCGGCGCTCCGGGGTCCAACGCCCCGCAGCCGCCGGCCGGTTCCGCGACTCCGCCCCCTGGCGTGCCCGGTGCTCCTCCGTACGGCTACCCGCAGGGGCCTGGTACTCCGGCGCCGAATGCCCCGCAGCCGCCCGCGGGTTCGGCGACGCCGCCCCCTGGCGTGCCCGGTGCTGCCCCGTATGGCTATCCGCAGGGCCCCGGTGCCCCGGCGCCGAACGCCCCGCAGCCGCCCGCAGGGCCCGGCTCCGGGGATATCGCCGATGCTGCCACCAGCAAGGCTCAGGGGCCGCCGCGTGGGGCGCGGGGGAGTGGGAGTGCGGTGCCGCCGCCGCCCAGTCCGCCGGGCGTGCCCGGTGGTGCGCCGCAGGCGTCCGGGCCCGGCGCTCCCGGTACGCCCGCCGGGGGCTACGTCCCGACGCAGCTCGTCTCCTCGCTCGGCCCCGACGGGCCGGAGCCGCCCGCGGCTCCCGGTGCCCCGCAACCTCCGCAGCCTCCGGGGCCGCCCGGTGCTCCGGGTACGCCTCCCGGTGGTGTGCACCATGCCGCGACGATGCTGGCCGACCCGAGCCTCAGTGGCGGGATCAAGCCGCCGGGTGCTCCCGGCGCGCCGAAGCCGCCCGGTCCGCCCGGTGCGCCCGGTGCGCCCGGTGCTCCGGGTACGCCTCCCGGTGGTGTGCACCATGCCGCGACGATGCTGGCCGACCCGAGCCTCGGCGGCGGGATCAAGCCGCCGGGCGCGCCCCAGCCTCCCGGCGCCCCCGGCGCTCCGGGCACGCCGCCCCCCGGTGACGGTGTGCACCACGCCGCGACGATGCTGGCGGGGCCCGCGGTCGGCGGCCCCGGCATGCCGCCCCCGGCCGCCCCGGGACAGCCGATGCCGCAGGGCCCGCCCGGTCAGCCGTACGGCTATCCGCAGCCGCCCACCGGGCAGCCCACCGTCGGCCCCGGCTACCAGGCCGTGCTGCGCTACCGCGCGGCCGACGGTTCCGAGCAGCAGCTCATCCGCCGCTCGGCGCCCGGCACCCCGCACCCGGAGTGGCAGATCCTGCACGAGCTGCGCGGCATGAACGTGCCCCCGCAGCAGGTGCTGGAGCTCCACACCGAGCTGGAGTCCTGCGACCTGCCGGGTGCCTACTGCGCCCGGATGATCCGCGAGACCTGGCCGCAGGCGCGGATCACGTCCATCGCCCCGTACGGCAGGGACCACGCGTCCCGGCAGCAGGGCATGCACCAGCTGCTCGCGCACCAGGGCGAGCTGCACCAGGTCGCGGACGGTCCGGCCCGCCCGGCGCCGGTGCGCGCCCCGTTGCAGCAGCTACCGCCGGTCCCGCCGATCCCGCCGGAGGGCATCGCGCAGGAGCTGGCCGCGGCCTTCGGGCCCGGCATCTTCCGCTTCGACCAGCGGGCGGTGTCGCGCCAGGGCGTGCCGGACATCGTGGCGCACACCCTGGTGGTGGCGGGGCTGCCCGTCGACTTCGGGCCGTTCTTCTGGGCGCAGGCCCAGCCGGGGCGCCCGGTGCCGACGCTGGCGGAGCTGGCGCAGGAGCGCGGCGTGCAGCCGGCGTCCGACGCGGGCTCGTACCTGGTGATGGGCAGCGACTTCGGCCGGGCGCTGTGCGTCCAGTACGGCACGGCGAACATCGTGGCCGTGCCGGTGGAGGCCGGCCCCGGCGGCGCTCCGGTGCCGCCGCAGTTCGTGAACACGGGCCTGCCCGAGTTCGCGCGCTGCCTGGCCCTGCTCGGCCGCATGTGGCGGCTGCGCTTCGGCCTCAACCAGGAGCAGGCGGGCCGCTGGACCGTCGACTTCCAGAACCAGCTCGCCGCTCTCGACCCGGCGGCGCTCGGCTCGCCGGAGAGCTGGTGGTCGGTCATGCTCGAACAGATGTGGGACGGATTGCTGTAGCGAGGGAGCCGGGGCCTGGCCCGGACGGGTGAGATCGGGGCGTTCGACCTGCGTGGCGGGTCGGGCGCCCCCGATCATGCGGTCATGACGCAGAGAGGTGGGCGACGTCGTCGACGCGCTGGGCGGCGGCTCCCTCCGCGTACCTCGCTCGTGATGTGGGATTCGGGTGTGGATTGACGCATCCTTGGGCTGGTGGCGTGGGTGGAGTGTCGCGTTATGGGCACTTCGGCTTGATCCATCAGGATGTGCGCCAATCGTGCTCTACGTGCGCGGTACGTCGGAGAGGGGTCCAGGATGAGCAGCAGCGGTGCGCCGTCGTCGCACGGGTTCACCAGCGTGCGCGGCGGGCGCGGCTACCGTCCCGCGCAGGTCGAGGCGTACGCCGACGGACTTTTCCGGGAGCGGGACGAGGCGTGGGAGCGTGCCGCACGGCTGACCGTTCTCGCCAGGGACATGCAGGAGCAGGCCGAGCAGTTGCGGGAGGCGGTCTCGCGGCTCGCCCCTCAGACGTACGAGGAGCTGGGCGCGCGGGCCCAGCATCTGCTCGCGCTCGCCGAGGCGGAGGCCGAGGCGGTCCTCGCATCGGGGCGGGCGGACGCGCAGGCCGTGGTCGAGGCGGCCGAGGCCTGGGGCCGCGAGGTGCGGGGGGCCGCTCGTGAGTACGCCGACTCCGTCGGTGCGGAGACCGACGAGTGGGTCAGGCGGCGGCAGCTCGCCGACCGGGCGACGGAGGAGGAGGCCAGGACCTCCGCCCGGCGCGAGGCGAAGGACGTGCGCGGCGAGGCGCTGGCCGCGCTGCGGGAGGTACGGCAGCGGTGCGAGGCGCTGCTCGCCGGGCAGGAGAAGGAGCAGGAGGAGCGGCTGGAGGTCCTGGAGGGGGAGATCGCGGAGCGGTTGGCCTCGTCGGAGGCCGCGGACGCCGAGCGGCTCGCCGCGGCCGAGGCCGGCCTCTCCGCGGCGAAGCGGGCCTTCGCCGAGGCGGAGGAGGCCGCGCGGCACGGCCAGGAGGACGCGTCGGCCCGCGCCGCGGAGATCGTCGCGGAGGCGGGGCTCCGGGAGGAGCGGATCGCCCGGGAGACGGAGCGGGTGCTGCGGGAGCACGGCGAGGAGTGGGACGAGATGCGGGCCCACATGGACCACGTGAAGAGCAGCCTCGCCTCGCTGACCGGGCGGACTCCGGTGGATTCGTGACGGGCCGGGGCGGCCGGGGACCCGGGCGCGCGACACAGGCTCTCAGTCCCTCTCCTGCCGTGAGGGCCGCTCGTCCGGCTGTGGGTCCTGCCGCCCCTCCCGCAGGACGGGAAAGCGGCGCGGGGCCATGAACAGCAGGGCCAGCAGGGCGAGGGCCGCCGCGCAGGCGGCGCCGATGTAGACGGCGTCGACCGCCGCGTCCACCGCCCGGCGCAGACGCTCGGGGTCGGCGACCGAACCCGGGTCGTCCAGGACGCGGGCCACCGCGTCGAGCGAGCCCGAGCCGCCGAGCCGTGCGCTCAGGACGCCGTTGGCCACCGCGCCGAAGAGGGCGGCGCCCAGGGTCTGGCCGATCTGGCGGCAGAAGAGGATGGAGGCGGTGGCCGTGCCGCGCTCGGCCCAGCCGACGGTGGACTGGACGCCCACGATCAGCGGCAGTTGGAAGAGGCCGAGGGCCGCGCCGAGGAGCAGCATGATCAGGGCCGGCTGCCAGGCGTCGCCGGGGTAGGGCAGCAGGGGGAAGGCCAGCAGGATCAGGCCCGCCGCGCAGATGCCGACGACGGCGGTGTTCCGGAAGCCGATCCTGCGGTAGACGTGCTGGCTGAGCGCGGCGGAGACCGGCCAGCTCAGGGTCATCACGGAGAGCACGAACCCGGCGGCGACGGGTGCGAGGCCGAGTACGGACTGGGCGTAGGTCGGCAGGAAGACCGTGGGGGCGACCATCAGGAGGCCGAGCGCGCCGAGGGCGAGGTTGACCGCGGCGATGGTGGGCCGCCGCCAGACCCAGCCGGGGATGATCGGCTGCTGGGCCCGGCGCTCGACGAGCACGACGACGGCCACCAGGGCGAGGCCGGCGGCGAACAGCGCGAGGGAGGGCGCGGAGAGCCAGGCCCAGGCGACCCCGCCCTGCACCAGCGCGGTCAGGAGCACGCCGCCGCAGGCGAAGACGGCGAGCGCCCCGGGCCAGTCGACGCGCCCGGGCGGCACCGCCGCACGGTCGGGTTCGTGCAGGTGGCGCACGATGAGCCAGAGGGCGAGCGCCCCGATCGGCAGGTTGATGAGGAAGATCCAGCGCCAGTCCGTGTACGAGGTGATCAGGCCGCCCAGCGCGGGCCCGGCGACGGACGACGTGGCCCACACGGTCGACAACCTGGCCTGGATCCTGGGGCGTTCCTTCAGCGGGTAGAGGTCGGCGGCGAGCGTCTGCACGGTGCCCTGGATGGCGCCGCCGCCCAGGCCCTGGACGACGCGGAAGGCGATGAGTGACTCCATGTCCCAGGCGAGGGCGCAGAGCGCGGAGCCGAGCAGGAAGAGGACGCAGCCGGCGATGAGGACGGGCTTGCGGCCGAAGGTGTCGGAGAGCTTGCCGTAGAGGGGCAGGGTGACCGTGGCCGCGAGCAGATAGCCGGAGAAGAGCCAGGAGAAGATCGGGAAGCCGCCGAGTGAGCCGACGATCTGCGGGACCGCGGTCGAGACGATGGTGGAGTCGACGGCGGTGAGCGCCATGGACAGCATCAGCGCGGCGACGACCGCGCCCCGGCCGCGGCCCCGGCCCCGTATCGCGCCCTGCCCGTCCTGCCCGCCCTTCCCGCCCCGCCCGTCCACCAATATCCCTTCCCTGGGCACCAGTTGCTGCGGGCCACTTTCTCACCCCCGGAGGGAGGAGGGCAGGGGGAGCCAACCCTGAGACGATCTCCGCCGGCGGGTGGAATTCCCCTAGGGGATCCTCCGTACTGCGGACCGGGGATGGTTCGTACCGCCGGAGGATGAGCGGCCCCGCGGTCGGTCCTTAGATTGTTCTTACGACGCACCGCACCACCGGAAGGGGTGTCGAACCCCACCTGGAGGGTGGGGTTTTCCCCCCGAAAAGACTGCGCTGAGCACCAGGGCGCCGGGGGCGGTCGTCACACCAGACTTGAGCACGACACCAGACGTGAGCACGCGGCGGAACCGCCCGACGCACCGTATGACCGACATAGGAGACTTACCGTGACAACGGCTGTGACCACACCCAGGCACGGTGGCACTGGAGGGCGTACGGCCGTGGCGGCACGGGCGCGCCAAGTCGTGAAGGCGTACGGCTCCGGGGAGACCCGGGTCGTCGCGCTCGACCACATCGACGTCGACATCGACCGCGGCCGGTTCACCGCGATCATGGGCCCCTCCGGCTCCGGCAAGTCCACCCTGATGCACTGCCTCGCCGGTCTGGACACGGTCAGCGAAGGGCAGATCTACCTCGACGAGACCGAGATCACCGGCCTGAAGGACAAGAAGCTCACACGGCTCCGCAGGGACCGGATCGGCTTCATATTCCAGGCGTTCAACCTGCTCCCGACGCTCAACGCCATCGAGAACATCACGCTCCCGATGGACATCGCGGGCCGCAAGCCGGACCGCGGCTGGCTCGACCAGGTCGTGGAGACCGTCGGCCTCGCCGAGCGCCTCAAGCACCGCCCGACCGAACTCTCCGGCGGCCAGCAGCAGCGCGTGGCCGTGGCGCGGGCGCTCGCCTCACGGCCCGAGATCATCTTCGGCGACGAGCCGACCGGAAACCTCGACTCCCGCGCGGGCGCCGAAGTCCTCGGCTTCCTGCGCAGGTCGGTGACCGAGCTCGGCCAGACCATCGTGATGGTCACGCACGACCCGGTCGCCGCCTCGTACGCGGACCGCGTGCTGTACCTCGCCGACGGCCGGATCGTCGACGAGATGCACCACCCCACGGCCGACCAGGTCCTGGACCGCATGAAGTCCTTCGACGCGCGGGGGCGCACGTCATGACCGTCCTCAAGACCTCGATGCGCAACTTCTTCGCCCACAAGGGGCGCATGGCGCTCTCCGCCGTGGCCGTGATCCTCTCGGTGGCGTTCGTCAGCGGCACGCTCGTCTTCTCCGACACCATGAGCACCACCTTCGACAAGCTGTTCGCGGCGACCTCCGCCGACGTCACGGTCAGCCCCAAGTCCGCCGAGGACGCGGGCGAGGCCCCGCGCAGCGGCAAGCCCGAGTCGATGCCCGCCTCCGTCGTCCGTGAGGCGGAGAAGGCCGAGGGCGCCAAGGCCGCCGAAGGCGTGGTCAGCAGCCAGAGCGTGACGGTCGTCGACGCGAAGAACGAGGACGTCGGCCCCACCGGCGGCGGCCCGACGCTCGCGGGCAACTGGACGCGCAACGACCTGCGTTCGATGGACATCACCTCCGGTCACCCGCCCCGCGGACCCACCGACGTGATGGTCGACGCGGACACCGCCGACAAGCACGGCCTCAAGCTCGGTGACGAGCTGCGCACCATCGCCGCCACCGGTGACCACACCGCGAAGATCTCCGGCATCGCCACGTTCAAGGTGACCAACCCCGGCGCCGCGATCGTCTACTTGGACACCGCGACCGCGCAGCGCGAACTCCTCGGCGTCACCGGCCGGTTCACGCACGTCAACGTCACCGCCGACGCGGGCATCAGCGACACCGCGCTGAAGGCGAACGTCGCGACGTCCCTGGACAAGGCCGCGTTCGACATCAAGACGCAGAAGGAGAGCGCCGACGACAACCGCAAGTCCGTCGGCAGTTTCCTGGACATCATGAAGTACGCGATGCTCGGCTTCGCCGGGATCGCCTTCCTCGTCGGCATCTTCCTGATCATCAACACCTTCTCGATGCTGGTCGCCCAGCGCACCCGCGAGATCGGCCTGATGCGGGCCATCGGATCGAGCCGCAAGCAGGTCAACCGCTCGGTGCTCGTCGAGGCGACCATGCTCGGCGTGGTCGGCTCCGTCCTCGGAGTCGGCGCGGGCGTCGGCCTCGCCGTCGGCCTGATGAAGCTGATGTCCGGCATGGGCATGGAACTGTCCACCGGCGACCTCACCGTCAAGTGGACGACCCCCGTCATCGGCATGGTGCTCGGCATCGTCGTCACCGTCCTGGCCGCGTACCTCCCGGCACGCCGGGCCGGCAAGGTCTCCCCGATGGCCGCGCTGCGCGACGCGGGGACCCCGGCCGACGGCCGGGCGAGCGCGGTGCGCGCCGCCATCGGCCTGGCCCTGACCGGGGCGGGCGCCTTCGCCCTCTACACGGCCTCGCAGGCCGACAAGGCCTCTCAGGGCTCGCTCTTCCTGGGCGGCGGCGTCGTCCTCACCCTCATCGGCTTCATCGTCATCGGCCCGGTCCTCGCCTCCGGCGTGGTGCGCGTCCTCAGCGCGGTCCTGCTGCGGGCCTTCGGCCCCGTCGGGCGGATGGCCGAGCGCAACGCCCTGCGCAACCCGCGCCGCACCGGAGCGACCGGCGCGGCCCTGATGATCGGCCTCGCGCTGGTCGCCTGCCTCTCCGTGGTCGGCTCCTCGATGGTCGCCTCGGCCACGGACGAGCTCGACAAGTCGGTGGGCGCCGACTTCATCGTCCAGTCCGACAAGGGCGCCCCGATCACCGCCAAGGCCGCCCAGTCGCTGGAGAAGGCCGAGCACATCGGCCACATCACCCGCCTCAAGGACATCGAGGCCGACATGACGACGCCCGACGGCAAGACCGTGGACGGCGTCGGCCTGAGCGCCGCCGACCCGACGTACCCCAAGGACCTGCGCCGCGAGACGGTCGCCGGTGAGCTGTCGGCCGCGTACGGGAAGAACGCCATGTCGGTCGGCGACAAGTTCGCGAAGAAGCACGGCCTGAAGGTCGGCGACGAGCTGAAGGTCGCCTTCGAGCACGGCAGGACCGCCGAACTGCGGATCGCCGCCGTCACCAAGGACGACGGCGCCCTCGACAACGGGGCGATGTACCTGAGCATCTCGACGCTGGAGGACTACGTCCCCGCGGACCGGATCTCGCAGAACGAGATCATGTTCGCCACGGCGGCCAAGGGCCAGGAGGAGGCCGCCTACCAGTCCCTGAAGGACGCCATGGCGACGTACCCGCAGTACGAGGTCATGGACCAGACCGACTTCAAGGAGACCCTGAAGGACCAGGTCGGCCAGCTCCTCAACATGGTCTACGGCCTGCTCGGCCTCGCGATCATCGTCGCGATCCTGGGTGTGGTGAACACCCTGGCCCTCTCGGTGGTCGAGCGCACCAGGGAGATCGGCCTGATGCGGGCGATCGGCCTCTCGCGCCGCCAGCTCCGCCGCATGATCCGCATGGAGTCCGTGGTCATCGCCCTCTTCGGCGCGCTGCTCGGCCTGGGCCTGGGCATGGGCTGGGGGGCCACGGCCCACAAGCTCCTCGCCCTGGAGGGCCTGAAGGTCCTGGAGATCCCGTGGCCGACGATCATCGCGGTCTTCGTCGGGTCGGCGTTCGTGGGCCTGTTCGCCGCCCTCGTCCCCGCCTTCCGGGCGGGCCGGATGAACGTACTGAACGCCATCGCCACCGAATAGCCACTGCGACGGGGGAACGGGGAAGCCGGCCCCGGCGGAAGCGCACAGCGCCCGCCGGGGCCGGCTTGTGTCGCGGGGCTGTCGCCGGGAGCCTCCGCGTCAAGCCCGCCGCGTCAGGCCCGGCGGAGCAGGACGTAGCCGTGGGCGTCGGCCTCGTGGACGTACCGGACGCCCGGGTGCAGCTTCTGGGCGTACGCGACCGGGTCCTTGGCCCAGCCGGAACGATTGTCCAGGGCCAGGTACCGCGGGACGACCGGGCGGGCCGCGCCGACCCAGAAGACGCGGGCGCGGGAGGTGAGCCTGCTGATGGGCCCGATGTTCGCCTCGACGGTGGCGCCGTCGGGAATCCGGTCGAGCAGCCGCTCCACGGCGGCGACCTCCCCGCTCTTCTCGTACGTACGGGCCTCGGTGAGGGACGAGACGGGCAGGGAGGTCGTCAGGGCGAGCGCCGCGGCGGCGGCGCAGGCCGGAAGCAACTCGGCGTACCGCCGCAGCCACGGCCGCTCGCTGCGGCGGGCGGTGGCGACGGCGTCGACGAGGGCGAGCAGGAGGACCGGCATGAGGACGGCGCTGTAGTGCCAGTCGGTGCCCCAGTAGTGGTCGTCGGCGGAGAGGAAGCGCCAGCCGATGGTGGGGAGCGTGATCAGGAGCAGCGGCGAGCGCAGGGCGAGCAGCCCGGTGGTGGGGATGAGCAGCCAGGCGAGCGTGCGGACCTTGGTCCAGAAGCCGTCGAAGAGGACGGGGAGCCCGCCGCCGTCACCGACCTTGTCCCAGTAGTCGTAGGCGCCGACGGAGTTGAAGGCGGGGATGATCAGCGTGAGCGTGGCGGCGGTGGCGAGGGCCCCGAACGCGGCGACGCCGAGCGCGTAGGGCAGCGCCTTGGGGTCATGGCGGCGGCAGCGGATCGCCACGACGACGGCGATGGCGGCGAGGGTCACCCCCAGGTCCTCCTTGACGAGGACCAGCGGCAGCGCCCAGAGCAGCGCGGCCCGCCACCGCTGCCGCAGCAGCGCCTCCAGGGAGAAGGCGATCAGCGGTACGGCGAAGCAGATCTCGTGGAAGTCGAAGTCGGCGGCGCGCTGGAGACCCCAGGAGAGCCCGTAGGCGACACCGACCGCGAGCCCGGGGCCGCGCCCGAGGAGCCGGGTCGCGGCGCGCGTCACGGGGATCGCGGAGACGGCGAAGAGGAGGGCCTGTGCCACCAGGAGCGTGACGGGCGAGGGGAAGAGGCGGTAGGCGGGCGCGAGGAGGGCGGTGACGGGGCTGAAGTGGTCACCGAGGATGTTCGCGCCGGGCCCCTTGAGGTCGGCGACGGGCACCTGGAGGTGCGCGTAGGCCCGCACGGCCTGCTCGAATATCCCGAGATCCCAGGAGAGGCTCTCCATCTGCCGGTACCGCCCGACGGACACCGTGGCGTACGCGAGGAAGAGACCGGCGGCGAGGACGAGCGGCGCGCGGTCCCAGAGCCCACGGCTCCGCGTGGCGGGGGCGGCGGCCTGGTCCCGCCCGGGTATGAGCTCGTCGGCACGCTCCAGTGCGGGGGCGTCGGTCTGTGCTCCGGGCATGACGTGGCTTCCTGATCGACGGCAGTGGTGCGACGGGCTCGCGGGGGCAGGGCGGCTTTTTCGGACCGGCGTATTCGGGACATTGTGCGGGAAGGCCCCCGCGACCCCCGAGGCGGGCACGCCGCATGGCGGGATCGGGTGTGCCGCGCCGTGGGGCGGGGGCGTGGCCGCGCCGTGGGGCGGGGTGTGGCGCGCTCGGGGGTGGGTCGTGGTGATCCGAGCCGCGCGTGTCGGTCCCAAGTCGTAGGCTTGGTACCCCCGGCCCGTGCGACGTGCCGGGCGGTTCGCGTTGCCCACCCGAGCTTCGCTCACTCCGTACCTGGACGGAAAAAGCCCACATGAGCCTGCACGGTCTGCTCGATGCCGTCGTCAAGGACGCCGCACTCGCCGAAGCGGTCGAGGCCGCCGGCGACGGCCACCGCATGCACGTCGACCTGGTCGGCCCGCCCGCGGCCCGCCCGTTCGCGGTGGCGGCGCTCGCCCGGGACGCCGGCCGTCCCGTCCTCGCCGTGACGGCCACGGGCCGCGAGGCGGAGGACCTGGCCGCGGCGCTGCGCACGATCCTGCCGCCGGACGGCGTGGTGGACTACCCGTCCTGGGAGACGCTGCCGCACGAACGCCTCTCGCCCCGCTCCGACACCGTCGGCCGCCGCCTCGCCGTGCTGCGCCGCCTGGCGCACCCCCGGATGGACGACCCCGAGACGGGCCCGGTCTCCGTCATCGTCGCGCCGGTCCGCTCGGTCCTCCAGCCGCAGGTCAAGGGCCTCGGCGACCTGGAGCCGGTCGCGCTGCGCGCCGGACAGAACGCCGACCTCGACGAGATCGTCGAGGCGCTCGCGGCGGCGGCGTACGCCCGGGTGGAGCTGGTCGAGAAGCGCGGCGAGTTCGCCGTGCGCGGCGGCATCCTCGACGTCTTCCCGCCGACGGAGGAGCATCCGCTCCGCGTCGAGTTCTGGGGCGACGACGTCGAGGAGATCCGCTACTTCAAGGTCGCCGACCAGCGCTCCCTGGAGGTCGCCGAGCACGGCCTGTGGGCGCCGCCCTGCCGCGAGCTGCTGCTCACCGACGACGTACGCCAGAAGGCCGCGGCCCTCGCCGAGCTCCACCCCGAGCTCGGCGAGCTCCTCGGCAAGATCGCCGAGGGTATCGCGGTCGAGGGCATGGAGTCCCTGGCCCCCGTCCTGGTGGACGACATGGAGCTGCTGATCGACGTCATGCCGAAGGGCTCCATGGCGGTGGTCTGCGACCCGGAGCGGGTGCGTTCGCGCGCGGCCGACCTGGTGGCGACCTCGCAGGAGTTCCTCCAGGCCAGCTGGGCGGCGACGGCGGACGGCGGCCAGGGCCCGATCGACGTGGACGCGGCGTCCCTGTGGGGCATCGCGGACGTCCGCGACCACGCCCGTGAGCTGGGCATGATGTGGTGGTCGGTCAGCCCCTTCGCCGCTGACGCCGAGCTCGGCGACGACACCCTGAAGCTCGGCATGCACGCCCCCGAGACCTACCGGGGCGACACGGCGAAGGCCCTCGCGGACACCAAGGGCTGGCTCGCCGACGGCTGGCGCACGGTCTACGTCACCGAGGGCCACGGCCCCGCCGCCCGTACCGTCGAGGTCCTCGGCGGCGAGGGCATCGCGGCCCGCCTCGACGGCGACCTCGGTGAGCTGACGCCGTCGCTCGTGCACGTCTCCTGCGGCTCGATCGACTACGGCTTCATCGACCCCGCCCTCAGGCTCGCCGTCCTCACCGAGACCGACATCTCCGGCCAGAAGGCGGCCGGCAAGGACGGGCAGCGCATGCCCGCCCGCCGCCGCAAGACGATCGACCCGCTGACCCTGGAGGCCGGCGACTACATCGTCCACGAGCAGCACGGCGTCGGCCGCTACATCGAGATGGTCCAGCGCACGGTCCAGGGCGCCACCCGCGAGTACCTCGTCGTCGAGTACGCCCCCGCCAAGCGCGGCCAGCCCGGCGACCGCCTCTACATCCCCACCGACCAGCTGGAGCAGATCACCAAGTACGTGGGCGGCGAGGCCCCCACCATGCACCGGCTCGGCGGCGCCGACTGGACGAAGACGAAGGCGCGCGCCAAGAAGGCGGTCAAGGAGATCGCCGCCGACCTCATCAAGCTGTACTCCGCCCGCATGGCCGCCCCCGGCCACGCCTTCGGCCCCGACACGCCCTGGCAGCGCGAGCTGGAGGACGCCTTCCCGTACGTGGAGACGCCCGACCAGCTCACCACCATCGCCGAGGTCAAGGAGGACATGGAGAAGACGATCCCCATGGACCGCCTGATCTGCGGCGACGTCGGCTACGGCAAGACGGAGATCGCGGTCCGCGCCGCGTTCAAGGCGGTGCAGGACGGCAAGCAGGTCGCGGTCCTGGTCCCGACGACGCTGCTCGTGCAGCAGCACTTCGGCACGTTCGGCGAGCGCTACTCCCAGTTCCCCGTGAAGGTGCGGGCGCTGAGCCGCTTCCAGACGGAGACCGAGTCCAAGGCCACCCTCGAAGGGCTGCGCGACGGCTCGGTCGACATCGTCATCGGCACGCACCGCCTCTTCTCCTCCGAGACCAAGTTCAAGGACCTGGGCCTGGTCATCGTCGACGAGGAGCAGCGCTTCGGCGTCGAGCACAAGGAGCAGCTGAAGAAGCTCCGCGCCAACGTCGACGTCCTGACCATGTCGGCCACCCCCATCCCCCGTACGCTCGAAATGGCGGTCACCGGCATCCGCGAGATGTCCACGATCACCACCCCGCCCGAGGAGCGCCACCCGGTCCTGACCTTCGTCGGTCCGTACGAGGAGAAGCAGATCGGCGCGGCCGTCCGCCGCGAACTGCTCCGCGAGGGCCAGGTCTTCTACATCCACAACCGCGTCGAGTCCATCGACCGCGCGGCGGCCAGGCTCCGGGACATCATTCCCGAGGCCCGGATCGCCACCGCCCACGGCCAGATGTCCGAACAGGCCCTTGAGCAGGTCGTGGTGGACTTCTGGGAGAAGAAGTTCGACGTGCTCGTCTCGACGACGATCGTCGAGTCCGGCATCGACATCTCCAACGCCAACACCCTCATCGTCGAGCGCGGCGACAACTTCGGCCTCTCCCAGCTCCACCAGCTCAGGGGCCGCGTGGGCCGTGGCCGCGAGCGCGGCTACGCCTACTTCCTCTACCCGCCGGAGAAGCCGCTCACCGAGACCGCCCACGAGCGTCTCGCGACGATCGCCCAGCACACCGAGATGGGCGCGGGCATGTACGTGGCGATGAAGGACCTGGAGATCCGCGGCGCGGGCAACCTCCTCGGCGGCGAGCAGTCGGGTCACATCGCCGGCGTCGGCTTCGACCTGTACGTCCGCATGGTCGGCGAGGCGGTGGCCGACTACCGCGCGTCGCTGGAGGGCGGTGTCGAGGAGGAGCCGCCCCTGGAGGTCAAGATCGAGCTGCCGGTCGACGCGCACGTCCCGCACGACTACGCCCCCGGCGAGCGCCTCCGTCTCCAGGCCTACCGCGCCATCGCCTCCGCCACCACGGAGGAGGACATCACGTCCGTACGCGAGGAACTCACCGACCGCTACGGCAAGCTGCCGGAGCCGGTCGAGAATCTCCTTTTGGTCGCGGGCCTGCGGATGCTGGCGCGCGCCTGTGAGGTCGGCGAGATCGTCCTCCAGGGCAACAACATCCGCTTCGCCCCGGTGGAGCTGCGGGAGTCCCAGGAGCTGCGCCTCAAGCGCCTCTACCCCGGCACGCTCATCAAGGGCAACGCCCACCAGGTCCTGGTGCCGCGCCCCAAGACCGCGAAGGTCGGCGGCAAGCCGCTGGTCGGTCGGGAACTGCTCGGCTGGGTGGGGGAGTTCCTCACCTCGATCCTGGGGTCGTAGCGGCGGGTCGTGCGTCAGGTCGGGCGCGGGCGGAACCCGGAGGTCATGCCGGTGGCCGAGGCGGGGCTGCGGTTACCGTGGTGGCCGGGGGAGTCCGCCCAGGGGAGGGGAGAGCGCAGTGACGCTCAAGGTCGTGGGTCTGTACCGGTTTCCGGTGAAGTCGATGCTCGGCGAGGAGCACGAGCGTCTTGAGTGCGACGCGCGCGGCGTCGTCGGCGACCGGTGGTGGGCCCTGCGCTACCCCGACGGCAAGCTCGCCAGCGGCAAGAACCACCAGCGCTTCCGCCGCACCCCCGGCATGCTGGAGCACCATGTGACCTACGACGGGGACGGCACGCCGGTCATCACCGCGCCGGACGGCGCGATACTGCGGCCGGGCGACCCACGCGTCGCCGAACGCTTCGGCGAGGGCGTCGAGCTGGTCCGCGAGGGCGAGAGCAGCCACAAGGACGTCTCCGCCGTCTCCGTCATCGGCACCGCCTCGCTTCGCGCCGTCGGCGGCCTGCTGGGTGACGCCGGCCCCGTCGACGTACGGCGGCTGCGCAAGAACGTCGTCGTGGAGACCGACGAGCCGTGGATCGAGGAGGACTGGGTGGGCCGCGAGATCACCATCGGCGGGGACGGGCACGGGGACGGACACGGGGACGGGGGTGTGGACCGGGGCTTGGGCCGGGGCGCGGAGCCGCCGCTGCGGCTGAGGGTCGTCAAGCGCGTCAAGCGCTGCGTGATGGTGACCCAGGCCCAGCCGGGCCTGCCCGTGGACAGCCGCGTCCTGAAGGCCCTCACCGCCGCCCGCGGCATGTGCCTCGGGGTGCACACGGACGTCGTGATGCCCGCGCCGATCGCCCTCGGCGACACGGTGACCGTCCGATGAGCCGACGCACCGCCTCGGCCCTGCTCGCCCTGTTCGCCGTCCCGGCACTGCTGACCGGCTGTGATACCGACGGCAAGGCGCGGGGCGGCGCTTCGGGGTCCGACGCCGAGGCGGGCTCCGCGCTCGCCGCCGTGGACACGCTCACCGTCAAGGGCCGTGCGCCGAAGACCGGTTACGACCGGGCCAGGTTCGGCACCGCCTGGGCCGACACGGACTCCAACAGCTGCCCGACCCGGGACGACATCCTCAAGCGGGACCTGAAGGACGTCACGTACCAGGACGGGGACTGCCGGGTCGCCTCCGGAAAGCTCGCCCCCGACCCGTACACCGGCAAGGAGGTAACGTTCCGGCGCGGGCGCAGCCAGGTCGACATAGACCACCTGGTCGCCCTCTCCGACGCCTGGCAGAAGGGCGCAGCACGGTGGAAGCCGAGCAAACGCATCGCCTTCGCCAACGACCTTATGTTGGCGGCGTAGGTGTCTCACGGTGATGTGTCTCAGGGGTGGGGTAGTCGAGTGACCGGGTGGTGTCCCACAGGAGACGGTCTCTCAACAAATAACCAAAGCAGGGGACGCAAGTGACGGGACGAGTGATCCGGGCTGCGCGGGGGCGTGGCGTCGCCGCCGCGCTGGTTCTCGGCGTGGCGCTGGCCGCTTGCACGGGAAGTGGCCAGCCTGGCGAGAGCGGCCCGTCGGACGAGGGCGCGTCGGCCTCCCGCGGGCAAGAAGCCAGCCCTTTGACGAACCCGGACGGTACGAGGCCGGGGCTGGCAGCGATCTCCTCCGACGAAGACAAGGCGGCGGCGCGCGAGTTGATCGCCGAGCTGTCCACCAAGGGGCGTGGTCCGAAGACGGGGTACGCCCGTGACCGGTTCGGCTATGCCTGGATGGACACGGCGGACGGTGTGCCGTTGGCCCGTAACGGCTGCGACACCCGGAACGACTTGCTGAAACTCAGCGGCCGGGAAGTCGACTTCCGTGCCGGTTCGGACTGCGTGGTCGTGTCGATGACCCTGCACGACCCTTATACGGGCAAGGACATCGCCTGGAAGAAGGCGAAGCCGATGGAGGTCCAGATAGATCACATCGTCCCGCTGTCGTACGCCTGGCAGATGGGCGCGGCCCGCTGGGACAAGCAGAAGCGGCAGCGCCTGGCCAACGACGTGCTGAATCTTCTGCCGGTCTCGGGCCCCGCGAACTCCGCCAAGCAGGACTCGGGGCCGGCGTCCTGGTTGCCGCCCAGCAAGGCGATCCGCTGCTCGTACGCGGTTCGCTTCGCGCAGGTGGCGGAGAAGTACGAGCTGTCCGTCACGGCGGCGGACAAGAGCACGATGCTCAAGCAGTGCGGCGGTTGAGTGGCTAGCTGCCCAGCAGGGTCTGTACACAGGCACTGTCAGAGCCGTGTGGAACTGTGTGCGCCATGGGTGAACTGGTGGAGCAGGTCGACGATCAGGACCGAGTACTGAGAGTTGTCGAGCGTGGTGAGGCCATTCGAAGCGGGTGGCTGCACCGCGTCGCGACGACCGTCTGCCGCCGCCCCGACGGCAGGATCCTGGTGCATCGACGGCCGCAGACCATGTCCCGGTTCCCCGGCCAGTACAACTGGCTCGTGGGCGGGGCCGTGGACGTCGGCGAGTGCTACGAGGAGGCGGCTGCGCGGGAGCTCGCCGAGGAGTTGGGTGTCAGCGCCTCACCGCAGTTCGTCTTCAAGTACCTGTGCCGGGGGGCCATCAGTCCCTATTGGATGGGGGTCCATGAAGTGGTGATCGAGGGAGAGGTCGTCGTCGACCCGACAGAGGTCGCCTGGCATGAATGGCTCACTCCTCAGGAGTTTCTGGAGGCGAGACAGCGATGGAACTTCGTGGAGGACAGCGCTGGTGCCTTGAAGCTCTACGTCCAGCGGCGGCAAGGCACGGCCGGGACGGCCTGCTGAATCACGACTGAGCCGACCAGGCCCCGGCGGATGCCGGGGAATTCCGGAGCTGCTTCACCACTCCGCGCTGCTCTTCGTCGAGGTGAGCTCGCAGCTGGTGTGCGTCTGCTTCCAGCTCGGCGTTCCTGAGCGTGAGGATCTGGATCTGGTTCGCATACGCCGCGACGGTCGATCGCAGCTCCCGGATCTCGGCGGCCTTCTCGATGCGGAGCTCGTGCACGGCCTTCCTGAGCCGGGTGATCTCCTGCCTGAGCTCGTCGGCTTCGGGTCGTTTGGCCTGCGGGGCACCGAGGACTTCCTTGATCACCGCCGAGACGGGTGAGCGGTAGTACGAGGCTCGGGAGACGCCGGCCTCGGTGCAGATGTTCACTGCCGAGGTCCGGCCGTCGGTGATCTCGGGCCGCCCGAGCATGAGCTGCTCGAAGGCGTGCATGATCTTTCGGTCGATGTCGGTCAGGGCGGGGTTCTCCCGGGCCAGACGCGCGAAGGCGGTGCGGGCGGCCCGGAGGGTCTCGTCCGTGGAGTCGGTCATCGGTGGGTGTCCTCGTGGTCGATCTCGGCGATCAGGCGGGTGAGCGTGGCCAGGTGCTCGGTGACGGCGAGTTGCTGAAGCCGTGGAAGCCCGGTGGCTTCGCCGAGTTCGGCCTGGGCCATGTCACGCGCGCGCTCCAGGCGGGGCATGTGGACGGCGGCACGGCGTGAGTTGGGGCAGCGCATGCACATGTCGAGCATGGGGGCAGGGCGGCCCAGAGGCTTGGCGCGCTTGCGGCAGACGGCGGTCTCGGCTTGGTAGAAACAGTCGTTGAGGACACCGGGGTGCAGGGTCTTCGTCAGGTGGTGCAGCAGCGACCTGAGCCGGGCGGGGCCGGCCACTGCGCCCGGCAGGTCGCCGAGTTCGCTGCGGATGCGGTCGAACTCGGCCTCGACCCGCTGGCTGGCGCCGCCCGCGGAGCGCCCGCCTTCGTTCCAGTCGTGGTAGAGGTCCTCGACGTAGTCCAGTTTGGCGACGGCCTCCTCGGCGGCGACCTCGTCGGCGAAGCCGGAGGCGGAGGTTCCCGCGTACCCCTCGAACATCGCGATCGACGCGTGCTTGTACTGGCGGGCGCCCGCAACCACGCCGAACGGCTGGTGAGCGATGTGCCAGGCGAGGGTGCGGCGGAACTGCCGGGTGTCGAAGGCCCAGGGGAGGGTGGTGGACTCCGTGGTCTCCTCACCTTCCCTGGCGGGCGGCAGGGAGTCGTTCTCCGGGGATGCGGAGGGCGCGGGCACGTAGAGTCCGTCCGACGTGCTGAACAGCTCGTTGAGGTGATCCCGGAAGGCCCGGATCCGCCGGGGCATGTTGCTCAGCAGGACGTGACCGTTGCGGCCGCCACCGTCGTAGCCGAAGAGATGGCCGGGGTCGCCGTTGATCTCCAGCAGAACGGCAACGGCCTGGTGGACGACGGCCAGGACCACCCACTCGGCTTCCTCCCCGATCAGCTTGCGCCCCTTGCCCTTGTAGACCCTGCCGCGGATCTTGTACCGGGGGCGTCCGTCGGCTCCGACTTCGGTGACCGCGCAGTCGCGGCCCAGCTCACGTACCTCCGCATCACGCATGCCCGACAGATAGGCGATCACGATCCAGCACGCCGTGCGCAGGAATGACGACTCGGTGGCCAGAGTGAAGGGACTGAGCCGGGATCGCCACGGCTTGCCCGAGCCCGGCCACGTGGACATCGGCGTGTCCAGGCCGCCCTCCTCGTACCCGAGGCTCTCCCCGGCTTCTGCCATCAGTGCTCGCAGGTGTACAGCCTTCCCGCAGCCGGAAAGGAGGGAGACGAGGGTGTGGTTGGGGCTCTGCGGAACCCCGTCGACCGTGACGGCGTCGGGCACGGTGTGGGCGACCTCAACAGGCACCGCGGGGATGCCCCGACCGGCTGCCCGGCGACCGGCAATGAAGGCCAGGGCTCGCTCACGTGCCTGGCCATGTCCCAGGCTCTGGCCCTTGCGTGCCGCTTTGAGTGCAGAGATCTCCTCCCGAGTGGCGAGAATGTCGTTGCTTGCCGTCTCTACGTAGAAAACAGCAGCTCGCAGCAGCGGAGCGAGGACCTCCTCGGGGATGCGGGGCGTGATGTTTTCGCCCTTGATCCGCTGTACACCGGCGATGCCGTAGGCGCTGCGGCCGTTCCAGGGGAGGATGCTCAGCCTGTCCGCGGACAGGAACGGCCCATGTGCTGCCAGGTGTTTGATCAGGGTGACGTTACGGATGGCGGTGTGCGGGCTGCTCTTCCACTGCTTCAGCACGGCGTCCAGGTGGGTGCGGTCCACGTCCGACAGCCGTGTGGCGCCCACATCGCGTAGATCCTTGGCGACGGCGGCGAAGGTGCGAAGCTCTCCGGCCGCTGCCGTGGCCTTGAGCGGGCCCAGCCCCAGCGAGCCTCGGCGGAGGCGGGAAGCGACGTACTCCTTGGCCGTACGCCGCGTCACCGGGTCACTGATCCGCGTGAAGTCGAGCCGCCATGTCCGCCATGTACGGGGAAGCACACACCGCAGGTCCCAGATGTCGTCGGTGAGGAGCGGGCCTCTGCCGGGCAGGCCGACCGTGAACCGCTTCGGCAGTACGAACTTCTCGGCTTCCCGGGCTTCCTCGGCTTCCTCGGACGACAACGGGCCTGCTTGCTGCGGCCCGGGCGTCGGGACGGTAGTCATGCAATGACCTCCAGAAACGACGGGGGCAGTAGCAACTGATCACCGTCGGCCTCGGCGATGGCCTGCGCCGTGGCGATCTGGCGCGTACTGAAGCGGGCATGGACCCCGTGGACGATGCGGTCCCACGCGAGACCGAACCGCACGTTCCACTCGGCGTCGGAGTACTCCTCGCGCTGCTGCTCCAGGAAGCCCAGGAAGGACAGCAGGCTGGGCAGATGGCGGCTGGTGAAAACGGCGTTGGGACACTCCAGGCAGCCCCAGGCCGGGACCGGGCAGGCGGCACCGGGCTTGCGCGCGAACGGCGAGGCGAAGAAGTCGCGGCAGGAGGCGAGCCACACGTCCTGCTCGCCGCTGAGGGCCGACTCGATCTCCTGTGTACTCAGCATGGCCTCGCCGTCGTCGAGACGGCCGCCGTCGTCCGACAGCACCACCGGCGGGGTCGCACGCGCGTCGAGCGCCTGCTCAAGCCCTGCCTCAACTGCCTGGTCGTGGGTTTCCTCGTGGGCGTCGATGTCCGCGTAGTGCTTCGCCGCGACCGGCCGGGTATGACCGGATGCGAAATCCTCGAGCACTCCACCCGTCCGCAGGTACTGGCGTGACTTGACGGTCTTGCGCACCCGGCGCAGATCGAGGGCGACTGGTCGGCCGTCGCTGTCGGTGAGGTGGGTGAGCCCTTGCGCGGACATCCATTCCCGGGTCACGGCCGACGAGCTGTACGGGCCATCGAAGGACGCGCGGGCCTGCCCGGAGCCGCTGACGTCGCACCACAGCGCGTCGGGGCCGATCAGTTCGCGGGTCCGTTTCGTCAGGCGCAGCGCCAGCCGGAGCACCCCGCCCGGAAAGCGCAGCGAGCCGCCGTCGGAGACCCTGACCGTCTTGTGCACGGAACCAGGGGAGCGCTTCTTGACGTAGGCGACGCTGACATATCCGCGAGCAGGACTGGTCAGGCAGTCGGCTCTCAACCGCCGGATGCACTCGGGTTCCATGCCGGTCTGACAGGCCAGCAGAAGGAGGAAGGGCACCAGGTCCCGCGCCGTGAGATGGAGACGGCCGTTGAGTTCCGACCGGCCGCCCCAGGAACGCAGCATCGTGTACGAGACGTCGTCGGCGGCCAGCGGGCCGTGGTTCGCGATGTACCAGAGGACGTTCTCCAGCCGGCCCCAGCCGTGCTGGCGTGGGTCGCGGCCCGTGGCGGCCAGTTTCTCGCCTGCCAGGATCCTGTCGCGGACGCGGGCGACGTCGTCTCGGGCGGCACGCTCCAGTTCGTCGAGCACCAGGAACGGGTACGCGTCGAGCGGTTTCGAACCCCGGTGGGCCGACGCCGACGTGTAGCCCAGGCGGGCGTGAAAGGCGGTGCCGAAGGCGCCGGGGCACGCCTCGTGCACCAGCTTCAGCAGCCGTACGAGGTACGTCATCACCAGGTACGGTTCCTTGCTCGTCTCCCCGTACCGGGCGATCAGCCGCAGCTCGAAAGCGTCCAGGAGGCCGGAGTTCAGGTCGCCCAGGCGCGGATCGGCGGCAGAGCCGGGGAGAGCGGTGGCGACGAACTCAACGAATTCCCGGACATACCTGACAAGTCGGCGGACACCGCTGCGGCTTCGCAAGGTTCCGGGCGCGTTGATGACCTCGGTGAAGGCGGTGGCGAGGACCCGGGTGAGGCGCGGACACGGCAGATCGGACAGGTCGATGTGCTCGGGCTCCCCGTCCAGATCCACCGTGAAGGCCACCGGGCCGATTGACGGCACCAGGTCTGTCGCATCCGGCGTGTCGACCGCGGCGGGGAAGCGGACGCGGCGCGGGCTCACCGGCCCTCCTCTGATTCCGGGCGGATCCGCTCGAAGGCGGCGGCCTGGTCGTCCCAGTCGTCGAGAGCAGCGAGCACGAGCTCCTGGGCCTCGTCCAGCACGTCCAGGTAGAGATAGACCGTCGCCTCGTGGCGATGGCCGAGCAGCAGTTGGAGCCTGCGCAGGGGGTTACCGACGAGCAGGCGTTTCACCTCGGCGTGCGTGAACCGCCGGTCCTCCCGCATGCCGAGCGCCCGGACGGTCTGCCGCAGCAGAAGACCGAGCATGTGGACGGCGAAGGAGTGCCGAAGGGTGTGTGGGTGGACGTCGAAATCCAGCCCGAGGGCCGCGCACCGCTCGTTCGCCCGCCGGAACACCGACTGCCAGGTACTGCTGCGCAACGGCAGCCCGTTCTCTGCCAGCCACAGCCACAGCGGTCCGCTCACGCGGCTTCGACCATCGACCTGCATGAGGCGTGCCCGGTCCGCTGTGCCGATCCGCGAATACGACCAGCTGGTGCCGGACTCGAGCGCCAGGGCCTGCCGGTTCGCCCGGCGCACCGGAAGCCGATCCGCGCACGCCTCGTACACCCCCTCGACGCGCCGCCGCTGCACGAGCTCGTCCCGCTCGATACCGACGTAGTGGTGCAGGTCGCGGGCGACCCGGGGGCGGACGTAGACCGCCCGTGCCCGGTTGCGTTTCGCCACCGCGCCGGAGACGGTGATGTCGCCGAGCACGCGTCTGCCGGTGACCTGCGGCAGCTCCGTCGTCAGCAGGCTCGTGGCCTCACCCAGCCGCATCCCGGTGCAGATCAGCAGGTCGGCGAAGAGGGCGTTGCGTTCGCCGTTGCGTCCCCGCCACCCCGGATCGGGGGAGCCGTCCGGGAGCAGGCCTCGCAGGCCAACGTCCCGCCAGAGCATGAAGTCCTCATGCGACAGAAAACTGACCGGTTGCCGGGGCACCTCGGGCTCGGCGTCGGCGTTGACGCGAACCCGCTTCGGCCCTTGCGGCGACACCACGGTCTTGTCGACGTACCGGAACGGCTCGGCCGACAGCAGCTCCTCGTAAAGCGACCACTGCACCCACTTGTCGAGCGCGGCGACGGAGCGGTTCCAGGTCGCCGCCGACACCTTGCCCGGCCCGTCACCGTGTAGCCGTACGGACTTGTAGGCACGGAGGTCGGAACCGTCCGTGTCCCAGATGGACTTGCCGCCCCGGGACTCGTGGAGGAACCGGCAGTAGAGCATGACGTCGCTGCTGTAGGCGATGCGGCTGTTCTCCGACCGCACGCCCCAGCTGTCCAGGTCGCGCAGGAAGCGGTTGAGGTGGAGGTCGTAGCTGCCGTCGGGACCGAGGATGAAGGCTCTGCCCTCGTCAGCACCGGCTCGGCAGAGGACCGCGCCTGTATCGAAGGGGAGTTCATCCGTTGTGGATGCCCTGACTGCTGTCCTGTGCAGCAGCACTGTCGCTTCCGAACAGGTATCAGCGTCGTCCGAGTCCATCATGCGCAAGTCGTCCTCCCCGTGTGAGACAAGCCGTACGCGCACATAACGGGACTCTCGAAGAGACAGTTACGGGTGCCGACATAAACGACCCGCTCAATCTCCTCGCCGTCGAAGCCGGTCCCAACCGCAGCAAGGGTGACGGCGACACCGCGACCTGGCTGCCGCCGGACAAGGGCTTCCGCTGTACGTACGTGGCCGGGCAGGTCGCGGTGAAGAAGAAGTACGGGGTGTGGGTGACCGGCGCCGAGCGCGACGCCATGAAGAAGGTGCTCTCGGCCTGCCCCGGGGAGGAGCTGCCGGCGGGTGGCGCGCCGACCAACGCTCCGGGGCGCTTCCACGCGAGGTGACGCGGGACGGTGCCGGAGAGGAAAACGGGGTGCCGATGCGGGCTCCGCCGGTTAGCGTGCGCCGCATGGACCTCAAGATCACGACTCTCGCCGAGCGGCCCGAACTCGCCGGCCCCCTCTGGAACATGGCCGAGGACTGGCCGGAGTTCACCCTGCACGACCCGGTCGGCTGGTCGTTGATCGGAAGCCTCCTCAAGGAATTCCCGGAGTACGTCCTGGTCGCCACGGATGCCGATGCCGATGCCGCCACCGACGCCGACGCCGGCAAGGTCGTGGCCCGCGCCTTCAGCGTGCCGGTCGGGCTGCGCGCTCGCGCCGGGGACGAGCTGCCCGACCGGGGCTGGGACCAGGTCATGCTCTGGGCCTTCTCCGACCTGAAGCACGGCAACGCCCCCGACACGGTGAGCGCCATCGAGATAACCGTCGACCGCTCGGCGCAGGGCAAGGGTGTCTCCGGGCGGATGCTGGCGGCCTTGCGGGACAACGCCCGCGCCCGCGGCTTCACGGAGGTCGTCGCGCCGGTACGCCCCAACGCCAAGCATCTCGAACCGGCCGCGCAGATCGACGAGTACGCGTACCGCACGCGCACGGACGGTCTGCCCCACGACCCCTGGCTGCGGGTCCACGTGCGCGCGGGCGGCGTGATCGAGAAGGTCGCGCACGCCTCCATGACGGTGTCCGGATCGACCGCGCAGTGGCGTGAATGGACCGGACTGCCCTTCGACGAGGAGGGCCCGGTCGAGGTCCCGGGCGCGCTCGTGCCGGTGCACTGCGAGGCGCGGCGCGGATACGCGGTGTACGTCGAGCCGAACGTGTGGGTACGCCACACGCTCTGAGGAGCGGCCTCCCGTGCGCGGGTCAGCCCGTGAGCTTGTCCAGGTCGAGGACGTCGCCGGCGGGCGGGGCCGTCTTCACGGGCTCGTCGTAGTCGGCGAAGGTCAGGTGCTCGGGCTTCGCCTTCTTCACGTCGATGACCTTCAGCAGGTAGGGCTTGCCCTCGGTGGCGACGTAGACCGCGTACTCGTCCTTGGAGTCATGGGCGGAGATCCTGACCGCGGGGGTGCCGTCGACCGTGGTCGTCGTACCCCTGCGGGCGTTGGAGTTGAGACTGCCGAAGCCGTCGATCAGGTGGTCAAGGTCGCACATGGACGCGAGGTCCTTGGCGTCGGCGCCGGTCGACTTCCGCTTCGCCCAGCGGTTCGCGAGCAGCGCGACCGAGGCATCCACCTCGTCCGCGGGCCCCTCCTCGCCCATCGTGCGCACGAACCTCTCGTCGAACTTGACGTACACCGTGTCGTCACCGGGAACGATCAGGTCGAACGAGTCCTTGTCGATGATCTACATGGTGCCCGCGCACTTGCCCGAGGTGTCCAGGGCCAGGTTCACCTTCGTCCGGCCGGTCTCCCTGCTGTCGACAAGAGCTGCTCCGGCTGCCGCTCGCCGGACAGCGCGGCTACAGCGAGCGCTTCCGCGAACTGGCCGCCTTCGAGGACGCCCTGCGCCTCGCGGGCAGACTCGGCGAGCGGCTGGTGCGCGGCATGCACGACGGACTGACGGACGGCACGCTTCCACCGGGGCCATGACACAGGCTCCGAGGCAACCGGACGGAACCGGCCCGTGGGGCGGCGGCGTGACCAGTACGGCAACGGTTCGGTACATCCCGGGACCGGTTCACCGCGTCGGCCTATACGCTCGAAACGCATTCGTTCGTCCTTCAGGTACCAGGAGCAGCCATGCACGGCCCCGGCTACGCGCCGCAAGTCCAGCCGCCCCCTTCCGGCGGAAACCATGTGACGTTGCGCGTGGTCCTCGTGGTGCTCGCGGTGATGTCGTGCGGGATGTTCGCGTGGGCGCCGATGCTGCGGCTCGTCATCGTGACGCGCAAGGTCCACGACTGGGTGCTCCTCGCCGTGGTGACCGCGCTCGACATCACGGCGTTCATCCTGATCGGGACCGACCCCGGCGAGGACGAGTTCCAGGCTTCCGGCAACACGGGCATGGTGGTGCTGATCTGCACGATGACGGTCACCGTCGCCTACTACCTCTTCGCGGACATACGCCACTTCAACCGGCACCAGCAGCCGCAGTTCACCGGCTACGCACCGCAGGCGCCCTCCTACGGCTACCCCGGCCCGCACACCCCCGTACCCGCCCCGACGCCGACGCCGGCCCCGACGCCCGCCCCGGCCCCGGTGTACCCGCCGGACCAGCAGACCGCGCAGCCGCCGACGCGTCCCGCGCCCGCCCGCATCCACCAGGTCAGGGCCGAGCTCGATGAACTGAGCGACTATCTGCGCAAGCAGGAAGGCGGCAACTGACCGTGGCAGCGGGCACGCCGCCGGGCGCGGCGGCGGGCGGCCGCGTCGTCGCCGGGCGCTACGAACTCTCCACCCTCATCGGCCAGGGCGGCATGGGCCAGGTCTGGACGGCGTACGACAAACGCCTCGACCGCCGCGTCGCCGTGAAGCTGCTGCGCCCCGACCGTGTCGCGGGCGCCGAAGCGGAGGAGCTGCGCCGCCGCTTCGTGCGCGAGTGCCGCGTCACCGCGCAGGTCGACCACCCCGGCCTTGTCACCGTGCACGACGCGGGCAGCGAGGCCGAGGACCTCTACCTCGTCATGCAGTACGTCGACGGCGCGGACCTCGGCGACCACCTCGCCGAGCACGACCCCTACCCCTGGCAGTGGGCCGTCGCGGTCGCCGCGCAGCTCTGCGCCGTCCTCTCCGCGGTGCACGCCGTGCCGATCGTGCACCGCGACCTCAAGCCGCGGAACGTGATGGTCAAGCAGGACGGCACCGTCAGCATCCTCGACCTCGGCATCGCCTCGGTGATGGACACCGACACCACCCGCCTCACCCACACCGGATCGCCGATCGGCAGCCCCGCGTACATGGCACCGGAACAGGCGATGGGCGGCGCGGTCGGCCCGTACACCGACCTGTACGCGCTCGGCGTGCTGCTGCACGAACTGCTCAGCGGCGAGGTGCCGTTCTCCGGCGCCACCGCGCTCGGCGTCCTGCACCGCCACCTCTACGAGCCGCCGCTGCCGGTCCGCCGGCTGCGCCCCGAGGTCCCGCAGGCCCTGGAGGCGCTCGTCCTGCGCCTGCTCGCCAAGGACCCCCAGCACCGCCACGCCAGCGCCCAGGAGGTCTACGCCGACCTCGAACCGCTGCTGCCCGCGCGCGGCACCCCCTCGGGCCGGCCGCTCGACCCGACACGGCCCTTCCTGCGCCCGCACGCCCCGTGGCCCGACCGGGCCGCGACGCCCGCGGCCACGCCCGACATGCCCGCGCAGCCGCCGGGGGCGCCGCCGCAGCACGACGTCGCCCGTGCCGTCGAGGACGTCAAGCGGCTCCTCGGCGAGGGCCGCATCACCCAGGCCGTGGACATCCTCGGCTCGATCCTCCCCGCCGCCGCCGCGAAGCACGGCGAGCACTCACCCGTCGTACGCACCCTGCGCAAGCAGTACGCGGCCACGCTCATGGACGACGGCCAGTACCGTCGCGCCCTGCCCGAGCTGCGGCGCCTCGCCGACGAACGGGCCGCCGAGTCCGGCCAGGCCGACCCGCACTCCCTCCAGTTCCGCTACGAGGCCGCCCAGTGCCTGGAGCAGCTCGGCGAACCGGCCGCCGCGCTCGCCGAGTACCGCGCGCTGCTCCCTTATTACGAGAACCAGTACGCGACGGACGACCGCCGCCAGTCCCTGGAGCTCCGCCGCCGGGTCGGCCAGCTCCTGCTCGCCCTCGGCGACCGGCCCGCCGCCCACGACACCCTGGCGCGGCTGCTGCACGACGCGGAGATACTGCACGGCCCCGGCCACCCCTTCCCCCAGGAGATCAGGCGGACGCTCCAGTGGCTCGGACAGGTGCGCGGATAGCACCGGGCGGGGGAGCGGGCGAGAGTGCCCGGACTCCCCGCGAATCGTTGGTCGAATGGCTGGCCGAGAAGACGGCCACTGCCTACCATCGATCACTGCCGGACCTTGTGCGCCCGCCCGTCGCCCGACCACCACCCCTGGTGGAGGCGCGTACGCGCCACAGTAATGTGCACAAACTTTCAGCAGGGAGGCCCACCTTGCACCGCCGCAACAGCCGCCGCACCGCGCTCGTCCTCTCCACCGCCGCGCTCGCCGCGGCCCCCCTCCTCACCGCCTGCGGCAACGAGGCGCATCCCGGCGCCGCCGCCGTCGTCGGCGGCGACCGCATCACGGTCGCGCAGCTGGAGAGCCGGGTGAACGAGGTGCGCGACGCGCAGCGGGCCGCCATCCCCGACGACGCCCAGTACTCCCAGGCCATCGCGAAGTCCGGCGGCCTGACCCGCTCCACACTGCACACGATGGTCCTCGACAAGGTGCTGCACCGCGCCGCGGCCGACGCCGGGGTCAGTGTCACGCGCCGCGACATCCAGACCATGCGGGCGGGCCTGGAGCAGCAGGCGGGCGGCAGCAAGGAGCTGGAACAGGGCTGGCTCCAGCAGTACAGCGTGGCACCGGCCCACCTCGACGCCAGCCTGCGCACGGAGATCGAGGCGCAGAAGCTCGCGAAGAGGCTCGGCGCGGACATGAACGCGCCGGAAGGCCAGGCGCTCTTCTGGAAGTCGCTCACCGGGGCCTCCAAGAAGCTCGACATCGACCTCAACCCGCGCTACGGCACATGGGACGTCGAGAAGAACAAGCGTGCCGACGCCAAGACCCCGTGGGTGCGCGAGGTGACCGACGCGAGCGCCGGGGACGCCGACCAGCAGGCATAGCGCGCGGGCGCGGCAGGGCGGCGGCGTCCGGAGCGCCGGCGGGGCGGGTTACGTTCGACGGGTGAACGAGACCGAGACCACGCCCCCGGCCGCCGCCCCCTCCGTCGGCCGCGTCATCCTCCTGACCACCAGCCACCGCGTCGCGCCGGGCCTCCTGTCCTGGCCCGCCTGGCAGGCCCTGCACGGCGCCGACGAGGTGGTCTGCGGCGACGCGCGGCACCCACAGCTCCCGTACCTGCGTGAGGCGGGCGTGAGCGTCACGCACGCCTCGCCCACCGCCGAGGAGCTGGTCGACGCCTGCGCGGGCGGCCGTACGGTCCTGGTCGTCGCCACGGCCGAGGGCGACCGCGGCCTCACCGACGGCCTGGCGCGCCTCGCGGGCTCGGGCCGCGTCGCCATGCCGGACCTGGAGCTGCTCCCCGCCTCGTACGACCTGCCGGGCGCGCGCCTGCTCGACCTGGTCCAGGTCATGGACCGGATCCGCGAGGAGTGCCCCTGGTCCTCGCGGCAAACGCACAAGGGCCTGGCGAAGTACGCGATCGAAGAGGCGTACGAACTGGTCGAGGCGATCGAGGTGGGCGACAGGGAGGAGCTGCGCGAGGAGCTCGGTGACGTGCTGCTCCAGGTGGTCTTCCACGCCCGTATCGCCGAGGAGGACCCGGAGAGCCCCTTCTCCGTCGACGACGTCGCGGGCACCATCGTCGAGAAGCTCATCCACCGCCACCCGCACGTCTTCGGCGACGACTCCGCGCAGACCCCGGAAGAGGTCAAGGAGCACTGGCGGCGCACCAAGGCCGAGGAGAAGCAGCGCACGTCGGTCACGGAAGGCGTCCCGCTGGGCCAGCCGAGCCTGGCCCTCGCGGCGAAGCTGGCCTCGCGGGCGCGGACGGCCGGGCTTCGGGTCCAGGTGCCCCGGGGCGAGGGCATCGCCTACGAACTCCTCGCGCTCGCCCTGCGCGCGGAGGCGGAGGGCGTGGACCCGGAGTCGGCACTGCGGGTCGCCGCACGGGCCTACCGGGACGCCGTCCTCGCCGCTGAGGGGGCGGAGCGCCGATGACCGGGCCGGAGCTCTTCACCTGGGAGTTCGCCACGGACCCCTACCCCGCGTACGCCTGGCTGCGGGAGAACTCGCCCGTGCACAGGACCACGCTGCCCAGCGGGGTGGAGGCATGGCTCGTCACGCGGTACGCCGACGCCAAGGAGGCCCTCGCCGACCAGCGGCTCAGCAAGAACCCCGCCCATCACGACGAGCCCGCGCACGCCAAGGGCAAGACCGGCATCCCGGGCGAGCGCAAGGCCGAGCTGATGACGCATCTGCTCAACATCGACCCGCCGGACCACACCCGCCTGCGCAGGCTCGTCACGAAGGCGTTCACGCCGCGCCGCGTGGCGGAGTTCGCCCCGCGGGTGCAGGAGCTGACGGACGCCCTCATCGACGCGATTCTCGACAAGGACGGCGAGGGCGGCGAGGAAGGAGAGGTCGGCAAGGACGGCCAGGAGAAGGGGGTGGCCGATCTCATCCACGAGTTCGCCTTCCCGCTCCCCATCTACGCCATCTGCGACCTGCTCGGCGTCCCCCGCGAGGACCAGGACGACTTCCGCGACTGGGCGGGCATGATGATCCGTCACGGCGGCGGCCCGAGGGGCGGCGTGGCCCGGTCGGTGAAGAAGATGCGCGGCTATCTCGCCGAGCTGATCCACCGCAAGCGCCTCGACCCGGGCGACGACCTCATCTCCGGCCTGATCCGCGCCTCCGACCACGGCGAGCACCTCACGGAGAACGAGGCCGCCGCCATGGCCTTCATCCTGCTCTTCGCCGGTTTCGAGACCACCGTCAACCTCATCGGCAACGGCGTGTACGCCCTGCTGACCCACCCCGAACAGCGCGAACGCCTACAGAAGGCGCTGGCCGACGGCGACACCGGGCTCCTGGAGACCGGCGTCGAGGAACTCCTGCGCTTCGACGGTCCCGTGGAGCTCGCCACCTGGCGGTTCGCCACCGAGGAGCTGTCCATCGGCGGGCAGCGCATCGCCGCGGGCGACCCCGTCCTCGTCGTCCTCGCGGCCGCCGACCGCGACCCCGAGCGGTTCGAACACCCGGACACCCTGGACCTCTCGCGCCGCGACAACCAGCACCTCGGCTACGGCCACGGAATCCACTACTGCCTGGGCGCGCCGCTCGCCCGTCTGGAGGGCAGAACCGCTCTCGCGACGCTGCTGCGGCGCCTTCCTGACCTGCAACTGGCGGTCGATCCGACGGATTTGCGGTGGCGTGGCGGGCTGATCATGCGCGGGCTGCGGACGCTGCCGGTGGAGTTCACATCCGCACAGGGGCGGGCCGGGAACTGACGGGGCGTCACGATTGTGACTTTCACGTGATCTCCGCTGCATCGACTTGTGACAAGCGTTCGACTGCGGCTACGTTCACGTCGACTCGGGCACCCCGTTGCCCGGTCGCCGCACAAGTCTCCCGAAAGGCAACCGCATGCTCTCCGGCAATGGTCGTCACCGACGCCCCCGCCAGGCCCCGGCCCTCATCGTCGCGGCAGGAGTCACCGGATCCGCCATCGCCATCCCGCTCCTCGGAGCGACCAGCGCGAGCGCCGCTCCCACGGTGACGTGGGACAAGCTCGCCGAGTGCGAGAGCGGCGGCGCGTGGAGCGCCAACCCTGGCAACGGTTACTACGGAGGGCTCCAGCTCTCCCAGGAGACCTGGGAGGCCAACGGTGGCCTCACCTACGCGCCCAGCGCCGACCAGGCCTCCAAGTCCCAGCAGATAGCCGTGGCCGAGCGCGTCCTGAACGGCCAGGGCCCCGAGGCGTGGCCGAGCTGCGCCCCGATCGCCGGCCTCACGGACGACGGCGCCGCGGCCGACGTGGACCCGGGCGACCCGATCATCCCCGAGCCCTCGGGTTCGGCCGGCTCCGGCACGTCCGGTTCCGGGGACTCGGAGAAGCCGGAGAGGTCGGAGAAGTCGGAGAAGAAGGAGGACTCCGAGAAGACGGGGGACTCCGAGAAGAAGGACGAGTCGTCCGACGAGGCGTCAGGGAGCGGAGACAAGCCCTCCGACGACGCGAGCGACACGCCGGACTCCGACTCCGGTTCCGACCAGGGGAAGGATCGCGACAAGTCCGGCAAGAAGGACAGCAAGGACAGCGAGGGCAGCAAGGACGGCAAGGGCGACGAGGCGGAGCCCGACGGCAAGGCGGAGAAGGGCGCGTCGGACGGCTCGGACGAGTCCGCGGACGGCGAGAGCACTTCGCCCACGGGCAGGGACGAGGACTCCGCTTCCTCCGCGGGGCGGCACCGCGGCGGCAGCGCGCAGGAGAGCGGTTCGGGCGCCGACGGGAGCCCCTCCGGCGACCGTTCGGGCCGGCACGCCTCGCGCGGCGGCGAGCGGACGGACAAGCCGGCCGACGGGACGTACAAGGTCCGCTCCGGCGACAACCTCTCGGCGATCGCCGACGACCACGGTGTGGACGGCGGTTGGTCCAAGCTCTACACCAAGAACAAGAAGACCGTCGGGGATGACCCGGACCTCATTCTCCCCGGTCAGAGCCTCGTTTTGGGCGAAAAATAGGGGTACTTGACGATGCGTCGGCGGGGTACTTCGCGTCGAATGCCCGCTTTGGCGCGAGTGAGAGATGGGTCTCAGAAGCCCTGATCGTCTTTGAAATTCGGGTGGTCCCCTGTCTACGGTCGTGACCGCTCGCCATTGGTGGGCCCCGCCGGTCGGTACGCCGAATCCTGCCAACGGCCGGACGGGAACAATCGTCGCTTCGAGCGCCGTAGGCAGGAGCGGGGGACCCAAGGTAAGTGCCGGGCCCGGAAGTTCGGCTCCGAACAGGAGCGGGACGTACGGACCGGCTAGGGGTGGAGCCGCACTCGGGAGAGTGCGGCCGGGCAACTTCACTGGCCCGAACCCGACAGCTCACCTCGCAGGCGTCGGTGAGGGGATCAACTCATGCTGTTTTCCAGCAAGGGCAAGCACCGCCGTCCGTCCAAGGCCACCCGTGTCGTCACGCTCGCCGGTGTCACCGGTGCCGCCGTGGCCGCCCCGCTGATGGCCGCCGGTTCGGCCTCGGCCGCCACGACCTCGGAGTGGGACGCGGTCGCCCAGTGCGAGTCGGGCGGCAACTGGTCCATCAACACCGGCAACGGTTACCAGGGCGGCCTCCAGTTCTCGCCGTCCACCTGGGCCGCGTACGGCGGCACCAAGTACGCGTCCAGCGCCGACAAGGCCTCCAAGGCCCAGCAGATCGAGATCGCCGAGAAGGTCCTCGCGGGCCAGGGCAAGGGTGCCTGGCCGAGCTGTGGTGTCGGCCTCTCCAACGCCTCCGGTGGTGGCGGCGGCCAGCAGCAGGCCCCGCAGCAGCAGACCAAGCCGAAGCCGCAGCAGACGCAGCAGCAGGCCGCCCCGCAGCAGCAGCAGGCCCCGCAGCAGCAGGCCGCGCCGAAGCCGCAGCCGGCGCCGCAGACCCAGACCAAGAAGACCGTCGAGACCCCGACCGGCAAGACGGTCGAGAAGGGCGACGGCGAGTACAAGGTCAAGACGGGCGACACCCTGTCGAAGATCGCCGAGTCGCACGACGTCAAGGGCGGCTGGCAGAAGGTCTACAAGCTCAACGGCGACATCATCGACAACGCCGACTTCATCTACCCGGGCCAGCAGCTCCACCTGAGCTGACCGGCGCGGTCACGGCCGTGCCTCGGCGGACGCACGGCCGTCCCCCCCGTCCCCACGGGCTCCCCGCCCCGGTGCGCGTATCCCCCGTACGCACCGGGGCGGGGCCATGTCCGCTCCCGGCCTCCGACTGTCCGCCCCCGGCCGTCCGCCCCCGTTGTTCGCCTTCAGCGAGCTACCGGCCGGTAGGAACGCGGGCTTCCGTCCCGTTTCCCCGGTATTTGGGCGCTCGGGCGTCCCACGGGGCGGGCGGTCGGCTGGCCGAAGGCTCCGGGCCGGTTAGGCTCAGGAGACGCAGGGCCGAAGCGGCCCCGCGTAAACGCGTCACATCCCAGAAGGAGATGCTCGTGCCGTCCATCGACGTCGTCGTAGCCCGGGAAATCCTGGACTCCCGAGGCAACCCCACGGTCGAGGTCGAGGTCGGCCTCGACGACGGCAGCACGGGTCGTGCCGCCGTCCCGTCCGGTGCCTCCACCGGAGCCTTCGAGGCCATCGAACTCCGTGACGGTGACCCCAACCGTTACCAGGGCAAGGGCGTGGAGAAGGCCGTCCTCGCCGTCATCGAGCAGATCGGCCCGGAGCTCGTCGGCTACGACGCCACCGAGCAGCGGCTGATCGACCAGGCCATGTTCGACCTGGACGCCACCGACAACAAGGGCTCGCTCGGCGCCAACGCCATCCTCGGCGTCTCGCTCGCCGTCGCGCACGCCGCGTCCGAGGCCAGCGATCTGCCGCTCTTCCGCTACCTCGGCGGTCCGAACGCGCACCTGCTGCCCGTCCCGATGATGAACATCCTGAACGGTGGGTCGCACGCCGACTCCAACGTCGACATCCAGGAGTTCATGATCGCCCCGATCGGCGCGGAGTCCTTCTCCGAGGCCCTGCGCTGGGGCACCGAGGTCTACCACACGCTGAAGAAGGTCCTGAAGGACAAGGGCCTCTCCACCGGCCTCGGCGACGAGGGCGGCTTCGCCCCGAACCTGGACTCGAACCGCGCCGCGCTCGACCTCATCCTTGAGGCCATCAAGAAGGCCGGCTACGTCCCCGGTGAGCAGATCGCGCTCGCCCTCGACGTCGCCGCGTCCGAGTTCTACAAGGACGGCTCGTACGAGTTCGAGGGCAAGACCCGCTCGGCCGCCGAGATGACCGAGTACTACGCGGAGCTCGTCGCCGCGTACCCGCTCGTCTCCATCGAGGACCCGCTGTTCGAGGACGACTGGGCCGGCTGGAACGCCATCACCGAGAAGCTCGGCGAGAAGGTCCAGCTGGTGGGCGACGACCTGTTCGTCACCAACCCGGAGCGCCTGGCCCGCGGCATCGAGGAGAAGTCCGCGAACGCCCTGCTGGTCAAGGTCAACCAGATCGGTTCGCTGACCGAGACCCTGGACGCCGTCGAGATGGCCCAGCGCAACGGCTTCAAGTGCATGATGTCCCACCGCTCCGGTGAGACCGAGGACGTCACCATCGCCGACCTGGCCGTCGCCACCAACTGCGGCCAGATCAAGACCGGCGCCCCGGCCCGCTCCGAGCGCGTCGCCAAGTACAACCAGCTCCTGCGCATCGAGGAGATCCTCGACGACGCCGCCGTGTACGCGGGCCGCAGCGCCTTCCCGCGCTACAAGGGCTGAGCCGTGCCACAGGCGTAATGCCCGGTTACCTACGTCCCCGCACCCGGTCCCGTACCGTGTGCGGGGACGTAGTCACGTGCACGCGCTGCTTCGGGGAGGCAGAACCATGGGCAAGGCCGGGACCAGGGACCGGTTCTCCACGGCTACCCGGCTACGGCTGCTCGGCGAGCAGACCGCCGAGCGTGTCTACCGCTCCCAGACCAAGCGCCAGGCCCGCCGCTCCCGGCTCACCGGCCGGGCCGCGCTCCTCGCGCTGGTGCTCTGCTCGCTGGTCGTGGTGCTCGCGTACCCCATAAGGCAGTACGTCTCGCAGCGCACCGAGATCGACAATCTGCGCCGGCAGCAGACCGAGCACCGGGCCGACGTGGAGAAGCTCCGCGACGAGAAGGCCCGCTGGCAGGACGACGCGTACGCCGAGCAGCGCATCCGGCACCGCCTGCACTACGTAATGCCGGGCGAGACCGGCTTCACGGTGATCGACCCGGCGGCGGGCAAGACCCGGCGCGCGGACCAGGGCGCGGCGTCGCGCCCCTGGTACTCCAACGTCTGGGACAGCGTGGACAAGGCCGACCGCCCCACCGACTGACCCCGCCCCCCCGACGACCCACCTTTTCGATCGCGCCGCCGATCGCCCACCTGATGGAAAGACAGGCATGCACACGCCCCCGCCGACCACCCCGCGCACCGAGCCCACCGACGCCGACGTCGAGGCCTTCAAGGAGCAGCTCGGCCGTCCGCCCCGCGGGCTGCGGGCCATCGCGCACCGCTGTCCCTGCGGGCAGCCGGACGTCGTCGAGACGGCGCCGCGCCTCCCGGACGGGACGCCGTTCCCGACGACGTACTACCTGACGTGCCCCCGCGCCGCGTCCGCGATCGGCACGCTGGAGGCCAACGGCGTCATGAAGGAGATGTCGGAGCGGCTCAAGACGGACCCCGGACTCGCCGCCGCGTACCGCGCCGCGCACGAGGACTACATCGCGCGCCGCGACGCCATCGAGGTCCTGGAGGGCTTCCCCAGCGCCGGCGGCATGCCGGACCGCGTGAAGTGCCTGCACGTCCTGGTCGGCCACTCCCTGGCCGCTGGCCCCGGCGTGAACCCGCTGGGCGACGAGGCGCTCGCGATGCTGCCCGAGTGGTGGGCCAAGGGCCCCTGCGTCACGCCGTGCGCCACCGAGGACGCCACCGAGGACGCCAACGAGGACGCTGCCGACGGGGGCGCCGAATGACCCGCGTCGCCGCGATCGACTGCGGCACCAACTCCATCCGGCTGCTCGTCGCCGACGCCGACCCGGCCACCGGCGAGCTGGTCGACCTCGACCGCCGGATGACCATCGTCCGCCTCGGCCAGGGCGTGGACAGGACCGGCCGCCTCGCGCCGGAGGCCCTGGAGCGCACCTTCGCGGCCTGCCGCGAGTACGCCGAGGTCATCAAGGAGCACGGCGCCGAACGCGTCCGCTTCGTGGCGACCTCCGCCTCCCGCGACGCCGAGAACCGCGACGACTTCGTACGGGGCGTGCGGGACATCCTCGGCGTCGATCCCGAGGTGATCAGCGGCGACCAGGAGGCCGAGTTCTCCTTCACCGGCGCCACCAAGGAGCTGACGGGCCGCGACGACCTCGCCACGCCCTACCTGGTGGTGGACATCGGCGGCGGCTCGACGGAGTTCGTCGTCGGCACCGACTCCGTCCTTGCGGCCCGCTCGGTCGACGTCGGCTGCGTCCGCATGACCGAGCGGCACCTCGTCCACGACGGTGTGGTCGCCGACCCGCCGGCACCCGGGCAGTTCGACGCGGTCCGCGCGGACATCGAGGCGGCCCTCGACCTCGCCGAGCGCACGGTGCCGCTCAAGGAGGCCCGCACGCTGGTCGGCCTCGCGGGCTCGGTGACGACGGTCGCCGCGATCGCGCTCGGCCTGGAGGAGTACGACAGCGAGGCGATCCACCACACGCGGCTCCCCTACGAGCGCGTGCGCGCCATCACGCACCGCCTGACGGCCGCCACCCACGCCGAACGCGCCGCGATCCCCGCGATGCACCCGGGCCGCGTCGACGTGATCGCCTCGGGCGCGCTGGTGCTCCTCGCGATCATGGACAGGATCGGCGCGCGGGAGGTCGTGGTGAGCGAACACGACATCCTCGACGGCATCGGCTGGTCGATCGCCTGAGCGCGTCGCATGGCGTCTGAGCGGGCAGAAGAGGGGCCCTGAGGGGCTTCGGCGACAGTCCGTCGGGAAACTTCGTGAAGTTCTTCACAAGAGATTGGGTCCCGATGGGCCAGGTTTTCTGGCTCCAGGCCCCCGAAAGGGGCGTTCAAAGGCTCTCGCGGCCTTCGGTCCAGGGGGTCCGGCAGTCGGCCGGGAGGGGGCGCCGCGCGGTGGTTCGGTCCGCGCCGGGCGATGGACGAGCAGCTCACGAGGGGTGAGCAACGACTCGCGTGGTGCCGTGGTTCCCCTCGGGCAACATGACCTCGGTCACGTGGGCGGCGAAGTGTAGCAGAGCCCCCACCCATGCTTGTGAAGGGGCGCACGAGCGACCCCCCTGAGACGGGTGGATACTCGATGGCATGAGCACCACGGAGCGTCCCAGGATCCTCGTAGTAGGCGGTGGGTACGTAGGCCTGTACGCAGCTCGGCGCATCCTCAAGAAGATGCGCTACGGAGAGGCGACCGTCACGGTCGTCGACCCCCGGTCGTACATGACCTACCAGCCCTTCCTCCCCGAAGCCGCCGCCGGCAGCATCTCGCCGCGGCACGTCGTCGTCCCGCTGCGACGCGTGCTGCCCAAGGCTGAGGTTCTCACCGGCCGGGTCACCACCATCGACCAGGACCGGAAGGTAGCCACCATCGCCCCGCTCGTGGGCGAGGCGTACGAGCTGCCCTTCGACTACCTCGTCATCGCGATGGGCGCGGTCTCCCGCACCTTCCCGATCCCCGGTCTCGCCGAGCAGGGCATCGGCATGAAGGGCATCGAGGAGGCCATCGGCCTGCGCAACCACGTCCTCGAACAGCTCGACAAGGCTGACTCCACGACCGACGAGGAGGTCCGCCGCAAGGCGCTGACCTTCGTCTTCGTCGGCGGTGGCTTCGCGGGTGCGGAGACCATCGGCGAGGTCGAGGACATGGCCCGCGACGCGGCCAAGTACTACAACAACGTGAAGCGCGAGGACATGCGCTTCGTGCTGGTGGACGCCGCCGACAAGATCCTGCCGGAGGTCGGCCCGAAGCTCGGCCAGTACGGCAAGGAGCACCTGGAGGGCCGCGGTGTCGAGGTCTACCTCTCGACGTCCATGGACTCCTGCGTCGACGGCCACGTGGTCCTGAAGAACGGCCTCGAGGTCGACTCCAACACGATCGTGTGGACCGCGGGCGTCAAGCCGAACCCGGCGCTCTCCCGCTTCGGTCTGCCGCTCGGCCCCCGCGGCCACGTGGACACGCAGACCACGCTCCAGGTGCAGGGCACCGACTACATCTGGGCCGCGGGCGACAACGCCCAGGTGCCGGACCTGGTCGGCCGCAAGGCCGGCAACGAGAACGCCTGGTGCCCGCCGAACGCCCAGCACGCGCTGCGTCAGGCGAAGGTCCTCGGCGACAACGTCATCTCCGGCATGCGGGGCTTCCCGCAGAAGGAGTACAGCCACGCCAACAAGGGTGCGGTCGCCGGTCTCGGCCTGCACAAGGGCGTCGCGATGATCGTCATGGGCAAGATGAAGATCAAGCTCAAGGGCCGTCTCGCCTGGTACATGCACCGCGGATACCACGGCATGGCGATGCCGACGTTCAACCGCAAGATCCGCGTCTTCGCGGACTGGACGCTCGGTATGTTCCTCAAGCGCGAGGTCGTCTCCCTCGGTGCTCTGGAAGCCCCGCGCGAGGAGTTCTACGAGGCCGCCAAGCCGGCCCCGAAGCCGCAGGCCGCGGCCGAGCCCGCCCCGGCGGTCAAGGCCGAGGAGAAGGCCAAGGCCTCCTGACCCGGCGTCACTGATCCACCCCGAAGGGGGCCGCCCGCCATCCGTGGTGCGGGCGGCCCCCTTCGGCGTGCCCGCGCCGCCCCGGCAGGTAGGTGCCCTGGGCATCTATTTTGCCGTTCCGTGACGTGATTACGGGACTGCGCACCGTGCCTTTCGGTGTTTACGTGGTGTTGGACCGTTCCGGGACACGTCCCCCGTGCGCGTGTGCGAGGGACCCCTCTTCCACGGAGGTGTGCGCCATGCAGGACGCCGCGCTGCGGCTGAAGAACCTCGCCGAGCAGCTCATGGGAGCCCCACTGCCGGTGCGTATCCGCGCCTGGGACGGGTCGGAGACGGGCCCGCCGGACGCCCCCGTCCTCGTCGTGCGCAACCGCCGCGCCCTGCGCCACCTGCTGTGGAAGCCGGGCGAACTGGGCCTGGCCCGCGCCTGGGTGGCCGGGGACCTGGACGTCGACGGCGACCTCTACACGGTCCTGGACCGGATGGCCGAGTTCATCTGGGAGCGCGACGAGGACGCCCGGAGCCTGAGCCAGTCGCTGCGCGACCCCGCGGTCAGGGCCGCGGTCCGCTCGCTGATCGCCCTCTCCGCGCCGTTCCTGCCGCCCGCGCCGCCCCCGGAGGAGATGCGCAGACACGGCCGTCTCCACCGGCACACCAAGGGCAGCGACCGGAAGGCCATCAGCCACCACTACGACGTGGGCAACGACTTCTACGAGCTGGTCCTCGGCCCCTCGATGGTCTACTCGTGCGCCTACTGGGAGTCGCCGCGGAGCACCCTGGAGGACGCCCAGCGCGACAAGCTGGAGCTCATCTCCCGAAAGCTCGGCCTGAAGCCCGGCATGCGCCTGCTCGACGTCGGCTGCGGCTGGGGCTCCATGGCGATCCACGCGGCCCGCGAGCACGGCGTCACCGTCGTCGGCGTCACGCTCTCCCAGGAGCAGGCCGCGTACGCCAGGAAGCGCATCGCGGAGGAGGGCCTGACCGACCGGATCGAGATCCGCGTCCAGGACTACCGCGACGTGCGCGACGGTCCGTACGAAGCCATCTCGTCCATCGGCATGGCCGAACACGTCGGCTCCGAGCGCTACTTGGAGTACGCCCAGAACCTGTACGCCCTTCTCGTGCCGGGCGGGCGGCTGCTCAACCACCAGATCGCGCGCCGCCCGCAGGCCGACGAGTCCACGTACTCGGTGGACGAGTTCATCGACGCCTACGTCTTCCCCGACGGGGAGCTCGCGCCGCTGGGGACCACCGTCGGGCTCCTGGAGCGCGCCGGGTTCGAGGTCCGCGACGTGGAGGCCATCCGCGAGCACTACGCCCTGACCCTGCGCGGCTGGGTCGCCGATCTGGAGGCGAGGTGGCAGGAGGGCGAGCGGCTCACCTCGCCGGGGCGCGCCCGCGTCTGGCGGCTCTACATGGCCGCCTCCGCGCTCGCCTTCGAACGCAACCGCATCGGCGTCAACCAGGTCCTCGCGGTGAAGACCCCCACGAGCGGCGCCTCGGGGATGCCGCTGCGGGCCCGCGACTGGCGCGCGTAGCCAGGCGTACGCGGAAGGGGCCCCGGGCGGTGATCTCGCGATCCTCCGCCCGGGGCCCCTTTCCCCTGCCGCTGTGGTTCCCCGTAGCGCTACTCGCTCTTGATGGCCATCAGCGGGTTGAGCTTGGCCGCGCTGCGGGCCGGCCACACGGCGGCGAGGACGCCGACCAGGGCCGCGATGGCCAGGAAGACGACGATCCGGCCGACCGGGACCTCCATCGTGTACGTGGCCACCGCGTCGGCGACGCTGTTGCCGACGGCCCAGCCCATGAAGACGCCGAGGCCGATGCCGAGCACCGCGCCGAACAGGGAGATCACGATCGACTCCAGGCGCACCATCTGCTTGACCTTCGCGCGGTCGAGGCCGATGGCCCGCAACATGCCGATCTCGTGCTTCCGCTCGAAGACCGACATGGCCAGCGTGTTGACCACGCCGAGCACCGCGATCAGGATGGCCATCGCCAGGAGGCCGTAGAGCATGTTCAGCATCATGTTGATCATGCCCCCGATCTCGTTGCTGATGGCGTCCTTGTCCTGGATCTTGATGGCGGGGTTGTCGCCGAGAGCCTTGACGATGGCGTCCTCGGCCTTGTCGGAGGGGCCGCCCGCCATCTTCACCAGGAGCTGCTCGTCGGTGATCTTCTCCAGGTGCGGGTTCACGACGGAGAGCGGTGTGAACAGTCCGTTGATCATCTCGTTGTGCTCGTAGACGCCGGCGATCCGCAGCTTCGCCGTCTTGCCGTCGTCTTCGAACTTCACCGGGACGGTGTCGCCCGTCTTCAGGTTCTGTTCGTCGGCGGTCTGCTGGTCCACGAGGGTGGAGTCACCCTTCAGACCGGCCATCGAGCCGCTGCTGAAGTCCAGGGTCGCCAGCTTTCCGAAGGCCTTCTCGTCGACGCCGGAGATCTGGTTGGACGAGCCGTCGATCTCGGCGTAGGCGAGGCGCACCGGGCTGCTCGCCACGACGTCGGGGAGCTTGGCCAGCTTCTGGCCGACCTCGGGGGCCAGCGGCTCGTAGTTGGCCATGGAGATGGTGTAGTCGGCCTTCAGGGAGTCCGCGGCCATCTTGCTGATGGCGCTGCTCATGGAGGTGGCGATCACGGTCATCGCGGTGATGAGGGTCAGGCCGATCATCAGGGCCGCCGCGGTGGAGGCCGTACGGCGCGGGTTGCGCACCGAGTTGAGGCGGGCCAGCCTGCCCGTGACGCCGAACGGCCGCAGGAGCGGGGCCGAGGCGGCGATGAAGGGCCGCGAGAGCAGCGGCGTGAGGACGATGACGCCGACGAGGATGACCGCGGCGCCGCCGGCCATCACGTAGTTGTCCTTGTTGAGGAGCAGGACCACGCCGAGGGCGACGATGATCGAACCGATGGTGTTGCGCACGACAAGGCCACGCGTGGTCGGCGCCGCGTGGACGCTGTTCATCGCGGCGATCGGCGGGATCCTCGCCGCGCGGCGGCCCGGCAGCCAGGCGGCCAGCATGGTCACGACCACGCCGATCAGCAGGGCGACGCCGATCGTGGTCGGGGCGACGACGAGCGGCCCGTCGGGCAGGGAGGCGCCCGCGGAGTTCATCAGGGACTCCAGGCCCACGGCGACGCCGATGCCGAGTGCGAAGCCCGTCACGGCGGCGACCAGGCCCACCAGGAACGCCTCGATGAGCACCGAGCGGGTCACCTGGCGGCGTGAGGCGCCGATGGCCCGCATCAGGGCCAGCTCCTTGGTGCGCTGGGCGACCAGCATGGTGAAGGTGTTGGCGATGATGAAGATGCCGACGAACAGCGCGATGCCGGCGAAGATCAGCAGGACCTGGCTCATCGAGCTGGTCTCCCGCTCGATCATGTCGGCCTGTTCGTCGGAGAGCTGCGTGCCGGTGACGGCTTCGGTGTCCTTGGGCAGGATCTTCTCGACGGAGCTCTTCAGCGCCGTCTCGGAGGTGCCCGCGGCGGCCTTCACGTCGATCTCGTCGTACTCGCTCTTGCCGAGGACCTTCCACGCGGTGTCGTTGTCGAACACCACCATGCTGCCGCCCGCGACGACGTTGCCGTCCTCGGTGTCGAAGACGCCGCTGACCTTGGCGGTCCTCACGGGTCCGTCGGTGGAGTACCGGACGGTGTCGCCGACCCCGTAGCCGGTGCGCTCGGCGGTACGGGAGTCCAGCGCGACGTCGGAGGCGGACTTCGGGGCCGCGCCGTCGGTGAAGTCGTACCTCGGGTCCTTGCCGGACTGGCCGGGGTAGTAGTTGGAGCCGGTGGTGCCCCATTCGCCGCCGACCAGCTTGCCGTCCTTGTCGGCGACGGCGGTGAAGCCGGAGACGGACCCGATGACGGAGTCGGCGCCGGGCAGGCGCTGCGTCTTCTTGAGGAAGGCGTCGGTCAGCGCCGGTGGCTTCTTGGTCCCGCCGTCTTCACCGTCGTCGTACGGGGAGGAGCCGTAGTCCTGGATGGCGACGGAGACATGGTCGAAGCTCTTCGCCGACTTGTTCTTGTAGGCGTTGCCGAAGGTATCGGTGAAGACCAGGGTGCCGGAGACGAAGGCGACGCCGAGCATGACGGCGAGCACTGTCATCAACAACCGGGCCTTGTGCGCGAGCACATTGCGCAGGGCGGTACGGAACATGGGAGTCAGTCCTGGTGAGGGGGGGCGGGGCGAGGCGGAGGGCGCTCCGAGGGGCGCGGGGAACTGCGCTGCTAGCTCGTCCGCCCCTTGGCGTCGAAGTGCTTCATCCGGTCGAGCACGCCATCGGCGGTCGGCCGGAGCATCTCGTCGACGATCCGCCCGTCCGCGAGGAAGATCACGCGGTCCGCGTACGACGCGGCGACCGGGTCGTGCGTGACCATGACGACGGTCTGCCCGAGGTCCCGCACGGAGTTGCGGAGGAAGCCGAGGACTTCGGCGCCCGAGCGGGAGTCGAGGTTTCCGGTCGGCTCGTCACCGAAGATGATCTCCGGCTGGGAGGCGAGCGCCCGCGCCACGGCGACCCGCTGCTGCTGGCCGCCGGAGAGCTCCGTGGGCCGGTGGCTGAGCCGCCCGGAGAGCCCGACCATCTCGATGACCTGCTCCAGCCACCGCTTGTCGGGCTTGCGCCCGGCGATGTCCATGGGGAGCGTGATGTTCTCCAGGGCCGTCAGGGTGGGCAGCAGGTTGAAGGCCTGGAAGATGAAGCCGATCTTGTCTCGGCGGAGCTTCGTGAGCTGCTTGTCCTTGAGCGTGGAGAGCTCGGTCTCGCCGAGCCGCACGGAGCCGGAGCTGAAGCTGTCGAGGCCTGCGACGCAGTGCATCAGGGTGGACTTGCCGGAGCCCGAGGGGCCCATGATCGCGGTGAACTCGCCCTGGCCGAAGTCGACGGAGACGTGGTCCAGGGCGACCACCTGGGTCTCACCCTGTCCGTACACCTTGGAGAGATCCGTGGCGCGCGCGGCCACGGCGGTGGCGCGGGCGGCGAAGGGGGTGGTGGTCACGGGACGGTGCTCCTGTCGGGACGACGAGTGGGGACGTACTCCATCGTCCTGTCCGATCAGTGTCCTGTAGTCAGCCGCTGTTCCGGTTCTGGAGGCCCTCTTCAGTCGGACTTGAGAGCGGCGTGTCATACCTGGGGATGAGGGATGTCCCCGAGTTTGTGGGCAGTGGGGGGAACGGAAGGAGGGTGAAATTCCGTCATTCCGTGCAGAGGCCCATGAGACCGGCGGAGAGCGGGGAAAGGCCTCCGGCATGTACCGATGGGTCGTACCAGTGGCTGATGCACCCTCAGACGTCAATAAAATAAGACAACATCGGGATCTCCTTCCGCTGTTCGGGGGACGCCTCCCGATAAGGTCGAATCCTTGATGCGGGGCCCACGGCCTGCCCGGATGGTGGAATGCAGACACGGCGAGCTTAAACCTCGCTGCCCCTCGGGGGCGTGCCGGTTCGAGTCCGGCTCCGGGCACCTCCGCCTGTGCCCCGTGTGCCTGATGGCACGTCAATACGGGCCTCTCTCAACGGTGTTGGCCGCCACGTCACCGGGCAGTCACCTGTTCGCCCTCGCCTGTTCGCCTTCCTCTGTTCGCCTTCGTCTGTTCGGACTGGCGGGATTCAGGGCAGCCGCACCGCCTGGAAGCGGGCGGCGGTGTGCAGGTCGGCCTCGATCGCCGCCGCCGTCCCGCGCAGCGCGGGCAGCAGGGCGTCCCGGGTGTCGGCCAGGGGCGCCGTGCCCGCGTGCCGGGCGACGTTCAGGGCGGCGACGACCCGGCCCGCCGCGTCCCTGACGGGTACGGCCACCGAGCGCAGCCCCTCCTCCAGCTCCTGGTCGGCCGTGGCCCAGCCGTCGGCGGCGACGCGCTCCAGGACGCGTGCGAGCTCGCCCGTGTCCGTCACGGTCAGCGGGGTCAGGGCGCGCGGCGGCGCCTCGCGCAGCAGCCGTTCGCGCTCCGGCGCGGGCAGCCCGGCGAGCAGGACGCGGCCCATGGCCGTGGCGTACGCGGGAAAACGCGTGCCGAGGGTGATGCGGACGCTCATGACGCGGACCGTGGCGGCGCGCGCCACGTAGAGGATGTCCGTGCCGTCGAGGACGGTGACCGACGCCGACTGGTGGACCCGCTCGGTCAGCTCCCGCACGTGCGGCTCGGCGATGTCGGCGAAGGTGAGCCGGGAGAGCGCGGCGTGCCCGAGCTCCAGGATGCGGGGGAGCGGGCGGTACAGGCGCCCGTCGTGGGCCGCGTACCCCGCAAGCTCCAGTGTGCGCAGGCAGCGCCGCGCGGTGGCCCGCGTGAGGCCGGTGGCCGCGGCGAGCGCGGTCAGCGGCAGCCCGTCGCCGCGCGCCCCGCCGAGCGCCCGCAGGACGGCCAGGCCCCGCGCCAGTGACTGGAGGAACTCCGGGCCGAGCTCCGCCTTGGCCGCCGCCGGGTCGGTGGCGTGTACGGGCGCCGACGCGGCGGCGGGCGGCTCCGGGTCCGCCGCTGCGAGGACCTCAAGGCGCCCGGCCTCCGCGCGCAGCCGCGGCAGCACCGCCGCCGCGAGGCCCCGCGCGGTGTGCCTGCTGGTGTGGCTCACCGCGGAGAGGGCGTAGCGCGCCCTGCCCGCCCGGTCGCGCACGGGGACCGCCACCGCGATCAGGCCCGGCTCGATCAACTGGTCGTCCAGGGCCCAGCCGGTCTCCCGTGAGCGGGCCACCCGGGCGGCCAGGTCCGGGATGTCCGCGGGCCCGGGGCCCGGCGGCAGCGCGGGGAACGCGGACTCGGCGGGGCCCGCCGCCACCCGGGCCCGCCACGCGGCCCACCGCTCCTCGTCCCAGGCGTCCGCGAAGAGCGCGCCGGGCGCGCAGCGCTCCGGCGGCAGCAGGTCCCCGATGCGGAAGGCCACCGACATCGCGCGGCGCCGCGCCGCCTGCGTGACGAAGCGGACGCCGTCGCCGTCGGGCACCGCGAGCGACACGGACTCGTCCAGCTCGTCGGCGAGCCGGACCGTCCGCTCGGCCACCTCGCCGGTCAGGCCGCTGGCCGCGAGGTAGGCGTTGCCGAGCTCCATCAGGCGCGGGGTGAGGTGCAGCTCCTGCCCGTCCACGCGGACGTAACCGAGCCTGACCAGGGTCGCCACCACCCGGTCGACCGTGGAGCGGGCCAGGCCCGTGGCCCGTACGAGGTCGCCCGCGCGCACGTGGCCGGGGTCCGCCGCGGCCAGGGCGCGCAGGACGGCCAGGCCGCGCTCCAGGGGGCGTACGGACTCGCCCGCGGGCTCTTCGGGCATGCGGGGCGCCTTCCTCGTACGTCGGAGAAACGGGTGCCGCACAACCGTTGACAGCGCGCAGGCGCGGTCGGAGACTCCCGTCAGCACATTATGAACGAAAGTTCACCAGGCGAACAAGTGCGAGGGGGAATCCGTCGATGCGCACGACCGTCGGAATCATCGGCGCGGGACCGGCCGGGCTGCTGCTCGCCCGGCTCCTCGACAACGCCGGCGTCGAGAACGTCGTCCTGGAGAGCCGCGACCGCGCCTACGTGGAACGGCGCCAGCGCGCCGGAATCCTGGAGCACGGCACCGCCGAGGTCCTGCGCGCGGCGGGCGCGGGCGAGCGCATGGACCGCGAGGGCCTCCCGCACGACGGCATCGAGCTGCGCTTCGACCGCCGCAGGCACCGCGTCGACTTCCCCGCCCTCACCGGCGGCAGGAACGTCACCGTCTACGCCCAGACCGAGGTCTGCAAGGACCTCATCGCCCTGCGCCTCGCCGGCGGCGGACCCCTGCTCTTCGAGGCCGAGGCGCTCGCGGTCGAGGGCGCGGACACCGCGGCCCCGCGGGTCCGCTTCCGCCACCAGGGGCGGGAGTCCGTCCTGGAGTGCGACTACGTGGTGGGCTGCGACGGCTTCTGGGGCGTGGCCCGCAAGGCGGTGCCCGAAGCGCTCTCCCGGGTCTTCGAGCGGACGTACCCCTTCGCCTGGCTCGGCATCCTCGCCGATGTGCCGCCCTCCCACGACGAGCTGGTCTACGCCCGCCACGACCGCGGCTTCGCCCTGCTCTCCATGAGGACGCCGACCGTCACGCGCGCGTACCTCCAGGTCCCGGACGGCACCGACGCCGCCGACTGGACCGCGGCGGAGATCTGGGACGAGCTGGACCGCCGCCTGGAGACCGACGACCCGGCCTGGACGCTGGAGCGCGGGCCCATCACCTCCACGTCCGTCACGCCCATGCGCAGCTACGTCCACGAGCCGATGCGCCACGGGCGTCTCTTCCTCGCCGGGGACGCCGCGCACATCGTTCCGCCGACCGGCGCCAAGGGCCTCAACCTCGCCGTCGGCGACGTCGTCACCTTCGCCCGCGCGCTGGCACTGCTGCGCGAGAAGGGCGACGCGAGCCTCCTCGACGCGTACTCGAAGACCTGCCTGCGCCGCGTCTGGCAGGCCGAGCGCTTCTCGTACGCGATGACGACGCTGCTCCACCGCGCGCCCGGCGCCACGCCCTTCGACGACCGCGTCCAGCTCGCCGGTCTTGACCGCATCACCACCGCGCGCTCGGCCGAGACCGACCTCGCCGAGAGCTACACGGGCTTCCCCCTCGACTGAGCCCGCCGTCCCCACCAGGTCCCACAAAGAAGTGAGAACCCCGTGACCGCTCCCCAAGGCGTCGCGCCCCCGCGCACCTTCAGATCCGTCGCCCCCGTCATAGCGCTGTGCTGGCTCGTCGTCTTCTTCGACGGCATGGACGTCAACATCTACGGCGCCGTCATGCCCCACCTCCTCGACGACGAGGGCTTCGGCTTCACCGCGGCGACCGCGGGGACCATCGGCTCCTGGACCACCTTCGGCATGCTGATCGGGGCGCTCGGCTGCGGCACCCTCACCGACTGGGCCGGGCGCAAACCGATGGTCATCGGCAGCGTCGTCCTCTTCTCGCTGGGCTCCGCCCTCTGCGCGCTCGCGCCGAACGCCGCCTTCTTCGGCGCGGGCCGCTTCGTCTCCGGGCTCGGCCTCGGCGGGCTCATGCCGATCGGTCTCGCGCTCGTCGCCGAGTTCGCGCCGCCGCGCAGGGCCGCGCTCGCCACCGGCCTGATGATGACCTCGTACCACGCGGGCGGCATGGCGGCCACGGGCCTCGGTCTCGCGCTCGGGCCCGACCACGGCTGGCGTGTCGTCTTCTGGGCCGGTGTGATCCCCGCCGTCGTCGCCGTGCCGCTGGTCGTCAGGTGGCTGCCCGAGTCGCCCGGCGTGCTGCTCGCCAAGGGCCGCGCGCGGGAGGCGGAGGCGGTCGCCGCCCGCTACCTCCTGCCGGTCCCGACCCTCGCCGAAGCCCCCGGGGCCGGGGCCAAGGGGCGGTTCTCGGCGGTCGCCTCGCTCTTCGCGCCGGGGCGGCGGCTCGCCACCCCGCTGCTCTGGGTCGCCTCCTTCGCCGGGCTCCTCCTGGTCTACGGCGTCTCCACCTGGCTGCCCGAGCTGATGCGGGCCTCGGGCTACTCGCTCTCCTCCTCCGTGACCTTCCTCATGGTGATCAACGCGGGCGGCATCGTCGGCATGCTCGTCGCCGGGCGGACCGCGGACCGCTTCGGGGCCGTCAGGGTCTCCGCCGTCTGGTTCGTGCTCACGGCGGGCGGGGCCTTCCTGCTCAGGGCCGAGCTGCCGCTCGGCGTCGCCTACGCCGTCGTCTTCGTCACCGGCATCTGGCTCTTCTCCGCCCAGGTCATGGTGTACGCGGCCACGCCCACGGTGTACGGGCCCGCGGAGCGCGCCACGGGCCTCGGCTGGGTCACCGGCATCGGGCGCACCGGCGCGGTCGTGGGCCCCTGGCTGGGCGGCGCGGTCGTGGCGGGCGGCAACGCCTCGCTGGGCTTCACGACCTTCGCCGTGGCCGCCGTGCTCGGGGCCGTGGCCATCTCGCTGGTGCCACTCGTACGGGGTAACGGTTCCGATCCGGGAACAGTACGGGCACTCCCGCGCGTTCTCGGTCACAGAGAGGGAAAGATCCTCCCCAAGCACTAGGGTCATCCCTTTGCCTACGCATTACTCTTGAGGGCAAAGCCACACACGGTGGCCATGGAGGAGTGAAATGAGGAGCAGTAACCCGGTCTTCTCGCGACGGGGGTTCAGCCGCGACAACGGCCACGCCGGCTTCGGCGCGCAGCCGCAGGCCGGGGGACCCGCAGCAGCGACCCAGACCGCCCAGCAGGGCAACCCGTACGCGCAGGGCAATCCGTACGCCGGCCAGCAGGCCCCCGCGGGCAACCCCTACGCCACGAACCCGTACGCCCAGCAGGACGTCCAGCACGGTGCCCCCGCGCCGATGACGTCCGCCGGCCGCATGACGATGGACGACGTCGTCATGCGCACGGCGACCACGCTCGGCACGCTCGTCGTCACGGCCGCGATCGCCTGGGCGCTGCTGCCGGTGGACGACGCCAACATCAGCAAGTCGTACGGCATCGCCATCGGCGCCGGTCTGATCGCGATGGTCCTCGGCCTCGTGCAGGCCTTCAAGCGCAAGGCCTCGCCCGCGCTGATCCTTACCTACGCCGCGCTGGAAGGCGTCTTCCTCGGCGTCCTCTCCAGCGTCGTCGACAACCGCATCGCGAGCGGCGCGGCCATGCAGGCCGTCCTCGGCACGATGGCCGTCTTCATCGGCGTCCTCGTGGCGTACAAGGCGGGCTGGATCCGCGTCAACCGTCGCTTCTACGGCTTCGTGATGGCCGCGGCGATGGGCTTCCTGCTGCTGACCGCGGTGAACCTGCTGTTCATGGTCTTCGGCGGCGGTGACGGCCTCGGCTTCCGCAGCGGTGGCCTCGGCATCGTCTTCGGTATCGTCGGCATCCTGCTCGGCGCCTGCTTCCTGGCCCTCGACTTCAAGCAGGTCGAGGACGGCATCGCCTACGGCGCGCCGAAGGAAGAGGCCTGGCTGGCGGCGTTCGGCCTGACGATGACGCTGGTCTGGATCTACATGGAGTTCCTGCGCCTCATCGCGATCTTCTCGGGCAACGACTGACGGTGATCGCCGGATGACCGGCAGCCGAAGGGCCCGCGGACCGCTTTGGTCCGCGGGCCCTTCGTCGTCTGGGTGAGGGAGGGTCGGTTCAGAGCAGGTTGCGGGCGGCCCGCCGCAGGTCGTACTCGTGGATGATCGCCTTCGCATGGCCGTATGCGAGGTTGTGCTCGGCGCGGAGCCAGCTCACCTTCTCCTCGAAGCGGCAGAGAGAAGGGCCTTCGTCCACGGCGCGGAGCCAGTCGGACACTTCTCGACCGGTGCAGTGGGGGATTCGGGCGATCAGGTTGCGGTGGGTCTCCTCGGAGAAGACTTGTGACATCGGCGCCTCCGGACGCGTCGCGATGTGTTCCGTCCTTCACGACACCGTGCCTGAGCGCCGGTGCGTTGGCAACAGTCCCGCAGCGGCGCATAAGGTCGCGGGGTGCTCGATACGACGCCTTTGACGGCCGCAGTGGACCATTTCGCCGACCGGCTGCGGGCCGCGCCGCAGAGCCGCCTCCAGCGCGGGGCGGCGACCGAAGCGCTCGCCCTGGCCAGGGAGTTGGCGGTGCGCACGCAGGCCATCGAGGAACCGGGGGAGCCACTGCGGGAGATGCCGGACGCGGGGATGTTCGCCGCCGCCGACCAGATCACCGTCGCGGGGCACGACCTGGCCCTCGTACTCGACGACCCCGAGGAGCTGGCGCGGGCGCTCGAACTCGTGGCGCTGGCACAGAAGAAGGCCGGGGTGTAGGGAGACCGTCCCCGCGCCCCGGCCCTCCCGGTGTTCGTCAGACCGAGGCGATGACGCGGTCCGCGAGGATGTAGACGTTCTCGGTGCCGCACTCGAAGGTCAGGGCGTACGCGCCCGAGATGCCCGAACCGCCGAGCAGCACCGGGGTCTGGCCCTCGCGCAGGGCGTGGGCGAGCAGTTCCGCGGTCTCGCGGTGGCCCGGGGTCATGCAGAGCGTCGTGCCGTCCGCGAAGACGTACACGTCCAGGGTGCCCAGCGGACCGGGACGGACGTCGGCCAGGGCGGTACGGGAGTCGGCCAGCTCCTCCAGGCAGGCCACCGTGCGCTCGTGGTCGCCGTAGCCCTCGGTGTGGGGCGTCTGCACCGGCACGAAGTCGGGGTGCGAGGGGTGGCGGCGCCGGGCCGCGGCCAGCTCGGGCGACTCCCCGGCGAACTCGTCGCCCGCCGATTCGGCGAAGGGCTCGGTCACCGGCTCCAGGCTGTCCGCCTCCAGGCCCGCGAAGTCCGTCTGGCGGGGCAGGAACAGCTCGTCGGCGATGCCGTCGGGCAGACCGGGCAGACCGTGCAGCAGGGACGGCGTGTCCGTGCCGTCGCGGGTCTCCTGGGCGGCCCAGAAGGCGCGGGCCTCGGCGAGCTCGCGCTCCCGCTCCTCGGCGAGCGCCTCGGCCACGGCCGCGCGTATCTCGTCGGTGTCCACGGCGGTACGGGCGGCCGGCACCGCGGGGTGCGGGACGCTCGCGGCACGGCTCTCGGCCAGCTCGGTCTGGAGGGTTCTGATTTCAGCGAGCTGCTTCCGGAGCCCGTACACGGCGTGCAGGGCGGCGGCGCCCACGGCCGTGGCAGCGGCCGCGGAGAGCAGCAGGGCAAGAGGCATGGCGCTCACTGACGTACTCCCGGTTTCAAGTCGACCCCCGACTTCCTACATCAGCTTGAAGCCTGCACGATCCACCTGTCAGTGCATTACGTCACGAAGTGGACAGGACTTTGGCCCCGGTGTTTACCCGCAGATGGGCGCTGAGCTGGGTATATGTGTCTCCCCCAGGAGATAGGTCACATCCTGGGGGAGATTGGGTCACGAACAGATGCAGAAAACCACGCAGAGACTGAGCGTCAGTCGAGCGCACTCTGCGTCAACGAAAACGTGCGTTTTCAGCTGAGGCGTTCGATGACCATCGCCATGCCCTGGCCGCCACCGACGCACATCGTCTCCAGGCCGAACTGCTTGTCGTGGAACTGGAGGGAGTTGATGAGCGTGCCGGTGATGCGGGCGCCCGTCATGCCGAAGGGGTGGCCGACGGCGATGGCGCCGCCGTTGACGTTCAGCTTGTCGAGGGGGATGTCCAGGTCGCGGTAGCTGGGGATCACCTGGGCGGCGAAGGCCTCGTTGATCTCGACCAGGTCGATGTCGTCGATGGTGAGACCGGCGCGCCGGAGGGCCTGCTTGCTGGCCTCGACCGGGCCGAGGCCCATGATCTCGGGGGAGAGGCCGGTGACGCCGGTGGAGACGATGCGGGCGAGCGGGGTCAGGCCGAGCTCGCGGGCCTTGGTGTCGCTCATGATCACGAGGGCGGCGGCGCCGTCGTTCAGCGGACAGCAGTTGCCCGCGGTGACCAGGCCGTCGGGGCGGAAGACGGGCTTCAGGCCCTGTACGCCCTCCATGGTGACGCCCGCGCGGGGGCCGTCGTCCTTGCTGACGACCGTGCCGTCGGGGGTGGTCACCGGGGTGATCTCGCGCTCCCAGAAGCCGTTCTTGATGGCTTCCTCGGCGAGGTTCTGCGAGCGGACGCCGAACTCGTCCATGTCCTGGCGGGTGACGCCCTTGCTGCGGGCGAGGTTCTCCGCGGTCTGGCCCATCGCGATGTAGGCGTCCGGTACCAGGCCGTCCTCGCGCGGGTCGTGCCAGCCGGAGCCCTCGGTCTGGGCGACGGCCGCGGTGCGGGCCTCGGCGTCGGCGAAGAGGGGGTTGTGGGTGTCGGGGAGGCCGTCGCTGGTGCCCTTCACGCTCCGGGACACCATCTCGACGCCGGCGGAGATGAAGACGTCGCCCTCGCCCGCCTTGATGGCGTGCAGGGCCATACGGGAGGTCTGGAGCGAGGAGGAGCAGTACCGGGTGACGGTGCAGCCCGGCAGGTGGTCCATGCCCATCTGCACGGCGACGATGCGGCCGAGGTTGTGCCCCTGCTCGCCGCCCGGCAGGCCGCAGCCGAGCATCAGGTCGTCGATGTCCTTCGGGTCGAGCTCCGGGACCTTGGCGAGGGCGGCCTCGATGATCGTGGCGGTCAGGTCGTCCGGGCGCAGGTCCTTCAGCGAGCCCTTGAAGGCGCGGCCGATCGGGGTACGGGTGGCAGAGACGATCACGGCTTCGGGCATCTCGGGCTCTCCTCTGGCGGGGGCGCCCCTTGCGGTGGGGCTGCGGCTGCGGCTTGGGCTTCGGCGGGACTCCCTGGGAAGTTACCTGCACGTAGTGGTGACCGTCACGGGGGCGGGGCTGTGATGCGGGACGCATTTCTAAGCGAGCGCTCAGGCCGCTGGGCCTTGACCGGTTTCCCGTGGCGGGGCTGGTTGCCGCTGCGCGGCGGCTTCCCGGTTTCGTGTGTCCCCGCGGGCCGCCGTGGGCCGGTCGCGCAGTTCCCCGCGCCCCTGCACTCGGGGCTGCGCCCCGGCGTGCCCCCGCCGGTGCCGCGGGGGTCTTCAGGGGCGCGGGGAACTGCGCGATCAGCCACCATCGGCCCGCGGGGACAGGACCCGGAAGAGATCTAGTGCGCCGCAGGCGAGGGCTCCGGGGTCTGGATGCGCCGGCGGCGACGGCGCTTGAGGAGGGCCCACGGCCCCCGGGGGCCGGTGGGCATGGCGGCCGTGACCTCCGTGCCCCCCTCGGCCGCCGCCTGGGCCGCCGCACGGGCCACCGGCAGGAAGCCCTCGTCCCGCGAGACATCGGGGTGCTCCTCCTCCGGCCACACCCCGAGCGCGGCGCACAGCGTGGGAAGCACCGCCATGGCGGCGGTGGCATACCCCTCGGCCGAGGGGTGGTAATTGTCGGGACCGAACAGTTCCCGGGGGTTCGCCGCGAACTCGGGGCCGAGCAGGTCGCCGAGGGAGACCGTCCGGCCGCCCTGCTCGACCACGCCGATCGTCTGCGCCGCGGCCAACTGCCGCGAGACCCGCCGGGCCAGCCACCGTAGCGGCTGGTAGACGTTCTCGACGGAGCTGAGGTCGGGGCACGTACCCACGACGACCTCCGCCCCCGCGGTCCGCAGCCGCCGTACGGCCGCGGACAGGCACCGCACCGAGCGGGTCGCCGGCATCCGGTGCGTCACGTCATTGGCGCCGATCATGATCACGCAGACGTCCGGAACCCAGGACGGGTCCGAGAGGATCAGCGTCACCTGCCGGTCCAGGTCGTCCGACTGGGCGCCCGGCAGCGCCACGTTCCGCAGGTCGACGGGCCGCTCCGCGACCGCCGCGAGCCCGGAGGCGAGCAGCGCCGCCGGGGTCTGCCTGGCCCGGTGCACGCCCTGCCCGGCGGCCGTGGAGTCACCGAGCATGGCGAACCGCAACGGCTCCCAGCTGGGCGGACGCTCCGGATCGTCCGGGAACGCCCGACCGTAGCGGCCGTCCGCCCGCGGTGGGTCCGCGTGGGCCCCGCCGCCCACGTACCGCTTCGCGAGCTGTAGCTCGGCGAGCACCACACCCACCGCGGCGGCACCGATGAGCCCGATGCCTCCGCCGCCGTACGCCGCGCCCGCTGCGATCCGTCGTGCCACCCTCGCCCTCGACATGCCTCGCAGCCACCTCCTCGTCGCCGATTCGCCGTACATCCACTCATTGCCCCGTAAGCACGGTCGGCCAATCGCGTGCGGAGGTGAACGGATGAGGCGGAGCCTTAGGCTGACCGCACCAACTCGTCGCACTACATCGCAGCCCGGAGACAACGGTGCAATTCCACGATTCGATGATCAGCCTCGTCGGCAACACCCCGCTGGTGAGGCTCAACAACGTGACCGCGGGCATCCAGGCGACCGTCCTGGCCAAGGTCGAGTACTTCAACCCCGGCGGTTCCGTGAAGGACCGCATCGCGCTGCGCATGATCGAGGCGGCCGAGCAGAGCGGAGAGCTGAAGCCCGGCGGCACCATCGTCGAGCCGACGTCCGGCAACACCGGGGTGGGCCTCGCCATCGTGGCCCAGCAGAAGGGCTACAAGTGCATCTTCGTCTGCCCCGACAAGGTGTCGCTCGACAAGATCAACGTGCTGCGGGCGTACGGGGCCGACGTCGTCGTCTGCCCCACCGCCGTTGATCCCGAGCACCCGGACTCGTACTACAACGTCTCCGACCGCCTCGTGCGCGAGACGCCCGGCGCCTGGAAGCCCGACCAGTACAGCAACCCGAACAACCCGCTCTCCCACTACCACTCCACGGGCCCCGAGCTCTGGGAGCAGACGGAGGGCAGGATCACCCACTTCGTGACGGGCATCGGCACCGGCGGCACCATCTCCGGCACGGGCGGCTATCTGAAGGAGGTCTCCAAGGGCGCGGTCACCGTCGTGGGCGCCGACCCCGAGGGGTCCGTGTACTCCGGCGGCTCCGGGCGGCCCTACCTCGTCGAGGGCGTCGGCGAGGACTTCTGGCCGACGGCGTACGACCGTACCGTCACCGACGAGATCATCGCGGTGTCCGACAAGGACTCCTTCCAGATGACGCGGCGCCTGGCCAAGGAGGAGGGGCTCCTCGTCGGCGGCTCCTGCGGCATGGCCGTCGTGGCGGCGCTGCGGGTCGCCGAGCGGCTGGGCCCGGACGACGTCGTGGTCGTGCTCCTGCCCGACTCCGGGCGCGGCTACATGAGCAAGATCTTCAGCGACGAGTGGATGAACGACTACGGGTTCCTGGAGCAGCCCGGCGACGCGCCCCGCGTCGGCGACGTGCTGAGCCGCAAGGAGGGCGGGGCGCTGCCCTCGCTGGTGCACATGCACCCCGAGGAGACGGTCGGCGAGGCCATCGACGTACTGCGGGAGTACGGGGTCTCGCAGATGCCGATCGTGAAGCCGGGCGCGGGTCACCCCGACGTGATGGCCGCGGAGGTCATCGGCTCGGTCGTGGAGCGGGAGCTCCTCGACGCCCTGTTCGCGCGGCGCGCCTCGCTCTCCGACCCGCTGGAGAAGCACATGTCGGACCCGCTGCCGCAGGTCGGCTCCGGTGAGCCGGTGGCCGACCTCATGTCGGTGCTCGGCGGCGCGGACGCGGCGATCGTCCTGGTAGAGGGCAAGCCGACCGGCGTCGTCAGCCGCCAGGACCTCCTCGCGTTCCTCGCCGAGCAGCAGGGCCAGTAAGAGCCTGTGTCATAACCCCGGCCGGGCGTGCGACGCCTGGCACGCCCGCTCGCGGCGTTGCCGAAAAGCCCACGTGGCTCCGCCACGAGGACTCTCCGGCGCCTTGCGATCGCACGCACCAGACGCCGCACGCTGATCCGACCGGGGCGATGACACAGGCTCTAAGGACTTCGCGGAAGCGGTACGCGCACGTCATGTGCGCGCAGCACCCGCTTAACACTGCTCCGGCACATTGGTGGAGGTCGGCGTCAGGAACTCCGGAGCGGCTCCCGGACTCCATCGGCGCCGGGGCGTGGCCTGGCCTGACCCGGCACGCGCCCCTCGCGGGGGCCGCCGTCGTCCCGATCCCCGGGGTTTCACCCCGGGGGTGCGGCGGCCCCCGCGGCTGCGTTTCGCTGTGACGCCGGGGCGCCCTAGTCGTCCCACTCCGAGTCGCGCTCCTTGCGGCGTTCGCCGAAGAACGTCCCGCGGGCCGCCTGCGCGATGTTCACGCCGACGATGCCCGCCCAGGTGGTCAGCAGGCCCGGCATGCCGGCGTTGACCACGCCGATCGCGGAGAGCGGGACGGCCAGGATCAGGGAGATCACGCCGAAGCCGAAGCGCTCCCCCCAGGAGTCCGTCACCGGGCTCGGTGAGCGGGCGCCGCGGGCGACGACCATCTGCTGCTCGGCCATGTGACGGCGCAGCCGGCGGTCGATCGTGCCGTCGAGGCGCTGCTCGACCTTCCCGAGGAAGGAGTCGACCAGTGCGGAGTCGTACTCTTCGCCGAGCTCTCTGCGGGCGTGCAGAGTGGCGTCGAGTTCCTTCTTGAGTTCGGCGTCACGGGCTTCCATACCGCTGTACGTTACGGCGCCGGAGCGCTGCCCGCGGTGGGGCTAACCCCCCTCTCCACCCGGGGTTCATCCCCAGGGACGGGCGGGTTCCGCCGGGCCAGCGTCCAGTACAGCACCGCGGGCACGGCGAGGCCCACGATCCACGAGACGTCCGCGCCGCCCAGCGGCTCGACGAGCGGGCCCGTGTAGAAGTGCGTGGCGAGGAACGGGAGCTGGGCGAGGACCCCGACGCCGTAGACGACGAGGGCGTCCCAGCGCCAGGCACCGTAGCGGCCGTGCGGGTCGAAGAGGGCGGGGATGTCGTACCGCTCGCGGGAGATCAGGTAGTAGTCGACCAGGTTGATGGCCGACCACGGCGTGAAGAAGGTCAGCAGGAACAGCAGGAAGTCCTTGAACGACGTCAGGAAGCTGTCCTTGCCGAGCAGCGCCACCGCCGTGCCCGCGACCATGATCAGCGCGATGTAGGCGGCCCTGCCGCGCTGGGTCAGGATCTTCTGGCCCCGGAAGCCGCTGATGCTCGTGACCATCGACATGAAGCCGCCGTAGGTGTTGAGCACGTTGATCGTCAGCTTGCCCAGCGCGATCACGAAGTACAGGAAGGAGGCGATCAGGCCGGTGCCGCCGAGGCCGACCACGTATCCGACCTGGTTGGCGAGGAAGGCGTCCCCCGCGCTCGCCGCCACGAGCACCCCGAACGTCATCGACCACTGCGAGCCGATCGCGGAGCCCGACAGGGTCCACCAGAAGGTGGCCTTCGCCGAGGTCGTGCGCGGCAGGTAGCGCGAGTAGTCCGCCACGTAGGGGCCGAAGGCGAGCTGCCAGGACGCCGAGAGCGAGATGGCGAGCAGGAACATCGGCAGGTCGAAGTGGGCGTCGGCGAGCAGCGCGGAGAGGTCCACGCGGTCGAGCAGCCGCACCCCCAGATAGACGAACGCGACCGCGCAGATCACGCTCGCCACCCGGCCGAGTGCGTGGATGACGCGGTAGCCGACCACCGCCATGACCGCGGTGACGACGGCGAAGAGCACGATGCCGATGGTGTCGCTCGTGTGCGTCAGTTCGGCCGTGGCCTGTCCGGCGAGGACGCTGCCGCTCGCGAAGAACCCGACGTACATCAGGATGACGAGGAGCAGCGGGACGACCGCGCCCTTCACGCCGAACTGGGCCCGTGACTGGATCATCTGCGGCAGGCCGAGCTTCGGGCCCTGCGCCGAGTGCAGCGCCATCACCGCGCCGCCCAGCAGATTGCCGAGGACGAGGCCGACCAGCGACCAGACCACGTCGCCGCCGAAGACGACGGCGAGGGCGCCCGTGACGACCGCGGTGATCTGGAGGTTGGCGCCGAGCCAGAGCGTGAACTGGTTGAACGCCCTTCCGTGCCGTTCGTCGTCGGGGACGACGTCGATGGAGCGCCGCTCCACCAGTTCTTCGGCTGCCATTCCGATCAACTCCCGTCGTGCTGCTGACTATGCGTCGTGCCGGCTACTTCTTCGTCAGGCCGTGTTCGGCCGCCCAGTCGTCCGCGACGTCCTGCGGGTCCTTCTTGTCCTTGTCCACCAGCCGGTTCAGTTCGGTGAGCTGCTCGGTGGTCAGGAGGGCGCCGAGCCTCGCGAGCGCCTTGCGCACCGTCGAGTCGGCCTTGCGGTCGGCGATGAGCGGGACGATGTGCTGGCCGGGGATCAGGTTCTTGGGGTCGGTGAGGACGACCCACTTCTCGGCGGCGATGTCGGTGTCGGTGGTGAAGAGGTTCGCCACGTCGACGTCGCCCTTGCGCAGGGCGCCCTTCACCAGCGGCCCGGAGGAGTCGAGCGACTTGAACTCCTTGAACTCCACGCCGTACACGTCCTTGAGGCCGACCACGCCCACCGTGCGCTTCTTGACCTCGGGGGCCGCGCCGATGACGAGCTTGCCGTTGTGCTCGGCCAGGTCGGCGAGGGTCTTGAGGCCGTACTGCTTCGCGGTGTCGCGCGTGACGACGAACGCGTCGGAGTCCTCGGCCCGCCCGTAGGGAAGGATCTGAAGGCCGCGGGGGAGCGCCACGGCGAGGGCGTTCTGCATCTCGCCCTCCTCGGTGACCTTCGCCTTGGGGTCGAGGTAGTGCAGGAGGGCGCCCTGGTACTCGGGCAGCAGGTCGATGTCGCCGCCCCTGAGCGCGGGGATGAGGATCTCCCGGGTGCCGAGGTTGGGGCGGACCTTCGTCTTCACGCCCGCGGCTTCGAGCGCGGCGGCGTAGAGGTAGCCGAGGACCTGGTTCTCGGTGAAGTTGGCGGTGCCGATGGTGACGCCGTTCTTGCTGGAGCCGCCTCCGCCGCCGCCACCGCCCCCGCCGTCCAGGGAGGTGATGCCGCCGCCGCAGGCGGCGAGTGCGGGGACGGACGCGGTGGCGAGGAGTCCGCCGAGGAGGGTTCTGCGGTTCATGGGGATCGCTCCTAGGCCTGCTTGGCCGGACGGTGGCGGAAGAGGGCGCGCTGAAGGCCGGAGAGCGCGAGGTCGAGTACGACGGCGACGGCCGCCACGAGCACGGCACCGCCGAGCACCTGGACCAGGTCGCGCTGGGCGAGGCCGTCGAACACGTACCGCCCGAGCCCGCCGAAGGACACGTACGCGGCGATGGTCGCCGTCGCGACGACCTGGATCAGGGCGAGCCGGAGCCCGGTCATGATCAGCGGCAGCGCGAGCGGCAGCTCCACCTGGAAGAGGACCTGGTGGGCGCGCATGCCCTGGCCGCGCGCGGCGTCCTTCACCTCGGGCTCGACGGCGGTCATGCCCGCGTACGTGTTGGTGACGATGGACGGGACGGCGAGCGCGACGAGCGCGATGTAGACGGGCCACATGGACAGGCCGCTGGCCAGGAAGACCAGGACGACGAGTCCGACGGTGGGCAGCGCCCGGCCGAAGGAGGAGAGGTTGATGGCGACGAAGGCGCCGCGTCCTGTGTGGCCGATGAGCAGGCCGAGCGGCAGCGCGATGGCCGCGGCGACGAGCGTGGCGAGCAGCGAGTACTGGAGGTGCTCGGCGAGGCGGTGGCCGATGCCGTCCGGGCCGGTCCACTGCTCGCCGCTGACGAGCCAGGCGCCGAGGTCCTTGAAGAGTTCGTACATGTCACGCGCTCCTCTGGCGGCGGGTCCAGGGCGTCAGGACGTACTGGACGGTGACGAGCAGCGCGTCCGCGACGAGCGCCAGGAGCAGGGTGAGGACGACGCCGACGATCACAGGGGTGGGGAAGTTGCGCTGGAAGCCGTCGGTGAAGAGCTGGCCGAGGCCGCCGTCGCCGATGTACGTCGCCACGGAGACGAGGGAGATCGACATGACCGTCGCGATCCGTACGCCGGCCATGATCACCGGCAGGGCGAGCGGGAGCTCGACGGTGAGCAGCGTCCGCAAGGGGCGGGTGCCCATGGCCTTGGCGGCTTCCTTCGTCTTGGCAGGGACGGAGTCCAGGCCCTCGACGGTGTTCCGCAGGAGCACGACGAGGGTGTAGATCGTCAGGCCGATGACGGTGGTGGTGCGGGTCAGCCCGCTGACCGGCAGGAGCAGCACGAAGACGGCGATGGACGGGATGGTGAACAGGACGTTCGAGAGGCCGAGCAGGAGTCCGCGCAGGGGCCGCACGCGGTGCGCGAGGACGGCCAGCGGCAGCGAGATCACCAGGCCGAGCAGTACGGCGGAGAGGGCGGCCTGGAGGTGCGAGAGGGTGAGGGTGGTGAGGTCGTCGGTGTGGTCGGCTATCCACGACCAGTCGACGGTCATGAGGTGCGGTCCTTGGCGCCCGCGCCTTCGGCGTCCGTCTGCGGGTGCGAGCCGGCCCCGTCAGGGGCGCGGGGAACTGCGCGGTCAGCCCCCACCGGCCCGCGGACGGAACGAGCCCGCTCGCGCGCCGCGCCTCCGTGGATGTCCTCCCGCGACGACACCCCCGTCAGGCGGCCCTCCGCGTCCACGCGGGCCACGAGCCCCGTCGGGGACGACAGGGACTCGTCGAGGGCGGCGAGAAGCGAGTCGGTGTCCCGCAGCGGCCGTACGGGGAGGTCGGGCTCCGAGGCGTCCTTGTGCCGCCAGGCCAGCGGGGACCCCGCCGGGTTCAAGCGCAGCGTCCAGTCGTCGCCCTGCGGGGCCGGGCCCTGGGGGACGTCGGCCAGGGGGATCAGGGAGAGCAGCTTCAGGCCGCGCTCGGCGCCGAGGAAGTCCGCGACGAAGTCGTCCGCGGGGCGGGCGAGCAGCTCGGCGGGCGCGGCGCACTGCACGAGGTGGCCGCCGGTGCGGAAGACGGCTATGCGGTCGCCGAGCCGCACGGCCTCGTCGATGTCGTGCGTGACGAAGACGATGGTCTTCGAGAGCTCCCGCTGGAGGCGCAGGAGCTCGTCCTGGAGCTGGGCGCGGACCACCGGGTCCACCGCGCCGAACGGCTCGTCCATGAGCAGCACCGGCGGGTCCGCGGCGAGCGCCCGCGCCACGCCGACGCGCTGCTGCTGGCCGCCGGAGAGCTGGTGCGGGTAGCGCTTGCCGGCGTCGGCGGTGAGGCCGACGGTCTCCAGGAGCTCCGCGGCCCGCGCCCTGGCCTTCCTGCGGCCCCAGCCGAGCAGCAGCGGCACCGTGGCGATGTTGTCGAGGACCGTGCGGTGGGGGAAGAGCCCGGACTGCTGGATGACGTAGCCGATGGAGCGGCGCAGGTCGGCCGCGTCCTGCTCCAGGACGTCGCGGCCGCCGACCCGGATCGTGCCCGAGGTCGGGTCGACCATGCGGTTGATCATGCGGAGGGTCGTCGTCTTGCCGCAACCGGAAGATCCGACGAGAACGGTCACGCCGCCTTCCGGCATGTCGAGCGTGAGGTCGTGGACCGCCGTCGTGCCGTTCGGGAAGCGTTTGTGGACCGTGTCGAACTGGATCATGAGGAGTCCCTTGCCCGGCTGTATATCGTCATGCAGAGTTCTCGCTGTCTGAATAATTTGTCAATGGTTCGGTGCGCATCGCCGTCAACAAGTGGTCGCCGAGCAGGACAGGACGCCCGATTGAGGAGGGAATGCGCGTGAAGTCGTCTCGTATCGCGGACACCGCGACCGGCGACGGGGGAGCGGTCGTCGTCCTCGACGGCCGGGGAATGATGGTCGCAGACGTCGTACGCCTGGCCGAATCCGACGCCCGGCCCGTGCCCGCCACCGACGGCATGAAGCGCGCGGAGCGGTCGTGGAACGCCGCCCGCGAGATCGCCGCCTGGGGCCGCGTCTACGGCCGCTCCACCGGCGTCGGCGCCAACCGGAACGAAGACGTGCCCACCGATGCCGCCGCCGACCACGGCCTGCGGCTGCTGCGCTCGCACGCCGGGGCGATCGGCGCCGAACTGCCCGCCCGGCAGGTCCGCGCCATGCTCGCCGTCCGCGCCAACCAGCTCCTCGCGGGCGGCGCCGGGCTGCGCCCCAGCGTCGTCGTCGCGCTCTGCCGGGCCCTGGAGACGGGCGCGTACCCGAGGGTCAACGAGTTCGGCTCGGTCGGCACCGGCGACATCGCCGCCCTCGCCCAGATGGGCCTCGCCCTCGCCGGCGAGCACCCCTGGCAGGGTCCGGGCGCCGCCCCCGAGCCGCAGCCCCTGGACAACAACGACGCCCTCGCCCTGATCAGCAGCAACGCCCTCACCCTCGGCCAGGCCGCGCTCGCCCTGCACGAACTGCGGGGCCTGATCGGCGCCACCCAGGTGGTCGCCGCGCTCTCCCTGATGGCGGTCGACGGTTCCTACGAGGCGTACGCGCTGCCCGTGCACGAGGCGCGCCGCCATCCCGGCTCCTACGCGGTCGCCGAGCGCATGCGCCACCTCCTGGGCGCCCCCGACCGGCCGACGCCGCCCCTTGGCCGCATCCAGGACCCCTACGGCTTCCGCTGCGTCCCGCAGATCCACGGCCCCGCCCACGACGCGGCGAACGCCCTGGAGGACGTCCTCACCGTCGAGATCAACGCGGCGGCCGAGAACCCGCTGATCTCCCCCGACGACATGGCCGCCTACCACCACGGCGGCTTCTACCTCGCCCAACTCGCGCTCGCCCTGGACCACTTCAGGCTCGCCGTGACCCAGGCGGCCCGGCTCTCCACCTCCCGCCTCTCCACCCTCAACGAACCGGCCTTCACCCGCCTGCGGCCCTTCCTCGCCGACGGCGAGGCCGCCTCCTCGGGCGTGATGATCCTCGAATACGCCGCCGGGGCCGCCCTCGGCGACCTGCGCGCCTTCTCCGCGCCGGCCTCACTCGGCCACGCGGTGCTCTCCCGCGGCGTCGAGGAGCAGGCGAGCTTCGCCTCGCTCGCCGCCCGCCAGACGCTGCGCGCCTGCGAGGCGTACCGCATGGTCGTCGGGTGTGAACTGGTCGCCGCCGTACGGGCGTTGAGGCAGCGCGACATGCGCCTGGACCCCGACACGCCGCTCGCCGGGGCCTTCGCGCTCGCCGACTCCGTACTGGAGCCGGAGCTCGCCGACCGGCCGCTGACGGATGATGTGACGGCGGCGGCCGGACTGCTGAGCCGTTTCACCCGGCTGTGGGCGGAGTCCGGCGCCGGAACGACCGTGGGAACAGACATCCTGAGGGGGACGGCATGAGCGACAGCCCTGCCGCGCGACTGCAAGTGCTCTTCGAGGGCCACCGGCTCACACCGACCCAGCGGCGCATCGCCCACTGCATGGTGCGCAGGGCCGCCGACGCGCCCTTCCTCTCCAGCGTCGAACTGGCCGAGCTCGCCGGGGTGAGCCAGCCCTCCGTCACCCGTTTCGCCGTGGCGCTCGGCTTCGACGGCTATCCGGCGCTGCGCAGGCACCTGCGGGACGTGGCGCCCCCGGAGTCCGCGGCCAAGGCCCTGGCGAACGAGTACCAGCAGGCGGTCGAGGCGGAGATCGAGAACCTCCGGCACCTCGCCGAACTGCTGGCCGACCCCGCCCCCGTCGAGCGCGCGGGACAGCTCCTCGCCGCCTCACGCCCGCTGCCGGTGCTCGGACTGCGGGCCGCGGCCTCCCAGGCGTACGGCTTCTCGTACTTCGCCGCGAAGGTCCACCCGGACGTCCGGCTGCTCGACGAGGGCGGCACGATGCTCGCCGACCGCGTCGACGCCGCGGTCCGCGCCGGCGCCACGGCCCTCCTCTGCTTCGCCCTGCCGCGCCACCCCCGCGAGGTCGTCGACGCCCTCGCCTACGCGCGGTCGGCGGGCCTGACCGTGGTCACCGTCGCCGACTCGGCGTTCGCCCCCGTGGCCGCCCACTCCGACCTGCTCCTTCCGGCGGCGGTCGGCACCGGCCTCGCCTTCGACACGGTCTGCGCCCCGATGCTGCTCGGCCGCGTCCTCCTTGAGGCCATGTGCGACGGCCTGCCGGACGCCCAGGCCCGCCTGGAGGAGTTCGACGTACGGGCGGCGGAGCGGGGCCTGTTCGTCGAGTAGCGAGGCCGCCGCTCGTAGGCCGGAGGTCACTCCTCGGGGCGCGCCTTGAGCACCGCCTTGTTCACGCCCCACAGGGCGATGCCGATGGCGATCAGCACCCCGGCCCGGATGTAGACCTCCGCGGGCCGGTCGGCCAGCGGGCTCGCGAGGATCAGGGCGGTGATGGCACCCAGTACCGGCAGGACGGTCGGCGTACGGAAGTGCTCGTGCCCGACGGGGTCCTTGCGCAGCACGAGCACGGCCACGTTGACCACCGCGAAGACGCAGAGCAGCAGGAACGCCGTGGTGTCCCCGAGCCCCTCGATCTCGCCCGTCGACACCAGGCCGATGGCGAGCAGGGAGACGAAGACGATGCCGACGACGGGCGTGCGGCGCTTGGACAGGACCCGCCCCATGGCGCGCGGCAGGATGCGCTCGTTGGCCATGCCGTAGCAGAGCCGCGAGGCCATCATGATGTTGATCAGCGCCGAGTTGGTGACCGCGAACAGCGCGATCAGGGCGAAGAGTTTGTGCGGGAAGTCGACGCCGCCCGCCTTGACGACCTCCAGGAGCGGCCCGCTCGACCCCTCCAGCGTCTTGGAGTCGACGAGCAGGGACGAGACGAGGGCCACGAGCACATAGATCGTGCCCGTCACGGCCACGCCGATGAAGATCGCGCGCGGGAAGGTGCGGACGGGGTCCTTGGTCTCCTCGGCCATGTTCACCGAGTCCTCGAAGCCGACGAAGGCGAAGAAGCCGAGCGCGGTGGCGCCGAGCACGCCGGTCATCAGCGCGTACCCACTGCCCCCGGACTCGAACTCGGTGAGCCGCGAGGGCTCGCCGTCCCCGCTGAGCACCGCGTACGCCCCGATCGCGAGGATGATCGCGAGCCCGGTGACCTCGACGAGCGTGAGGACCACGTTGGTCTTCACCGACTCCGAGACGCCCCGCATGTTGAGCGCCGCGAGCAGCACGACGAAGACGATCGCGATGAGCGTCGGCGGCAGCGCGTCCCCCGTCAGCTCGCCGAGGTAGTCACCGCTGAAGGCGCGGGCCGCGGCGCTCGCCGACGACAGGCCCGAGCACATCACCATGAACGCGATGATGAAGGTGAGGAACGGCGTCTTGAACGCCTTCTGGGTGTAGAGCGCGGCACCGGCCGCCTTCGGGTACTTGCCGACCAGTTCGACGTACGAGGCGGCCGTCAGGATCGCCACGACGAAGCCGATCGCGAACGGTACCCAGAGCGCGCCGCCGACCTTCCCCGCGACCTTGCCCGTGGTGGCGTAGATGCCGGTGCCGAGGATGTCGCCGATCACGAAGAGGATCAGCAGCTTGGGGCCGATGGCGCGGTGCAGCGCACCGTCCTCGGCGGGTGTTGGTGCGGTGGTGGGTGTGCCGGATGCCGTCACAGGAGCCTCCCCCGAGCCCGAGAACATGTCTGGGGAGGGGTTTGCCCGTGACGCACGTCACTATGCGCGAATTGAGCAAGTACAGAGCCTTCGCGGGCGGCTCCGGCTCAGAGGTGGCGCAGGGCGTCCCGTTCCGACCCGCCGCCGGCCTCCGCCACGATCTCGTCGAGCGTCTGCGGCTCGCGCGCCGCGGCGAACCGGACCTCGCCGTCGTACGTGGTGAAGCCGTGGATGCCGGGCCGGATGAGGCTGTTGTACGAATAGTGCTGCGCGAAGTAGTAGGCGCCGGTGTCCAGGGCGGCGATGTGGTCGCCCTGCCCGAGCAGCGGCAGCGGCCGGTTCTCGGCGAGCAGGTCCCCCGCGAAGCAGGCCGGGCCCGCGATGTCCTGGCCGACGGCGGGCCCGCTCTTGGGGCGCCCCTCGCCGTCGTACGCGGCGATCCGCAGCGGCCACGACACGGGCGCGTACACCGTCCTGGTCGCCACCTGCACGCCCGCGTGCGTCACCGCGATGGGCCTGCCGCCCGCCTCCTTCGTGTACTCGACGCGGGCGAGGAGCGTGCCGTGCTTGGCGAGCAGCGACCGGCCGAACTCGGTGACCAGGCCGTACCGCCCGTCGAGCAGCCCGGGGACCCGGGCCTTGAGGCGGCGCGCGTACTGCGCGTGGGTCGGGGTCTCCTCGTCCGAGCCGAAGTTGACGGCGAGGCCGCCGCCGATGTCGAGGGTGTCGATCTGCCGCCGCCCGACGCGTTCGTTGATCTCCTCGGCCAGTTCGTACGTGGTGCCGACGCCGCGCACCATCATCTCCAGGGGCATGCCCTGGGAACCGGAGTGCGCGTGCAGCCGCGTCAGCCACGGCCGGTCCAGATACGCCTGGATCACCCAGTCCCTGGCGCCCTCGTCCAGCAGCGGCACACCGAACTTGGAGGTGGCTGTCGCCGTCGAGAGGGCCCCGATCGAGCCGCCGCCGATCTGGGAGTTGACGCGCAGGCCGATGGGGGACGAGGTCGGCGCCGACTGGATCAGGGCGTCGACGCGGGCCAGCTCCTGCGGGTTGTCGGCGTTGACGGCGATGCCGAGCGCGAGCGCCTGGCGCAGCTCGGCCGGGGTCTTGGCGGGCGAGTCGAGCACGGTCTCGGAGGGCGCGATCCCCGCGGCCCGCGCGAGCGCCAGTTCACCGGGGCTCGCCACCTCGGCGCCGATCCCCGCCGAGCGCAGCAGCCGCAGGACCGGCACCAGCGGCGTCGCCTTGACGGCGAAGGCGTGCAGGACGGGCGTCCCCGGCGGGGTGACCGCCTCGAAGGCGGAGCGCAGGGCGGCGGCGCTCGCGCGGATGCCGGCGATGTCGAGGAGTCCCACGACGGGGGCGGCGGGCGAGACGAGGCCGCGCTCGACGGCGGCGCGGACGGCGAGGTCACGCCGGGCCGCGGCGGCGGCTCCCGAACGGAGGTCCTGCGTCTCGTCCTCGGCACGGCCCCCGCCTTGGCCGGCCCCCTGCTCCCGTTCCCGCTGTTCCACGTGATCCATGCGATCCAGCCAATCATCAAGACCACGGCCCCGCTGCCGTACTCGCTCATTCGTTCGCTATTGACTAGCTCTATTCAGCGCTCCAGGATGTGAATAACAAGGTTGCAGCGGCATCACGCGAGGAGGCACCGCCCCATGTCAGGACCCCGCCCCGTAAGGGCACCGCGCGGCACGGAACTGAGCGCCCTGGGATGGCAGCAGGAAGCCGCCCTCCGGATGCTCCAGAACAACCTCGACCCCGAGGTCGCCGAACACCCCGACAAGCTCGTCGTCTACGGCGGCACCGGCAAGGCGGCCCGCGACTGGCGCTCCTTCGACGCCATGGTGCGCACGCTGCGGACCCTGAAGCAGGACGAGACGATGCTCGTCCAGTCGGGCCGCCCCGTCGGCGTGATGCAGACCCACGAGTGGGCCCCGCGCGTCCTGATCGCCAACTCCAACCTGGTCGGCGACTGGGCGAACTGGGAGGAGTTCCGCCGCCTGGAGCAGCTCGGCCTCACGATGTACGGCCAGATGACCGCGGGCTCCTGGATCTACATCGGCACGCAGGGCATCCTCCAGGGCACGTACGAGACGTTCGCCGCGGTCGCCGCCAAGAGGTTCAACGGCACCCTCGCGGGCACGATCACCCTGACCGCGGGGCTCGGCGGCATGGGCGGCGCCCAGCCCCTCGCGGTGACGATGAACGACGGCGTCGCGATCTGTATCGACGTCGACCCGCGCGCCATCGAGCGCCGCATCGAGCACAAGTACCTCGACGTGAAGGCCGACTCCGTGGAGCACGCGCTCCAGTTGGCGGTGGAAGCCCGGGACGCGAGGAAGCCGCTGTCCATCGGCCTCCTCGGCAACGCGGCGGACCTGCTCCCGCGGATGCTCGCCGAGGGCGCGCCCATCGACATCGTGACGGACCAGACCTCCGCCCACGACCCGCTCGCGTACCTGCCGACGGGCGTCGGCTTCGACGAGATGGCGTCGTACGCGGCGAAGGACCCGGCGGGCTTCACGACCCGCGCCCGCGAGTCCATGGCCCGGCACGTGGAGGCCATGGTCGGCTTCATGGACGCGGGCGCCGAAGTCTTCGACTACGGGAACTCGATCCGCGGCGAAGCCCAACTCGCGGGCTACGGCCGCGCGTTCGACTTCCCCGGCTTCGTCCCCGCCTACATCCGCCCGCTCTTCTGCGAGGGCAAGGGCCCGTTCCGCTGGGCGGCGCTCTCGGGCGAGGCCTCGGACATCCACAAGACGGACAAGGCGCTGCTCGACCTCTTCCCCGAGAACGAGTCGCTGCACCGCTGGATCAAGATGGCGGGGGAGCGGGTCCACTTCCAGGGCCTCCCCGCGCGCATCTGCTGGCTCGGCCAGGGGGAGCGCGACAAGGCGGGCGACATGTTCAACGACATGGTCGGCGACGGCACCCTCGCCGCCCCGCTCGCGATCGGCCGCGACCACCTGGACTGCGGCTCGGTGGCCTCCCCGTACCGCGAGACGGAGGCCATGCTCGACGGCTCCGACGCGATCGCCGACTGGCCGCTCCTGAACGCCATGGTCAACGTCGCCTCCGGCGCCTCCTGGGTCTCCATCCACCACGGCGGCGGCGTCGGCATGGGCCGCTCCCTCCACGCGGGCCAGGTCTCGGTCGCCGACGGCACGAAGCTGGCGGGCGAGAAGATCCGCCGGGTCCTGACGAACGACCCCGGGATGGGCGTGATCCGGCACGTCGACGCGGGCTACGACATCGCGGAGACCGTCGCGCACGACCGCGGCGTACGGGTCCCCATGCGGGAGGGCGACGAGGCGTGACGTTCCAGGAGATGTGGCGCGACCTGGCCCCGCTGGGCCGGGACGCCCGCTCCGGCGGGTACCGCAGGTACGCCTGGACGGGCGCGGACGCCGAGTGCCGGGCATGGTTCACGCAGCAGGCCGAGTCCCGGGGCCTGACCTGCGAACTGGACCGCAACGGCAACCAGTGGGCCTGGCAGGGCGACCCGGCGGCGGGCGACGCCGTGGTCACCGGATCGCACCTGGACTCCGTCCCCGACGGCGGCGCGTACGACGGCCCCCTCGGCGTCGTGTCGTCCTTCGCGGCCCTGGACGAACTCCGGAACAGGGGCGCGGAGCTCACCCGGCCCCTGGGAATCGTCAACTTCGCCGACGAGGAGGGCGCCCGCTTCGGCCTGGCCTGCGTGGGCTCCCGGCTGACGGCGGGCCACCTGACGGCCGAGGCCGCGCACAAGCTGACGGACGGCGACGGCGTCACCCTCCTGCAGGCGATGGAAGCGGCGGGATACGACCCGTACGGCATCGGCCCGGACCCGGAGCGCCTGTCCCGCATCGGCGCCTTCGTCGAGCTGCACGTGGAGCAGGGCCGGGCCCTGGACCTGACCGGCGACCCGGTCGGCATCGCGTCCGCCATCTGGCCCCACGGCCGCTGGCGCTACGACTTCCGTGGCGAGGCCAACCACGCGGGCACCACCCGCCTGGCCGACCGCAGGGACCCGATGCTGACGTACGCGGAGACGGTCCTCGCGGCCCGCCGCGAGGCGGAGCTCGCGGGCGCGGTCGCCACCTTCGGCAAGATCTCCGTCGAGCCGAACGGCGTCAACGCCATCCCGTCCCTGGTGCGCGGCTGGCTGGACTCCCGCGCGGCCGACCAGGAGACGCTGGACACGGTGGTCACCGGCATCGAGAAGGCGGCACGCGAGTACGCGGACCGCCACGGCATCGACCTGGACGTCGTACGGGAGTCCTTCACGCCGATCGTCGAGTTCGGCCACGCGCTCCGCGACGAGCTGGGCGCGATCCTGGGAGGCGACGACCGGCGGCTCCCCGTGCTCGGCACGGGCGCGGGACACGACGCGGGTATTTTGTCCGCTTCCATCCCCACCGCCATGCTGTTCGTACGGAACCCCACGGGCGTCTCGCACTCCCCGGCGGAGTTCGCCGCCGAGGACGACTGCGTGGCCGGGGTGACCGCACTCGCCGACGTACTGGAAGGGCTCGCGTGCAGGTGAAGACGGACACGTACTGGCTGGAACACGCCTGGCTCGGCACCCACGTGGAGCCGAGCGTGGCGGTGGACGTGGCGGCCGGGAGGATCACGGCGGTCCGCAGGGACGTCGAGGCGCCGCCACCCGGCGCGACGGTCCTGCGCGGCCTGACCCTCCCCGGCCTCGCCAACGCCCACAGCCACGCGTTCCACCGGGCGCTGCGCGGCACCGTCCAGGTCGGCTCGGGCACGTTCTGGACCTGGCGGGAGGTCATGTACGGGGTGGCGGACCGCCTGACCCCGCAGACGTACCACGCGCTGGCACGCGCGGTGTACGCGGAGATGGCGCTGGCCGGCATCACGGCGGTCGGCGAGTTCCACTACCTGCACCACGCCCCCGGCGGCACCCCGTACGAGGATCCCAACGCGATGGGCGAGGCGCTGATCCAGGCCGCGTCGGACGCGGGCATCCGCATCACGCTCCTGGACACGGCGTACGTGGCGTCGGGCCTGCTCGGCGCGGAGCGCGGCAAGGCCCCCGACCGGCACCAGCTGCGCTTCTCCGACGGCACGACCGAGGCGTGGGCGGAGCGGGCCTCGTCCCTCAAGGACCGGGGACACGCCCGTATCGGCGCGGCGATCCACTCGGTGAGGGCGGTCCCGGCGCGCCAGTTGGGCACGGTGGCGCAGTGGGCGTCGGACCGCGGGGCCCCGCTCCACGTGCACCTCTCCGAGCAGAAGGCCGAGAACGAGGCGTGCCTGGCGGTGCACGGCCGCACGCCGACGCGGCTGCTCGCGGACCACGGCGTCCTCGGCCCGCGCACGACGGGCGTCCACAACACCCACCTCACGCCCGAGGACATCGGCCTGCTCGGCCGCTCCACGACGGGCACGTGCATGTGCCCGACGACGGAACGCGACCTGGCGGACGGCATCGGCCCGGCGGTCGACCTCCAGCGGGAGGGCAGCCCGCTCTCCCTGGGCAGCGACAGCCACGCGGTCATCGACCTCCTGGAGGAGGCGCGGGCCATGGAGCTGAACGAACGCCTCCGTTCGCATACGCGGGGCCACTGGACGGCGGCGGCGCTGCTGCGCGCGGCCTCGGCGGGCGGCCACACGGCGCTGGGCTGGCCGGACGCGGGCGCCATCGAGCCGGGTGCCCTCGCGGACCTCACCACGATCGCCCTGGACTCCGTCCGCACGGCGGGGCCCGTTCCCCGTCTCGGCGCCGAGACGGCCGTCTTCGCGGCGACGGCGGCGGATGTGCGCGACGTGCTGGTCGGCGGCCGCCGGGTGGTCAGGGACGGCTCCCACGTCCTGGTCCCCGACGTCGCGTCGGCCCTGACGGAGGCGATCGCGGCGCTGAGAGACTGAAACTCTCCCCGCCTCGACCCTCGACCTCGATCCCGCCCCTACCCGAGACAGCCCGTCCGGCGATTGAGGACTGGGCCAGGAGCAGCCATGACGACCCCCACCACCCCCACAACCACCCCCACCACCCTCATCACGAACATCTCCAGCCTCGTCACCAACGACCCCGCACAGGGCGACGGAAGCCCCCTGGGCCTGGTGACGGACGCGGCCGTCGTCCTGGACGGCGAGCGGATCGCCTGGGTGGGCCCGGCCGCCGAGGCCCCGGCGGCCGACGAACGGCACGACGCCAGGGGCCGCGCGGTCATCCCCGGCTTCGTGGACAGCCACAGCCACCTGGTCTTCGCGGGCGACCGCACCCAGGAGTTCAACGCCCGGATGTCGGGCCGCGCCTACTCCGCCGGCGGCATCCGCACCACGGTCGCGGCGACCCGCGCGGCGACGGACGCCGAGCTTGAGGCGAACGTCGAGCACTACCTCGCCGAGGCGCTCCGCCAGGGCACCACGACGTTCGAGACGAAGTCCGGCTACGGCCTCACGACGGAGGACGAGGCCCGAGCCCTCCGCATCGCCGCGCGGCACACGGACGAGGTCACGTTCCTGGGCGCCCACATCGTCTCGCCCGACTACGCCGACGACCCGGCCGCGTACGTGGAGCTGGTCACCGGCGAGATGCTGGACGCCTGCGCCCCCCACGCCCGCTGGATCGACGTCTTCTGCGAGAAGGGCGCCTTCGACGGCGACCAGGCCCGCGCGATCCTGACGGCGGGCAAGGCCAAGGGCCTGCACCCCCGCATCCACGCCAACCAACTGTCGTACGGCCCCGGCGTCCAATTGGCCGTGGAACTGGACGCGGCGAGCGCCGACCACTGCACGCACCTCACGGACGCGGACGTGGACGCCCTGGCGCAGGGCGACACGGTGGCGACGCTGCTCCCCGGCGCGGAGTTCTCCACGCGGGCCCAGTGGCCGGACGCCCGCCGGCTCCTGGACGCGGGCGCCACGGTGGCGCTGTCCACGGACTGCAACCCGGGCTCGTCGTTCACGTCCTCGGTCCCGTTCTGCGTCGCGCTCGCCGTACGGGACATGGGCATGACCCCGGACGAGGCGATCTGGTCGGCCACGGCGGGCGGCGCGGCGGCCCTGCGCCGCACGGACATCGGCACCCTGCGCGAGGGCGCCCGCGCCGACCTGGCCTTCCTGGACGCGCCGAGCCACGTCCACCTGGCGTACCGCCCGGGCGTCCCGCTGATCGATGAGGTCTGGCGCCGGGGCGCACGCGTGAACGTGTGAACTGACGGGAGGTCCGGGTCTCGGCGGCTCCGGGGTTCAGGCCCACAGCCCGCCGTCGACCCGGAGCACCGTGCCGGTGACGTACGAGGCGCGGTCGCTCAGGAGCCAGGCGGCGGCCTGCGCGATCTCCAGCGGGTCGGCGGCGCGCCCCAGCGGCGTCTGGGAGTTGAGCTGGTCGATGGTCCCGGGCGACTCGTCGTCCCACTCCCTCAGCATCTCGGTGAGCGTGGTGCCGGGCGCCACGGCGTTGACGCGGATGTTCTCCGGGCCGTACGTGACGGCGGCCGACGCGGTGAGGCTGTTGACCGCGCGCTTCGCCGCCCCGTACACGGGCAGCGCGGGGTTGGCGAGCATGCTGCCGACGCTGGAGGTGTTGACGATGGCGCCGCGCTCCGCCGTGGCGCGGATGGCGGCGACCTCGGCGGTCATGGCCAGCCACGGCCCCTTGAAGTCGACGGCGCAGACGTGGTCGAAGTCGGCCTCCGAGAGCTGGTCCATGGGGCCGGGTGTCTGGCCCGTCGCGCCGTTGTTGAAGGCCACGTCGAGCCGCCCGTAGTGCTCCACGGCCCGGCCGACGGCGGCCCGGACACTGTCGCCGTCGGCCAGATCGCACACGGCGTACTCCGCCGTGCCGCCCGCCGCCCGGATCTCCTCGGTCACGGCCTCCAGCCGCTCCTCCGTCCGGGCCGCGAGCAGCACCCGCGCGCCCTCGGCGGCGAACAGCCGTGCCGCCGCCGCGCCGATCCCGCGGCTGGCCCCGGCGATGAAGGCGACCTTGCCGCCGAGCAGCCCCGCAGCGGTTCTGTGTGATGCGGCAGTCTCGTTCTCGTTGTTCATACCGTGGGCTTCTTGGTTCATACCGTGAGCCTGCGCTCGGACGGCCGGGGCATCCAGGCACCGCCAGTACCTGGATACGACCCTCGGCCTCCGCGCAGACTGGAGCGGTGAACCGACGACAACTGGCCGACTTCCTCCGCAGCAGACGCGAGCGCATACGGCCCACGGACGTGGGGCTGCCCGTGGGGCCGCGCCGCCGCACGCCGGGTCTGCGACGCGAGGAGGTGGCGCAGTCGGCGTTCATCTCGACGGAGTACTACACGCGCCTCGAACAGGCCCGTGCCCCGCACCCCTCCCGCGAGGTCCTCGCCCAACTGGCCCGCGCCCTGCGCCTGTCGGACGCCGAGCGCGACCACCTGCACCATCTGGCCGGTACGCCGCCGGGCCCCCCGCCGGGCCCGTCACGCGAGGTCCGCCCGAGCATTGCCGTTTTGCTGAACCGGCTGCCGGACGCGGCGGCGGTCGTGGTGTCGGCGACGTACGAGGTCATCGCCTGGAACCCGCTGGCCGCCGCGCTCCTGGAGGACTTCTCCGCGCTGCCCCGCCGCGACCGGAACCTCGTCCGCCGCCACTTCCTGGGCGGCTCCCCGTTGTACGGGGCGTCGGACGCCGCCGCTTTCGCCCGCAGCGCGGTCCAGCATTTGCGCGCGGTGGCGGCCCGCTACCCGGCTGCCCCGGAGGTGACGACGCTGGTGGACGACCTCTTGACCGGCAGCGAGGAGTTCGCCCGCCTCTGGGCTGCCCACGAGGTGGCCGCCTGCCCCATCCTCTGCCGCACCTTCGACCACCCGCAGGTGGGCCCGGTGGCGGTGAACTGCGACGTCCTGGACATCACGGACCGCGACCAGCGCGTCTTCCTCTACACGGCCACCCCGGGCTCCCCCTCCGAGGAGGCCATGCGGCTCCTGTCGGTCCTGGGCACGCAACGCATGGACGTACCGGGCTGAGCGGCGGCTCGGGGCCTGCACCGCGAGCAGCTACGCGGCCGGGTGGCCGTTCGTGGGGGAACACAGCAGTGGGGCCCGCCTCCTTCAAGGGACGGGCCCCACAGGGCCGTTCACGCGGGGCGCGGCGGTGGCGGTCACTCCTCGACCGTCAGCCCCTTGCGGAGCTTGACGAGAGTGCGCGACAGCAGGCGCGAGACGTGCATCTGCGAGATGCCGAGCTCCTCACCGATCTCCGACTGCGTCATGTTCGCGACGAAGCGGAGAGAGAGGATCTTCCGGTCGCGCGGCGGCAGTTCGGCGATCAGGGGCTTCAGCGACTCGATGAACTCGATGCCCTCCAGGCCGTGGTCCTCGTAGCCGATGCGGTCCGCGAGCGCGCCCTCGGAGTCGTCCTCCTCGGGCTGGGCGTCCAGGGAGCTGGCCGTGTAGGCGTTGGACGCGGCCATGCCTTCGATGACCTCGTCGTTGGTGATGCCGAGGCGCGTGGCCAGCTCTGCCACCGTGGGGGCGCGGTCGAGCTGCTGGGAGAGTTCGTCGCCCGCCTTGGCGAGGTCGAGCCGGAGTTCCTGGAGCCGGCGCGGGACACGTACCGACCAGCTCGTGTCGCGGAAGAAGCGCTTGATCTCACCGACGATCGTCGGCATCGCGAACGTGGGGAACTCCACGCCGCGGCTGAGCTCGAAGCGGTCGATGGCCTTGATGAGGCCGATCGTGCCGACCTGGATGATGTCCTCCATCGGCTCGCTGCGGGAGCGGAACCGGGAGGCGGCGAACTTCACCAGGGCGAGGTTGAGTTCGACCAGGGTGTTGCGGACGTACGCGTATTCGTGCGTCCCTTCCTCAAGCGTTTCGAGCCGCTCGAAGAGGGTTTTGGACAGGGCCCTTGCGTCCAGCGGCGCCACTTCGTCGTACGGCGGGATCTCGGGAAGGTCGTGAAGACCTTCGAGGGCGTCCTGAGCCTGGGCGGACTCAGGGGCCTGAATCGGGGCAGACTCAGGGGCGGGGCCCGGGATCGCGGTGGTGGAGCGGTGCGGCAGGGGTGTCGACGTCGCTTGGTCAGTAGGCGATTCGTCGAGCCGGGGTGACATGGTGTCCTCCATCGTTCTCGGCATATGGCTGCCGATGCCAATACGTGCACTGCGGTGTGCGGCGCCTCCAAAGCCGTCCGTGTCGATTGATGTCTCTTCTACCCCTACCCGCTTCCACACTCCGGTCGCAAGTGCGGTCTGAGGGCAAATGTCCGAATTCTGGAGGATGTTCGGGTACCCCGGAGCGCGGTGAGGGCGTAATGTTCGGGGACGTCATTCAACAGGCACGACGGGTCGGAAGAGAGTTTCGGATGGACCGCGGCACGGTCGGCAGTGCGCACATGGGCCGGCTTCTGGTCGAAGTGCGGAAGACGGGTGCGAGTGCCGTCGTGACTCCGGCGGGTGAGCTGGATCACCACACCGCCGATGTTCTCCGTGAACCGCTGGAAAGCTGCCTGGACAACGGGGTCAGCAAGGTCGTGGTGGACTGCTCGCGGCTTGAGTTCTGCGACTCCACCGGGCTCAACGTACTGCTCGGGGCGCGGCTCAAGGCCGAGGCCGCGGGGGGCGGAATCCACCTGGCGGGGATGCTGCCGGTGGTGGCGCGGGTCTTCGAGATCACTGGCGCGGAGGCCGTCTTCACGGTCCACGAGTCGCTCGCCGCGGCCCTGGCGGACTGACCCCATGCCGGTCCCACGCGAAAGTTACGCGTCAGTTGTCCTCGTGTGATCAACGCGTTATCGGTGTCACACGTGCCGACCGGAATAAGTGGGTGTTCTCACGGTCCGGCCGGGCAGGAGAGACCTGAATCCGTCATCTGTGAGAACGGCAAGCAGCCGATGTCCCTACTCGTCCAGAGTCCTCTGCGTGGCCAGAGTCCTCAGTCCTCTTGTCGGTGAGGTGAAGCGCTGATGAGCACCACCCGGCCTTACTCGCCGGGCGACCGTGGCCCGGAGTCCGAGGCCACCGTCGCGGACGCTCCCGCGGACCGCGCCTCCGGGGAGCCAGGCGCTCGCCAGGTCCGCAGATTGAGCCTGAACGGGGCGAGCGGCATCGTCCCGCTGGCCCGTGACTACACCCGTGAGGCGCTGCACGCCTGGGGCTGGCTGCCCGCGGCGAGCGCCGAGCGGCGGGCGGCCGCCGAGGATGTCCTCCTCGTCGTCTCCGAGCTGGTCACCAACGCCTGCCTGCACGCCGAGGGCCCCGACGAGCTCTGGCTCGCCACCGACGGCAAGGTGCTGCGCATCGAGGTCTCCGACCGCGGCACGGGGCAGCCCGCCCCGCGCACCCCGCACCGCGCCGGGCGGCCCGGCGGACACGGCATGTTCATCGTCCAGCGGCTCTGTCTCGACTGGGGCGTCGTCCGTACGCCCGGAGCCTCGGGCAAGAAGGTCTGGGCGGAGATGGGCGCCCCCGCCTGAGTCTCCGCCCGCGGAAGGGCGGGGGCTGTTACCCACGGTTCGTACGCGCGTCGGATCCCATGGATCCGGCGCGTCCTTTGTCTTCCCTCGACAAGGCCCCGGGCGTACCTTGAGCGCCCAATCTGATGTGCCGTCAGTAATTCAGCGTTACTCCGCACCGCGGCACGCCACGACGACCGGCATGAGGGGTATTCGAGGTGTCGTACAAGAAATCGGCCGCGCTCGCGCTTGCCACCGCCCTGGCCGGCGGCTCAGCGGTGCTGATGGCCGCCCCCGCCGCGCAGGCGACCGTCCAGGACGTCGACTACCAGTGCAAGACGCCGATCGGCGACAAGAGCGCCGTGTCGCCGATCGACATCAAGAGCGTCAAGAGCGGCAGCGGCCACAAGCTCACGATGTCCTTCCAGAAGGGCGTCTCCTCCAGCCCCGTGGAGCTCGGCAAGGGCGCGATGAAGCCGAGTGCCGTGATCAAGCTGGGCGGCGCCGAGAGCGGCACGGTGGCGGTGTCCGGGTCGACGAACCCCGAGGCGATCCCCGCCAACACCCCGATCAAGATCACTGATCTGTCGGGTACGTACACGCCGAAGAAGAGCGGCAAGGTCACCTTCACCGCCGGGGTCCTCACCATCAAGGCGCTCGGCACGACCACGACGTGTACGCCGTCCAACAACCCGAAGCCGTCCCTCGAACTCACCGTCAAGGGCGCGGGCGGCTCCGGCTCGGGCGGCTCGGAGCCGGGCGCCGACACCGGCTCGGACGGGACGACCGGCGGCACCGAAGCCTCCGCCGGTACCGATGCCTCGGGCGGCTCCGAGAGCGCCCCCTCCGGCGGCGGAGAGCTCCCGCAGACCGGACCCGCCGACTCCGCCATCGCGCTCGGCACCCTCGGCGGCACCGTGCTGCTCGCGGGCGCGGCCGGCGTGCTCTGGCTGACCCGCAGGAACCAGGCGGCGCGCTCGCGGTAGCCCCGGCGCACCGCCGCAAGGGACCTCGCACCTCGCGAGCAGACCAGGAGCCGCCGATGCCGCCGATGCCGCCGAAGCCGCCGACGACGCCGAAGCCGTCCACGCCGTCCCTCGCGCGGGCCGCGCTGTGCGCCGTCGCACTCCTCGCGGCGGGTGCGGCCCCCGCGTCCGCGGACGGCGGCGGTTCCGCTGCCTGGTCCGCCGCGCCGTCCGCCGGAGGCGGCACCCGCCAGGCCGAGGACGGGCGGCCCTACGTCTACGCGGAGGGTGCCCCCGGCACCGTCCTCCAGGACACCGTGACCGTCACCAATCCGGGGCCGCGGCCCCGCACGGTGTCGCTGCGGGGCGCGCCCAAGGACACCGGCGCCTGGCTCACCTTCGCCGAGCGGCGGGTGAAGGTACCGCCGCGGACCCGCGCCGAGGTGCCGTTCACCGTGACGGTCCCCGCGGGCGCGGTGCCCGGCGACCACCCCGGGGCGATCGTCGTGAGCGGCGGCGGCCGGACGGTCGGCATACGGCTGCATCTGCGGGTCGGCGGCCCGACGCTCCCGGCGCTCACCGTCGAGCGCGTCGAGGTCGACAAGGACGCGGGCCGCATCACGTACGACCTGGTCAACCGCGGTAACACCGTCCTCGCCCCGAAGCTCGCGGTGCACGCGGAGGGCGTCTTCGGCACGCTCGTCGACCGCCCCGCCCGCGCGCTGCCGGTCGAGCTCCTGCCCGGCCGCCGCGTCACCCTGACCGAGCCCTGGGCCGACACGCCCGCCTTCGACGCGGCGGACGTACGGCTGACGGCCACGGCTTCGGGCGGCGCCCGCGACACCGCCACGGCGTCGGCCCGCTTCGTGCCGTGGGGCGCGCTCGGGGGCGGGGCCGCCGGGCTGCTCGCCGTGGCCGCCGGGGCGGTCCATCTCGTACGGGGACACCGGCGCGGCATCGAGGCGGCGGAACCGGTGGCGGAGGCAGAGGCAGAGGGCCGGCGAGAGCCGGCGGGCGCGGGGAGGGGAGAGGGACCGTGAACGGGAAGCGGGGCGGGAAGCGGACCGGGAATCGGAACGGCAATCGAAACGGGCCAGGTGGCAGGCCCGTCACGTCCGGCAGAGCGTTGACGGTCCTCTTGGTCCTCGCGCTGCTCGGCCTCGGCTGCGTGCTGCTGCCGGGTTCCGACGCCTCGGCGGCGGAGAAGCCGACCGTGCGGCTCTCCGACCGGGAGGCGGGCAAGGGCGGTTCGGTCACCGTCAAGGGGGCGGGGTGGCGGCCCGAGGCCCTGCTGATGATGCTCGTCTGCGGGCGGTCGGAGCCCGGCAGGGGCGTCGTCGGCGGCACCAACTCCTGCGCCAACTCGGAAGGCCTCGCCGTCACCACCGACAGGGACGGCGCGTTCAGCAAGAGGCTCCCGGTGGCCGAGCCGCCCGAGCCCTGCCCCTGCGTGGTCCACGTCGCCACGGTGACGGGCGGGGCGGCGCAGGCCGACGCCGCGTTCAAGGTCGCGGGCCACCCCGTGGAGCCGCTGCCGAAGGGGGCCACCGGCGGCAGGCTCTCGGTCCTCGCCGACACCCGCCTCGAAGGCTCCAGCGGGCTGCTGACCTGGTTCGGGGCCCCGCCGCAGCGCAAACTGGTCTTCACGGTCGGCAACGTCGGCTCGGCGCCCGTCAAGAACCCCGTCTTCCGGATCGGCACCTCGCACGGCGTGTTCGCCCCGCAGTGGGAGGAACAGCAGTGGCGCGGCACCCTGGCGCCGGGCAATAAGGCGCAGATCAAACTGCCGGTGGAGCTCACGGAGGGCGCGCACGGCGACTACCTGGTCTCGCTGCGGTTCGGCGGGAAGGTCCTCGCCGAGCAGCCGTGGGGCGTGGGGCGGCCCTGGGGCGTCACCGTCTTCTGGCTGCTGCTGTGCGTGGTCGTGCCGGCGGCCGTCTTCCGCCTCGGCATGGTGCTCGTCGACCGACTCCGCCCGAAGCGGCGCGGGTCTTCCCGTACGGGACGACACAGGCCCGCCCCGGGGGGAACGGTTGGGGGCGGCTCGGATGCCCGAAAGGCAGCGGGAGTGCTCCCTTGGTTCACACCCGACGCCGAGCCACAGCCCCCGGTAAGGGGCGCGGGGAACTGCGCGACAAGCCCCCACGACCCGCAGGAGACGACGAACCCGGCAGGCGGCTAGGCAAAGCGGCTAGGCAAAGCGGCTGAGCAAGGCAGGCTGGGCAAGGCGGGCCGCTAGGCCCGGCCCCGTAGCCACTGGAGGACGTTCTTGGCCACCCCGGGGGACTTCAGCAGATAGCCCCCGTGGGCCCCGCCCGGGACCGTCTTCGTCAGGGTGTCCCGCAGGCCCGCCCGGCGCTCGGCCGCTGCCAGGGCGGCGGAGTGCGACCGTGGCACGAAGTCCCGGGCCGAGTGGAGCAGGAGCATGGGGGCGTCGTCGCGGCCCGAGGCGTGGGACGCCGCCGTGAGGTCCGTCCAGCGGGCCCAGCAGCGGCGGGCCGCGCGGTCCGGGCGGCAGCCCGCGAGGCGCTGAGCGGCCCCGCGCAGCGCCCGGCGGTCCGCGGGCGCCCCCGAGGCGCCGCCGTCCACCCACGCGCGGTACGGGGACGCCACGGGGGAGAGCGCGGCGACCGCGCGGACCCGCGAGGCGCCCGCCTTGTACGTGGCCGCCTGCACGGCCAGGTGACCGCCCGCCGACGAACCGAGCACGAGGGGCCGCTCGCCGCTCTCCCTGCCGCGCACCCACCGCAGGGCGGCGAGAACGTCCTGGCGCTGCGCCGGCCAGACCGCGTCGGACGTCAGCCGGTAGTCGGTGTCGTAGACGTTGAAGCCGCGGGCGGCGAACCACCGCGCCCGGCCGCTCCAGTCGGTGTCCCGCGCCCACGAGCCGCCGTGCAGGATCACCAGGGCGGGCCGCCGCTCCGGCCTGCCCCCGTACACGGTGATCTGCTGGCGGGCGTGCGGACCGTACGAGAAGACGCGCCCGGACGGCGGTGCGGGGGCGGGCCCGGAGGCCGCCTCGGCGGTGATGCCGGGGGACAGCAGGGCCCCGCAGAGGGCGACGGCGGACAGGGTGCGGCGCATGGGCCAGATGTTCCACCGCGGACGGCGGCCGCCGGCACGGAAACGCCCCCGCGTCACCGCCGTGGGTGAGCGACCGGGCTGACGTTCGTGCGAATGGACCTTCCGGCGGCACGGACGATGATGACGGAGAGGGCCGCCGCACCCCGGGGTGCGGCGGCCCTCTCCGTCATGTCCGGGCCCCTGGGGCCTCGGGAGGCTGGGTCAGTTGACCGAGCCCATCAGTTCCTTGACCTTCTTGCGGGACGTCCAGATGCCGAAGCCCGCGATGACCGCGATGATCGCCTCGACCGCGACCGCACCGCTGTTGTTGAGGTCCACGTTGAGCTGCGGGGACGTCAGCAGACCCGTCACCGAGTCGCCCGCCGTGACCGCGAGGAACCAGACACCCATCATCTGGGCGCTGTACTTCTCCGGGGCCATCTTCGTGGTGAGCGACAGGCCGACCGGGGAGAGGCAGAGCTCACCGACGGTCTGTATGAAGTAGATCGCGACCAGCCACATCGGGCTGACCCTGCCGCCGTTGCTGGCGGTGTCGATCAGCGGGATGAGGAAGACGGCGAAGGAGATGCCGATCAGCGTCAGGCTGGAGGCGAACTTGACGGCCGTGCTCGGCTCCTTGCCCCGCTTGTTCAGCCACAGCCACGCCGAGGCGACCACGGGGGCGAGCGCCATGATGAAGATCGGGTTCAGCGACTGGTACCAGGAGGTCGGGAAGTCGAACCCGAGCAGGTTGTTCGTCGTCGAGCCCTTGCCGAAGATCGACAGGGTCGAGCCGTTCTGGTCGTAGATCATCCAGAAGACGGCGGCGACCACGAAGAACCATATGTAGCCCGACAGCTTCGACTGCTCCAGCGTCGAGAGGTCCTTGTCGCGCTTCATGCGGGCGAGGACGGCGACGGGGATGACCAGACCGGCGATGATCAGCGGCATCAGCGCCCAGTCGGCGAAGTTCCCGGTGGCGCCCATCAGCGTGTAGAGCGCGGCGGCGACGATCAGCCAGATCAGGCCGGTCCGCAGGGCGGAGCGGCGCTGCTCGGCCGTGGCGGGCTGGGAGACCACGCTGGACTGCTCGCTCAGGTGGCGCGAGCCGAGCAGGAACTGGGCGAGGCCGAGCGCCATGCCGATCGCGGCGAGCGCGAAGCCGAAGTGCCAGTTCACGCTCTCGCCGACGGTGCCGATGGTCAGCGGGGCGAGGAAGGCGCCGAGGTTGATGCCGATGTAGAAGAGCGTGAAGCCACCGTCACGGCGCGGGTCCTGCGGGCCCTTGTAGAGGTGGCCGACCATCACGGAGATGTTCGCCTTCAGCAGGCCGGAGCCGAGCGCGACCAGCGCGAGGCCGGCGAAGAAGGAGACCGAGCTCGGCAGCGCGAGCGTGATGTGGCCGAGGATGACGACGGAGGCACCGATGACGACCGTCTTGCGGGGACCCCAGAAGCGGTCCGCCATCCAGCCGCCGGGCATGGCGAGCAGGTAGACCATCGACATGTAGACGGAGTAGATCGCCGTCGCGGTGGTGGCACTCATGTCCATGCCGCCGGGCGCGATCAGGTAAAGCGGGAGCAGTGCCTTCATGCCGTAGAAGCTGTAACGCTCCCACATCTCGGTCATGAAGAGTGTGGCCAGTCCGCGGGGGTGGCCGAAGAAGGTCTTCTCGGAGCCAGGGGTGCTGGCGGAGTCCTTCGTCAGGCTGGACGCCATGGGTCGATCCTCGTGGGTTCGGGACGCGCGACGGAGCGTGAGCGCGCCCGGTGGGGGGCGGTCGGCACCGGTTCCGCACACCCCGTCCCCACGCCCGGGGGAGGGTTCACCCCCGTATGGCGGGGGAGGGGATGGGCAGACTCCGGGATCCACACCCTGGCGCTTCGTCACGCGCAGGGCCCGACCACAGGTCATTCCTTTGGAGGCCGGCGGAGCCGGCCCGCACACAAAAGGACCCAAGGCCGCACAGTGGGCCAAAGGGTCCTTGAGTAGTGCATCAGGCGTTGGATCACCATACGACACGCCAGGGGTGCATATGGAAGGACTTGAGAGATGGATCACAGGTTTTAGCGCAACCGTCGGCGCACAATCAAAGGTAATTCCTGGAATCGCGCCCCATGGCCACAGGGTCCGTTCTCCACTGTGCGATCACCGCACGACCGTTGTCCGCCGCGGACTACCATCACCCCATGACCCGTGTACTGCTCGCCGAGGACGACGCGTCCATCTCGGAGCCGCTGGCCCGTGCCCTGCGCCGGGAGGGTTACGAGGTCGAAGTGCGCGAGGACGGCCCGACCGCCCTCGACGCCGGGCTCCAGGGGAGTGTCGACCTGGTCGTACTCGACCTGGGGCTGCCCGGCATGGACGGCCTTGAGGTCGCCCGCCGCCTGCGCGCCGACGGGCTCACGGTGCCGGTCCTCATCCTGACCGCGCGCGCCGACGAGGTGGACACCGTCGTCGGTCTGGACGCGGGCGCCGACGACTACGTGACCAAGCCCTTCCGCCTCGCCGAGCTGCTGGCCCGCGTCCGGGCGCTGCTCCGGCGCGGCTCCAGCGAGCCGAAGGAGGCGCCCGCCACGCACGGCGTGCGCATCGACGTCGAGTCGCACCGCGCCTGGATGGGCGACGACGAACTCCAGCTCACGGCCAAGGAGTTCGACCTCCTCCGGGTCCTCGTACGGGACGCGGGACGCGTCGTCACGCGGGACCAGCTGATGCGGGAGGTCTGGGACACGACGTGGTGGTCCTCCACGAAGACCCTGGACATGCACATCTCCTGGCTCCGCAAGAAACTGGGCGACGACGCGGCGAACCCGCGGTACATCGCCACGGTCCGGGGCGTCGGCTTCCGCTTCGAGAAGAGCTGAGACCGCCGGGTCCCCAGGGCGCGCCCCGTAAGGGGCGCGGGGAGCTGCGCGAGCAACCACGGACGACCCGCACTGTCAGGTGGTTCCCCGCCCCCCTGGCACGGCTTCGATCCGCGACACTGGGACCATGCGCCGTCGACTGATCAACAGCACCCTCGCCGTAGTCCTCGTGGTCATCGCGGTCTTCGGCGTGAGCCTGGTCATCGTGGAGACCCGCACGATCAGCAGCAGCGCCCAGGAGCGCGTCGACTCCGAGGCGCTCCGGCTCGTCGGCATCGTGGACAGCCGCCTCATCAGCGATGAGCGCATCACCGCCGCGATCCTCCGCGACCAGATCGCCACCGAGCGCTACGCCCGCATCGACATCCCCGGCCGCGAGCCCATCGAGATCGGCAGCCGCCCCAAGGGCGACGTGATCAGCTCCAGCGCCCCCGGCGAGCAGGGCGAGAAGGTCTCCGTCCAGGAGCCCCGCGCCGCCGTCACCCGCGAGGTCGGCCGCACGCTGCTGATCATCGCCGCCGTGGCGCTGCTCGCCATCGTCGCGGCGGTCCTGCTCGCCGTGCGCCAGGCCAACCGGCTCGCCTCCCCGCTCACCGACCTCGCCGAGACCGCCGAGCGCCTCGGCTCCGGCGACTCCCGGCCGCGCCACAAGCGGTACGGCGTGCCGGAGCTGGACCGCGTGGCGGATGTCCTTGACTCCTCCGCCGACCGGATCGGCCGGATGCTGACCGCCGAGCGGCGTCTCGCCGCCGACGCCTCGCACCAGCTGCGTACGCCGCTCACCGCGCTGTCCATGCGCCTGGAGGAGATCACCGTCACCGACGAGCTGGACACGGTCAAGGAGGAGGCCACGATCGCGCTGGCCCAGGTCGAGCGGCTCACCGACGTCGTGGAGCGGCTGCTCACCAACAGCCGCGACCCCCGTACCGGCTCCGCCGTCGCCTTCGACCTGGACGAGGTGATCAAGCAGCAGCTGGAGGAGTGGCGCCCCGCCTACCGCAGCTCGGGCCGCGCCATCGTCAGCTCCGGCAAGCGGCACCTGGAGGCCGTGGGCACGCCGGGCGCGGTCGCCCAGGTCCTCGCGGCACTGATCGAGAACTCCCTGATGCACGGCGGCGGCACCGTCGCCCTGCGCACCCGTGTCACCGGCAACCAGGCGGTCATCGAGGTCACGGACGAGGGTCCTGGCGTCCCGCACGACCTCGGGGCGCGGATCTTCGAGCGGACCATCAGCGGCCGCAACTCGACGGGCATCGGCCTCGCGGTGGCCAGGGACCTGGCCGAGGCGGACGGCGGCCGCCTGGAGATGCTCCAGACGAAACCGCCGGTCTTCGGCCTCTTCCTGTCGCGTACGCCGCTGTCGAAGAACGACGGGTCGGCCGACACCGTCAGGTGAGGCCGGCGGCGGCCACTCGGCCACTCGGCTACGCGGCCACGGGCGGCCTCAGCTCGCGCGGCGCACCACGGGCCGCTCGTCCTGCCGCTCCTCCAGGACCTGCCGCTCCTCCAGGAACGATTCCGCATGCGCGACCGTCTCGCGCGCGGGCAGCGCCTTGAAGACCCAGGTGCGGTACGACCAGAAGCGGAAGAGGGTCGCGATGCCCATCCCGAGGAACTTGAAGAAGTTGGCCTGGAGCCTGCCGTCCCAGCCGAACCAGTACGTCGCCGCGTAGAGCACGCCGTTCTCGATCACCAGGCCGACCCCGCTGAACAGCAGGAACAGCGTGAGTTCCTTGGTGCGTCCGGTCTTGTCACGGTCCTTGTACGTGAAGTAACGGAACCCCACGTAGTTGAAGACGATCGCGACGACCGTGGCGATCACGCTCGCGCGGACCACGTGCAGGTCGGTGACGTGCCGCACGAGGTTGAAGACGCCGAAATTGACCAGAGTCCCGACCGCCCCCACGGCCCCGAACTTGGCGATCTCGCGCGTGAGCCGGTCCACGCGCTCCCGCAGTATGCCCCGGTCCGTCATGGTCGTCGCCCCAGCCCCCGTCGGTCGCACCGCACGTTTTCGTGCCGGTCTCGTACGCGCCGACGGATTGGTGTTTCGGTCGTGTCGACCAAGCCATGCTAACCAGCGGCCGATCCCGGCGCGCGAGGTGGCCGATACCGGCCGATACCCTGGGGGTGTGACGTTCCCGGTAGTCGGCATGGTCGGCGGCGGTCAGCTCGCCCGCATGACCCACGAGGCGGGCATCCCCCTCGGCCTGAAATTCAAGCTCCTCAGTGACACCCCGCAGGATTCCGCGGCCCAGGTGGTGGGTGAAGTCGTCATCGGCGACTACCGCGACCTGGATACGCTGCGTGACTTCGCGCGGGGCTGCGACGTGATCACCTTCGATCACGAACATGTACCCACCGAGCACCTCAGGGCCCTGGAGGCGGACGGCATCCCCGTCCGCCCGGGGCCCGACGCGTTGGTGCACGCCCAGGACAAGGGCGTGATGCGCGAGCGGCTCACGGCGATCGGCGTGCCGTGCCCACGCCACCGGATCGTGGAGGACCCGGCCGACGTGGCCGCCTTCGCGGCCGAGGGCGCGACGGACGGCGGCGACGGCTTCCCCGTGATCCTCAAGACGGTGCGCGGCGGATATGACGGGAAGGGGGTGTGGTTCGTCCGTGCCCCCGAGGACGCCGAAGAGCCCTTCAGGGCCGGGGTCCCGGTGCTCGCCGAGGAGAAGGTCGACTTCGTGCGCGAGCTGGCGGCGAACGTCGTCCGCTCCCCGCACGGCCAGGCCGTCGCCTACCCCGTCGTCGAGTCCCAGCAGGTCGACGGCGTGTGCGACACGGTGATCGCCCCTGCGCCCGGCCTCTCGGAGGAACTCGCGGGCCAGGCCCAGGAGTTGGCGCTGCGCATCGCCAAGGAGCTCGGCGTGGTCGGCCACCTCGCGGTCGAGCTCTTCGAGACGCCCGACGGGCGCATCCTCGTCAACGAACTGGCGATGCGGCCGCACAACTCCGGCCACTGGACGCAGGACGGCGCCATCACCTCGCAGTTCGCCAACCACGTACGCGCGGTGCTCGACCTGCCGCTCGGCGACCCGCGCCCGCGCGCCAAGTGGACCGTGATGGCCAACGTGCTCGGCGGTGACTATCCCGACATGTACGCCGCGTACCTGCACTGCATGGCCCGCGACCCGCAGCTCAAGATCCACATGTACGGCAAGGACGTGAAGCCCGGCCGCAAGGTCGGACACGTCAACACCTACGGCGACGATCTGGACGAGGTCCTCGACCGCGCCCGTCACGCAGCCGGCTACCTCAGAGGAACGATCACCGAATGACCTCCCCTGTCATTGGCATCGTCATGGGCTCCGACTCGGACTGGCCCGTCATGGAGAACGCGGCGAAGGCCCTCGACGAGTTCGAGATCCCCTACGAGGTCGACGTCGTCTCCGCGCACCGCATGCCGCGCGAGATGATCGCGTACGGCGAGCAGGCGGCGGACCGCGGCCTGAAGGCGATCATCGCGGGCGCGGGCGGCGCCGCCCACCTGCCCGGCATGCTGGCGTCGGTGACCCCGCTGCCCGTGATCGGCGTGCCCGTACCGCTGAAGTACCTCGACGGCATGGACAGCCTCCTGTCCATCGTGCAAATGCCGGCGGGCGTCCCGGTGGCGACCGTCTCGGTCGGCGGCGCGCGCAACGCGGGCCTGCTCGCGGCCCGCATGCTCGCCGCGCACGACGCCGAACTCCTGGACCGTATGCGGGAGTTCCAGCAGGAGCTGAACGACCAGGCCACGGAGAAGGGCAAGCGGCTGCGGACCAAGGTCGAGGGCGCGGGTTCGGGCTTCGGCTTCGGCTCCGGTTCCTCCGGCTCCGGTTCTGGTTCCGGTTCTGGTTCCGGTTCCGGTACCGGCTTCGGTCCGGGAAGGTGAGCGCATGACTTCCCTCGACGAAGCCCGGACACTCCTCGCCGACTTCCCCGTGGTCGACGGCCACAACGACCTTCCGTGGGCCCTGCGCGAGAAGGCGGGCTACGACATCGACCGCCTCGACATCGCCACCGACCAGACGGGCGCCCTGCACACGGACATCGCCCGGCTGCGCGCGGGCGGCGTCGGCGCGCAGTTCTGGTCGGTGTACGTACGCACCGACCTGACGGGCGACGCGGCGGTGAGCGCCACGCTGGAGCAGATCGACTGCGTCGAACAGCTCCTCACCCGGTACCCCGCCGACCTGGCACGCGCGCTGACCGCCGCGGACATGGAGAAGGCCCGCTCCGAGGGCCGCATCGCCTCCCTGATGGGCGCCGAGGGCGGCCACTCCATCAACAACTCCCTGGCTACCCTGAGGGCGCTGCACACGCTCGGCGTGCGCTACATGACGCTCACGCACAACGACAACATCGCGTGGGCGGACTCGGCGACGGACGAGCCGGGCGTCGGCGGCCTCTCGCCCTTCGGCCACGAGGTCGTACGCGAGATGAACCGCGCGGGCATGCTGGTCGACCTCTCCCATGTGGCGGCCACGACGATGCGGGCGGCCCTGGACACGTCGGTGGCCCCGGTGATCTTCTCGCACTCGTCCTCGCGCGCGGTCTGCGACCACCCGCGCAACATCCCGGACGACGTCCTGGAGCGCCTGCCCGCCAACGGCGGCGTCGCGATGGCGACCTTCGTCCCGAAGTTCGTCCTCCAGGCGGCGGTCGACTGGACCCTGGCCGCCGACGAGAACATGCGCGCCCACGGCTTCCACCACCTCGACACCACCCCCGAGGCCATGAAGGTCCACGCGGCCTTCGAGGAGTCGCACCCGCGCCCGGTCGCCACGGCGGCCACGGTCGCCGACCACCTGGACCACATGCGCGAGGTCGCCGGCATCGACCACATCGGCATCGGCGGCGACTACGACGGCACGGCCTTCACGCCGGACGGCCTCGACGACGTGGCGGGCTACCCGAACCTGATCGCGGAACTCCTCGACCGCAACTGGTCGAAGCCCGACCTGGCGAAGCTGACGTGGCAGAACACGGTACGAGTCCTGGCCGCGGCCGAGGACGTGTCCCGCGCGGAACAGTCCCGCAGGGGCCCGTCGGTGGCCACGCTGGAGCAGCTGGACGCCTGACGCCCCTCACACCGATGGGGTGCCGCCCGGCCGGGCGACACCCCATCGCCGTATCAGCCGGGCGCGGCTACGGCAGGTTCCGCGCCCCAAGGCCGCCTCCGGCGGCGGGCGAGCACCACAGTTTTATGCGACAACGCACATATTGGTGTGATCGCATGGACGGCGACGGCACGCCCTCCGTACGGTCGTGGAGCTGCCCCACAAAGGGGCGGGGACAGGGGGCTTCACCATGGCTCGTGAGGAACTGACCCGACTCACCGGAAACGGCAACGGGGGGCCGTGCGGCAAGGACGACTGCCCGAACGTCTACCGCACCGCGTCCGGCTCCATCGTCGTCCAGGGCGACGTGTCCAAGGTATTCCAGCCCCCGGAGGGGGAAGGGCTTGTCGAGATCCCCGAGGGCGTTCTGAGGGAGGCTGTCCGTGCTCTTGGCTGGTGAAGAGTGGGCCGCACGTTTTGAGGGGTTCCAGCGGGAAGCGTGGCGTCTTGAGACCCTGCCGCAGTACCTCATGCAGCAGGAAGCCGAGGAGCTTCAGGCGTTCCGCGACGGCGCGCGTATCGACCCCGCAACGGTTCACAACGAGTACACAGACCGGCTCCGCAGACAGGCCGGGGAAGGGCGCGTTCAAGGACGCGTCCACATCGTCACTCGACCTCTGTCTGAGTACCTGCGGTTCGAGTTCTCCCAGTACTACCGGCCACACCTCTTGGCCGGGGAGCAGATCCGTATTCTCGATGTGACCGACAGAAACAACCCTCTTGAAGGAGTTCAGGACTTCTGGATGTTCGACCAGGCGGAAGTCGTGCTCATGAACTATGAGCCTGACGGGAAGCAGATCAACCGCGCCGTATTCGAGGGCGACGTGTCCGCGTTCATCGAGTATCAGCGAATCGCGGTGGCTGAGTCCGTGCCCTTCGAGGAGTTCGTGAAGGGTCTTGAGCTTTGAGCCTGAACGGCTAGGTCAGTCCAGGTCGGACCTGGCGGAAGCACTGCGAAGCCTGCGGAAGCGAGCCGGGAAGACTCAGACCTGGCTCGCTCGCCGCTGCAACATGTCACAAACCAAGGTCAGCAACATGGAGAGTGGGAAACTCACTCCCGCCATTGTTGACGTAGAGCTGATTCTTGAAGCGCTTGGGGCCGATGATCCGGCAGACTCACAGATCCTCGATCTGGTTCGCACCGCGAATACCGAGTGGCAGGATCATTGGTCTTCACGGCGTCGAGGTCTTGACAAGAAGCAGAGTGAGCTAGCCAGGATCGAAACGGTCACAACGGAGTTCCGGTTCTTCCTGCTCTCGGCGGTCACAGGGCTACTTGCCACGCCGGAGTATGTGCGTGCCAGCATCGCGGACACTCCCGGAGACCAGTCCAAGACCATTGCGAAGAAGCTGGAACGCCAGAGCATCCTCTACGACTCGTCAAAGTCGTTCACGTTCCTGCTGACGGAACAGGCCGTTCGCTGGCCCTTACTGCCACCTCTCGCCATGGCGATGCAGCTCGACCGATTGGCTTCGGTATCTCGAATTCCTAGTGTTCGCCTTGGGGTCATCCCCTTGGCGGGTCACATTTCGGAGATGCCGCTGAATACTTTCACGGTATACGACCGGCGACTGGCCACCGTGGAAACCGGCACCGGCGCATTGATCCTGCGGGACCATCGCGACGTGAACGCGTACCGCGAGAACTTCGAGAGGTACGAGTCGTACGCGGTGTTCGGAGATGAGTGTCGAGAACTCCTGAGCGAGTGGTCCGGGATCTTTACCCGACAACGCAAATAACTCTAGAGGTCCCTCGCCCACGGGCCGAGGATGTACCTATGCCGAACGAACCGAGCGACAGTCAGAAGGCCCCGCAGGGTTGGCGGATGGACCCAATTCCAAGCCATCAGGCCTACCAGGATGATGACGGGAACATTCGCGTCCCCGTGTGGCTGACGAAGAACGGTCGGCATGTGGCAGACACGGAAATGATGCTGCTCCCGTCTGAGGCCGCTTTGCTGGCTGACCATCTGGCCACCGCGATGCGCGACAACTCCCGGTCGATGCTGCACGAGATCTTCCGGGAGACCGCGACGGCCCTTGGTCCGGGCGTCGTGTATGTGTCGAAGCCGGATCAGTACCGGTTCTGAGTCTGCCCCCCCAGCACTGATCTCACAGGAAGGCACACTCATGCCCGGAACCGACCTGTACAGCCTGCCCATCGACGGCGCCACGTTCCTCAAGGCGTGCGGGGGCAACACACATCCCGATGGCGAGTCCTGCGCCACGCTGGCGAAGATCGGCCCCGACGCGTGGGCGTTGGGCGACAGCAAGCGGCCCGGTGCGGAGCCGTTGCGCTTCACCACCGAGGAACTGAACGCGGCCGGTATCGACCCGGCCCGCTTCGGCCTTTCTGCCTGACGGTCATCCCTGGCGCCCCGGCCCTGACTCGCCCCGAGAGGCAGAGCCGGTTGGGCGCCCCTCTTCTTCCTGCACTGAACGGGACGACAGTTGCACCACCACGGCTACCTGTGGACCGGCTCCAAGCAGCGGTTCGACGACGAGGCACTGCGACGGCCTCCACCCCCCTGTCCACCACCGGCCGATAGGCCGGAGCTGATCCAGCGGTACAGGGAAGTGAAGGCGGAGTTCCCGACCGTGGACCTGCCACCGCTGGAAACGGCCCGCTGGCTGACCAAGCCCAGGAAGTTGATACGCGGCACCTGGGAGGAGCCGAAGGAGGCGGCGGAATGGCTCGGGCAACAACTGGCGGAGTACGCCCCCCGATTTGCCTCCGAGTCCGACCGCGACAGCACGCGGCTGGCACTACTGGTCTACTCCGCTGCTGATCGGCTGAGCTGGGGTGGAGACGTGTCCCACGGCTTCTACCTGGAGAGGCCTGCATTTCTGTCCGTAGCTCTGGTGACGTGCTCCCCGAACCGTGCCGCACCGGATCTTGCCTGCCCGACTGCTGTCCACACCTGATGAGGGGAGCGCACCACGATGCCCCGTTCGATCCTGCGGTATACGAAGCACCGGATCACTCAGCAGCCGGACACGGAGGTGACGTTCGAGGCGAAATGCCTGAGGTGCGGCTGGGAGGCTAAGCCTGCTTCGGACGGCGAGACCGTCGATGTGGAGTGCATGAGCCACACCGGCCGGACCCAGCACAACCGGTTCCGACGCCTGTGCACATCGGTCGCCTTGGTCGAACGCGCCGAATAGGACCGAAGCAACGAAAGAGCCCCGGCCCATTTCTGGCCGGGGCTCTTTCGTTGGTTGGTTAGAGGAGTGCTCGGAAGGGGTTGGAGTCGGCGAGCGGTTCCGGGCGCTTCGGTTCGGGCGCGGGCTCCGGGTCCTGATGCCTCATCAAGCCTTCGGAACACCCTCTGACCTGCAAAAACCCTGCTAAGGCAGGTTCCTTGCCATGACGATGCGCTGGACCTGATTCGTGCCTTCGTAAATCTGGGTGATCTTCGCGTCGCGCATCATCCGCTCGACGGGGTAGTCACGGGTGTAGCCGTAGCCGCCGAGGAGCTGGACGGCGTCCGTCGTGACCTCCATGGCGACGTCGGAGGCGAAGCACTTGGCGGCCGCGCCCTGGAAGGTGAGGTCCTTGTCGCCGCGCTCGGACTTGGCCGCGGCGGCGTACGTGAGCTGACGCGCGGCCTCGATCTTCATCGCCATGTCGGCCAGCATGAACTGGATGCCCTGGAAGTCCGCGATCGGCTTCCCGAACTGCTTGCGCTCCTGGACGTACCCCTTGGCGTAGTCGAGCGCGCCCTGGGCGATGCCGAGGGCCTGCGCCGCGATCGTGATGCGGGTGTGGTCCAGCGTCTTCATGGCGGTCGCGAAGCCCGTGCCCTCGTCGCCGATCATGCGGTCGGCGGGGATGCGGACGTTGTCGAGGTAGACCTCGCGCGTGGGGGAGCCCTTGATGCCGAGCTTCCTCTCCGGCGCGCCGAAGGAGACACCCTCGTCGCCCTTCTCCACGACGAAAGCGGAGATGCCCTTCGAGCGCTTGGTCGGGTCGGTGACGGCCATGACCGTGTAGTACTCGGAGACGCCCGCGTTGGTGATCCAGCGCTTCACGCCGTTCAGGACGTACGAGTCGCCGTCGCGGACCGCCTTGGTCTTCATGCCGGCGGCGTCCGAACCGGCGTCGGGCTCGGAGAGGCAGTACGAGAACATGCCCTCGCCCTTGGCGAGCGGCGTCATGTACTTCTTCTTCAGCTCCTCGGAGCCGGAGAGGATGACCGGCAGCGAGCCGAGCTTGTTCACGGCGGGGATGAGCGAGGAGCTGGCGCAGGCGCGCGCGACCTCCTCGATCACGATGACGGTGGCCAGCGCGTCGGCGCCCGCGCCGCCGTAGCTCTCCGGTACGTGCACCGCGTGCAGGTCGTTGGCGACCAGCGCGTCGAGGGCCTCCTGCGGGAAGCGGGCCTCCTCGTCCACGGCGGCGGCGAACGGCGCGATCTTCGCATCGGCCAGCGAGCGGATCGCGTCGCGGAGCATGTCGTGCTCCTCGGACGGGCGGTACAGGTCGAAATCAGCCGATCCGGCCAAGGTCTCTCACGCTCCAAGGATGCTAATTACCGTTAAGTAACCCGAATTTTAGTGGTGAGCCCGCGCAACGGATACGTGAGCTTGGCGACAACCGGGCACTCGCCCGGTGAAGCCCCGGGAAACATGCCCCGTGAGGCCCCGGCGCACGCCCGACTATGCTCGGTCGCGCACCGCAGCCCGCACACCCCTGGAGCACCGCATGGCCCTCAAGATCACTGTGATCGGCACCGGCTATCTCGGCGCCACGCACGCCGCGGCCATGGCCGAACTGGGCTTCGAGGTGCTCGGCCTTGACGTCGTACCCGACAAGATCGAGATGCTCCAGCGGGGCGAGGTCCCGATGTACGAGCCCGGCCTGGAGGAGCTGCTGCGCAAGCACGTCGCCGGGATCGAGGGCGCCAGCGGGCGGCTGCGCTTCACGATGGACCCCGCGGAGGCCGCGGACTTCGGCGACGTCCACTTCATCTGCGTGAACACCCCGCAGAAGCACGGCGAGTACGCCTGCGACATGTCCTACGTGGACACCGCTCTGGAATCCCTCGCCAAGCACCTCACCAAGGCTTCGCTCGTCGTCGGCAAGTCCACCGTGCCGGTGGGCAGCGCGGACCGGCTCGCGGCGCGCCTGACGGAGCTGGCCCCGGCGGGCGACCAGGTCGAGCTGGCCTGGAACCCGGAGTTCCTGCGGGAGGGCTTCGCCGTCAAGGACACGCTGCACCCCGACCGCATCGTGGTCGGCGTCCGCAGCGAGCGCGCGGAGAAGCTGCTCCGCGAGGTGTACGCGACGCCGATCGCGGAGGGCTCGCCCTTCGTCGTCACGGACTTCCCGACCTCGGAGCTGGTGAAGACCTCGGCGAACTCCTTCCTCGCCACGAAGATCTCCTTCATCAACGCCATGGCGGAGGTGTGCGAGGCCGCGGGCGGCGACGTCATGAAGCTGGCCGAGGCGCTGGGGCACGACGACCGCATCGGAAAGAAGTTCCTGCGGGCCGGGATCGGCTTCGGCGGCGGCTGTCTGCCGAAGGACATCCGGGCGTTCATGGCGCGCGCCGGTGAGCTCGGCGCCGACCAGGCGCTGACCTTCCTCCGCGAGATCGACTCCATCAACATGCGGCGGCGCGGCCAGATGGTCGAGATGGCGCGCGAGGCGCTCGGCGGCGGTGCCTTCCTCGGCAAGCGGGTCGCGGTGCTCGGCGCCACGTTCAAGCCGGACTCCGACGACGTCCGTGACTCGCCCGCCCTCAACGTCGCCGGCCAGATCCACCTCCAGGGCGGCCAGGTCACGGTGTACGACCCGAAGGGCATGGTCAACGCCCGCCGCCTCTTCCCCACCCTCGGCTACGCGGACACGGCGATGGAGGCGGTACGCGGCGCGGACGTCGTCCTGCACCTCACGGAGTGGCGCGAGTTCCGCGAGCTGGACCCGGCGGAACTCGCCTCGGTGGCGACGACCCCGGTCATCCTCGACGGCCGCAACGCCCTCGACCCCGAGACCTGGCGCGCCGCGGGCTGGACCTACCGGGCGATGGGCAGGCCCACCGCCTGACGAACCCCCGCCACGGCCGCGGCGCGCCGCCCGGCCGTCAGCCGCCGCCCACGGCAGCGGCGCCCCCCGCGCCCCCCGCGCCCTTCCGCGCCCGGTACGCCCGCATCTTCGCGCGGGCTCCGCAGACGGCCATGTCACACCAGCGGCCGCGCCCCGCCGGGCTGCGGTCGTAGTAGGCCCAGAGACAGTCCGCCGCCTCGCAGGCCTTGAGACGCCGCCAGGTCCCCTCCGTGATGCCTTCGGCGATCGCCGACGCCACCCGTGCCGTGAGGGTGGACGCGTCGGCGGGTCCGAGTGACGCGGCGCCCGTCCCGGCGTCGACCCGCACCACCAGCGGTCCCGCCGCGAGGAGCCCCGTCAGATCCCGCACCGGCCCGTGCGGCGGATGCCCCGCGTGGGCGAGGCAGGCCGCCCGCAGGGACTCCCGCAGCTCGCGCGCCGCCGCCACGTCCCCGGGAGCGAGACCGAAGGCGTTCCGACCCGCCGCCGTGTCCAGCGCGTCCGCGCCCGACTCCACGTCCAGCGAGTTGACGAGGTCCTGCACCAGCGCGAGTCCGCCCGGAGCGGGCGTTCTGGCATTCATGGTTGCGACGTTACCGCCAGTGGGGGATCATCAAGTAACGGTTACCGGCTGACGCCGGTCAAGTGGTAATTCTCTCCCCCGGAGGAATCATGGCTTTCGCCAAGCTCGGCGCCGTCGTCCTCGACTGTCCCGACCCACTGGCCCTGGCGGAGTTCTACGCCGCAGTCATCGGCGGCACCCCCAGCAAGGGTGACGAGGGGTGGTATGACCTGAAAGGCCACGGCGGCACCGGCCTCGCCTTCCAGGAGGCCCCCGGACACGTACCGCCCGTGTGGCCGCGCCCCGACGGCTCGCAGCAGTTCCACCTGGACCTCACCGTGGACGACATGGACGCCGCCGAGAAGGAGGTCCTGAAGCTCGGCGCCACGGTCCTCGAAGCCGACGACCGCGCCCGCACCTGGCGGGTCTACGCCGACCCCGCGGGCCACCCGTTCTGCCTCTGCGCCTGCTGAGGGCAAAGGTCAGCCGTCCAGGTGCTCCATGCGGGCCGTGGACGCCGCCCTGCGCAGCCGCGTGGCACGCGCCGTGAAGTCGGCGCCGCGCAGGGCGCGTTGCATGTTGCCCCAGGTCAGCAGCGCGATGTCGGCCTCGGGCCAGCCCCGGTCGAGGAGCTCGGCGATGAGCCGCGGGTACCCGGCGGTGTCGGCGAGCCCCTCGGGGTGCGGGTACGGAGTGTCGTACGTACCGGAGAGGCCCACGCACTGCGCGCCCGCGAGGCGGCGCACATGGTCGAGGTGGTCCGCGACGTCGCCCACCGAGCCGCCCGTCCGCTCGACGGCCAGCGGCACCAGGCACAGCCCCTGGGCGGCGCCCACCGCGGCGAGCAGTTCGTCCGAGAGGTTCGCCGGGTGCTCGCGCACGGCCCGCGCGCCGGAGCGGGTGAAGATCACCGGAGCCTTGGAGACCGCGAGGGCCCGCCGCGCCGTCGCCTCGGAGGCGCCGGAGAGGTCCGCGAGCACCCCGAGCCGGTTCATCTCCCGTACGACCTCCTCGCCGAAGGCGGTGAGACCGCCCGGCCCCGCCCACGGCGTACCGGAGAGCGTGACCGCGCACACGCCGAGGCTGCGCAGCGCGCGCAGCGTGCCGAGCGAGCCGCCGAGCGCGGCACCGCGGGCCGGACCGATCAGCGTCGCGATGCGCCCGCAGTTGCGCGCGTCGGCGGCCTCAGAGGCGTCGCGGGCGAGCCGCAGCGCCTCGGGATGGGCGCGGACGACGCGCTGGACGAAGTCGATCTGTTCGAGGGTCTCCGCGACGGCCCGGTCACCGCTCAGCCCCTCGGGCACGTGCACCGACCAGAGCTGCGCGCCGACGCCGCCCGTGCGCAGCCGGGGGATGTCGCTCTGCAGGCCGTGGTCGCCCGTCTCGAAGTCGTGCCAGGGCAGCTCGCGCAGCGTCCACGGCAGACCGCTGTAGCCGTCGGCGACAGGGTGCGCGTCAAGCAGGGCACGCGCGCGTGCCTCCGTTCCGGGATCGGCGGCCGGCGCGGAGCCGAGGTCCTGGGCGGAGTCGAGGTCCGGCGCGGAGCCGAGGTCCGGTGCGGGGAGCGGCTCGGGAATCTCGGGGAGGAGCTCGGCCGGGTCGGGGAGCGGGTCCTTCTCCCCGGCCTTGGCGGTGGTGTTGAGTTCGTCCTGTAGATCCGCCATGACTAGGGGCTCCGGAGATCGCGGTGGCAGGTCAGCACCACCGTGGCACGCCGGAGCCGGGGGTTCGCGGCGGGCGGGGCGTTCGGGGTACACCGGCCCCCGGGAGGGCCCCAGTTGCGCCCGGCGCGGCCTCAGTTGCCCGAGACCGGCCTCAGTTGTCCGAGACGGTCACCTTCTCGTCGTTGTTGAGCTCCTCGACGAGCTGCTTGACCTTCGCCTTGTCCCAGAGGAGGTTGCCGCCGGCCGAGCCCGCGAGCGGCATGTTCATGGACTTGCCGTCGCCGCCGGTGACGCCCTTCATCGCCCAGAACATGGAGGCCACGTCGGTGAGCCCCATGTCCTTGTCGACGATCAGCGTGTCCAGGCCCGCGCCCATCGTCGGGTAGAGCTTGAACGGGTTCATGACCGTGCCGGGCGTCGCCGCCTGGTTGGCGAGGGCCGCGAGGAACTTCTGCTGGTTCTTCGTGCGGTCCAGGTCGCTGCCGGGCAGCGCGTAACGCGTACGGACGAAGGCCAGCGCCTGCTCGCCGTCGAGGGTCTGCTTGCCCGCCTCGAAGTCGGCACCCGACTTCTTGTCCTTGAAGCCCTTGGGGATGTCCATCTCGACGCCGCCGACCGCGTCCACGATCTTGGCGAAGCCGCCGAAGCCGATCTCCGCGTAGTGGTCGATCTTGAGGCCGGTGTTGTACTCGACGGTCCGTACGAGGAGCTCGGGGCCGTCCTCCGCGTACGCGGCGTTCAGCTTCACCTGGCGGCCCTGGTTCGGGTAGAGCTTGCCGGACTCCGCGCCCTTGAAGGAGGGGATCGTGACGTTCGAGTCGCGGGGCAGCGAGATCATCGTGTTCCCGCCGTCGTCCGCGACGTGCAGGATCATCATCGAGTCCGTGCGCTTGCCGTCGGCCGAGCCCGTGTGGAGCTTCTTCTTCTCCTCGGCGGACATGCCCTCGCGGCTGTCGGAGCCCACGATCAGGTAGTTCGTGCCCGCGCCGCCGTCGGGACGCTCGATGACCTTGGAGAGGTCGACCTCCCGCTTGAGCTTGCCGTCCGCCCAGAAGTACGTGGCGACCGTCGTCACGACGAGCACCGAGACCAGTGCGATCGACCCGATCTTGATGCGGCGGCGCCAGTTCGGCGCGGGGCGCGGGGCGCGGGGCGGCTGTCCCGTACCGCCGTCGCCGCCGTTGCCGCCACCCTGCCCGCCGTAGACCTGGCCGGTGTTGTAGCCGCTGTCGTAGCCCTGGGCGTGCTCCCGCTGGTTCGGGGTGCGCGGCTCGAAGACGGCGTCGCGGGCGTCGCCGTACGACCCGCCGCTGCCGTCGCCGGGCCCGGGCTGCTGCGGGACGCCGCCGGGCGGCGGGCCCGCGGGCTGCGAGGGCCCGCCGCGCTGGACGTGCCGCATCACGCGGGCGCTGTCGGGCCGGGGATTGCCGCTGCCGCGGCCGTACCCGCGGCCGCCCGCCTGATCGTCTGGCCAATCGCTCATGTGGCCCAGTGTGCAGTGCCGGGCCGCGCCACTTACAGGCCGGTCGGGATTTCGGGCCAGGGCTGTTGCAGAGCTGATGCACAGAGGCCCGGGCAAGGGCCGAGACAGGTCCGGCATAGGGTGGAGGGCATGACAGATCAGGCCACCGGTCCGGCAGCGTCCATTTCGGGGGAAAACCCCCAGGACCCCGGGGCGGTTCCCGGCAAGCCGACCTCGGCGTCCCGCACCACGCTCAGCCACATCATGACCCACGGCGACACCAACCTCCTCGGGACGGTGCACGGCGGCGTGATCATGAAGCTGGTGGACGACGCGGCCGGAGCCGTCGCGGGACGGCACTCGGGCGGCCCCGCGGTCACCGCGTCCATGGACGAGATGGCCTTCCTCGAACCGGTCCGCGTCGGTGACCTGGTCCATGTGAAGGCCCAGGTCAACTGGACCGGACGCAGCTCCATGGAGGTCGGCGTCCGGGTCCTCGCCGAGCGCTGGAACGAGTCGACGCCCGCTCAGCAGGTCGGCTCCGCCTACCTCGTCTTCGCCGCCGTCGACGCGGACGGCAAGCCCCGTACGGTCCCTCCGGTCATCGCGGAGACCGACCGCGACCGCCGCCGCTACCAGGAGGCCCAGATCCGCCGGACGCACCGCCTCGCGCGCCGCCGGGCGATCAAGGAGCTCCGCGAGGCACGGGCCGCCGAGGGCTTCGACGACTGAGAGCCTGTGTCATAACCCCGGCCGGGCGCGCGACGCCTGGCACGCACTCCCCCACGCCTGAACGGCGCGGGGGGACCCCCATCGGCGTTGCCGAAACGCCCTAGTAGCTCCTCCCCCAGGCCTGAAGGGCCTGGGGGGACCCCCATCGAGGACGCTCCGGCGCCTTGCGATCGCACGCTCCCCCAAGCTCTCGACTTCGCTTGAGCAGGGGGGACCCCCATGACGCCGCGCGCTGATCCGACCGGGGTTATGACACAGGCTCTGAGAGTCTGATCAGGGGCAGGCGACCTGGTCCCCGGTGACCACGCCGAACTCGCCCTGAAGCGTGTCCTCCGCCCGTACCGGACGCACTCCCTTGTAGTCCCGCCCCGCGATCACCTTCAGGACCGGGCCCTGGCCCTCGACCTTCCGCAGCTCGCACCCCGGCAGGGCCGTCGCGAGGGTCTTGGCCGAGCGGTCCCAGCGGGGGTCGAAGGCGACGACGGTCCGCGGGGCCGGGGCCTCAGCGGCGTTCGGCACGTCGGTCGGCGTCCCCGTGGTGAGGAACCCGGTGGACCGCAGCGCCGAGTCGACCCGCTTGCCCAGTCCGGGCGTCGCCGCCCCGTTCTCCACCTGCACCTGGATCTGCTGCGGCGAGACGCTGACCAGCGTCGCCCTGCGCCCGTCGTGCGCGGCCAGCGGCCGGTCCTCGCGCAGCGCGTCGAACAGCTTCGCGGCCTTCGCCGGGTGCCACTTCAGGGTCGAGCCGATGCCCGGCAGCTCCACCTCCTCCGTGGCGAGCGGCACGGTCGTGAACTCCGACGACGACGGCGAGAAGCCCCGCATCGCCCGCCCGAGGTCCAGCATCTCGCCCGTACCGAAGCCCTTGTCCGCACGGACCGAGCCCAGCAGGGTCCGCGTGACGTCGCGGAACTTGACCGGATTCAGCAGTACGCCGCTGCTGGTCGCCTTCGCGATGAGCGCCGCGAGGAACTTCTGCTGGCGCTGCATCCGGCCGAGGTCGGAGGCCCCGTCGACGTACCGCGAACGCACGTACTGCAAGGCCTGGCCGCCGTTCAGCGCGTGCGTGCCGACCGGCAGGTCGAGGCCGGTGTGGGAGTCGTTGAGCGGCTTGGCCGTGCAGATGTCCACCCCGCCGAGCACGTCCACCGTCTTCATGAAGCTGAGGAAGTCGACCTCCAGATAGTGGTCGATCTTCACCTTCGTCATGCTCTCCACGGTCCGCACCGTCAGATTCGGCCCGCCCTCCGCGAACGCCGCGTTGAGCTTGTTGGGGTGCGGGTCGTGCCGCTTGCCGGTGTTCCGGTCGGTGTGCGCGGGCAGATCGGCGTACGAGTCCCTGGGCAGGCTGACGACGCTCGCGCGGTCCCTGTTCTCCGAGATGTGCACGATCATGACCGTGTCCGTGCAGTGGCAGGGCGCGCCCCCGAGGCGGTACTTCGTCTTCTCCCGGGACGTGAGCTTGTCGCGGCCGTCGGTGCCGACCAGCAGGACGTTCATGCCGTTGCCCGCCGGCGGCCGGTTCTTCATGTCCTTGAAGGCGTCGATCCGCTTGATCCCGGTGTCCAGCGTCGTCACCACGGAGTGCCCGATCCCGGCCGCGGCGAGCACGAGGACGGAGCTCGCGACCGCCGTCCGCATCCCCCACCGCGGCCGCTTCCGCCGCCCCACGTGCTTCCGCGGGGCGGGCCCGTGCTCCTGCTGCGGCGGCCGGGGGCGGCGCGGTGGGAAGGCGGGGCGGCGGGGCGGTGCGGGCACGTGGGGGACACCTCCGCGGATAACGGACCTGGGCCGGGAGTGGTCGACGGCCGGGGGACCCGAGAAACGTAATGCCATACGAAATGCGGCCCGCGGTAGCGACCCGGACGGCGCGCGCCCGTGTCCCCCATTCGCGGTAACGTGACGCGTGATGAACGCGAAGTCCGAGGCGCAGCCTCCAGCCGTATCCGTGATCATGCCCGTCCTCAACGAGGAGCGGCACCTGCGTGAGGCAGTCCACGCGATCCTGCGTCAGGAGTACGCGGGCGAGATGGAGGTCGTCGTCGCGCTCGGCCCCTCCACCGACCGCACGGACGAGATCGCCGCCGAGCTGGTCAGCGAGGACCCCCGGGTGCACACGGTGCCGAACCCGACGGGGCGCACCCCCGCGGCGCTGAACGCCGCCATCAAGGCGTCCCGGTACCCGGTCGTGGTGCGCGTGGACGGCCACGCCGCGCTCTCGCCGGGGTACATCACGACCGCGGTCCGCCTCCTTGAGGAGACCGGCGCGATGAACGTCGGCGGCATCATGCACGCCGAGGGACAGAACGACTGGGAGCACGCGGTCGCCGCGGCCATGACGTCGAAGATCGGTGTGGGCAACGCCGCCTTCCACACCGGCGGCGAGGCACAGCAGGCCGACACGGTCTACCTCGGCGTCTTCCGCCGCGAGGCCCTGGAGCAGCAGGGCGGCTACAACGTGGAGTTCATCCGCGCCCAGGACTGGGAGCTGAACTTCCGCATCCGCGAGGCCGGCGGCCTCATCTGGTTCTCGCCCGAGCTGAAGGTCTCCTACCGCCCGCGGCCGAGCGTGAGGGCCCTCGCCAAGCAGTACAAGGACTACGGCCGCTGGCGCCACGTCGTCGCGCGCTACCACGAGGGCTCCATCAACCTCCGCTACCTCGCGCCGCCGACCGCGGTCTGCGCGATAGCGGCGGGCATCGTGGTCGGCGCGGCCCTGACGCCGTGGGGCTTCGTGATCCCCGGCGGCTACCTCGCGGCGATCGTGGCGGGCTCCGTCCCCGCGGGCAAGGGGTTGCCGCTGAAGGCGCGCCTGAAGATCCCGGTGGCGCTCGCGACAATGCACATGTCGTGGGGCTGGGGCTTCCTCACCAGCCCGCGCGCGCTGGCCAAGAAGGTCATCGCCTCGCGCCGCCCCGCGGTCCTGGGGGAGACGCAGCAGACCCAAGAGACGCAGGAGACGCAGGGGGCCTGAGCGCCTCTGGTGGGCGCCCTCACCGCACGCGGCCGCGGCCCGGTTCCACCCGCAGGGGAGGAGCCGGGCCGCGGCCGTCGGTGTCACCAGCTGTAGTTCGGGTCCACCTTCATGCACGCCTTCTTGTCGGAGCCGCTGAGCGCGTCCGCCGACTCCGGCGTGGAGTCGTCCTTCTTCTTCGCCTTGGGCGGCGTGTCACCCTCGCGCCAGTCGGCGCCGACGACCAGCGTGACCCCGGAGACGTCCGTGGACTTCTTCGCCGAACTGAGGGGGAGCCCCAGGGACTTGGCGACCCGCTGGGCGTCGCCCTCCAGGTCGACACTGGGGTAGCGGACGACGGTCTTCGCCTCGGTCAGGGCCGACGTGGTGTCCGGCGTCGCCTTGGTGAAGCCCTTGCCCGCGAGGAGCTGCGCCACCGTGCTCGCCCGGCCGCTGACCGCGGGCTCGGCCGTGGTGCCCGTGCCGTTCTGCACCTGCACCGCGATCTTGTCGTCCGCGGCCGCCGGGTCGTCCGACGGCTTTTCCTCAACCTTCTTCTTCTTGCCCTTGCCGTCCAGCGGGATGTCGTCGCGTACGAGACGGAACAGCTGCTCGGCGTCGCCGGGCTTGGGGATGACGCGCGCGCCGACGTACTCGAACGGCATGGTGGTCATCGTCGTACGGCCCGGCGAGACCTTCTTGAGCTCGTTGCCGAGGTCGTACAGCTCCTTGATGTCGCCCAGACCGTCGTCCACCTTGAGCGCCCTCGTCGCCTTGTCGGCGAGCTTGCGGAGCTTGTTGGGGCTGGTCAGGCCGGTGTTCTCGCGGAGCTTGCGGACCAGCGCGTTCATGTACATGTGCTGGGCCTTGGCCCGGCTGATGTCGGTGCCGCCCTCGAAGCCGTAGCGGGTGCGCAGCCACTGCAGGGCCTGCTCGCCCTTGATCTCCGTGGTGCCCTTCTTCAGCTTCAGGCCCGAGCCCTTGCCGCCGCTGGTGCGCGAGTGGATGTTCTTGTCCACGCAGACCGGCACGCCTCCGATGGCGTCCGCCATGGAGACCACACCCGCGAAGTCGACCATCATGAAGTGGTTGATGTGGATGTTGGTGAGCTTCTCCCAGGTGGCGACCGTGCAGCCGGGACCGCCGCGGCCCAGGGACTCGTTCGTCATGTACCGCGGCCCGGTCTCCGGGTAGACCTTGCCGTCGTCGGGGTCCGTGCACTTGGGGATCTGGAGCAGGGTGTCACGCGGCATGCTGACCACGGACATGTTGCTGCGGTCGGCCGAGAGGTGCAGCAGCATCTGCACGTCCGCGAGCGGCGGCGAGCCGAAGGTGTCCTTGGCGCCGCCGAGCTTCTGGTTCGCCTTGGAGTCCCGTGCGTCCGACCCGATGAGCAGGATGTTCAGCGGCGTCTGACCGGCGGCGTTGGGCGTGGGCTCGGGGGCCCGGTGCTCGCCGAGGTTCAGGTCGTCCGTATCTATGTTGCCGTTGAGGTACTGGTAGTAGAGGAACCCGGCGCCTGCCGTGCCCAGTATCAGCACCGACAGGATCGTCGCCGACCAGCGCAGCACGCGGCGCTTGGGCTTCGGCGGCCGGGCGCCGCCGCCCGCACCGTGGCGCCGTCGGCCCGCACCGGCCGGTGGCGCGCCGTCGCTCTTCCTCGCGGTGGCGCCGGGCCCGTCCTGAGAACCGCCGGGAGGCGCGTCGCCCTCACGTGGGCCCTTGCCCCAGCCATGATCACTCGCGTGCGGGGCACGTTTCCTTGCCCCCTCCTTACGCACGCTGCTCTGCCTCATCCCCAGCCCCTCCCCGCCCCAGTTCCCGAACTGCGCCCGGCCCGCGACGCCTTGGCTCATTGTTAGACGCAGAACGACCGCTTCAGGTCACTTGGCACAGACAGTCTTGTCTGCTTCAACCTTCTGAATGCCCGCCGGCGCCTTCGTCGGCGGGACGATGGGCTTCCCCGCGCCCTTGAAATCGCCGCCGAGCGTCAGCTTCACGGCAGGAAGTCCCTGGGCGTTCTTCTCGCCCTTGCCCGGCTTCATGGCGGAGCCGGGCAGACCCATGAGGTCGGCGAGCCGACGGGCCTGGTCCGCCTCGTCAGGGCCGTACTCAAGCATCGTCTTCTTGATCACCTCGGGCGCGTTCCCCAGTTGCGTGGACTTCAGCACGCCCTCATTGTTCTGTAGCCACGTGAGAGTTGTCTGAGCGGCGCCGGTCTGGCCGCTGCCGTTGTAGACGTCCACCCGGACCTCGGAGGGGTCGGCCTTGGGGCCCTTGAGGCGGGCGGCCACCTCGGCCTTCTCCTTCTTCTCCTTCTTCTTCACCGCGGTCAGCGACTGGTCGGCGCGCAACATCGCGAACAGCGGGTTCGCCTTGCCGGGGTTGAGCACGACCGTGGTGTGCACCTTCTCGGCCGGGTTGTCGACGACCGGCGTCGTGGCGAAGCTCAGGTTCTTCACGTCGAGCTTGCCGAGCTCCATGCCGAGGTCACGGAGCTTCATGATGTCGCCGATCGTGGAGTCGACGGTGAGGGCCTTGGTGCCGGCCTCGGCGAGGGAGAACATCTTCTTCGGGTTGGTCAGCGTGTCGTTCGACTTCAGCTTGCGCATCAGCGAGCTGAGGAACTGCTGTTGGAGCTCGATCCGGCTCAAGTCGCCGCCGGTGCCCACCGAGTGGCGGGTGCGGACGAACGCGAGCGCCTCCTCGCCGTCCAGGGTGTGCTTGCCCGCGGGCAGCTTGAGGTGCGAGTCGGGGTCGTCGATGTCCTTGGCGAGACAGACGTCCACGCCGCCGACCGCGCTGGAGAGCGTCTTGACCGCGTTGAAGTCGGCCACCATGAAGTGGTCGGGTTTGATCCCCGTGATCTTGGTGACCGTACGCATGGTGCAGCTCGGCGTGCGCTCGTTCTGGCCGAGGCTCTGGTTGAACCGGACGTTCTTCGAGCCGGGGATGGTCTTCGTGCTGCCGTCCTCCTGCGTCGTCGGGCAGTCCGGAATGTCGGTGATCATGTCGCGCGGGATGCTCAACGCGGTGCCGTTCGTACGGTCCTTGGAGACGTGCAGCAGAATCGTCGTGTCGGCGTGCCCGAGGCTGCCCTCGTCGCCGTAGCCCTTGTTGCCGTCACCGCTGCGCTTGTCGGTGCCGATCACCAGGACGTTGATGGCCCGGTCCTTGCTGAAGCCGCCGGTGCTCGCGCCGTCGGCGTCGACCGCGTTGATGTTGTCGTTGAGGTGCTGGTAGTAGAGGTACCCGCCCACACACCCAGTGACCAGCAGAAACGCCAACGAGCCGCCGGTCCACACCAGGAGCTTCTTGCCCTTGGACTTCTTCGGCTTCTGCTTGCGTCTGCCGCCCGCGGTCTCCGGCTCCTTGATCCGGCGCCTGCGCTGCCCGGGCACCTCGGGGCGCTCCTCGCGCTCGCGCCGACGCGGGCTGTCGCCGTCCGGCACGGAACGGCCGCGGCCTCCCCGGCGGGGCGTCGATCTACGGGGTGCGGGAACCGACGACTGCCCAGCGGAAGGGCTCAGTCGCAATTCGTAATCACCGGTTTCCGGGTTGAGCACCCACTGGTCTGCGGGATCGATGTTCTCCGCCCGCCCACCGCCTTGCGCGTCCACGGTTGTCTGCGTCCTCCGTCGGGGCCACGCGGCGCCTTTCCCCCCTCAAGAAGGCGCCCGGTCATTCATTTCAGCGGTGCGCGGCCCACAGGCCCGGCGCACCGGATCGCTCACACTATCCGCCCAGTTCAGCGCCGGACGACGCCGGTGACACATTCCACTCCCCTACAACTGGGCAATCCGCCCTATTTCTTTGTACGGAGGGGCGTTGCCTTGAGAATCGTTTTACTCGCAGGGGGACTCGGCGGCCGTATTGCCCCGGAATGTCGGCGCGGGTGACGGCGTATGAGGGGGGTCGTCGGGCTTCCTGTCGGTGACGCCCTGGTTCGGGGGCGGTTCCTGGCTCGGGACCACCTCCACGGGGCCGTCGGTGCGGAGCCGGGTGAAGAGTTTCTCCGCGGCGGGCTCGACCAGCTCGTCGCGGTTCGCGTCGTAGAGGTACGACTTCCTGGGAACGGTCAGAAACTGCACTCGTTCAGTGGGGATATTGCGCATGCCGCGCACGAGTTCGTACAAACCTCGCAGGTTGGCCAGCGCCGGATCGGTCGTCAGCGAAGAAGTGGCCGCGTCGAGAACGGGATAGAGCTTCCCCGGATTCAGCAGGACGTCATTGCTCTGGACCTTGTTGACGAGCGCCCCGAGGAACTCCTGCTGACGGTCCATCCGGTCGGTGTCGCTGCCGTTGCCGACGCTCTTGCGGGCCCGTACGTAGCCGAGCGCCTGTTCGCCGTCGAGGGTCCGCAGGCCGGGGGCGAGATTCACCTGGGCATCGGGGTCGGTGATCGGCGCCGTGAGACAGACCTCGACGCCGTCCACGGCGTCGACCATGTCCTTGAACCCCGCGAAGTCGACGACCATGTGGTGGTCGACGCGGATCCTGGTCAGCTTCTCGACGGTACGGATGGTGCAGGCCGTCCCGCCGAACTCGTACGCGAAGTTGAACTGGGCGAACCGGGGCCGCGTCCGCGAGCCGTCCGACGTGAGGCAGCCGGGGATGTCCACCATCAGGTCCCGCGGGATCGACACGGCGGTCGCGCTCTGCCGGTCGGCGGCCAGGTGCAGCAGGATCGTGGTGTCCGAGCGCTGGGTGCCGGGGTCCCTGCCGTACTTGCGGTTGTCACCCGCGCGCGTGTCGGAGCCGATCATCAGGATGTTCTGCGCGCCGTTGACCAGGGCCGTCGGGCGCTCCTTCTCGTACCGTTCGAGCTCGGCGGCGGCGTCGGTGTCCCTGGTGATGTTGCCGTCGAGCTTCTTGTACGCCGCCCACCCGACGCCGGCCGCGGCGACCACCAGGACGGACACGCCGAGCGCCGCCGAGTGCAGCCAGCGGCGCCTGCGCCGCCCCAGGCCCACCCCGGTGGGGGTCGCGCCCGTGCCGGGTCCCTGCGTCCCCCGCTGCTCCGGTGTCCCGTCCGGCCCGCCGGGCGACCCTGCGGTGTCGGTCACGTGTGCGTCCACCCCTCATGGCTGCGTGGCTACGACCTGGTGCGTATCTACGACCATGGCCCGACGCGCCGCCGGGGGCCTGCGGGCCCGGGGGCGGCGTGGGCCGGACGGGGGACAAAGGGGGTGGGGTCAGCCCGCGGTGGACGTGACGCGTTCGGTCTCGACGCGCTTCGCGAGGCCGTCCCCGGAGAGCTGGTCGAGGTTGCGGCAGAGCACCACGGAGCCGCCCGCCGCGAGCGCCGCGTAGAGCCCGGCGCTCAGGCCCCGCCAATCGGTGTACGGCAGGCCGGACAGTACGCGTGAGCCGGGGCCGAGCCCCTGCCCCGACGCGTCGGCGCGCGCCCGCTCCACGATCTCGGCACCGGTCAGCTCCTCCCCGGCGACCGCGAGGGCGGGCCCCGCCGGGTCGACGGGGGCGAAGGGCACGAACTGGTCCCCCTGCCCCGGCACCTCGACCGCGTAGTCGGCGAAGCCCTCGGGCGGCTGCGGGAACCGCCCGCCGAGCGGCCGCAGCGCGAGCGCGACACGCTCCCCCGAGCAGGCGCGCGCGACGTCCAGCGTCTCGGGCCCGCTGACGACGAGGTCCGCCGCGGCAGGGGCGCCGCCCACGTCCGCGACCACTCCCACCGACGAACAGGCGAGCAGCCAGACGGCCGTCTGCCAGTGCGCGGGCAGCAGCAGCGCGACCCGGTCGCCGGGCTCGGCGCCGAGGTCTCCCTGGAGCAGATTGGCGGTCTTGGCCACCCAATTGGCGAAGGTGGCCACGGACAATTCCACGCGCTCGCCCGTGGCGTCGTCGTAGAAGGTGACCAGAGGGCGGCCCGGATCCGCGGCGAGCGCGGATCGCAGCAGGTCGGCAGGGGTGCGGTCGTTGGCGTTCACGGGCGCAAGAGTACGCGGACACCTCGGCGCCCAGCGGCCTGGCGGGGGAGCGGGGAACACCGGAACTCCCCTTCTGGCCGATGGTCCGTCAAGTCCCCAATGGACATATATGTCCCCTATTGAGGAACATCACTTGTATGCGTGGATTCCTTGCTTCCTCGATCGGCGTCACGTGCGCGGCCGCCCTGGTCCTGCCCCTCACCCTGCCGACGTCCGGCGCCCGGGCCTCGACGCCCGGCGTCTCGACGCCCGGCGTTCCGCCGCCCGCCGGGACCGCCGCCGGGGCGGTTCCCGGCAGCACCCAGTCGCTTCCGCTCGGCCCGCTCCGCTCCGAGCGCTCCCTCGGCCCCACGGAGGTGGGCGAACAAGGCCTGTCCCGGCGTGACGTACACCCGTACTCCCTGGTCGGTGTCGTCTGGGACGACCCGGAAGACGAACTGCACGGGACCGTCCAGGTCCGCACCCGGCCGGTCGGCGGCTCCGCCTGGTCGGGCTGGCAGGACGTCGAGACGCACAACCACGAACACGCGGCCGACCCGGAGACCACCGAGCGCGCCATGAGCCGGGTGCGTGGTTCGACGGCGCCCCTGTGGGTCGGTGACTCCGACGGCGTGGAGATCCGCGTCCGCCCGGAGCCCGCCACCGGCGCGCACCGCGCCGCGACTCCCGCCCTGCCCCGCGGTCTGCGTCTCGAACTGGTCGACCCAGGGGACGAGACCCCGCCCGCGGGCACCACGACCCCGAGCACCACGGCCCCGGGCAACACCGTTCAAGGCGCCTTGTCGCTGGGCGTCCTGCCCGACGTGCCGAAGCTCACCGCCGGCCTGACCGCCGAGGCCGCCGCGACGTCGGCCGTGAACGCCGGGCTCGCCCAACTCGGCGCCTCCGTGATCCCGGAACTGACGAAGCAGCAGACCGTGGCGGCCCTGCTCGCCGCGGCGGGCAAGCAGGCGGGCAAGCCCGAGGCAGGCAAGCCCGCGGCGGACAAGCCCCCGGCCGACAAGCCCGACGTGGACAAGGCCAAGCCCTACATCGGCCCGCGCCCGCGCATCATCACCCGCAAGGGCTGGGGCGCGGACGAGAAGCTGCGCGAGAAGAACTTCGGGTACACCAAGACGGTGAAGGCCGCCTTCCTGCACCACACCGCTTCGGGCAACAACTACACCTGCGCACAGGCGCCGTCCGTGCTCCGCAGCATCTACCGCTACCACGTCAAGAGCAGCGGCTGGCGCGACCTCGGCTACAACTTCGCGGTCGACAAGTGCGGAAACATCTACGAAGGCCGTGCCGGAGGTGTGGCCAAGCCGGTCCTCGGGGCCCACACTCTCGGTTTCAACACCAACACCACCGGGTTCGCCGTCATCGGCTCGTACAGCACCGTCAATCCGCCGAAGGCGGCCGTGAGCGCGGTCTCCCGGCTGGCGGCCTGGAAGCTCGGACTGCACGGGCGCAATCCGAATGGCACTACCACCCTGAAGTCCGGCGGTGGCAATCTGTACAAGAAGGGCGCGAACGTCCGGCTCCGGGTGATCTCCGGGCACCGGGACGGGTTTGCCACGGCATGTCCGGGCGCCCGCCTGTACAAGAAGCTCGGCACGACCCGGTCCATCTCGGCCCGCCTCCAGGGCCGCTGAGGCCGGCCGCACGGCACCCATCGCACCATCCGCACGGCACCAATCGCACTATCTGCACGATCTGCACAGCCGTCTGCATACACTGGCCGGCCGAAACTCAAGTTCGGCCGGCCCCAGCAGGAAGCAGAGACGACAGGTGACAGAAGCGATCCTCCTGGTCGGCGGCAAGGGAACCCGGCTGCGACCCCTCACGGTCCACACCCCCAAGCCGATGGTTCCGGCGGCGGGCGTCCCGTTCCTCACCCACCAGCTCGCGCGGGCCCGCGCGGCGGGCGTGGAACACATCGTCCTCGCCACCTCCTACCTCGCCGAGGTCTTCGAGCCGTACTTCGGCGACGGCTCGGAGCTCGGCCTCCACATCGAGTACGTCACGGAGACCGAACCGCTCGGCACGGGCGGCGCCATCCGCAACGTGGCGTCGCGGCTGCGCTCGGCCCCCGACGAACCGGTCCTGATCTTCAACGGCGACATCCTCACGGGCCTGGACATCCGCGCCCTCGTCGACACCCACGAGACGTCCGGCGCGGACGTCTCCCTCCACCTGACCCGGGTCGAGGACCCCAGGGCGTACGGCCTGGTCCCCACCGATCCGACCGGCAGGGTCACGGCCTTCCTGGAGAAGCCGCAGACCCCGGAGGAGATCGTCACCGACCAGATCAACGCCGGCGCGTACGTCTTCCGCCGCTCGGTCATCGACACGATCCCCGCGGGCCGCCCCGTCTCGGTCGAACGCGAGACCTTCCCCGACCTGCTCTCCTCCGGCGCCCATCTCCAGGGCATGGTCGACTCGACGTACTGGCTCGACCTGGGCACGCCCCAGGCGTTCGTACGCGGCTCCGCCGACCTCGTCCTCGGCCGTGCCCCGTCCCCGGCGGTCCCCGGCCGCTGCGGCGAGCACCTGGTCCTGCCCGGCGCCTCGGTCGCCCCCGACGCCAAGCTGACCGGCGGCACGGTGATCGGCGCGGGCGCCCGGATCGGCGAGGGCGCGCGGATCGCGGGCAGCGCGGTCCTGGCCGGCGCGGTCGTCGAACCGGGAGCGGTGATCACCGACTCCCTGATCGGCGCGGGCGCGCGGATCGGCGCCCGTTCGGTGCTCGCGGGAGCGGTCATCGGTGACGCGGCGAGCGTCGGCGCCGACAACGAACTCCGCGAGGGCGTACGCATCTGGTGCGACGCCAGGCTGCCGCAGGGGGCGGTCCGCTTCTCCTCGGACCAGTAACAACCTCTGGGCGAGGCGAGGCGAGGCGCTGCACGGCGCGGCACGGCGAACCGGCCCGCGCTGCGGCCGTCGCCCCGTTACCCTCGTACCAATGTCGTCCCGTTTCGCCCCGCGCCCCACTCGCACCTCGGTGCGCGGTGGCGAGACGGCTGCCGCCGGGGGAGTGCCGCGCCAGGCCTCCGCGCCCCGGAGCCGCACGTGGCGGCCGCCGTTCCCGCTGGACCTCGGCCTGACTCTGGGCCCCCTGCGGCGGGGCCCGGGAGACCCGACCTTCCGCACGGCCCCCGACGGCTCGGTGTGGCGCGCGAGCCGCACGCCCGAGGGCCCGGGGACGCTACGGGTGGCGATGCACTCCGGCACGGTGGAGGCCGAGGCCTGGGGCGAGGGAGCGGACTGGCTCCTGGCCCACCTCCCCACCCTCCTCGGCGAGGCGGACGACCCCGCGGCCTTCGAACCCCGCCACCGCCTGGTCGCGGCCTCGGCACGCCGCCGCCCCGGCCTGCGCCTGGTGCGCTCGGGCCTGGTCCTGGAATCCCTGATCCCCTCCGTCCTGGAACAGAAGATCACCGTGGAGGAGGCCTACCGGGCCTGGCGCCTCCTGGTCCGCGGCCACGGAGAGCGGGCCCCTGGGCCCCATGCGGACCTGTACGTGATGCCGGCCCCCCGCACCTGGGCGCTGATCCCTTCCTGGGAGTGGCACAGGGCGGGCGTGGACGACAAGCGGGCGTCGACGATCCTGCGTGCGGTACGGGTGGCGCGGCGCCTTGAGGAGGCGGCGGAGATGGAACCGCCGCAGGCCCGGGCCCGCCTGGAGCTGATCCCGGGCATCGGCCCCTGGACGTCCTCGGAAACGGTGCAGCGCACCAACGGAGCCCCCGACGCGGTAACGGTGGGTGACCTCCACCTCCCGGGCATCATCGGCCACGCCCTGGCGAACGACCGGGAGGCGGACGACGAAGAGATGCTGCGCCTCCTGACCCCCTACGAGGGCCAACGCCACAGGGCGGCCCGCCTGATCCTCCTCACGGGCCACACCCCACCCCGAAGAAAACCAAAGATGCCAAGAACAAACATCGCCCTACTCTGACGCCCCAGGCCACACGGAGACCCCGGCGGCGGCCCAGCCCCCGCAGGGGCGCGGAGAACTGCGCACCGTCAGGGGCGCGGGGCCGTCAGGGGCGCGGGGAACTGCGCAAAAAACGAACGACGGCCCGCGGCCAGAAGCCGCCCAAGGCCAGAGGCCAGCTACCGCACGGCCATGAAGCCGTCCAGGCCCCGCGCCTCCCGTGCCGGAGGCGTCGCCGCCGGATGCCCCACGGCCACCGCCCCCATCGGCTCCCAAGAGGCCGGCAGCCCCAGTACATCCCGCACGACATCCCGGCAGAACATCGTCGAAGAGACCCACGCGGAGCCAAGCCGCTCCCCGGCCAGCGCGACGAGAAGGTTCTGCACGCCGGCCCCCGCCGAGACGACGAACATCTCCCGCTCGGCAGCGTCCCGCCGAGCGTCCCCGTACGCATGGGCCCCGTCCATGACCATGCAGGGCACCACGAGATAGGGAGCCTTCCGCAGCACGTCCCCCCGCCGCACCCGCCGAGCGATCGCCTCCTCGGACTTCCCGTCCCGCCGCAGGTCCGCGACCCACGCGTCCCGCATCGCGTCGAGCAGCTCGACCCGCGAAGAGGCGGACTCCAGCAGCACGAACCGCCACGGCGTCGTGTGATGCGGCGCGGGCGCCGTGACCGCCGCGGCGACGGCCCTGCGCACGGCCTCCGGATCGACCTCCTGGTCCGTGAACTCCCGCACGGTCCTGCGGAGCGTCACCGCCTCCCGCACGGCTTCGGACGTCCCGAGCCGGAACATGTCGTCCCGCGCGTCACGCACCAGCGCCCGCGCCCCCACGTCGGCCCCGGCCCCGGCCCCGGCCTCAGTGGAGCCGACGACATGCGGCAGCCCCCGTACGACCGCGACGGGCAGCCCCGCGGCCTTGCCCTTGACGAGGTCGCCCGCGGCGGCCAGCTCGTCGGCGGTGGCGACGACGGTCGCGCTCAGCGGACTGCCGTACGCGTCGGTCCCGCCCCGCAGGTCGTCGAGGACCCGCACCCCGGCCGCCCCGATGGCGACGTCGGTGAGCCCGGCGCGCCAGGGCCGCCCGAAGGTGTCGGTGACGACGACTCCGACGTCCACGCCCAGCGCGTCCCGCACCCCTTCCCGCACGGCACGGGCCGAGGCGTCGGGGTCCGCAGGCAGCAGGAGCACCGTCCCCGACGGCGTGTTCGAGGCGTCGACCCCGGCGGCCGCCATCACGAGCCCCTGCCGGTTCTCCACGATCCGCAGGGACCCGCGGCGCGCCACGACCCGTACCGTCTCGGCGTCGATGGCCGCCTCGCGGTCGCCCGCCTCGACGATCCGCCCCTCGGCCTTGCTGACGATCTTGGAGGTGACGATGAGCACGTCCCCGTCGGCGAGGCCCGGCTCGGCCGCGACGATCATCTTGGCGAGGTCGTCGCCCTGCCGCACCTCGGGCAGTCCGGGCACGGCCCAGACGCGGTAGGACGGCGACGTCACGCCCGTACCTCCGAGGCGAGGGCGAGGGCCTGGCGGGCCATCTCCGCGGCGGCGTCGAGGTCGGTCATCATCAGCGGGATGGCGCGGCACCGGATGCCGGCGCTCTCCACCCGCTCCACCGCCCTCTCGTCGACGGTGTCGACGAGCCAGCCGTCCAGGAGGCCGCTGCCGTAGTGCTCGGCGACGGCGGCGGCGCTGGTCTCCACGCCGACGGCGGCGAGCACCTTGTCGGCCATGCCCCGCACGGGCGAGTCGCCCACGATGGGGGAGAGCCCGACGACCGGCACGCCCGCATCCGCGATGGCCTCGCGGATGCCGGGCACGGAGAGGATCGTCCCGACGCTCACCACGGGGTTCGACGGCGGGAAGAGCACGACGTCGGCCTCGGCGATGGCCTCGAGGACGCCTGGCGCGGGCTTCGCCTGCTCGGCGCCGACGGGCACCACGGCATGCGCGTCCACGGAGGCGCGCAGACGCACCCAGTACTCCTGGAAGTGCACGGCCTTCTGCTCGCCGTCGACCGTGACGGCCACGTGGGTCTCGACGCGGTCGTCGGACATCGGGATGAGCCGCACCCCTGGCCGCCACCGCTCGCAGAGCGCCTGCGTGACGGCGCTGAGCGGATATCCGGCGCCCAGCATCTGCGTACGGACGATGTGCGTGGCGAAGTCGCGGTCGCCGAGCCCGAACCAGTCGGGTCCGACGCCGTACGCCGCGAGTTCTTCCTTGACCTTGAACGTCTCGTCCGTACGCCCCCAGCCCTGCTCTTCGTTGATGCCGCCGCCGAGCGTGTACATCACGGTGTCCAGGTCGGGGCAGACCTTCAGCCCGAACAGGTGGATGTCGTCACCGGTATTGCCGATGACCGTGATGTCCGCGTCGGGCGCGGCCTTCTTGAGGCCGCGGAGGAAACGGGCGCCGCCGATGCCGCCGGCCAGAACCACAATGCGCATGCGTCCAGCATGTCAGGCGGGTACGACAGTCCGTCAGGCGGTCACGACATTCCCGGTGATGTCGTCGGTGATGCCGTCGGCGGTCCCGCCCGCTGTGGCGGCGCACCGCGCGGCGTGCATCGGCATCTCGGTCAGGCCGGGGGAGTAGACGTGCAGGCTGACGGCCGGTTCGAGGGAGTCGTTGACGACCTCGTGGACGTACCCCGGCGCGAAGACGCGCTGCGCGCCGGGCGCGAGCGCCTTCGCGCCCCGCGCCGTGCGCTCGGTCAGCTCCCCGTCGAGGACGGTGAGCACGCCGGACGAGCGCCCGTGGCCGTGCGCGCCGCTGCCCTGTCCCGGCACCCAGGAGAGCAGCCACACCTCGTAGCCGGGCCCGGTGCGCAGGCGGTGGTACCAGCGGGTGACGGCGTCGTACTGGACGAGGTGCTCCCACTGGGAGCGGTCGGCGGCGATGGCGCGGGCCAGGCCGACGAACTCGGCCACGGTCTCGGGGTGCTCGCGGGCGGGCTGAAGGAGGTGGGGGACCTCAAGGAGGTCGCCGGCGATCTGGAGGTCGCTGTCGCTGTTCATCGTGCGGTGGTTCCTCAACGTAAGAGTGCTGGGGTGTCGCGAAGGATGGGGTGGAGCGCGGGATCACGGAAAGGGATGGACCGAAAGGGATCGAGCTCGGGGAAAGCGGCTCTACGGGCAGCGGACCCGAAAGCCCTGCCGGCAGAAGGCTCTACAGCTGGAAGAGATCAACAGCTGGAGCAGGAACAGCAACAGCGCGCGTGGGCAGCGTCGATGGAGCCGCTGGTGCGGGTCATCGAAAGAGCCAGGTTCGCGAGCATGCCCACCAGAACAGCGGCTCACACCTCTGGTGTCAACTTGCTGTCCGTTATGTGAGACATGTTTCACCTCATCCGGTTCATCTGGCAGGTGAAAGGTTTGTGCACCCGGCTCTCCGGACACATGGCGCAGCAACCGGCACTCAAACATCCACGTCTTTGCCGATGGATGGGGCGAGTGTCGGAGGGCCGCTGGCGGGCGTAGTGATTTATCCCGATTTGAACACTTTCCGCATAGCCTTGGTTCCGCAGAGTGAATAAGGGGCCCAATAGCAGATCTCGGCTTGACTGGCCCGGATCGGCACACTTGTAATTTCACTCGTGTCGTTCAGCCGAAATCGGTAGCGGCAGCACCACGGGGACGCACAGACAGACGAGGGGCGCAGATGACCGAGCTGGTTCAGGAACTGCTGGTCGAGGACGCGGACGAGGAACTCGGCTGGCAGGAGCGCGCGCTGTGCGCCCAGACCGACCCCGAGTCCTTCTTCCCCGAGAAGGGCGGCTCCACGCGCGAGGCTAAGAAAGTCTGCCTCGCTTGTGAGGTCCGCTCCGAGTGCCTCGAATACGCGCTCGCCAATGACGAACGTTTCGGTATCTGGGGCGGTCTCTCGGAGCGCGAGCGCCGCCGGCTGAAGAAGGCCGCGGTCTGAGACGCGTCAGCGCACATACGCACGTGCCACCGACGAATTCGGCACACATCTGTCATCAAACAATCCATGACCAACGGCCCGCCACCCTGGGGTTATCCACAGGCGGCGGGCCGTCCTGTTGTCAGCCGTTAGTGTGGGGCCCCGTCCGAGACGCCCCGGCGCCCCCGCAGGGCGCAGGCGTTTACCGCAGTCCATCGAACCGGGGCCCGTACCTCGATGTCCGTGCACAGCCATCCGGCAGCCCACCACGACGCTGCCGCCCCTGAGTTCCCGCGGCACGTCGTGACCGCCGTCCTGGTCACCCACGACGGCGCGCGCTGGCTGCCCGACGCCCTGGCCGGGCTGCTCGGCCAGGAGCGGCCCGTCCAGCATGCCGTGGCCGCCGACACCGGCAGCGCGGACGACTCCGCCCGCCTCGTCACCGAGGCCCTCGGCCCCGACCACGTGCTGCACCTCGCCCGGCGCTCCGGCTTCGGCACCGCCGTCGAGGAAGCCGTCCGCGCCGCCCGGGTGCTGACCCCCGAGGAGCTGCCGTACCTGAAGCGGCCCAGCGGCTGGGACCCGGTCACCAGATCCTGGCGCGACGACGCCTACGACCTGCCCGAACTGCCGCACGGCGAGCCGGTGCAGTGGCTCTGGCTGCTGCACGACGACTGCGCGCCCGAGCCCGAGGCCCTCGCCGAACTGCTGCGCGCCGTGGAGAACGAACGCGAGCTCGGCAAGGACGTCGCCGTCGTCGGCCCCAAGCTCCGCGGCTGGTACGACCGCAGGCAGCTCCTGGAGGTCGGCGTCTCCATCGCCAACAGCGGCCGCCGCTGGACCGGCCTCGACCGGCGCGAGCAGGACCAGGGCCAGCACGACCACGTCCGGCCCGTCCTCTCCGTCTCCACCGCGGGCATGCTGATCCGCCGGGACGTGTACGAACAGCTCGGCGGCTTCGACCGCCGCCTGCCGCTGATGCGCGACGACGTCGACCTGTGCTGGCGCGCGCACGCCGCGGGCCACCGCGTCCTGGTCGCCCCCGACGCCGTCGTGCGGCATGCCGAGGCCTCCTCGCGCGAGCGCCGCACCGTCGACTGCGTCGGCCGCACCGCGACGTCGCCGCACCGCGTGGACAAGGCGGGCGCCGCCTACACCCTGCTCGCCAACGCCCGCCCCGCCGTGCTGCCCTGGGTGCTCGTCAGAATCGTGCTCGGCACGCTCCTGCGCACGTTCGTGTACCTCGTCGGCAAGGCCCCCGGACAGGCCCTCGACGAGATCACGGGCCTGTTGACCACGCTCCTGCGGCCCGGGCGGATCCTGAACGCCCGCAAGCAGCGCGGCAGGTCCGCGCTGGACGCCGGCGAGATGCGGGCCCTGTTCCCGCCGCCGGGCGCGACCGTGCGGGCCACGGTCGAACAGACCGCGGGAAGCCTCTTCGGCAGCTCGGACGCCGAAGCGCCCGCGGGCGCGGGACGGCACGGCGTCGTCGAGTCCGGACCCGGCGGGGACGACGCCGACTTCCTGGAGATCGAGCAGTTCGCCCGCCTCAAGCGCATCGCCCGCAAACCGGGACCGATGCTCTTCGTCGTCCTGCTGTTCGTCTCGCTCATCGCCTGCCGCGCCCTGCTCGGCAGCGGCGCCCTCGCGGGCGGCGCCCTGCTGCCCGCGCCCGCCGACTCCTCGGAGCTGTGGGCGCGCTATCTGGACGGCTGGCACGCCGTCGGCACGGGCGGCACCCAGTCCGCGCCTCCCTACCTCGCGCTCGTCGCGGCCCTCTCCTCGCTCCTCCTCGGCTCCACCGGGCTCGCCGTCACCGTGCTGCTCGTCGCCTCGGTGCCGCTGGCGGGCTTCGCCGCGTACTTCGCCTCCCGACCGCTCGTCACCTCGCGGCTGCTGCGCGCCTGGGCCTCCGTCGCCTACGCCCTCCTGCCCGCCGCCACGGGCGCGCTCGCGGGCGGGCGGATCGGCACCGCGGTCCTCGCCGTCCTGCTGCCGCTCATGGCGCGTGCGGGCATCGCCGCGAGCGGCCTCGCGAAGTCGGGTGACGCCCGCGGCACCTGGCGCGCCACCTGGGCGTACACACTGCTGCTGACCCTCACCACGGCCTTCACGCCGGTCGTCTGGCCGATCGCCCTGGTGCTCGGCCTCGGGCTCCTCGTGGTGCGCCGCGGCGACATCACGGCCTACGGACTGCGTTTCATCGCCGCGCTCGGCACCCCGCTGCTCGTCCTCGCGCCCTGGTCGCTCTCGCTGCTGCCCTTCGGCTTCTTCGCGGAGACCGGCCTGGAGTTCGGCACCGGCTCCGCGACCGCGCGGGACCTGCTCGGCGCCAGCCCCGGCGGCCCCGGCACCGTGGACGGACTGCTGCTCATCGGCATCCTCCTCGCCGCGCTCGGCGCCCTGCTCCGCACCGAACGGCAGCTCGCGGTCCGCACCGCCTGGTGCGCCGCCCTGGTCTCGCTGGTCTTCGCCGCCCTGTCGAACAGCTCGGCCTGGGCCGGACCCGCCACCCTGGCCTACGGCATCGCGCTCCTCGCCGCCGCCGCGCTCGGCGCCGACGGGGCACGCGCGCGTGTCGCCGAGCAGAGCTTCGGCTGGCGCCAGCCGGTGGCCGCGCTCATCGCGTTCGCCGCGGCGGCCGGACCCCTGCTCGTCGCCGCCGGATGGATGATCCGCGGCGCCGACGGTCCGCTGGAGCGGCGCGACCCGGTGCAGGTGCCGGCGTTCGTCGCCGAGGAGAGCGGCACCCAGGACCAGGCCCGCACCCTCGTGCTCGACAGCGAGTCGGCCGCCGAGGTGTCGTACACGCTGGCCCGCGGTTCGGGCGCCCGGCTCGGCGACGCCGAACTGGCCGCGGCGGCCGGTGCCGACGACAAGCTGGACAGGACCGTCGCCCGCCTCGTCGCGGGCTCCGGCGCCGACCAGGCCGACCAGCTCGGCGGTTTCGCCGTGCGCTATGTCCTCGTACGCGAAGGCGCGCCCCGGCAGATGAGCCGCACCCTGGACGCGACGCCCGGCCTGACCCGGCTCAGCCAGGAGGACGGCAGCGCCCTGTGGCGCGTGGACCGGCAGGTCTCCCGCGCCGCCATCGTCCCGAAGGAGGGCGACCCCGAGCCCGTCGCCGCGGGGCCCGTGGAACTGCACACGAAGATCCCCTCGGGCGATCCGGGCCGCGTGCTGCGGCTCGCCGACTCGGCCGCCCCCGGCTGGACGGCGACCCTCGACGGCCGCCCGCTCACCCGGACCACCCTGGACGGCTGGGCCCAGGGCTTCGAACTGCCCACCGCCGGCGGCCGGCTCGACGTCACCTATGACGTGCCGATCAGCCACACCGCCTGGCTGTGGGCGCAGGGCGTGTTCGCCGTCGTCCTCGTCGTGCTCGCCCTGCCGGGACGCCGCCGTGACGTCGACGACGACCTGCCCGAGGAGCCCGTGATCCCCGCCCAGGCGGTCGAGGGCGAGGGCCGCAGGGCGCGCAGGCTGCGGGCCCAGAGCGAGCAGGCGGCGCAGGAGCCCGGCCAGGACGTACCGCCTCCGCCCGCGCAGGAGCCCTCCGCCGTGGTGCCCCAACAGCATTACCAGGGCGGCCAGTACGCACCCGGGGCGTACGAACAGCAGGCCCACCAGGCGGACGCGTACCAGCCGGAGACCTATCAGCCGGAGCCCTATCAGCCCGAGCCCTATCAGCCGGAGCCGGAGACCTACCAAGGCGGGCAAGAGGGCTACCGGAACGGCCAGAACGGCCAGAACGGCCAGCACGGCCAGCACGGCCAGTACGACCAGAACGGCCAGTACGACCCCTACGCCTCGTACGGCGGCGGGTCGAACGGTCTCTACGGCGGCGCCCAGCAGTACGGCGGCGGACAGCAGTACGACGGTGCCCACGAGGACCCGTACGGGCAGCAGCGGCCTTCGATGCCCCCTCCGATGACCCCTCCGATGCCGCCCCCGCCCCCGCAGCCGCCCCACGGCACCGACAGTGAGCGCCCCGACGGGAGCCAGCAGTGAACCGCACCACCCAGTCCCTCATCGCCGTGGTCGTCGCCCTCGGCGCCGTCACCGGGTACGCCGCGTCGACCGGCACCGGCACCGGCGGCGCGGACGACGACAAGGCGAAGGCCGCCACGCGGCTGCCCGTCGAGCGGACCAGCCTGCTCTGCCCGGTGCCCAGCGGCTCCGACCTGGCCGAGACGACGTACACCGCGTACACCCCGAAGTCGAGCGGCACCGAGGGCACGGGCAAGGCGGAGCTCGTACCGGTCCACAAGCAGCTCACGGACGCCCCCGAGCAGGACAGCGAGGGCAAGGACACCAAGCCCTTCCTGACCCAGAAGAAGCAGGGCGAGGCGGTCGGCGGCGAGCAGTCCGGCGCCGAGTCGCCCGCGCTCATCGGCACCGCCGACGGCCCGCTCGCCCCCGGCTGGACCGTCCAGCAGACCACCACGTACGCGGCGGGCAGCGGTCGCGGCGCCCAGGGCACCAACTGCACCGCACCCGACACCGACTTCTGGTTCCCCGGCGCCAGCTCGGCCAAGGACCGCAGCGATTACATCCACCTGACGAACCCGGACGACTCCGCGGCCGTCGTCGACGTCGAGCTGTTCGGCCCGGACGGCGCGGTCACCTCCGAGGTGGGCGAGAACATCCAGGTCCAGCCGCACTCCAGCATCCCAGTGCTGCTCTCCACGCTCGCCGACAAGGCGTATCCGAACCTCACGATGCACGTGACCGCGCGCAGCGGCCGGATCGCGGCGGCCGTGCAGTCCTCCGACGAGAAGCTCGGCGGCGACTGGCTGCCCGCGGCGGCCGACCCGGCGAGCGGCGCGGTCCTGCCCGGCATCCCGAAGGACGCCACCTCGGTGCGCCTCGTGGCCTTCGCGCCCGGCTCCGAGGACGCGGACCTGAAGATCCAGCTCGCCTCGCCGACCGGCACCATCACCCCGGCCGGACACGAGACCCTGCACGTCAAGGGCGGCATGACGGCCGCCGTCGACCTTGATGACCTCACCAAGGGAGAGGCCGGTTCGCTGCTGCTCTCGCCGACCGACAAGGCGGTGCCCGTGGTGGCCGCCCTGCGCGTCACCCGCGGCAAGGGCAGCCGTCAGGAGACGGCGTTCATCCCGGCGACCGCGCCGATCGCCGCGCGGTCGACGGTCGCCGACAACCGCGCCAAGGGATCGACGCTCTCCCTGGTGGCCCCCGAGGAGACGGCGAAGGTGAAGGTGACCGCTTCGGCCGGCACCGAGGGCGGCTCACCGGCCACGAAGACGTACACGGTCAAGGGCGGCACGACCCTGGAGGTCGACCCGCCGAAGCCGCAGGGCCTGAAGGGCACGTACGCCCTCACGGTCGAGACGGTCTCCGGTGGCCCGGTCCACGGCTCGCGGATGCTGGCCCTGCCCGAGAACGGCATCCCCATGTTCACCGTCCAGACGCTGCCGGACGACCGGGGGACCGTCCTGGTGCCCGAGGCGGAGCGGGACCTGTCGGTGCTTCAGAAGTGAGCCGGGAGGGGCGCGGCCGTCGGTCCTCGTCCCTCTGGCGCGGGTCGACTCAGTCCTCGTCCCCGTAGCGCGGGTCGACCGACTCGGGGGAGAGGCCGAGCAGGTCGGCCACCTGTTCGACGACCACCTCGTGGACCAGGGCCGCGCGCTCGTCGCGTCCCTTGGTGCGGATCTCCACCGGGCGGCGGTAGATCACCACGCGGGCGGGCTGCCCGTCGGCCGCCGTGATGGTGCCGCCCAGCGGTACGACCTCGTCGAGCCACTCTCCGTCCGGGCCGCCGGGTCCGCCGGGTCCGCCGGGGCCGCCGGGGCCTCCGGGGCCGCCGGGGCCGCCGAGGGGTGGTACCTCCAGTACGAGGAAGTCGATCTCCGCGAGCTGCGGCCAGCGCCGCTCAAGACGCTCCACGGAGTCCTGCACGAGGTCCGCGAAGGTCTCGGCGCGGCTCGCCGAGAGCGGTACCTGCGGCGGTGCCACGGGGCCGCGCATGCCCCTGCCGTGGCGGTCGCGACGGCGGGGCCTCGGTTCTCCGGAGGGGGTCTGTACAGGGTCGTCCATCACTGACGCAGCGTAGTCCTCGAGATCGCCCTTTCCGTACGGAGCGCGGCATGTCGCTTCCTGACCGATCATGCCGGACTTGGACTCGATTCCGTATCTCTCCGCGACCGTCCAGCCCGTGCCAAATGACTCGTTTCAGGCCAAGTGGTGACCGGATTCAACACCACCCGCCCCTGCTGTCACTGGCGTCCCCGCAGGTCAACGAGGTGCCCCCGCGTCACTCCCGGCCCAGGAGTACGACACGACACGGTGGGGTGACGTCGTCGAGAGTCGTCGCGGCCCGCTCAAGAGTGCGGTACCGTCCAACGCTGTGAGCCCTGTACGTCGCTGTTCGCGCACCGCTTGCGGCCGTCCCGCCGTCGCGACGCTGACGTACGTCTACGCCGACTCGACCGCGGTCCTCGGCCCCCTCGCCACCTACGCCGAACCCCACTGCTACGACCTGTGTGCCGAGCACTCCGAGCGCCTGACCGCGCCCCGCGGCTGGGAGGTCGTCCGGCTCGCCCACGCCTCCGGCCCGACGCGCCCCTCGGGCGACGACCTCGAAGCGCTCGCCAACGCCGTACGCGAGGCCGCGCGCCCGCAGGACCGGGCCGCCGAGGGCGGCGGCCCACGCGCCGCGGACCCCATGGAGGTCGCCCGCCGGGGCCACCTGAGGGTGCTGCGCTCCCCGGACTCCTGACGGAACCGCGGGCTGCCTGACACGCGCACGGTCTCAGGACTCGTGACGGGTCACCGCACTCGTGGCCGGCCTCGCAGCCCGCCCCGCGGAACGGCGCCTTCACTGGATCTTCTCCGTCCCACGCGTTGACGCCCGTTCACCGCCGCAACGACGATTTCGCCACCCACAGCCCGGGAGGCGTCACTTGTTCGTCCAGCAACTGGAGCCCGTCGCCGACTCGCTCGGCCTGTCCGCCCTCGTCGCGACCCTGCCCCTCCTGACCGTCCTCGTCCTGCTCGGCGCCGTCCGCATGAAGGCCCACCGCGCGGGTCTCATCGGGCTCGCGGTCGCCGTCGTCGTCGCCTGGCTCGCGTACGGGATGCCGCTCGGCCAGACCGCCTCCAGCGCCGCACAGGGCGCCCTCTTCGGCCTCTTCCCCATCCTGTGGATCGTCGTCAACGCCCTGTGGGTGTACCGCATGACGGTCCGCACCCGGCACTTCGACATCCTGCGCCGCTCCTTCGGCCGCCTCTCCGACGACCCCCGCATCCAGGCGCTCGTGGTGGCCTTCTGCTTCGGGGCGCTCCTGGAGGCGCTCGCCGGCTTCGGGGCGCCCGTGGCGATCTGTTCCGTCATGCTCGTCGCCCTCGGCTTCGACCCGGTGCGCGCCGCCGTCGTCGCCCTCGTCGCGAACACCGCGCCCGTGGCCTTCGGCGCCATGGGCACCCCCGTGGTGACGCTGGCCCAGGTGACGGGCCTGCCGCTGGACACCGTCGCCACCGTCGTCGGCCGCCAGACCCCGCTGCTCGCCCTGGTCGTACCGCTGCTCCTGGTGTGGCTCGTGGACGGGCGCCGCGGGCTCCGCGAGACCTGGGTGCCCGCGCTGGCCTGCGGCTTCGCGTTCGCCGCCGCCCAGTTCGCGGCCTCCAACTACGTCTCCGCCCAGCTCGCCGACATCGGGGCCGCCCTGCTCGGCGCGGGCGCCCTGGTGGCCGTGCCGCACGCGCGCAGGCCTGCCGCCGAGCCCGTCCGCGCGGCGGTCCTCACCGGCGCCCGCAGCGAGGACCTCGACCACGACGACCCGCGCCCCGAGGTGCTGCGCGCCTACGCCCCGTACGCCCTCATCGTCATGGTCTTCTCGCTCGCCCAGATCCCGGCCGTGAAGGATCTCCTCGGCAAGGCGACGCGGACCTTCGACTGGCCCTTCCTGGACGTCGCCGACCCCTCCGGGGACCCGGTCGGCGGCAACGTCTTCTCGCTGCCCCTGATGGCGACCGGCGGGACGCTCGTGCTGCTCGCGGGCGTGGCCACGGCGGCCGTCATCGGCGTGCACGCGCGCGTGGCGGTGCGCGAGTGGGCGGCAACCGTCCACGAGTTGCGCTTCGCGATCCTCACCGTGACGTCCGTGCTGGCCCTCGCCTACGTCATGAACCTCTCCGGGCAGGCGGCCACGATCGGGCACTACGTGGCCGCCGCCGGCGCGGGCCTCGCCTTCCTCTCGCCGGTGCTCGGCTGGTTCGGCGTGGCGGTGACGGGCTCCGACACCTCGGCCAACGCCCTCTTCGGCGCGCTCCAGGTGACGGCGGCCGAGCAGTCCGGGCTCTCACCGGAGCTCCTGGCGTCCGCCAACAGCTCCGGCGGCGTCCTCGGCAAGATGATCTCCCCGCAGAACCTGACGATCGCGTGCGCCGCCGTCGGACTCGCCGGCAAGGAGGGCGATCTGCTGCGCAAGGTGCTGCCGTGGAGCCTCGGACTGCTCCTGGTCATGTGCCTGATCGTGGTCGGCCAGAGCACGGTGGTCCTCGGCTGGATGCTGCCGTGAGTGGCGCAGTTCGTTGTCGGTCGTTGCGGGTAGTTTGGGATGCCCGACGTGGGGTCACCGACGTGGGGAAGGATTGACGTGACTCCCGGGGTGCCAGGCGGCTCCCGGGACCGTTGAGTTCGCAGGATCTCCAGAGAGTCTCCAGAGAGGGTTGGCCGTGACTGCTGATCTGTCCCAGATCGTGAAGGCGTACGACGTCCGCGGGGTGGTCCCGGATCAGTGGGACGAGACGATGGCCGAGCTGTTCGGGGCGGCTTTCGCACAGGTCACGTCGGCGGACGCGATCGTGGTCGGCCACGACATGCGCCCCTCGTCGCCGGGCCTCTCGCGGGCCTTCGCGCGCGGCGCGGCGGCCCGCGGCGTGGACGTCACGGAGATCGGCCTCTGCTCCACCGACCAGCTGTACTACGCCTCGGGCGCGCTGAACCTGCCGGGCGCGATGTTCACCGCCTCGCACAACCCCGCGCAGTACAACGGCATCAAGATGTGCCGCGCGGGTGCCGCCCCCGTGGGCCAGGACACCGGCCTCGGTGAGATCCGCGCCCTGGTGGAGGGCTGGCTCGACTCCGGCGCCCCCGAGGACGCGGCGAGCGCGGGCACTCTCACGCGGCGCGACACGTTGACGGACTACGCGGCGCACCTGCGCGGCCTCGTCGACCTGACCGCCATCCGCCCCCTGAAGGTCGTGGTCGACGCGGGCAACGGCATGGGCGGGCACACCGTCCCCACCGTCTTCGAGGGCCTGCCGCTCGACGTCGTCCCGATGTACTTCGAACTGGACGGCACGTTCCCCAACCACGAGGCGAACCCGCTGGACCCGGCGAACATCGTGGACCTCCAGGAGCGTGTGCGCGCGGAGGGCGCCGACATCGGCATCGCCTTCGACGGCGACGCGGACCGCTGCTTCGTGGTCGACGAGAACGGCGCCCCGGTCTCCCCCTCGGCCATCACCGCCCTGGTCGCCTCCCGCGAGCTGGCCCGCCACGGCGGCAAGGGCACGGTCATCCACAACCTGATCACCTCCTGGTCCGTCCCGGAGGTCGTCAAGGAGAACGGCGGCACGCCCGTGCGCACGCGCGTGGGCCACTCCTTCATCAAGGGGGAGATGGCCAGGACCGGTGCCATCTTCGGCGGCGAGCACTCCGCGCACTACTACTTCAAGGACTTCTGGAACGCGGACACGGGCATGCTCGCCGCCCTCCACGTCCTCGCGGCCCTCGGCGGCCAGGACGGCACGCTCTCCGCGCTGGTCCAGCAGTACGACCGGTACGCGGGCTCCGGGGAGATCAACTCCACGGTCGACGACCAGACCGCCCGCCTCGCCGCGATCAAGACGGCGTACGACGGGCAGGACGGCGTGACCCTGGACGAGCTGGACGGCCTGACGGTGACCGCCGCCGACTGGTGGTTCAACGTCCGCGCCTCCAACACCGAGCCCCTGCTGCGGCTCAACGTCGAGGCACGGGACGAGGCCACGATGACGAAGGTCCGCGACGAGGCGCTGGCGATCATCCGCGGCTAGACGGTTGCCCGGCTGGACGGCTTCGGGTCCGCGTCCCCGTGAGGGGCGGCGACGGCCGCGGGGGCGCGCCGGTCCGCCCCCGCGGCCCGCCCCGCACGGAGGTAGGCTGACCAGGCCGCGCCCTGCCCGCGCAACCCGTACCGCAGGACCGCGAGAACCCACCACATCAGCTCGAAGGGACCCACCCCATGGCGCTCGAAGCCGGCCTCCTGGAGATCCTCGCCTGCCCGGCCTGCCACGCCCCTCTCAACGAGACGGAGACCGAGCTGGTCTGCACGGCGGACGCCAAGGAGTGCGGCCTCGCCTACCCGATCCGCGACGGCATCCCCGTCCTCCTGGTCGACGAGGCCCGCCGCCCCGCGTAACGCACGGAACCCGCGTAGCAGCACGGAACCCGCGTAACAGCACGGGAATCCGCGTACGGAACCATCTCGCGTACGGCACAAGCGCCCCGCCCGGAACGCGCGTCGCCCAGGAAGCGCTGAGCGCCCGCCGCCGCTCGAACGGAACGGCGCACGTGCCTCGTGACGCACCGCACCGCGCGGGGGAGCGCCGGCCACTCCACGTACCGGCGTACGCGCCCCGCACGACAACGCTCCGTGCAGGAAGCCGTGCACGGCGATCGGAGGCCTGACCCATGCTCGACGAGTCGCTGCTGGATGACCCGGAGGCGCTGGCCCGCGCCGACCGCCGCGGGCTGCTGCGCGGCGCCGCGGAGTCAGGCGCCCGCGTCCGCACCGCCATCCGCCACGCCACCGAGGCCGGGCTCACGGAACTCAAGCCCGACGGCCGCCCCCGCGCCATCCTGATCGCGGGCCCCGGCACCGCCGCCGTCTGCGTGGCCAACGTCCTCGACGGCCTCGTCAGCGCCGGCTGCCCCGTCATCCGCCTCGCCCCGACCGGCGTCGCCCCCGCCGCGGGCGCCCTGCGCTGGACGCTGCCCGGCTGGGTGGGACCGGTGGACCTGCTGCTCATCGCCACCCCCGACGGTTCCGAGCCGGGCCTCTCGCTCCTCGCCGAGCAGGCGTACCGCCGCGGCTGCACGGTCGTCGCGGTCGCCCCCGCCCGCACCCCGATCGCCGAGAGCGTGGAGGGCAGCCACGGCCTCACCGTCCCCATGGCGACCTCGCCCTACGGCGCCTACGAGGGCGCGCACGACGAGGCCGCGCGGGCAGCCGTCTCGTACGAGTCACGCCGGGTCGAGGACGAAGCCGCCCCCGGCGCCCCCGGCACCCTGTGGGCGCTCCTCGTCCCGCTCCTCGTGCTCATGGACCGCACGGGCCTCACCGCCGCCCCGGCCGACGCCCTGCACAAGCTCGCCGACCGCCTCGACCGCGTCGCCGAACGCTGCGGCCCCGCCATCGCGACGTACAGCAACCCCGCCAAGACACTCGCCACCGAGCTGGCCGACGCCCTCCCGCTGATCTGGACCGAGGGCGCGACCGCGAACATCGCGGGCCGCCGCTTCGCCGCCACCCTCGCCGAGCTGGCCGGGCACGCCGCGCTCGCCGCCGAGCTGCCCGAGGCGCTGCCCGCCCACGGCGCCCTCCTCGCGGGCAACCCCGCCGGCGGCGACGACACCGACGACTTCTTCCGTGACCGCGTCGACGACCCGGCGGCCCTTCGCGCGCGCGTGGTGCTGCTCCGCGACCGCCCCGTGGACGCCGGCGGCCTCACCGCGGCCCCCGCCGCCCGCGAACTGGCCCACGGCCACGACGTCGCCCTCAGCGAGCTCGAACCGGAGGACGGCGACGAGCTCGACGCCCTCGCCGACCTGATCGGCATCACGGATTTCGCCGCCGTTTACCTGTCGCTCGCCGACAGCCCCCGATCATGACCCTGCGGTCCAGCGCCGTGCCGCCACCGGTCGACCCCGCAGCCCAGCCTTCACGTACGTAAGGGAGAGCCCCTCCGTGGACCGCCTCACCAACACCATTCGCCCCTACGCCTGGGGTTCCACCACCGCCATCGCGCAGCTCATCGGCGCCGAGCCGAGCGGCGAACCGCAGGCCGAGATGTGGATGGGCGCCCACCCGGGCGCGCCCTCGCGCACCGCGCGCGGCCCGCTCAACGAGGTCATCGACGCCGACCCGGAGGGCGAGCTCGGCAAGGCCGCGGCCGACAAGTTCGGCCCCCGCCTGCCCTTCCTGCTCAAGCTCCTCGCCGCGGGCGCCCCGCTCTCCCTCCAGGTCCACCCCGACCTCGCACAGGCCAAGGAGGGGTACGCGGACGAGGAGCGCCGCGGCGTCCCGATCGACGCCCCGCACCGCAACTACAAGGACGCCAACCACAAGCCCGAACTGATCTGCGCCCTCACGCCGTTCGACGGCCTGTGCGGATTCCGGGCCCCCGCGGACACCGCGGACCTCCTCGAAGGCCTGGGCGTCGACTCCCTCAAGCCGTACGTCGACCTGCTGCGCGCCCACCCCGAGGACGCCGCCCTGCGCGAGGTCCTGACGGCCGTACTGACCGCCGACCCCCGGGAGATGGCCGAGACCGTCACCGAGGTCACGGCCGCCGCCCGACGCCTCGGCGGCGCCTACGCCCCCTACGCCGGCATCGCCCACCACTACCCCGGCGACCCCGGCGTCATCGCCGCGATGCTCCTCAACCACGTACGACTGGAGCCGGGCGAGGCCCTGTTCCTGGGCGCCGGCGTCCCGCACGCCTACCTCGACGGCCTCGGCGTCGAGATCATGGCCAACTCCGACAACGTCCTGCGCTGCGGCCTGACCCCCAAGCACGTCGACGTCCCCGAGCTCCTGCGCATCGTCCGCTTCGAGCCCACCGACCCCGGCGTCCTGCGCCCAGAGGCCGCCCCCGATGGCGAGGAGGTCTACGAGACGCCGATCGACGAGTTCCGCCTCTCCCGGTACGTCCTGCCCGAGGGCGCGGCCCGGCACGACCTCACCGCCACGACCCCGCAGATCCTGCTCTGCGCGGCGGGCTCCGCCCGCGTCGGCGAACTGACCCTGACGCCCGGCCAGTCCGCGTTCGTCCCCGCGGGCGAGAAGGCCGAAGTGTCCGGAACCGGCACGCTTTTCCGTGCCTCTGTGGTGGCCTGACGCACCGGCACTCCCTCGTGCTGCAACAATGACCCACCGCGAAGGCCGGGCGGAGCACTGCCCGCAGCCAACGGCCGAGTACGTACGAAGGCGAAGGGAACCCGGGCACACATGAGCGCGTCAGGCGGAACAAAGGCGATCGTCGCGGCACTCGTCGCGAACCTCGCGATCGCGGTGGCGAAGTTCGTCGCGTTCATCTTCAGCGGCTCCTCGTCGATGCTCGCCGAGAGCGTCCACTCCCTCGCCGACTCCGGCAACCAGGGACTGCTGCTCCTCGGCGGCAAGAAGGCGCAGCGCGAGGCGACCCCGCAGCACCCCTTCGGCTACGGCCGTGAGCGGTACATCTACGCCTTCCTCGTCTCGATCGTCCTCTTCTCGGTCGGCGGCATGTTCGCGATCTACGAGGGCTACGAGAAGATCAAGCACCCGCACGAGCTGGAGCACTGGTACTGGCCCGTCGGGGTCCTGGTGTTCGCGATCATCGCGGAAAGCTTCTCCTTCCGGACCGCCATCAAGGAGTCCAACCAGACGCGCGGCAAGCTCTCCTGGACGCAGTTCGTCCGCCGCGCCAAGGCCCCCGAGCTGCCCGTCGTTCTCCTTGAGGACCTCGGCGCGCTGGTCGGCCTGGTCCTCGCCCTCGGCGGCGTCTGCCTCGCCCTGGCCACGGGCGACGGCATCTGGGACGGCATCGGCACCCTCTGCATCGGTGTCCTGCTCATCCTGATCGCGATCATCCTGGCCGCGGAGACCAAGTCGCTGCTGCTCGGCGAGGCCGCCGGCACCGAGGAGGTCACCAAGATCGAGAAGGCCCTGGTCGACGGCGACACCGTCACCAAGGTCATCCACATGCGCACGCTCCACCTCGGCCCCGAGGAACTTCTCGTCGCCGCCAAGATCGCCGTCCAGCACGAGGACACGGCCGCCGAGGTCGCCGCCGCCATCAACGCGGCGGAGGAGCGCATCCGCATCGCGGTCCCGATCGCCCGCGTGATCTACCTGGAGCCCGACATCTACAGCGAGAGCGCAGCCGCCGCCGACGAAAACCCGGCGAAGTCGCCCAGCACACACTGAGCCGGCTCCCGGCCGCCGGCAGCCCACCGACCCCGGAGGCGGGCTGGGGCTCACGGGGTCGACCGGTGTAGCTTTGTGACCGAGCCAGACGTCGCTGCTGATGGCGGTCGGGCGGTCCTCGCACGGACCGGCCGAGGGAGAGAGGGCCTCCGACGGACTGCGCTGCGCGCCGGTGCACCCTTGTACCCGACGCCGCAGATCAGCCATGCCCATCCCTCGACCCCTTCACGAGGAGCAGCTCACACATGACCACTGCCATCAACGGCCAGGACTTCAAGGTCGCCGACCTCTCCCTCGCCGCGTTCGGCCGCAAGGAGATCACGCTCGCCGAGCACGAGATGCCCGGCCTGATGTCGATCCGCAAGGAGTACGCCGCCGCGCAGCCGCTCGCCGGCGCCCGCGTCACCGGCTCCCTGCACATGACCGTGCAGACCGCCGTGCTCATCGAGACCCTGGTCGCCCTCGGCGCCGAGGTCCGCTGGGCCTCCTGCAACATCTTCTCCACCCAGGACCACGCCGCGGCCGCCATCGCGGTCGGCCCGAACGGCACGCCGGACGACCCCCAGGGTGTACCGGTCTTCGCCTGGAAGGGCGAGACCCTGGAGGAGTACTGGTGGTGCACGGAGCAGGCGCTGACCTGGCCGAACACCCCCACCGGCGGCCCGAACATGATCCTGGACGACGGCGGCGACGCCACGCTCCTGGTCCACAACGGCGTCCGGTACGAGAAGGACGGCAAGGTCCCTGCCGTCGAGACCGCCGAGAACGACGAGCACCGCGTCGTCCTGCAGCTCCTCAACCGCACCATCAGCGAGGGCTCGCAGAAGTGGACCCAGCTCGCCTCGGAGATCCGCGGCGTGACCGAGGAGACCACCACCGGCGTCCACCGGCTCTACGAGATGCAGCGTGACGGCACCCTCCTCTTCCCGGCGATCAACGTGAACGACGCCGTGACGAAGTCGAAGTTCGACAACAAGTACGGCTGCCGCCACTCCCTCATCGACGGCATCAACCGCGCCACCGACGTCCTGATCGGCGGCAAGACCGCCGTCGTCTGCGGCTACGGCGACGTGGGCAAGGGCTGCGCGGAGTCCCTGCGCGGCCAGGGCGCCCGCGTGATCATCACCGAGATCGACCCGATCTGCGCACTGCAGGCGGCGATGGACGGCTACCAGGTCACGACGCTCGACGAGGTCGTCGACAAGGCCGACATCTTCGTCACCACGACCGGCAACAAGGACATCATCATGGCCTCGGACATGGCCAAGATGAAGCACCAGGCGATCGTCGGCAACATCGGTCACTTCGACAACGAGATCGACATGGCCGGCCTGGCGGCCATCCCGGGCATCGTCAAGGACGAGGTCAAGCCGCAGGTCCACACCTGGACCTTCCCCGACGGCAAGGTCCTGATCGTGCTGTCCGAGGGCCGCCTGCTCAACCTGGGCAACGCGACCGGTCACCCCTCCTTCGTCATGTCCAACTCGTTCGCGGACCAGACGCTGGCCCAGATCGAGCTGTACACCAAGCAGGAGGAGTACCCGATCGACGTCTACGTGCTCCCCAAGCACCTGGACGAGAAGGTCGCCCGACTCCACCTCGACTCGCTCGGCGTGAAGCTCACGACGCTCCGCCCCGAGCAGGCCTCGTACATCGGCGTCCAGGTCGAGGGCCCGTACAAGTCCGACCACTACCGCTACTGACGGTCCTGCGGGCCGCCGGTCGGCCACCGTCGCCGACGGCCCGCCGCGGGTCGCGGGACAGCCGCCTCCGGAGGCGGCCACCGCACCGCGGACCAGCCGCAGCCGGTCGCCTGTCACGGGTCGCCGGTCGCCGGTGACCGGTCACCAGTGACCCGTGATCAGTGACTGGGCCAACGGCCGTGCGCATCTGAACGGCCAGTACGCATCAGAACGGCCCGTACGCATCAGCAGGCCCTCGCCCCCGGCGGGGGCCTGCTCCGTACCCTGGCCCGGACCCGCCCGACCAGACCCGCCCGACCAGACCCGTCCGATCAGACCCGAGCGGGCACGCCCCGATCAGGGCCGCGCGAGCCTTTCCCGATCAGACCCGCACGGAACAGATCCGCCCCACCCGACCGAGGACCCAAGCCCATGCCCCGCGGCCGATATTCGCTCCATGACGTGCACGATCACACCCCCCTCGGTGAAGAACACTTCCACTGCGCGCCCGGCCCCTCGGGCTGGCGCTACGTCTCGCAACGCACCACCCCCACAAACCCCCAGGCAGGCTCCGTCGACCTCGCGATCGACGACCGCGGCCGCCCCATCCGCCTCGAACTCCACGCGGGCGACTGGCAGGTCCGCGCCGCCGCCCTCAACGGCGTCACCTGGGTCCGCACCGACCCCACCCACGCACACGCCACCGAGGACAGCGCCCCCGCCCACGCCTTCACCGGCACATCCCCCGCCTTCCTCATCGCGACGGCCAGGCTGCTGCGCCTCGCCCCCGCTTCCCCCGCGACCCGCGTCCGCCTGGTCGCCTTCACGGACCCGGTCCTCGCCCCCCGCACTCTCGACCAGTCCTGGGCCCTGCTGAAGAGCGAAGCACACCCCACTGACAACGGCCCTCTGACCGTGGACGAGTACCAGGTCACAGCCCTGGACACCGGTGAGCAGCACGCGGTCCACATCGCCGGCGACGTGGTTCTCGCGGCCCCCGGCATCGAGCTCGAACACCTCGAAACCCCGCCGTCCACCTTCACCTGACGCTCCGCGCCCGCACCGACCCGAACGTCAGGCAGGCGGCACGAACCCCGTGGCGGGACCGCCCGCCCCCGCGCCCTCGCCAGGCGGGGCCACAGGGCTCCCGGCGGGCGCGTGCTGCTGGGACGGGTGAACAGGCGCGGGCCATGACGCCTGCACAGCACCACCACCGGCACCGCCACCCCCAGCGGCACCGGCGGCTTCGACAGACCCAGCCGTCACGCCGAAGGCTCGCTGAGTGTCCCGCGCCTGCCGCTCCTGCACGACGGCGGCCAGATACGCGGGCGGCGGCACGTCCGGCGGCACCGGCGCACCCGTCCGCGCGGCCAGCCCGCCCGCCAGCCGCTCCGCCATCGCCCAGCCCACCTGCGGGTCGAGCTGCCCCATGCGGGTCAGGTACTGGCGAATCGACAGCCACAGTTCCTCCGGGACACCGGACAGATCGACGCCGGCGAACCGTCCAGCGAGCCAGGGCGGCGGAGGAGGAACAGAACCCGCCCGCCCCGCGGGAACCCGCTCACGTACGACCAAAGTGCCCGCGAAGACATCCCCGAGCCGTCGCCCACGCGCCGACACCAGCGACGCGATGCACGCGACGACCCCGAACGTCATCAGGATTTCGACGACCCCCACGGCTCCCCGCACCAGCGCATGCCGGAACCGGATCGGCCCACCGTCGTCCCGCACCACCCGCAGCCCGCACGCCAGCTTCCCGAGCGACCGCCCATGACTGAGCGTCTCCACAGCGATGGGAATGCCGACGAGAACGAGAAGGAAACTGGCGACCGCGACCGCGGCAGCCGCCGCGTCATCCAGGGAAGCCGTAGAAGCGACGATCGTGAGGGTCACCGCCAGGTAGACGGCCCACGCCACGGCCAGATCGATCACCAGGGCCAACGCCCGGCTGGGCAGCTTCGCCGGACGCAACTCCAGCGCCACCGCCTCACCTGTCACAAGCTCACTCACGACTGCCGCCCTTCCCCGCCCTGCCGTAGGACTGACCAGTCTGCCAAGCTGAGCGACCACGCGCCGCAGTACGAGGAGCAGGCATCCATGGACCTCGACGTCTTCGTGACCGCCCACCGAGCCGAGTGGGACCGCCTGGACGCCCTGCTGCGCCGCCAACGCAAGCTCTCGGGGACCGAGGTCGACGAACTCGTCGCCCTCTACCAGCGCACTGCCACCCACCTCTCCCTGATCCAGTCCAGCGCACCTGATCCGCAACTCACCGGGCGCCTGACGAATCTGGTGGCACGCGCGCGTGCCACGGTGACGGGCACGCGCCGCGCCTCGTGGCGGGACGTGACCCGTTTCCTGACCCAGGGCTTCCCCGCAGCGGTCTACCGTGCTCGCCACTGGTGGGTCCCCACCGCACTGCTCTCGACGGCCCTCGCGGCGGTCATCGGCTGGTGGATCGGTACCCACCCCGAGGTGCAGTCGTCGATCGCGGCCCCCGCCGAGCTGCGGGAACTCACCAGACCGGGGGGTCAGTACGAGACGTACTACTCGAGCCACCCGGCGGCCTCCTTCGCCGCGCAGGTCTGGACGAACAACGCCCAAGCCGCCGCCATGTGCCTCGTGCTGGGCGGCTTCCTGTGCTTCCCGGTCCTGTGGATCCTCTTCCAGAACATGCTCAACCTCGGGGTGGGCGCCGGTCTGATGTCGTCGGCAGGCCGGCTCGACACGTTCCTCGGCCTCGTCCTGCCACACGGTCTCCTGGAACTGACAGCGGTCTTCGTGGCCGCCGGCACGGGTCTCCGCCTGGGGTGGACGCTCATCGACCCCGGCATGCGCAGCCGTCGTACCGCCCTCGCGGAGGAGGGGCGCGCGGCCCTGGGCATGGCCATCGGTCTGGCGCTGGTCCTCTTCGTGTCCGGCGCCATCGAAGGCTTCGTCACGCCCTCGGGCCTGCCCACCTGGGCTCGCATCGCCATCGGAATCGCCGCCGAGCTGGCCTTCCTGGCGTACGTCTACGTGCTGGGCGGGCGAGCGGCACGCGCGGGCGAAACCGGAGATCTGGACCGGACGGACCGCAGCGCGTCGGCCCCCACCGCGGCCTGATGTGCGTCACGCCCCACGGAGCTGCTAGTGTCCTCTTCGCCCCGGAAAAACCGTTGACACGGAGGATCCAGGGAGGTAGATTCGAACAGTTGCCTAGAGCTGGACAAGATCCAGCGGCGGCAGTTAGTATCTGCCTGCTTCTTGAATTTCATTGATCGAGAAGCCGCCCCGATCATTCGGAAATCTCAGCCGGTAAGACCGGCCGAAAACTTCTGATAAAGTCGGATCAGCCGAAAGGCAAAGGCCCTCCAACGGCCACCGGAAATGAAATCCGAACCGGAAACGGAACGGAAAACGGATCTGGTAGAGTTGGAAACGCAAGAACAAAAGAAACACCGAAGGGAAGCGCCCGGAGGAAAGCCCCAGACAATGTCTGCGGTGAGTACAAAGGAAGTGTCCGTTCCTTGAGAACTCAACAGCGTGCCAAAAGTCAACGCCAGATATGTTGATACCCCGGCTCACTTCGGTGAGTTGAGGTTCCTTTGAAAAAGTCCTGTACGGCATTTGTTCGTGCAGGCGACACAGCGAGGACGCTGTGAACCGGGAGATTATTCCTCTCCTTGGTTCCGCTCTCGTGGTGTTCATCCCGATTACGGGAAAACATTCACGGAGAGTTTGATCCTGGCTCAGGACGAACGCTGGCGGCGTGCTTAACACATGCAAGTCGAACGATGAAGCCCTTCGGGGTGGATTAGTGGCGAACGGGTGAGTAACACGTGGGCAATCTGCCCTTCACTCTGGGACAAGCCCTGGAAACGGGGTCTAATACCGGATAATACCGTCTCTCGCATGGGAGAGGGTTGAAAGCTCCGGCGGTGAAGGATGAGCCCGCGGCCTATCAGCTAGTTGGTGAGGTAGAAGCTCACCAAGGCGACGACGGGTAGCCGGCCTGAGAGGGCGACCGGCCACACTGGGACTGAGACACGGCCCAGACTCCTACGGGAGGCAGCAGTGGGGAATATTGCACAATGGGCGAAAGCCTGATGCAGCGACGCCGCGTGAGGGATGACGGCCTTCGGGTTGTAAACCTCTTTCAGCAGGGAAGAAGCGAGAGTGACGGTACCTGCAGAAGAAGCGCCGGCTAACTACGTGCCAGCAGCCGCGGTAATACGTAGGGCGCAAGCGTTGTCCGGAATTATTGGGCGTAAAGAGCTCGTAGGCGGCTTGTCACGTCGGTTGTGAAAGCCCGGGGCTTAACCCCGGGTCTGCAGTCGATACGGGCAGGCTAGAGTGTGGTAGGGGAGATCGGAATTCCTGGTGTAGCGGTGAAATGCGCAGATATCAGGAGGAACACCGGTGGCGAAGGCGGATCTCTGGGCCATTACTGACGCTGAGGAGCGAAAGCGTGGGGAGCGAACAGGATTAGATACCCTGGTAGTCCACGCCGTAAACGGTGGGAACTAGGTGTTGGCGACATTCCACGTCGTCGGTGCCGCAGCTAACGCATTAAGTTCCCCGCCTGGGGAGTACGGCCGCAAGGCTAAAACTCAAAGGAATTGACGGGGGCCCGCACAAGCAGCGGAGCATGTGGCTTAATTCGACGCAACGCGAAGAACCTTACCAAGGCTTGACATATACCGGAAAGCATCAGAGATGGTGCCCCCCTTGTGGTCGGTATACAGGTGGTGCATGGCTGTCGTCAGCTCGTGTCGTGAGATGTTGGGTTAAGTCCCGCAACGAGCGCAACCCTTGTTCTGTGTTGCCAGCATGCCCTTCGGGGTGATGGGGACTCACAGGAGACTGCCGGGGTCAACTCGGAGGAAGGTGGGGACGACGTCAAGTCATCATGCCCCTTATGTCTTGGGCTGCACACGTGCTACAATGGCAGGTACAATGAGCTGCGAAGCCGCAAGGCGGAGCGAATCTCAAAAAGCCTGTCTCAGTTCGGATTGGGGTCTGCAACTCGACCCCATGAAGTCGGAGTTGCTAGTAATCGCAGATCAGCATTGCTGCGGTGAATACGTTCCCGGGCCTTGTACACACCGCCCGTCACGTCACGAAAGTCGGTAACACCCGAAGCCGGTGGCCCAACCCCTTGTGGGAGGGAGCTGTCGAAGGTGGGACTGGCGATTGGGACGAAGTCGTAACAAGGTAGCCGTACCGGAAGGTGCGGCTGGATCACCTCCTTTCTAAGGAGCACTTCTTACCGAGTCCGCTCGGTCAGAGGCCAGTCCATCAGCGAACGTCTGATGCTGGTTGCTCATGGGTGGAACGTTGACTATTCGACCGGTGTTCACGGGTCGGAGGCTGCAAGTACTGCTCTTCGGGGCGTGGAAAGCATGATCTTCGGACGGGACCGGGTCGGGCACGCTGTTGGGTATCTGAGGGTACGGGCTTGTTTGAGCCTGTCCTTCGGGATGCCGACCCCAGTGAAAGTCTGCTTCGGCGGGCTGTGATGGGTGGTTGGTCGTTGTTTGAGAACTGCACAGTGGACGCGAGCATCTGTGGCCAAGTTTTTAAGGGCGCACGGTGGATGCCTTGGCACCAGGAACCGATGAAGGACGTGGGAGGCCACGATAGTCCCCGGGGAGTCGTCAACCAGGCTTTGATCCGGGGGTTTCCGAATGGGGAAACCCGGCAGTCGTCATGGGCTGTCACCCACTGCTGAACACATAGGCAGTGTGGAGGGAACGCGGGGAAGTGAAACATCTCAGTACCCGCAGGAAGAGAAAACAACCGTGATTCCGGGAGTAGTGGCGAGCGAAACCGGATGAGGCCAAACCGTATACGTGTGATACCCGGCAGGGGTTGCGTGTGCGGGGTTGTGGGATCTCTCTTTCACAGTCTGCCGGCTGTGAGGCGAGTCAGAAACCGTTGGTGTAGACGAAGGACATGCGAAAGGTCCGGCGTAGAGGGTAAGACCCCCGTAGTCGAAACATCAACGGCTCGTTTGAGAGACACCCAAGTAGCACGGGGCCCGAGAAATCCCGTGTGAATCTGGCGGGACCACCCGTTAAGCCTAAATATTCCCTGGTGACCGATAGCGGATAGTACCGTGAGGGAATGGTGAAAAGTACCGCGGGAGCGGAGTGAAATAGTACCTGAAACCGTGTGCCTACAAGCCGTGGGAGCGTCGCGCATCAAGCTTGCTTGGTGCGTCGTGACTGCGTGCCTTTTGAAGAATGAGCCTGCGAGTTTGCGGTGTGTTGCGAGGTTAACCCGTGTGGGGAAGCCGTAGCGAAAGCGAGTCCGAATAGGGCGATTTAGTAGCGCGCTCAAGACCCGAAGCGGAGTGATCTAGCCATGGGCAGGTTGAAGCGGCTGTAAGAGGTCGTGGAGGACCGAACCCACCAGGGTTGAAAACCTGGGGGATGACCTGTGGTTAGGGGTGAAAGGCCAATCAAACTCCGTGATAGCTGGTTCTCCCCGAAATGCATTTAGGTGCAGCGTCGTGTGTTTCTTGCCGGAGGTAGAGCACTGGATAGGCGATGGGCCCTACCGGGTTACTGACCTTAGCCAAACTCCGAATGCCGGTAAGTGAGAGCACGGCAGTGAGACTGTGGGGGATAAGCTCCATGGTCGAGAGGGAAACAGCCCAGAGCATCGACTAAGGCCCCTAAGCGTACGCTAAGTGGGAAAGGATGTGGAGTCGCACAGACAACCAGGAGGTTGGCTTAGAAGCAGCCACCCTTGAAAGAGTGCGTAATAGCTCACTGGTCTAGTGATTCCGCGCCGACAATGTAGCGGGGCTCAAGCGTACCGCCGAAGTCGTGTCATTGCAGCTATAGGGCCAACGCCCGCTGTGATGGGTAGGGGAGCGTCGTGTGCCGGGTGAAGCTGCAGCGGAAGCTAGTGGTGGACGGTTCACGAGTGAGAATGCAGGCATGAGTAGCGATACATACGTGAGAAACGTGTGCGCCGATTGACTAAGGGTTCCTGGGTCAAGCTGATCTGCCCAGGGTAAGTCGGGACCTAAGGCGAGGCCGACAGGCGTAGTCGATGGATAACCGGTTGATATTCCGGTACCCGCTGTGAAGCGTCAAACATCGAGCCCATTAATGCTAAGGCCGTGAAGCCGTCCTGGAGCCTTCGGGCAAAGGGAAGTGGTGGAGCCGCCGACCCAAGGTGGTAGTAGGTGAGTGATGGGGTGACGCAGGAAGGTAGTCCAGCCCGGGCGATGGTAGTCCCGGGGTAAGGGTGTAGGCCGTGTGATAGGTAAATCCGTCGCACATTAAGGCTGAGACCTGATGCCGAGCCGATTGTGGTGAAGTGGATGATCCTATGCTGTCGAGAAAAGCCTCTAGCGAGTTTCATGGCGGCCCGTACCCTAAACCGACTCAGGTGGTCAGGTAGAGAATACCGAGGCGTTCGGGTGAACTATGGTTAAGGAACTCGGCAAAATGCCCCCGTAACTTCGGGAGAAGGGGGGCCATCACCGGTGATGAGTCTTGCACTCTGAGCTGGGGGTGGCCGCAGAGACCAGCGAGAAGCGACTGTTTACTAAAAACACAGGTCCGTGCGAAGCCGTAAGGCGATGTATACGGACTGACGCCTGCCCGGTGCTGGAACGTTAAGGGGACCGGTTAGTGCGCTTTCGGGCGTGCGAAGCTGAGAACTTAAGCGCCAGTAAACGGCGGTGGTAACTATAACCATCCTAAGGTAGCGAAATTCCTTGTCGGGTAAGTTCCGACCTGCACGAATGGCGTAACGACTTCTCGACTGTCTCAACCATAGGCCCGGTGAAATTGCACTACGAGTAAAGATGCTCGTTTCGCGCAGAAGGACGGAAAGACCCCGGGACCTTTACTATAGTTTGATATTGGTGTTCGGTTCGGCTTGTGTAGGATAGGTGGGAGACTTTGAAGCGGGCACGCCAGTGTTCGTGGAGTCGCCGTTGAAATACCACTCTGGTCGTGCTGGATGTCTAACCTCGGTCCGTGATCCGGATCAGGGACAGTGTCTGATGGGTAGTTTAACTGGGGCGGTTGCCTCCTAAAGAGTAACGGAGGCGCCCAAAGGTTCCCTCAGCCTGGTTGGTAATCAGGTGTTGAGTGTAAGTGCACAAGGGAGCTTGACTGTGAGACCGACGGGTCGAGCAGGGACGAAAGTCGGGACTAGTGATCCGGCGGTGGCTTGTGGAAGCGCCGTCGCTCAACGGATAAAAGGTACCCCGGGGATAACAGGCTGATCTTCCCCAAGAGTCCATATCGACGGGATGGTTTGGCACCTCGATGTCGGCTCGTCGCATCCTGGGGCTGGAGTCGGTCCCAAGGGTTGGGCTGTTCGCCCATTAAAGCGGTACGCGAGCTGGGTTTAGAACGTCGTGAGACAGTTCGGTCCCTATCCTCTGTGCGCGTAGGAATATTGAGAAGGGCTGTCCCTAGTACGAGAGGACCGGGACGGACGAACCTCTGGTGTGCCAGTTGTCCTGCCAAGGGCATGGCTGGTTGGCTACGTTCGGAAAGGATAACCGCTGAAAGCATCTAAGCGGGAAGCCTGCTTCGAGATGAGTATTCCCACCCCCTTTGAGGGGTTAAGGCTCCCAGTAGACGACTGGGTTGATAGGCCAGATCTGGAAGCCCGGTAACGGGTGGAGGTGACTGGTACTAATAGGCCGAGGGCTTGTCCTCAGTTGCTCGCGTCCACTGTGTTGGTTCTGAAACCACGAACAACCCCGTCATGCCACATGGCGGTGCGGTTGTCAGTTTCATAGTGTTTCGGTGGTCATAGCATGAGGGAAACGCCCGGTTACATTCCGAACCCGGAAGCTAAGCCTCATAGCGCCGATGGTACTGCAGGGGGGACCCTGTGGGAGAGTAGGACGCCGCCGAACTCCTTTTAAGGGAAACCCCCGCACCTGTGGTGCGGGGGTTTTCTGCGTTATGGGTCGGCCCCAAACCGGCAATTGCTCCGCTCAATTGCTCTTCTGCCCTCGCTTTACAGGCGGCCGCCGGCCTTGAGCGAGAGGTATGCGTCTGCCAGGGCCGGAGCCAGTGCCTCTGGGGTCGCGTCCACGACCGTGACGCCGTGACGCGTGAGTTGTTCCGCGGTGCGGTGCCGTTCGGACTGCGCCTGGGCGGCTGCTGCCGCGTCGTAGACCGCTTCCGCTGTTCCGCGAGCGGACGTCATCCGCTGTACGTGAGGGTCGGCCACCGAGGCGACGACGACCTTGTGGCGTTGGGTGAGACGAGAAAGTACGGGAAGCAGGCCTTCCTCGACGGGCGCTCGGTCGAGGCTGGTGAGTAGCACGATCAGCGAGCTGCGCGGAGCGGTCCGTAGCGCCGTTGACGTCAGGCCTTGAGCGTCGGTTTCGACGAGCTCGGGCTCCAGCGCGGCCAGTGCGTCGACCAGAGAGGGCAGGATGTCACCCGCCGAACGGCCCTGGACGAGGGCACGAACCCGGCGGTCGTAGGCCAGCAGGTCGACCCGGTCGCCGGCTCGCGAGGCGAGGGCGGCCAGGAGCAGCGCCGCGTCCATGGAGGCGTCGAGGCGCGGGGCGTCACCCACCCGGCCGGCCGAGGTGCGGCCGGTGTCGAGTACCAGGAGGATGTGCCGGTCACGCTCCGGGCGCCAGGTGCGGACCGCGACCGAGGACCGGCGGGCTGTGGCGCGCCAGTCGATGGAGCGAGTGTCGTCGCCGGGAACGTAGTCGCGCAGGCTGTCGAATTCGGTGCCCTGCCCGCGTGTCAGCACGCTGGTCCGGCCGTCGAGCTCACGCAGACGTGCCAGCTTGGCGGGCAGGTGCTTCCGACTGGTGAACGGGGGCAGGACGCGTACGGTCCACCGGGCTTTGTGGCTGCCCTGGCGGGCGAAGAGGCCGAGCGGACCGTACGAGCGGATGGTCACGCGGTCGGCCTGGTGGTCGCCGCGGCGGGTGGGGCGCAGCCGCGTCGTGAGGCGGCGGCGTTCGCCGGCCGGGATCGTCAGGCGGTGGCGGGATGCGGGGGCGTCAGCCGTGGGCTGGCGGCTGCTCGGGGGCCAGGCGTCGCGAATGACGGCGCGCAGGACGCGACCGGAGGGGTTCGTGACGGTGAGGTCCACATCGGCGGTTTCCCCGAGGCGTACGGACGTCTCCCCGGAGCGTGTCAGTCCGATACGGCGTACGGGGGCGGCCAGGGCGAAGTCGCACGCGCAGGCCAGCGCCAGTGGGGTGTTGACGGCGAGGATGCCCGTCCAGCCGGGTTCCCAGATGCCCACGGGAAGGCTGCCCAGAGCCGCGAGGAGGACGGCGCGTCCGGTGAGGGCCATCAGCGGGGGACCGGGACCTGGGCGAGGATCGCGTTGATGACGGAGTCGGCGGTGACGCCCTCCATCTCGGCTTCCGGACGGAGCTGTACGCGGTGGCGGAGCGTGGGGAGTGCCAGGGCTTTGACGTCGTCGGGGATGACGTAGTCGCGGCCGGTGAGCCAGGCCCAGGCGCGGGCCGTGGAGAGCAGTGCCGTGGCGCCGCGGGGGGATACGCCGAGGGTGAGGGAAGGCGAGTCGCGGGTGGCGCGGCAGACGTCCACCACATAGGCGGTGATCTCGGGTGAGACGGAGGTCTTGGCGACCGCGGTGCGGGCGGCTTCCAGGTCGGCGGGTCCCGCGACAGGGCGCACGCCGGCGGCGCGCAGGTCTCGCGGGTTGAAGCCTCCGGCGTGGCGGGTGAGAACGTCGATCTCGTCCTGGCGGGAGGGCAGAGGGACCGTCAGCTTGAGGAGGAAACGGTCCAGTTGGGCCTCGGGGAGGGGGTACGTGCCCTCGTACTCGATCGGGTTCTGGGTGGCTGCCACGAGGAACGGCTCGGGGAGCGGGCGTGGGGTGCCGTCGACGGTGACCTGGCGTTCTTCCATCGCTTCGAGGAGCGAGGACTGGGTCTTGGGCGGCGTCCGGTTGATTTCGTCGGCCAGGAGGAGGTTGGTGAAGACGGGGCCCGGCTGGAAGGAGAACTCGGTGGTGCGGGCGTCGTAGACGAGGGAGCCGGTGATGTCGCTCGGCATCAGGTCGGGGGTGAACTGAACGCGCTTCGTCTCGAGTTCGAGGCTCGACGCGAGGGCGCGGACGAGCAACGTCTTGGCCACCCCGGGGACTCCTTCGAGCAGGACGTGGCCGCGGCAGAGCAGTGCGACGACGAGACCGGTGACGGCTGGGTCCTGGCCGACCACGGCTTTGGAGATCTCGGCGCGCAGGGCTTCGAGGGAAGCGCGTGCGCTGTCGGAGTCTCCGGTGGGCCCGTTGTCAGTGGTCGGGTCCATCATGAGTGGCGTACCTCACTTTCGAGGGCGTCGAGTTGGTCGGCGAGGGCGATGAGTGCTGCGTCGTTGCTCGGGGCCGGCCCGAAGAGGACGAGGTGCAGGTCTTGGACGGGGGAGCGAAGGTGCGTGGACAGGGCGGGGACCAGGGTTTCGGGCGCGTGCGCCTGCGTGGGCGATACGCCGACGAGAGGCGCGAGGCGGCTGCGGGTGGCGGTGCGCAGGGCGGAGGCCGCGCGGTCACGGGCGTTCGCCCTGCGATAGAGGCGGGCACGGCCTTCGACTGTCTCTGAGGCGCGGATGACCACGGGGAGGCGTTCGGAGACGAGGGGGCCGAGGCGGCGGGCTCGCCACAGGGCGGCGAGTACGGCGGCGATGGCGAGCTGCACAGTGGCCCATCGCCAACCGGAGGGGATCAGGTCGAAGAAGCCGCGGCGCTCGTCTTCCGTGGCCGCCTGGTCGTCGGAGAGCGAGGGGAGGTACCAGACCACCTTGGGCCGGGAGCCCAGGAGTTGCAGGGCGAGCGAGGCGTTGCCCTGCTTGTCGAGGCGGCTGTTGTAGAGGATGTCGGGCGCGCCGAGGACCACGGTGTCGCCCATACCGCGGGGGGCGGGGAGATGCAGGAGGCTGGGGAGGCCGTCGCTGAGGTAGCAGCTCTCGGCGTCGGGGGCGAGCGTGTCGTAGCGGATGCCGCCCATGTCGGCGGTGCCCGCGCGGCGGGCCGCCGGGAGGGAACAGGCGGGGGCCAGCGTCGAATCGGTGCTGGGGGTCGTGTCGGCGGTGACGCCGGGGGCCAGGGCGCCGACCGAGCGGGGGCCCGGCGCGATCAGGACGGTACGCCCGGCGGAGTCCTTGGTGGCCGCATGGAGCCGGGACCTCTGTCGTTCCGTGAGCAGGTCGGGGTTGGCCACCAGGAGTGTCGTATCGGAGCCGGCCGCGGACCGGGCCTCCGCGGTGGTGGTGACCACGCGGGTGGAGACACCTCGGTCGGCGAGGAGTTCGGCGACGGCCCGGCTGCCGTTGGGCTCGGCGGAGCGGGGGTCGAGGCGGCCGTGCTGGCCGCCGGAGCGGACCACGGCGATGGCCACGGCCGCGGCCAGGAGGACGACCAGGGCGAGGGCGATGCCTCGGGAGCGGGTCCAGAGCTGGCGTGGCGTGGGCGAGATCGACGTCGAGTCCGCCGGTTGCCGCGCCGTGGCCGTGGCCGTGGTCGTGGTCGAGGGCGTGGAGGGCGACGGTTCGGGGGAGTGAGGCGGCTCGGTGGGGTGTGGGGAGCCGGTCATTCGGCGGCCCCTTGGGAGCTGCTGCTCGGTGTGGTGTGGGCGGTGCTCGTCAGGGTCGGCCTGGTGCGTTCCAGGTCACGGTCGAGTCCGGCCAGACGGCGGTACGCCGACTCGTCGGCGGTGCGGCCGCCGTACGTCACGTCGTCGAACTCGTGCGCTGCCGACCGGAGTTCTCCGGCGTGGGCGGGCAGGGTGTGGCCCGCCTCCGCGGCGGCCTCGTCGGCGGTGCGGCCGGGGCGTGGGTCGAGGAGCGCGCGCTCCTCGAGGGCGCGGACGATGGCGCGCATGCGCTCCTGGACGGCTTGGTTCCAGTGGGCCTGGGCGGCGTGTGCCTCGGAGGCGGCACGGTGTTCGGCGGCGCTGCGGGGGCGGTCGTCGAAGAGGGCCGGCGCGGAGGTGGGGGTGCGTCGGGGTGTGCCGAGGCGCCACCAGAGGGCCGCGGCCAGGAGTGCCGCGGCCAGGACGATGACGAGGAGGCCGATTCCGCCGCCCGGGGTGGCCCCCGCGGCGGCGGAGAACAGGTCGTCGATCCAGTCCCAGAAGCGGTTCAGGGCGCGCTGGAGGAGGCCGGCGTCGTTCTCGTGGTACGCCGGGTCGGACAGTTCGCGCTCGGCCGCTTCCCGCGCGGGGTCGCGCGGAATCGTCACCGGCGGGTCGTCGCCGGAGCGCGGCAGGAGCGGTGTGGCTCCGAACCGTATGAGCACTGCCCCCGCCGCGGTCACCGCATCAGCTCCCCGGGGTGCCGGGCGGGTTGGTCGCCTGGCCGGAGAGGCCGGCCGCGCGGGCGAGTTCGAGGTCGAGTGCCTCGCGGCGGATCCGCTGGTCGATGTAGAGGAGCACGGTGACCCCGGCCGTGATCGGGAACGTCAGCATGGAGCCGATCACCGAGCCGACGCCACTCACGATGAGGAAGGTCCAGCCCAGGTCACCGGTGTTGTTGAGGAAGCCCGTGACGCCGTCGCCGCTGAGGGCACCGGCGATGAAGGTGAACGGTATGACGATGATCGACGCCACGATGTTCGCGATGAGGGCGGCGAGCAGCTGGATGCCGAAGACCCGCCACCAGGAGCCGCGGACCAGCTTGACCGAGCGCGCCAAGGATTTCTTGACGCCCTGCTTCTCCAGCATGAGCGCGGGAGAGGCGAGCGAGAAGCGGAGCACGACCCAGATGGCGACGACGGTCGCGGCGAGTCCGCCGAGGACGGCGAGTGCCGCGCCGGCTTCGGAGGAGCCGGCCAGGGCGACGAGGACACCGGGCAGTACGCCGACGGCGACGATGGCCGTGCCGATGAGCGGGATGAGCAGGGTGAGGCCGAACAGCTTGGCCAGTTGGGGGCGCGAGTCCTGCCAGGCCTCGGCCGTGGTCACCGACTTACCGAGCACCGCACGGCTGGTGACCATCGTGAGCAGGGCCGTCGCGACGATGGTGCCGAGCAAGGTGATCACGAGGACGACGCCCGAGCTCAGCAAGGTGTCGCCCATGGCGCGGGTGAGCTCGCCGAGGGTGGCGCTCGGGTCGTTGAGGGCTTCGGTGTCGGCGGCGTCGTTGAGGACGAGTCCCTGAAGGAGGACGACGACGATTTCCGTGAGGACGGCGACGGTCAGCGAGATGCCGAGGACCGTGCGCCAGTGGGCGCGCATGGTGGACACCGCGCCGTCGAGGATCTCGCCGACGCCGAGCGGACGGAGCGGGATGACGCCCGGCTTGGCCGCGGGCGGAGGACCCTGCCAGGCGCCCCAGCCCGGGTAGCCGCCGCCGGGCCCGCCGGGAGCGTTGGGTCCACCGGGTCCGCCGGGTCCACCGGGTCCGCCCGGAGGCGGGCCGCCCCAGCCCCAGCCGCCGCCCTGGCCGGGCGGAGGAGGCGGGGGAGGCGGTGTCTGGCCCGCGTTCGGATTGCTGGGCGGGGACCATTGGGCAGGCGGCGGCTGCTGCTTGGACCACTTCGACGGGCCGCTCGGCCCGCTGGGGTCCGTGGGCTCGCCGGCGTCCGGCTTGCCGGAGTCCTGCCCGTCGGAGGGGGCGGATCCGGGCGAGGCCCAGCCCGGAGTGTCGTTCATCGTCGCTCCTTCACGGTGCCCGACCGCGGGTGCGGCGGCTGGTTGCCAGCCATCGTGCCACGGGGCACCGGCCGGGTGACCGGGGGCCGGAGAGGCTGGACACCTTCAATTGTCCGCGGGGTACGGGGCAGACTGGTCGGATGGCTGATCAGTACGCGCAATCCGGCGAGGACATACGGCCGACCGGCACCCCCGCGATTCCCGCGATCCGCTGGGACGAACCGCCCGAAGGACCCGTTCTGGTCGTCCTCGACCAGACCAGGCTGCCGGGCGAGGAGGTCGAGCGGGTGTGCACCGACGCACCGGCTCTGGTGGAGGCGATCCGCACGCTCGCGGTGCGCGGGGCACCGCTGCTGGGCATCGCGGGGGCGTACGGCGTCGCGCTCGCCGCCGCCCGTGGGTTCGACGTGGAGGAGGCGGCGGACTCGCTGGCGGGGGCGCGGCCCACCGCGGTCAACCTCGCCTACGGCGCGCGCCGGGCCCAGGCGGCCCACCGCACGGCGCTGATGGGCGGTGCCGACCACGAGGCGGCGGCGGGTGCCGCGCTGGAGGCGGCGAGGGCGCTGCACGCCGAGGACGCGAGGGCCAGCGCGAGGATGGCGGCGCACGGCCTGGCGCTGCTCGACGAGCTGATGCCGGGCGGCGGTCATCGGATCCTGACGCACTGCAACACGGGGGCGTTGGTGTCCGGCGGGGAGGGCACGGCGTTCGCGGTTGCTCTCAAGGCGCATCGGGCGGGGAGGCTGCGCAGGCTGTGGGTGGACGAGACGCGGCCGCTGCTCCAGGGAGCGAGGCTCACGGCGTACGAGGCGGCGCGGAGCGGTATGGCGTACACGCTGCTCACGGACAACGCGGCGGGGTCACTGTTCGCCGCCGGTGAGGTGGACGCGGTGCTGATCGGTGCCGACCGCATCGCGGCCGACGGTTCGGTGGCGAACAAGGTGGGGAGCTATCCGCTCGCCGTGCTCGCGCGGTACCACCACGTCCCGTTCATCGTGGTGGCTCCGGTGACGACCGTGGACCCGGGCACCCCGGACGGGGCGTCCATCGAGGTGGAGCAGCGGGCGGGCCATGAGGTGACGGAGGCCATGGTGCCGCATGTGCCGGCGTTCGGGAGGGAGACGGGGAGCGGTGTGCCGGTGGCACCGCTGGGGACGCAGGCGTACAACCCCGCGTTCGACGTGACGCCGCCGGAGCTGGTGACGGCGATCGTGACGGAGGAGGGTGTGCTGTCGCCGGTGACGGCCGAAGGCCTCGCCGAGGTGTGCGCGAGGTCGGGCCAGGTGCCCATCAGCTGAGAGGGTGGCGTATCGCGGTACCTCACCGGTGCGGATGCCGGTGAGGTGGCGCGGGGGGTCACTTTGCCTGCCCGGGACGGCGTCATCACGGGCCGGTGGAGGAATGAGGGTGGTGGCTGTTCGAGCAGCCACCTGTGGAGGGGGAGGGCACCTGGCCTGGCGGTCATGGTGCCGGTCGTGGTGGCGGGTCGTGGCGCCGACCGAGGGTTGGGACTGGCGGGATTTTGCCGGTCCGCGAAGGCCGTCGCGGCGGCTGTCGGGCGGGCCGGAGCCCGGTCGTGGGAGCGGCCGCTGTGGATCAACGCACACAGTGATGGCTTTATACGACTATCGTCACAGGTCAGTGACCTCTCTCACCAGCAGCCCAGTCACTGTTACGAGAATGGGATGATGTCAGGCATGAAGGGACGAGTCCTTGTCGTCGACGACGACACCGCACTGGCCGAGATGCTCGGGATTGTGCTGCGTGGTGAAGGTTTTGAGCCGTCGTTCGTAGCTGATGGCGACAAGGCGCTGGCCGCTTTCAGGGAGGCCAAACCCGATCTTGTGTTGCTCGACTTGATGCTGCCCGGACGGGACGGCATCGAGGTGTGCCGCCTGATCAGGGCGGAGTCAGGCGTACCGATCGTCATGCTCACGGCGAAGAGCGACACCGTGGATGTGGTGGTCGGTCTGGAGTCCGGGGCGGACGACTACATCGTCAAGCCGTTCAAGCCGAAGGAGCTCGTGGCCCGGATCAGGGCGCGGCTGCGGAGGTCGGAGGAGCCGGCGCCCGAACAATTGGCCATAGGTGACCTGGTCATCGATGTGGCCGGGCACTCCGTGAAGCGGGACGGGCAGTCGATCGCGCTGACACCGTTGGAATTCGACCTGCTGGTCGCGCTGGCGCGCAAGCCGTGGCAGGTGTTCACGCGTGAGGTGCTGCTCGAGCAGGTCTGGGGCTACCGGCACGCGGCGGACACCCGCCTGGTGAACGTGCACGTCCAGCGGCTGCGCTCCAAGGTCGAGCGCGACCCGGAGCGGCCGGAGATCGTGGTGACCGTCCGTGGCGTCGGTTACAAGGCCGGACCGAGCTGACATGTCCCGGGACAGTTCCACCTCGGCGCCCGGGGGTCCGGGGGTTCGCCCGGGGCGGACTGGGCCGGGGCGGCGCGCGTCCCGGTTCGGGCGGCTCGTCGACGGCGGGCTGCTGTTGCAGGACGGGGTGCAGGGCAGCCCGGTGCTGCGGCTCTTCGTGCGCTGGGTGCGCCGCCCGCTGCTGCCGGCGGTGCGTCTCTGGCGGCGGAACATCCAGCTCAAGGTCGTCGTCACGACCCTGCTGATGTCGCTCGGCGTGGTCCTCATGCTGGGCTTCGCCGTCATGAGTTCGGTCAACAACGGCCTGCTCAAGGCCAAGGTGAAGGCTTCGCAGAGCCAGGCCGACGGTGGGTTCCGGGCCGCGCAGGACAGTGTCAACGCCGCGCGGCAGAGTACCGGGCAGGACGGCAGCGCCGTCGACGGGCGGAACGCCGCCGTGTGGATGTCCGACCTCGTCGAACAGCTCTCCAGCGGCGGGCAGAACGCGTTCGCCGTGGTGACGCTCACCTCCGCGAGCGACGTGGGCGTACGCGGCTCGCGGGCCTCGGGCGGTGTGGAGCCGATCCTGAGTGTGCCGGAGGAGCTGCGCAGCCGGGTCGACAAGGGCGCCGGCGTCTATCAGGCCAACACCCGCATCGTGTTCGACGACGGCCGCGAGGCTCAGCCGGGCCTGGTGATCGGCAAGCGGCTCAACGACCTCCAGGGCGATCCGTACCAGCTCTACTACCTCTTCCCGCTGACGCAGGAGGAGGAGTCGCTCAACCTCGTCAGGACGACCCTCGCCACCGCGGGGCTCTTCGTCGTGGTGCTTCTGGGCGCCATCGCCTGGCTGGTGGTGCGCCAGGTGGTCACGCCCGTACGGATGGCGGCGGGGATCGCGGAGCGGCTGTCCGCCGGGCGCCTTCAGGAACGTATGAAGGTCACCGGCGAGGACGACATCGCGCGGCTCGGCGAGGCCTTCAACAAGATGGCGCAGAACCTGCAACTGAAGATCCAGCAGTTGGAGGAGCTGTCGCGGATGCAGCGGCGGTTCGTCTCGGACGTCTCGCACGAGCTGCGTACGCCGTTGACGACCGTGCGGATGGCCGCGGACGTCATCCACGAGGCGCGGGTGGACTTCGATCCGGTGACCGCGCGGTCGGCGGAGCTGCTGGCCGACCAGCTCGACCGGTTCGAGCTGCTGCTCGCCGACCTCCTGGAGATCAGCAGGTTCGACGCGGGAGCCGCCGCGCTGGAGGCGGACGCCATAGACCTGCGTGAGGTCGTGCGCAGGGTCGTCGGCGGCGCGGAGATGCTCGCCGAGCGCAAGGGCACACACATACGGGTCGTCGGGGACCAGCAGCCGGTGGTCGCCGAGGCCGACGCCCGGCGGGTGGAGCGGGTGCTGCGCAATCTCGTGGTCAACGCCGTGGAGCACGGCGAGGGCAAGGATGTCGTGGTGCGGCTCGCCGCCGCGGGAGGCGCGGTCGCCGTCGCCGTGCGGGACTACGGCGTGGGGCTCAAGCCCGGCGAGGCGACCCGGGTCTTCAGCCGCTTCTGGCGGGCGGACCCGGCACGCGCGCGTACCACCGGTGGTACGGGGCTGGGCCTGTCCATCGCCCTGGAGGACGCCCGGCTGCACGGCGGGTGGCTCCAGGCGTGGGGGGAGCCGGGAGGCGGCTCGCAGTTCAGGCTCACCCTGCCGAGGACGGCGGACGAGCCGCTGCGGGGCTCGCCGATACCGCTGGAGCCCGACGACTCGCGCCGTCACCGCGGGCTGAACGACGCGGGGCTGCCGCAGGAGGGCGCCGGCAAGCAGGCGACCGTTCCGGCGCAGACGTCCGCGTCGCCCGAGAGGGTGCCGCCGCCGGTCCCGGCGAAGGGGCCAATACCGCCGCGCCTGGCGCGAGCGGCGGCCGTGGACCCGACGGCGTTGCCCGGCAGCGGCGCGCGCGTCGTGCCGCGCCGGACCCCGGAAGCGGAGCGTCCGCCTTCGGAGCCTTCGGAGCCTTCGGAGCCTTCGGGACCTGCGGAGCCTTCCGGATCTTCGGGGCCTTCGGGGCCATCGGAGCCTTCGGGTTCCGAGGCTGAAGCAGGGCGCGAGGCCGGTGCAGGTTCAAGGGCGGTTCGGGGAGAGGAAAGCAGTCGTGGGCGCTGAGCGTACGGGGCGTGGCCCGGCCGGAGGCCGCGCGCGGCGTCCACTGCGTACGGGGCTGCTGCTCGGGAGTTGTGGGGCGCTCCTGGCGGGCTGCGCCTCGATGCCCGACAGCGGCAACCTGAAGCCCGTCGACGCCTCGCAGCGCCCGGACTCGCAGTCGCAGGTCCGGGTCTACGCGCTGCCGCCACGCGAGGGCGCCCTGCCAGTGGAGATCGTCGAAGGCTTCCTTGAGGCGCTGACCAGCGATGATCCGCAGTTCGCGATGGCGCGGAAGTATCTGACCAAGAGCGCGGCGCGCAGGTGGGACCCGGAGAGGACCACGACGGTGCTCGCCGACGGTCCGAACACGACTGCGGGCAACGCGGGCAATGACAGCGACGGCAGCCGCCGGTTCTCCCTGACCGGGCGGCAGGTCGCGAAGGTGGACAGGCAGCACGCGTACCGCCCGGCGGCGGCCGCCTACAACCAGTCCGTGCACCTCAGCCTGGTGGGTGGGGCGCACGGCCGCAAGGAGTGGCGCATCGACGAGCCGCCGCCCGGGGTGGTGCTCGGTGAGTCGGACTTCCAGCGCATCTACCGTTCGGTCAACAAGTACTACTACGCCGGGTCTCCGGGTTCGGGCCCCGGCGCACGGACGGGGCTCGTCGCCGACCCCGTCTACATACGGCAGCGGATCGACCCGCTGACCCAGACGGTCAAGCTGCTCCTGGCGGGGCCGACCAACTGGCTGGGAGAGGTGGCGGATTCGCGGTTCCGCAGCGGTACGCAGCTCAAGGAGCCCGGCAAGTCGCTGACGCCGGACGACCAGAACCGGCTGACCGTACAGCTGAACAGCCGGTCCGACGGGGCGAGTCAGACGAGGTGCCGCGAGATGGCGGCCCAACTCCTTTACACGCTGGAGGACTTGTCGCCCTCGGGGGTGGAGCAGGTGACGCTCCAGCGGTCCAACGGCTCGATGCTCTGTGTGCTGAGCCAGGGCCACGCGGAGAGCGTCGCGGCGAACCGCAGCGCGGACCGGCCCGCCTACCAGTACTTCGTCGACGAGGAGCACCGCCTGGTGCGGATGCCGGCCAACTCGGGGAGCACCGCCGATCCGGCGCCGGTGAGCGGTGTCCTCGGCACCGGCGACCAGCCGCTGCGTTCGGCGGCCGTCTCGCGGGACGAGAAGCGTGCGGCCGGGGTGTCGCTGGACGGGAAGTCGCTGTACACGGGGTCGCTCGGCTCGGGCGACACGCTCGGCAAGGCGCAGGTGCGCAGCAGGGCCAAGGCCGAGGAGGACCGTCTCTCCACGCCGAGCTGGGACGGCCACGGCGACCTGTGGGTGGCCGACCGCGACCCGAAGCGACCCCGGCTGCTCTGGCTCGGCCAGGGCGAGGGCGAGCCGGTGCAGGTCGAGGTTCCGGCGCTGGACGGGCGCGTCGAGGCGGTACGGGTGTCGGCGGACGGTGTACGGATCGCGCTGCTGGTGAAGAAGGACGGCAAGTCGTCCCTCTGGATCGGCCGCGTCGACCGGGGAGAGGGCGCGAAGCCGCGGATATCGGTGCTCGACCCCACCCAGGCGGCACCGCAGATGGAGGAGGTCACCGCCATGTCGTGGGCGGGCGGCAGCCGCCTCGTGGTGGTCGGCCGGGAATCCGGCGGGGTCCAGCAGATGCGGTACGTGCAGTGCGACGGCTCGGTCCTCTCGGGCACCACGCTGCCGGGTCTTACGGGCGTGAAGGAGATCGCCGCGTCCGAGAGCGACCAGCAGCCGCTGGTGGCGCACTCCGACGACGGGATCGTCCGGCTCCCGGCGGGCTCGCAGTGGCAGACCGTGGTGAAGGAAGGCGCGGCACCGGTCTATCCGGGATGAGCGTGGCCGGCTGATTGCCGGGGCCGAGCGGGCCGAGCCGGAGTTATCCACAGGGGTGGTGGCGGCGCCCGCGCATTGGCACAGTGGTGGCCATGCGGGGGTGGTGGCAGGACCTCACCGACCTGGTGCTGCCGGCCGAGTGCGAGGGCTGCGGGAGGCCTCGGACGGCTCTGTGCGAGCGGTGCCGGGCGGGACTGTGCGGCAGGACGCCGCGGCGGGTGCGCCCGGATCCGGAGCCATGGGGGCTGCCGGTCGTGCACGCGGCGGCGCCGTACGAGGACGCGGTGCGTGCCGTGCTGCTCGCGCACAAGGAGCGTGGCGCCCTGGGGCTGGTGGGGCCGCTGGGGGCGGCTCTCGCGGGGGCCGTGCGGGCCGGCCTGCGGGGCGAAACACGGGATCCGGGTGATATGGGTGCGCCATCGTGGGTAGACGGCACACACGGCGGCTCACGGGGGCGCACGGTGCCATTGACGCTCGTCCCCGTGCCGTCGGCGCGCGCCGCGGTCCGGGCGCGTGGGCACGACCCGGTGCGGCGGACGGCGTTCGCGGCGGCCGGGGAGCTGCGACGGGCGGGAATTCCGGCGCGGGTGCTCGCGGTGCTGCGCCAGCGGCGCGCGGTGGCCGATCAGTCGGGGCTCGATTCCCGGCAGCGGCAGGCCAATCTGACGGGTGCGCTGGAGGTGACCGCGGCGGGAGGCCGGCTGCTCGTCGGCGGCGGGCGGGTGGTGGTCGTGGACGACCTGATGACCACCGGCGCGTCACTGACGGAAGCCGCACGCGCAATACGTGACCTGCACACGGAATGGAAGGCGCGAACGGAGGCCTTGCGGGGACTGGGAAGCGGGAGCGCGAGAGGGCCGGAATTGGGCCCTGGAAACGTGATCAGCGCTGCGGTCGTCGCCGCCTCACCGGATTCTTTCCGAATAAACCGGAACTGAAGGAGAAGTTGCTTCGTTGCAGGTGGTGAGAGGGTCGTCCCACCCGAATGGAGGTATGCGGCAGTAGAGGGTGACGACATAGCTCCGGGCGAGATATGTTCGGTTGTGAGGAATGGCGAACGCCCGACCTCGCATATCGGATTGCCGGTCCGCGGGATTTTCCGCAATCACCCGGGCCGGTGGGTGGAGATCTTGCCCATGGGGGAGGAGGAGGTGGAAGTCACCGAGTCCGAGGCCCCGGGAGATCACCGGGGTCTGGTGCAAAAGGGAGATGCTCCGCCGCCGAAGCGGAGCGATCCGGGAACGGAGTTCTGCGTGGACATCGTCGTCAAGGGCCGCAAGACCGAGGTACCTGAGCGGTTCCGCAAGCACGTGGCCGAGAAGCTGAAGCTGGACAAGATCCAGAGGCTCGACGGCAAGGTGATCCACCTCGACGTCGAGGTGTCCAAGGAAACCAATCCGCGTCAGGCCGACCGTTCCGACCGTGTGGAGATCACTCTCCGCGGGCGCGGGCCCGTGATTCGCGCGGAGGCATCGGCAGCCGATGCGTACGCGGCACTCGACCTGGCCACGGCCAAGCTCGACGCGCGACTGCGCAAGCAGCACGAGAAGCGCCACAACCGCAGGGGCACCGGCAGGCTCTCCGCCGCCGAGGTCACCGAGCGGGTTCCGGACGCGGCGACTCTCGACGGAAACGGCACCGTCGTACGCGACGAAGAGCCGGACGGCGTTCCGGTCAAGAGGATCGGTTCCCTGGAGATCCAGGGCGAAGGACCCCTCGTGGTCCGCGAGAAGACGCACGTCGCGGCACCCATGACCCTGGACCAGGCGCTCTACGAGATGGAACTGGTCGGGCACGACTTCTACTTGTTCGTCGACTCCGAATCCAAGGAACCCAGCGTCGTCTACCGACGGCACGCCTATGACTACGGCGTCATCCGTCTCAACACCGACCCCATGGTCGCCAGGGCCGAATCGGCCGGTGGCGGCGGAGCACTCGGCGGCTGACCGCCGCCCCCGTGAACCGCTGACGTGGTGCCCCTGGAGCGCGTGTGCGCCCCCCAGGGGCATCCTCGTGCGACCAGTGCGCGCACCGCACCGGCGCCAGGCATGAAATCATGACCCCGCCGGCCAACCGGTGTGCTGCCGCCTCGGGTTGGCGCAGCAGAGTCACAACAGGCCACGGCCTTCATGGGGGAGGAACGATGGCGGACAGCTTCGGACCGATGCATCGCGGACATGCCGGGGACGGCATCGGCATCGGCACGGACACGGGCGCGCCGCGCAAGGAGCCGATCAGGGTCCTCGTGGTGGACGACCACGCCCTCTTCCGCCGTGGCCTGGAGATCGTCCTCGCCGCCGAGGAGGACATCCAGGTCGTCGGGGAAGCGGGCGACGGCGCGGAGGCGGTGGACAAGGCCGCCGATCTGCTGCCCGACATCGTGCTCATGGACGTACGCATGCCGAAACGCGGCGGCATCGAGGCGTGCACCTCCATCAAGGAGGTCGCGCCGAGCGCCAAGATCATCATGCTGACGATCAGCGACGAGGAAGCCGATCTCTACGACGCGATCAAGGCGGGCGCCACCGGATATCTCCTGAAGGAGATCTCCACGGACGAGGTGGCCACCGCGATCCGCGCGGTGGCCGACGGGCAGTCCCAGATCAGCCCCTCGATGGCATCGAAGCTGCTCACCGAGTTCAAGTCCATGATCCAGCGCACCGACGAGCGCCGCCTCGTGCCCGCGCCTCGGCTGACCGAGCGCGAGCTGGAAGTGCTGAAGCTCGTCGCCACCGGGATGAACAACCGCGACATCGCCAAACAGCTGTTCATCTCCGAGAACACCGTGAAGAACCACGTGCGCAACATCCTGGAGAAGCTTCAGCTGCACTCCAGGATGGAGGCCGTCGTCTACGCGATGCGGGAGAAGATCCTCGAGATCAGATGAGGGTCACGACACCGGGTGCGGGTCAGGCGAGGGCCCGCACCAGGTCGGCCGTCAGCTCGGGGCGGTTCACCCGCTCCACCCGCACGGAATCGCAGCCGACCCACGACGCCGCCTCCAGGAGGGCCTGGGCCATCGGCGCGACCGCCTTCGGGGTGTCGAGCGAGACCTGCTTGGCCACCAGCGTGCTCCCCTCACGCGCCGGGTCGACGCGGCCCAGGAGCCTGCCGCCCGCGAGCAGCGGCATCGCGAAATAGCCGTGGATACGCTTGGGCTTGGGGACATACGCCTCCAGGCGGTGCGTGAAGCCGAAGATCCGCTCCGTGCGCGCCCGCTCCCAGATCAGGGAGTCGAAGGGGGAGAGCAGCGTCGTGCGGTGCCGGCCGCGAGGCGTCGTCCGCAGGGCCTCCGGGTCGGCCCAGGCGGGCTTGGACCAGCCCTCGACCGTCACCGGCACCAGACCCGAGTCCGCCACCACCAGATCGAACTGCTCGCCCTTGAGGCGGTGGTAGTCGGCGATGTCCGCGCGCGTGCCGACGCCGAGCGACTCACCGGCCAGGCGCACCAGGCGGCGCAGGCACTCCACGTCGCTCAGGTCGTCGTGCAGCAGCGCCTCCGGGATCGCGCGCTCCGCCAGGTCGTACACCCGCTTCCAGGAGCGGCGTTCGGTGCACACCACCTCGCCGTACATCAGCGCGCGCTCCACGGCGATCTTCGACTCGGACCAGTCCCACCACTCGCCCTTGTTCTTCGCGCCGCCCAACTCCGTGGCCGTCAGCGGGCCCTCCACGCGCAGCTGCTTGATGACCTGGTCATACGCCCCGTCGGGCAGGTCGTGGTGCCAGTGCGGGCGGGAGCGGTAGGCGCGGCGGCGGAACGCGAAGTGCGGCCACTCCTCGACGGGCAGGATGCACGCGGCGTGCGACCAGTACTCGAAGGCGTGCGGCTGGGCCCGGTCCGTCGCCCCCCAGTACGCCGCCTCCACGGTGTCGCGGCCGACGGCGCCCAGCCGTGCGTACGGAATGAGCTCGTGCGAGCGGGCCAGGACCGAGATCGTGTCGAGCTGGACCGCGCCGAGATGCCGCAGTACGCCTCGCACACCGGCCTTGCGGTCCTGGGCGCCGAGGAAGCCCTGGGCGCGCAGGGCGATGCGGCGGGCCTCGTCGGCGGAGAGTTCTATGGCAGGGCGCGGCAGGCTCGTCATGGTCGAAACGATAGGCGTCGGCACTGACAACCGGGGCCGGAATTCCGGACCCCTCCGCTCCGGTCCTCAGGGCCTCGCGGGCAGGTACGGGAACGGCGTCGGCATGCCGAGGTCCGAGGGAAGCAGGGCGCCGACCCAGGCATCACGGAGCGTGCCCTTGTTGAGCAGGCCCGCGCGGAGCACGCCCTCGACCGTGAAGCCGGCCTTCTCCGCGACCGCGCGCGAGCCGGTGTTGCCCACCTCCGCGCGCCACTCCAGGCGGGGGCAGAGCAGGTCCGTGAATGCCCAGCGGGCGAGGGCGAGGACCGTCTCGGTGATGTGGCCGCGGCCGCGGTGCTCCTTGGCCGACCAGTAGCCGACCTCCCAGGTTCCCGAGCGCGGGTGGTGCAGGCTGGCGGCGGCGAGCAGGGGGCCGCCCTCGCGGGGCCGCACGGAGAAGGTGTACTCGGAGTCGTTGCGCCATCCCGCGGGGACCATGGTGGCCACGAAGTTCTCGGCGTCCACGCGCGCGTACGGCGAGGGAATCGTGGTCCAGCGCTGGATGTCCGGGTCCTGGCACGCCGCGAAGATCTCGTCGACGTCGGCGGACGTGAAGACGCGCAGGCACAGGCGTTCGGTGGTGAGTGTGACGGGCTCCATCAAGCGATGATGCGGGGGCGCTGTTTCGAGGGCCAGCCCTTTTTGTCCACTCGCCTCATCCGGCTCGTCTCGTCTCGTCCGCTCGTCTCGTCCGCTCGTCTCGTCCGCTCGCCTCATCCATCGTCTTATCCGCTCGTCGCGATCGGCTCGCGCGGGGCACTCGCGGGCCACTCGCGGGCCCCACCCGGCACCTTCGGCGGCCCTTGTCCGTTGACCTGAGGGCAGACCTCCCGGCGCAGCCGGGTCCTCGCATACGATGGCCGTTGCCCGACGAGTAAAACCGACCATGCCAGGCCCGACCGGCAAGGAGACCAACCCCCGTGTCCGTCCTCTCGAAGATCATGCGTGCAGGCGAAGGCAAGATCCTGCGCAAGCTGCACCGCATCGCGGACCAGGTCAACTCCATCGAAGAGGACTTCGTCAGCCTCTCCGACGCCGAGCTGCGCGCGCTGACCGAGGAGTACAAGGAGCGTTACGCCGACGGCGAGACGCTCGACGACCTCCTGCCCGAGGCCTTCGCGACGGTCCGCGAGGCCGCCAAGCGCGTCCTGGGCCAGCGCCACTACGACGTCCAGATGATGGGCGGCGCCGCGCTGCACATGGGCTACGTCGCGGAGATGAAGACCGGTGAGGGCAAGACCCTCGTCGGCACGCTCCCCGCGTACCTGAACGCCCTGTCCGGCAAGGGCGTCCACATCATCACGGTCAATGACTACCTGGCCGAGCGCGACTCCGACATGATGGGTCGCGTCCACAAGTTCCTGGGCCTGAACGTCGGCTGCATCCTCGCCAATATGACGCCGGCCCAGCGCCGTGAGCAGTACGCCTGCGACATCACGTACGGCACGAACAACGAATTCGGCTTCGACTACCTCCGCGACAACATGGCGTGGTCGCAGGACGAGCTGGTGCAGCGCGGCCACAACTTCGCGATCGTCGACGAGGTCGACTCGATCCTCGTGGACGAGGCCCGTACGCCGCTGATCATCTCCGGCCCCGCCGACCAGGCCACCAAGTGGTACGGCGACTTCGCCAAGCTGGTCACGCGCCTCACCAAGGGTGAGCCCGGCAACCAGCTCAAGGGCATCGAGGAGACCGGCGACTACGAGGTCGACGAGAAGAAGCGCACCGTCGCCATCCACGAGCCCGGCGTGGCCAAGGTCGAGGACTGGCTCGGCATCGACAATCTCTACGAGTCGGTGAACACGCCCCTGGTGGGCTACCTCAACAACGCCATCAAGGCCAAGGAACTCTTCAAGAAGGACAAGGACTACGTCGTCATCGACGGCGAAGTCATGATCGTCGACGAGCACACCGGCCGTATCCTCGCCGGCCGCCGCTACAACGAGGGCATGCACCAGGCGATCGAGGCGAAGGAAGGGGTGGACATCAAGGACGAGAACCAGACTCTCGCCACCATCACCCTCCAGAACTTCTTCCGCCTCTACAAGCGCGAGGGCTACGACAGCGGCCTGTCCGGCATGACCGGTACGGCCATGACCGAGGCCGCCGAGTTCCACCAGATCTACAAGCTGGGCGTCGTGCCGATCCCGACGAACCGGCCGATGGTCCGCGCGGACCAGTCCGACCTGATCTACCGCACCGAGGTCGCCAAGTTCGCGGCCGTCGTCGACGACATCGCCGAGAAGCACGAGAAGGGCCAGCCGATCCTGGTCGGCACGACGTCCGTGGAGAAGTCGGAGTACCTCTCCCAGCAGCTCTCCAAGCGCGGCGTCCAGCACGAGGTGCTCAACGCCAAGCAGCACGACCGGGAGGCGACCATCGTCGCCCAGGCCGGCCGCAAGGGTGCCGTCACCGTCGCCACGAACATGGCGGGACGAGGCACGGACATCAAGCTCGGCGGCAACCCCGACGACCTCGCCGAGGCGGAGCTGCGCCAGCGCGGCCTGGACCCGGTCGAGCACGTCGAGGAGTGGGCCGCGGCGCTCCCGGCCGCCCTGGAGAAGGCCGAGCGGGCCGTCAAGGCCGAGTTCGAAGAGGTCAAGGACCTCGGCGGGCTCTACGTCCTCGGCACCGAGCGGCACGAGTCGCGCCGCATCGACAACCAGCTCCGCGGCCGTTCCGGCCGTCAGGGCGACCCCGGCGAGTCCCGGTTCTACCTCTCGCTCGGCGACGACCTGATGCGGCTCTTCAAGGCGCAGATGGTCGAGCGCGTGATGTCCATGGCGAACGTGCCGGACGACGTGCCGATCGAGAACAAGATGGTCACGCGCGCCATCGCCTCCGCCCAGTCGCAGGTCGAGCAGCAGAACTTCGAGACGCGCAAGAACGTCCTGAAGTACGACGAGGTCCTCAACCGGCAGCGCGAGGTCATCTACGGAGAGCGCCGCCGCGTCCTGAAGGGCGAGGACCTCCAGGAGCAGATGGCGCACTTCATGGACGACACCATCGAGGCGTACATCGCGGCGGAGACCGCCGAGGGCTTCGCCGAGGAGTGGGACCTGGACCGGCTGTGGGGCGCGTTCAAGCAGCTCTACCCCGTCGCGGTCACCGTCGAGGAGCTGGAGGACGCGGCGGGCGACCGCGCGGGTCTGACCGCCGAGTTCATCTCCGAGTCCATCAAGGACGACATCCACCAGCAGTACGCGGCGCGTGAGGAGCAGCTCGGCTCCGACATCATGCGTGAGCTGGAGCGGCGGGTCGTCCTCTCGGTGCTCGACCGCAAGTGGCGCGAGCACCTCTACGAGATGGACTACCTCCAGGAGGGCATCGGCCTGCGCGCCATGGCGCAGAAGGACCCGCTGGTGGAGTACCAGCGGGAGGGCTTCGACATGTTCAACGCCATGATGGACGGCATCAAGGAGGAGTCCGTCGGCTACCTGTTCAACCTGGAGGTCCAGGTCGAGCAGCAGGTCGAGGAGATCCCGGTCGAGGACTCGGCGTCCGCCACGTCGCTCTCCAAGGACGGTGTGCAGGACGCGGTTCCCGCCGGGGCGCGGCCCGAGATCCGCGCCAAGGGCCTGGAGGCCCCGCAGCGGCCCGACCGTCTGCACTTCCAGGCGCCGAACGCCGAGGGCGGCGTCGACGAGGGCGACTTCGCCACGGATGGCGCCGGTGTGCGGTCGGAGTCGGACGGGATGACCCGTGCGGAGCGGCGGAAGGCCCAGAAGGGCGGGCGGCGGCGCAAGAAGTGACGTGTCGCTGTCGCTGTACCGGGCGGCGTCGTCTTCGGTGACCTCGCTTTGAGCCGCTGACGGTGGCTTCAGAAGGGGCCGGAAGTTCTGCTTCCGGCCCCTTTCGCTTGCCCGGAGGGTGCCCAGCGGGCTTGCCTGGAGGGGCCCGGCGGGGCCCGGCGAGGGCCGGCTCTCAGTCGCCGCAGTCGCCGCTTCCGTTGCCGTCCAGTGCCATCTCCACCGCCGTGCACCGCCACTTCCGGTCCGCGCCCAGGGCCAGGCGGAACGCCAGGGCCCGCAGCCTCGGGCCCGCCGCGACGCGGGCGAAGACCTCGTAGGCGTCCGGGTGCGGCTGGTAGTGGCCGATCCGGTGGACGGTGGGGCGGCGGCCGTCCGCGCGGAGGGGGTTCAGCTCGGCGAGGCGGGCCAGGTCGTCGTATGCCGTGTTGGCGACGTGCCTGGCCACCCAGTGGAGGGGCCGCTGGCCGCTGAGGACCAGGACCAGGCGCTCCGCGAAGAGCTCCGTGGGGTGCGGGGGCGGCTGGGCCGGGACCATGCCGGGCGGGCGGCCCGCGGAGCGGCTCGTACGGGTGTCCCTGCGGTTCGGGGGGCGTCCTGCGGACGGGCGGGTCACCGACGGGCGCCTGGTCATCACCTTGCGCATCGAGCGCCTCCTTCGTACCAGGGAGTAACTTCGTGTAGCCGTTCTTGTACGGGGGCGGCGGGGCGCGGCGCAAGGTCCGGCGCGGGGGCGGAGCGCTGGGCGGAAAGTCACCTATCCGGGTGAGCGGAGGCTCCGGGAGCGCGGTGGCCGTTGGGTGGTACCGGGTGAATCGGTGGCGCGGGGGTGACGGTGCCGCGAGGGGCGGGGGGAGCTCGATGGGGGACTCCCGGACGTATCCTGAGGGTCCTTTCCACGGCTACGGGCCGGCTCCGCGCGGGCCCCGAGTCCGCCCCGTGCGGACGTGAGCGAAAGCGGTCTCTCCATGCGTGTCTACGTTCCCCTGACCCTTCCCCGGCTCGCCGAGGCGCACAAGGCGGGCGAGCTGGGGCCGGGGCCGCTGGTCGCCTACGCGGTGACGCCGGCGCTGCGGGAGTGGTACGTCTCCGACGACATCGAGGAACTGGAGTACGCGGCTCTGAACCGGGCGGCGCTCGCCTCGCTGCGGCTGGTCGCGGGGGATCCCGGGGCGGCGCGGCGGCGGGTCGTCCTCGCGGCGGACGTGCCGGACGGGGCGGCCGTCGCGGACCCCGACCGGGGGCTGGACGAGGGGGCGCTGGGAGAGGTGCGGCTCGCTGCCGCGCTGCCGCTGGCCAAGGCCGCCGCCGTGCATGTGGACTCCGACGAGGCGGAGGAGGACGTCGCGGCCGCGGCTGCCGCGTTGGGGGCGGCGGATCTCGGGGACGCGGACGCGGGGTTCCTCGTGGACGGGGCGGAGGGGCACGAACTGCTCTGGTTCGCCACCCAGGAGATCCCTGGGCTGCTCTGAGGTGCCTGGCGCCCGGCCCTCCACGGTTCTGGCTCGGCCTCCGGCCCGGGGGAGGGGACTCGGTGGCCGGCCGGATGGGTAAGTTGGTGGGATGGGGAAAGTCGGGCGCGGGGCGCACATCGTCTGGGACTGGAACGGGACTCTGCTGCATGACATCCATGCGGTGATCGAGGCCACGAACGCGTCCTTCGCGGAGCTCGGTCTTGAGCCGATCACGCTGGAGCGGTACCGCGAGCTGTACTGCGTGCCCATCCCGCGGTTCTACGAGCGGCTCATGGGACGGCTGCCGAGTGACAGCGAGTGGCAGATCATGGATGCCGTCTTCCACAAGCACTACTGGGCGCGGGCGCAGACCTGCGGGCTCGCCGAAGGGGCCGCTCAGCTGCTGGCCGAGCGGCGGGCCGGTGGGCGTACGCAGTCGTTGTTGTCGCTGGCCCCGCACGAGCACCTGGTGCCGATCGTGCGCAGGCACGGGATCCAGGAGTACTTCGTACGGATCGACGGGCGCACCGACACCTCCCATGCGGGCAAGGCCGAGCGCATGGCGCGGCACCTCGCCGCGCTCGAAGGCGTCGTCGCGGCGGCCGAGCGGGTCGTCGTGATCGGGGACGCCGTGGACGACGCGGTCGCCGCGGCGCACGTCGGGGCGCGGGCCGTGCTCTACACCGGCGGCTCGCACAGCCGGGTCAGTCTGGAGACCGCCGGGGTGCCCGTCGTCGACAGCCTGACGGAAGCGGTGGCGGAGGCGGAGCGACTCGCCGCCTGAACGACAGCGCCGCCCGACCGCCTGACCGCCCGACCGCCTGACCGCCGGGCCGCCGAGCGGACCGGCCCGCGGCCCTACGTCGCCGGTGCCTTCGCTCGTAGGACCGTGAGGAACTCACGCATCCAGCCCGAGTGGTCCGGCCAGGCGCGGGAGGAGACCAGGGTGCCGTCGACCACGACCTCCGCGTCCTGGAAGGTCGCCCCGGCCGTCTGCATGTCCATCTCCAGGGCCGGGTACGCCGTGACGCGGCGGCCGCTCAGGCTGCCGATGGCCGCCGTCAGGAGCGGGCCGTGGCAGATCTGGGCGACCGGCTTGTCCGCGTCGAAGAAGGACTTCAGGATCTTGCGGAGCTCCGGGTCGTTGCGCAGGTACTCCGGGGCCCGGCCGCCCGGGATCACCAGGGCGACGTACTGGCCGGGATCCACCTCGGAGAAGGCGAGGTCGGCGGGCCAGGTGTAGCCCGGTTTCTCCGTGTACGTATCGAAGCCCGGCTCGAAGTCGTGGACCACGAACCGCAGCGTCTTGCGGGCGGGGGCGGCGATGTGGACGCCGTAGCCCTCCTCGCGCAGCCGCTGGTAGGGGTACAGGACCTCCAGTGACTCCGCCGCGTCACCGGTCACTATCAGGATCTTGGCTGCCATCGGCGCTCGCTCCCCGAGTCCGTCGCGCACGTCCGTTTCCCGTCCTGCTCAACGTGCACGCCCGCGTCCGGTTTGCCAAGAGGGCCGACCACGGGGCGGGCGCCGGCCGTACTGTGCAGACTGTCCATGTTCGGGTCCTGGTTTTGTACACATACGGCTCATGACGGTTGCCGGGTGCGGAGCGATAGCCTTGACCCGTGATCAGCGCGATATCCCGCGGGGGCATAGACGCCCCCGCCCTGCGCCCGGGGAACACGGAGGACATCCGTGCCCGGGGCCTCGCTGACGCTTCTTCGCGGTACGGCCGACAGAGCCAACCCAGCCATCCGTCAGCGGAACCGCTGAAAATGGCGGAAAGCCGTCCGCTCTTCTTTCACCGCGGCATAACGTCGATCCCGGCCGGAGAACCCGCGTCGCGGCGTTACGTCACATCACTTCCTTCTACGTCACGCAACGGCGCGCGACAGGAGTCAGAGGACAATGCAGACCAAGCTGGACGAAGCCAAGACCGAGCTGCTCGCGCGGGCCGCCCGGGTAGCTGAGAACAGCCCGGTCGGGGGGCGCCTACCGAACGGTGCACCGACCGGGACGACGAGCGGGGCCACGCCGGACCAGGACATGGCTCTCGCGTTCCTCCAGCGCTACTACCTGCACACCGCCCCGGAGGACCTGGCGGACCGCGACCCGGTCGACGTCTTCGGGGCCGCCTTCTCGCACTACCGCCTGGCGGAGAACCGCCCCCAGGGGACGGCCAACGTGCGGGTCCACACCCCGACGGTCGAGGAGAACGGCTGGACGTGCAGCCACTCCGTCGTCGAGGTGGTCACCGACGACATGCCCTTCCTCGTCGACTCCGTCACCAACGAGCTCTCCCGCCAGGGCCGCGGCATCCATGTCGTGATCCACCCGCAGGTCGTCGTGCGCCGTGATGTCACCGGTAAGCTCCTGGAGGTCCTGCCCGGCGGCGCGAGCGGCGAGCGGCCGCACGACGCGCTCGTCGAGTCGTGGATCCACGTCGAGATGGACCGCGAGACCGACCGCGCCGACCTGAAGCAGATCACCGCCGATCTGCTGCGGATCCTCTCCGACGTACGCGAGACGGTCGAGGACTGGGAGAAGATGCGCGACGCGGCGCTGCGCATCGCCGACGAGCTGCCCTCCGAGCCGACCGCAGGCGACCTGCCCGACCAGGAGGTCGAGGAGGCCCGCGAGCTGCTCCGCTGGCTCGCCGACAACCACTTCACCTTCCTGGGCTTCCGCGAGTACAACCTCACGGACGACGACTCCCTCGCGGCCGTCCCCGGCACCGGCCTCGGCGTCCTGCGCGCCGACCCCCAGCACGGCGACGACCACCACCCGGTGAGCCCGTCCTTCAACCGGCTGCCCGCCGACGCGCGCGCCAAGGCCCGTGAGCACAAGCTCCTCGTCCTGACCAAGGCCAACAGCCGGGCGACCGTGCACCGCCCCAGCTACCTCGACTACGTCGGCGTGAAGAAGTTCGACGCCGAGGGCAATGTGATCGGTGAGCGGCGCTTCCTCGGGCTCTTCTCGTCCGCCGCGTACACCGAGTCCGTACGGCGTGTGCCCGTCATCCGCCGCAAGGTCCAGGAAGTCCTGAAGGGCGCCGGCTTCTCGGCCAACAGCCACGACGGGCGCGACCTGCTCCAGATCCTGGAGACCTACCCGCGCGACGAGCTGTTCCAGACCCCGGCCGACGAGCTGCGCTCCATCGTGACGAGCGTCCTCTACCTCCAGGAGCGCCGCAGGCTCCGGCTGTACCTGCGCAAGGACGAGTACGGGCGCTACTACTCCGCCCTGGTCTACCTCCCGCGCGACCGCTACACCACCGGCGTCCGGCTGCGGGTCATCGACATCCTCAAGGAGGAGCTGAACGGCGCCAGCGTCGACTTCACCGCCTGGAACACGGAGTCGATCCTCTCCCGTATCCACTTCGTGGTCAGGGTGCCCAAGGGCGCCGAGGTCCCCGCCCTCTCCGACGCCGACGTCGAGCGCATCGAGGGACGGCTCGTCGACGCCGCCCGCTCCTGGGCCGACGGCTTCGCCGAGGCGCTGACCGCCGAGTGCGGCGAGGAGCGCGCCGCCGAGCTGATCCGCCGCTACGGGCACGCCTTCCCCGAGGGCTACAAGGCCGACCACACCCCGCGCGCGGCCGTCGCCGACCTCCAGCACCTGGAGCAGCTCTCCGAGGCGCACCAGGACTTCGCGCTCTCCCTGTACGAGCCGGTGGGCACGGCCCCCGGCGAGCGCCGCTTCAAGATCTACCGCTCCGGCGGTCAGGTCTCCCTCTCCGCCGTGATGCCGGTGCTCCAGCAGCTCGGCGTCGAGGTCACCGACGAGCGCCCGTACGAGCTGCGCTGCGCGGACCGCACGCACGCGTGGATCTACGACTTCGGCCTGCGCATGCCCAAGGCGCCGGGCAACAACGGCGACTACCTCGGTGACGACGGCCGCGAGCGCTTCCAGGACGCCTTCGCCGCCGCCTGGACCGGCGAGGCCGAGGTCGACGGCTTCAACTCCCTGGTGCTCCGCGCGGGCCTCGACTGGCGCCAGGCGATGGTGCTGCGCGCCTACGCGAAGTACCTGCGCCAGGCGGGCTCGACGTTCAGCCAGGACTACATGGAGGACACCCTCCGCAACAACGTCCACACCACGCGGCTGCTCGTCTCGCTCTTCGAGGCGCGGATGTCGCCCGGCCGCCAGCGTGCCGGGACCGAGCTGACCGACGGGCTCCTGGAGGAGCTGGAGGGGGCGCTCGACCAGGTCGCCTCCCTGGACGAGGACCGCATCCTGCGGTCCTTCCTCACCGTCATCAAGGCGACCCTGCGCACCAACTACTTCCAGAGCGCGGGTGGCGGAAGCGACAAGCGGGGCCAGGGTGCCGGGAGCGGCAAGCCGCACTCGTACATCTCCATGAAGTTCGACCCGCAGGCCATCCCCGACCTGCCCGCGCCCCGCCCCGCGTACGAGATCTGGGTGTACTCGCCCCGCGTCGAGGGCGTGCACCTGCGCTTCGGCAAGGTCGCGCGCGGCGGTCTGCGCTGGTCCGACCGGCGCGAGGACTTCCGTACGGAGATCCTCGGCCTGGTCAAGGCACAGATGGTCAAGAACACCGTCATCGTGCCCGTCGGCGCGAAGGGCGGCTTCGTCGCCAAGCAGCTCCCCGATCCGGCGGTGGACCGTGACGCGTGGCTGGCGGAAGGCGTCGCCTGCTACAAGACGTTCATCTCGGCGCTGCTCGACATCACCGACAACCTGGTCGCGGGCGAGGTCGTGCCCCCGGCGGACGTCGTGCGGCACGACGAGGACGACACGTACCTCGTCGTCGCGGCCGACAAGGGCACGGCGAAGTTCTCGGACACCGCCAACGAGGTCGCCGAGTCGTACGACTTCTGGCTCGGTGACGCCTTCGCGTCCGGCGGCTCCGCCGGCTACGACCACAAGGGCATGGGCATCACCGCCCGCGGCGCCTGGGAGTCCGTCAAGCGGCACTTCCGGGAGCTCGGCACCGACACGCAGTCCGAGGACTTCACCGTCGTCGGCGTCGGTGACATGTCCGGTGACGTGTTCGGCAACGGCATGCTGCTCTCCGAGCACATCCGCCTGGTCGCCGCCTTCGACCACCGGCACATCTTCATCGACCCCAAGCCGGACTCCGCGACGTCCTACGCCGAGCGCCGCCGCCTCTTCGAGCTGCCGCGCTCCTCGTGGGCCGACTACGACAAGGCGCTGCTCTCCGCCGGCGGCGGGATCTTCCCCCGCTCCGCCAAGGCGATCCAGCTCAACGGCCACATCCGGGCGGCGCTCGGCATCGAGGGCAACATCGCCAAGATGACCCCGGCCGACCTGATGAAGGCCATCCTCCAGGCCCCCGTGGACCTGCTGTGGAACGGCGGCATCGGTACGTACGTGAAGGCGACGGCGGAGACCAACGCCGACGTCGGCGACAAGGCCAACGACGCCATCCGCGTCAACGGCGCCGACCTGCGGGCGAAGGTCGTCGGCGAGGGCGGCAACCTCGGCCTCACCCAGCTCGGCCGCATCGAGTTCGGGCGCGGCGGCGGCCGCATCAACACCGACGCCATCGACAACAGCGCGGGCGTGGACACCTCCGACCACGAGGTGAACATCAAGATCCTGCTCAACTCCGTGGTCGCCAACGGCGACATGACCGTCAAGCAGCGCAACAAGCTGCTCGCCGAGATGACCGACGAGGTCGGACACCTGGTCCTGCGCAACAACTACGCGCAGAACACCGCACTCGCCAACGCCGTCGCCCAGTCGCCGTCCCTGCTCCACGCCCACCAGCGCTTCATGCGCAGGCTCGGCAAGCAGGGCCACCTGGACCGGGGCCTGGAGTTCCTGCCCAACGACCGGCAGATCCGCGAACTGCTCAACTCCGGCCGCGGGCTCTCCCAGCCCGAGCTCGCCGTACTCATGGCCTACACGAAGATCACGGCCGCCGACGAGCTGATCCAGACGACGCTGCCGGACGACGCCTACCTCCAGCGGCTGCTGCACGCGTACTTCCCGAAGGCGCTGTACGAGCGGTTCCCCGAGCAGGTCGACGGGCACGCGCTGCGCCGCGAGATCGTCACGACGGTCCTGGTCAACGACACGGTGAACACCGGTGGTTCGACCTTCCTGCACCGGCTGCGCGAGGAGACGGGAGCCTCCCTGGAGGAGATCGTGCGGGCGCAGCTCGCCGCCCGCGAGATCTTCGGCCTGAGCAAGGTGTGGGACGAGGTGGAGGCGCTCGACAATGTCGTCGCCGCCGACGTCCAGACCCGCGTACGGCTGCACTCGCGCCGCCTGGTCGAGCGCGGCGCGCGCTGGCTGCTCAACAACCGGCCGCAGCCGCTCCAGCTCGCCGAGACCATCGACTTCTTCAGTGAGGGCGTCGCCGAGGTCTGGGACGAGCTGCCGCGGCTCCTTCGCGGCTCGGACTCGGAGTGGTACCAGGGCATCCGGGACGAGCTGACCGACGTGGGCGTCCCCGGCGAGCTCGCGCAGCGCGTCGCCGGGTTCTCCTCGGCCTTCCCCGCGCTGGACATCGTGGCCGTCGCCGACCGGATGGGCAAGGAGCCGATGGCCGTCGCCGAGGTCTACTACGACCTCGGCGACCGGCTGCGGATCACCCAGCTCATGGACCGCATCATCGAGCTGCCGCGGGCCGACCGCTGGCAGTCCATGGCGCGCGCCTCCATCCGCGAGGACCTGTACGCGGCGCACGCGGCGCTCACCGCCGACGTGCTCGCCGCGGGCAACGGCGAGTCCACGCCGGAGCAGCGCTTCAAGGCCTGGGAGGAGAAGAACGCCCCGATCCTGAGCCGGGCGCGGACGACCCTGGAGGAGATCCAGAGCTCGGACTCCTTCGACCTGGCCAACCTGTCGGTCGCGATGCGGACGATGCGCACGCTGCTGCGCACGCACTCGTAGCCGCCTTCGGCGGTACGTGAAGGGGGGCGCCCCGGGCCATCCGGCTCGGGGCGCCCCCCTTTTGCGTACGTGCATTCCGCTTTTCTCCTTGCCCCGCGCATTCGGCGTGAGGTGCGCGGGCAACGTGAGCGGGGCGGAAGACGTCTTCGGTAGAGCCGCGGAACGGGTGAGGAGAAACGCCGATAACGCATTAATCCGAGCATGTGGGCATTTGGGCTAAGGTGGGTGAGATTGTCTGACGGAGGTGCGAGATCACGAGATGCGCAGTGCGGGGTCCCCGGACCCATCGACCGCGGACCACCGAAGGGCTTGAGCCATGACCGTGAACCCCCCGGAGAACCTCTCCGAAGACCTCGCCGCGCGGCTGCCGGAGTCCTGGGCCGCCACCCCGCTGACCGTGGTCATGCCCACGTACAACGAGGCGGGGAACCTGCCCGGCATGGCCGAGGCCCTGATGGCGCTCCCGCTGCCGGGCCTGCGGCTCCTCGTCGTCGACGACTCCAGCCCCGACGGCACGGGTGCCATCGCCGAACGCTTCGCCGAGCGGTACGGCAGCGCCCGTATGAGCGTGCTGCACCGCACCGAGAAGGACGGCCTCGGCCGTGCCTACGCCGCCGGGATGACGCGGGCCGTCGCCGAGGGCGCCCACTACGTCCTCCAGATGGACGCCGACGGCAGCCACCCCACCGCCAAGGCCGCCGAGCTCCTCGGTGTCGCCCTCGCCACCGACGCGGGCGTCGTCATCGGCAGCCGGTACGTCCAGGGCGGCTCCCTCTCCGAGGCCTGGGGCGCCCACCGCAGGCTGCTCTCCCGCTGGGCCAACGCCTACGCCGGCACCATCCTCGGCACCCGCGTCCGCGACATCACCGGCGGCTTCAACCTCTGGCGAGCGGACGCCCTGCGCGCCATCGACCTGGACTCCGTGGACAGCGCGGGCTACAGCTTCCAGGTCGAGATGAAGTACCGGGCGGTGCGGCGCGGCTTCGGCGTCATGGAGGTGCCGATCCACTTCGAGGACCGCACGGTCGGCGAATCGAAGATGAACCTCATGGTGCAACTGGAGTCGATCGTCATGCCGTGGAAGCTGCGGATGTCTGGCCTGGGGGCCTTGAGCGGACGTGACGGCTTGGACCTGGGGGCTCCGGGCGGGGGTGGCGGCTCGGATGGTCGGGGGGCTCCGGGCGGGTGTGACGGCTCGGGTGAGCGGGGGGCTCCGGGCGGGTGTGACGGCTCGGGTGACCGGGGGGCCCTGGGCGGGCGTGACGGCTCGGACCTGGGGGCTTCCGGCGGGCGGGGCGGTTCGGATGGCCGGGGCGGTGGCTTGGGTGAGCGGGGCGGCTTGGGTGAGCGGGGGAGCGGGTCCGGTGGCGGGGCCTCGGGGGCGCGCGGGTGACGCCGCCCGCCACGCTCCGGCAGGCTGCCCCGACCGACGCCCGCCCCGTCACTCCGCCGGCTCCCGCCGCACTGACCCCGGCCCCGACCCCGACACCGACTCCGACCCCGCGTCGCCCGCTCGTCGTACGCCTGCGCCTCCTGGTCCTGGAGTTGTTGAAGTTCGGCCTGGTGGGCGGCAGCGGCGTCGCCGTGAACCTGGCCGTCTTCAACCTCGCCCTCCACGGCCTCGGCTCGGGCGCCATGGCGGCGACGGTCCTGGCGAGCTGCGTGGCCATGGGCACCAACTACCTCGGGTTCCGCTTCTTCGCCTACCGGAGCCGCGCCTCACGCACCAAACGCCAGATCGCCCTCTTCTTCGCCTTCAGCGGGATCGGCGTGGCGATGGAAAGCGTCCTGTTCTACGCGGCGTACGAAGGCGCGGGCATGAGCGGCCCACTCGGCTCGAACATCGCCAAGGCCTTGTCAATCGTCCTGGCCTCGGCGTTCCGCTTCCTGGTCTACCGGACATGGGTGTTCCAGCACCCCGCGGTTCGTCCGGCGGTCAGGGGGTGAACTCGTACCGCAGCTCGTACAGGTGGCCCGCCTTGACCATGACGGTGGCCTCGATGGGCCGGTGATCGTCGCTGTGGACGACGCGCAGAGTCCGCAGCACGGGCAGATCGGTCGGGAGGCGCAGGGCACGGTACTGCGCCTGGGTGGGGATCCTGGCGGAGACGCGGTCGACGCTCAGGCGAGGCGGAAAGCCCAGGCCGGCGAGGAGAGCCGGGGTGCCGCCCTTGATCTTGCGCTTCTCCGTGATGGGTGTGCCGTGGGCGAGGCTCACGGGGTAGTACGACTCGACCAGTTCAGCCGGCTCGTCGTCGAGGTGCAGGACCTGGCGCCGGAGCACGGCCGACTCGCCGTCGGTGAGGCCCAAGGCCGCCGAGACGTCGGCTGGGGGCAGCACCTCTGCCACCTCCAGCAAGGTGCTGTGCGCCCGGGCACCCTGCTCGGGGGCCTCGGTGAGCCATCGGTAGGGCTCTCCAGGGGGCGCAGGGGCCATGTAGGAGGCGGGCCGGACGGTCCGCTGCCGGTGCTCGCGGACGGTGACCGATGCCCCCGCGCGCCCGATGACGAGGCGCTCGTCCTTGAGCAGGCGCAGCGCCTTCTGGATCGTGGCGTTGGACGCGTTGAACCGCTCTTTGAGCTGGTTCGTGGAAGCCAGCTTGGCTCCCGGGGCGAGATCGCCGCTCATGATCTCGTCCCGGAGATCGGCGGCGATCCGCTCGTGCAGGGAGCGGTAGTCGGTGTCCGTCGTGCCGTTGTCGGTATGGGGCACTGTCATCCGATCCCGATCTCGTAGCGCAGCCTTTGGCGGTGGGCGGGCATGACCATCATGTCGACCTGGATCGGGCGGTCGTCGCGGTCCAGGGTGACCCGGGTCAGCCCGAGGACGGGTTCGTCCGGCGCCAGCCGTAGGGCTTCCCGCTCGGCGGCGTCGGGCATGCGGGCCGTCACGTCCTCGCGGACGCGTACGCCGATGTGGCCCAGCTCGGCGAGGAGGGTCACGGCTCCGCCGCGGATCTTGCCGGTCTCGGCGAGGCGGGTGCCGCGGGCGATGTCGGCGGGGTAGTAGGTGTCCGTCAACTCGCAGGGAAGCTCGTCAAGTTCGATGATTCGGCGGCGTACGACGACGGTGTCGCCGGCGGCCGTGCCGAGCAGAGCGGCGACCTCGTCCGACGCGGGCGCTTCGCCGGCGTGCACGATGCGCTGGCTGCCCTTTCCGCCCCGGGCTGCGGCCTCGGCGGCCCAGGCGTCGGACTGCCCCTTCTCGCGTGGCGCCAGGTAGGGCATTGAGGTGCTGACCCAAGTGCTGTCGCTCACGGTGTCCTCCTGTGTGGCCGATGCGGTGAGCCTTGCCGCTCTACACGCTAAGCGAATCACAGAGGGTGGCCACGTTGGCCTATCCTTGCCGCTTTTCGCGAAAAGCGATACGTTCGCGCGAGATCGTGCAGGCTCAAGAACAAGGCGGTGGTTCACCGTGGCTTTGTCACGGCAACATCGATTTCCTCGCGCCCGCAGCTCTGTACGGGCCGCGCGTGCCTTCAGTGTCGAGGTGCTCACCGATTGGGGCGTTGCTGATCGGCGGGACGACATCCGGCTCTGTGTCTCCGAACTCGCGTCGAACGCCGTGCTGCACGGGGTACCGCCGGGGCGGGAGTTCAGCGTGCGGCTCGTGGCCGATGGGCCGCTCATCCGTGTCGAAGTCCGCGACAGCGGGGGCGGGCGTGTGGATGTGCCGCGCCAAGACGTTGAAGAGGTAGGCGGGCGGGGGCTCTTTCTGGCGCAAGCGCTCGGCGATGACTTCGGCGTTACGTTGCACGATCCCGGCAAAACGGTGTGGCTCGTCTTCAAGGCGGGCTTGGCCGTCGACGGGGCGGGGTAGCGGACGGTTTCCTCTGCCGGATGGGCGGAGAGGGGAGCCGGGCCGGCCGGGAGCGTGTCAGCGGAGCGCGCCGGCTGCCAGGCGGGCCGCTTCTCGGATGCGGGAGACCGTCCTCGTCCCCGCCCGGCGGGCCAAAGGGCGGATGATGTGGGCCGTTACGCCCACCGGGGCCCAGCGGAGTTGCAGGCGGCCCGCGCCTCGGCCTTCCGGTTCCACCGTGACCTCGTGGGGGGTCGTGCCGCCCCGGTAGCCGATCCGGGCCTTGAAGGGCGGGAACGACAGCGGGGCCAGGAGCAGCGACGTGTTGCGCAGGCGGCCCGAGGTGAGGAGCAGGACCGGGTGGCGCGTGCCCTCGAAGCCGTTGGCCGGGAGCGGGGCCCGCGCCAGGTCCAGGCGGGCCGAGCCCTCGAAGACACCCGGGCGGACCGGGTCCAGGCGGAAGGCGGCCTGCATCCGGCGGCGGCCGGGAGCCAGGAGCAGGGTCGCCACCTGCGGGCCCACCGGCAGCCGCAGGCCCGGGTCGTACGTGCGGATCGTGAGGTCGATCGAGGCTCCCGGGCCGCGCTCCACCCGCGTGATCTCGTGGCGGAACTGCGCGCTCGCGAAGGGGCGGGAGTCCAGGCCCAGGTCCGTCACCTCCAGCTCCGTGCGGGAAGGAGGGGATGAAGGGACCTTTGGGCCCCAGTACACGCGGCCCTCCGCGTCCAGCGACGTCTCGCGGGGCGCGACCCCGTGGCCCAGGCCCCGCGCCGCCAGCCGCGCCTCCGCCGGCCGGCCGTCCCGTACGAGCTGGATGACGACCCGCTCGGCGCGCGGCAGACGGGCGTACGCGCCGGGGGACAGCTCCGCCAGGTACGGGTTCACGGTCTCCGCGAAGCCCCGCAGCCACTCATCGTCACGGAAGGGCAGGTCACCCGCGTACATCCGGAAGTCGTGCTTGAGGAACTTGTAGTCCTTGGCCTCCTTCACGTCCGCGTGGCCGCTGGAGAACAGGAAGCCGTCGATCAGGCGCTGCACGTGCACGCGGTCCCGGACGTTCGTCAGCTTGTGGCGCTGGTTGGAGATCGACGCCGACTCCGCCGCCTCGAAGGGGGCTATGTACCAGCGGTAGACGGGGTCCGGGATCACCGTGAAGGCCCGCGCCAGGCAGTACGCCTGGGCGGAGAAGAGCTGGTCCTCGTAGTGGATGCCCTCCGGGAAGCGGAGATCGTTCCTGTCCAGGAAGTCCCTGCGGTACATCTTGCTCGTCGACAGGTGCTCGAAGAACAGGGACGGTTCCGCCTCGATGCCCCGCACCGTGCGGCGCTCCGCCACCAGGTGCGGCATCCAGGTGGAGGTGCGGCCCGTGTCCACCCGTACGCGCTCCACCGCGCCCATCGTGAAGTCCACGTCCGCCTCGGCGTGCGCGGCGAGCAGCAGCTCCACCGCCCGCTCGGGGAGTTCGTCGTCGCTGTCCAGGAACATCAGGTACGGGGCGCGCGCGATGTCCAGGGCGCGGTTGCGCGGCGCGCTGCACCCGCCGCTGTTCTCCGGCAGGCGCAGGTACGTGACGCGGTCGTCCTCCGAGGCCAGCCGCCGTGCCACGGCCGGCGTCGCGTCCGTCGAGTGGTCGTCGCTGATGATGATCTCGATGTTCCCGTGCGTCTGGCGGCGCAGCGACGCCACCGCGCGCGGCAGCCGCTCCGCGTCGTTGTAGACGATCACCGTGACCGTCACGTCGGGCAGCGTGTTCATACCGCCTCCTCGGGCGTCGGTGCCGGGGTGCGCTCGTCGACGGGGGTCACGGGCGGCAGGGACGCCTCGCTCTCGCCGAGGAAGACGCGGCGCACGACCCGCTCGGCCGCGCGCCCGTCGTCGTACTCGCAGAAGCGCCTGCGGAACACCTCCCGTGCCTTGGCCGCCTCGTCGTCGCGCCAGGCGTCCGAGGTGAACAGTTCCGTCAGCTCGTCCTGCGTGCGCGCCACGTGGCCGGGAGCCTCGGCCAGCAGGTCGAAGTAGACGCCACGCGTCGTGGCGTACGTCTCCCAGTCGTCGGCGTAGACCACGATCGGGCGGTCCAGGTTGGCGTAGTCGAACATGATCGAGGAGTAGTCCGTGATCAGTGCGTCGGCGGCCAGGCACAGGTCCTCCACCGGGTCGTACGACGAGACGTCGATGACGCGGCCCCTCCTGCGCAGGCCCGCGAGCGGCGAGGTCGCCCCGCCGTAGAAGTAGTGGCCGCGGACCAGGAGGACGGTGTCCTCGCCGAGGCGGTCCGCGAGCGTGGCCAGGTCGAGGCGCGGGGTCCAGGCGGCCTCGTAGTCCCGGTGGGTGGGCGCGTAGAGGATGGCCCGCCTGCCCGGCGCGATGCCGAGCCTCTCGCGGATCGCGCGGATGTCGGCGGCCGTCGCGCCGTAGAAGACGTCGTTGCGCGGATAGCCGTAGTCCAGGGACGTGTAGTGCGAGGGGTAGGCGCGCTCCCACATCTGCGTGGAGTGGCTGTTGGCGGAGACGCTGTAGTCCCACTTGTCGACGCGTTCGAGCAGGCTGTGGAAGTTCAGGCCCTTGGCGGCCGCCGGGTAGTCGAGCTGGTCCAGGCCCATGCGCTTGAGCGGCGTGCCGTGGTGGGTCTGGACGTGGACGGCGTCGGGGCGCTTCACGACCGCGTTGGGGAAGTTGACGTTGTTCACCAGGTACTTGGCGCGGGCCAGGACCTCCCAGTAGCGGCGTGTGCCGGGCACGACGTGGTCGGTGCCGGGCGGCAGCAGCGGTACGTTCGCCGCCGAGACCACCCAGACCCGGTGGATGTGCGGGGCGAGTACGGCGAGCTCGGCCGCCACGGCCGCCGGGTTGCAGGCGACGCCGCGGTCCCAGTACGCCGTGAAGACCGCGAGGTGCGGGTCGACGGGACGCTCAAGATCCCTGCGGTAGCGCAGGTCGCGGACCTTCAGGCCCACCTTGTGCTTGCGCGAGAGGAGCGCCGCCCCGAGCCTGCGCCGCTGCCGGTTGGCGGTCTGGAACGTGCGGTACTTCGTGTACGCGTCCTCTTCGAGGATGCGGCGCCGCACGCCGTCGAGGCCGCCGGGGTGCTGATGGCCCTCGGGGCGCCACGCCACGGCGGCGCGCGCCGCGCGGTGGAAGAACTCCCTGCGCACCGGGTCGGGCAGGGGCTCCCGGGCGATGACGCGCAGGCAGTCGCCGAGCATGCGGTCGTAGAGCGCGGCGAGCGGCGCCGGGCCCGTGCCGACGTCCATGGCCAGGGCGAGGAGCGCCTCGTAACGGTCGATGACCTCGTACCGCCGCTCCGGCGGCCCCGAGGGGATGCTCTGCGCGCGTAGCTCAAGGACGTTCAGGGCGATGTGGTCGAGCGCCGCGACGCGCTCCGCGACGAGCAGCGAGGCGTACGCGGCGAACCTCTCGTCGGACACCGCCAGTTCCGTGCGGTGGGCCCGCCAGAAGTCGGCCCGCAGTATCCGGTTGCCGAGCAGCGGGGCGGCCTTCAGCAGGTCGGGGCAGTCCGCGAGCGGCAGGTCGCGGCGGCCCTGCCGGGCGAGGATCCTGCCGTCGGGGCTCGGCATCCCCTGGTGCCGCCACGTCGAGCGGACGTGGTCGACGACGAGGACGTCCACGCCGTCCGGCAGCTCGGCCACGCGGTCGGCGACGGTGCGGGGCGCGCCCGTCGGCACGGTGTCCTTGCTGTGCACGAAGTGCAGCCACCGGCCGGCCGCACGCTCGGCGCCCGCGGTGCGCGCCGCTCCGTCGTCCGTGCCCTCGGGCAGCGGGACGACACTCACGCCGGTCCTGTCGGCCGCCGCGTCCTGCGCTGAGGCGCCCACCGCGGCCACGACCACCTCGAAGGACTCCGACGCCTGCGCCGTCAGGGCGTCCAGACAGGCCCCCAGCCGGCCCTGGACGTTCCGCCCGTGGACGATGACACTCAGCCGTGGCTGCACGCGCACTCCTTCTGTTGCGAGACGCTCCCCTAGTGTAGGGACGCACGCATGGATGCGACAAAAGGGACGGCCGCCGCCCTGGGGTGGGTCAGCCCTTGCCGCCGCCCGTGAACGCCTCGTACTCCTTCAGGACGTCCCGCGTGGGGCCGTCCATGCGCAGCTCGCCGCGCTCCAGCCACAGCACGCGGTCGCAGGTGTCGCGGATCGACTTGTTGTTGTGGCTGACCAAAAAGACCGTGCCCGCGCGCTCCCGCAGCTCGCGGATGCGGGCCTCGGAGCGCTTCTGGAAGGAGCGGTCACCCGTGGCCAGCGCCTCGTCGATGAGCAGGACGTCGTGGTCCTTGGCGGAGCCGATGGAGAAGCGCAGGCGGGCCGCCATGCCGGAGGAGTACGTGCGCATCGGCAGGGTGATGAAGTCGCCCTTCTCGTTGATGCCGGAGAAGTCGACGATGTCCTCGTAGCGCTGCTTGATCTGCTCGCGGGACATGCCCATGGCGAGGCCGCCCAGGTGGACGTTGCGCTCGCCGGTCAGGTCGTTCATCAGGGCCGCGTTCACGCCGAGCAGGGAGGGCTGGCCGTCGGTGAAGATCCGGCCGTGCTCGACGGGCAGCAGCCCCGCGACCGCCTTGAGCAGCGTCGACTTGCCGGAGCCGTTGGTGCCGATCAGCCCGATGGCCTCGCCCTTGCGGGCGGTGAAGGACACGTTCCTGACGGCGTGCACCGTACGGACGCCGCGGTCCCCGCCGCGCTTCAGGATGCGGCCGAGCGCGGCGGTCGCGGCACCGCGGCCCGCGGTGGCGCCCGCGCCGTGCACGCGGTAGACGATGTCGACCTCGTCGACGATGACGGTGGGTGCGGGTTCCCGCGTTCCGGTCTCAGCCACGGCCGTACGTCTCCTCTGCCTTCCAGAAGTAGAGGAACCCGCCGACCCCCGCGAGCACGGCCCAGCCGGTCGCCCACGCCCATGCGAGGTGCGGGAGCTGGTGGTAGGAGAAGCTGTCGATCAGCGCGAACCGCATCAGGTCGATGTAGACGGCGGCCGGATTGCACTCCAGCAGGACCCGCAGGACCTGCGGCAGGTTCCGGTCGGCGAGGACCGCGTCGAGGCTCCACATCACCCCGGACGCGTACATCCAGGTGCGCAGCACGAACGGCATGAGCTGCGCGATGTCCGGCGTCTTGCTGCCGATCCTGGCCATGGCGAGCGCCAGTCCGGTGTTGAACGTGAACTGGAGCGCGAGCACGGGCGGCGCGAGCAGCCAGTACACCGTCGGCGGGACGCCGAAGCAGAGCAGGATCACGATCAGCGCGCACATGGAGAACAGGAGCTGCTGGAGCTGCTGGAGGCAGTACGAGATGGGCAGCGACGCCCGTGGGAAGTGCAGGGCGCGGACCAGGCCGAGGCTGCCGGAGATGGCGCGCGTGCCCGCCATCACCGACGCCTGCGTGAACGTGAAGACGAAGACGCCGGTGACCAGGAACGGGACGTAGTCCTCGACGTCGTGCTTGGTGTCCATCAGGACGCCGAAGATGAAGTAGTAGACCGCCGCGTTGAGCAGCGGCGTCATCACCTGCCACACCTGGCCCAGCTTCGCCTGGCTGTACTGGGCGGTCAGCTTGGCGGTCGCGAAGGCGGTGATGAAGTGGCGGCGCTGCCAGAGCTGCCGCACGTAGGCGGGCAGGGAGGGGCGGGCGCCGCTGACGGTCAGGCCGTGCAGGGCGGCGAGCTCGGCGGGCGAGAGTTCCGCGGCCGGCGGCGCTTGGTGGGGCGGTGTGTCGAGGACCTGGCTCACATCCGCTGCTTTCTCGGGGGGCGGGGAGTGGACGGCGGTGCGCACGACGGGACGGGCTACGACGGGACGGGCCCGTATCGTCGCAACGCCGACAGTAGGACCTCGGCACGTCGGAACGCAACCGTATCGTCGTCCCGTTCTATGCTGTCCGTATGACGACGAGCAGGCCACAGGGTGAACAGCCGCGCCGCAGGGCCCCCGCCGGAGCCGCCGTGCTCCGCGAGGACAAGACCGAGGCGATCCGGGCCGCCGTCTTCGGGGAGCTGGCCTCCGTGGGGTACGCCCGCATGTCCATCGAGGGCATCGCCCGCCGCGCGGGCGTCGGCAAGACCGCCGTCTACCGCCGCTGGCGCTCCAAACTGCACCTCGTGCTCGACCTCGTGTCGGCCGTCGCGGTGCAGGGCCTGCCCGCGCCGGACACCGGCTCCCTGGAGGGCGACCTGCGGCTCCTGTACGAGGTGACCTCGCGCGCGCTGCGGCACCCCGTGGCCTCGCAGGTCATCCCCGACCTCCAGGCCGAGGCCGCCCGCAACCCCGAGATCGCCGAAGCCCTCCAGAAGGCGCTGCGCGAGGGGCAGTACGGGGTGGCGAGCGGCATCGTGGGGGCCGCCGTCGAGCGGGGCGAGCTGCGCGCGGGCGTCGACCAGGAACTGGCCCTCGACCTGGTGTCGGGGCCGCTCTACTGGCGCTCCGTGGTGGTCCGCGCGGAGCTGCCCGAGGGATACCTGGGGCGCCTCGCGACGGCTACGGCCGCCGCGCTGCGCGCACTCTGAGCACTCTGTGCCCGGCCGCGGCAGACGTCAGGCGTCGCGCCGCCGCATGGCGTACAGGCCCGCGCCCGCCGACAGCACCACGACGCCCGTGCCGACGCTCATGAGCACGCGGGTCACGCCGTCCCAGGGCGTGAAGCTCAGCAACACGTTGGTGGCGAGCGCGAGCGAGAAGACCAGCCAGAGCAGGGGCCTCATGGGAGTCGATCCTTCCGGGGGAGCGTCGGCCGCCGCCTCATGCGGTGACCTGGGGCAACTCTCCCGTATCCGCGCCCCCGTCACGAGGGCGCGCCCTCCCGAAGCCATGGTGTAGCGCGCTCCACCATGGCGGGAGATCCCACCCACCCGACCGCGCCCGAGCGGTGACCCAGGGCCTGTCGTTTGGATCATCTCGGCGTCGCGGGCCCTGGCACGCACATCTGCGGCGTTGTCGTCAGTTGCCAACGCTCCGCGTTGTCGCCCTCCTCCGCCTTGCAGCTGCACGCACCAGACCCCGCTCAGGCCAGCCGAAAGGCACCACCCCTCCAGCCGACCTGATCCAAACGACAGGCCCTAGCCTGACCGCATGAAAGCGACAGTGGGGGCGGCCGGGCAGGCCATGGCGCAGCTCGGCAAGGCGGCCGGGCTCGCCCTTCTCTCGTACCTCTTCATGGCGCTGATCCTCTTCACCGCCGCCGTCATGCTGCTCGTGGTCGGCGCCGCCGTGCTGCCCGAGACCGTGCTGCTGCTGCGCAGGACCAGCGGCCTGAAGCGGCGCCTGGTCGCCGACTGGACCGGCGAACCCGTCCCCGAGGCCTACCCTCCGCTCACCGGCGGCGTGCGCGAGCGCGTGAACATCGCCCTCAAGGACCCCGGCACCTGGCGTGACCTGCGGTGGCTCGTCGCCCACTTCGTGTACGGCCTGGCCCTGTTGTACGTGGCCGTCCCCCTGTTCCTCCTCGGCCTGTTCATCGACGGCTTCTGGTGCGGGCTCCTGCGGCAGCGGCCCGTGGCCCTGCCGCTGCTCGGCCGCCTCGCCGACCTGGACGCCGCCTGGTCGCGTGCCCTGCTGCTGCCCTCCCCGGAGGCCCGGCGCAACGCGGGCCTCGCCCAGCGCGTCGAGGAGCTGACCGTCACGCGGGCCGGCGCCGTCGCCGCGCACGGCGCCGAGCTGCGGCGCATCGAACGGGACCTGCACGACGGGACGCAGGCGCGGCTCGTCGCCCTGTCGATGCGGGTCGGGCTCGCCCGCCGTGCCTACGACAAGGACCCCGCGGCCGCGCGGAAACTCCTCGACGACGCACAGGAACAGGCCGAGGAGGCGCTGACCGAGCTGCGGCACGTCGTGCGCGGCATCCACCCGCCGATCCTCACCGACCGCGGTCTCCTCGGCGCCGTCCGGGCGCTGGCCGCGGGCAGCGGACTCGACGTGACGGTCACCGCGGAGGGCGTCGAGGACCCCGCGGGCCAGGCGGTACGGGCCCCGGCGGCGGTCGAGGCCGCCGCGTACTTCGTCGTCGCCGAGGCGCTGACCAACGCCGCCAAGCACAGCGGCTCCGAGCGGGCCACCGTGGAACTTTCCCGGACCGGCAAAGTGTTGGGCATTGCGGTACGTGACGAGGGCCGGGGCGGGGCCGACGACCGGGGCGGCAGCGGGCTGCTCGGCATGCGGCGCCGGGTCGCCGCCCTCGACGGGACCCTGACCGTGACGAGCCCCGCCGGGGGGCCGACCGTGATCGAAGTGGAGCTGCCGTGCGCGTGGTGATCGCCGAGGACAACGCCCTGCTGCGGGAGGGCATGGTGCTCCTGCTCACCTCCGCGGGGCACGAGGTGGCGGCGGTCGCCTCCAGCGGGCCCGAGGTGCTGCCCGCCCTCCTCGAACACCGGCCGGACGTCGCCGTCCTGGACGTACGGATGCCGCCGGGCTTCCGGGACGAGGGCCTGCGGGCGGCCATCGCGGCCCGCGCCCGGCTGCCGGGCCTCCCGGTGCTCGTCCTCTCCCAGTACGTCGAGGAGACGTACGCGGCCGAGCTGCTCGGCGGGGGCGCGAGCGGTGTCGGCTATCTGCTGAAGGACCGCGTGGGCCGGGTCGAGGAGTTCCTCGACGCCCTGGAGCGGGTGGCCGACGGGGGCACCGCGCTCGACCCGGAGGTCGTGACGGAACTGCTCACGCGGCGCCGCGACGACCCCATCGACTCCCTCACGCCCCGCGAGCGCGAGGTGCTCCAGCTCATGGCCGAGGGCAGGGACAACGCCACGATCGCGTCGCTCCTCGTCGTCTCGGACCGCGCGGTCAGCAAACACATCGGCAACGTCTTCGCGAAGCTGGGGCTGCCGCCGAGCGACAGCGGACACCGGCGGGTGCTGGCGGTCCTGGCGTATCTGAACAAGGGGTAGCGCCTGGCGGTGTAGCGCCCGGCCACGCCCTTGCCCGTTGCTTTCCGCTGGTCACGGCCCGCACATCCCCCGTGAGGGCGTAAAAGTTTACCCATCTCGACCAGTGGCCATGCGCCATGAGGCCAGAAATTCTTCCCCTAACGGGCTGAACTTTTGTTGATCGTGGGTCAGTTGACCGCCGCTCAGCCCTACCCTTCAGAGGGTGAACCAACTGATGTCCCGTGCGTCCGAAGAGGAGTCCGACGACGTGTCAGGAACGGAGCCCGCTCCCGGGGAGTCGCTTCCCGCGGAATCGCTTCCCGGCGCGCTGCCCGAACCGCTGCGCGTCGAGCTCACCGCCTTCCGTCGTGACCTCCACATGCACCCGGAGCTCGGCAACCAGGAGTTCCGTACCACCGCGGCCATCAAGGCCCGCCTGGAGGAGGCGGGCCTCGCGCCCCGGGTGCTCCCCGCGGGGACGGGGCTCGTCTGCGACATCGGGGAGTGGGACGGCGTACGCCCGATGCTCGCCCTGCGCGCCGACATCGACGCGCTGCCCATCCCCGACACCAAGCGCGGCGTGCCGTACCGCTCCACCGTGCCCGACCGCGCCCACGCCTGTGGCCACGACGTGCACACCACCGTGGTCCTCGGCACCGGCATCGTCCTCGCCGACCTGGCGGCGAAGGGCCAGCTGCCCTTTCCGGTGCGGCTGGTCTTCCAGCCCGCCGAGGAGGTGCTGCCGGGCGGCGCCGCCGACGCCATCAAGGCGGGCGTCCTCGAAGGCGTCGGCAAGATCCTCGCCGTGCACTGCGACCCCCGCGTCGACGCGGGCCGCATCGGGCTGCGGCACGGCCCGATCACCTCCGCCTGCGACCGCCTGGAGATCATGCTCGACGGGCCCGGCGGGCACACCGCGCGCCCGCACCTCACCACCGACATCGTGACCGCCGTGGCCAAGGTCGCCACCGAGGTCCCCTTCCTCGTGGCCCGCCGCGTCGACGCCCGCTCGGGCCTCTCGCTGACGTGGGGCCGCATCGAGTCGGGCCACGCCCCCAACGTCGTGCCGCAGCACGCCGAGCTCGCGGGGACCGTGCGCTGCCTGGACCTCAAGACCTGGCGGGAGGCGCCCGACCTGGTGCACGGCGCCATCCAGGAGGTCGCCGACCAGTACCGCGCCAAGCTGGAGGTCAACTACGTACGGGGCGTGCCGCCCGTCGACAACGCCCCCGGCGCCGCCGACCTGCTGCGGGACGCCATGGTCGCGCGGCGCGGCCCGCTCTCCGTGGAGAGCACCGAGCAGAGCCTCGGCGGCGAGGACTTCTCCTGGTACCTGGAGCACGTGCCCGGCGCCATGGCCCGGCTCGGCGTGCGCAAGCCGGGGGAGCGCGGGGTCCGGGACCTGCACCAGGGCGACTTCGACGCGGACGAGTCGGCGATCACGGTCGGCGTCGAGCTCTTCACCGCGGCGGCCCTCCTGGACACCGCGCGCATGTGATCCAGGGCAGGGCCGAGGGGAGAGAGGCGAAGGGGAGAGAGGCGAAGGGGACAGAGGGGCGCCCCACGCGGCGCTCCTTTCTCCCCGGCCTCACCCGGACGTAACCGACGCTCGGCACGAATGGGTAACGGCCGTGCGAAAACCCGTTCCCCTCCCTTTCTACGCGCGTTAATGTGCGCCGAAATCAACGCCGTCATCGGTGCGTTGGGGAACGTAAGGAGTACGTCCTATGCGTCGTGTATCGAAACTTTCCCAAGTGGCCGTGGCGGTGGCGTCCCTCGCCCTCGCGGCTTCCGCGTGCGGCAAGACGAGCAGCGAGGCGTCCAAGGACGACGACGGCAAGGACGGCAAGGGGTCCACGGGTTCGTCCTCGTACAAGGGCAAGGGCATCGGTCTCGCGTACGACATCGGCGGGCAGGGCGACCAGTCCTTCAACGACGCGGCCTTCAGCGGCTACGACAAGGCCCGCAAGGAGTTCAAGATCGGCGGCGTGGACATGGAGCCGGGTGACGGCGAGTCCAGCGCCGACAAGGTGCAGCGCCTCGAACAGCTCGCCAGGCAGGGCTACGACCCGGTGATCGGCGTCGGCTTCGTCTACGCGCCCGCCGTCGAGGCGGCCGCGAAGAAGTACCCGAAGACCACTTTCGGGATCATCGACGACAACACCGTGAAGGCCGACAACGTCGCCGATCTCGTGTTCCACGAGGAGCAGGGTTCCTATCTGGCGGGCGTGGCCGCCGCGAAGGCCAGCAAGGCCAAGCACGTCGGATTCATCGGCGGAGTGGACATTCCGCTCATCCATAAATTCGAGGCCGGATTCGTGCAGGGCGTGAAATCCGTCGATCCGAAGATCGAGATCGAGAAGCGTTATCTGACGGAGAAGCCCGAGGAAGGCGGCTTCTCCAGCCCCGACAAGGGGCAGAACGCGGCGAGCGGGCAGATCGAGGCGGGCGCCGACGTGATCTACCACGCCGCCGGCCTCTCCGGGCAGGGCGTCATCCAGGAGGTCGGCTCGCAGAAGAAGTGGGCGATCGGCGTCGACTCCGACCAGTACGAGCAGAAGGCGCTCGCCAAGTACAAGGACCACATCCTCGGCTCCGCGCTGAAGGACGTCGGCGGCGCGGTGTACGACCTGTCGAAGTCGGTCGTCGAGGGCAAGCCGATGAAGGGCGAGCAGCGCTACGACCTCAAGTCCGGACGGGTCGGGTTCGCCGACTCCAACCCGAAGTACCGGGCGATGAAGGACGTCGTCGCCGCGGTGGAGAAGGCCGAGCAGGACGTCATCAGCGGCAAGGTCGAGGTCAAGACCGTCCCGTAGGCCGCGACTCCGCGGACGGGGCCGCCACCCCGCCGCGCGCCGGCCGCAGGTTTTACGTAGCACGTCCTCTGCCACTTGGGCGTCCCCCGTCACGGGGACGCCCTTGGCGTGTTCGCGCCCCCGACACCCCCGCGACGCCGCGTGGCCACAGCTCGATAACGGACCGGACAGAAGGGTTCTTATGTCAGGTCTACGCGCGTTACGCTGCGGCGAAATCAGCGCCAGGTGAGGCGCTGTTGCGTGCTTGTACTTGCTTGTACTAAGGAGTTCGTCTCTATGCGCCGGGTGTCTCGAATAGCTGTCGCGGGCGCCGCGACCGCAGCCCTTGCCGTCTCCGTCTCCGCCTGTGGTGGCACGTCAAGCGACGCCGCCGCGAGCAAGGACGACAAGAACAAGGGCGTCGCCATCGCCTACGACGTCGGTGGCGCCGGCGACCAGTCCTTCAACGATGCCGCCACCGCGGGCATGAAGAAGGCCGCCGCGGAGTTCAAGACCGGCGAGAAGGCCGTCGAGCCGGTCGACGGCGAGTCCGACGCCGACAAGACGCAGCGCCTGACGCAGCTCGCCAAGCAGGGCTACAACCCCGTCATCGGTGTCGGCTACGCCTACGCGCCCGCCATCAAGGAGGTCGCGGAGAAGTTCCCGAAGACCACCTTCGGCATCGTCGACGACGAGACCGTCAAGGCGGACAACGTCGCCGACCTGGTCTTCAGCGAGCAGGAGGCGTCCTACCTCGCGGGTGTCGCCGCCGCCAAGACCACCAAGTCCAAGACCGTCGGCTTCATCGGCGGCGTGGACGTCCCGCTCATCCACAAGTTCGAGGCGGGCTTCGCGCAGGGCGTGAAGGACACGAACCCCAAGGTCAAGGTCGTCAAGCAGTACCTGACGGAGAAGGCCGAGGACGGCGGCTTCTCCAGCCCCGACAAGGGCAAGACGGCCGCGCAGGGCCAGATCGAGAAGGGCGCCGACGTGGTCTACCACGCCGCGGGCCTCTCCGGTCAGGGTGTCATCGAGGCCGCCGCCGCCAAGAAGATCTGGGCGATCGGCGTCGACTCCGACCAGTACAAGCAGGACGCGCTCGCCAAGTACAAGAAGCACATCCTGACGTCGGCCACCAAGGACGTCGCGGGCTCGGTCTACAACCTGGCGAAGGCCGTCGAGGACGGCACCGCCAAGGGCGGCGTCGTCCGCGCCGACCTCAAGTCCGGCGGTGTCGCGCTCGCGGAGTCGAACCCCGAGTTCATGGCCATGAAGGACGTCCAGAGCGCCCTCGAGAAGGCCGAGGCGGGCATCAAGGACGGAAAGATCAAGGTCAAGGCCACGCCGTGACGGCGTGACGGCAGCGGGATGTCCGTGCGACGGGGTGTGGGGGACGATGGTTCACCCCGCGCCCCGTTCGCGCGGACCGCGGCCCGATTTCCCCTCGTACCAAGACACTTCGTACGGGGAACCTCCTCAGCAGCATCCACGAGGACCCAGCAGCACCAAATAGCAGGGGCACTGCGCGCGTAGGCGGCCCCTTTCCTTCAGTTCCCCGAGGAGAGTGCGCCATCGACGCGTCCACCAACCCTCCGCCCATCGCCGTCGAACTCGTCGGCATCACCAAGCGCTTCCCCGGAGTCGTGGCCAACCACGACATCCGTCTCACCGTCCGCAAGGGCACCGTGCACGCCCTCGTGGGCGAGAACGGCGCGGGCAAGTCGACCCTGATGAAGATCCTCTACGGCATGCAGAAGCCGGACGAGGGCACCATCACCGTCGACGGCGAGCAGGTCGCCTTCGCCGGCCCGGCCGACGCGATCGCGCGCGGCATCGGCATGGTCCACCAGCACTTCATGCTGGCCGACCAGCTCACCGTGCTCGAGAACATCGTGCTCGGCAGCGAGAAGCTGCACGGCATCGGCGGCGCCGCCCGGCGCAAGATCACCGAGATCTCCGAGCGTTACGGCCTCGGGGTGCGCCCCGACGCGTACGTCGAGGACCTCGGCGTGGCCGACCGGCAGCGCGTGGAGATCCTCAAGGTCCTCTACCGCGGCGCCACCACGCTGATCCTCGACGAGCCCACGGCCGTGCTCGTGCCGCAGGAGGTCGAAGCGCTCTTCGACAACCTGCGCGAACTGAAGTCCGAGGGCCTGTCCGTCATCTTCATCTCCCACAAGCTGGGCGAGGTGCTGTCCGTCGCCGACGACATCACCGTCATCCGGCGCGGCACGACGGTCGGCACGGCCGTCCCCTCCGAGACGACGCCGCGCCAGCTCGCCGAGCTGATGGTGGGCAGCGAACTGCCCACGCCGGAGACGGCGGAGTCGACGGTCACCGACCGGCCGATGATCGAGGTCGAGGGCCTGAAGCTGCTGGCCGACGGCGACTCGGGCCGTGCGCTGCTCGACGACATCTCGTTCACGATCCACGAGGGCGAGGTCCTCGGCATCGCGGGCGTCGAGGGCAACGGCCAGACCGAGCTGATCGACGCGCTCATCGCCCTCAGGCACGCCGACTCGGGCGTGATCCGCATGGCGGGCGAGGACATCACCGCCCACCCCACGCGCAAGCGGCGCGAGGGCGGCATCGGCTACATCCCCGAGGACCGCCACCGGCACGGGCTCCTCCTGGAGTCCCCGCTGTGGGAGAACCGCATCCTCGGTCACGTCGGTGAGGCTCCCAACACGCGCGGTCGTAAGGGGTTCTGGCTCAATCTCAAGGGCGCCCAGGCCGACACACGCCGCATCGTCGAGGAGTACGACGTCCGTACGCCCGGCATCGACGTGACGGCGGCCTCGCTCTCCGGCGGCAACCAGCAGAAGCTGATCGTCGGCCGCGAGATGAGCCACAAGCCGCGCTTCCTGATCGCCGCCCACCCCACCCGCGGTGTGGACGTCGGCGCGCAGGCGCAGATCTGGGACCAGATCCGCGAGGCCCGCCGTGAGGGCCTCGCCGTACTGCTGATCTCCGCCGACCTGGACGAGCTGATCGGCCTCTCCGACACCCTCCGCGTGATCTACCGCGGAAAGTTCGTCGCGGACGCCGACCCGGCCACCATCACGCCGGAGGAGCTGGGGTCGGCGATGACGGGTGCCGCCTCCGGTCACCTGGAACACGTCGAGTCCGGTGACGGCTCCGAGGAGGACGAGGTCCGATGAAGAAGTTCGACAGGGAGCGTGTGCTCCTCGCGGTGGCCGGACCGGTCATCGCCCTGTTCGTGGCCGTGGCACTGACCTCGGTCGTGCTGCTCGCCTCGGGCAAGAGCCCGATCGAGCCGTACAGCCTGATGCTGGAGCAGGCCACCTTCTCCGACATCCAGGTCCTGATCCTCAACCAGGCGGGGATGTACTACCTGGCGGCGCTCGCGGTGGCCATCGGCTTCCGCATGAACCTGTTCAACATCGGCGTGGACGGGCAGTACCGTCTCGCCGCGATGGTGACCGCCGTCGTCGGCGCGCACATCGCGCTGCCGTCCTTCCTCCAGATCCCCCTGCTCATGCTGGTGGCCATGCTCACCGGCGCCTTCTGGGCCGGCATCGCGGGCATCCTCAAGACCACCCGCGGCGTCAGCGAGGTCGTCTCGACGATCATGCTCAACGCCATCGCGACGAGCGTCATCGCCTACCTCACCCTCACCGACAACTTCGGCGTCCCGGTGGGCAACAACCAGACGACCGGCGTCATGGAGAAGTCCGGCTGGTTCCCGGGCATCGAGGTCGCGGGCGGCGAGATCTACGGCTTCGTGATCATCGCGGTGCTCGCGGGTGTCCTGTACTGGCTGATCCTCAACCGCACCCGGTTCGGCTTCGACCTGCGCGCCACCGGCGCCTCCGAGTCGGCCGCCGCGGCCTCCGGCGTCAACGCCAAGCGCATGGTGCTCAGCGCGATGCTGATCTCCGGTGCGGTCTCGGGCCTCGCGGGCCTGCCGATCCTGCTCGGCGACACCCACACCTACAGCCTCTCCTTCCCCGCGGGCCTCGGCTTCACCGCCATCGGCATCGCGCTCCTCGGCCGCAACAACCCGGTCGGCATCGCCTTCGCGGCGCTGCTCTGGGCCTTCCTCGACAAGGCCTCGCCCGCCCTCGACTACGCCCAGCCCGAGGCGTACGACAAGGAGATCGCGGTGATCATGCAGGGCCTCATCGTGATCGCGGTCGTCGTCTCCTACGAGGAGGTGCGCCGCTGGGGCCTGCGCCGTCAACAGCGCCGCGTCGGTGAGGAACTGGCCGCCGCCGCCCGGGCGAACGGCAACAACGGCAACAACGGCAACAACGGCAACAACGACTCCGTGAAGGAGGTGGCTGCCCGATGAGCACGGCAACCGTCGCCAAGCCCCCGGCCAAGCAGCCCGCGCCGGGCCGCCGCCGCGTCTCGCTCCCCGTCCTCCTGCTGATCATCGCGGGCGTCCTCGTGCTGACCTCCGTGGTCCGCCTCATCACGGGCGCGGACGGCATCACGTCCACCGGCCAGATGTCCACGGCCCTCAAGCTCGCCGTGCCGATCGGCCTCGCGGGCCTCGGCGGCCTGTGGGCCGAGCGCGCGGGCGTGGTCAACATCGGCCTCGAAGGCATGCTGATCCTCGGCACGTGGTTCGGCGCCTGGGCCGGCTTCCAGTGGGGGCCGTGGGTCGGTGTCCTCTTCGGCATCCTCGGCGGCGCGCTCGGCGGCCTGCTGCACGCGATCGTCACCATCACCTTCAACGTCAACCACATCGTCTCCGGTGTGGCCCTGAACATCCTCGCCCTCGGCGCCACCCGCTACCTCGCCACCTTCGCCTTCGAGGGCGAGGAAGGCGGTACGTCGAAGCAGTCGCCGCCCGTCGAATCGCTCGGGAACTTCTCCGTGCCAGGTCTCTCCGACTGGCTCATGGACCTGAACGACAAGCACTGGTTCCTGGTCTCGGACCTCGCAGGCCTGTTCGGCGGCCTGATCACCGACCTGTCGCCGCTCACCGTGATCGCCGTCGCGATGGTGCCGCTGAGCTGGTGGATCCTGTGGCGCACCTCGTTCGGCCTGCGCCTGCGCTCCTGCGGCGAGAACCCCATCGCGGCCGAGTCGCTGGGCGTCAACGTCTACAAGTACAAGTACCTGGCCGTCGTCATCTCCGGCGGCCTCGCCGGCCTCGGCGGCGCCTTCCTCTCGCTGGTGGCCTCCAACATCTACCTGGAGGGCCAGACGGGCGGGCGCGGCTACATCGGCCTCGCCGCGATGATCTTCGGCAACTGGATGCCGGGCGGGCTCGCGCTCGGCGCCGGCCTGTTCGGTTACACCGACAGCCTGAAGCTCCGGGGTGGCGGCACCAACGTCCACGCGCTGCTGCTGCTCCTCGCGATCCTGCTGGTCATCGGCGCGATCTACCTCGCGTGGCGCAAGCGGTACGTCCCCGCGGTGATCACCGCGGCCGTCTCCGCGCTGATGTTCGTGTGGTACGGCTTGACCGACGAGGTGCCCAACCAGGTCGTCACCGCCACGCCGTACGTGGTGACCCTGCTGGTCCTCTCGCTCTCCGCCCAGCGGCTCCGCATGCCGAAGGCGGACGGAATGCCGTACCGAAAGGGACAGGGCAAGTGACGACTGCTGCCGCCGACACCGACTGGGACGCCCTGCGGGAAGCCGCGCGCGAGGCCATGTCCCGCGCGTACGCGCCCTACTCCGGGTTCCCGGTCGGTGCCGCGGCCCTGGTCGACGACGGCAGGACGGTCTCCGGCTGCAACGTGGAGAACGCCTCCTACGGCCTCGGTCTCTGCGCCGAGTGCGGCCTGGTCTCCCAGCTCCAGCTCACCGGCGGCGGCCGGCTCACCCACTTCACGTGCGTGGACGGCAAGGGCGAGATCCTGATGCCGTGCGGCCGCTGCCGTCAGCTCCTGTACGAGTTCGGGGGCCCGGAACTGCTCCTGGAGACCGCTTCCGGCATCCGCGCCCTGGCGGAGATGCTCCCGGACGCGTTCGGCCCGCAGCACCTCGGCTGAGAGCCCGTGGCACGACACAGGCTCTGAACCACCGGCCCCGCACCCCCGACCCTCCGGGATCATGGGTGCGGGGCCGTCTTCATCTCCGATCTCTATGCGCGTAGAGTCCCGAACACATCCGCATACGTACGCTGTTGTACCGCTGGAAGGACATGCCAATGGACGTCATCTCCGTCATCCGCACCAAGCGCGACCGGGGCGAGCTCAGCGACGAGCAGATCGACTGGGTCATCGACGCGTACACGCGCGGCGCGGTCGCCGACGAGCAGATGTCCGCCCTCGCCATGGCGATCCTGCTCAACGGCATGAACCGCGGGGAGATCGCCCGCTGGACCGCCGCGATGATCGCGTCCGGCGAGCGCATGGACTTCTCCTCGCTGTCCCGCCCCACGGCGGACAAGCACTCCACCGGCGGCGTCGGCGACAAGATCACGCTGCCGCTCGCCCCGCTGGTCGCCGCGTGCGGCGCGGCCGTCCCGCAGCTCTCGGGCCGGGGCCTCGGCCACACCGGCGGCACCCTGGACAAGCTGGAGGCCATCCCCGGCTGGCGCGCGCTGCTCTCCAACGAGGAGATGCTGGACGTGCTCGACGGCGTCGGCTCGGTCATCTGCGCGGCCGGTGACGGCCTCGCGCCCGCCGACAAGAAGCTCTACGCCCTGCGGGACGTGACCGGCACGGTCGAGGCGATCCCGCTGATCGCCTCCTCCATCATGTCGAAGAAGATCGCCGAGGGGACGGGTTCGCTGGTCCTCGACGTGAAGGTCGGCACCGGCGCCTTCATGAAGAACCTCGACGACGCCCGTGAACTGGCCTCCACGATGGTCGGTCTTGGCACCGACAGCGGCGTGCGCACGGTGGCCCTGCTGACGGACATGTCGACCCCGCTCGGCCTCACGGCGGGCAACGCCCTCGAGGTACGGGAATCGGTGGAGGTCCTCGCGGGCGGCGGCCCCGCGGACGTCGTGGAACTGACCCTCGCCCTGGCCCGCGAGATGCTCGACGCGGCGGGCCTGAAGGACGCGGACCCCGCGAAGGCGCTGGCCGACGGCTCGGCGATGGACGTGTGGCGCCGCATGATCGCGGCCCAGGGCGGCGACCCGGACGCGGCGCTGCCGGTGGCCAGGGAGACGCACGTGGTGACGGCCCCGTCGTCCGGCGTCCTGACCCGCCTCGACGCGTACGACGTCGGCGTCGCCGCCTGGCGCCTCGGTGCGGGCCGCGCCCGCAAGGAGGACGTCGTCCAGGCGGGCGCGGGCGTGGAGCTGCACGCGAAGCCGGGCGACTCCGTCGAGGCGGGTGCCCCTCTCCTCACCCTGCACACGGACACCCCGGAGCGCTTCGAGTACGCGCTCCAGTCCCTTGAGGGGGCCTTCGACATCGGTGCCGCGGGGACGTCCTTCTCGCCGAAGCCGATCGTGCTCGACCGGATCGGCTGAAGCGTCGGAGCGGGGCTCTGACCAAGGCGTACTCGTACGGGTGAACGGGATCGGTGGTCCACCGCCGGTCCCGTTCGGCATGCTGGGATCGGCGACGCGCCGAAAAAGGGAGACCGCCATGAGCGCACTCACCGTAGGCCATGAGCCCGGCCAGAGCTGGGACGACCTCGTCCGGCTCTGGGAGGAGATGGAGTGGCCCGAGGCTTCAAGCCTGCAAGTTCGGCGAACCGGTCAAACTCCCCGCCCCCTTCGACCTGGAGATCGACACCAGCGCGTTCCCCATGGACTGAGGCGGCCGGCCCGGCTCACCCGGCGGCGTCACCGATGAGTTCCGCCCGCTGAGCCGGTCCATCCTGCATGGCCGACACCGAACCGCACCTCATCCGCATCGCGGGCCCTCTGCGCCCGGAGGACGTGCCCCGTCTCTGCGAACAGGTGGCCGCCGCGAGACACGGCCCCGGCGCCCACGTCATCTGCGACGTCACCGCCGTGACGACCTCCGGCCTCACCACGGTCGACGCCATCGCGCGGCTGCACCTGGCCGCCCGTCGGGCGGGGAGGACGATACGGCTCCGCAACCCCGCCCCCGCCCTGCTTGCCCTCCTCGGACTGGTCGGTCTGGTCGAACTGCTCGGCCTAGTCGTCGAGATGGAGCGGCACCCCGAAGAGGGGGAACCACCGCTGGGTGTCAAGGAAGCAGTGGAAGCCGGCGATACGGCCCCCTGAGATCTCGATGACCTGGATCGACCAGGGCATGAAGCCACCGTTCTCCGGATCGGGCTTGTACTGCGCGAAGCCCGGCGAGCCGTTCGCGTGCACCGGCACCAGGCGGCCGTTGGCACACGGCGCGCCCATCGTGGACATGAAGCCCGTGATGTCCTCGGTGCCGCGCAGCCACAGGTCGAACGGCGGCATCGTCATGACGGCGTCCTCGGCGAGCAGAGCCGTGAGCGCCGCCATGTCATAGCCCTCGAAGGCGGTGACATAGCGCTCCAGGAGCTTCTGCTGCTCCTCGTCGAGCGGGTCGGAGACGGCGGTGTCGTCGTCCGGCCGCTCGGCGAGCGTGGCGCGGGCCCGCTGGAGCGCGCTGTTGACCGAGGCGACGGAGGTGTCGATCAGCTCGGCGACCTCGCTGGCCTTCCACGCGAGGACCTCGCGCAGGATCAGCACGGCCCGCTGCTTCGGCGGCAGGTTCTGAAGGGCGGCGACGAACGCGAGGCGCACCGACTCCTTGGCGACGGCCGCCTCCGCCGGGTCGTGCAGGCTCGGCAGCACACGGGCGTCCGGCATCGGCTCCAGCCAGGTGTTGTCCGGGCGCGGGGTGAGCGCCGCCTGCGCCAGCGGGGCGGCGGCGGTCAGGTCCATGGGGCGGGCGCGGCGGTTGCCCGCGTTCAGCATGTCCAGGCAGACGTTCGTCGCGATGCGGTACAGCCACGAGCGGACGCTGGAGCGGCCCTCGAACTTCTCGAAGCTGCGCCAGGCACGCACCATCGTGTCCTGCACGGCGTCCTCGGCCTCGAAGGCCGAACCCAGCATCCGATAGCAGTACCCGGTCAGCTCGACCCGGTGCTTCTCCAGCGTGACGTCCAGATCGGTCGTCGTCCCTGCGATGTCGCTCATCCCACCCACCCCTGCGGCTCCATCCGAACGGCCCGGTGAGGGGCCTACTCCGGGAAGCTACCGCAGCCCACTGACAACGGGCCCCGGAGTCGGAAAACAGACGGCTCAGCGCGCGGCGGCCACCAGGTCGCGCCGCTCGCTCGCGGCACGCTCGCTCGCGCGGGCCGCGTGCGAGCCCCACAGCGTGACCGACACGACGCCGAGCACCGCCAGGAGCCCGAGCCCCACGGTCCCGGTCCAGCCGCCCGCGTGGAAGGCGACGGCACCGAGCGTGCCGCCCGCGCTGGACCCCAGGTAGTACGCGGACTGGTACAGGGCCGAGGCCTGCGCGCGGCCCGTGGTGGCCGTACGGCTCACCGAGGACGACGCCACCGCGTGCCCGGCGAAGAACCCGGCGGTGATCAGGACCAGCCCAAGGAGCACCACGACCAGCGAGGGGGAGAGGGACAGCAGGAGGCCGCCCGTGGTCGTGCTCACCGCCAGGTAGAGCGCGCCGCGCCGCCCGAGCCGGGCCACCAGCTTGCCCGCCGCGGCGGAGGAGACCGTACCGACGAGGTAGACGAGGAAGATGGAGCCGATGATGCCCTGCGGGAGCGAGAAGGGCGCTTCGGCGAGCCGGTAGCCGATCACCGTGTAGACCGCGCCGAAGACGGTCATGAACAGCGCCCCGATCGCGTACAGCCTGCACAGGAGCGGGTTCGACAGGTGCGTGCGGACCGTGCGCGCCAGGGCCTTCGGGCTGAGCGATGCCGGGGTGAAGTGCCGCGGCGCGGGCAGCAGCGCGCGGAAGGCGACGGCGCACAGGACGGCGAGGATGCCCACGACGCCGACCGCCGCGCGCCAGCCCCAGGCCTGCGCGACCCAGCCGGTGACGATGCGCCCGCTCATGCCGCCGATGGAGTTGCCCGCCACGAACATGCCGATGGCGGCGACCAGGGCCTTCGGCCGCACCTCCTCGGCGAGGAACGCCATCGCCGACGCCGGGAGCCCCGCGAGGGCCGCGCCCTGCACCGCACGCAGCGCGATGAGCGTCTCGACCGAGGGGGCGAAGGGGACCAGGAGACCCACCGCCACCGCGACGGAGAGCGAGGCGGTCATGACCGCGCGCCGCCCGAAGCGCTCGCTGAGCGCGCTGAGGGGGAGGACGAAGAGAGCCAGTGCGCCCGTGGCCGCCGAGACCGTCCAGCTCGCCGTGCTCGCGCTCACCCCGAAGTCGTCGGAGACGAGGGGCAGGAGGGCCTGCGTGGAGTAGAGGAGGGCGAAGGTGGCGACACCCGCGAGGAAGAGCGCGAACGTCATCCGGCGGTAGCCGGGCCCGCCGGGCGTCATGTGCGCATCGGCGGCCGAGGGGGAGGGGGACGGCGGGGTGAGGGCGGCCGCGGGGGTGGTGGCGGTCGCCCCGCTACTGGCAGGAGGCATGCAAGGAACGTACGACCGCTTTTCTGATGCGTCCAATGCATGGAATCGCCATAATCGTTCCCATGAAGCATCAGCAGAGGTCAGGCGCGCGTGTGTCACACAACAGTGACGCGGAGGACATCGTCACGCTGCTTGCGCCACGCCTCGCGTACTTCGCGGGGGTGGCCCGCACCGAGCACGTCACGCGCGCCGCCCAGGAGATGCAGATCCCCCAGTCGACGCTCTCCCGCGCCCTCGTACGCCTCGAAGGGGACCTGGGGGTCGACCTGTTCGCGCGCCGCGGCCGTACCGTCTCGCTCACCCCGGCGGGCCGCACCTTCCTCGCCTCGGTCGAGCGGGCCCTCGGCGAGGTGGAGCGCGCCGCCGAGTCGGTGCGCGCGGACGCCGACCCGGAGTCCGGCAAGGTCGCCTTCGGGTTTCTGCACACCATGGGCTCGGAGACCGTACCCGGGCTGCTGCGGGCCTTCCGCGCCGACCACCCGCGGGTGCGCTTCAGCCTCGTACAGAACTACGGCGAGGCGATGCTGGAGCGGCTGCGCGCCGGTGAGCTCGACCTCTGCCTCACCTCGCCCGTACCGGACGCCCCCGACCTGGTCGCCCGCCGCCTCGACGAGCAGCGGCTGCGCCTGGTCGTGCCCGATGACCACCGCCTCGCCGCACGCAAGCGCGTGCGCCTCACCGAGGCCGCCGACGAGGCCTTCGTGACCCTTGAGCCGGGCTATGGCCTCCGCCGCATCACGGACGACCTCTGCCAGGAGGCGGGCTTCAGGCCCCGCGTGGCCTTCGAGGGCGAGGAGGCGGAGACCCTGCGCGGCCTGGTCGCGGCGGGCCTTGGCGTGGCCCTCCTGCCCCCGCCGGCCGTGCCGCGCCCCGGGGTCGTGGAACTGACGGTGACGGGCCAGCGGGCCGTACGCGAGATCGGTGTCGCCTGGCTGGACGGCCACCCGGACACTCCGCCGGTGGCGGCGTTCAAGGAGTTCCTGCTGAGCAGAAAGGGAAAGCTGCTGCAACAGTCGACGTGACGGGGCAGGCCACCGCCTTATCGCCCCGCCGCCTCACCGCCGCAGCGACTGCCCGAAGCCGGAGGCCAGCGGCATCCGGAGACCCAGCGGCGGCGGCGCCGCCAACGCGTCCTCCAGGGGGCGGGCGAACCCGGCCCCGAACAGCGTCCCCAGGACGAAGTCGGAGGCCAGCGCGAGGACTTCGCTGTGATGCTGATGCAGCCGGTGCCCGTCCGAGTGCACCTCGAACCGGCACACGTCGCGGTTGGCCTTCTTGGCCCGCTGCGCGAACCGGAACGACAGCTCGGGATCGGTCCGTTCGTCGTTGGTGCCGTGCACGATCAGGACCCGCCGCCCCGCGAGCTGCTTCACCGGTTCGGGCGGCGCGGCCATGTCCTCCTCCGGCAGCCAGGGGGCGAGCGCCAGGATGGACTCGACCGCGCTGTGCCCTCCCGCGCGCAACGCGGCCCTGCCGCCCATGTCCACTCCGGCGAGGCAGACGGGGACGTCGCCGTAGAGACGTACGATCTCGTCCGCCGCCCAGGCCGCGTCGTGGGCGAGCTGCGCCTGCGCGCCGTTCCAGCCGCGGCTGCGGTAGTGCACGACGTGCGCGGCGAGGCCCGCCCCGCGCCCGTCGTGGGCCAGCCTGCGGCCGAGCGCGCGCACGGCGCCGGCCGCGAGCGGAGAAGGTCTGCGGGTGGATGTCTCGGCGCCGCCGGGCAGCAGCACGACCGCACCGCTCACCGCGGAAGGGGCCGTTCCGACCGCGCGCCCGAGCCTGGGCGCCCCCGTGGGCCCCGTCGTCCCATGCTGTGCCATGACAGAACAGTGTCAGAAGCGACGGTGTACGCCACCCGTCCGCAGGGTCACTGTTACGTATCGACCAGTGAGTTCTACGCGCGTAGGCGCTAGAGTGCCGAAATGACGAGCCAGACTCACAAAACCGGTCACACGGACCGCGAGACGCCCAGCGCCGAACAGATCCGCCGCTCCCCGAAGGTGCTCCTCCACGACCACCTCGACGGTGGCCTGCGCCCCGGCACGATCGTCGACCTCGCCCGGGAGAACGGGTACGGGGGACTGCCCGAGGCCGACCCCGACAAGCTCGGGATCTGGTTCCGCGAGGCGGCCGACTCCGGCTCCCTGGAGCGGTATCTGGAGACCTTCGCGCACACCTGCGCGGTGATGCAGACGAAGGACGCCCTCAAGCGCGTGGCCGCCGAGTGCGCCGAGGACCTCGCCGAGGACGGCGTGGTCTATGCCGAGATCAGGTACGCCCCCGAGCAGCACCTGGAGCAGGGCCTCACCCTCGAAGAGGTCGTCGAGGCGGTCAACGAGGGCTTCCGCCTGGGGGAGCGCCGCGCGAAGGAGAACGGCCACCGCATCCGCGTGGGCGCGCTGCTCACCGCCATGCGGCACGCCGCCCGCGCCCTGGAGATCGCCGAACTGGCCAACCGCTACCGCGACCTCGGCGTCGTCGGCTTCGACATCGCGGGCGCGGAGGCGGGCTTCCCTCCCACCCGCCACCTCGACGCCTTCGAGTTCCTCAAGCGCGAGAACAACCACTTTACGATCCACGCGGGCGAGGCCTTCGGTCTGCCGTCGATCTGGCAGGCCCTGCAGTGGTGCGGCGCCGACCGCCTCGGCCACGGTGTGCGCATCATCGACGACATCGAGGTCGCGGAGGACGGCAGCGTGCGCCTGGGCCGCCTCGCCTCGTACGTACGGGACAAGCGCATCCCCCTGGAGCTCTGCCCGACGTCGAACCTCCAGACGGCCGCCGCGTCCTCGTACGCCGAGCACCCCATCGGCCTGCTGCGGAAGCTCCACTTCCGGGCCACGGTCAACACCGACAACCGGCTGATGTCGGGCACGAGCATGAGCCGCGAGTTCGAGCACCTGGTCGACACGTTCGGCTACACGCTCGACGACATGCAGTGGTTCACGGTGAATGCGATGAAATCAGCGTTCATTCCCTTCGATGAGCGGCTTGCCATGATCAACGACGTGATCAAGCCCGGCTACGCCGAACTGAAGTCCGAGTGGCTGTTCCGTCAGACCGTCTCCACCAGCGCGTCCGCCGCGAAGTAGCGCACGGCCCGCGCCTCGCCGCGGGCACCGGAGCGGCCGGGGGAGTACGCCACCCGGCCGCTCCTCGCGTCCCGCGCCCGTGATCCGGAGGCCGTGCGGTCGTTGAACCGCCCGATCCCCGTCATCGAATTCGCAAGGACGCCCTAAGATGAAGCAGTCTGCCGCCAAGACCCTCGGTGTCGCCGCTCTCGGTGCCGCCTTCGCCGTCGCCGGAGCAGGTGCCGCGAGCGCCGCGCCCGCCGCTCCGGACGTCCCCGGCGCCGCGGTCCTCGAGTCCGCCACCGCCGCGCCGGGAGCCCTCGTGGGCGGCCTGCGCGCCACCCAGCCCATCGCGGAGGAGACCGTCCGGTCGCTCACGTCGACGGACCGCAAGCGTGCGCTCGGCGCCGTGCTCCACGGCTTGCCGGTCAACGGCAGCGGACTGAACGGCGTGCCGCTCTAGGGCGGCCCCCGGCACGACGAATGGGGCGCCCCTTCGCGCGAAGGGGCGCCCCATCGTGTTCCGTCACCAGGCCGACTGGCGGACCTTGTCCTCGGAGGGCAGCAGGAGCCACATCGCGAGGTAGAGCAGGAACTGCGGGCCGGGGAGCAGGCAGGAGACCACGAAGATCACGCGCATCGTCTTCGCGGAGGTGCCGAAGCGCCTGGCGAGGGCTGCGCACACTCCGCCGATCATCCGGCCGTTCGTGGGGCGGGCAAGGGCGGTCATGTCGGGCTCCTTCGTGAACCGTGGACGGGAGGCTTCTCGTATGCCCCGATGTCTCCACGCTACGACCGGAAAGCGGTACGAAGCGTCGCTCTACGGTGCGATCCCGACCCTGGGAATCGTCGGGGTCGCCCCCTGAGACGTGTCCTCCCGGGGGAGGGCCGCGCCGCGCTCGACCTCCGCGTGGTGGCGGAGCCTGGCACGCGCCGCGGGCACGACCGCGAGATGGACGACCGCCACCCCGAGCGTGTTCAGGAGCAGCGAGTCGATGTCGACGACCTGACCGGGCACGCCGGTCTGGAGCAGTTCGATGCCGAGCGAGAGCAGCGCCCCCGCGGCGACGGTTCGCACCAGGGAACCCCACGGCGACACGACGAGCCGGCCTCCGGCCAGCGGGAGCAGCGCACCGAGCGGGGCGAGCAGCAGCAGGGCCTCGCCGATCCGGCGGGTGGCCTGCACCCCGCCGAGCTCCAGATCAGCCTTGATCCCGGCGAGCGGCTGCAGATTCGCGGCGCTCACCCAGGGCACGTCCAGCGGACGCAGCGTGATCCATCCGACGAGCAGAAGGTGCGCGGCGAGGAGGAATCCTCCCGCCGCACGGAAGCGGATGGCGGCGGTACGACCGCCCGAGCCTTGACGCACGCCCCCCAAGACGTCATGGGCGGCAGGATCGGTTCCGCGTCCGTGTGCCTGTTACCCCACGGTCGCTTCTGTTACCGCACCGTCTCAGAAGGGGGCTCCACCGAGCCCGGCCGTGAGCGGACCTCCGGCGCGCACGTGTAGCGCCGCAGCGGATCATCACCCGGTCCGCCCATGATCACCGACTGGTCCTCGGCCGACGCCGCGCTGTCGGCCAGCGTGCACACGATCTGCGCGAGCGCGAACGCGGAAAGATCCTGCGGCGGCCTGCTGAGGCGCAGCGCCTCATCCGGCTCACCCCGCGAAGGCCCGGAGACCGTGGTTCCGCCGCGTACGTCCGTGGCGAAGCCGGCCTGTTTCTCGGCCTCCGAAGGGGGCGCGGCCAACTCGTCGAGCAGGGCCTGCGCGATCCGTACCCGGTCGGTGGTCGCCTTGTCCTCGTGGACCCGCACGGCCCGGTCGACGGTCACGAGCTGTGCCGCGCAGACCAGGAAGACCTGTACGGGCACCTCGCTGCCCGACTGCGAGGCGATGCTGGAGCCCGACATCACGCACGGCACCCGCGACGGCGCGGGCCCGAAGTCGGTCGGCACCTCCGTGGACCTGATCCCGCAGCCGGCGAGCCCGGCGGCCAGCACGGCCGTGACGACCGCGGCACGCGTACGACGCCCCGTCATGCGGGCTCTCCCTCGGTCTCGGCGGGCTCTTCGGGGCTTCCGCCGTCCCGCGGCAGCCGCAGCGTGAACACCGCGCCGCCGGTCGGGCAGTTGGCCGCGGAGATCTCACCGCCGTGGATGTGCGCGTTCTCCAGGGCGATGGACAGGCCGAGGCCGCTGCCCTCGGACCGCGGCCGGGACGCGCTCGCCTTGTAGAAGCGGTCGAAGACGTGCGGCAGGATGTCCGCGGGAATGCCGGGACCGTGATCGCGTACGGAGATGACGAGCTCCGCGTCCGCCAGGCGTGCCGAGACCTCCACCGGGGAACCGCCGTGCTTGAGGGCGTTGCCGATGAGGTTGGCGAGGATGACGTCGAGGCGGCGCGGGTCGAGACGCACGGTGATGCCGCGCTCGGCGTCGAGCTCCACCGCGTCCAGCCAGGCGCGGGCGTCGACGCATGCCGTGATCTGGTCGGCGATGTCCACGTCGTCCAGGACCAGGCGCGCGGTGCCCGCGTCGAAGCGGGTGACCTCCATGAGGTTCTCCACGAGGTCGTTCAGGCGGCGGGTCTCGCTCACCACCAGGCGTACGGCCGGTTCGATCATCGGGTCGACGGAGCCGGTCTCCGCGTCGAGCTCCTCCTCCAGGATCTCGGTGACGGCCGTGATGGCGGTCAGCGGGGTGCGCAGCTCGTGCGACATGTCGGCGACGAAGCGGCGCGACGCCTCGTCACGGGCGCTCATGTCGGCGACCTTCTTCTCCAGGTTCTCGGCGGTCCTGTTGAACGTCCGGGACAGGTCGGCGAGTTCGTCGGTGCCCGAGACGCGCAGCCGGGTGTCGAGCTTGCCCTCGCCCAGCCTGCGCGCGGCGACCCCGAGGCGGTGCACCGGTCTGAGCACGGTCGTCGCGGCGGCCTGGGCGAGCAGCGCGGAGCCGATCAGGGCCAGCGCGGTGGCGATCGCGAGGGACCAGCCGAGCGAACTGAGGTCCTTGGCCTCCGGCTCCAGCGACTTCAGCATGTAGCCGGTCGGGCCGCCGCCGATCACCTCGGCGCCGCCGACCAGATACGGGGTGCCGTGCTCGGAGATCCGCTGCCAGTACAGGTGGTGGGGGCTCTTGTTGCCCGAGGTGACCGGCTGCCGCTTGGTCACCGCCTTCTGCAGGGAGCGGGGGACCTTGGCGAGCGTGAAGGCGTCCAGGTCGGAGTAGCCGACTATCCGGCCGCCGCCCTTCTTCTCGGCGACGAGCAGCACGCTGTAGCGCTGGCTGCTGTTCGCCATCTGCCCGGCCGCGACCTGGAGTTCCTCCTGCGACGGGTTGGCGGGCAGCGCGCCGGCCCGCGTCTGCATCTGCTGCCGGAAGTCCTTGAGCGCCGCGTCCTGCGCGCGCGTCAGCACGGCCTCGCGGTTGAGCCAGTACGCGATGCCGGATGCAGAGACGGCGGCGGTCAAGGCCACGAGGCCGAACACCAGCACGAGACGCAGTCGCAGACTCGTGAAGCGGATTCCCGCGAGCACGGCCCTGCGCGCCGCGGGCAGGGCGCGGAGCTTGTCCTGCGGTTTGGTCACTGAGGCGTGTCCAGCCGGTATCCGACCCCGCGCACCGTACGGATCAGCGTGGGCGACGACGGCACGTCCTCGACCTTGGCGCGCAGCCGCTGCACGCACGCGTCGACGAGCCGTGAGTCACCGAGGTAGTCGTGCTCCCACACCAGGCGCAGCAACTGCTGCCGCGACAGCGCCTGTCCGGGCCTGCGGCTCAGCTCCAGGAGCAGCCGCAGCTCGGTCGGGGTGAGCTGGAGGTCCTCACCGTTCTTCGTCACCGTCATCGCCGCGCGGTCGATGACCAGCGAACCGAACGTCGCCGCGTCGTTCGCCTCGCGCTCGCCGCGCCGCAGCACGGCCCGGATGCGCGCGTCGAGGACACGGCCCTGCACGGGTTTCACCACGTAGTCGTCGGCACCGGACTCCAGGCCCACGACCACGTCGATGTCATCGCTGCGCGCGGTCAGCAGAATGATCGGCAACTGGTCGGTGCGCCGGATGCGACGGCACACCTCGAATCCGTCGATGCCCGGCAGCATCACATCCAGCACGATCAGGTCCGGCCGCTGCTCGCTGAGCAGCTTCAGGCCGTCCTCGCCGGTGGCAGCAGTGGCCACCCGATGTCCCTGGCGCGTCAGCGAAAGCTCCAGGGCCGTCCGGATGGCGTCGTCGTCCTCGATCAGCAACAGGGAAGGCACGAACGTCATTCTGTCCCATGCCAGGGCTCCAGTACGACTGCTGGAGCGCTCCCTCACCTCACCCTCACGCGCGATACGGGGTGGCGGACCCCTGTGACAGGCCTGTGACAGTCGGCGGACACCGTCATGAAGTGGGTCCGGCAGAGTACTGGTCACAAGCAAGAAGCACCACAGCACAGACCGAACGAACCGGACTCCACCGATGGGGGGCGCGAGATGAATACGCTGCACAGCACCAGGTCAAGCGCAGTTGTCACGCGTCTCCACGATGTCGGACGGAGCTCTGAGAAGTCCGGTGCCGTGAGCGGGCGGGGGTGCGCTCGCGGCACCGGGCGTCAGCACACCACGTACATGACGGTGGTTGACGCACCTCACGGGGGAACCGCGTACGGGGAGGATCAGGGGGAGCGCAAGAGCTTGTCGGAGGCGGAGTTCACCGCCTACGTCCAGGAGCGCCGCTCCTCCCTGTACGCCACCGCCTACCACCTGACCGGCGACCGGTACGAGGCCGAGGACCTGCTGCAGAGCGCCCTCTTCTCGACGTACCGGGCCTGGGACCGGATCAGCGACAAGGCCGCGGTGGGGGGCTACCTCCGCCGCACCATGACCAACCTGCACATCAGCGCGTGGCGCCGCCGCAAGCTGAACGAGTACCCGACCGAGGAGCTGCCGGAGACGGTGGGCGACACGGACGCGATGCGCGGCACCGAGCTGCGCGCCGTGCTGTGGCAGGCCCTGGCCCGGCTGCCCGAACTCCAGCGCACGATGCTGGTCCTCCGCTACTACGAGGGCCGCACTGACCCGGAGATCGCGGACATCCTCGACATCAGCGTGGGCACGGTGAAGTCCAGCATCTGGCGCTCGCTCCGCCGGATGCGTGAGGACGAGGTCCTCAGCTTCGGGCGTGACCAGGAGGAGTCCTTCGGCGAGTTGGTCGCCTGAGGATCGGGGGGAACACGGGGGAAGTACGGGGGCCGCCGCTCCGGGGGGACGCGGCGGAGCACGGGGGAACACGGGGGAGACAAGTAGCAGGACCGGAAGGCCGGGGGGTCTTTCCGGTCCTTCTGCTTGCCCGGGGGCGGGCCCGCCCCCTCACCCGGCGTCGACGCTCGCCGCGACACGCCGCCCGGCGGCAGCGGCGGCGACCCTCCCCAGGGCCTCGCCCTTGGCACAGGGGTACGCCCCGAGGGCGGCCTGCCGGGCCACGATGGCGCGTTCCGCGCGCATCAGCCGCCAGCCCCTGCGCAGGAGGAACGGCACCGACTTGCGCCCCTCGCGCAGATCCCGCAGCAGCCGCCGCCGGAACGTGGTGGAGGGCCGGCCCCGCAGACAGATCGCGTCGGCGAGCACGCCGTTCTCGCGGCACCGCTCCACGATGTCCGCCGCGAAGATGCCCTCGGCGATGAACAGCGGGGTGCGCTCGATGTCCAGGGACTCCTGGCCGACGCGCGCGCTGGTCGCGATGTCGTACACCGGGACGCGCGTACGCCCCGTACGGCACAGCTCCTCGATGGCGGCGAGCGCCACGTCGGCGTCCCAGGAGGCGGGCGAGTCCCAGTCGATGTCCGCGCTGCCGGGGACGAGCGGCAACGTGGGGTCGTCGCCCTCCTTGTAGAAGTCGTCCAGGCAGAGCACGGGGAGCCCGGAGCGGGCGGCGAAGACGGACTTGCCCGAGCCCGAGGGGCCGCAGAGCAGCACGACGCGGGTGGGTGTCGGGGGCTGGGATCCCAATGCGCTGGCCCTTTTCAGATGTTGGTTCGCCTCAAGTGGTCGGGAGCCATTATCAACGGCGGCGCGAAGCATGCCCATACCGGCCGTGAACGGGCCGCGAAAAGGGACGCGCGATCGCACGTTTGAGCCCCTGGGCCGCCTGTGGCGCCTCCCGGGCCCGTCAATTACGCTGCGTGCTCGCGCACTTACTCACCACGCAGGGATACGGACGGTACTCATGGCACGACACGCGGCACGCACATCACTCCGTCCCGGCGCCCGCGGGCTGCTGCGCGTGGGGCTGACGCTCACCGCGGCGGGTGCCGCGCTCGGCGCGGGCGGTGCGGCCGCCGGTGCCGCGGAGCCGGTCGCGGCACCGCACGCGGCCGGGGCCGCCGAGTCGGCCGACGCCGGGCGCGACGTCTCGGCGGTCGAGGCGCTGACGGGCGCGCTGCGCAGTGCGGCGGCGGGCGGCCTCGCCCCCGTCAAGTCCCTCCAGCTCGACCCGCTGGCGAACACCGGCACCGACCCGCTCGACAATTCCCTCGGCACCCAGGTCGCGGACTTCAAGCCGATCAGCACGGCCGCCGTCACCGACCCGATCACCCGGGGCGGCTCCCTGGACGATCTGCCGGTGGTGAGCCCGGTGGTGGGGCTGCTGCCGGGCTAGCCGCCGTTCCGGGGGTCGACCGCAGGGGTACCTCGCGGATCAGCCAGGCCACCGCGAGCGTCACGGCGCACAGGACGGCCGTGCCGGTCATGACGCCGTGCAGCCCGCCGGTGACCGCGGCCCCGAAGGCGTCCCGCACCGGCTCCGGCATGCCCCGCAGCGCCTCCGGCGTCAGCTGGTGTCCGCCCGCGAGGCGCTCGCCGTCCTTGCCGAGCCGTTCCGTGAGGGTGTCGGTCACGCGGCCGGTGTAGAAGGAGCCGAGCACGGCCACGCCGAGGGAGCCGCCGATGGTGCGCAGCAGCGTGGTGGTGCCGCTCGCGGCGCCCATGTCGCGGGGTTCCGCGCTGTTCATGGTGATCAGCAGGGACGGCTGCAACAGGCAGCCGAGGCCCACTCCCAGTACGAACGTCAGTGCGGAGGCCACGCCCGTGGCGGTGTCCACGTCCAGCGTCAGCAGGGTGAGTGCGCCCGCCGTGGCGACCGCGCCGCCCGCGATCGGGTAGATCCGGTAGCCGCCGCCCTTGCCGACCGCCCGGCCGATGGCGAGCTGCGCGCCCATCATGCCGAGCATCAGCGGAAGCAGCAGCAGACCGCTCGCCGTCGAGGACATGCCGCGGACGAACTGCATGTACTGCGGCAGATAGCTCGCCGCGCCCAGCATCGCCGCGCCCGCCAGGAAGGTGAGCACCTGGGCGACGGTGAAGTTGCGGTCGCGGAACAGGCGCGGCGGGATGACCGGTTCGGGAGCGCGCCGCTCCACACGCACGAAGGCGGCCAGCGAGGCCACGGCGATCAGCGCGAGGGCCGCGAGCCGCGGGGAGATCCAGTCGTACGTCGTGCCGCCCCAGGTTCCCAGCAGGGTGAGGGCGAGGATGCCCGTCGTGAGGAGCGCGACGCCCGCGTAGTCGACGCGGGCGGTGCTGCGCTCGCCGGTCGGCCGGATGAGGAGGCCGACGATCAGCAGTGCGGCGGCGCCCACGGGCACGTTGACGTAGAAGACCCAGCGCCAGTCCAGTTGGTCGGTGAGGAAGCCGCCGAGCAGCGGGCCGCCGACCATGGCGACCGGCAGCAGCACGCCGATCATGGACTGCGCGCGCCCCGCCCGCGCCGGCGGCAGCAGCGTGCCGATGAGGGAGAGCGCGCCCACGAAGAGGCCGCCCGCGCCGATGCCCTGGAGCCCCCGGAAGACGATCAACTGGCCCATGTCCTGCGCGGCTCCGCAGAGCACCGAGCCGACGAGGAAGACGGCGATCGAGGTCAGATAGCTGCCCTTGCGGCCGTACAGGTCGCCGGCCTTGCCCCAGATCGGGGTCGAGACGGCGGCGGTGAGCAGATAGGCCGTGACCACCCAGGAGAAGTGGCCGAGGCCGCCGAGGTCCCCGACGATCGTGGGCAGGGCGGTGCCGACGATGGTGCCGTCGAGCGTGGCCAGGACGATGCCGAGCAGCAGCCCGAGCATGGCGAGGCGGGAGGGCTCCGCGGCCCGGGTGGCCGCAGGGTCCGCCGCTTCCGTGCGCTGGTTCATGGCTCTCCCGGGGCGGTCGCGTTGGCGGGCGTCAGGCGGAGTAGGGGCGGGCTGCCCTGGCCTCGCTCAGTGCGCGGGCCCACCAGGCGAGCTGTTCGAGCATGGCCTTGGCGGCGGTGTCGCTCTGCGGGTCACGCATCGTGTGCTCCTCGTCGAAGAGGCCCCAGGCGTTGTGCAGGCTGACCGTGTTGCGGATGGTCGTCGCGTTCAGCTCGGCCATGACGAGGCGGAGCTGCTCGACCGCGCGCAGGCCGCCCGAGATGCCGCCGTAGGAGACGAAGCCGACCGGCTTGGCGTGCCACTGCTCGTTGTGCCAGTCGATGGCGTTCTTCAGCGTCGCGGGGAAGCTGTGGTTGTACTCCGGAGTGACGAAGACGAAGGCGTCGGCCGCCGCCAGGCGGGGTGAGACCTGGGCGAGCGCCTCCTCGGTGCCGGCGGCGGGGGGCCGGCCGAAGGCCGGGAGGACGGTGGGCAGCGGTGTCTCGGCGAGGTCGACGACGTCGACGCTCATGTCGTCGCGCTGGTCGAGGTGGCTCTTGATCCACTGCGTGACGACGGGCGCGAAGCGGCCCTCCCGGTCGGAGCCGACGACGACCGCGACGCGGAGCGGCTGGGGCTGTGACTGGGGCTGAGGCTGTGACTGCGGGCTCGTGTCGTTCATGGGGTCCCCCGTTGTGCAGGTCTGTGTACGCCGCCGATGTGTACGGCGTATCCGATGCGTACAACGTACACACGGATGTGTACGGCGTCTACTGGGGATACGCTGTACACAAGTCGTCGGCAGCAAGCCGTCGGTCGAGAGGAGCCCCGTGGCAGCCCAGCAGAAGAACAGCGGCGCCGAACCGCCCGTGCTGTGGGAGCGCGTGCAGCGCCCCGCGGCCACGCCCCGCGCCTCTCTGACACCGCAGAAGATCGCCGCCGTCGCCGTGCGCGTGGCCGACGCCGAAGGCGGCGCCGCCGTCACCATGCGCCGCCTCGCCACCGAGCTGGGCGTCGCCCCCATGGCCGCGTACCGCCACGTCTCCGGCAAGGACGACCTGTGGGCGCTGATGGTCGACCACGTCATGAGTGAACTGACCGTGCCCGAAGAGGTGACCGGCTGGCGCGAGGTGCTGCGCGCCTACGCCCACGGCAACCGCGCCATGACGCTGCGCCACCCCTGGCTCGCCCAGCTCCCCGCACCGAACTTCACGCTGACGCCCAACCGCATGGCGGCGGCGGAGCGGCAGCTCGCGGCGCTCGACGGCCACGGAATGGACACCGACTCGGTGATGGCCGCCTTCCGCGCGGTCAGCGCCTATGCGCACGGGGCGACGCAGTCCGAGGTCGCGCTGCGCCAGTACATGGACGACAACGGCTGGAGCAGCGGCGACGAGACGCGCCGCGCGCTGGCGCCGCAGATGATGTACCTGATGGGCACCGGCCGCTATCCGACCTACCGGCGCTACGCCCTCGGTGAGGGCCGCAAGGACGACGCCGCCTGGCAGTTCGAGACCGGCCTGGAGTGCGTGCTCGACGGCATCGCCGCCCGCTTCGGCATCGGCACGGGAGACGGGGACTGACGGACCGGACACGACGAAGCCCCGGCCTCCTGGACGGAGGGGGCCGGGGCTTCGCTGTGCGGAGAGTGGCTAGTAGGCCGAGCCCGACGCGCCCAGGGAGCCCGTGGGGTGCCAGACCGTCTTGGTCTCCAGGAAGGCCGTCAGGCGGTGCGTGCCCGGGTCGGCCGAGAAGTCCACAGGCTGTGGACGCAGCACGCGCTTGAGGTTGTCGGCGGCGGCGATCTCCAGGTCGCGCGCCAGGTCCGCGTCCGCGCCCGTGAGGTCGATCGCGTTGACGTCCTGGTGGGCGGCGAGCGGCGCCGCGATCTCGGCGGTCCCCCCGGTGAGGATGTTGACCACACCGCCGGGGACGTCGGAGGTCGCGAGGACCTCGCCGAGGGAGAGCGCGGGCAGCGGGAACCTCTCGGAGGCGATCACCACGGCCGTGTTGCCCGTCGCGATCACCGGGGCGAGCACCGACACCAGGCCGAGGAACGACGACTCCTGGGGTGCGACGACCGTGACGACGCCCGTCGGTTCAGGCGTCGACAGGTTGAAGTACGGGCCCGCGACCGGGTTGGCCCCGCCCGCCACCTGGGCGATCTTGTCGGTCCAGCCCGCGTACCAGACCCAGCGGTCGATCGCCGCGTCGACCTGGGCGGCGGCCTCGGACTTGGAGATGCCCTCCGCGTCCCTGACCTCCCGCACGAACTGGTCCTTGCGGCCCTCCAGCATCTCCGCGACGCGGTAGAGGACCTGGCCGCGGTTGTACGCGGTCGCGCCCGACCAGCCGCCGAACGCCTTGCGGGCGGCGACGACCGCGTCACGGGCGTCCTTGCGGGAGGCGAGGGGCGCGTTCGCGAGCCACCTGCCCTTGGAGTCGTTCACCTCGTACACCCGGCCGCTCTCGGAGCGGGGGAACTTGCCCCCGACGTACAGCTTGTAGGTCTTGAGAACCGTGAGTCGGTCAGACATCGAGGTACGCCTCCAGCCCGTGCCGGCCGCCCTCGCGGCCGAAGCCCGACTCCTTGTAGCCGCCGAACGGCGACGTCGGGTCGAACTTGTTGAAAGTGTTGGCCCAGACGACGCCCGCCCGGAGCTTGTTCGCGACCGCGAGGATGCGCGAGCCCTTCTCCGTCCAGATGCCGGCGGAGAGGCCGTACTGCGTGTTGTTGGCCTTGGCGACCGCCTCGTCCGGCGTGCGGAAGGACAGGACGGAGAGCACCGGGCCGAAGATCTCGTCGCGGGCGATGGTGTGCGCCTGCGTGACGTTGGTGAAGAGGGTCGGCGCGAACCAGTAGCCGGACGACGGCAGCTCGCACGGGGCCGACCAGCGCTCGGCGCCCTCCGCCTCACCGGTCTCGGCGAGCGCGGTGATGCGGGCGAGCTGCTCGGCGGAGTTGATGGCGCCGATGTCGGTGTTCTTGTCCAGCGGGTCGCCGAGGCGCAGCGTCGAGAGCCGCCGCTTCAGCGAGTCGAGCAGCTCGTCCTGGATCGACTCCTGTACGAGGAGGCGCGACCCGGCGCAGCAGACCTGGCCCTGGTTGAAGAAGATGCCGGTGACGATGCCCTCGACCGCCTGGTCGATGGGGGCGTCGTCGAAGACGATGTTCGCGCCCTTGCCGCCCAGTTCGAGCGTGACCTTCTTGTCGGTGCCCGCGACCTGGCGGGCGATGGCCTTGCCGACGGCCGTCGAGCCGGTGAACGCGACCTTGTTCACGTCCGGGTGGGCGGTCAGGGCCGCGCCCGCGTCGCCGTACCCGGGAAGGATGTTGACGACGCCCTTGGGCAGACCCGCCTGGCGGCAGATGTCCGCGAAGAACAGGGCGCTCAGGGGAGTGGTCTCGGCGGGCTTCAGCACGACCGTGTTGCCGGTCGCGAGCGCCGGGGCGATCTTCCAGGCCAGCATCAGGAGCGGGAAGTTCCAGGGGATGACCTGGCCCGCGACGCCCAGCGGCGCGGGGTTCTTCCCGTACCCGGCGTGGTCGAGCTTGTCGGCCCAGCCCGCGTAGTAGAAGAAGTGCGCGGCGACCAGCGGGAGGTCGGCGTCGCGGGTCTCCTTGATGGGCTTTCCGTTGTCCAGCGTCTCCAGGACGGCCAGCTCGCGGCTGCGCTCCTGGATGATCCTGGCGATCCGGAAGAGGTACTTGGCGCGCTCGGCGCCCGGCAGCGCCGACCACGTCTCGAACGCCGTGCGGGCGGCCCGCACGGCACGGTCGACGTCGGCCTCGCCGGCCTGCGCGACCTCGGAGAGGACCTCCTCGGTGGCCGGGGAGACCGTCTTGAAGACCTTGCCGTCGGCGGCCTCGGTGAACTCGCCGTCGATGAACAGGCCGTAGCTCGGCGCGATGTCGACGACCGAGCGGGACTCGGGCGCCGGGGCGTACTCGAAGGGGGAAGTCATCTGGATCAGTCCACCGTCACGTAGTCGGGGCCGGAGTAGCGGCCCGTGGCCAGCTTCTGGCGCTGCATCAGCAGGTCGTTGAGGAGCGACGAGGCGCCGAAGCGGAACCAGTGGTTGTCCAGCCAGTCGGGCCCCGCGGTCTCGTTGACGAGCACGAGGAACTTCACCGCGTCCTTGGTGGAGCGGATGCCGCCGGCGGGCTTCACGCCGATCTGCACCCCGGTCTGCGCGCGGAAGTCGCGGACGGCCTCCAGCATGAGCAGGGTGTTGGCCGGGGTGGCGTTGACGCCGACCTTGCCGGTCGAGGTCTTGATGAAGTCGGCGCCCGCGATCATGCCGATCCAGCTCGCGCGCCTGATGTTGTCGTACGTCGACAGCTCGCCGGTCTCGAAGATGACCTTCAGGCGGGCGGTGCCGCAGGCCTCCTTCACGGCGCGGATCTGCTCGAACACGGTCATGTAGTCGCCGGAGAGGAAGGCGCCACGGTCGATGACCATGTCGATCTCGTCCGCGCCCGCCGCGACGGCCTCGCGCACGTCGCCGAGCTTGACCTCGATCGCGGCGCGGCCCGCGGGGAAGGCCGTCGCCACGGAGGCGACCTTCACGCCGCTGTCCCCGACGGCGGCCCTGGCGGTGGCGACCATGTCCGGATAGACGCAGACGGCCGCGGTGCGCGGCGTGCCACGGTCGGTGGGGTCGGGGTTGACGGCCTTCGCGCCGAGCGCCCGGACCTTGCCGGGAGTGTCGGCGCCCTCAAGGGTCGTCAGGTCGATCATCGAGATGGCCAGGTCGATGGCGTACGCCTTCGCCGTGGTCTTGATCGAACGGGTTCCGAGCGAGGCGGCACGCGCCTCCAGGCCGACCGTGTCGACGCCGGGCAGCCCGTGGAGGAAGCGGCGCAGCGTGCTGTCGGACGCGGTCACGTCAGCGAATGCAGTGGGCATGGTCACGAGAGGAGCATATCTACGCGCGTAGCGGCTGTACAGGGGCTCCCGCCGGTTGCCCCGCGCCCCGCCTCGCGGTAGCCGCCGCCGGCCCCGCGGGTGCCCGTTACGTACGCATGTGCGGACCGGCGGGAGGTCGCAGCCGTGGCGTCAGGCAGAATCGGGGTATGAGCGACCCTCAGAACCCCGTGGCGGAGCCCGCATACAAGGACCGCACCTTCCGGTCCCCCGCCGGCATCGCGGGCGGCGTCCTGCTGCTCGGCCTGGGCGCCTGGCTGGGCATCGACGCGGTCATCCGCGGCGAGGGCCGCACCCCGTGGCTCGCGCTCGCCGGGCTGCTCCTGGCGGTACCGCTGGTCGTCGCGTTCACCGTGCGCCCCGCCGTGTACGCCAACGACGACCGGCTCCGCGTCCGCAACCCCTTCCGGACCGTCACGCTGCCGTGGGCGTCCATCGCGACGCTGCGCTCCAGCTACTCCAACGAGGCGGTCACCACGTCCGGCGCCAAGTACCAGCTCTGGGCGATCCCCGTCTCCCTGCGCGGCCGCAAGAAGGCCGCGCGCAGGCAGTCGCAGGCCGCGGCGGCGGGTGACCCGGTGACGAGCGCCCGGCCCTTCCTCGACCCCTCGGCCAAGCCCACCCGCTCCGAGGGCGACCAGGTCATGGACGAACTCCGCGACCTCTCCGAGCGGCAGGCCGACGCCGAGACCGCGCAGGGCGAACCCACGGTCCGCTGGGCCTACGAGATCGTCGTGCCGAGCGTCGCCGGGGCGATCCTGCTCGTGGTGCTGCTCGCCGTCACCTGATCCATTCCTCCGGCTCACGGAGCCTCACGGAGCCTCACGGAGCCTCACGGAGCCTCACGGTGGGCCGTGCCAGCCCAGGAGCATGTGGCCGCCGAGCACGGCCGACGTCAGTGCCGCCGTGCTCAGCAGCGTCACCCGTACGTGCGTCCTCGCGCGGGCCAGGGCCACGGCGACCGGCAGCAGCAGCGGGAAGGCGGGGAGCACGAAGCGGGCCCGGGGGAAGTAGACGCCGCTGCTGCCCAGCACGATCGCGAGCAGCAGGCCGCTGAAGAGGAGCAGGGGCAGCGGCTGCCGGTCGCCCGCCGACAGGACGAAGAGCACGACCGAGCCGAGCAGTACCGCCGTCACCACCGCCACGAACAGCGCGGGACGCTCGGCCACGAACAGGTCCCGCATCCGCCGCAGCGTCCCCACGCCGCCGTCCCACTCGTTGCGCCACAGCTTCTGTACGGCGAAGTAACCGTCCCAGCGGCCGAGACGCAGGCCCACCCAGCCGACGTACGAGAGCCAGCCCAGGGGTGCGAGGACGGCGCCCAGGAGCGGTCTCACGGCGGGTCTCACGGCGGGTCTCACGGCGGTTCTCACGGCGAAGGACCGCCGCAGGGCCAGCAGGGCCGTCACGGACACCGCCGCGGCCAGAGCGACGCCCGTGGGGCGCGTGAGGCCCGCGAGGGCCGCCAGGGAGCCCGCCCACAGCCAGCGGCCGCTGAGCACCGCGTACAGCGACCACGCGCAGAGCGCCGTGAAGAGGGACTCCGTGTAGCCCATCCACTGCACCAGGGCCACCGGCAGGCTGCCCCAGAGGACGGCGAGGAGCACCCCGGTCATGCGCCCGTACAGCCGGTCGCCCACCGCGAAGATCCCCCACGCCGCGAGCAGCGAGGCGGCCAGCGAGACCGACAGGCCCGCCGCGCCCCTCGGCAGCCAGGGCAGCAGGGCGTCGCCCGCCCTGACGAGCAGCGGGTAGAGCGGGAAGAAGGCGAGGTTGTTGCCGTCGACGCGGGTGCCCAGCTCGTGGGCGTAGCCGTCGCTCGCGATCCGCAGGTACCAGTCGCAGTCCCAGGACTCCATGAGCAGATGCCGCACCCCGCGGTGGTCGCGGTGCGCCCACACGGTGAACACCAGCAGTCCGATGCCGCGTACGGCCGCGTATCCGGCGAGGGCGGGCCAGGCGTGGCGCAGGGCGCGGGCCACGCGCCCCGCGAAGCCGCGGGGCGCGTGCGGCGCGTCGTGCGGACACCTGGACGCGGGGACGCCGGACGGGACGGCGGTCGAGGGCTCGGAGAATCCGTACGGCACTGCGGCGGCTCCCGGAACGTGAAAGTGCGCTACCGGTCGTCCCTTCCTGGGGGACCGGCAGCGCACCGGGCACTGCGGCAGTTGCTCCGGCGGAATCACCCGGAGGGGTGGTACGGACGGCTTGTCGGGTGTTCCGGTTTGGTTGCCCGGCGTTCGGTCCGATGGCTGGGCGTTCGGTTTCGCGTGCCGGGCGTTCGGTCCGATGGCTGGGCGTTCGGGTTCGCGTGCCCGGCGTCCGGTCCGCGTGCCCGGCGTTCGGGTTCGCGTGCGGAGTCTTGTCAGATGCCCGCAGCCGCCGCGAGGTCGCGCTTGATGGCCGTCAGGAGGTCCGTCGCCCGTGCGCGGGCCGCCGGCAACCCGGGCTTGTCCGCCACCGGGACGACCACCTCCAAGTAGCACTTGAGCTTCGGCTCCGTGCCGCTGGGGCGGACGATGACGCGGGCGCCGTCGAGCGTGTAGCGCAGGCCGTCCGTGGGCGGCAGCGTCCGAGTGCCTTGCGTCAGGTCCTCCGCCCGCGTCACGGGCAGCCCCCCGAGCGCGGTGGGCGGCTGCTCGCGCAGGCGGCGCATCGCGGCCGCGATCAGGGACAGGTCCTCCACGCGGACGGAGAGCTGGTCGGTGGCGTGCAGGCCGTGCTCCACGGCCAAGTCGTCGAGCAGGTCGAGGAGCGTGCGGTTTTGCTCCTTGAGCCCGGACGCCAGTTCCGTGAGCAGGAGCGCCGCCGTGATGCCGTCCTTGTCGCGTACGCCGTCGGGGTCCACGCAGTAGCCGAGCGCCTCCTCGTAGCCGTAGCGCAGGCCGTCGACGCGGGCGATCCACTTGAAACCGGTCAGCGTCTCCTCGTACGGGAGGCCCGCCTTCGCCGCGATCCTGCCCAGGAGGGAGGAGGAGACGATCGACTCGGCGAACGTGCCGCGTGCGCCGCGCTCCACCAGGTGTGCGGCGAGGAGCGCTCCTACTTCGTCACCCCGCAGCATCCGCCACTCGCCGCCGTCCACGACCGCCGCCGCGCAGCGGTCCGCGTCCGGGTCGTTGGCGATGATCAGGTCGGGCGCGGGAGTGGCGCGGGCCGCCGTCGCGAAGGCCAGGTCCATCGCGCCCGGCTCCTCCGGGTTCGGGAACGCGACCGTCGGGAAGTCCGGGTCCGGTTCGGCCTGCTCGGCCACGAGGACCGGGGCCGGGAAGCCCGCACGGTCGAACGCCGCGAGCAGGGTCTCCTTGCCGACGCCGTGCATCGCCGTGTAGACGACGCGGGCGGTACGGGGGGAATCCGGGGCCAGGACCGCGTCCGTGCGGGTCAGGTAGGCCTCAAGGACCTCGTCGCCGAGGATCTTCCAGCCGGTCTCGGGGCGCGGGACGTCGTCGAGGGAGGCGATCGCGTCGATCTCCGCCGCGATCTCCGCGTCCGCGGGCGGGACGATCTGGGAACCGTCGCCCAGGTAGACCTTGTAGCCGTTGTCACGCGGCGGGTTGTGGCTGGCCGTCACCTCTACGCCCGCCGCCGCGCCGAGATGCCGTATGGCGAAGGCGAGTACGGGGGTGGGGAGGGGGCGGGGGAGCACGGCCGCCTTCAGGCCCGCGCCCGTCATCACGGCGGCGGTGTCGCGGGCGAAGTCGGCGGACTTGTGGCGGGCGTCGTAGCCCACGACCACCAGGCCGTCCGTCTGGCCCTTCGCCTTGAGGTACGCGGCCAGGCCCGCGGCGGCGCGGATGACGACGGAGCGGTTCATGCGCATGGGGCCCGCGCCGAGTTCGCCCCGGAGGCCGGCGGTGCCGAACTGAAGGGTGCCGGCGAAGCGTGCCGCCAGCTCCTCGGTGTCCTCGGCGTCGATGAGCTTGGCCAGCTCCTCGCGGGTCTCGGGGTCCGGGTCCTCGGCCAGCCAGGCGTGGGCCCGCGCGGTGAGTTCGGAGTCGTCCTGCACGGTGTCGTCAGCCTTTCGTTGCGGCTTCGCTTCAGCGGTTCTCGGGGTGCGGGTGGGTGCGGGTCGGTGCTGGGGGTCTGGGCGGCCGGGCGCTTCAGCATCGGTCCGTTGTGGGGCGGGGCCGCGCCGGTATGTCCGTCCTCGCTATCGCCTGCGTGGCCGCCGGGCCGCTTCGGAGGCCCATAGCCATGCGTACCGTGCTCCGGGCAGACATACCGACACGTCCCCTCGCCTCGGACCGCACCTGCGGGCCGCCGGGTCCCATCCCACATGGCCTGGCCTGCCGCCGGTCCCGACCCCGCCCGGGTACGACCCCACCCCGTCGCCGGCTCATCCATCCGCAGCTACGGAGTATCGGGCGGGTGGGTGGGAAGTATCCGGCGCGGAGCGCCGGGGCAGGGTGGATGCGGGGTAACCGGCGGTAGCGACTGCCGGGGGCGGCAGGTCCGGGGCACCGGCGGCGGCTGCCGCGAGGTCAGATGCGGGTGAGGACCTGGCCGAGGAGCTCGCCCATGCGGGTGGCACTGTCGCGGCCCGCCTGGAGCACCTCCTCGTGGTTGAGGGGCTCACCCGTCATGCCCGCGGCAAGGTTCGTGACCAGGGAGATGCCGAGGACCTCCGCCCCGGCCTCGCGCGCGGCGATGGCCTCCAGGACGGTGGACATGCCGACCAGGTCCGCACCGATCGTGCGGGCCATACGGATCTCCGCCGGAGTCTCGTAGTGCGGGCCGGGGAACTGGGCGTAGACACCCTCCTCCAGGGACGCGTCGATCTCCTTGCAGAGCGTCCGCAGCCGCGGCGAGTAGAGGTCGGTGAGGTCCACGAAGTTCGCCCCGACGATCGGCGACGTGGCCGTCAGGTTGAGGTGGTCGCTGATCAGGACCGGCTGACCCGGGCGCATGCCCTCGCGCAGACCACCGCAGCCGTTGGTCAGCACGATCGTCTTGCAGCCCGCGGCCACGGCGGTGCGCACGCCGTGCGAGACGGCGGCCACGCCACGGCCCTCGTAGTAGTGGGTGCGGCCCAGGAAGACCAGCGCCCGCTTCTCACCGATCTTGATGGAGCGGATGCGGCCGCCGTGGCCCTCGACCGCCGGCGGCGGGAAGCCGGGCAGCTCGGTCACGGGGAACTCGGCCTCCGGCTCGCCCAGCGCGCCGACGGCCGGTGCCCAGCCCGAGCCCATCACGAGGGCGACGTCGTGGGTCTCTGCGCCCGTCAGCTCGCGCAGGCGCGCGGCGGCGGCGTCGGCGGCGGCGTAGGGGTCGCCCTGGATGCTGTCCGGAATAACTGAAGCGTTCACGCCGACGAGAGTAGCCGCTCTCGCCCTACGCGCGTAGATGACGATGCTCACGGGAATCCGATTGTTGTGTTGTCGTTTCCGACGAAGGGCCCCGCGGGTGCGCCGACCGGCCCTAGCAAGGCCTCTTGCGCAGCTCCATCACGTAGTCGTGCGGCGCTCCAGCCGACTCCGCGGCGTCCGCGAGCTCCCCGAGGTAGCGCGCCGACGGCAGTCCGCCCTCGTAGCCGTTGAGCACGTACACCCAGGCGGGCTCCTCCGCCTCCAGGGTGTGGACGCGGACCCGCATGCGGCGGTAGATGTCCAGGCCCACGCCCTCCCAGCGGTCCATGGACTCCTCGTCCATGGGCGCGATGTCGTAGAGCGTGACGAAGACCTGCGAGCGAGGGGCCTCGACGAGGGTGGCGAGCGCGCCTTCCCAGCCCATGTGCTCCCCGCCGAACGTGAGCCGCCAGCCGTTCAGCCAGCCGGTCGCGCGCAGCGGTGAGTGCGGGGCGCGGCGTGACATGAGCCGCGGATCCAGATTGCCGGCGTACGCGGCGTAGAGCGACATGAGGACGAGGGTACGGCAGCAATCAAGTACGCCCCTCCCGCAACGTCAGGAGCGCCCGTACGGGGGGGCACCGCACCGACGGAGCCCCCCGCCGCGTGCGCACCTTGAAGCGTGCGGGACAATGGAGTACGTGACTCGGATCGTGATCATTGGTGGCGGACCCGGCGGCTACGAGGCGGCACTGGTGGCCGCCCAGCTCGGCGCGGAGGTGACCGTCGTCGATTGCGACGGTCTGGGCGGGGCGTCGGTGCTCACCGACTGCGTGCCGTCCAAGACTCTGATCGCGACGGCCGAGGTGATGACCACCTTCGACTCCTCGTACGAGGAGCTGGGGATCATCGTCGCGGACGACACCCCGCACATCGACAGTCCGGCCCGGGTCGTCGGCGTGGACCTGGGGAAGGTCAACCGCCGTGTGAAGCGGCTCGCGCTCGCCCAGTCCCACGACATCACCGCCTCCGTCACGCGGGCCGGCGCGCGCGTGCTGCGCGGCCGCGGGCGTCTTGAGGGCCAGCAGGAGGCCGACGGGTCCCGGAAGGTCGTCGTGCGCGCGGCCGACGGGACGGAGGAGACCCTCGTCGCCGACGCCGTGCTGATCGCGACCGGCGGGCACCCGCGCGAGGTCCCCGACGCCCTGCCCGACGGCGAGCGCATCCTGAACTGGACCCAGGTCTACGACCTCGACGAGCTGCCCGAGGAGCTCATCGTCGTCGGTTCGGGTGTGACCGGTGCCGAGTTCGCCGGCGCCTATCAGGCGCTGGGGTCGAACGTCACGCTGGTGTCCAGCCGGGACCGCGTGCTGCCGGGTGAGGACCCGGACGCCGCGGCCGTGCTCGAAGACGTCTTCCGGCGCCGCGGCATGAACGTCATGTCCCGCTCGCGCGCCGCCTCCGCCAAGCGCGTGGGCGACCGGGTGGAGGTGACGCTCAACGACGGCCGTGTCATCTCCGGTACGCACTGTCTGATGGCCGTGGGTGCCATCCCCAACAGCAGTGGCATGGGTCTGGAGGAGGCCGGGGTCCGGCTCAAGGACTCGGGGCACATCTGGACCGACAAGGTGTCGCGCACGTCCGCGCCCGGCGTGTACGCCGCCGGTGACGTGACCGGGATCTTCGCGCTCGCCTCCGTCGCCGCCATGCAGGGGCGCATCGCGATGTACCACTTCCTGGGCGACGCGGTGACACCGCTGAACCTGAAGACCGTGTCGTCGAACGTCTTCACGGACCCCGAGATCGCGACCGTCGGGTACAGCCAGGCCGACGTCGACGCGGGCAAGATCGACGCCCGGGTCGTCAAGCTTCCGCTGCTGCGCAATCCGCGCGCGAAGATGCAGGGCATCCGCGACGGATTCGTCAAGATCTTCTGCCGTCCGGGTACGGGCATCGTGGTCGGCGGTGTGGTGGTCTCTCCGCGTGCTTCGGAACTGATCCATCCCATCTCGATCGCGGTCGACAACAATCTCACCGTCGAGCAGATCGCGAACGCGTTCACCGTGTACCCGTCGCTTTCGGGATCGATCGCCGAGGTGGCGCGGCAACTGCACACGCGGAAGACGGCCGGCGAGGTCTGATCGAAGCGGCGGCTTGAAACAACTCTCCGCAGGTCACGCACTGTTGCGGCCCATTCGCGCGGCATAGGCGCGGTGAGTAGGCGGCTATACCATCTCCCGCCCTGCCGTGCGAACAACTTCTGTAATTCGGCGCATACTGCTGAAAGCAGACGGTCGTTGGGGTTACTGTCAGTTTCGTGTTCGCTGCAGAACGTCGCCAATTGATCCTCGAAATGGTGCGGGCCAACGGAGCGGTATCGCTCCGTGAGCTCGCCCGCGTCGTCCAGACCTCCGAAGTGACCGTACGGCGGGACGTGCGCGCGCTGGAGGCAGAAGGACTCCTCGACCGCCGACATGGCGGTGCGGTATTGCCGGGCGGATTCACGCGGGAGTCCGGCTTTCCGCAGAAATCACATCTCGCGACCGCCGAGAAGACGGCCATCGCCGATCTCGCGGCGGGTCTCGTCGAAGAGGGCGAAGCCATCGTCGTCGGGGCGGGTACGACCACGCAGGAGCTGGCCCGACGGCTCGCGCGGGTCCCCGGCCTGACCGTGGTCACCAACTCCCTGCTGGTGGCCCAGGCCCTGGCCCATGCCAATCGCGTCGAAGTCGTCATGACCGGCGGCACCCTGCGCGGTTCCAACTACGCGCTCGTGGGCAGCGGGGCCGAGCAGTCCCTCCAGGGGCTGCGCGTCTCCCGGGCGTTCCTCTCGGGCAGTGGTCTGACCGCCGAGCGCGGCCTGTCCACGTCCAACATGCTCTCCGCGAGCGTGGACCGCGCGCTGGTGCAGGCGGCGGCCGAGGTGGTGGTCCTCGCCGACCACACCAAGCTCGGCACCGACACGATGTTCCAGACGGTGCCGACGGACGTCATCACGCGCCTGGTCACGGACGAACCACCCGCGCACGACGACCGCGCGGGCACGGAACTTCAGGCCCTGGCCGACCAGGGCGTGCAGATCGCGGTCACGGGCGGCGGCGCCGGCCCTGAAGCCGGGCCCGGTCCCGACGCCGCCCCCGCGGGGCGCCAGCCGCGCAGGGACGTGCCCCTGCCGGGTCAGCGGCGCAGCCACGGGACGGGTTCGGGACAGCAGTTGCGCAGCGCGATCCTCGGGGAGCAGCCGCCGGGGGAGCGGACCGCGCGCGTCGCGGACATGCGCCGCCGCTGAGCCGCACATGACGAGGCCGCACGGGCCGGGGCTAGGCCGCTGCCCGGTCCTCGGCCCGTAGGCCGCGGAGTGTCAGCGTGAGCAGGCGGTCGGCCAACTCCGGGTCGTCCGGGGTCTCCTCGGCCGCCAGCGAGATCGCGTTGGTCAGCTGGAGCAGGTCGGAGATGGAGACGCCGGGCCGCACGGCCCCCGCCTCCTGCGCGCGGGCCAGCAGCGCCGCGCCCGCCTCGCTCATGGGCCTGCTGCACCGGGCCAGCGCCGAAGTGTCGTCGTGCGACGCCGACATGAGGGCGCTGGACAGACCGCGGTACTCACCCGCATGAGTGACGATGGCGCGCAGCCACGTCACCAGCGCGGCGCAGGGATGCGGGTCGTCGAGGAGCGCGTGCGAGCGGGCCAGGAGGTCGCGTACGGCGTCCTCCCACACGGCGCTCATCAGCGCGTGGCGGTTGGGGAAGTGCCGGTAGAGCGTGCCGATGCCGACGCCCGCGCGGCGCGCCACGTCCTCCAGGGACGTGCCGGTGCCGTGCTCGGCGAACGCGGCTCTCGCCTCGGCGACCAGCCGGTCGTAATTCCGTCGCGCGTCGGCCCGCTGTGCTCTGGCCGCTCTGGCCTGGGGGCCCATGCCGGTCTTCATCCCCGCGCCTCCGATCGCTCTTCGCGTCACCAGAATGCCACTGCTCGTGGGGCGCGTGTCGGGCGGTGGGGTGCCTTGTGGCCATGACCGGGCCCGGAACGTGCCACGGGGCCGGGCTGGAGGTCAGCTCGGCCCCGTGGCATGTGTGCCGCTGTCAGTCCTTGATCTCGCAGATCACCGCGCCGGAGGTGAGGCCGGTGCCGACCTGCGCCGTGAGGCCCTTGATGGTGCCCGAGCGGTGGGCGTTCAGAGGCTGTTCCATCTTCATGGCCTCCAGGACGACGACCAGGTCGCCCTCGTTGACCTGCTGGCCCTCCTCGACCGCGATCTTCACGATCGTGCCCTGCATGGGCGAGGCGAGGGTGTCGCCGGAGGCGGCGGGGCCGGACTTCTTGGCCGCGCGGCGCTTGGGACGGGCGCCGCCCGCCGCCGCGGTGCGCGCGATCGTCATGCCGAGGGAGGAGGGGAGGGAGACCTCAAGACGCTTGCCGCCGACCTCGACGACCACCGTCTCGCGGCCCGGCTCCTCGTCGGCCTCCGCGTCAGCGGCGGGCGCGGTGAAGGCCGGGATCTCGTTGACGAACTCGGTCTCGATCCACCGGGTGTGGATCGTGAACGGGGCGTCGGAGCCGGTCAGTTCCGGCGCGAACGCCGGGTCCTTGACGACGGCCCGGTGGAACGGGATGGCCGTGGCCATGCCCTCGACGTTGAACTCCGCGAGCGCGCGGGCGGCGCGCTGGAGCGCCTGCTCGCGGGTCGCGCCGGTCACGATCAGCTTGGCCAGGAGGGAGTCCCAGGCCGGGCCGATGACCGAGCCAGACTCGACGCCCGCGTCCAGGCGGACGCCGGGGCCCGAGGGCGGCGCGAAGGCCGTGACGGTGCCGGGGGCGGGCAGGAAGTTGCGGCCCGGGTCCTCGCCGTTGATGCGGAACTCGAAGGAGTGGCCGCGCAGCGGCGGGTCGTCGTAACCCAGTTCCTCGCCGTCGGCGATGCGGAACATCTCGCGGACCAGGTCGATGCCGGTGACCTCTTCGGTGACCGGGTGCTCCACCTGGAGACGGGTGTTGACCTCCAGGAAGGAGATCGTGCCGTCGACGCCGACGAGGAACTCGACGGTGCCCGCGCCCTCGTAGCCGGCCTCCTTGAGGATGGCCTTGGACGCCGCGTACAGCTCGGCGTTCTGCTCGGCCGTCAGGAACGGCGCGGGCGCCTCCTCGACGAGCTTCTGGTGGCGGCGCTGGAGCGAGCAGTCACGGGTGGAGACGACCACGACATTGCCGTGCTTGTCGGCCAGGCACTGGGTCTCCACGTGCCGCGGCTTGTCGAGGTAGCGCTCCACGAAGCACTCGCCGCGGCCGAAGGCCGCCACGGCCTCGCGCACCGCGGAGTCGTACAGCTCCGGGACCTCTTCGAGGGTGCGGGCGACCTTGAGGCCGCGCCCGCCACCGCCGAACGCGGCCTTGATCGCGATCGGCAGGCCGTTCTCCTCGGCGAAGGCGACGACCTCGTCGGCTCCGGAGACCGGGTCGGGGGTGCCCGCGACCAGCGGGGCACCGGCGCGCTGCGCGATGTGCCGCGCGGCGACCTTGTCGCCCAGGTCGCGGATGGCCTGCGGCGGCGGGCCGATCCAGTTCAGGCCCGCGTCGATGACGGCCTGCGCGAAGTCGGCGTTCTCCGAAAGGAAGCCGTAGCCGGGGTGGATCGCGTCCGCCCCCGCGTCCTTGGCCGCTGCCAGCACCTTGGAGATGTCCAGGTAGCTGGTGGCCGGAGTGTCACCGCCCAGCGCGAACGCCTCATCGGCCGCCCGGACGTGCAGAGCGTCCCGGTCGGGGTCTGCGTAGACGGCAACGCTCGCGATCCCTGCATCCCGGCATGCCCGGGCAACGCGGACAGCGATTTCGCCACGGTTGGCGATGAGCACCTTGCGCACGATGGCTCCCTCCTTGAAACAAGCCGAGTTTAGGGACTGTGGACACGGCTGTACGACCCATCCCCAAGGGTGAGCTTGCCCACACGGAGTGTGATGCGACGCCCGCTCGGTCCGCGAAAACCCTTGTCCTACCACGGTAGGCGGGGTTACTTGCCGGAAGCCTAGCCCGCCGGTGTGGTCAAGGTCTCTGTGAGGCAGTGCTGCGGCAGAGGACCTTTCTTTGTGGAGTCCCTACCAATGGCCCAATGATTCTTTGCCCGGGGCGCAGCTCTTGTCCCGCCCCTTACCGGTTAGTAGCGTGCGCAGGGATCGGACGTACCAGGGGTAACAGCAGAGCGGAAGTGGGTGGGGCGCCGTGGCGCGCAGACCGGTGGCCTGGTTGGGCGCGATCGTTCTCCTCGTGGAGGCGGTCGGCATCGCGCTCCTGAACTGGTTCCTGGGCATGGTCGTCGACAAGCAGGACATGTCACTGGCCGGCCTCGATCCGCACGCGATGACCGTGTCGACGTGGATCGCCGGCATCGTCTTCGGCGGCTACCTCGTGCTCTGCGCGCTCACGCTGGCCCGCGCGGCCGCCCGCGACCGCGCGCCGGGGCGCTTCGGGCGGGTGCTGCTCATCACCTGCGCCGTCGTGCACGGGGTGCTCGGCGCCTTCTGCGTGGGCCTGGTGGGCTGGCCCGCGTTCGCCTTCATGATGGCCGTGCTCGGCCTGATCGTGCTGCCGCTCGTGGCCTACGACAAGGCCGGCCGGGTCACGCCCACAACTGCGTGACGCCGACGCCCAGTTCCGCGAGCAGGCGGCGCAGCAGCGGCAGCGAGAGGCCGATGACGTTGCCGTGGTCGCCCTCGATGCCGTCGATGAACGGGGCCGAGCGGCCGTCCAGGGTGAACGCCCCGGCCACGTGCAGCGGTTCGCCGCTCGCCACGTACGCGGCGATCTCCTCGTCGGTGGGCTCACCGAAGCGGACGACGGTCGAAGCCGTCGCCGAGGCGTAGGTCCCCGCGGTCGTGTCGCGGACGCAGTGGCCCGTCTGGAGGACGCCCGCGCGGCCGCGCATGGACTTCCAGCGGGCGGTCGCCTCCTCGGCGTCGGCGGGCTTGCCGAGCGCCTGCCCGTCCAGTTCGAGGACCGAGTCGCAGCCGATGACGAGGGCGCCCATGGCCTCGGGCCGCGCGGCGACCACGGACGCCTTGGCCTCGGCGAGGGCCAGGGCGAGCTCGGCGGGGGTCGGCGCGGTGACCTTGTCCTCGTCGAAGCCGCTGACGATCACCTCGGGGGCGAAGCCCGCCTGCCGCAGCAGGCCGAGGCGCGCGGGTGACTTCGAGGCGAGGACGAGACGGCGGGGCTGATCACTCATGCCGTCAGCGTAAGGGGTCCGGCTCAGCGGATGCCGAGCACGAACATCGCCACCACCATGGCGAGGGCGAGGACGCATCCGGCACGGCGCATCTTCGCCTGCATGTCCCGCATGTCCTCGGGCGGGTCGTTCTCCGGGTCGGACCACAGCATGACTTCGATGGTGCGGCGGGACGGGCCGGGGCGCCTGAGTACGCGTACTCAAGTTCCCCGGCCGGCCACCTCACGAGGGCCAGTACGTACGGCCCCACGCGGTGGGGCCCGGTGCCGGGAGCCGGTCCCTGGCCACGCGGGCCGGGTCGGCCCAGGAGTCGGGCGGTACGGGCGCGCCGGACGGCGGGTTCGCCACCGCCGCGGCGCGCGCCCGGACCACCGCCAGGGCGGCGGCCAGCTCCTCGGGGGTCGGGTTGCCCCGGACGACCTTGATCATGAGGGCTCCTTCAACGGTCGCGGCCTACAGGGGGATGTTGCCGTGCTTCTTGGGAGGCAGTGATTCGCGCTTCGTGCGGAGCTGACGCAGGCCGCGCACGAGGTGGGAGCGGGTCTCCGAAGGCATGACCACGGCGTCGATGTAGCCGCGCTCGGCCGCGGTGTACGGGTTGAGCAGGGCGTCCTCGTACTCCCGGATGAGCCGCTCCCGCGTGGCCTCCTGGTCGTCGGCCGCGGCGATGGTGCGGCGGTGCAGGACGTTGACCGCGCCCTGCGCGCCCATGACCGCGATCTGCGCGGTCGGCCAGGCGAGGTTCAGGTCGGCGCCCAGGTGCTTGGAGCCCATGACGTCGTACGCGCCGCCGAAGGCCTTGCGGGTGATGACCGTGATGAGCGGGACGGTGGCCTCGGCGTAGGCGAAGATCAGCTTCGCGCCGCGGCGGATGATGCCGGTGTGCTCCTGCTCGACGCCCGGCAGGAAGCCGGGGACGTCCACGAAGGTCACGACCGGCACGTTGAACGCGTCGCAGGTGCGCACGAAGCGCGCGGCCTTCTCGGAGGCGTCGATGTCCAGGCAGCCCGCGAACTGCATCGGCTGGTTGGCGACGATGCCCACCGGGTGGCCCTCGACACGGCCGAAGCCGGTGAGGATGTTCGGCGCGAACAGCGACTGCGTCTCGAAGAACTCCATGTCGTCCAGGACGTGCTCGATCACCGTGTGCATGTCGTACGGCTGGTTCGCGCTGTCCGGGATCAGCGTGTCCAGGGCCCGGTCCTCGTCGGTGGGGGCGAGGTCGGCCTCCTCGGGGAACGCGGGCGGCTCGCTGAGGTTGTTCGATGGCAGGTAGGAGAGGAGGGACTTCACGTACTCGATGGCGTCCTTCTCGTCACCCGCCATGTGGTGTGCCACGCCCGAGGTCGCGTTGTGGGTGCGGGCGCCGCCCAGCTCCTCGAAGCCGACGTCCTCACCGGTGACCGTCTTGATCACGTCGGGCCCGGTGATGAACATGTGCGAGGTCTGGTCGACCATGACCGTGAAGTCGGTGATCGCGGGCGAGTAGACCGCGCCGCCCGCGCACGGGCCGACGACCAGGCTGATCTGCGGGATGACTCCGGAGGCGTGGGTGTTGCGGCGGAAGATCTCGCCGTACATGCCGAGGGCCATGACGCCCTCCTGGATGCGGGCGCCGCCGGAGTCGTTGATGCCGACGACCGGGCAGCCGGTCTTCAGGGCGAAGTCCATGACCTTGACGATCTTCTGTCCGAAGACCTCGCCGAGCGCGCCGCCGAAGACGGTGAAGTCCTGCGAGAACACCGCCACGGGGCGGCCGTCGACGGTGCCGTAACCGGTGACGACGCCGTCGCCGTAGGGCCGGTTGTCCTCCAGGCCGAACTGGGTCGAGCGGTGCTGGGCGAACTCGTCGAACTCGACGAAGGAGCCCTCGTCGAGCAGCAGCCCGACCCGCTCACGCGCCGTCAACTTCCCCTTGGCGTGCTGCTTCTCGACCGCGCGGGCCGACCCCGCATGCGTCGCCTCCTCGATGCGGCGCTGGAGGTCCGCGAGCTTGCCGGCGGTCGTGTGGATGTCGATCTCGGACATAGGGATGCGGCTCCCTGCCTGCTCAAAGGTGCGTATGGCGGCTTACGGCTGGCTACTGACCCGTAGCGTAGCGGCGTGGATACCGTTCGGCAGTGCGGCGTTTACCACACCTAGGGTGGCTTGCATGACGCCGCCAGATGCTCAAGACAACCGCTGGTCCGACCTGGACCGCCCGCCCCTGAACGCCGCCTCCCTGCGGCGGGCGCTCGTGCGCGACGGCGCCCTGTGGACCTCCCTCGACGTGGTGCCCGTCACCGGGTCGACCAACACCGACCTCACGGCGCGGGCCGACGACCTCCCCGAGGGCGCGGTCCTCGTCGCCGAGGAGCAGAACGCGGCCCGGGGCCGCCTGGACCGCACGTGGTCGGCGCCCGCCCGCTCGGGCCTCTTCTTCTCCGTGCTGCTCAAACCCGCCGAGGTGCCGGTCGAGCGGTGGGGCTGGCTGCCGCTGCTCACCGGCGTGGCCGTCGCCACGGGGGTCTCGCGGGCCGCCGGGGTGGACACCGCACTCAAGTGGCCCAACGACCTCCTGGTCACCGTCGGTGACGAGGAGCGCAAGGCCGGCGGCATCCTCGCGGAGCGGGCGGGCTCGGCCTCCGGCGGCGGCGTGGTCATCGGCGTCGGCCTCAACGTCACCTTGCGTGAGGACGAGCTGCCGGTGCCGACGGCCGGGTCACTCGCCCTCGCCGGGGCGTCGACGACGGACCGCGACACGGTGCTCAGGGCCGTGCTGCGCTCCCTGGAGCAGTGGTACGGCGACTGGCGCGCGGCGGGCGGCGACCCCGCGGGCGCACGGCTCCAGGAGGCGTACGCGGCGGGGTGCGCCACGCTCGGCCGCCGGGTCCGGGCGGAGCTGCCGGGGGACCGCTCGATCGTGGGGGAGGCGGTGGCGGTCGACGGCGACGGCCGCCTGGTGCTCGCCACGGAGGCGGGGGTGCAGGAGCCGGTCGGTGCGGGCGACATCGTGCACCTGCGGGCGGCGGGGTGAGCGGTGCCCGCGCGCGCCAGGGGGCGGCCGGGCACCCGGCGTGCCCCGGCCGGGTGAACGGGTCACGGGACTCTGGAGTGAGCTGCGGCACACCTGCCGTAAAGTTGGCGCCGGTCGATACCTGACCGCGGCAGATCGGAAGGGCAGCAGGCGTGACCGTCGATGACACGGGCTCCGGCGCGGGCGCAGAGCGTGGCCCCGACGACGGGCCGGGCGGCGGCGTTCCCGAGGTGCAGGACGAGCACAAGGACGGCGAGTCCGCCAAGGACCCCCTCGCCCTGAGGCTCGAAGGGCTCATCCTCGGCGCGGACCGCCGCTACACCCCCTTCCAGGCGGCCCGCAGCGCGGGCGTCTCCATGGAGCTCGCGTCCCGCTTCTGGCGGGCCATGGGCTTCCCCGACATCGGCCAGGCCAAGGCGCTGACCGAGGCCGACGTGCTCGCCCTGCGACGCCTGGCCGGCCTCGTCGAGGCGGGCCTCCTGAGCGAGGCCATGGCGGTGCAGGTGGCCCGGTCCACGGGGCAGACCACCGCGCGGCTCGCCGAGTGGCAGATCGACTCCTTCCTGGAGGGGCTCACGGAGCCGCCCGAGCCCGGCATGACCCGTACCGAAGTCACGTATCCCCTGGTGGAGCTGCTCCTGCCGGAGCTGGAGGAGTTCCTCGTCTACGTCTGGCGCCGCCAGCTCGCCGCCGCCACGGGGCGTGTCGTGCAGGCCGCCGACGACGAGGAGATGGTCGACCGGCGGCTCGCCGTGGGCTTCGCCGACCTGGTCGGCTTCACGCGCCTCACGCGGCGCATGGAGGAGGAGGAGCTCGGGGAGCTCGTCGAGGCCTTCGAGACCACGGCGGCCGACCTCGTCGCCGCGCACGGCGGACGGCTCATCAAGACCCTCGGCGACGAGGTCCTGTACGCCGCCGACGACGCGGGCGTGGCCGCCGAGATCGCCCTGCGCCTCATCGAGACCATGGCGAACGACGAGACCATGCCCGAGCTGCGCGTCGGCATCGCCTTCGGCACGGTCACCACGCGCATGGGCGACGTCTTCGGTACGACGGTGAACCTCGCGAGCCGCCTGACCTCGATAGCGCCGAAGGACGCCGTGCTCGTGGACGGTGCGTTCGCGCAGGAGCTGACCCGGACCGGCGACGCGCCCGCGTCGGAGGCGAAGGTCGCGGAGGCGGCAGCGGCGGCCGAGAAGGAGGGCGAGGACCCGCCCTCGTACCGCTTCGCCCTCCAGCCGATGTGGCAGCGGCCGGTGCGCGGCCTCGGCGTGGTCGAGCCGTGGCTGCTCGCGCGGCGGGGCTGAGGGACGCCGCTTCGCGGGACGGGCTGCCCCTTCCCGGGGCGGGGCCCGGCTGACATGATCCCCGGGTAACGGTCGTTAACCGGGGATCAGGAGGCGTCATGGGTGACGAGCAGCGGTACGGGGAGCACGTGGCGGTCAGGCGGCACGGCCACGTCGTCGAGCTCGTCCTCGACCGCCCCAAGGCCATGAACGCCGTCTCCTCGGAGATGGCCCGCTCCATCGCCGCCGCCTGCGCGGCCCTGGCCGGCGACGCGGACGCCCGTGTCGTCGTCGTGACGTCCACGCACGAGCGGGCGTTCTGCGTCGGCGCCGACCTCAAGGAGCGGAACTCCTTCAGCGACGCCGAGTTGCTGCGCCAGCGCCCCACGGCGCGGGCCGCCTACACCGGCGTACTGGACCTGCCCATGCCCACCATCGCCGCCGTGCACGGCTTCGCGCTCGGCGGCGGCTTCGAGCTCGCGCTCTCCTGCGACGTGATCGTCGCCGACCCCAGCACGGTCGTCGGGCTGCCCGAGGTGTCCGTCGGCGTCATCCCGGGCGGCGGCGGTACGCAGCTCCTGCCGCGCCGGGTCGGCGCCGCCCGCGCCGCCGAGCTGATCTTCTCCGCGCGGCGCGTGGAGGCGGCCGAGGCGCGAGAGTTGGGCCTGGTCGATCTGCTCGCGGACGAGGGCGGAGCCCGTACGGAGGCGCTGGCGCTCGCCGCCCGCATGGCCGCCAACTCGCCCGTGGGCCTGCGCGCGGCCAAGCGCGCCCTGCGCCTCGGCCACGGCCTCGACCTGCGCGCGGGCCTGGAGGTGGAGGACGCGGCGTGGCGCACGGTGGCCTTCTCGGGCGACCGGGCGGAGGGCGTCGCGGCGTTCAACGAGAAGCGGAAGCCGGAGTGGCCGGGGGAGTGAGCCGCGTGCCCCCGTGCCCCGCGTGAGTCCCGAGCCTGCGGTCGCGATATGTCTCGAAGTTCCAAATTGCCGTAAACCTCCTAGCCTGGGGTGATGGGAGAGGACGTCCGGCTGCGGGCCGTGGTGGAGCTGGCGCAGGGCATGGCCGCCGCGCGGACCCCGCGTGAGACCTGGCGGGCGGCGGCCTCGGGTGCCTGCCGGGCGCTGGACGGGAGCTTCGCCGCGCTCTCCCTGTGGGAGCGCGAGCTCGGCCGGCTCCGGGTCCTGGTGAACACGGGCGAACGGAGCGAGGGCGAGGAGGAGTTCCCGGAGCGGGAGGCGTACCCCGTCCACCAGTTCCCGGAGATCACCGAGTTCCTGCACGAGCGCTGGGCGGGCGGCGGCGAGCCCGACGCCTGGGTCGAGACGGCCGACGGCCCGGCGGGCGGCCGCGTCGCCGGCTACTGCCACCAGCGCGTCACCGCGCTGCGCAGGCGGGGCCGCGGCTGCTGTGTGGTCGCGCCGGTCGTGCTGCACGGGCGGGCCTGGGGCGAGCTGTATGTGGCGCGTCCGAGGGGGGCGCCGGTCTTCGGCCGCGCCGACGCGGACTTCGCCACGGTCCTCGCCTCGGTGGTGGCCGCGGGCATCGCGCAGACCGAGCGCCTGGAGGAGGCGCGCAGGCTGGCCTTCACGGACTCGCTGACCGGGCTCGCCAACCGCCGCGCGGTCGATCTGCGCCTCGACGAGGCGGTGGAGCGGCACCGCGCCGACGAGGCCGTGGTGAGCCTGGTCGTCTGCGACGTCAACGGGCTCAAGCGGGTCAACGACACCCTGGGCCACGCGGTCGGCGACCGCCTCCTCGAACGCTTCGGCTCGGTCCTCTCGCTCTGCGGCGCGATGCTCCCCGGCACGCTGGCCGCGCGCCTCGGCGGCGACGAGTTCTGCCTGCTCTGCGCGGGCCCCACCGCCGACGAGGTGGTACGGGTCGCCGATGAACTGTGCGTACGCGCGGCCGAGTTGGAGCTCGGTGACGGGGTCGCCTGCGGGGTCGCGTCGACCGGGGACCCGATCGGTCCCGTCCGCTCGGCGCGCCGCCTCTTCCGCCTCGCCGACGCGGCGCAGTACCGGGCGAAGGCGGCGCGCGCCGTGAAGCCGGTGGTCGCGGGGCGGGAGGGCGGCGACGGGGAGAGCGACCCGGTGGTCCGCCTCGCCGACTCGCCGCCGGCGGTGGCCGGGACGGGGGAGCGGCGGAAGTTCCGGGGGCGGCGGGTAAGTGGCCCCACCCCACCTCACCCGTGACACCTGGCGATTCAGTCCGTACGCTGCTGAATATGGATATGCACAGCGTGGGCACCACCGTGGCCCTTGGGACGTCCGGCACGAGCGCGGCCGACGTCATCGCCGTCGCGCGCGGGAACGCGCGGATCGAACTGACCGACGAGGCGCTGAGCGCCCTTGCCGCTTCACGCGAGATCATCGACGCGCTCGCCGCCAAGCCGGAGCCGGTCTACGGCGTCTCGACCGGCTTCGGTGCCCTGGCCAGCCGCCACATCGGCCCCGAACTGCGGGCCCAGCTCCAGCGCAACATCGTCCGCTCGCACGCCGCAGGCATGGGCCCGCGGGTGGAGCGCGAGGTGGTGCGCGCGCTGATGTTCCTGCGCCTGAAGACGGTCTGCTCGGGCCACACGGGCGTGCGGCCCGAGGTCGCGGAGGCCATGGCGGACGTACTGAACGCCGGGATCACGCCGGTCGTGCACGAGTACGGTTCGCTGGGCTGCTCCGGCGACCTCGCCCCGCTGAGCCACTGCGCGCTCACGCTGATGGGCGAGGGCGACGCCGAGGGGCCCGACGGCGAGGTGAAGCCCGCGGGCGAGCTGCTCGCCGCGTACGGCATCAAGCCGGTCGAGCTGCGCGAGAAGGAGGGCCTCGCCCTCCTCAACGGCACCGACGGCATGCTCGGCATGCTGATCATGGCTCTGGCCGATCTCGACACCCTCTACAAGTCCGCGGACATCACCGCCGCCCTGACCCTTGAGGCCCTGCTCGGCACGGACAAGGTCCTCGCGCCCGAGCTGCACGCCATCCGGCCGCACCCGGGCCAGGGTGTGTCCGCCGCCAACATGCTGAAGGTCCTCGCCGGTTCGGGGCTCACCGGCCACCACCAGGACGACGCGCCGCGCGTCCAGGACGCGTACTCCGTGCGGTGCGCACCGCAGGTCGCGGGCGCGGGCCGGGACACCATGGCGCACGCCAGGCTCGTCGCCGAGCGGGAGCTGGCCGCCGCCGTCGACAACCCCGTCGTGCTGCCCGACAGCGCCGGGGGTGGCCGCGTGGAGTCGAACGGCAACTTCCACGGGGCCCCGGTCGCGTACGTCCTGGACTTCCTCGCCATCGCCGCGGCCGACCTCGGCTCGATCGCGGAGCGGCGTACGGACCGCCTCCTCGACAAGAACCGCTCGCACGGCCTTCCGCCGTTCCTCGCGGACGACGCGGGGGTCGACTCGGGTCTGATGATCGCCCAGTACACGCAGGCCGCCCTGGTCAGCGAGTTGAAGCGGCTCGCGGTCCCGGCCTCGGCGGACTCCATCCCGTCCTCCGCCATGCAGGAGGACCACGTGTCCATGGGCTGGTCCGCCGCGCGCAAGCTGCGCACGGTGGTGGACAACCTGACCCGCATCGTCGCGATCGAGCTGTACGCGGCCACCCGCGCGGTCGAACTCCGCGAGGACCTGACGCCCGCGCCCGCGACCCGCGAGGTCATCGCGGCGCTCCGCAAGGCGGGCGTGGAGGGCCCGGGCCCGGACCGCTACCTGGCCCCCGATCTGGCGGGGGCGGACGCCTTCGTGCGCTCGGGAGCACTGCTGAAGGCGACCGAGACGGTCACGGGCCCGCTGGGCTGACGCGGGCGCCGCCCCGCCTGACCGGCCGTTCCCGGCGTGCCGAGAACGCCACGAAACCCGCGCCCAGGCCCAGGAACGCCGTGCCGCCGATCACGTACGGGGTGGTGTCGAAGCCGCCCGTGTCGGCCAGGCGGGCCGGGCCCGCGTGGGTCGTGGTGTCGGAGGCCGGGGGCCGGTCGGCGGGGCGGCTCTGCGCGGTCTCGGTGGGCGAGGAAGGGGACGTCGCGTTCGCGGAGGGGACGAACCACAGGGCGCCGAGAAGGGCTCCGGCGGCGGTGGCGGTCAGCAACGATCGGCGTGCGGACACGGAATCGGATCCCCCTTGTGGTGCTGGCGAATTGGCCGTGTGGGGGCGATGGTAATGAAAGGCGCGGGTCGCGGGAAAGCCACGAGGGGAGCGGACCGTACTCTCCCCCGTATGACTGGAGACGAGACATCACGGTTTGTACGGCTGCGGGTCGAAATGGTGGTCGAGGTCGGCGACACCGAGAAGCTGACCGGTGCCGCGCTCGACCGCATCGCGCGGGACCAGCCGGTGCCGACGGAGGAGCGGGCCCACGCCGAGTCGGCGGTCCGGGAGGACGACGCGGAGGCGCTCGCCCACCTCGTGGACCCGTTCGACCTGGTCAGCCAGGTCCCCGGCGTCGAGCTCGCCCAGGCCTCCTGGAGCAGCGAGGCGATCGACTACGACCCCGACGCGCCGGACTGGGAGCACGACGATGACGACGATGACGACGGGGAAGACGACGAGGAAGACGACGAACTGGTCTGATCCGACGCCGACGCCGATTGGTGCGCGCACATCGGATTGAGAGATCCGGAATCGGGGACCCCGGACAGCAACCGCCGTCCGGGGTTCTTTCGTCCCTCTGGGGGTCCGTCGTGCACAGTGGTCACGGGCGGGGATCCGGTCCAGTACCGGGAACGTGGTGTTCCCCACATTCCGCGCGGTAGTGGAACGGGACGAACCGGGCAGGACGTTATGCGGGTCTACGGGGACTCTCGGGTGTGTTCGGGATTCTGCAACTATGGAGATGTGTGTGATGACGGACAGTAGGCGCCGAGCGGCGGGACGTGGACGCAAGGGCCTCGCGGCCGTGTCCGCTCTCGTGGGCGGCGTGCTCGTGCTCTCGGCATGCAGCGACGACGGCGGCGACAAGGCCTCCGGTGGCAAGGAGTCGCAGAACCAGGTCGACGAGGCGGCGGCCAAGAAGACGTCGGCCGCCCAGATCAAGATCGCGCCGAAGAACGGCTCCGACAACGCCAGCATCAACAGCGCGGCCGCGGTCACCGTCAGCAAGGGCACGCTCACCGACGTGTCCATGGAGACCGCCGACGGCACCGCCGTGCCCGGTCAGATATCCGCCGACAAGAAGAGCTGGAAGCCGAGCAAGCAGCTCGAGCGCGCCACGAAGTACAAGATCTCGGCGACGGCCACCGACTCCGAGGGCCGCAAGGCGCACGAGAACTCCAAGTTCACGACCGTCTCGCAGGCCAACAGCTTCATCGGCAACTTCACGCCCGAGGACGGCTCCACCGTCGGCGTCGGCATGCCCGTGTCCCTCAACTTCGACAAGGGCATCACGAACAAGAAGGAAGTGCAGTCCGCGGTCAAGGTGTCGTCGACCAGCGGTCAGGAGATCGTCGGCCACTGGTTCGGCAACAACCGCCTGGACTTCCGCCCCGAGGACTACTGGAAGGGCAACTCCACGGTCACCCTGAAGCTGAACCTCGACGGCGTCGAGGGCGCCGACGGTGTGTACGGCGTGCAGCAGAAGACCGTCCAGTTCAAGATCGGGCGCAACCAGGTCTCCATCGTCGATGCCAAGAGCAAGACGATGAAGGTGACGCGGGACGGCAAGGTCGTGAAGAGCATCCCGATCTCCGCCGGTTCACCCGAGAACAAGACGTACAACGGCAAGATGGTGATCTCCGAGAAGTTCAAGGAGACCCGCATGGACGGTGCCACCGTCGGCTTCAAGGACGGCGACGGCAAGGGCGAGTACGACATCAAGGACGTACCGCACGCCATGCGTCTTTCGAGCTCGGGCACCTTCATCCACGGCAACTACTGGGGCTCGCCCTCGATCTTCGGCGGCGCCAACACCAGCCACGGCTGCATCGGCCTCCAGGACGCCAAGGGTGCCAACGACAAGAGCACCCCGGGTTCCTGGTTCTACGAGAACTCCATCACCGGTGACGTCGTCGACGTCCGCAACACCGGCGACAAGGTCATCGCCCCGGACAACGGCCTCAACGGCTGGAACATGGACTGGGCGCAGTGGAAGGCCGGCTCCGCCGTCTGACCCGACCCCCGAAATGGGCGCGGCGCCGAAGGGACTGTCGATCACGTATCGCCGGTACCCGTCGGCGCCGCGTCGTGACTAGGGTGCTCCGATGACCACGCTTCCCCCGCCCGAAGACCACGCATCGCTGCCCAGGGCGGAGTTCGCCTTCCCCGGACCGCTGCGCGACGGGACCGCGCTCGTCCTCGAACGCTTTCGGGTCGTCGCCGACCTCCGGGAGGCGTGAGCGGGCGTGCCCTTCGCCGAAGCGGCCGACGGTGCCGCCCTCCACTACCTGCTGCACGGCTCCGGCGAGCCGCTGGTGCTGCTCAGCGGGCAGTCCAACGACCACCACTGGTGGGACCCCGTACGGGACGATTTCGCCGCGCATCATACGACCGTCGTCATCGACCACCGGGGCACCGGCGAGAGCGACCGTCCCGACACCGACACGTACAGCACGCCCGGGTTCGCCCGTGATGTGCTCGCCGTGCTCGACCACGCCGGCATCGCGCGCGCCCACGTCTACGGCACCTCCATGGGCGGGCGCATCGCGCAGTGGCTCGCCGCTGATCATCCCGACCGCGTCGGCCGCCTCGTCCTCGGATGCACCTCGCCCGGTGGTCCACACGCCGTCCAGCGCGCCCCCGCCATCGGCGACACCCTGAGCCGGGCCGCCCCGGACGCCGCGCGCCGCGCTCTGCTGGAGCTGATGTACACCCCGGCGTGGCTCGCCGAGCAGGAGCGCGTCCGGCCGGGACGGGAGTACCGCACGCTGGGTGATCCGACCATGCCCCCGTACGCCCGCCGCCGCCACCTGCGGGCCAGCAACCGCCACGACGCGTGGGACGCGCTGCCCCGCGTCAAGGCGCCGACCCTGGTCGTGCACGGCACGGACGACGTGTTCAACCCGGCGGCCAACGCCCCGCTCATCGCCGGACGCATCCCGGACGCCAGGACGTTCCTCGTCCCGGGCGCCCGGCACGCGTACTTCGAGGAGTTCGCGGACGTGGCCACAGAGCCCGTGCTCGCGTTCCTGGCTCAGGCGCCGCTGCCGTAGGGCCTGGTGAGGATCTCCAGGTTGTGGCCGTCCGGGTCCTCCCAGTACAGGCCGCGGCCACCGTCGTTCGTGTTGATCTCGTTGGCGCGGGTGTGGTGCGGGTCCGCCCAGTAGGGCAGGGCCCGGTCCTTGATGCGCCCGAAGATCGCGTCGAACTCGTCCTCGGAGACCAGGAACGCGTAGTGCTGCGGCACGGCGGGCCCCTCGCCGGACTCGGCGAAGTCGAGCGTGACGCCGTTCGGGATCGCCACCGGAATGAACGGTCCGTACGGCGGGCTCACCTCCAGCCCCAGAATGTCCGCGAGGAACTGGGCGGAGGCCTTCTTGTCGGTCGCCGCGACGATCGTGTGGTTCAACTCGATGGTCATCTCGTCTGCTCTCCTCGCCCGCTCGAAACAGTGTCGTCCTGCGCTGACGGGGACGATGCTAGGCGGGGCGGCCGGGCATACACATCGGTCGCCGGTCCCGGTCCGCGAGGTCATGCGGACCAGGACCGGCGACCGAGATGCGTTCAAGCCACACGGGCCACAGGGGCTGTCATACGCGCCACAGGGGCGGTCATACGCGTACAAGGGCGGTCATACGTGCCCCGCCGCGGGACGTCAGATCGTGGCGGCGTCGATCACGAAGCGGTAGCGCACGTCGCTGGCGAGGACCCGCTCGTACGCCTCGTTGACCTGCTCGGCGCGGATCAGCTCGATCTCGGAGCCCAGGCCGTGCTCGGCGCAGAAGTCCAGCATCTCCTGGGTCTCGGCGATGCCGCCGATCATGGAGCCCGCCAGGGTCTTGCCGCCGGCGATCACGGAGAAGAGGTTCAGCGAGACCGGCTCCTCGGGGGCGCCGACGTTGACGAAGGCACCCTCGGAGCGCAGCAGGCCGAGGTACTTGTCCAGCGGCAGCGGCGCCGAGACCGTCGAGAGGATCATGTCGAAGGAGCCCGCGAGCTGCTCGAACGTGGCGTCGTCACTGGTCGCGTAGTAGTGCTCGGCGCCGAGCCGCAGACCGTCGTCCTTCTTGCGCAGGGACTGCGAGAGGACGGTCACCTCGGCCCCGAGTGCGTGGGCGATCTTGACGGCCATGTGGCCGAGCCCGCCGAGGCCCACCACGGCGACCTTCTTGCCGGGGCCCGCGTTGAAGCGCTTGAGCGGGGAGTACGTGGTGATGCCGGCGCACAGCAGCGGCGCGGCGACGTCCAGCGAGATCCCCTCGGGGATGCCGACGGTGAACGCCTCGTCGACGACGATGTGCGAGGAGTAGCCGCCGTACGTCGGCTCACCGCTGTGGTCCAGGCCGTTGTACGTCGGGACGTTGCCCTGCACGCAGTACTGCTCCAGGCCGGCCTTGCAGTTGTCGCACTCGCGGCAGGAGTCGACCATGCAGCCGACGCCCACCCGGTCGCCGACGGCGAACTTGGTCACACCGGGGCCGACCTCGGTCACGACACCGGCGATCTCGTGGCCGGGCACCATCGGGAAGATGCCCTCTCCCCAGCCGTCACGGGCCTGGTGGATGTCGGAGTGGCAGATCCCGGAGTACTTGATGTCGATCAGCACGTCGGACTCGCCGACGGCGCGACGCGGCACGGTGGTCCGCTCCAGGGGCGCGTCGGGGGCGGGAGCGGCGTAGGCGGAAACGGTGGTGATCTGCTCAGTCATGTCTTCGAGGCTGCCAGCCGCGCGCCGAGTCACCCAGACACCCGTTCCGCCTACGTCCAGCGGTCCTACCACTGGTGGGGACAGTCTCAGCGGCGTACGGGCCGGGATACTGGAAGCATGGACGACACGCACGAGACGCCCGCCGGACACCAGCGAGGTGCCGACGCCGCGCCGCTGGACGGCCGGGCCGAGCTCAGCGAGTTCCTGCGCACCCGCAGGGCCCGGCTGCGGCCCGCGGACGTCGGCCTGCCGGAGTACGGCAGGCACCGCCGGGTGCCGGGCCTGCGCCGCGAGGAGCTCGCCCAGCTCGCCGGGGTCTCCGTCGCGTACTACACGCGCCTGGAACAGGGCAACGGCCGCAACGTCTCCACCGAGGTGCTCGACGCCATCGCGCGCGCCCTGCGCCTCACGGACGCCGAGCACTCCCACCTCACGCGGCTCGCGAAGCCGAAGACGGTGAAGAAGAAGCGGGCCGCGCGCCCGCAGCACCTGCGGCCCGCGCTCCAGCAGCTCCTGGACTCCATCGACGGCGTGCCCGCGTACGTCATCGGCCGCCGCTCGGACATCCTCGCGTGGAACGCGCTCGCGGCGGCCCTGTTCGGCGACTGGAGCGAGCTGCCGCCGGAGCACCGGAACTGGGCGCGGATCTGCTTCCTCGACGAGCGCTCGCGCGAGTTCTTCATCGACTGGGAGCAGAAGGCGTCCGACATCGTCGGCTACCTCCGCATGGACGCGGGCTGCTACCCCAACGATCCCCGGCTCTCCGCCCTCGTGGGCGAACTCTCCGTCAAGAGCGAGGAGTTCAGGAACCTGTGGGCCACCCATGACGTACGGGAGAAGGGCCATGGCATCAAGCGCATGCGCCACCCGCTGGTGGGCGAGCTGACCCTGTCGTTCGAGACGCTCCGGCTGCCGGACGACTGCGACCAATCGCTGATCATGTACCACGCCGAGCCGGACTCGGCGTCGGCGCAGGCGCTGCGGCTGCTGGCGAGCTGGGGGCGGGACGCCTCGTCGGTGGGGTCTGCCGCGAAGTAGTCCGGTGCGGCGGTATGGCGGCAGCGTGGCGGTGCGGTGGTGAGGGGATTTCGCGGGTGGCGGAACGCTTACCGCTGCCCGGCGGCCGGGTCGCCTCCTAGGCTGAGACGGTGAGCAGCGAAGCGAGCAGCCAAGCCCAGGGCCGAGCCGACCGAGCCGACAGCCGAGCGAGCGGTCCGGCCGGGGGGCGACCACGGCAGAGGCCGGACGAGGCCCGCGTGATTCCCCTGCGCCCGGTCGGGGCGGCTCCCTCTGCCCCGGCCCCGGCCCCGGCCCCGGCGGTCAGGGAGCCCCTTTGGCGGGACGTGGTGGGAGATGTCCTGCGCCGCGAGCGCCTCGCCCAGGAACGCACCCTCAAGGACGTGGCCGACGACGCCCGCATCTCCATGCCGTACCTCTCCGAGCTGGAGCGCGGCCGCAAGGAAGCCTCCTCCGAGGTCCTCGCGGCCGCGGCCCACGCGCTCGGCCTGCGTCTGACCGACGTACTCTCCCTGGCCCAGAGCCGGCTGGCCGTCTCCCCGCGTACACGGCCTGCCAGGGCCTCGTACCAGGGCGAGGTCCGTCTGGCGGCCTGACACCCCACCCGCGGCTCAGGCGGCGACGGGCAGGGACCGCCTGCTGAGCACCTGGTCGGCGAGCCCGTACGCGACGGCCTCCTGCGCGGTGAAGAACTTGTCGCGGTCCATGTCGGCCCGGAGCGTGGCGACGTCGTGGTGCGTGTGCCGCGCCAGGACCTCCTCCACCTGCGAGCGGATCCGCATCATCTCCCTGGCCTGGAGCTGGAGGTCGGACACCGTCCCCTGCTGTCCCCGGCTCGCGGGCTGCCCGAGCAGCACGCGCGCGTGGTCGAGCACGAACCGCCGCCCCGGGTCGCCCCCGGCGAGCAGCACGGCGGCCGTGGACGCCGCCTGGCCCACGCAGAAGGTGGAGATGGGCGCCGAGATGAAGCTCATCGTGTCGTAGATGGCCATGAGCGAGGTGAAGGAACCGCCCGGCGAGTTGATGTAGATGGCGACCTCCCGCTCCGGGGCGGACGACTCCAGGTGGAGGAGCTGCGCGATGACGACGTTGGCGACGCCGTCGTCGATCTCCGTGCCGAGGAAGATGATCCGCTCGGAGAGCAGCCGGCTGTAGACGTCGTACGTGCGCTCGCCCTGCGGGGTGCGCTCGACGACGGTAGGGATCGTGTACTGACTCATGCGGTGTCTCCCCTGATCCTCAGATGCCCAGACCGATGCGCCGCTTCGACCCGGCGGGCCGCACGTCTTCGAGGGACTCGACCACGTGGTCGACCATCCCGTACTCCTTGGCCTGCTCGGCCGTGAACCACCGGTCGCGGTCGCCGTCCCGCGAGATCGTCTCCGGGGTCTGGCCGGTGTGCTCGGCGGTGATCCGCTCGATGGCCGCCTTCGTGAACTCCAGGTTCTCCGCCTGGATCGCGATGTCGGCGGTGGTGCCGCCGATGCCGGCCGACGGCTGGTGCATCATGATCCGCGCGTTGGGCAGCGCGAACCGCTTGCCCGGGGTGCCGACGCTGAGCAGGAACTGGCCCATGCTGGCGGCGAACCCCATGGCCAGCGTGGCCACGTCGTTCGGGATGAGCCGCATGGTGTCGTAGATGGCGAGCCCGGCGCTGACGGAGCCGCCGGGGCTGTTGATGTAGAGGCTGATGTCGGTCTTGGGGTCCTCGGCCGACAGCAGCAGCATCTGCGCGCAGACGCGGTTGGCCGACACGTCGTCGACCTGGGTGCCGAGGAACACGATGCGCTGGTTGAGCAGTTGCGCGGCGAGGTGATCGTCGAAGCGCGACGGAGAGGTGTCCCCCTCCTCACCCCGCGGCCGCGCCTCCCCGCCACTGCCGAATACGGACACACCGAACACGGACATGAAGCCTCCCTGAGATCCCGCGACTACGGACGCCGCGTTGGTGACTTCACTGTTGCCCGGCGGGCAGGCGCTTGTCGGCGATATCGGCTGGGGGCAGATTCGCTGAGGGCAGAGGAGCCGGGGCGGCTCGGCTTGCGCGATGGCCGACGCCGGTACCACCCTCGCCTCGTGAGACGACATGCGTGGCAACACCTGGGCGCCTGGTCGGCGTTGGCGCTGTGCGGTGTGGTCGGCGTCGCGGGCGTGCTCGTCGCGGGGCTGTGGCTGTCGCCCTCCTGGGCGGCAGTGATCGGCGGTGGCTTGACCGCCGTGACCGCGGTGTGGGCGGACCGGGCGAAGCGGTGGCTCGACGGGCAGACGGAAGCACGGCAGAGCATCGTCGAAAGCGCCTCCGTGGCCGGTCGCGGAGGCGGGTTGCCCCGGGCCAGGGAGGCCGACGACGCGATCCGGCTCGGAGTGCACCCGGCGCGGCGGGACGGGGAGGCGCCGGTCGCGGGCGCGCTGCCGCCGTACGTCCCGCGAGCGGTGGACCGGACGCTCCGGGAGACCCTGCGCACCGCGCGGTGCGTCGTGGTGGTCGGCGAGTCGACTGCCGGAAAGTCCAGATCGGCGTACGAGGCCATGCGTGCGGTGCTGCCGAACCACCGGCTGGCCGCCCCCGCGCGTCGGGACGCGCTCCCCGCGCTGGTGACGCTCCTGTCGCGCGGCGGCCCCTCGGTTCTCTGGCTGGACGATCTGGAACGCTTCCTCGGGCCGGGCGGCCTGACGTCCACGACGGTGGCCCGGCTGACCGGCGACGGCGGTGACACGACGGTGCTCGCCACGATGCGCACCGCCGAGTACGACCGCTTCGGCGCACGGGGCCTCCAGTTGGCGGGTGAAGAGGAGCGGGCGGCACTCCGGGAGGGCCGGGAGATCCTGGAGGCCGCGCGCGTGGTGTTCATGGACAGGCTCTGGTCCCCGGACGAACTGCGGGCGGCCGGGGAGCACGCGGACGACCCGAGGATCGCGGGCGCGTTACGTCAGACGGAGCACTTCGGGCTCGCCGAGGTACTGACCGCGGGGCCGGAGCTGCTGCGCGACTGGCGCCGGGCGTGGAGCCCCGGAACCCACCCGAGGGCGGCCGCGCTGGTGGCCGCCGCCGTCGACTGCCGCCGCAGTGGCCTGGATCAGCCCGTCTCGCGCGAAATCCTGGACGAACTGCACGACCACTACCTGCGCGCCCGCGGCGGACACCGGCTGCGGCCGGAGCCGTTGGAAGAGGCGTGGCAGTGGGCGCTGACCCCTGTACACGGAGCGAGCAGTCTGCTGATCCCGGCGGGTCCGAACGACGAAGAGCCGGGGTTCCTGGCCTTCGACTACCTCATCGACCAGCCGGAACACGATCCTGTGCCGCGCGAGGTCTGGACGATGCTCATCGCGCTGGCGGACGCTTCACAGGTGCGGCACGTCGCGGACGCGGCGTTCTGGCGCGTACGGACGGCGTTCCACACAGCGGTGGACTCGGGAAACGTGGACGACGTGTACTCGCGGGCCACCGCGTTGGGCGACCGTGGCGAATGGGACGAGGCGATCGCCCTGCTGACGGAGGCGCTGGAAGCGTCGCAGGCCGAACCGGCGGCCCAGGACTCGCAGGAGCAGAACGAATCTCTCTCCGGGGAGGTGACGCTGCGGCACCAGATCGCGTTCTACCGGATGCTGGCCGGGGATCACGCCGAGGCGCAGGAGATGTTCCGCGCGCTCCTGACCGAGTGCGAGGCGACATTTCCCCCGGGCGACGAGTTTCTACAGGTCGTCAGACACAACCTCGCCTCGTGTCTGCGGCGCGGCGGCGATCTGTCGGGCGCGCTCGTGGAGTTCCGCCGTATCCTCGCCGCCCGCGAGCGGAACCTGGGGCCGACGGCGATGAACACGCTGGCCACCCGCGGGGTGATCGCCGCCATCATCTGCGACATGGGCGACCCCGCGGAGGCGCTTCGCCGGACCAGGGAGATCCTGGCCGCGGAGGAGACGTCCCTGGGCAAGGACCACACGAACACGCTGGAGACCCGCTGCGCCGTGGCGAGGTTCCTGGCCGCGTCCGGTGATCACGCGGCGGCGGCCGAGACACTCAGCGCCTGCCTTCCCGACCTGATCGCGGCGCTCGGCGACGACCACCCGGACGTACGCGAGGCGCGCGGCGACCTGGCGGGCTACCGCGCGGCGGTCGGGCAGGTGCACGCACCCGGCGATCACCAGTCGTAGTCATACCGATTGGCCGGCCGGTCGAAGGTGGTGCGGACGGCCCGCGGTTCCAGCCCGAAGTCCTCCTCGACCCACCGCAGCATGGCCGCGGTCACCGGCCGGGTGAGCCGGCACGGGCGAAGCGTTCAGCCATACCCGTCCCCTCGTGTGCACAGGACGTGCTACTTGCTCGCCTCCGGCGCGGGCGCGATCCCCGTCGGGCAAGCCCGACCCCAGTTCGTCTCCGAGGGGCTCTCCAGCTCAAGGCCCGTGCCGCCGATGCCGCAGTAGCCGTCGGGGTTCTTGTCCAGGTACTGCTGGTGGTACGGCTCCGCAGGCCAGAGGGGGCGGGAGGCCGCGGGCAGGATCGTCGTGGTGATCGGGCCGAGGTTCGCGGCCGTCAGGACCTGCTGGTAGGCGTCACGGGACGCCTCCGCCGCCGCTTCCTGCTCGGGGGAGTGCGTGTAGATCGCCGAGCGGTACTGCGTGCCCACGTCGTTGCCCTGGCGGAAGCCCTGCGTCGGGTTGTGGGACTCCCAGAAGAGCTTCAGGAGGGACTCGTACGAGACGCGCTCGGGGTCGAAGACCACGCGGACCACCTCCGCGTGACCCGTGAGGCCGGAGCACACCTCCTCGTAGGAGGGGTTCTCCGTGTAGCCGCCCTGGTAGCCGACGTACGTCGTCCAGACGCCGTCCGTCTGCCAGAACTTGCGCTCCGCGCCCCAGAAGCAGCCGAGACCGAAGTCCGCGGTCCGCAGGCCCTCGGGGTAGGGGCCGAGGAGGGGGTTGCCGAGGACCGTGTGGCGGGAGGGGACCTCGAATTCCGGGGTCGCCCGGCCCTTGAGCGCCTGCTCGGGAGTGGGGAGCTCGGGCGTGCGGCCGAAGATCATGTGGTCTCTCTCCTCGTACGTGACCGTGAACCATGGAACGGGGTGCTGCCTACGGCACAACGCCGTCAGGGCGGCTCGCATTCCGGCGGAGGCCGCAGCCCGGGGCGCGACAGCCGGCGCCCCGCGACCTCAGTGCGGCAGTGTCGCCGGGCTGCCGCCGTTCGCCTCGTAGCCCGCGACGGCCAGGGCGCGGTAGATCGCGTAGTCCGCCGCCGGGTCGGCGGAGAGGGTCCAGGGCAGGGCGCCGACGTGGCCGTCCACGTGGACGAGCTGAGCCATGGCCTCGCCCCAGCGCTCGCAGCGGACCAGGAAGAAGACCAGGAGGTGGCGGACGTGCGCCAGCATCGGGTCGCCGGGGCGCGCGGCGTGCACCGCGAAGAGGGCGCCCTCTATGGCCTTGGTGACGACCTCGCTCTCGTAGAACCCGCGGACGAGGTTGACCTCGGGCAGGTGTTCGTAGACCGCGAAGAGGGGGAGCGCGGCGAGCAGGGAGGCCCGGGGCGCGCGGGCCGCGGCGGCCTCGGCGAAGCTCTGGGCGAGGTCGCGGGAGCCGTGCCACTTCTCGCACCAGTAGTGCAGCGCGGCCAGATGCGCCCCCATGTGCGCGGGCGCGCGGTCAAGGATCTTCAGCCAGAGCTGCTCGAACTCCTCGCGGGGGTACGCGAGGCCGCGCGCGATGGAGAGCTCGATGATGTACGGAATGGGGTCACCGGGGGCGAGCAGCGCCGCCTGCGCGCACGCCTCCTTCGCCTCCTCGAGGATGATCCGGAACTCGTCGGTCCCCTGCGTGGAGGTCCGCCACGCCTGCTGGACCAGGAACTCCGCGTGCACGGCGGCGCCTCCCGCGTCCTTGGGCGCCTCCGTCCGCCAGACGCGCAGCCACTGCCCGCCGGGGTTCTCGCTCACCCCGCCGGGCCGCTGACGCAGCTCCAGGGAGGCCGCGCCCGCGAAGGCCTGCACGCGCTGCCACCGCTGCTCGCCGTGGGTCTCCGTGCCCACGAGGAGCTGCGAGGCCGCCTTCCACTCCTGGGTGCGCTGGACGAGGTCGAGCACTTCGAGGAGGTCGGCGTCCGGGCCGGGCATGCGGATGTCCAGCTCCTCCTGGCGCAGGAAGCCGTAGTCCGCAGGGTCCGCGGCGTCCGGCGAGCCCGGGGCGACCTGCCGGATTCCACCGCGCCTGCGCAGCAGGACGGGTCCGAGGACCGCGCCGATCATGATCACTGCCATCAGGACCCAGAGAATCTCCATGGGCCAAGCGAACCAGACGGGTCCGACAATTGGCGAACCTGCGGGGACGTACCGGACCGACTCGGGCGGAAGGTCCCTCGGCGCACTACGCTCGGGCCGCATGAGTGACTCGTACAGCAGGCAGAATTTCGAGACCGTGGCGATCCACGCCGGCAACACCGCCGACCCCCTCACCGGTGCCGTCGTCCCGCCCATCTACCAGGTCTCGACCTACAAGCAGGACGGCGTGGGCGGCCTGCGCGGCGGCTATGAGTACAGCCGCAGCGCGAACCCGACGCGGACCGCCCTGGAGGAGAACCTGGCCGCGCTGGAGGGCGGCCGTCGCGGGCTCGCCTTCGCGTCCGGACTGGCGGCCGAGGACTGCCTGCTCCGTACGCTGCTCGCCCCCGGCGACCACGTCGTCATCCCCAATGACGCCTACGGCGGCACGTTCCGGCTCTTCGACAAGGTCGTCTCGCGCTGGGGCGTCAACTGGTCGGTGGCCGACACCTCGGACCCGAATTCCGTGCGGGCCGCGCTGACCGAGCACACCAAGGCGATCTGGGTGGAGACCCCCTCCAACCCGCTGCTCGGCATCACCGACATCGCGGCGCTCGCGCAGATCGCCCGCGAGGCCGGTGTGCGCCTGGTCGTCGACAACACCTTCGCGAGCCCCTACCTCCAGCAGCCGCTCGCGCTCGGCGCGGACGTCGTCGTGCACTCCATGACGAAGTACATGGGCGGCCACTCGGACGTCGTCGGCGGCGCGCTCGTCGTCAGCGACGCGGCGCTCGGCGAGGAGCTGGCCTACCACCAGAACGCGATGGGCGCCGTCGCCGGGCCCTTCGACGCCTGGCTGGTGCTGCGCGGCATCAAGACCCTCGCCGTGCGCATGGACCGGCACAGCGAGAACGCCACCCGGGTGACGGAGATGCTGTCCCGGCACGCGCGCGTGACGCACGTCCTGTACCCGGGCCTGCCCGAGCACCCCGGCCACGAGATCGCCGCCAAGCAGATGAAGGCGTTCGGCGGGATGGTGTCCTTCCGTGTGGCGGGCGGCGAGGAGGCGGCCGTGGAGGTCTGCAACCGCGCCAAGCTGTTCACCCTGGGCGAGTCCCTGGGCGGCGTGGAGTCCCTGATCGAGCACCCGGGCCGGATGACGCACGCCTCGGTGGCGGGCTCGGACCTGGAGGTCCCCGCCGACCTGGTGCGCCTCTCGGTGGGCATCGAGTCCGCGGACGACCTGCTCGCCGACCTCCAGCAGGCGCTCGGCTAGCCGCGGACCGCGCCCACGAAGACCGCCCCTACCAGCGTGTCAGCGGTGGAGTCGTCTCCGTGGGCGGCTCCACCCACGGCTGCGTGACACAGGCCCACACGGTGAAGGCGACGACGGCGGCGAGCAGGGCGAACCACAGGAACCCGCGCACCGCCCTGCGCCGCCGCAGCCTGCGTCCGCCGCGCCGTACCGCCTCCTCGTACAGCTCCCGCGGCACGGACGGCGGTGTGCCCTCCAGGAGGCGCCTGACGGCGACCTCCTTGCGCTCGTACTGGCTCATGACGGCGCCGCCTTGCTGAGGGCCCGCGCGGGCGCGGGCCCTCGCGGCGGGTGCAGGACCCGCGCCATGGCCCGGGCACAGATCACCTGGACGCGTTCCGTGGGCAGGCCGAGGAGCGCCGCGGTCTGTTCCTCGGCCACGCCCTCGTACATCCGCAGGACGAGGATCAGCCGCTCCTGGGGGTTCAGCCGTTCGAGGACCCCGCCGTGGCCGCGGTGGCGGCGCCAGGAGTCGCGCACGAAGCGGACGGCGACCTGCTGCCGGGTGCGGTCGTACGGGTCCTCGCCGCGCAGCCTGTCCCAGGTCGCGTACGTGTGGGAGAGGGCCGCCGTCAGCAGGCGGCGCGCGCGTGGGTTGTCGTCGGGCAGCTCCGCGGTGAGGAGCGTGGCGGCATGGAGGAGCCGCCCTGCCGCGCCCGCGACGAACGCCTCGAACTCCCGGGCACGGCGGGCGTCGTGGAACGCCTGCCGTTCTCGCACCGCGCCTCCCGGCCGGAAGGAAGGGGGATCCCGGTCTCATATGAGGCCCAACGCGGGGCCGGGGTCAAGACTCCGGAGTGGCCGGAACTTCTCCGCCGGGCGTCGACTGTGACGTCTGTCGCGCCGAGAGGGCGGAATTGAAGCGTGTGAGGAGCGCACAGAAGCTCTCGCGCTCCTCAGGGCCCCAGTCGTGCGTCAGCTCGGCCATCAGCTCGCGCCGCGAGGAGCGGACCTCGTCGAGCCTGGCCTGGCCGCGCGGCGAGAGCTGGAGCACCACGGCCCGGCCGTCCTCGGGGTGCGAGGTGCGCTTCACGAGCCCGGTGTCGACCAGCGGGGCGACCTGCCGGGTGACGGTCGACGAGTCGATGCCCATGCTCGCGGCGAGCGCCTTGACGCCCATGGGGCCTTCCTTGTCGAGGCGGTTGAGCAGCAGATACGCGGCTCGGTCCATGGAGTTGCGGACCTGGCCTACGCCGCCGAGGCGGGTCTGTTCGGCCCGGCGGGCGAAGACGGCCACTTGGTGCTGAAGGCTGTCGAGAAGGCCGGGTTCACTGGCGGTCGTCATGTCCGGAGTTGTGGGCATGGCCGGGGGCTCACTTCATGCGAGGGCGGTGGGTTGGGGGACAGGGTACGCGGCCACGGGGCGGACCGTACCTGCGCTGCGCAAACCTACGCGGCAAACGGTCTCGGCCCGTGGTCGTCGCGCGAGGACGCGGTCGTCGGCTGCAAGACTTGCGGTCATGAGCTTCCGCACGCCTGACTCCTTTCCGACGGTGACCCTCGACGACGTGCGCGGCGCGCGGAAGATGCTGTCCGGCGTGGCTCGCATGACCGCGATGGAGGGCAGCAGGCACCTGTCGCAGCTCGTCGGTGCCCCGGTGCACCTCAAGTGCGAGAACCTCCAGCGGACCGGCTCCTTCAAGCTGCGCGGGGCGTACGTGCGGATCGCCGGCCTGCTGCCCGAGGAGCGCGCCGCCGGTGTGGTGGCCGCCAGCGCGGGCAACCACGCGCAGGGCGTGGCACTGGCCTCCTCGCTGCTCGGCGTGCGCTCCACGGTGTTCATGCCGGCCGGCGCGCCGCTGCCCAAGGTCGCCGCGACGCGTGAGTACGGCGCCGAGGTGCGGCTGCACGGCCAGGTCGTCGACGAGACGCTGGCCGCCGCGCAGGAGTACGCGGACGAGACGGGCGCGGTGTTCATCCACCCCTTCGACCACCCCGACATCATCGCCGGGCAGGGCACGGTCGGCCTGGAGATCCTTGAGCAGTGCCCGGAGGTGCGCACCCTCGTTGTGGGCGTGGGGGGCGGTGGCCTCGCGGCGGGCATCGCGGTGGCGGTCAAGGCGCTGCGGCCGGACGTACGGGTGGTCGGCGTGCAGGCGGCGGGCTCCGCGGCCTACCCGCCCTCACTGGCGGCCGGGCGCCCGGTGTCGATCACGGGCCAGGCGACGATGGCCGACGGCATCAAGGTCGGGCGCCCCGGTGACGTCCCGTTCCGTCTGGTCGCCGACCTGGTCGACGAGATCGTCACGGTCTCCGAGGACGAGCTCTCCAGCGCCCTGCTGCTCTGCCTCGAGCGGGCCAAGATGGTCGTCGAACCGGCGGGCGCCAGCCCGGTCGCGGCCCTGCTCAGCCGCCCGGAGGCGTTCGAGGGCCCGGTGGTCGCGCTGCTCTCCGGCGGCAACGTGGACCCCCTGCTCATGCAGCGCATCCTGCGCCGGGGCATGGCGGCGGCGGGCCGCTACCTCTCGCTGCGGCTGCGCCTGACGGACCGCCCCGGCGCCCTGGCGAACCTCCTCGGCGTGATGTCGGAGATGGACGCCAACCTCCTGGACGTCAGGCACGTGCGCACCGATCCGCGCCTCGGCCTCACGGAGGCGGAGGTCGAACTGCACCTGGAGACGAAGGGGCCGGAGCACTGCTCCGAGGTGGCGACGGCGCTGCGGACGGCGGGGTACACGGTCATCGGCTGACCGGGGCCGAGCCGCCTCCGCCTGGCCCTGTACGCCCGTCGGAGCACTCCGGATACCCCTGGCGGGCGAGTTTCCGAAAAGAGGGCGCGCGAACGCGATGTATCGCGTTATGGTGTGCTGCACATCACGCTTGCACGACATCACTCATCACGGGGAGGCCTCTCATGCCAGGCGCCATCTACGCCGAAGGTCTGGTGAAGACCTTCGGCGACGTAAGGGCTCTGGACGGCGTCGATCTGGATGTCCCTGAAGGCACGGTGCTCGGCCTGCTGGGGCCGAACGGCGCGGGGAAGACCACGGCGGTCCGCTGCCTGACGACGCTGCTCACACCGGACAGCGGCAAGGCCGTCGTCGCGGGCATCGACGTGCTCAAGCACCCGAACGAAGTGCGCCGCTCGATCGGCCTCTCCGGCCAGTTCGCCGCGGTCGACGAGTACCTGACCGGCCGTGAGAACCTCCAGATGGTCGGCCAGCTCTATCAGATGCGGGCCAAGGAGGCGAAGGTCAGGGCGGCCGAGCTGCTCGACAGGTTCAACCTGATGGACGCCGCCGACCGGCCCTCCAAGACGTACTCCGGAGGCATGCGCCGCCGGCTGGACCTGGCGGCCGCGCTCGTCGTGTCGCCGCCCGTCATGTTCATGGACGAGCCCACCACCGGCCTCGACCCGCGCAACCGCCAGCAGCTGTGGGAGGTCATCCAGGAGCTCGTCGCGGGCGGCACGACCCTGCTGCTCACGACCCAGTATCTGGAGGAGGCCGACCACCTGGCGCACGACATCTGCGTCATCGACCACGGCCGCGTCATCGCCCGCGGCACCTCCGACCAGCTCAAGGCCAGGACCGGCGGCGAGCGCGTCGAGGTCGTGGTGCACGAGCGCGAGCACATCGCGACCGCCTCGGAGGTCCTGCGCGGCTTCGGCAAGGGCGAGGTCGCCGTCGCCGAGCACACCCGCAAGCTGACCGTGCCCGTCACCGGTGGCGCCAAGCTGCTCGCCGAGGTCATCCGCGAGCTGGACGCCAGGGGCATCGAGATAGACGACATCGGTCTGCGCCGCCCGACCCTCGACGACGTCTTCATCTCCCTCACCGGCCACGCCGCCGAGCTGTCGGACGAGGGCGGCGCGGAGGACGCGGACGGCGCGGAAGCCAAGACCCGTACGAAGACCAAGCACGGCAAGGAGGCCGACAAGTGAGCACCGTCACCGACGCCGTGCGCGGCGCGGGTCCCAGGCCCGCGGGCGGTATCGGCCAGTCCGTCAGGGACTCCCTGGTCGTCGCCAAGCGGAACCTGATCCGGATGACCCGGATTCCCGAGATGATCCTCTTCGGGCTGGTCCAGCCGGTGATGTTCGTGATCCTCTTCACGTACGTCTTCGGCGGCTCGATGAAGATCGGCGACACCGCGAACGCGGACGTCTACAAGAACTTCCTGATGGCGGGCATCTTCGCGCAGACCGTCACCTTCGCCACCGCGGGCGCGGGCGCCGGTATCGCCGACGACATGCACAAGGGCCTCATCGACCGCTTCCGCTCGCTGCCCATGGCGCGCGGCGCGGTCCTCACCGGCCGCACCATCGCCGACCTCGTGCAGACCGCGCTGACCCTGCTCGTCCTCGCGATCGTGGCGCTGATGGTCGGCTGGCGCGTCCACGAGGGCATCGGCAAGGCCCTGGGCGCCTTCGGCCTGCTGCTCCTGCTCGGGTACGCCTTCACCTGGGTCGGCGCGCTCATCGGCCTGTCGGTCCGCACCCCGGAGGCGGCCACGTCGGGCGGGCTGATCTGGCTCTTCCCGGTCACGTTCATCTCGAACGCCTTCGTGGACTCCAGCCAGATGACGCCCTGGCTGCGGCACGTCGCCGACTGGAACCCCTTCAGCGCGACCGTCCAGGCCTGCCGTGAGCTCTTCGGCAACCCCGGCGTCTCCGGCTCCTCGGCCTGGCCCATGGAGCACCCGGTCTGGGCCTCGGTGATCTACTCGGTCCTGATCATCGTGCTCTTCCGCACGCTGGCCGTGCGCAAGTACCGCTCGGCGACGGCCTGAGAGCCTGTGTCATACACAGGCACTGAGAGAGGGCAGGGCTCCCGGCGCGCGTGGCGCCGGGAGCCCTGCCCTCTCTGAGCGTCGGCCGGACCTCAGGCCTGGTACGGCGTGGCCGCGAGGATCTTGACGGAGGCGAGCTTGCCGTTCGGCAGTTCGTACTGCGCGTTCTCGCCGATCTTCTTGCCGTTCACGCCGGTGCCCAGCGGGGACTGCGGCGAGTACGTCTCGATGTCCTCGCTCGCGTACTCCCGCGAGGCGAGGAGGAACGTCACCGTGTCGTCCTCGTCGCCGTCGAAGGCGATGGTCACGACCATGCCCGGCGCCACCACGCCGTCGGCGGCCGGAGCCTCACCGACCTTCGCGGTCTCCAGGAGCTGGGTCAGCTGGCGGACGCGGAGCTCCTGCTTGCCCTGCTCCTCCTTGGCCGCGTGGTACCCGCCGTTCTCGCGCAGGTCGCCCTCCTCACGCGCTGCCGCGATCTTCGCCGCGATCTCGGTGCGCGCGGGACCAGACAGGTACTCCAGCTCGGCCTTGAGCTGGTTGTACGCCTCCTGGGTCAGCCAGGTGACGTTCTCGCTGGTCTGGGTCACAGGTGCTCCTCGTAGGTACTGGGAATACAAAGCAACGCCCTACCCAGAAGGATGTTCCTTCTCGGGTGGGCGAAACCACGAGCCTAACAATTCAGGCGCGCGAGAGGGAGGACATAAGTCGTCAGACTTACGTCGGCGCTGATGGGAGCCGTAAAGCCGCTACGTCAGTCGGCGTGGCAGCCGAGCAGCTCGATGCTGGTGGCCTTCCCCGTCGTACGGAGGGTGACGACCTTGTCGACGCGGTCGGCGCGCTGGTCGAAGCGGAAGTCCGCGCGGCCGACCTCGGCACCGGACTCGGCCTGCGAGCGCAGGGTGCAGTAGCCCTTGGCGCCGGCGTCCTTGCGCACTTCGAGGTGGGCCTCGACGGATTCGGCCGAAACGACGTCGAACTTGATGACCTCGGCGCTGAGCTTCGTCCCGTTGATGTAGTCGTAGCCGAACCAGCCGACGACGCCGAGCATGAGCACGCCGAGCACGGAGCCCACGATCTTCAGCTTGCGGTCGGCGGCTTCGTCGGCCGTGCGGGAGCGGCCGTACCGGCCCGTGGGAGCCTCGTCCCGGTGTCCCTCGGGAAGCCCATCGGGGAGCTTCGAGCCCGCCGCCGCCATGATCGTCCTCCAGGAAACAGGGGATGCCGGAATTTTCCGCCCCCCGGTTCCGTCACTATAGAAGCCTCCATTTGCCACCCGACCGCCGCCCCGCAACGACGCCCTGCGGGACGGCACCGTCTGACCGCGCCGGATGCACGAGGGCGCCCAATACCTTGAGGATCGAGTCTTGACTGAGCAGCTGCGACTGATGGCAGTGCACGCCCACCCCGACGACGAGTCGAGCAAGGGCGCGGCCACCATGGCCAAGTACGTGTCCGAGGGGGTGGACGTGCTCGTCGTGACCTGCACGGGCGGTGAGCGCGGCGACATCCTCAACCCCAAGCTCCAGGGCGACTCCTACATCCAGGAGCACATCCACGAGGTGCGCAAGAAGGAGATGGACGAGGCGCGCGAGATCCTCGGCGTCAAGCAGGAGTGGCTCGGCTTCGTCGACTCGGGGCTCCCCGAGGGCGACCCGCTGCCGCCGCTGCCCGACGGCTGTTTCGCCCTGGAGGACGTCGACAAGGCCGCCGGTGAGCTGGTGCGGCAGATCCGCTCCTTCCGTCCGCAGGTCATCACGACGTACGACGAGAACGGCGGCTATCCGCACCCCGACCACATCATGACCCACAAGATCAGCATGGTGGCGTTCGAGGGCGCGGCGGACCCCGAGAAGTACCCCGAGAGCGAGTACGGACAGGCCTACCAGCCGCAGAAGCTCTACTACAACCAGGGCTTCAACCGTCCGCGCACCGAGGCCCTGCACCAGGCGATGCTCGACCGCGGCCTGGAGTCGCCGTACGGGGACTGGCTCAAGCGCTGGGACGAGTTCGAGCGGGTCGAGCGCACGCTGACCACGCACGTCCCGTGCGCCGACTTCTACGAGGTCCGTGACCGCGCCCTGATCGCACACGCCACGCAGATCGACCCCGAGGGCGGCTGGTTCCGGGTGCCGATGGAGCTCCAGCGGGAGGTCTGGCCGACGGAGGAGTACGAGCTCGCGAAGTCGCTCGTCGATACTTCCCTCCCCGAGGACGACCTCTTTGCGGGCATCCGCGACAATGCCTAGCGTGAACGTACATCTGGCAATGACGCATCTCGTCCCTCTTGCCAAGGAGGTCGACGACGACAAGGTGACGCCCGGCGTCCTCGGGTTCATCGTCTTCGCCGTGATGGCCCTCGCCGTCTGGGTCCTCATGAAGTCGATGAACCGCCACATGGGCAAGGTCGACTTCAAGGAGTCCGGGGGCGAGCCCGAGAAGGACGAGCCGGTCGGCGCCGCGGCGGGCGGCGACGGCTCGTCCGCGAAGAAGTCGGGCGACACCGGGAAGTAGCGGCCCTCCGGGCCGTCAGCTCGGTCGTGGCATGTCCACTCCCATGACTTCGCGGGCGTGCCGGCTCGGGACCATGCCCAGGCGCCAGGCCTGCCAGCCCGTCTCCAGGTCGGCGCCCCGCTCCAGGAGGAGCCCGTACGCCCGGACGTACTCGGCCAGCTTGCCGTCGCGCGTCGGATGGCCGGCGCGGTCGAGCTGGGCCAGCTCCTCCTGGGCGACCGCCGTGCCGATCTCCCAGCCGCCGGGAGAGGCGTACGGCAGTAGCGTGCAGCGCAGGAAGCGGGCCCAGTCCTCGCCGCGGCGGTCGCCGTACGAGGTGAAGAGCGTGATCGCCTCCTCGCAGAGGGCCAGCGCCTGCTGCGTACGGGTGTTGCCCGCGTCCACGACGACCAGCTCCAGACACGTCCAGGCCTCGCCGTGCGCGACGCCGATCCGCTGGAAGTCGGCGCGGGCGTCGACCAGGAGCTGACGGGCGAAGCCCGAGTTGCGCAGGGAGCCGGTCTGCGCGGCGCGCTGGTCGCGGGTGACGCGCGCGGAGTGGTGCCTGGCGCACGCCAGGCCGTACACGTCCCGCATCCGGGAGAACGCCGTGCGCGCCCGCTCCAGCTCCCGCACCGCCTCGGTGAGGTCGCCGGTCTCCTCAAGGGCCTGGCCGAGGTAGTACTGGGTCCATGCCTCGCCCCGCGCGTCCTCGTTGTCGCGGTGCCGCGAGGCCGCCTGGCGCAGGCCGTCCACCGCGGGCGAGGGATCGCCGTCCACCAGGCGGGCCCGCGCGAGCTGGGTCAGGGCCCAGGCCTCGCCGCGCGCGTCGTGGGTGCGGCCGTAGCGGTCGAGGGCGTCCCGCAGCTCGGACTCCGCACGCGGTACGTCACCCATGCGCAGGCAGAGCTGGCCGAGCTGGAAGTGCGTCCACGCCTCGCCGTGCACCGAGCCGCTCTCGCGGTGCAGCCGCAGCGCCGTCCCCAGCATCTCCAGGGCGTGCGCGAGATGGGCGCGGTCCCGCTCCACCGCCGCGAGCGCGTGCAGCGTCCAGGCGCGGTCGCCCGCGAGATCGTCGGCGGCCTGGAGGTCCAGGGCCTCGGTGAGACGGGCCGCGGCCTCGGTGAGGTTGCCCTGGTGGTGCAGCGTGATGCCGAGCGAGCCGAGCGCACGGGCCGCGGCGGCGTCCTGGTTGGCCTCGAAGTACAGGTCGACGACGGAGTTCAACGTCGTACGCGACTGATCCAGCTCGCCGAGCTGGCGGGCCGCGATGCCGGTGCGCCACTGCACGCTGCGGCCCAGCAGCCCCTGGTCGATGGCCTGCGTCAGCTCCTGGATCTCGCCGAGGCGGTACAGGTCGCCGCGGAGCAGGCAGTAGTCGCACAGGGCGCCCAGGAGATTGAGGACGGCCCGCTGGTCGACGCCCTCGGCGTGCCGCAGCGCCGCCGTGATGAACGTCGACTCGTCGTCCAGCCAGCGCAGCGCCGCGTCGAGCGAGGCGAAGCCGTGCTGTCCGACCTGGTCGGCGCGGGTGGACGTCTTGCCGTCGACCAGGCGGATCACCGTGTCGGCCAGCTCTCCGTAGCTCGCGATGAGCCGCTCCTGCGCCGCCGTGCGCTCGGTGGGCTCCTCCTCGTCCAGGAGGCGGCCCTGCGCGAAGGCGCGGACCAGGTCGTGCAGGCGGTGGCGCCCGCCGCGGAGCCGGTCGACGAGGCCCGCGCGGGAGAGCGCGGTGAGCAGCCGGGCCGCCTCCTGCTCGTCCGTGCCGAGCAGCGCGGCGGCGGCGGAGGGCCCGAGCGAAGCGCGCCCGGCGAGCGCGAGGCGCCGCAGCAGGCGCCGGGCGGGCTCGGCTTGGTCGTTGTAGCGCAGCCACAGGACGCGCTCGACGGGGCCGATCTTGTCCGCGGGGCCGTACGCCGCCAGGTCGGAGACGAGCTGCCGGGGCGTCCGGGGGCCCAGCGAGGAGCCGGCGGCGCGCAGGGCCAGCGGCAGGCCGCCGCACAGCTCGCGTATGGCGTCCGCCGAAGTGGCGTCGTAGGGGCCCGAGGGGTCCTCGGCGGACTCCCGCAGGAGCTGCTCGGCGCCCGCCTCGTCCAGCGCCTCGACGGGCAGCGAGTGCACCCACGCGGGCAGGTCGGCGGCGAGCTCGACGGGCTCCCGCGCGGTGACCAGGACCAGGCTGTCGGAGCGCTCCGGAATCAGGGTGCGGATCTGCTCGGCGTCGGCGGCGTCGTCGAGGACGACCGTCACCGCGACGCCCGTCAGATACTGGTGGTACAGCTCGCTGAGCCGCTTGACCTGCTGTTCCTGCGAGGACCGCTCGCGGAAGAGGAGCTGCTCGCGCGGGGCTCCAAGACGGTTCAGGAGATGCAGCAGCGCGTCCCGCGTGGAGAGCGGCGTCTCCTGCGGGTTGTCGCCGCGCAGGTCGACCACGCACGCGCCGCGGAACTGGTCCCGCAGATCGTGCGCCGCCCGCACGGCGAGCGAGGACCGGCCCGAGCCCGGCGCCCCGTGCAGGACGACGACCGTGGGCCGCGTGTCGGTGCTGGCCCGCGCCGCGTGCACCCACTGGGCGATCCGCCCCAGCTCCGTCCTGCGGCCCGCGAAGGGCCCCTCGACCCGCGGAAGTTGCTCGAAGGACTGCTGGAGCACGGACCGCCGGCGCGCCGCCGCGCTCTTGTCGGTGCCGCGGAGCTGCGGCGGGGTCTTCTTCGCCGTCCTGGTGCCCGTGGAGGCGGCGAGGACGCGCTGCTGGTCGAGGAAGGGCCGGATGCCCCGCACCTCCAGGGCGGTCAGCCACTGCAACCTGAGCTGCTCGGGCCCGCCGGGCTGGTTGAGCGCCCCGGCGCGGCGGCTCGCCGCGGGGAGATGGGACGCCGTGACCTTCAGGACCGTGGCGGCGGCGCCCGCCACCGCCACGACCGCGCCGGTGCCCAGCGCCGTACCGGCGCCCGTACCGAAGGAGAGGTCGGAGACACCGGCCGCGACGGCGGCAACCACCGCCACGAGCAGTGGAGTTCCCGCGCCCTCCCGGGCGTACCGCTGGCCGAAGGTGAGCCGCCCCGCGTCCGCCTCGTCCAGCGCGCGCGTGTACGTCTCGTACTCCTCGGCGGCCGTCTGCGCCATGGCGTCCAGGGCGCCGCGCGACCGCGTGAGCAGCACGCTCCCGTCGACCCGGCCGCCCGAGCGCCGCACCTCCTCCTCCACGGCCCGTGTCAACAGCCGCTCGGCCTCGGCCCGATGGCTGTCCCGCATATGGATCCCCCTCCGAGTGCAACAGTCGCCGGCGGACACAAGTGTCCTGCGTACGGGGCTCCGACGCGAGGGAGTCGACGGATCAGGGCCCGGCCTGCGCGGGTGTGGTGCCCGGTGTGCGCGAGGATGGGGGGTATGCCGAACCGACTGGCGCACGAGACGTCCCCCTACCTGCTTCAGCACGCCGACAACCCCGTCGACTGGTGGCCCTGGTCGGCCGAGGCCTTCGAGGAGGCGCGCGAACGCGGCGTCCCGGTGCTGCTCAGCGTCGGGTACAGCAGCTGCCACTGGTGTCACGTCATGGCGCACGAGTCCTTCGAGGACGAGGGGACCGCCGCGCTCATGAACGAGAAGTTCGTGAACATCAAGGTCGACCGCGAGGAGCGGCCCGACGTCGACGCCGTCTACATGGAGGCCGTACAGGCCGCGACGGGCCACGGCGGCTGGCCCATGACCGTCTTCCTCACCGCCGACGCCGAGCCCTTCTACTTCGGTACGTACTTCCCGCCGGAGCCCCGGCACGGCATGCCCTCCTTCGCGCAGGTGCTCGACGGAGTGCACCGGGCCTGGACCGACCGGCGCGGCGAGGTCGACGAGGTCGCGGGCAAGATCGTGCGTGACCTCGGGGAGCGGCAGCTCACCCACGGCTCCGGCGAGCGGCCCGGCGAGGACGAGCTCGCGCAGGCGCTGCTCGGCCTGGCCCGCGACTACGACACGGCGCACGGCGGCTTCGGCGGCGCGCCCAAGTTCCCGCCGTCCATGGTCATCGAGTTCCTGCTGCGGCACTACGCCCGCACGGGCGCCGAGGGCGCGCTGCAGATGGCCGCGGAGACCTGTGAGCGCATGGCCCGCGGCGGCATCTACGACCAGCTCGGCGGCGGCTTCGCGCGCTACTCCGTCGACCGCGAGTGGGTCGTGCCGCACTTCGAGAAGATGCTGTACGACAACGCGCTCCTGTGCCGCGCCTACGCCCATCTGTGGCGGGCCACCGGCTCCGACCTCGCGCGGCGCGTCGCCCTGGAGACCGCGGACTTCATGGTCCGTGAACTGCGCACCAACGAGGGCGGCTTCGCCTCCGCGCTCGACGCCGACAGCGAGGACCCGGCCACGGGCGCGCACGTCGAGGGCGCGTACTACGTCTGGACGCCGGGCCAGATCCGCGAGGTCCTCGGCGACTCCGACGCGGAGCTGGCCATGGCAGCCTACGGGGTGACCGAGGAGGGCACCTTCGAGAAGGGCGCCTCCGTGCTGCGGCTCCCGCCCCTCGACGGGCCCCTCGCGGACGCCTCCCGCCTCGCCTCCGTGCGGGAGCGGCTGCTCGCGGCGCGTGCCCAGCGGCCCGCGCCGGGGCGTGACGACAAGGTGGTCGCCGCGTGGAACGGGCTCGCCGTGGCCGCGCTCGCGGAGGTCGGCGCCTACTTCGACCGGCCCGATCTCGTCGCCGCCGCCGTGGGCGCGGGCGACCTTCTCGTACGTCTGCACATGGATCCGCGGGCACGGCTCGTCCGGACCTCCAAGGACGGGCGGGCCGGGTCGAACGCCGGGGTCCTGGAGGACTACGCCGATGTCGCCGAGGGGTTCCTCACGCTGGCCTCCGTGACGGGGGAGGGCGTGTGGCTGGAGTTCGCCGGATTCCTGCTCGACCATGTGCTCGCGCAGTTCGTGGACGCGGAGAGCGGCGCCCTGTACGACACCGCGGCGGACGCGGAGCGGCTCATCCGCCGTCCGCAGGACCCCACGGACAACGCGGCGCCGTCCGGGTGGACCGCCGCCGCCGGGGCGCTCCTGTCGTACGCCGCCCATACCGGGGCCTCGCCGCACCGGCTCGCGGCGGAGCGGGCGCTGGGGGTCGTCAAGGCGCTCGGGCCCCGGGTGCCGCGGTTCATCGGGCACGGGCTCGCGGTGGCCGAGGCGGCGGTCTCCGGGCCGCTCGAAGTCGCCGTCGTCGGCGAGGTCCTCGGGGACCTGCACCGGACGGCGCTGCTCGGCGGGGCGCCGGGGGCGGTCGTCGCGGCGGGGCCCGAGGGCTCGGCGGAGCTGCCGTTGCTGGCCGACCGGCCCTTGATCGACGGTCTCCCGGCGGCCTACGTCTGCCGCTCCTTCGTCTGCGACGCGCCGACGACCGACCCGGGCGAGCTCGCGTCGAAGCTTTCCTGACCACGACCACGAGCACGAGCCGTGGCTAGTGGGCGGCCTCGCCGAACTCCGCAAGTGCCGTGGCGACCAGGGCCGCCAGGCGGTCGTGGTGGGCGCCCCGCCAGTACACGCGGGCGCAGCGCTCGCACTGGGCGAAGACCTCGTACGTGCCGCGCGTCCCGCCCTCCAGGAGGTCCGCCACGTCCTCCTTCGACGCCTCGCGCAGCGTGCCGTTGCAGGCGGTGCACCGCGTCCACGGCCGCAGCGGTGGCGTGAAGCGGCCGAGGACGTCGCGGAGCTGGTCGTCGGGGCGGTCGCTGTAGACGTACGCGCCCGCCCACAGCTCGCGGCGGCGCAGGAGCCCCCGGTCGCGGCTCAGCAGGACCCGCCGCTCGGCCGCCGAGCGCGCGGCGAGCGCGGGATCGCCGATGTCCGTGCTCTCGTACGCCGCGTCGACGCCGAGGAGCCGCAACCGCCGGGCCAGCGTGCCCAGATGGACGTCGAGGAGGAAGCGGAGCGGGGCGCCCGGCACCCGCTGGGGGCGGGGCACCGCCCGTACGGCGACGGTCTCGCCGGCGGCCGGCACATGCCCGGTGGCGGCTTCGCGGCCGTCCACCACGAGCGCGCCGACCTCCGTGAGCGGCACCCCGAGGGACTCGACGACGTGCCCGAGCGTGGAGGCGCCGTCGGTGACGACCGTGCTGGGGCCGCCCCGTCGCTCCTGCGGGACGAAAAGCCCCAGCTCGGGGGCGAAACTTACGCTGATCTCCGGACCGTTCATGCGGTCAGAATGGCATGTCCCATCGGTCGGGCGCCGCCGAGAATCCGCCCGTCAGCGCGGCGAGCGTGCGGTCCACGAGGGAGGGGAGGTCCTCCTTGTGGCCATGCTCGGCCCAGTACGCCATGGTCTCGGTGAGCGCGCCGATCAGACCCATGGAGAAGACCCGCACCTCCAGGTCGCCGGGGTCCCTGCCGGTGCGCTCCGCGATGACCCGGCAGAAGATGCCGCCGGTGACCGACATGCTCTCCAGCATCCGCGAGCGCACGGCGGGCACTTCGAGCATGAGCCGCGTACGCAGGACGGCCTCGTCGGGCTCGGTCGAGAAGCTGAGGTCCACGGCCCGGCGCAGCACCTGCCGCAGCGACTCCACGATCGGCTCGTCGGCGGGCCGCCGCAGCAGCTCCTGCTCAAGGACCGGGTCGAACTCGTCGGTGAGGACGATGTCCTCCTTGGTCGGGAAGTAGCGGAAGACCGTGGAGGGGGAGACCTCCGCCGCCTCCGCGATCTGCTCGACGGTCGTCGCGTCGTACCCCTGCCGCCGGATCAGCCCGTAGGTCGCCTCCCGGATGGCGAGGCGGGTCTTGAGCTTCTTCCGCTCGCGCAGCCCCAGTTGCGGGGCGGGAGCGGGGTGGGGGGTGCGTGCGGCCGTCATGCGTTCATTGTCCGGCATCCTCCGGGGCTCCGCCCATGGCCGGGCGCTGCCCGCGGCCGTCGTCGGAGCGGGGCAGCAGCGCGGCGACCAGCAGCGCCGTGACCAGGGCGGCGACACCGCTGACGAGCAGTACGAGGCCCATGCCGTGGACGTAGGCGGCGTCGGCGGACGCGGCGAGGCGCCCGGAGCCGAGCCGGTCGGCGACGGCGTGGGCGGCGACCACGGACTCCCGGGCGGCGTCGGCCGGGGGGCCGGGCAGCGCGCCGGTGTCGAGGTCGCGGGTGTAGGCCGAGGCGAGGAGCGAGCCGAGCAGCGCGATCCCGAGGGCGCCGCCCACCTGACGCACGGTCATCATCAGCCCGGTGCCGGAGCCGGCCCGCTCCACGGGCAGCGCGCCGAGCGCCGAGTCCATGGCGGGAACGATCGCGAAGCCGAAGCCGAGGCCGGCCACCGAGAGCCACAGCGCGGTGAACCCGTAGCCGCTGTGGACCTCCGTACGGCTGCCGAGCATCGCGGCGAAGGCGAGCGCCACGAGTCCGCCGCTGATCGCAGCGCGCGGCCCGAAGCGGCGCACGACGGGCTCCACGCACTTCGCGGCGACGAGCAGACCGCCCATCATCGGCAGCATCCGCACGCCGGTGCCGAGGGCGTCGTTGCCCTGGACGGCCTGGAGGTACTGGGGGAGCACGAACATCAGGCCGGACAGGACGAACATCACCAGCGTCGCCGCCAGCGTGTTCAGGAAGAAGCCGCGGTCGCGAAGGAGCGTCAGGTCGAGCATGGGGCGCGTCATCCGCCGCTCGCGCAGGACGAGCGCGGTGAGCAGGAGTACGGCACCGGCGGACATGCCGAGCACCAGGGGGTCGCTCCAGCCGCGGGCGGGTGCCTCGATGACGGCGTAGACGAGCGCGCCGAGCCCGGCGGCGGTCAGGGCGGTGGAGAGGATGTCGACCTTCGGGGATGACGGGTCGCGGGTCTCGGGGAGCAGGAAGGCGCAGGCGGTCAGGCCGATCGCGACCATGGGCACGTTGATCAGGAAGATCGAGCCCCACCAGAAGTGGTCGAGGAGCCAGCCGCCGACGATCGGCCCGAGCGGCGCGCCGAGCGCGGAGGCGGCGGAGACGATCCCGACGGCCTTGGTCCGTTCGCCGGGGCCGAAGAGGGCGGGCAGCACGGCCAGGGCGAGCGGCATGACGAGGGCGCCGCCGAGGCCCATGACGGCGCGGGCCGCGACGACGAGGGAGACGTCGTGCGCGAGGGTGCCGAGGACCGAACCGACCAGGAAGACGCCGAGGCCGGTCATCAGCATCCGGCGCCGTCCGAACCGGTCGCCGAGGAGGCCGGCGGGCAGCATCAGCGCGGCGAAGACGACGACGTACGCGTCGGCCATCCACTGCTGCTCACCGGTGTCCGCGTCGAGCTGCCCGGCCATGGTCGGCAGCGCGACGTTGAGGATCGTCATGTCGAAACCGAGCACGAGCATGCTCGCGACCAGGGCGGCCAGCGCCCACCAGCGGCGGGGGTCCTGCTGTGCGGCGGCAGGTGTGCCGGCACCAGCGTCGGTGACAGTCATCATGAAATGAGAGTAACTGTCAAAAGGTAGTCACTGTCAATGACAATGCCCTGTCCGCGACCTTCCGCGACCTGTCCCCGGCCTGTTCGCGCACACGAAAAAGTGGCCGCGGCTGGGGAGCCGCGGCCACTTCCTCGTGGTGGGGAGAGGGTCAGCCGTGCTGGTAGGCCACCAGGGAGATGCCGACGTAGTGCACGGCGAACGCGGCCAGGGTCAGTGAGTGGAAGACCTCGTGGAAGCCGAAGAAGCGGGGGGAGGGGTTGGGGCGCTTGATGCCGTAGATCACGCCGCCCACGCTGTAGAGCAGCCCGCCGACGATCACGAGGACGAGGACGGTGATGCCGCCCTCACGCATGAAGTCCGGCAGGAAGAAGACGGCCGCCCAGCCCATCGCGATGTAGCACGGCGTGTAGAGCCAGCGGGGGGCGCCGACCCACAGGACGCGGAAGGCGATGCCCGCGACGGCCGCGCCCCAGACGCCCCAGAGCAGCCACTGCCCCTTGGCGTCGGGGAGCAGCAGCATCGTGAGGGGCGTGTAGGTGCCCGCGATGATCAGGAAGATGTTGGAGTGGTCGAGCCTGCGCAGGACGCCGTCCGCGCGCGGACCCCAGTCGCCCCGGTGGTAGAGCGCGCTGACGCCGAAGAGCAGGCACGCCGTCAGGGCGAAGATCCCGCAGGCGATGCGGCCGCGGGTGGAGTCGGCGAGGGCCGTGAGCACCAGGCCGGAGACGAGCACCGCCGGGAACATGCCGGCGTGCAGCCAACCGCGCATCTTCGGCTTCGGGGGGAACTGCGGCGACAGTACGGATGAACCGGGCGAGGCGGCGCCGACGGCTTCCGGGATCGCTTCGGGGACGGGAGCGGTCATGACGGGAATCGTACCTACGGGCCCGTAAGTCGTTCGTCAGCCGTATACGAAACCACCGCCCTCGCAGGCGAACCCGTACAAGTGGCGATGCTCACGTCGCTCAGGTGTGAAGCCCTCTGGACAGATGGGCGCCCTCGTCGGATGATCATATGAGTGCGGTCGGCACCGGATGAGCGCCAGAGGGAATTTCCACGTGAAGCGTCCGGGTCGCAGCCCCCACGGGGCATACATCCACAAAACCCCCTCGATTAGGAGCAATCGTGGCGCGCGACATCGCGGCTCCCAGCACCCTCCCGACCAACACCGTCCCGACCGGCCACCAGGAGCTCGCCTCCTGGGTCGACGAGATCGCCGAACTGACGCAGCCGGACAGGGTCGTCTGGTGTGACGGTTCCGAGGCCGAGTACGAGCGCCTGTGCGGGGAGCTCGTCGCCAACGGCACGTTCAAGAGGCTCGACCCGGTCAAGCGCCCCAACTCGTACTACGCGGCCTCCGACCCGACCGACGTCGCGCGCGTCGAGGACCGCACCTTCATCTGCTCGAAGCAGGAGAAGGACGCGGGCCCGACCAACCACTGGAAGGACCCCGCCGAGATGCGGGAGATCTTCACCGGCCGGGACGGCAGGGGCGGTGTGTTCCGCGGGTCGATGAAGGGCCGCACGATGTACGTCGTGCCCTTCTGCATGGGGCCGGTCGGCTCGCCGCTGTCCGCGATCGGCGTCGAGATCACCGACTCGGCGTACGTCGCCGTGTCCATGCGCACCATGACCCGCATGGGCCAGGCGGTCCTGGACGAGCTGGGCGACGACGGCTTCTTCGTCAAGGCCGTCCACACGCTGGGCGCGCCGCTGGAGGAGGGCCAGGCCGACGTCCCGTGGCCCTGCAACTCCACCAAGTACATCTCGCACTTCCCCGAGGACCGCGAGATCTGGTCCTACGGCTCGGGCTACGGCGGCAACGCCCTGCTCGGCAAGAAGTGCTACGCCCTGCGCATCGCCTCCGTCATGGCGCGCGACGAGGGCTGGCTGGCCGAGCACATGCTGATCCTCAAGCTGACGCCCCCGCAGGGCGAGAGCAAGTACGTCGCCGCCGCGTTCCCGTCCGCCTGCGGCAAGACGAACCTCGCCATGCTGGAGCCGACGATCCCCGGCTGGACCGTCGAGACCATCGGTGACGACATCGCCTGGATGCGGTTCGGCGAGGACGGCCGCCTCTACGCGATCAACCCCGAGGCCGGCTTCTTCGGCGTCGCGCCCGGCACCGGCGAGCACACCAACGCCAACGCCATGAAGACGCTGTGGGGCAACTCGGTCTTCACCAACGTCGCGCTGACCGACGACGGCGACGTCTGGTGGGAGGGCATGACAGAGGAGACCCCGGCCCACCTCACCGACTGGAAGGGCAACGACTGGACGCCGGAGTCGGGCGTCCCGGCCGCGCACCCGAACGCCCGCTTCACCACCCCCGCCTCGCAGTGCCCGATCATCGCGCCCGAGTGGGAGGACCCCAAGGGCGTGCCGATCTCGGCGATCCTCTTCGGCGGTCGCCGCGCGAGCGCCGTGCCGCTGGTGACCGAGTCCTTCGACTGGAACCACGGCGTCTTCCTCGGCGCGAACGTGGCCTCCGAGAAGACCGCCGCCGCCGAGGGCAAGGTCGGCGAGCTGCGCCGCGACCCGTTCGCCATGCTGCCGTTCTGCGGCTACAACATGGGCGACTACATGGCCCACTGGGTCAAGGTCGGCGCCGCCGCGACGGCCAGGGGGGACCAGTCCAAGCTGCCGAAGATCTACTACGTCAACTGGTTCCGCAAGGACGCCGACGGCACGTTCGTGTGGCCCGGCTTCGGTGAGAACTCCCGCGTCCTGAAGTGGATCGTGGACCGCCTCGACGGCAGGGCCGAGGGCGTCGAGAGCCCGATCGGCATCCTCCCGACGGTCGACGCGCTGGACACCGACGGGCTCGACCTGGACAAGGCCGACCTGGAGTTCCTGCTCACGGTCGACAAGGAGGTCTGGCGCGAGGAGGCCTCGCTGGTCCCCGAGCACCTCAACACCTTCGGCGACCACACGCCGAGGGAGCTGTGGGACGAGTACCACGCGCTGGTGAAGCGCCTGGGCTGATGCCCCGCCACCTGGGGTGAGTGGCACCCGGTCCGCGGCCTCACCGGCCGCGGACCGGGGCCGTTCAGGAGGCGCCGACCAGGCGCGTGGCGCCCGCGTGGGCGTCCATGCGCTCGGCGGCCAGGATGGCCGCCGCGGTGTCGGCGCGCGAGGCCGCCACGACCAGGGCGCGGCCCGCGAGGGCGTGCGCGCGCTGGTGCAGGGCGGCGAGGTGGGGCTGAGGGTACTCCCCGTGCGTCGAGCTGTCGGGGAGGACGGCCGCGGCGACGGAGGAGCGCGGGGGGTGCACGCCGTGGCGGAGCCGGGCCACCTGGGACGCGAGGCGGTCGGCCGCGGCGTCCAGGCCGGCGTCGGGGACGAGGACGCGCAGCTCGTCGGTGACGGCGAGGAGCGCGGCGAGGTGCCCGGCGAGCTGGATGTCCAGCTCCTCCTCGCGGGAGCGGTGCGGGAAGCTCGCGTCGTCGGCCATCGAATGGACCGACTTGGTGCGGATCGGCTCGTACATGTGATGGCCTCCAAGCTGTCTTGGATACATCCTAGCTTAGATTCCGTCTAAAGTTGATTCCGGTCCGGGAGCGCTGGGCCGGGCACCGCGCCGTGCGACCGCGCTACGGCTGGCTGTAGCCGTCCAGGAAGTTCCCGATCCGCGTGACCGCCTCCGCGAGGTCCGTCGCCGTCGGCAGGGTCACGACGCGGAAGTGGTCGGGTTCGGGCCAGTTGAAGCCCGTGCCGTGGACCACCATGATCTTCTCGGCCCGCAGCAGGTCGAGGACCATCTGCCGGTCGTCCTTGATCTTGAAGACCTTCGGGTCGAGCCGCGGGAAGAGGTAGAGCGACCCCTTGGGCTTCACGCAGCTCACCCCGGGAATCTGCGTCAGCAGGTCGTACGCCGTGTCGCGCTGTTCGAGGAGCCGCCCGCCCGGCAGTACCAGGTCGTTGATCGTCTGCCGTCCGCTCAGCGCGGCCACGACGCCGTGCTGGCCCGGCATGTTCGCGCACAGGCGCATGTTGGCGAGGATCGTCAGGCCCTCGATGTACGACGAGGCGTGCGCCTTGGGCCCCGAGACGGCCATCCAGCCGACGCGGTACCCCGCGACCCGGTACGCCTTCGACATGCCGTTGAAGGTGAGGGTCAGCAGGTCGGGGGCGACGGCGGCGGTCGGCGTGTGCGTGGCGCCGTCGTAGAGGATCTTGTCGTAGATCTCGTCGGAGCAGACCAGCAGGTTGTGGCGGCGCGCGATGTCGGTGAGGCCGCGCAGCATCTCCTCGCTGTACACGGCGCCGGTCGGGTTGTTCGGGTTGATGATGACGATCGCCTTGGTGCGGTCGGTCACCTTGCGCTCGATGTCGGCGAGGTCCGGCATCCAGTCGGCCTGCTCGTCGCAGCGGTAGTGCACGGCGGTGCCGCCGGACAGCGAGACGGCCGCGGTCCACAGGGGGTAGTCGGGCGCCGGTACGAGGACCTCGTCACCGTCGTCGAGCAGGCCCTGCATGGCCATCACGATGAGCTCGGAGACGCCGTTGCCGATGAAGACGTGCTCGACGTCGGTCTCGATGCCCAGGGTCTGGTTGTGCATGACGACCGCGCGGCGGGCCGCGAGCAGGCCCTTCGCGTCGCCGTAGCCGTGCGCGGCGCCGACGTTGCGGAGGATGTCCTCCAGGATCTCGGGCGGGCACTCGAAGCCGAAGGCGGCCGGATTGCCGGTGTTCAGCTTCAGGATGCGATGGCCCGCCGCTTCCAGCCGCATCGCCTCGTCGAGCACGGGGCCCCGGATCTCGTAACAGACGTTGGCGAGCTTCGTCGACTGGATGACCTGCATGCGCGCGAGCTTACGGGGTGTTCCGGCCGGCGGGGCGGCGGATGCCCCGGGTGGCTCTCCCCGGGCACGCGGTCGCCGCGCCCCTGCGGGCGCGCGGTCGTCTCCCCTCTTCCTGCGGGTGCGCCCTTGTCCGGGTGCCGGGTGTCCTCAACAATGCACATGACAAAACCGGAGTTACTCCGGTCACACAGTCATCTGAGGGGACCCCCACATGAAGAAGCCTCTCGTCGGTGCGTGCTTCGCCGCCCTGCTCATAGGGGCGACGGCGGCGCCCGCCACCGCCGTGAGCGACGAACCGCCCGCGAAGGCCGGTGCCGTCGATCTCGCGGGGACGGTGGCGCTCAGCAACTGCTCCGGCTCCGTCGTCCGCGTGCCCGACTCGCGGCCCGACGACCCCGCGCTCGTCCTGTCCAACGGCCACTGCGTGGAGAGCGGCTTCCCCGCGCCGGGCGAGGTCCTCGTCGACCAGCCCTCCACGCGCAGCTTCACGCTGCTCGACGGCGCGGGCGGAAGGCTCGGGACGCTCAGGGCCGACACGATCGCGTACGCCACCATGACCGACACGGACATGTCGCTCTACCGGCTCACCAGCACCTACGCGGAGGTGGAGAGCACGTACGGGACCAAGGCCCTGGAGCTGGACGGGCAGCGTCCCGGGCAGGGCCGGGCGATCACGGTCGCGTCGGGCTACTGGAAGAAGCTCTACCAGTGCCGCGTCGACGGCTTCGCGCACCGCCTCAAGGAGGGTGACTGGACCTGGAAGGACTCGGTCCGCTACACCCCCGAGTGCCGGACGATCGGCGGCACCTCCGGCTCGCCGGTGATCGACGACGAGAGCGGCAAGGTCGTCGCCGTCCACAACACCGGCAATGACAGCGGCGGCCGGTGCACGGACAACAACCCCTGCGAGGTCGACGAGAACGGCGAGGTCACCGTCCGCGAGGGCGTCAACTACGGCCAGCAGACCTACTGGATCGTCCCCTGCGTCGGCGCGGGCAACGAGATCGACCTGAGCCGCCCCGGCTGCGAGCTGCCCAAGCCGTCCGGGGCCCGGTAGCCCCGCCCCCGGCCCCGGGGCGGCCGGTCAGGGCCGCCCCGGGGCCGGGGCTCGTCGGGTGATGTGCTCGTTCAGTTCTCCGAGTAGCTGAGGTCTCCGATGCTCCAGGCGCTCACGTCCTGGAGCGGGATGCGGTACATCCCGCCCGTCTCCGGGAGGCCGAGGCTGCCCTGGAGGATGCGTGCCAGATGGAAGTGGAGGTGGGTGGGCTGGGCGGGCTCGGGCGGCGGACCGGAGCCCGCCCCGTCCCCCGCGAAGACGGCGGCGAAGGGACGGAGCTGGTCGGAGTCCTTCAGGACTTCGGCCACGCGCCGCCGCCACAGGGCTTCCGGGGCCAGGCGGCCGGTGATGACGGCGCCGGCCACGACCACGGTGAGGGACATCTGATTGCTGTGCTCGGACTCCACCAGAGAGGCGATGTCGACGAGCAGTTCGTCAGGCTTCGACATGACTGATGAGCCTACCGAGGCGGAGGGCGGCTCGGGCATTCGGATCCCTGCTCCTCCGGCTGCGAAAATCTATCGCGGTTACGGTAGACATGCGTGGCTGCCGTGGCTAGAGTTATTCGTGTAGCCAACGACAGTCGATGAAGGGCTGTCAGTGAAGAGAGATGAGAGGAGTTGACGCCATCAGGATCGCCCGGGCGAGGTTCGAGCCGCTCGGGTACCGCAGGCCCCGGATTGGAAGGTGGTCCCCGGTCACGCATTCGCGATCCCCGCGTCCCCGCCCTCTCGGGCGGTCGTGCGGAAACAGACAACCGGCGCACATAGCCGGCAGATGGTGTTGAAACCCCTCGGGGCCTGGTGCCGAACGGCACCAGGCCCCTCGACGCGTTCAGGAAAAGGTGCAGATGCCCTCAGAGACCCTCACGCATGGCCCCGATCGGTTCGACGACGACGACTACCCCGCCTACACGATGGGCCGCGCGGCCGAGATGATCGGCGCCACGCCCGGTTTCCTCCGGGCGGTCGGCGAGGCCGGCCTCGTCACTCCGCTGCGGTCCGACGGCGGCCACCGCCGCTACTCCCGCCATCAGCTCCGCGTCGCCGCGCGCGCCCGCGAGCTCGTCGACCAGGGCACGCCGATCGAGGCCGCCTGCCGCATCGTCCTCCTGGAGGACCAGCTCGACGACGCGCTGCGCCGCAACGACGAGCTGTGCGGCCCCGACGGGCAGGCCGAAGGGACACGGCCCTCCTGACCCATATCTGTTCCGGCAGGTGTAGAAATTCGTCCGATGCGCGATGAGGGTTTATCCACCGACCGGCAGAGCGGTATGAAAAGTACTGCGTCATCGCGCTGGGCGTGCTAGTGTCATTTCCAGTTGCAGTTGTGGTTCCCAGAGACTTCAAGTGCTCCGGTCGACTTTATGTGTCGACGGAGCACTTTGTATTGCCGGTCAATCCGGACGGGGTAATCATCGCGGCGATGCGGAGTTCGCACAGTGTGGACTCCACGGGCACTGCCCCGAAGGAGATATGACATGGCTAACGGCACCGTGAAGTGGTTCAACTCGGAAAAGGGCTTCGGCTTCATCGAGCAGGAGGGTGGCGGCGCTGACGTCTTCGCCCACTACTCGAACATCGCCACCCAGGGCTTCCGTGAGCTGCAGGAGGGCCAGAAGGTGACCTTCGACGTCACGCAGGGCCAGAAGGGCCCGCAGGCCGAGAACATCCTGCCTGCCTGACGCTCACGCGTACTTCGTGGCTGGGGCCCGCACCTTGGGTGCGGGCCCCAGCCCGTTGCTTTTTCCGGGGCTCCGTGCCCCGATGACCGCCCCTGAGGCATCCCGGTGAAGACCCCCCGGCGTGTCCGGCGTGTCAGACCGGCCGCTTTCTCATAATTCGCGGCCGAATTCATGTTTAATTTGTTCCGGCCCGTTCCTGCAATTCTCGGCACCGTTCGTGCCGGATGAATTCCTCGATACGCGCCGCATCGAGGAAGGTTCACCTTGAACCGCTCATCTCGCACAGATGGCCGTCAGTCGAACAGCAGCTACCGCGGCTCGGGCGGCTCCCGCTCGGCCGGGCGCTCGTACTCCAGGGGCTCGGGCCGTCGTCCCGCCGCCCTCCAGGGAGAGTTCGCGCTGCCGGTGACCATCACCCCGGCCCTGCCGCCCGTCGAGGACTTCGCGGCGCTCGGACTGCCGGACGTCCTGCCGCCCACCCTCACGCGCCTCGGCGTCACCGAGCCCTTCCCGATCCAGGCGGCCACGCTGCCCAACTCCCTCGCGGGCCGTGACGTCCTCGGCCGCGGGCGCACCGGATCGGGCAAGACCCTCGCCTTCGGCCTCGCGGTGCTCGCGCGCACGGCGGGGCAGCGCGCCGAATCCCGCAAGCCCCTCGCGCTGATCCTCGTACCCACCCGTGAGCTGGCGCAGCAGGTGACCGACGCGCTCACCCCGTACGCCAAGGCGGTGCGGCTGCGCATGGCGACCGTGGTCGGCGGCATGTCGATCGGACGCCAGGCCGGCGCGCTGCGCGCCGGGGCCGAGGTCGTCGTCGCGACGCCGGGCCGGCTCAAGGACCTCATCGAGCGCCGCGACTGCCGCCTGGACGATGTCGCCATCACCGTCCTGGACGAGGCCGACCAGATGGCCGACATGGGCTTCCTGCCCCAGGTCACCGAGTTGCTCGACCAGGTGCGCCCCGGCGGCCAGCGGATGCTGTTCTCGGCCACGCTCGACCGCAACGTCGACCTCCTGGTCCGCCGCTACCTCAGCGACCCGGTCGTCCACTCGGTCGACCCCTCGGCGGGCGCGGTCACCACGATGGAGCACCACGTGCTTCAGGTGCACGGCGCCGACAAGTACGCCACGACCACGGAGATCGCGGCCCGCGACGGGCGGGTGCTCCTCTTCCTGGACACCAAGCACGCGGTGGACCGGCTCACCACGCACCTGCTCAGCAGCGGCGTCCGGGCGGCGGCGCTGCACGGCGGCAAGTCCCAGCCGCAGCGCACCCGCACCCTCGCCCAGTTCAAGTCCGGCCAGGTCACGGCGCTGGTCGCCACCAACGTCGCGGCCCGCGGCATCCACGTCGACGACCTCGACCTGGTCGTCAACGTGGACCCGCCCGCCGACCACAAGGACTATCTGCACCGCGGTGGCCGCACCGCCCGGGCCGGCGGGTCCGGCAGCGTCGTCACCCTGGTGACCTCGGCGCAGCGCAGGGACATGAGCCGTCTCCTCGCCGCCGCGGGCATCACCCCGCAGACCGCGCAGGTGCGCTCGGGCGACGCCGAGCTGACGCGTGTGACCGGCGCCCAGGCTCCCTCGGGCACCCCGGTGACCATCGCCGCCCCGCCGAGGTCCGACGCGGGGCGCGGTGCCTCCTCGGGCCGTGGCCGGCGTCCCCGCGACGGCCGTGCGCGCCGCGCGTACGCCGCCCGCTCGCAGGGCGGCCCGGGTGGGACCTCGCACGGCAAGGCCGCCTGACGCCGAAGAGCCCCGTCCGTACCGGCCAGCCGGCCGCCGCCCGTCCCTCCCGACCTCTGTGAGGCACCATGCGCTGTGTCATCGCCCGTTTCCCCTTCGACTTCTTCAAGAGCGACGTCGAGCAGGCCATGAAGGGCGTCAAGCCCGAGGCCATCACGGCCGAGTCCGTGCTCATCGGCCGCCGCCAGTACCCCGTGAAGCAGGTGGGGGAGCTGATCACGCGGCAGGACCGCCGTGACTTCTCCGCGGGCGAGGTCGTCCGGGCCCTCACCGGCCTGGGCTTCACCTGTAGCGCCGCCCCGGCGCCCGCCGCCCCCGCGCCGGTCGCGGAGACGTGGCCGACGACCGTCGTCTAGAGCGCGGCGGTCCTGAAACCCAGGTCCTGAAAACCCAGGTCCTGAGAGCCCAGGCCCTTACGGCGTCCTGCGTACGGCGCGTCCCGCGAGGACGTCCGTGCGCAGGCCGTCCCGCATCACGAACCTGCCGTCGATCAGGACGTGCGGAATGCCGGTGGGAAGCGTGCGGGGCGCCTCGAAGGTCGAGCCCGCGGCGACCGTCTCCGGATCGAAGAGGACCAGGTCGGCGCGGTAGCCCTCGCGGACCACGCCCCGGTCGGCGAGCCGCAGCCGGGCGGCCGGGCGCGAGGTGAGGTGCGCGACGGTCTCCTCCAGGGACATCACGCCGAGCTCGCGCGCGTAGCGCCCGAGGTACTGCGGGAACGTCCCGTACGCCCGCGGGTGCGGCTTGAAACCTTGCAGAATGCCGTCGCTGCCGCCGGTGTGCACCGGGTGGCGCATGATCGCCTGGACGTTCTCCTCGTGGCCGACGTGCTGGAGGATCGTCGAGCCCAGCTTGTCCTCGACGAGGAGACGGCGGGCGGTCACCCAGGGGGCCTCGCCGCGCAGGTCGGCGGACTCCTTGACCGTCTTGCCGACGCAGGAGGCGAGCCCGGGGTCGGAGACGCCGGAGATCTCGATGGTGTCCCACTCGATGGGTACGCCGTGGCAGCCGTCCGCGCCGATGACCTCCATGTGGTGGCGGATCTTCTCGGCGGTCGAGTCGTCCTGGAGGCGGGCGAGGATGGCGTCGGGCCCGCCTTCGCTCGCCCAGCTCGGCAGCATCGCGACGAGCGTCGTACAGCCCGGGGTGTAGGGGTACGTGTCGAGCGTGATGTCCGCGCCTCGCGCCAGGGCGTCGTCCAGGAGGGCGAGCAGGTCGGGGGCCTTGCCCTTGTTCACGCCGAAGTTCATGGTGGCGTGGGCGAGGTGCAGCGGGCAGTGCGCGGTCCTCGTGAGGTTCACCATCTCCTCGTACGCCTGGAGGGCGCCGGCGCCGTAACTGCGGTGGTGGGGGCAGTAGTAGCCGTTGTACCGGGCCACGACCTTGCAGAGCTCGGTCAGTTCGGAGTCGTCGGCGTACATGCCCGGGGTGTAGGTGAGCCCCGACGACATGCCGACGGCGCCTTCCCTCATGCCCTCGGCGACGAGCTGTCGCATGCGGTCCAGCTCGGCGGGTGTGGCCGGGCGGTCGTCCCAGCCCATGGCGTACATCCGGACGGTGCCCTGCGGGATGAGGTAGGCGGCGTTCACCGCGATGCCGTGGCCGCCGTGCGCACCGTCGAGCGTGTCGAGGTAGCCGCCGACCGTGCGCCACGTGAAGTCGATGTCGCCGCCGTCGCCGTTCCAGCCGGTGATGGCCCGGCGGACCTGGGCGAGGGTGCGGTCGTCGACCGGGGCGTAGCTGAGGCCGTCCTGGCCGATGACCTCCAGGGTCACGCCCTGGGCGGCCTTCGCGGTGTGCTCCGGGTCCCGGAGCAGGGCGAGGTCGCTGTGGGCGTGCATGTCGATGAAACCGGGCGCGAGGGCGAGGCCCTGGGCGTCCAGGTTGCAGAGCCCCGTGAGCCGGGGCCCCTCTCCGGCGCCCTCTCTCCGGATCTCGGTGATCCTGCCCTCGTGTACGCCGATGTCGGCGCGGTAGGAGGCACCTCCGGTGCCGTCTATGACGCGCGCGTCCCGGATCACCAGATCCATGGTGCGACTCCTCTTCGGTATGGCTCGATGCGGGGTGAACGAATGGGCGGGAAGCCTCCGCCGCGTGGCGGAGGCGGGGAGATCAGAAGAACGTCCGGACGTAATCCGTGACCGTCCCGTCCCCCTCGACCAGCGGAATCAGCTGCCACTTGTCGAACGCCGTGCAGGGATGCGAGAGCCCCATCCCCACCCAGTCGCCCACGGAGAGCTCCGCCTCCGGAGAGGTCCGCAGCCACCCGTGCTGATCGGAGAGCCCGGTCACGGTGATCCCGGTCGCGGCCCGCTCGACGCCGTCGCCCCCGTCCCGTACGACCTGCGCCTCGGGCATGTCGAGGTCGTACGCCGCGTCCCGCTTCCCCGCGTTGGTGAACGCCTGCTCCGGCGAGGGCCGGGACACCACCTGCGCCCACAGCCGGAAGGCCGGTTCGAGCGCACCCTCCTGCGGGACGCGGTTGAAGGGCGTGAGGTGGCGGTAGTGACCGTCGTCATGGGACACGTACGCCCCGGAGCGGAGCAGCTTGAGCACCGGTACGGAAAGCTCCGGGATCTCCTCGAAGACCGACGCCACCGCGTCGAACCAGGCGCTGCCCCCCGCGCTGACCACGACCTCCGGCAGGTCCGCGAACCGCCCCGCCTTGTCGAGGTCGACGAGGAGCGCGACGAGCCGCCGCAGCCAGGCGGTGACCGTCTCCGGCGAGGCCTGCGGCACCTCGCCCTCGTACCCGGCGACGCCCACGAGGCGCAGCGTGTCCGCCGCGGCGACGGCGTCGGCGATCTCGAAGCACTCGGCCTCGGTCCGCACCCCGGTCCGCGCCCCGTCGCCCGCGGCCAGCTCGACGACGACGTCGACCGGGCGTGTCGCCCCGGCCTCGCTGAGCGCGGCGTGCATCGCCCGGACGCCGCGCACGGAGTCGACGTAGCAGATGAAGCGGAAGGACGGGTCGGCGCCGAGTTCACCGGCGAGCCAGCGCAGCGCCGCCGCGTCGACCAGCTCGTTGGCGAGGAAGACGCGCGGGGTGCCGAACGCCCGTGCCACGCGCACCTGGTGCGGCACCGCGAGCGTGATGCCCCAGGCGCCGCGGTCGAGCTGCCGCCGGAAGAGCTGCGGGGCCATCGACGTCTTGCCGTGCGGCGCGAAGGCGAGGCCGTGCCGCTCCGCGTACGTCTCCATGAGCGCGAGGTTGTGTTCGAGGCGCTCGGCGGAGAGGGCGAGCACGGGCGTGGTGAAGCCGCCCGTGAAGAGGTTCCTGCGCTGGGCCGCCAGCTCCCCGACCGTCAGTCCTTCGGCGTCCGGCGGCAGGCCCTTGAAGCGGTGGTCGACCCGCTCGTCCGCGAGCGCGGCCAACGGATCGGCAGGACGTTCGACGGCGTTGTCGGCGGCCATGGGCGCCTCCTCCAGGAGTGCGTTGCATTATGTGCAACAGTCATTGCGTATGTCGCTTACTGCTGTCTAACATCCGAGCCAACGCCGGGTCAACGGATCCGGAGAGTCGGTTGAGGGGCTGGAAGATCGTGACCGCACAGACAGCCGCACGGCCCGTCGAGGAGACGGCCGCCCACGCGACGGTGGACGTCGTGGCGCTCGGCGAGTCCATGGTCACCTTCCTGCCCGCGCGCCCCGGGCGCCTCGCCGACGTGCCCTCCTTCGACCGCGGGATCGGCGGCGCCGAGTCCAACGTCGTCTGCGCGCTCGCCGCCGCCGGACACACCACCCGCTGGGTCAGCCGCGTCGGCGCCGACGGCTTCGGCGACCACCTCGTCGAGACGATCGCCCGCTACGGCGTCGACACCTCCGCCGTCGGCCGCGACCCGCACCGCCCCACCGGCGTCTACTTCCGCACCGCCGACGACCGCGACGCCGACGCCCACGAGGTCGTCTACTACCGCGCGGGCTCGGCGGCCTCCGCGATGTCCCCGGCCTCCGTGGACGAGGACGCGCTCGCCTCGGGCCGCGTCCTGCACCTGTCGGGCATCACCCCCGCGCTCTCCGCCGACTGCCTCGGCCTCGTACGCCACCTCTGCGCCCGGCGCCCGGACCGCGCCGCACTGGTCTCGTTCGACGTCAACCACCGCCCCGGCCTGTGGAAGGACGCGCAGGCGGGCCCCGGAGTCCTCCTCGACCTCGCGCGCGGCGCCGACCTGGTCTTCGTCGGCGAGGACGAGGCCGCCGCGGCCTGGGGCGTGACCGGCGGCCCCGACGCCGTCCGCGCCGCCCTGCCCGAACCCGCCACCCTCGTCGTCAAACAGGGCAGCCGGGGCGCCACCGTCTACCGGCACGGCGAGGACCCCGTCTTCCAGCCCGCCCTGACCGTGGACGTCGTGGCCCCCGTCGGCGCCGGCGACGCCTTCGCCGCCGGATTCCTCTCCGCCACCCTGCGCGGCCTGCCCGCCGCGCACCGGCTCCGGCACGGCCACCTCATGGCCGCCGCCGCGCTCACCGTCCCCGGCGACCTCGCCACGCCGCCCGCCCGCGCCCACGCCGACCGCCTCGCGGACCTCGACGACTCCGCCTGGGAGACACTTCGTCTGGGCCCCGGCTGGACGGCGTACGTCCCGGAGGACACCGGGGCCGAGGAAGAGGTACGAACGCCATGAGCCAGACCGTCGACCGCGCGCTGTCGATCCTGCCGCTGCTCGCCGAGGGCCCCGCCGACCTGGGGCGGGTCGCCGACCGGCTCGGCGTCCACAAGTCCACGGCCCTGCGGCTCCTGCGCACCCTCCACGAGCACGGCCTGGTCTTCCGCCAGTCCGACCAGCGCTACCGCCTCGGCGCGCGGCTCTTCGCCCTCGCCCAGGAAGCCGTCGAGAACCTGGACGTGCGCGAGATCGCCCACCCCCACCTCCTCGCCCTCAACGAGCGGTGCGGCCACACGGTCCACCTCGCCGTCTACGAGGAGCAGGAAGTCCTCTACATCGACAAGGTCGAGAGCCGCTACCCGGTGCGGATGTACTCCCGTATCGGCAAGCCGGTGGCCATCACCGTCGCCGCCGTGGCGAAGCTGCTGCTCTCCGACCTCCCCGAGGCCGAGCGCCGCGCCATCGCGGAGAAGCTCGACTACCCCACCTACACGTCCCGTTCGACGCCCAACGCCGCCGCGTTCCTCAAGGAGCTCAGCGCCGTGCGCGAACAGGGCTGGGCCACCGACCTCGGTGGCCACGAGGAGTCCATCAACTGCATCGGGGCCCCCATCCGCGGTGCGGACGGGCGCGTCGTCGCCGCCATGTCGGTCTCCGCGCCGAATGTCGTCGTCACCGCCGAGGAACTCCTCTCACTGCTCCCGCAGGTGCGCCGCACGGCGGACGCCATCAGCCGGGAGTACTCCGGCAAGTCACCCCTGAAGGAAGCCTGAGCACGACATGACCACCGAGAAGACCGCCCTCACCCCGGCCACCCACACCACCCCGCCCGCCAAGTTCTCCCACGGCGTCAAGAAGGGCAACATCCTTCAGGTCGCCGGGCAGGTCGGCTTCCTCCCCGCCGAGGAGGGCAAGGCCCCCACCCCCGCGGGCCCGACCCTGCGCGAGCAGACCCTCCAGACGTTCGCCAACGTCAAGGCGATCCTCGAAGAGGGCGGCGCCACCTGGGACGACGTGATGATGATGCGCGTCTACCTCACGGACGTCGACCACTTCGCCGAGATGAACGAGATCTACAACGCGTACTTCGAGGAGCAGGGCCTCAAGGCCCCGGCCTCGGCCCGCACCACGGTCTACGTCGGGCTGCCCAAGGGCCTCCTCATCGAGATCGACGCGCTCGCCGTCCTGAGCTGACCCACCCCCAGCACGATCTCCCCCCACAAGCCGTACGTCGTCACGGCACGGCGCCCCCTTCTCGTCGGGGCGCCGTGCCGCGATCCCCCCTGCCCATGCTCTGAAAGCCCCATGCACTTACGAGGTCAAAGATGTCCCCGTCCCACACCGCCGTGCTCGCGGCCGCCACCGAGGAGCCACCGCACACCGGCGGCATACTCACCCTGATCGACGGCACCGCAGGCCTGCTGACGGTCGCCGCGCTCGGCATCGTGCTCCTGCTCTTCCTGATCATCAAGGTCAGGCTCCAGCCCTTCGTGGCGCTGCTCGCCGTCTCCATCGTCGTCGGTCTCTCCGCCGGCCTCTCCGTCACCGAACTCTTCGGCACGGTCCAGAAGTCCGACGCCGTCTCGGTCATCGAGTCCGGCATGGGCGGCATCCTCGGCCACGTGGCGATCATCATCGGCCTCGGCACGATGCTCGGCGCGATCCTCGAAGTGTCCGGCGGCGCCGAGGTCCTGGCCTCCCGCCTCCTCGGCCTCTTCGGCGAGAAGCGCGCGCCGCTGGCCATGGGCCTGACGGGCCTGATCTTCGGCGTCCCGGTCTTCTTCGACGTCGGCATCTTCGTCCTCGCGCCGATCGTGTACGCCGCCGCCAAGCGCAGCGGCAAGTCGATCCTGCTCTACTGCCTCCCCCTCCTCGCGGGTCTGTCGATGACCCACGCCTTCCTGCCCCCGCACCCCGGCCCGGTGGCCGCCGCCGGTCTGCTCCACGTGGACCTCGGCTGGGTCATCCTGATGGGCATCGTCTGCGGCATCCCCGCGGTGCTCGCGGCCTGGGTCTTCTCGGCGTGGATCGGCAAGCGCATCTTCGTGCCCGTACCCCAGGACATGGTCGAGGCCGCCGAGGAGGCGAAGGCCGCGGTCGTCGCCGAGCAGCATGCGGCAGGCGTGGCCCCGCAGGAGAAGCCGGTGCCGCTGGGCACGGTCTTCGCGATCATCGGAACGCCGCTGTTCCTGATCCTCCTCGCGACCTTCTCCTCGATCGCCTTCGACCCCTCCACTCTCCGCTCGGTGATCGAGTTCTTCGGCAGCCCCTTCGTGGCCCTCACGATCGCCCTGCTGATGGCGTACTACCTGCTTGGCATCCGGCGCGGCTGGTCCCGCAAGTCCCTGGAAAGGGTGTCGACCTCGTCCCTCAAACCGGTCGGCAACATCCTCCTGGTGGTCGGCGCGGGCGGCATCTTCGGCGCGGTCCTCAAGGCGAGCGGCGTGGCCGGCGCCCTCTCGGACACCTTCCAGGACGTGGGCCTGCCGATCATCGTCCTCGCGTACCTCCTGTCCCTGGTCCTGCGCGTGGCCCAGGGCTCGGCGACGGTCGCGATCGTCACGACGGCGGGCATCGTCGCCCCCCTCCTCTCCGAGGGCGACTACTCCCAGGCCTTCATCGCCCTGGTCATCATGGCGATATCGGCGGGCTCGATCTTCGCCTCGCACGTCAACGACGGCGGCTTCTGGATGGTCGCGAAGTACTTCGGCATCTCGGAGCGGGACACGCTCAAGACCTGGACGGTCCTGGAATCGGTCCTCTCCGTGGCGGGCTTCGCGGTGGCAGCGGTGGTCAGCCTCTTCGTGTAGCGGTACGCGTACGGAGAGGGGGCACCCGGCGATCCTGCCGGGTGCCCCCTCTGCGTCACTTGGCCGCTGGGGTGCCGGGGGTGAAGAAGTTGACGAGGTTGCCGTCGGGGTCGCGGAACAGCAGCGACCGGTTGCCCCAGGGCATCGTGGTGGGCTCGGTGACGAAGTCGGTGATGAAGCCGGTCAGGTTCGTCAGGTTCTGGTGCACGCGGTCCACGTCGTCGACGAGGAACTCGATGATCACGCTGTGGTTGTCCGCCGGGCGGGCAGAGCCCGGGGCGAACAGCGGGACGGTGCGGGTGCCGGCGATCGCGAGGGTCGCACGCGACGTCTTGAGTTCGGCGAAGTCCTCGGTGGCCCATGTCGCCTGTATCCCGGTAGCCCGCTCGTAGAACGCGACGAGGCGTGCGACATCGCTGGTGATGACGCGGATCGAGACGAAGTCCATGGGAATCTCCTTGGCTGTGCTGGGGTGTGCACGTCGCAGGCTAGGAGAAATAGGGGACAGAATCGGTCCTCTATGCGGGTTAGGCTGCGAACATGTCCCGACCCACCGGCCGCGTGCTGACGCTCCTGGAGCTGCTGCAGTCGGGCGGCACCCGGACCGTGGCCGAGCTCGCCGACCGCCTCGGCGTCGAGGGGCGCACCGTGCGGCGGTATGTGGGCCAGTTGACCGACCTGGACGTGCCCGTGGAGTCGGTGCGCGGCCGCTACGGCGGGTACCGGCTGGCTCCCGGGTACCGCTTGCCGCCGCTCATGCTCAGCGACGACGAGGCGCTGGCCGTGCTGCTCGGCCTGGTCGCCGGCCGCCGGGCGGAGCTGACGACGACGGAGCGCACGGCGAACGAGACGGCGTCAGCGAAGATCCGGCGGGTGCTGCCCCAGCACATCGCCCGCCGGCTCGACACACTCCTGGACGCTCTCGCCTTCACGGATCAGCCCGGCGAGTTGGACCACCCGGACGCCGGGCTCCTGCTCACCATCGCCGATGCGGTGCGCCACCGCCGGCCGGTCTCGATCCGCTACACCGACCGCGAAGGACGGCGCAGCGAACGCACACTGCACGCCTACGGGATCGTCGCCCACGCGGGCCGGTGGTACGTGACGGGCGAGGACGCCCAGGCCGGCGAGGACCGAACCTTCCGGCTCGACCGCATCGCGGCCGCGAGGGCCCTGCCCGGCTCATTCGAAGCGCCCGTGGGTCCTGACCCGGCAGAGCGCGTGCTGTCGGGGTTCGCCACGGCCGAGTACCGGCACGAGGTGACCTTGCGGATCCACGGGACGGTCGAGCAGATCCGCGCGCACCTCCCCGCAGGCATCGCGAGCCTGAAGGAGTACGAGCACGAGCACGAGTACGAGCACGAGCCCGCGGCCGGCCAGGACCCCGCGGCCGAGCACTGGCGGCGCGTCGAGCTACGGGCGCAGCGGCTCGACTGGTTGCCGCGGGTCCTCGCCTCACTCGACCGGCCGTTCGTCATCGAGCGCCCCGATGAACTGCGCGACCTCGTCATCGCGCTCGCCGATCGCCTCACGTCCTGTGCCCGCCAGGCCTGACGGCGAGGAACGAGGTCGGTCGTCACGAAGCCTGTGCCGCCTTCTTGAAGACTTCGAACACGGCCAGGTAGTTCTTGCCGCTGTACCCCTCGGCGATCGCCTCCTCGGCGATCGTCCGCATGAGCCGCGGCTGGTCGGAGTGAACGCCCTGCTCCACGCAGGTACGGGTGATGTGCTCCAGCGCGTTGAGGTTCATCTCCATGGTGCCCACGTCGCCGGGGTAGTTGCCTCTGTCCAGGTCGGGAGCCTGCTCGGTGAGGGTGGAGTCCACCACCGAGGGCATGAACCAGTTGAGTGCGAGATCGGCGAACGTGACCGCCGATACGTTCGCCGATCCGACCAGCGCGGTGGCGTGCAGAAAGCCGTTCATGGTCGCGTACATCATGCCGAGCAGTGCCGCGTTGTACAGCACCGCCAGGCTGGGGTCGGCGCCGAGGTACCGAGGGCCGCCCATGCTCTCCAGCGTCGCCCGGTGCTCGTCGAAGACGTCCGGTGAACCGCTGTAGAGGAAGACGGACTCGGGGTGTCCGACGAGCGGCGGCGGCACCATGATCGCGCCGTCCAGATAGTCGATGCCTTGCCCGGCCGCCCAACCGGCCGCGGCGTGCGCCTCTTTCGGCGTACCGGAGTTGAGGTTGACCAGTACGCGGCCCTTCAAGGCGTCGCCGGCGGGTTCGACGACCGCGTACAGGGTCTCGTAGTCCTTGAGGCACACGATCGTGACAGGGCTCGCGGATACCGCTTCGGCGACGGTCCCCGCGTGGTGGGCGCCCTCGGCGACAAGTCCGTCGGCTCTCTGCGGGGTGCGGTTCCAGACGGTCGTGGGGTGGCCGTGTTCCAGGAGCGTCTTGGCGAGGGCGAGACCCATGGGGCCGAGGCCGATGACGGTAACGGGCGTGTGCTGCGGGCCAGTTGACGGCTGGTTCGTCATGCGGAATAGACTGCTGTCTCACATCGGTGTGAGAGTCAACTGAATGTGGTGGTCGTCACATGCGCATGGGGGAGTTCTCCCGGCGGACCGGGGTCAGCCAACGCCTGCTGCGCTATTACGAGGAGCAGGGGCTGCTCAGGCCCTCGCGGCGGCCCAGCGGGTATCGCGAGTTCGCGGAAGAGGACATAGCCACCGTCCGGGGCATCCGCATGCTGCTGGGCGCCGGTCTCAACACCGCCACGATCGCCGAACTGATGCCCTGCATGGTCGCCGACGGGCGCACTCTGGCGCCCGCCTGTTCCGGCATGCTGCCCGACCTGAACCGGGAACGTGAACGCATCGACGAGGCGGTGGCCGCCCTGCTGGCCGCGCGGGACACGCTGGACACCGTCATCGCGGCTACGGCGCCGACCGGAGGCGACGACCCGGAAGCGTGCCACGCGGCCGCTCCCGCGAAGCGCCCCGGCAACGCCGCCGCGCCACCGCTCGGCCCCCACGTCTGACCACCGGCTGCGAAGCCCGTCGCCGGGCGGTGCTAGCGGCACCGAGGGAAGGGCAGTGCAGGAGACCCGGGGTCACATCGCACCCCGGGCCGAGGCGGGCCGACGTGTCGTCAGCCCGTGGTGCAGTACTGCGCTTCCTTGCCGATCGAGCGGTACATGCAGTCCGCGTTCTCCAGGAGCTGGAGGACCGCGTCACGGTTGCGGGACGTCTCCCGCTCGATCACCTCGTCCGGAGGGTAGAAGCCGCCGCCCCCGGCGGATGACGGGTACATCTCGAAGGTGTAGCTGAAGATCTTCTGACTGCCCCAGAGCCAGTCGTTGATCGACCCGTCGGTGATGTAGAGGTCGCTGGACTGCTGCGGCGTGTAGCCGTTGCTCGCGGCCATCTTCCGGCCGATCGCCGCGTGCGCGTCACGGTCGTCCTGGGTGAGGCCGGGGCCCGTGTCGGCGTATGTGTAGCCGTACGGCCACAGGACCAGTTCGCTGTACGTGTGGAAGTCGATGGAGGCCCTGAGCTGCTGCTTGCCCCCGACCACGCGGCTGCGGACGAAGTCCGCGACCACCTTCACCTCGGGCGCCGACTCGCCGGCCCGGCCACGGTAGGTGTCCGAGCCCGTGGAGCCGGACGAGCCGCCGCAGCAGCCCCACCGGTAGGCCCAGTTGCGGTTCAGGTCCGTGCCGACGTTCGACGAGCCGCTGTTGGGCTGGCGGTTCTTGCGCCAACTGCGGTACGAGCCGCTCGCGATGTCGTACTCGCCCCCGTCCGGGTTCAGGTCCGGCACGATCCAGATCTCCCGGGAGTCGACCATCTTCTTGATGCGCGCGTCCGTGCCGTAGTCGTCGCCCAGCTCGCGCAGCAGGTACAGCGCCATCTCCACGGTGAGGTGCTCGCGCGCGTGCTGGTGGTGGGTGAAGAGGACCTCCGGCTCGGCCTCGTCCGTGCCCACGTTGTCGCTGATCTTGATGGCGACGATGTCCCGGCCCGAGTAGGACTTGCCGATGACCTTCTTGCTCATCAGGGTCGGATGCGCCGCGATCCGCTGGTCGATCTCCGCCGTCATCTCGGCGTAGTTGTGGTAGCGGGCGTCGGCCGGCGGGAAGTCCTTGGGCTCCACCGCCATGCCGTTCGTACGTTTCGGGGGACCGGGCAGGGCTCTGAGTTCGTAGCCCGCCTTCCGGAGCGAGGCCGCCTCCGCGGCGTCCGCCGAGACGACCACCGCGCGGGCGTCGACCTCGTCGATCGCGACGCCGGTCCGAGCGAGCGCGGTACGGGCGGCGCGGTCGTCGGCCAGCGGGACCTCGTACTGGCGCGTTTCCTCGTCGGCCGCCGCGGCCGCGCTCCTCGACGGGGTTCCGTCGGAGCCGTCCGGCGAGGCGTTGGCGGTCAGGGGCGCCGCCAGGGCGAGTGCCAGCACGGCCGCGAGGGCCGCGGATCTTCTGCCGTTCAAGCGTGTACGGAGTCGCATGAATTCTCCTGGGGGTGGGGGTTGTTCACTGCGACGAGCGGGGTGCGCGGCCACGGGGTGCGTGCGGACCGAGCGACTGCGGATGCGTGCGGGTGCGCGGGCCCATCGTCGATGCGTGGCATGCACTGGTCAACGCTGTCTTTGGCCAACCTCTTGTGCCGCGCCCCCCGATGCGCTTTCTTGATCGGCATGGCTGAAACGACAGGCAGTGGCACCGCCGCCGGGGAAGCGAAGCCGCTTCGCAAGGCGAGCTGGAGGTACGTCGGACCCGGCATCGTCGTCGCGGCGACCGGGGTCGGCGCGGGCGACCTCGTCGCGACGCTCATCGCGGGCAGCAAGTTCGGCTACACGCTGCTGTGGGCGGCGATCATCGGATGCCTCGTGAAGATCTCCCTGGCCGAGGCCACGGGGCGCTGGCACCTGGCCACCGGGCGCACCCTCTTCGAGGGCTGGCGCAGCCTCGGGAAGTGGACCACGTACTACTTCGCGATCTACGTCGTCGTGTGGGGGTTCGTGTACGGCGCCACCGCCATGTCCTCCAGCGCGCTGCCGCTCGTCGCGCTCTTCCCGGACGGGCCCAGCCTCAAGGCCTGGGCCATCCTCTGCGGACTGCTCGGGCTCGCCTTCGTCTGGTTCAACCGGTACGCCGTCTTCGAGAAGGTCATGACGGTCGTCATCGGCATGAAGTTCCTCATCGTCGTCTACGTGGCCATCCGCGTCGCCCCCGACCTCGGCAACGCCTTCGCGGGCCTCGCACCCGTCCTGCCGGACGGCTCGCTGCTCTACACGCTCGGCCTGATCGGCGGCGTCGGCGGCACCATCACCATGGCCGCGTACGGGTACTGGGTGAACTCCAAGGGCTGGACCGACATCAGCTGGGTCAGGGTGATGCGGCTCGACAACCGCGTCGCGTACGTCACCACCGGCATCTTCGTCGTCGCCATGATGATCATCGGCGCCGAGCTCCTGCACTCCACGAACATCGCCCTCACCTCCGGCGACCGGGGCCTCATCGACCTCGGTAACGTGCTGGAGGACAAGTTCGGTGCCGTCACCGCCAAGCTGTTCCTGATCGGCTTCTTCGCCACGTCGTTCGGCGCGCTGATGGGCGTGTGGCACGGGGTGAGCCTGATGTTCGCCGACTTCGTCGAGCGGTTGCGGCGCGAGCGCGGAACCTCCCGTGCCGAGCAGAGCGCCGACGGCATGGTCGCGGAGGTCGCCGCGGGCAAGCGGGAGAAGTCGCTGCCGTTCCGCGCCTACCTGCTGTGGCTGACCTTCCCGCCGATCGGGCTGCTCTTCCTGGACCAGCCGTTCGGCCTCGTGGTCGCGTACGGCGTACTCGGCGCCTTCTTCATGCCGTTCCTGGCCCTCACCCTGCTCTGGCTGCTCAACTCCTCCCGTACGCCCAAGGAGTGGCGCAACGGAATGCTGAGCAACGTCATGCTGGCGGGCGCCGGGCTGCTCTTCCTCGTCCTCTGTGTGCAGCAGGTCCGCGACCTGCCCTGGTGACGGCCCCGAGCACCCGAGAACGGCGGCGTCACCGGGGGAGCGGTGCCGCCGCCGTCCTCAAGCAGGGGGACGGGCTACGGAAGCGCGTGCACGTGCGCTCCCACCGCCTTGGACCAGGCGTTGCCCGCCGTGGCGTCCCAGTTGGTGGACCAGGCCATCGCGCCCCGGATGCCCGGGTAGGTCCTGGATGGCTTGAAGGTGCCGCAGCCGGTCCCCTCGGCCAGGCAGTCCAGGGCGTCGTTCACCACGTCCGGCGAGACGTATCCGCCGCCGGCCGCGCGGGGGGAGGCGGGGACGCCTATGCCGACCTGCGAGGCGTCGAGGCCGTTCTCCAGCTGGATGCAGGCCAGGCCGGTGAGGAAGTCGACCGTGCCCTGGCTGTAGACCTTGCCGTCGCAGCCCAGCATCGAGCCGCTGTTGTAGTACTGCATGTTGACGACCGTGAGGATGTCCTTCACGGCGAGCGCTGTCTTGAAATACTCGTTCTGCGGCGACTGCATGTCGATGGTCTGCGGGGCCATCGTGAGGACGAGGCCCGGCCCAGCCTCGCCGGCCAGCGACTTCAGCGCCTGCGTCATGTACGTCGAGTCGAGGCCGTTCTCCAGGTCGATGTCGACGCCGTCGAAGCCGTACTCCCGCATGAGCTCGTGCACGGACTCGGCGAACGCGTTCGCGGACGCCGCGTCGTTGACCGCCACCGCGCCCTTCTCGCCGCCGACCGAGATGATCACGGACTTGCCCGCCGCCTGCTTGGCCTTGATGTCGGCCTTGAACTGGTCGACGGTGTAGCCGCCGAGGCCCGCCGAGTCGAGGTCGAACGTCACCTGGCCGGGCGTGGCCGTGGCGTCCGCGAAGGCGACGGCGACGATGTCGTAGTCGTCGGGCACGTCGCTCAGCTTCTGCACCTGGGCGCCGTTGTCGAAGTTCTGCCAGTAACCGGTCACCGCGTGCGCCGGGACGGCGCGGGCCGAGGTTTCGGTGCGGGTCGCGGTCTCGGCGCGGGTCGCGGTGTCGGCGGGCTGCGCGCCGGCCGTGCCGACGCCGCTCGTGAAGAGGCCGGTGAGAGCCAGAGCCAGGGCCGAGAAGCCGCCGACGGCGGCCCCCGTCCTGCTGCGTGTGCGAACCACTGCTGCCTCCGTGGGGGGAGAGGAAAACGAGGTGGGGGGTGCTGGACGTACAAGCTGGTCCAGACCAATAAGGGATGTCAAGGCCTCACACCGATCCCACCGGTAGCCCCACCGGAATCCCCCACCTCCACATGAACAGTGGGAAGTTGGGTGTCGAGTCGACCATGACGTGGATATGGTGCTGAGGCAGGAGTGCACGAGGACCGGGGGTGTACGCGTTGCCGACCGCCATAGCCGTCACCGGCCCCGACTCGGTGCTGCCCTCGCCCGACCGGCACACCCCCTCGGCGGCCGTCCTCCAGTCCGCCGTGCAGTCCCCGCGGACGTACTCGCTGGACCAGGCGCTCACCGAGATGGACACGCTCATCGAGCACCACGGCTACGTCGTCATCCTGTGCCCCGCCTCCGCGCCCCCGGCCGTCGCCCACCGGCTGCACGCGATCCGTTCGGTCCTGGAGAGCGACCGCATCGCCGTCGTCCGCTCGGACCTGCCGCCGCTCGGCCTCGCCGTGCTCGCGCTCCAGCTCCGCCAGCTCTCGATCTGCGACTTCAGCCCGGGCGTCCTCGCCTCCGCGGCCCGCCTCCTCTCGCACTACATCTACGCGGGCGCCCTGCTCGGCTCGGTCGCCAAGCTGGACCGCGTCCCCGTCACCCTCCAGTCGCACGCCAAGTCCTGGCTGCCGGGCGCGCGGTTCGCCGTCCTCGCCACGCCGCGGCCCGAGCTGGTCAAGATCTCGGGCGACGGTGGGGCGGCGACCCTGCCGGGACCCGGATTCGGTACGAGGATGCTGTACGCCCCGGGACAACTGGCACCCGGCTGGGTCACCGAGACCCTGGCCCCCGCCTGGAACTGCCAGGAGGTCACCGAGGCGCGCCCGCCCGCCGAGTCCGCGCGCTGGTGGGCCACCGGCAAGGTCGTCGAGTTCGTGGCGGCCATCCCGGACATCTCCGTCCTCTACCAACTGGTGTCGTCCGTCCGCCGCGACGACTGCCACTGGTGCGGGCTCGAACTCATCGGCGACCGCTGCGCGTTCTGCGCGGCACCCCTGCCGCCGGTCATGGACCGCCCCTCGCCACCGCGGCGCACCCTCGCGCCGGGCGGCGCGACCGCCCTGCCACGCGGCGCCACCTAGCCGCCGCCCCCTCCTCGTACCCCGTACGCGACCTACGACCGCACACGCGCCACCACGCTCACCGTCCGTAGCCAACCGCACTCGAACGAGGTAGTCCGGCCCATGAACTCACGCCAGCGCCGCGGTGTCATCCTGCTGGTCCTCTCGGTCCTGTGCGCGCTCGGCGCGTTCGCGGGCGTGCTCTCGGTGATCCGTGACGTCAACTCCAAAGTGGGCCCCGAGACCGCGGCGTACAAGCTCAAGGACGACATCCCGCCCTACCGGGAGCTGACCGCCGAGCAGTTCGAGAAGGTCGAGATGCCCGAGCGGTGGCTCTCCGACAACGCCGTCACCGACCTCCGCGAGATCCGCGGCAAGATCGCCGTCACCCAGCTCAAGAAGGGCTCGCTGCTCCAGTCCGACATGATCGTCCGACGCCCCGAACTGGGCCCGGGGCAGCAGGAGATCGCCATCCTGATCGACGCGGCGACCGGCGTGGCGGGCAAGATCACACCGGGCGCGAAGGTCAACATCTACGCCACCTTCAAGGGCGAGAGCGACAGGGCGAAGGACCAGTCCAAGGTCATCGTGGAGGGGGCCAAGGTGCTCGACGTCGGCAGGCTGACCCCGCTCGAACCGAACCAGGACGACCGCACGCGCCGCAGGGCGTCCGAGGCCGTGCCGATCACCTTCGCCCTCGGCACGGCGGACGCGCAGCGCGTCGCGTACGCCGAGTCGTTCGCGACCCACGTCCGGCTCGCCCTGGTCGGCGCGGGCGGCGACGCCACCGTGCCGCCGCGCGACCGTACGTACACCCTCGACGAGGACAAGTAGGAGGCTCGTATGGCCACCCGGATCCTCCCCGCCGTCGGGGACATCGAGGCCGCCCGCGCGCTGTCCACGCTCGCCGGACAGCTCCCCGACGCCGAACCCGCCCCGGCCGTCGGGGACTCCACCGCGCTCCTCGACACCCTCGCCCGGCTCGCCGCCGAGTCGGTCGACGAACTGCCGGAGGTCGTCCTCGTCCACGAGCGCATCGGGCCCGCCCCCGCGCTCGACCTCATCAGGGACCTCGTCCTGCGCTTCCCCGCCGTCGGCGTCGTCCTGGTCACCGCCGACACCAGCCCCGAGCTGCTCACCGCCGCCATGGACTCCGGCGCCCGCGGCATCGTCGGCCTCCCGCTCGCCTACGACGCCCTCGCCGAACGCGTCCAGGCCGCCGCCGCCTGGTCCACGGGCATGCGGCGCCACCTGGGCGGCGGGAGCCTCGAACTGTACGGGGGGAGCGGCGCGGCTGGCCCGCCCGGCACCGGCACGGTCGTCACCGTCAGCGGCGCGAAGGGCGGCGTGGGGACGACGGTGACCGCCGTCCAGCTCGCCCTCGCGGCCCAGGCGTCGGGGCGCTCGGTCGCCCTCCTCGACCTCGACCTCCAGTCCGGCGACGTCGCCTCCTATCTGGACGTGCAGTTCCGGCGCTCCATCGCCGACCTCGCCGCCATCAGCGACATCACGCCCCGCGTCCTCCAGGACGCCGTCTACACCCACGAGACCGGCCTCGGCCTGCTCCTCGCCCCCGCCGACGGCGAACGGGGCGAGGAGGTCACCGACCGGGTCGCCCGCCAGACCCTCGGCGCCCTGCGCTCCCGGTACGACGTCGTGGTCGTCGACTGCGGCGCCTACGTCACCTCGGCGAGCGCCACCGCCGTGGAGCTCGCCGACCACGCCCTGCTCCTGGTCACCCCCGACGTGGTGGCGGTCCGCGCCGCCAAGCGCGTGGTGCGGCTCTGGGACCGCCTTCAGGTCCGCAAGGCCGAGGAGACCCTCACCGTCGTCAACCGCCACGGCAAGGGCACCGACATCCAGCCCTCCCTGATCGAGCGCGTCACCGGCACCAGGACGGCCCGCACCACCGTGCCCGCCGCCTTCAAGGAGCTCCAGGCCGTGGTCGACGCGGGCCGCATGCAGGACCTGGAGAGCCGCTCCTCGGTCAAGCAGGCGCTCTGGGGCCTCGCGGGCGAACTGGGCATCGTCGAGCCACGGCCCCAGGGCGGCGGCAGGCGGAGCGCCATGTCCCTGCGCCGCAAGGCCGCGTCCGGCGACCGGGGCGCGGTCACCCTCGAATTCGCCGCGATGTTCCCGCTGGTCCTCGTGGTCATGGCCATCCTCTGGCAGTGCGCCCTGTACGGCTACACGTACTCCCTGGCCGGGAACGCGGCGGACGAGGCGGCGCGGGCGTACACGGCGGCACGGGCCGCCGGGGAGGGCGAGGACGAGGCCTGCTCCTCGGCGGCGAAGAAGCACCTGCCCGGCGCCTGGCAGGACGCGGACGTCACCTGCGCGGACGGAGGGGCGGTGTGGAGGGCCCACGTGTCGGTGGACGTGCCGGTGTTCTTCCCCGGCTTCGACACGGGGTGGCACGTCGACGGGGAGGCGGGCGCGGCGAAGGAGGGCGAGGAGGGGGAGACGGGGTGAGGGCGTACGGGATGAGGGCGTCCGGGATGAGGGCGTCCGGGATCTTCGCGGGCCGCCGGGGCCGTGGCCGCCGTGGTCGTGGTCGTCGCCGGCGATGGGGTGACCGGGGTGTCTCCATGCTGGAGTTCGCCGGGTTCCTGCCGATCCTGCTGCTCGTGGGCCTCGCGGCGATCCAGCTCGGCCTGGTCGGCTACGCCGCCAACCAGGCGGGCTCCGGGGCCAGGGCGGCGGCCCGCGCGGCCTCGCAGGGCGACTCCGGGGAGGCCGCGGGGGCGGCGGCCATGGACAGCGGCCTCGAATCCTCCGTCGGCGTCAGCCAGGGCGGCGACACCACGACGGCCACGGTGGAGGTGCGGGTCCCGACGCTGCTGCCCTTCGTGGACAGCGACTGGAGCGTCACCAAGGAGGCCACGATGCCGAACGACGAGGACACGGGGGGCTGAGGGCCGTACCGCAGATGACAGAAGACCTGCCGAGGACCCGTACCGCATGGGAGCGAGACCCGTACCGCATGGGAGGTTGAAGGACGACATGAGCCTGCGCGACCGCGTGGCCCCCACCCGCCAGACCGAGCCGAGCCGTGACGACGGTCTCGTCGCGGTCTACCGCTCCAAGCTCCTGGAGGAGATCGACCTCGCCGAGATGTCCTCGCTCACGGCCGCGGACCGCCGCGTCCGCCTGGAGCGCGTACTCGGCCACATCATCAGCCGCGAGGGCCCCGTGCTCTCCACCTCCGAGCGCGCCCAGCTCATCCGCCGCGTCGTCGACGAGGCCCTCGGCCTCGGCGTACTCGAACCGCTCCTCGCCGACGCGTCCATCACGGAGATCATGGTCAACGGTCCCGACTCCGTCTTCGTCGAGCGCAACGGCCGCGTCGAGCAGCTCCCGCTCCGCTTCGCCTCGAACGACCAGCTCATGCAGACGATCGAGCGCATCGTCTCCACGGTCAACCGCCGCGTCGACGAGTCGAACCCCATGGTCGACGCCCGCCTGCCCACCGGCGAGCGCGTCAACGTCATCATCCCGCCGCTGACCCTCACCGGGGCCACCCTCACCATCCGCCGCTTCCCGCGCGCCTACACGCTGCCCGAGCTGATCGGCCTCGGCTCGCTCGACGAGCACATGCTGATGCTGCTGGCCGCGTTCGTGCGCGCCCGCTTCAACCTCATCGTGAGCGGCGGCACGGGCACCGGCAAGACCACGCTCCTCAACGCCCTCTCCGGTCTGATCCCGGCCCACGAACGCATCATCACCATCGAGGACTCCGCGGAGCTCCAGCTCCAGCAGGACCACGTGATCCGCCTCGAATCCCGCCCGGCGAACGTCGAGGGCAAGGGCCAGATCACCATCCGCGACCTCGTACGGAACAGCCTCCGCATGCGCCCCGACCGCATCATCGTCGGCGAGGTCCGCGGCGGCGAGACCCTCGACATGCTCCAGGCGATGTCCACCGGCCACGACGGCTCCCTCGCCACCGTCCACGCGAACACGGCCGAGGACGCCCTGATGCGCATGCAGACCCTCGGCTCCATGTCGGAGGTGCAGATCCCCTTCGAGGCGCTGAAGGACCAGATCAACTCGGCGGTGGACGTCGTCATCCAGCTCGCGCGCCGCAGCGACGGCTCCCGCAAGATCTCCGAGATCGTGCTGCTCGTCTCGCACGGCCGCCAGCAGTTCCGCATCGTCCCCGTCACCCGCTTCGTGCCCCGCCCGATCGGGCCCGACCGCGTCGTGCACGGCTACTTCGAGCACCTGCCGCTGCCGCGCGAGGTCGCCGACAGGTTGTACGGGGCCGGCGAGCCGGTGCCACCGGCGTTCGGCGTGGCCGACGCCGTCGACGTGATGAACACGAGGGAGGCGATCGGATGACCGCCGGTCGGCCGCGCCCCGGGTCGCACCGTCCGCGAGGCGGGGCCCGATGAACGAACCCGCGCTGCTCGCGCTCGGCGCCACGCTGCTCACCGGCACGCTCGCCGTCGCCGGGGTGCACACATACGCATCGGGGCGCGCCCAGCGCGAGGCCCTGGTGGACCGCCTCGCGCTCGGCCCCGGCAGCGGGGACGGCGGGCCGCCGGGCCGCCCCCGCCGCTTCGCCGCCGTCGACCGCAGACTGCGCCGCACCCGCCTCGGCCGCGCGATCCACCTGCGGCTCTCCTCGACGGGCCTCGACCTGACGGCGGGGGAGTTCTTCACGTACGTGATGGCGGTCGTCGTCGCGTTCTGGGCGATGGCCGCCGCGACGCTCGCCCCCTTCTTCGGGCCGATCGCGGGCGCCGTCGCGGTCTGGAGCGCGGTCGCGTTCCTCAACTGGCAGCGGCAGAAACGCATCGAGGCGTTCATCAACCAGCTCCCCGACGTGGCCCGCATCCTCGCCAACGCCACGGCGGCGGGACTCGCCCTGCGCACCTCCCTGGCCATGGCGGCCGAGGAACTGGAGGCCCCGGCGGGCGAGGAGCTCTCGCACGTGGCCGACCAGCTCACGCTGGGCCGCTCGATCGACGACACCCTGGGCGAACTGGCGCGACGCCTCCCCTCCCGCGAGCTGATCGTCCTGGTCACGACGCTCGTCCTGTCCAACAAGGCGGGCGGCACGGTGGTCAACTCCCTGCGCAACCTCACGCAGACCCTGGAGGACAGGAAGGAGACGCGGCGCGAGGTCCGCACGATGCTGTCGGAGGTCCACGCGACGGCGTTCACGGTCCCGCTGCTCGGACTGGGCTCCCTCCTCCTCATCAACTCGTCGAACGAGGGCGCGCTGGAGCGGGTGACCGGCTCGCCGATGGGCCAGACGCTGATCCTGGTCTCACTGGGCCTCTATGGAATCGGCTTCTTCATGATCAGACGCCTCGGCAAGATCGAGGTCTGATCCCATGACTGTTCCCGTTACTGACCTCGTGCCCGACCCGGTGGCCGAGAACAGCTTGGCGAAGGAGTTACGTTGATGGCGTTGGCTCTGGCGGTGGTGATGGGCCTGGCCGTGGTGGGCGTCTGCCAGGGCATCCGCATGTACCGCGCGGACGCGAAGCTGCCCTCCGACCTCGCCGTGGCCCTGGAGGTCGGCGCGACCCGCGTCTCGGCGGCGGGCTCGGCGGTGGACCGCCTGGGGATGCGCTTCGCCCCGCTGGTGCTGCGCATGATGGGACCGAAGCGGGTCGACGCCAAGCGCCGGCGCATCGACATGGCGGGCAACCCCGGCGGCCTCACGATCGACCGCTACGCGGCGCGCCGCGCGGTCTACGGAGTCTTCGGGGCCCTCCTCGGCCTGATCTTCCTCACCAACGGCTCCCCGCTCTTCGCCCTCCTGACCTTCGCCTTCGGCGCCACGGCCGCGGACGGGCTGATCTGGCAGGCCATCCGCGAACGCCGCGAGGTCATCGACCGCACCCTGCCGGACTTCCTCGACGTCCTCGCGGTGGTGGTCTCGGCGGGACTCGGCTTCCGCCAGGCGCTGGACAGGGTGGCCGAGCGGTACGAGGGGCCGTGGGCGGACGAACTCCGCATCACCCTGCGCCAGATGGACATGGGCGTCAGCCGCCGCCAGGCCTTCGACGCGCTGCGCCGACGCAACGCCTCCGAGCAGGTCGCCCAGTTCGTCTCCGCCCTTCAGCAGGGCGAGGAACTGGGCTCGCCGATCGCGGACACGCTCATCCAGATCGCCACGGACATGCGCCGCACCGACGCCCAGAATTCCCGCCGCCGGGCGGCCAAGACCATTCCCAAGGCGACGATGGTGACGCTGGTCTTCATGCTCCCCGCCACAATGATCCTCATCGCGTCGGGCATGTTCCTGGGCTCGGGCTCCGACTTCGGCTCCATTCTGGGACGTTGATCGCCATGCCAAAGACGTTGACGGCCATGCCAACATCGACGCCGACATCGACTTCGCGAAAACCCTTCGCGGGTGCAACTCGATGTGGGACAGTCGGTCCTGAGTTCGCGGTCGCGGTACGCGGGAGGGGACTTCGTGCATGGTGATCTCACCGAGGGGGAAGAGAATCCGCCAACTTGCGGGGCCGGGGCGCACGAAAGCCCACCGGTTGCGCAGAGTTGCTGCCGAGCCACGTGTTGTCGCGTACGTTGCCCATGGCGACGCCGACGGTGGTCGCGGGGGTCGCGGAATCTGGTGGGAGAGAAGGGGCCGTCGTGCTGAAGGAACGCGTGCTCGAAGTCTGGGTGAACTGGACGTTGACGATCGCGGGTCGCATCCGCGGGCGGGAGCGGGATGCGGGGGCGGGGTTTGTGGAGTATGCGGGGTTGATGATTCTTATTGCGGGGATCTTTGTCCTCATCGACGGTCTCGGGCTCGACGGCCAGATCTCCGGAGCGATCCAGGACGCCGTATCGGACGTGGTCGGCGGCTGAGGCGGGTACTTCCCCGAAACGACCGAGGGCAGACTCTCCCTATCTACATCTGGATGACGGGGATTCTGCTCTTTGTTGCGTTCGCCTTCTTCGCTTTCGCTCAAGCGGCCTCGGCGCGCAACGGCGCGCAGTCCGCTGCGGATGCGGCCGCCCTGGCCGCCGCGCAGGAAGCCAGGGAGGAGCTGGTCGATGGCCTTGGCCTGTCCATCGGCGAAGGCGGGGAATGGCTCGACTGGCTCGCGGGAGATGGACTGACCGGTGCGGGTGCACAGGAGGCGGGTCAGTCGCTCGCCGCGCTCAACGACGCGAAGGCCACTGTCGTGGCGACCGAAGTGAACGGGTACCCCGGCTTTCGGGCCTCGGTCGTCACCAATTACACGGTGGGTGACTCAATCATTCCCGGCACGGAAACCCAGCACGCCAAAGCTGATGCCACTGCTGTCATCAAGCCGCGATGTGACGTCGGCCCGTCGGCAGACCCGGAGGAGGCCGTGGAATTCACGTGCGACGGCGAAGCGCCCATCGAGATCGACCCGGATGACTTCGAGCTGGACGATCTTCCGGAAGCATCCGTTCTCTTCTCTGTCCACCTGGCCGACTGACAAGCGATCGACGAGAGAGGGAAGCCGTAGCCATGAACATTCGGCGCACCATGACGGCCCACAGGGCAATGACCGCGGTGGCGATCACGACTGGGCTGGTCTTCACGGTCGCCGGTTGCGGCGGTGGAGACGGGAAGGAAGAGAAGCCCGGCAAGAAGTCATCGCCCACTGCGTCCGCCGGGCAGGGTGAAGACGACGACAAGGACAGAAGCAGCCGGCCTCCGGCTCAGGACAAGGTCCTGGCCGAGGTGAAGGGTGAGGAAAGCATTACGCTCACCGTCACATCGGCCGTTCGCGACCAAGGCGGATTCGTGACGGTGTCCGGCAAGGTGACCAACAACGGCGGGAAATTCTGGGCCGCTGCCAACTGGCGTGGCGAGGAGCGGGAGCTGAACAAGAACGGCTCCTCCGTGGCAGGTGCGAACCTGGTCGACAACGAGGGGAAGAAGAAGTACCTCGTGCTCCGGGACACCGAGGGACGGTGCTTGTGCACCAAGTTCACCGGAGGCGTCAAGCCAAGCCAGACGGCTGACTGGTACGCGCAATTCCCGGCACCGCCGGAAGGAACCACCAAGGTCAATTTCCAGGTGGGGGCCATGCCACCCGCCCCCATAGAGATCTCCGAGGGGTGAGTGGACCCATGAGCCGTCACCCCCTCACCCGCACCACAAGCACCGCAGGGACCGCAGGGACCCTCGCCCTCGCCGCTGCTCTGGTGTTCACGCTTGGGTCCGGGCCCGTCCGGGCGGACGAAGGGGACCCCAGCGCGCCCCCGGGCAGTACCACCAGCTCCCCGCCCCCCGAAGTGGACTCCAACAGCCCCGGCCTCAAGCTCGCCGACGGGGCGACCCTCGCGCCCGCCAAGGTGCTGGACATCAAGTCGGTCGTCGAGGACCTCGGAGGCGACGAGCGGCGCGAGGACACCAACACGGACGTGAAGTTCGCGCTCCAGGCGGAGGTGCTGTTCCCCAAGGACAGCTCGAAGCTGAACCCGGATGCGACCGCCCGTATCAAGGCGATCGCGACGGAGGCCAAGACGCAGAAGGCCACTGACGTGCGCGTCTTCGGGTTCACGGACAACCTCGGCTCGTACAGCCACGGCAAGACGCTCTCGCGCCGGCGCGCGGAAGCGGTCCACGACGAACTCGCGAGCCACCTGGGCCCCCAGGTCACCTTCTCCGTCCGCGGCTACAGCGAGGACTACCCCATCGCGGACAACGGCTCCGAGGAGGGCCGCAAGAAGAACCGCCGGGTGGAGGTCTCGTTCCCGCGCGGAGCGACCGGTAAGGGGACCAGCGCCGGCACGGACGCCGGCAGCGGGCCCGCGGGGGACTTCGGTACGGAGGGCGGGGTCAGCGGCTGAGCCAGGGATACCGGTCCGCGTCCCCGCCCCCGTAATCCGGGTCCAAGTAGATGAAGCACCGGTGGATCAGCCAGTCCCGGATCTCGAAGACGTCGCAGAAGCGGCCGCCGCCCCACTCGGGTGCCCCGGCCCGCCACGGCCCGTCCCGGTGTTCCCCGTGGCTGGTGCCCTCGCAGACCACCGTGTCGGCGCCGGAGAAGATCCAGTTGAAGCCGGCGTAGTCGTGCGTGATGGAGCGGATGGGGCCGCCCACGTCGCCGAACATGCGGGCGATCTGTGCCTTGCCGTCGGCCAGGCCCCACTTGGGGAAGTAGACCTGGGCATCGTCCGCGAAGAGATCGAGGAGGGGCGTGCCGTCGGCGCTCTTGCCGCCCCGGTCGAAGGCCTTGAGGTAGGCGAGCGCGACCGATTTCCGCTGTTCGTCCGTCATGGTGTGCCGGGTCACTGTCACATGGGGGGAGTCTGACGGCCGGGCGTCGCGCGTCAAGGGCGGACACCGAGAAGTCGGCGTCGAGGAGGCGGCGTCCAGAAGCCGGCATCGAGAGGTCGGCATCGAGAGGTCGGCATCGAGAAGCCGGCACCGAGAAGCCGGCACCGCACGGAAACCCAGATGTAGCGAGGCAGCCGCAATGCCAGGATTGCCCCATGAGCCCCGAGCCCTCCGACCCCACCGGCCGTACGGCTGACCCCAGGCCCCAGGCCAACCCCAGGCCCCAGGCCAACCCCAGGCCCCAGGCCAACCCCAAGCCCCAGGCCAAGCCCGGCCCCGGCCCCAACCCCGCCCCCACCCCCCGCAGCTTCGACGAGCTCGTCGCGGAAGGGGAAGCCGTTCCCACCGCAGGGTGGGACTTCTCCTGGTTCGAGGGGCGGGCCACCGAGGCGCGGCCCTCGTGGCGGTACGCCGAGGCGATGGCGCGGCGGCTCGCCGGGGCTTCGGCCGCGCTCGACATTCAGACCGGCGGCGGTGAGGTGGTCGCGTCGGCCGCCACCCTGCCGCCGCTCATGGTCGCCACGGAGGGCTGGCCCGAGAACGTCGCCAAGGCCACCGCGCTGCTGCACCCGCGGGGCGTCGCGGTCGTCGCGTCACCGGAGGACGCGCCGCTGCCCTTCGCGGACGGCGCCTTCGACCTGGTCACCAGCCGGCATCCGGTGAAGGCCCACTTCGCCGAGATCTCCCGTGTGCTGCGCCCCGGCGGCACGTACTTCGCGCAGCACGTCGGGCCCGCCAGCGTCTTCGAGGTGGTCGAGTTCTTCCTCGGGCGGCAGCCGGAGGAGGTGCGGAACGGGCGCCACCCCGATCTGGAGCGCGCCGAGGCCGAGGCCGCGGGGCTCCAGGTCGTTGACCTGCGGGCCGAGCGGCTGCGGATCGAGTTCTTCGACGTCGGCGCGGTCGTGCACTTCCTGCGCAAGGTCGTGTGGATGGTCCCGGACTTCAGCGTGGAGAAGTACCGGCCGCGCCTGCGCGAGCTGCACGAACAGATCCAGGAGCAGGGGCCCTTCGTCGCCCACAGCACCCGCCACCTCTTCGACCTGCGCAAAGGCGGCGCCAACCCCAGCAGGCCGCTTGGCGGGTGATCCGGGCAAATAGCCGTAGTCCTGGCATACGGCGCCGATATCACACCCCACCCACCCCACCCCGTAAGCCTCAAAATCGAAGCCGTGATTCCGCATCGTTATCAATACTGGCTCGATCCTCCCCTTGGCGTCTTGTAAGTTCAGACCAACGGTAATTCGCGTGAGCAAAGCTGCGCGTGTGGTGCCGTGCGGTGGAGGGGGCCGCACGGCGCCGCCGGTCACCGTCCGGCCTCGCGCTCGACGGTCCGCGCCCCGCGCACGACGGCCCGCGCGCCCGGCGCCCGCTGTTAGCGCCGGGGACCCCCGACGCGTCAAGCGCATGAGCCATGTGGGGGTCACTCCTCGGAGTGTCGCCACGCTCGGCCGGAAAGCGCCCCAGAACCCGGGATTCCGCGGTGGATACGGGGTCGCGCAGTCGTCGCGCGGTCTCGGAGAGTAGTTGTGGCACGCCGATGCACCCGGGATCACTTACGAAGGGTTATGGTGGAAACCCCCCCTCGGGCCGGTCCGTCTCCCCCCCACGGACCGGCCCGATTTTTTGTGCCCGGACTCGGGAACGGGTCCGGGCACAAGCCGCCGGCCCGGCGCCTCAGCCCCGGCCGGCCCAGATGTTCGTGCCGGGCGTCGACACGGCGAAGGTGTCGATGGCCGTCAGCTCCTCGTCGGTGAGCTTCGGCCCGGCCAGCGCCGCCACGTTCTCCTCGAGCTGCTTGACGCTGGACGCGCCGATCAGCGCCGAGGTCATGCGCTCGTCGCGGAGCACCCAGTTCAGGGCGAGCTGGGCCAGGGACTGGCCGCGGCCCGCCGCGATGTCGTTCAGGCCGTTGAGGCGGCGTACGACCTCGTCGCTCAGGAGGTTCGGGTCGAGGGACTTGCCCTGGGTGGCGCGCGAACCCTCCGGGATGCCCTTCAGGTACTTGTTGGTGAGCAGGCCCTGGGCGAGCGGCACGAAGGAGATGCAGCCCATGCCGGCCGCCTCCAGCGTGTCGAGGAGGCCCTCGTCCTCCGTCCAGCGGTTGATCATCGAGTACGACGGCTGGTGGATGAGGGCGGGGACGCCCATCTCCCGCAGCAGGCGCGCCGCTTCGGCGGTCTGCTCGCTGTTGTAGGACGACACGCCGACGTAGAGCGCCTTGCCCTGCTGGACGGCGGACGCGAGCGCGCCCATCGTCTCCTCCAGCGGGGTGTCCGGGTCGAAGCGGTGGGAGTAGAAGACGTCGACGTAGTCCAGGCCCATGCGGGACAGCGAGGCGTCCAGCGACGACAGCAGGTACTTGCGGCTGCCCCACTCGCCGTACGGGCCGGGGTGCATGAGGTAGCCGGCCTTGGTCGAGATGATCAGCTCGTCGCGGTACGGGGCGAAGTCCTGCGCGAAGAGCTTGCCGAAGTTGAGCTCGGCGGAACCGGCCGGCGGACCGTAGTTGTTCGCCAGGTCGAAGTGCGTGACGCCCAGGTCGAAGGCGCGCCGCAGGATCGAGCGCTGGCTGTCCAGGGCCTTGTCGTCGCCGAAGTTGTGCCAGAGGCCGAGGGAAACCGCGGGCAGCTTCAGGCCACTGCGGCCCGTGCGCCGGTACTCCATCGAGTCATAGCGGTCGGATGCCGCGCGGTACAGAGACGTGTCGTTCATGGGTATGAAGCTACTTCAGCCGTCTGCCGTAGGGCTTCGAACACCGTCGGTACTACTCCGGCCGAACCCCGCGCGGGGCCGCGTCAGCCTCTTGCGCACCGAGTTTCTGGGGGCGGCCCGCACAGCGGTAGGGTGTCGCCCTCGGGGCCTGCCCTACGCACCCCCCTTGAGGACCGCCATCTGCTGGAGGGGCTGACACACGTGAACCTGCGCGACCTGGTGTACGGACTTTACGCACGCCGGGTGGAAGGCCGCCTCGATCACGACCAGGTGCCCAAGCACATCGGCGTCATCCTGGACGGCAACCGCCGCTGGGCGAAGGCGTCCGGCGGGACCACCGCGGAGGGCCACCAGGCGGGCGCGTACAAGATCGAGGAGTTCCTCGGCTGGTGCGCGGAGACGGACGTCGAGGTCGTCACGTTGTGGATGCTCTCCACCGACAACTTCGACCGGCCCGACGACGAGCTGACGCCGCTCCTCGGCATCATCGAGGCCACGGTCCGCTCGCTCGTCGCCGACGGCCGCTGGCGCGTGCACCACGTCGGCGCGCTCGACCTGCTGCCGGCCCGCACCCAGAGCGTCATGAAGGAAGCCGAGCAGGCCACGCACGGCAACACCGGGATACTGGTCAACGTGGCGGTCGGCTACGGCGGCCGCCAGGAGATCGCCGACGCGGTCCGCTCGCTGCTCCTGGAGCACGCCGAGAACGGCACCAGCCTGGAGGACGTCGCGGAGAGCGTCGACATCGACCTGATCTCCAAGCACCTCTACACCAGCGGCCAGCCGGACCCCGACCTGGTGATCCGTACGAGTGGGGAACAGCGTCTGTCCGGGTTCATGCTCTGGCAGTCCGCTCACTCCGAGTACTACTTCTGCGAAGTCTTCTGGCCGGCCTTCCGCAAGGTCGACTTCCTGCGCGCGCTGCGTGACTACGCGGCCCGCCACCGCCGTTACGGGGGCTGACCCGTACCACCCCATGAGGTCGGGGTAATCCAGAGTTAACCAACGCGTCGTCATATGCCCTGGCATGGCTGCGCTTGTTCGAGGGAATAACCCTTCCAGGTCGGCGTCCCAGCAGTATCCGACAGGGACGTCGTATCTCAGCGGGCGGCACAAGGCCGTCCGCCCGGGAGGCCCTTTGCACCAGGACGACCGTGTGGACAGCACGGGCGACATGGAGGGCCGGTCCTCGGTCCGCGCATCGCGGCCGTGTCCGGCCTGGATCACACCCGCCAGCCCGTCCGGCATCCCTCCCGTCGCTCCCCGACCTCATCCGAGGGGGTACGTCCTTCCGTGGTGACCAGCACGAAGCGCCGCATGCCCGACAGGCGCACCTATGTTCTCGACACCAGTGTCCTGCTGGCCGATCCGAACGCCCTGACCCGCTTCGACGAGCACGAAGTCGTGCTGCCGGTCGTCGTGGTGACGGAGCTGGAGGCCAAGCGGCACCATCCGGAGCTCGGCTACTTCGCCCGGCAGGCGCTGCGCCTGCTGGACGACTTCCGTATCCGGCACGGCCGTCTGGACGCCCCGATCCCCATCGGGGAACTGGGCGGCTCACTGCGCGTCGAGCTCAACCACTCCGATCCCGGCGTGCTCCCGGCCGGCTACCGGTTGGGGGACAACGACTCACGGATTCTCGCGGTGGCCCGCAACCTCCAGGCCGAGGGGTACGACGTCACGGTCGTCTCCAAGGACCTGCCGCTGAGGATCAAGGCGTCCTCGGTCGGGCTGCTCGCGGAGGAGTACCGCGCCGAACTCGCCATCACGGACTCCGGCTGGACCGGCATGTCCGAACTGACGCTCTCCGCGGAACAGGTCGACCTCCTCTTCGAAGAGGCCACCCTGTACGTGCCCGAGGCCGCGGACCTGCCCGTGCACACGGGTCTGACCGTCCACTCGGAGCGCGGCAAGGCCCTCGGCCGCGTCACGCCCGAGGGCAACGTCCGTCTCGTACGCGGTGACAGGGAGGCCTTCGGCATCAAGGGCAGGAGCGCCGAGCAGCGGATCGCGCTCGACCTGCTCCTCGACCCGGACATCGGGATCGTCTCGATGGGCGGGCGCGCGGGCACCGGCAAGTCGGCGCTCGCGCTCTGCGCCGGTCTGGAGGCGGTCCTGGAGCGCAGGCAGCACCAGAAGGTGATGGTCTTCCGGCCGCTGTACGCGGTGGGCGGGCAGGAGCTGGGCTATCTGCCGGGCACCGAGGCCGAGAAGATGGGCCCGTGGGCGCAGGCGGTCTTCGACACGCTCGGTTCGGTGGCGGGCAAGGAGGTCATCGAGGAGGTGACCGCGCGCGGGATGCTGGAGGTCCTGCCGCTCACCCACATCCGTGGGCGCTCGCTGCACGACGCGTTCGTGATCGTGGACGAGGCCCAGTCGCTGGAGCGGAACGTCCTTCTGACCGTGCTGTCCAGGATCGGGGCCAACTCCCGTGTCGTCCTCACCCATGACGTCGCCCAGCGCGACAACCTCCGGGTGGGGCGGTACGACGGAGTGGTCGCCGTCGTGGAGAAACTGAAGGGGCATCCGCTCTTCGCGCACGTCACGCTCACGCGCTCCGAGCGTTCCCAGATCGCGGCCCTGGTGACCGAGATGCTGGAGGAAGGCCACATCTAGCTCAGTTCACGGCAGGAGCACCACAGTTGGCGCCGCCCGGCAAAGCGAAGGAGCCTAGCCGGGCGGCGTCTTGCCGCGCCCCCTTTTCCGAGAATCTCCTGGGGCAAACGGAGTGTGAGCTTTAACACGCAACAGAGAATTGCCTTGCGGCGTCCGGCTGGGGCAGAGTCTCAGTCCTGTCAGGCCCCGCATGCGACACACGAGTATCCCCAGCGGTACGAAACAACAGAACTTCATAGTGGCCGTCGCATGCCGCCCGAGCATCACGCGGCTCTCCCTGTACGGGAGTTGCCCACCGGGTCCGTGCCTCCCGTGACCGATCGCAAGCGGAGGCCAGTGCCAGGGGCACGATTGCGTCCGCGAGGTCACCTATGCGGGCGATGCTGGAAGGAAATCGTGTGAGCCGGATCTCGGTCCGGGGATTCGCCGTGGCGTCAGCCACCGCGGTCACCACCGTCGGCGCTGTCGTGGGCGTTGCCTCGGGCAACACCCAGCCCTCGAACTCCAACGACTTCGAGGCAGCGGCAAGCGACGCGACGCTCCTCGCAGACATACCCGCGGGTCAGCAGGCCCAGGTCCAGACCGCGTCCCTGACCCAGCAGGCCGACGCGCAGGCCATGGCCGCCGACACCGCGGCGAAGAAGACCGCAGCGGAGGAGGCCCGCAAGCAGGCCGCCGCCTCGGCGATCGAGAAGCAGAAGGCCGCGGAGAAGGCGGAGGCCGCCGAGAAGGCGGAGAAGGCCGCCGCCGCCAAGAAGGAGCGTGAGGACAAGCTCAAGGCCAAGGCCAGCCGCTCATCCTCCCGCGACGCCTCCAGCTTCGCGCCCCAGAGCTCGTACACGGTCTCCCAGGTCCAGGCGATGGCACGGCAGATGGTCCCCGGCGACCAGTTCCAGTGCTTCAGCAACATCGTCAACCACGAGTCGACGTGGAACTACAAGGCACAGAACGCCTCTTCGGGCGCTTACGGCCTCGTACAGGCGCTGCCCGCCTCCAAGATGTCCTCGGCGGGCTCCGACTGGCAGACCAACCCGGCCACGCAGATCAAGTGGGGCCTGAACTACATGAACGACCGCTACGGAAGCCCGTGCGGCGCCTGGAGTTTCTGGCAGGCGAACAACTGGTACTAGGCCGCGCCCCGGCCGTACCCCGCTCGACCTCGCGAGGCCCCTCACCGTTCCTTCGGTGGGGGGTCTCGTCCATGTACGGTCGGTCCGGACGGCTTCCAGGGGGGAGTGGCGCGGAATGACGGGGGTAGAGGACGGATCATGTCGCGAGTGCCAGGGTGGCTCGGCCGGGTCGGTGCCGGGCTGAGCGAGGTGGGTGAGCGGTTGAGCGACCAGCGGCGCGACGGCGACGCGGGCCCGGACGCCGACGAGCCGCAGGATTTCGTCCAGGAGGAGCAGGAACACGTCCCGCCGCCTCCCGCGTACGCGCCGGACATAGGAGCCAGACCCGAGCCCGTGGCCTCCATCCCGTGGGGCATGCGTGTCGCCGCGGAGGCCGGCTGGCGGCTGCTCGTCCTCGCGGGCACCCTCTGGGTCCTGATGAAGGTCATCAGCGCCGTCCAGCTCGTGGTGCTCGCCTTCGTGGCCGCGCTCCTCATCACCGCGCTGCTCCAGCCCACGGTCGCCCGGCTCAGGCGGGTCGGCCTGCCGCGCGGTCTGGCGACGGCGGTCACGGCGATCCTCGGCTTCGTCATCATGGGCCTGGTCGGCTGGTTCGTGGTCTGGCAGGTCATGGAGAACGCCGACGAGCTCTCCGGGCAGATCCAGGACGGCATCGAGGATCTGCGCAAGTGGCTCCTCAACAGCCCGTTCCACGTGACCGAGGACCAGATCAACGACATCGCCAAGAGCCTGCGGGACGCGGTCGGCGCCAACACCGAGGAGCTCACCTCGGCCGGCCTCGCAGGCGTCACGGTCGTCGTGGAGGCGCTGACCGGCATCCTCCTCGCGATGTTCTCGACGCTCTTCCTGCTGTACGACGGCAAGCGCATCTGGCAGTGGTTCCTGAAACTGATGCCCGCTCAGGCCAGGCCCGGCATAGCGGGAGCGGGACCGCGGGCGTGGCGCACGCTCACCGCGTACGTGCGCGGCACGGTGATAGTGGCCCTGATCGACGCCATCTTCATCGGCCTCGGCATCTACTTCCTCGGGGTGCCGATGGCGGTGCCGCTCGCCGTCATCATCTTCCTGGCCGCGTTCGTGCCGCTGGTGGGTGCCGTGGTCTCCGGCGCCCTCGCGGTGGTCGTGGCGCTGGTGACGCAGGGCGTGTTCACCGCGGTGATGGCCCTGATCGTGGTCCTCGCGGTGCAGCAGATCGAGGGGCACATCCTCCAGCCGTTCATCCTGGGCCGCGCGGTACGGGTGCATCCGCTCGCGGTGGTCCTCTCGGTCGCCACGGGCAGCATGATCGCCGGGATCGGCGGTGCGGTGGTGGCGGTGCCGCTGGTGGCCGTCACGAACACGGTCGTCGGCTATCTCAGGGCGCACGCCCGTGAGGCCGCGCTCAAGCAGGCCCCGCAGCCGCGCGGCGCGACCGCGCTGGACACCGCTTCGACGGGGCCGTCCACGCCGGGATCCGCCACGGACAACCGGGCGCCGTAGAGCCCCGGCACAGAGAAGCGGCCCGGTCCGAAACCAAGGTTTCGGACCGGGCCGCTCTCGCGTGTGGCGGGTTACGCCAGGACGTCCTCGGAGTCCAGCGTGACGCCGACCGCCTGGATGACCGCGGCGATCTTGAAGGCTTCCTGGATCGTCTCGCGGTCGACACCGGCCTTGCGCAGGACCTGCTCGTGCGAGTCCAGGCACTGGCCGCAGCCGTTGATCGCGGAGACCGCGAGCGACCACAGCTCGAAGTCGACCTTCTCGACCCCGGGGTTGCCGATGACGTTCATCCGCAGACCGGCGCGCATCGTCCCGTACTCCGGGTCGGAGAGCAGGTGACGCGTGCGGTAGAAGACGTTGTTCATCGCCATGACGGCCGCGGCCGACTTGGCGGCGGTGTACGCCTCGGGGGAGAGGTTCGCCTTCGCCTCGGGCTCCAGCTCGCGCAGCACCTTCGGGGAGCGGGACGCGATGGCGCAGGCCAGCACGGTGCCCCAGAGCTGCTGCTTCGGCAGGTCCGAGTTGCCGATGACCGAGCCGAGGTTCAGCTTCAGGTCCTTGGCGTAGTCCGGAACGGCGGACTTCAGTTCGTCGAGTGCCATGTCAGAACCTTCCGTTCACTCGCCCGAGAGGAGCGCGACCGGGTCCAGGGTCTCGTCGCCCTGGGTCCAGTTGCAGGGGCAGAGCTCGTCGGTCTGGAGGGCGTCGAGGACCCGGAGGACCTCCTTGGGGTTACGGCCCACGGAACCGGCGGTCACCATCGTGAACTGGATCTCGTTGTTCTGGTCCACGATGAAGACGGCGCGCTGCGCGAAGCCGTCCTCGCCCTCGATGCCGAGGTCACGCATGAGCTCGTGCTTGGAGTCCGCCAGCATCGGGAAGGGCAGGTCCGTCAGGTCCGGGTGGTCCTTGCGCCAGGCGTGGTGCACGAACTCGGAGTCACCGGAGAAGCCGAGGATCTGGGCGTCACGGTCGGCGAACTCGTCGTTCAGCTTGCCGAAGGCAGCGATCTCGGTGGGGCACACGAAGGTGAAGTCCTTGGGCCACGCAAAGACGATCTTCCACTTGCCCTCGTAGGTCTTGTGGTTGATCTGCTCGAACTCCGAGCCCTTCTCCAGGGAGACACAGGCGGTCAGGTCGAACTCGGGGAACTTGTCACCGACAGTGAGCACACGTACTCCTTGCGACGAAGAAACGCCCTTTTGGGGAGTTTCCTGGGGGGTTGGACTGATCCTCGATGGTGGCACAGGGTGCATTGATTACGGAAATAGCTAGAGTGGGTCATGTTGATCGGAGGTGGTTATCAGTGCGAGCCATAAATAGGGGCAAGCAGCCCAGCGGCAGACAACCGAGCCTGGCACAGCTACGCGCGTTCGCGGCCGTGGCCGACCACCTGCACTTCAGGGACGCGGCAGCGGCGATCGGAATGAGCCAGCCGGCCCTGTCGGGAGCCGTCGCGGCCCTGGAAGAGACACTGGGTGTCAAGCTCCTGGAGCGGACCACCCGCAAGGTGCTGCTCTCGGCGGCCGGGGAGCGGCTCGCCGTGCGGGTCGGCGCGGTCCTCGGCGAGGTCGAGGCGCTCATGGAGGAGGCGGACGCCGTCAAGGCGCCGTTCACCGGCGCGCTGCGGCTCGGCGTGATCCCGACCGTGGCGCCCTATCTGCTGCCCGCGTTCATCACCCTCGTCCACGAGGCCTACCCCGACCTGGACCTCCAGGTCCACGAGGAGCAGACCTCGTCGCTGATCGATGGGCTCACGGCGGGCCGGCTCGACCTGCTGCTCCTCGCGGTGCCGCTCGGCGTGCCGGGCGTGACGGAGCTGCCGCTCTTCGACGAGGACTTCGTCCTGGTCACGCCCCTGGACCACTGGCTCGGCGGCCGTGAGGGCATTCCCCGCGAGGCGCTGAAGGAGCTGACCCTGCTGCTCCTCGACGAGGGGCACTGCCTGCGCGACCAGGCCCTCGACATCTGCCGTGAGGCCGGCCGCGCCGAGGCCCCGGTGACCACCACCGCGGCCGGGCTCTCCACCCTCGTACAACTGGTGGCCGGCGGGCTCGGCGTGACGCTGCTGCCGCGCACCGCCGTGCGCGTGGAGACCAGCCGCAGCAACCAGTTGCTCACCGGGTACTTCGCCGACCCCGCGCCGACCCGGCGGATCGCCCTCGCGATGCGGACGGGGGCGGCGCGGGCCGCGGAGTACGAGGAACTGGCCGAGGCGCTGAAGGGCGCCGTAAAGCCGCTGCCGGTACGGGTGGTGTGACCCACCCGGCCCGGCAGCGGCCCCGTACCGCCTCCGTCGCCGCGGCCGTACGCCCCGCGCTCGCCCGTACTCGCGCTCGCCCGCGCTACTCCGTGCGCAGGCCGTCCGGCCGCATCATCCGCCACAGCGGTGGCAGGCTGAGCAGCGTCACGACCGCGACGAGGACGCCTCCCGCGCCGGCCAGGGGCACGAACAGCCACCAGTCGGTGACCGGCTTCTCGATCATGCGGACCATGACCCAGCCGAGGCCGAGGCCGCCGGCGACCGCGAGGGCCAGGCCGATGACGACCGGGATCGCCGTCTGCCACAGCACCGACCACGCCATCGAGGAGCGGCGGGTGCCGAAGGCGGTGAGCGCCGCGAGGAGCTTCCTGCGCTCGCGGAGCTGCTCCAGCATGGACACCAGCATGGACGCCGCGATCAGCACCATCGTGGCCATCGCGCCGACCTGGAGGCCGGTCTGGATGGTCGCGTACTGCTTGTCGCGTTCGACGGCGCGCAACGTCATCACGTCGAGGAACGGGCCGACGCGGGCGGCGGTGTTGCGGATGTACTCCTCGGCGTCCGGCGTGTCCCTGTCGACCTTGATCATGGCGGTCGTCGAGGCGTCGACCAGCTTGGCGGGGTCGACGGCGGCGGGCGTGGCGTAGATGCCGTCGTGCTCCTCGCCGGCCGGGTCGGGACGGGTCCTGACCACGCGGGAGTCGGCGGGCAGCGTCCACGGTATGTGCCGGTGTCCCGCCTCGTCCCAGCTCCGGGGGTTGAGGTCGACCGGCTTGCCGGGGCGGGCCGACTCGTCGACCCAGCCGTTCATCGACTCGTTCCCGCTGTGCGCGACGAAGGTGTCGCCGTCCTCGCACCGGCCGATGTGGGCGAGTTCGCGCAGGTTCTCGCAGGTGGCGACCGTTAGCTGCGTGGTGGGCCGGATGTCCTCGGGGTCCTTCATCCTGCCGGGCTTCACGGCGTACGTGGTGACCGAGCCGATGACGTGTTCGACGCCCCGGGTCGTACGGAACTTCTCGATCATCCGCTCGGCGAGCTTTCCGTCGCCCACGTCGGCCCTGACCACCAGACTGGCGCGGCCGGGAGCGTTGTCGGTGGTGCGGTTGAAGTCGTCGTGCATCGCCACGAACAGCATCTGGAGGGCGACCGCGCCCGCGACCGCCACGGTGATGCCGCTGACCGCCCTGGCCGCCGTGCCGCTGCTCAACTGGAGCCTGCGGGTGGCGAGCTGCCAGGGCACGGGGCCGCCGCCGCGCAGCCGCGCCACGCTCGCCTCGACGAGCCAGGGCAGCAGCGCGGCCAGGCCCACCAGGGTGAGCGTCGCGCCCAGGCCGATGGCGTAGACCGGCGGGGCCACGCCGCCGCCGACCCGGCCCGCGGCCAGCAGGATGCCGAGGCCGAGCACCGGCATGACGACGCGCCACCACAGCCGGCGCTTGCGGGGCCTGGCGTTGCGCACGACGCCGAGCGGTTCGATGGAGACGGCCCGCAGCGAGATCAGCGTGACCACGACGGAGGTGACCGGCACGGCGAGCAGGATCGTCGCGGCGAGGCCGGGGACCGGCACGACGTCGGACGGGAAGGCGCTGACCTGCCACATGTCGACCAGGCCGAACAGTTCACGCACCCCGAGGAACGCGATCCCGCCCACGGCGAGGCCGAGCAGCGCCCCGAACAGGGCCTCGCCCGCGGCGATCCGCCGCACGCTGTGCGCGTCCGCGCCGACCAGGCGCAGCGCGGCGAGCCGCCGGTCGCGCCGCTCGCCGCCGAAGCGGACGGCGGTGCCGATGAAGATGATCACCGGGGTCAGCAGGACCACGCAGATCAGGACGGTGAGGACGATCAGGAGCGGGTCCAGCGGCTCCCCGGGCTCCGCCCAGCCGAACTTGGCGACGCGGTGGCCGCCGTCGGCGCGGGTGAGGGAGTCGGAACCGGCGTAGTAGTAGAGCTCCCCGGGGTGGACGAGGCCCGCGTCGGCGATGGTGCCCGAGATCCGGTAGCGGTCGAACCGCTCCTTCAGCAGGGCGCCCTCGGAGCTGTCCAGGAGGTCCCGCAGGGCGGGCGAGACGACCATCTCGCCGTCTGCCGGCAGCTTCGCGAGGCCGGGCGGCACGACCGGGTGCGCGCCCTCGGCGCGCAGCATGCGGCCGGTCACCGTCGCGTCGCGGAAGTCGGTCCGCATCTCGCGCTGGAGGACCGTCGAGTCGGACTTCCGTACCGGCCCCGCGGAGAACTGGCCCTCCGCGGTGCGGGCCACCGAGCGGTCGTCGCGCCGCTGGATCAGCTCGGGCACGGAGGCCGCGCCGAGCAGCAGCGCCACGCCGAGGCCGACGCCGATCGCGGTCAGCAGCGTGCGGGTCCAGCCCTCGCGGCCGCCGCCGACGGCGAAGCGCACGCCCATGGCGAGGTCGCGCAGGACGGCGCGCGGCCCCTTGCCCGCGGAGTTCCCCGCGGGCGGCGCACCGGCCCGGGCGGCGGACCTGGGGCGGGTGTCGAGGCTCATACCGCCCGCTCCATGTCGCGCGACCTGCCGTCGCGCACGACGATCTCGCGGTCGGAGTAGGCGGCGACCCGGGTCTCATGGGTGACGAGGACGACGGCGGCGTTGGCCGAGCGTGCGGCGTCGGTCAGGAGTTCCATCACGCGCTCGCCGTTGAGGGAGTCGAGCGCGCCCGTCGGCTCGTCGGCGAAGATCACGCGGGGGCTGGTGGCGAGCGCGCGGGCGACGGCCACGCGCTGGCCCTGGCCGCCGGAGACCTCGCCGGGCCGCTTGGCGACGACGTCGTCGACCTCCAGGCGCTCCATCCAGGTCCGGGCGGTCGCCTCGGCCTCCTTGCGCTTGGCGCCGTTCAGCCGCAGCGGGAGGGCCACGTTCTCGACGCAGGTCAGCTCGGGCACGAGCTGCCCGAACTGGAAGACGAAGCCGAACTCGCTGCGCCGCAGGGCGCTCAGCGCGGCGTCCGGCATGCCGGTCAGCTCACGGCCGTCGTACGTGATGGAGCCCTCGTCGGGCCGGACGATCCCGGCGAGGCAGTGCAGCAGGGTCGACTTGCCGGAGCCCGAGGGGCCCATGACGGCGACGACCTCGCCGGGGTGGATGGAGAAGCCGGCGCCGTCGAGCGCGGCGGTGGGGCCGTAGGTCTTGCGGAGTCCGTCGGCCTGGAGCAGGGAACCAGCGGGGGTCATGCGGGGCGCACCTCCTGGGCGAGCCTGCCGAGACGCGCTGCCGTCAGTTCGAGCCAGCGCAGATCGGCTTCGAGATGGAAGAGCGCGTGGTCGCAGATGAGCTGGTCGGCGAGGTCGCCCTTGCGCTTGCGGTCGGTGAGGATGCGCATCAGGCGCAGGTGTTCGGCGCGCTGCACGTCGAGGAGTTCGGCGGCGTCGCGCCCGGTCAGGAGCGCGAGCACGACCTTGGTGTAGAGGGTCGACTGAAGGTAGGGCTCCGGCTTCTCCGGGGTGGCGAGCCACCGCTGGACGTCCGTGACGCCGGCCTCGGTGATCGCGTACCGCTTGCGCTCGGGACCGCCGCCCGCCTCGATGCCGTCGACCTCGACGAGGCCGTTCTTCAGCAGGCGGGACATGGTCGAGTAGACCTGTCCGTAGTGCAGGGGCTTGTCGTGCCCGAACTTCTCGTCGAAGGCGCGCTTGAGGTCGTAGCCGTGCCGGGGGCCCGACTCCAGAAGACCCAGAAGGGTGTGGCCAATGGACATGCGGCGCACTCTACACGCCGTGTATACGTGGCGTGTATACGTCCTGTGCAGACCCTGTGAGCCGGAACGGCCGTGCAACCTTTCGCACCGTGAAACCGTCGGTTCCTACGGGGCAGGTGCTCATTGTCACGTCCGGAAAAGACCGGATCGGAGGACCTTTGTCCCTTGGTGCGGTGTTAGCTTCATGAGCTGACTTAGCGACCAGATGACTTGCCAGTGAGAAGACGAGACGTACGGGAAGCACGCCGTGGTGCGGGACGTACGGGTCGTACGAGATGGAAGCGGAGCATTCTCAGTCATGGGCCGAGCCGAAGAACGACAAGCGCGTCAGCGCGGTGCCCGCCGGGCAGCGCGCGGGCGCCCGTCAGGCGGGGGCAAGCCCAAGCGCACCGGCATACGCCGCTTCTTCACCTGGAAGAAGCTCCTCGGCACGTTCTTCGGCTTCGTGCTGCTCGGCATGCTCGGCTTCGTCGTGCTGTACATGGTGGTCGACATACCCGAGGGCAACGCCCTCGCCAAGAAGCAGAGCAACGTCTACAAGTACAGCGACGGCGAGGTCATCGCCCGGACCGGTGACGTGAACCGCGAGATCGTCGACCTGGACAAGGTGCCCGAGGACGTCCAGAAGGCGTTCGTCGCCGCGGAGAACAAGTCCTTCTACAAGGACGAGGGCGTCGACTTCAAGGGCACGGCCCGTGGCGTCCTCAACACGGTGACCGGCAAGGGCAAGCAGGGTGGCTCGACCATCACCCAGCAGTACGTGAAGAACTACTACCTCAGCTCGGACCAGACCGTCAGCCGCAAGCTGAAGGAACTGGTGGTCTCGCTCAAGGTGGACCGCGAGAAGAGCAAGGACGACATCCTCGCGGGGTACATCAACACCAGCTACTACGGACGCGGCGCGTACGGCATTCAGGCCGCGGCCCAGGCCTACTACGGCGTCGACGCCAAGGAGCTGGACGTGGACCAGGGCGCCTACCTCGCGGCCCTCCTCCAGGCCCCCAGCCAGTACGACTGGGCGGTCGCGACGCCGACCGGCAGGAAGCTCGTCAGGCAGCGCTGGGACTACGTGCTCGACAACATGGTCGAGGAGGGCTGGCTGGACTCCGGCAAGCGGGCGGACCTCAAGTTCGCCAAGCCCGAGGACCCGAAGGCGCCGCCCGGCCGCGAAGGCCAGATCGGCTACCTCGTCGAGGAGGCCAAGCGGGAGGTCCTGCGCAACAGCGACCTCAGCGAGGCCGAGTTCGAGGCCGGCGGCTACACCGTCACGCTGAACATCGACCCCAAGAAGCAGAAGCAGCTTGAGGCGGCCGTCGACAAGAAGCTGAACGACAGGCTCGACCGCAAGAAGAACAAGGCCGATGCCCGGGTCCAGGCGGGCGCCGCGTCCGTCGACCCCAGGAACGGCAAGGTCCTCGCCATGTACGGCGGCGAGGACTACGTGAAGCACTACACGAACAACGCCACCCGCCGTGACTACCAGTCGGCCTCCACCTTCAAGCCGCTGATCCTCGCCGCGGCCCTGGAGCACGGAGCGACCACGCAGGACGGCAAGCCGATCACCGCGGGCACCATCTACGACGGCACCAGCAAGCGCCCCGTCAGAGGCAGCGACGTGGGCTTCGCGCCGCCGAACGAGGACGACGTGGACTACGGACCCGTCACCGTCCAGAAGGCGATGAACAAGTCCATCAACTCCGTCTTCGCGCAGATGGGCGTGGACGTCGGGATGCCCGAGGTCATGGAGATGGCGGGCAAGCTCGGCATGAACGTCAAGGGCCTGCCCGCCGTGCCCGCCCAGACCCTGGGCTCCATGGGCGCGAGCCCGCTGGAGATGGCGGGCGTGTACGCCACCCTCGACAACCACGGCAAGAAGGTCACCCCGGCGCTGGTCGCCTCGGTCGACCACAAGGACCGCACCGTCGACCTGCCCGACCCGATCGGCGAGCAGGTCGTCAAGCGCGGCACCGCCGACTCGATCACCTCGGTCCTCACCGGCGTGGTCGACGACGGCACGGGCAGCGCGGTGCGCAACCCGGCGCAGGACGTGGCGGGCAAGACCGGCACCTCCGACGACAACAAGTCGGCCTGGTTCACGGGCTACACGCCGAAGCTGGTCACCTCCGTCGGTCTGTTCGGCGAGGGCGCTCCCGACACCGCGGAGAAGAACAAGCAGGTCTCCATGAAGGGCGCCGGAGGCCGTGCCCGCGTCGACGGCGGCAGCTTCCCCGCCGACATATGGGCGGCGTACACCTTCGAAGCGATGGGCTCGCCCAGCAGGTTCGAACTCGACACCGACATGGGCGCCGCCATCGCGCCGCCCCCGGAGCCGACGACGAAGGCCCCGAAGGCGCCGACGACCGAGCCGACGGAGCCGGAGGACGACCCGACGACGAAGCCGCCGTCGCAGTCCCCGACGACGAAGCCGCCGTCGGACGACCCGACGACCAGGCCGCCGTCGGAAGACCCGACGACCAAGCCGCCCACGACCGAACCGGGTCCGAGCGACACGGCCGAAGAGCCGGACGAACCCGACCGGCTGCTCGGCAGGGACTGACGGCCCGGAGCGTCACAGCGCGCACGAAGGCGCCCGGAACCGACGCGGTTCCGGGCGCCTTCACGCGCGCGTGCGGCCGGGGTTATGACACAGGTTCTCAGCTCCGGTTCAGCTCGAACCAGACGACCTTGCCCGTGCTCAGGCGCGTCGCGCCCCACCGCCGCGCCATCTTGTTGACCAGGTAGAGCCCGCGGCCGCCCTCGTCCGTGGCGCGGGCCTGGCGGAGCCTGGGCAGTTGTGGCACGTCGTCGCCGACCTCGCAGCGCAGTACGTCGGTACGGAGCAGCCGCAGGGTGATCGGCCGGGACGCGTACCGCACGGCGTTGGTGACGACCTCGCTGACCAGGAGCTCCACCGCGTCCGTCATGTCCTCGAGGCCCCAGCGGGCGAGGGCGCTGCGGGCCAGGCGGCGGGCGCGGGAGGGCGTGGCGTTCTCCGGCTCAAGGAACCAGTACGCGACGTCGCTCGGCGCGATGCCGTCGAAGCGGGCGGCGAGCAGCGCGATGTCGTCGTCCCGGTCACCCGGGCCGAGCATGTCGAGCACCTCGTCGCAGAGCGCCTCCAGGGGCGGCGGATGGTCCGGGCCCGTCAGCTGGGCGGTGGCTGCGAGACGTTCCCGCAACTGCTCTATGCCGGTCCACACGTCGCGCAGCCGGGACTCGACGAGCCCGTCCGTGTACAGGAGCAGCGTCGCGCCCGCCGGGGCGTCCAGCTCCACGGCCTCGAAGTCGACGCCGCCCACGCCGATGGGGGCGCCCGGCGGCACGCGAAGCACCTCGGCGCGCCCGCCCAGGTGCAGCAGGACGGGCGGCGGGTGGCCGGCGTTGGCGATGGTGATGCGGTGCGACACCGGGTCGTACACCGCGTACAGGCAGGTGGCCATGCGGTCCGAACCGAGCCGCTGGGCCTGCTCGTCGAGGTGGTGCAGGACCTCCTGCGGCGGCAGGTCGAGCCCGGCGAGGGTCTGCGCGGTCGTCCGGAGCTGGCCCATGATCGCGGCCGAGGTCATGGAGTGCCCCATCACGTCGCCCACCACCAGGGCGACGCGGCTGCCGGGCAGCGGGATCGCGTCGTACCAGTCGCCGCCGACCCGGGCGGTCTCCGCCGCGGGCAGGTAGCGCGAGGCGAGCCGCACGCCGGTCGGGCGCGGCAGCGTCTCGGGGAGCATGGTGCGCTGGAGCTCGTCGGCGATGTACGCCTCGCGGCCGTACAGGACGGCCTTGTCGATGCCGAGCGCGCTGTGCGTGGCCAGTTGGGCGGCGACCAGGAGGTCGTCCACCTCGAAGGCGGGGCGGTCGGGGCGGCGCAGGAACACAGCCGCGCCGATCACCCGCCGCCTGCCCCGCAGCGGCGCGAGGATGGCCCGCTGCCCCGCCGGCACGGTCCGTCCCTCGCCGAGGAGCTCGGGCAGCGCGGCCTGGGCCGCCGAGGCGTCCGCGAAGACCGGGCGCACGCCGCGCAGGACCTCGGCGAGCGCGCCGCCCGGCCGCACCTCGCACAGCTCGGCGGTGGCCGTGATGCCCGTCAAGTCCCTGCCGGGCACGGCCTGGAGCGAGGGCGGCGTGCCGCTGTCGGTGTCCTGTTCCTCGGTGCCCTCCTCCAGGGAGCGCAGCCGGTCGGTGCGGCGCAGGCGCAGCACCAGCGGGCCCGTGGGCCGTTCGTCGCCGACGGGCAGCGGGTCGCGCAGATAGACCAGGATGGCGTCGGAGAACGTCGGGACCGTGGCACGGCACAGGCCCATCACGATCTCGTCGAGGTCTATGCCGCGGGCGATCCGCCGCGTCGCCGCGCCGACGAACCGCAGCCGGTCGCCGTCGCGCCGCATCGCCACGGGACCGGAGCCCGGTGGCCGCGGCCTGCCGGTGCGCCGCTCCTCGCCGTCCGGCGGACCCAGGGGTGCCGTGGCGGGCCCGGGCGGCACGCCCTCGGGCGGGCGCGGCCTGCCCCGGCCGGGCTCGGCGGCCGAGGGCTGGGAGTGCTCACCGGACGGCGGCACGGAGGCCCCGGGCAGGGCGTCGCCCCCGCGGGCCTGCGCCGCCGGGGCGGTCGTCCTGGCAGCGGGTGCCTTGCGACCCTCGTATGGGGTGAGGTGCTCCGTCACGCGTTTCGAATCCGTCCGTCCGGGGCTGCGCGCGGTGCGCGCCGTCCAGCGTTGCGCGTCGCTCAGCCGCGTCGGCAGTGCATGAAGATCTGATGCTCGGGTGGTACGTCGATGCTCGCAGGTGCGTACGAATACGTGGCCTCTTCGGCGATGTCGAAGCCCGCGTCGCGCACGACCTGGCGCAGTTCGTCGCCCAGGTAACCCGATACCCGGATCGTGTGTCCCAGGAACGGGATAGCCGTGTCGTCGAGGTCGGCCTCGACCATGGAAAGCTCCATCAGGCCCCCGGGCCGCAGCAGGCCGTGCAGCCGCCGCAGCGCGTCGGGGATCTCCGGGCGCGGCAGCATCAGCAGGGCGAAGAAGCAGACGATGCCGTCGAACCGGCCGATGCCCTCAGGGCCCTCCGCCCGGAGGTCGGCGATGTCGAGTTGCCTGAACTCGGCCTCGGGGACGTTCTTTCCGGCCAGTTGGAGCATGCCCGTCGAGATGTCCGTGCCGAGGACGGTGTGGCCCGCGTCGGTGAGCTGCCGGGCGGTGGGCAGGCCCGTGCCGCAGCCCACGTCGAGCACCCGGGAGCCGGGCGGCAGGGCCTTCGCCAGGCGGTGCCCGGCCGCGAGCTGCCCCTCCTTGTGCGGGAAGGCGTCGTCGTAGAACTGACCGATGCCGTCAAAAGCCTCGGCCTGTCCCCTGCGGTCCACGCTCACGTTCTGCCGCCCCTCGATGACTTCCTGTCAGGCACCGCACAGGTTCGCGGAGTTGCTGCTGTGCGCCCTTGCGGAGGACGATCCTACGTTTGAACCACGGGGGCGCATCAAGGGTCTCATGACGACACATGCGCGGGCGTACGGTCCCAGTCATCCGGGAGTGAGGGTACGTCCCAGGACGGATCGGGGCGCCAGCGCTGCCATCCGTCCGAAAACGGTGGCCCCCAGGCATCGATCACGCCAAGGGCGGCCCGGCCCGCGGCCCGGACGCCGGCGGCTTTCTCCTGGTCCATCAGGCCCACCCGCACCGCCTGCGCGAACTCGTCCTCGTCGTGCCACTGCCAGCTCCGGTCCGGCCGCACGGAGATGTCCAGAAAATGATCCTCGGAGTCCACTCCGGCCGCCCAACGCACCCCGGGCTCCTCCAGGTTCACGTACCAGTTCTTGAACTGCCAGCCGTGGTCCCAGAAGAGCCACACCGACCACGGCTCGCCGGGACGCGCCAGCTTCAGCACGCCGGTGCCGACCCAGTGGCTCCTGCTGACCGTGCGCGGCTTGGTGTAGCGGGTGGCGAGCGGCTCGCGGTGCACCGGCGTCCCGTCGGCAAGCACCGGCTTCACGCACTCGGTGCCGGGCGCCATCCACACGGCGAGCAGCGACGCGGTGTCCTGGACGACGGTGACGGGACGGCAGATGTGGAAGCGGTCCCCGGCGTTCTCGCGGTACCGCCACAAGATGTGGTCACCGGGGGCCCACCTGGCCGCTCCGCCGCCCGCCGTCTTTCCGTCGAGGTCTGTCATGGACAGATATTAGACGCCGTCACCGGACGGGGCCCCTGAGTCGCACGGGTTCCACCGTTAGGGGCGGGTCATCCGCAGCACGTCCAGGGCCTCGTCGAGCTGTTCGAGGGTGAGGGCGCCCCGCTCGACGTAACCGGAATCCAGGACGACCTCGCGGATCGTCTTCTGCTCGGCGAGGGACTTCTTCGCCACCTTCGCCGCCTCCTCGTACCCGATGTACTTGTTCAGCGGCGTCACGACGGACGGCGAGGACTCGGCGTACTCCCTGGCCCGCTCGCGGTGGGCGGTGATGCCGTCGACCGTCCGGTCGGCGAGCAGCCGCGAGACGTTGGCGAGGAGGCGGATCGACTCCAGGACGTTCTTGGCGATCACCGGGAGCATGACGTTGAGCTCGAAGTTGCCCGCGGCGCCCGCCGCGGCGACCGTCGCGTCGTTCCCCGTGACCTGGACGGCGACCATCAGGGCGGCCTCGGGGATGACCGGGTTCACCTTGCCCGGCATGATCGAGGAGCCGGGCTGAAGGTCCGGCAGGCTGATCTCGGCGAGGCCGGTGCGCGGGCCCGAGGCCATCCACCGCAGGTCGTTGGCGATCTTCGTCAGGCCCACGCCGATGGTCCGGAGCTGCCCGCTGGTCTCCACGATGCCGTCGCGCGCGCCCTGCGCCTCGAAGTGGTCGCGGGCCTCGGTCAGCGGCAGGCCCGTGGCCCGCGCGATCTCCTCGATGACGGCGGCGGAGAAACCGGGCGGGGTGTTGATGCCGGTGCCCACGGCCGTGCCGCCGAGCGGCAGTTCGGCCAGGCGGGGCAGCGAGGCCGTCAGCCGCTCGACGCCGTACCGCACCTGGGCCGCGTATCCGGCGAACTCCTGGCCGAGCGTGACGGGCGTGGCGTCCATGAGGTGCGTGCGCCCGGACTTCACCACGTCCGCGAACTCCTCGGCCTTGCGCTCCAGGGCGGCGGCGAGGTGTTCGAGGGCCGGGATCAGGTCGCCGGTGACCGCGCCGGTCGCCGCGATGTGGATCGAGGAGGGGAAGACGTCGTTCGAGGACTGCGAGGCGTTGACGTGGTCGTTCGGGTGTACGTCGCGGCCGAGCCGCTCGGTGGCGAGCGTGGCGAGGACTTCGTTGGTGTTCATGTTGGACGAGGTGCCGGAGCCGGTCTGGAAGACGTCCACGGGGAAGTGCGCGTCCCATCGCCCCTCCACGACCTCGGCCGCCGCGTCCGCGATGGCTTCGGCGATGTCCTTGTCGAGCACGCCGAGGGACGCGTTGACCTTGGCGGCGGCCGCCTTGATCTGCGCGAGGGCCGCGATGTGGGCCCGCTCGATGCGCTGCCCGGAGATGGGGAAGTTCTCCACCGCGCGCTGGGTCTGGGCCCGCCACTTGGCGTCCGCGGGGACCCGCACCTCGCCCATGGAGTCGTGCTCGGTCCGGTACCCGCCGGTGCGGTCGTCGCTGACGTCGCTGGTCATGCCGTGAACCTACCTCTCCGCTCAAACCCCGTCGAAAGCCGAAAAGCCTCGAAAAGTTGAGCGCGTGTCTTGTTCGGGCTATTCCCGTGCCCCGCACCCGCCCGTACGAAAAGGCCCTGCCCACGCGCGCGTGGACAGGGCCCTTTCGATACCGCTACGCCAGTACTGGTACTACCGCTACGCCAGGCCGGGCCCGCGCACCGGGATGTGCGTGAACGTGGGCTCCGGGGCCGGGTTCTGGAAGAAGTCGTTGCCCTTGTCGTCGACGACGATGAAGGCGGGGAAGTCCTCGACCTCGATCTTCCAGACCGCCTCCATGCCGAGCTCCTCGTACTCGACGACCTCGACCTTCTTGATGCAGTCCTGGGCCAGGCGCGCGGCGGGGCCGCCGATCGAGCCGAGGTAGAAGCCGCCGTGCGCCTCGCACGCGTCGGTGACCTGCTTGCTCCGGTTGCCCTTGGCCAGCATGACCTTGGAGCCGCCGGCCGCCTGGAACTGCTCCACGTAGGAGTCCATGCGCCCGGCCGTGGTCGGCCCGAAGGAGCCGGAGGCGTAACCCTCGGGGGTCTTCGCGGGGCCCGCGTAGTACACGGGGTGGTCCTTCAGGTACTGCGGCATCTCCTCGCCCGCGTCGAGCCGCTCCTTGATCTTGGCGTGCGCGATGTCACGGGCCACGACCAGCGGCCCGGTCAGCGAGAGGCGGGTCTTCACCGGGTGCCTGGTCAGCTCGGCGAGGATCGCGTCCATGGGCTGGTTGAGGTCGATCCTCACGACGTCGGCAGCCGTGGCGTCCTCGTCGAGGTGCTCGTCGGTCGTCTCCGGCAGGAACCGCGCCGGGTCCGTCTCCAACTGCTCCAGGAAGACGCCCTCCGCGGTGATCTTCGCGGTGGCCTGGCGGTCGGCCGAACAGGAGACGGCGATGGCGACGGGCAGCGAGGCGCCGTGCCGGGGCAGTCGCACCACGCGCACGTCGTGGCAGAAGTACTTGCCGCCGAACTGCGCGCCGATGCCGATCTTCTGGGTGAGCTCGAAGACCTTCTCCTCCAGCTCCTTGTCCCGGAAGCCGTGGCCGGTCGGGGAGCCCTCGGCGGGCAGCTCGTCCAGGTAGTGCGCGGAGGCGTACTTCGCGGTCTTCAGGGCGAACTCGGCGGACGTGCCGCCGACGACGATCGCCAGGTGGTACGGCGGGCACGCGGCCGTGCCCAGCGAGCGGATCTTCTCCTCCAGGAACTTCATCATGGAGGCCTCGTTCAGGACGGCCTTCGTCTCCTGGTAGAGGAACGACTTGTTCGCCGAGCCGCCGCCCTTGGCCATGAAGAGGAACTTGTAGGCGCCGCCGTCGGTCGCGTACAGCTCGATCTGCGCGGGCAGGTTGGAGCCGGTGTTCTTCTCGTCCCACATGGTCAGCGGGGCCATCTGGGAGTACCGGAGATTGAGCTTCGTGTACGCGTCGAAGATGCCCCGGGAGAGCGCCTCCTCGTCGCCGCCCTCGGTGAGGACGTTCTGGCCGCGCTTGCCCATGACGATGGCGGTGCCGGTGTCCTGGCACATGGGAAGCACGCCCGCGGCGGCGATGTTCGCGTTCTTCAGCAGGTCGAGCGCCACGAACTTGTCGTTGCCCGACGCCTCGGGGTCGTCGATGATGCGCCGCAGCTGGGCCAGGTGCGCGGGCCGCAGGTAGTGCTGGATGTCGTGGATGGCCTCGGCGGCGAGCTCGCGCAGGGCCTCCGGCTCGACCTTGAGGAACGTCCGCCCGTCGGCCTCGAAGGTGGAGACGCCCTCGGCGGTCACCAGCCGGTACGGGGTGGTGTCCTCTCCCAATGGGAGCAGATCGGAGTACGCAAACTCTGGCATTACGGCCATTCCTCACTCGACAGGCAGCGGCGCGGCCTCCATTGGCGACGCGCCCACCAGCGTAGAACGCCCCGGACAGGACCGGTCTGTGAGGTAAGGCTCAGTAGGGCCGGCGGTCCGCCGCGCCGGGTTGTCCACAGGGGCTAGTCGCGATCTATCGCGAGTGGGTACGCTGCTGGCGTGGACCTCGAAAAGCGCCCCTCGCAGCCCGCCCCCGCCGCGGCCGGACCCACCGGCTCGCTCCGTGCCTCCGACGCCGACCGTGACCGCACGGCCGACATCCTCCGCGAGGCCCTGGCGGAGGGCCGCCTCACCGCGGAGGAGCACTCCGAGCGCATCGACGGGGTCTATCGCGCGAAGACCATGGCCGAGCTGGAGCCGCTGGTCGACGACCTGCCCGCGGCGCACGGCGGGCCGCGGGCCGCGCATGCCCCCGACCCCGCCCCGTCCAGGCCGTCGCCGGGCGCGGTCCCGCCGGTCGCCGACGAGAACCTGGTCGCGGTGCTCAGCGGCAGCGTGCGCAAGGGCCGCTGGCGCGTCGCCCGCCGCACCCATGCCTATGCCGTCTTCGGCAGCGTCGAGATCGACCTGAGCGAGGCGATCTTCGAGCAGCGCCAGGTGGTCATCAAGGCGGTCGCCGTCTTCGGCTCGGTCGAGATCCGCGTCCCGGAGAACGTCTCGCTGCGAGGCAGCGGCACGGGCGTCCTCGGCAGCTTCGAGGTGGACACCCTCGACTCGCCCGACCAGGACGCCCCGGTCGTCTTCGTGGACGGCACGGCGATCTTCGGGAGCGTCGAGGCGCGGCCCAAGCGCGGTCGGCTCGTGCGCGATCTGCATCGACAGCTACGCAAGCACTTGGGTCACTGACGCCCCACCCGTTGTGCACGGGAGGGGCGCGTTCGCGTCGATCGGAACTCAGTGCATAGGCGCGTACACAGCGGGTAGAGCTGCTGCATCGTCTCTCGCTCGCGAAGCCGTCGTCAGGAGTAGGCCGTGCTGCAACCGTCGCATCAGTCCTCGCAGGTCGCCGCAGTGCCGGCTGATGGGGCCTCCCCTGCACGAGCGAATGCCGGTGCCTGGGGAAGAGGTCCCGTGCGGGACCGCAACGATGACGCCCCATGGCATACGGAAGCCGTGTGCCGGCGTGATGAGGCGGGACTGTTCTTCGCCCCGTCCAAGGAGCCGACCGCGGCGCGGCTCTCCCGGGAGGAGGCGGCCAAGCGCGTCTGCGCCCGCTGCCCCGTCATGGTCGAGTGCCGCGAGCACGCCCTGCTCCAGCCCGAGCCGTACGGCGTGTGGGGCGGGCTCACCGCCGCCGAGCGCCGCGTGGTCCTGGCGCGGCGCCGCAGGCATGACATGGAGCTCAAGCAGGCGGCGCACTCGATAGCCGCCGCCGGCTGACCGGCCGTACGAACGAACGATGGGGGCGCTCCCCGCACGGGGCGCCCCCATCGTCTACTTCATCGCTACTTCACCGTCTACTTCATCGACTACTTCGCGCGGTCGAAGTCGACGGCGCTGTAGGCGCGCAGCTTCGACAGCCGGTGGTCGGAGTCGATCTTGCGGATCGTGCCCGACTTGGAGCGCATGACCAGCGAGGACGTCGAGGCGTTGGCCGCGCGGTAGCGGACGCCCTGGAGCAGCTCGCCGTCGGTGATGCCGGTCGCGACGAAGAAGACGTTGTCGCCCTTGACCAGGTCGTCCGTCGAGAGCGTGCGGTCCAGGTCGTGGCCCGCGTCGATGGCGCGCCCGCGCTCGGCGTCGTCCTTGGGCCACAGCTTGCCCTGGATCACACCGCCCAGGCACTTGATCGCGCAGGCCGAGATGATGCCCTCGGGGGTGCCGCCGATGCCCATCAGGAGGTCGACGCCGGTGCCCTCGCGCACGGCCATGACCGACCCGGCGACATCGCCGTCCGAGATGAACTTGATGCGCGCGCCGGTCTCCCGGATCTCCTTGACGATGCCCTCGTGGCGGGGACGGTCGAGGATCATGACCGTGACGTCCTCGGGCGAGGAGTTCTTGGCCTTGGCGACCCGGCGGATGTTGACCGACGCGGGGGCGTTGATGTCCACGTAGTCCGCGGCCTCCGGGCCGGTGACCAGCTTGTCCATGTAGAAGACCGCGGACGGGTCGAACATCGCGCCGCGGTCGGCGGCGGCGAGCACGGCGATGGCGTTCGGCATCCCCTTCGCGCAGAGGGTCGTGCCGTCGATCGGGTCGACGGCGATGTCGACCTCGGCGCCGGTGCCGTCGCCGATGTTCTCCCCGTTGAAGAGCATCGGGGCTTCGTCCTTCTCGCCCTCGCCGATGACGACGACGCCGTTCATCGAGACGGTGGAGACGAGGGTCCGCATGGCCCTGACGGCGGCGCCGTCCGCGCCGTTCTTGTCACCGCGGCCGACCCAGCGGCCCGCGGCCATGGCGGCGGCCTCGGTGACCCGGACGAGCTCCAGGGCGAGGTTGCGGTCGGGAGCCTCGGGAGAGACCTCGAGCTCGGACGGGAGATGATGCTCGGTCATCGGAGAGCACCTTTCTGCTGATACAAAATGGCGCGCCCGTAGGGCGTCCTCGGAAGGGCGGTGGCGGGAGACGGGAGGGGCGGCCGGATGAGGGTGTGCTCGTGACTCTATCCGCAGGCCGACAAAATGAGCAGTGGGCCCCACGCATGAGCGGAACCGGGCGCCGGTACGGATACCGGGGGAAGGTCCGCTTACCCGGCCTGAGAGCATGGGGGCGTGGCAGGCAGACAAGGCAACCAGACCGTCAAGAACATGCTGTGGTCGTTGGTGGTGATCGCCCTGGTGGCAGGCGTGATCTACATCTTCATCCCGCACGACGAGTCCAAGACCCCGGTGAAGCGCGTCGACTACCGGGTGGAACTCCTGACGGCCCGGCGCGCCGCGGCCTATCCCGTGGCCGCGCCCGAGGGTCTGGCCAAGGAGTGGAAGCCGACGTCGGTGCGGTTCAACGGCGCCGAGCACGACAGCTGGCACCTGGGCTTCCTCGACCCGGACGGCGAGTACGTGGCGCTGAAGCAGTCCACCGCCGAGCCGGCCAAGTTCATCGAGAAGGCCACCCGGGAGGCGCGGAAGACCGACGCCACGGAGAAGATCGCCGGCCGCACCTGGCAGCGCTACCAGGGTCCGACGTACGACGCCCTGGTGAACACGGAGAAGGACGCGACGACGGTGATCGCGGGCACGGCCTCGTTCGGGCAGCTCACGAAGATGGCGGAGTCGCTGAAGACGGCCTGACGTGGCGTACGGCTACCGCGTACGCGTGAAGGGCCCCCGGCGGTGTGCGCCGGGGGCCCTTCACGTGGCTGGTGCGAGGGGGTCGCTCAGTGTCCCTCGGCGTCCCTCAGTGTCGCTCAGACCGTGGTGACGACGTCCTCGTAGGACAGGCGCGGGGAGCGCGGGAACCAGGCGTCCTCGCCGGGCTTGCCGATGTTGATCACCATCAGCGGGGTGTGGTCGCCGTCCAGGAACTCCTTCTGGAGGCCGGCCGGGTCGTAACCGGTCATCGGGCCCGCGGCGAGACCGGCGGCGCGCACGCCGATGATGAAGTACGCGGCCTGCAGCGTGGCGTTCACCAGGGCGGCCTGCTCACGGGCGGGGCGCTCGGAGAAGAAGGCGTCCTTGGCCTGCGGGAAGTGCGGGAACAGCGCCGGGAGCTCCTCGTGGAACTCGTTGTCGGCGGAGAGGATCGCGACCAGCGGCGCCGCCGAGGTCTTGGGGCGGTTGCCCTCGGCCATGTGCTGCACGAGGCGCTCGCGGGCCTCGGGGGAGCGGACCAGGGTGACGCGCAGCGGCGACTGGTTGAAGGCGGTCGGGCCGTACTTGACCAGGTCGTAGATCGCCTGGACCTGCTCGTCGGTGACCGGCTCGTCGGTGAAGGTGTTCGCGGTGCGGGCCTCGCGGAAGAGCAGGTCCTGGGCGGCGGGGTCAAGGGCGAGAGACATGGATCAACCTTCTCGGTACGTGCGTGCGATGTGTTGTGGATCAACTGGCACGACCGACCGTACGACAAGTGACGTTTAAGATTCAACCAAAACTGGGTCCTCGTGATCCGCTTCACAGGGTTCTGTCTCAATAGCGACTGTTTGGATCGACTGTCTGGCCGGTCCGGAGCGACTGTCTGGATCGACTGTGTGTCCGGTCCGGTCCGGTCAGGTCCGGTGCGGTCAGCCCTCGTCGTCCGCTGCGGTGTCCGCGGCTTCGGTGTCCGCGCCGCCGCCGTCATCGGCGTCAGGCCCCGCGAGGGCCGCGTCCAGGCGGGCGCGGGCGCCGTCGAGCCAGCGGCGGCAGATCTTGGCCAGCTCCTCGCCGCGCTCCCACAGGGCGAGCGACTCCTCCAGGGTCGTACCGCCCGTTTCGAGGCGGCGTACGACCTCGATGAGCTCGTCCCGGGCCTGCTCGTACCCGAGCGCGTCCGCGGAGCCCGCGGTCCCGTCCGTTGTGCTGGTCATGCGCCCACCCTAAATCTCGGCATTGTCCGCGTCGGCCGCGGCTTCATCGGCTTCATCGGCTTGCCCCATGGTCCGTACGGTGAACTCGCCCTCGGCGACCCGGGCCCGCAGCTCCTCGTCGGCGGTCACGTCGGCGGGGGCCCTGATGACCGTGCCGTCCGGTTTCTGGAGCACCGCGTACCCCCGCTGGAGCGTCGCCGCGGGGGAGAGGGCCACCACGCGCGCGTGGGTGTGCGTCAGCTCCGAACCCGCCCGGTCGAGGAGGTGCCCGAGCGTGCGGCGGTTGCGGTCCACGAGGGCGGATACCTGCTCCTCGCGCTCCTCGACCATGCGGTGCGGATGCTCCATCGAGGGCCGGCCCAGCGCGTGGGCGAGACCCCGGTCCTCCCGGTCCAGGAAGGCGTCCATGCAGCGCCGGGCGCGGTCCCGCAGCCACCGCACCCGCTCGTACTCCTCCCCGACGTCCGGCACGACCTTCTTGGCCGCGTCGGTGGGCGTGGAGGCGCGCAGGTCCGCCACGAGGTCGAGGAGGGGACTGTCCGGCTCGTGGCCGATCGCCGAGACCACCGGCGTACGGCACGAGGCCACCGCGCGGATGAGCTGCTCGTCGGAGAACGGCAGCAGGTCCTCCACGCTGCCGCCGCCCCGCGCCACGACGATCACGTCGACCTCGTCGAGCGCGTCGAGGTCCTTCACGGCCTGCACGACCTGCGGCACCGCGTGCACGCCCTGCACCGGGACGTTGCGCACCTCGAAGCGGACGGCGGGCCAGCGGTGCCGCGCGTTCTCCAGGACGTCCCGCTCGGCGGCCGAGGCGCGGCCCGTGACCAGGCCGATGAGCTGCGGCAGGAACGGCAGCGGCTTCTTGCGCTCTGGGGCGAACAGTCCCTCTCCGGCGAGGCGCTTCTTGAGCTGCTCGATGCGGGCGAGCAGCTCACCGACGCCGACCGGCTTTATCTCGGCGGCACGCAGGGAGAGCTGACCCCGCGGGGCATACCACTCGGGCTTCGCGTGGACGACGACGCGGGCGCCCTCGGAGACGACGTCGGCCACGGCGTCGAAGACCTGGCGGTAACAGGTGACGCTGATCGAGATGTCGTGCGAGGGGTCGCGGAGCGTCATGAAGACGACGCCGGCGCCGGGCCTCCGGGACAGCTGGGTGATCTGCCCCTCGACCCACACGGCACCGAGCCGATCGATCCAGCCGCCGATCAGCCGCGACACCTGCCCGACGGGCAGCGGCGCGTCGGCGGACGTGTTGAGAGCCATGCGGTGAGCGTAGCCGCCGGGTCTGACAGAGCCGACGTTCGTTCGGCGCGGGCTTGGTGCGGGGCGAACGGACGGGTGGACGGGAAGGGAATCCGCCGCGAAGCGGCGGCCTAGACCACCCGCCGCCCCCGCTGAACAAGAAGGACGGCCAGTCCCACGACGAGCCACACCGCCCCGACGACCTGCGCGGAGCCCGCCGCCTCCCAGATGACCGCCACGGTGATCACGGCCCCAAGCACGGGAACCAGCCCATGCCGCCACCAGCTAAAGAGCCCCCCTTGCCGCACGGCGAACCACCCCACCACGCTCGCGTGCAGCAGCAGGAACGCGGTGAGCGCCCCGATGTCGACCACCGACACCAGGTGGTCCATCCCGTCGTCCCGCCGAGCCGCCCACACCGCGGCCACCAACGTCACGACAGCGGCACAGAGCAGTGCCACCCGAGGCGTACCGGAGTCGGTCCGGGCGAGCACCTTCGGCAGCCGCCGGCCCCTGGCCATGGCGAACAGCAGCCGCCCCGCCGCGGCCTGCCCGGCCAGCGCGGCGAACGCGGCGCCGATGGCCTTGCTGACGGCCACGAGATCGTGCAGCCACGATCCGGCCGCCGAGTCGACCGCGTCGTAGAAGGCCGTGCCCTGCTTGACCGGCTCCGCGGCGAGCTCGGCGGAGGACAGCGGCTCCAGGAGGGCCACCAGGTACGTCTGGGCGATGAAGAGCACACCGGCGAGCGCCAGGCAGAACAGCACGGCCCGCGCGACCTTCGCCGAGCCGCCCGTCACCTCCTCCGCGAAGGAGGCGATGGCGTCGAAGCCCAGGTAGGAGAGGACGGCGATGGACACCGCCCCCACCACGGCGGACAGCGCGAACGCACCCTGCGAGCCGTCACCGGTCAGCGGGGAGAGCCAGTCCCGCTGGGCACCGTCCCTGGCGAGGACGACCACGGCGGCGACGACGAAGACGAGGAGCACCACGATCTCCATGGCGAGCACGGCGAAACCGACCCGCGCGGCCGTCCGTACCCCCCACAGGTTCAGCAAGGTCGTGATGAGCACCGCGAGGGCCGTCCACACCCACCGCGACACCGACGGCACGAGCGAGTTCATGGCGATGCCGGAGAAGAGATAGGCGACCGCGGGGATGAGCAGGTAGTCGAGCATCGCCATCCACCCGGCGATGAACCCGAAGCCTTTTCCGAGCCCCGCGCTCGCGTAGGCGAAGACGGACCCCGCCTGGGGGACGACCCGCACCATCTGGGCGTAACTGAACGCGGTGAACGCCATGGCGACCGTGGCGATCAGGTAGACGAGGGCGACGGCTCCGTGCGACTTCGCGTCGAGCGTCCCGAAGACGCCGACGGGCGCCATGGGGGCGATGAAGAGCAGACCGTAGACGACGAGGTCGCGGAAGCCCAGACTGCGCCGCAGCCTCGGGTCGTCGGCGGACTCGACGCCCGCCGCGTGGGCTCCCTCACCGGCGGTCTCACCGGCGGTCTCACCGGACATCGTGCCTCCGTGCCTCCGTGGATCAGCGCGCGGGATCGGCGCAGGCCTTCAGTCTCCCCAACGGGGCGATCTTTGACGCGCTGGACGCGGCCTTACGATGGGTGGCATGACTGCAACGCCTGGCTCCCGCCGTGTCCTGCTCGCCGCTCCCCGTGGCTACTGCGCGGGCGTGGACCGTGCCGTGATCGCCGTCGAGAAGGCCCTGGAGCAGTACGGGGCCCCGATCTACGTCCGCCACGAGATCGTGCACAACAAATACGTGGTGCAGACCCTGGAGAAGAAGGGCGCCATCTTCGTCGAGGAGACGGCGGAGGTCCCCGAGGGCTCCATCGTGATGTTCTCCGCGCACGGCGTGGCCCCGACCGTCCACGCGGAGGCCGCCGAGCGCAAGCTGGCGACGATCGACGCGACGTGCCCGCTGGTCACCAAGGTGCACAAGGAGGCCGTCCGGTTCGCCAATGACGACTTCGACATCCTCCTGATCGGCCACGAGGGCCACGAGGAGGTCATCGGCACGTCCGGTGAGGCGCCCGAGCACATCACGCTCGTCGACGGCCCCGACGACGTCGCGAACGTCGAGGTCCGCGACCCGGACAAGGTCGTCTGGCTCTCCCAGACCACGCTCTCCGTCGACGAGACGATGGAGACGGTCGACGCCCTCAAGGGCAAGTTCCCGAACCTGCTCTCGCCGCCCAGCGACGACATCTGCTACGCCACGCAGAACCGCCAGATCGCGGTGAAGAAGCTCGCCGAGGACGCCGAGCTGGTCATCGTCGTCGGTTCCAAGAACTCCTCCAACTCCATCCGCATGGTCGAGGTCGCCCTCGACGCGGGCGCCCCCGCGTCGCACCTGGTCGACGGCGCCGACGAGATCGACGAGGCGTGGCTCGAAGGCGTGACCACGGTCGGCCTGACCTCCGGCGCCTCCGTGCCCGACGTACTGGTGGACGGCGTCATCGAGTGGCTCGCCGAGCGTGGCTACGGCGACGTCGAGACGGTGAAGACGGCCGAGGAGTCGATCACCTTCTCGCTGCCCAAGGAGCTCCGCAAGGACCTGCGGGCCGAGGCGGCGAAGCTGTCGCAGGGCTGATCACGGGTGGCGGCGCCGCCCCAGCCCGATCGGACGGCGGCGGCGATGCTGCGCGCCGGCGGTGAAGCTGCGGCGACGGTGAAGCTGCGCCGGCGCTGATCCGGGTCGTACGGTGGGGCCATGGAGATCTTCGGTGTGGACATCGGCGGCTCAGGGATCAAGGGCGCTCCCGTGGACGTTGACCGCGGAGAACTGACCCAGGAGCGGCACAAGGTCCTGACCCCCCATCCGGCGACGCCCGAAGCGGTGGTCGCGGGTGTGTGCGAGGTCGTGGAGCACTTCGGCTGGAAGGGGCCCGTCGGCGCCACGTTCCCCGGCGTGATCACCGGCGGCACGGCGCGCACGGCGGCCAACGTCGACAAGAGCTGGATCGGTACGGACATCCGGAAGCTGGTCTCGGACCGTCTCGGCGCCCCCGTGACCGTACTCAACGACGCGGACGCGGCGGGCGTCGCCGAGATGCACTTCGGCGCGGGCAAGGACCGCAAGGGCACGGTCCTGCTGCTCACCCTCGGCACGGGCATCGGCAGCGCCCTGTTCACCGGCGGGCGCCTGGTGCCCAACACCGAGCTGGGGCACCTCGAACTGAACGGCCACGACGCGGAGAAGCGCGCCTCCTCCAAGGCCCGCGAGGACGAGGACCTGAGCTGGGAGCACTGGGCCCACCGGGTGCAGAAGTACCTCGCGCACGTGGAGATGCTGTTCTCGCCGGAGCTGTTCATCATCGGCGGCGGAGTGAGCCGCAAGGCGCACAAGTTCCTGCCGCTGATCGAGGGCATCTCCGCGGAGATCGTCCCGGCGCAGCTCCAGAACAACGCCGGCATCGTGGGAGCGGCGATGGCGGCGAGCGAGGCGTAGCTCGCCGTCGTTCAGGGCCGTTCCGGGTCGGGCCGGCCATCAGGCCTGGCTGTCAGACGGCGGGTACGCGTTTGGCGCCCGCAGGCCGGCGGGCGGCGGCGGCCGGCGGCTTCGGTGGCCGGCGCTGCTCGGCCATCAGCCGGATCTTGCGTACGCACACGATGAGCCCGGCGATGAGCGTGCCCCCGTACAGCCAGCCCGCGTGCAGCGCGAGCGACGTCACGAGGCCCATGAGGCGGCCGCCGAACCCGGTGCCTTCGGAGATCGGCAGGATTCCGGTGGCGAAGGCGATCGGCACCCCGATGGGCGCGGTGACCAGGTCCGCGGGGCGCACCCACAGCGCGGTGAGCGTGGCGACGGGCAGGAACAGCACCCCGTAGGCGACGAGTGAGCCGTCGAAGAGCAGCCCCAGCAGGCAGGCGAGCAGGAACAGCACGCCGGTGCAGAACAGGCCACTGCCGAGCCCGGTCAGGCGCGGGTTCGGCATCCGCCGCAGGGAGCGGACGAGCGGTGAGCGGCGCAGGGCCCGTACCAGCGGAGGGGCGGGCCGACGCGGGCGCGGCGCGGCCCGGTACACCGTGCCTGGCTCGACCGCCCGGCCCTGCGAGGGCAGCGGGGCGGTCCGACGGGGCCTGGCCGCGGCGGGCGCCTTCGGTTCGGTCTGAGGGGGACGCGTCCTGTGTTGCTCCACTGGTCCAACCTAGGTCGGCTTCCGCGCGGATTCAGCAGTGAGACACGCCTTTGGCGTGACCTTGGCCATGCGTTCGACGTGGTGGCGGACGGGTACGGGCCAGACGAACGCCCGGGCGTGTCGGAGGGGGCCGGGTGACCGGTCGGGGCGGCGGCGGCAAGCCGTAGACTGGTGGATCGGCCCACCCTCGTCACACGAACTTCGAACCTCGAATCCCGACCTCGGACCTCGAACCTCGAACCTCGAATCTTGAACCTCGACGCTCGACGCTCGACGCTCGAATCGAGACTCTCGAACTTCGGATCTCGTGTACGAAGGGGACCGTCCCACCCAGCCCTGACGTACGGGAAGTCGCAACGTGTCGCTCACGATCGGAATCGTCGGTCTGCCGAATGTCGGCAAGTCGACCCTGTTCAACGCCCTGACCAAGAACGACGTGCTGGCGGCCAACTACCCGTTCGCCACGATCGAGCCGAACGTCGGCGTGGTCGGTGTCCCCGACCCCCGCCTGACGAAACTGGCCGAGATCTTTTCCTCGCAGCGCGTCCTGCCCGCCACGGTCGACTTCGTCGACATCGCCGGCATCGTGCGCGGCGCGAGCGAGGGCGAGGGCCTGGGCAACAAGTTCCTCGCGAACATCCGTGAGTCGGACGCGATCTGCCAGGTCATCCGCGCCTTCAAGGACGAGAACGTCGTGCATGTGGACGGCAAGGTCTCGCCCAAGGACGACATCGAGACGATCAACACCGAGCTGATCCTCGCCGACCTCCAGACGATCGAGAAGGTCCTGCCGCGCCTCCAGAAGGAGTCGCGCATCAAGAAGGACATCGCGCCGAAGGTGGCGGCGGTGGAGGCGGCCAAGGAGATCCTGGAGAAGGGCGACACCCTGTTCTCCCAGGGCATCGTCCAGGGCTCGGGCAAGGAAGAGCTCCTGCACGACCTGCACCTCCTGACCACGAAGCCCTTCCTCTACGTCTTCAACGTCGACGAGGAGGAGCTGACGGACGACGACTTCAAGGCCGCGCAGAGCGCCCTGGTCGCCCCCGCCGAGGCGATCTTCCTCAACGCCAAGCTGGAGTCGGACCTCGCCGAGCTCGACGACGAGGAGGCCCTCGAACTCCTCCAGTCCGTCGGCCAGGAAGAGCCCGGCCTCGCCACCCTCGCCCACGTCGGCTTCCGCACCCTCGGCCTCCAGACCTACCTGACGGCAGGCCCGAAGGAATCCCGCGCCTGGACCATCAAGAAGGGCGCGACGGCCCCCGAGGCGGCCGGCGTCATCCACACGGACTTCCAGAAGGGCTTCATCAAGGCGGAGGTCATCTCCTTCGCCGACCTGGTGGAGACGGGCTCGGTGGCAGAGGCCCGCGCGAAGGGCAAGGCGCGCATGGAGGGCAAGGAGTATGTGATGCAGGACGGGGATGTGGTGGAGTTCCGCTTCAACGTGTAGCGGGTGACTTAACACCACTTCGCTGATCTGGCAGACATGCAGGTCAGATGGGGCCCGACTCTTGGAGGTCGGGCCCTTTGGCTTTTCCCGTGCTGGGATGGGATGAGAACGCCCGTGCTGGGATGTGCGCTGTTCGGTGCCGCGTAGCGGGAGTTCCAGAGCAGAATCTCCGCCGCCGCACCATCCGCTCCGCCGTGTGCGAGCTGATGGACGCGCTTCCCTTCCTCTACTTCGCCGCAGCCGGCCCTGGACGCAGGGCAAAGGGCAGCTCGGAGGGGTGCGGCCGTGCCTCCCCCGGCCGGTGACGGCGTCGCGATACCGCACGCGAGCCCGAGCGAGGGAGGAGCGTTACGCGGGGACTGTATCCGTGGCATCGGTCGGTCGCGCTCCTGCCCGTCGGGCAGCGGGGCGGGATCGATCAAGCAATGACGCCCCCAGGCTCACGTGACGGCTCGGGAGGGTAGACGCCAAGCTCAGACATCCTTGATCTGTACGCGGTCGCCGCACAGTTTCGACCAGTCGTCGCGGTCCGAGGTCAGCACGAGTACGGGTGCCGGGGAGCGGAGCGCCATCGCTGCGACGAGGGCGTCGATGGCGTACTTGTGGCCGTGCAGGCCGCCGGCGTCGCTCAGCAGCTGCACCGCGGTGAGACTGTCCGCCTGGGTAACGTCCTGGACCTGAAGGCGGGAGAGAAGCCAGCGCAGTCGGGCGGCGTCCGTCTTCCCGTAGACGGCCTCCACCACCGTCAGGGCCGATACGAGGACGGGCACGCCTACGCGCCGGGCGGCCTCGATTCGGGTGATCATCTGGCGGTCGTTGCGCAGCAGTAGTGACAGCGCCTGGGAGTCGAGCACCAGGGACCTGGCCGCGGGCTCCTTCATGCGGCGCTGTCGTTCGACGCGTAGGGCGCCGGTGCGTCACCAAACAGATCGCTCTGCGCGGCCTGGACCTCGGCATCGCTCAGCGGCTCGTGCTCGGCTTCGTAGGCGGCCACGATCTCGGCGAGGCCATCCATCGCGAGCTGATGCCGGACCGCCGCCGTCACATATGCGGACACGCCGCGCTTGCCGGTACGCGCGCGCAGAGCGCCGAGGAGTTCCGAGGGCATCGAGACGGAGATGTTCTCCGTGCCGCCGGGGCGGGATGACTTCATGGCCACAAGTCTAGTACACAAACTATTACAGCGCCTGGAGCGCTGCGCGGCGGCCTGTATCCGGGGCGGGCGTTGATGCGTAGTCTTGGCGCTTCTGGATCTTCTTGTACTTTGCAGTGCATCCCGTGCTGGGATGGTGCTGGGATGCAGGGTGGAGCGGCACAACGTCGAACTCACCGGCAAGGTGGATGAGACTCGGTCCGGCCCCGATGCCGCACGAGAGGCCGACCGGGACCTGACCGGGGCTCTCAACCAGCGTGGCTGAGAGGTTCTGCCGGCGTCGCCTCGTGCACACGACCTGCCCGACGGATGACGCCACGAACGCCGACGGCCAGCGCCCAGACCAGGAGAGGAAGAGCAGCGACCCGTTCCATACCCCCCATGCCGAGACCGAGGTAGTGGCGGGAGAGGAACAGTCCGAGGGCCGTGATCGCTGTGGCTCCCAACAAGCTGGTGCCCCACCGCAGGGGGGTCGGTATGTGTTCTGCCAGGGCGAACCCTGCCAGGACGAGACCGATGTTGCCCGCCGCCATGATGAGGAGAGCGCCAAGGACATGCTGGTTCTCGTTGACGTCCGCAGGAGCCAGCCCGGCCAGCACGAAGCCCATACCGGCACTGGCGAGCAGTAGGCGGGCCACGGCGGCGGCCCGGCCTCCGCGCCATAGGGCACCACCGATGAGGGCGGCGCCAGCAACGAGCAGCACTCCCAGGGCGATGAAGGAAACATTCATCAGGCCATGCTCGGGGGAACAGATGTACCGCGGTTCAGGCTCTGGCTGCAGAGCGCAGTGAGCGTTGCCCAAGTCGCTGATGTTGTTCCGTGCCCAGCTATACGGTCTGGCCCAAGCCGACTCGGCGATCCCGTGGATGACGAAGAACTGCACTACGCCCACGATCCATGCCGAGTACCCGATCCGGTCTCTCACCTGTCTACCTTCCGCCACGCGAACAACGTGCGGACAGTCGACCACGCGGTGCCGGACTCAGGCGCTCCGACGAGCCCCCTGGCCCAGGGTGGGGCAGACCCTACTGCGCGGAGGCACAGGAGTTCGCGGAACGAGGCTCATGACAGTCGAACCCTTGGCTCTTTCCCGTGCTGGGATTGCGCTGGGATCGGACAGGGATGCCCGCCGAATGTGTCGGCCGCGCTGGCCGGCAGAGGCGGGCACGGGCGTGGCGTGCGCCGCGTGGACGCTATTCGGGCTCGCAGCCGGGGGCGATGGCTTCGTCGGGTGCGGGTCCCTGCCAGGTCAGGCCGTTGGGGACGCCGGGTGGCTGGTGTTGCGGTTCATGAAGGAGATGAGTGCGGAGAAGGCGTCGGGGGTGGTGGTGACTATGGCTGCGCGGGGGTCGGCGGACTCGGTCAGGATGATGTGATCGGCGTCGGCGGCGACGTGGACGCAGGAGTCGCCTTGCGCGCAGTAGGACGACTTCTGCCAGGTGCGTATAGGCATGGGGATTCCGATTCCTTCACAAGCTCTTGGCGACGGTGTGGATGAAGTCCCGTGAGGCTTGCACGGGCAGTGCGATGGCTTCCATGCGCTCGATCAGTACGCGGTACTTGGACAGTTGGGCCTCCGCGTCCAGGAAGACCGGGCCGTGCGATTGATCCAGGTGCACTGTGTCGAGACCCGGTACGGGGCCGTACGAGTAGAAGATCGCCTGTCCGGATCCGGCGAAGGAGCCGGCGCTGAAGGGGAGTACCTGGATCGTGACCCCAGGCCGTTCGCTCATGTCGATCAGGTGATGAAGCTGCCCCTTGGTGACGGCGGGCCCGCCCAATCGCATCCGCAACGCGGCTTCGTGGATGATCGCGTGATAGGGAGTCGGCTCCTCCCGGAACAGGACGGCCTGCCGCTTGACGCGGAACGAGACGCGATGCTCGATCTCCGGTGGCGTAATGGCGGGAACGTCCTGGCGGAAGATCTCGCGGGCGTGCTCGGCGGTCTGCAGCAGCCCGGGGATGTGCACCGTGATCGCCGTACGCATGCGCCGGGCGTGGTGTTCCACCTCGGCCAGATCGAGCAGCGCGGCGGGCAGTATGGCGCGGTACTCCTCCCACCACCCTCGTACGCGCTCGCCTGCCATGCTCGCCAAAGCGTCGACCAGTGCCGGGTCCGCGCAGTCGTAGTGGTGGGCCAGAGCGCGTACGCGGTCGGGGCTGACGCCCATGCGCCCCGACTCGGTGTTGCTGACCTGATTCTGTTTCACGCCGAGTAGTTGACTGGCCTGAGTGGAGGTCAGTCCGGCGCGCTCACGCAGTTTGCGCAGCTCGGAACCGAGGCGTAGTTGACGCCCTGTCGGGTTGCTCCGCACTGACTCGGCGCCTCCTTGGTGATCCGGTCACCCACAAGGGTGGTAGACGAGAGCTTTGCGCTGTTCTCGATAAGACTTTATCGGAGCTCCGCTACCTTGAAACCAGGCGCCTCGCCCAGAAGTATCCCGCTCGACGGAGCGACCTGGTCACTGGGCACCGGCTGAGGCGATCCGCCCGGCCGACGCCTCAACTCGCTCACACGAGAGGGAACTTCCATGTCCACCGTATCCCCGCTTCCGGGTGGCCCCGCCCCTTTCCCGGGTGCGTACACCCTTCATCTCCCTCATGACCCCCGCGCCCCCGGTATTGGCCGCGCCCTGCTCCGCCTGGTTCTGGAGGCGCACGGCCGGGGGGAACTGGTGGCGGATGCCGAGCTGTTGGGGTCGGAGCTGTTGACCAACGCTCATCTGCACACCTCCGGTCCGTACGCCCTGCGTCTCGGGCCCGGTGTCGCCGATCCTGGGCGGGTCCGCGTGGCGGTCTGGGACGGTGACCCGAAGATTCCCGCCGGGTTCGAACGGGGCGGGCCGCGCGTCGACGCGTGTGCGGAGAGTGGGCGCGGGCTCTTCCTCGTACGGGCCCATGCGGATGACTGGGGCGCGTATTCGTTCCCGGACGAGCGGGGCGGGAAGCTGTTGTGGGCCGAGTGCGGTGACCGGGGCCGGTGGGGTGGCAGCGCCAGCGCCAGCGCCAGCGCCTGGGGCGGGCCTTCCCTGCGCTGGTGATCGCGTTTCGGTCGCCCATGCGAGCGGAGAGTGACAGCCCGTGGCGACCGGCCTGCGGCCCTGCGGCACTGGGGGGGCTGCGAAGCCACGGGGCTGCGGGGCTGCGGGCCGGTCACAGGAGTCGCTTGCGGCCCCAGGTGAGGATGAACGTGACGATGGCCGCGGTGGCCGTCAGCATGATGGCGGCTCCCATCCACTGCATGGTCTGCATCTGGGAGACGGGAAGGTAGTCCTTCGACCAGCCGATGACGTGCTGTGACTCCAGGCAGGCCGTGTGCGCCCGGGCGTTCTCGATCTTGTCGAGGCACGTCGTCCAGTCCAGGCGGGCTCCGGAGTCCGTGAGGAAGTCGGTGCCCTGGCCCTGCTGTACCGCCTGGGCCGGCAGCTCAGGCTGCCGGGCGCCGGGGCCGACGCCCTTGTCGGTGGTGACCGAAAGGACATGGCCCAGGTCCAGCCGGAAGCGGCCCCAGACGACGGCGATCGCCACTGCGATGCCGAGTGTGACCACCATGGACACCAGCGTGCGGCGCAGGAGCATGCCGACCGCCGCGCCCACGGTGAACGTGAGCAGGGCGTACGCCGCCGGCATGGGACCCGTGACGTCGAAGATCGAGCCGCTCGTCCACTCCAGGCTGTCGGCACGGCTCCGCACCGGGTTCCACCACCAGGTGAAGACGGCGCCCAGCAGGGTGGTGGACAGGGCGAGCAGCGCGGCGGGCATCGCGAGCTTCGTGACGAGCCAGCGGAGGCGGCTGACCGACTGCGAGGTCACCAGCTTCGCCGTGCCGGACTCCAGGTCGCCCGCCACGAGCGGGGCACCGATGAGGACACCCGCCAGGATGGGTACGTAGCCCAGATAGCTGCCGACGCTGAAAAGCTGGCCGGTGTATTCCTCGAGGTCAGCGCCCCCCTGCGTGGGCGTGGCCAGGTAGTTCGTCAGCTCGCCGCGCAGGTAGACCATGGCCAGCGCGGTCAGGAGCGTCAGGGCGAGCAGCGTCCAGAACGCCGCCCGGTGCTGGCGCCAGACGAGCCAGACCGGGCCCCCGAGCCGCGGGACCCGTCCCTTGCGCGGAGGGCGCGTGGCTGAAGGGCGCGTGTCTGAAGCGGCCGTGCGGGCCGGGTCAGCGGTGAACGTGGTCATGCGGTCACAGCCTTCTGCCGGTCGCGGGTGATGACGTCGTGGATGTCGCCGGGCCGGGCGCCGGGGGCGATCAGCGGAGGCGCGTCGGGCGCGCGCAGGTAGGCGAGCAGCAGCTCCTCCAGGGTGGGCGGTTCCGCCGGGCCGCCGTACTGGATCGGGGCGCCGAGGCGGACCAGAACGCCCGGTCGGCCGTCGCCGCCGTGCGGGTCGGACTCGACGACCTGGTGCGGGCTCCCGGCCGGGAACGACGTGCCCGGCGGGACCGCGAACAGAGCGTGCGCCGCGCGCAGTTCGTTCACCTCGCCCGCCAGGCGCAGGCCGCCGTTCGCCACGACGACGAGGTAGTCGCAGACATGCTCCAGCTCGGCGAGCATGTGCGAGGAGATCAGTACGGTCGTGCCGCGTTCGGCGGCAGCCGCCGTCAGCGTCGCCATGAGTTCACGGCGGACCAGCGGGTCGAGGTCGGCCATCGGTTCGTCGAGGATCAGCAGGTCGGGGCGCTTCCCGAAGGCCAGGGCGAAGGCGACGCGAGTGCGCTGTCCGCCGGACAGCGTGCCGATCCTCGCCTCCAGCGGCACCTGGCCCGCGCGGACGAGGTCCTCGGCGACCCGCTGGTCCCAGCGGGGGTTCAGTTCGCGGCCGAGCCGCAGCGTCTCGGCCACGGTGAAGCGCCGGAACAGCGGCTTCTCCTGGGTGAGGAACGCGGTCCGCATGACCGCTTCCGTCGATCCCGGTGCCGCGCCGAAGATCCGCAGGGCGCCGGTCGTTGGGCGGATCATGTCGGTGGCCAGGCCCATCAGCGTGCTCTTGCCCGCGCCGTTGGGTCCTACGAGGCCGCAGATCCGCCCGGTCGGCAGCCGGAACGAGACGTCGCGCAGGGCCCAGCCACGCCGGTACTTCTTGCCCAGTCCGTACGCCTCGATCGCGGACTCGGTGGGCTGTGGGGGGTACGGGGGCTGCCAGGACTGCGGGGACTGCGGGGACTGTGGGGGCGTGCTCGCGGAATGCCGTGCTCCCGGTCCGTTGCCCAGGTGCATCGTCGCGTTGTCCATGAGTGGGTGGCTCCTGTCATGGGGGAGGGGGCCGTGGGGGGCCTCCGTGGGTCCGCACTACGGTGGCGTTGGCTGCCGCTCGCGGTGGACACCACTCTGCTCGGCCGCGTTCCGCGGGGTATCGGGCGAAAGACAGATCATGGGCGGCAGACTCCGACTTTCGGCCGGTGCGCGAGATTCCGGGGGTGCGGGATCGTGGCGGCATGGTTCACGGGTTGAGAGAGCGCCGCGTGGTGAACGGGTTGCGCGTGGTGAACGGGTTGAGGGAGCTGAGAGGACTGAGGGAGCTGAGAGGACTGAGGGAGCTGAGACGGGTGCGTGACGTGGCGGAGGCGGCGACCAGGGCAAGCGCGTCCGCGGACGCGCGGCGGAACGGGCCCACGCGGCTGCTGCCCCTCACGGCATGGATGCTGCTGGTCGCGGCCCTCGCCGGCCTGGTCCTCCTCGACCTGCTGGCCGGCTTCTACTGGATCGAGAGCCACGGCCCCACCAAGCTGATCGGCACCTTGCTGGCCGTCGGAGCGGCCATCGCCTCGCCCCGCATCGACGGGGAGCGGAAGCTGCCGAAGCTCGTCTGCGCGATCGCGTTCGTGTCGCTCTGCCTCTCGGTGTGGCTGCACGCGGAGATGGTCGCCACTTCGCAGGCCCTCGGGTTCGCCGAACCGGCGGCGCTCGTGTGGCTCCTGCTGGTCGTCGCCCGGCAGGGGAAGCCCTCGTGGGTCGTGGCGACCGTGCCCGTGCTGTGCATGGCGATCGTGCTGCGGCCCATGGCGGTCTCGGTGCGGCAGTCCACCATCATCATGGCGCTGCTCTTCGCCCTCGCCGCGGTCACCGCGCTTGGCATCGGTCTCGGGACGCGGCTACTCCTGGTGGACCGGCGGCGGCAGGCGGCGGCTCTCAGGCTGGAGCAGCGTACGGAGTTCGCCAGGGACCTGCACGACTTCGTCGCCCACCATGTGACCGGCATCGTCGTACAGGCGCAGGGGGCCCACGCGGTCGCGGACCGGCGGCCCGAACTGGTGCCGCCCGCGTTGCAGCGGATCGAACAGGCCGGCTCGGAGGCGTTGACCTCCATGCGGCACATGGTGGGGATGCTGCGTGACGCCGACGGGGAGGTGGCGGTGACACCGCTGGCGGGCATCGACGAGGTGCGTTCGCTCGTCGAGGAGTTCTCGGCGATGGGCAGCGCGCGGGCCCGGCTCGATCTGGAGGGTGCCGTCGACGATCTGCCGGTGGAGGTGACCACCACGGCGCACCGGGTGGTGATGGAGGCCCTGACCAACGTACGCAAACACGCCCACGGTTGCACCGAGGTACGGGTATGGGTGAGCCGCTCGGTGGACCGGTTGACCGTACGGGTCACCGACGACGGCAGGCCGCGCCATGTCTCCCACGGCGGCTTCGGCCTGAAGGGCCTGGCCGAGCGGGTGGACCTGATCGGCGGAAGCGTTCAGGCCGGGCCGGTGACGACCGGCGGCTGGGCCGTCGAGGCGACGCTCCCGGCGCCGACGGGCGGGGGGACCATGGGCGGAGGGGCCGTCGCTGGATCGGCCGCCGCCGGTACGGCCGCCGCGCGGGTGGCGGCGTCATGACCATCCGGGTTCTGATCGCCGACGATCAGGCCATGGTCCGCGCGGGGTTCGCGATGATCCTCGGCGCGGAGGACGACATCGACGTCGTCGGCGAGGCCGTGGACGGGGTCCACGCCGTGGAACTCGCCGGGCTCCACCGGCCCGACGTCGTCCTGATGGACATCCGCATGCCCCGTATGGACGGCCTGGAGGCACTGCGCAGGCTGACGCTCCCCGGCACGGTGAACCCGCCGAAGGTCGTCGTGGTGACGACGTTCGACGACGACGAGTACGTGCAACGTGCCCTGAGCCAGGGCGCCTCGGGCTTCCTCATCAAGGACTCGGGCCCCGCCCTGCTCGTCGAGGCCATCAGGGCGGCGGCCTCCGGGGAGGCGCTGGTGAGCCCGGCGATCACCGTTCGGCTCCTGCGGCGCCTCAACAGCACGGCCCCCGCCCCTCGGGAGCCGCACACCGCGCTCTCCGAACGGGAGACGGACCTGGTCCGCCTGGTGGCCCGGGGCCTGACGAACGCCGAGATCGCCGGTGAGCTGACCATCTCACTGGGCACGGTGAAGACCCACCTCGGCAACGTGCAGACGAAACTGTCCGCCCGCAATCGCGTGGAGATCGCCGCGTGGGCCTGGGAATCAGGGCTGGTGGAGGGGCGGGGGCGGGCCGGATGACGTGCGAGCGAGGCCGCGAGCGAGGGCGCGAGCGAGAGGTCAGCCAGGCCGGCCGGGCGAGGGTGCGAGCGCGTCGAGGTCGAGGGTGATCTCGAACGGCACCGGCCGGTGGAGCTTCTGGCGGAAGATTCCGGCCGGGGCATAGACGCCGGTCGGCCCGTCCAGCTCGTAGGCGTGGACCACGGGTGCGCCGTCCTCGTCCTCGATGCACCAGTAGTGCGGAATCCCGGCCTCGGCGTACTTGCGGAGCTTGACCGTGCGGTCGCGGTGGGCCGATTCGGGGGAGACCACCTCGATGACGAGCTGCACCTCCTCCGGCGCGAACCAGGTCCGGTCGCCGTCGAAGTCGGCCGTCGTCACGAGCAGGTCCGGCTCGGGCCGGTTGCGCGGGTCGAGCTTGACGGTCATCTCGCGGCCGACCGTGGTTCCGGCGGGGGCTTGCCGCATGAGGGCGACGGTCAGCATGGTGACGAGGTGGCCGTGCCACCACCGCTGTGGGGACATCATGAAGACGAGCGCTCCATCGATGAGCTCGGTGTGGCGAGGTGCCTCGGGGAGGCGGTCCAAGTCCTCCGCGAACCAGCCTTCCGCGCGTGGCGGGCGCATCCAGTCGGGCAGTGCGGTCATGGGACAACCTTAGCCATTACAGACGTTCTGCGGGCCTGCGGCGCTGATCTTCGGAGACGGGGACGAGTGGAGGGCCGTGCCCCGGGTGGGTCGGTTGGGGGCGGCCCTCCATTCGTGCCATTCGTGCGGTGGACGCTTGTCAGCCCTGCCAGCTATGAGGGGCCAGGTAGTTGTCCCTGCGCCAGGCCGTCATGGGGGGCTTGTCGGCGGGGATCGAGGGATGGGGGGTCGCCCGGGAGAGGAGGAGGACTGTCAGGGCTGCCAGTTCGGCCTCCGTGGGGGTGCCCTTTTCTATGCGGATGTCCGCCTCTGCCGTTTCTATGCGGATGTCTGCCTCTGCCGTGGATCGCATGGGACCTCCGGAGTGGAAGGGGGGCGTGACTACTGCGGGGGATTGCCGTGTTTGCGGGCCGGGCGGTCCGCGTGTTTGTTGGCCAGCATGGCGAGGCTGGAGATCAGGACCTGGCGGGTTTCCGCGGGGTCGATGACGTCGTCGACCAGGCCGCGCTCGGCGGCGTAGTAGGGGTGCATGAGCTCGGCCTTGTACTCCTTGACCATGCGGGCGCGCATGGCTTCGGGGTCTTCGGCGGCGGCGATCTGGCGGCGGAAGATCACGTTGGCCGCGCCTTCGGCGCCCATGACCGCGATCTCGTTGGTGGGCCAGGCGTAGGTGAGGTCGGCGCCGATGGACTGGCTGTCCATGACGATGTACGCGCCGCCGTACGCCTTGCGCAGGATCAGGGAGATGCGCGGGACCGTGGCGTTGCAGTAGGCGTACAGGAGTTTGGCGCCGTGGCGGATGATGCCGCCGTGTTCCTGGTCCACGCCCGGCAGGAAGCCGGGGACGTCGAGGAGCGTGACGATCGGGATGTTGAAGGCGTCGCACATCTGGACGAAGCGGGCCGCCTTCTCCGACGCCTCGATGTCCAGGACGCCGGCCAGGGCCTGCGGCTGGTTGGCGACGATGCCGACGACCTTGCCGTCCAGCCGGGCGAGCGCGCAGATGATGTTCCGCGCCCAGCGCTCGTGGACCTCAAGGAAGTCACCGTCGTCCACCAACTCCTCGATGACCTGGTGCATGTCGTACGGGCGGTTGCCGTCCACCGGGACCAGATCGAGCAGCGCCTCGCCCGAGCGGTCCGGCGGGTCGTCGCAGTCGTGGGCCGGGGGGTTCTCGCGGTTGTTCGACGGCAGCATGGAGAGCAGGTAGCGCACTTCTTCGAGGCAGGTCTCCTCGTCGTCGTACGCGAAGTGCGCGACGCCCGAGGTCTCGGCGTGCACGTCCGCGCCGCCCAGACCGTTCTGGGTGATCTCCTCGCCCGTGACCGCGCGGACCACGTCCGGGCCCGTGATGAACATCTGCGAGGTCTCGCGGACCATGAACACGAAGTCCGTGAGCGCCGGGCTGTACGCGGCGCCGCCCGCGCACGGGCCCAGCATCACGCTGATCTGCGGGATCACGCCCGACGCCTTGGTGTTGCGCTGGAAGATGCCGCCGTAGCCCGCCAGGGCCGTGACGCCTTCCTGGATGCGCGCGCCCGCGCCGTCGTTCAGCGAGACCAGCGGGGCGCCCGCGGCGATGGCCATGTCCATGATCTTGTGGATCTTCGTGGCGTGGGCCTCGCCGAGCGCCCCGCCGAAGATCCGGAAGTCGTGCGCGTAGACGAAGACCGTACGGCCCTCGACCGTGCCCCATCCGGTGACGACACCGTCGGTGTAGGGCCGTTTCGCCTCCAGGCCGAAACCGGTCGCCCGGTGCCGGCGCAGGGGTTCGACCTCGCGGAACGAGCCCTCGTCCAGGAGCAGCGCGATGCGCTCGCGGACGGTGAGCTTGCCCTTGGCCTTCTGAGCGGCGGTGGCCGGTTCGCCGGGTCCCGCGAGGGCCCGCTCCCGTATGTCCGCCAGCTCCGCGACGTGGAGTCTCATCCTCTCCCCTTACCGGTTGCCGTTTGCCGTCACCGGGATGCGGCGTCTGCTCGGTCGGTTGGCCAGATGGTCGGTTGGCCAGTCGGCCAGTCGGCCAGTCGGCCAGTCGGCCAGTCGGCCAGTCGGTCAGTTGGTCAGCTTGCGCAGGGCGCTGATCTGCAGGACGGCGAACCCGCCCACGACCAAGGCCTGCATGGGGATCCACACCGTGCCGATCGTGTTCGGGTCGAACCAGCCGAAGACCGCGGTGGCGATGCTGGCCACGGCCCAGATCAGGTTGGCCTCGATGACGAGCTTGGTGGCCGCGGCCGACGGCACGTTCTGGCGGGCCAGCAGGCCGACGAGCAGGCCGTACACGGTGAGGAACGCGCCGATGCCGCGCAGCAGCCCGGCATCCATGTCGAGGAGGTCGCCGACGGGGCCCGCGGCGGCCAGGTAGATGAGGCCGTTGCCGCCGGTGACGATGGCGTCGAGGCCGAGGAAGAGACGCAGCGGGCGCGCGGCGGACGAGTTCGTGGCCGCGGTGCCGAGGCGAGTGGTGGTCTGGCTCGTGGTCATGAAAACTCCTGGTGGATACGGTCGGTGGTCGGTTGTCGGTGGTGCCCGATCGGGGGTACGGGGCCGGAGGGCGAGGGTGTTCCCGCCGTACGGACGCGTGGCGACACGGTCCGCGCGGAGTGCGGGCGCCCGCTTTCGGTTCCAACGGTTCCGATGGTGGCAACCGGCGCTGATGGGGAGCTGACGTGGCGGCTGGGGGTGCGCTTTCGGGGCTCGGGCTCGGGTGCGGGCTCGGGACGCGGGTGCGGGGCGGGAGTTGGGGCCGGCACTAGGGCGCCTACTGCACCTTCCGGCGCGGGCAGCCGCCGCCGGGTTCAACATCGGCTCCTGGCACAGGCACAGGCACAGGCACAGGCACCTGCTCCAGCACAGGCTCCGGCACCAGTAGCCGTCCCCGTGCAAGCGTCACCGCCGTGCAGTCGGACCGTTCACGCCGGCTGGAGCAGTACGACGGCCGCCTTCGTCAGCGAAGGGTCATGCGCGAGGATCGCGTGTTCCACCTGGCGCAGGGCGGGGGACGGGTCGATGCCGAGTTCGTCCGAGAGGTGTTGCCGCATGGCACGGTAGACGTTCAGCGCGTCCGCCTGGCGGCCCGAGCGGTACAGGGCCACCATCAACTGCTCGCAGAAGCGTTCCCGCAAGGGATGATTACTGTGTGCCTCGTGCAGTTCCGCGAGCATCGCCGCGTGCCGGCCCAGCCGCAGTTCCGCCTCGAAGCGCAGTTCCATGGCCCGCATCCGGTATTCCTCGTAGCGGGCGCAGGCCAGTTGGCATATGGTGCCGCCGGGGAAATCGCCGAATACCGGGCCGCGCCACAGACCGAGTGCCTGCCCCAGCAATGTCGCCGTGGCGGCGTCATCCGTGTCGCCCGCGGCCTCCGCCTGCCGGACGGCCTTGGTGAATTCCGCGGCGTCGAATTCGCCCTCGTGGATCGTCAGGCGGTAGCCGGAGGGGTGCATCGTCACCCTCGGGACCATGAGTTCCGGCTCCAGGCTCTTCAGTTTGCGGCGGAGCCTGCTGATATGCGCCTGCAATGCGTTGACCTGTTTGTCGGGCAGGTCGTCGCCCCACATCTCCTCGACGAGGATTTCGCCCGGGACCGGGCGGCCCTCGCTGACCAGCAGAGTCTGAATCAGATTCCTCTGGAGATCACCCGAGATCTCCGCAGCACCTAATGCGGTGCGGATCTGCAGCGCTCCGAGAATCGAAAAGCTCAGCATGCCGTTTCCCCCTTGGCTTTCGTTGCTGCAACGTCGGGGCGGTTCAACTGCCGTGTCGCCAGGGCCATCGGTGCTGCGGTGTGGGGGACCGCGGGGTGGAGGTCGGCTTGGCGATCTCTGGGCGTCCCCGACCGGGGGGAGACAGGGGGGTCGACCCTCTGGCTCCCTTCCGAGGGGAACCCTCTCACGGTATCATTCCTTTGGGAAGGTATTTTTTTGAACGAGTCGGCTCAGGGGGATGGGAAGGCGTCTGACCTGCTGGTTCATCCGTGGGATCCGGGACACGCCCTGGACGCGGAGCCGCCCCGGTTGGCCGATCCGCTGTCGCGGGGGCGCCGGGGCGACTGCTTCGTCGAGGCGGGGGAGGCCCGACGAAGTGAATATGGAAGCCGAAGTTCCGCTGGCGGAGAGGGCAGGATTCGAACCTGCGTGGGCCGCAAGGACCCGACCGTGAGCCGTAGCTCGAAGTCCCCGTTAAGCCGCTCCGGGCACCTCTCCTGGTGGTGTGCGCGGAGAGGGCAGGATTCGAACCTGCGTGGGCCGCAAGGACCCGACCGTGAGCCGTAGCTCGAAGTCCCCGATAAGCCGCTCCGGGCACCTCTCCTTGTTCCCGGCCCGGTTTCCCTTGCCGTTCACAGGTAGAACATTGCCAGGTGCTTCTGACGGGACGCTGACATATCTCTGACGTGGCCCGCGATGCCCGCCGTATCCCTGGCCCGCAGGGTTTTCCACCCTTCCCTTCAAAGGGCCCACGGTGCTCTACTCTCCTCGTCCGCAACGGCTTCCGGAAGGAATTCGGATCATGACCGTGACCACCGTGGAAAACCCGATTCTCACAGCACTCCGCACCCATACGCAGGCCGAGAATCCCAGCGCTTTCCTCGCGCTGAACAGCGGCAACAGTTCATTCACGCTGCCAGGAACGGACGGCGTCGTCGTCTACCGCAGGACCGGCCGGTTCGCCGTCCAGTTCGGCGGGCCCTTCGCCGCCCCGGAGGAGTACGACACCCTCCTCGACGGGTTCCGGCGCCATGTGAAGGACGAGGGACTCACCCACGTCGGCGTACAGCTCCAGCGCGCCGACGCCGAGCGGTACGCGCGGCTCGGCTTCACCGTCAACCAGATCGGTGCCTCCTGGGCGGTGAGCCTCCCGGAGTTCACCCTGCGCGGCACCCGCTTCATGCAGCTGCGCAACAAGATCTCCCGGGCCTACCGCAACGGCCTCCAGATCCAGGAGGTCAAGGCCGACGCCTTCCAGGAGGCGCTGGAGACCATCGACGGCGCCTGGCTCTCCAGCAAGGGTGCCGCCCGTCCCCTGGAGTTCCTCGTCGGCGAGATCGGCGGCGAAGTCCAGGCGGAGCGGCGCCTGTTCGTCGGGACGATCGCCGGGGCTCCGGTCGCGTACATCTCGTACTCGCCGGTCTACGGCAGCAGGGCCGGGTGGATGCACGACCTCAGCCGGCGCGTGCCCGACGGGTCGCCGGGGCTGATGGAGGCCATCAACGCGCACGCCATCGAGGTGTTCCGCGGCGAGGGCGTCCAGTGGCTGCACTTCGGCTTCACGCCCTTCACCGGGCTCGAAGCGGAGCACGAACTGGACGGCCACAGCCCGGCGTTCCAGTGGTTGATGCACGCCCTGTGGGCCGAGGGCGCCGCGCTCTACCCGGCGCAGACGCAGCTCTCGTACAAGCAGAAGTGGGCTCCCGACGCGCTCATACCCGAGTACGTCGCCTTCGACGGGCCCGCCTCGCTGGCCTCCTTCGCGCACATCTTCCGCGCCTGCAACGCCTTCTGACCACCAGCGGCACGCGACCAGCCCCGACCGACAGGAGTCGACAGCGATGAGCGACAACACCACCGAGGCCACCGAGACCACCGCGACCACCGAATCCGCCGAAACCACCGACCCCGCCGACACCCTCAAGCACGCCATGATCGAGCAGCTCATGGGCATCATCGGGGCCCCCGACGACCAGGACGTCGCCCGCGCCGCGGACGCCGTGGTCCACGAGCTGGACGCCCTGCTCCGAGCTGAGTCGGAGCCGGCGGCCTGAGAGCCTGTGTCATAACCCCGGCCGGGCGCGCGACGCCTGGCACGCACGCTCGCGGCGTTGCCGAAACGCCCTAGTAGCTCCGCTACGAGGACGCTCCGGCGCCTTGCGATCGCACGCACCAGACGCCGCGCGCTGACCCGACCGGAGTTATGACACAGGCTCTGACCGGCGCGACGCGGCGCGACGCGGCGCGGTGCCGTTGCCGGCGAGGTCCGCGGCCAGCTCCGCATCAGCGTCACATCAGCGCCGCACGGAACGCTGCAGACACGTTCGCCCGGCGTCCGGCCGGTGGGGTACCGCACTGTGCCCCAGCGGAACCGGCGCGCTGGGCGGGCGCCGCCGCCCGGTTCGGGCACTTCTTCCGAGGAGAGCTTCGTATGCAGCGTCCGCACGTCCAAGAGACCGGTGTCGCCGTCGCCCCGCAGCACACCGCAGCTCCGCAGCGCCCCGGGGCATCCGCCACGTTCTCCGAGCTCCTCAAACGGGTCAAGGCCGAGGGGCTCCTCGATCTCGATCCGAGGTACTACATAGGGCGGCTGATCCGGAACACCACGCTGCTGGTGGCCGGGCTCACCGCGTTCTTCCTGGTGGGCGACTCGTGGTGGACGCTCGTCGTGGCGGTGTGGATGGGCCTCTGCGGTGGCCAGTCCTCGTTCATGTGGCACGACGCGGGACACAAGGCGATGTTCCGCGACAAGCGGGCCGCCAACGCCGTCGGTTACTTCCACGCCAACTTCGTCAACGGGGTCAGCTTCGGCTGGTGGGTCAACCACCACAACCGCCACCACAGCAACCCCAACCACCTCGACATGGACCCGGACATCGGCCGGCGCACCGCGATCTTCGACCTGAAGCAGTACGCGTCCAGGACGCGTGTGCAGCGCTTCGTCGTGCGCTACCAGAGCGTGCTCTTCTTCGTGCTGCTGGTCCTTGAGTCGTTCAAGATGCACAAGACGGCCGTCAAGTCGATCCGGCAGGGGCTCACCAAGCGTCCCGTGCTGGAGTCCACGCTGCTCGTGGCGCGTGCGGCGATCTATCTGACCTGCGTCTTCACTGTTCTGTCGCCGGTTCTCGCGGTCGCCTTCGTCCTCGTGCAGCAGGCCACGCTCGGCGTCTACTTCGGCATGATCTTCGCGCCGAACCACAAGGGCATGGACGTCCGTGACGGCGACGCGGAGACCCTGGACTGGCTGGAGCGCCAGGTCCTCACCTCGCGCAACATCCGCCCCTCCTGGTTCATCGACTTCCTGTACGGGGGGCTCAACTACCAGGTCGAGCACCACCTGTTCCCCGCCATGCCGCAGAAGAGCCTGGCCCGCGCCCGCGAGCTCACGCGTGAGTACTGCGCCGAGCGTGGCGTGCCCTACCACGAGGTCGGCTTCTTCGCCTCGTACCGCGAGGTCGCCGGGTATCTGCACGAGGTCAGCGCGCCCGTGCGGCGCGGTGAGGTCGACGAACACCTGGGACGGGCCGCCTGATGGTCGACACGGTCACCAGACCGGCGGCCGCGCGCGGCACCGCCACGCAGGCCTCGATCGGTGTCCGGCTCGACCGGATGCCGATCACGCCGACGCACCGCAGCATCACCGCGGTCATCGGCGTCGGCCTGCTCTTCGACACCTTCGAGAACAACCTGTCCGGAACCATCGCCAAGGTGCTCCAGGACGACTTCGCGTTCGGTGCCACCGAGCTGAAGCTCGTCCTCGCCTCGGCCTTCATCGGCCAGTTCATCGGCTCGCTGCTGCTCGGCAAGATCGCCGACCGGTACGGGCGGCGCCGGGCGTTCCTGATCAACCTCGCGATCTACTCGGGCTTCTCGCTGCTCGGCGCCTTCTCGCCGAACGCGGCCTGGCTGATCGTGACCCGGTTCTTCGCCGGCGTCGGCATCGGCGCCGAGCAGAGCCTGTCCGACTGCTACTTGTCCGACGTACTGCCCGCGAAGAAGCGCGGACGGTTCATCGCCTGGGCCTACACCCTGGCCTTCTGCGGAGTGCCCGCCGTGGGCTTCGCCGCCCTGTGGCTCGTCCCGCTGTCGCCGCTCGGCATCGACGGCTGGCGCTGGCTCTTCGTGATCGGGGCGCTCGGCTCGGCCGTGGTGTGGGTGCTGCGCCGCAAGCTCATCGAGTCGCCGCGCTGGCTCGCGACGGCCGGGCGCGAGGACGAGGCGGACGCGCTCGTGTCGCGGATGGAGGCCGAGGTGCCCGGCGGCGCCGCGGTCGCGTACCGGGCCGAGGTGGAGGCCGAGGTGGTGGCCGCCGAGAAGGCCGCCGCCGACGCCCCCGCCACCCGGCTCCGCGACATCTTCCAGCCACACCTGCGCCGGCGTACGGTCATGCTCTGGATCTTCTGTTCGCTCTCGGTGGTCGGGTACTACGGCTTCGGCACGCTCGCGCCGCAGATCCTGGCCGCCAAGGGGTACGGGATCGTCGCGGGCCTCGGATTCACCGCGGTCTGCTTCCTCGGCTACCCCGTGGGCTCCGCGCTCTCCCTGCCGATCATCGACCGCATGGAGCGCAAGAAACTCGTGGCCGTGTCCGCCGGGGCGATGGTCGTGGCCGGGCTCGGCTTCTCCTTCGCGGCCTCGGCGACCTGGATCATGGTGTTCGGCTTCGTCTACACCGTGTGCAGCAACGTCTTCTCCAGCGTCTCGCACGTGTACCTCGCCGAGCAGTACCCGACCGCCATCCGGGCCGCCGCGTCCGGCGCCGCGTACTCGCTGTCGAAACTCAGCGCCGCCGCGCTGCCGTTCGTCCTGCTCCCGGTCCTCCAGTCGTACGGGCCCGGCGCGCTGTTCGCCGTCATCGCCGCCGTGATGACCGCGCTCGCCGTGACCGTCCTGACGCTGGGCGACCGCACCACCGGCGTCTCGGTCGACCGGGCCCCCGCCCCGAAAACCTTCCCCACGACGGACTGAAGAGGAACATGGCATGGCCTACGTCATCGCTCAGCCCTGCGCCGATGTGAAGGACAAGTCCTGCATCGACGAATGCCCCGTGGACTGCATCTACGAGGGCGGTCGCGCCCTCTACATCCACCCCGAGGAGTGCGTGGACTGCGGGGCCTGTGAACCCGTGTGCCCCGTGGAGGCCATCTACTTCGAGGACGACGTGCCCGCCTCCTGGGGCGACCACCGCGGCTCCAACGCCGCCTTCTTCGAGGAGATCGGCTCGCCGGGCGGCGCCTCGGCGCTCGGCGCGCTGCCGCACGACTCCGCCCTCGTGGCGTCCCTGCCGCTGGCGGTGGCGTCATGAGCGGGCTGCTCGCGGGAAAGCGCGTCCTGGTGACGGGTGTCCTCACCGAGGGCTCCATCGCCTTCCACGCCGCCAGGATCGCCCAACTGGAGGGCGCCGAGGTGGTGCTGACCGGCTTCGGGCGGCTCTCCCTGATCGAACGCACCGCGGGCCTGCTGCCGAAGCCCGCCCCGGTCGTCGAGCTGGACGTCACCGACCAGGGGCACCTGGACGGCCTCGCCGGCCGGCTGCGTGAGCACGTGGACGGGCTCGACGGCGTCGTGCACTCCATCGCGTACGGGCCGCCGGGCGCCTTCCACTTCCTGGACGGCGGCTGGGAGGACGTGTCGACCGCCGTGCACGTCTCCGCGTACTCCCTGAAGTCCCTGACCACCGCCTGTCTGCCGCTCATGGAACCGCGCGGCGGCTCCGTGGTGGGTGTCACCTTCGACGCCACGGTGGCCTGGCCGAAGTACGACTGGATGGGGGTCGCCAAGGCGGCCCTGGAGTCCACCAGCCGCTACCTCGCCCGCGACCTGGGCGCCCGCGGCATCCGCTGCAACCTCGTCGCGGCGGGGCCCCTGCGGTCCATGGCCGCCAAGTCCATCCCCGGCTTCTCCGAGCTCGCCGACGACTGGCACACCAGGGCGCCGGCCGGCTGGGACCTCAACGACCCGGAGCCGGCGGCCCGCGGCATCGTCGCGCTGCTCTCCGACTTCTTCCCCCGCACCACGGGGGAGATCGTGCACGTCGACGGCGGGGCCCACATGATGGGCGCCTGACGCCGAGAGGCGTGTACGGCAGCGCGTACGGCAGCGCCTACGGAAGTGGGGGGAGTCCAGGTGATCACCTGGACTCCCCCCACCGGCCGTTCCCCGAGCGGTCCGTGTCGGTCACTCGGTCGTGCCGTCGGGCCGTATCCGCCGGAACCCGGTGTACGGGACGAGCGCCTGCGGCAGCTCCACCGAACCGTCGGGCCTGGCGCCCTGTTCCAGGAGGGCGGCCACCGTACGGCCGATGGGCAGCGCCGAGCCGTTGAGGGTCGCCGCGTGCTCCTTGCGCCCCTCGGCGGTGCGGACCCGGATGCCGGCGCGGCGGGCCTGGAAGGTGCCGCAGTCGGAGACGGAGGAGATCTCCCGGTAGGAGCCGCTGCCCGGCAGCCACACCTCGATGTCGTACGTCATCCGGGCCGAGAACCCGAGGTCACCGGCGGGCAGCAGCACGACGCGGTAGGAGAGTTCCAGGCGCCGCAGGCACTCCTCCGCGTGCCCCACCATGAGTTCGAGCTGCGCCTGCGCGTCCTCGGGGGCGCACACGCGGACCAGCTCCACCTTCTCGAACTGGTGCAGCCGCAGGATGCCGCGGGTGTCCCTGCCGTAGGCCCCGGCCTCGGCGCGGAAGCAGGGCGTGCGGGACGTGAACGCGTACGGCAGGTCGCGGGCGTCCAGCGTCTGCTGCGCGAGCAGGTTGGTGAGCGGCACCTCGGCGGTGGGGATCAGGAACAGCTCGCGGTCGCCGACCTTGGTCGAGAAGAGGTCCTCCTCGAACTTGGGGAGCTGGCCGGTGCCCGTCATGGTGTCGCGGTTGACGAGGAACGGCACGGACTGCTCGGTGTAGCCGTGCTCCGCGGTGTGCAGATCGAGGAAGAAGCCGGCGAGCGCGCGCTCCAGGCGGGCGCCGGGGCCGCGGCTCACGGTGAACCGGGCGCCGGAGAGCCGCGCCGCGGACTTGCCGTCGAGGATGCCGAGGGCCTCGCCGACGTCGGCGTGGTGCCGGGCGTCGGAGGCCTCGCAGGGCGGCGGCCCGCCCCGGCGTATCTCCACCGCCTCCTTCTCCGAGTCGCCGTCCGGCACGGTGTCCAGCGGAATGTTGGGAATGGCGAGGGTCAGGTCCGCGAGGAGGCGGCCCGCTTCCTTGGCGGCGGCCTCGGCGCGCTGGACCTCGGCGCGCAGCGCGCGTGCCGCCTCCTTGTCCTGCTCGGAGGGCGGCCCCGAACGGCGTTCGCGCGACGCCTTGTTCATCTCCGTGCGCAGCCGCTCCACCTCGGCCTGCGCCTCGGCACGGCCGCGGTGGGCCGATTCGAGTGCGGTCACGTCGAGGTCGTGGCGGCGTCGGGCGAGCCGCCGGACGGCGTCGGGTCCTGCGGTGATCAGTTCGCGGGGATCGTGCATGACTGCTCCTGGGGTGTGTGGGTGTGTGGGTGTGTCGGGTCCGGGGCACAGGCCCGGCGCGAAGGGTCCGTAATGCGCCGAGCCGCCCCCCTGGGCGAGGGGCGGCTGCGGCTCCTGCCGTGGGCAGGGGTCGGGGGAGGGGAGGACGCGGAGTGGGAGCGGGTTCGCTCCGGCACTCACGCGGGGGCGAGGGCCAGGACGGTGTTCTGGCCGCCGAACCCGCAGGAATTGCTGAGCGCCAGGTCGATGGGCATGGAGGTCGCCGTGTAGGCGAGCTTGATGTCGACCTCCGAGTCGGGCATGACGAGGTTGGCGATGGGAGGAACCAGTTCGTGCTCGATGCTCAGCAGCGTGAACGCCGCCTCCACCGCCCCGGCCGCGCCGAGCAGGTGCCCGGTCACGCCCTTGGTCGAGGTGACGAGCGGGTCCCCCTGGAGGGTCCGTTTCACCATCCGCGCCTCGGCGATGTCGTTCAGCGGCGTCGAGGTGCCGTGGGCGTTGACGTGCTGCACGTCGTCCGGGTCGGCCCCGGCGTCGGCGAGGGCCGCGCGAACGGCCGCCTCGACCCCGAGTCCGTCCGGATGCGGCGACGTCATGTGATGGGCGTCCGCGGTGGCGCCGTAGCCGATGATCCGGCCGTGCACGTGCGCTCCGCGGGCCCTGGCGTCCTCGACGCGTTCCATGACGAGGATGCCCGCGCCCTCACCGGCGACGAAGCCGTCCCGGTCGGCGTCGAAGGGACGTGACGCGTGGGTCGGGTCGTCCTCGCGCCGGGACAGGGCGCCCATCTGCGCGAAGCCGGCCATCACCAACGGGGTGATCATGGCCTCGCTGCCGCCCGCGAGGACGACGTCACAGCGGCCGAGGGCCAGCAGGTCCCTGGCCGTGCCGATGGCCGTCGCCCCGGAGGCGCAGGCGGTGGCCACCACCAGGTTGGGTCCCGTCGCCCCGAACTCGATGGCCGTCTGACCGGCCAGCATGTTCGGGAGCTGCATGGGCAGCAGCAGCGGCGAGACGCGGTCGGCGCCCTTCTCCCGCAGGGCGTGGTGCTGTTCCTCGACCGTGCCGGGTCCGCCGTCGGCGCAGCCAAGGACCACGCCGACCCGGGCGCCGTCCCAGGTCAGCGGGTCGAGCCCGGCGTCGGAGATGGCTTCTCTGGCCGCGACCAGCGCGAACTGCACGAACCGGTCGAGACGTAGGGCCCGGCGGGCCGACAACAGCGCTTCGGGGTCGAAGCCGGGCACACGGCAGGAGATCCGTACCGGATTGTCCGCCAGTACGGGGTCGAACGCCGCGCCCGACCGGCCCTCGCAGACCGCCGCCCAGCTCGGCCCCACCCCGATGCCGCCAGGGGTGACGAGACCGAGCCCGGTGACGGCGATGTCGATGCCGGCCATCAGACCTTCGCGCTCCTCGTCTCCATGAGCGCCACCATGTCCGCCACCGTGTCGGCCTCCAGGAGGTCGTCGTCGCTGACGTCGATGCCCAGTTCGGACTTGAGCAGCAGCGACAGCTCCACCACGGCGAGCGAGTCCAGCTCGATGTCGTCCTTGGTGGCCTCCGGAGTGATCGACTCGGGGGACACCTTGAGCTTGTTGGACAGGATTTCCTTGAGCTGCTCCAGCATGACGATCCCTTTCGGAAGGCGTACGCGCCGTTCGGCGTACGGGTCTTGAGGAGGTACCGTCCGGCGCCGGCAGGCGTCAGACGGACTGCACTTCGGGCCAGACGAGCGTGGTGGCCCCCCAGGAGAGCCCGCCGCCGAAGGCGGTGAGCAGCACCCGGTGGCCGGCCGTGAGCCGGTCGTCGGCCGTGGCCTGGGACAGCAGCAGCGGGAGCGAGGCCGCCCCGGTGTTGCCGACCTGCCCGATGTTGCTGAGCTGCCGTTCGGCGGGGATGCCCAGCCGTTCGGCGACCGAGTCGAGGATGCGGGCGTTGGCCTGGTGCGCCGCGAACCGGTCCACGTCCGCCAGGCGCCAGCCCGCGAGCTCGGCCGCCTCCCGCGACGTGGCGGTCATCCGCTCCACCGCGTGCCGGTAGGTGTCGCGGCCGACCATGTGGAAGTACTCGTCGCCCGGCTCGACGGGGGTGCCCGCCGAGCGCTGGCGGGAGCCGCCGGCCGGCACCTCGATGAGATGGCTCAGTTCGCCGTCGCTGCCGAGGACCAGTGGGCCCACCGCGCCCGGCTCGTCGGGCGAACCGGCCCGCAGGACCACGGCCCCCGCGCCGTCCGCGAAGATCACGGCGGTGGTGCGGTCCTCGGGGTTGATGATGGTGGTGAACGCGTCCGCGGCCACGAGCAGCACCCGCTCCGCGACTCCCGACGCGATCAGCCCGGAGGCGGTGGCGATCCCGTACAGGAAGCCCGAGCAGACGGCGGCGACGTCGAACGCCGCGACCTGGCCGAGCCCGAGCCGCGCCGCGACCTGCGGCGCGGTCGCGGGGCACGGCTGGTCGGGGGTGGTGGTGGCGAGCACGACCGCGTCCACCTGCTCCGTGCTCGCCGACTTCAGCGCGCGCAGACCGGCCTCCACCGCCAGGTCGGAGGTGGCGGTGCCCGGCGAGACCACGTAGCGCTCGGCGATTCCGGTGCGGGAGCGTATCCACGCGTCGGAGGTGTCGAGGCGCTGCGAGAGATCGTCGTTGGTCACCAGGTTCGGCGGCACGTAGGAGCCGATGCCGCAGATCACCGCCGATCGGCCGAGGGGCCGGGCCGCGCCGCTCATGCGCCCGGCTCCGCGCTGCCCAGGACCTCGACGGGCAGGCCCATGTAGGCCATGCGGGACTCGGCCATCTCGTCGGTCCACTGCTCGGCCATGTCGTACCGCTGCTCGGGGGTGGTGTCGAGCATCCGTACGCCCGGCCAGATCTCGTAGTCGCCGATCTTGTCCGCGTGGTCGGCCATGCCCTTCTGGAAGAGCTCCTCGCGGTGGATGACGAACTCCCGGTCGGGCACCTCGTCCCAGAGCTTCACCCCGGCGCGCAGGATCTCCATGAGCCGCGGGCGGTACTCGGGGTGGGCCACGACGTGGTCGCGCAGGATGGTGCTCGCCACGGTGAGGTGGCGGATCTCGTCGATGGCGGTGCCGCGCGAGATCTCGCCGGTGGCGGGGGAGAGCGGCGTCCACTTGCGTTCGCTCAGCTCGGCGGCCGGCGCGAGGACGCCCTCGATGACGATGGCGAACACGGCGACGCCGCCTGCGAAGTCCCGCTGGTCGCGGACGATGTCGAGGGTGAAGTCGACGACCGGGTTCAGGACCCGCTCGCGGTAGTCCGCGGCCATCTCGTCGATGTCCTTGAGCAGGGTGCCCGCGGGCTCGCCCAGCTCCACCAGGTGGTTGCGGAAGACGCGGGCGTGCCGGGCCTCGTCGATGAGCTGGGTCGCGTAGAACTCCATCTCGGGGATGCCCGGGGCCAGCGACACGTAGTGGCCGAGCAGCCGCGTGGCGATCTCCTCGGACAGGCCGCGGAAGCCGAACTCCAGGATCAGCGCGTCCCGCAGCGGCCCGGGAGCCTTCAGGAAGTCCGGGACGGTCGCGTCCGCGTGGTGCCCCGTCGCGCCGCGGTCGCGCAGGGTGCCCTGGGCCACCGAGGTGAACCAGTACGCGAGGTCGCAGTCGTCGGGTCCGAGGGTCAGTTCCTTCGCGCCGTCGAGTAATCCCGGTGCCTTGTCCCAGTCGGCCTCGGGGGCCACAGAACCGCTCATGATGCCGATGTCTCCTTCGTGGTGCGGGCGGGGTGCAGGGCGCCGGCGACGAGGCCGCCCGCGTAGCTGAACAGCGGCGGGCCGCTCTCGGCGGTGGCCCGCACGACGTGGCCGAGCAGGACCTCGCCGTCGCCGGCCCGGTGCGAGGAGTGCACCCGGCAGGTGTAGTGGGCGAGCGCCCCCGACAGGCGGGGGGCGTGGGCGTAGGAGTCGTCCGTGAAGGACAGGCCGTCGAACTGGGCGCTGCCGTCGGGGCGGGAGCTGTCCGCGAACCACCGCGCCAGGTCGCCCTGTCCGCCGTCGAGGACGTTGATGACGAAGCGCCCCTCGGCCGCGGCGAGCCGCGCGAACGACGATCCCGGCCGCATGGCGACCCCCACGAGCAGCGGCTCGCGCGAGACCAGGGTGACGGTGCTCGCCGTGGTGCCGTGCAGCACCCCGGCGTGGCCGACGGTGAGGACCGACACGGGCGACGCCAGGTGGTACAGCGCCCGGCGGCGCTCGGCCGGGTCCTGCCGCACCGGACGGCGCAGCGGGGTCAGTGTGCTCATCGCAGGGCCCCCTCACGGGTACGGGCCGCCTGGACCGGCAGCTTGACGATGTGGCCCACCGGCTCCGGGTCCTGCGCGTGGCCCACCGGCTTGGGGTGCGCGATCCCGAGGTCGTCCAGGATGCGCAGGTAGCCGCTCTGGCGGACCGGCTCGAAGGGCAGCGCGAAGGACTTCATGAAGTTGCCGAACAGACCGCGGTCGCCGAAGAGGTGGAAGGGCAGCACGAGCAGCGCCCACTCGGGACCGATCAGCCAGCACCAGGCGGCGGCCACCGCGGCCTGGGTGATGAGGCTGTGCATGACGTTGTAGAGGACGTAGTACACCTTGGAGATCGGCTGTCCGCCGCTGCGCCGGAACGCGATGGCGCCGGGGATGTAGCCGATCAGGTCGATGTAGAGGAACAGTGCGACCGCCGGTATCCAGCGGATGTCGCCGATGTGGGCGATGAGCAGCCCGGTGGAGACCGCGAAGCCCACCAGGTACTCGGCGCGGTGCAGGGAGAACGTCTTCGGTGTCTCGAAGGGATTTGCCTGGTCCATGGCTGGTCAGCTCCTGGCGGGGTTCTCAGGCGCCGACGGCGGCCGGCTGGGACAGCTCCATGCCGCCCGCGATGCGCGTGGCGGGGAACAGGCCGGTCAGCGACCAGGCGACGGTCTCCTTGATGACCCGCTCGGCGATCGGGTCGAGGATGCCTTCGAGGCTCGGGATGCCGAAGTCGAAGTCGGCGTCGAAGCGGACGGCGACGTCGTCACCGTTCTGCGTGACCGACCAGACCCCCGTGAAGGAGTCGAAGTCGCCGTCGCTCTGCTCGAAGCGGATCTCGCCCTGCTCCGGCAGGAAGACGTCGTCCTCGGTCCAGCGCAGCAGGCCGGAGCGGAAGTGCAGCTCCCAGTCGGAACTGCAATTCGCCTCGGGGTAGGTGGCGTGCACCGTGGTGGAGTTCACGTGCGGGGCCAGGTCGGGGTACTTCTCCCAGCGCCGCACGGCGTCGAAGACCGTCGGGGCCTGCTCCGCGGGGACCACAGCTTCCAGTTCAACGTGTCGCACGATCAGTTGCCGCCTTTCGGCATGGTGGCCGCGCCCCGCACGAGGTCGCGCGTGGCCAGGTCGAAGGAGTTGAGGAGGAACTCCACGTCGGTGTCGCTCAGGACGGCGGGCGGCGTGAACCGCACCACCGAGCTGCCGTTCATGGAGTGGTTGGCGACCACCCCGTGGTTGAAGAGCTCGATCAGCAGCTCGCCGGCCAGACCGGCCTCGACGAGCTCCACGCCGATGAGCAGACCCTGACCCCGTACGTCGACGACGAGTTCGGGGATGTTGCGGTACGCGATCTCGGCGATCCGCGGCAGGAGGGCGGCGCCCAGGTCGGTGGCCCGGGTCACCAGGCGCTCCTCCTTCATGGCCCGCACCGCGCCCTGCACCGCGGCCATCAGGACGGGCTGTCCCGAGAAGGTGGCGGTGTGGATGTAGGGGTCCTTGTCGAAGGGGCGGAACGCCTTGCGGGTGGCGACGGCCGCGGAGACCGGCAGGACACCGCCGCCCAGCGCCTTACCCGCGAGCAGCACGTCGGGCCGTACGTCCTCGAAGTCGGCGCCCCACCACTCGCCGAGGCGGCCGAAGCCGGACTGGATCTCGTCGAGGATCAGGAAGCCGTCGTGCTCGCGGACGAGTTCCTCGACGCGCTTGAGGTAGCCCTTGGGCGGGATGATGACGCCGCCCTCGCCCTGGACGGGCTCCAGGATGACGCAGACCTCGCCGGGGTGGGCGGCGAGCTCCGCCTCAAGGGCGTCGGCGTCACCGAAGGGCAGGTGGTGGAAGTCGGGGAGCAGCGGCCTGAACGGCTTCTGGTAGACCTCCTTCGCGGTGGCGGACAGGGCGCCGAGCGTCTTGCCGTGGTAGCCGCCCGCCATGGACACGGTCCGCTTGAAGCCGCCGGCGCGGGCCAGCTTCAGACCGGTCTCCACGGCCTCGGCGCCCGAGAGTCCGAAGTGCACGCGGTCCAGGCCCTCCGGCATGACGGAGACCAGGGCCTCGGCGGCACGGGCCACCGTCGGTTCGAGCAGGATGCGGGTCGCGGTGGGGTGCGTACGGAGCTGGCGCTCGATCTCCTCCATCACGATGGGGTGGCGGGCGCCCATGATGAAGACGCCGTAGCCGCCCGCGTTGAGGAAGCGCTCGCCGTCGCTGGTGGTGAGCCAGGCTCCCTCGGACGCCACCTCCATGTGGCTGCCGAAGAGCTCGGCGAGAGTGGCCCTGCCCTTGCTCAGATGGGCCCGGTACAGGCCGAGGACCTCCGCCTCGGTGTCGGCCGCGGGAGCCGCGGTCGCCGGGTTCTCCTGGATTACGGTCACGGTTGCTCACTCCAAGGAAGCGGGTGCGGATGTGGGGCTGCGGGTCAGGCGAGGACCAGCGGGCCGCCGTCGAAGTAGCGCAGGAGCGGCTCGGCGGCGGCGCCCCGGCCCGGCGGGTGGAAGGCGATGGCGCTCGCGGCGGCCGCCGCAAGGGCGTGGTCGGAGGAGCGGATGAAGTCCAGGCCGCCGAGGAGTTCGAGGGACTGCGAGGTGATGCGGGGCAGCGCGTTCTGCACGGCGTAGCGGGCGACGAGCACCCGGGCCACCGACGCCTCGTCGCCCGGCTCGGGGCCGATCGCGCGGGCCACGCCTTCGAGCAGCGACAGGGCGGCCCCCAGCTCGACGCCGAGTGCGGCGCGCTCCTGGACCGAGCCGCGCTTGCGCTCCTGCACCTGCTCGACCAGGGCGGCGGCGGCCCCCAGGTATCCGGTGGTGATGAGCATCTCGAACCAGACGAACCCGGCGGTCTGGAGGTCGTCCAGGCGGCGCGGGTCGTCCGCCCCGGCCCGTACGACCATGTCCTTCGGTACGAAGACGTCCTCCAGGCGCACCTCGTCGCTCTCGGCGCCGGCGAGCAGCTGGTTGCCCCAGAAGGAGTGGACGGAGAGGCCGGGGGCGTCGGAGGGGACCAGGGCGAGCGCGAGCTCGGGGTCGCCCTCCAGGCCGTGGATGGCGATGCTCGCGGTGAGCAGGCTCATGGTGTGGGCGAGGCTGCACGGCTTCTTGGAGCCGGAGAGCAGGAAGCCGCCCTCGACGGGACGTGCGGTCACCGAGGGGGTGAGGATGTTCTGCTCGGTGCGGCCCTCCGCCCAGCCGGAGGCCATGACCTGCTGCTGGGGGACGATGCGGCGCAGCAGGTCGCTCTGGGCTTCGGTCAGCCGGCCCTTGGCGGTGGCCAGGGAGTACAGCATGGCGACCGTGAAGTGGTGCATGGAGACGGCCGCGGCGAGGGACGGCGACAGGGAGCCGAGGGCGAACTGCGTGTGCATCGCGTCCAGCGGGGCCGCGCCGTGGCCGCCGTACTCCTCGGGTATCAGCAGGCCGACCCCGCCGTGGATGCGGAAGAGGTCGATGATGGGGCTGCCCGGTTTCTCCCGCTCGGTGTAGGGGATTTCTTCCAGTTCCTTGAGCAGGCCGGGGTGGTAGCGCTCGGAGACGGCCCGAGCGGCTTCGAGGGAACGCACGTCAGAACCTCCGGAGAGTGGGGAGAAGGGGCTGTTCAGTCGTCGAAGGCGCCGAAGACCGCGTCGTAGGGGCTGACGTCGCGCGCGATGCTGACGCCCTGCACGTGGGAGGTCTTGAGCATCGGGTAGTTGGCCTCGCCGAAGGCGCCGCCGGTGCGGCCGGTGCCGCCGTGGCTCGGCAGGTACGGCAGGAAGCCGATGTGGGAGTCGTTGACCTTCAGCAGGCCGCCGTTGACGACGCGGCGCACGAAGGTGTCGATGACGTGGTCGGAGCGCGACCAGAGGGAGTTGCGCAGCCCGTACTCGTTGGAGTTGACGAAGCGGAGGAAGTCCTCCAGGAGCGCGTCGTCGTTGTCGGTCTCCGGCACGATGACCGGGATCAGCGGGAAGAACGTCTCCTCGCGCACCACGTCGTAGGTGCGGGCCCGGTCGAGGCCGTCCACCCGGACGACGGTGGGCTGGAGGAAGACGCCGGTCTCCGAGGGCGTGCCGTCGAGCTCGGTGCGGTTGCCGCCGGTGACGAGCTCGGCGCCGTTGTCCAGGGCCTGGCGCAGGAGGCGGAAGAAGCGCTCACTGCGGCGCACCGGGGAGAGGAGTACGTCCTCCTCCTCGGGGAAGCCCGGCTTGATGGCTTTGACCTGCTCCTTCACCTCGGCGATGAGCTGGTCGGCGACGGCCGGGTGGACCAGGACGTAGTTGGGGACCATGCAGATCTGGCCGGAGCCGAAGAAGGACTCCGTGATGGCCTCCGCGGCCCACTTCACGTCGGCGTCCTTCCACACCACGATGCCGTCGTTGCCGGCCAGTTCGAGGATGGGCTTCTTGCCGTTGGCGACGCAGGCCTGCTCGAAGCGGAGGCCTTCCTGGCTGCCGCCGATGTAGAAGATGTCGTTGATCAGCGGGTCGGCGACCCAGCGGTCGATGGTCTGCTTCGGGTTGCTGCAGACCGCGTTCAGGACGCCGGGCGGTGCGTCGAACTCCTCCAGGATCGGGGCAACGATGTCACGGAGCAGCCACATCGTGGAGAGCGCGATGCTGCGGGGGGCCCGGACCACCACGGCGTTGCCGGCCATCAGGGCGAGCACGGAGAGCGCGGCGCTGGGCAGCGGGGCGTTCTGCGGCGGGTTGAAGGCCACGACGCCGTCGGGCTGGCGCTGGAGGATCAGCTTGCGGCCGCCGTACTCCTTCTCGACCCGCATCTGCTTGGTGTACCAGCGCAGGCTGCCGGGGGCGTAGATCTGAAGGAGGCAGCTCAGCTCCCAGCGGGCCAGCTTCACCGGGTGGGACTCGGCGACCAGCATGGCCAGGAACTCGTCCTGGTGCTTGATGAGTTCCTCGCGGAACCGGGTGCCGAGGCGCATCCGCCGTTCCTGCGGGACGGCCGCCCACTCCGGGGCCGCCGCCGCGGCGGCCTGGGTCGCCATGTCGATGGCGGAGTCGTCGGCGATCGCGCACCGTCCCACCACGTACGGGTGGTTGGCCGCGTCGGATTCGGGGTCCTGCTCCAGGGTGCGCTTGAGGCTCACGCTGGTGAACACGTCTTCGAGGAGCGAACGTCCGCTGACGGTGTAGACCCACCCGTCACCGGCGACGTCCTTGCCCGCGATATAGAGGTCATAGCTCTTGAGGTCGGAATGTGCCGGAGCACTTTCCTCCTGTATGGCGCCGCGCAGCATATCCAGCCTTTCGGGGTGGGGTATCTCCGAGTGCTTTCCGATCCGGTGAGCTCTTGCGAAGCATCTCGATCGTGGCAGCAGCATCTGACTCCGCGCTGACACGGTGCTGATCGCCGAAAAGGCGAATCTATTGAGCCAACCCTGTATTCAGTGGGTGCGCCGAAGACTGAGTGACGGGCGTGATGGGTACGCGCGCGACGTCAGTGAGGCGTCAGGGGTCATTGCTTCCATGTCCGCATGTCTCCCCTACACATGACACTTCAGCAATTCCGCGAACTTCCGCGGGCCGAGCTTGCCGAGGAATTGGAGCGGATCCTCGTCGGCAGGTTCAGGGAGAGCCTGCTCATGGACGAGACCGAGGACCTGCCGCTCGACATCAGCTACTTCGACCTCGGCCTCACCTCGCTGAAACTCACCGAGCTGCGGCAGACCCTGGAGGACGTCCTCGGCGTCTCCATCAACGCCAACGTGCTCTTCAACGAGCCCACGGTCAGCCGCCTCCTCGACCACCTCGTCGACGCGGTGTCCGACCCGTCCCACCGCATGGCCGGCGCGATACCCGGCACCGACTGATCCCCAGGGTCCCGGACAGAAGGAGACGCGGAATGCCGCACGAGGAATCAGAGAAGAACCAGGTGTCCGGCCGGGCGCCCGAGCCGATCGCGATCGTCGGCGTTGGCCTGCGATTCCCCGGCGGCAGTAATTCGCTGGACGAATTCGACACCTTCCTGCGCGAGGGCCGTTCGGGCATCGGGCCCATTCCCACCGACCGGTGGGACGTCGAAGCCTTCACACCGCAGAGCCCGGACGACAAGGGGAAGATTCACACCACGTCCGGTGGATTCCTCGACCGCATAGACCGGTTCGACGCGTCTTTCTTCAACATCTCCCCGAAGGAAGCGCAGTACATGGACCCCCAGCAGCGCATGCTGCTGGAAACCGCCTGGCAGGCCCTGGAGCACGCCAACATCGACCCGGCGCCGCTGCGCCGCGGCAACGGCGGCGTCTACATCGGGGCGAGCTCCATCGACTACGCCCTCGAACTGGACTCCCTGCCCTACGAGGAGCTCGACGGCCTCCTCGCCTCCGGCATCACCATGTTCCCGCTCTCGGGGCGGCTCTCCTACTTCCTCGGCTGGCGCGGCCCGAGCATGAGCATCGACACGGCCTGCTCGTCCTCGCTCGCCGCCCTGCACGTCGCCGTCCAGGGGCTGCGCGCCGGCGAGACCGACATCGCGCTCTGCGGCGGCGTCAACGCCCTGCACCACCCCCGCATCCCCGTGATGTTCTCCAACGCGCAGATGCTGTCGCCCGACGGCCAGTGCAAGACCTTCGACGAGTCCGCCGACGGCTACGCCCGCGCCGAGGGCTGCGGCATCGTCGTCCTGAAGCGGCTCTCGGACGCCACCCGGGACGGCGACACCGTCCTCGCCCTGGTCAGGGGCACCGCCGTCGGCCAGGACGGCGACAGCGCGGGCCTGACCGTGCCCAACGGCCCCGCCCAGGAGAAGGTCATCCGCAGCGCGCTCGCCGCCGCCGCGCTCGCCCCCGAGGACATCCAGTACGTGGAGGCGCACGGCACCGGCACCCCGCTGGGCGACCCCATCGAGTTCGGCGCCATCGGCGACACGTTCGCCGGCTCGCACACCAAGAGCGACCCGCTGCTCGTCGGCTCGGTGAAGACCAACCTGGGCCACATGGAGCCCGCCTCCGGCATCGTCGGCGTCATCAAGGCGGTCCTCCAGATCCGGTCCGCCACGATCTACCCGCACCTCAACCTCGACACCCCCTCCGGGCGCATCCCCTGGGACCTGTACCCGGTGCGGGTGCCCACCGCGTGCGAGCCGTGGAAGGCGCCGGTCAGGCGCGCGGTCGTCAACAGCTTCGGGTTCGCGGGCACCATCGGCGCGGTCGTCCTGGAACAGCCGCCCACGGGGGCGAAGGACCGGGACACCGGGGAGCTCGAAGCCCCCGCGACCCCGATGTTCACGCTCTCCGCCAAGACCGCTGCCGCGCTGCGCGAGCAGGTGGCCGGCTACCGGCAACTGCTCGCCGACGACCCCGGCCTGCCGGTCGACGGGCTCTGCTACACCGGCAACGTGGCCCGCACCCACCACCCGTACCGCATCGCGGGCCCGGTCACCGACCGCACCGCCCTCACCAAGCTCCTGGACAAGGCCGCCGACCGCGACCACCAGGGCCCGTCCGGCATCCGCAAGATCGCCTTCATGTTCAGCGGGCAGGGCGCGCAGTACGCGGGCATGGGCGCCGCCCTCTACGAGCGCTTCCCGGTCTTCCGCCGCCACGTCGACGCGTGCGACGGCCTCTTCTCCGCCCACCTGGACCGCTCGGTGCGGGACCTCGTCATCGGCACCGCCGAGGACCCCGAGGCGATCGACCGCACCGAGTACACCCAGCCCGCCCTGTTCACCCTGGAGTACGCGCTCGCGCAGCTCTGGATCTCCTGGGGCGTCCGCCCGAACGTGCTGATCGGGCACAGCATCGGCGAGGCCTCGGCCGCCGCCGTCGCGGGACTGTTCAGCCTCCCCGACGCCGTGACGCTGGTGGCCGCGCGGGCCCGGCTGATGCAGGCGGTGCGCGCCGAGGGCGGCATGGCCGCGGTCGCCGCCCCCGCCGAGGACGTCCTGCCGCTCCTGGACGCCCACCCCGGCCTGGCGCTCGCCGCCTCCAACGCCCCCGACCAGTGCGTCATCTCCGGCGCCTCGGACGCGCTCGCGCAGGTCAGCGCCGAACTGGCCGCCAAGGGCCTGCGCGTCGACCAGCTCGCCGTCTCGCACGCCTTCCACTCGCCGCAGATGGCCGAGGTGTACGACGACTTCCGCGCCGCCCTGGACGCCATCACCTTCCGCGAACCGGCCATCAGCCTGATCTCCAACGTCACCGGCAAGCTCGCCCGCTTCCGCGACATCGGCACCCCCGACTACTGGGTGCGCCACATCGGCGAGCCCGTGCAGTTCCTCTCCGGCATCCGCGCGGTGGCCAAGCGCGGACGCCACGCGCTCGTCGAGATCGGCCCCTCGACCGCGCTGACCGCGCTCGCCCAGCGCTCGCTGCCCGTCGAGGACCACCTGTGGCTGGCCAGCCTGCGGCGGCGCGACCGCGGCGGCGACACCACGCTGCGGGCCCTCGCCGAGTACTACGCCGCCGGGCTCCCGGTCTCCTGGGCCGGCTACCACGAGGGCCGTGCCGTACCGGCCAAGCTCGCCCTGCCCACCTACGCCTTCCAGCGCAAGCGCTACTGGCTGCCCTCGGTGACCCCGCGCAGGGGCGGCGCGCAGGGCGGCACGGCCCATCACCCGCTGCTCGGCACCGAGGTCCGGCGCGAAGGGAACGCCGGGGCAAGGGAGTTCACCGCGGAGTTCACCGTCGAGGAGCTCGGCGCGCTCGCCGACTTCGCCGACGGCGACCGTACGACACTGCCCGCCGGCGCCTACGTCGACCTGCTGCTCGCCCTCCAGGACGCCGTGCACGGGCACACCCGCGCCGCCGTCCGCGGACTGCGGCTGCTCGAACCGCTCACCCTCACGGCCGAGACCCCGCTCACGCTGACCACCCGGCTCACCCCGGGCGCCGGCGGCGATACGGAGGTGACGGTCCTGACCAGCGCCGAAGCGGGCGAGGACCAAGAGGCCGGGGAGCGCGTGCACGCCACCGCCGTGCTCGCCGCCGCTCCCGAGCAGGACGAGCCGGACCTCGCGGGCCTCACCCTCGAAGCCGCCGTCCTCGGGAGCGACGCCGAGGACCTCTACACCGACCTCGCCTCGCTCGGCCGTCCGCACGGCCCGCGCGCCAGGGTGCTGCTCGGCGCCGCCCGCCACCAGGACGGCGTCGCCTCCGGCGAGCTGGAGTGCCGCGGCACCACCGCCGTCGAGCAGGTGCCCGCCGAGCTGGTCGAGGCCGCGCTCCAGGCCGCCGTCGCCCTCGACCCCGAGGGCCCCGTCTTCCACGCCCGGGAGATCGCCTCCGTACGGCACTTCAAGAAGCCCCGCGGCGAGCGGCTGCGCGTGGTCGCCCGCGTCCGCACGGAACGGGACAGGCGCCTCGCCGACATCCTGGTCCTCGACGGCGGCGGCCCCGTCCTCGAACTCGGCGGCGTCCTGCTCACCCGCCCCGAAGGCCCCGCCGGGCAGCGGCAGTTCCTGCACCGCCCCGAGTGGGTGCGCCGCGCGCTGCCCGCCCTCGACGACACCACGCCCCGCCATGCGCTGCTCATCGGCGGCACGGCTGACGCGGGCCAGGGCACGCTGCGGGTCACGCCCGTCGCCGACCTCGCCACGCTCAAGACCGCCCTGGACGACACCTCCGTCACCGACGTCTGCTGGCTCTGGCGGCCCGAGGCCGGCGCCATGTCCGCCGAGCTGATGCGCGCCGAGTGCGAGCGCAACTACCGGGAGCTGCTCGGCCTTGTCACCGTCCTCGACGCGGCCACGCAGCAGCGCCCGCCGAGGCTCTGGCTGGTCACCGAGGGCGCCCAGCGGCTGCCGGGCGACCGCCCCGGCGACGGCGCCCACCTCGCCGCCGCCACCCTCTGGGGCTTCGGCCGCGTCCTGCTCACCGAGTCCCCGCAGTACCGGACGACCCTGGTCGACGTCGAGCGGGGCGGCGGCCTTGCGGCACTGTTCGACGAGTGCCGGGCCGAGGCTCCCGGCGAGTACCAGGTCGCGCACCGGGCCGGCGGGCGCTACGTCCGCAGGCTGCTGCCCGGCGACGCCACCCGCACCTGGCCCGGCGGCTTCGCCCTGCACACCCCCGGCTCCGGGGACCTCTCCGACCTCTACCTGGCGCCCGTCGAGGACCGCGCCCCCGCGGCGGGCGAGGTCCAGGTGCGGGTCGCCTCGGTCGCCCTGACCGCGGCGGACGCCCGTACCGCCCTGGAGGGCGAGGAGACCGGCGGCACCGGGCCGATCCTCGGCTCGCTGGCCGTGGGGACCGTCCTGGCGGCGGGCGCCGAGGCGGCGTTCACCGCGGGCGACGAGGTCCACGTACGCCATGACGGCGCCCTGCGCGCCACCCTCACCGTGCCCGCGTCCGCGGTGGCACTCGTCCCCGGAGCGGCGGCCGGCAAGGAGCGGTCCCCGGCGACGGCGTTCCGTCTGGACGAGATCGGCGAGGCGCTGCGCACCGCGGCGGCGGACACCGGCACCGAGGTGTGGGTCGATGTGCCCGGCAGCCCCGAGGCGGAGCCCGCCCCGGCCCGCGTCCGCCCGGACCGCACGTATCTCGTCACCGGCGGCCTCGGCGGCCTCGGCCTGGTCACCGCCCGCAAGCTGGTCTCCCTGGGCGCCCGGCACCTCACCCTGGTCAGCCGCGGCGGCAAGGCCACCGAAGAGGCCGCGCAGGTGCTCGCCGAGCTGTCCGAACGGGCCGAGGTCGCCGTCGTACGAGCGGATGTGAGCGACGCGCGGGACGTGCGGCGCCTCGCCGACGAGCTCGCGGCAGGCCCGCTTCCCGTCGGCGGCGTCGTGCACGCGGCAGGCTCCTTCGACAAGCGCCTCATCGCCGAACTGACCTGGGAGTCCATCGACGCCCAGCTCGCCCCGAAGGCGTACGGCGGCTGGCTGCTCCACGAGGCGGCCGAGGCCTCCTTCCCCGAGCTGGAGTTCTTCGTCACCTACTCCTCGATCGCCTCCGTGCTCGGCGGCGCCACCCAGGGCCACTACGCGGCGGCGAGCGCGGGCCTCGACAGCCTCGCCGAGTGGCGCGGCCTCAAGGGGCTGCCCGGCCTCTCGGTCAACTGGGGCGCGTGGGCGCGGGTCGGCATGTCGGCCCGCCTCGACGAGCAGCTCGCGGCGGAGATCGACCGCAGCGGCGTCCGCTTCTTCTCGCCCACCCGGGCCCTGGACACCCTGGCCCGGCTCTGGCAGCGGCCCGGCAGCCGCCGGGTGGTGGGCGAGTTCGACTGGGGGCGCTATGTGTCCGGCGGCGGTGTGGACGACGCGTTCTACGACCGGCTCGCCCGGCAGGACCAGGCGGGCGCGGACGGCACCGGCATCGACCTGGGCGCGCTCGTGGCCCTGGCGAAGCCCGAGCGGACCGCCGTGATCGCCGCGGTGGTGCGCGAGCAGGTGGCGGGCGCGCTGCACATGGACGACGGCGACGACCTCGACCAGAACGCCGAGTTCGTCTCGCTCGGCCTCGACTCGCTGATGGCCCAGACCGTCAAGGGCGGCCTGGAGACGCTGTTCCGGCTGCCGCTGCCGGCCTCGCTGACCTTCGACCACCCCACGGTCCGCAGGCTCACCGAGTTCCTCGACGGCCGCCTGGCCCCGGCCGCGCAGCAGCACCCGTGAACACCTCCGGTCGGCGGGAACACCCCTGCCCGCCGCCCGGCGGTGAACACCCACGATTTCCACCCCCACGACATCCACTCACGTTTTCCGACACCCACCGAGATGTCCTACGCAACGGGGAGACCACAGTGAGAGAGCACACCACCAGGGACTGGACGCTGACGCGCACCTCCCGGACCCACGCGGGGGGCCGCGCGGAGCACGCGGCGATCATCTGCGAGGACCGCACCACCACGTACGCGAAGCTGCACCGGGACAGCAACCGCGCGGCCCACGCCCTGCGCGACGCGGGGATCGGGACCGGCGACCGCGTCGCCTACCTGGGCCGCGAGTCGGAGAACTACTACCTCACGATCCTGGCCTGCGCGAAGGCCGGAGCCGTCCTCGTACCGGTCAACTGGCGCCTCACCGGCGCCGAGGTGGACCACATCCTGCGCGACTCGGGCGCCGTGCTGCTCTTCGTGGACGACGAGTTCTGGGACACCGCGGACCGCGTGAAGCCGCACCTCCCGGGGCTGCGCACCGTCGTCCGCGTCGACGGCACCGACAGCGAGGGCGAGCCGGCGCGCGGCACCGGCCTGCCCGCCTGGTACGCCAACCACCCCACCACCGACCTGGAGCCGGGCACCGGACCCGACGACGCCGTGGTGCAGATCTACACCAGCGGCACCACCGGCCTGCCCAAGGGCGCGGTCCTGCCCCACCGGAGCTTCTTCACGCTGCCCGCCGCGATGCGGGAGCACGGCGTCGACTGGCTCGACTGGCTGCCGGACGACGTCAGCCTGATCTCCCTGCCGGGCTTCGGCATCGCCGGCATCGGCTGGTTCATGCACACCTTCAACGCGGGCGCGACCAGCGTGGTGATGCCGCAGTTCATCCCGCAGGAGGCCGTGCGGCTGATCCGAGAGCACAAGGTCACCATCACCTTCGCGGCGCCCGCCATGCTCCAGATGATGATGGCCGAACGCGGCGCGGGCCCCGAGGCGTTCGCCTCGATGCGCAAGATCGCCTACGGTGCCGCGCCGATGTCGGAGACCCTCCTGACCCGGTGCCTGGAGGTGTTCGGCTGCGAGTTCGCGCAGATCTACGCGAGCACCGAGACCGGCAGCGTCGCGGTGTGCCTGCCGCCCGAGGCCCACCGCCCCGGCACCGGGCTCCTCCGGTCGGTCGGCAGGCCCTGCCCCGGCAACGAGGTGAAGGTCATCGGCCCCGACGGCGAGCCGCTGCCGCCGGGCGAGACCGGCCAGATATGCGTCCGCACCCCCTCGAAGATGCTCGGCTACTGGAACCTCCCCGAGGCCACCGAGCGCACGATGGTGGGGGAGTGGCTGCACATGGGCGACGCCGGCTACCTCGACGAGGACGGCCATGTGTACCTCAGGGACCGCATGAACGACACGATCATCGTGGCGGGGCAGAACATCTACCCCGCCGAGGTCGAGAAGGCCCTCGCCGCCCACCCGGCCGTCTCCGACGCCGCCGTGGTCGGACTGCCCGACGCACGCTGGGGCGAGGCGGTGCACGCCGTCGTCGTCCTGCGGCCCGGCGCCGCGGTCAAGCCCCGCGAACTCCTGCTCGCCCTGCGCGGCAAGCTCGCCGACTACAAGATCCCGAGCGCCTTCCACTTCGCCGACGACCTGCCGCGCAACCCCTCGGGGAAGATCCTGCGCCGCGCGGTGCGCGAGCAGCTCACCGCCGAGTCCGCAGGGACCCCCGCCCGCCTGCCGCTGCCCGCGCAGCGCCCCGCCTCGGCACGGGCGGCCCAGCAGCCCCAGCGCGTCTGACGCGCCACCCCAGGACCGCACCACCAGAACCACACCTCCGTACCGCACCCACCGGACACCCACCCCCGCCCGACGAAACGGAGTACCCCCATGCAGTCCACGGCCGGGCCCTTACGCATCGGCGTCCTGCTGCCCACCCGGGAGCAGGCCATCAACGGCACCTACGCGGCAGCCCCGCTGCTCGACTTCGCGCGGCAGGCCGAGGACCTCGGCTTCGACTCGCTGTGGGCGGGCGACTCGCTCACCGCACGGCCGCGCCTCGACCCGCTGGTGGTGCTCTCCGCGGCGGCCGCCGCCACCCGGCGGATCACGGTCGGCACGGCGGCGCTCACCCCCGCACTGCGCCACCCGCTGATCGGCGCCAACATGATCGCCAGCCTGGACCACGTGGCCGCCGACCGTCTCGTCCTCGGTCTCGGCTCGGGTTTCCCGATGCCGGAGACCGAGGAGGAGTTCGCCTCCGTGGGGGCGTCCTTCGCGGGCCGGGTCGGACGCCTCGACGAGATCACCGCGCTGTGGCGCACCGCCTGGCGCGCCGGCGAGGAGGGGCAGCCCTCCGGCTTCGAGGGGAAGTTCTGGCAGGCCGAACGCCTTGAGCGGCTGCCGAAGCCGGCCTCGCCCGGCGGCCCGCCGCTCTGGCTGGCCGGCAGCGACACCCCCAAGGTGCTCGCCAGGGTCGCCCGGAAGTACGACGGCTGGCTGCCGTTCCTGCCCGACGCCGAGGCGTACGGCAGGGCCCGCGCCCGCATCGCCGAGCTCGCCGAGGAGGCGGGCCGCGCCCCCGGCGCGGTGACGCCCGCGCTGTACGCGACGGTCACCGTCAACCGTGACGAGGCGGCGGCCAAGGCCGAGCTGGAGCACTACATCGAGCACTACTACGGGCGCTCCCTGGAGCAGATGTCGGCCATCCAGGCCTACGGCTGGGGCAGCGCGGAGCAGTGCGCCGAGTGGCTCGGCGCGTATGTGCGCGCGGGCGCGAAGCACCTGGTCATCCGGGTCGGTTCGCTCGACCCGGAGCCGCAGTTGAAGGAGATCGCCGAGGTGCTGCTGCCCGCGGTGCGCGCCATCGGGGAGCAGACGACCGTAGGGAGTACACACTCGTGAGCAACGCCACCGCCACCGCCGCCCTGGGCCAGGAGATGTCGAGCGCGGGACAGTGGTTCCAGCCCGTCGAGGCGTCCCCGGACGCCTCCGTGCGGCTCTTCATGCTGCCGCACGCGGGCAGCGGCGCCATCATCTACCGCGACTGGGAGCGGCTGCTGCCCGCCGACATCGCCCCGCAGGCGGTGACCCTGCCGGGCCGCCACAACCGCCGCGACGAGATGACGTACGAGGACTGGGACCCGCTGCTCGACGCGCTGCACGAGGCGGTGCTCGACGACCTGGACGAGCGGCCCTTCGCGTTCTTCGGGCACTGCCTCGGCGCGCAGCTCGCGTTCCGCCTCACCATCCGCATGGAGGCCGAGTCCGGCCCCTCGCCGACCCTCGTCGGCATGTCGGGCTGGTCGCCGGAGGGCTTCTTCCAGCCGACGGAGGAGCAGAGCCGCATGCCCGACGCCGAGCTGATCGAGTGGATCAAGAAGCTGGGTTCGTTCCCCGCCGAGGTCTACGACAACCCCGAGATGCTCGCCCTGGTCGTCCCCGCGCTCCGCGCCGACCTGCGGGTCGCCGCCCAGTACGTCGACGACGGCGCGGGCACCGCCTGCCCGCTGGTCTCCTACGGCGGCAGGTCCGACCCGCTCCAGGAGCACCCGGACGCCATGTCGCACTGGGCCGGGCGCAGCCCCGACTACCTGGGGCACAGCGAGTACCCGGGCGGCCACTTCTACATCGACAGCCACGCCGAGGCCGTCACCACGCACTTCGCCCAGCGACTCCAGCGGCTGGTCGCCGCGGCGGATCGCTGAACCGCCGGCCGCCCGCGGGGCGGCCGGTTCGACGGGGAACGATTCAGGAAGGCCGGTCATGACCACCGAAGCGGAAATCACGAGCGTGGACGTCCCAAGTGCCGTCGCGCCAGAGGCCGCGCCGCCACCGGAAGGGGCCGCGGCGGCCAAGCCCTCCTACGGGGCGCTCCTGGTCGTCCTGGCCGGCCTCTTCATCACCAACCTCGACTTCTTCATCGTCAACGTGGCGATCCCCTCGCTCCAGACGAACATGCACGCCACGGCGGCGGAGATCCAGCTCATCGCCGTCACCTTCACCATCGGCCTGGCCGCCCTGCTGATCACCGGCGGCCGGCTCGGCGACATCTACGGCAGGCGCAAGGTCTACTCGATCGGCGTGCTGCTCTTCACGGTCGCCTCGCTGGCCTGCGGCCTGGCGCAGAACATGACCGAGCTGATCGTCGCCCGCGGTGTCCAGGGCGCGGCGGCGGCGCTGGTCATCCCGCAGGTGCTCGGCATCCTGACGACCGCGTACTCCGGCAAGCACCGGGCGGTGGCGTTCAACGCGTACGGCATCGCGCTCGGCGCGGCGGCGGTCTTCGGGCAGCTCATCGGCGGCCTGCTGATCCAGGCCGACCTGTTCGGCTCGGACTGGCGCTCGATCTTCCTGATCAACGTGCCGATCGGTGTGCTCGTCCTCGCGCTCACCCCGAAGCTGGTGCCGGAGTCGAAGTCGGAGGGGCGCACCGGGCTCGACTGGACCGGTGTCGTCCTGGTCACCGCCGGGCTCACGGCCGTGGTGCTGCCGCTCGTGATCGGCCGCGAGGAGGACTGGCCGGTCTGGACCTGGTTCTGCATGGCGGCGGCGGTCCCGCTGCTCGGCGCCTTCTGGGCGAGCCAGCGGCGGCTCGCGGCGCGCGGGAAGTCGCCGCTGGTCAGCCCGGGCCTCTTCCGCGACCGCGCCTTCAGCGTCGGGTCGGTCGCCATCCTCGTCTACTTCTCGGTGATGGCGTCCTTCTTCCTGGTCCTCGCGCTCTACCTCCAGCAGGGGCGCGGTGCCTCCGCCCTGGAGTCGGGGCTGCTCTTCGTGCCGCTGGGGCTCGGCTTCTTCGTCGCCTCGGCCATGGCGCCCAAGTTCGCCGCGAGGCTGGGGCGGCAGGCGCTGACGCTGGGGGCCATGGTGGTGGCCGCGGGCGACATCGCCTTCGCGCAGACGGCGTCGCAGCTCGGCACCACGGGCTCGGTCGCCTGGTGCATCCCCGTGATGGTGGTCTGCGGCTTCGGCATGGGCCTGGTCGTCGCCCCGCTCACCTCGCTGGTCCTGGAGAGCGTGGCGCCCGAGCACGCCGCCGCGGCCTCCGGGGTGTTCTCCACCGGCCAGGAGATGGGCAACGTCCTGGGCATCGCGGTGATCGGCGTGGTCTTCTTCGGCGAGGCGGGGGAGCACCCGTCGGCGCAGGGCTACGGCGACGGGTTCATGCTGAGCCTGTACGTCCAGGCCGGCATCTGCGTCCTGGTGGCGCTGCTCGTGCAGTTGCTGCCCCGTAAGGCCGGGAAGGCCTGACCACCGCCCCTCTCGGGGGCCGTCCGACGCGGCGGGTGCCGCGGAGCGAACACGCTCCGCGGCACCCGCCGTTCGCGCGTTTCCGGGGCCGGAACCGGATGCAAACATTCGGCCAAAAAAGGGTGTTGACAAATCAGTCGGACGTCAGAGGCGAGTCAGACCTTTCGGACAGCATGACGGAAAGGAATCAGCCACGATCCAGGGGGAAACTTCATGACGATCACTCCCGTAGCGCCAGCGGTACACGAGCGGCTCGCCGCGTGGCCCATGCCGCGCACCTGCCCGTACTCGCCGCCGGACGCCTACGCCGGGCTTCGCGGGGGAGCACCGGTGAAGGTAAGGATCAGGACAGGCGAGGCATGGCTGGTGACGCGCCACGCCGACCTCCGCGCGGTCCTCACCGACCCGCGCTTCAGCTCCGACGACACGCTCCCCGGCTTCCCGGTGCGCATACAACTGCCGCCCGCGCCCCGGGTCATGTCGTTCACGCGGATGGACGGCCCGGAGCACGGACGGCTGCGCCGCATGGCGATGACCGAGTTCACCGCCCGCCGCACCCGCGCCCTGCGCCCCTCGGTGGAGCTCCTGGTGGACCGGCTCGTCGGCGAGATCGAGCAGGGGCCGCGCCCCGTCGACCTGGTGGAGCGCTTCTCGGTCCGGCTGCCCTCGCTGGTCATCGCCCGCATGCTGGGCGTCCCCGAGGCCGACGAGTGCGACTTCACCGAGCTGAGCCAGGCCGTCCTGTCCCAGGACGCGACGCCGGAGCAGATCTACGCGGCCTTCGTGGAGATGACGCAGTACCTGGACGGGCTGATCGGGCGCAAGCGCCGCGCACCCGGGCAGGACCTGCTCAGCCGCCTGGTGACGCAGTACGTGGCCACCGGCGAGCTCTCCCACGACGACCTGGTGGCGATGGCCCGCCTCTTCCTGGTCGCCGGCCACGAGACCACCGCCCACCAGCTCAGCCTCAGCGTGCTGAGCCTGCTGCGCGAACCGGAGCAGACGGCCCTGCTCCTGAACGACCCGGCGCTGTTCGCCCCGGCCGTCGAGGAGCTCCTGCGCTACTGGTCCATCACGCAGGACAACCAGGTCAGGGTCGCCGTGGCCGAGGCGGAGATCGGCGGTGCCCGCATCGCGCCGGGCGACGGAGTGATCCTGGCCTACCCCAGCGCCAACCACGACGAGACGGTCTTCCCCGGCGGCGACCGCCTCGACCTGAGCCGGGACGCGAGCCGGCACATCGCCTTCGGCCACGGCCCGCACCTGTGCCCCGGCGCCTCACTGGCCCGCATGGAGCTGGAGGTCGCCCTGCGCGCCCTCTTCGGCCGCCTCCCGGGCCTTCGCGTCGCCGACGTCGACGGCGCGGTCTCGTTCCGCGAGAACACCATCAACTACGGGCTGAACTCCCTGCTCGTGACCTGGTAGGGGACCTGGTAGGGGACCTGGTGGGGGACCTGGTGGGGGCCGTCAGAGGCGTGTCAGAACCGTGTCAGCGCCGGATGCGAGAGTCGTTCGCAGGTGCTGCCGGAGCCAGGTATCACCGGAGCCAGGTGCTACCAGAGCAAGGAGTACGCCCGACATGGCCGACAGCAGCGACGCCGCGGGCCCCACCAGGGCCCTGGTCATAGCCAATCCCGCTTCCGGCAGCCACAGCGCGCGCCTCGTGCGCGAGGTGCGGGAGCTGTGCTCCGCCCACCTCGCGCACACCGAGCTCCACCTCACCACCGCCCGGGGAGACGCGACCGTCCACGTGCGCCGCGCCCTGGAGCGGACCGAGGGGGCGCCCGACCTCGTCGTCGCCATCGGCGGCGACGGGACCGTGCGCGAGGTCGTCCAGGGCCTGTACGGGGCCGCCGGACGGGCCGCGCTCATGATCGTGCCCGGTGGCACAGGGAACTCCGCGTACAAGATGCTCTGGGGCGAGCGGCCCTGGAGCGAGGCGCTCAAGGCGGTGCTCGCCGACTCCGGCGTGGGCGGCAGCGCGCGGCAGCGCCGGCTGGACCTGGCGCGGCTCGCCGAGACCGGCAACTGCGTCTTCCTCGGCTCGTGCAGCGGGGTGATCGCGGACGCGCTCCTCACCGCGGCGGACAGCCCGCTCAAGGGGCGCGAGAGGTACGCGAAGGCGTTCGCCGACACCGCGGCGGACTACGCCCCCTACCCGGGCCGGGTCGTCGTCGACGGGCGGGTCGTGCACGAGGGCCCGACCGTCCTCGCCAACGTCGGGGGCGGCCCCTACCGGGGCGGCCGCTTCCTGGTCCTGCCCGACTCGCTGCTCGACGACGGCCTGCTGGACGTCTGCGTCATCGGCGGCGGCGTCGCCGCGACCGAGGTCCCGGGACTGACCCTGCGGGCCGACCACATGCGCCACCCGGCGACCGTGTACGCGCGCGGCCGCACCATCACCGTCGAACGCACCGACGGCAAGCGCCTGCCGCTGGAGCACGACGGCGAGTACCAGCACGCCATCGGCGCCTCGGCCACCTTCGAGGTCCTGCCGGGGGCCCTGGCCACCTGGGCCCCGACGGAACCCGTCTGACCATCTCTTGCTCCCGAACGACGCTCTCGACCAAGGAGAACCCATGAGCGACCTGAACAACACCGTCACCCGCTACCTCGCCATCTGGAACGAGGCGGACGCCGACAAGCGCTCCGCGGCCATCGCCGAACTGCTCACGGAGGACGCCCCGTACATCGACCCGCTCGCCGCCGTCGAGGGTCACGAGGGCCTCGGCGCGGTCATCGCCGGCGCCCGGGAACAGTACAAGGGCCTCAGCTTCGAGCTGATCGGCACCGTGGACGCCCACCACAACATCGCCCGCTTCCAGTGGGGCCTGGTGACCGAGCCCGGCAGCGAGCCGATCGCCATCGGCTTCGACGTCGCGGTCACCGCCGACGACGGCCGGATCAAGGGCGTCTACGGCTTCCTCGACAAGGTCCCCGCGGCCTGATCACCCGGAGCGGCGGTACGCCATCGGCGTACCGCCGCCCCGGTCCCACCAGCACGGAAAGGCAGGGCGTTCACATGTCGGCGGTACTGGCCGAACGGGTGGCCCGGACGCTGTGCGAACAGTGGGAGCCACCACGGGCCACGGGCCCGCGCGCCACCACGGACACACCGCTGCGCGAGCTGTCCCGGTGGGCGGCGAGGCTGCGCCCCCAGGACGTCCCCTGCCGGGTCCTGAAGCTCGCCGCGAGCCAGGTCCTCTCCCAGATCGCCTCCATCAGGGCGGGCCTCGCCCACCCCCTCGGCCGCAAGTTCGTGGCCGCCTTCGGCCACCCCATGCAGCGCGACCCGAGGACTGCCGCCGGTGTCCTCGCCGCCCTCGGCTCCTGGCTCAACCTCGACGACACCGCGTACGCCGGACACCTCTCCAACTCCACCGTCGCGGTGCCCCTCGCCTTCGCCTACGCCCGCAAGCTCGACGGGCTCTCCCTGCTGACCGCCGTCGTCGCCGCCAACGAGTGCGCCGCGCGCATCACCGCGTCGGCGACCCTCGGGCCGCTGCGCGGACAGAGCGCCGTCCACACCCACCTCGCGGGGGCCGTGGCGGGCCGGCTGCACTGCGACCGGGCGCCCGCGAGCGTGTGGGAGAACTCCTTCGGCCTGGCCTTCGCCATGCCCAACTGGCCGCTGATGCGCGCCTTCCTGGCGAGCGACGCCCGCCTCTTCAACGCCTTCACGCCCGTACGCACCGCCATGGACGCCTGTGACGCGGCGGCGGCCGGGCTGCGCGGCGCCCCCGACATCATCGAGCACCAGGACGGCTTCCTGGCCCAATTCGCCACCGTCCCGCTCCCGCAGGCCGTCGCCAAGGGGCTCGGCACCCGCTGGCACACCGACACCCTGTCCTTCAAGATGCACCCCGGCGGTCCCGGCATCGACGCGGCGGTGGACTGCGCCGCGGAGATACACCGCGCGATGGGCCCGATCCGCCCGCAGGACGTGGCGGAGATCGTCGTCGAGGCGTCGCTGTACACGCTGTTCGCCGGCGCGCGCGCGGCCCAGTACGTCAACGGTCCCGGATCGCCGCTCGGCGCCCTCGTCCTCGACGTCCCCTACCCGGTCGCCACCACCCTGATGACCGGCGAGTTCTCCGTGGACGACTTCTCCTCGCCGCGCCTTGACGACCCCGGGCGCTGGGAGCTGGCCCGCCGGGTCCGCCTGGAGCACGACACCGGCATGACCCGTGAACTCTTCCTCTCCGACGCCCCGTTCGGCGAAGCCGTGCGCGAGGCGGGAGAGGATGCCGTGCCCTGGCTGCGCGGATTCGGCGGGGACGAGCTGGTGGACCTCGTCGGCAGCCTCGGCGCGGCGGGCCAGGACTTCTCCCGCTCGACGAAGGCCACCGGCGCGCGCGTCACCGTACGGCTGACCGACGGGCGGACGGTGACCCGCGGGCGCCTCATCCCGGTGGGCGCCGCGGGTCCCGACACCCGCTCGCGCCACTCGGAGCTCGTGCGCGAGAAGTTCCTCGCCGTCGGCGGATCGCAGCAGGTCGCCGACACGGTCGGCGCGCTGCACCGCATGCGGCCGCGCGGAGTGCGCCGCTGGATCGAGGCGGCGTTCCTCGACTGACCGGTGACCGCCGGCCGGTGGCCCCGCGAGGGCGGGGCCCCTGGCCCTGCGGTCTCAGTGCTTGAGCAGGAAGACGTCGATGATCTCCTGCACCCGCTCGATGACGTCCTGCCGGTTCGCCTGCACCCAGGAGATGTGCTGCGCCCCGAAGAGCGCGGCGCGCAGCACGCGCGCGAGCACGGCCGGGTCGGCGTCCACGGACAGGGTCCCCGCCTTCCGGCAGTTCTCCAGCAGTTCGGTGAGCAGGTCCGTGAAGCCCACGTAGGGGATGGGCATCTCGCTCTTGATGTACGGGCGCTCGATCTGGAGCCGGGAGCCCGCCTTGATGTAGTCGTCGTCGCGGAAGCCGCCGGCCACCGCGAGGAGCACGTTCACCACCGTTTCGGGGGAGTGCGGCGCGTCCTCGACGACGGGCGCGATGATCTCGTTCAGACGGCGGTAGAACTCGTCCGCCACGGAGGCGGCGATCGCCTCCTTGTTGGTGAAGTGGAAGTACACCGCCCCCTTGGTCATCTCCGCCTTGTCCGCCACGTCCTTGATGGTGACGGCGGGGAAGCCGGTGTCGGCGAAGACCGAGGCCGCCGCGTCGAGGATGGTTCTGCGGGTCTGGAGCGCCCGCTCCTGCTTGAGGTGGGACGTGTCGTTCGAGGACGTGACGGTCGAAAGGGGCGGCAGCGGTGACTTGCGTTGGTTGCTCATGGCGTCCATATCGTGCGCAGTCGATCTGATCGGATCCGGGTGTGTTCGGCCCAGGGTTCAGGCGGCCGTGAGGTGGGCTTATGTCTCCCGACGCGCCAACTGAGCGCTACGCGGCGGTAGTTGATGGTGACGGCATGTGGCTACCGCTCTTGAAATATACCTTCTCGCAGGTATATTAATTCCCGCGAAGCAAGGCTTCACACGTCTGTTCTCTGGCAAGAGTTCGTCCTGATTTGGGGGAAGCGTTGTCTCAGAAGTCGGTCGTGCTCATCGATACTTCCAGAAACCCGGATGCCGCATCAATGGCTCTCACGGCACCTGGCCTCACGTTCCTCAGGCCGGTCCCGCGTGCGCTGGTGCACCGCAGCTCGATCGCGGAGGTGTTCGTCACCGACGGCTGTCGTGTGAGCGACAGTCATTTCTCGGTCGCGGCCCAGTGGCCGCGCGACCACGTGCTCTACCACCCGGACGCACAGAGCATCAGTGATCCGATGCTGTTCGCGGAGACCATCCGCCAGGCACTTCTCTACATAGGGCACGAGTACTGCGACGTGCCGCTCGGCACCCGTTTCGTCGGCCGAGACCTGTCCTTCGACATCACCGACCCGGCGGCGCTGCGGGTCAACGGCACACCCGTCCCCGTGATCCTCGACGCGGAGTGGACCTGGGAGGAGGGGCGTCCGAGGGGGGCTCGCCTCGACGTCAGGCTCATGGTGGACGGGGAGCTCTGCGGCACCGGGGCGATCCGCGTGTACGTGATGGACGACCGCAGGTACGGACTGCTGCGGCGGATGGCCTGGGGCGGCGACGTCCCGCCGGCCCCCGTGGCGGGGCAACCGGCCCCGGCACCCCTCGTGCCGCCGCGCCGGGTGGGCCGGCTGCGGTGGAAGGACTGTGTCCTGGAGCGCTGCTGGCCGGGCGGGGACTGGCGGTTGCACCTGGACCGCGACCACGCCGTGCTCTTCGACCACCCCACCGACCACGTGCCGCTCATGGTCCTCATGGAGGGCTTCCGTCAGCTCGGCCACCTCTGCGTCCACGAGAGGGTGGAGGAGCCCCTGGGCGACCAGGCGTACGCGCTGGTCGGAGCCCAGGTGGAGTGCGCGGCCTTCGCCGAGCTGAACGCCCCGATCCGGCTGCTCGTCGAGCAGAGCGTGCCGGCGGCCACCGAGGCCGACCCGTTCCGGATGCGGGTCGCGGCCCTGCAAGGGGACACGCTGCTCGCCAGGACCGACATGGCGTGGGAGCGTGTGGGCCCGCGCGACCCGGTCGCGGGTCACGGCCTGGAGGCCGAGCTGGCCTCGGCGTCAGGCCTTGCTCCGTAGGGCGTGATCCAGGACGTTCCACATGGCGGCCACCCGGCTGCCGGGCTCCGTCCGCTCCTGGACGGAGCCCACCCAGAACGCTCCGAAGAACGCGGCCACCAGCAGGTCGGCCACGGCCTTGGCGGAGGCGTCCGCCTCCCAGCGGCCTTCCTGCTGCACCTCGCCCACCAGGCACAGCACCACAGAGTGCGTCTCGTCCAGCAGGGCCGCCGTGTCCCCCGAAGCCTGAGCCGTCTCCAGCGTCAGCCTGAGCGCGGCACGGGCCCGTACGTCCCCCTGGAACAGCTCTCCCAGGGTCAGCATGAGGCTCCGCAGCCGGCTGAGTGCGGGGTCGACCGGGATCTTCGCCGCGGCGAGGGGAAGTTTGACCGCGTCGTTCAGATGAGCCGAAAGGACGGCGGCCAGCTCCTCCTTGTTGGAGAAGTGACCGTAGAGGGCGCCCTTCGTGAGGCCGATCTGGTCGGCGATCTTCTGCAGGTTGGTGCTCGCGTACCCATAGCGCGCGAACTCATGGGCGGCGGCGTCCAGGACGGCGTCGTACGTGCGCAAGGCGCGTGCTTGCTTCGGCAAGGTGCACACCTCCTTCACTGGCGGGAATCGGGGGGTGAGCCGCACCGCGGATCTCGGAGCCAGGGTCCGGCTGCAATAAAGATACGTTCAAGAACGAATTCTAATCCTCCGAAGGGGTGTATGCCACAGATGATTCAGTCACAGAGTTCAGCGACGGAGCACCGGCGGTCCGGCGGCGCCGGACCCTTCTCCCCCACGGCCCTCGCGAGCGCCACGCGGTCCGCCGCCGGCCACGCCGACGCGGCCGAGCGGACCAGACGCCTGGACGACGAGACCGCCGGATCACTGTCCCGCGCCGGCTTCGCCCGGCACTTCGTGCCCCGCGCCTGGGGCGGCACCGAAGGCACCTTCAGCGCGCTCCTCGACGCCGTGGCCACGGTCGGCGCGGGCTGCGCGTCGGCCGCCTGGTGCGGTGCCCTGTGGGCCGCGCACGGCAGGTTCGCCGCGTACCTGCCGCCCGAAGGGCAGCGTGACCTCTGGGCGGCCTCACCCGACACGCTGATCACCGCCGTGATGGGCCCTTCCGGCGAGGCCACGCCCACCCATGAGGGCTGGCTGCTCAGCGGGGCCTGGCCGTACGCGAGCGGGGTCGCCTTCGCCGACTGGCTCCTGATCACCTCCACCGAGCCCACCGAACGGGGGCCGCGCCACCGCGTGTTCGCCGTGCCCCGCGGCCGGGCCACGGTCCTCGACACCTGGGACGCCGACGGGATGCGCGGCACCGGCAGCCACACCGTCGTCGTCGACTCCGTCCTCGTGCCGCGCCACCGCTCCTTCCTCCTGTCCGACCTCACCGAGGGCGCCCCGGGCCCCGGGCGGGCCAGGTGCCACACCGTGCCCGCCCAGCTCGGCGGCGGCCTCCTCTTCTGCGCCCCCGCGCTCGGCGCCGCACGCCACGCGCTCGACGCCTGGTCCCAGTGGGCCGCGCGACGGGCGCTCGACCTGCCCGAAGCGGGCGTGCTGCGGCTGCACCGGGCCCTGGCCCTGTCGTCCGACGAGATCGAGGCCGCCCAACTGCTCCTCCGCGACGCCGCGCAGCGCGCCGACGCCGAGGCCTGGACCGAACGCGACGTCGTGCGCAACCGGCGCATCGCGGCCTCCGCGGTGGGCCTGCTCACCCGGGCCGTCGAGCGGCTGCACCGCACCGCCGGCGGACCGTCCCTCGGGGGCCCGGCCGCGGTCGAGCGCTGCCGCCGCGACGTGCGGACCATCGCCGGCCACCGGATGCTCCGCAGGGAGCAGGCCGCGGCCGACTACGCCAGGAGCGTCTTCTCCGAACTGTCCGAACGGCCCGCCCCGATGCGGGAACTCGCCCTGGAGGTGCCCCGTGCCGAGGTCTGAGCGCGCCCGTCTGGTCTTCACCGACGTCGACGAAACGCTGATCACCTGCAAGAGCCTCCTGGACTTCCTCGACTTCTACTCCGCGGGCCGGTACGGCGCCGAAGGGGCCCACAGGTCGGCCCGCGTCCGCGAGGACCTTGCGGCGAGGACGGCCGCCGGCCTGCCCCGCGCCGACGCCAACCGCGCGTACTACCGCGCCTGGCGGGGCGAACCGGTGGCCGCGGTCGAGGAGTGGGCCCGCCGCTGGTTCACCGAACGCAGCGCCGCCGAGGGCTTCTACGTCCGCGAGGTCGCGGCCGAACTGCGCGGCCACCGGGCCGCCGGAGCGAGCATCGTCCTCGTCTCCGGATCGTTCCGCCCGCTGCTCGAACCCATCGCCGAGGCGGTCGGCGCCGAGCACGTGCTGTGCGCGCGCCCGGAGCGGTGCGGCCGGGTCTACACCGGCGCGCTCGTCGGCGCCCCGGTCATCGGCGAGGAGAAGCGCCGCCTGGTCCGTGAACTCCTGGACCGGTACGCGCACATCGACCCCGCCGACTGCTACGGCTACGGCGACGACGCGTCCGACCTGCCCATGCTCGCCGAGGTGGGCCACCCGGTACTGGTCGGGAACGGAGCCCGCGGCTGAGCACCTCCCGTGAGCATATTCCGATGCCTTGCGCAAGGCTGCCCCACTTCCGGGGGACGACGGCCTGACCCGCTGCTAATCTCCGAGAAGTAGCCGCATTCTCAGGGGGGAGCGGCCATGGCCAAGGGCGCGTACGACTCTTATCGCAAGGCGATGAGCGATGTGTACGGCGGCTGGTGGCTCGCCTGGCCGCTGACCCAGAAGGTCCGGGTCAAGGACGTACGGGCGCTGCACCGCAACGGTTCGGTCAGCGCCGGAACCCTCGCGGACCGCGGCATCGACGCCAAGCCCGGGCTCATCGGCGCCCACGCCGACATCGCGTACGACTCCGCGGGCACCGTCGCGGTCCGGTTCAAGGCGGCGGGGGCCGCCGCCCAGGGGTTCACGTGGGTGCCGGCCGCGGAGGCGGGCGCCCGGGTCGAGTTCCACGCCGGACACAGCGCCCTGGTCGTCTACACCGGCCTGGAGCAGGAGGGCCTGGACGACGTGGCCGAGCTGGCGCGGGAGCTGGTGCGGCGGCTGTGGCTCGGCACATGGGACGCGGACCTGTTCGCCGTGACCGACGTGATCAGCGCCCGGTCCGGCACCGTACTCACCGCCGAACAGGACGGGGCCAGCGCGGAGTTGCGCATCCAGAGCCCCGCGGGACCGGGTCCGCTGCAACTCGTCGACCTCGCGGCGGGCGTCGCCTTCGGCGTGTCCAGCAGGGTCGGCCTGAACTGGACGGGGACGGACCTCACCCCCTGCTACCGGGGCGTGCGGATCCGCAGGACCTGGCTGAGCCGGGTCAAGGAGGAGTACGGCACACCACAGCCGGGGCGCGGCCTGGCCGCGGGCCCCGTGCCTCCCGTGCTCCTCGACGAGGCCGGGGACGAGACCTGGTCCGTGGTGGAGCGAGTGGGCCCGCACGAGGGGCCCTAGGCAGTACAGCAGGTGCGAACCACCGGGGGGAACCATGCCAGACGTCGTTCTGGGCATCCACGAGGACCACGTTCGACTGCACAGGGACAGCGGCGAGGAGATGAGGTGGCCGCTGGGCGACGAGCTGGTCGACCTCATGCGGGACCCCACCGGCGGCAAGGCCCGGGAGTGCATGGACGCGCTCGAATTCGGCGCGTCCCGGCAGCTCCGCAGCGACATCGGCCTGCGCCTGTACCAGGGGCTGTTCGGCCACGCGCCCCACGACCTGTGGCGGCAACTGGAGCACGAGGCGCGCCGGCAGCCACCGCTGCGGGTACGGCTCGACATCGAACCCCCGGAGCTCTCCGCACTTCCGTGGGAGCTGATGCGGGACGAGCAAGGCGCGCTCTGGCTGAGCGGGCGCATCCTGCTGCGCCGGGGGCGGCACGCCGCGACGCCCGAGAAGGCCGCCGACGGCGACGGCCTGGGCCCCCTGCGCGCGTTGATCGTGGTGTGCAACCCGCGCGACCCGCACCTTCTCGCCGACCAGGAGCTGGCCAGGATCGGCGCGGCGCTCACCTGTCTGCCCGGCCGCATCCACACCGAGGTGCTCGACGGCCCGAGCCTGCTGAAACTCACCGCCGAGCTGGCCCACGTACGTCCGCACATCCTGCACTTCATCGGGCACGGCATGCGCGCCGTGGACGACGACCCCGGCGGCCTGCACTTCAACGCCCGCCAGCCCGGGGGCGGGCGCGAGGACCGGCAGGAAAGGCCCGAGGCGGCGCCGTGGACCCTCGGACCCGACGAGATGCACCGCCTCTACGACCGGTGGACGCCGCGGCTCGTCGTGCTCAACGCCTGCCGGCAGGCGCTCGCGCCCGCCGCCCGGTGGGCGTCCCTGGTCGACGTCTGCCTGGAGAACGGCTCCGCCGCGGTGGTCGCCATGCAGGCCGACATCGAGTCGCCCGCCGCCGCCGAGTTCTCCCACGTGCTCTACGAGGACCTGGCCCGGGCCGAGTCGATCGACGCCGCCCTCACCGAGGTCCGCAGGCACTTGCAGATGCAGGAGCCCGACGGCCCCGCCTGGGCGCTGCCCGTGCTCCAGTGCGGCGTGAGCGACCCGTGCGAGGTCATCCGGATGAAGTTCGGCCATGAGGAACCCGAGCTGACCCGGCTGAACGTCAGCGGGATCTTCGAGGACCTGGCGATGTTCCTGGGACGCGCCGAGGAGCGCCGCACCGGCTGGTGGGACCAGCACGAGGCCACGCAGCGGCTGCTCGCCATCACCTCCGCGCAGCCCGAGTCCGGCAAGACCTGGCTGGCCAAGTGGTGCCTGCTCACCTGCATGCTCCGGGGCGAGGACGTCACGTACGCCAACCTCGCCGAGTACGCGGGCGAGGGCAAGCGCGATGCTCCGGTGGCCCTCGACTGGCTCGCCGTGCTGCGCGCCCTGCGGACGGCCTGCACGGATCCGCGGCAGCCCGACCCCATGCTGGAGACGGAGTTCGCCACGTTCAACCGGGTCGTCAACCGCGGCCGGCTGGGCGGGAAGGTGTGGGCGCGGCGGCTGCCGACGTCCGACACCGACGACGGTGGCCCCTTCCTCGTGGACAGCGACCGCCATGCCGAGGAGCGCAAGGGGGAGATCTTCCGGACCTTCCTGAGCACGCTGCGGGCCCGCACCCAGGTGCGCAGGCGCCCCCACCTGCTCGCGATCGACAACGCGCACAGGATCATCGACGCCGACTTCCACAACGTGCTGCTGCCGCAACTGCTCGCCCCGGTGCAGAAGCTCGACGACGAACCCCCGCTCCGCGTCCTGGTCGTGGCGCCGCAGAGCTGGCCGGGGTTCCGGCACCTCCAGGAAGTCATGCTGCCGGGCGAACCGGTGGTCCTCGCCGACTTCCAGATGTACGACTACAAGAGGCTCGCCAGGGAGTTCTGGGAGCGCAAGGCGCACAGCAGCACGGTGCCCGAGCTGTGGACGTTCGCCCGCTTCGAGCACGTGCTCGACTCCTACACTCACGCCTCCCAGGGCAGCCACCACACGGTGCCCGTCACCGTGTACCAGCAGATGCTGGACGTGCTCCTCAGCATGGCCGGCGTGAGGAAGGCCGGCTGATGTCCGACTCCGAGGCGCGTGACGAGGCGCCCTTCGCCGAACTCGCCGAGCGGCTCGGCAGGGGCGAGGGCCTGGACGACATCCGCAGAGCCCTGCTCCCCGAGGACTGGACGGACGCCCTGAAGGCCGCGGCCGTCGCGCAGTTCTTCGATGCCATCACCTACGACTCGGTCCTCAAGGAGTTCGCCGGGGACGACCCGCCGAGCCTCACCGCCCTCCTTGAGCGCGGGGCGGTCGAGAGGGTCGAGGGCCGGAAGCTCTGCCGGGTCCCGGACGCGTTCCGGCCCTCGTACTTCCTCTCCTGGCTGAGCGACGGCGGCAGCCCCGAGATCCCCGAGGCGCTCGCCCGCCTCGAACACCGGCTGAGCGAGCACTGGCGCGCCCGCGGCAAGCCCGCCGAGCGGCTGCGGCACCTGATGCTGGCCGACCCCGACGCGACCGTCGACCTGTTCGACGCCCTGTTCTACGCCAGCGACGCCCGGCGCGACTTCACCCGCTGCCAGGACCTCACCGACGCCCTCGCCGACCCCGACCGGGCGGCGGTCGCCAAGCGCGCGCTCCTCAAACTGGCCGAGGACCGCTGCGGATACCTGCGGGCCCGCACCTACTGGACCGCCGACTACGCGCGCTCCGCCCAGTTCCTGGAACCCGACGGCCTGTGGGACCGCGCCCGGCGGCTGCTGCGGGGCGAGGGCCCGCGCGTCTGGCAGATGTACGGCACCGGCGGCTCCGGCAAGACCATGCAGCTCCGCTGGCTGGTGTCCCGCAAGGCGGTCACCCCCGAGCACGACATCAACTGCGCCCGCGTCGACTTCGACGTCGTCGACCCGCTGAACGCCGCACGCTGGCCCTGGCTGCTGCTCCTCGAAATAGCCGAGCAGCTCGAACAGCGGCTCCCCTCACGGGTGTTCACCGGCCTCGACGAGTACGCCGCCTACCGCTCACTGCTGCGCCGCCCCACCTCGCGCTCCGCCGTCGAGGCCGCCCGCGGCATCCGCACCCAGAAGGAGCAGCGCATCGAGCGCGAGGTGTTCGCCGCGTTCACCAGCCGCTTCAACAAGAGCCTCGGCACCGGACGCCCCGTGCTCATCGTCGTCGACACCCTGGAAGAGGTCGTCCTGCGCAGCGCCTCGCGCACCGACAGCCTGCTGCGCCTCCTCGGCGAGACCGTGCGCGCCTGCCCCGCGATCCGCCTGATCCTCGCCGGGCGCCCCGACCTGAACGTCCGCCACAAGCAGGCCCTGACCACGCTCGGCCCGTACGAGGACGTACGGGTGCCCGGCTTCACCGCCGACGAGGCCGACCGCTACCTGCACCGCATCCGCGGCATCCGGGACGAGGACCTGCGGGACGTCATCGTCCGCCGCAGCGAGGGCATGCCGTTCCACCTGGCGCTCTTCGCCGACGACATCGACCAGAACCCCGAGGCCACCGCGGCCGAGATGGACAGCCTGAGCGGCCCGCCCGTCCGCTACCTCATCAACCGCGTCGTCCGCCGCATCGAGGACCCCCTCGTGCGGTGGCTCCTGCGGTACGGCGTCATCCCGCGCAGGCTGCGCCGCGAGCACCTGCACGACATCCTCCAGCCCCACCTGCGCGAGCGGATGCTCGCCAAGTCGGAGGAGGACGACCCGCTCACGGACGCCCACCACCTGCACGGCGGGGACGGCGACGACGTGTTCCCCCTCGTCGCCCAGCCCCTGGACAAGGCGCGCCTGGACGAGGCCTGGCAGAAGGTGCTCGACTACGCCAAGGGCTCCTCGTGGGTCAGCGAGGTCGCGGAGGACGAGGAGTCGCTGGTCTTCCACGGCATGGTCCTCGGCCCCATGCGCGACCTCATCTCCGACAAGCCCGTCTTCACCAAGCTGCACGAGGACTTCGCCGAGCGGTTCCTGTGCCGGTCGCAGGAGGACCCGGCGAACTGGTCCTGGTACGTGCGCGAAGCCCTCTACCACCGCTTCCAGATGCGGGACCCCGCAGCGCCCCGGGCATGGCACGAGGCGATGGAACGCGCCTGGACGAACGGCGAGACCGACCGCCTGCGGGAGCTCGCCGAGGAACTCCTCGGCGACGAGTACGTGGACCGGGGCGCGCCCCGCCAGGGGTGCGACGGACCCATCATCTCCTTCCCGCTGATGGCGGAGGCGCATCTGAACATCGCCTACGCCAAGTTCCGGGACGGCATGGCGGACGGCACCCCGTCCCCCGTGCACGACCACATGTGGTCCGAGGTCGAGCTGCACCTGGCCGCGGCCGACGCGCTCCACAAGCGGGGCGGCGCGGGCCCCGACCGGCGGCACTCGGTACGGGAGGACGTCCTGCGGGCCACGCTCCTCGGGCTGCGCGGCAACCCCGACGAGGCGGTGCGGCTGCTCGACCGGACGGTCCTTCACCGCGTCGGCGTCCCCGACCTGGAACGCCTGTGGGCGCTCAGCGTCCGCGCCGCGTCACTGCGCCTGCTCAACTCGCCGGACGCGGCCACCGCCTACCACCACGTGCTCGACTTCGCGAGCACCACGGGCCGCGCGGAGATCGCCGCCAACGCCGCGTCGGCCGAGGCCGGGCAGCGCCGCCTGATGGGCGACGTCGGACGGTCCATCGAGCTGCACGCCCAGAGCGCACGGCTGCGCGCCGCGGCCGGCGTGCCCCAGTTCCGCGCCGTCGCCCAGCAGGCCGGGCTCATGCTGCGCTGCCGCAGGCCCCGGGCCGCCCTCGACGTGCTCGACACGGCGCCGGTCCACACCCCGGCCGAGCGCGCCGACAAGGCGAGGCTCCAGGCCAAGGCGCACCTCCTGCTCGGCAGCGAGGAGCCGGCGTTCGCGGCGCTGCGGCGGGCCGACGGCGCCGCGGAGCACGTCCACGACGCCGAGCGCTACCGGCAGCTCGCCCAGAACGCCCAGCTCCGCGGGGTCGCCCTCGGCGAGCTCCAGGAGCTCGCGGGCGCCGACGACTGCTTCACCAGCGCGACCGGCCTCTGGTCCGAACTCGGCTACCTCGCGGGCGAACCCGAGTGCCACTACCTCTACGCCCGCTTCCTGCTCCGCGACAGCATGGACCTCACCGGCGCCCACCCCCTCCTGGAACCCAAGGAGGCACCGGGGCAGGACCCGGAGTTCGCCCTGCGCCTGATGCTCCTGGCCCTGGAGGGGGCCAAACGCTCGGGGAAGTCCACGGCGGCCGAGGCCATGCCGCTGCCCTACGACGAACTGCCCGCCCTGGTCCGCCCCCTGCACGCGCTGTGCGGCGTCGCCACGCACCCCGAAGGCCGGCCGGCCGACGAGCCGCTGAAACGCCTCGCGGCGGCCCTGAAGGAGGTGCGGCCCGCCGAGGCCAGGCTCGCCACCCTCCGCGACCTGGTCGACAACCCCGCGCTGACGGGCAAGGTGCCCTGGCCGCTGCTGCGCCCCTTCTACGCGATGGAGGCCCGCCCCGGCGACCCCGACGACGCCCTCGGGCAACTCCTCATCGCGCAGGTGCGCGGCGACGCCGACCCGGTCGAACTGGGCCGCACCGTCGACACCCTGGTCGGACGCCGTGACGCGGGGCGGCTCGTCGTCTGGCGGTGCGCGCGGATCGCCGCCCGTCTGAACCAGCCGGACCTGGCCCTGCGGCTCCTCGACGGAGTGCCGTGGGAGCAGCCGCCCCCGGTCCCGAGCGGCACCCCGCGCACCCCCCACGCGCCGCTCGCGCTCGCCGCGCTGGTGCTGCGCGCCGGCATCGACCCCGACCGCGCGGCGGCCGAGTCGGCGCTCGGCCGGGCCATGGAACTCGCCGAGCACGGCGAAGGCATCGCGCGCAGCGTCCCCGTACAGCTCACGGACTGCGCCCGGCGTGTCCGGGTGCCGGGCGTACGGGACCGGGTGCGCGAACTCCTGGAGGACATGCGGCGGCCCGCCATCCTCGACGCGGACGTCCCGCCGGGCGACCTGCGGCTTTTCCACGACCGGCCGGGTGAGCGGAGCCTGACGCTGCGGGCCAGGCCGGACATCGACCCGGTGGACGACCAGGCCTCGCCCCACCCGGCGAAGCTGGCCACCTGGCACGCCGACATGTGGCAGCTTCGCACCGCGCTGAGCAGGCCGGCGCCGCGGCGCCCCCGGTTCATCCGCCTGGAGTCGGAGGACCCCGTCGCCCACGCGCTGCCCTGGGAGATGACCCTGCGGACCGCCCTGGACGAGACGGGTGAGCGGGAGCAGCCGGTGCTCTACCGCACGCTGCCCACCGCGGCCCGGCGCGTGGACGTGTGCTGGCTCCAAGTGGCCCTCAAGCGGCGGTTCGGGACGGTCCTCGACGTCGACGGCATCGTGGGCCCGCGGACCCGCGAGGCGCTGAACATGCTCCAGCCCGGCGCGCTGACCGCACCGTGGCCGCTGGTGGAGGACGGCACCTGGTGGGAGCTCCAGCGGCAGGCCCCCAGTCTGCCGGGGACCCGCAAGGTCCTGGTGCTCAGCGCGAAGCAGGACGAGAGCGCGGTGCCCCTCTCCTACTGGCTGCGGGGCCGGCGTCCCCTGCTCGGCCGGTTCCCCGTCAAGCTCCTCGTGGTGGAGCCGGAGACCGACCTGGCCAAGCGCCTCGCGTCGCCCCCGGAGGAGGTCGACATCCTGCATGTGGCCGCGCCCCTGCGCCAGCGTGACGGCATGCCCTACCTGGAGCTGTCGCCCGCCGGGCACGCGCGGCGGCTCGCCAGCAAGGCGCGCGGCTCGGATCTGTTCCCCGTACAGCTCTCGCGCTGGCTCGCCGGGTTCGAGCCGGGGCGCAGGCCGCTGATCGTGCTCGATCCGCCGTGCCCGGGCTCGGAGGTGGACATCCACGTCCAACTGACGCTGCGGAACCTTTTCGCGGCCCACCTGTTCCGCCTCGGCGACTGCCCCGCGGTGGTGTGCACCGGCCTGTTCCCCGAGGGCGGCCTCGAACACGTCATCGCCTTCTACCAGTCCCTGTCGGACCAGGACCCGGTCGCGTACGCCGTACGGAAGCTGCGCGCGACCTCCGCCGCGGGGGCCGAGGACCGCGGTGTCACCTTCGAGGACGACGACGACGCCCGCCGTGCGACGGCCCTGTACGCGGCCGGGTCCTCGCTCCTGCAACGGCCGATCGGGGAGATGTGACCGTCCGCCTCCAGGAGGCCGTGCTCGGGCGCCTCCTGGAGGGGCTGCGCACGGAACTGGCCTCCTGGCGGGCGCTCGCCACCCGCGGCGATCCGCCCGCCCTGGAGAAGCACCGCAGCCAGCTCCTCGCGGTGGAGGCGATGCTCGGCGAGGGCCTGACGGACGCGCGCGCCCGGCTGGTGGCGGGCGAGCGGGCGGGGCTGCCGGTCCTGGTCCTCGACCTGCACCACGTCTGGGACTACTTCCGCTCGAAGTTCGCGCTGCGCAGGATGCCGGAGTACCGCGACTGCCTGGCCGCCGCGGACGAACTCGCCTGGTCCTGCTACGAGGCCCCGCTGACCGCCGCGCTGGCCGTGGACGGCACGCTGGCCAAGGAGCCGCCGCTGGTGTCGTTCAGCCGGGCCGCGGGGCCGCGGGCCCACCGGCGCGGCGACCAGTACCGCGAGCTGCTGCCGCGGGGCGGCATCCACACCCGCGAGGGCGCCCGCCTGGCCCGCGGCCTGCCGTTCCCGGTGATCGACATTCCCTGGTACTACGGCTCGCACCTGCCCGCCGTACTGACCGTCGCCCACGAGGCCGGCCACCACATCGAGGACGACTTCGGCCTGACCCCGGCGATCGAGCACCGCCTCACGGCCTGTGCCCTGCCCCCGGAGGAGCTGGTGCGGTGGCGCGGCTGGGCGGGGGAGATCTTCGCCGACGTGTGCGCGACGCTGGTGTGCGGGGCGGCCTACCCCGGGGTGCTCGCGGAGGTCCTCGCGACGCTGGGCGCGGAGGGGGCGGACCCCGCCGTGCCGGGGGAGCATCCGCCGGCGGATGTCCGGGTGGGCGTCTGCGCGGCCGTCCTCGCGCGGGTGGCGCCCGAGCGGGCAGCACCCACCGGGGTGGAGGCGGGACCCGCCGAGGTGGCGCGGGCCCTCATGGACGGCGGGTACGAGCGGCTGGGCGGCAGGAGCCTGCCAGCGCTGCTCTGCCCGCGGCCACGGCCCGACGCGGCCCCGGAGTACGCGGGAGCTGTCGAGGCCGGGCGCCTGCTCTCCGGCATGCCCTCGCGGCATGCGCGCGTCCCCGGCGTCCTGGCCGCCGCGGCCCTGGCCTTCCTGACCGACCCGGAGGCCTACGACGCCCGCGCCGTCGGCCCCCTCGCCATGGCGGAGGCCCTGGCCCTGCGCCCCAGGGGGCCCCGCCGCACTCCGCCCCCGACGGACCCCGCGGCGGCCGCCGCGGGACACCACCTTCTGGCCGCTCTACGGGAGGTGGGCGGGGAGGTGTGAGCCGCCCGCGAGCCCCGTCTTCGCCCCCGCGCCGCACAGGGGCACCACCGCGGTCCGTTCGCCGAGCGCTCCCTCGCGCACGGCGGCCCAGCAGACCACGCCGGTCGACTCCACGTAGAGCCCCCGCGCCGCCAGGTCGAGCTGTGCCGCCGCGATCTGTTCCTCCGTCACGGTGAGGAAGGCGCCTCCCGACTCGCGCACGGCGCGCAGGATCTGCCGCGCGCGGGGTGGCCGCGGGATCGCGATGCCCTCCGCGGAGGTGGCCGCAGCCGGGGTCTCGCCGACCAGGTCGTCGGCGCCGGCCCGCCAGGCCTCGGCGAGCGGCGCGACCGCCGCGGACTGCACCGCGTACAGCGCGGGCGCCTTCGCGATCAGAGCGGCCGCGTGCAGCTCACGCACGGCGAGCGCGGCGCCGAGCAGCAGCGTGCCGTTGCCGACGGGCACGACGAGGACGTCGGGCAGCCGCCCGCCCAGGTCCTCCCAGAGCTCGTGGACGTAGGTCTTGGTGCCCTGGAGGAAGTAGGGGTTGTGGACGTGCGAGGCGTAGAACGTGCCGGGCTCGTCGGCGGCGGCGCGGGCCGCCTTCGCCGTCGACTCCCGGTCCCCGTCGACGACTTCGAGCCGCGCCCCGTGCGCGGTGATCTGCTCCAGCTTCTTCGGCGAGGTACCGGCGGGCACGTACACCGTGCAGGGCAGCCCGGCCCGCGCGCTGTACGCGGCGACCGACGTGCCCGCGTTGCCACTGCTGTCGGCGATGACCCGCTCGGGGCCGAGCCGCTGCGCGAGGGCGGCGAGCATGACCGCGCCCCGGTCCTTGAAGGAGAGCGTCGGCATCAGGAAGTCCAGCTTGGCCGAGACGGAACCCGCCAGCTCCACGAGGGGCGTGCGCCCCTCGCCGAGGGAGATCGCGGGGGCGGACAGCGGGAGGCACTCCGCGTACCGCCACAGCGAGTTGACGCGTCCGGTGAGCGAGGCCTGGCGCGCGGGCGTGGGGGAGAAGTCGAGGTCGAGCGGGCCCCGGCAGACCGGGCAGGACCAGGCGAGCGAGCCCGCGGGGACGCGGGTTCCGTCGATGGGGCAGAAGGAGTCGGGCAGGGCGGTCGTGGCAGTCATGCGCGCAGGCTATTGCGGCGTCCGCCGGTGGAGCGGGAGGGCGGCCGTGAGGGTCCTGGGGCGGTTGGTGCCGGTGGGGCGTGAAGAGTGCGTGGCGGGCGCGTTACGTCCGTCCCTAGCCCTTGTGGGATTCCTATGGATCGGCCAATCTTTCGTCCCGGTGGAGTCAGGAACCCCTGGGCGTGGCATGTCGGATCGCATTGTCGAATTGACATGGCCATGGTCGAGGGCCGGCTTCCCATGTGTGGGCACCACAGCACGGCATCCCCCACCAGCGCACCACCTATTGAGGAGGACCCCTCAGATGGCAGTGATGCGTCACAACCGCCGAAGACTGGCCGGGATCAGCGCGACAGCGGTCGCGGCCCTCGCCCTCGGCGTCGTCTCCGCCCTCCCGGCGAACGCTCAGCCGGACCGGGCGGAAGGCACGATCGAGAACGCCGGGACCCCCGGCGTGATCAAGAACAGCTACATCGTGAGCCTCGACAAGAACGCCCCGAAGGCCCGCTCCGCCGAGGGCAAGGCCCTCGCCAAGGAGTACGGCGCCAAGATCGAGCGGACCTACGACAAGGCCCTCAACGGCTACGCGGTCGAGCTGTCGGAGGCCGAGGCGAAGAGGTTCGCGGCCGACCCGGCGGTCGACGCGGTCGTCCAGAACCGGACCTTCACTGCCTCCGCGACCCAGAACAACCCGCCGTCCTGGGGCCTGGACCGCATCGACCAGAAGACCCTGCCGCTGGACCAGAAGTACACCTACCCGGACTCCGCGGGCGAGGGCGTCACGGCGTACGTCATCGACACCGGCGTCCGCATCAGCCACAGCGACTTCGGCGGGCGCGCCTCCTACGGCTACGACGCCATCGACAACGACAACACCGCGCAGGACGGCCACGGCCACGGCACGCACGTCGCGGGCACCGTCGGCGGAACCCTGCACGGCGTCGCCAAGAAGGCGAAGATCGTCGGCGTCCGTGTCCTGAACAACCAGGGCTCCGGCACCACCGCGCAGGTCGTCGCGGGCATCGACTGGGTGACCAAGAACGCGGTCAAGCCGGCCGTCGCCAACATGTCGCTCGGCGGCGGCGCCGACACCGCCCTGGACACCGCCGTGCGCAACTCCATAGCCGCCGGCATCACCTACGCCGTCGCGGCGGGCAACGAGTCGACCAACGCGTCGACGAAGTCACCCGCCCGCGTGGCGGAGGCCATCACCGTCGGCGCCACGACCAGCACCGACGCGAGGGCCAGCTACTCCAACTACGGCAGCGTCCTGGACATCTTCGCCCCGGGCTCGTCGATCACCTCGTCGTGGAACACCGGCGACTCGGCGACCAACACCATCTCCGGTACGTCCATGGCGTCCCCGCACGTCGCGGGCGCGGCGGCGATCTACTTGGGCGCCAACCCGTCCTCGACCCCGGCACAGGTCTCCACCGCCCTGGTCGGCGCGTCCTCGACGGGCGTCGTCACCAACCCCGGCTCGGGCTCGCCGAACCGCCTGCTCAACGTGGTCGGCGGCACGACGAACCCGCCGGGCAAGAAGTTCACCAACGACACCGACTACACGGTCCAGGACAACGCCACGGCCGAGTCCCCGGTGACCGTGACCGGCGTCGGGGGCAACGCGCCCGCCGCGCTGAGCGTGCCGGTGACCATCCAGCACACCTACATCGGTGACCTCCGCGTCCAGTTGGTCGCCCCGGACGGCACGGCCTACACCCTCAAGGACTACGGGACCGGCGGCAGTGCCGACAACATCAACACCACGTACACGGTGAACGCCTCGTCGGAGGCGGCCGACGGCACGTGGAAGCTGCGGGTCAGCGACAACGCGGCGCAGGACACCGGGAAGATCGACTCCTGGAGCCTGCAGTTCTGACGGATGCTGAGGGCTGATTCGGGAGGATCGGCTCTTCTCGGCCCCGCCGGGCTTCGGCTCGGCGGGGCCGAGTGCTGTGAAGTGACCGGTGTGGTTGCCGGCTCCCCATATCCGGGGAACAGCCCTGCGTAAAGGCCTGTGTGGGCAGAAACATCACATCGAGTGATTCTTTGGCCTTGGGTTGCAGTCAACAACCCACGGTTGCCAGGCTGTAGCTGTCTGTCAACCTGTTGGGAGTGGCCAGTGACATTCGGTGAGCAGCCTGCGTATCTGCGCGTCGCGGGTGATCTCCGCAAGAAGATCACCGACGGTTCGCTGCCACCACACACCCGTCTCCCGTCGCAGGCCAGAATCCGCGAGGAGTACGGCGTCTCGGACACGGTCGCGCTGGAGGCGCGCAAGGTCCTGATGGCCGAAGGCCTGGTCGAGGGCCGCTCCGGATCGGGGACCTACGTCCGGGAGCGCCCCGTCCCCCGCAAGATCGCCCGTACGGGCTATCGCGCGGCGGGCGGCGGCTCCACCCCCTTCCGCCAGGAGCAGTCCGCCGACGGCGCGCGCGGTACCTGGGAGTCCCGCAGTGAGCAGGCGGAGGCGGGCGCCGCGATCGCGGAGCGGCTCGACATCCGGGCGGGCGAGCGCGTGATGTGCACCAAGTACGTCTTCAGGGACGCGGGTGAGGTCATGATGCTCTCCACCTCCTGGGAGCCCCTGGCCGTCACGGGGCGCACCCCGGTGATGCTCCCCGAGGAGGGCCCACTCGGCGGCTGCGGAGTGGTCGAGCGCATGGCGGCCATCGACGTCGTCGTGGACAACGTCGCGGAGGAGGTCGGCGCCCGCCCCGGCCTCGCCGAGGAGCTCACGGCGCTCGGCGGCGTCCCCGGCCACGTGGTCATCGTCGTCCAGCGGACGTACTACGCCTCGGGCCGCCCGGTGGAGACGGCGGACATCGTGGTCCCCGCCGACCGCTACCGCGTGGCGTACCACCTGCCGGTGAAGTAGCCGCGGCCCCTCCAAAGCGACTGCCCGCGGCCGGAGCCGGGCGCCGCCGCCCGCCTCCATGGCCGATTGCGCACCTTGCGCGTATCTCCTTGTGCCATTCCGTATCCGCTGAGTAAAGGTCGGGCGTAGGCTCGGGCATATGCGGACTGCGGTTTCCTTAGAGATCGAGGCGCTCCGCGCGCCGGAGGCGCCGAGCGGAGGGGCGCGATGAACGACGGGACGATTGTGCTGCCCTGGCTCGTGATACGGCAGGACGGCAACGGCAACCGCTATCGCGTGGGCAGGTTCGCGACGAAGGCCGAGGCCCAGAAGATCGCGGACAGCCTCGACGAGCGCGGCCACGAGCAGCTCTACTGGATCGAGAAGCTCAGCACGAACGGCACCGGGCACAGCCACTGAGGGACAGGCTCTAAGCTCCCGCGCATGAACGAACGCATCGTGGTGGGCGCCGCTCTGTACGACGGCGGCGGACGCCTGCTCGCCGCGCGGCGCAGTGCCCCGCCGGAGCTGGCGGGCGGCTGGGAGCTGCCCGGCGGCAAGGTGGAACCGGGCGAGCGGTGCGAGGACGCGCTCGTGCGCGAGCTCCGCGAGGAGCTGGGCGTCGAGGCGGCGCCGGCGGACCGGGTGCCGGGCGAGTGGCCGCTCGCCAAGGGGTACGTCCTGCGGGTCTGGACGGCCCGCCTCGTCTCCGGCGAACCGGAGCCCCTGGAGGACCACGACGCGCTGCGCTGGCTCGCTCCCGACGAGGTCTGGTCGGTGGACTGGCTGGCGGCGGACGTCCCCGCCGTCAAGGCACTGAGGGCCATGCCGGACCACTCGTAGCTCGTAGCACCGCACCGGCACCGACCCCCGAAGTGTGGCCATCTGTACCCCAAATGCCCCAATTCGTGGTACTTCGTCCCGTGGTGCGGGTATGGGCCTCTTGACTCCAAGAAAACGGACAGGTCCTGCTTCTGGTCTGGAAGTGATCGGCGTGATCGACACCAAAGGCGACTGCGCCGAATGGGACTTCCCCGCGGATCCCGGCGCCGTCGGCACCGCCCGCGCCGTCGTCCGCGAACAGCTCGGCGACTGGAACCTCACGCCCCTCGGCGACATCACCGTACTGCTCGTCAGTGAGCTGGTGACCAACGCCCTGTGCCACGCCTCGGGGCCGATCGGCGTACGCCTCGTACGCCCCACGGGCCCGATGGGCACCCTGCTCGTGGAGGTCTCCGACCCGCTCCCCGACCCGCCCCTCGCACGCAGCGCGGACCCCGAGGACGAGAGCGGGCGGGGCCTTCAGCTGGTGGCCCGCTCGGCGCGGAGCTGGGGCACGCGGCCGGACCGGACGGGCAGAGCGGGAAAGACGGTGTGGTTCGAGCTGGCCTTGCCGGGTTAGAAGACTGGCAGTGTGCGACGGGCGTCGGGCACAAGAGCGGCACGGGCCAAAAAGCGTCGAGTCCGTGCTGTGATCGTGAACGCCGTGTGGTGCTGTGCCGTAGTGCTGGATACTGCGGTCAGCCGTACGCGGTGACCGGTGCCGGACGCGGTGAGCTGGAGGGGACGGTTCGCGTGAGCGAGATACCAGCGAAGGCGACGGAGCCCGATGGGCCGTCGGGCGACGCGAGGACCGAACGACCGTCGGGTGGTACGACGGCCGGCGGACCGCCCGGGGCAGCCGTGGGCGACGGGGCCGCCGACGCGCCCGCGCACGAGACCTGGCAGAGCAGCCCGCCCGGCTCGATCTACGACTACATCAAGGTCGCCTCGTTCTCCATCGGCCCCGACGGACTCGTCGACCAGTGGAGCGAGCGTGCCGAGCGGCTGTTCGGCGTGGCCGCGCGGGACGCCGTCGGCAAGGACCCCATCGAGGCCTTCGTGGCGCCCGAGCTGCGCCCGAACGGGCACCGCAAGATGGCGGAGATCCTCGACGGCCGGGAGTGGACGGGCATCGTCCCCTTCCGCGTGCCCGACGAGGGGCGGCCCGGCGTAACGGGCATGGAGGGCGTCGCCGAGGTCTACGTCATGCCGACCGGGACGGAGGACGGCGAGAGAGCCGCGGTCTGCATCGTCGTCGACGTCCGGGCGCTGCGGCAGATCGAGACGGACCTCGCCGCCTCGCAGGCCATTTTCGGACAATCTCCGTTCGGGTTCCTGCTGTTCGGCACCGACCTCAAGGTGCAGCGCGCCAACCGCCGCTTCGCCGACGTCTTCGGCGGCAGCACCGAGGACCACCGCGGTCTCACCGTCCACGACTACCTGCCGCGCCACGAGGCCGACCGCATGGCCGCCGCCCTGAAGCGGGTCCTCGCCACCGGCGAGTCCGTGACCGACATGCAGGTCGTCGGCCCCACGCCCCACAGCGACGAGCGCAGGCACTGGTCGGTCAACCTCTACCGCGTGCACAGCGGCTCCGGCCGCCCCGTCGGCGTCGCGGGACTCGGCACCGACGTCACCCTGCGGCACGCCGCCGCCCGCGAGGCCGCCCACGCCCGCCGCAACCTGGCCCTCCTGAACGAGGCGGGCGCCCGCATCGGCAACTCCCTCGACCTGGAGACCACCGCGCGGGAACTGCTCGACGTCACGGTCCCCGGCTTCTGCGACCTCGCCTCCGTCGACCTGTACCAAGGCCTGCTCGACGGCGACGAGGCACCGCCGGGCCTCGTCGACGGCAGCGCGGAGCTGCGCCGCGTGGCGTTCGCGAGCGCCGTCGCCGACGCCCCGTTCCCGGACGGCACCGCCCCGCTCGACGTCGGCGTCATGCACCGCTTCGCCTTCACCTCCCCCTGCGCCGACGCCCTGCGCGCGGCCCGGCCCCGGCTCATCACCGCCAAGGACGACGAGTCGGCGAGCCGCCTCACCGGCGGGCTCATCCAGTCCACGCTCGCCGTGCCGATGGTCGCCCACGACACCGTGGTCGGCCTCGCCCAGTTCTCCCGCACGAAGGGCAGCGAGCCCTTCGGCGAGCGCGACCGCGCACTCGCCGTCGAACTGGCCGCGCGCGCCGCCGTCTGCATCGACAACGCCCGCCTCTACCGCCGCGAGCACGAGCGCGCGCTGATCCTTCAGCGCTCCCTGCTGCCGCCCGGCGACCCCGAGGCGTCCGGCCTGGACATCGCCTGCCGCTATCTGCCGGGCAACGCCGCGACGGAGGTCGGCGGCGACTGGTTCGACGTCATCGAACTGCCGGGCCACCGCACCGCCCTCGTCATCGGCGACGTCATGGGGCGCGGCCTGCGGGCCGCCGTCGCCATGGGGGAGCTGCGCACCGCCGTGCGCACCCTCGCGCTCCTCGACACCGAGCCCGCCGAGGTCCTCTCCGCCCTGGACGAGATCGCCCGCGGCCTCGGCAACCCCGCCGGGCCCCAGCGGTCCACCCGCGCGGCGCGCAAGGCGGCGGACGCGGACCTCGGCGAGGTGTACCTCGCCACCTGCGTCTACGCGGTCTACGACGCCGTCACCCGGCGCTGTACCTTCGCCAACGCCGGGCACCTGCCGCCGGTCCTCGTCGAACCCGGCGAACCGGGCGACCCCGGCCAGCACGTGCTCATGCTCGACGTCCCGCCGGGCATGCCGCTCGGCGTCGGCGGCGAACCCTTCGAGGACGTCGAGGTGGAACTTCCCGAGGGCGCGCTGCTCGCCCTCTACACCGACGGTCTCGTCGAGTCCCGCCACCACCCGCTCGACGAGGGCCTCAACGCCCTCGTACGCTCCCTCGGCGACGCCCCGCCCGCCCTTGAGGACGTCTGCGACCACGTCCTCAACACCCTCGACACCCACCACGGCGAGGACGACATCGCGCTCCTCATGGCGCGCGTCGAGGGCCTGCCCGCCGAACACGTCGGCGACTGGACCCTGCCGCGCGTCCCCAAGTCGGTCGGCCGCGCGCGCGAACTCGCCTGCGGACAGCTCCGGGCCTGGGGCCTCGACCGGCTCTGCGACACGGCGGAACTCCTCGTCAGCGAACTCGTCACCAACGCCCTGCGCTACGGCGAGGGCGAGATCCGGCTCCGTCTCCTCCTCGACCGCACGCTGGTCTGCGAGGTGTGGGACGGCGGCTTCGTCCAGCCGCGCCGCCGCAGGGCCCGTGACACGGACGAGGGCGGGCGCGGGCTGCAACTGGTGGGCCTGCTCAGCGCCGGCTGGGGCTCACGCAGGACACCCCACGGCAAGACCGTCTGGTTCGAACTGGCCCTGCCCGACGGCGACACCGAGCCGATGGACGCGGCAGAGGCCCTCCTGAGCCTCTTCTAGCCCTCGCCCTTGCCCTTGCCCTTGCCCAGGGTCAGCCTCGGGTCAGCACGTTCGGCAGCTCTCCCGTCCTGTCGTTGTCCGCCGGGCGCAGGCCCGACGCCGGGCGGTTCCGCCAGACCATGGTGACCAGGTCGTCCTCGGTCACCCGTACCTTCGAGCCGGCATAGCGGGCGCCCGGCTCCGTCTTCGCCCGCAGGGCCTCGGCGATCGTGTCCGCGGCCTCGGCCGAAGCGGCGCGTACGCACAGCTTCTCCGAGGAGGTCCTGCCGTCCTTCGCGAGCCGGCCGCCGATCGCGAAGAGCTGCGCGTCCGCGTCGCCCCGCTTGGCGTAGTACGTCGCTTCGTACACATCGCCCAGGCAGTCGGCCACCGCCGCGTACGCCTCGTCGTCCCGCAGCGACGTGCCCGGCGCGGAGATCCCGAGCCTGCCGTGCGAACGGTTGACGACGCGGACGGAGCCGGAGACCTCGTACGTGAGGTCCTCGCCGCGCTTGGTGAAGCGGGTGCCCCCGTCGATCCCGGCCGCCGCATAGCCCTGCTTCTTCATCGCCCGCCCCACCGCGGACGTGTCGAAGTCACCGGTGAGCAGCGAGCTGTCGCCGACCTGCACGGACGCCGTCACGTCCTTCTCGTCGAACCCCCAGCCCGCGCTGACGTCCTTGCCCGTGTAGCCGCTCTGGGCGACCTCCATGATTCCGAAGCCGGCCAGGCCGCGGTAGAGCGAGGGATCCTTGGCGACGAGCCGCCGGGCCTTCCGCACGTCCCGGTACGTGACCGGCTGGTCGGCCGCCGAGCCCGGCACCGCGTCGAGCGCGCGCTCCAGACCCGTACCGTCCTCTCCGTCGACGGCCCCGGGCAGCGAGCACCCGGCCGCGCCCACGCTCAGTGCCCCGGTGAGCAGTACGGCCAGCAGAGGCCGGGAGATTCGCATGCGCGGCAGTGTGGCACAGCGCCCACGCCCGGGGCCCCCTACTTGCCCCGCCGCCGAATCCTGTTCCCCAGCCAGACCACCGGATCGTACTTCCGGTCGACCGCCCGCTCCTTCAGCGGTATCAGCGCGTTGTCCGTGATCTTGATGCCCTCGGGGCAGACCTCCGTACAGCACTTGGTGATGTTGCAGTAGCCGAGCCCGTGTTCGTCCTGGGCCGCCCGCTTGCGGTCGAGGCCGGAGTCGGCCGCCGAGTCCAGCGGATGCATGTCCAGCTCGGCCACCCGCATCAGGAACCGCGGCCCCGCGAACGCGGCCTTGTTCTCCTCGTGGTCCCGCACCACATGGCACGTGTCCTGGCACAGGAAGCACTCGATGCACTTGCGGAACTCCTGCGAACGGTCCACGTCCGCCTGCTGCATGCGGTACTCGCCCGCCCCGAGGCCCTCGGGCGGCACGAACGCCGGGATCTCGCGCGCCTTGGTGTAGTTGAAGCCGACGTCCGTCACCAGGTCCCGCACCACGGGGAAGGCCCGCAGCGGCGTGACCGTGATGACGTCCTCGGGCGCGAAGACCGACATGCGCGTCATGCACAGCAGCCGAGGCCGCCCGTTGATCTCCGCGGAGCACGAACCGCACTTGCCCGCCTTGCAGTTCCAGCGGACCGCCAGGTCGGGGGCCTGGGTGGCCTGGAGCCGATGGATGATGTCGAGGACGACCTCGCCCTCGTTGACCTCGACCTCGAAGTCCTTGAGGCCGCCGCCGGCGGAATCCCCGCGCCAGACCTTGAATCGCGCGTCGTACGAACTCACTCGTACAGCTCCTCTTCAGCCAGGTACTTGACCAGCTCCTCCTTTTCGAAGAGGGCGAGCAGGTCCGGGCGGATGGGTTCGGTCGTCTCACGGACGAGGTCGATCTGGCCGTGCACCGGGTCGGTGGCCGCGAGGCCGCCGCTCGGATCGGTGAGGCGGCAGAGCAGGTTGGCGCGGCGCCACTCGCGGCTCATCGCCGGATGGTCCTCACGGGTGTGGCCGCCGCGGCTCTCCGTGCGCTCCAGGGCGGCGCGCGCCACGCACTCGCTGACCAGGAGCATGTTCCGCAGGTCGAGCGCGAGGTGCCACCCCGGGTTGAACTGCCGGTGCCCCTCGACGCCGGCCCGCCGCGCCCGTACCCGCAGCTCGGCGAGTTTCTCCAGGGCCTGTGCCATCTCGGCCTCGCGGCGGATGATGCCGACCAGGTCGTTCATGGTCTGCTGGAGCTCCTGGTGGAGCGTGTACGGGTTCTCCGGCTTCGCCCCGTCCCGCGGGCCCTCGGCGCTGAACGGCCGCAGCGCCTCGGCCGCCGCGGTGTCCACCTGCACCTCGTCCACCTGAGGGCGGTCGTCGGCGGCCGGACCCGCCGCGTACCGGGCCGCGTGCAGGCCCGCGCGCCGCCCGAAGACCAGCAGGTCGGAGAGGGAGTTGCCGCCGAGCCGGTTGGAGCCGTGCATGCCGCCCGCGACCTCACCCGCGGCGTACAGCCCGGTCACCTCGCGTGCGGCGGCGGTGTCGGAGTCCACCGCGATGCCGCCCATCACGTAGTGACAGGTCGGCCCGACCTCCATCGCCTCCGCGGTGATGTCGACGTCCGCGAGCTCCTTGAACTGGTGGTACATCGACGGCAGCCGCCGCTTGATGACCTCGGCGGGCATCCGCGTCGACACGTCGAGGAAGACGCCACCGTGAGGTGAGCCGCGGCCCGCCTTGACCTCGGAGTTGATGGCGCGCGCGACCTCGTCGCGGGGGAGCAGCTCGGGGGGCCTGCGGTTGCGGTCCGGGTCGTCGTACCAGCGGTCGCCCTCGTCCTCCGACTGCGCGTACTTCTCCTTGAAGACGTCGGGGACGTAGTCGAACATGAAGCGCTTGCCCTCGGAGTTGCGCAGGACCCCGCCGTCGCCGCGCACGGACTCCGTCACGAGGATGCCCTTGACGGACGGGGGCCAGACCATGCCCGTGGGGTGGAACTGCACGAACTCCATGTTCAGCAGCGGCGCTCCGGCGAGCAGCGCGAGCGCGTGGCCGTCGCCGGTGTACTCCCAGGAGTTCGACGTCACCTTGAAGGACTTGCCGATGCCGCCGGTCGCGAGGACCACGGCGGGCGCCTCCAGGACGAAGAAGCGGCCCGACTCGCGGTCGTAGCAGAAGGTCCCGCTGACCCGGTCGCCGTCCTTCAGGACGCGCGTGACCGTGCACTCCTGGAAGACCTTCAGGCGCGCCTCGTAGTCGCCGTACCCGCGGAAGTCCTCCTGCTGGAGCGAGACGATCTTCTGCTGGAGCGTGCGGATCAGTTCGAGTCCCGTGCGGTCGCCGACGTGGGCGAGGCGGGGGTACTCGTGCCCGCCGAAGTTGCGCTGGGATATTCGTCCGTCCGGCGTACGGTCGAACAGGGCGCCCCACGTCTCCAGCTCCCAGACCCTGTCGGGCGCCTCCCGCGCGTGCAGCTCGGCCATCCGCCACTGGTTGAGGAACTTGCCGCCGCGCAAGGTGTCGCGGAAGTGCACCTGCCAGTTGTCGCCGGAGTTCACATTGCCCATGGAGGCGGCGATGCCGCCCTCGGCCATCACCGTGTGGGCCTTGCCGAACAGCGACTTGCAGATCACGGCCGTACGGGCGCCCTGTTCACGCGCCTCGATCGCGGCCCGCAGACCCGCGCCCCCCGCGCCCACCACGACGACGTCCCACTGCTGTCGCTCCACCTGTGGCATCAGAACAACCTCGGATCGTCGAAGGCACCGGACGCGAGCAGGTACACGTAGAAGTCGGCGAGCGCGACGCTCACCAGCGACGCCCACGCGAGCAGCATGTGGTGGTCGTTCAGCCGTCCGACCCACTGCCACATGCGGTACCGCACCGGATGCCGGGAGAAGTGTTTGAGCTTGCCGCCCACGATGTGCCGGCAGGAGTGGCAGGAGAGGGTGTACGCCCAGATCAGACCGATGTTGACGAGGAAGACGAGAGTGCCGAGGCCCATGTGGCCCCACGCGTAGTGCTCGTCGCGGAAGGCGAGCACGGTGTCATACGTGAGGATGCCCGCGACCGGCACCGCCGCGTAGAAGAAGTACCGGTGGATGTTCTGGAGGACCAGCGGGAAGCGGGTCTCACCGGAGTACTTCTTGTGCGGCTCGGCGACCGCGCAGGCCGGTGGTGAGGCCCAGAAGCCGCGGTAGTAGGCCTTGCGGTAGTAGTAGCAGGTCAGCCGGAAGCCGAGGGGGAAGATCAGGATCAGCAGGGCGGGGGAGAGGCCCCACCAGCCGCCGAGGATCTCCCAGTTCGGGCCCGACCGCATGGGTGCGCAGTTGTCGGCCAGGCACGGCGAGTAGAACGGCGACACGTAGGGCGCCTGGTAGTAGTCCGCGTTCGCGAACGCCCGCCAGGTCGAGTAGACGACGAAGGCGAGCAGCCCGGCGGCGGTCGCCGCGGGCGCCAGCCACCATCGGTCGGTCCGCAGATGGGCAGCGGCGATCGCGGCGCGCGTGCCATCGCGCACTCCGCCGCCGGGGGCCGTTCCGCTCTTCGGTTGGGGTTCCGTGCCGGTGGCCAACGAGGCTCCACTCCTTCGTCCTGGCGTACCTCTGGTTGAGGCGGAGAAGCTTCAGCGGGGCGGTGGGACGGCGGCTCAGGGCGCGTGACGGTCGCGCGCGCCCAGGCCCTCGTCGTCGACGTCCCCGGCGTTCGTCCACAGCGCCCTGTCGTACGGCGTGTCGGAGATGGTCAGCAGGTCGGGCCTGCGCGTCGGCATGGGCGGGACGGCCGAGGAGTGCAGCAGGGCGACGCTCTCGCGCAGCCGGTCGGTGTCGGTGCGTACGCGGCGCACGTCGACGCCCGCCAGTTGGTCGCCGGCCTGCTCCTCCAGCCTCGTGACGGTGCGGACCAAGTCGTCGACGCAGCGCTGGACGGCGGACAGTTCATCGTGCAGAGCCATGACTTGCCCTCACTTCAGGTGTGCGGTGGCAACGCTCATGCGGCTGCGAGTGTCGCGCGTCACATCCCGGCTTGTGAAGAGATCTGCACCGATTGCCGGACCGAGGGCCGTGAATGCGCCGGATCACGGTCCGATCGCGTCGAAGATGACCCTTCGCGACCGCCGGCGGGGCCCTTGGCGTCCAGAGACCCGGCCTCCGGAGGCCCCGGCGTCCCATTGGGCCGCACGGGTGACATCCGCGCCCCGCGCGCCGTGCCTCCGCCGCACCGCCCCTCCGGTCCCCTTCAGTGTGGCGATAGATGTGATCAGCTCCATATAGCGCCAAACGTGATCAAACCCGGCCCGGTCCCGGTAGCGGCCGGACGAGCCTGGACCCCGGAGGTACCAGCCATGGCCCACGCCCGCGTCAGAGTCAGATCTGTCGTGTTCCTCGCGACGGGGGTGCTGGCCCTGCCCGCCCTCGCCGGATGCAGCTCGGCCGACCACGGGAGCCGGCCGGCCGCGGGCCAGGACATCGCACCCGCGGCCCGGGACAAGGTCGCCGACGGGGGCACCATGAACTGGGCGGTGGAGGAGCTGCCGGAGACCCTCAACAGCTTCCAGTCCGACGCCGACGCGGGCACCTCGCGCATCACGGGGGCCGTCCTGCCGAACCTGTTCCGCCTCGACGGGCAGGGCGGGGCGCAGCGCAACGCCGACTTCCTGGAGTCGGCGGACGTCATCGAGCGCGAGCCCAGGCAGGTCGTCCTGTACAAGCTGAACCAGCAGGCGGTCTGGAGCGACGGCCGGGAGATCGGCGCCGACGACTTCGCCGCGCAGTGGCGTGCCCTGTCCGGCAAGGACTCCGCGTACTGGACGGCACGGAACGCCGGCTACGACCGCATCGAGAAGATCGAGCGCGGCGCGAACAACCTGGAGGTGCGCGTCACCTTCGCCAAGCCGTACGCGGACTGGCGCTCGCTCTTCTCCCCGCTGTACCCCAAGCAGGTCATGGGCAGCCCCGACTCCTTCAACGACGGAGCCCGCCGCAAGCTGAGGGCGACCGCGGGGCCCTTCGCCCTCGCGGGCATCGACCGCAAGGCGGGCACGGCGACCCTGGAGCGCAATCCGCGCTGGTGGGGCCGGCCGGCCAAGCTCAGCAAGCTGGTGCTGCGCGAGGTGCCGCGCGACGAGCGGGCCGAGGCGCTCGTCAAGGGCACGGTCGACCTGGCCGAGATCGACGCGCCGGAGGCGGAGAGGATCTCGCTCGCCGCCCGTGACAAGGGCGCCCAGGGCCCGCCGGCCCACGGCCCCGGCTCGGAGCTCACCCCGGCCGGGGCGCTGCGCTCCTGGGCGATCGCCAACGGCTCCGACGAGGAGGCCGCCGAGGCCGAGATCCAGGCGCGCCTGAAGACCGGCAAGGCGGTCAAGAAGTACGCGCGGGAGCAGGCGGGCCTGAGCGGCTACGAGGTCCGCAAGTCCCTCGAACCCGCCTACACCCAGCTCGCCCTCAACGGCTCCGAGGGCCCGCTCGCCGACGACAGGGTGCGCCGCGCGGTGGCCCGCGCCCTGGACCGCGAGGAGCTCGCCAGGACGGTCCTGAAGCCGCTCGGCCTGCCCGCCGAGCCGGTCGGCAGCCATCTCGCCCTCGCCGGGCAGCAGGCGTACGCGGACAACAGCGGAGCCCTCGGCAAGCAGGACACCGCGGAGGCGCGGGCGCTCCTCGCCGACGCGGGCTGGACGCCGGGCGCCGCCCTGAAGGACGAGGTCAAGGAGAAGGCGGAGAAGGAGAAGGAGAAGGCCAGGACGTCGGAGGGCGAGGCCGGCGCGGAGAAGGCGGAGTCCGGGTCGGGCCCGGAGGCGGACGACGGTACGTACATCGTCGGCGAGGACGACGGGAAGCCCGGCGCGGGCGGCGTCTCCGTGCTGACCCCGGCGCCCGCGGCGGCCCACCAGAAGGCCGCGCTGACCCGCCAGGCCGACGTGCTCGGCCGGCCGGGTGAGACCGACAAGGAGAAGAAGAAGGAGCCGGGCGAGCACACCGAACGCCAGGCGAAGGCGAAGGACAAGGCCAAGGACAAGGCCAGGGACAAGGCGAAGGACAAGGCCGGGCAGGAGGCCGGGGCCGCGCCACGTGACCACGCCAAGGGCGGCGTCCCGGGCGCCTACGCCCCCAAGGGCACCGCCGCCCCCGCCGCCGGCGCACCCCTCGCCAAGGACGGCAAGCCCCTCACCCTGCGCTTCGTGCTGCCCTCCGGCAACGGCTCGGAGCAACTGCGCGCGGTGGCCGACCGGATCTCCCGGATGCTGGAGAAGATCGGCGTGCGCACCGAGATGTCGAAGGTCGCCGACGAAAGCTACTTCAAGGACCACGTCGCGGCCGGCCAGTACGACCTCGCCCTCTACTCGTGGCCCGCCTCCGCCTTCCCCGCCACCGACGCCCGCCCGATCTTCGCCAAGCCGGTCCCGGCGGCGGACGGCTCCCTGAACGTCGAACAGAACTACACGCGCGTGGGCACCGACCACATCGACCAGCTCTTCGACCAGGCGATGGGCGAGCTCGACGAGGACGTGTCCCGTTCCCTGGTCAGGAAGGCGGACGCCCGCATCTGGGCGGAGGCGGGATCCATCCCCCTCTACCAGCGCCCCCAGCTCATGGCGGCCCGGCCGAACCTGGCCAACGCCGGGGCCTTCGGTTTCCAGGCCCCGGACTACGAGGACATCGGCTTCCTGAAGCCGGGCGTGCGGCGGCCGGTCATGCCGTCGACGAAGTCATGACCAGGTGACGAGCGGGGCGGCCCACAAGCCGTCCAAGTGACGTACACCATCTCTTCACCGAACTGGTGCTCAGATTCAGCTCAACTCCCTTGCCCGTCGGCCACCCCGGCGGGCAAGGTCGTAACCACCCATTGACCTGGTATTTCACCCCTGAAGGCCGCGCGCCGGACGCCCGCATGGAGCTGCCCGGAAACCCCCCGCGGAGGCCGCCTCCGTCCGGGCCCCGTAGAATGGGGTGAGGCCGTGGCGTGTTGTCTGCCCGGCAGGGCACGCGTACCGGACCGTACGCGCCGCCAATCCACTCTTCCTGGGAGAAGCGCAGCTCGTATGCCCACGCGCCATGACATTCGTAACGTCGCCATCGTCGCCCACGTCGACCACGGCAAGACGACCATCGTCGATGCCATGCTCAAGCAGGCCGGCGCCTTCGCCGCCCACGCAGCAGAGTCCCTCGACGACCGCATGATGGACTCGAACGACCTGGAGCGTGAGAAGGGCATCACGATCCTGGCCAAGAACACGGCCGTGAAGTACCACCCCAAGGACGGTGGTGACCCGATCACGATCAACATCATCGACACCCCCGGCCACGCCGACTTCGGTGGCGAGGTCGAGCGCGGTCTGTCGATGGTGGACGCGGTCGTCCTCCTCGTCGACGCCTCCGAGGGTCCGCTTCCGCAGACCCGCTTCGTGCTCCGCAAGGCCCTTCAGGCCCGGATGCCGGTCATCCTGTGCATCAACAAGACCGACCGTCCGGACTCCCGGATCGACGAGGTCGTCAACGAGACGTACGACCTCTTCCTCGACCTGGACGCCGACGAGGACCAGATCGAGTTCCCGATCGTCTACGCCTGCGGCCGTGACGGCATCGCCTCGCTGACCAAGCCCGAGGACGGCACCGTCCCCGCGGACAGCGACAGCCTGGAGCCGTTCTTCACCACGATCCTGGAGCACGTCCCCGCTCCGGAGTACGACGAGGCGGCCCCCCTTCAGGCCCACGTCACCAACCTGGACGCGGACAACTTCCTCGGCCGCATCGCGCTCTGCCGCGTCGAGCAGGGCGAGCTGCGCAAGGGCCAGACGGTCACGTGGATCAAGCGTGACGGCACCCAGCAGAGCGTCCGCATCACCGAGCTGATGATGACCGAGGCGCTCACCCGCAAGCCGGCCGAGAAGGCGGGCCCCGGTGACATCTGCGCCATCGCCGGTATCTCGGACATCATGATCGGCGAGACCCTGGCCGACCCCGAGAACCCGATCGCGCTGCCGCTGATCACGGTGGACGAGCCGGCGATCTCCATGACCATCGGCACGAACACCTCGCCGCTGGTCGGCAAGGGCGGCAAGGGCCACAAGGTCACCGCCCGCCAGGTGAAGGACCGCCTGGACAAGGAGCTCATCGGCAACGTCTCGCTCCGCGTCCTGGACACCGAGCGCCCCGACGCCTGGGAGGTGCAGGGCCGCGGTGAGCTGGCGCTGGCCATCCTCGTCGAGACCATGCGCCGGGAAGGCTTCGAGCTGACCGTCGGCAAGCCCGAGGTGGTCACCAAGGAGATCAACGGCAAGGTGCACGAGCCGATCGAGCGCATGACGATCGACTCGCCCGAGGAGCACCTCGGCGCCATCACGCAGCTGATGGCGACCCGCAAGGGCCGCATGGAGACCATGACGAACCACGGTTCGGGCTGGATCCGCATGGAGTGGATCGTCCCGTCCCGCGGCCTCATCGGCTTCCGTACGGAGTTCCTGACCCAGACCCGCGGCACGGGCATCGCGCACTCCATCTTCGAGGGCCACGAGCCGTGGTTCGGCGAGCTGAAGACGCGTAACAACGGCTCGCTGGTCGCCGACCGCTCCGGCACGGTCACGCCGTTCGCGATGATCAACCTCCAGGAGCGCGGTGTCATCTTCACCGAGGCCGGCACCGAGGTGTACGAGGGCATGATCATCGGTGAGAACTCGCGCGCCGACGACATGGACGTGAACATCACCAAGGAGAAGAAGCTCACCAACATGCGCGCGGCCTCCGCGGACTCCACGGAGAACGTGGTCCCGCCGCGCAAGCTGTCGCTCGAGCAGTCCCTGGAGTTCTGCCGCGACGACGAGTGCATCGAGGTGACCCCGGAGACCGTGCGCATCCGCAAGGTCGTCCTGGACCAGAAGCAGCGCGGCCGCACCGCCTCGCGCGCCAAGCACAGCTGATACACCCGTGAACGCCCCTTCCGGGGCGCTCACGCTCGGGTGGGCCCCGGCAAACCTCCCGGGGTGCCCCAGAGACGTATGAGGCCGGTTTCCGCCGCTCCCGCCCGGAGCGTCGCGGAAACCGGCCTCTCGCGTTTTCCCTGGAGATACGGTGTGACGACTGTCGCGTGAAGCCGCCCGCGGCAACTCCTTTTTGACGCCGGAACGTCCGTTATCCGGACGTCACTGACCGTTAGATGTATAACACGTCCGTTTCGCAACCATCTATCTCGGATCGGTTTGTCCGGATTTTGGAAGTTGTACGTGCCAGGTGTGATTGAACCGAGACCAAAAGGGTGTGGTCGACCGGTACCGCATGGCTAATAGTTGACCGCGTATAGCTCGGGTCAATGGGTCACGCGCTGTGGGGAGCGCCGACTCACGAGCACACTGGGGTACTCGATCTTCGCCGTCAGGGGTGTCGGCGCGATCACCCGTACCCCCTCTTGTAGTGACCAAAGTGGACTCATGAGGAGGAACCCCATGCGTGGTGCCAAGAGCGCCAAGTGGGTCGCGATAGCCGGTGTTGTGGCCCTGGGTGCCACCGCCTGTGGTGGCGGCGGCAACGACAACGGCAACAGCGGGAAGGTCGACCCCAAGGGGATCGTCAGCTACGCCAACGGTGAGCCGCAGAACGCCCTGCAGCCGTCCAACACCATGGAGGCGTACGGCAGCGTCGTCATCGACGCTCTCTTCACCGGGCTTGTCCACTACGACAAGCAGGGCAACATCACCTACGAGAACGCCGAGTCGGTCACCCCCGACAAGAACTCCAAGGTGTGGACCGTCAAGCTCAAGCAGGGCTGGAAGTTCCACAACGGCGAGGCCGTCACCGCCAAGTCGTACGTCGACGCCTGGAACTGGGCGGCCGACCCGGCCAACGGCCAGCAGAACAGCTCCTGGTACCGCGACATCGTCGGCTACGACGACGTGCACCCGGCCAAGGGCAAGGCCAAGAAGAAGGCCATGTCCGGCCTGAAGGTCGTCGACGAGAACACCTTCACCATCACGCTGAAGAACGGCATTCCGTACTACGCGTACAAGCTGGTCTACAAGCCCTTCTTCCCGCTGCCCTCGGCCGCGCTGAAGGACCCGAAGAAGTACGGCGAGACGCCGGTCGGCAACGGTCCCTACAAGTTCAAGAGCTGGGACCACAAGAAGTCGATCCAGGTCACCGCCTGGGCCGACTACAAGGGCGAGGACAAGCCCAAGAACGGCGGCATCAACTTCAAGGCCTACTCCAAGGACACGGCCGCCTACGCCGACCTGAAGTCGGACAACGTCGACACCATGCCGCTGGTGCCGAACAGCGAGATCGCCAACTTCAAGCAGGACTTCGGCGACCGCGCCATCGAGCAGGACTTCTCGGCGATCAACACGATCAACCCCGCCTTCTACACCAAGCAGTGGAAGGACATCGACGTCAAGGTCCTCCAGGGCCTGTCGATGGCGATCGACCGCGACACCATCGCCAAGACCGTGTTCCACGGCACCCGTGAGTCCGCCACCGGCTGGGTCGCCAAGGGCGTCAAGGGCTGGACGAAGGACGCCTGCGGCGAGTACTGCAAGTTCGACCCGAAGAAGGCCAAGCAGGCCATCAAGGACGGCGGCGGCGTCCCGGGCAACAAGATCTCCATCCAGTACAACGCCGACCAGCCGCACAAGGACTGGGTCGTCGCGGTCTGCAACAGCATCACCAAGTCGACCGGCGTCCAGTGCGTCGGCGACGCGGTGACCGACTTCGCGGCCGACACGGAGATCCGTGACCAGAAGAAGGTCAAGTCGATCTACCGCTCCGGCTGGGTGCTCGACTACCCGTTCAACGGCAACTTCCTGGCCGACCTGTACGGCACGGGCGTCGACGGCAACAAGGGCGGCTTCTCGGACAAGAAGTTCGACGCGCTGACCAAGAAGGCCGACGAGGCGAAGACGATCGACGAGTCCGCGAAGCTGTACCAGGAGGCCGAGAAGGAGCTGCAGAACAGCTTCCCGGGCATCCCGCTCTGGTACAACAAGACGCTCTCCGCGCACTCGAACAACGTCAAGAACGTCGTGTTCGACCAGGCCGGTGACCCGATCCTCTCCGAGGTCCAGGTCTTCGAGAAGTAGTAGTCGTCGGAGTTCCGTCCGATGTGAAGCGACGCCCGGAGACCCCGGGCGTCGCTTCACGGACGGCTCCGCAATGGACGGAGGCACCACATGGGGCGTTACGTCGCGAGGCGACTGCTCCAGATGATCCCGGTGTTCATCGGGACCACCCTGTTGATCTTCTTGATGGTCAACGTGCTCCCCGGCGACCCCGTAAGGGCGCTGTGGGGCGACAAGCCGCCGGACCCGGCGCAGGTCGCGCAGATCAGGCACGACCGAGGTCTCGACCTGCCGCTCTGGGAGCAGTATCTGCACTACATGGGCGGACTGCTGAAGGGCGACTTCGGCAACACCATCGCGGGCAACAGGCCCATTCTCGATGAGATCAAGCAGGCCGTCCCGGTCTCGATGCGCCTCGCCGTCATGGCGTGGACGTTCGAGCTCGTGGTCGGCATCGCGCTCGGCGTCCTCGCGGGCGTGCGGCGCAGCCGTCTCATCGACAACACCGTGACGCTCTTCACGCTCCTCGTGATCTCCGTCCCGATCTTCGTGTTCGGCCTGTTCCTCCAGCTGATCTTCGGAAACGAACTCGGCTGGGTGACCCCGACGGTGCAGGACTCGGAGAACTTCCAGCAGCTCCTGCTGCCGGCGCTCGTCCTCGGACTCGTCGGCCTCGCGTACGTGGCACGCCTGAGCCGGACCTCCATCGCGGAGAACCGGCAGGCGGACTACATGCGCACCGCCGTCGCCAAGGGACTGCCGCGCCACCGGATCATCACCCGGCACCTGCTGCGCAACTCCCTGATCCCCGTCGTCACGTACCTGGGCACCGACATCGGCACCCTCATGGGTGGCGCGGTGATCACCGAGGGCATCTTCAACGTGACCGGTGTCGGCAACCTGCTGTTCGACGCGCTGGGCAACCGTGAGGGCGCCGTCATCGTCGGCATCGTGACGGTCCTGGTGCTCGTGTACCTCCTCGCGAGCCTCGTCGTCGACCTGCTCTACGCCGTTCTTGACCCGAGGATCCGTTATGCCTGACCTCACCAAGACCCCGGCCACGGACGAGGCACACGCCGTGGCGATCGCCGACGCCGACGCCAAGGCCGTGGACACCGTGGAGTCGACGGGCAAGCCGCGCAGCCTGTGGGGCGACGCCTGGCGCGACCTGCGACGCCGGCCGCTGTTCGTCATCTCCGCACTGCTGATCCTCGTGGTCCTGCTGGTCGCGGCCTTCCCGTCGATGTTCACCAGCGCCGACCCGCGCACCGGTGACCTGACCAACCACTTCCTGCAGAAGCCGAACTTCAGCCACCTCTTCCAGGCGGACTGGTTCGGCTACGACCGCCAGGGCCGAAGCATCTACGCCCGCGTCGTCTACGGCGCCCGTAACTCGATCATGGTCGGCTTCGGCGTGACCATCCTGGTCACCGTCTTCGGCGGCCTGGTCGGCATGCTGGCCGGTTACTTCGGCGGCTTCATCGACAGCCTGCTCTCCCGCCTGACCGACGTATTCTTCGGTATCCCCTTCCTGCTCGGCGCGATGGTCGTCCTGAACGCCTTCACCGAGCGGAACGTCTGGGTCATCACCGGCGCCCTCGCCTTCCTCGGCTGGACGCAGATCGCCCGCGTGATGCGCGGCGCGGTGATCACCACCCGGCACGCGGACTACGTCATGGCGGCGAAGGCACTCGGCGCGGGGACCAGGCGCATCCTGTTCCGGCACATCCTGCCGAACGCGATCGCACCGGTCATCGTCATCGCCACCATCGCCCTGGGCACGTACATCGTCGCGGAATCGACGCTGTCCTTCCTGGGCCTCGGCTTCGGCGGCGACGCGCTCTCCTGGGGCGGCGACATCTCCGACGCCCTGAGCGACATCCGCAACAACCCGCACACGCTGTTCTTCCCGGCAGGAATGCTGAGTATCACGGTGTTGGCGTTCATCATGATGGGTGACGCCGTACGCGAAGCCCTCGACCCGAAGCTGCGCTGAGGGAGGCGTAAACGTGACCAGCATCGACCTCAAGACAGACTCGATCCCCGCCCCCCGCTCGGGCGAGGAGAAGAGCGGCCGCCTCCTGGACGTGAAGGACCTGCACGTCGAGTTCCACACCCGGGACGGTGTGGTCAAGGCCGTCAACGGCGTCAACTACAGCGTGGACGCGGGCGAGACGCTCGCCGTCCTCGGCGAGTCGGGTTCCGGCAAGTCCGTGACCGCCCAGGCCATCATGGGCATCCTCGACATGCCGCCAGGGAAGATCCCGCAGGGCGAGATCCTCTTCCGCGGCCAGGACATGCTGAAGATGTCCGGCGAGGAGCGCAGGAAGATCCGCGGCCGCAAGATCGCCATGATCTTCCAGGACGCCCTGTCCTCGTTGAACCCCGTCCTCTCGGTGGGCTACCAGCTCGGCGAGATGTTCCGGGTGCACGAGGGCCTGAGCCGCAAGGACGCCAAGGCCAAGGCCATCGGGCTGATGGACAAGGTCAAGATCCCGGCCGCCAAGGAGCGGGTGAACGACTACCCGCACCAGTTCTCCGGCGGTATGCGCCAGCGCATCATGATCGCGATGGCGCTCGCCCTGGAGCCCGACCTGATCATCGCGGACGAGCCCACCACGGCTCTCGACGTGACGGTCCAGGCCCAGGTCATGGACCTGCTCGCGGAGCTCCAGCGCGAGTACAACATGGGCCTGATCCTCATCACCCACGACCTCGGCGTCGTCGCCGACGTCGCGGACAAGATCGCGGTCATGTACGCGGGCCGCATCGTCGAGACGGCACCCGTCCACGAGCTGTACAAGCGCCCCGCGCACCCGTACACCCGTGGCCTCCTCGACTCGATCCCGCGCCTGGACCAGAAGGGCCAGGAGCTCTACGCGATCAAGGGCCTGCCGCCCAACCTGCTCAAGATCCCCAGCGGTTGCGCGTTCAACCCGCGCTGCCCCAAGGCGCAGGACGTCTGCCGCACGGAGATCCCGGCCCTGGTGTCGGTCACCGAGCAGGACGGCACGGAGCTGCCGGGCCGCGGCAGCGCGTGCCACTTCTGGAAGGAGACGATCCATGGCTGAGCCGAAGAAGTCCTCGAAGCTCTCGAAGCCTTCGAAGACGGACGAGCACGCCGAAGCCACCCCGAACGTCTCCGACGTCGAGACGGTGGACGCCGCCACGGCCGAAGACGCCGTCGCGGCCATCGAGGCGCCGGTCGAGCGCGGCGAGCCGATCCTCCAGGTCCGCAACCTGGTCAAGCACTTCCCTCTCACCCAGGGAATCCTGCTCAAGAAGCACATCGGCGCGGTCAAGGCGGTCGACGGCATCTCCTTCGACCTCTTCCAGGGCGAGACGCTGGGCATCGTGGGCGAGTCCGGCTGTGGCAAGTCCACGGTCGCCAAGCTCCTGATGACCCTGGAGCGCGCCACGGCCGGCGAGGTCTTCTACAAGGGCCAGGACATCACCAAGCTGTCCGGGCGCGCGCTGAAGGCCGTCCGCCGCAACATCCAGATGGTGTTCCAGGACCCCTACACGTCCCTGAACCCCCGTATGACGGTGGGCGACATCATCGGGGAGCCCTTCGAGATCCACCCCGAGGTGGCCCCCAAGGGTTCGCGCCGGCAGAAGGTCCAGGAGCTCCTGGACGTCGTCGGCCTGAACCCCGAGTACATCAACCGCTACCCGCACCAGTTCTCGGGCGGCCAGCGCCAGCGCATCGGCATCGCGCGCGGTCTGGCCCTCAACCCCGAGATCATCATCTGCGACGAGCCGGTCTCGGCCCTGGACGTCTCCGTCCAGGCCCAGGTCATCAACCTGATGGAGAAGCTCCAGGACGAGTTCAACCTCTCCTACCTCTTCATCGCGCACGACCTGTCGATCGTCCGGCACATCTCGGACCGCGTGGGCGTGATGTACCTCGGCAAGATGGCGGAGATCGGCTCGGACGAGCAGATCTACGAGCACCCGACGCACCCGTACACGCAGGCGCTGCTCTCCGCGGTCCCCGTCCCGGACCCGGAGGCCCGCGAGGGCCGCGAGCGGATCATCCTCACCGGCGACGTCCCGTCCCCCGCGAATCCCCCCTCGGGCTGCCGCTTCCGCACCCGCTGCTGGAAGGCGGAGGACAAGTGCGCCAAGGAGGTCCCGCTGCTCGCGGTGCCGGAGCGCTTCAAGGGCCAGGACACGCCTGCCGCGCATGAGTCGGCGTGCCACTTCGCGGAGGAGAAGAACGTGGTGACGGCGGCGTAACCGGCTTGGCGGTTGCTGCCACTCGGCACGCGCGTGCCACTTGGTACGTGGCACAGGCCTTTGGCCGTACGTGATTGAGGGCGCCCCCGGCTGTGTTCCTGCCGGGGGCGCCCTCACGCATGCCGCCATCTGGCCATCTGGCCACCTGGCCATCTGCCGCCATCTGCCGCCATCTGTCGCCATCTGTCGCCATCTACCGTCATCACTCCGGAGGTTTCCCGTGCCCGAGCTGAGGCTTCGCACCTGGCGGCCCCGGGACGCCGCCGCGGTCCTCGCGGCCTTCGCGGCCCCCGGGATGGACCGCCAGGCGGACCGCCCCGTGGACTCCCTCGCGGCGGCGGCCGGTTGGATCGAACGCCGGGCGGCGGACCGCGAGGCCGGCACCGCGTACGCCTTCGCGGTGGTGGACGAGGCGGATGCGGATGCGCCGCTCAGCAACGTGGCGGTGGGTGCGGTGAACCTGCTCCACGGCACGGGCTGGGTCTCGTACTGGACGTCCCCGCAGGCCCGAGGCCGGGGCACCGCCACGTCCGGCCTCCGTGCCCTCACGGCCTGGGCCTCGCCGACTTGAACCTCCACCGCCTGGAACTGGGCCACCGGACCGACAACCCGGCGTCGTGCGCGGTGGAGGGCGTACAGCGCGAGAAGCTGGCGTACGGGGGTGCGCGGTTCGACGTGGAGCTGCATGCGCGGTTGGCGGGGGACGGGGGCTGAGCGACCGCGTCCCGGCTTGGGCGGTCCGGTGGCGTTGCTTGCTTACCGGGGCCGCCCGGTTCTCCGGAAGTGTGGCGCCTCCGCCCCGCCAGTAAAGGGCGCTCCGCGTCGGCTCCGCCGATTCCGCTCCGCTCCACCCTTGACTGCCGTGGCTCCACCGCAGAGGGATTGCTGACCGGGCGGCCACGGGGGTGGGGCGACGGGGACGGTGGGGTGGGTGGTACGGGTTTGACTGCCGGGTGCGGACTGGTCCTTCCGGGGCGGACGCCAAGGGGCAGAGCGGGCGGGGGCAGACCGGCTTCTCTGCTCGGGTCATCGGCTCTCGCGGCCGGGTGCGGACTGGTTCGTCGCCGGGGACGCTCGGCCGGGCAGGGCGGCAGCGCTCCAGTGGCGGCGCCGGGCATCGCGGCCGGGTGCGGACCGGCCCATACGAGGCGCGGGTCAGGGGCAGCGCTCGGCCGGTTGGGTGGGGTGGGTCAGCTGAGGTGGCTGGGTGCGGATGGATGGGCCGGTACGGGACGCAGGTCAGGGAAGGTGCGCCGGCGAACGGGGCGGTCCACCCCTCTGGGACGGGGGACGGGGGCGGGGACCAACTTTGCGCAAGTTGCGTTTCGACCAGCGGGGGGCGCACGCGGCGGCGAGTGCGCTGTCAGCAAAGTTGGTCCCCACCACCCCGCCAGCCGCCAGTCCGCCGCCAGCCCGGCCCAGCCCGCGCAGCCGGAAGGCGTAACGCCCCAACTCCCCGCCCGTTAACTCCCCGCCCGTTGCCCCTACATCTGCGGCTTCACGAGCACACCCCGGCCGCCCCGGATGTGCTGACCGCAGGGATTGCAGAAAAGTCCCCACCCTCGCCAGAGAAACGACAGGTCAGAAGCAGGCAACCAGGCCGGCCAGCGGGACTTTCCTGCATCGCCGTGGCCAGCACGCCTGCGAACGGCGAACGGCCTACGCGCCCGCGCACCGCGTACCGCGTACCGCGTACCGGCGACGGTGGAGCCGGAAAGCCGAGCTCAGCTCCGACCGACGCCGACGCCGACATCGGCCCCTGCCCTCGCCCTTCGGCGCCGGAAGCAGAAGAACCAGTCCAGTCCGCATCCGGCGCCCCACTCCGAGGCCCGGCCGGAGAAGCCGACCGCCCCGCCAAGCCGAGCCCACCCCCCGTAACGCCCGCACCCGACGGACCGATCCGCATCCGGCCGCGACGCCCGACACCACCACCAGAGCGCAGCCGGTCCCGCCGGGCTGAGTCCGTACAAGCTGACCCGCGCCCCGTATGGACCGGCCCGCATCCGGCAGCCACACCCGACACCACCACCGGACCAGAGCCACCCCGCCCGGCCGAGCAACCTCAGCCTCGGCGAGGCTGCGACGAACCAGTCCGCACCCGGCAGCGATACCCGATGACCCGAGCAGAGTGGCCGCTCCACCCCCGCCCGCTCTGCCCCTTGGCGTTCACGCCGGAAGAACTAGTCCGCACCCGGCAGCCAAACCCGATGGCCCGAGCAGAGAAGCCGGTCTGCCCCCGCCCACCTCGCCCCTTGGCGTCCGCCCCGGAAGAACCAGTCCGCACCCGGCAGCCAACCCGCACCGCCCACCCCACCGTCCCCGTCGCCCCACCCCCGTGGCCGCCCGGCCAACAAATCCCCTGCGGTGGAGCCGCGGCAGTCAAGGGTGGAGCGGAGCGGAATCGGCGGAGCCGACGCGGAGCGCCCTTTACTGGCGGGGCGGAGGCGCCACACTTCCGGAGAACCGGGCGGCCCCGGCAGCCAAGCAACGCCACTGGACCACCCCACCCCACCGAACCTCCTTCGGGAGCGCCTGACGAGGAAGGGACGGGTCCCAGATCCCGGACCCCGCAACCCCGCACCCCGCCCCCCGGAACCGACCCCGCCCCGCTCGGGTCAAGGGGGAGGGCAGGGCGGTTCCAGGTGGCGGGCGTGGGGCCCGGGCCCGGAGGGCGGAGGGCGGTCAGAGGGTCTTGCGGGCTGCCGGGACCGTCAGACGGGTCGGGTCCTCCGGGTAGTGGCATGCCGTCAGGTGCCCCTCCCCGTTGCCGTCGGCACGGACCAGCGGCGGCTCCTCCGAGGCACACTTCTCCGTGGCCTTCCAGCAGCGCGTGCGGAAGCGGCAGCCGGAGGGCGGGTTCACCGGGGACGGGACGTCGCCCGTCAGGAGGATGCGCTCGCGGCGCGGTACGTCGTCCGCCGTAGCCTCGGGGACCGCCGAAAGCAGCGCCTTGGTGTACGGATGGCGCGGGTTGCCGTAGAGGTCCTCGCGGTCCGCGATCTCCACGATCCGGCCCAGGTACATGACGGCGACCCGCTGCGAGAAGTGCCGGACCACCGCCAGGTCGTGGGCGATGAAGAGGAACGCGATGTCCAGGTCCTTCTGGAGCTTCTGGAGCAGGTTCACCACCTGCGCCTGGATCGAGACGTCGAGGGCCGACACCGGCTCGTCCGCGACGATCAGCTTCGGCTCCAGCGCCAGTGCCCGCGCCACGCCGATGCGCTGGCGCTGACCGCCCGAGAACTCGTGCGGGAAGCGGTTGTAGTGCTCCGGGTTGAGGCCGACCGTCTCCAGGAGCTCGCGGACGCGGGCCTCGCGGCCCCCCGCGGGGTTGATGCCGTTGACCTCCATCGGACCGGAGATGATCTTGCCGACCGTCTGCCGCGGGTTCAGCGACGCGTACGGGTCCTGGAAGATCATCTGGATCTCCGAGCGGACCGGCGCAAGCTGCTTGCGCGAGGCGTGCGTGATGTCCTGGCCCCGGTAGGAGATCTTGCCGCCGGTCGGCTCCAGAAGGCGCGTGATCAGGCGGCCCGTCGTCGACTTGCCGCAGCCGGACTCGCCGACCAGGCCCAGACTCTCGCCCTCGGCCACGGTGAAGTCCAGGCCGTCGACCGCCTGGACGGCACCGATCTTCCGCTTGAACGGGAAGCCGCCCATGACGGGGAAGTGCTTGGTCAGCCCGCTGACGTCCAGGAGAGGAGGGGGTGTGGTGCTGCTCATCGTCGTGAATCCCGTCACTTGTACGTCAGTCGTAGTCGTAGTCGTAGCCGCCGGTCGACGCCATCAGCCATCAGCCATCAGCCGTCAGCCATCAGCCGTCAGCCGTCAGCCGTCAGTCATCAGCCGTCAGTCATCAGCCATCAGCCGCCGTCGCGAGTCGTCGTCAGTCGGTCCGCGAGCCCGCGAGGCCCGTGAAGAATTCCGCCCGCTGCTCATGGGTGAGGTGGCAGGCGGCGCCGCGGCCCTCGCTGATCTCCAGGAGCGGCAGCTCGCCCGAGCAGCGCTCGCCCCCGACCTGCTCCGTGAACGAGCACCGCGGGTGGAAACGGCACCCGGTGGGCGGGTTCAGGAGGCTCGGCGGGGTGCCGGGGATGGGGGACAGGGGGACGTCCACCGGGCCCTCCAGCGAGGGCATCGAGCCCAGGAGGCCCCAGGTGTACGGGTGCTGCGGCGCCCGCAGCACCTCCTTCTTGGTGCCGCGCTCCACGCACCGGCCGCCGTACATCACCAGGACGTCGTCCGCGATGTCGGCGATCACACCGAGGTCGTGGGTGATGAAGATGATCGCCGTGCCGAACTCCTGCTGGAGGTCCTTGAGGAGGTCCATGATCTGCGCCTGGACCGTCACGTCGAGGGCGGTCGTCGGCTCGTCGGCGACCAGTAGCGCCGGGTTGCAGACCAGCGACATCGCGATCATCGCGCGCTGGCGCATACCGCCGGAGAACTGGTGCGGGTAGTCGTCCACCCGCAGGTCGGGCTGCGGGATGCCGACCTTCGTCAGCATCTCGATCGAGCGCGCCCGCGCCTCCTTCTTGGAGGCGCCGGTGTGCTTGCGGTACGTCTCACCGATCTGCCGGCCGATGGTGTGGTACGGCGAGAGCGAGGCCAGGGCGTCCTGGAAGATCATCGCCATCTTGTTGCCGCGCAGCCGTTCGAGCTCCCGCTCGGTGGCGGTCAGGAGCTCCTGCCCGTCGAGCAGGATCTCGCCGTCGATCGCGGTGCTGTCCTTGTGGTGCAGGCCCAGGATGGCGAGGTTGGTCACCGACTTGCCGGAACCGGACTCGCCCACGATGCCGAGGGTCTTGCCCTTCTCCAGCTCGAAGTCGAGGCCGTCCACGGCCTTGACCATGCCGTCCTCGGTGGAGAAGTGGACGCGCAGATCGCGTACGGAGAGGAAGGGGGTGCTCATGGGTCCGGCTCCTAGGCGAGGCGCACGCGCGGGTCGATGAGGGCGTACACCGCGTCGACGATGATGTTGAACAGGACGATCGCCGTGGCGGCCACCAGGACGACGCCCAGCAGCATCGGCAGGTCGCTGGTGTTGACCGCGCGGACCGACAGGTCGCCGATGCCGTGCAGGGCGAAGGTCTTCTCGGTGATGATCGCGCCGCCCAGGAGCACGCCCAGGTCGAGGCCGAAGATGGTGACGATCGGCCCCATCGCGCCCCGCCAGGCGAAGCGGAAGAAGACGGCACGGCCGGAGAGACCCTTGGCGCGCGCTGTGCGCACGTAGTCCTCGCTGAGCGTCTCGACCATCTGGGAGCGCGTCATACGGGTGTAGTTGGCGGTGAAGATGAGGGAGAGGACCAGCCAGGGGATCATCAGGCCGGAGAACCAGGCGCCCGCGTCCTCACTGATCGAGGTGTACTGGGGCCGGTCGAGCCACTTGAGCTGGTACGTGAAGAGGTACACGGCGAAGACGCCGACGACGTAGATCTGCAGCGAGGAGGCGACCAGCGAGGCGGACGACGCGATCTTGTCGAGGGTCTTGCCCTGCTTGCGGGCGGCCAGCATGCCGGTGCCCACACCGAAGATGACGAAGACGACGGCCGCGCCCAGCGAGAGCGACACGGTGGTCGGGAAGCGGTCCAGGATGGTGCTGAGGACCGGCTCGCGGTTGCGGAACGAGTAGCCGAGGCAGGGCGCGGGGCAGTTGCCGAAGCTGGCGTAGTCACGGCCCACGAACAGACCCTCGAACCAGTGCCAGTACTGCACCGGCAGCGAATCGGCGATCCCCAGGTTGTGCCGCACCAGGTCCAGGGTCTCCGGGGAGCAGACCTTGCCGCAGGCCAGCCGGGCGGGGTCGCGCGGGGCGGCGTAGAAGAGGACGAAGACGAGAACGCTGATGATCAGCAGGATCACCGCGCCACCGGCGATGCGGCGAAGGAGAAAGCGGAGCATGGCAGTTGGTTTTCCTGACGGATGCCGAGGGGGAGGAGGGGGCGAGACGGCCCCCGGTGTGGAGGGCCGTCTCGCCACTGGGGCCGGTCGTCAGGCCTTGACGTAGGTCTTGTAGATCAGCGTCGCGGCGAACTGCGGGTCGTGCTGCGCGCCACCGACCTTCGAGCCGTGCAGGTAGAAGCGGCGCTGGTAGGTCTCCGGGATGATCGGCACGACCTCGGTCATGATCTTCTTGTCGAGCTCGGCCCAGGCCTTGCCGGCTTCCTTCTGGTCCGAGATGACCGCGTTCTTCTTGATCGCCTCGTTGATCCAGTCGACGTCCGTCTGGGAGATGTTGTTCTGGCCGTCACCGATGGCGTCGCCGTCGAAGAGCGGCTGGATCAGCGTGTAGGCCGTCGGCCAGTCCGGGGACCAGCCGAACCACATCACGTCGAACTTGTTGTCGATGCGCTGGGCCTGGTCGTAGTAGTCCGTCGAGTTGAGCGGCTTGATGACCGGGTCGAAGCCGGCGGCCTTCAGCGCGTTCTCGATGACGACCTTGGTCTTGTCGTACGTGGGGCGCTGCGGGAAGGCGTAGACGACCTTCTGCCCGAGCTTGCCGGCCTTCTTCAGGATGGCCTTGGCGCGCTCCGGGTCGCCCTGCGGCTTCTTCAGCTTGCCGAAGACGTCGTACTTCTCGCGGCCGATGATGTCGGGGCTCAGGATGGTCGTCGCCAGGTCACCCGCGGACTCGCCGCCGTAGATGCGGCGGATCTGCTCCAGCGGCCAGGCGATGTTGAGCGCCTTGCGCACCTCGACGTCGGTGATGCGCTTGGTGTTGATCGCGTAGTAGTACGTGCCGGAGGACAGGCCGTTGAAGGACCGCTTCTTGACGTCCGGGTCGGTGAGCACCTTCTGCATGCGCTCGGCAGGGATCGGCTCGTAGATGGCGATCATCTGCTGGTCCTTGCCCTGGTCCGCGATGAAGCGGTCGCAGGAGTTGAGGCCCGTCGGTCCGAACTCGAACTCGAAGCTGTCCGGGTAGGCGGTGCGGATCGGGTCCGTCTTCGCGTCCCAGTGCTTGTTGCGCGTCAGCGTCAGCGACTTGTCGATGGAGCGGTTCTTGACGATGTACGGGCCACAGGAGAAGGGCGCCTTGTCGTACTTCTCCTTGGTGTCGTGCTTCACGGGCACCGGGGAGTACGAGGTCATCGCCAGCGTGAAGTTGAAGTCCGGGCGGGCTTCCTTCAGCTTGAAGGTGATCGTCTTCTTCGCCTTGTCGATGACGATCGAGTCCAGGTGGTCACCGCCGTACGGGCCCTTGTAGCCCTCGCGCCACTTGGCGCCCTTGCCGGTCAGCGCCATCTGGACGTACGAGGCGCCCTCGGTGATGAAGGAGGCCCAGGAGCGCTCGAAGCCGTGGCGGACGTCCTCGACGGTGAGCTCGCTGCCGTCCTGCCACTTCAGACCGTCCTTCAGCGTGAAGGTCCAGGTCTTGTTGTCGTCGGACGCCTTGCCCGTGTCGGTGGCGAGGTCGCCGACGAGGGTCATGCCGCCCTTGGGGTCGACGTAGTAGCCGGTGAGGGCGCGGGCGAACAGCATGGCGACCGAGGAGTTGTACGCGAAGTAGATGCGCTGCGGGTCCATGTGCGACACGTCGTCCTCGGCGACGCCGTAGATCGTGCCGCCCTTCTGCGCGCCGGCGACCGCGGGGGCCGGGCCCTTGGAGTCCTCCGCGGTGCCGATCTTGACGTCGGCGCCCGTGTACTCCGTGGCCCCGCCGTGCTTGCCGCCGTTGCCACCGCCGCCCGAGCCGCCGCTGCTGCACGCGGAAAGGACCATCGATCCGCCCGCCGCGACCGAGGTCGCGACGACGAAGTTCCTGCGGGAGAGAGACATGTGGCTACCAACCCTGATTGTCGAAGAAGGAGAGCGGAGGTGCGGCCCGGCACTGCCCCGTCGCGGTGCCGGCGGTCGGGAATGTCAGCGTTTGGTCTTCGGGTCGAGCGCGTCGCGCACCGAGTCACCGAGGAGGTTGAAGGCGACCACGAAGATCACCATCGCGATGCCGGGGAAGGCCATGTACGTGATGTCCTGCTCGTACACCTCGGAGGCGCGCTGGATCATCACGCCCCAGTCGGGAGTGGGCTCTTGCAGGCCCACGCCCAGGAAGGCGAGACCGGCCTCGGCGGTGACGAACATCGGCAGGGCGAGGGTGGCCTGGATGAGGATCGGCGTCCACAGGTTGGGGAGCAGTTCCTTGAAGATGATCCGGGCCGGTGAGGCGCCGGTGACCTTCGCGGCCTCGACGAACTCGCGTTCGCGCAGGGCGAGTACCTCGCCGCGCAGGAGCCGGGCGATGGAGGCCCAGCCGAAGGCCGTCATGACCGCGATGAGGCTGGTCACCGTCAGCCAGGTCGGTGTCTTGTCCTCGGGAGCGACGACCACCGAGATCATCACGGGCCAGAAGGCGATGAAGAAGAGCGTCGAGGGGAAGGCCAGGAGGATGTCGATGACGCGGCCGACGAAGTAGTCGGTCTTGCCGCCGACGTATCCGGCGGTGACGCCGACGACGATGCCGATCAGCGTCACCAGGATGGTCGTCGCCGCCGCGATCAGCAGCGAGTTGCGCATCCCGTACAGCAGGAAGGTCAGGACGTCCCGGCCGAGTTGGGGCTCGATACCGAACCAGAATTCGCCGTCGATGCCGCCGTTGGGCTTGATCGGGTAACTGAACTCGTTGAACAGGCTCGGATCGTTCACCCCGTACGTCGTGTAGGGGTCCTTGCCGTAGAGCTTCGAAATCAGCGGCGCGCACAGCGAGATGACGAAGAAGAAGAGCACGACGCAGGCGGCGGTCATGCCTGACTTGTCCCGCTTGAACCGGGTCCAGGCGAGCCGCCCGGGTGAACGCCCCTTGCTTCCCCGGTCGTTGGGCGTAGCAGGGGTGCCGGTCTTGTCCGTCACTTCAAGCGTGGCGGACGCGGCGGGAGTTGGCGAGGTCATGGCGCTCCAGGCCCGGAGGGGTCATCAGGATTCCGCAGGACGAGCAGGCACCCACGGGCTAGGCGCGACTTTCGCAAGGCGTTTACCGCGCGGTCAATGAATCGTGAGCCGCCTTGGAGGGCTCTTGGGATCCTTGACCAGAGCTTTACCAGATAAAGCCCTTGCCTTTGCCTTGATGTAATCAAGCGTGATGGACGAGTCGTGATCAATGCGAGTGATCCGGGCAATGAGTCCGATATACGGGCGTGCGTGTCTCGGAATTCGTACATCCGGAGGAGCTCCGACTCATACGGCCGGGGTAAATATGCGGTTCATCCGGGCTGCGGCGATATTTGGCGATACGTGACGCCAGGGCTGAGTCAGGACAGGAGGACTTCATGGGTGGAGCCACGCGCGCCAAGTGGGCCGCATGCGCGGTGACCGTCGCCCTCGCCGCGACGGCCTGCGGTGGCGGGGGGAGCGGTGGCGGTGCCGGCTCCGAGATCGTCAGCTCCTCCTGGGGCGATCCGCAGAACCCGCTGGAGCCCGCGAACACCAACGAGGTGCAGGGCGGCAAGATCCTCGACATGATCTTCCGCGGTCTCAAGCGGTACGACCCGAAGACCGGCAAGGCCGAGAACATGGTCGCCGAGTCGATCGAGACCAAGGACGCACAGAACTTCACGGTCAGGATCAAGGACGGCTGGACGTTCGGCAACGGCGAGAAGATTACCGCCAAGTCCTTCGTGGACGCCTGGAACTACGGGGCGAACATCGAGAACAATCAGAAGAACGCGTACTTCTTCGGCTACATCGAGGGGTACGACAAGGTCCACCCGGACAAGGGCGACCCGAGCGCCAAGACCCTGTCCGGGCTGAAGGTCGTCGACGACAAGACGTTCACCGTCAAGCTCACCCAGAAGTTCTCCACCTGGCCCGACACCCTCGGCTACCCGGCCTTCGCGCCGCTGCCCAAGACGTTCTACGACGACCACGACGCCTGGCTCTCCAAGCCCGTGGGCAACGGCCCGTACACCGTGGACTCGTACACCAAGGGCTCGCAGATGTCCCTGCGCACGTGGGACGCGTACCCGGGGGACGACAAGGCGCGCAACGGCGGTGTGGACATGAGGGTCTACACCGACAACAACACCGCCTACACGGACCTGATGGCCGGCAACCTCGACCTGGTCGACGACGTCCCCGCCTCGCAGCTCAAGAACGTCAAGGACGACCTCGGCGACCGCTACATCAACACCCCCGCCGGCATCATCCAGACCCTCGCGTTCCCCTTCTACGACAGCGAGTGGACGAAGCCGGGCATGGAGAAGGTCCGCCAGGGGCTCTCCATGGCGATCAACCGGGAGCAGATCACCGAGACCATCTTCCAGAGGACGCGGACACCGGCCTCTGACTGGACCTCACCGGTCCTCGGCGACGACGGCGGCTTCAAGAAGGGGCTCTGCGGCGCCGCGTGCGACTACGACGCCGCGAGGGCCAAGAAGCTCGTCGAGGAGGGCGGCGGCATTCCCGGCGGACAGCTCAAGGTCACGTACAACGCGGACACCGGCTCGCACAAGGAGTGGGTCGACGCCCTCTGCAACTCCATCAACAAGGCGCTCGGCAAGGACAAGGCCTGCGTCGGCAACCCCGTAGGCACCTTCGCCGACTTCCGCAGCAAGGCCTCCAAGCAGGAGCTGGACGGTGCCTGGCGGGCGGGCTGGCAGATGGACTACCCGCTGATCCAGAACTTCCTGGAGCCGAACTACTACACCGACGCCTCCTCCAACGACGGCAAGTACGGCAACGAGGAGTTCGACGAGCTCGTCAACGAGGCCAACGGCGAGACGGACACCGCCAAGGCCATCGGCACGTTCCAGGACGCCGAGAAGATCCTCGCCAAGGACATGCCGGCCATCCCGCTCTGGTACCAGAACGGCAGCGCGGGCCACTCGGACCGGGTCTCCGGCGTCTCGTTGAACCAGTTCAGCGTGCCGGTGTACGACCAGATCAAGGTCGACTGAGACGCCGGGACGGCCCTGCCGGTGGCCCCACGGCGCCCGGCGGACCGCTCCCCCTATTTCGGAGCTCCCATGGGACGTTATGTGATCCGGCGTCTGCTGCAGATGATCCCGGTCTTCATCGGCGCCACACTGCTGATCTTCCTGATGGTGAACGTGATGGGCGACCCCGTCGCGGGACTGTGCGGGGACCGCAAGTGCGACCCCGCGACGGCCGTACGGCTGAAGAAGGAGTTCGGCCTCGATAAGCCGGTGTGGCAGCAGTACCTGACGTACATGGGCAACGTCTTCACCGGCGACTTCGGCACCGCCTTCAACGGCCAGAAGGTCACCGAGCTGATGTCGGCCGCCTTCCCGGTCACCATCCGGCTGACCATCGTCGCCATCGTCTTCGAGATCGTCATCGGGATCACGCTCGGCGTGCTCACCGGACTGCGGCGCGGGCGGCCCGTCGACACCGTGGTGCTGCTGCTCACGCTCATCGTCATCTCCGTCCCCACCTTCGTCACCGGACTCGTCCTGCAACTGCTGCTCGGCGTCCAGTGGGGCGCCATCAAACCCTCCGTGTCGAGCGAGGCGCCCTACGACGAGCTGATCGTCCCCGGCCTGGTGCTCGCCTCGGTCTCACTCGCGTACGTGACCCGGCTGACCCGCACCTCCATCGCGGAGAACCGGCGCGCCGACTACGTCCGCACCGCCATCGCCAAGGGCCTGCCCCGGCACCGCGTCATCACCCGGCACCTGCTGCGGAACTCCCTGATCCCCGTCGTCACCTTCATCGGTACGGACGTGGGCGCGCTGATGGGCGGCGCGATCGTCACCGAGCGGATCTTCAACATCCACGGCGTCGGCTTCCAGCTCTACCAGGGGATCCTGCGCCAGAGCACCCAGACCGTCGTCGGCTTCGTGACCGTACTCGTGCTGGTCTTCCTGGTGGCCAACCTGATCGTCGACCTCCTGTACGCCGTACTCGACCCGAGGATCCGCTATGCCTGAACCCCAGGAGCCAGAGGGAGCCATGGCCGCCACCGGCATGGGCGGCGCGATGGACCTGGCCGCGAGCGAGGCCACGTCCCTGGAGAAGACACCGGGCGGACCCGGCGGCACCGGGCCCGACGGCACGGGGCCCTACGCCCCGGCCCGCAGCCTGTGGTCCGACGCCTGGCGTGACCTGCGGCGCAACCCGGTCTTCATCACCTCGGGCCTGATCATCGTCTTCCTCGTCGTCATCTCGCTGTGGCCCTCGCTCATCGCCACCCGCAACCCGCTCGACTGCGACCTCGCCAACGCGCGGGAGAGCTCTTCGCCGGGGCACCCCTTCGGTTTCAACGAGCAGGGCTGCGACGTCTACACACGCGTCGTGTACGGGACACGGATCTCGGTCACTGTCGGCGTCTGCGCCACGCTCGGCGTCGCCGTCCTCGGCAGCGTCCTCGGCGGCCTCGCCGGGTTCTTCGGCGGCGGCTGGGACGCCGTCCTCTCCCGTATCACCGACATCTTCTTCGCCATCCCCGTCGTGCTGGGCGGGCTCGTGCTCCTGTCCGTGGTCACCAGCTCCACCGTCTGGCCCGTCGTCGGCTTCATGGTGCTGCTCGGCTGGCCGCAGATCTCCCGCATCGCGCGCGGCTCCGTCATCACCGCCAAGCAGAACGACTACGTCCAGGCGGCACGCGCGCTCGGCGCCTCCAACTCCCGGATGCTGCTCCGCCACATCACGCCGAACGCCGTGGCGCCGGTCATCGTCGTGGCCACCATCGCCCTCGGTACGTACATCGCCCTGGAGGCCACGCTCTCCTACCTCGGCGTCGGTCTGAAGCCGCCGACCGTGAGCTGGGGCATCGACATCTCGGCAGCCTCCCCGTACATCCGCAACGCCCCGCACATGCTGCTCTGGCCGGCCGGCGCGCTGGCGGTCACGGTGCTGGCGTTCATCATGCTCGGCGACGCGGTGCGCGACGCCCTCGACCCGAAGCTGAGGTAGGCGCCCATGCTGCTCGAAGTGCGCGACCTGTACGTGGAGTTCCGGACCAGGGACGGGGTCGCCCACGCCGTCAACGGCGTCGACTACAGCGTGGCGGCGGGCGAGACCCTGGCCGTCCTCGGCGAGTCGGGCTCGGGCAAGTCCGTGACCGCCCAGGCCATCATGGGCATCCTCGACACCCCGCCCGGGAAGATCACCTCGGGCGAGATCCTCTTCCGCGGCAGGGACCTCCTGAGGCTCAAGGAGGAAGAGCGGCGCAAGGTGCGCGGCGCCGAAATGGCGATGATCTTCCAGGACGCGCTGTCCTCGCTGAACCCCGTGCTCAGCGTGGGCGCGCAGCTCGGCGAGATGTTCGTGGTGCACAAGGGCATGTCGCGCAAGGACGCCAGGGCCAGGGCCGTCGAGCTGATGGACCGGGTGCGCATCCCGGCCGCCGGGGAGCGCGTCGGACAGTACCCGCACCAGTTCAGCGGCGGCATGCGCCAGCGCATCATGATCGCCATGGCGATGGCGCTCGAACCGGCCCTCATCATCGCCGACGAGCCGACCACCGCCCTCGACGTCACGGTCCAGGCGCAGGTCATGGAGCTGCTCGCGGAGCTCCAGCGCGAGATGAACATGGGCCTGATCCTCATCACGCACGACCTCGGCGTGGTCGCGGACGTCGCCGACACCATCGCCGTGATGTACGCGGGCCGCATCGTCGAGCGGGCTCCCGTCCACGAGATCTACCGGGCGCCGGCGCACCCGTACACCCTCGGCCTGCTCGAATCGATCCCGCGTCTCGACCAGAAGGGCCAGGACCTCTACGCGATCAAGGGCCTGCCGCCGAACCTCATGAACATCCCGCCCGGCTGTCCCTTCCACCCCCGCTGCCCCATGGCCCAGGACGTGTGCCGCACCGACGATCCGCCGCTCGCCCGGGTGACGTACGAGGGGCTCACCGCCGAGCGCAGAAGCGCCTGCCACTTCTGGAAGGAGACGCTCGATGCCGCACCCGAACGCCGGGCGTGAACCGATCCTCCAGGTCCGCGGCCTGGTCAAGCACTACCCGCTGACCCGGGGCGTCGTGATCCGCAAGCAGGTGGGCGCGGTCAAGGCCGTGGACGGCGTCGACTTCGAGCTCGGGCAGGGCGAGACGCTCGGCATCGTGGGGGAGTCGGGCTGCGGCAAGTCGACTGTCGCCAGGATGCTGGTCAACCTGGAGCGGCCGACCGCGGGCGAGATCCGCTACAAGGGCGAGGACATCACCGGTCTCTCGGGACGCGCGCTCAAGGCCGTGCGCCGCAACATCCAGATGGTGTTCCAGGACCCCTACACCTCGCTGAACCCGCGGATGACCGTCGGCGACATCATCGGGGAGCCGTACGAGATCCATCCCGAGGTCGCGCCGAAGGGCTCGCGGCGGCAGCGGGTGCGGGAACTCCTCGATGTCGTCGGGCTCAACCCCGAGTACCTCAACCGCTATCCGCACCAGTTCTCCGGCGGCCAGCGCCAGCGCATCGGCATCGCGCGCGGGCTCGCCCTCAGGCCCGAGATCATCGTCGCCGACGAACCGGTCTCCGCCCTCGACGTCTCGGTCCAGGCGCAGGTCATCAACCTCCTGGAGAAGCTCCAGGACGAGTTCGACCTGAGCTACGTCTTCATCGCCCACGACCTGTCGATCGTGCGGCACATCTCCGACCGGGTCGGCGTGATGTACCTCGGGCGGATCGTCGAGACCGGCACGGACGAGGAGATCTACGACCACCCCACGCACCCCTACACGCAGGCCCTGCTCTCGGCCGTGCCGGTCCCCGACCCCGAGGCCCGTGAGCACCGGGAGCGGATCATCCTCAGCGGCGACGTGCCCTCGCCCGCCCATCCGCCCTCGGGCTGCCGGTTCCGCACGCGCTGCTGGAAGGCGCGCGAGCGGTGCGCCCTCGAAGTGCCCCCGCTCGCGGTGCCCGCGGAGTTCCGGCACGAGGAGGGGCCCGCGGCGCACGACTCGGCCTGTCACTTCGCCGAGGAGAAGCGGGTCGTGCCGTAGCGCCGCGGGCCCAGAGCCGGGGGCGCTACAAACCCAGGGAGCGCTTCAGGAAGTCCACCTGGAAGTGGAGCAGGTTCTCCGCGACGCCCTCCTTGGACATCATGTGCGTCACGCCCGACAGCGGCAGGACCTCGTGCGGACGGCCCTCGGCGAGCAGGGCGGACGACAGGCGCAGGGAGTGCGCCACCACCACGTTGTCGTCGGCGAGGCCGTGGATGACGAGCATCGGGCGGTGCGGCTCGGCCGCCTCGATCAGCCCGTCGTCGCCGACCAGGGAGTTGTGGCGGTACGTCTCCGGGGTCTTCGTCGGGTCGCCGAGGTACCGCTCCTCGTAGTGCGTGTCGTACATCCGCAGGTCGGTCACCGGGGCGCCGACCACCGCCGCGTGGAAGACGTCGGGGCGGCGCAGCGCGGCCATCCCCGCGAGGTAGCCGCCGTAGGACCAGCCGCGGATCGCGACCCGGCCGAGGTCCAGGGGGTGGGTCTCGGCGAGGGCGTGCAGGGCGTGGACCTGGTCGTCGAGCGTCAGCGTCAGGTCGTTCTTGATCGACTTCTCCCAGGCGGGGGAGCGGCCCGGCGTGCCGCGGCCGTCCGCCACGATCACCGCGAAGCCCTGATCGGCGAACCACTGCGAGGTGAGGAAGGCGTTGTGCGCATGGAGCACGCGTTGACCGTGCGGTCCGCCGTACGGATCGAGCAGTACCGGGAGCGGCCCGTCCGCCGCCTTGTATTCCGTGGGGAGCAGGACGGCGCACGGAATGCGGCGCGTGCCCCCTTCGGTGAGCGTCACGCGCGGCGTGAGCCCCGGACGCTCGGCACAGGAGGCCACGGTCGCCACGCGCTTGCCGTCCCGCAGCACCTGCACCCGCGAGCCCGGGCGGTCGAGGGCGGCCGAGACGAGCACGGTGAGGCCGCCCGCGCGGACCGCCGCGTGCACGCCGGGCTCACGCGAAAGGCGCTCCACGCCCAGTTCGTTGACGCGGTAGACGTGCACCTCACCGGTCTCGGGGTCGGCGGCCGCCTGCCCCGCCGACGCCGAGAGCAGAATGTCCTCCTCGGTCACGTCCAGGACCGCGCGGACGTGCAACTGGGCTCCCGTCAGCGGCCTCTCGCCCCACGCGAGGACGCGCGCGCCGCCCTCGTCGACGATCCGCACCAGCTTGCCGCTGGGCGACCAGCAGGGCACACCGGCGAACAGTTCAAGCCAATCCGCGTCCTCCTCCGCGTGCACCATCCGCGTCGAGCCGTTCTCCGGGTTCACCGCGAGATAGAGCTGCCCGCGCTGGTCGCGGGACTGCACGAGCAGCAGCGGAGCGCCGTCCGCCGACCAGTGCACCCGGGCGAGGTAGGGGAAGCGGGCCCGGTCCCACACCACCTCGGTACGCGACCCGTCCAGACCGAGGACGAACAGGCGTACGTCGGCGTTGTCGGTGCCCGCGGCCGGGTACGCGATCCGCGCCGGCTCCCGCTCCGGCTGCGAGGGATCGGCGATCCACCAGCGCCGCACGGGCGCGTCGTCGACCCGCGCCACGAGCAGCCTGCCGGAGTCGGGGGACCACCAGAACCCGCGGTGCCGCGCCATCGACTCGGCCGCGACGTGCTCCGCGAGGCCGTACGTCACCGTCTCCCGCTCGCCGGGCTCCGGCGCGGCGAGCACCCGGTCGCCCCCGCCGTCGGCGCCCGTCACCCGCAGGGCGCCCCCGGACACGTAGGCGACGTGCCGCCCGTCGGGCGAGGGCCTCGGGTCGATCACGGGGCCCGCGGCGGGCAGTTCGCGGGTCGTGCCCGCGCGCAGCTCCGCCGCGAAGAGCCGGCCCGACAGGGCGAACGCGGCCAACTCCACCGCGGCGTCCGTGGCGTAGCCCACGATGCCCGCGCCGCTCTCCCTGCTGCGCTCACGCCGTGCGCGCTCGGCCGGGGAGAGCCGCTCCGCCGTGCCGCCGAGCAGCGCCTCGGGGTCGGCGGCGGTCCGCTCGCGGCCGTCCTCCACGTCCAGGACCCAGAGCCGGCCCACCCGGTCGGTGCCGGACGAGGAGCGCAGGAAGACGACGCGGGAGCCGTCGGGCGCCACCGTGAACGCACGGGGCGCGCCGAGGGTGAAGCGCTGCGTACGGGCTTGCTGACGCGGGAAGGAGAGCGGCTGCGCCGGGCTCTCGCCGGGCCTGGGAACTCCGGGGTCTTCGGTGGTCATCTTCCGAGCCTATGGCGCATGCGCCCCCTTGTGCTGCCGTGCTCCGGTATGCGTCCGCACGGATAGTTATGATCCGTAGCGCTGGGTGGGTATGTACCCGCTGGCGTCCGCACTGGGTTACGGCAACGACTTGGAGGTGACCGCCGTGGCACTCTCGGTTTCGGCGGTGGTGCTGCTGGCGATCATTGTCTTCTTGCTGGTCAAGAAGTCAGGACTGAAAACCGGACACGCGGTGGTCTGCACACTGCTCGGTTTCTACCTGGCGAGCTCGTCCATCGCCCCGACGATCAACGAGCTGACGACCAACGTGGCGGGGGTGATCGGCGACATCAAGTTCTGAGGCGCCCTCGTCGTCCTCGTAGGGTGGTCCCATGACGGAACTGCCCGCCCGGCGCCTGCTGCTCGTGCACGCGCACCCGGACGACGAGTCGATCAACAATGGCGCGACCATGGCCAAGTATGTGGCCGAGGGCGCCCATGTCACGTTGGTCACCTGCACGCTGGGTGAGGAGGGCGAGGTCATTCCGGCCGAGCTCGCCCATCTCGCCGCCGACCGCGAGGACCGTCTGGGGCCCCATCGCGTCGGGGAGCTGGCCGCCGCCATGGAGGAGCTGGGGGTCACCGACCACCGCTTCCTCGGCGGCCCCGGCCGCTACCGCGACTCCGGGATGATGGACACCGAGCAGAACCGCCGCCCCGGCGCCTTCTGGTCGGCCGGTCTCGACGAGGCGGCGGCCCATCTGGTCGAGGTGATCCGCGAGGTCAGGCCGCAGGTCCTCGTCACCTACGACCCCGACGGGGGCTACGGCCACCCCGACCACATCCAGGCGCACCGCGTCGCCATGCGCGCCGCGGAGCTCGCGGCCGACCCGGCCTTCCGCGCCGGCGCCGGGGAGCCGCACACCATCGCCAAGATCTACTGGAACCGCGCCCCGCGCTCCGTGGTCGAGGAGCGCTTCCGGTGGCTGCGCGAGGTGCTCCCGCAGTCGTCGTTCAGCACTCCGGGCGCCCCTGCGGACGTGCCGGGCGTCACGGACGACGAGCGGATCACCACGGAGATCGACGGCGCGCTCTTCAGGACGGCCAAGGCGGCGGCCATGGCCGCGCACGCCACCCAGGTCACCGTGGACGGGCCGCTCTTCGTCCTCTCCAACGACCTCGCGCAGCCCCTCTTCGAGGTGGAGTACTACGAACTCGTGCGGGGAGACGTGTCCACGGAGGGCGGGGCCCGGGAGACGGATCTCTTCGCGGGCCTCGAAAGGGTGACGGACGTGACTGAGGTGACGGCGCTGTGAGTAAGCGATCCAGGGCCTCCTCAGGGACCGGTGCGGGCTCCTCCAGGCCGACGCCGAGCCCCGCTCCCGCGCCCGCGGGCAGCTTCCTCGCGCAGCCGCTGCGGCTGGGTCGCGTCGCGGTCTACGCCGGTCTCTTCGTCTTCGGCGCCGTCATCGGCGTGGCGGGAGCGCTCGTCCAAGGCGGCTTCTTCCCCGCCGGGTTGCTGCTCTCGCTCGTGGGTGCCGCGGGGGCCTTCTACGGAGGGGCGCGGGCGGTCGGCACCAAGGCGGGGGCGGTGGCGCCCGCCGCGGGCTGGCTGGTGGCGGTCATGCTGCTCACCGCGAGCAGACCCGAGGGGGACTTCCTCTTCGGCGCGGGTCTCGGCAGCTACGCCTACCTGCTCGGCGGGATGGCCGTGGCTGTGATGTGTGCCACGCTCGGCCGAGGGCCGCAACCGGGCGGGTCCACCGCCCGACTTGGCAAGTGACGTACCACTTCGGACCGTGTTCCGCACGGGTTTGACGCCGGGCACAGAATGAGCGCCGACGGCGGACAGTATGGTGGTGCGGCCGCCGAGCCTCCCCCACCTCCGGCCTGGGGGACCCCGGATGAGGTCGAGACGGGCGGCGGAGTCAACCAGGAGAACCTGCCTTGAGTCGTGAAAATGACAGTTCGTCCGCCGGGCCCCAGGGGCGCGGTGGAGCCGCATACCCCTCGGGGACGCCGCCGTACGGCTCCCCGGCGCAGGGCGCTGCCGACGGCGGCCCGGACAGAGGGCGGCGGCAGGCCGCCGACGAGCGGCCCGAGGAGCCCGAGACCCAGACCACGCTGACCACCCGCATCCGGATCAACATCCCCGGTTCGCGGCCGATCCCGCCGGTCGTCATGCGTACACCCGTCGGCGACGACGGCTCGCGCGGCGACGCGCCGGACGACGGCGGCCGACGTGACGGCGCGGCACCCGGTGCGCCTGGTGCGTCCGGTGCGCCTGGTGGGCCCGGTGCGTCCGGTGCGGGACAGGCTTCCTCCACCGGTGTCGGATCGCAGGGCTCCGGTTCCGCTTCGGGTTCCGGCAGCGGTGCCCGGTCCGCCGCGGGCGAGGGCGGCCCCGGCTCGTCCGGTACGGGCCCCACCGGCTCGGCCGGCCCCACCGGCTCGGCCGGCCCCACCGGCTCGGCCGGCTCGGGCGAGGAGAAGACGAGCGACTGGTTCGCGCCCCGCAAGTCCGCGCCCGCCCCCAGCGGCGGCCAGGCCAACGTCGGCCCGTCGGCCCCCGCTTCAGGAGCCCCCGGCGGCCCCGGCGGCCCCGGAGCCTCCCGAGGCCCCCAGAGCGGCCCCGGTGGCGCCCAGGGCGGCCCCAGCGCCCCACAGGGCGGTCCCAGTGGCCCCGCGGGCCCCACCAGCCCCGGCAGGAACGGTTCCGGTACGGGCTCCTTCGACGTGTCGGGCGCCGTGGCGTCGGGCCCGCTCGGCGCGGGCGTCCCGCAGGGCGGCGACTCCACCCGCGGCGACCTGCCCTACTTCTCCGGCGGCCCCGCGGGACCGACCGGCGGCCCTGTCACGGGCGACGGCCCGATGGCGCCGCCCCCGGGAGCCGGCCGGCCCTCGCCGCCCGGCGGCCCCGGCAACCCGGCGGGCGCCGCGCCGCGTTCGCCCGCCATGGGCGACGACACCGCGATCCTCACCCCGCAGAAGTCCGGTCCCGCCGCGCCGCCGCCCGGCGGCAACGTCTCCGGCGAGACGCTGACCAGCGGCATCCCCGTCGTGCCGCCGACGCAGGGCGACTCCCCGTTCCCGCCGGGCCCCGGCGCCGACGGTGCGATGGCGCACACCCCGCCGAAGCTGCCCGAGCCGGTGCGCTCCGACGTACCGTCCGCCCCGGCGCCAGCGGCCAAGAAGAAGAAGGGCCGCAGCAAGCTGGTCCTCCTCGCGGTCGCCGTGGTCGTCGTGGCCTGCGGGGCGTACGGCGCGGGCCTGTTGATGAACCACGCCGACGTGCCGAAGGGCACCACGGTGCTCGGCGTCGACATCGGCGGCGGCACCCGTGACGAGGCCGTCAACAAGCTCGACCAGGCCATCGGCGAGCGCGTGGCCAAGCCCCTGAAGCTGTCGGTGGACGGTACGGAGGTCACGCTCAAGCCGGACCAGGCGGGGCTGACCCTCGACAGCCAGGCCACCGTCAGGGAGGCCGCGGGCAGCGACTACAACCCCGTCTCGGTGGTCGGTTCGCTGATCGGCGGCGAGCGCGTCGTCGAGCCCGTCATGCCCGTCGACGAGGAGAAGCTGGCGGCCGCCCTGGAGCGCGCCGCGGGCGGCTCGGGATCGGCGAAGGAGGGCTCGGTCGAGTTCGTGCCCGGCAAGGCCGTGCCCGTCTACGGCAAGGTCGGCAAGGGCATCGACGCCCAGGCGTCCACCAAGGCCGTCGCGGAGGCCTACAAGAAGCAGGTCGAGACGGGCAGCGCGGGCACGGTCCAGGTGCCGGTGACCACGCGGAAGCCGACGGTCTCCAAGGCCGAGGTCGACAAGTTCATGACCCGGTTCGCCAGGCCTGCGATGTCCGCCAACGTCACCATCAAGGCGGGCGACAAGTCGATCCCGTTCGGCCCGGAGAAGTCGCTCCCGAAGATCCTGGAGACCAGGGTCGTCAAGGGCGGCACTCTGGAGGTGCACTACAACACGGCCGAGCTGGAGAAGCTCTACGGCAACGTCTTCGACGGGGTCCTGATCCAGCGCGGCAACGGCGACAAGACGCCGGTCCAGCCGACCGACGTCGCCCAGGCGATGGGCAAGGCACTCGTCGGCAAGACGCCCGCCGAGCGGATCGGCGTGATCGAGACGAACGCGAGCTGATCCTCGTAGGCACCCGGAGGCCGGGCACCCCATCCACGCGGGGCGCCCGGCCTCCGGCATGAATCCGCACCTGCTTCTCCACGGCAAGCTCAGTTCAGCCGGGCGCGGGCCATCTGTGCCTGGTGCCGGGCCCGGTCCGCCGTCGCCGTGTCCGTACCGGCCACCTCGTCGGCGTAGGTGTCCAGCTCGCGGGCGCCGATGGCGAAGTCCCCCTTCTGTACGAGGAGCTGGGCGCGCTCGAAGCGCAGCCGGGGCGGCGGCGACGGCAGGAGCAGACAGAGGTCCAGCGCCCACAGGGAGACGTCGCAGCGCTCGGGGCGGGGCGCGGCCCAGGCGCGGATGTTGTCGAGGACCCGCCGCACGATGTCCAGCGTGTCCGCGGGGACCAGCATGGACGGCGCGAGGGGCGCCCCGGTGGCCGCCGCCACGAGCAGCTCGGCGTCCGTGCCCGTCAGGACCCGGCCGCCCGCGAAGGGGTCGGCGAGCACCTGGCCGTCCGGCGGACCGAAGCCGACCACGAAGTGGCCGGGCAGGGCGATGCCGTGGACCGTGGCGCCCGCGCGCCGCGCCACCTCGACCCAGAGCACCGAGAGCAGGATCGGCAGGCCCCTGTGGCGCCGCAGGACCTGGTGCAGCAGGGCGGACTCCAGGCGCTGGTAGTCGCCGGGTCTGCCCCGGAACCCGCAGCGCCCGCCGAGGAGTTCCCCGACGGCCGCGGCCCACGCCCGCGGGGTGCCGGGAGGGCCGCCGCCGCTGCCGAGCGCGGCCTGCTCGGCGAGACGGTCGAGCAGCCGCCGCGCCATGTCGATCCCCTCCTGGTCGAGGGAGGGGTCCACCTCCGTGCCGATCAGCAGGCACAGCAGCGCGAGGTCGGGGCGCGGGGCCCCGGCCTCGGCCGCGAACAGCCGTCGCCACTCGGTGGTTCCGGGGGTTCGGGAACGCATACGTCCGTGGTGCCCGCCCGGCCCGATCGCTTACCGCCCCGAAGGACTCAGTTCAGCATGGCCCTGGCCGCCCGTGCCTGCTGGCGCACCCGCTCGGCGGTGGTCGGCTCCACCGCCGTCACCACATCGGCGTACTCGTCCAGCTCCGCCGCGCCGCCGAGGAAGTCGCCCCGCTGTACGAGGAGTTGGGCCCGCTCGTAGCGCAGGCGGGCGGGGTGTGCCGGCAGCAGCAGGGACAGGTCGAGCGCCCACAGCGCGACCTCCGAGCGCTCGGGGCGTGCGGCCGTCCAGGCGCGGATGTTGTTCAGGATGCGCTGCACGATGTTCAGCGGGTCGGCGGGTGCCAGCATCGAGGGCTGCACCCCGGTCCCCGCGGTCCCCGCCACGAGGAGCTCCGCGTCCTGCCGGGTCAGGATGCGCCCGCCGTCGAACGGATCGGCGAGCACCTGCTCGTCGCGCGGCCCGAAGCCGACCACGAAGTGACCGGGCAGCGCCACGCCGTACACGGGGGCGCCGGCGCGCCGCGCCACCTCCATCCACACCACGGACAGCAGGATCGGCAGCCCCTTGCGGCGCCGCAGGACCAGGTGCAGCAGGGAGGAGTCCAGGCGCTGGTAGTCACCCGGCGTCCCCTGGAAGCCGCACTGCTCACCCAGGAGCTCGGCGAGCGCCGTCGCCCAGGCGCGGGGTCCGCCGGGGCGGAAGGGCAGCAGGCCCGCCAGCCGGTCGAGTTCGATCTCGGCGGCGTCGATCCCCTCCTGGCCGAGCGAGGGGTCCGCCTCCGTGCCGATCAGCAGACACAGCAGGGCCAGATCGGGCCGTTCGGACCGTACCTCCTCGGCGAACCGCCGCCGCCATTCGCCGGACTCCGCGTGCATACGTGCCTCGTGTCTCATGCCCTGGTCGGGCGCTGTTGCCGTGTGCCGTGCCGTGCTGCCGGGCCACGCGCCTACCGTTCAGGCCCGTGCGTGCCGGTAGTGGTGGTACGTGTGATGCGCCGCGAAGCCCATCCCGCCGTACAGCGCCCGCGCGCCGTCGTTGCCGTTCTCGACCTGCAACCAGGCCGCCGACGCGCCGTCGGACAGGGCCTGCCGGGCCAGTGCGGCCATCACCGAGGTGGCGAGCCCCTGCCTGCGGCACCCGGGATCCACCTCGACCGCCATGAATCCCGCCCAGCGCCCGTCGACCACGCACCGGCCGATGGCTGCCGGGGCGTCACCGCTCCCGGGCACGGAAGCGAACCACACCGAGGGCCCGCTCGCCAGCACCTTGCGCACATGCGGCCCGGTGACCGCGGCCCGCCCGTACCGCCGCAGCCATCCCTCGTCGCAGGAACGCGAGAGTTCCACGCGCGCCACATCCGCGTCCAGGTCCCCGACCGGGGCGAGCGCGCCGATGTGCAGCTCCGCGCTGACCTCGCGCTCCCAGCCCCGCTCCGCCAGTTCCGCGCAGAGCACTTCCTGGGTGCCCTCGGCGCCGGTCGCCGTCTGGATGTACGCGGGCAGGCCGCGCGCCCCGTACCACTCCCGCACCCCGCGCAGCGCCTCGTCGAGGGGCCGCCCGGGATCGCCGAGCGGCAGCGCCGAGTTGGCCCGCCGCGTGAACCCGGCGGCGGCCCGCAGCTCCCAGTCGCCCAGCGGCTCGCTCTCCACCGGCTGCCAGGCGCGCGCGGACACCCGCGCCAGCTCCTCGTACGAGGCGGCGGGGCCGCGCCTGCGGGCCGGCGCCGTCGGTACGACCTTGCCCGCGACCAGGGTGTTCTGCGCGATTCGGACGCTTTCACCGGTCCTTCGTGTGATGAGCAGCACACCGTTGTCCCACGATGTGAGAACACCCACCGTGTCGGTGAATCTGTCGCCGCGCTCACCGGCATCGCTCCGACGCCGGACTGATACACGTTTGCCCACGTCAGCGGGGGTTACGCGGACCTCAAGTCGTCCGCCCGCAGTGAATTCCACGGCTTCTCGCGCCCCTCCTGTTCGGATCATGCCCAGGAACGGAGATACTAGGTGCGGGCATCGACGACGCCGCGCTCCCGCGCGCCAGGCGAGCGGAGCCTGAGGACGGCCCGCCAACGCCCGTATCGAGGAGGAACGACAGCGTGACCTACGTCATCGCGCAGCCTTGTGTCGACGTCAAGGACAAGGCGTGCATCGAGGAGTGCCCGGTCGACTGCATTTACGAGGGCTCCCGGTCCTTGTACATCCACCCGGACGAATGCGTCGACTGCGGAGCCTGCGAACCGGTCTGCCCGGTCGAGGCGATCTTCTACGAGGACGACACTCCTGAGGAGTGGAAGGACTACTACAAGGCGAACGTCGAGTTCTTCGACGAGCTGGGTTCTCCCGGCGGCGCGAGCAAGCTCGGCCTGATCGAGCGCGACCACGCCTTCATCGCCGCACTGCCGCCGCAGAACCAGTAACGGCGGCTCGAAGCGCCGCCCCGGTCCCGTACGGCAGGTCCTGCGTACGGGACCGGGGCGTTTGTCCATCCACGCAAGCCGGGAGTCAGTACGTGTCCGCAGTTTCCGACCGCCTTCCCACCTTCCCCTGGGACAAGCTGGAGCCCTACAAGGCCACGGCGGCCGCCCACCCCGGCGGCATCGTCGACCTGTCGGTGGGCACGCCGGTCGACCCGGTGCCCGAGCTGATCCAGAAAGCGCTGATCGCGGCGGCGGACTCGCCGGGCTATCCCACGGTGTGGGGCACGCCCGAGCTGCGTGACGCGCTCACCGGCTGGTGCGAGCGGCGCCTGGGAGCGGTGGGCTTCACGCACCGCAACGTACTGCCGGTCGTCGGCTCCAAGGAGCTCGTGGCCTGGCTCCCGACCCAGCTCGGCCTCGGCCCGGGCGACGTCGTCGCCCACCCGCGGCTCGCCTACCCGACGTACGAGGTGGGCGCGCGCCTGGCCAGGGCCGATCACGTCTCGTACGACCCGGACGTGTTCGCGTCCGACGCCGCGGTGGCGGACCTCGACCCGGCCGGGATGAAGCTTCTCTGGCTCAACTCGCCCTCGAACCCGACCGGCCGCGTCCTCGGCGCGCAGGAGCTGACCCGGGCCGTGGCCTGGGCGCGTGAGCACGGTGTGCTGCTCGTCAGCGACGAGTGCTACCTGGAGCTGGGCTGGGAGGCCGATCCGGTCTCGGTCCTGCACCCGGACGTCTGCGGCGGCTCGTACGAGGGCCTCGTCGCCGTCCACTCGCTCTCGAAGCGCTCGAACCTCGCGGGCTACCGCGCCGCGTTCATCGCCGGTGACGCGGCCGTCCTCGGCGATCTGCTGCAGATCCGCAAGCACGGCGGCATGATGACGTCCGCGCCCACCCAGGCGGCCGTCGTGGCGGCGCTCGGCGACGACCAGCACGTGCGCGAGCAGCGCGAGCGGTACGCGGCCCGGCGCACCGCCCTGCGCGAAGCCCTGGTGAAGCATGGCTTCCGCATCGAGCACAGCGAGGCGAGCCTGTACCTGTGGGCCACGCGCGGGGAGTCCTGCTGGGACACCGTCGGCCATCTCGCGGCCCTGGGCGTCCTGGTGGCGCCCGGCGACTTCTACGGACCCGCGGGCGAGCAGTTCGTACGGGTGGCGCTGACGGCGACGGACGAGCGGGTGGCGGCCGCGGTCGAACGCCTGGCGTGACGCCAGGACCGGCGACGGCATGACGGAAGGGCCCGGAGCCACTGGCTCCGGGCCCTTCCGTCATGGGGTCGAGCGATCAGCCGAGCGGCAGGCCCTGGGTCGGCAGCCCGTTCGTGGTCAGCGCGCTGGTGGGCAGCCCGTCCTTGGCGACCGTGCCCGCCGTGTCGCCGACGACCTCGCCCGCGGCGCCCGCGACGGTGCCGACGGCCTGCTGGGCGGCCGGGGTCGTCGTCTTGGCGCTCTTGCCGACGATCTTCGTGGCGGCGGGCACGGCCTTCTTCACGGCCTTGCTGCCGGCCTCACCGGCGAGGTTGCCGGTGCTCTGGGCGGCGCTGTCGACGGTGCCGCCGATGTTCGCGGTGTCCAGCGCGGTGAGCCCACCCAGGTCGGGCGCGGCGGGGAGGGCGCTTGCGGAGCCGGCCGCACCGACCACGGAAGCTGCTCCCGCAGCGCTGAGCAGCGCCGCGCGGGCGATCCGGCGGGTCAGGGGGAGGGACATGATGCTCCTTCAGACGGGAGAAGACGGTGAGGTGTCCGGCCGGATCGGCTCCGGCGTCCCACCGGATGGGTTCCGGCGCTCGGACGCTGTGAATACCGCTCCAAGCCCCGATTGGTTACGGCGGGCCAACGTAAAGAGTTGGCAATGCGTCGCATAATCAGCTCTGGACGAAGGAGGGCGAAGGGTCCACCTCTTGGGCCACCCGCAGAAACCTTCATGCCCTTGGCCCCCAGGGGTACGCGGGGAGAGAGGCCAGGTCGGGGGCGGGGTGGCCGCGTTTCGGCAAGGGGACGATCTCCGTCCTCCCACCGAGGGACGGGTCGCACTACTGCGCGGTGACGATCCGAACCCGGTCGGCGGCATCGGGGCCCGCGGCCTCGCCCGCCGGCACCTTGTGCCACGTACCCGAACCTCCGGCGCGCCACTCCCGCCCCGCGTACGAGACGCGCTCCACGCCCAGCGCCGACGACTGCGCCACCGCCCAGTGCGCCAGCTCCCAGCCGCGCCGCGGGGCCTCGCCGTCGGCCGCCGCGGCGGGCACGGGGACCGTCACCGTGCGGCCCCCCGCGGCCTCGGGGCGCACCTCGCGGCCGAAGTCACGCTCCAGCGCGGCCCGCACCTCCACGGGGCCGCCGGGCTCCGTGCCGGTACGGCCCTCGCAGCCGAACGTGCCCGGCGCGCGGCCGGTGAGCGCCGCGGCGAGCAGCACGGCGTCCGGCTCGTGCTTGGCGTAGGCCTGCGGAAAGCCGCTGCGCTGCACGCGCTGCGCGGCGACCGTGAGCGGCAGCCGCGAATAGCCGGGGACCTCGGCCAGATGCGCGTAGAAACGCGCCGCGGAGTAGGCCGGGTCCATGATCTGGCGTTCGTTGCCCCAGCCCTGCGTGGGGCGCTGCTGGAAGAGGCCGAGCGAATCGCGGTCGCCGAAGCGGATGTTGCGCAGGCCCGACTCCTGGAGGGCGGTCGCCAGGGCGATGGTCACGGCACGCTCGGGCATGCCGCGCGAGGTGCCGACGGCGGCGACCGTCGCGGCGTTCTCCGCCTGCTCGGCCGTGAACTCGTACGACGCGCCGTCGCCGTTGGCCGACACCACCGTGCACCGGGGGGAGGGCTTTCCGCCGTAGACGTACTGCACGGCGACATAGCCGGCGACGGCGAGCAGCACCGCGACCGCGGTTCCGATACGGGTGAGGCGGCCGCGCCGGGGGAGAGGGGGTGGCTCAGGCACGCGTCCAAGGTACTGGAGACCACCGACAGGCCGGTGCGCCCTCGGACGTTAGGGTCGTCCGCATGCCTCACACCCCGCTTGACCTCACGTTGGACGCCGCCGAGCTGACCGCCCGCCTTGTCGACTTCCCGTCGCCGAGCGGTTCCGAGACGGCCCTCGCCGACGCCATCGAGACGGCCCTGCGCGGCCTGCCGCACCTCACGGTCGACCGCCACGGCAACAACGTGGTGGCCCGCACGAACCTCGGCCGCGCGGAGCGGGTCGTCCTCGCCGGGCACATCGACACCGTGCCGATCGCGGACAACGTGCCCTCCCGCCTCGACGAGGACGGCGTCCTGTGGGGCTGCGGCACCTGTGACATGAAGTCGGGCGTCGCCGTGCAACTGCGCATCGCCCAGACCGTCACCGAGCCCAACCGCGACCTCACCTTCGTCTTCTACGACAACGAGGAGGTGGCCGCCCACCTGAACGGCCTCGGGCACGTCGCACAGGCGCACCCCGACTGGCTGGCGGGCGACTTCGCGGTCCTCCTGGAGCCGACCGACGGCCAGGTCGAGGGCGGCTGCCAGGGCACGCTGCGGGTCCTTCTGAAGACCAAGGGGGTGCGGGCGCACTCCGCGCGCGCGTGGATGGGCTCCAACGCCATCCACGCGGCCACCCCGATCCTCGTGAAGCTCGCCGCGTACGAGCCGCGCAAGCCGGTGGTGGACGGCCTGGAGTACCACGAGGGTCTCAACGCCGTCCGCATCGAGGGCGGCGTCGCCACCAACGTCATCCCCGACGAATGCACCGTCGTCGTCAATTTCCGCTACGCGCCCGACCGGAGCGAGGAGGACGCCCTCGCCTTCGTGCGCGACTACTTCGCGGACTGCGGCGTCGACGAGTTCATCGTCGACGACCACACGGGCGCCGCCCGCCCCGGCCTGGACCACCCGGCCGCCGCCGCGTTCATGGCGGCCGTCGGCGGCGAGGCCCGCCCCAAGTTCGGCTGGACGGACGTCTCCCGCTTCAGCGCGCTCGGCGTCCCCGCGGTCAACTTCAGCCCCGGGAACCCGCTGCTCGCCCACAAGGTCGACGAGCGCGTGCAGGCCTCGCTGATCCCCGAGGCGGAGGAGCGGCTGCGGAAGTGGCTGACGTCGTAGCCGGACATCCCGAGGTCCCTCGGAGGTAACCCGCGTAGACCTAGGCTGTGGTTCCGTACGCATGGAGGGAGCAGACGATGACCAACCAGGATGGCCCCGCTGCCGGAAATCGCCCCGGAGAGCAGCGGCTCGGCCCGGTCCTTCGCCGGCGGGACAAGGTGCAGGCCGGCACCACCGATCAGCGTCTCCTCGACTCCGAAGGCCCCTCCGAGTGGGTGCACACCGATCCCTGGCGGGTCCTGCGCATCCAGTCGGAGTTCATCGAGGGCTTCGGCGCACTCGCCGAACTGCCGCCCGCGATCAGCGTCTTCGGCTCGGCGCGCACCCCGGAGGACTCACCGGAGTACGCGGCGGGGGTGGAGATCGGCAGAGCCCTCGTGGAGGCCGGTTTCGCGGTCATCACGGGCGGCGGGCCCGGCGCGATGCAGGCCGCCAACCAGGGAGCCGTCGACGCCAAGGGCACCTCGGTCGGCCTCGGCATCGAGCTCCCCTTCGAGCAGGGGCTCAACCCGTATGTCGACATCGGCGTGAATTTCCGGTACTTCTTCGTCCGCAAGACGATGTTCGTGAAGTACGCGCAGGGCTTCGTGGTCCTGCCCGGCGGCCTCGGCACCATGGACGAGCTCTTCGAGGCACTCACGCTCGTCCAGACCCGCAAGGTCACGCGCTTCCCGATCGTCCTCTTCGGTACGCAGTACTGGGGCGGCCTGATCGACTGGCTGAAGAACACCGTCATCGCCCAGGGCAAGGCCTCCGAGGCCGACCTGCTCCTCTTCCACGTCACGGACGACGTGGACGAGGCCATCTCCCTGGTGACGAAGGAAGTCGGAAAGTAGGGCCCCGCGCGCGGGCGCCCGCCCGGGTTCCCGCGCGCGTGCCAACACCCGCTCAGGCCAGTCCGCGGCGGGCCACGGCGGGGGCGCGGTGCCCGGCGATCGTCGCCACCATGTCCAGCACCTGACGCGTCTCCGCGACCTCGTGGACGCGGTAGACCTGCGCGCCCAGCCAGGCGGAGACCGCCGTCGTCGCCAGGGTGCCGATGACGCGCTCCTTGACCGGCTTGTCCAGGGTCTCGCCCACGAAGTCCTTGTTGGAGAGCGAGACCAGGACCGGCCAGCCCGTCTCCACCATCTCGCCCAGCCTGCGGGTGGCCTCCAGGCTGTGCCGGGTGTTCTTGCCGAAGTCGTGCCCGGGGTCGATGAGGACCGACTCGCGGGGCACCCCGAGAGCGACCGCGCGCTCGGCAAGGCCGACCGTCACGCGCAGGATGTCGGCCATCACGTCCTCGTACACGACGCGGTGCGGCCTCGTGCGCGGCTCGGCCCCGCCCGCGTGCGTGCACACCAGCCCGGCCCCGTACCGCGCGGCGACCTCCGCGAGCTTGGCGTCGACACCGCCCCATGCGTCGTTGAGCAGATCGGCGCCCGCCTCGCAGACCGCCTCGCCGACGTCGTGCCGCCACGTGTCGACGCTGATCACCACCTCGGGAAAGCGTCTGCGCACCTCGGCGACGAAGCCGACCGTACGGCGCGCCTCCTCCTCGGCGGACACCTCGTCGCCGGGGCCCGCCTTGACGCCGCCGATGTCGATGATCGCGGCGCCCTCGGCCACCGCCTGCTCCACGCGGGCCAGGGCGGGCTCGTCCCGGAACGTCGCCCCCTGGTCGTAGAACGAGTCCGGTGTCCGGTTCACGATCGCCATGATCACCGGCTCGTGCGCGTCGAACTCGCGCCGTCCAAGCCTGAGCATCCCCTGTGGCCCTCCTGGGTCCTCGTCGCGGTTCGGCCGCCTGCGACCTTAACTGTCACAGCCGCATGGCACGATCGGACTCTGACACTTTCAGCATGGGCAGTCGAGCGTAGGGGCCTGAAGCCATGGTCTTGTTCTTGTTCCTGGTCATCGCCCTCGTCGTGGTGGTCGGAGCGGTGACCCTCGCCGTCGTGGGCGGCGGCGAGAGCGGCGCCCTGCCCGACGCCGCGCCCGAGCGCCTCACCGACCCGCTGCCCCCCGACCGGCCGCTGCGCCGCGCCGACGTCGACGCGATGCGCTTCCCCCTGACCCTGCGGGGGTACGAGATGGCGGACGTGGACGACGCCCTCAGCCGCCTCGGCGCGGAGCTGGCCGAGCGGGACGCCCGCATCGCCGAGCTGGAGGCGGCCCTGGCGGGCGCCCAGGCCACGGCGGTCGCGGGCCCGGCGCTCTTCGACGGGTACACACCACGCCGCTCCGACGCCGGACACGACTCGCATGGCACATCAGGCGGAAGGTCCGGCCACGGCGGGACGCCCGTGCGCGAAGAGAACCCCGTGTACGACGAGAAGCCCGTGCACCACCACGAGAACCCCATGTACGACGAGAACCCCGTCTACGAGTCGGCGCGGGACGACAAGTCCCCGCGGTCCGAGAAGCGGGACGAGAGGGACGACGACCAGTGAGCACCGATGCTGTCGCGGGGCCGGACGGCGGCCTGCGCTGCCCCTGGGGCCTCTCCACCGAGGACTACGTGCTGTACCACGACGCCGAATGGGGCCGGCCCGTCCGCGGTGACGACGCGCTGTACGAGAGGCTCAGCCTGGAGGCCTTCCAGTCGGGCCTGTCCTGGATCACGATCCTGCGCCGCCGCGAGGGCTTCCGCGCGGCCTTCGCGGGCTTCGACATCGCCTCGGTCGCGAAGTTCACCGACGAGGACCGGGAGCGGCTCCTCGCCGACGCGGGGATCATCCGCAACCGCGCCAAGATCGACGCGACGCTCGCCAACGCGCGCGTGCTCGCCGGCTGGTCCGAGGGTGAACTGGACGAGCTGATCTGGTCGTTCGCCCCCGACCCGGTCTCCAGGCCGGTCCCGAAGTCGCTCGCCGACGTCCCGGCGATCACTCCGGAGTCCACGGCTCTGTCCAAGGCCCTGAAGAAGCGCGGCATACGCTTCGTCGGCCCCACCACGGCGTACGCCCTGATGCAGGCCTGCGGCCTCGTGAACGACCACCTCGCGGACTGCGTGGCCCGAGAGACGCCGAGACCGTAGCGCCTGGTTACGTCAGCGGCCCGGAGGCGTCAGCGGCCCGGATCGTCAGCGGCCCAGATACTTCGGCTTCTCCTTGGCGATGAAGGCCTGGACGGCGATCGTGTGGTCCTCCGACGCGCCCGCCTTCGACTGGAGTTCGTCCTCCTTGTCCAGCGCCTCGTCCAGGGAGTGGTCCGCCGCGTAGGCGAGGGACTCCTTGAGCGCCGCGTAGGCGAGGGTCGGGCCCTCGGCCAGCGCGCGGGCCACCTTCTCGGCCTCGGCGGCGAGCTCGGCGGCGGGCACGACCTTGCCGGCGATGCCCAGGTCGTACGCCTCCTGCGCGGTGATGTTGCGCGGGAAGAGCAGCAGATCGGCGGCGCGGCCGGGGCCGACCACGCGCTGGAGCGTCCAGGAGATGCCCGAGTCGGCGGTGAGGGCGACCCCGGCGAAGGAGGTGTTGAACTTGGCGGTGTCGGCGACCACGCGGTAGTCGGCGGCGAGCGCGAAGCCGAGGCCGGCTCCGGCGGCGACGCCGTTGACCCCGGCCACGACGGGCTTCGGCATGCCCGCCAGCGCGCGGACTATGGGGTTGTAGTGCTCCTTGACGGTGCTCATCGTCTGGCCCGTACCGGCCTCGCGGTCCGCCATGAGCAGGCCGATGTGCTCCTTGAGGTCCTGGCCGACGCAGAAGGCGCGTCCGGTCGCGGTCAGCAGCACGGCGCGCACGGCGGGGTCGTCGGCGGCGGACCTGAGGGCGTCCCGCAGGGCGGCCTTGGCCTCCGCGTTCATGGCGTTCATGGCCTCGGGCCGGTTGATCGTGATCGTCGCGAGTCCGTCGCTGACTTCGTAGAGCACGCTGTCGGCCATGGTGAACCTTCCGCTCGTCCGGTACGTGGGTCTCAGCATGACGGAGATCATCGGCGTCCGGCATGAGGGCGGTTATGTGACCTGCGTCTAACAATTATGAGTCGCTGGGGCATGGGGAGTGGCGAAGTATCGCAGGCACATCGCCGAATTGGGTGGTTTTGCGGGTGCGCGTTGCACAAGCGATGCCGACCGATGTTGGTCATGGGGTCCCGCCATGCGGGATAATGGCCTGGAAGCAATATGTTCGATGCCGGTGACACCTGGGTTGTCGGCTGCGATGAGCTGGTTTCAGGAAGGGGAACGAGCATGGCGGCCATGAAGCCGCGGACGGGCGACGGCCCGCTCGAGGTGACCAAGGAGGGGCGGGGCATCGTCATGCGCGTTCCGCTCGAAGGCGGCGGACGACTTGTCGTCGAACTGACTCCGGACGAGGCCGACGCGCTCGGCGACGCCCTGAAGAAGGTCGTTGGCTGACGCGGAAGCGCGCCCAAACTTTTCACTGCCCCGGATCCCGAACGGATCCGGGGCAGTACTGTTTCCGGGCCCGGAACCCGAGCCGAGCGCTTTCCAAGGATGCGGGGAACTCCCCGACAGGCTTATGAGCAACAGCACGGAACTACGCGGCGGCGGGCTTTTTCGGGGGCGAGGGGAACGGAACCACGGGGCGAGCACTTTTCAGGAGGGCACCGCACCGCAAGGACCGCCCAGGCAAACGCAGCGCTACCGTTTGACCGCGCACAGCAATCCATCCCCCACCGGCAACAGCGACGGCACGAGCTCCGCACTCTCCCGCACGGTCCGCAGCAGATCACGGAGGCAGAGGACCTCGACGGGCTGCGGCCCGGAGTCCACGGTCCTGCCGTCCGCGAAAGCACCCTCGAAGCAGACGAGCCCGCCCGGCCGCAGCAGGCGCAACGATTCAGCGAGGTACTCCAGGGACTCCGTGCGGTCCCCGTCGCAGAACACGAGGTCGTAACCGCCGTCGGCGAGCCGCGGCAGCACATCCAGCGCCCGCCCCGGAATGAACCGCGCCCGGTTGCCCGCGAAACCCGCGGCACGGAAGGCCTCGCGGGCGAACTGCTGCCGCTCCGGCTCGGGATCGACCGTGGTGAGCACCCCGTCGGGCCGCATGCCGTGCAGCAGGTGGATGCCCGACACCCCGGTCCCGGTCCCGATTTCGGCCACTGCTTTCGCGTCAACCGTGGCGGCGAGCATCCGCAGCGCGGCGCCGGTGCCGGGCGACACCGAGGGCAGCCCCGTCTCCTGGGCCCGGTCACGGGCCCAGTGCAGCGCCTCGTCCTCGGCGACAAAGGCGTCGGCGAACGCCCAGCTCGTCTGCCGGTTGCCGGTAATGGCCCTCTCCTGTCCCCGTGGTTGCCTGGCCGTGACTGTATCCGTTGGTGCCGGGAACCCGCAGATGAGGCCAGGCGTTATGAGGGGGTGTGAGGACAGCGGGGGTCACGGATGGATCAAGACTTGAAGCGGGCGCGTCGAAGCGGCAGGACAACCGCTGAGAAGCCCGTACCAAATTCACGTAAAAACGCTTATCCGGAGCTAACGGGCGAGGTGGTTATGGTAGTGGCTCCACTGGACACCACCAGAGCCGACAGGGGAGGTGCGGCTGCGTCCGCGGATCGGGGAGGAGTGCTTCGGCGCTTTCTCGGATTGGCGGGTGAGCCGAAATCCGTGACCGACACCGCTGACCGCATCCGTGCCAACGACTCCGCTCAGACCGCGACCTTTGCCGCTGACGCGGAATCGCAGGCGTGGACTCCGCCCACCTGGGAGGAGATCGTCAGCACACACAGCGGCCGCGTGTACCGCCTGGCGTATCGCCTGACCGGCAATCAGCACGATGCCGAGGACCTCACCCAAGAGGTCTTCGTCCGTGTCTTCCGGTCGCTGTCGACGTACACCCCCGGCACGTTCGAGGGCTGGCTGCACCGCATCACCACGAACCTCTTCCTGGACATGGTGCGCCGCAAGCAGCGCATCCGCTTCGACGCCCTCGGGGACGACGCCGCGGAGCGCCTCCCCAGCCGCGAGCCGTCGCCGCAGCAGGTGTTCAACGACACGCACTTCGACGCCGACGTCCAGCAGGCGCTCGACACCCTCGCGCCCGAGTTCCGCGCCGCCGTGGTCCTCTGCGACATCGAGGGATTGTCGTACGAGGAGATCGCCGCGACCCTCGGCGTCAAGCTCGGCACGGTCCGCAGCCGTATCCACCGGGGCCGTTCCCAGCTCCGCAAGGCCCTCAAGCACCGCTCTCCCGAGGCTCGCGCGGAGCGCCGTGCGCTCGATGGCGACACCCCTGCCCTGCAAGCAGTGGGAGCTCCCGGAGCCGTGGCGCTGGGAGGAGGGGGCGCGACCGCGTGAGTGGATCACGGGCGAATCCCGCCGAGCGGCCCCTGGCCGGCGCGGAGCAGCATCTGGGAGACCGACTCGCCGCCCTGGTGGACGGTGAGTTGGGACATGACGCGCGCGAGCGCGTCCTCGCGCATCTGGCGACGTGTCCGATGTGCAAGACCGAGGCCGACGCGCAGCGTCGCCTGAAGAACGTCTTCGCGCAGGCGGCGCCGCCACCGCCCAGCGAGAGCTTCCTGGCCCGCCTCCAGGGCCTGCCCGCCGGTGGTGTCGAGCCGCCCGACGGTCCCAGACCCCCGGGTGGCGGAGCGGGCTTCGCCACCGGATCCAGCTCCACCGGGCTGCCGAGGACCGGGCTCTTCGGCGTGAACACGGAGTCCTTCGTGGGGTATGCCCCCTCGGGTGCCCATGCGACGGTGCTGCCCGGCGAGGGGCGCGGTTTCCGCATTCATGACGTCACCCGGCACGAGGGCGACCGCTCGGTCTGGCGCGGACGCCGCTTCGCGTTCGCCGCGGCCGGTGCGGTGTCGCTGGCCGCCATCGCGCTCGGCGGGGTCACGGCGGGCGCCCCCATCGACACGAGCGACACCAGGGCCGGCGGCTCCAAGGCCAACAGCAACGTCACCCCGCAGCGTCCCCAGGGCGCGGGCTCCTCCGCGGCATCCGACTCCGTGCGGCGCCGCGGGGCCGGTAATCCGCTGTCGGCGCAGGGCCAGCGTCCCGGTGCCCTGGCGGCGCCGGTCGCGCCCACCGAGGTGACGGGTCCGCTGCTGCCGGGGGCTGCCGGGCAGTCCCCGCGCTCACGGGCGTCGGCGTATGCCGTGACGGCACCGCTCCTGGCGGGCGCCGCCGCGGTCTCCCCGTTGATAACGCCGCCGCAGCCCGGCCACCGCGGTGCGACGCCGCCCGGTATCGAGGTGCCACCGGCGCTCAGGTCGGTGCAGGCGGAGGGCGCCGACCCGTCGAACACCACCTCGGCGATACCGGATTCGGGACCCTCGCGAGGCGTGGCCACGCTCCGCTGACGCGACGTGCCCTGCGCTCACGCACCAGAACCTGGTTGAATCGCGGTGGGCCGTGCCTGCCAGGAGCACTTGGCGGGCACGGAGTTGGATACGTATCGGCGTGCGCTGCGGGCCAGTTGTGGGGAGAGCATGGACGAGGGCAAGCCCACGAAGGCGAAATGGTGGAGCCGCCCCCGGCCGGAGACGCCGGGGGCCGCCCATCAGCCGCCGCAGCCGGGCGCTCCGGAGCAGGGCCTCGCCCCGGGCACCCCGGAGCAGCCTTCCGGCCAGGCCCCGGCCATCCCGGCGCAGGGCACACAATCGCCGCAGGCGCAGGCCTCGACGCCGACGACGCCGCCCACGGCCGAACAGCCGTACGCGCAGCCGCCGAGCGCCCGGACCCCGGCAGAGCAGCAACAGCCACAGCCACCGAGCGGCCGGACTCCGGCCGGGCAGCCGCAGCCACCGAGCGGCGGTCAGGGCCCTTCCGGGCAGCCGCAGCCGCAGCCGTATGCACAGCCCCTGCACGACCCGGACCCGTACAGCACGCCGCCCTACGGTGAGCCCGGCCCGTGGGCGCCCGCACCCCCCGTACAACACCCGATGGCGACGCCGGGCCACGGCACCCCGCTCCCCGCGGCCGTACACGGCGGTACGCCGGCGCATGGCACGCCCGGTCCCGTGCCCCCGCAGGGAGCCGCCCCGCCGCCCTACCAAGGCGCCCCGCAGCCAGTGCCGCCGCAGGCCGTGGCCCCGCAGGTCGCGCACTCGCAGGCCGTGGCCCCGCAGACCCCGCACCGTCAGCCGTACGACCCCTGGAACGCGCCGCTCCAGCAGACCGGGGCGCCGACCCCGGAGGCCGAGGAGAAGAAGCGCAAGCGGATGCGGCGGGTGCTGCTCGTCGGGATCATGGTGATCACCCTCGTGTCCGGCGGCATCGGCGGCGCGATCGGCGCCTACGTGGAGCGCAACGGCGGCGTCGGCGACATCGAGCTCGACCAGGCCGGCACCGAGTCCAAGGACCGCCCCAAGGGCAGCGTGGCCGGGATCGCCGCCGCGGCCCTGCCCGGCGTGGTCACCCTGCACGTCCGCGGCGACTCGGCGCAGGGCACGGGCACCGGCTTCGTCCTCGACGGCAAGGGCCACATCCTCACCAACAACCACGTCGTCGAGCCCGCGGGCACGGACGGCGAGATATCGGTGACCTTCAGCGGCGGCGAGACCGCCAAGGCGAAGCTCATCGGCCACGACTCCGGCTACGACCTGGCGGTCGTCAAGGTCTCGGGCGTCCGGGGCCTGAAGCCGCTGCGCCTCGGCAACTCCGAGAACGTCCAGGTCGGCGACCCGGTCGTGGCGATCGGCGCCCCCTTCGACCTGGCGAACACGGTGACCTCCGGGATCATCAGCGCCAAGGAGCGGCCCATCACCGCGGGCGGCGAGAAGGGCGACGGCAGCGACACCTCGTACGTGGACGCCCTACAGACCGACGCGCCGATAAACCCGGGCAACTCGGGCGGTCCGCTGGTCGACTCGAAGGCGCGCGTCATCGGTATCAACAGCGCCATCCGCTCGGCCGGCGACGGTGCGGAGAAGGGCGGCGGCCAGGAGGGCTCCATCGGCCTCGGCTTCGCCATACCCATCAACCAGGGCAAGCGCGTGGCCGAGGAGCTGATCAACTTCGGCCGGGCGACCCACCCCGTGATCGGGGTCACGCTCGACACCGAGTTCACCGGCGACGGCGCCCGCATCGCGGACAAGGGCCAGAACGGCGGCCCCTCCGTCAGCGAGAACGGCCCCGGCGAGAAGGCAGGGCTCAAGCCGGGCGACGTCATCACCGAGGTGGACGGCAGTGCCGTGCACTCCAGCGACGAACTGATCGTCAAGGTCCGCGCGCACCGGCCCAAGGACCGCCTCGACCTCACGGTCGAGCGCGACGGCCGCGACCGCGAGGTGACCCTGGTCCTCGGCGCGGCCGACGGGGACTGACCCGATGAATGACCGACCAGTCGGGGAACGACCGAAAGAGGTAAGCGACCGAAAGACGTAAAGGACCGAAGACGTAAAGGACCGGTCATGTGTGATCCGGGTTGTCGTGCAGCGGCTACCGGACGGACATGGGCGGCGGGTACCGTGGTCACGGTCCAGACCTCGGACGACGACCTGTGGCGGCCTGAGGACATCGCAAGGAGCTCAAGGTGTTCAATGACATTGGCGCACTCGAGATAGTGGCGCTGGTCGTCCTCGCCGTGCTCATCTTCGGTCCCGACAAGCTGCCGAAGGTCATCCAGGACGTCTCCCGAACGATCCGCAAGATCCGGGAGTTCTCGGACAGCGCGAAGGCGGACATCCGGCAGGAGCTGGGCCCGGAGTTCAAGGACTTCGAGTTCGACGACCTGAACCCGAAGAAGTTCATCCGCAAGCAGCTCGACAACGACGAGCTCGGGCTCAAGGAAATCCGCAACGGCTTCGACCTGAAGAAGGAGATGAACGAGGTCGCGGACGCCGTGCACGGCCGCGACAGCGACTCGTCCGACTCCGGTTCGGCCTCCTCGGAGGCCGCCGCCTCACCCTCCGGCACCCGCGTGGACATGCAGAAGAAGCCCGCGAACCCCGCCTCCGGCGACCGTCCGCCGTTCGACGCGGACGCCACCTGAGGCCTCGCCTGAACCATCGCCGCCCACCGGTGTGGCTATCCTGCCTTGTTGTTGTCCGGCGTGAGGACGTCCGAGGGGGGCGGGCCGCTCCGGACCCACGAGAGCGAGGAGGCGGCCGGGTACATGGAGACGACAGGTCGGGTGGGCACAAAGGCGGCGGCCGGGGACGGCGCCGTACAAGCGGTGTCCTCCGCCCGGCGTACGGTCGACGGCTACCTGCTGGCGCCCTTTCCCTGGTACGGCCTCGACGAGGCCTTCACGGGACCGCGCTGGCTGATGCAGGTCGGCGCGACGGCGGACGGCGCGGTGGAGCATGGTTCGATCGGCCACGGCGAGGAGCCGTCGGTCCGCGGTGAGGGAACCATCGGCAACAGCGACAACGAGCGCTTCGCGGTCGTGGTGACCGTCGCGGCCAACCCGGTGCGGCGCACCGCCGACGGCGGCGTCCTGGAGGCCACGTCGGTCTCGTCGGCGGCCTGGCTCGCCGGGGTCGGCCTGCTGTCGTACACCTGGCCGAGCCAGATGGACCACACGCTGCGTGACGACTGGCTCGACCAGCAGACCGAGACGGCGTGGGTCCTCGCGGACGATCTGGAGGGCGCGGACTGGTCGTCGCTCTCCCTGCCGGTGGACGGCGTCCCCACGCCCTTCCACTACCGCGAGTCCGAGTACGGATGGGTGCTCGCGGGCTCCACGGAGGAGGGCGTGCACCTCGGCGCGTACGGGCGCGGCATGAGCCCGTACGGCCTCGGCTTCTCCGTGATCAAGGACATCGGCGCGTACGCCTAGGCGGCGACGAGGAGCCGGCCTTTCGTGGGGCGCCCTCCGGGCGCCCCACTCAGGGCATCCAGAACGTGCAGGGCATCTAGAACTTGTTGCGCGGCGTGATTCCCAGCGACATGCCCGACAGGCCGCGCTGGCGGCCGCTCAGCTTGTCGGCGATGGAGCGCAGGGCCGCGCCCGCGGCGGAGTCCGGGTCGGTCAGGACGACCGGCTTGCCCTCGTCGCCGCCCTCGCGGAGACGGACGTCGATCGGGATGGAGCCGAGGACCGGCACGGTGGCGCCCGTCGTCCTCGTGAGGCCCTCGGCGACCCGCTGGCCGCCGCCCGAGCCGAACACGTCGACCATCTCGTCGCAGTGCGGACAGGGCATCCCCGACATGTTCTCCACCACGCCCACGATCTTCTGGTGGGTCTGTACGGCGATGGAGCCGGCCCGCTCGGCGACCTCGGCCGCCGCCTGCTGAGGCGTCGTGACGACGAGGATCTCGGCGTTCGGGACGAGCTGCGCCACGGAGATCGCGATGTCGCCCGTGCCCGGCGGCAGGTCGAGGAGCAGGACGTCCAGGTCACCCCAGTAGACATCGGCGAGGAACTGCTGGAGGGCGCGGTGCAGCATCGGGCCGCGCCAGACGACCGGCGCGTTGCCGGGGGTGAACATGCCGATGGAGATGACCTTCACGCCGTGCGCCGACGGCGGCATGATCATGTTCTCGACCTGGGTCGGCTTGCCGTCGGCGCCCAGCATGCGCGGCACGGAGTGGCCGTAGATGTCCGCGTCCACGACGCCGACCTTGAGGCCGTCGGCGGCCATCGCGGCCGCGAGGTTCACCGTGACCGAGGACTTGCCGACGCCGCCCTTGCCGGACGCGACGGCGTAGACACGGGTCAGCGAGCCGGGCTTGGCGAAGGGCACCTCGCGCTCGGCGGTGCCGCCGCGCAGCGCGGACGCCAGCTCCTTGCGCTGCTCGTCGCTCATCACGTCGAGCGTGACGTCCACCCGCGTGACGCCCTCGACGGCGGCGACCGCGTCCGTCACGTTGTTGGTGATCGTCTCGCGCATCGGGCAGCCGGAGACCGTCAGGTACACGGTGACGGCCACCGCCCCGTCAGCGGAGATGTCAACCGATTTGACCATCCCCAGCTCGGTGATGGGTCGGTGGATCTCGGGGTCGTTCACCGTCGCCAGTGCTTCACGCACCGCGTCTTCCGTAGCCATGCAATTGATAGTACGGCGCGGTAACCCCCGGCGGGGAAGGGCGGTCAGCGGTCGTCTGCGTCACGTCCGCGTCCGCCCTCCGACGGGAACACCACGCGGCTCTCCGTCCGGCCGTCCAGGTGCTGCGCGAGCCGCTGCTCCTCCAGCTCCTTGACCAGATCCTGGAGCTCGGAGCGGATCCAGTCGCGGGTCGCGACTTCACCGAGGCCCATCCGCAGCGAGGCGATCTCGCGGGTGAGGTATTCGGTGTCCGCGATGGACCGCTCGTTCTGTTTGCGGTCCTGTTCGAGGTTGACGCGGTCGCGGTCGTCCTGGCGGTTCTGCGCGAGGAGGATCAGCGGGGCCGCGTACGACGCCTGGAGCGAGAGCATCAACGTCAGGAAGATGAACGGGTACTGGTCGAAGCGCAGGTGGTCGGGGGCCGCGATGTTCCACACCACCCACAGGATGATGACGACCGTCATCCAGACGATGAACCTGCCGGTGCCCAGGAAGCGCGCGATCCGCTCCGAGAGCCGCCCGAACGCCTCCGGGTCGTAGTCCGGCAGCAGCTTGGGGCGCGGGGTGCGCGGCTGGTCGAGACGGAACCGTGAGGTCCGCGTCTCGGCGCGGTTCTCGCGCTCCCGGTCAGCCGCCACCATGGTCCGCCGCCTCCTCCTCCAGATGGAACTCCGTCTCACGCCAGTCGTCGGGCAGCATGTGGTCCAGTACGTCGTCGACCGTGACCGCCCCGAGGAGCGCGCCGCCCTCGTCGACGACGGGCGCCGCCACCATGTCGTACGCCGCGAAGAACCCGGCGACGGTGGGCAGGGTGGCGCCCGGCGCCAGGGGCTGCAGGTCGTCGTCGATGATCGACCCGACGAGCGTGTACGGGGGATCGCGGAGCAGCCGCTGGAAGTGCACGGTGCCCAGGTACTTGCCGGTCGGCGTCTCGTCGGGCGGACGGCAGACGTAGACCTGGGCGGCGAGCGCGGGCGAGAGGTCCTCCATGCGGACGCGTGCCAGGGCGTCGGCGACCGTCGCGTCCGGGCGGAGCACGATCGGCTCGGTCGTCATCAGACCGCCGGCCGTGCGCTCCTCGTAGGCCATGAGGCGGCGCACGTCGGCGGCGTCGGCCGGCTGCATCAGGGCGAGCAGGCGCTCCTTGTCCTCCTCGGGCAGTTCGGCGAGGAGGTCGGCGGCGTCGTCGGGGTCCATGGCCTCCAGGACGTCGGCGGCGCGCTCCTCCTGGAGCTTGCCGAGGATCTCGATCTGGTCGTCCTCGGGCAGCTCTTCCAGGACGTCGGCGAGCCGGTCGTCGTCGAGCGCGGCGGCCACTTCGGCGCGGCGCTTGGGGGACAGGTGGTGCAGGATGTTGGCGAGGTCGGCCGGACGCAGCTGTTCGAAGGTGGCCAGGAGGTTCTCGGCGCCCTGCCCGTGCTCCTCCAGGGAGAAGCCGTCCACGGCGGCCCATTCGACGGTGAGGGTCTCGCCCTTGCGCCGGAAGGTGCCGCCCTTGCCCTTGCGTACGAAGACCCGGTCGATCTCCCAGTCGCGGCGGGCCGGAAGCTGCTGGACCGACACGTCGAGGACGGTCACCTCCTCGTCGGTCTCGACGAGGCGGACCCGGCGGTCGAGCATCTCGCCGATGACGAGCCGCTCGGTGGGCCGCTGCTCGAAGCGCCGTACGTTGAGCACGCCGGTGGTGATGACCTGGCCCGACTCGATGCCGGTGACGCGCGTCATGGGCAGGAAGATGTGGCGCCGGGTCGTCAGCTCGACGACGAGACCCAGCAGCCGCGGGGGCTTGCGGCCCACCCGGAGCATCGCCACGAGGTCGCGGACGCGGCCGACCTGGTCGCCGTTGGGGTCGAAGGCGGAGATGCCGGAGAGGTGGGACACGAAGACCCGGGGGGCGCCTGCCGCCATACGTGCGCCCCTTCCTGCTGTGGTTTCACGGTGTTTCGTCCGGCAATACGGGCTTCAGGCTAGCCCGTCCCGGTCGGACACGCCCCGGCGGAGGGTCCGTACGGACTGCCGCCGAGTCGCTCCCCCGGCACGGGTACGCTGCCGTACTGCCGAAGCCGTAGGCCGTCCGTACGAGAGGCAGCGCCACCTGTGACCGCACTTCCCCTGGCCAGCCGAGCCCGCAGGGCAGCGTTCGTGGGCGCGGTGTGCGCCGGCGTGGTCGTGGGCGCCACGAGTCTGACCGGGTGCGGCAGCGACGTGGACCCGGACGCGGGCACGAACGGCATCGGCAAGCTCCCGGCCACCAAGATCCAGAGCAAGGCCGGCAAGGTCGCGGAGGCGGCGTCGGGGGTACGGCTCTCCGGCACCGTGGTGAGCAAGGGGCACACGTACTCCCTCGACATGCGCCTCAAGGGCGACGGAGGCACCGGTTCCGTCACCTCCAAGGGGCAGACGTTCCAGTTGCTCCGCGTGGACGAGCAGCTCTTCCTGAAGGCCGACACGCGGTTCTGGACGCACCAGGACGACGGCAAGCAGTCTCAGGGCGCGGACGAGGCCGCGGCGGCCAAGCTGGACGGCAAGTACGTGAAGGTGCCGAAGGGCGATCCGGCCTATCAGCAGCTCAGCGGCTTCACCGACAAGGACGTGCTCCTCGCGGGCATGCTCACGCTCCACGGCGAGCTGGCCAAGGGCGACCGCGGCAAGACGGGCGCCACACGCACCATCAAGATCACCGGCGACAAGGGCGCGGGCGGCACGCTCAGCGTCGCCCTGGACGGCAAGCCCTACCCGCTGCGCCTGGAGCGCGGCGGCCACGCGGGCACGCTGGAACTCACGGAGTGGAACAAGGATTTCCCCCTCCAGGAGCCGGAGAAGACCGAGATGGTCGACTACGGGAAGCAACTGCCTACGTCGTAGAAGCGGGGCGCCCCGTAAGGGGCGCGGGGAACTGCGCGAGCGACCACGACGCACCCGCGGCCGAAGAGGACCTAGCCCCGCCGCCGCTTGAGAAGCAGCCGCGGCAGGGCCACCGGCGCAGGCAACCGCGTGGTCGCCACGCTGGGCAGGGGCGCAGCCGCGAGGGACCCGTCGGGCAGCCCGGGGACGACACCGCTGAGCGCCAGTCGCACGACCCTGCACTCCTGCGCCCACCGCTCGGTCATCCGCTCCGCGTCCGGCGCGTTGAGCCGCTTGCCCTTCAGCTCGGCGACAGCCGCCTCCCACTCCTCGGAGCGGGGCGGGAGCTCGCGGACCTCGGCCGTCCAGGCGACGACACGCCCGCCCTTGTCCTTGCTGCGTACGGTCACTTCGGCGGAGCCCCCGTCGACGAGCCCCGGCAGCGGCTGCTCGCCGGGGCCGTCGCCGACGAGGTGCGCGGCGCCCTCGTGCCAGACGTGCCACAGCGCCCGCGCGGGTGATCCCTCCCCCCGCACCCAGATGAGGCCGGACTTCTTGGTGGCCTCCTCGACGAGGGCGCGGCCGAGCAACGGGTCAGCAGTCATGGCGGCAGCCTATCGACTGGCGCTCAGAGCCAGCCGTTGCGCTTCAGGGTCCGGTGGATCGTGTAACAGGCGGCGCCGATGAGGGCGAGGACCATCGGGTAGCCGAACCGCCAGTGCAGCTCCGGCATGTGATCGAAGTTCATGCCGTACACCCCGCAGACGGCCGTCGGCACGGCGATGATCGCCGCCCACGAGGTGATCTTGCGCATGTCCTCGTTCTGCGCGACGGCGGCCTGCGCGAGGTTGGCCTGGAGGATCGAGTTGAGCAGCTCGTCGAAGCCGACGACCTGCTCCTGGACGCGCGTGAGGTGGTCGGCGACGTCACGGAAGTACTTCTGGATGTCGGGATCGACGAGCCGCATGGGCCGCTCACTGAGCAGCAGCATCGGCCGCAGGAGCGGCGAGACGGCCCGCTTGAACTCCAGGACCTCGCGCTTGAGCTGGTAGATCCGCCCGGCGTCGACGCCGCGCGCGGAGCCCTTGCCCTTGCTCGGGGCGGAGAACACCTCGGTCTCCACCTCGTCGATGTCGTCCTGCATCGCGTCGGCGACCGCGATGTAGCCGTCGACGACGTGGTCGGCGATGGTGTGCAGGACCGAGGAGGGGCCCTTGGCGAGCAGCTCGGGGTCCTCCTGGAGGCGGCGCCGCAGGGCGCGCAGCGAGCCGTGGCCGCCGTGCCGGACGGTGATGAAGAAATCCCGTCCGGTGAAGCACATCACCTCGCCGGTCTCCACGATCTCGCTGGTGGCCGTGAGCTCGGCGTGGTCGACGTAGTGGATGGTCTTGAAGACGGTGAAGAGCGTGTCGTCGTACCGCTCCAGCTTGGGCCGCTGGTGGGCGTGCACGGCGTCCTCGACGGCCAGTGGGTGCAGCCCGAACTCGGCGGCGATACCGCCGAATTCGGCCTCGGTCGGCTCGTGCAGGCCGATCCAGGCGAAGCCGCCCTCGCGGCGGACCTGGAGCATCGCCTCGTGCGGCGTGAGGGTGTCGGCGGACTCCACGCGCCGGCCGTCGCGGTAGACGGCGCAGTCGACGACGGCCGACGCGGCCTCGCGGGTCGCGTCGTAGGAGTCGTACGAGGAGGAGTAGTGGCCGTCCTCCTTGCGCAGCGAGGGGCGGACGACGGCACGAAGGTCGCGGATCATCGACATGGGCAGGCTCCTTCGACGGAGGCCGCCTGCAACGGTTGGAACTACCCGGAATGGGGACGTCCTGCGGTGAGAATGTTTGGCACGTCCGCAAAGCGGGGAGCACCGCACCGTCGCGGTGGCAGCTTCGCTACTGACACAGATCAGATAACTCAGACAGATCAGGTGAAACGAAGTGCTCTTCCGTCGCACACGGCATGAACAGTGCATGCGGTGGTGCGTGGTGAGTGTGCTTGCGCAGCTACCGGGCTGCGTGGATCACCGGGCGGAAGAGCGGGTGGTACTGCACGGTCGACTTCGTTCCATTGCAGCCCCACCTCCTCCGGCCGGTCCCCCGTAAGGGAAGTCCCATGCGCCCTCTGCGCCCGTGGCGCAAAGTCAGTGTCTGTCTGCAGGGCTTGAAAGCGACGCTTCTGCGTGCTGCCCTGAGCCAGCTGCCAACACTATCAGCCGACTGAAGTGTCAAGCCCCCGCTTTGCCCTTCACTGACGAGTTCTATGCTCGCGTCATGGCAGATGTTCTTGCGCTGGTCGAGGCCCGTCTCCGCACCGGCCTCGGAGAACCCGACGCGCGCGCCGCGGTGACCTTCCTCGGCACCGACCGCGTCGAAGTGCTGCGGTTCACGGACGGGGACGTGGTGCGATACGCCACGCTCGGCATGTCCGCCCAGCCGATGGCCGACCCGACCGCCGCGCTCGCCGACCCCGTCAAGGGCCCGCGCGCCGAGCTGGTGCTCTCCGTACGCGGTGGTCTCGCCGACACGGACAAGGTGCTGCGCCCGCTCGCGGTGCTCGCCGCGTCGCCGCAGGTGGAGGGCCTCGTCGTGGTGCCCGGCGCCTCGCTGGACGTGGGGGAACCGCTGTGGCCGGGCGCGCCGTTCACCTCGGTGCTCGTCGCGGAGCCGGGGGGTCTGGTGGAGGACCTGGACCTCGACGAACCCATGGAGCCCGTACGGTTCCTGCCGCTGCTGCCCATGACGGCGAACGAGGCGGCGTGGAAGCGGGTGCACGGTGCGGCGGCCCTGCGGGAGCGCTGGCTGAACAGCGGAACGGACCTGCGCGATCCGCTGCGCAAGTCCGTGCCGCTGGACTGAAGTCCCCTGGGGGACGGAACAGTTGGACGGGCCAGTCGGACGGGCCAGTTGGACGGACCAGTCGGACGGGTCAGTCGGACGGACCAGTCGGACGGGTCAGTTGGCGAAGACGCCGACGCCGTCCTCGGTGGCGTGCTTCGGCTCCAGTTCCTCGGCCTCGCCGGTGAGCGAGTCGCGGCGCACCCAGACCACGCCCGCGCCGAGCACCGCCGTGACGGCCGCGACCACGAACGGGATGTGGATGTCGCTCCACTCCTCGATCTTCGGCGCGAAGAACGGCGCGGCGGCCGCCGCGAACCAGCGCACGAAGTTGTAGCCGGCGCTCGCCACGGGGCGGGGCGCGTCCGAGACGCCGAGGGCGAGCTCGGTGTAGACGGTGTTGTTCACGCCGATGAACGCGCCGGACAGGATCGTGCAGACGATGGCCGTGGTGTGATCGCCGTAGCCGAGCACGAGTACGTCCACGGCGAGCAGCACCAGTGAACCGCCGAGCACCTTCAGCGACCCGAACCGCTTCTGGAGGCGCGGCGCGACCAGCACGGAGAAGACCGCGAGCAGCAGGCCCCAGGCGAAGAAGACCGCGCCTGACTTGTACGGGGTCATGTTCAGCACGAACGGCGTGAAGGCCAGCACCGTGAAGAACGTGTAGTTGTAGAAGAACGCCGATGCCGCCGCGGAGGCCAGTCCGCCGTGGCCGAGCGCCTTGATCGGGTCGAGCAGCGAGGTCTTCCTCGCGGGCCGCGGCTGTTCCTTGAGGAACGCCGTGATGCAGAGGAAGCCGATCGCCATCAGCGCGGCGGTGCCGAAGAACGGGTAGCGCCAGCTCGCGTCGCCGAGCAGCGCGCCGACCAGCGGCCCGCAGGCCATGCCGAGCCCGAGCGCGGACTCGTACAGCAGGATCGCGGCGGCGCTGCCGCCCGCCGCCGCGCCGACGATGACGGCGAGGGCGGTCGAGACGAAGAGCGCGTTGCCGAGCCCCCAGCCGGCCCGGAACCCGACGAGTTCGCCCACCGAGCCGGAGGTTCCGGAGAGGGCGGCGAAGACCACGACGAGTGCGAGGCCGAGGAGCAGGGTCTTCTTGCCGCCGATGCGGCTGGAGACGAAGCCGGTCACCAGCATCGCGATGGCGGTGATCAGGAAGTACGAGGTGAACAGGAGGGAGACCTGGCTCGCGCTCGCGTCCAGGCCCTCGGCGATGGAGGGCAGGATCGGGTCGACGAGCCCGATGCCCATGAAGGCGACGACGGACGCGCCGGCCGTGGCCCACACGGCCTTCGGCTGGCGCAGGATGCTGCCCGCCCCGACGTCGAACGGGTCCCCTTCCGCGGGACCCCCTGTGCTGCTGTTCATACAGCCGCTCCTTCGCTGCTTCCACAGCGGTCGATACGGTCGATACGGTCGATAAATATCGTTGACGTATACACATATTAAGTTAGCAAGGCTAATGAGTGCAAGCTACACCTAGTTTTCCCCGGTGACAGGGCCACCGGACGGGTGATCGTCCTTGACGGGGCGACGACCGGGGAGGACCGTTGAGCAACATGAGGGGCGAACCCAGTTGCCCGAAGTGTGGTGGCCGGGTCAGGGCTCCCGGTCTCTTTGCCGACTCCTGGCAGTGCGATGCGCACGGCACCGTGCATCCGGTCCAGCCCGTGATCCCACCCAGCGTGGAGGCGGTCCAGGTCGTGGTGCACCGGACCCAGGTCCCGGTGTGGATGCCGTGGCCGTTGCCGGTCGGCTGGCTGTTCACGGGCGTGGCCTGCGCGGGAGATGACAGGGGCGGCGGCAGGGCGACCGCGGTGGCCTGCTCGGGACCCGCCCCGCTCGGTGGCGTCGGTGAGCTGGTGCTCGTCGCCGAGGAACTGGGCGTCGGCCTCGGCGCGCGGTACGCGGGCGTCGATGGACCCGATCCCGGGCCCTATATGAACGTCGACAAACCGCCGCAGGCCAAGGTGCTCGCCGCGGGGCGCCCCACGGCGCTGTGGCACGTGTCGGGGACGCCGGACGACCGCGCCGTCTTCGCGGGCGAGGCGCGCGGCCTGTGGCTGTGGGCCATCGCCTGGCCCGAGCAGTCGGGACTCCTGATGTACGACGAGCTGGTCCTCACGGATCTGCGGGACGCGGGCGCCGAGGTGGACCTCCTGCCCTGCGGGGCACTGTCACCGCGTCTGCTCATGCCTTGACGGCACAGGACTTGAGACGGCGGGAGGGCTTCGCGGTGCCTGGGGTGCTTGCGGTGCCTGGGGGGCTTGCGCTTGCGGCGCCGGAAGGTGCTGGGACCGCCGTGAGGGACGCCTCGGCGGGGGCGGGCGGGGGAGTGTTCGCGTCCCGTTATCCTTGAGCGTCCCCGCCGTCCGCCCCGTCAGAGCCTGGAGTCAGCATCGTGCGCATCGATCTGCACACTCACTCCACCGCGTCGGACGGCACGGACACCCCCGCCGAGCTGGTGCGCAACGCCGCCGCCGCGGGTCTCGACGTCGTCGCGCTGACCGACCACGACACCACGCGGGGCTACGCGGAGGCGATCGCCGCCGTGCGCGAGCTGCCGGGGCCGGCGCGGCTGAGCCTCGTCACCGGCGCGGAACTCTCCTGCCGTCTCGACGGCGTGGGCCTGCACATGCTGGCGTACCTCTTCGACCCCGAGGAGCCGGAGCTCGCCCGCGAGCGCGAGCTGGTCCGCGACGACCGCGTGCCGCGCGCCAAGACGATGATCGGCAAGCTCCGTGAGCTGGGCGTGGACGTGACCTGGGAGCAGGTGGCGCGCATCGCGGGGGACGGCTCGGTCGGCCGCCCGCACATAGCCGAGGCCCTCGTCGAACTGGGCGTCGTGCCGACCGTCTCGGACGCCTTCACCCCGCAGTGGCTCGCCGATGGTGGCCGTGCCTACGCCGACAAGCACGAGCTCGACCCCTTCGACGCCATCCGCCTGGTCAAGGCGGCCGGCGGTGTCACCGTCTTCGCGCACCCCGCCGCAGTCAAGCGCGGCCAGGTCGTGCCCGAGGCCGCCATCGCCGAGCTGGCGGCGGCGGGTCTCGACGGCATCGAGACCGACCACATGGACCACGCTCCCGAGACCAGGGCCGGTCTGCGCGGCCTCGCGGCGGACCTCGGCCTGCTGGCCACCGGCTCCAGCGACTACCACGGCAGCCGCAAGACGTGCGTGCTCGGGGAGTTCACCACCGACCCCGAGGTCTACGGCGAGATCACCCGCCGGGCCACGGGCGCCTTCCCCGTCCCGGGCGCGGGCGGAAGCCCGGCCGCGTAAGACCGCTCTCCCTCTCTCCCCCCTCACCTTCTCTCCGCGTCCCACTGTTCCCGCGGCGGCGGCCACCGTGCCCCGCGCCCGGCGCCGGTCGGCGCGGCCCCTCCGTACGACCTGCTACGACTCTCTGCAAGGCATCACTGTGTTCGACGTCGCCGTATTCGGCTCCCTCTTCCTCACCCTGTTCGTGATCATGGACCCGCCGGGAATCACCCCGATCTTCCTCGGCCTGACCTCGGGACGGCCCGCCAAGGTGCAGCAGCGGATGGCCTTCCAGGCCGTCTGCGTCGCCTTCGGCGTGATCTCGGTGTTCGGCCTCGTGGGCCACCAGATCCTGGACTACCTGCACGTCTCCGTCCCCGCGCTGATGATCGCGGGCGGTCTCCTGCTGCTGCTCATCGCGCTCGACCTGCTCACCGGCAAGACGGACGAGCCGAAGCAGACCAAGGACGTCAACGTCGCCCTCGTCCCGCTCGGCATGCCGCTGCTCGCCGGTCCCGGCGCCATCGTGTCGGTCATCCTGGCCGTCCAGGACGCCGACAGCATCGGCACGCAGGTCTCCGTCTGGTCGGCGATCGTGGCGATGCACGTGGTGCTCTGGCTGGTGATGCGGTACTCGCTGCTGATCATCCGGGTCATCAAGGACGGCGGCGTCGTCCTCGTGACGCGGCTCGCCGGCATGATGCTCTCCGCCATCGCAGTGCAGCAGATCATCAACGGCGTCACGCAGGTGATCAACGGCGGCTGAGACGGCCGCCTGGGCGCGAAGGCCATGGATGCGCGAACGCCATGGATGCCCGAATGCCGTGGACGCAGGAAGGGCCCCGTACGGTTTCGTACGGGGCCCTTCGTCGTCTGCTGCGTCGTCTGCGTTACGAGGCCGAGGATTCGGCCGGCCGGATGTATATGCGCTGGCCGACTGCTGCGGCCTGCTGCACGATCCGGTTGACGGAGGCGGCGTCTACGACGGTGCTGTCCACGGCGTTACCGTCGACGTCGTCGAGTCGCATGATTTCGAAGCGCATGGGCTTCTCCCTTCGTCTGGTCATCCTCCTGAAGGAGAACTACTAGAGATGGCCAGGCCATTGCCTGTCCGTTAAGTGTGGGTTGCGGAGCTACTGTGCCCCGCGTTCCTGATGGGTAAAACGAGTTGCCCCCTGCAAACATTCCCTACGCTAAGGAAATTTTTCGAGTACCTAATTACCTGCGAGTAGCGGCACCGGTTGTGTTCGCTGTGTGACCAGCGGGAGACTGGGCCTTCTATGAACGACGCCGACCACAACGCAGCCGACTACCGCCACAGCGCCGCTGACATCAGCGCTCAGCTGGAGCGCACCAACGGACTGCTTGAGCGCATGCTCGCCGAGGTGGCGAAGACCCCGTCCACGCACGCGATCTTCGTCGACGCCGGGTATCTGTACGCGGCCACGGGCCGGCTCGCCACCGGTACGGAGGACCGGCGGGCCTTCGACCTCGACGCCGAGGGGCTCATCGAGGCGCTCATCGACAAGGCCCGCACGATCTTCGCCGACAGCAGGCTGTTGCGGGTCTACTGGTACGACGGGGCCAGGCGTCGCATCCACACCACCGAACAGCAGTCGATCGCGGAGCTCCCCGACGTCAAGGTCAGGCTCGGCAACCTCAACGCCAACAACCAGCAGAAGGGCGTCGACTCCCTCATCCGCAGTGACCTGGAGTCACTGGCCAGACACCGTGCCATCAGCGACGCCGCGCTCATCGGCGGCGACGAGGACCTGGTCTCGGCGGTCGAGGCCGCGCAGGGGTACGGCGCGCGCGTCCACCTCTGGGGCATCGAGGCACCCGAGGGGCGCAACCAGGCCGAGCCGCTGCTGTGGGAGGTCGACAGCCAGCGGACGTTCGACCTCGACTTCTTCAAGCCGTACGTGAGCCGGCGCGTCGTCACGTCGTACGAGCCCGGGCCCACCGCGCAGCGGCCCTCCCGCGAGGACGTCCGTTTCGTCGGCGCGCAGATCGCCGCGAAGTGGCTTGCCGCGCGGGGGCGCGACGCGCTGGTCGGGCTGCTGCCGGGCCACCCGTACCTGCCCGGCTCCGTGGACCAGGAACTGCTCGTGGAGGCGGAGCGGCTGCTGCAGTATTCGCTTCGGGGGCAGTCCGATCTGCGGAGGTCGTTGCGGGACGGGTTCTGGGAGCACTTGCAGACGCTGTACTGAGGCTGGCTCCCTCCTTCCGTGGTTCCCCCTTCGGTGGCTCCCCCTCCCGTGGCTCTCTACGGCAAGCCGTTCCAGAAGGCGGTCAGTGCCGCGGCCGTCTCGTGCGGGCGGTCCGTGTTGGGGGAGTGCTCGGCGCCCCTGATCACCGTGCGGTGTGCGCTCAGGCGGGCCGCCATGTCGTCCAGGAGCGGTAGGGGCCAGGTGTCGTCGCGTTCGCCCGAGACCACGTGCTTGGGCAGCGGCGCGGCGGCGAGTTCCGCCACGCGGTCCGGCTCCCTGGCGAGCTGCCCGCCGGTGGCGATGAGCTGGGCGGGGTTGTGCCGCAGCCAGCGGGCGCGCAGGGCCTCGCTGTCGTCCGCGCCCTCGGCCGTGGTGCCGCCGGTGTCGGCGTCCTGCGGGGGCGGCGGTTCCATGGCCCGCATCGCCTGCCAGACCTCCTCCATCGACAGCACCGCGAGGGCGTCCGCCAGCATCTTGGCGCGGGCCTGCTGGGCCGGGACGACCGCCGCGGGGCCCGAGGACATCAGCGTGAGCGAGGCGAAGGTCTCCGGGGCGAGGAGCACGGCCGCGCGGGCGATCTGGCCGCCCAGGGAGTGGCCCAGGAGGTGCGGCCGGGCCGGGGCGTCCAGGGCCGCCGCCTGGGCGAGGACGTCGCGGGCCAGCTCGTGCTGCGCGTACGCCGCTACGTCGGCGGGGCCCGCGGTCTCGTACTGGCCGCGGCCGTCCACGGTGACGGCGCGGTAGCCCGCGGCGGTCAGGGGCTCCAGGAGGGCGATGAAGTCCTCCTTGCTGCCGGTGAAGCCGGGGAGCAGCAGAACGGTCCCGCGTACCTCGGAGCCCGCCGCGGGCACGGCGTCCAGGGTGGCGAAGGCGCCGCGGGGGGTGTGGAGCGTGCGGGCTGCCGCGCAGGGCGGCGGGGTGAAGGTGGGCGGACGGCTCATGGCACCGAGGCTAATGCCGGCCCCTGGGCCTTGGGCGCATGGGGCTCTGCCTGCCTCGGGGGGGGAGCGGGATGAGGATCCGCCGGGCACGCGGAAGGCCCGCATCCGGGTGGATGCGGGCCTTCACGATGCGGAGGGGGAGATCAGCTCTCCGGGGTCTCCACGGGCTCTGCCTTCTTGCGCGTACGGCGACGCGGGGCCGCGACAGTAGCCTCGGCCTCGGGCGTCGGCTCCGGAGCGGCAGCCACCTTCCGCGTACGGCGACGCGGCTTCGGCTCCTCCGACGACTGCGCCGGAATCTCCGCCTCGGCGACGGGTTCCGCGGCCTTGCGGGTCCTCCGCTTGGGCTTCTCTTCGGCCGTGGCCGCCTCGGCGACGGGTTCGGCAGCCTTGCGGGTGCGTCGCTTCGGCTTCTCTTCGGCGGGAGCTTCCGCTTCGGTCACCGGTTCCGCGGCCTTGCGGGTGCGTCGCTTGGGCTTCTCTTCGGCGGGAGCCGCCTCGGCCACGGGCTCCGCGGCCTTGCGGGTGCGTCGCTTGGGCTTCTCCTCGGCGGGAGCTTCCACCTCGGCGACGGGCTCGGCGGCCTTGCGGGTGCGCCGCTTGGGCTTCTCCTCGGCGGGAGCTTCCACCTCGGCGACGGGCTCGGCGGCCTTGCGGGTGCGCCGCTTGGGCTTCTCCTCGGCGGGAGCCGCCTCGGTCACCGGCTCGGCGGCCTTGCGGGTGCGCCGCTTGGGCTTCTCCTCGGCCGGGGCCGCCTCGGTCACCGGCTCGGCGGCCTTGCGGGTCCGCCGCTTCGGCTTCTCCTCGACCGGGGCTTCGGCCGGGGCTTCGACCGAGGTCTCGACCGGGGCCTCGGCCACCGCCGTCGCCGCGGTCTCGACGACCGCCTCGGTGGCTACCGCCTCCGCACCGCCGGCCCCACGCGTCCGGCGACGCCGCCGCGGGGTGCGCGGCTCCGACGGCTCCGTGGCGGTGGGCGCCGCGGGAGCCGCCGCTCGGGGGGCCTCCGTGGTCACCGGCACCGCCGGGGTGTCCAGCGGGCTGCCGGCCCGGGTGCGGCGGCGGCGCCGCGGCGTACGCGCGGGACGCTCCTGCTCGGGGGCCGGGGCGGCTGCCGCGGCCGGACGGCCGCGGTCCTTGCTCCGGCCGCTGCCCCGGCCACGTCCACCCGTCTCGCCGAGGTCTTCGATCTCCTCGGCGCGCAGACCCGCACGGGTCCGCTCGACGCGCGGCAGGACACCCTTGGTGCCCACCGGGATGTTCAGCTCCTCGTAGAGGTGAGGGGAGCTGGAGTAGGTCTCGACCGGGTCGCTGAGGCCCAGGTCGAGCGCCTTGTTGATCAGCTGCCAGCGCGGGATGTCGTCCCAGTCGACCAGCGTGATCGCGATGCCCTTGGCGCCCGCGCGGCCGGTGCGGCCGATGCGGTGCAGGTAGGTCTTCTCGTCCTCGGGGGACTGGTAGTTGATGACGTGCGTGACGCCACCGACGTCGATGCCGCGCGCGGCGACGTCCGTGCAGACCAGCACGTCCACCTTGCCGTTGCGGAACGCCCGCAGCGCCTGCTCACGCGCGCCCTGGCCGAGGTCGCCGTGGACGGCGCCCGAGGCGAAGCCACGCTTCTCGAGCTGCTCGGCGATGTCCGCGGCGGTCCGCTTCGTACGGCAGAAGATCATCGCTAGTCCGCGGCCCTCGGCCTGGAGGATGCGCGAGACCATCTCGGGCTTGTCCATGTTGTGCGCGCGGTACACGTGCTGCTTCGTGTTCGCGACGGTCTGGCCCTCGTCGTCCGGCGCGGTGGCGCGGATGTGCGTGGGCTGCGACATGTAGCGACGGGCGAGGCCGATGACGGCGCCCGGCATGGTCGCCGAGAACAGCATCGTCTGGCGCTTCGCCGGAAGCATGTTGATGATCTTCTCGACGTCGGGCAGGAAGCCCAGGTCGAGCATCTCGTCGGCCTCGTCGAGGACCAGGCACTTGATCTGCTTGAGGTCGAGCTTGCGCTGGCCTGCGAGGTCGAGGAGACGACCCGGCGTGCCGACGACGATGTCGATGCCCTTCTTGAGGGCCTCGACCTGCGGCTCGTACGCACGGCCGCCGTATATGGCGAGGACGCGGACGTTGCGCGCCTTGCCCGCGGTCAGCAGGTCGTTCGTCACCTGCTGGCAGAGCTCGCGGGTGGGGACGACGATGAGGGCCTGCGGCGCCTCGGTGAGCTGCTCGGGCGTGGCGCGGCCGGCCTCGACGTCGGCGGGGACGATCACGCGCTCGAGGAGCGGGAGCCCGAAGCCGAGCGTCTTGCCGGTGCCGGTCTTGGCCTGGCCGATGACGTCCGAGCCCGAGAGGGCGACGGGGAGGGTCATCTCCTGGATGGGAAAGGGACTGATGATGCCGACGGCTTCCAGCGCCTCGGCCGTCTCGGGAAGAATCCCGAGATCTCGGAAAGTCGTAGTCAGGGCTATGCCTCTTCTGTGAGACGCGGCGTGAGGCGAACGCTGGGGGTCGTGACCGTGCCACTACCGCCGGGGCCGCTTGTCGGGCGGGCCGGGGGCGCGGGACCACTGCCGGCGCTCGAGCGCTCTTACCGCTGAGGTTCCCTCCTCATGCCGTCCGCATCCGCGCGGACCGCCCGGAGGGCTGTCGGGTCGGAGCCGATCGGGCCACCGACCGGGCATCCTCATTCGTAGGCCCGCCGAGTCTCCAGCGGGCGCATTACCACTGTACCCCGGAATCTCGCATGCGTGTCCGGCGAATTCGTCACATGGTCACGGTCACAGTTGGCGCATGTTCGCGGTCGCGGTCGGCGCATGCTCGCGGTCGCAGTCGCTGGCCAGGTCCTTACGAGGTACCGCAAGCGGGCTATTGTGCGCATCATGGAGACGCCTGACACCGCCGCTGAATCCGCCGCCGAACCCACCGGGGTAGCCGCCCAGGACTGGACGAAAGCCTCCGCCGAGCCGCACTACCGCGCCGCGGTCGTGGATCTGCTCGGCGCGCTCGCCTACGGAGAGCTCGCGGCGTTCGAGCGGCTCGCGGAGGACGCGAAGCTCGCGCCGACGCTCGGCGACAAGGCGGAGCTGGCGAAGATGGCGTCGGCGGAGTTCCACCACTTCGAGCAGTTGCGGAACCGGCTCTCGGAGATCGGCGCGGAGCCGACGGAGGCCATGGAGCCCTTCGTCGCCGCGCTCGACGGCTTCCACCGCCAGACGGCGCCTTCGGACTGGCTGGAGGGCCTGGTCAAGGCGTACGTGGGTGACTCGATCGCCAGTGACTTCTACCGCGAGGTGGCGGCACGGCTCGACGCCGATACGCGTGAACTCGTCCTCGCCGTCCTCGACGACACCGGCCACGCGAGCTTCGCCGTGGAGAAGGTGCGGGCCGCGATCGACGCGGATCCGCGCCTCGGCGGGCGGCTGGCGCTCTGGGCGCGCCGTCTGATGGGCGAGGCACTCTCGCAGTCGCAGCGGGTCGTCGCCGACCGGGACGCCCTGTCGACGATGCTGGTCGGCGGCGTGGCCGACGGCTTCGACCTCGCCGAGGTCGGCCGCATGTTCTCGCGCATCACCGAGGCGCACACGAAGCGGATGGCGGCGCTGGGCCTGGCGGCCTAGCCGCCGGACGCGCCGCCGCGGGCATGTGGCGGCGGCGCACCGCCCGGTCTGGCGGCGATCAGGCCGTCGCCGAGCGGCGCAGTCTGCCGCCGGTGGGGCGGAGCAGCAGCGAGAGCAGGGCCACCGATACGGCGACCGCTCCCAGGAGCGTCGCGACGACGTGGCCGGGACCGAGCGCCATGTGGGTGATGAAGGCGCCGACGAGAGCGCCCACCGGGCCCGTCGCCAGGACGAGGCTGCGCGCGGGCAGCCGGTGGCCCAGTCGGTGTGCCGTGGCCAGCGCCAGGGCGAGGCCCAGCAAGGTGGAGCCAAGTGCTTCCAGAATCACGGAGGTGCCCTCCCTCGCGGCCAGGTGCAAATCGGTCCTAGCCGGTCTACCCCGGGCGGTCGGAAAACAACCCTCCATGATCGGGCGTCCACCACTTCATCCCGTACGACTGTCATCTCGTACGGCTGTCGCCTCGTACCGCCGTCAGCTCGTACCGCAACGCACAAGTACGGCCCGGTGGTTGTTGTCACCGGGCCGTACTTGTGCGTTGCGTCCTTGAGGGCGCGGTACTACAGGGCGCTGAAACCCACCTTGCGTGCGGTCGGCTCACCGAGCTCGACGTACGCGAGGCGGTCGGCCGGAACCAGGACCTTGCGGCCGTGGTCGTCCACGAGGCTCAGCAGCGGCGACTTGCCGGTCAGCGCCTCGGACACCGCGTGCTCGATTTCCTCGGCGCTCTGGCCGCTCTCCAGCACGATCTCGCGGGGCGCGTACTGCACGCCGATCTTGACCTCCACGGCTTTGTCCCTCCGACGGTCAGACTGTGCGCGGCCGTCCGCGCCGTACCCAGCACACATTAGCCCGGTGCGGGGACGGGTACGGACGCCGTCGTGAACGCCGGTAGCGAACACGGAACGGGAACAAAACAGGCGGGAGGTCAGTGGCCCTCGGTGCCGTGCAGCGGGAAGCCCGCGATGCCGCGCCAGGCGAGCGAGGTGAGCAGTTCCACCGCCTTGGCGCGGGGGACCGTGCTGCGGCTGGCCAGCCAGTACCGCGCGACCACCTGGGAGTATCCGCCGAGGCCCACGGCGAGGAGCATCGCCTCGTCCCGGGGCAGGCCGGTGTCCTCGGCGATGACCTCGCAGATCGCCTCGGCGCACTGGAGGGTCACGCGGTCGACGCGCTGGCGCACCGCGGCCTCGTTCGTCAGGTCCGACTCGAAGACCAGACGGAAGGCGCCGCCCTCGTCCTCCACGTACGCGAAGTAGGCGTCCATGGTGGCGGCGACGCGCAGCTTGTTGTCCGTGGTGGACGCCAGGGCCGTGCGCACCGACTGGAGAAGTGACTCGCAGTGCTGGTCGAGCAGGGCGAGGTAGAGGTCGAGCTTGCCCGGGAAGTGCTGGTAGAGCACCGGCTTGCTGACTCCGGCGCGCTCGGCGATGTCGTCCATCGCGGCCGCGTGGTAACCCTGTGCGACGAAAACTTCCTGCGCCGCGCCGAGAAGCTGGTTGCGCCTGGCCCGTCGCGGCAGGCGGGTGCCCCGTGGACGGGCCGCCTCTGTCTGCTCGATGGCTGTCACGCCGCCTCCCAAATCGTCCATGTGCGGTGAGCGCCGCGTCGCCATCGTACTTTTCGGTAACTGTGATGTGTGCGGTGCGGGCGCAGAATTTCACGGACCGGATGGCCACTGAATCTGTATACAGCGGGGCAAATACGGTCAGGCCTGCCTCAGCGGTAGTCGTCCTCGTCGATGGTGACGACGCGGGCCTGTTCGGCGACGTCGGCCTCGTTGGCCGTGCTCGGGTCCACGTCCGTCAGGGAGTCGTCCGAGGTCGGCGCCAGGTCGGTGTGCTGTTCGGCGGTGTCCGCCTCGGGCGCCTCCACGGCGGCCTCGGCGGGGGTGCTCTCTTCCGTCTCGAAGGTCTCGGGATCGGTCGGGTCGACACTCATCTGTGGCTCTCTTCCCTTGCGGTGCTTGTTGGCCCTTTCGTGGTGCGAGTGCCCTCCTCGCCCGCTTCGCATGAGCCTTTCGCCCGCTTTCTCTGAGCGTAGGAGCAACCCGGGTGGGGCGCTACGCGGTCCATGCGCAATCTGTGACAGCGAACACGTGAACTACCGCGTGATCGTCTCGTAACATTGCCGCATGTCTTCGACCGATCTGCCGAATCTGCTGGCCACCACGGCGTCGCCCAAGCCGGGCACCGTGGCGGTCGCGGACGGTGAGCGGCTCGACTCCGTCGGTCTTCCCGGGCTCTCGCTCACGGTGCGTTCCCGGCCCTCGGTCCGTCCCGGTCTCGAACCCGCGCTGTACGTGCACGGACTCGGTGGTTCCTCGCAGAACTGGTCGGCCCTGATGCCGCTCCTGGAGGACGTGGTCGACTGCGAGGCGATCGACCTGCCGGGATTCGGGGACTCGCCGCCACCGGACGACGGCGACTACTCCGTCACCGGGCACGCGCGCGCGGTCATCCGCTATCTCGACGCCCGCTCGCGCGGTCCCGTCCACCTCGTCGGGAACTCCCTGGGCGGCTCCATCACCACCCGCGTCGCCGCGGTCCGCCCCGACCTCGTCCGTACGCTGACGCTCGTCTCGCCCGCGCTTCCGGAGCTGCGCGTGCAGCGCTCGGCGGTGCCCACCGGGCTGCTCGCGGTGCCGGGCGTCGCGGCGCTCTTCACGCGGCTCACCCGGGAGTGGACGGCCGAGCAGCGGGTGCGCGGCGTGATGGGGCTCTGTTACGGCGATCCGGGCAAGGTGACGCAGGAAGGTTTCGACGCGGCGGTGCGGGAGATGGAGCGCAGGCTTCAGCTCCCCTATTTTTGGGACGCGATGACCCGTTCGGCGCGCGGCATCGTCAACGCGTACACGCTGGGCGGCCAGCACGGACTGTGGCGGCAGGCCGAGCGGGTGCTCGCACCGACCCTGCTCGTCTACGGAGGGCGCGACCTGCTCGTCTCGTACCGGATGGCACGCAGGGCGGCGGCCGCCTTCCGCGACTCGCGGCTGCTCACGCTGCCGGACGCGGGCCACGTGGCGATGATGGAGGATCCGCAGACGGTGGCCACGGCCTTCCGCGAACTGCTGGCCGACACCAACGACGCTCACGCCACCAACGTCGACGACACCAACGACGCCAACGACACTGCTGGGCAGAGCGGCCCGCGCACGGAATCCTCCCGCACGGAATCCTCGCGCACGGAATCAAGGAGCTGAGGCGGCACGTGGGACGGCACAGCCGCCGGGGTCCGGCAGACACGACTGACAACACGAGCACCCCTGATGCGCCACCGTCGCAGCGCGTGGGCCCGCAGGCGGGTCCTGGCCCGGGCCGCCGCAGACGCGCGCAGGCGGGGGAGGAGACGCCGGCGCACGGCACCCCCGCCTCTTCGTACGGCACGCCTCCGCACGGCGTGCCGCAGGCCCGCGGTGGGCACCCCGAGCAGCGGGAGACCGGTGGCGGCTGGGGTGAGGTCGGCGGTATCGGCGCCCAGTCGCGCAAGGGGCCCGCTCAAGCGCCGCCGCCCGCCGGGCCGGGACGCCGCGGGCAGGGCCCCCGCCAGGACTACGTGGCCGCCTTCTCCGAGGGAGACGCGCGGACGCGGGGGCCTCTCGGGCCGCCGCCGCCCCGCGACCCGTACGCCTCCGTCACGGCGTGGGACGACGTCGAGCCGCGGCCCGAGTCCGACGCGTTCTTCGCCGCTGACGGCGATCTCGGCGACGGCAGCGACGGGAACGGCGGGAAGGGCCGGAAGGGCGGGAACGGCGGGAAGGGCCGGCGGAGCCGCCGCGCCTACGCGGGCTTCGCGGCCGCCACGGTGACCACCGTGCTCGCGGTCGTCGTGGCCGGCCAGGTCGCCGGCGGCGGGGACGGTGCCGACAACCGGCCCCGGGCAGCCAAGGGCGGCGGTGACCGTGACACCGACGATCCCGCGTCCCGTTCGGACGAGCGGAGGAAGCCGGCCAAGGCGCCGGAGGCGCCCCCGGTGACGTACCAGCAGAAAATGGACGAGAAGTACCCGCTGGACGCGAAGATGAAGGCGTCCGGCGACTTCGAGGTCGCGCCCGGATTCCAGAAGGCCCCCGGAAAGGGGCAGCGGTACCGGTACCGCGTCGACGTGGAGAAGGGGCTCGGTCTCGACGGTTCGCTCTTCGCCGACGCCGTGCAGAAGACCCTGAACGACGAGCGGAGTTGGGCCCACGGGGGCGCTCGTACCTTCGAGCGGATCACGTCGGGGAAACCCAATTTCGTCATCACCCTGGCGAGCCCGGGAACGACCGCGACCTGGTGCGCGAAGTCAGGGCTCGACACCACCCAGGACAATGTCTCCTGCGATTCCGCGGCGACGGAACGCGTGATGATCAACGCCTATCGCTGGGCGCGGGGCGCGAAGACGTATGGCGACGCCATCTGGCCGTACCGTCAGATGCTGATCAATCACGAGGTCGGCCACCGGCTGGGTTTCAACCACACGGACTGCACCAAGAACGGCGATCTCGCGCCCGTCATGCAGCAGCAGACCAAGTTCCTCGACCACGACGGCATCAAGTGCAAGGCGAACCCCTGGCCCTTCCCCAAGGGCTGACCCTCGCGACGCTGCCCCTTTTCGCCGCTCCCCGGGCCCGCGAGGAGCTGGCCGCAACCTGACTCTCCGTAGCGAAAACAGGCCGTGGAGCGGCTATAGCGCGACGGAACGCTACCGACGCGAGAAAGTTACGACCGTTCACCCCTTTTGGTGGCGCGATGGACAACCGTCCGTCGCGCCACCGCCATGACCGCATACGTTCGTCCCGCTGCGAGCCGCCGGACCAACGGCGGCTCCCCAAACGGGAGATCGGGGGTGCACTCGTGCGCGTCGCGCTGCTTACTGAGGGTGGCTATCCGTATCTGAGTGGTGAGGCAACGCTCTGGTCCGACCGGCTCGTACGCGGTCTCGAACAGCATGAGTTCGACGTCTACGCGCTCAGCCGCAGCGAGCGCCAGGAGGCGCGGGGGCGCGTCGAACTGCCACCCAACGTCGTCCGGGTGCGGACGGCTCCGCTCTGGACCGCCGACGACCGGGCGCTCCATGGGGCGGGCCCGCGGGGCGGGCGGGGACGCAGGGCGCGGCGGCGCTTCCTGGAGTGCTTCTCGGAGCTGGTGGACGTGGTGTGCCACTGCGACGATCCGGGCTCCGGCGGGGGCATCGGCCCCGGCGCGGGCGTCGGCTCTGGCGCGGGCTCCGGCTCCGGCGCGGGCGTCGGCTTCGGCTCCGGTGGCTCCGACGACGTGGCGGACCGTTTCAGCAACGCGCTGTACGGCCTCGCCGAGCTGGCCCGTACGCAGGGCGGCCTCGTCGACGCCCTGCGCTCCGAGGTGGCCGTGCGCACGCTGGAGCGCGCGTGCCGTGCGCCCGGCGCGCTGCGGACCGCCCGCGCCGCCCGCGTGCCCGACCTGCTCGCCGCCGCCGGGCACATGGAGCGGGCGCTGCGACCGCTCTCCCTCGACTGGTACGAGGACGAAGCGCTCGGCTCGGCCGACCTCTGCCACGCCACGGCCGGCGGCCCGACGGCGCTGCCGGGTCTCCTCGCCAAGCACTTCGCGGGAGTCCCGCTCCTCGTGACCGAGTACGGCGCGCAGTTGCGCGCGCACTACCTCGCCGCGGGCGAGACGGACCTGGGCGCACCGGCGCGGGCCCTGCTCGCCTCCTTCCACGGCCGCCTCGCCGCCGAGGTGTACCGCGAGGCCGCGCTCATCACCCCGGGCAACACACACGTACGGCGCTGGCAGGAGCGATGCGGCGCCGACCGGGCCAAGCTGCGCACGGTCTATCCCGGCATGGCGGCCGACCGCTTCACCGAGACCGGCGAGCGGGGCTACGACGACCGTGCCGCCGACCCCCGCACGCTGCTCTGGGTCGGCCGCGTCGAACCGGCCAAGGACCTGATCTCGCTGCTCCACGCCTTCGCCGAGGTCCGCGGGGCGGAGCCCGGGACGCGCCTGCGGATCGTCGGGGCGCCCGCCGAGGGCCACGAGGCCGAGGAGTACCTCGCGCAGTGCCGGGCGCTGGCCGCGCAGCTCTTCCCCGACGAGGCCGACGGCGCGCACGCCGTCGGCGACAACCCCGTCTCCTTCGAGGAGCTCGGCGGACCCGAGCTGCCCGACCTCGCCGACGCGTACGCCGCGGGCGGCGTGGTGGTGCTCTCCAGCGTCGTCGAGGGCTTCCCGATCAGCCTGGTCGAGGCCATGTTCTGCGGGCGCGCGACCGTCTCCACGGACGTCGGCGCGGTCGTGGAGGTCATCGGCGGTACGGGACTCGTCGTACCCCCGCGCAACCCGCGGGCGCTCGCGGAGGCGTGCGTGGCGCTCCTGCGCGACCCCGCGCGTCGCGAACGCCTGGGCGCGGCGGCGCGGGCGCGCGCCCTCGAACTCTTCACCGTCGAGCAGAACGTCGCGGCATTTCGCGGCATTTACCTGGAGATCGTCTCGCACTGCCCGGTGCGCCGTGACGCCGTGGACGAGACGGGCGAGCCGGTGCCCTTCGCCAACCCGGCGGAGGCCCACGTGCCGGGCCGCTGGGCGGGCTCGGCGCCCGTTCCGGAGCCGGCCGGGGTGCCCAGCTGGGCCGAGCGGGAGGACGACGAGCGCGAGCAGTTGAAGGGGGCGACCGTATGACGGGCCCAGAAAGTACGGGCGGGGCGGTGGACGACGCACCGCGGGCCCCGGCGGCCCGTCCGGAGGCGAGCCGTCCGCCGGGGGCCACGGCCACGGCCACGGCCGGGCGGTGCGCCGGAAGTCCCGGCAAGGCCTCGCGCCGCGGTGCCGCCGACCCCGTGAAGGCGCTGATGCACCAGCACCACGAGCTGTGCGCACGCGCCATCGACCCGCTGGAGATCGCGGCCGGCCTGGAGGCGCGCGGACTGAGTGACCGGGCGGCCGCGCGCTACCGCCACCGGGACGTGTTCTCGCTGGCCGAGGAGATGTACGCGCGCGTGCCCCGCGACGACGACACAGCAGTCGCCCCTTCCGGCGCCGGAGCCGACGTACGCCATGGGCCGGAAGCGGCGCGCGGATGGGCCCTTCTCGCACTGCTGCCCGGTAGCGCGGCCTGCGCGGCGACGGTGGCCGCGCCGCGGGTGGGCGAGGGCGCCGCCCGGCTCGCGGTGGTGCTCGGCGGCGCGCTCGCCGTGGCCCTGGCGCTGTGGTGCGCCCTGCGGCGCGGACCGCTGCGCGTCACCACTCGCCGGACATCCGCCACGCGCGCGTGGGCGCGTTGGTTTCCCACGTCCACGCGCGCGTGGACGTGCTGGCTCGTCGCGTACGGGCTGCTCGGCGACGCCCTGCTGAGCGGCGCGGTCGCCGGCGGCCCCGACGGGCCCAGTGATCTCTGGGAGCCGCCCGCCGTCGCGCCGGTCCTCGCCCTGACGTGCGCCGTCGCGCCCGCGGCCTGGTGCGCCCGGCTCTTCGCCGTACGGGCCGGACGGCGGCTCCGCGCCAGCCGCGGCCTCGACGAGTTCGCCTCCGCCGTACGCCCGTTGCTGTTCGGCGTGGTCACGCTGTTCCTCGGCGCGCTCGCCGGGCTGCTCGCGGCGGCCTGGGCGGTGCTCGGCGGAGCCCGTGCGGGGCTCGTCGGGGCCGGGGCGCTCGGCGCGTTGCTGTTCCTCGCGCGACTGCTCGCCGCGCACGGCTTCCACCGCGCCCCCGCCCTGCTCCTCGCGGCGGTGGGCGCCTGCGAAGTCACCGCGCTCGCCCTGGTGTTCGCGGGCCGCCTGCCCGGCTGCGACGCCCTGGCCGCGCCCGTCACCGCCGCCGTCGACTCCTGGGGCCCCGGCGTCGTACCGGCCGCCGCGTGCGGTGCCGCCGCCCTCGTCCTGCTGGCCCACGCGGCGAGAACCCTGACCCTGGCCTCGGCCCACGCACGCTCCGGCACCGCGCCATGAGCCGCCCCACCGGCCACGACAACTCCCGCGGGGCCGACACCGCGGGCGCCTTACCCCGTGATCCACGGCACCATCCCGAAGGAGAAAGCCAGATGACCACCCGCAGTCGCCTCCGCCCGCGAGCGGCCACCCCGGGAGGCGCCCGATGAGAGTGCTGCTGATCGGAGCCAATGGATACCTCGGCCGCTTCGTCGCCGACCGGCTGCTCGCCGACCCGGCGGTGCAGCTCACGGCGCTCGGCCGCGGCGACGACTCGGACGTACGGTTCGACCTCGCCAGCGGCAGCCCAGGTGCGCTCACCCGGTTCCTGAACGCCGTCCACCCGGGCGTAGTGATCAACTGCGCCGGTGCGACCCGGGGCGGTGCCCGCGAGCTGACCCGGCACAACACCGTCGCCGTCGCCACCATCTGCGAGGCCCTGCGGCGCAGCGGCTGCGGGGCACGGCTGGTGCAGCTCGGCTGCGGCGCCGAGTACGGCCCGAGCCAGCCGGGGTCGTCGACCGCGGAGGACGCGGTGCCGAGGCCCGGCGGGCCGTACGGCGTCAGCAAGCTGGCCGCCACCGAGCTGGTGCTCGGCTCCGGGCTCGACGCCGTCGTCCTGCGGGTGTTCTCGCCCGCGGGGCCCGGCACGCCCGCGGGCTCGCCCCTCGGGCGGCTCGCCGAGGCCATGCGGCGGGCGATGCAGTCCGGGGACGGCGAGCTCAAGCTGGGCGGCCTCGGCGTGCAGCGGGACTTCGTCGACGTACGCGACGTGGCGAGGGCCGTGCACGCCGCCTCGCTCTCCGCCGCGCAGGGCGTCGTGAACATCGGCTCCGGCCGTGCCGTACGGCTGCGCGAGGCGGCCGCCGTGCTCGCCCGCGTCGCGGGGTACGGCGGAGCCCTGCACGAACTCGACCAGGTGTCCGTACGGCCCGTCATCGGCCATCCCCGCGGCGAGCCGGACCACGGCGGGCCCGCCGTGTACCCGTACCCGGACGGCTGCGGAAGCTGGCAGCAGGCCGATGTGCGCACCGCCCGCGACCGGCTCGGCTGGCGGCCCCGCATCAACCTGGAGGAGTCCCTCGCCGACATCTGGATGGAGGCCGCTTGCCGCATCTGACCAGGACCTAGCGGCGGGCCGCGGCGCTCGACCGCTGCCCCACCAAGTGCGCCGGGCTGTCGGCGGCCCGGCTGGTGGGACGGGATCGTCTCGCGTATCGGAACAGGTATCTCGGAATGAAGAAGGGCGTGGCAGTGTTACGTGCAGAACAACCGTTCCGCACAACCGACCAACGGAGTCCCCGTGTCGCTGCCACCCCTGGTCGAGCCAGCCTCTGAGCTCACCGTCGACGAGGTCCGCAGGTACTCCCGCCACCTGATCATCCCCGACGTCGGGATGGACGGGCAGAAGCGGCTGAAGAACGCCAAGGTGCTGTGTGTCGGCGCCGGTGGCCTCGGGTCGCCGGCGCTGATGTACCTGGCCGCGGCCGGTGTGGGCACGCTCGGCATCGTCGAGTTCGACGAGGTCGACGAGTCCAATCTGCAGCGTCAGATCATCCACAGCCAGGCGGACATCGGCCGCTCCAAGGCGGCGTCCGCCAAGGACTCGGTCCTCGGCATCAACCCGTACGTGAACGTGATCCTCCACGAAGAGCGGCTCGAGGCCGAGAACGTGATGGACATCTTCAGCCAGTACGACCTGATCGTCGACGGCACGGACAACTTCGCCACGCGTTACCTGGTCAACGACGCGTGCGTGCTGCTCAACAAGCCGTACGTCTGGGGCTCGATCTACCGCTTCGACGGCCAGGCCTCCGTCTTCTGGAGCGAGCACGGGCCGTGCTACCGCTGCCTGTACCCGGAGCCCCCGCCGCCCGGCATGGTCCCGTCCTGCGCCGAGGGCGGCGTCCTCGGCGTGCTCTGCGCGTCGGTCGGCTCCATCCAGGTCAACGAGGCCATCAAGCTCCTCGCGGGCATCGGCGAGCCGCTCGTCGGCCGCCTGATGATCTACGACGCCCTGGAGATGCAGTACCGCCAGGTCAAGGTCCGCAAGGACCCCGACTGCGCGGTCTGCGGCGAGAACCCCACCGTCACCGAACTCATCGACTACGAGGCCTTCTGCGGCGTCGTCTCCGAGGAGGCCCAGGAGGCGGCGGCCGGTTCGACGATCACTCCCAAGCAGCTCAAGGAGTGGATCGACGAGGGCGAGAACATCGAGATCATCGATGTCCGGGAGATCAACGAGTACGAGATCGTCTCCATCCCCGGCGCCAAGCTGATCCCGAAGGACGAGTTCCTCATGGGGTCCGCGCTCGGCGGCCTTCCGCAGGACAAGAAGATCGTCTTGCATTGCAAGACGGGTGTCCGCAGTGCGGAAGTCCTCGCCGTGCTGAAGTCCGCGGGCTTCGCGGACGCGGTCCACGTGGGCGGCGGCGTGATCGGCTGGGTCAACCAGATCGAGCCCGAGAAGCCGATCTACTAGACGTGGCACAGGAGGGGCCCCGCACCTGATGGTGCGGGGCCCCTCTTCGCGCTACTTCGCTCTTCTCGCTCTCCTCGCTAGGACTCGCAGACCTTGCCGTCCTTCGGGGTCTTGCCGTCGAGGAGGTAGTCGTCGACCGTGTCGTCCACGCAGTCGCTGCCGTTGCCGTACGCCCCGTGGCCCTCGCCCTTCCAGGTCACATGGATGCCGACGCCCTTGCCCAGCTCGTCCGCCATCTTGCGGGCGCCCTCGTAGGGGGTGGCGGGGTCGCCGGTGTTGCCGACGACCAGGATCGGGGCGGCGCCCGGGGCGCTCACCTCGGGGGAGTCGTGCAGCCCGGCCACCGGCCATTCGTAGCACCAGCCGGCCGTGTCCCAGCCCAGGAACTCCCCGAAGACCGGTGAGATGTCCCGGAACTCGTCGAGGCGCTTCTTCGCCTCGGCAGGAGTCGCCCGCGCCTTGGCGTCGCGGCAGGAGATGGCCCGCTGCGAATGGCTCTGCGTGCTGTACTTCCCCGAGGGGTCGCGTTCGTTGTACGCGTCGGCGAGCTGGAGCAGCGACGAACCGTCGCCCTTGTCGGCGTCATCGAGGGCGCGGGTCAGCGCGGGCCAGGTCTGCTTGCTGTAGAGCGTGACCAGGATGCCTGTGCTGGCCAGGGACTCCGTCAGCTTCCTGCTGCCGGAGGCGCGCATCGGCTCGGCGTCGAGCTTCTCGAAGAGCTTCGCGATCTTCGCCGTGCCCTTGTCGGGGTCCTGGCCGCGGGACGTGAAGTAGTTGTCGAGGGCACGCTGGAAGCCCCTCGCCTGGTTCTTGGCGTGGCCCACGGAGTCCGCGCTCGGGTCCACCACCGCGTCGAACGCGAGGCGGCCGACGCGCTCAGGGAACAGGTGCGCGTACGTACCACCGAGCTCCGTACCGTACGACACGCCCATGTAGTGCAGCTTCTCGTCGCCGAGGACCTGACGCATGAGGTCCATGTCGCGGGCGGCCTCGACCGTCGACACATGCCCGATGACCTTCTTCGCACCGCGTGCACAGCCGGCGCCGAAGTCCGCGGCGTCCTCGAAGTACGTCTTCTCCTCGGCCGCGGTGTCCGGCGTGAGGTCGACCTTCTGCTCCGCGGCCTGCGTCGCCCTGTCGTCGCGGCACCGCACGCCCTCACTGGCCGCCACCCCGCGCGGGTCGAAGCTCACCAGGTCATACCGCTCGCGCAGCGAGCCGTACATGTCGGCGAAGGAGGGCAGCCCGGAGACGCCCGAGCCGCCGGGGCCGCCGAAGTTGAACAGCAGGGAGCCGATGCGCTCGCCCTTGCCGGTCGTACGCCCGCGGATCAGGGCGACGCCCATCGTGTCGCCGTCCGGCTCGGCATAGTCCACCGGGACGTCGAGCGTCGCGCACTGCCATCCCGAGCCCGGCGCCGTCCCACCTTCGGGCGCCTCGCAGCGGTCCCAGTCCAGCTTCTGCGAGGTGAGCGAGGCGGGCAGGGTGGAGGAGGGGTCGGGCTTCGGTCCCGGATCCGGGGCGGACGCCGACGGGTTCTTCGCGTCGTCCTCCCCGTCGTCGGACGAGCCGCCGCAGCCGACGGCGAGCCCCGCCGTCAGCACACCGACGGCGGCCAGGGCCACGGACCGTACGAAACGCCGCATCGCGCGCTTCCCCCCTTGTAAGACAGTCAAGCCATAGTAGGCGGGGCCACTGACAGTGACCGGAGTGGGCTTCAGGAGCAGACCGTTCCGCTCTTCGGGACCGTTCCGTCCAGCAGGTAGCCGTCCACGTTCCTCCGTACGCACGGGTTCTTGCTGTCGTACGCCCCGTGCCCCTGCCCCTTGTACGTCAGCTCGACGCCGACGTCCTCGCCGAGGGCCCGCGCCATCTCGCGCGCGCCCGCGTACGGCGTGGCGGGGTCGCCGGTGTTGCCGATGACGACGATGGGCGGCGCGCCGTCGGCACTCACGTCCGGGTGGTCGGCCTGGCCGACGACCGGCCAGTCGGTACAGCCGGTCATGCCCCACGCCAGGTAGTCGCCGAACAGCGGGGAGGCCTCGCGGAACTCGGGGAGCTTCTTCTCGACGTCCTCGGCGGAGTAGCGCTGCTTGTCGTCCGCGCAGTTGATGGCGACGTTCGCGGCCTGGAGGTTGCTGTACCGGCCGTCCTCGTTGCGCCCGTTCATCGAGTCGGCGAGTGCCATCAGGACCCTGCCGTCGCCGGCGTAGGCCTCTTCGAGCCCCTGGGTGAGGTACGGCCAGAAGTCCTTGGAGTACAGGGCCTGCGCGATGCCGCTGGTGGCGGCGGTCTGGGTCAGCTCGCGCGGCGGGATGCCGCTGATCGGCCTGCCGTCCAGGTCCTTCAGGAGCTTCGCGATCCGGTCCTTGACGTCCTGCGCCGAGTCGCCGACCGGGCATTCGTCCTCCTGGGAGGCGCAGTCCTCGGCGAAGTTGTCGAGCGCGAGCTGGAACCCCTTGGCCTGGCCCAGCGAGCTCTGCTCGGCGTCCTGGGTGGGATCGACGACCGCGTCGAAGACCGCGCGGCCCACCTTGTCGGGGAACAGGTGCGCGTAGACACCGCCCAGTTCGGTGCCGTACGAGATGCCGAAGTAGTGCAGCTTGTCGTCGCCGAGCACCTGCCGCATCAGGTCCATGTCGCGGGCCGCGTCGGTGGTGCGGACGTGGGGGAGCGTACGGCCGGAGTTCTTCTCGCACGCGTCGTTGAAGGCCTTGACGTTGGACATGAGCTTCTTGCGCTCGTTCTCGTCGTCGGGCGTGGCGTCCTGCTGGAAGTACTCGTCGAGCTGCTCGTCGTCCTCGCACGTGACGCCGTCGCTGCGGCCGACGCCGCGCGGGTCGAAGCTCACCAGGTCGTAGCGGGTGCGCAGCTTGGCGTACTCCTCGCCGAAGGCGGGCAGCGTGGTGACGCCCGAGCCGCCGGGCCCGCCGAAGTTGAAGATCAGCGAGCCGATGCGCTTGTCCTCGGCGCCACCGGCGGCGGCCTTGATCAGCGCGATGTCGAGCGTGTCGCCCTCGGGCTCCGACCAGTCCAGGGGCGCCTTCATGGTGGCGCACTGCCACTCGGCCCCGCCCGGCAGCGGGGACGGGGCGTCACCTCCGCCCTCGGCGGCGCTGGGCGAGGGGCAGTCCTTCCAGCTCAGCTTCTGCTTCGACAGGTCCTGGTCCTTGGCCTCCGAGTCGCCGCCACAGGCCGCGAGCGTCGAGGACAGGAGCAGGGCTGCGGCCAGAGCGGTGGCGCGTGGCTGGGTCCGTGTGAGCATGTGCCCATCCTGCGGCGGCTCCTGACGGGGCGCTCGGGGCGCGGGCCGTGCGGGTGAGGAACCGTGCCTCTAGGAGGGGGCCGCCTCGGGCGCGGTGCCTCCGCAGGAGGGGTGTGTCACAGCAGCCCCTTCCTTGTGAGGTGGTTGAAGAACAGCCATCCGGGGAGCACGGGGAGCCACAGGGTCAGGAGCCGGAAGAGCAGTACCGCGGGGGCCGCCACGTCCTTGGGCACGCCGACCGCGATCAGGCCGAAGGTCAGCGTGGCCTCGACCGCGCCCACGCCTCCGGGGGTGGGGGCCGCCGAGCCCAGCGCGTTGCCCGCGAGGAAGACCACGGCGACACTCGCGAGGCTCAGCGTCGTCATCTCCTCGCTGCCGAAGGCCCGCACCGACGCGTCCAGACAGAGCACGAACATGAGGGTGAGCAGCAGCATGCCGCCGATGCCGGTGAGCAGCTTCTGGGGACGCTGGAGGACGTCCAGCATGCGCGGCACGACACCCGCGAAAAGCGACCGCACGCGCGTGACGACGAATTTCCGCAGGAACGGGATGGCCGTCACCACGAGCACGAGCACCGCGACGGAGAGGAGACCGGCGATGACGGTCCGGGACGGCGTGAACGACGGCGTCTTCTCCGTCCCGGTCAGATAGCCGAAGATCAGCAGCAGCAGGATGTGCGAGCCGAGGCCGAAGAGCTGCGAGGCGCCGACGCTGGCCACCGCGAGCCCGGACCGGACGCCCGAGCGCTGGAGGAAGCGCGTGTTGAGCGCGACGCCGCCGACGGCCGCCGGCGCCACGATCTTCACGAACGACCCGGCGACCTGCGCCGCCACCGCCCGCAGGAACGGCACCCGCTCCGGCACGAAGCCGAGAAGGCTCATCGCCGCGGCGAAGTAGCTCAGCGCGGAGAAGCCGACGGCCGCGGCCACCCAGCCCCACTGGGCCTCCTGGAACAGCGTGCCGAACTCGACGTGGGTGAGCTGCGACAGCAGGAAGTACGCGCCGATGGCTCCGGCGATGAAGCTGATCAGCGTGCGGGGCCTGATCCGTTCGAGCTGTGCCGGCTCGACGGGCGCCGTCGGCCGGATGAGCAGCACCTGGTGGCGGATCTGGGTGAGCAGGTCCTCCTCGCGGGCCTGTTCCAGGGCGTCGTCTATGGCCTGCTTCTCGGCCTGCCGCTCCTGTTTGGCGGCCTGCTTCACCTGCTTCTGGGCCCGTTTGTCCGTGCGTACGTCCGGGTCTTCCGCGACGTCCGCGCGGACGCTCTGGCGGGACTTGCGGGAGGCTTCGAGGACCGCCTCGCGCTCGCGCTGGGAGCGTTCGCGTGCCAGCTTGCGCAGCGTGCCGCGGGTGGAGCGGGTGAGGGCGATCGGCTGGAGCAGCGGCAGACAGTCGGCCACCGCGTCGGGGCCGAGGACCTCGACGGCGGTCGCGACCGCGCGCTCGGCGCCCACGCGCAGGCCGAGGGCGGTGAGGAGCTGGGCGGTGTCCATGCGCAGGACCAGGTCGCCCGCGGCGATCTCGCCACCGCGCAGATCCGTGAGGATCACCGTGCCGGAACGATCCACCAGGATCGCGTCGCCCGCCAGCCTGCGGTGCGCGATCCGCCGGGACTGCAACGCCTGCACCTGCCGCCAGGTCTCGAGCAGCAGGTCGTCGGTGATCGCCTCGTCCTCCAGCATGTCGAGCGAACGGCCGCCCGTGTGCTCGTAGACGAGCATCACCGCGTCGGGGCCGAGCTCGGAGGTGGCGATCAGCTTGGGCGCGTGGGCGCCGGCCGCGATCGCCGCGTACGCGAGCAGGGCCTCCTGCTCCAGGGCCTGGCGCAGGGACTGAAGGCTGCGCCGCTGGGTGATGCCGCGCAGGGTGAGCCTGCGCCAGACGCGGTAGAAGAAGCCCTGCGCCTGCTGCTCGCGGTCGATGACCGTGACGTCGAGGGGTGGGCCGTCCTCCAGGGTGACGAAGTAGCGGCGGCCGCGGTCGCCGTGCTCGGTGTCCGGGGACTCCTCACGGGCGGCGCTGACGGGGTGGAAGCCGACGTGCCGCAGGCCGGCGAGGAGCGTCTGTCCGGTGGGCCGTACGTTCGGCGAGCCGACCGCGTAGAGCGTGCCGTAGGCCACGGTCCAGCCGATGAGCACCGTCAGGAAGATCGAGAACGGCGTGGTGTAGCCGGTGACGAGCATGGTGAACGCGTCGAGCAGCAGCACCACGAAGAGCACCAGGCGCCAGCGCGGTCTGCGCGACATCCCGACGGCCGTCATGTACGCGATGACGGGCGCGAGGTAGCCGTGCACCGGGTCGGTGAACGCGTGGAGGTCGGCGGGGGACGGCTTGGTGAGGGCGTCCTGGATGGAGCCGGGGGCGGCCTTCGCGACCCAGAGGTCGGTGGCCAGGGTGACGCCGTGCGCGAGGACGGCGGCGAGGACACCGTCGGCGATGCGGAGGCCGTCGCGTTTGACCAGCCGTTCGATCGCGAAGGCGACGGGGACGAGCAGGACGCCGATGCTGGCGACCAGACCCGCCACCTTGATCAGCAGGTCGGGCGCCTGCTCCGTCCCCTTGTCGATGTCCTGTTCGAGGCCGGACGTCGTGCCGTGCGCGAACGCGGCGATCGCGAGGAGCACGACGACGGCGAGGACGCCGACGAGCAGCCGCATGAGGTCGGAAGGGCGGTGCACGCGCGCGGAGAGGAGCGGTTCGTCGCGCTCCACGCGGTCGGTGTGGGCTCCATCGCCGTCCATGCCGGGGTCGAAGCCGGCGTCGGACCCGATGTCGCCGTCGGCCTTCGGGCTGGGGCCACCGGTGTCCGGGTGTGACTCGGAAGCAGAGGTGCCCGCCTTCTCATCGGGATGCACGCCCTGCCGCTCCGTCGTCTCTTCTTGATCTCGTATCACCAGTCATCGCCCGCACGATGGTGGCATGCCGGATCACTACAGGGGGGCATCAGGGGGCAACGCAAGGACGCGAAGTGGTCACGAAACGACACTTGTCGCTCCCTCGGACGCGCTGCCGCACGCTCCCTCGCGGGCCGTCCACGGTGTCGGTGGAGTGCGGCAGGATGGGCCGGATGAGCGAGGAGAGCAGAACGGGACGGGTGCCGTCCGACCATGCCGCACCCGAGCTTCCGGAGTACGCGGAGCGGGTCCTCGAGGTCGCGGAGATGATCCCTCCGGGCCGCGTGATGACGTACGGGGACGTCGCCGAGTGGCTCCAGGAAGGGGGCCCGCGCCAGGTCGGGCGCGTGATGGCCCTCTACGGAGGAAGCGTGCCGTGGTGGCGTGTCGTGCGCTCGGACGGCGTGCTGCTGCCGGGCAGCGAGCTGCGGGCCCTGGACCGGTACCGCGCGGAGGGCACGCCCCTGCGTGAGGCTTCGCGCGCCGCCCAGGGGCATGTGCCGAAGCTCGACATGCGGCGGGCTCGCTGGGACGGGGGCGAGGTGGCGGGCGTGGTGGATGTGATGAATATGACGGATGTGGTGCATGTGACACATGTCGCGCCGGTCGGTGACGCCGAGCCGTCCGGTCGACGTCGTACGGGCGGCCTCGCCCCGGAGGGCGACGCCGCGGGGATCGCTCGTCCGCAGGCTCCGGAGGCTCACATCTGACAGCTTCCGGCATCGGGGGGCCCGGCGGAGGGCCGGTGACCCGTACGGGGGAAGCCACGCGTCCCCCGTACGCACTGGCGTAGCGTCGACAGCACACATCCCCGTCACCCCGCGGCCACCACGCAGCCGCTCTTCGACCAGCACACCCACCAGGACCGGCGACCCACGTGAGCTCCCCTTCTTCCGCTCGGCACCTCCAGCACCCGTCGTACCACCAGGTACGACAGGGGCCCCCGGGTGCCTACCGGCTGGTGCGTACGCCGCCGGCTCCGACGGAGCCCCCTCGCTTGGACGCAGGTCAGCGCGCGGTGGTTGACCACAGGGCGGGGCCGCTCCTGGTCCTCGCGGGTCCCGGCACGGGCAAGACCACCACGCTCGTGGAGGCCGTCGCCGCGCGCATCACCCGCGGGGCCGATCCCGCGCGGATCCTGGTCCTCACCTTCAGCCGCAAGGCCGCGGTCGAGCTGCGCGACCGCATGGCGCTGCGCATAGGGCAGGCGCGTGCCCCGCAGGCCACCACGTTCCACTCCTTCTGCTACGCCCTCGTGAGGGCCCACCAGGACGCCGATCTCTTCGTGGAACCGCTGCGGCTCCTCTCGGGTCCCGAGCAGGACGTGGCGGTACGTGAGCTGCTCGCGGGCCAGATCGACCTGGCGAAGGAGGGCCGTGGCCACGTCCGCTGGCCCGACGAGCTGCGGGCCTGCCTCACCACCCGCGGCTTCGCCGACGAGGTGCGTGCCGTGCTCGCCCGCAGCCGTGAGCTGGGCCTCGGCCCCGCCGCCCTGGACGACTTCGCCCGCCGCAGCGGCCGCCCCGACTGGGGGGCCGCCGCGGCCTTCCTCGCCGAGTACCTGGACGTGCTCGACCTCCAGGGGACGCTCGACTACGCGGAACTCGTCCACCGCGCGGTGCTGCTCGCACACCGTCCCGAGGTGGAGCGGGCGCTCGGCGCGCAGTACGACGCGGTCTTCGTGGACGAGTACCAGGACACCGACCCGGCGCAGGTGCGGCTGCTGCACGCCCTCGCCGGGAACCAGGGGCCGCGGAGCTCCCCGCGCGCGTGGGGCGAGGACGGTGACCGCGCGGGGAGGACGCTCGTCGCCTTCGGGGACCCCGACCAGTCGATCTACACCTTCCGGGGCGCCGACGTGAACGGCATCCTGGAGTTCCCGTACGACTTCCCGCGCGCGGACGGCGATCCGGCACCGGTCGAGGTCCTGACGACGTCGCGCAGGTCGGGCGCTGAGCTGCTCGCCGCCACCCGGCTGCTCACCCGCCGCATGCCGCTCACCAGGCTGCCCGCGGAGAAGGTGCGGGCCCACCGGGAGCTGACGCCGGTCAGGGACGGCGGCCGGGCCGAGGTGTACACGTACCCGACGGCCGGTGCGGAACTGGACAACATCGCGGACATCCTGCGGCGCGCGCACCTGGAGGACGGCGTCGCCTGGGGCGACATGGCGGTTCTGGTCCGCGCAGGCGCCCGCACGATCCCCGCGGTCCGCCGCAGCCTCAGCGCGGCGGGCGTCCCCCTGGAGATCGACGGCGACGACATAGCCCTGCGCCACGAGCCCGCGGTGACACCACTCCTGACCGCGCTACGGGTGGTGGCCACGGCAGTGCTGTCGGAGACAGAGCCGGAAGCGGCAGCGGGGGTCGAAGCCGTGGCTCGGGCTGAAGCGGTGTCTGGGGCGGATGTCGTGTCAGAGCGGGAAGCCGGGCCTGAGCCGGAAGCCGCACCTGAGCCGGAAGCCGGGCCCGAGCCGGGAGCCGGGCCTGAGCCGGGTGCCGGACCTGAGCCGGGCGCCGGGTCCGAGCCGGATGCCGGGTCCGAGCCCGGTGCCGGGCCTGAGCCGGGAGCTGGGCCCGGGCTCGCGGCCATGCCTGGTGGTGAAGACGAGCCGGTTCACGGTGCTGTCGCCGCGTCCGCGGCCACCCCCCGCACCGCCCCCACCTGGCTCGACACCGAGACCGCGCTGGCTCTGCTCGGCTCGCCGCTCGCCGGTATGGACGCCGCCGATCTGCGTCGGCTAGGCCGTGCCCTGCGCGAGGAGGAGCGGGCGGCCGGCAACCACGTGCCGCCGCCCTCCGACGAGCTCCTTGCCCGCGCCCTCGCCGAGCCGGAGCGGCTCGTCGCGCACGACCCCACGTACGCCCGTGGTGCCCAGCGCCTCGGCGCGCTGCTCCGCAAGGCCCGTGAGCACCTCGCGGGCGGCGGCACGGCCGAGGAGGCCCTGTGGGAGCTGTGGGACGGCACACCCTGGCCCGGGCGCCTCGAACGCGCCGCCCGGCGCGGCGGCGCGGCGGGACGCAACGCCGACCGGGACCTGGACGCGATCTGCGCCCTGTTCGCCGCCGCGGCCCGCGCCGAGGAACGCACCGGCGGCCGGGGCGCCCTCAACTTCCTGGAGGAGACCGAGGCGCAGGACATCGCCGCGGACACCCTCACCCGCCGGGCGGCGCGCCCTGACGCCGTACGCCTGATGACGGCCCACCGCTCCAAGGGCCTCGAGTGGCGGCTCGTCGTGGTCGCGGGCGTCCAGGAGGGCCTCTGGCCCGACCTGCGACGCCGCGGCTCCCTCCTGGAAGCCGACCGCATCGGGCGCGACGGCCTCGCCGAGCCGCTCACCCCCGGAGCCCTCCTCTCCGAAGAACGCCGGCTCTTCTACGTGGCCGCCACGCGCGCGAGAGAGCGCCTCGTCGTGACCGCGGTCAAGGCACCCGCCGACGACGGCGACCAGCCGTCCCGCTTCCTCACCGAACTCGGGGTCGAGCCGAAGGACGTGACGGGCAGGCCGCGCCGCCCCCTGTCCGTCGCCGCCCTCGTGGCGGAGCTGCGGGCCACCACCGTCGACCCGCGCGTCTCCGAGCCCCTGCGCGAGGCGGCGGCCCAGCGCCTGGCCCGGCTCGCCGCGCTGAGCGACGCGGACGGCCGTCCCCTCGTGCCGCCCGCACACCCCTACCGCTGGTGGGGCATGTACGAGCCGACGGCCGGCGAGGTCCCCCTGCGGGACCGCGACAAGCCCGTCGTGCTCTCCGGCAGCGCGCTCGACCAGCTCGCCAACACCTGCTCCTTGCAGTGGTTCCTGGGCCGCGAGGTGAAGGCGGACGCGCCCTCGACCGCCGCCCAGGGCTTCGGCAACGTGGTGCACGTCCTCGCCGACGAGGTGGCCTCCGGACGCACCCCCGCCGACCTCGCCGTCCTCATGGAGCGCCTCGACTCCGTGTGGGACGCGCTCGCCTTCGACGCGCCGTGGAAGTCGGCGCAGGAGAAGGAGCACGCGCGCGTGGCGCTCGAACGCTTCCTCCAGTGGCACGTCATGGACCGCGCGAGCCGCACCCCCGTGGCCAGCGAGCACGGCTTCGACGTGACCCTTGAAGCGGGCCCCTACGAAGTACGCGTACGGGGCTCGATGGACCGCGTCGAACAGGACGCGGAAGGCCGTGCCTACGTAGTGGACTTCAAGACAGGCAAGCAGGCGCCGACCGCCGCCGAGGTCGCCCGCCATCCGCAGCTCGCGGTCTACCAGCTCGCGCTCCGCGAGGGCGCAGCCGACGACGCCTTCGACGGCGTACGACCGGAACCGGGCGGCGCGGAACTGGTGCAGCTCCGCCAGGGTGCGGCCAAGAAGAACGGCGGCGAATCCCTCCCCAAGGTGCAGGCCCAGCAGGCCCTTTCGGGGGAGTGGATAGGCGACCTGCTCGCGACGGCCGCGGGCAAGGTCCTCGACGAGCGCTTCACACCGACCACGGGCCAGCACTGCACACACTGCTCCTTCCGCGCCTCGTGCAGCGCGCGGCCGGAGGGCCGTCACGTCGTGGAGTAGCCCCGGGGGACACAGCACCCACATGGCCGAATTAAAGTCACCGTAAGAACTTGCTGTGTGCCGACCCAGGCGCACCTTTTTGAGGAGTACGCGTATATGGCAGCCAACCGGAAGCTCCTGGCAGTGGCCGTCGTCTGTGCCGCCGCCGTCATCGGCGTATCGGGCTGCGGCGGCGACGGCGGTGACTCGGACCCCTTCGACGGCATGAGCGCCGACAAGATCGCCGACAAGGCGTCCAAGGCCTCCAAGGACGCCGGGTCCTACCGGATGAAGGGCCAGATGAAGCAGAAGGGCGAGGTGAGCGACATCGAGTTCGCGGTCGCCGAGTCCGGCGACTGCAAGGGCACGATGGGCTCGGCCAAGACGGGGAAGGCCGAGTTCCTGTCCGCGGGCGACGCCTCGTACACCAAGGCTGACGACAAGTTCTGGGAGTCCAGCGGCGGCGGCGCCACGGCGGAGCTCCTCAAGGGCCGCTGGGTGAAGCAGCCCAACAAGGGCGGCAAGGCCATCTGCAACCCCGACGACATGTTCAGCAACAAGAACCTCAAGAAGCTGAAGCGCGAGGACGACTCCGAGGTCGGTGGCGCGAAGGCGGCCGTCCTGACCCGCAAGAAGGGCGGCGAGACCACCACCTTCTACGTCGCGATGGAGGGCAAGCCCTACTTCCTGAAGGTCGTGAACAAGGGCTCCGACGGCCCCGGCACCGTGACCTTCAGCGACTACGGCAAGACCGTCGACGTCAAGGCCCCGCCGGCCGCCGATGTCGTCGACCCGGAGAAGCTGGCCTCGGGTTCCTGACCCCACGCCTCGCATGAGCGGGCGGTGGCCGTCCGCAGCCGGGTACGCCCCGGTTGTCAGTGGCCACCGCTAGCCTCTCTGACGTGCCACCTCGTATCACCGACCCCGAACAGCTCAAAGAGCTCCTCGGCATCCCGTTCACCCCGGAGCAGACGGCCTGCATCATCGCGCCGCCCGCCCCGCAGGTGATCGTGGCCGGAGCCGGTTCGGGCAAGACGACGGTGATGGCGGCGCGCGTGGTGTGGCTGGTCGGCACCGGCCAGGTCGCCCCCGAGCAGGTCCTCGGCCTGACGTTCACGAACAAGGCGGCGGGCGAGCTCACCGAGCGCGTCCGGCAGGCGCTGATCAGGGCCGGGGTCACCGGCCCCGAGGCCCTGGACCCGTTCGGTGCCCCGCCCGACCATCACCCCTCGACGACGACGCCGCGCGCCGACCCCGACCACTCCCCGGGCGAGCCGGTCATCTCCACGTACCACGCCTTCGCGGGCCGGCTGCTCACCGACCACGGTCTGCGCATCGGCCTGGAGCCGACCTCCCGCCTGCTGGCCGACGCCACCCGTTTCCAGCTCGCCGCACGCGTGCTGCGCGAGGCCCCCGGTCCGTATCCCGCGCTGACCCGTTCCTTCCCCGACCTGGTCAGCGACCTGCTCGCCCTCGACAGCGAGCTCGCCGAGCACCTCGTGAGCCCGGACCGCCTCCGGGCGTACGACACCGAGCTGCTCCGCGCCCTGGACGGTGCCAAGCTCACCAACCCCGACCTGCGCAAGGTCCCCGAGACGGCCGCCGCCCGCCTTGAGCTCGCCGAGCTCGTCGGGTACTACCGCGCGGCCAAGCGCTCCAGGGACCTCCTCGACTTCGGCGACCAGATCGCCCTCTCCGCGACGCTCGCCCGCACCCGCGCGGAGGTCGGCGAGATCCTGCGGGACGAGTTCCGCGTCGTCCTCCTCGACGAGTACCAGGACACGTCGGTCGCCCAGCGGGTCCTCCTGTCCGGCCTCTTCGGGAGCGGGACGGGCCACCCCGTGACCGCCGTCGGTGACCCCTGCCAGGCGATCTACGGTTGGCGCGGTGCCTCGGTGGCCAACCTCGACGACTTCCCCGAGCACTTCTCGTACGCCGACGGGCGCCCCGCGGCCCGCCACGCGCTCAGCGAGAACCGCCGCAGCGGCGGACGGCTCCTGGAGCTAGCCAACGGCCTCGCGGAGCCCCTGCGCGCGATGCACGCGGGCGTGGAGGCCCTGCGGCCCGCGCCCGGCGCCGAGCGCGACGGCATGGTGCGCTGCGCCCTGCTGCGCACCCACGCCGAGGAGATCGACTGGCTCGGCGACTCGATCGCCCACCTCGTGCGCACCGGCAAGGCCCCGGGCGAGATCGCCGTCCTGTGCCGCACGGCGACGGACTTCGCCGAGATCCAGGGCGCGCTGGTGGCCCGCGACATCCCCGTGGAGGTCGTCGGCCTCTCCGGGCTCCTCCACCTCCCCGAGGTGGCCGACCTCGTGGCCGTCTGCGAGGTCCTCCAGGACCCGGGGGCCAACGCCTCGCTCGTGCGGCTGCTCACAGGCCCGCGCTGGCGCATCGGCCCCCGCGACCTGGCCCTGCTCGGCCGCCGTGCCCGCCTGCTCGTCCGCCCCGGGCACACCGCCCCCGACGATCCCGACCGGCGTCTCGCCGAGGCTGTGGAGGGCGTCGACCCGGCCGAGGTGATATCGCTGGCGGACGCGCTCGACACGTTCCTCGAGTCGCCCATGGACGCGGGCGTCTCCTCCGGAGGCGACGACGGGCTGCCCTTCTCGGCCGACGCCAGGGTCCGCTTCGCCCGGCTCGCCGCCGAGCTGCGCGACCTGCGCAGGTCGCTGTCCGATCCGCTGATGGACGTCCTGCACCGGGTGCTCGCCGTCACAGGGCTCGAAGTGGAGCTCTCCGCCTCGCCGGGCGCCCTCGCCGCCCGCCGCCGCGAGACGCTCTCCAACTTCCTGGACGTCGCCGCCTCCTTCGCCGCCCACGACAACGCCGCCACCCTGCTCGCCTTCCTCGGCTTCCTGCGCACCGCGGCGCAGTACGAGAAGGGCCTCGACAATGCCCTGCCCGGCGGCGAGAACACCGTCAAGGTGCTCACCGCCCACCGCTCCAAGGGCCTGGAGTGGGACGTCGTCGCCGTCCCCGGCCTGGTCAACGGCACCTTCCCCAGCGGACAGGGCCGCGAGAAGTGGACCGCGCAGGCCAAGGTCGTCCCGCACGAGCTGCGCGGCGACGCGGCCACGCTGCCGGACATCGAGGCGTGGGACGCCAAGGGCATGAAGGCCTTCCACGAGGCCATGAAGGACCACCAGCGCACCGAGGAGCTGCGCCTGGGCTATGTGACATTCACCCGCCCCCGCTCGCTCCTCCTGGGCTCGGGGCACTGGTGGGGGCCCTCCCAGAAGAAGCGGCGCGGCCCCTCGGACTTCCTCCAGGCGCTGTACGAACACTGCGCGGCGGGCCACGGCGAGATCGAGGCCTGGGCGGACGAGCCGGCCGAGGACGAGGAGAACCCTGCCCTGCGCGAGGCCTCCGCCGACCAGGCCTGGCCACTGCCCCTGGACGACGCCGCGCTGGCCCGCCGCCGGGCCGCCGCCCGCACCGTCCTCGACCACCTGGACCGCCTCACGCGCGAGGGCGCGCCGGAGCCCGCCCGTTCCCACGTGGACGCCCACCCGTCGGCGGAGGACGACGTGCCCCCGGCCGACGACCCGGAGTGGCCGCCACCCCCGGAGGACGAAGAAACACTCCCCGAAGAAGCACTCCCCGAAGAAGCCTTCTACGAGGACGCCGTCCACGGAGAGGCCGTCCACGGAGAGGCCGTCCACGGAGACGCCGATCTCGACGCGGTGGACTGGGACGGCTGGGACGACTGGGACGACCTCGCGACGGAGCGCCCGACGCTCCCGCACCCGGCGGACGACGGGGCGGCCCATGCCCCGGCCCCGGCCCCGGCCCCGGCTCCGGGGGCGGCGGGAGCGGGAGACAGCCCCGCCCACGCGCGCGTGCCCCACCAGGCACCGCCTCCGGAAGCACGCCCGCACCCCGCCGACCGCGCCTCAGACGCCGAAGCGGCCCCGGCGGGACCCGGCACCCGCCTCACCCCGGAGGAGGCCCGCACCCTCGCTTCCTGGGACCGCGACCTCGACGCCCTCGCCGGAGAGCTCCTGCGCGCCCGTGCGGCGGTCAGGGACGTCCCCGTGCCGTCCTCGCTCACCGCGTCCGAGCTGATGCGCCTGGCCGCCGACCCGGACGGCTTCGCGCAGGACCTCGCTCGCCCCATGCCGCGCCCGCCGCAGCCCGCGGCCCGCCGAGGCACCCGGTTCCACGCCTGGGTCGAGTCCCGCTTCGAGGAGCTGCCGCTGCCGATGCTCGGCCCGGAGGACCTGCCGGGCGGGGAGCCCGGCGAGGCGGAGATCGCCGATGAGCGCGACCTGGAGGCACTCAAGGAGTCCTTCGAGCGCACCGAGTACGCCCGCCGCACCCCGTACCGCGTCGAGGTCCCCTTCCAGTTCGTCATCGCGGGCCGCGTGATCCGGGGGCGCATCGACGCCGTCTACAAGGAGGGTGACGGCGACGACGTGACGTACGAGATCGTCGACTGGAAGACCAGCCGCACCCGCAGTGCCGACCCCCTCCAGCTCGCCGTGTACCGCCTCGCCTGGGCCGAGCAGCAAGGTGTCCCCCCGGAGTCGGTGAAGGCCGCTTTCTGCTACGTACGCAGTGGAGAGACCGCCCGCCCCAGGAACCTCCCGGACCGTGCCGACCTCGAACGTCTGCTGCTCGGAGAGCCGTCCCCAGGAGCGGAACACTCTGTTCCGCTTGCTGCGGCGGCCGATCACTCCGGAGGCGAACCGCCGGACGAATCCACCTCGGATGGCGGATAGGCTCGTGACCATGAGCGAGACCCCGGACAGCGCCGTCCGTACGTACATCGAGAACCACCGCGCCGCCTTCCTCGACGAGCTGGCGGAGTGGCTGCGCATCCCGTCCGTGTCGGCCCAGCCCGAACACATCGGGGACGTGCACCGCAGCGCCGAGTGGCTCGCCGCCCAGCTCAAGGAGACCGGCTTCCCGGTCACGGAGATCTGGGAGACGCCCGGGGCGCCCGCCGTCTTCGCCGAGTGGCCCTCGGACGACCCACAGGCCCCCACCGTCCTCGTCTACGGCCACCACGACGTGCAGCCGGCGGCCCGGGAGGACGGCTGGCACACCGACCCCTTCGAGCCCGTCGTCAAGGGAAACCGCCTCCACGCGCGTGGCGCGGCCGACGACAAGGGCCAGGTCTTCTTCCACACCCTCGGCGTCCGCGCCCACCTCGCGGCCACCGGGCTCTCCGCCCCCGCCGTGCACCTGAAGCTCCTCGTCGAGGGCGAGGAGGAGTCGGGGTCCCCGCACTTCCGCGCGCTCATAGAGGCCCACAAGGACCGCATCGCCGCCGACGCGGTGATCGTCTCGGACACCGGCATGTGGTCGGAGGACACCCCGACCGTCTGCACCGGCATGCGCGGCCTCGCCGAGTGCGAGATCCAGCTGCACGGCCCCGACCAGGACATCCACTCCGGCTCCTTCGGCGGCGCCGTGCCGAACCCCGCCACCGAGGCCGCCCGCCTGGTCGCGGCCCTGCACGACGAGCACGGGCGCGTGGCGATCCCCGGTTTCTACGAAGGCATCGTCGAACTCACCGACCGAGAGCGCGAGCTCTTCGCCGAGCTGCCCTTCGACGAGGAGCGCTGGCTGCGCACGGCCAAGTCCCACGGCACCCGCGGCGAGGCCGGATACACCACCCTGGAGCGCGTCTGGGCCCGCCCGACCGCCGAGGTCAACGGCATCGGCGGCGGCTATCAGGGAGCCGGCAGCAAGACGATCATCCCCTCGTCGGCCGTGGTGAAGCTCTCCTTCCGCCTGGTCGCCGGCCAGGAGCTGGACCGCGTCGAACAGGCCGTACGCGCGTGGGCCGCGGCCACCGTCCCCGCCGGAATCCGGCACACCACCACCTTCAGCGCAGGTACGCGCCCGTGCCTCACCCCGCTGGACCACCCGGCCCTGCAATCGGTGGTCCGCGCGATGGGCCGCGCCTTCGAGCAGCCGATCCGCTTCACGCGCGAGGGCGGCTCGGGGCCCGCGGCCGACCTCCAGGACGTCCTCGCCGCCCCCGTGCTCTTCCTGGGCATCTCCGTGCCCTCCGACGGCTGGCACGCGCCGAACGAGAAGGTCGAGATCGACCTGCTCCTCAAGGGCGTGGAGACGACCGCCTACCTGTGGAGCGATCTCGCCCGGAACTGGCGCGATGCACACTGATCCACGGACCGCCGAGCACGCCGCCGGCCGCCCTGCCGAGCCACCCATTCCATCGGGGGAGTTGGAAGCACCTGTGACCACCTGGACCGACCACACCGCGGACCGCCCGATCTCGCTGACCGCGCCGAGCGGCATCGACCGGGCGGCCCACCACCGCATGGACGAGGCGTGGCTCGCGGCAGCCTGGAGCCACCCGACGACCCGCGTCTTCGTGGTCTGCGGCGGCCAGGCGCTCATCGACGAGACGCCCGAGGGCCGCACCGAACTGTTGATGACCCCGTCCTTCGAAGCGCCGCTCACCGAGGAGCACCGCTACTTCCTGGGCACCGACGACGACGGCGTCAGCTATTTCGCGCTCCAGAAGGACTCCCTGCCGGGCCGCATGGACCAGTCGGCGCGCCCCGCCGGGCTGCGCGAGGCGGGGCTGCTGCTCTCACCGCGCGACGCGGGTCTGCTGGTGCACGCCGTGGCCCTGGAGAACTGGCAGCGCCTGCACCGCTTCTGCTCGCGCTGCGGCGAGCGCACCGTCATCGCGGCGGCCGGCCACATCCGCCGCTGCCAGGCCTGCGGCGCCGAGCACTACCCGCGCACCGACCCGGCCGTGATCATGGCGGTCAGGGACAGCGAGGACCGCATCCTGCTCGGCCGCCAGGTGCACTGGCCCGAGGGCCGCTTCTCGACCCTGGCCGGCTTCGTCGAGCCGGGCGAGTCCATCGAGCAGTCGGTGCGGCGCGAGGTGTTCGAGGAGGCGGGCGTCACCGTCGGCCACGTGGAGTACGTCGCGAGCCAGCCCTGGCCGTTCCCCTCCAGCCTGATGCTCGGCTTCATGGCCGACGCGACCTCCGCGGAGATCAACGTGGACGGCGAGGAGATCCAGGAGGCCCGCTGGTTCTCCCGGGAAGACCTGCGGGCCGCATTCGAGTCCGGGGAGGTCCTGCCTCCCTACGGAATCTCGATTGCGGCCCGTCTGATCGAGCTCTGGTACGGCAAGCCCCTGCCGAAGCCGGGCACCGTCGGCTGAACCGTCAGGCGGCCAGCTTCTGCTTCACCTGGGCCAGCGAGGGGTTCGTGAGCGTCGAGCCGTCCGGGAAGAGAACGGTGGGAACCGTCTGGTTTCCGCCGTTCGCCTTCTCGACGAAGGCCGCCGAATCCGGGTCGTGCTCGATGTTGACCTCGTTGTACGTGATGCCCTCGCGGTCCATCTGACCCTTCAGACGGCGGCAGTAGCCGCACCACGTGGTGCTGTACATCGTCACAGTGCCCGGCATGTCGTTTGTGCTCCTTTGTCGCTCGGGGTGCGTCATCGCAACTGAAGGAACGTACGCGATCCCGCCGCCATTCCCGCATTAGTACGACTGCAACAGCCTCCCTGTGGACAACCGGCTCAGCCGCCCCCGGCGACCTGGCAGCATGAAGGGGTGACATCAGCAACGCACTCCACCCTCTTCCCGCAGGTCCCGGACTCTGCCGACGCGGTGCTCGCCGGGCTCGACCCCGAGCAGCGCGAGGTGGCCACCGCCCTGCACGGGCCGGTGTGCGTGCTCGCGGGCGCCGGTACGGGCAAGACACGGGCCATCACCCACCGCATTGCCTACGGCGTGCGCGCCGGCATCCTCCAGCCAGGCAGCGTCCTCGCCGTCACGTTCACCAACCGCGCCGCGGGCGAGATGCGCGGCCGCCTCCGCCAGCTCGGCGCCTCCGGCGTCCAGGCCAGGACCTTCCACTCCGCCGCTCTGCGCCAGCTCCAGTTCTTCTGGCCGAAAGCAGTCGGTGGGTCACTGCCCAGGATCGTCGACCGCAAGATCAAGCTCGTGGCCGACGCTGCGGCCGCCTGCCGCATCCGCCTCGACCGCAATGAGCTGCGCGACCTGACCAGCGAGATCGAGTGGTCCAAGGTCACCCAGACCGTCCCCTCGGACTACGCCGCCGCGGCGGCCAAATCCGGCCGCGACGTCCCGCGCGACCCCGCCGAGATCGCCCAGCTCTACGCTGCCTATGAAGACCTGAAGCGCGACCGGGCCGTCATCGACTTCGAGGACGTCCTCCTGCTCGCCGTCGGCATCCTCCAGGACCGGCACGACATCGCCGAGCAGGTCCGCTCCCAGTACCAGCACTTCGTGGTCGACGAGTACCAGGACGTGAGCCCGCTCCAGCAGCGCCTCCTGGAACTCTGGCTGGGCGACCGCGACAGCCTCTGCGTCGTCGGCGACGCCAGCCAGACGATCTACTCCTTCACCGGAGCCACCCCCGACCACCTGCTGAACTTCCGCACCCGCCACCCGGGAGCGACCGTCGTCAAACTGGTCCGCGACTACCGCTCCACGCCCCAGGTCGTGCACCTCGCCAACGGTCTGCTCTCCCAGGCCCGCGGCCGCGCCGCCGACCACCGGCTCGAACTGATCTCCCAGCGCGACCCCGGCGCCGAGCCGGTCTACACGGAGTACGCGGACGAGCCGGCCGAGGCCGAGGGCGCCGCCCGCCGCATCCGCGCCCTGATCGCCGACGGCGTCCCCCCCAGCGAGATCGCGATCCTCTTCCGTACGAACTCCCAGTCGGAGATCTACGAACAGGCCCTGGCCGACGTCAACGTGCCCTACCAGCTGCGCGGCGCCGAGCGGTTCTTCGAGCGCACCGAGGTCCGCGAGGCGGGCGCGGCCCTGCGCGGCGCCGCCCGCTTCGGTGGCAACGACGCACTCCTGGACGACGTCGTCGACCTGCCCTCCCAGGTGCGGGCCGTGCTCTCCACGAAGGGCTGGACGTCGGAGCCGCCCGCGGGCTCCGGCGCGGTCCGTGACCGCTGGGAGTCGCTGGCCGCGCTGGTCCGCCTCGCCGAGGACTTCGCGCGGGCCAAAGGCGACGCGACCCTCGCCGACCTCGTGGCCGAGCTGGACGAGCGGGCGAACGCCCAGCACGCCCCGACCGTCGAAGGCGTCACCTTGGCCTCGCTGCACGCGGCCAAGGGCCTGGAGTGGGACGCCGTCTTCGTCGTCGGCCTCACCGAGGGCATGATGCCGATCACCTACGCCAAGACCGACGAGCAGGTCGAGGAAGAGCGCAGGCTCCTCTATGTGGGCGTGACCCGGGCCCGCGTGCACCTCGGGCTCTCCTGGGCGCTCTCCCGCTCACCGGGCGGCCGTCCCAACCGCCGTCCCAGCCGCTTCCTGGACGGCCTGCGGCCGGGCTCCGGCGCGGGATCGGCGGCGCGCGCGGCGGGCGGCGGCCCCGGCGGTGTGGAGCGCGGCAGCGCCGGAGAGGCGGCGCCGGGCGCGGTATCCGGCCGACGGCAGCGCACGAGCCGCACGCCGGCCCGTTGCCGTGTCTGCGGCCGGACGCTCACCGACGCGGGCGAGATGAAGCTGATGCGGTGCGAGGACTGCCCGTCCGACATGGACGAAGGGCTCTACGAACGGCTGCGGGAGTGGCGGAGTGTCCAGGCGAGGCGTCTGGGGCAGCCCGCGTACTGCGTCTTCACGGACAAGACCTTGATCGCCATCGCCGAGGCGGTGCCCGAAGACGAGGGCGAGCTGGCGCGCATCCCTGGTGTCGGCGTGCGCAAGTTTCACCGCTTCGGCGCCGAAGTCCTCGCTATCTGTGCAGGTCAGGACGGTGTAAGGGGCGCCGACGACGAGTGATTCAAACTCGTCGAAAAAATAGTTTGCGCATGCGCAAGGAAGACCCATAGGTTCTTAGGCACGGGAACGGCGGCTTCTCCGAAGCCCTGGCCCCGTGCTGTACTTGTTCCGCAGGATCGATTCTGGTCGATCCCTTAGACGCCGAGAGGAGGCGAATTCCAGTGATCAGCATTACCGAGAGCTTCATCAGCACCGCCAAAATGACCGATCGCTCGGTCGTCGCTTCCTGCCTGCTCGGCTTCTCGAACCAGGGCACCGGTCTGTCCGGCGGCACCCCCGCCGTGCGTCCGCTGTCCGTCTCCCTGCCTCTCTCCGGTCTCCCCGTTCGCGAGGCCATCGAGGGCAATGAGCGACCGACCAAGGCACCGGAAGCAGCAGTAGCGAAGGCGCAGGCCCAGGCCTATGCCTTTGCGGCAGCCGGTGCCGGATTCCGCAAGCAGACGACGCAGCACCACCTGATGTGGGCCTTCCGTGGGCTCGAACCCTGGAGTGATCCAGTCTGATCAGCGATCAGACAGGCGCCTTCAGGGCCGCGGAACCCCACCCGGGATCCGCGGCCCTTTTGTTTTCCCCGAACAGGAAGACAAGGAGAAGGGGCCACCAGCAAGACCCGGTACCAGCCGCCAACCGGCCGACCCAGGCCGGCACGACCAGACGAGGAAAACCACACCGTGCAACTCGAAGCGCACGCCCCGTCCGTACCACCTGCACAAGCGATCGCCCCGCCCACTCCCACGGAGGACCCGACCTTGACCCCCCTGACCGCGCTCACCGCGCTCGACGACGCCATCGAGAACCTCGGCGTACCCGTCCCCTGCCGTGCGTACGACCCCGAGGTCTTCTTCGCGGAGTCCCCGGCCGACGTCGAGTACGCCAAGTCGCTCTGCCGCACCTGCCCGCTGATGGAGGCCTGCCTCGCCGGCGCCAAGGAGCGGCGTGAGCCGTGGGGCGTCTGGGGCGGCGAGCTGTTCGTCCAGGGCGTCGTCGTTGCCCGCAAGCGGCCCCGTGGCCGCCCGCGCAAGAACCCGGTCGTCGCATGAACAGCACCGGAACCATCGATCGCCCCCTGACGCACGACCCGAAGAAGCAGGCCCCGATGAAGGCAGCGACCAGCGAGCCCGCCGGCTCCGCCACCCAGGACTTCACCACCACCGGCGCGCACGCCTCGCGCCAGAACAGGACCCGTGAGATGCAACTCATCCCAGAAGCCATGGCTCGTGCGCATATGCACGAACGACTGCGTGAAGCCGAGGCCCGGCGCCCGGCCGAGCGCCTGCTGGCGGCCCGCCGCATGCAGCGCCGCGCGGAGCGCGCATCGCTGCGTGCCCGGCGCGCGCTCGCCATGGCGGTCATGCAGTAAGAGCCCGGACACCGCGAGAGACAAGCGCAGCGTAAGAAGCGCAGAAGCGAAGAAGCGAACGGGGGCCGGTCCGAACGGACCGGCCCCCGCAGTGCGTTGTGCCCCACGCACGCGCACGTCCGGAAGCGGGCGATAGGGTCACGGGGTGGACCAGCAGAACCCTCCGGCCGCGGACGCCTCCGCGGCCGCGCCCGCGGCGGACCCGGTGTGCTCCCTCTGCGGCGAGACCGCCGACGGTACGCCGCTGACCTGGACCTACTCAGTCGAGAACGGCGTGCGCCGCTACTTCTGCGACACCTGCGCGCGCGACAACATCAGAGCCATCGAGGGGCGCCTCGACTCCGACCGCTGGTAGGCGCGGAGCAGCTCAGGCCTCGGCCACCGCCACGCCTTCCTCTTCGGCCTCGGCCACCGCTGCGGCCTCGGTGTCCACGTCCGGCTCCGCCACGAAGCCGGGCAGCCACTCCTCCAGCTCGTCCCGCATCCGGACCGTCGCCCCCAGCTGACACAGCACTCCGATGGTGCTCAACGTCACACGGTGTATCAGCAGATACGACGGAGGCAGGTTCAGCTGCTTGCCCAACTGGTGGGCGGGGGAGCGGGGATCGGCCACGCGGGCCGCCTGGCTGCGGATCCAGCCCCGCGTGAACGTGAACTCGTCCACTTGCATCGGCTCGATGATCGGCAGCAGATAGTCGAGCACCGCGTCGGGTTCGAGCTCCACGGACTCCTTGACGAAGCCCTCCTCGCACAGCATCGCGTGGACCGCGTCGGCCTCGCCCTCCAGCGTCATCCGCAGGGCCTCGCCGATGGTCACCGGCAGGCCGCCGGGAAGCCGGTCCACCGTGCCGAAGTCCAGGACGCCGAGCCGCCAGCCATCCTCGCCATCGGGCACCAGCCGGAAGTTCCCGGGGTGCGGGTCGGCGTGCAGCAGACCCGTGCGCGCCGGGCCCGAGAAGAGGAAGCGGGCCAGCAGCTGACCAGCCCGGTCGCGCTGCTCCTGCGAGCCGTCCGCGATCACCTCCGACAGGGGAGTCCCGTCCATCCACTCGGTGACCAGGACCTGATCGCTCTGGTGCACCACTGCCGGCACCACCACGTCCGGGTCGTCCGCGAACTCCTTCGCGTGCGCCTGCTGCGCGTGTGCCTCCAAGGCGTAGTCGAGCTCTTCCGACACACGGTCACGCAGCTCGGCGATGAGCGGCTTGATGTCCATGCCCGGGATCAGCGGGCCGAGCAGCCGGGCGAAGCGGCTGATCTGGTTCAGGTCCGACAGCAGCGCCTCGCCCGCCCCTGGATACTGCACCTTGACCGCGACCTCGCGGCCGTCCTCCCAGACCGCCCGGTGCACCTGACCGATCGACGCGGCGGCCGCGGGCTTGTCCTCGAACTCCAGGAACCGGTCGCGCCAGTCCTCGCCGAGCCGCTCCGCGAGCACGGAGTGCACCGTGCGGGTCGGCATCGGAGGCGCCGCCTCCTGAAGCTTCGTCAGCGCCGCGCGGTAGGGCCCCGCGACCTCCTCGGGCAGCGCGGACTCGAAGACGGACAGGGCCTGCCCGAACTTCATGGCGCCGCCCTTCAGCTCCCCGAGGACCTTGAAGAGCTGCTCCGCCGTGCGCTGCTGGAGCTCACGGCCGACGATTTCCGCCGACTTGCCGCCGATGCGCTTGCCGAGCCCCCAGGTCGCGCGTCCCGCGAAGCCGAGTGGCAGCGCGGCCAGTTTGGCGGTCCGTGTGACCGCCTTCCGGGGAAGATCAGACATTCGCCCCTCCAAGTCCCAGACTGCCACGCCCTCTCAGGCGGTTACCCGGCCATTGTTGCGTGCGGCTCCTTGTCCGTGGTGAGCCGATCCCCCTTAACGTGCTCAGCCGCCCCACAAGGACAGGCAGGATGTGCCCGGACCGGGCGCGCGTGCCAATGGAAATTGGGCACGGACGCCTCCCATCGCGCGTTCGTACAGGCCGATGGTGCTCCGTCCAGGAACGCGAGGGCATGCCCCGCCACCAGCCCCGCGACGGAGGTCGACAGCGCCAGATCGCACGCGGGCACATGCCGGGCGCGCCCCGAGCGCCACTGGGCCAGCATGCGCGGCCACGTGGGGTCGCGGTCCGCGCGCTGCCGGAAGAGACATCCGGCACACGCGGTCGCTCCCGGCAGGACCAGCGGTCCCACCACCCCCGTGCCCTCGATCACACCGGCATAGAGATGAGGGGTGCCGGCGGCCAGGAGGTCCTCCGCGGTGGCGGCGTCGGGAGCATAGGCGTGCAGCCCGTCCCGCGGAGCGACGATCACGAGGGAGAGCCCCGCGTCGCCCTCAGGACCCGGGGGCGCCCCTGCCGGACGGCCGGCGGCTGTGGAGCGCTTCGGCGGAGCGGCGCGGGGCGGCCGGTCCGGCGCCGACCCGCGGACGAGGCGTCGTACGGTCGTGTCCCTGCGCTCCCCGATCGACTCGGCGGGCAGCCCGCCCGGTGCGACGTCCCACGGCTCCACCTGACCGCCGTCCAGCACATCGACCCGGCCCACGCCCGCGCCGGCGAGGACCGAGGCCACCACGGCGCCCACCCGGCCCGCGCCCTGGACCCGCACGCGCATGGACCGGCGCGCCGCCAGCTTCCCGATCGCCTCGCCCGGCTCCGACGAGGAGAGCGACAGCGAGGCCAGGTCGGCCCGCAGCCGGTCCATGACTCCGCCCCGCTCGCGCAGACCGTCGGCGGCGGGCCCGCCGCCCGTCGAGTCGTCGAGGAGTCCGGCCCGCGACAGCTCACCCACGAGACGGTCCACATGTCCTTCGGGCAGGCCCATGCGCTGCGCCTCCTCGCGCAGGAGCGGCAGCCCACGGGTGCCGTCCAGGAGGTTCAGGAAGCTGCTCGTGGCCGTGTCCATCGGGCCGAGCACCAAGGCGTGCGCGGGCGCCACCCCGAACTGCACGGTGCTCAGGTCCCGCCAGCCGCGCCGCAGCGCGGGCTTCAGCGTCGGATGCATGGTCGTCCCCCGTCGTCCGGCCGGCGCCGCCCGTCCGCGGTACCGATCGACTGCCAGAGTGCCCGCCCCGCCGAATCTCCGCCTCGCGTTGTCCACAGGCAGGGGGTATTCGTCGTACTAATAGGCCGTACTCGTCAAACCGGCCGGTCCTATTAGTCAAACGGACGGGGAGGGGAACAGCGCCGAACCGCCCCGGAGGCGGGACTTCCCCCATGCCCAGCGGGTAACGTCGGGGCGTGCCCGCAGACCCGTTCCCTCGCGTCGCTGGGGAGACCTCGGCGCGCCGCGCAGGGCCTCCACAGCGCAGCACGACCAGTCCGCCGCAGTCCGGCGCGAAAGCCGGTGCGAAAACCGGTGCGAAAGCCAGCGCGGTCGAGGTCCGACGCAGCGCCCGCCGGCGCAGAACGGTCTCGGCCTACCGGGAGGGCGACCGCACCGTGGTCCTCATCCCCGCCCGCATGTCGGAGGCGGAGGAACAGCGCTGGGTCGGCGTGATGCTCGACAAGCTCGCGGCGCAGGAGAGCAAGCGGCTCCTCGGCGACGCGGAGCTCTCCGAGCGCGCCGAGCAGCTCTCCGAGCAGTACTTCGGGGGCCGGGCCAGGCCCGCTTCCGTCCGCTGGGTCACGAACCAGAACACCCGGTGGGGTTCCTGCACCCCCTCGGAGGGCAGCATCCGTCTTTCGCACCGGCTCCAGGGCATGCCCGAGTACGTCGTGGACTACGTCCTCGTCCACGAGCTCGCCCATCTGCTCGTCCCCGGACACGGCCCCAGTTTCTGGCGTCTCCTGGAGGCCTATCCGCGCACCGAGAGGGCCCGGGGTTACCTCGAAGGTGTGGTCGCGGCCGACCGGCTGCCTCATCTGCCCGCCGCCCGCGAGGAGTGAGCGTCCGCGGTCGCGGACGGTTGTGTAGCGGGTCTGTACCGGCTTGGTCCGTTGTCCGACTTTGCGGTTAGCCTGGCGCGACGCAATCACATTCGGGATGGGGGACGGTCGTTACGTATGGCCAGGGAATTCCAACGAGGCCACAAGGCCAAGATCAGTGACCTCACAGCGGGGACCGATCTGTACGTAGGTGTGCAGATCTCCGCCCCCGGACTGTCCTTCGACATCAGTTGCTTCGGCCTGGACGCGAGCGAGCGGCTGTCGGACGACCGCTACTTCATCTTCTTCAACCAGCCGAAGTCGCCGGAGGAGTCGATCCAGCTCCTCGGCGCGCAGGCCGGCGACACCGAGTCCTTCCGCGTCACGCTCGACCGCGTCCCGCAGCAGATCCAGCGACTGTCGTTCACGGCGACGATCGACGGTGCCGGGCAGATGTCGCAGGTCGCATCGGGGTACATCCGCATCGTCGCGGGCGGCGAGGAAGTCGCGCGCTACGCCTTCAGCGGCGCGGAGTTCTCCACGGAGCGCGCCGTCATGCTGGGCGACTTCTATCTGAAGGACGTCTGGCGGTTCGCCGCGATCGGACAGGGATTCGACGGCGGGCTCGACGCCCTCCTGAAGAACTTCGGCGGAGAGGTCGCCGAGGAGGAGCCCGCGCCCGCGCCGCCGCAGAGCGGTGCCGCGCCCTCCTTCGCGCCGCCCGCGCAGGCCGCGGCGCCGCCGGCGTTCGGCGCCCCCGCCGCAGCAGCGCCCGCCCCGGCTCCGGCCCCCGCCCCGGCTCCGGCGCCCGCCGCCCCGGCCCCCGCGCAGCACTTCGCGCCGCCGCAGGGTGCCACGCCGCCGCCCGCTCCCGCCGACCCGTCGGTGCACGCCGCGCAGACGATCGTGGCCCCGATGAGCCAGCCTCCCGGCGGCTCCGTGCCGCCCCCGCAGGCGCCCTCCCCGTACGGCCAGCCAGGTCAGCAGCAGCCGCCCCAGTTCGGCCAGGTGCCCGGCCAGCAGCAGCCTCCCGGCCAGACCGCGCCCCCGCCTCCGGGCTACGGCCAGCAGCCGCAGGCCCCGATGCCTCCTGGTTACGGCCAGCCGCCGGCCGCGCCCATGCCTCCCGGTTACGGCCAGCCGCAGGGCGGCCAGTTCCCCGGCCAGCCCGCTCCGCAGGGCGTGCCTCAGGGCGTGCCGCAGGGCGCCGCTCCTCAGGGCGCCGGTGTCGCCGCCGCGCTGCAGAAGTACCGCGAGGCACCCACCGGCCAGCGCTGGACCCAGCAGAACGAGAAGCTGGTCCGCGTCGACCTCGGGGTCAGCGAGCAGCCGATCCTCGCCCGCCAGGGCAGCATGGTGCTCTACCAGGGCAAGGTCGAGTTCAGCTACAAGGGCGCCGGCTTCGCGGGCCGCATCGTGGGCAATGCCACCGGCCAGGAGATGCAGCTGATGCGCTGCTCCGGCCGTGGCCAGGTCTTCCTCGCCGAGGAGGGCACCCACCTGCACCCGATGGAACTCCAGGGCGACGCGATCTGTGTCTCCGCGGAGAACGTGCTCGCGTTCGACGAGACCCTGCAGCACGAGGTGCGCAGGATCGAGGGCCACGGCATTCCCGGCGGCGCGCTGTTCGTCATGCAGTTCCAGGGCACCGGCACGGTCATCGTGAAGACGCACGGTGTGCCCGTCGTGCTGCCCGTCACGCCGACGACGTTCGCCGACTGCCACGCCGTCGTCGCCTGGTCGGCCGCCGCCCAGGCGATCGTCTCCAGCCAGGTGCGGATGCGCAGCAACGCCTATGCCGGCTCCACGGGGGAGAGCGTCAACCTCCAGTTCCGTGGTGCGCCCGGCAACTTCATCGTCGTCCAGCCGTACGAGGTCTGAGGGAGCCCGTCATGAACCAGCAGCTCGCGGGCTTCGCTCCCGCACCTGTCGCCACCCGCATGGAGAACCACGGCCACCACATGGTCAAGGTGGCCATGCAGACCGGAAACGACCTCTACGCGCGCGTGGGCTCGATGGTCGCCTACGAAGGCTTCGTGCAGTACGAGCCGAACCCGCCCGCCGTCCGTCAGGTCGCACGCGAGTGGATGACCGGCGAGGGCGCGCCCCTGATGAAGTGCTCCGGAGACGGCCTGCTCTACCTCGCCGACTACGGAGCGGATGTCGTCGTCATCAACCTGGCGGGCGACTCGCTCTCGGTGAACGGCACCAACCTGCTCGCCTTCGACACCTCCCTCCAGTGGGGCGTCGAGCGGGTCAAGGGCATGGCCAAGTTCGCCGGCCAGGGCCTGTGGAACATCAAGATCTCCGGTCAGGGCTGGGTCGCGCTGACCTCGCGCGGGACCCCCGTCGTCGTCGACTGCGGTCGCGGCGAGGACGAGACGTACGTCGACCCGGACGCCCTGATCGCCTGGTCCCCGAACCTGAAGGTGAAGGGCAAGCGCAGCTTCAAGGCCGGTTCCCTCATCGGACGCGGCAGCGGCGAGGCCTATCAGATGGGCTTCTCCGGAGAGGGCATCGTCGTCGTACAGCCGAGCGAGGACAGCACCGACCGTCTCCGGGCGCGGGGCTGAGGGGGAACACCAACATCATGCAGAGCTCACTTTTCGCGCATGCCGAGCAGCAGACGCACGAGCGCTACAGCGTCCAGAACCCGCAGCTCCTGCGGGTGGCCCTGGAGGGGCACGACGACATCCTGGCCCGTAAGGGCTCCATGGTCGCCTACCAGGGCCTGATCGAGTTCGACGCCGAGTACCAGAGCCGGGGCAACCAGCGGGCACGCGCGCAGACGGGCGAGGGCCTCGACCTGATGCGGTGCCACGGTCAGGGCACCGTCTACTTCGCCAACCTCGCCCAGTACATCCATGTGGTGGACGTGGACCAGGACGGGCTGACCGTGGACAGCAGCTATGTCCTCGCGATGGACTCGTCGCTGACCCACCAGGTCATCGCCGTGGACAGCCAGTACGGCATCTCCGGCTCCGGCAAGTACCAGCTCAACATCTCCGGACGCGGCAAGGTCGCGCTGATGACGTCGGGCCAGCCGCTGATGCTCCAGGTCACGCCCGACCGGTACGTCAACGCCGACGCGGACGCGATCGTCGCCTGGTCCAACGGCCTGCGCGTGCAGATGCAGGCCCAGACCCACTCCTCGGGCGTCTGGAGGCGCCGCGGCAACACCGGCGAGGGCTGGGAGCTCAGCTTCATGGGGCAGGGCTACGCGCTCGTGCAGCCGAGCGAGATGCTGCCGCCTCAGAACGCGGTCATCGGGCAGGGCGCCGGCGCTCAGTTCGGCGTGGGCCAGCAGGGCGCCAGGGGACAGAACCAGGGCAACGTCTGGAGTTAGCCACCGGAACCGAACCCGGAGCTGAGGGGCGCGGGGACTGCGGGCCGTATGTGGCTGGTCGCGCAGTTCCCCGCGCCCCTTCGGCGGCTCTTGCGGGGCGCCTCGAAGCGGTCCCTACAGGCGTGCCCTCGTGGCTTCCACCAGGCGTACGACCGACTCGTCCGCTACGCCCGCCACCTCTTTGTACGAGAACCAGCGCAGGTCGAGCGACTCGTCGCTGATCGCCTCGATGGCGTCCTCGGGGGTGAGCGCGGCGTACTGCACGTCAAGGTGCTGCGTGCACGGGCCCGGGATCGGATGCCTGTCCAGGCGGACGGGGCCGCCCTGGAGCAGCGTCAGGCCCGGTACGCCGGACTCCTCGGTGGCCTCCCGCAGGGCGGCGTCGGCCAGCGTCGTGTCGCCCGGCTCGCAGTGGCCGCCCATCTGGAGCCACATCCGCAGCTTCTTGTGCAGGGTGAGCAGCACACGTCCGCGTGCGGGATCGACCACCAGGGCGCTCGCCGTCACGTGGCCCGCCGTGCAGGCCTTCCACATGCCGTCGTCGCCGTGCGTGGACAGGTGGTCCAGATAGGCCTGGCGCAGCTCGGACTGGTCCTCGTACCCCTTGAGGACGAGGACCGTGTCGTCGTACAGACTCACTTGCCCTCGTCCTCCGGGGACTCCTTGCCGGAATCGCCGGAATCGCCTGAATCGCCGGAAGCATCGGACTGCTGGCCGTCGCCCTTGCCCTCGTCGTCACCCTTGTCCTTGCGCAGGTCGGGCTTGGCCGATGAGCCGCTGCCCGCCGCCTCGCCGAGCATCTTGTCCAGCTCGGAGAAGTCCATCTGCTCGCGGTGGACGAAGCCGTCCGGGTCGTCCAGGTCGGACGCCGTCGGCAGCATGTCCGGGTGCTCCCAGAGGTCGTCACGGCCGTCGACGCCGCGCGCGTCCGTGAGCGAGGCCCACAGGCGCGAGGCATCCCGCAGGCGGCGCGGACGCAGTTCGAGACCGATCAGCGTGGCGAACGTCTGCTCGGCCGGGCCGCCCGTCGCCCGACGGCGGCGCAGCGTCTCCCGGAGCGCGTCGGCGGACGTCAGACGGGGCTTGGCCGCGGCGTGCACCACGGCGTCCACCCAGCCCTCCACGAGCGCCAGAGCCGTCTCCAGGCGGGCCAGAGCGGTCTTCTGGGCCGGGGTGTCCTCCGGCTGGAACATGCCCTGCTGGAGCGCCTCCTGAAGCTGCTCCGGATTCTGCGGGTCGAGCTGGCCGACGACGTCCTCCAGCTTGGCCGTGTCGACCTTGATCCCGCGGGCATAGCCCTCGACGGCGCCGAAGAGGTGCGAGCGCAGCCACGGGACGTGGGCGAAGAGCCGCTGGTGGGCGGCCTCGCGCAGCGCCAGATAGAGCCGCACCTCGTCCTTGTCGATGCCCAGGTCCTTGCCGATGGCCTGGATGTTCAGCGGGAGGAGCGCGGCCTTGCCGGACGGGCCGAGGGGCAGGCCGATGTCGGTGGAGCCGACGACCTCGCCCGCGAGCACGCCCACGGCCTGGCCGATCTGCTGGCCGAACATGGCGCCGCCCATGGAGCGCATCATGCCGATCAGCGGGCCCGCCATGGCCTGCATCTCCTCGGGCAGCACATCGCCCATGGCGAGGCCCACCCGCTCGGCCACCGGGTCGACGAGCTCCTTCCAGACCGGCAGGGTCGCCTCGACCCACTCGGCACGGCTCCACGCCACGGCCGTGCCGGACCCGGACGGCAGCGACGTCGCGTCGTCCAGCCACAGGTCGGCCAGGCGCACGGCCTCCGCGACGGCGGAGCGCTCGGCCGGGCCCACGCTGGCGTCCTTGACGCCGTCCGACGTGCCCTGGGCGACGGTCTGCCGGGCGATGTCCTTGGCCATGTCCCAGTTCACCGGGCCGCCCTCGTACGAGAGCATCTGGCCGAGCTGCTGGAACGCGGCGCCCAGGTCGTTCGGGTTCATCGAACCGAACATCGCGGCGAACGGATTGTCACCGCCGCCGGGGCCGCCGGCCCCGGGGAACCCCCCGAAACCGAGCGGGTTCGCCGGGCCACCAGCGCCCTGTCCCCCTCCGGGGGTGTCCTTCTTCTTGCCCTCGTCGCCGTCTTCCGGCTCCTCCGGCGGAAGGCCGAATCCGAATGGGGTGTCACTCACGGGATTCCTCGGCTCGTAAGGCCGCCGGTATCGTTCCGGCGGCGGCTGCCCTACAACACCACCCAGCGTAGACACCATGACGGGTTCGGGCCTCGATGCTTCGCCCACTGATGGCCTGCGGCAGGATGGATGCCACCTGGTACGTACGCGTCATTCGGGTACGTACTGAAGACAACCGCTGGAGACGCCCGGTGAGTTCCCCAGATCCACAGGTTCGCGCAGCGCGAAACCCGTCAGCCTCCTCTTCGCCCCTGCGCGGGCCGGTCGTCGCCGTCACCGGCGCCGCTTCCGGCGTGGGCGCGCTACTGACCGAGCGCCTCGCCGCTTCGGAGCAGATCAAGCAGGTCATCGCCATCGACGAGCGCCGCGGCGACTGCACGCAGGCCCAGTGGCACATCCTGGACGTCCGGGACCCCGCGATCGCCGAGAAGCTGCGCGGCGCCGACGTCGTGGTGCATCTCGCGCTCGATCTCGACCTGGAGACCGATGGCGCGGCCCGTACCGCGTACAACGTACGTGGTACCCAGACCGTCCTGACGGCTGCCGCCGCCGCGGGCGTCCACCGCGTCGTCCTGTGCACCTCGGCGATGGTCTACGGAGCACTGCCCGACAACGAACTGCCCCTCTCCGAAGAGGCCGAACTGCGTGCGACCGCCGAGGCCACTGGCGTCGGCGACCTCCTGGAGGTCGAGCGGCTCGCCCGCCGGGCACCCCGCGCCCACCCCGGTCTCAACGTCACCGTCGTGCGGCCCGCGACGCTGGTGGGCGGCACCGACACGGCCCTCACCCGCTATTTCGAGTCGCCCCGCCTCCTGGTCGTGGCCGGTTCCCGGCCCGCCTGGCAGTTCTGCCACGTCGAGGACCTGTGCAGCGCCCTGGAGTACGCCGTCCTGGAGCAGGTCGACGGGGAGCTCGCCGTCGGCTGCGACGGCTGGCTCGAACAGGAGGAGGTCGAGGAGCTCAGCGGGATCCGGCGCATGGAGCTGCCCTCCACGGTCGCCCTCGGCGCCGCCGCGCGGCTGCACCGCATCGGCCTCACGCCGTCCCCGGCCGGTGACCTCGCCTACACGATGTACCCCTGGGTGGTGAGCGTGAGCCGGCTGCACGACGCCGGGTGGCGGCCCCAGTGGACCAACGAGGAGGTCCTCGCGGAGCTGCTCGAGGAGGTCGCGGGGCGGCGGACCGTGGCGGGACGGCGGCTCGGCCGGAAGGACGCGACGGCGGCGGGTGCCGCGGGCGCGACGGTCGCGCTGCTGGGCGCGGCCGCGGTGGTGCGGCGCGCACGCAAGGCCCGCCGCCGGATCTGAGCCCCCGGGGCCGCCCGGAGCGAAGCCCGGCGGCCCCGGAACCCACCGGGCGCGTTCCCCGCGGGGAGCCCCGGTCGCGCCGCCACTGGTCGCGCCACCCCGCAGCGGCGTCCCTGTAGGGAGCTCCAAGGGCCCACGCGCGCGTGCCGGGCGAAAGATCTATTCCGTGATGTCAGTGCCGTGCGGCACCATGGCCGCATGGCACGCACCACGAACGACCACCCCGGCGAGCAGGCCGCCCAGGACCCGATCCGCCTGCTCGCGATCCGCGACACCCCGCTCTCCCTGGACGAGGTCTTCCGTGCCGTCGGCGACGACGCGGCGGGCGGCACGGCGCTCTTCGTGGGGACGGTGCGCAACCACGACGGGGGCGCGGACGTCGACGAGCTGGGCTATTCGACGCACCCCACCGCCGAGGCCGAGCTGCGCAGGGTCGCCGAGAAGGTCACGGCGGAGTTCCCGGTGCGGGCCCTGGCGGCCGTGCACCGCGTCGGAGACCTCGCGGTCGGCGACCTCGCGGTGGTCGTCGCCGTCTCGTGTCCGCACCGGGCCGAGGCCTTCGCCGCCTGCCGCAGACTCATCGACGACCTGAAGCACGAGGTGCCCATCTGGAAGCACCAGCGGTTCTCCGACGGCAATGAGGAGTGGGTCGGCGCCTGTTGAGGCGGGAGCGGGCCGGCGGGGCCGGTTGACCCGTGTGGCTCCGGTTGCGTAACCCGACCCCTGCCGTGAGCGTTGACCGTACGGACGGTTAATCTGCTGATCAGTCAGTCGCGGGTCGTACAGGGGTCGGGAGGTCTACATGGCATCACTTGCCTGGTTGCTGATTCCGTTTCTGGCGGCCGTCGGTGCGGGGCTGTGGGGCACGTGGGCCGCCCGTAACCGTAAGTCGGGCAAGACCGGCGACGACACCGAGCTCAACGGCTATGCCGCGTTTCGCGAGGCCATGGAGAAGTCCCACACCGGCACGTGAGCCCGTCCGGCGAGCACCACGCGCGTGGCGCACGGCCTCGGACGGACCGGCCCCGCAGGTTCCCTGACAGGCCGGTCCCGTACTGTCTTTCCATGCCACGCCGCACCGCGACGATGCTCGCCTCCACCCTGATGCTGATCGCGCTGCTCTGCGCCGGAGTGCTCATCAAAGTGCCGTACGCCGAGATGTCCCCGGGCCCCACGGTGAACACCCTCGGCGACCACGACGGCGAGCCGGTGCTGCAGATCTCCGGGCACAAGACCTATCCCACGACCGGCAACCTCAACATGACGACGGTCAGGGTCACCAGCGCCGACTTCGACATGAACCTGGCGGAGGCCGTCTACGGCTGGCTGGCGCACGACAACATCGTGGTGCCGCACGAGACGCTCTACCCGGACGGCAAGACGGAGCAGCAGTCCTCGCAGGAGAACGCCGAGGAGTTCAGCCAGTCACAGGAGAGCGCCAAGGTCGCGGCGCTCCGGGAGCTGAAGCTGCCGGTGCAGTCGCAGGTCATCGTCTCCACCGTCTTCAAGGGCGACCCGGCGGAGGGCAAGCTGCACGCGGGCGACGTCATCAAGAAGGTCGACGGCAAGTCCGTCAAGGAGATGACGGACGTCGCGAAGCTCGTCACCCAGCGCAAGCCCGGCGACAGCGTCACGTTCACGATCGTCCCGGTCAAGGAGGCGGCCGCCGCGGAGAAGGCGGGCAAGGAGTCGACGCGGACCGAGGACATCAAGATCACCACGAAGAAGGCCGACGACAGCGACCGTGCCGTCGTGGGCATCCAGGCGGGGACCGACCACACCTTCCCGTTCACGATCGACATCAAGCTGGCCGACGTGGGCGGCCCCAGCGCCGGACTGATGTTCGCGCTCGGCATCGTCGACAAGCTCACCCCGGACGACCTCACGGGCGGCAAGTTCGTGGCCGGCACGGGAACGATCGACGACAGGGGCAAGGTCGGCCCGATCGGCGGCATCGAGATGAAGACCGTCGGCGCGCGGGAGAAGGGCGCCGAGTACTTCCTGACGCCCAAGGACAACTGCGAGGCCGCCGCGAGCGACGTGCCCGGCGGACTCACGCTCATCAAGGTGGACACCATCGCCGACGCCGTGAAGTCCCTCAAGAAGATCCGCGAGGGCGACACGGCCGACCTGCCCCGGTGCAGCGCGGGCTGAGAGACCGCTGACGGAAGTACGCGGGTACGGAAGTACGCGGGTGAGGAGGCCCCACCCGCGTACGGGAATCAGAAGACCGCAGACACGGCGAGCGTCGCTACGCGAATGTCGCCGCCAGCGCGTCCGCCAGACCCGGCACCAGGTCGGAACCGGTGAGGACCTCGGTCGGCGAGTCCTTCTCGCGCAGCCGCAGCGCCGACTCGCGCGCGCCGTCACGGAGCACCGCCACCGTCATGCGGACCTCCTGGCGCTCCGGGTGCGCCGCCACCCAGTCGGCGAGCTCGGCGTCGCTCAGGCCCTCGGGGACGGACGTCTCGGCGGACGGGGGCAGCATCTGGCGCTCCACGGTGAGGGCGCAGCCCACCACCGCGTCGGGCCAGGCGATGGTGCCGAGGAACTCGTCCAGCGGCTTGTTCGCGGGGATCTCTTCCTGCTCGATGGGGGTGAGGCCGGCGTGCTCCACGCCGTCGTCGAGGCCGAGCTGTGAGGCGAGGCCGGGTTCTTGGGTGCGCAGTCGCGCCGTGTCGACGAGCGCGAAGAGGCGGGCGGGCCGGTCCCAGCCGAGGCCGGAGACGTACTCGTCGATCTCGAGGACGGCTCGGGTGAGGGGGCTCGCTGCCATGGGAGTGTTGGACATGGTCACAATCCTGCCTCGTTAGTCCCGAGAAACGGGAACCGAGTAAAGCGTGAGTAAGTTGCATAGGTGTGGCTCCACGATCTCGGGGGCCTGACGGATCAACAGCGAACTTCGAGGTGCGCACCTTGGCTTTCCAGATGCCGGACCGCGGCGGAGGCCCGACGGGGCCACGGATCAGAGTGGGCCGACCCTCCCGTCGTGTCCGGACCTTGCTCATGACCTTGGGGGTCCTGGCCGTGCTGGCCATGGCCTTTGTCATGTTCTCCGGGTTCTGGACGGACTGGTTGTGGTACCGCTCGGTCAATTACTCATCGGTCTTCACGACAACCCTGTGGACCAAGATCGGCCTCTTCTCCGTCTTCGGCCTCCTCATGGCGGTCGCGGTCGGAGTGAACATCTGGCTGGCGCACAGGCTGCGCCCGCCACTGAGTGCCATGTCGATGGAGCAGCAGAGCCTCGACCGGTACCGCATGGGCATCGCCCCGTACAAGAAGTGGCTGCTCATCGGGATCACTGCCCTGGTGGGCCTGATCGCGGGCGCGTCCGCCTCGGGGCAGTGGCGCACATGGCTGCTGTGGGTCAATGGCGTGCCCTTCGGCCAGAAGGACCCGCAGTTCCACATGGATGTGGCGTTCTTCGCGTTCGACCTGCCCTGGTACCGCTTCCTGCTGGGCTTCGGCTTCGCGGCGACGGTGCTCTCCCTGGTCGCCGCCGCCCTGACGCACTACCTGTACGGCGGGCTGCGGATCACCAGCCCCGGCGCGCGGGCGACCGCTGCGGCCACCGGCCACCTCTCGGTGCTGCTCGGCGTCTTCGTCACGCTCAAGGCCGTCGCGTACTGGCTCGACCGGTACGGCCTCGCGGTGAAGTCCAGTGACTTCAAGGCGACGGGCAACTGGACCGGCCTGCGGTATGTGGACGCCAACGCCTATCTGCCGGCCAAGACGATCCTCTTCTGCATCGCGGTCATCTGCGCCCTGCTCTTCTTCGCGACGCTGTGGCGGCGCACCTGGCAGCTCCCGGTCATCGGCTTCGGCCTGATGGTGCTCTCGGCGATCCTCATCGGCGGGCTCTATCCCGCGATCGTCCAGAAGTTCCAGGTCCAGCCGAACGAGCAGGCCAAGGAAGCGCCGTACATCAAGAAGAACATCAAGGCCACCCGCGACGCGTACGGCATCAGCGGCGTCAAGCCCGAGGCCTACGAGGGCGCGGGCAAGGTCGACGAGGACCCCAAGAAGAAGCGCAACGACGCGGAGTCGGCGGCGAACTACCGGCTGAACGACCCGAACATCGTCTCGCCGACGTTCCAGCAGCTGGAGCAGGAGCGCAGCTACTACCAGTTCCCGAAGACGCTCGACGTGGACCGCTACAACGGCCAGGACACCATCGTCGGCCTCCGCGAGATCGACGTGAACAAGCTCGACAAGCGGAACTGGATCAACGACCACTTCGCCTACACTCATGGTTACGGCATGGTCGCCGCCAAGGGCACGGAGACGAAGAAGGGCTCCAAGGGCGCCCCGGCGTTCACCGAGTCCGGTCTGCCCACCACCGGCGACCTCGGTGAGTACGAGCAGCGGATCTACTACGGCGAGAAGACGTCGCAGTACTCCATCGTGGGCGGGCCCCAGAAGGAGCTCGACTACGAGGAGAACGGCGGCGGCCAGAAGACCTACAGCTACAAGGGCGACAGCGGGGTCAACCTCTCCAACCCGATCAACCGCGCCGCGTACGCGGTGTCCTTCGGGGAGCCGCAGATCCTGTACTCGGGCGCGATCGGCGAGGGCTCGCGGATTCTCTACAACCGCACGCCCAAGGAGCGCGTCGAGGCGGTGGCCCCCTGGCTGACGATCGACGGCGACGTGTATCCGACGGTGGTCGGCAACCGCATCCAGTGGGTGGTCGACGCCTACACGACGTCCAACGGCTATCCGTACGCCTCGCGGACCACGCTCGGTGACACCACGGCCGACTCGCTGTCGCAGGCCGACAGCCAGCGCACGGTGATCGCCCAGCAGAACCGGGTCAACTACATCCGTAACTCGGTGAAGGCGACCGTCGACGCGTACACCGGTGACGTCAAGCTCTACACCTGGGACGAGAAGGACCCCGTCCTCAAGACCTGGAAGAAGGCGTTCCCGGGCACGGTCAAGGACAAGAGCGAGATCCCGCAGACGCTGATGGACCACCTGCGCTACCCGCAGGACATGTTCAAGGTGCAGCGCGAGCTCCTGACGAAGTACCACGTCACGGACGCCGGCCAGTTCTACAACGCGAGTGACGCGTGGCAGGTCCCGAACGACCCGACGAAGAAGGACGACAGCGCGGTCCCGCCGTACTACCTGTCCTTGAAGTCGCCGGGCCAGGACCGGCAGCAGTTCGCGCTGACGACGACGTTCACACCGAGTGAGCGGCCCAACCTACGGGCCTTCATGACGGTGGACGCAGACGCCAGGAGTGCGGACTACGGCAAGATGCGGCTCCTGAGAGTCAGAGGCGACGTCGACGGACCTGAACAGGTGCAGAACAAGCTGAACTCCATGACGGAGGTCGGCAACTTCGTCCGCGACATGAAGGGCGCCGACTCCGACGTCCTCTACGGCAATCTGCTGACCGTGCCACTGGACGACGGCTTCCTCTACGTGGAGCCCGTCTATGTGCAGGGCCGCAAGTCGGCGTATCCGCTCCTGAAGAAGGTGGCCGTCTCGTACGGCACGGAGACCGCCTTCGCCGACACCCTGAGCGAGGGCCTCAACCAGGTCTTCGGTGCCGGCGCGTCCACCCAGCCACCGGGCGAGGACCAGGACGAGGGCGAGCCGACCAAGCCGCCGAAGGCGAGCGACCCGACGGTCCAGGCCGCGCTCGATGACGCCCAGACGGCGTTCGAGGACGGCGAGAAGGCCCTGAAGGACGGCGACTGGAAGAAGTACGGCGAGGCCCAGGAGCGGCTCCAGGAGGCGCTTCAGCGCGCCGAGGAGGCGTCGGCCAAGGCCGCGGAGAAGGACGGCGACAAGAACGCCGACAAGAACGCGGACAAGGCCGGGGACCAGGACGCCGACAAGGCAGCCGACAAGAACGGCGACAAGGACGGCGACAAGAACAGTGGCTGAGTAGCTGGTCAGGAGGCCCCCTCGCGCCGTGGTACGGTTTGAACACAACGGCGCGGGGTGGAGCAGCTCGGTAGCTCGCTGGGCTCATAACCCAGAGGTCGCAGGTTCAAATCCTGTCCCCGCTACTGCAAGGTGAAGGCCCGGATCCTTTTGGATCCGGGCCTTCGTCGTGCGCGGTGCGGCCTGCCCGGAAGCGGCGGTGTCGGCGACGCGCCCGGGCGGTCGTCAACAGCGGGTTCGAGAAGCGACGGCGAAACTGCGTGTGCGGGTGGCCTATGCCAAGAAATGTGAACCGTGTCTGCGCGGGGGAGAGTTGGGGGATCTGTGTTTCACTTATCTCTCTGTGGGCATGTCGACAAAACGCTGAAGTGACCTCACTGGCTGCGGTATACCAGGTGTACCCAGGTTGCAGGTGGTGCGACGATGGACGTTATGGGGGATAAGGCAACTCTGTTGGAGACGGGGCGGTTTGTGCAGTCGGCCGACCGGGAGGATCCCGGGGCGGCCGCCGAGGAGTTTCGCCATCGGCTGGCCGCCGAGTCAGGCGATGTCGACGCCATGAGCGTCCTGGGAAGCCTTCTGCTGCGCCGCGGTGACCTCGACGGGGCCGAGTCGATGCTGCGCGCGGCGACGGCCGAGGGCGACCGTGCCGCGGCCAACAACCTCGGTGTCCTCCTGCACCAGCGCGGTTACGCCGACGAGGCGGCCGGCTGGTGGCGGGTCGCCGCGGTCGCCGGTTCCGCTGCCGCCGCGCACGCGCTCGGCAGGCACCACCGCGAGCGCGGCGACGAGCCCGCCGCCGAGTACTGGCTGCGGCAGTCCGCCGAGCAGGGCCACACGCTCGGGGCGTACGCGCTCGCCGACCTCCTGGAGCACCGCGGGGACGTCGGGGCCGAGCGCTGGATGCGGGTCGCCGCCGAGCGGGGCCACCGCGAGGCCGCGTACCGCCTGGCCCGCGCGCTCGACCGGCGGGCAGCCGCAGAGCGCGGTGAGGGCGCCGAGCCGGGCGAGGACCCCGTACGGGCGATCCGCGACGCCGCCATGGACGTGCGCGCGGACAAGAACCCGCGCGCGGGCAAGAACGGGCGCGCGGACAACGGCGTACGCGCCGCCAAGGACGTACGAGGACCGGCCGGTGAGGCCGAGCAGTGGTACCGCCAGGCCGCCGCGCGCGGGCACCGGCGGGCCGCCCTGCACCTCGGCGCGATCCTGGAGCAGCGCGGCGACCTCAAGGAGGCCGGGCGCTGGTACCTCAACTCCGCCAAGGACGGCGAGGCCAGGGCGGCCTGCGCGCTCGGGTTCCTGCTGAGGGACGCGGGCGACCAGGAGAGCGCCGCCGTGTGGTGGCTCAAGGCCGCCCAGGACGGCGACGGCAACGCCGCGAACGCCCTGGGCGCGCTGCACGCCGAGCGCGGCGAGAACCAGACCGCCGAGCGCTGGTACCGCGCCGCCATGGACGCGGGCGACGTGAACGGCGCGTACAACCTCGGGCTGCTCTGCGCCGAGCAGGACCGCACCGCGCAGGCCGACCAGTGGTACCGCAGGGCCGCCTACGCCGGGCACCGCGAAGCGGCGAACGCGCTGGCCGTGCTGCTGCTCCAGGGCGGCGACGCGGCGGGGGCCGAGCCGTGGTTCTCCAAGGCGGCGGAGGCGGGCAGCGTCGACGCGGCGTTCAACCTCGGCATCCTGTACGCGAGCAGGAACGACGAGGCGTCCGCCCTGCGGTGGTACGAACGCGCGGCGGCCGCCGGGCACACCGACGCGGCCCTCCAGGTCGGCACCGCGCGGCTGCGCGAGGGCGACGACCAGGAGGCGGAGCGGCATCTGCGGTGCGCGGCGGGCGGCGGCAGCGCCGAGGCGGCGTACCGGCTCGGCACGGTGCTCGACGCGCGGCGCCCGGCGGAGACGCCGCCCGCGCTCGGTGAACCGGCCACGGAGAAGACCGAGTGCGAGGAGTGGTACGAGCGGGCCGCCGAGCAGGGCCATCGGCGGGCCCAGGTCCGGGTCGGCATGCTGGCCGCGGGGCGGGGCGACGTCGTCGAGGCCGCGCGGTGGTACCGCAAGGCCGCGGAGGCGGGCAGCCGCAACGGCGCGTTCAACCTCGGCCTGCTGCTCGCCAGGGAGGGCAGCGAGCCCGAGGCCGCGCTCTGGTGGACCCGGGCGGCCGACGCGGGCCACGGCAGGGCGGCGCTCCGCCTCGCGCTGCTCTACGCACGGCACGGGCAGCTCGCCCAGGGCCAGCGCTGGGCCACGCGCGCGGTCGAGCTCGGCCCGGCGGAGGTCGCCGAGCGGGCGGGACGCCTGCGGGAGGCCCTGCGGCAGGAGCAGTCCGCGTAGGCCCTCCGGGTGAGGCCCTCCGGGTGCGGCGGACACCTGGGACGGGGCGGGTGCCGAGGGGCTCCCGCCCCCCTCCATGGGCGGCGGAGAACGGATTTGCGCTGGTCGTAGCCTTGAAGTACTGTTGTGTTTACCGACGCGGGGTGGAGCAGCTCGGTAGCTCGCTGGGCTCATAACCCAGAGGTCGCAGGTTCAAATCCTGTCCCCGCTACTGAAGGCCGAAGGCCCGGAACCGACAAGGTTCCGGGCCTTCGGTGTTTCCCGGGGCGCGGCGCGGCATCGCTACTTGTGTCCCACCGCCTTCTCGTACAGCTCGCGGTCGACCGCCTTCGACTCCGGGACCACCTGGTCCCCCTCGGTGACGCCCGCCGCGCGGTACGCGGCCTGGAGCCGGTCCGTGGTGCCCGCGCGGATCTCCCAGTCCATGCGGAGCGACGGCGTCGAGAGCAGCACCTCCTCGTCCGTGTCGAGCAGATGGGCCAGCTCCTTCGTGAAGGACTCGTCGGCCTTGTAGTCGCCCGCGAAGTACGTGTTGACGGTACGGATGTACGCGCGCAGCAGCGCGACGCCGGCGTCCGGGGCCTTCTTGAGGAGGTTCGGGCCGAAGAGGAGCCCGCCGAGGGGTTCGCCGAGCGGCTGGCCGCCGAGGAACGCGTACCGCTTGTCGCCGTCGACCTTGCGCCAGACCGGGTCGAGCAGCCAGGCCGCGTCGGTGCCGCCGTTCTCCAGCGCGGTGAGCACGTCCGCCGGGCCGAGCTGCCGGAACCGGACCTCGTCGAGGCCGCCGCCGTGCTTCTCGATGGCCTTGCCCATCGGGTAGGCGATGACGGAGCCCTTGCCGATCATCGTGCCGAGCTTGCGGCCGGCCATGCGGACGCGGCCGGCGCTCTCGCCCTTCTTCAGCCTCACCCACAGGCCGCTCTTGGACCGGGGGTCGGGGGAGAAGTTGCCGGCCGTCCACCTGATGTCGAAGCCGCTGATGATGCCGTTCAGCACGGCGGCCTCGGGGGCCGCCCACTGGGCGTCGATGCCGCCCTCGGCGAGGAGCGGCAGGGCGTCGGGGGTGGGCAGGACCTTCAGCTCGACGTCCAGGCCCTCCTTCTTGAACTCACCCTTGTCCACCGCCACGCGCAGCGGAGCGATGTACTCGGCACTCAGGGTGCCGGTCGCGATCGTCACGCTGCGGCGCTCGCCCAGCGGTTTCGGGGCCGGGGTGTCGCGGGCGCAGCGGGCCGGTTCGCGGTCGGGGGCGAGGTCGGCGGGGTCGGTCCAGCTTCCCTTGCCGCAGCCCGCCACCGGGGCGCCGGCGCGGGGCTTCGCGGGCCCGGCGGGCGGCTCGTCGTCCTCCTCGGCGCAGCCCGCCGCCGCGAGCAGCGAGCCCGCCATGAGCAGGACCAGAGCAGTGGTGCGGGTACCAGTGCGCATGGGGCCTCCCGAGGGCGGATGGTTCACGACCGGCTCCGGCCCCGGCTCCGCGAGGAGACCCCGCCGTACGGGCACGGGACCCGCCGACGATATGACCCACTGCCGGCGTCCGGAAGCCCCCGGGCACGCGAAAGCCCCCGGCGCCGCAGACGGCACCAGGGGCTTCGTGGACGTACGAGAGGCGTTGCTACGCCGACGCGCAGTTCGGGCAGACGCCGCGGTAGGTGACCTCGACGCCCTGGACCGTGAAGCCGAAGCGCTCCGCGTCGGGCAGGTCGGTCAGGGGGTCGCCCGTGGGGTGGACGTCCCGGATGGCTCCGCACTGGGCGCAGACCAGGTGGTGATGGGGGCGGTGCGCGTTCGGGTCGTACCGCTTGGCGCGGCGGTCCGTGGAGACCTCGAGGATCTCGCCGAGGGACACCAGCTCGCCCAGCGTGTTGTAGACGGTGGCCCGGGAGATCTCGGGCAGCTTGCCGACGGCACGGGCGTGCACCTCGTCGGCCGTCAGGTGGACGTGGTCCCCGTCGAGGACCTCGGCCACCACGCGCCGCTGCGCCGTCATGCGCCAACCGCGTCCGCGCAGTCGTTCCAGCAGGTCACTCATGAAAACCAGCCTAACAGGCGAGGGAACAAGTCCCGAACGGGTGTGACTTTGGATGGTTGCTTGACTTAGACAATGTCCATTGTAGGATCGGACTCATCGCAAGCCAAGGGACAGGACCCGCAGGAATGACGCAGGAGGCGCACGTGACGCAGGGACCGCTCACCACGGAGGCCGGAGCACCGGTCGCCGACAACCAGAACAGCGAGACCGCGGGCCTCGGCGGTCCGGTGCTCGTGCAGGACCAGCTCCTGCTGGAGAAGCTGGCCCACTTCAACCGCGAGCGCATCCCGGAGCGTGTCGTGCACGCCCGGGGCGCGGGCGCCTACGGCACGTTCACGCTCACCCGTGACGTCTCGCAGTGGACGCGGGCGAAGTTCCTCTCCGAGGTCGGCAAGGAGACGGAGACGTTTCTGCGCTTCTCCACCGTGGCCGGCAACCTCGGCGCGGCCGACGCGGTGCGCGACCCGCGCGGCTGGGCGCTGAAGTTCTACACCGAAGAGGGCAACTACGACCTCGTCGGCAACAACACCCCGGTCTTCTTCATCCGGGACGCCATCAAGTTCCCCGACTTCATCCACACCCAGAAGCGGGACCCCTACACGGGCTCGCAGGAGGCGGACAACGTCTGGGACTTCTGGGGGCTCAGCCCCGAGAGCACCCACCAGGTGACCTGGCTCTTCGGCGACCGAGGCATCCCCGCCTCGTACCGCCACATGGACGGCTTCGGCTCGCACACGTTCCAGTGGAACAACGCGGCCGGCGAGGTCTTCTGGGTCAAGTACCACTTCAAGACCGACCAGGGCATCAAGAACCTCACGCAGGACGAGGCCAACAAGCTCGCCGGTGAGGACCCCGACTCCCACCAGCGCGACCTGCGCGAGTCGATCGAGCGCGGCGAGTTCCCGTCCTGGACCGTGCAGGTGCAGATCATGCCGGCGGCCGAGGCGGCCACGTACCGCTTCAACCCGTTCGACCTCACCAAGGTGTGGCCGCACGCGGACTACCCGCCGATCGAGATCGGCAAGCTGGAGCTCAACCGCAACCCGGAGAACGTCTTCGCGGAGGTCGAGCAGAGCATCTTCTCGCCCGCCCACTTCGTGCCGGGCATCGGGCCGTCCCCGGACAAGATGCTCCAGGGCCGTCTCTTCGCGTACGGCGACGCCCACCGCTACCGCGTCGGCATCAACGCCGACCATCTGCCGGTGAACCGCCCGCACGCCACCGAGGCGCGCACCCACTCCCGTGACGGCTTCCTGTACGACGGCCGCCACAAGGGCGCGAAGAACTACGAGCCGAACAGCTTCGGCGGTCCCTTCCAGACGGACCGGGCGCTGTGGCAGCCCGTCCCCGTCACCGGCGCCACCGGCAACCACGAGACGCCCCGGCACGCCGAGGACAACGACTTCGTGCAGGCGGGCAACCTCTACCGCCTGATGACCGACGACGAGAAGGGCCGCCTGATCGACAACCTGGCGGGCTTCCTCGCCAAGGTCTCGCGCGAGGACATCGTGGACCGCGCGATCAACAACTTCCGTCAGGCCGACGGAGACTTCGGCAAGCGGCTGGAGGCCGCGGTCCAGGCCCTGCGCGGCTGACCCAGCCTCACTTGTCGTAGCGAGACGGCGGGCCGGTTCCCCTTCGGGGGGCCGGCCCGCCGCCGTTCCGTCACCCCGTCAGCTGGGCCGCCGCGCGCCGGCCGGGCGCCCAGCAGCGGATGATGTCGCGCACCGAGACGATCCCCGTGGGTTCGTTCCCGTCCATGACGATCAGATGCCGGAAGCCGCCGTGCGCCATGGCGTCCGCCGCTTCCTCCAGGGTCCACGACGGGGTGGCGAAAACGACCTCGGTGGTGGTGTGGGTGCCGGCGATCTCGGTGTCCGGGCTCTGGCCGAGGGCGAGCGAGTCGAGGATGTCGCGCTCGGTCAGGATGCCGAGGCCGTAGGTGTCGGGGTCGAGGACGACGGCCGCGCCGACATGGCGCGCGGACATCAGCCGGGCTGCCTGGCGCAGGGTGTGGGTGGGACCGATGGTCAGGACCACCGTGCTCATGGCATCGCGGACGATCATGGGCGTGAGCCACCTCCTTGGTGAGACCGCGGCCTCCCGGTGGGCGAAGGATTGCCTCCGCTACCTGCTGGAGAACGGATTCACAAGTTCACAAGTGGGGGGACTCATAGAGTCGCAGCCGAGCAGGGCGCCAACAAGGGGTCGCGGGCGCTCAGTTCACGGCAGTTCAGGGCAGTTCAGGGCGTACGTCGCCCCGCTCGCGGTACGAGAGACCCGTCAGCGCTGGTCCAGCGACCCGTCAGCGCTGGTCCAGCCGGGCCAGCAGCTCGTCGTGGAGGAGGCCGTTCGACGCCGCCGCGTTGCCGCTGTGCGGGCCCGGCCTGCCGTCGAGACCGGTGAAGGAGCCGCCGGCCTCCGTGACCACGATCGCGGTCGCCGCCATGTCCCAGAGCGAGAGCTCGGGCTCCGCGCAGATGTCCACCGAACCCTCGGCCACCATCATGTACGGCCAGAAGTCGCCGTAGGCCCGCGTGCGCCACACCGACCGCGTGAGGTCGAGGAAGCCGTCGAGGTGCCCCCGCTCCTCCCAGCCGGTCAGCGAGGAGTACGCGAAGGAGGCGTCCGCCAGCCGGGAGACCTGCGAGACCCGCAGCCGGCTCGCCGACGTGAGGCTGCGCCCGGTGTAGGCGCCGCCGCCCTTCGCCGCCCACCAGCGGCGGCCGAGCGCGGGCGCGGAGACGACGCCGACCACCGGCTGGTAACCGCCCTCGCTTGCCTCCATCAGGGAGATCAGCGTGGCCCAGACGGGGACGCCCCGTACGTAGTTCTTCGTGCCGTCGATCGGGTCGATCACCCAGCGGCGCGGGCCCGTCCCCTCGATCCCGTACTCCTCGCCGAGGATCGCGTCGCGGGGCCTCGTGCGCTTGAGCGAGGTACGGATCAGCTCCTCGGCCGCCTTGTCGGCCTCGCTCACCGGCGTCATGTCCGGCTTGGTCTCGACCTTGAGGTCGAGAGCCTTGAACCGGCTCATGGTCTGGGCGTCGGCGGCGTCCGCGAGGACATGGGCGAGACGCAGATCATCGTGGTAGTCGGGCATGCATGAACAGTATCGATCTCGAAAGTGACGAGCCACCACCCCGTGGCGGACAGGCCCGGGCGCCTCGCGCCAAAGCTATTGACAGCGCCTCCGAGCCCGTCAACTCTGGCATCCGGAGCCGATGCGGCCCGGGGAGGCGACGATGCCTGCGGCACGGGAGTCATTGCTCGACGCGGCCTACACCGCGCTCGCCCGGCGGCCCTGGCCGGGCGTCCGCATGGTCGACGTCGCGGCCGTCGCCGGAGTGTCCCGGCAGACCCTGTACAACGAGTTCGGCAGCAAGGACGGCCTCGCCCGCGCCCTGCTGAGGCGCGAGACCGACGGCTATCTGCACGGCGTCGAGCGCGCACTCGCCGAGGAGCGCGAGCCCGCCGACCGGCTCGCGGCGGTGGCCGCCTGGACGGTCGGCGCCGCCCGCGGCAACCCCCTGGTGCGGGCCGCGCTCACCGGCTGCTGGGGCGAGCGGCTGCCCGCGCCGAGCCGCGTGGCCGGGTCCTCCTCACCCGTGCCCGCGCAGCGCCGCGCGGACGCCGGGGTGCCCAACTCCGCCGAGTTGCTCGCACTGGTGCGCGACCGGGCGGTGGCCGCGCTCGGCGGCCGGGGCCGGGCCAGGGAGCCCGACCTCGCCCTGGCCTGCGAGAGCGCCGTCCGCCTCGCCCTGTCCTACGTCGTCGCGCCCGCCGGGAACGACGACGACCCCGCGGAAGTGGTGCGCGGGGCCATCGGACGGTGGGTCGGAGCGGTATAGGCCGGCCGGGTCAGTGCGCGGAGCCCGAGAGCTGGAGGCCGACCACGCCGATGATCACGAACGAGATCGAGACGATCTTCAGCGTGGAGACCAGGTCACCGAGGAAGACCATGCCGTAGATCGCGGTGCCCGCGGCGCCGATGCCGGTCCACACCGCGTACGCGGGCCCGACGTCCAGCTTCTTCAGCGCGAGCGTGAGCAGACCGAAGCTGCCGAGCGCGAAGCTGGCGAACGCGATCGTCGGCCAGAGCCTGGTGAAGCCGTGCGACAGCTTCAGACAGACCGCGAAGCCGGTTTCGAGGATTCCCGCCACTATGACCAGCAGCCACGCCATGACCTGCCTCCCGCACTATGTTCGGTGACCGCTCAGCCCGGCCGGTTCCGGCTCGGTGCGATTATGCCCTTACCGGTCCCGCGAAGCCGCAAACACCGGGGAGGTCAGTCGTCTTCGCGCCGCTCCCGCGTGGCGAGCAGCCGTCGCAGGGAGTACAGCCGCGCCGGGTCCGCGTGACCATCCGTCACCCAGGCGTCCAGGGCACAGTCCTTCTCGTCGTGGCTACAGCCGCGCGGGCAGTCCACCGTCCCGGGCTCCAGATCTGGGAAGGCGAGGATCACGCGGGAGGGGTCCACGTGGTTCAGCCCGAAGGACCGCACGCCGGGAGTGTCGACCACCCAGCCGCCCGAGCCCGCGAGGGGCAGCGCGAGCGCGGAGGTCGTGGTGTGCCTGCCGCGGCCCGTGACCGCGTTGACGTGCCCGGTGGTGCGCCGCCGCTCCTCGGGCACCAGCGCGTTGACCAGCGTCGTCTTGCCCACGCCCGAGTGCCCGACGAAGGCCGTGATCTTGCCGTCCAGGAGCTCGTGGACGCGCGCCAGCTCCGCGCCGTCGGTGAACTCCTCGCGGCTGGTCACCACGTAGGGGATGTCGAGCGTCGCGTAGGTCTCCAGGATCTTGTCGGCCGACGCGAGGTCCGACTTGGTCAGCACGAGGATCGGTTCGAGACCGCCGTCGTACGCGGCCACCACACACCGGTCGATCAGCCGCGGGCGCGGCTCGGGGTCGGCGAGGGCGGTGACGATGGCGAGCTGGTCGGCGTTGGCGACGACCACCCGCTCGTACGGGTCGTCGTCGTCGGCGGTGCGCCGCAGGACGGAGGTGCGCTCCGCGATCCGCACGATCCGGGCGAGGGTGTCCTTCTTGCCCGTCAGGTCCCCGACGACCGCGACCCTGTCGCCCACCACGGCGGCCTTGCGGCCCAGCTCGCGGGCCTTCATGGCCATGATGACCCGGTCCTCGACGAGGACGGTGAGACGGCCACGGTCCACGGTGAGGACCATGCCCTCGGCCGCGTCCTCGTGCTTGGGCCGGATGTGGGTACGGGGGCGGTTGCCCTTGCGGTTGGGGCGGACGCGGATGTCGTCCTCGTCGGGGTTCTTGCCGTAACGGCGCATGGTCGTCTCTCCGCCCGTCAGCCGTTTCCGAGCATTCCGGTCCAGAGGTCGGGGAAGTCGGGGAGCGTCTTCGCCGTCGTCCCGACGTTCTCGATCCGTACGCCGTCGACCGCGAGGCCGATGACCGCGCCCGCGGTCGCCATGCGGTGGTCGTCGTAGGTGTGGAAGACGCCGCCGTGCAGCGGGCGGGGGCGGATGTGCAGGCCGTCGGCGGTCTCGGTGACGTCGCCGCCCAGTTCGTTGATCTCCTTGGTGAGCGCGGCGAGGCGGTCCGTCTCGTGCAGCCGCAGGTGGGCGACGCCGCGCAGCGTGGAGGGCGAGTCGGCGAGGGCGGCCACGGCCGCGATGCCGGGCGTGAGCTCGCCGACCTCGCTGAGGTCCACGTCCAGGCCGTGGATGGACCCGGAGCCGGTGAACACCAGGCCCGCCTGCGTCAGTTCGCAGGAGCCGCCCATCTCGGTGAAGATCTCCCGCAGCGCGTCGCCGGGCTGCGTGGTGTGCGCGGGCCAGTCGGGGATGGTGACCGTGCCGCCGGTGACCAGGGCCGCGGCGAGGAACGGCTGCGCGTTGGAGAGGTCCGGCTCGACGGTCAGGTCACGGCCGAGCAGCGCGCCGGGGGTGACCCGCCAGACGTTGGGCTCGCCGCCCGCCTCGGGGGTGTCCACCTGGGCGCCGACCGCGCGGAGCATGTCGACGGTCATCCGGATGTGCGGCATGGAGGGCAGGGCGCCGCCCACGTGCCGCACCTCCACGCCCTGGTTGAAGCGCGGGGCCGAGAGCAGCAGGGCGCTCACGAACTGCGAGGAGGACGAGGCGTCGATCTCGACCTGGCCGCCGTCCAGGGCGCCGGCGCCGTGCACGGTCAGGGGCAGCGCGCCGCGGTGGTCGTCGTCGATGCGGGCGCCGAGCACGCGCAGGGCGTCGATCACGCCGGTCAGGGGCCGCTCGTACGAACGGGGGTCGCCGTCGAAGCGGATCGGGCCGTCGGCGAGGGCGGCGACCGGGGGCAGGAAGCGCATGACCGTACCGGCGTTGCCGACGTCGACCGTGGCCGGGCCGTGCAGCCCCGAGGGGATGACCCGCCAGGCCTCGCCGGAGCCCTCGGGGGCGCCGGCCGCGGTGGAGCTCGACGAGATGGTCTCCTCGATGCCGACGCCCATGGCGCGCAGGGCGCCCGCCATCAGGAGGGTGTCGCGGGAGCGCAGCGGGCGGCGCAGCCAGCCGGGCTCGGCGGCGAGCGCGGCCAGGACGAGCGCGCGGTTGGTGACCGATTTCGAACCGGGTACATGGACCGTCGCGGTGACGGCTCCGCTTGCGTGCGGGGCTGGCCAGAGGGCGGTGTTCGCCGGGGTTTCGGTCATGCCCTCACTTTAGTGGCTGGCAGGGACACCGCTCAGACGTCGAGGAGCCAGCGGGCCCCGCCCATCAGGGAGCAGAGCGAGACGGCGTGGAAGAAGAAGAGCCAGAGGCCGGCGGGGACGTGCGTGAGCCGCGAGAGCTGGTCCGCGTCCGAGTCGCCCGCGCCCCCGTGCCGGCGCTTGGACTGGAGCTCGAAGGCGGGCCGCACACCGCCCAGGAGCAGGAACCACACCACCGCGTACGCGAAGGCGGCCTGCACCTCGGAACTGGTCAGCCAGGAGACGAGCAGGAAGGCGCCGCCGGTCAGGACGACCGTCAGGGCGCCGTACGCGTTGCGGATCATCACCAGCATCGCGACGAGCAGCGCGGTGGCGATCCACAGGAGCGCCGTGATGCGCCCGGAGGCGAGCAGCGCCGCGCCGCCGAGACCGAGCAGCGGCGGGGCGGTGTAGCCGGCCGCCGCGGTGAGGATCATGCCGAGGCCGCTGGGCTTGCCCCGCGAGACGGTCAGGCCGGAGGTGTCGGAGTGCAGCCGGATGCCGTCGAGGCGCCGCCCGGTGAGCAACGCCACAAGGCCGTGGCCGCCCTCGTGGGCGATGGTGACGGCGTTGCGGGCGAGCCGCCAGACGCCGTGTGGCACCACGACGGCGAGCGCGACGACGCCGGTGGCTATGACCAGCCACTCGTCGGGTGCGGCCTGCGTGCCGAAGATCCGGTCCCAGAGACCGGTCAGGCTGGCGTCGGCGGCGGTCTCGAGTCCTTGATCCATTAGTGGGACTGACTCCTATGGTCGTACGGGGTCTGGCAGTCTGGCACGTATGTGCGGACGGTACCTGAGACGCCGACGTAACAGGGATCGTTCCTGACGGCAAACGTGCAGGTCACAGCCCTACGGCCTTGGATCGCTCCGGGGCTTTTTCTTTACCCGTGCTGACTGGGTGCTGACCTGTAGACACCTGTGATCACCCCAGTGAACCCGTCCCGTGCTGGGCTGGTGCTGATCTCCTTGCACACGAGTCGCTGGTCTGTGAGTGCGAGGCTCGTACCGATCCCGGTGTGCCTGTGTGGGCCGTACGTGGCTGCTTCAGACGCAGCGTGACCAAGGCCACGCCGTGAGGCACCGGTGATCGTTGAGTGCCTGGTTCGCATGGCGCCTTTCAGAGCCCGGTCCGTGAATGGCTCGGGGTCTCCGCCGTGAGCCTGGCGCTGCACTCCTGGTGCTGTGGAGTGCGCCCAGGCTGGTCGCTGGCGGCCCTCAACCTCGATGACGCTCACACCGTGCATGAGCACCGGCGGCATCGGCCTGGCTCGTTGGCAAGACGGTGTCTCACGTGGCGATCTTCTTGTAGCAGGTCATGACTGCCGCGAGCCCGAGGAAGGCGAGGAAGTGTCTGCCCTTGTGTTCGTGGCGGATGGTCAGGCGGCGGTATCCGAAGAGCCATGAGATCGCTCTCTGGACCTTCCATCGGTGCCTTCCGAGGTGTTCGGGGGACTCCACGCCCGGCTCTCGTAGGGAGCGACTTCCGCAGTGAGCGAACAGCTACCCAGCGGCGGCATCGGAACGGAAATCGGCACTAACGTCGAATTCGCCGCCCGCGCGGTCGTCGCGTGCAGGGATCTGATCACCCAGGAGCGGGTAAGCGAGGCGGTGGTCGACGCCGTCGAGGGGAAGCGACAAGCCGGTCAAGGTCCGTGCCGACCGGCAGCGTGGCATCACCGACGACGGCACGGTGCGGCTGGTGACCATCCGCGGCCAGCAGGCGTCCGTGCGGCGTTCTCTCGACCTGACCGCCTGGGACCTGGTCCGGCCACGGGTCTACGGCCCGTGGCCGGCAGGACTACCGTCGGCCACGAGCCCCTGCATGAGCGCTGCCGGACGGCTGTCACGGAACACCGGACGGGCGTCTGTCTCCGGGTACCCGAACCCCCTGAACCCGCCGACCAGGTAGCCGCCGATCACGATGACCGACGCCGCGGCGCCGATGGCGTACGCGAGCCGTTCGCCTTTGGACGCCTGGACGGGGGACCCCGGAGCCGGGGCCGTCCACCGGTAGACGAGCCACGCGAGCACCAGCGCGACGGCGACGACGAATACGGTGAACAGGTCGAACGTGACAGCAGGCAAGGGTGCCGTGACCTGGGAGGCGGCCGCCAATGTGATGCCGTCGATGCTGAACATGAGGGACCTCCGGTGAGTTGGGATCGCCACGATGGAGGGAGCGGGGGTTAGCCCCGCAAGTCCTCGTCCTCGTGGAGAGCCCATCGGACCGCAAGCGCCGGATGGCGGGTAGGCAGAAAAGTGGACCCCCGCCCCGTGAGGATGCCTAGCCTCAGGGCGTGAGCCCGGACAACAAGCCACCCCTTGCGTTCCAGCCCGTACGGCAAGCCCTGGACGCTGCTGGCTACGGTCCGGATGTCTACAAGGACAAGACGTTCCTTCTCGACTACCGCAAGGGCTTCATCCCGAAGCCGACCGTGGACGCCACCGCCGAGGAGGTCGATAACGTAGTGCTGGCCGCCGAACTCTGTGCTCGGGCCCGCATTGTCGGCCAGCTGTGCCCGGGGGTGAAAGGGAGGCTGCTGGCGATGAATCCGGATCCTGGCGCCACCCGCGAACTCCGCACCAGACTAAGGAAAGGAGTTGAGAACCTTCTGAAGCGACCTGAGTTCGGACCGGCGCCTCCCAGAATCAACGTCTACTCCCAGAAGGCCATCGAGGCGTTGCTTCCCCTTTCACCCAAGCCGGTGCTGGCGATGTTCGTCCACCTCGCCCAGCTTCGCGGGCTCAGCCAGGATCAGATCAACGCCTTCCTGGAGGACGTGGAGCAAGCCCCCGGGGGGAAGCGTGCCTGGAAAACGGGTCTGCGCGACGCATTCGGGGCCATGTGCGTCGAGATGGGACAGCCCCTCAGCCCGCTGAGCCAGAAGGCCCTAGAAGATGCATTCCTCTCCGCCAACCCTGGGGCGAGACGCCTGCGCGAGCTGATGGAGGCGGAAGGCTACAAGCTGGGGCCCACGCGCGGCGACGGCATGGCCGGCCTGATCGACATGGTCAGCACGGCCAACCTCACGGACACGGACCGGGCGTTGCGTCTGCTCGATGAGAGCAACGACGTTGTCCTACGGCAGAGCGTGTTGCGCGTAGGGCAGGCGCGACGCACGGGGCGCTTCCCGCACGAGGACCACCACATTCAACGTTGTCGGGTGGCGGCCGATTGGGACGCGCTCATCACGTGCCAGATCCTCGACCCGCGCACCTCGGCGTGGTGGAAAGCCGCCTACGGGGACTTCCGCCGCCCCCTCCTCGGCATTGCTACGGAGGTCATGGCCGAAGTCGCCCGGGGTGCCAGGGAGGAGTGAGGGGCGGGCGGTCAGTCCGGCCCGTGGTCCGACGAAGCGGTCTTGGTGCGTGACGCGGTGCGCAATCTGCTCGGCAAGGTGTCCGCGCTCGCCGCCGGGGTCGCCCTCGGCATCCCGGCGCGCAAATGTCCGGCTTGCGTATACCAGTGTGTCGAGGGAGCTCTGACTCGTGTGGGTCCGTACGGCCTCATTCTCGATTGGCGGCGCCTTTTTGAGCTCGGCATGCACGCGACGGATCCTCTTGCGTTCCGCCTCTTTGGCTGTAGCGTCTGCCGCTACCTGCTGGTCAAGCTTTGCGTGGCGGATCGCCTTCCCGAACGCAGCTCCTGCCAGTAGCTCGACCAGCAGTGTGCACCTCATTCCCGTGTTTGTGTCGCGACAGAGTGTAGCTGGCGCCCCCGGCCCGATTCGATCTACCGTTCCAATCGGGCCCGGAGAGCAGCGGTGTTGTCAGTGGCGGCTGTCAGAATGCTCTGTATGGGTGAAGCGCTGTCGCTGGCCGACATCATGGAGAAGAACCCGATCGACCAAGTGGGGGAGCAGTGGTTGGCCGCTGCTGCCACTCTGCTCTACCAGCAGGGCGATACCGAGGCTGCGATTGCCGCCACTGACGTGCTTGCGGTCGATCTGATTCTCTGGAACTCGAACGAGTACGAGCCGGACGAGTACATGGTGTACTTCACGGTGGAACCGAACCTGGTTGATCAGTTCACGGAAGCGGTGCTGAGTCGCATCGAGGGTGGTATGCACGCCGTCGTGCCCAGGCGGGCCAGCATGCGCATCGATTCGATCGAGGTCAGTCCGGTTGTCCCGGTTCCTAGCGCGGACTGGCGGAAGCAACTCCGCACGGCTAACGGGCCCATGCCGACGAACCAGGCCCGGAGGATCCGCCTTGAGCCCGAGGATCAGCACCCGATCGAGGATGACCTGCACTTCACCAACGAGTGGGAGCACAGGGTCTACCAAGTGCTGAAGGAACGGCAGGCCACTCTGTCGGACAGCGAGACGATCGGCATCATGCCCCTGGGTAGGATGCGGCTGCTCGGGTCTACACGAGAGCCAGACTTCTTGGTCACTTACAGAGGGCGTGCGGGGGTCATCGAGGTGGATGGCCCTCATCACGGAAAGCCAGGCAGAGCGTCAAGTGATAGCAGCCGGGACAGCCTGATGATCAACGCTGGGGTTGAGTGGGTCAGCCGCCTCGATGTCCGCGATGTGCACTCGAAAGCTGAAGTCGAGAAGTTCGTAGACACATTCCTTGCGAGGCTCGCGCGACGGTAGAGACGCGGCTCAGCAGGGTTCGTGGGCTTCCTGCGCTGCGGATTTCACCCGGGCCAAGAGCTTGGACGGCTTGCGCGTCGCTTGGCTGCCGACAGGGAAGCCCCACGTGGGTGACCTGTGACAGTGAAGTTTGACGGTTTGCCACTGAAGTTTGACCGGCTGCCAGCTGGCCGCGCGTAGAGTGAAAGGGCGGTCGAAGCCAGCTGTAATGGCTTCGACCGCCCTCATTGTGTGGACCGTTCGTCTCGGCTAGACGGTGATGGCGCTGTTCGTCTTAGCGATGAGACCACGGATCATGCCGACGAGGCGATCAGTACCGTAGCGGCCGGTGTACTGCGAGGCGCTTGAGGCAGATCGCCAAAACTCGGCTCCATCAACCTGGTGTTCCTCACCGGTATCCGGGTTGATGACGATCCCAGCGAGTGTGGGCAGATCGGCCAGCAACAGTTCGTACTGCTGCGCGTCAGACAGCCGAGCGCCACGTTGGATCACAATCGGCAGGCAGTCAGCGAGCACGCGATGCATCGTGGTCACGCCCGTAGTCTTGAGTAGCACCCAGTCACCGGGCTGCTCGGTCGGATCGAACGGGGTAGGCAGCATCCGGGCGACGGCTTCCCAGAATGCATCGATGATCAGTGCCCACTCCTGCGGACTGAGTTCGCGCGGCATCTGCGCGTTCTGCAGCGGCTTCAGGCTGCCGATGAACTGGGACACAGCGATCGAAGTGTCCTTGGAGATCTTCTCGTTCGGCTTGCGGATGCGCGTGAGCCAAGGGCTGCCCTTGCTCACCATCGCGTCGTAGATGGCGGCGCCCGCGAGGAGGCTGCCCTTGCCTTTGCGCTCGCTGAGGTACTCGGCCTCGTGACTGTCCTGCCGGGCCATCCGCTGGAGCAGGTCGGCAGTCAGATCGGTGGGAACGCTCTTCGCCTCCCGGTTGATGTAGTAGAACTGCTTGATCTCCTCGTTGCGGTCAAACCCCAGCATGAGCTTGACCGGCACCGGGAAGTCGTCGCTGAGCCTGTTCCGCTCGCTGAGCATCCGGATTGCGCCGCTCCGGTGCTGCCCATCAACGATCCACGTGATGGCCGCATCATCAAGCGTGATCATTCCGGCCGCCGTGACGCTGCCACCGCCTTCGATCGCGGCGCGCACCCTTTGACGGTCTTCGTCGGAGGAGAACTTGATGATCACACCTGCGGGCAGACCGAGCCCCAAGTCATCCGTGGGATCTCCGTCAACAGCTGGCCTGATGTTGGCGATGATCGGGTTGGGCATCAAGCCGTGCCGGTCTTCAAAGACCCGGCCTTGGCGCTTCTCTTCGCCCTCGCCGTAGAAGGAGGCCGCTTGTGCCATGCGAGTGGCTGATCCCCGGCGTTGATAGCCGTTCTCGGGGTCGTTGCCCCGCTCCGGGTCGTAGGCGTCGACGTCTGTTGCGTCGTGCAGTTGGGCTGGCGTGAACGTGGTCGACACCATGGCCCGCCCGCGCTGCACCTCGATCAGCGCGGGTCGTTTGATTTCTGCCACTGCGACATCACTCCTAACTTGAGGAACTGTCAGATGAACGGTGGCAGACGGAATTCGCCCAACACAAGTCGTCGACAGAAACTGTCGACGCTAACTCGTAGTGGTGATCGTTCTTGATGTTTTGCTGCCGAAATTTGACCGTGATCACGGGGGTGGTGTTGGCATCAATGGGGCGAGCATGTCGTGCAGGTCGACGGGGTCGAGGGCGGCCAGAAGCGTGATCAGGTTGTGGGTGTGGCGCATGGGTCCGCCTGGGTGCTGGTGCTGGTGCTGGTGCTGGAGTGCGATGCGCCGGTCGAGTTTGTAGCGGGTGCTGAGCTGGTGCCGGTGGGTGCCGTCCTGGTAGGCGTCGAACAGGAGCATGACGAGGTTGAGCCTGGTCGGGGAGTCTGTGAGCTGGCGGTCGAGTGCCGTGGAGAAGACGCAGGTCCGAGCCGGGTCGGAGTCAACGCGCCCCGGGGCATCGGGGAGTGCCCGTCGCAGGTTGGTGACGCTCTGTCCAGTGACCTGCGCCACCAGGTCGAGGTCGAGGTCGAGCCGACCGCGATCCCCGCCGGCCGTCGCAACTACTCACCCTGCCGCCTTTCCGCCCAGACCGGGCTCTCGGCCTGGAGGAGTCCGCCCTCCAGATGCGCGGCCAGGATCCCCGACCACATCAGGTGGAACAGCACGGGCAGCACCAGCAAGCGGTCACCGCCTCCAACTGCCTCTGCCAATTACGCAGTCGGCTCCGCGAAGATGTCCAGCAGCCGCTCGGCGAGATCGGTGCGGCGGCCGCACCGGCGCCTGCGATAGCGCGCGACAGCCACCGGACATTCGCCATGGCTACCGGGTCGGGAACGCCGACGTGGGAGAACTCCCAGCCCACCGCCCGGCAGGCCACTTGGGTCCCGGCGAACAGCTCCGCGGTCGCCTTGTCCATCCGGTCACCGGCGCGAACATCGACCACTCGGGCACGGCCGTCCGCGAGCCGTACGAAGTAGTCCGGAGCGTGGCGGCGCAGGCGCTTCCCCTCGCGCCAGTGCAGCCAGAACGGCTGCGACGCGATCCCGATGATCTCCGGATCCCGGTCCATCAGGATCAGCCGGTCCCGCTCCAGCCGCGACTCGTAGCCCACGTGGCCACCTGCGGTCACCGAGTAGTACCAGCCGGCGAAACCCTCGGTGTCCTTGGCCCAGTTGAACGTACGGGTCGGGTCGCCTGCCTCGAACCGTGTGCCCCAGGCCCGTCCTAACGGCTCCCGTCGACGCTCACCCGCGTCGTAAAAGTCCAGTTCAAAGGCCGATAACGCGGCATCGCCGTACGCAAGCGCCGGCGCTCCCACGATGCCCCCTGACCATCAGCAGCCCCACCAGTCAAACTTCGCAGGCAGGAACCTACCGGTGGTCAAACTTCCGTGGCAATGGATCAATCATCGCTGTCGCAGGTCAGTGGGCGCGGTCGGGTCAAGCTCGGCCTCGACCGAACTCGCCCGGGAAGCTACCAGCCGAATTCCATCTGAATGGGGATGCCGTCCACGACTTCGGTCTGGGCGTGTGGAGCCACTCCGATCGATACGCCGAGCTGAGTTGCGATGGGCGTATACAGATCGGTGGAGACCTCCGGTGTGCGCAGGGAGATCAGAAGGGCGTAGCTGACGGGCAGGCCCATGCGGTCGTTGCGCCTGTTCGCCTTCCACCAGCCTCCGACGGGGTAGACGGCTAGCGTGCCGCAGTCGGCGAGTTCGGCTGCCGATCCGCGCCAGATGTCAGCGTGCAGGGATCCGAGGTTGCGGGCCCGGGGGCCGACCAGCCACCTGCTGTTGGACTCGAATGCCTTGGGGTTGCCAAGGCCGTCGCTTTCGTGTTCGGCCTGTTCGGCCAGTCGCCTCTGGAAGGAGTCACCGGATTCGGCGGAGCCTTTGATGGCGAAGCGCAGGCCGTGGGATGCGTAGCTGTAGCGGCCGAGCATGCCGCGTCGGCCGGGATTGGGCTCGATCATGTAGGCGAGCGTCACGCGCAGGTCGACGGTGGTCTCGGCCAGGTCGCGCAGTTGTTCCAGGGGCCAGGGCAGCTCGTGCAGCTTAAGTTCGGCCAGACGAGCCTGCCCGCCCTTGACCTTGTACGGCACCAGAGTGTTCTGGATGATCATGGTGACGGCGTTCGAGGCGCTGCTGCGGATACGCTCGGCGGTGGGCATGCCCCACCCGTACCGGCGGATCACCTGTCGCATCACGTCGCCCTTGGCGAGTTTGGGGGCGCCGGTCTTCTTGAACAGGCCCTGTTCGACCATGGCCGGGGTCCACTGGGCTTCGTGCACGAGAAGGGCGCGAACAGTCTCCGGCCGCAGCCCGGGGTAGGTACTCATCGCCGTGGCGGCGAGCGCAGCCGCCTGGGCCGTGGCAGCGCTCGTGGCGTTCGTCCAGGTCAGCTGACGCGCCGGGTCGTGGTGGGTGGTCGCCACGCTCACTAGATCGTGTGGGTCCAGGATGCTGTTGTCAGGGGCGACGAGCATGTTGCCGCCCTCCAGAACGATGTCGGGCTTGGTGATGGAGCCGTTGGTCAGCGCCACCGATGTCCGGCTGAAGGGGGACAGGGCACCGGGAGCCGCCAGCGGACGGAATCCGCTGAACAGGGCGGAATCGGGGACGGCGTCCATATGCGTGCACGCCCCGACGGTGAGTACGTTGTGTGCCTGGGCGGGTTCCTCGATGCGCGACAGGTCGGAGAGGAGCAGCGGATCGAGCGTGCCGTCGTCGCGACGCATCTGGTGGGGGACAGCACCGCGGATGTTGCCAGCACTGACGATGATCAGGCGTGAGGCTTCAGGATCGGGCGCTCCGACCAGTTCGATCCGGTCGTCCCGGACGGCGACGTCCGTGCCTGCCGCCAGGGCGTCCAGCGTGGCCGACCACAGGGTGGCTGTCCCGTCTACGCCGTTCTCCCCTTCCCCGGACTCCCGGGTGACAGCCATCGAGAAGACCCGTCCCGAGGGTTCGGGGCCTCCGTTGCCGATCTCAGCGGTCGCGACCGCGTTCGCAGTGGTCTCCGCACAGGTCCGCGGGGACACGTCGGGTGTGTGAACATCGTTGAGGATCTTCACGGACTCAAGGCCGTGACCGAGTACGACGGGACCTTGTGATTCAAGGGCTGCGGCGAAGTCCCCGAATAGGGCGAGCCCAGCCATCTGCGTGCCGTGCCCGATCCGGTCGGCCGGCGTGCTGCCGGGGAGCACACTGTAGGCGCGCTCGTGCAGCGCGGGCTTCAGCAGGGCATGCTCCTGGGCTATCCCTGTGTCCAGGATGCATACCGCCGGGGCTTCCGGTGCGGCCGGCTCGATGCGCGTGGCGAGGTCCTTGACCAGGTCCACGCGGAATTCGCGGTCGACGGTGTAGAGGCCCTCGGCGAAGGTAGGACTGCGGATCTCAGCAGGACAGGCGTTCGTGGCCAACAGGAACGCCAGCTCGCTAGCGGTCGTCGCGACGTGAGCCACCAGGCGTTCCCCGACATGGATTGCCCGTTCACTGACTTGCCAGCGACGATCTTCGGCCAGGGAACGCAAGGTGGCAACCGCCGTCGGCGAGATCAGCGGATCGAACCACAACTCCCACCACCGCTCCTCGTCCAGCGGCGGCAGATCCTGCCGCTCCTGCCAGAGGTGCTCCAGCAGAGCCCGTTGGACTTGTTCCATATTGGCCACCAACAGGGCCTGTTTTGGGTTACCGCCGGGGGTGTTGTCCGTGAAATCGGCGATCCGCTGGGTGAACGAGGTGACTTTGTCGAAGGGGATCCAGACCAGTGCGTCCTGTTGAGTGTTCTCGGTCTGCGGGTGGCTGCTCATGAGCGTCAGGCCAGATGCGTCCAGGCGCTCCAGGCTCAGAGGATGGTCGCGAGCCGCCTCGATGCGCACCGCGAAACCGTCAGGCTGACGGTCTTCGGGAACCTGTTGCATGAGCTGGGTTGCCTCACGGCGGGCCGTCTCCAGCCCGTCCACCAAAGCGTCGGCATGCCTCTGCCGGTCCGTGTGCTGAACCAGGTCCGGACCGCTCCCGCCGGCAGCCTCGGAGCGCGGCGTGAGGGTGGCGGCCTCCCAGGGCACGATCAGGTGCGGACTGAGCTGTGCGGAAGAGTTGGGCTCAGGCATGGTGGGTGGCGTGCCGCTCGCTCAGGGCTTCCAGCAGCAGTTGCTCGTCCACCACGTCCCGGTCAGCCAGGATGGCTCGTTTGGCCGCTGCTTCCGCCGCTTTGACCAGCTCGGCGTGACTCAGGCCCGATGCACGTTCTGTCACGAGGTCCCACCGTAGTGTGCTTGTGTCCATTCCGGCTAGGCGTCGCTGCAGCACCTGTACAGCTTCCTCGCCGGTGGGAGGGCCGTAGGTGGCGATCATGTCGAAGCGGCGGAACAGAGCTTGGTCCAGAAGTTGGTGGTGGTTGGTGCCAGCGACCACGAGACTCTCAGAGGGCGCCTCATCGAGGAACAGCAGGAACGAGTTGAGGATCCTGCGGGCTTCGCCGACGTCGTTGCCTGCTGCCCGTTCGGCTCCCAGAGCGTCGAATTCATCGAACAGGTAGACCGCACGGGTCTGGGCCACGGCGTCGAAGACCAGACGCAGCTTGGCGGCGGTCTCGCCCATGAACCGGCTGATCAGACCGTCCAGACGAATGGTGAACAGAGGCAGTTTCAGCTCTCCCGCCAGCGCCGCTGCCGTCATGCTTTTGCCTGTCCCGGGAGGCCCGGACAGCAGAATGCGGTGCACCGGGGTAAAGCCGAAACGCTCGAGCCGTGCACGCTGTCGCTGTTCGTGCAGCACACGATCCAGCGAGGCGCGCAGTCCGGCGTCCAGAGTCATGTCGTCGAGCTGGGTGTCCGGATAGCCTGCCGTTAGGAGACTGGTCAGCTCACCGCGGGGCTGCACCACCGGAGTAGCGGCACGCTGCTGGGAGTCCGGCTTCCCCTGCCTCTGCTGGGCGGCCTCGACCAGCTCGCGCAGCTCTACGGCGAACTTTCCCTGCCCCTGGCGGGCGGACTTCGCCGCAACTTGTAGAGCGACGCTGTAGAAGAGGTCGTCGTTGGCTTCGGAGTGCGCCCTCACAAGAGCTTTCAGGTGATCGGCGTTCGCCGCCATACGCCTGTCACCCTCCGATGTGGACTGTTTGTAAGAAGAGGTATACCCAAATCGGCGGGCCCCTGCGCCTGCATCGTACGGCCCTGGGCTCCGGGCTGCTGCCCGGATCCTCCACTGGCCGTGATGTCCGAATGAGCGGATCGCGGCGCCAGAACCCGCGCAGCCTGCTGGCCTGGGATCTATCTGTAACCCAGGCCGCGGCAGGTTTGTCTGCCGGTGATGCCCGAATCATGTATGCCGAGCAAGGGGCGAGTGCAGGCAATCTAGGTGCTCGGCGCCCCTCTCAGGCCCCGCCTTCATTCAGTTCCTCAGCCTGCTTCCGGATCGGGGATCTGCCTGCGAGAAGCGAGCGCTCGCTCCGAAGATCCCGTTCGGCCGGCGACGCTGTGCCAGCCGCCGCCCCTGGGATGGGGCGGGAGGCGGATGGTCTCTCCACGGCTGGGTGAAGGGCGCACCGAAGGGGCGCAGGCGGGACATTCCGTTGGCGACGGACCTGGCCGAGGCCATGGGCGAGCACGTGGTCCGCTGTGGCACCGGTCTGGGCGGTGCCCTCCTTTAGACGATCACCGGAACCCTGGTCACCACTCGGACTACCCGTCTGTATTCCGTAAGGTTATGAAGACCCTAGGTTACGGCTGGTCACGTCACTACCTGCGACTTGGTTCGCCTCGACCGCTCGCTCAGTAGCGGTCTGTCACTCTTGCACGTGTCCCGGTGGCCGGGGCACAGGAGCATCAACGGCGGACACGTGCGGGCACCTTACGCCGGACGCCGCTGGCCGGGCGGTCAAGGTGATGGATGTGACGCTGGCCAGCACTGTGCTGACTTGGTGCTGACTAAACAGATATTTCCGCAGGTCAAAGGGGTTCTCCATATGTGCGGACGGTATGCATCGAGTCGTGGGCCCGAGGATCTCGCGGGGATCTTCGAGGTCGAGAAGTACGAGCCCGAGGAGTCCTTGGCCCCCGATTTCAACGTGGCGCCCACCAAAGAGGTCTACGCCGTCCTGGACCGTCCACTGAAAGACGCCGAGGACCCGGCGCCGGTTCGCCAGCTGCGCACCCTGAAGTGGGGCCTGGTGCCCTCCTGGTCCAAGACGCCCGAGGGCGGCGCGCGGATGATCAACGCCCGTGCCGAGACCGTGCACGAGAAGCCGTCCTACCGCCGCGCCTTCACCTCCCGGCGCTGCGTCATCCCTGCCGACGGCTACTACGAGTGGGTCACCGCGCCCGAGGAGCGGCAGCTGGAGGTCGAGGGCAGGAAGAAGCGGCCGCGCAAGCAGCCGTACTTCGTGACGCCCGCCGACGGCTCGGTCTTCGCCATGGCGGGGCTCTACGAGTTCTGGCGGGACAAGACCCTCCCCGACGAGCACCCCCTCGCCTGGTGGGTGACCTGCACGGTGATCACCACGGAGGCCGAGACGTCGCCGCTGGCCGTCGCCCCCGACGAGGGCCCCCGCTCGCTCGCCGACATCCACCCGCGGATGCCGCTGATGCTCACCCCGGACCGCTGGGACGCCTGGCTCGACCCGTCCCGCACCGACGTCGAGGACCTGCGCACCCTCCTGGAGCCGCCGCCGCACGGACTGATGCGGGCCTTCCCGGTGTCGACGGCCGTCAGCAACGTACGCAACAACGGCCCCGAGCTGCTGAAGGAGCTGGACGGGCCTGAAGAGGGCACACTCTTCTGATGTGACGCACGAGACACAGACCGAAACGGTCCCGACCGACGTCGGCGAGGCGCGGATCACCTGGCACCCCGCGCAGGCGAACGCCCGGCTCCTGCTCGCCGTCAGCCACGGCGCGGGCGGCGGGATCGAGGCCAGGGACCTCCGGGCGCTCGCCGCCGCGCTGCCCGCCCACGGCGTGAGCGTGGCCCTGGTGGAACAGCCCTGGCGGGTGGCGGGCAAGAAGCTGGCGCCCGCCCCCAGAGCGCTGGACGCCGGATGGCGGGGCGTCTGGCCCGCCCTGGCGAAAGCGGGGCTCCCGGTGATCTCCGGGGGCCGCAGCGCGGGCGCCCGCGTCGCCTGCCGGACCGCGGCCGAACTGGGCGCCGCAGCCGTGCTCGCCCTCAGCTTCCCGCTGCACCCCCCGGGCAAGCCCGAGAAGTCACGCGCCGACGAGCTGCTCGCGGCAGGCGTGCCCACGCTCGTCGTGCAGGGCGGCAACGACCCGTTCGGCAGGCCCGCCGAGTTCCCCGACGGCGGCACGTACGAGCTGGTGGAAGTCCCGTACGCCGATCACGGGTTCGCCGTGCCCAAGCGCGCGGAGACCGGCCAGGACGAGGCCGTGAAGCGGATCACGGACGCCGTGACGCGCTGGACGGGAATGTTGGACGCGTGACCTCTGTTGTCGCGAACAGACGGTGAACACCGTCGCCGACCTGTTCGTACGAGAGGGAGTCCGCCGCATGGGTTCGACCATCTGCCCGAACCGCTCCAGCGCCGCTGACCTGGAGTGGACGGTGTTGAGCGCACCCAAAAACGCAACTATTCGGGCGGCGCGCGGAGCGGATCGTCGTCTATCCTCCGATTCGAGTGGGGCTGCTTTCGGCCTCGCCACGTCGTTGGAGGAGGTGGGTCCGGTCACTGGGACCGACGCAGGGACCGAACACGGTCAAGCGGAGCAGCCCCGAGAGAATCCGGAGAGGCCGGAGACGGCCGCGGAGCGCACGGCCCGCTTCGAGCGGGACGCGCTGACCTTCCTGGACCAGATGTACTCGGCGGCGCTGCGCATGACGCGCAACCCGGCGGACGCGGAGGACCTGGTGCAGGAGACGTACGCCAAGGCGTACGCGTCATTCCACCAGTTCCGAGAGGGCACCAATCTCAAGGCCTGGCTGTACCGCATCCTCACCAACACGTTCATCAACTCCTACCGCAAGAAGCAGCGCGAGCCGCAGCGCAGCGCCGCCGAGGAGATCGAGGACTGGCAGCTCGCGCGTGCCGAGTCGCACATGTCCACCGGTCTGCGCTCGGCCGAGTCACAGGCGCTCGACCACCTGCCCGACTCGGACGTGAAGAGGGCGTTGCAGGCGATCCCCGAGGAATTCCGCATCGCCGTCTATCTGGCCGACGTAGAGGGCTTTGCGTACAAGGAGATCGCGGACATTATGGGGACACCCATCGGCACGGTGATGTCCCGTCTGCACCGTGGCCGCCGCCAGCTGCGCGGCATGCTGGAGGACTACGCCCGTGACCGCGGGCTCGTCCCGGCCGGTGCAGGAGAGTCGAACGGAACGAAAGGCTCAGGCTCATGAGCTGCGGAGAGCCGCACGAGACTGACTGCAGTGAGGTCCTGGACCATCTCTATGAGTTCCTGGACCACGAGATGCCGGACAGCGACTGCACCAAGTTCGAGACGCACTTCGAGGAGTGCTCCCCGTGCCTGGAGAAGTACGGACTCGAACAGGCCGTCAAGAAGCTGGTCAAGCGCTGCTGCGGCTCGGACGACGTACCCGTCGACCTGCGGGCGAAGGTCATGGGCCGCATCGATCTGATCCGCTCCGGGCAGACCGTGCCCGAGCAGGACGTCATCCAGGACGTGACGGCCTCGGAGGCGTGAAGCCCCGGGCGGCGCCCGGGGGTTGAGAGCAGGAGCAGGCCGCGCATTCTGCGCGGCCTGTTTCGCTGTTCGGCCCTCTTTTCCCTCCCGTCACCCGAAGGTGCTAATTCCCCGCTGACGGGAACCGGACCGATGGGCCGCGCACCTAGTCTCCGACCTGGACGGGGAGGAGACCTCCATGCGGTCGGTGCCGGTGTGGGCCCGCGCTTACATCCTGTGCGTCGCCCTGGGCGGCGCCGCCTGTGCCGCGCCGGCCCTGGGCGCGCACACCCCTTGGCCCGCGGTCGCGCTCCTCGCGGTGCTCTACGCCGGGTGCGAGCGCAACGCCCTGCTGGACCGCCTCAGGGGCAGGGCCGGCGGAGCCGCGGGACGCCGCGCCCCGCGCAGCCTCGGCACCCTCTTCCCCGTGCTGCTCGCCGGGGTCTTCCTGCTGCCGCCCGCCGCCGCCGCGCTCGTCGCCGTGCCGGGGACGCTGCTCGCCCGCGCCGACCGGAGCCCCCGGTGGGTGCGGCGCGTCTGGCGCGCGGCACAGCTCGCCCTCGCCTCCTGGAGCTCCGCGCGGGTGTACGCGGCGCTCGGCGGGCCCGCGGCCACCTCCGCGCCGGACTTCCCGTACGTGCTGGGGCCCGCGGGAGCCGCCGTGCTCGCCTTCGCGGCCGTGCTCACCGCCCTGGACGGCGGCATCCTCGCCACCGCCGAGCGGGTGCCCGCGCGGGCCGCGTGGCGGGGGCTCTTCCTGCGCTCGCTCGCGCCCGTGGCCGTGCACGGCCTCGCCGGGCTGATGATGGCCGTCCTGTGGACCAGCCCCTACGGGCCCCCCGCCGCGCTGCTCGTCCTGCTGCCCATGGGCGTCTCCTGCTGGGCCTTCGCCCAGTACCACCACGAGCGGGCCGCCCACCAGGCGACGATCAGGGCGCTCGTCCAGGCCGTCGACCTGAAGGACCGGTACACCCGCGGGCACAGCGAGCGGGTCGGCCGTGCCTCCGTGCTGATCGCCCGGGAGCTGGGCATGGACGACGACCGCGTCGAGGTCCTGCGGTTCGCCGGCATCCTGCACGACGTCGGCAAGCTCGGCGTGCCCACGCGGCTGCTGCGCAAGGACGGCCCGCTGACGCCCGAGGAGCGGCGCGTCATCGAGCTGCATCCCGAGTACGGCCACGAGATGGTGCGCGGCATCGGCTTCCTCGGTGAGGCACGGGCGGCGATCCTGCACCACCACGAGCGGATCGACGGCAGCGGATACCCCTACGGGCTCGCCGGGCGGCAGATCCCGGAGAGCGCCCGGGTGGTGGCCGTGGCCGACGCCTTCGACGCGATGACGTCCACGCGGTCCTACAGCCGGGCCAGGCCCGTCGAGGTGGCGCTGGAGGAGCTGGACCGGTGCGCGGGGGCCCAGTTCGACCCGGTGATGGTCACCGCGCTGACGCGTGCGCTCGGCCGGCACGGCTGGCACCCCGGGGTCACGTCGGACCTCCCGGGCCAGTCCCTCGACCTCGCCTCCGGTCAGCCCCCGGACCGGCGCGGAAACGTACCGTCTGCGCTGCCCGCGCCCTCGGCGTCCGGCTCGGCCCCCGGCCCCGCGTCCGGACCGGCGGCCCGGTGACCGCCCCCTCGGTGGCGCCCGGCGGCCCGGGACGCGCCGAAGCCGCCCCGGACGCCGAGCCGCGTACGCGCGAGGAGCGCCCCGGCGGCCTGCCCGTGACGCTCGCCCAGACCGTCGCCGCCCTCCTCGCCCTGACCGCGCTCGCCTGGACCCTCTGGCACGGCGTCGTCGAGGGGCGGACGGCCTTCGCCTTCGGGGTGCTCGTCGCGCTGGGGGAGCTCGCCAGGTGGGGGAGCGCGCGGACTCGGGAGCCGGCGCCGCTGGGGGCCGCGGGAGCCCTGGCGTACGCCCTGCTGGGGGAGAACGCCGGGCACGACACCCACCACGGGGCGCCGCAGGTGATCGCCGTGGTGGTCGCCGCCTCCCTGGCGGGTGCCGTGCCGCACGTGGCCAGGGGGCGCGGCCCCTCGCCCGACCAGGTGGCGCGGCGGCTGCTGACCGTCGGCTTCGCCGCCGTCTGCTTCCAACCGCTCTACAACAGCGGCCTGTTGAAGGAGTGGGTCGGCCACGGCCCGTACTTCGCGCTCGTCATCGTCGCCGTGCTCGTCCTCACCGCGCTCTGCGACGCCGTCCTCGCCGCCGCGACGGCGCACGCCCGTACCCGCTGGCCCTTCGGACCGCTGCTCCGCGACGAGCTGCGGGCCCTGCTCGGCATCGGTTCCGCCGTGTGCGCGACGGGGGCCGTCATGGCGCTCGCGGTGGCCGTCGCGGGGCTCTGGGCGCTGCCCGTGTTCAGCCTCCCGCTGCTGCTCACCCAGCTCTCCTTCCGGCGCTACGCGGCGGTGCGGGCGACCTACCGGCAGACCATCGCGTCGCTGGCCAGGGCCACGGAGATCGCCGGATGCACCCCGCAGGGCCATGCCCACCGCGTCGCGCGGCTCAGCAAGGCGGTCGGGCGCGACCTCGGGCTCTTCGAGCCGGACCTCACCGTCCTGGAGCACGCGGCGCTGATGCACGACATCGGCCAGCTCTCCCTGGTCGACCCGGTGCCGCAGGGGGCGACCGCGGGGCTGCCCGAGGCGGAGCAGCGCCGCATAGCCCTGCTGGGCGGCGCCGTCGTCCGGCAGACGGGGGTGGACCCCGCGGTCGCCGTGGTCGTGGAGCGGCAGGCCGACCCGTACCGCGAGCAGCCGCTGACCGCGCGCATCGTGCGCACCGCGAACGCGTACGACGAGATGGCGCGGGGAGAGGGGCCGTCTGGGGCGCTGGGCGGTCCGCTGTACGCCCTGGAGCGGCTGCGCCTGGCCACCGGACGCGACCACCAGCCCGAGGTGGTGGAATCCCTGGCGAGGGTCCTCGCCAGGGAGCGGAGCGGGCCACGGGGCGCGGCGCGGGGGTGAGGACGAAGGGCGGGCCTTAGCTCGTCCCCTGCTGGGTAACCCATGGGTAATGAGCGACCGTCCGACCGTACGTGGTTGGATGCGAAGAAGAGGGTGCACGGGGGCAGCGCCCCGACGCCGCGCCCCTCGCAGATGGGAATTCCAAATCGTGACAGGCGGGAATCAGGCGGGAATCGTGAGGATCTTCGGCAAGGGACGGCACCGGCCCTCCGCCTCATGGCGGCAGGCGACCGACCGCGCGTTCACGCTGATCGGCGACGGCCGGTACGAGGACGCGGGAGCGCTGCTCACGCGCGCGGCGGACCTGGAGCCCTGGCTGTCCGAGTCCTGGTTCAACCTCGCGCTCCTGCACAAGTTCCGGCACGACTGGGAGCAGGCCCGCGCCGCCGGGCTGCGCGCCGTCGCGCTCCTGGACCGCTCGGCCGGCGCCCCGGACTGGTGGAACGTCGGCATCGCGGCGACCGCCCTCCAGGACTGGCCGCTGGCCCGCCGCGCCTGGCAGGCGTACGGCCTGCGGGTGCCCGGCGGGGTCGCCGCCTCCGGTGAGCCCACGGGGATGGATCTCGGCAGCGCGGCGGTGCGGCTCTCCCCCGAGGGCGAGGCGGAGGTCGTGTGGGGCCGCAGGCTCGACCCGGCCCGCATCGAGCTCCTGTCCATCCCGCTGCCCTCCTCCGGGCGCCGCTGGGGCGAGGTCGTGCTGCACGACGGCGTCCCGCACGGCGAGCGGACGACGGCGGACGGGCACTCGTACCCCGTGTTCGACGAGATCGAGCTCTGGGCCCCTTCTCCCGTCCCGACCTGGGTGGTCCTCCTGGAGGCCGCCACCGAGGAGGACAGGGACGCCCTGGAGCGGCTCGCCGCCGACGCGGGCTTCGCCGCGGAGGACTGGTCGTCCTCCGTACGGCTGCTGTGCCGCATGTGCTCCGAGTCCCGGATGCCGAGCGACGAGGGCGACGGGGAGCACCTCGACCCGCACGACCACAGTGAGCCGGGTCACCCGGGGCCGCTGGGCCACCGCAGCCCCGGCGCGATCTGGGTGCCGGAGCGTGAGTGCGGTCTCGCGGCGCCCGCCGCCCTGGTGCGAGGGCTCCTGGACAGCTGGGTGGCGGACAGCCCGGACTCCCGCGACTGGCGGGACCTCGAAGAGGTCTGCTGACCCGTGGGGCGCCGCCCGCCGTTCGCCGTAGGCTGTACCGGCACAATCTCTTGAGGGTTCCAAGGAAGGCGTACGGCGGACATGGCGCAGGACACTGAGCAGCAGGCTTCCGGCGGGGTGCTCCCCGTCGACGACGAGGGCTTCGTCATCGACACGGAGGACTGCGAGGAGCGGGAGACGGCCTACCGCGAGCGCGGCACGTCCCGGCCCATCACCGTCGTCGGCAACCCGGTCCTGCACAAGGAGTGCAAGGACGTCACGGCCTTCGACGAGGACCTCGCGAAGCTGGTCGACGACATGTTCGCGACCCAGCGCGTCGCCCAGGGCGTGGGCGTGGCCGCCAACCAGGTCGGCGTCGACCTGAAGGTCTTCGTGTACGACTGCATGGACGACGAGGGCGTGCGCCACGTCGGCGTGGTCTGCAACCCCGTCCTGCACGAGCTGCCCGCCGACCGGCGCCGCCTCGACGACTCGGGCGAGGGCTGCCTCTCCGTGCCGACCGCCTACGCCCCGCTGGCCCGCCCGGACTACGCCGAGGTGAGCGGCCAGGACGAGAAGGGCAACCCCATCAAGGTCCGCGGCGGTGGCTACTTCGCGCGCTGCCTCCAGCACGAGACGGACCACCTGTACGGCTACCTCTACATCGACCGCCTCTCCAAGCGCGAGCGCAAGGACGCGCTCCGCCAGATGGAAGAGGGCACTCCGCGCTACCCCGTGGTCCCGAACGACTGACGCGCGCGCCGCACGAGAGACGCGGGAACCGCGTGACACCAACGGCCCCTGGTCGGGAACTGCTCCCCGGCCAGGGGCCGTTGGCATGAGCGGTTCGTCCGCGCGAGCCGATCCGGCTGTCGAAGATCCATATTCAGTCACGTAAGGGGAGGTTCTCGGCGCGGAGGGGTAGTGAATGGCGCAAAACTGTTCCCTGATCGGTCAGTTGTGGTGCTGAATGGAAAGCGCGGGGGATACACGACGGCGCGCGCCCGGTACAGCGGGAGGGGCGCGCGCGCTCAGGCGCTGAAAGGGGTTCGTTCGTGCCTGCATATTCCGGGAGCACTTCACAGACACAGCCAAGCGCACCGACGGCAATGGTCCCCCCGGCACTGGCGGTTCCGGTGATCGAGGGGTCTTTCCCCCGCCGTCTGCACCCGTATTGGCCCAAACTTCAGGAGAAGTCCAGGACCTGGTTGCGCGAAATGCGCCTGATGCCGCCGGACAAGGTCGAGCGGTACGCGGACGGACTCTGCTACACCGACCTGGTGGCGGGCTACTACATCGGGGCGCCCGACGACCTGCTCACCGCGATAGCGGACCTCAGCAGCTGGTTCTTCGCCTGGGACGACCGGCACGACCGGGACTCGGTGCACGGCAGGACCGGCCAGTGGCGGCGCCTCTGCCGGGGCCTGCACGGCACCCTCGACGACCCGAGGCGGTACCTGCGGCACGGCGACCCGCTCGTCGCGGGGTTCGCCGACTGCGTCCTGCGCCTGTACTCCTTCCTGGGCCCGAGCTGGAACGCCAGGTTCGCCCGGCACTTCCACCCGGTCATCGACGCGTACGACCAGGAGTTCAAGAACCGGCGGTGCGGCACCATCCCGCCGGTCGACACGTACATCGAGCTGCGGCGCCTGACGTTCGCGCACTGGGCGTGGATCGATCTCCTGGAGCCGACCGCGCGGCGTGAGCTGCCGCGCCAGATACGCAGGCACCCCGCGTACCGGCGTGCGGCACTCGCGACCCAGGACTTCTCCGCCTGGTACAACGACCTGTGCTCGCTCCCCAAGGAACTCGCCGGAGACGAACTGCACAATCTCGGGATCAGCCTCATTCACCACGAGGGACTGACACTCGAAGAAGCCGTACGGGAAGTGCGCCGGCGGGTCCTCGGCTGCGTCACGGAATTCCTGCGGACCGAGAAAGAAGTGCTGATGTTCGCCGGGAAACTGGCGGACGGGACGGAGAATGGGGAGAAACTCGCGGACGCGCTCGAATCATGCGTCTTCAATATGCGGAACTGGTTCTCATCCGTGTACTGGTTCCACCACGAATCCGGACGCTATCGGGTGGACAGCTGGGACGACAGGTCGATGCCCCCGTACGTGACCGAAGAAATCATGGCGGAAAACGAACTGGTAGGTGAGGAATGAGCGTCGAATCCGCGGTGCCCGCGCCCGCCGCGTCAGGCCCCGGGCCGCTGCGCACCCCACCACTCGTGAAGGGCGGCGTCCCGCTGCTCGGGCACGCCTGGAACCTGGTCCGAGACCCGCTCGGGTTCCTCTCGGCGCTGCGGGACCACGGAGATCTCGTACGGATCAGGCTGGGACCCAAAACCGCCTACGCGGTCTGCGATCCGGAGCTCGTCGGCGCCATGCTGAAGAGCCCCGAGTACGTCGTCGGCGGCCCGCTCTGGGACACCCTCGAGGTGCTCCTCGGCAAGGGCGTGGCGACCAGCAACGGCCGGCTGCACCGGCGCCAGCGCCGCATGATGCAGCCCTCGTTCCGGCCCGAGCGGATCGCCGACTACGCCAAGGTGATGGAGGAGGAGGCCCGCGCCACGGCGGCCCGCTGGCAGCCGGGCACCACGGTCGACGTCGGTGCGGAGATGTTCCGCACGGCCGTGCGCATCGTCTCGCGCTCCCTCCTGGAGGTCGAGTCGATAGGCGCCAAGGCGGACCGCATCGCCGACTCGCTGCACACCGTCTTCGACGGCCTCTACCGCCGGATGGTGCTCTCGGCCGGCCCGCTCCACCGGGTGCCGACCCCCGCCAACCGGCGCTTCGAGAGCGCCCTTGCCGATCTGCACACGCTCGTCGACGAGATCATCGCCGAGCGCCGCGGCGCGGGACCCGGGGGCCCCGACGACCTCCTCGCGGAATTGCTGCGGGCCACGGACGAGTCGGACAGGCCCCTGGCCGACCAGGAGATCCACGACCACGTGGTGTCCCTCGTCGTCGCGGGCGCGGAGAATGTCGCGTCGACGCTGGCGTGGACGTTCCATCTGCTCACCGAACACCGAGAACAGGAAAGGCAGTTGATTGACGAAGTAAATTCCGTGGCCCCGGGCCGCGCGATCACTTTCGCCGATCTCGGCGAGCTGCGGCACACCCGCAATGTGGTGACCGAGGCCATGCGTATCCGTCCGGCGGCCTGGATATTCACGCGCAGGTCCGTGGCCGAAACCGAACTGGGCGGCTACCGTATTCCGGCTGACGCGGACATCGTCTACAGCGTCTACGCGATGCAGCGCGACCCGCGTTCCTTCGAGCGGCACCTGGAGTTCGACCCGGACCGCTGGAACCCGGAACGCGCCGCGGACGTACCGGAGTTCGCCATGATGCCGTTCGGCGTCGGTAACCGTAAGTGCCCGGGGGACCACTTCAGCCTGGCCGAACTGACGCTGATCCTGGGGACCGTGGCGCCGAAGTGGCGCCTGGAGCCGGTCGCGGAGACCGACACGGACACCCGCGTCGGCATCACCCTGCACCCCAAGAAGCTCCTCATGCGGGTGCGGCCCCGCTGAACCGAGGGGTGTGCCCGCCCCGCCCCCGTGACGGGGGCGGGCACACCCGGACCGGTCCGCGCCGAGGTGATGACCCAGGCTCTCAGAACTCGTCGTCGAAGGAGACCGAGCCCTCCACCGCGACCTGGTACGCCGAGGGCCGCCGCTCGAAGAAGTTGGTCAGCTCCTGCACGCCCTGGAGCTCCATGAAGGAGAACGGGTTCGACGAGCCGTAGACCGGCGCGAAGCCGAGCCGCTGGAGCCGCTGGTCGGCGACGCACTGGAGGTACTCGCGCATCGAGTCGGTGTTCATGCCCGGCAGGCCGTCGCCGCACAGATCACGGGCGAACTGGAGCTCGGCCTCCACGGCCTCCTTCAGCATGTCCGTGACCTGCGTCCCCAGCGCGTCGTCGAAGAGCTCGGGCTCCTCCTTGCGGACGGTGTCGACGACGTCGAAGGCGAAGCTCATGTGCATCGTCTCGTCGCGGAACACCCAGTTCGTGCCGGTCGCGAGGCCGTGCAGCAGGCCGCGGCTGCGGAACCAGTAGACGTACGCGAAGGCACCGTAGAAGAACAGGCCCTCGATGCACGCGGCGAAGCAGATGAGGTTGAGCAGGAAGCGGCGCCGGTCGGCCTGGGACTCGAGCCGGTCCATCTTCTCGACGGAGTCCATCCACCGGAAGCAGAACTCCGCCTTCTCGCGGATGGAGGGGATCTCCTCCACCGCGTCGAAGGCCGCCGCGCGGTCCTCCGGGTCGGGGAGATAGGTGTCGAGCAGCGTCAGATAGAACTGCACGTGCACGGCCTCCTCGAAGAGCTGACGGCTCAGGTAGAGCCGCGCCTCGGGGGAGTTGATGTGCTTGTAGAGCGTGAGCACCAGGTTGTTCGAGACGATCGAGTCACCGGTCGCGAAGAACGCGACGAGACGGCCGATCATGTGCTGCTCGCCGGGCGAGAGCTTCGCGAGGTCGGTGACGTCGGAGTGGAGGTCGACCTCCTCCACGGTCCAGGTGTTCTTGATCGCGTCCCGGTAGCGCTCGTAGAAGTCCGGATAGCGCATGGGGCGCAGGGTCAGCTCGAAGCCCGGGTCGAGGAGGTTCTTCGTGCTGTTGGTCGTGGTGCTCATTACTGGCAGGCCTCGCAGGACTCGGGGTTTTCCAGGGAGCAGGCGACGGCGTCTTCGGCTGCCGTGACCTGCGCGGGGGCGGGGGCGGTGGCGGCGGTCGCACCGGAGCCGGCCGCGCGGGCGATGCGCGTGGCGGGGCGCGAGCGCAGGTAGTACGTGGTCTTCAGGCCCCGCTGCCAGGCGTAGGCGTACATGGAGGAGAGCTTGCCGATGGTCGGCGTCTCCAGGAACAGGTTCAGGGACTGCGCCTGGTCGAGGAACGGCGTGCGCGCGGCGGCCATGTCGATGAGGCCGCGCTGCGGGAGCTCCCACGCCGTGCGGTACAGCGCGCGCACGTCCTCGGGGATCCAGCCGAAGCCCTGCACGGAGCCGCTGGCCTCGCGCAGTGCCTCGCGGGTCTGCGCGTCCCAGACGCCGAGCCGCTTCAGCTCCTTCACCAGATAGGCGTTGACCTGGAGGAACTCACCGCTGAGCGTCTCGCGCTTGAAGAGGTTGGAGACCTGCGGCTCGATGCACTCGTAGACGCCCGCGATGGACGCGATGGTGGCGGTCGGCGCGATGGCGAGCAGCAGCGAGTTGCGCATGCCGGTCACGGCGATACGTTCCCGCAGCGCGGCCCAGCGCTCCGGCCACGTCAGGTCGACGTCGTAGTGATCCGGGTGCAGGACGCCGCGCGCGGTGCGGGTCTTCTCCCAGGCGGGGAGGGGGCCGCTCCGCTCGGCGAGGTCGGCGGAGGCCTCGTACGCGGCGAGCATGATCCGCTCGGCGATGCGGGTGGACAGGGCGCGCGCCTCGGGGGAGTCGAAGCCCAGCTTGAGCTGGAAGAAGACGTCCTGGAGGCCCATCGTGCCCAGGCCCACCGGGCGCCACTTGGCGTTGGAGCGCCGGGCCTGGTCGGTCGGGTAGAAGTTGATGTCGACGACGCGGTCGAGGAAGGTGACGGCGGTACGGACGGTCTCGTCGAGCCGCTGCCAGTCGATGTCACCGGCGGCCGTGTCCACGAACGCGCCGAGGTTGACCGAGCCGAGGTTGCAGACCGCCGTCTCGCCGTCGTCCGTGACCTCCAGGATCTCCGTGCAGAGGTTGGAGGAGTGCACGGTGTGGCCGGGCTCCGCCGTCTGGTTGGCGGTGCGGTTGGCGGCGTCCTTGAACGTCATCCAGCCGTTGCCGGTCTGCGCGAGGGTGCGCATCATGCGGCCGTACAGCTCCCGGGCCGGGAGGGTCTTCTTCGCGAGCCCGGCGGCCTCCGCCCCGCGGTAGGCGGCGTCGAACTCCTCGCCCCACAGATCCACGAGGTCGGGCACGTCGGCGGGGGAGAACAGCGACCAGTCCTGGTCGGCGGCGACCCGGCGCATGAACTCGTCCGGGATCCAGTGCGCGAGGTTGAGGTTGTGCGTGCGGCGCGCGTCCTCACCGGTGTTGTCCCGCAGTTCGAGGAACTCCTCGATGTCGGAGTGCCAGGTCTCCAGGTAGACCGCGGCGGCGCCCTTGCGCCGGCCGCCCTGGTTCACGGCGGCGACCGAGGCGTCGAGGGTCTTCAGGAACGGCACGATGCCGTTGGAGTGGCCGTTCGTGCCGCGGATCAGCGAACCGCGGGAACGGATGCGGGAGTACGAGAGTCCGATGCCGCCCGCGTGCTTGGAGAGGCGCGCGACCTGGTGGTAGCGGTCGTAGATCGAGTCCAGCTCGTCCAGCGGGGAGTCGAGGAGGTAGCAGGAGGACATCTGCGGGTGGCGGGTGCCGGAGTTGAAGAGCGTCGGCGACGAGGGCAGGTAGTCCAGGCGGCTCATCAGGCCGTACAGCGCGGCGACCTCGTCCACCGCGCGGGCACCCTCGTCCTCCGCGAGGCCGCTCGCGACGCGCAGCATGAAGTGCTGCGGGGTCTCGATGACCTGGCGGGTGAGGGGGTGGCGCAGCAGATAGCGGCCGTGCAGGGTGCGCAGGCCGAAGTAGCCGAAGCGGAAGTCGGCGCCGTCCGCGAGAGCCGCGTCCACCAGCGCGTCGAGCCGGGCCGCGTGCTCCGTCACGAACGACGCCGTGCGGTCGGCGATCAGACCCTCGCGGTGGCCCACCGCGATGGAGTCGGTGAAGGAGCGCACGCCCTGCGTCGCCGCTTCCTCGCGGATGCCGATCGAGAGCAGCCTGGCCGCGAGCTTCGAGTACTCCGGGTCCTCGGAGATGAGCCCCGCGGCGGCCTCGGTGGCGAGCTCCCGCAGCTCCGCCTCGTCGGCACGGGCCGAGCGGCCCCGCAGCGCGGCGGCGGCGACCCGGCCGGGGTCGGCGTCGGGCAGGTCGGCGGTGAGGTCGGTCAGGGTGCGCAGCAGCGCGGTTCCCGGGCCGTCGGTTCCTTCGCCGCCCTCGGCGGTCGGCGGCTTCGTCGCTGACGCTGGTTCGGCAGGCGCGATGGTCACGTGGGGCACTCCCTCGCTCGGCTCTGGGCCAGGGGAGGGGAAGGCGCACGGGCAGCACGCGCGCAGGGCGGTGCACCACGTCCACCGGCCCACTCCGCGAGGCCCGGACGGTCGGCACCCGGGCCGGACGGCACGGGTGCGCTGCCGACAGGTCTTCGGACTCCGCGTACGCCAAATGCGTACACGTACACCGTTGCGGGACAGTTCCGGACTTGCACCGGATTCCCCTGCGGCGACAGCGAGCATGAGCATACATCTTGTGCTGGCTCGCCGAAGCGGGCCCACATCTTGTGTCGGTACGCGGAGATGACGCAGGGCCGCCGGTTGCCCGGCGGCCCTGCGTCATCTCCGGAGAGGGCCCCCGGGGGCCCGTGCGAGGGGTGCGGTCAGTGGGCGGCGCCCGCGGTGGCCGGGGGCAGTTCCGTGGCGACGCCGGGGTCTCCCGCGTCCGCGGTGTAGTCCTCGGGCGAGGTCTCGTCGATGCCGTCGGGGGCCTTCATGGCCCTCAGGACGAAGGTGAGGACCACCGTCACGACGACGTTCAGGACGAACGCGGTGAGGCCGATGTAGCCGATCTCGCCGATGCCGGGGATCTCGTCGGAGGAGCCGCCGAAGTGCTTCTGCGAGGGAGAGGCGACGCCGTACGCGGCCAGGGTGCCGTAGAGCATGCCGACCGCCCATCCGGCCAGCAGCGCCCAGCGGTGGAACCAGCGCGTGAACAGGCCGCCGACCAGCGCGGGCATGGTCTGGAGGATCCAGATGCCGCCGAGGAGCTGGAAGTTGATCGCGACGGTCTTGTCCATGGTGAGGACGAAGGCCAGCGCGCCGACCTTCACCAGGAGCGAGACCAGCTTGGAGACCTTGGTCTCCTGCGCGGGCGTCGCGTCCGGCCTGATGAAGTCCTTGTAGATGTTGCGGGTGAAAAGGTTCGCGGCGGCGATCGACATGATGGCGGCGGGGACGAGCGCGCCGATGCCGATCGCGGCGAAGGCGACGCCCGTGAACCAGTCGGGGAACATGTTCTCGAAGAGCTGCGGGATCGCGAGCTGCCCGTTCTCCACCTTGACCCCGGCCGCGATCGCCATGAAGCCGAGCAGCGCGAGCAGGCCGAGCATCAGCGAGTACAGCGGCAGGATCGTGGTGTTGCGGCGGATCACGTCGCGGCTCTTGGAGGAGAGCGTCGCCGTGATCGAGTGCGGGTACATGAAGAGCGCGAGCGCGGAGCCGAGGGCCAGTGTCGCGTACGTCCACTGCCCGGTCTGCGCCGGCGCCAGGCCCGCGACGGGTTTGCCCGCGGCGTCGTTGGCGGCGGAGAACTTGGCGTCGGCCGCCCGGAAGATCTCGTCGAACCCGCCCAGCTTGATCGGGATGTAGATGATCGCCACGGCGATGACGAGGTAGATCAGGCCGTCCTTCACGAACGCGATCAGGGCGGGGGCGCGCAGACCCGAGGAGTACGTGTACGCCGCGAGCACCGCGAAGGCGATGAGGAGCGGCAGGTCCTTGATGAACCAGTTGGTGTCGGGGCCGCCGCCGACGCCCATGACGTCCAGCACGGCCTGGATGCCCACGAGTTGGAGCGCGATGTACGGCATCGTGGCGAGGATGCCGGTGACCGCGACCGCCAGGGAGAGCCCCTTGGAGCCGAAGCGTCCGCGCACGAAGTCCGAGGTCGTCACATAGCCGTGCTTGTGCGAGACCGACCAGAGCCGCGGCAGGAAGGTGAAGATCAGCGGGTAGACGAGGATCGTGTACGGCACCGCGAAGAAGCCGGCCGCGCCCGCCGCGTAGATCGCCGCGGGCACGGCGACGAAGGTGTACGCGGTGTAGAGGTCGCCGCCGAGCAGGAACCAGGTGACCCAGGTGCCGAACGAGCGGCCGCCGAGGCCCCATTCGTCCAGGCTCTCGGTCTCGGCCCTGCGCCAGCGCGCGGCGAGGAAGCCCATCACCGTGACGGCGATGAAGAAGAAGATGAAGACGGCGAGCGCGATGCCGTTGACACCGCCGGCGCCTGCTGCGAGGACGTTCATCGGCCCGCACCCCCCTGGACCTGCTCGGTCTTGCGGGCGCGCTGGTCACGCTGCCACAGTTTGTAGGCGATCATCGTGAGCGCCGTGGAGATGACCACCCACAGCATCTGGTACCAGTAGAAGAACGGGATGCCGATGAAGGTCGGGTCGATCTTGGCGTACGAGCTGACCCAGAGCATCGCCACGAACGGCGCGACAAGGCAGACCGCGATGACCACGCGGACCGGCGTGACCACCGGTCTGTTCACTTCAGGCGCATCTGACATATCGCGGCTCCCGTTCACTCACTTATCCCATGCTTAACGTGCGGGAAATCTAAGCGAGAGTCTCGCGCTATGGAACCCCTGTCCGAATAACGGACGGGACTCGCCCTTGCGGCGTGCGGGGCTCAGCAGCAGCGGAAGCCCTGCCGGGGGTCCGACTCCTGTGTCTGTGTCCGCATCCGCTCGAAGGCCCGGCGGTCGGGCACGGCCGCGGCCGGATGCTCCTTGCGTACGTGCGCCACGTACCGCTCGTACGCCGTCTCGTCGGTGAGTTCGCGGACGTACCAGCGCATCCAGCGCAGTCCGCGCAGCAGCAGTGCGGTCATGGGTGGGCCGCCGGCTCCTGCCGCGAGGCCTCCTGTTTCTCCTCGCGGGTGGGGAAGAGTCCGGCGGGGGCCGTCAGCTTCGACTCCACGTACGGGGCCTCGCTCAGCCGCGAGGCCCACGGGTCGCGGATGTGCCGGACGCAGACCCGCGCCGCGTCCACGATCACGACGACGATGAGCAGGGCGAGGACCGCCGAGATCACCCCGTCCACCGTGGAGTTGGTGACCACCGTGTGCATGTCGTCCATGGACTTGGCGGGCGGCAGGACCTTGCCCGCCTCGATGGCGTCCTGGTAGTCGGAGCGCTGCTGGAAGAAGCCCACGCGGGGGTCGTCGGAGAACACCTTCTGCCAGCTCGCGGTGAGCGTCACGGTGGCGTCCCAGGCGAGCGGCACCGCGGTGATCCAGGCCCACTTCAGGCGCCCCGACTTCACGAGCAGCGTCGTGCAGACGGCCAGGGCGACGGCGGCGAGGAGCTGGTTGGCGATGCCGAAGATCGGGAAGAGCTGGTTGATCCCGCCGAGCGGCTCGTGCACGCCGACCCAGAGGAAGTAGCCCCACAGACCGGTGACGGCTGCGCTGGTCAGGATCAGGCCGGGCTTCCAGCTCACGTTCCTGAACGGCTTGTACACGTTGCCGAGCATGTCCTGGAGCATGAAGCGCCCCACGCGCGTGCCCGCGTCGAGCGCGGTCAGGATGAACAGCGCCTCGAACATGATCGCGAAGTGGTACCAGAAGGCCCGCATCGAGCCGCCGGTGACCTTCGAGAAGATCTCGGAGACGCCGACGGCGAGCGTGGGCGCGCCGCCGGTGCGCGAGAGCAGCGACGACTCCTCCACCTGCTCGGCGGCGCGCGCGAGCTCGGCGGGGGAGATGGAGTACCCGAAGCCCGCGACGGCCTTCGACGCCTCCTGGACGGTGTCGCCGACGACGCCCGCGGGCGCGTTCATCGCGAAGAAGAGCCCGGGGTCGATGATGGACGCGGCGACGAGCGCCATGATCGCGACGGCCGACTCCATCAGCATGGAGCCGTAGCCGACCATCCTGACCTGCGTCTCCTTCTGGATCATCTTCGGTGTCGTGCCCGAGGAGATCAGCGCGTGGAAGCCGGAGAGCGCCCCGCACGCGATGGTGATGAAGACGAAGGGGAACAGCGAGCCCGCGAAGACGGGACCGTCGCCGCGGGAGGCGAAGTCGGTCACCGGGTCCATCTTCAGCGTCGGCAGGGTGACCACCACGCCGAGGGCGAGCAGCAGGATGGTGCCGATCTTCATGAAGGTCGAGAGGTAGTCGCGCGGCGCGAGGAGCATCCACACCGGGAGGATCGAGGCGATGAACCCGTACGCGACCAGCCAGATGACCAGCGTCGACGGCGCGAGGGTGAAGGTGTCGGCGAGCGAGGACTCCGCGACCCAGCGCCCCGCGACCAGCGCGAGCAGCAGCAGCGCGATGCCGATGAGGGAGACCTCGCTGACCCGGCCGGGACGCAGCACCCGCAGGTAGAAGCCCATCAGCAGGGCGATGGGGACGGTCATCGCGATGGAGAAGGTGCCCCACGGCGACTCGGCGAGCGCGTTGACGATCACCAGGGCCAGCACGCCGAGCAGGATGATCATGATGGCGAAGGCGGCGAGCAGGGCCGCGGCCCCGCCGAAGGGGCCGATCTCCTCGCGCGCCATCTGGCCCAGCGACTTGCCGTCACGCCGGGTGGAGAAGAACAGCACGACCATGTCCTGCACGGCCCCGGCGAAGATCACGCCGACGATGATCCAGATGGTGCCCGGCAGATACCCCATCTGCGCGGCCAGCACCGGGCCGACCAGCGGGCCCGCGCCCGCGATCGCCGCGAAGTGGTGGCCGAGCAGGACGCGGCGGTCGGTCGGGTGGAAGTCGATGCCGTTGTCGAGCCGCTCGGCGGGCGTCGCCCTGGTCCTGTCGACCTTCAGGACCTTGTGCGCGACGAACTTCGAGTAGAAGCGGTAGGCGATGGCGTACGAGCCGAGGGCCGCGGCCACCATCCAGGCGGCCGACACCTCCTCGTCGCGCGCCAGCGCGAGGACACTCCAGCCCGCGGCGCCGACCAGCGCGACGAGGCTCCAGACGACGATGGTTCGGGGATTCGCTCTGCGCACCGGGCCGTCCTCCCGTTCATCATGCGATGACGTCAGGAACGTAGGGCAGTGGAGTGCCGCGCGCCAGACCGCGTACGGGACTCGTGGGGAGGGCGGGGCGTTCTCAGTCCATCGGCCGCTTCAGGCGGGCCACGAACTTGTAGCGGTCGCCGCGGTAGACCGAGCGCACCCACTCCACGGGCCGGCCCTCGCCGTCCAGGGAGTGCCGGGAGAGCAGCAGCATGGGCAGGCCGACGTCGGTGCCGAGCAGGCCGGCCTCGCGCGGGGTGGCCAGCGAGGTCTCGATGGTCTCCTCGGCCTCGGCGAGGTGCACGTCGTAGACCTCGGCGAGGGCGGTGTAGAGCGAGGTGTACTTGACCAGGGAGCGGCGCAGCGCGGGGAAGCGCTTGGCCGAGAGGTGCGTGGTCTCTATGGCCATCGCCTCGCCGTTGGCCAGGCGCAGCCGCTCGATGCGCAGGACCCGGCTGCCCGCGCCGATGTCGAGCAGCCCGGCGAGGGTGTCGTCGGCGGTGATGTAGCCGATGTCCAGGAGCTGCGAGGTCGGCTCCAGGCCCTGGGCGCGCATGTCCTCGGTGTACGAGGTCAGTTGCAGTGCCTGCGACACCTTCGGCTTGGCGACGAAGGTGCCCTTGCCCTGGATGCGCTCCAGGCGGCCCTCGACGACCAGCTCCTGAAGGGCCTGGCGGACCGTCGTGCGCGAGGTGTCGAACTCGGCGGCGAGCGTGCGCTCCGGGGGGACGGGGGTGCCGGGCGGCAGCGTCTCCGTCATGTCGAGGAGGTGCCGCTTCAGACGGTAGTACTTGGGTACGCGCGCGGTGCGGCCGATGCTCGGGGCGCCCGTGCCGTCGGTCGACGCGGGCGCGCCCGCGTCGATCCTGGTACTGCCCGCCTCGGTGCCCATGGTCCGCCCACCCGTCTCCCGGCCGCCGCTCTTCAGCGACTGGTTCGGCTCCTGTGCTGCTGCCGTCACCGGCTCCTCCGTCTGTCGCGGCTCACATCGTGGCACGGTACGGCCCTGGGTCCCCCTGCTCGAACGAAAGTCGCCCGAACGAAAGTCGCCCGCCGGGAATCCGGGGTGCGAAGTCGAGGTGCGAAGGGGGAGTCCCGCTCCTCAGGTGTCGGTCCGATAACGGACGTGACAGCCCTTCTTATACACCCTTGACACCCCTAAAGGTCTAGGCCAAGCTCCCCGTACTGGTCTACACCATTAAAGACCAGGTTCCAGTCCCACGGGCAGATCTCGGTCCATTCGGTCGCTGCGGGTGGGGGGTTGACTGGCATCCCTTGAGGAGGGTGACGTGAAGCGCAAGCTCATAGCGGCCATTGGTGTCGCGGGCATGTTGGTCTCGGTCGCGGCATGCGGCGGCGACAGCGACAGCGACGACAACGCCGGAGGGGCCGACGGCTTCAAGGGCCAGACGCTGACGCTGTGGGCGATGGACGGCTCGACGCCCGACCAGTGGCAGAAGGACGTCACGGCCGCCTTCGAGAAGAAGACCGGCGCGAAGCTGAAGTTCGAGGTCCAGCAGTGGAACGGCATTCAGCAGAAGCTGACCACGGCCCTCTCCGAGGAGAACCCGCCGGACGTCTTCGAGATCGGCAACACCCAGACCGCGGCGTACGCCAAGACCGGCGGCCTCGCGGAGCTCGGTGACCTCAAGGAGTCCATCGGCGCCGACTGGACCGAGTCGATGAACAAGGCCTCGGTCATCGACGGCAAGCAGTACGCCGCCCCGTGGTTCGTCCTGAACCGCGTCGTGGTCTACAACAAGAAGATCTGGGCCGACGCCGGCATCAAGGAGCTTCCGAAGACCCGCGCCGAGTTCCTCAAGAACCTGAAGCAGATCGCCGAGAAGACCGATGCCGAGCCGATCTACATGCCCGGCCAGAACTGGTACCACTTCGTCGGCCTGACCATCGGTGAGGGCGCCGAGCTGGTCAAGAAGGACGGCGACAAGTACGTCTCCAACCTGGGTGACCCCAAGATCACCAAGGCGATGAAGACGTACAAGCAGTTCGCGGACCTCTCCAAGGCCCCCAAGAACAAGGACGAGGCCACCCCGCAGCAGGCCGAGGTCTTCGCCAAGGGCAAGACCGGCGCCTTCATCGGCATGAGCTGGGAAGCGCCCACCGCCGTCAAGGCCAACCCGAAGATCGAGAAGGACATCGGCTTCTTCACGATCCCCGGCGCCACCGCCGACAAGCCCGAGGGCGTCTTCCTCGGCGGCTCCAACCTCGCCATCGCCGCGACCAGCAAGAAGCAGGAGCTCGCCAAGGAGTTCCTGAAGATCGCGCTGTCCGACAAGTTCGAGGGTCAGTTCGCCAAGGAAGGCGGCACGATCCCGAACAAGAAGGCCCTGGAGTCCAACCTCAAGGGCAACCCGGCCGCCGAGGCAGCCGCTCCCGCCACCGCGGGCGGCGGTACCACCCCGCTGATCCCGGAGTGGGGCGCGGTCGAGAACCCGCCGAACCCGATCAAGAACTACATGACCGCGGTGCTCAACGGTAAGTCGCCTGCCGACGCCGCCAAGCAGGTCGAGGGCGAGCTCAACAAGCGCCTGTCGCAGAAGCAGTAAGGACGCCCCTCCTGCCGGGGGCGGCGGGTGACACGACCTCGCCGCCCCCGGCTCACCTCTGCGTACCGCGATGCCCACGAAAGAGATGGCGAGCATGACCGTGCAGAAGACCGAACGGCCGCCCTCCGGCCCGACGGAGGTGCAGACACCGGCAGGCGGGCCGAAGCCCAGTACCCCGCGCGGGGGACCAAAACGTCTCGCCGGGGTGGCGCCCTATCTGCTCCTCGCCCCCGCGATAGCCGTCACCCTGCTGCTGCTCGGCTGGCCGCTGGTCAACAACGGGGTGCTGTCGTTCCAGAACCTCAACATGCGGCAGTTCATTCTGCACTTGACGGAGTGGAACGGATTCGACAACTACAAGGAAGTCCTCACCGGCGAGGACTTCTGGCGGGTCACCGGCCGCTCGATCGCCTTCACCGCCGTCAACGTCGTGCTGATCATGGCCCTCGGAACGCTGGTGGGACTGCTCCTCGCCCGCCTCGGCCAGAAGATGCGCACGTTCCTCCTGCTCGGCCTCGTCCTCACCTGGGCGATGCCCGTCGTCGCGGCGAGCACGGTCTACCAGTGGCTGTTCGCGCAGCGCTTCGGCGTCGTCAACTGGGTGCTCGCCAAGATCGGCTTCGAGTCGATGGCCGACCACGACTGGCTGGCCACGCAGTACTCGACCTTCTTCGTCGTCCTGCTGCTGGTCGTCTGGATGTCCATCCCCTTCGTGGCGATCAACCTGTACGCCGCCACGACCACCATCCCCAAGGAGCTGTACGAGGCCGCCGCGCTGGACGGCGCCGGCGCCTGGAAGCAGTTCACCCAGGTCACACTGCCGTACCTGCGGCCCTTCCTCTACGCCACGACGTTCCTGGAGATCATCTGGGTCTTCAAGGCGTTCGTCCAGGTCTTCACGATCAACGAGGGCGGCCCCGACCGGCTGACCGAGATCCTTCCCGTCTACGCCTACATCGAGGGCATGGGCAACCAGCACTTCGGCATGGGTGCCGCCATCGCGCTGCTCACCATCATCATCCTGCTGGCCATCACCTCGTTCTACCTGCGGATCGTGCTCAAGCAAGAGGAGGACGAGCTGTGAACCGCTCGCTGCTGGGCCGGCTGTGGCCCAACCTGGTCGCCGTCGTCATCTTCGTCCTCTGCGTCTTCCCCGTGTACTGGATGTTCGCGACGGCCTTCAAGCCGACCGGCGACATCATCGCCGAGGACCCGGTCTGGTTCCCGACCGACGCCACGCTTGAGCACTTCAAGACGGCGATGGACGCCGACCACTTCTGGACCATGGTCGGCAACTCCCTGACCGTGACGCTCCTCGCGGTCCTCTTCTCCCTCATCATCGGCGTGACCGCGGCGTTCGCCCTCGCCCGCATGCGGTTCAAGGGCCGGCGCGGCTTCATCATCGGCTTCATGCTGGCGCAGATGGCGCCCTGGGAAGTCATGGTCATCGCGATCTACATCATCGTGCGCGACGCGGACATGCTGAACAGCCTGATCCCGCTGACCCTCTTCTACATGGTGATGATCCTGCCCTTCACCCTCCTCACGCTGCGCGGCTTCGTCGCCGCGGTGCCCAAGGAGCTGGAGGAGTCCGCCATGGTCGACGGCTGCACCCGTATGCAGGCCTTCCGCCGGGTGATCCTGCCGCTGCTCGCACCCGGCCTGATGTCGACCTCGCTCTTCGGCTTCATCACCGCCTGGAACGAGTTCCCGCTGGTCCTCGTGCTCAACAAGGAGGCCGAGGCCAAGACCCTGCCGGTCTGGCTCTCCAGCTTCCAGACCGCCTTCGGCGACGACTGGGGCGCCACCATGGCCGCCGCCTCCCTCTTCGCCGTCCCGATCCTGATCCTCTTCGTCTTCCTGCAGCGCAGGGCCGTCAGCGGCCTCACCGACGGCGCAGTGAAGGGATAACGCCTGATGACGACACTCACGACGCCCGCTGGTGACACCCTCACCCGTAACGCCCTGGCCGTGCTCCAGCCCGGCTTCGACGGCACCACCGCCGCACCGGACTGGCTGCGCCGCCGGATCGGCGAAGGCCTCGCCTCCGTCAGCCTGTTCGGCCGCAACGTACGCACCGCCGAGCAGGTGGCCGCCCTCACCGCGCAGTTGCACGCCGAGCGCGACGACCTCCTGATCGCCATCGACGAGGAGAGCGGCGACGTCACCCGCCTGGAGGTGCGCACCGGCTCCTCCTACCCGGGCAACCACGCGCTCGGCGCCGTCGACGACACGACGCTGACCCGCGAGGTCGCCGCCGACCTCGGCCGCCGCCTCGCCGCCTGCGGCATCAACCTCAACTGGGCGCCCTCGGCCGACGTCAACGCCAACCCCGACAACCCCGTCATCGGCGTACGTTCCTTCGGCGCGGACCCCGCACTCGTGGCCCGGCACACCGCCGCCTACGTCGAGGGCATGCAGTCCTCCGGCGTCGCCACCTCCGCCAAGCACTTCCCGGGGCACGGCGACACGGCGATCGACTCGCACCACTCCGTGCCGGTCATCGACGTCGACAGGGACGTCCTGAACTCCCGCGACCTCGCGCCCTTCCGCGCGGCGATCGCCGCGGGCACGCGGGCCGTGATGAGCGCCCACGTCCTGGCCCCGGCCCTCGACCCGGACAACCCCGGAACGCTCTCCCGCCGCATCCTCACCGGCCTGCTCCGCGAGGAGTTCGGCTACGAGGGACTCATCGTCACCGACGGCATGGACATGCAGGCCATCGCCGGCACGTACGGCTTCGAACGCGGCTGCGTCCTCGCCATCGCCGCCGGCGCCGACGCGATCTGCACGGGTGGCGGGCCCTCGGACGAGGGGACCGTGCTGCGGCTGCGGGACGCCTTCGTCGCGGCGGTGCGCTCGGGCGAACTGCCCGAGGAACGCCTCGCCGACGCGGCCGACCGCGTACGGGCCCTGGCGGGCTGGGCCGCGACGTCAGGCGGTTCGGGCGCGCCCGATCGTTCGGGGAGCGCACCCGACAGCGGGATCGGCCTGGTCGCGGCCCGCCGCGCCCTGACGGTCACCCGCGGCGAGACCTACGCCGCTCCGCTCACCTCGGCGCCCTACGTCGCCACCTTCAGCCCCCTCCCGAACATCGCGGTCGGCGACGAGACCCCGTGGGGCGTCACGGCCGAACTGGAGCGCAGGTTCCCCGGCACCACGGCGGGCACGTTCTCCGGCGGCGCGGCGGGCACCGAGGCCCTCGCGGCGGCGGGGGAGCGGCGCATCGTCGCGGTCGTCCGCGACGCCCACCGCCACGGCTGGATGTCCGCGGCCCTGGACACCCTGCTCGCCGCCCGCCCCGACACCATCGTGGTCGAAATGGGCGTCCCCCAGTCCGCCCCGACCGGCGCCCTCCACATCGCCACCCGCGGCGCGGCCAGGGTCTGCGGCGAGGCGGCGGCAGAAGTCATCACCGCGGGCTGACCCACCCTCGAACGGCCCGAGCCGAAGGGCCCGCCGAGCCAAGGCCCGCCGGGCCAAGGCCCACCAAACGAAAGGGGCGCCCCCCAGCGGGGGGCGCCCCTTTCGGCACGACCTGAGCCAGGCCCCTCTTTACAGTCCCTGCCAGGCAGGCTTGTCGGCGAAGGTGTGCCGGAAGTACTCCGCGAGCTTCAGCTTCGACGCGGCGGCCTCGTCCACGACCACCGTGGCGTGCGGATGCAGTTGCAGGGCCGACGCGGGGACGATGGAGGCGACAGGCCCCTCGACCGTCGCGGCCACCGCGTCCGCCTTGCCCTCACCCGTGGCGAGCAGCACCACGTGCCGCGCCTCCAGGATCGTCCCGATCCCCTGGGTGATCACGTGGTGCGGGACCTGCTCGATGTCCCCGTCGAAGAAGCGCGCGTTGTCCACCCGCGTCTGCTCCGTCAGCGTCTTGATCCGCGTACGCGAAGCGAGCGACGAGCACGGCTCGTTGAACCCGATGTGCCCGTCCGTGCCGATCCCGAGGAGCTGGAGGTCGACGCCACCGGCCTCGGCCAGCGCCTTGTCGTACTGCACGCACGCCGACTGCACGTCCTTGGCGCTGCCGTTCGGGCCCATGAACGAGGCCTCGCTCAGCCCGAGCGGCTCGACGACCTCGCGCAGCACGACGGAGCGGTAGGACTCCGGGTGCCCGGCGGGCAGGCCCACGTACTCGTCGAGCTGGCAGATCCGCACCCGCGACGCGTCCACGTCACCGGCGGCGACCTTGGCGGCCAGCGCCTCGTAGATGGGCAAGGGGGTGGATCCGGTGGCGACACCGAGCAGGGCGTCAGGCTTACGGCGCACCAGGGCGGCCATGGCCTCCGCGATGAGCTCGCCGCCTGCCGTGGCGTCCGGGACGATGACAACTTCCACGCTGGGCCTGCCGATCTGGAGAGGGCTCTATGAAGGTGGTGGTATAGACCAATCTAGCAGAGCCGCGCCCCGAGAACAGTCCTTTCCCCCGCCCATGCTGACCCCTCCGCCCGCCCCGCGCCCGCCGAACTTCCCCGGGCCGGGGCGACGCCGTCCGCACCCGCCACCGGCCCGGGCGGTCGCCGTCCCCGCCCGTCGCCGGCCCCGGCGGTCGCCAGTCCCGCCGGTCGCTGGCCCCCGGTCGTCACCGGTCCCGCCCGTCGCCGGCCCCGCCCGTCGCCGGCCCCGGCCGTCACAGCCCCAGCGCGGAACCTCCCGTCGCGTCGATGTACTGGCCGGTGATCCATCGCGCGTCGTCCGAGGCGACGAAGGAGACGATGTCCGCCACGTCGGCGGGCTGACCTATGCGGCCGAAGGTCGAGTACCCCGCCATCTCCGCCCGCTGCTCCTCGGGGGCGCCCCGCATCATCTCCGTCTCGACGATCCCCGGCGCCACCGCGTTGACGGTGATCCCGCGGGGGCCGAGCTCCTGGGCGAGCGTGTGCGTGAGTACGTTCACCGCGCCCTTCGTCATGGAGTACGCGATGGTGACCGGGAAGGCGATCCGGGTGACCCCGGAGGAGATGTTGATGATGCGGCCGCCGTCGCTCAGCCGGCCGAGGCCCTTCTGCACGATGAAGTACAGCGCCTTGGTGTTGACCGCGAACGCCCGGTCGTAGTCCTCCTCGCGCACTTCGTCCACCCTGCCGTACAGCCCGATGCCCGCGTTGTTCACCAGGATGTCCAGGCCGTCCGCGTGCCGGTCGAACTCCGCCCAGAGCGCTTCGGCGTCGCCGGAGACGCCCAGCTCGGCGCGGATCGCGAAGGCGGAGCCGCCCGCGGCCTCGATCGCGGTCACCGTCTCCTTCGCGGCCGTCTCATTGCTGCCGTAGTGCACGGCGACCCGCGCCCCGTCCCGCCCGAGCCGCTCGGCGATTCCTCGCCCGATGCCCCGGCTCGCCCCCGTGACCAGTGCCGTCTTTCCCGCAAGCCTGCCCTCGGACATACCCATGACAGACGCCCCCTCTTTCTCCGTGGATCCTCTGCGGATCCTTCGTGGATCTCTTCGTGGATCCTCTGCGGATCTCTCCGTGGATCTTTCCGACGGAATTAGCTAGTGCTCGCTACAGAAAGAACCGTAACCCACGTCGCCTCCATTTACTAGCGCCCGCTATACAATTCACTCCATGGCGACGAAACAGCGCGGCCGCCCCCGCTCCTTCGACCGCGAGACGGCGCTCGAACAGGCGATCAAGGCCTTCTGGGAGCACGGGTACGAGGGCACGTCGGTCTCGGACCTGACCCGCGTCATGGGTATCGGCGCCCCCAGCCTCTACGCCGCGTTCGGCGACAAGCGCACGCTCTTCGACGAGGTCGTCGTGCGGTACGGCGCCAGGTACGGCGTCTTCGGCGGGTCCGCCTTCGACGAGGAGCCCACCGTGCGCGGCGGTGTGGAGCGGATGCTGCGCGAGGCCGCGGCCGCCTTCACCGACCCCGCCCATCCGCGCGGCTGCCTGGTCATCACCGCCGCCACGAACTGCACGACCCCGGAGGTGGAGGAGGCCCTGCGCGAGCGGCGGAACGCCAACATCGCCGACATCGAGGCCCGCGTCGCCGCGGCCGTCGCGGCGGGCGAGCTGCCGCAGAGCGCCGACCCCTCGGCCCTCGCCCGCTACACGGGAGCGGTCTTCCAGGGCATGTCCCAGCAGGCCAGGGACGGCGCCAGCAGGGAGGACCTGGAAGCGGTGGCGGCTCTGGCGATGTCGGCGTGGCCGGGGAGTGGACTGCCGGGGAACAGGGGCTGATTCCCCGCGGGCGCGCCCCTCGGAGGAAGCGACGAGAAGCGGCGAGAACAAAGATCCGTCGACGCGTAGACATCCGAGAATGGTCTAGTCCACAATGCGAGGGTAAAGCCTCCGCTCTCCCCGCACAGGCGAGCGGACCGAGGGGCCGGCGCTCTCTGCCCTGACCGCGCCGGAACCTCCTGATCGGCCGACCAGTACCGCACATTCTGGCGGCCGATGCACCTGAAGGGCTGCGGTGCCGCGGCGGGTCGAGGGTCCCGCCCTGGCGCCGCGGCTCGACGGGAGCCGCCGTGCACGACAGGTACGCTCCACTCGTGCCCTCCATGAACGACCTCGTACGCCAGCACACCGCCCTCGGTGACTCCGACCTCGAGTGGCTGCATCTGCTGGTCTCGGAGTGGCAGCTGCTCTCCGACCTGTCCTTCGCCGACCTCGTGCTCTGGGTTCCCACCCGTGACGGCACCCGCTATGTCTCGGTCGCGCAGATGCGGCCCAACACGGGCCCCACCTCCTACCAGGACGACATGGTCGGCCACCTCGTACCGCGCGGCCGGCGCCCTCTTCTGGACGCGGCCCTGGACGAGGGCCGCATCGTCCGCGAGGGCGACCCCGAGTGGCGCGAGGAGGTCCCGGTGCGGGTGGAGTCCATCCCCGTACGACGGGAGGGGCGTGTACTGGGAGTGATCGCCCGCAACACCAACCTGCTGACGGTCCGCACGCCTTCGCGTCTTGAGCTGACCTATCTTCAGTCGGCCTCCGACCTCGCGCAGATGATCGCCGCCGGGTCGTTCCCCTTCCCGGGCCAGCAGGTGGACATGGACGCGTCCCCGCGCGTGGGGGACGGTCTGCTGCGGCTAGACGCCGACGGCGTCGTCCAGTACGCCTCGCCGAACGCCCTCTCCGCCTACCACCGCCTCGGCCTCGCCGCCGATCTGGTCGGTCATCACCTCGGCCGGGCCACCGCCGAACTCGCGCCCTCGCGCGGTCCGGTGGACGAAGCCCTGGCCAAGGTCGCCAGCGGCTGGGCGCCGCGTGAGTTCGAGATCGAGGGCGGAGACGGAGTGATCCAGCTCCGCGCGATCCCGCTCAAGCCCAAGGGGCCACGCATCGGTTCACTCGTACTCCTGCGCGACGTCACGGAACTGCGCCGACGTGAGCGGGAGTTGATCACCAAGGACGCGACCATCCGGGAGATCCACCACCGGGTGAAGAACAACCTCCAGACGGTCGCCGCGCTGCTGCGTCTCCAGGCCCGCCGCATCGACTCGGCCACGGGCCGGGAGGCGCTGGAGGAGGCGGTGCGCCGCGTGGGTTCCATCGCCATCGTCCACGAGACGCTCTCCCAGAACCTCGACGAGCGCGTGGAGTTCGACGAGATCGCCGACCGGGTCCTCGCGATGGTCGCCGAGATCTCGCCGGGCAAGGTCAGGGGCCGGCGCACCGGACGCTTCGGCATCCTCGACGCGGAGGTGGCGACACCGCTGTCGATGGTGCTCACGGAGATCCTTCAGAACGCCCTGGAGCACGGGTTCCGCGAGGGGGACACCGGCACGGTCGAGGTCTCGGCGGTGCGCGGCGGCACCAGCAAGGATGTGCGGCTGCTGATCACCGTCCAGGACGACGGCGTCGGTCTGCCGGACGACTTCGACCCGCACCGCTCCGGCAACCTCGGCCTGCAGATCGTCCGCACCCTCGTCGAGGGGGAGCTCGGCGGCGGCTTCGACATGGTCCGCGCCCCCGAGCGCGGCACGCAGGTGCTCCTCGACATCCCGATCCACGGCGACAAGTAACGGCGACAGCGGCCGCGGCGGCGCCGGCCGTGAACCGGGCAGCACACAGCAGTGAGCCCCGGACCGAAATGGTCCGGGGCTCACTGCTCACGTTGCGTTGCGCATCGGGGGTACTGCGCGGCTGCGGCTCGGGGGGAGATGCGTACACGCTGTACGCGCCGCCAAGCTCAGGCTCGTCGGGGGTGTGGGCGTCAGGCGCTGGCCTGGCGTGCACGGTTGCGAGCGGCGCGGCGCTTCATTGCGCGGCGCTCGTCCTCGCTGAGGCCACCCCAGACGCCGGAGTCCTGGCCGGACTCGAGCGCCCACTGCAGGCACTGCTCCATGACGGGGCAGCGGCGGCAGACGGCCTTGGCTTCCTCGATCTGCAGCAGCGCAGGACCGGTGTTGCCGATGGGGAAGAAGAGCTCGGGGTCTTCTTCGCGGCAAACGGCGTTGTGACGCCAGTCCATGGCTGCTACCTCTCCTTGGTATTACATGCAGATTGCTTGTGAATGTGAACGCTTTCACGAATCCCCCCGCACGGGAAGGGCCGACTCCCAGTTGCCTGGTGTGGACCTGTGGTGGAGGAGGGGTTCTGGCTTTCTGTGGGGCCGATGTTGCGGGCCGTCCCGATCGCCATGTAGAGATTCGCAAACCTCGGCGGCGGATACAACCCCTTCCGGGAAGTTTTTTTTGATTCCTCAGTGTCGGCTGGGTCACAGCCGTACTTCCATGGGGTGGATCCTGGCCTAAACGTTCGAGTGAAAGGACTTTAGGCCCTTCTACTCACACAATCACACGCAGTGCACGGCGAACGCCTGTGAACGTCACGCTCGTACGGAGTCCCAAGTGGTCACCGTCCATCTGGAGGGGTAGTGGAACCTTTGAATGCAAGGTGAAGTCCGTGAGGTCGTGGAGCGTGACCGCGTGCTTACCGTGCGGTCCCCGCTCCGGCGTCGACGTCAGGAGCTGCGTGCCGTAGCGGGCCACCGCGGCCGTCGACAGCTTCTTCAGGCCCAGTACGTCCAGCGCGGTGTCGAACGACGCCCGCGGGGATGCGTACAGCGGGCGATTGCCCAGGTAGGAGTAGGGCGAGGTGTTGCAGACTATCGACATCACCAGGTCGGTCACCGGGTCCTCGCCGGGCCGCTCCAGCGTGATCATGCCGTGCCGGCGGTGGGGCTCGTCGATGAACTGCCGCAGCACCTGGCGCACGTACAGCGCGTGCGTGGAGCGTCTGCCGAGCTCCCGCTGCTGCTCGACCCTGCCGACCACGCCGCCGTCGAAACCGAGTCCCGCGCAGAACGTGAACCAGCGCGAGGGCACCGCCTCGTCCTCCGTGCCCGGCGTGCCGCCCGCGATGCCCAGGCCCACCGTGCGCTCGCTGCCCTCGCGCAGGGCGTCGAGCAGGGCGCCGGTGGCCTCCACCGCGTCGTTCGGCAGCCCCAGGGCGCGCGCGAAGACGTTGGTCGAGCCACCGGGGACGACGGCGAGGCGCGGGAGATGGTCGGGATCGGGGCCGTGGTGCAGCAGTCCGTTGACGACTTCGTTGACGGTGCCGTCGCCACCGAGAGCGACGACCAGCTCGATGTCCTTGCTCTCCGCGGCCTGCCGGCCGAGGTCTCTGGCGTGTCCCCGGTACTCCGTCGTCACCGCATCGAGCTTCATCTCGCTCGCCAGTGCGTGAACCAGGACGTCACGCGTACGCGCACTGGTGGTGGTTGCCGCCGGGTTGACCACGAGAAGTGCACGCATGCTCAGCAGGGTACCTAGCGCTTCGCGGACGGCCCAGACCGAGGTGCCGGGGGGCGGGCACACAGAGCTACCCTGCTGGAGTGAGTACTGAGCGGAAAACCACCCCCGAAGCCCCGGAGCCGCCCGCGCCGGGCCCGCGCCCCGGGCGGCTCACCGCCGCCGCGGCCCTGGCCGGGCTGGAGGGCCTCGCCCTCTTCGCCGGGGGTGTGTACATGCTCGTGATGGGCCTCGCGGGATCGCCCGACGACCCGCGGCAGGCCGAGACCGGCGGCGTCACGCTGATCGTCCTGGCGCTGCTGCCGCTGCTCGCCGCGCGCGGACTGCTCAAGCTGCGCCGGTGGAGCCGGGGGCCCGCGATCATCACGCAGATCATGGCGCTGCCGGTGGCCTGGCAACTGCTCCAGGCCGACAGCGCCGCGATCCCCGCGGGCATCGCCCTCGCGGTCGTGGCGATCGTCTCACTGGTGCTGCTGGTCCATCCGGTGACGACCGAGGCCCTCGGCATCCGGGGCCCCGGCAGCGTGCAGGACCAGAAGTAGCGCCTGCTTCCGCGGGGCGGCCGCGGGGCGGCCTACTCCTCCACGAGGAGCTTCTCGCGGAGCTGGGCCAGCGTGCGGGCCAGCAGGCGCGAGACGTGCATCTGGGAGATGCCGACCTCCTGCGCGATCTGCGACTGCGTCATGTTGCCGAAGAAGCGCAGCAGCAGGATCCGCTTCTCGCGCGGCGGCAGGTCCTCCAGGAGCGGTTTGAGCGACTCGCGGTACTCGACGCCCTCCAGGGCCTCGTCCTCGGCGCCCAGGGTGTCCGCCACGGCCGGCGACTCGTCGTCCGTGTCGGGCACGTCCAGGGACAGCGTGGAGTAGGCGTTCGCCGACTCCAGGCCCTCCAGGACCTCCTCCTCGGAGATGGCCAGCTTCTCCGCCAGCTCATGCACCGTGGGGGATCGGCCGTGCATCTGGGACAGCTCGGCCGTCGCCGTCGTCAGCGAGAGACGCAGCTCCTGGAGGCGCCGCGGGACGCGGACCGCCCACCCCTTGTCGCGGAAGTGCCGCTTGATCTCGCCGACGACCGTCGGAGTCGCGTACGTGGAGAACTCCACGCCGCGCTCCGGGTCGAACCGGTCGACGGACTTGATCAGGCCGATCGTGGCGACCTGGGTGAGGTCGTCGAGCGGCTCGCCGCGGTTGCGGAAGCGACGGGCCAGGTGCTCGACGAGCGGCAGGTGCATGCGCACGAGCTGGTTGCGCAGCTCCGCGTACTCCCGGCTGCTGTTCTCCAGGGCGCGCAGCTCGACGAACATCGCGCGTGCGCTGCTCCGGTCCCGTGGATCGTGACGGCTGTGCTCGTGCTCGCTCATGATTCCCGCCCGTCGCCCGCCGCCCCGGCCGGAGAGCTGCTCGAGCCCGTCCTTGGCGGTCGGCTCTGCCTGCTCCGACACATCGGCCTCGGCCCCGGTCGCCGGACCCGGCTGCTCCGGGTCCTCCGGGTGCGGTTTGGCCTGCTGCTCGGGGATTCCGGTGGTCATACGAGGCATCCCCTCCCTGCCGTCGACGGGCAGACTCTCTGTGCCGCGCTCTTCGTCCCGCACCGGCCCGTCTCCGTTCACGCCGGCCCGGGTCCCGCGCCGCGCTTCTTGTAGAGGCTGATCGAGACGGTGTTGTCCTCGGCGACGGTGGAGTCCACCTGGCCCGCGAGGGCCGACAGCACAGTCCAGGCGAAGGTGTCCCGCTCCGGGGCCCGGCCGTCGGTCGTGGGCGCCGAGACCGTCACCTCCAACGAGTCGTCGACGAGCCGGAAGACGCAGCTGAGCACCGAGCCGGGCACGGCCTGTTGCAAGAGGATCGCGCAGGCCTCGTCGACCGCGATGCGGAGGTCCTCGATCTCGTCGAGAGTGAAGTCCAAACGCGCCGCGAGGCCGGCCGTCGCCGTCCGCAGCACCGACAGGTAGGCACCCGCAGCCGGAAGGCGGACTTCCACGAAGTCCTGATTTCCGGGCTCGCCTGCGATGTGGGACACCCTCACCTCCAAGGTGGTACAAGCACTTTCGGGGCTCCGGCCCACCGTCCGGCGGTCCGGCCTGCGTCACACGGGTAACGCGCCACGTAGTTCTGCGGTGACGCTACCGCGATCCCCAGCTCCGTGTCCCGGGGGCCCCGCCCTGATGCTGTCACTCATAGTAAGCATACGAGTACACACAGTGGCTAGGGGTTCGGCGACCCCAATTGGAAAGAACGGGTGCCGGGTTGACGTACCCAGGCGTCAGACGATCGAACCGTCCACGAAGCACCAGCGCCAGCTCTCGCCGGGCTCGAAGGTCCTCATCACTGCGTGTGAGGTCTCCTTGAAGTGCGCCGTCGCGTGCCGGAACGGCGACGAGTCGCAGCAGCCCACGTGCCCGCACTCCAGGCAGAGCCGCAGCTGGACGGGGTGACTGCCGGCCGCACGGCACTCCAGGCACGTGTCGCTCAGGGGTGACACCTCGGGTCGGGGCAGCGCGGCGACATGCGGGCACTCGTTCATGATTGCCAGGTTACGTCGGGAAAACGGAAGGCGGAGGGGTCTGCCGATGGATGTACTGCCCCTGGTGGCATTGGTCGCGGCGAGCGCCGTGGTGGCGGGGGCGGCGCGCAGGACCCCCGTACCGGCACCGCTGCTCCTGGTCGGTGCGGGCCTCGTCGCCGCGTACGTGCCCGGAGTGCCCGACTACCACCTCGATCCGCACATCGTGCTGCCGCTGATCCTGCCGCCCCTGCTGCACACGGCCGCCCTGGAGAGCTCCTACCTGGACCTGCGCGCCAACCTCAGACCCGTCGCGCTGCTCTCCGTCGGCTACGTACTGTTCGCCACGGTCGCCGTCGGCTGGCTCGCGTATCTGCTCATCCCCGATCTGCCGCTGACGGCCGCGCTCGTCCTCGGTGCCGTGATCGCGCCACCGGACGCCGTCGCGGCGACCGCCATCGCGCGCAAGGTCGGCCTGCCGTCGAGGATCACCACGATCCTCCAGGGCGAGTCCCTGGTGAACGACGCGACCGCGATCACCGCCTACAAGGTCGCTCTCGCGGCGGCGGTCGGCGAGGGCGCGAGCTGGTCGGGCGGCGTCCGCGAGTTCCTGGTGGCCGCGGTCGGCGGCGTCGGTGTCGGACTGATCCTGATGGTGCCGATCCACTGGCTGCGCACGCACGTCAAGGAGTCGATCCTGCAGAACACGCTGTCGCTGCTCATCCCCTTCGTCGCGTACGCCGCCGCCGAGCAGGTGGGCGCCTCCGGAGTGCTCGCCGTGGTCGTCGTCGCCCTCTACCTGGGGCACCGCTCCTGGCAGGTCGACTTCGAGACGCGGTTGCAGGAGGCCGCCGTGTGGCGGGTCGTCGCGTTCATCCTGGAGTCGGCGGTCTTCGCCCTCATCGGGCTGCAACTGCCCGTCGTGCTCAAGGGGCTCGGCGAGTACAGCGTCGGCCAGGCCGCCTGGTACGCCGCCGGCGTCTTCGTGTGCGTCGTGGTGGTGCGTTTCGTGTGGTCCTATCCGGCGACGTATCTGCCGCGAATGGTCTCCCGGCGGATCAGGGAGCGTGAGGACGACCTGGACTGGCGCAGACCGCTGATCGTGAGCTGGGCCGGGATGCGGGGCGTGGTCTCGCTGGCGATCGCCTTCTCGATCCCGCTCGTCATGGAGAACGGGGAGCCATTCCCCGCGCGCAACCTTGTCCTGTTCCTGACCTTCACCACGGTCATCGGCACGCTCGTCGTGCACGGGCTCTCGCTGCCGTGGCTCATCCGTGTCCTGAAACTGCCGGGCCGGGACGCGCAGGCGCAGACCCTCGCCGAGGCGCAGGCGCAGAACGCCGCCTCGCAGGCCGCGGAGGCGAGGGTGGAGGAACTCATGCGGGACGAGCGCAATTGCCTCCCACAGCCCCTCCAGGACCGTCTGAGCACTGTTCTGGAGCGGCGCCGCAACTCCGTGTGGGAACGGCTCGGCCAGCCCAACCGCGTGACGGGCGAGTCGGCGGACCACACCTACCGCCGCCTGGCGCGCGAGGCGATCGCCGCGGAGCGCGAGGTCTTCGTGAAGATGCGGGACGAGCGGCGCATCGACGACGAGATGATGCGGACGCTGCTGCGCAAGCTGGACCTGGAGGAGGCGGCCGTCCACCGCGAGGTCGACGACTGAGTCAGGTGTGACTCAGGCCTGAGGCAGGCCGTCCCGGGCGCCGGTGATCACCGCGGTGAGGCGGGTGCCGGGCGGGAAGGCGCCCTCTGCGGCGAGGGCGGTCAGCGCGTGGAGGAGCTTGGCGACGTAGAGCCGCTCCACGGAGAGGCCGATGCCCCCGCCGTGGCGCCGTTCGAAGTCCTCGGCGAAGGCGAGCAGTCCGGGCGGCGTACGGGCGTATCCGCCGCAGTGGAAGCGCTCGTCCAGGCTCCAGTTGGCGGTCGGGGCGCCGAGTGCCCGCTGCTGCAGCGCCCGTATGCCGGGGCCGAGGAAGCCGCCCTTGAGCACGGGTATGCCAAGGGCCCGGCGCTCCGGACCGAGCCCCGCGGCGAGCCCCGCGAGGGTGCCGCCGGTGCCGCAGGCCACCGCCGCCACGTCGGTGTGCTCGCGCAGCTCCTCGCCCAGCGCGGCGCAGCCCCGGACGGCCAGGGCGTTGCTGCCGCCCTCGGGGATCACGTAGGCGCCTCGCGCGTCCGTCTCGCGCAGGATCTGGTCCAGCGTCGCCGGGTCGCTCTTCGCGCGGTACGTCGATCTGTCGACGAAGTGCAGCCGCATGCCGTCGGCCGTGCAGCGGGCCAGGGACGGGTTCAGGGGGCGCCCGGCGAGTTCGTCGCCGCGTACGACGCCGATGGTGGCGAAGCCGAGGAGGCGGCCCGCGGCGGCGGTGGCGCGCAGGTGGTTGGAGTAGGCGCCGCCGAAGGTGAGCAGGGTGTCGTGCCCGGCGTCGGCGGCGGCCGACAGGTTCAGCACCAGCTTGCGGTACTTGTTGCCCGGCAGGTCCGGGTGGATCAGATCGTCCCGCTTGAGCAGCAGCCGCACGCCGTGGCGCTCGAAGCGGTCGTCCTCGACGCGCTGCAACGGCGACGGCAGTCGTGGGCGCAGGCCGACGGGCGGGGTGGGATGCACCCCGCCATTGTCCCCCGCGGCTCGTCGTGCGGCGGGGGAACCCTGCGCGGGCCTACTTGAGGCGCTCCTCGATGCGTGACCGCATCGCCTTCATGGTGAAGCCGCGGGGGTCCACCTTGCCCGGCTGCCACTCCAGGTGGCCGATCACCGAGCGTTCCGTCCAGCCGTGGACGCGGCAGACCGCCGCCGAGACCCTCTCGATGGCGTCGAGCTGCGCGTCGGGCCAGGGGTCCTCGCCGTCGCCGAGGTTCTCGCACTCGAAGCCGTAGAAGTGGCGGTTGCCGTCGGTGTTCGACTCGTTGTCCGAGGGCAGGCGCTTCTCGGCGATGACCGCCCGCAGGACCTCGTCGTCGCCGAGCCCGGCGTGGTTGGCACGGCCGTACCCGACGAGGTGGACGCGGCCGTCCTTGGTGATGACGCCGTGGCAGAGCGGACCCGCCAGTGAGGGGTGCCCCTTGCGGCAGATCTCGACCGTGCGCTCGCTGCCCTCGGTCGCCGTGTGGTGGATCATGACGCCGTGCACGGGGCCCCAGGGGCCCTTGTGGTTGCGGTTGTGGTGCTCCCAGTCGCCGACCTCGACGACGGTGACACCCTCGTCTCGCAGCGCGGCCAGAAAGCGTCCCGCGGACATGGGTGGGGCCATGACCGCCTCCTTTGCGGGGCGCGACGGCCGCCTGTCGCGAACCGCCTCGTACGCCCTGCTTGTACCGGAACTCCGGTGCCCGGACCAGCCGTTCGGAAGCAATCCGGGGCGTGTTCGGGCACCGTGCGAGCCGATCCGGTCAGTTGCCGTGCAGGAACGCGTCGCCGTTCGCCGCGATGTGGGACTCCACGGCCTGTAGCGCCTGCGCGGTGGCCTCGGGGGAGCCCGAGCCCCGGCGCTCGGCGTAATACGCCGCGCCCAGCTTCTTCAGGAGCGCGTCGCCCGCCCGCTTCTCCTGGACCTCGTCGATCTTCTGCTTGCCCTGAGTGAGGCCGCGCTGCGCCTGCTCCTTGGCGCGATCCAGGAAGCCCGCCATTGCTTTCTCCTGCCAGTCGGTGCGAAAGGTGCTAAAGGTGCGGAAGTCATGAATGGTGAGAATGGTGCGGAAGGTCTGAAGGGTGCGGGCGGTGCGAATGCCCCGCATGCGGTCCAACGGGTGCCCCGGCCCCCGAGTTCCCATGCGCCACCCGGCTGGGCCGAACGGGCGAAAACGCCCTCCATGCCCCGTTGGCGCGTGATCCATTCCCCCTCTTTTGTGTAATGGCGCGGCCACGCGGCGTGCTGGAAGTGTGGTCCGCGAGATCGCCGCACGTATGCGGATCACCGCAGCCATGCGGATCACCGCAGTACTCGGGAGGGCACAGCCAATGTCGGTAGGCGAAGAGATCCGCGCCGAGTCGGACAAGCCGCAGCAGAGCCTCGGCACGTCGGCCGCGCGGAACCTGGCCACCACCACCAAGTCGGCACCGCAGATGCAGGAGATCAGCTCGCGCTGGCTGCTGCGGATGCTGCCGTGGGTGCAGGTGCAGGGCGGCACGTACCGGGTGAACCGCAGGCTGAGCTACTCGGTCGGCGACGGCAGGGTGACGTTCGTGAAGACGGGCGACCAGGTCCAGGTCATCCCTGCCGAGCTGGGCGAGCTGCCGGTGCTGCGGGACTTCGACGACCCGGAGGTGCTCGGCGAGCTGGCCTCCCGCTGCGCGCAGCGGGAGTATGCCGCGGGCGACGTCCTGACCTCCTTCGGCAGCCCTTCGGGCGAGGTCTTCCTGCTCGCGCACGGCAGGGTGGAGAAGGTCGGCACCGGTCCCTACGGCGACGACACGGTGCTCGGCACGCTCGCCGACGGCTCGTACTTCGGGGAGCAGGCGCTCCTCGACCCCGAGGCGATCTGGGAGTACACCACGCGCGCGGTGACGGCCTGTACGGTGCTCGTCCTCCCGCGTCAGGATCTCGAACAGGTCGCCGAGCGCAGCGAAGCCCTGCGCGGCCACCTCCAGCGGCTGCGGTCCATCCCGGCCCAGCGCACCAACACGTACGGCGAGGCGCCCATCGACCTCTCGGCGGGGCACGTAGGCGAGGCCGTACTGCCGGGCACCTTCGTGGACTATGAATCGGCGCCGCGCGAGTATGAACTGAGCGTCGCCCAAACAGTCCTGCGCGTCCACTCGCGCGTGGCCGACCTCTACAACCAGCCGATGAACCAGACGGAGCAGCAGCTTCGGCTCACCGTCGAGGCGCTCAAGGAGCGCCAGGAGCACGAGCTGATCAACAACCGCGAGTTCGGCCTTCTGAACAACTGCGAGTACGACCAGCGGATCCAGCCGCACGCCGGTGTGCCAGGCCCCGACGACCTGGACGAACTGCTCAGCCGCAGGCGCGGCTCCAAGCTCTTCCTCGCCCATCCGCGCGCGATCGCCGCGTTCGGCCGCGAGCTCAACAAGCGCGGGCTCGTCCCCGAGACCATCGACATGGCGGGGAACCGCATCCCGACCTGGCGCGGTGTGCCGATCTTCCCGTGCAACAAGATCCCGGTCACCGAGGCCCGTACGACGTCCATCATCTGCATGCGTACGGGCGAGGAGGAGCAAGGTGTCATCGGACTGCGCCAGAGCGGCATCCCGGACGAGATCGAGCCGAGCCTGTCCGTACGGTTCATGGGCATCAGCGAGCAGGCGATCATCTCGTACCTGGTGTCGACCTACTACTCCGCTGCCGTGCTCGTCCCCGACGCGCTCGGCGTCCTGGAGGACGTCGAGATCGGCCGCTGGACGTGACCCCCGGTCGGCGTCCATGGCCGCGTCGCGGGGTACAACCTGTCCGTACGCGCCCACAGACCGAGGAACCGCCACCGTCCACGTCCTTACGCGGGGTGAGTCCATGACGGACACGACGACGGACACGGCAGGCGTGACACTGCCGGCGCAGGGGGTGGGTGAGGGCCATGAGGCCGCCGAGATCCTGGCCGCGGCGCGGGCCCACGTCGATCCGGAGCTGCGCACGGCGGTCGACTCACTGCCCACTGCCATGCGCGGGGTCGCGCGCTACCACCTCGGGTGGGAGCACGCCGACGGCACACCGGCCACGGGGAACGGCGGCAAGGCCATCCGGCCCGCCCTCGTGCTCGCGGCGGTGCGGGCGCTCGGCGGGGAGCAGAAGACGGCGGTCCGTGCCGCCGCGGCCGTGGAGCTGACCCACAACTTCACACTCCTGCACGACGACGTGATGGACCGCGACACCACGCGCAGGCACCGGCCCACTGCCTGGACCGTGTTCGGCGACGCCGCCGCGATCCTCACCGGTGACGCCATGCAGGCACTGGCGCAGCGGCTGCTCGCCGACGACCCCCACCCGGGGGCCTCGGAGGCCGCCACGCGGCTGGCCCTGTGTGTGGAGGAGCTCTGCGAGGGGCAGTTCATGGACTGGTCCTTGGAGCGCCGCTCCCCGGAGCAGGTCACGCTCGACGAGTGCTTGGCCATGGCCGAGGCCAAGACCGGTGCGCTGCTCGGCTGCGCGTGCGCGATCGGGGCGCTGTACGCGGGGGCGGAGACCGAGGCGGCCGACGCGCTCGACGGCTTCGGCCGCCAGGCAGGGCTCGCCTTCCAGCTCATCGACGACGTCATCGGCATCTGGGGCGATCCCCTACGTACGGGCAAGCCGGCGGGCGCCGATCTCGCCGCCCGCAAGAAGTCCCTGCCGGTGGTGGCCGCACTGGCCTCGGGTACCCCGGCCGCGGCGGAACTCGCCGAGCTGTACGGCGGTCCGCCGGGCGGGGACGACGAGCCGGCGCGGACGGCGAGCGCGGTGGAGCGCGCGGGCGGCCGAGACTGGGCGCAGGTGCACGCCGCCGACCGGATGTCCCGGGCCATGGGGCAGCTCGCCAGGGCGGTGCCGGACCCGGAGTCGGCGGGCGGTCTCCTCGCCCTCGCGGAGTTCGTGACGCGCCGTACGCACTGAGGCGCGAGCGATGGGGCCTGGCGGTTGAGGCCCTGACAGGGGGATAAGACGTACGCGGTGAGGCGTGTGCGACGGGCCTCGCGGGTGCCGGTTCGGGCGGCCGCGGGGCCCTCCCTGTTGCCCGTGAGGCGATCACTTAGGCTGCAACCGGCGAGCCTCCGAGCGTAGTTGAGTGCTCGATGCGGCGCGCCGTTCCGTTGGGGCGAGGGTGATCGGGAGGGGCGGGCTGTGGGCGTGGCGATCCGTAGGGCCGGGGAGGGGGACCGGGCCGATGTGGTGCGGCTGCTCGACGAGGCGTTCATGGGGGACCCGGTGAGCAGGTGGGTCTTTCCCGGCGAGGAGCACCGCCGGCGCAGGCATGGCGCGCTGATGGGCGCCTTCTTCGACCTGGCCATCGCCGAGGGGTACATCGACGTCACCGAGGACGGCGCCGCCGCGGCCCTGTGGTGGTCCGTCCCCGCGGACGGCCCAGCCGACGACGACGGACAGGGCGAGCGGGACGGGCGGGACGGGGAGAGTGAGCAGGGTGGGCAGGACGGGCCCGCGTTGCTGCGGCAGGCCGTCGACCCGGAGAACGAGCGGGTCGAGCTGATAGGCCGGTTGACGGACGCCTCCCACCCGACTGACCGGGCCCACCAGTACCTCCACATGATCGCCGTGCGGCCGGACCGGCAGGGCGAGGGGCTCGGCACGGCCCTCGTCGCCGCCGTCCTCGAACGGTGCGACAGGGAGGGCGAACACGCCTACCTGGAGGCGAGCAACGCCCGAAGCCGTGAGCTGTACGAACGCCTCGGGTTCGCCTTCACGGGGACGCCGCTCGACCTGCCCGACGGGCCGAGGATGTGGCCGATGTGGCGTGAACCGCGGGACGCGGGGGCCTCGGCGTAGGAGGCGGTCCCGACGAGGACGGGAAACTGGCCAGGAGGCGTCGCCGCGGGGCTGCCCAGTGGCGTCCGGCGGGAATAGGCTGCGCGTATGGGCAGCGAAGGTCCGCGATCAGGCCCCGGCCAAGACCAAGACCAGGGTCAAGGTGAAGGTCAAGACCAAGGCCAGGGCGAAGGCCCGCAGGATGAGCCGGTGTGCAAGGCCTGCGGATGTCCGGTCGGCACGACGATCCGGCGGCGCAAGGTGCTCGGGGTGTTCGTCCCGGTATGGGGCCCCGGGCCGTGCCGCAACGCGCGATGCGAGGCCTGTGTGACCGACGAGGACGGTGACCGCCCCGGCGGCCGGGCGGCGGGCAGACGCGGTCGGTCACGTCACCGCAAGCGCTGATTTCGAGGCCTGCCCGTCTCCGGCCCCCGGGGCGGGGTGGGTGTGGCCTGACCCGAGGCGCCCTCAAGGCTGACGCGGCCTTGATGCCAGTACCCCCGTACTCCCCAACTGCCGCGCGCGGTAAGGTCCGTCGGTTGATCGACGGCGCGGTGCCACTGGGGGAGGGGTACGGGTACGTGAAGAGGCGGCGGGGTGGGCTCGTTCTGGCGGGTCTGGTGCTGATGGGGGTGGCGTCGGCGGGGTGCGGGTTCGGCTCGTCGGCGGAGGACGACGCTCCCGGGTACGCGCGCGAGCCCGGTGTGCCCAGGGTCCGGAGCGAGAAGGACTTTCCCGCGTTGCCGCTGGACCGCTACCAGTTCAGCCGCCGTGACTACGACCGTATCGAAGAGGCGCAGGCGCGGGTCACCCAGCGGTGCATGCGGTCCTACGGTTTCGACGACTTCCCGCTGCACCCCGGCCGGGTCGAGATGGCGGCCCCGTTGCTCTCGGTGGTGGTTTCCGTGTCTCCGTACGGGATGCTCGACCTCGGCCAGGCCCGGCGTTGGGGTTATGGCTTCGACCCGGAGAGCATCGAGGCGGCGTCGGACGGCCGTGGTCCCAAGGGGCGGGTGCCGACGGACCGGGAGGACAGCGTGCTGCACGGCACCGGTGTGCGGGACGGGCGCGCCGAAGTGGTGCGGGGCCGCGCGGTCCCCGAGGGCGGCTGTGCCGCGCTGGGGCAGCGGCGGGTCATGGGGGACGAGAAGGCGGCACGGCTGCGCGCCTCCGTCTCCGGACGCGTCGAGAAGCTGGACAAGGCCGTGGCCAAGGACGAGCGGGTGCGCAGGGCCTTCCGGGACTGGTCGCGCTGCGTGCGGGGCAAGGGCTTCGAGCGGTACGAGAGCCCGACGCACGCCTTCCACGACAAGGCGTGGCGCAAGGGCCGCGAGGACGGCAACACGGCACGTACGGAGAAGGAGCTCGGCACGGCCGTCGCCGACATCGAGTGCAACCGCGAGCTGAACACGGCCGGCGTGTGGTGGACGGTCAGCGACGAGAAGCAGCGGGCGGACCTCCGCGCCGACAAGGCCCGGTACGAGGCAGTACGGGCAGACCTTGACCGGGTACGGGCCACCGTCCGCAAGGAGCTCGACTAGCGCTGCCTGCGGTGGCACTGGCCGGGCGGTGGCACGCGCCCTCCGCGGCGCTCGGCCCGTGGTGATAGACACGTGGGATGACGATCTCCGATCGGGCGTTCGACGCCGTGCTGAGTGACCTTGATGGCGTGATCCGTTTCTACGACATGGCGGACCTCGAACAGCAGGAGGCCGCGGCAGGGCTGCCGCCGGGCAGCACCGCCGCGGTCGGCTTCGCGCCCGAGAACGACCTGCCGTTGATGCGCGGGGAGATCACCAAGGAGCTGTGGGTCGAGTCGATCGCCCGCGGGCTGGCCGACCGCGTGCCGCTGGAGCGCGGCCGCGAGCTGGGGAACGTGCTGGCCGAGACCAAGTTCCGCGCCGACGACACGGTGGTCGGGCTGCTCCGCGGGGCCCGCGCGGCCGGGCTGCCGGTGGTGCTCGTGACCAACGCGACGCCATGGCTGGCCGAGGACCTCGCGCTGCTCGGCCTCACCGGCCCGGACGGGCTCTTCGACGCCGTGCTCAGCAGCGCGGACCTCGGCGTCACCAAGCCGGACCCCCGCATATACGAGGCGGCGGCACGGCGGGCGGGTGTCGCCCCCGGCCGCTGCCTGTTCGTGGACGACCGCCAGGAGAACGTGGACGCGGCGGTGGCCCTGGGCATGCGGGGGCTCCTGTACCGCACCCCTTCCGACCTGGAAGCGGCGCTGGCCTCAGCCGGCTGAGCCGTGCTCCGCGTGATCCTCCAGTACGGCGTCCAGGTGCCGTAGCGCCGCCGTCACCCGCTGCGGAACCGCGAAGAACGGGTCGTCCGGCACCGGCAGTGACCCGGCGAGCGCGAGGCCGCGGGCCCGCGCCCAGGTGGCGTCGTCCATGCCGACCGCCGCCCGGAACGCGCCCCGCGCCGTCGCGGGCAGGAACATCCACATCGGGATGAGGTCGCAGGCGGGATCGCCCACGGCCAGCGTCCCGAAGTCGATGACCGCGTGGAGCCGCCCGTCGACGGCGAGGAGGTTGCCGGTGGCGAGGTCCCCGTGCAGCCAGACGGGGTCGCGGTGCCAAGCGGGCGCCGCGAGCGCCGCCTCCCACACGGCCGTCACCGCCTCCGTGTCGACGATGCCGTCCAGCTTCGCGATCTTGGCGCGGACGAGGGAGTCGGCCGCGAGCGAGTCGCACTCGGTGCCCACGCGCTCGCCGCGGAAGGCGTTGCTCAGCTCGGGCGCGGGGCCGCCGGCGGCGTCGATCCGCTGCAACGCCGCGATGAACTCGGCCAGTTGTCCGGCAGCGGCCACCGGGTCGGCCAGCCCTTCCGTGGTCGCGGCCTCCCCGTCCAGCCAGCGGTAGACCGACCACGGGAAGGGGTAGCCCTGCCCAGGGCCGCCCCGCGCGACCGGCGTGGACACGGTGAGCGGCAGATGCGGGGCGAGCCGCGGCAGCCACCGCTGCTCGCGCTCGACCTGGCCGGTCCACCGGGCGTAGCGCGGCAGCCGTACGGAGAGGTCGTCGCCGAGCCGGAACGTGGCGTTGTCCATGCCCGACAGCGGCACCGGTGCCACGGGCAGGTCGGCCCACCGCGGGAACTGCTCGGCCACCAATCGGCGTACGAGGTCGGCATCGATCTCGTCGAACTCATCGGTCTCGTCGGCTTTGTTGGCCTTGGTGGTCTTCATACGAAACTCCTTACTGTGGCTCGCACAGGAACGCGACGGGAGAATGTGACAGATGGATCAGAACCGTTCGGAACAGGCCGCCCTGGCAGCCGCGTTCGAGGAGCACAGGCCCCGTCTCAACGCGGTCGCGTACCGCATGCTGGGCTCGCTCGGGGAGTCGGAGGACGCGGTCCAGGAGGCGTGGTTCAGGCTGAGCCGTTCCGACGCGGCGGAGGTGCGGAACCTCGGCGGCTGGCTCACCACCGTGGTCGGCCGGGTCTGTCTCGACCTGCTGCGCTCCCGGCAGTCCCGCCGTGAGGACTCCTTGGACGTCTCCCTGGAGACCCATGTGCCCGACCCCGTCCTGAGCCGCCTGGACGCGGTCGACCCCGAGCAGGAGGTGCTGCTCGCCGACTCCGTGGGCCTCGCCCTTCTCGTCGTGCTCGACACCCTCGCGCCCGCCGAGCGCCTCGCGTTCGTACTGCACGACATGTTCGCCGTGCCGTTCGAGGACATCGCGCCCGTGGTCGAGCGCTCGGCCGCCGCGACCCGGCAGCTCGCGAGCCGGGCCCGCCGCCGCGTGCAGGGCTCCGCCCCGGCCCCGGAGACCGATGTCGCCAAGCAGCGCGAGGTCGTCGAGGCCTGGATGGCGGCCACCAAGGCGGGCGACTTCGACGCGCTGCTCACGCTTCTCGACCCCGACGTCGTGCTCCGCGCGGACAGCGGCGGTCTCGCCTCCGGCCTGTCGAAGCTGGTGCGGGGCGCGGCGACGGTGGCGGGGCAGGCGGCGATGTTCGCGCAGCTCGCCGACGTCCAGGTCATGGTGCTGGTCAACGGCCTGCCCGGCCTCATCGCGGCGCCCGGCGGCACGTTGTTCTCGGTCGGCGCCTTCACGGTCGTGGACGGCAGGATCACCGAGATCAACATCATCGCCGACCCGGAGCGCCTCCAGGGCTTGGACGCGGAGGCGCTGCTGGCCTGACCGCGCGGGCCCGGGGACCGGGGCCCGGCCCCCGGTCCCGGAGGGAGGCAGCGGCCGGTCAGCCATGGCCGCCGCAGCCTTCCCGGCCTCCCCCGTTCGTTCTGCGCACCACCCGGAGCAGGTACTCCTTGCGGTGCAGCGGGTCGTCGTCCGTCCGTGCGCGGGTCGGGACGGTGCCGCGCACCGGCTCGTAGTGGTCGAAGGCGGACTCCAGCTCGCCCTCGCCGCGCGTGAGCCCGGGCAACTGCTGCTCCAGGGCGTGCACCTGGTTCGCGGGGATGTCTCCCTCCAGACGGTACGAGTCCTTGCTCGTCGTCGGTGTGTGCGGCACGGCCCGCAGCCGCGACAGGACCGGCAGCACCGCCCCGAAGGTGTCGGCGGGCAGGTCGAGCCTGAAGCGGTGCATCGGCTCATGCACCGCCGTGCCCGCCCGGCGCAGCGCGTCCATCAGGACCAGCGGCGTCAGGTGCCGGAAGTCTCCCGCAGTGCTCGACATGCTCTTGTCGAACGTGCCGTGCGAGTGGCTCTGCCGCGGCCAGTACCCGGAGTGCGTCATCGTGACCGTGCAGTCGGGGATCCGCCAGCCGTACAGCCCCTGGCCCAGCGTCTCCCGGACCGTCTCCTCGACCGCGCGGAAGAACGCGTACGGCATCGAACCGAGCTCCACGCCGAGCCGGAACTCCACACCGGCCCCGACCGGCGCGGGCCCCACCCGCAGCCCGACCGTGGCGAGGAACGGGTTCGGGTCCTTGTCGATGATCTCGAACGCCTCGCCCGTGCCGACGATCCGCTCCACGCAGATCGTCGTCGTCTCGCGGAAAGTGACGTCCAGGCCGAAGTCCGCGGCGAGGGTCGCCTGGATGACCTCCTTCTGGACCTCGCCGTAGAGCGAGACGGACACCTCCTGCCGTACGTCGTCCTGCCGCAGGTCGATCAGCGGGTCCTGCTCGGCGAGCTGCGTGAGGGCCACGTGCAGGGCGCCCCGGTCGCCGGTCCTGACCGGGGCGACGACCGTCTCCAGGGTCGGCGGCGCGAAGAACCGCCCCCCGGCCCCCGCTCCCGCGGGCGGTACGCCGATCACGTCACCGATCCGCACGTCACCGAGGCCCCACAGCTTGCCGATGCGGCCCGCCGGGACCCGTGCGCCGCGTTCGTCGGCGCCGTGCTCGAAGACGCTGACGGCGGTGACCTTGCCCTCCCTGACGTCCGTACCGTCGCCCGCCGCGATGTCGAGGCGGTCACGTGTGCGGACCGTGCCCGAGAACACGCGTACGTACGCGATCTTCTCCCCGGCCGTGCCGCGCTCGACCTTGAACACGCTGCCGGAGAGCGGAGCTTCGGCGTCCCCCGCGTCGGAGGGCAGGAACTCCGCGATGCCGGCCGCCAGTTCGCCGACGCCGACGCCTGTCATGGCGGAGCCGAAGTAGACGGGGTGCACGAGGGCGCGCCGGGTCTGCCGGGCCAGTTCGCGGCGCAGCCGCCCGTACGTGAGGGTGGCCGGGTTCTCCACGTACGCGGTGAGCAGTTCGTCGTCGTGTCCGGCGAGCAGTTCGGCCAGGCCCGGGGCCGCCGTGGTGAACGGGGTGAAGCGCGCCTCGCGTGTGCCGAGTGCTTCGACCGTGCCCATCGGGGTGATGTCGGGGGTGAGCCGCCGGGCGATGTGTTCGAGGACGCCTTCGTGGCGGGCACCGGTGCGGTCGGCCTTGTTCACGAAGATGAGCGTGGGGATGCGCAGGCGCCGCAGGGTGCGCAGCAGTACGCGGGTCTGCGCCTGGACGCCCTCCACGGCGGAGATGACGAGCACGGCACCGTCGAGCACGCTCAGGACCCGCTCCACCTCGGCGATGAAGTCAGGGTGCCCGGGGGTGTCGATCAGGTTGACCGTGACGTCGTCGTCGCCCGTGCCTCCGGGAGCGCCGATGGCGAAGGAGACGACCGCGGACTTGATCGTGATGCCGCGCTGTCGCTCCAGGGCGAGCGAGTCGGTGAGGGTGCTGCCGTCGTCGACGCGGCCGACCTCGTCGATGACGCCCGCGCTGTGCAGGAGCCGCTCGGTGAGGCTGGTCTTGCCGGCGTCGATGTGGGCGAGGATGCCGAGGTTCAGGTATCTCGCGCCCGGCCTGGTGTCAGGGCTTGCGTGCGGGTTCAGGTTCGAAGCAGGTGAATGCGATTGCACGTACCGTCATGTCCTTGGAAGAGGGGTTATTTCCTTCTGAGCGGGACATGCACGAACGCCGCATTTCTTCTCCTTGGTGGGCCGCGCGGGAGTGCGCGCGGGCCGCGAGTGACGGGTGCCGGCTGCTCGCCGACTCCGCCAGTGCAGCAGGCCGCCGCCGCGCGCGGCAACCGATTAAGTCCGGGCGTCAGGCACAGGCAGTGCCCGTGCCCACCGCTTCGACCCCGCGGCGCCGGGCCCACCACAGCACCAGCACCGCGTAACCGAAGATCATCACGGTGTCCACGCAGACCGCCGCCGCGTCCATGTCAGCGGCCGTCTCGTCGCTGGAGAGCGCTCCGGCGATGGCGGCCGAAAGGCCCATGGCGATCAGGTTGTTGATCACGTGGAGCCCGATGGCCGCCTCAAGGCCACCCGTACGCACTGTCAGCACGCCCGCGACCAGCGCGAACACCACCAGGTCCGCGAAGCCCCACGGTGTGCCCCAGCCGTGGGCCGCCGCGAACAGCGGTGCTTGGGGCAGGATGGCCAGCCACGGCGAGCGGCACCAGGCGCCGACCGCCTGGGTGAGCCAGCCCCGGAACACGTACTCCTCGGCCGCGCTCTGGAACGGAACGAGCACGCAGACCATCGCGAGCCCGAGCAGGAAGTCGGGGAGCCCGGCCCACACCATCTCGTCCGTGCCGTCGCCCGACGATTCGGGGAGCAGCAGCATGGTCCCGATCGACGCGGCGACCAGCGGCACCGCGAGGAGCAGGCAGCGCACCAGCCAGTCCCAGCGCAGCCGTCCGACCACCGACGAGACCGTCCCCGCCGGACGCCCCTGGGACCAGCGGGCGGCGAGGAACACCACCGGGAGCAGCAGCGCCAGGGTGAGCAGGCCCTGTCCCGTCTCCCCGATGCCGCCCCAGACGTGGAACCCGTCCTTGCCCACGGGCCTGTCGAGGGCCGAGCCCGCGATCTCCGCGCCGAGCAGCACGAGGAGCGAGGCGGCGACCGCGCCACCGAGCACCACGGCGGTCCCGGCCACCGGCCGCCACCAGCGGTGCGTGCCGGTGGCCAGGGCGAGACGGTGGTAGGGGAGCGGCGGCGGTACGTACGGGGGGCGGGGCTCGTAGGGGTACGGAACGGGGGGCGGGCCCCAGGGGTCCGACGGTGAGGCGGGGGAGTGGGGGGATTGGGGGGAACGGGGGGAGTAGGGGGAGTGCGGGGACGTCATGCGTCAAGGATTCCGGCGGTCCCGCGGCCTCGCGTCGGCCGCTCGTACGATCATCGCCTCCTCCCTGGGGCATACGCGTGGACCGGTATCCCTCGTGACGGGGGCGGGGCCGCGGCCGGGGGCGGGGGCCACGGGCGGCGAGCCCCTGCCGGGGCGGTCTCGGCTCGGCCGCCGAGCCCCTGCCAGGGCGGTCTCCGCTCGGCCGCCGCCTGGCCACGCTTTCCGTACGATCGGGCCACTATGGAGGTGACCGGGCCACCATGGGGGCCCCTCTCTCCCCCCTCCCTCTCTCCCCTCTCCCCTGAAGGAGCCGCACCATCAGCACCACCGACAACTCAGGCAACTCAGGCAACTCAGGCAACTCAGGGCCCGGCGCCCGGACCATCCGTGTTCTGGTCGTCGATGACCAAGCCGTCGTCCGGGCGGGGTTCGCCGCGGTCGTCGACGCCGAGCCGGATCTCGATGTGGTCGGGGAGGCCGCGGACGGGGTCGACGCCGTGCGTCTGGCGGCCGAGCTGAACCCGGACGTGGTCCTCATGGACATCCGCATGCCGGGGATGGACGGCCTCACGGCCACCCGGCTGCTCACCGACGGGCCCGAGCCCGTACCGCGCGTCCTCGTCCTGACCACCTTCGACCAGGACGCCTACGTGCACGACGCCCTGCGCGCCGGGGCCTCCGGGTTCCTGCTCAAGGACGCTCTGCCGCAGGAACTCCTCGCCGGTATCCGCGTCGTCGCCTCCGGCGAGGCGATGCTCGCGCCCACCGTCACGCGCCGCCTGATCGACGCCTTCGCCGGCACGGCGCCCGCCCCGGACCCCGCTCTCGTGGAGGCCCTCACGCCCCGCGAGGGCGAGGTGCTGGCCCTCGTCGCCGCCGGGCACACCAACGCGGAGATCGGCGAGGCGCTCGGCGTGACCACCGGCACGGTGAAGTCGCATGTCAACGCGGTGCTCGGAAAGTTGGGCCTGCGCGACCGCGTACAGGCGACGATCCTCGCGTACGACCTGGGCCTCGCACGCCCCCGCGGAGCGGCAGGCTAGTCGGGACGGAACACGGGGGCCCGTCCGCGGGGCGGAACGCCGAAGGGGCCCGCCCCTGGCACAGTGGACGGGCCCCTTCGGGGAAAAGCCTGGTTCAGGCCTTCTTGGTCTCCCAGAAGATCTTGTCGATCTGGGCGATGTAGTCCAGCGCCTTCTGGCCCGTGGCCGGGTCCTTCGACGCCTTGGCGGCCGAGAGGGCCTTCAGGGTGTCGTTGACCAGCTGGTGCAGCTCCGGGTACTTCTCGAAGTGCGGGGGCTTGAAGTAGTCGCTCCAGAGCACCGAGACGTGGTGCTTGGCGAGCTCGGCACGCTGCTCCTTGATGACCGTGGCGCGCGCCTGGTAGTGCGCGTCGTCGTTGGCGGCCATCTTCTCCTGCACGGCCTTGACCGACTCGGCCTCGATCCGGGCCTGGGCGGGATCGTACACGCCGCAGGGCAGGTCGCAGTGTGCGCTGACCTTTACCGTGGGGGCAAACAGGCGGGAAAGCATGGAGCGGTCCTCCTCGTGATCGTCTTCTCAGGTGGGACATTACTCCGTGAGAGACCGGATTTCGCGAGTGCCCCCATGGGCTTAGGACAAAAGTCCAGGGTCAGACTGGGACTGGTGGACGATGGGACCGGGGAGGTGCCGGCGATGCCGGAGCTGTCGCAGGAGACCGAGGGCGGAAGGGCCGCGCTGCCATGGGGCGCGGCCGAGGTGACGGGCCCCTCCATGGTGCCCACACTGCTCCACGGGGACCGGCTGCTCGTCCGGTGGGGCGCACGCGTCCGCCCGGGTGACGTGGTGATCCTGCGCCATCCGTTCCAGCAGGACCTGCTGGTCGTCAAGCGGGCCAAGGAGCGCCGTGACGGCGGCTGGTGGGTGCTCGGCGACAACACGTTCGCGGGCGGCGACAGCACCGACTACGGCGTGGTCCCCGAGGACCTCGTTCTCGGGAAGGTGTGGTTCCGCTACCGCCCGCCCACGCCGGGACGCCGCTCACCGCTCGCGCTGGCGCGCTGGACGGTCTCGGCCGTACGTCCTGTGCTCGCCGAGCGCTCGGTCTCCAGGCGCTTGCGGGCGCGGTAGGCGGCGACGTTGGCGCGGGTCGCGCAGCGGTCCGAGCAGTAGCGCCGGGAGCGGTTGGTGGACGTGTCGAGGTAGGCGTTGCGGCACGGAGCCGCCTCGCACAGGCCCAGGCGCTCCACGCCGTGCTCGGTGAGGTGGAAGGCGAGGCCCATCGCGGCGATGGCCGCGTACCCGGCGGTGGCGTTCGAGGGGTGGTCGGCCAGGTGCATGTGCCACAGCGGGCGCCCGTTGTCGTCCCGGTGGTCGTGCCCCGAGATCTGCGGGCTCACCGGGAACTCCAGGAGCAGTGAGTTCAGCAGGTCGACCGCGAGCGTCTCGTCGTCGCCGTCCGCAGCCTCGAACACCGCGCGCAGCCGCGCCCGGACCGACCGGAAGCGCGTGACGTCGGCGTCCGTCGCGCGGCGGGCCATCTGCGTGCTGGGCCCGAACAGCTCCCTGATCACCTCGACGGAGGTCAGCGTGTCCTTGTTGCGGCCCGGCTCCTCGCTGTTGACCAGGCGTACGGCGTAGTCCGAGTAATAGGCCAGTTCCACTTGTAGTCCTTACGAGGGCGGTCTATGGTCGACTCATCGGCAAGTAATAGCCGTCTGCGGTACCAGGGTATTACGGAGTGGAGGGGTTTCGATGACGGAGACGGGTACGGGGACCGGGCTCGGCACCGACTGGCGCGCCTGGCAGGACAGCTGGGACCGGCAGCAGCAGTGGTACCTGCCCGACCGCGAGGAGCGTTTCACGATCATGCTCGACATGGTCGAGGCCGTGGTCGGAACCGCACCGCGCGTACTCGACCTCGCGTGCGGTACCGGAAGTATTACGGACCGGCTGCTCAAGAGGTTCCCCGAAGCCACCAGTGTCGGCGTCGACCTGGACCCCGCGCTGCTGGCCATCGCCGAGGGCACGTTCGCCGGGGACGACCGGGTCACCTTCGTCACCGCGGACCTCAAGGACCCGGACTGGGCCGCCGCGCTCCCGCACGACAGCTACGACGCCGTGCTCACCGCGACCGCCCTGCACTGGCTCTTCAGCGAACCGCTCGCCGCCCTCTACGGCCAGGTCGCGGGGCTCGTGCGCGACGGCGGCGTCTTCATGAATGCCGACCACATGCCCGACCCGGCCACCCCGCGCCTGAACGCCGCGGAGGGCGCCTTCCGCCACCGGCAGATGGAGCGCGCCAAGGCCGAGGGCGTCCTGGACTGGAAGGAGTGGTGGCGGCTCGCCGCGCAGGACCCGGTCCTCGCCGAGCCCACCGCCAAGCGGTTCGAGATCTACGGGGAGCACGCCGACGGCGACATGCCCTCTGCCGAGTGGCACGTGCGGACGCTGCGTGAGGCCGGCTTCGCGGAGGCCCGCCCGGTCTGGGCCTCGCCCGCGGACGCGGTGGTCCTGGGGCTGAAGTAACGAAAGAAGCGGGGGCGTCCGAAGGGACGCCCCCGCGAGGGGCAGGGGAACCGCGCGCCCGGCCGCAGCGAACCCGCAGCGATCCCGCAGCGAACCCGCACCGAACCCGCACCGGAAAGTGACCGGAAAGCGACCGGAAGAGTGAACCGAGCACTGCCCCGCGCCGGAAAGGCGAGCCGAGCACTGCCCCGCGCCGGAAAGGCGAGCCGAGCACTGCCCCGCACCGGAAGAGTGAACCGAGCACTGCCCCGCGCCGGAAAGGCGAACCGAGCACTGCCCCGCCGAGCGGAGCGCTAAAGCACCTTCGACAGGAACGACTGCGTCCGCTCCTGGCGCGGGTTGGTGAGCACGTCGCGCGGGTGGCCCGACTCGACCACCACGCCCTCGTCCATGAAGACGAGGCTGTCGCCGACCTCGCGCGCGAAGCCCATCTCGTGCGTGACGACGACCATCGTCATGCCGGACTCCGCGAGGTCGCGCATCACGTCGAGCACGTCACCGACCAGCTCGGGGTCGAGCGCCGACGTCGGCTCGTCGAACAGCATCAGCTTCGGGTCCATCGCGAGCGCCCGCGCGATCGCGACGCGCTGCTGCTGGCCGCCGGAGAGCTGCGAGGGGTAGTTGCCCGCCTTGTCGGCGAGGCCCACGCGCTCCAGAAGCTGTCCGGCGCGCTCCCGGGCCTCGGCCTTGGCGACGCCCTTGACCTGGACCGGCGCCTCCATGACGTTCTCCAGGGCCGTCATGTGCGGGAAGAGGTTGAAGCGCTGGAAGACCATGCCGATGTCGCGGCGCTTGAGGGCGACTTCGCTGTCCTTGAGCTCGTACAGCTTGTCCCCCTTCTGCCGGTAGCCGACCAGTTCCCCGTCGACGTACAGCCGCCCGGCGTTGATCTTCTCCAGGTGGTTGATGCAGCGCAGGAACGTCGACTTGCCGGAGCCCGAGGGGCCGATGAGGCAGAAGACCTCGCCCGTCTTGACCTCCAGGTCGATGCCCTTGAGCACTTCTACGCTGCCGAACGACTTGTGGACGTTCTCGGCCTTCACCATGGCGGTCATGCGGTGCCTCCCCGCGGGCTGTTGAGGGACAGCATGTTGGCCTTGATCTTCTGCCATGGAGTGCTCGGCAGGGAGCGCGACGAACCGCGCGCGTAGTAACGCTCCAGGTAGAACTGCCCGATGCTGAGGACCGACGTCATGATCAGGTACCAGCAGGCGGCGAGCAGCAGCGTCTCGACCGTCGCGCCCGACGAGGTGCCGATGTCCTGGGCGTACTTGAGGAGCTCGTAGTACTGGACGGCGGCGACCAGCGACGTCGTCTTCAGCATGTTGATGAACTCGTTGCCCGTCGGGGGCACGACGACGCGCATCGCCTGCGGCAGGACCACGCGGCGCAACGTCTTGTTGTGGCTCATGCCGAGCGCGTGCGACGCCTCGGTCTGGCCCTCGTCGACCGAGAGCAGGCCGGCGCGGCAGATCTCCGCCATGTACGCGGCCTCGTTGAGGCCGAGGCCGAGCAGCGCCGTCAGGAACGGCGTCATGAAGTCCGACCACTCGTCCTTGTAGACGGGGCCGAGGTTCACGTAGTCGAAGACGAAGCCGAGGTTGAACCAGACGAAGAGCTGGACCAGGACCGGCGTACCGCGGAAGAACCAGATGTAGAACCAGGCGATCGACGAGGTCACCGGGTTCTTCGACAGGCGCATCACGGAGAGGATGACGCCGCCGACGACGCCGATGAGCATCGAGAGGAACGTCAGGATCAGCGTCTCGCGGACACCCGTGAGGATGCGGTCGTCGAAGAAGTTGTCGGGGATCGCGCCCCAGCTGATGTCGCCCTGCGAGAAGGCGTAGACGATGGAGGCGAGGACGCCGATGGCGAGGACCGCGGCGACGTAGCGGCCGAAGTGCCGGACCGGGATGGCCTTGATGGCCTCCGCCGGTCGTGCCTTCGGGACGTCGTCCCCCGGGCCCTTCTTGGAGATGTCGGTGGTCACGTCAGTGGCCTTTCAGCGACTAGGAGACGTCGGTCGTCGGTCACTTGCCGCCGTTGACGGTGGCTTCCTCGACCGCGCCGTCCTTCACGCCCCACTTCGCGATGATCTTGCCGTACTCGCCGTTCTTGATGATCGCGTCGAGCGCGGCCTTGATCGCGTCGCGCAGCTCGGGGTTCTTCTTGGAGACCGCGATGCCGTACGGGGCCGCCTCGACCTGCTCGCCGACCAGCTCGAAGTCCTTGCCGCCGCCCGAGGTCTTCACCGCGTACGCGGCCACCGGGAAGTCCGAGGAGCCGGCGTCGGCGCCGCCGGAGCGCAGCCGGGCCTGGGCCTGCTGGTCGTTGTCGAACTGCTCGATCGAGATCTTCTTGCCGCCCCCGCACTTCTTCGACTCGGCCTTGGCCAGGTCGTGCGAGACGGTGCCGCGCTGGACGACGATCTTCTTGCCGCAGAGGTCCGCCCAGGTCTTGATCCCCTGGTCGTCGCCCTTCTTGGTGTAGATCGAGACGCCGGCCGTGAAGTAGTCGACGAAGTCGACGCCGGTGCCGACCTTCTTGCCGGTGTCCTCGTCGACGCCTTCCTGACGGTTCTTGGTGTCCGTCATGGCCGACATGGCGATCTGGTAGCGCTTGGAGCGCAGGCCGCCGAGGAGGGTGTCGAAGGTGCCGTTCTCGAACTCGAACTCCACGCCGAGCTGCTTGCCCAGCGCCTTGCCCAGGTCCGGGTCGATGCCGACGGTGTTGCCGGACTTGTCCTTGAACTCGACCGGCGGGTAGGCGATGTCCGACCCGACCTTGATCACGCCCTTGTCGCGTATGTCCTTGGGGAGCTTGTCGGCGAGCGGGGCGTCGCTGGCCGATTCGCCGCTCTTGTCCTTGGTCTGGTCGCCACAGCCGGACAGCAGCAGCGTGCCGGCGACCGCGATCGCGCCGACCGCCGCGATCCGGGACTTCGCGGACTTCGCTGCGGTCTTACGACAAATGGAGCCTGCGGTCATGGTGGGTCCTCCGGCGGATGAGGGAGCTGCCGATGAGTCGTGCACACACCTTCGGGTGTCGCGACCTCGTGTGATGACGGCATCTTGCCATTCGGACCGTCCGATTCTGGGTGCCCGTGATGTCAAAATCGGATAACGGGAAGAATCCGAATCCCAACAGGCCGGTGCAGTGCGGGTGAAAAGGTTCCGCAGCCAATCCGTGCCAACCGGCCGATAGGCGCCGATAGGCAGCGAATCTCGCCATCTGGACCTCGCGTGAGCGCGATACGGTCAATTCGGGGCACCCGGCGTGACGCCTCCCGGATCCCGCGGTCCTCTTCGCCCGGCTGCAACCAATGTCACTCGCCCCTCCCTGCCGCTGTCGGGTAGAAAGAGTGGTTACACCCCTCATCCGGGGCTCAGGGCGCGTGTGCGGCGCGCCCGCGTGTCCGTACCTCCCTCCGCCGACAGGCGGAGAACGGACGCGGTGCCCGCCCGCTTCTCAACCAGGAGCGGACACCCTCAACGAATGATTAAGACTTAAGGGGTCAGAACAGTGGCAGCGGAGATCGTCAATCCTCGCAGCGACAGCAGTACGGATCACGAGGGCCCCGCGGATGCTGCGGAACCCTTCGATCCGGCGTTTGCGCTGCACCGCGGCGGCAAGATGGCCGTGCAGGCCACCGTGCCGGTCCGCGACAAGGACGACCTGTCCCTCGCGTACACGCCCGGCGTCGCGAAGGTGTGCAGCGCCATCGCGGAGCAGCCGGAGCTCGTCCACGACTACACGTGGAAGTCGAACGTGGTCGCCGTCGTGACCGACGGGACCGCCGTGCTCGGCCTCGGGGACATCGGTCCCGAGGCCTCCCTCCCCGTCATGGAGGGCAAGGCCATTCTCTTCAAGCAGTTCGGCGGCGTGGACGCGGTGCCGATCGCGCTCGCGACGACCGACGCCGACGAGATCGTCGACACCGTGGTGCGGCTCGCCCCGTCGTTCGGCGGCGTGAACCTGGAGGACATCTCGGCGCCCCGGTGCTTCGAGATCGAGCGCAAGCTCCAGGAGCGGCTCGACATCCCGGTCTTCCACGACGACCAGCACGGCACGGCCGTGGTGACGCTGGCCGCGCTGCGCAACGCGGCGAAGCTGACCGGGCGCACGCTCGGCGAGCTGCGCGCCGTGATCTCCGGGGCCGGTGCCGCCGGTGTCGCCATCGCCAAGTTCCTGCTGGAGGCGGGGCTCGGCGACGTGGCGGTCGCGGACCGCAAGGGCGTCGTGAGCCGGGACCGGGAGGACCTCACCCCGGTCAAGCGTGAGCTGGCCGAGCTCACCAACAAGGCCGGGCTCAGCGGCTCGCTGGAGTCCGCGCTCGCCGGCGCCGACGTGTTCATCGGCGTCTCGGGCGGCACCGTCCCCGAGGCGGCCGTCGCGTCCATGGCTCCCGAGGCCTTCGTCTTCGCCATGGCCAACCCGAACCCGGAGGTCCACCCCGACGTCGCGCACAAGTACGCGGCCGTGGTGGCGACCGGACGGTCGGACTACCCCAACCAGATCAACAACGTGCTCGCCTTCCCCGGCATCTTCGCCGGCGCCCTCCAGGTCCGTGCCTCGCGGATCACCGAGGGCATGAAGATCGCCGCCGCCGACGCCCTCGCGGCCGTCGTGGGTGACGAGCTCGCCGCGGATTACGTGATCCCGTCGCCGTTCGACGAGCGGGTCGCCCCGGCCGTGACCGCGGCCGTCGCCGCCACGGCCCGCGCGGAGGGCGTCGCCCGCCGCTGAGCGCCCGTCGCGCCGACCGCGCCCCCTGCCGTGCACGCCGCGGCGGGGGGCGCGGCGCGTGTCACAGTCGTACGAGGTTCCGCCGTGGCCCGGCGGCGGCCTAGGGTCGGCGGCATGTTCGCTGCCTATGCCGCCCGAATCGACCGTGACCAGCCGCTTTCAGGCCTGGAGTTGGGGGAGCGCCCGGCCCCCGACGCCCGCCCCGGCTGGTCGACCGTGAACGTCCGAGCCGCCTCCCTCAACCACCACGACCTGTGGTCGCTGCGCGGGGTCGGCCTCGGCGAGGAGAAGCTGCCGATGATCCTCGGCTGTGACGCCGCAGGGATCGACGAGGACGGCAACGAGGTCGTCCTGCACTCCGTCATCGGCCAGTCCGGGCACGGTGTCGGCCCGCGCGAGAGCCGCTCCATCCTGACGGAGAAGTACCAGGGGACGTTCGCCGAGCGGGTCGCCGTGCCCACCTGGAACGTGCTGCCCAAGCCCAAGGAGCTCTCCTTCGCGGAGGCGGCCTGTCTGCCGACCGCGTGGCTCACCGCGTACCGCATGCTCTTCACCAACGCCGGTGTACGGCCCGGTGACTCGGTCCTCGTGCAGGGCGCCGGCGGCGGTGTCGCCACGGCCGCGATCGTGCTCGGCAAGGCGGCGGGCCTCCGGGTCTTCGCCACGAGCCGGGACGAGGCCAAGCGGAAGCGGGCCCTGGAGCTGGGGGCGGTGGAGGCGGTCGAGTCCGGCGCGCGGCTGCCGGAGCGGGTGGACGCCGTGATCGAGACGGTCGGCGCGGCGACGTGGTCCCACTCGGTCAAGTCGCTGAAGCCCGGCGGCACGCTGGTCATCTCGGGGGCGACGAGCGGCGACCGGCCCGCGCACGCGGAACTCACCCGGATCTTCTTCCTGGAGCTGAAGGTCGTCGGCTCGACGATGGGCACCAAGGACGAACTGGAGGACCTCCTCGCGTTCTGCGCGGCCACGGGCGTGCGGCCCGTGATCGACGAGGTGCTGCCCCTCGACCGGGCGCGCGAGGGCTTCGAACGGCTCGCCTCCGGTGACCTCTTCGGCAAGATCGTGCTGGAGGTCTGAGGGCCGCCGCCGGTACGGCCGCCGATACCGCCGCCGGTACCGCCGCCAGTACCGTCTCCCGTCTCGTACCGTCTCCCGTCTCGTACCGTCTCCCGTCTCGTACCGTCTCCCGTATCGTCAACTATGGTTGACGACTGGTCGATGTCAATGTAAGTTGACATCCATGACCGAAGCAACGGATCTCGCCGAGCGCGCGGGCGATCGTGACCCCCGAGTCGGACTGCGGGCCGTGACCGCACTGCGGAAGCTGGTGGAGCAGTTGGAGGCCGTGCAGGTGCGCAGCGCGCGCATGCAGGGCTGGTCGTGGCAGGAGATCGCCACGGAGCTCGGAGTGAGCAGGCAGGCCGTGCACAAGAAGTACGGGAGGCAGTGATGTTCGAGCGATTCACCGAAGACGCCCGCGCCGTGGTGCTGGGCGCGACCGGACAGGCGGAACGGGCGGGGGCGGCGGCGGTGGACGACGGGCACATGCTCCTCGCCCTGCTCGCGCAGCCGGCCGAGGGGACCGGCAGCCGTGCCGCCTTCGCGCTGACGGCCCTGGGCGCCATGGACCGGCGGGAGTCGCTCGAAGCGGCCCTCGCCGAGGCGCGGCGCAGGGGCGGGCTCTCCCAGGCGGACACCGAGGCGCTCGCCGGGCTCGGCATCGACGTCGACGAGATCGTCTCCCGGGTCGAGGAGGCGCACGGGGCCGGGGTACTGGCCGGTGCGGGCTCCGGCAGGGGCGCCCGGCGGGGCAAGGGGCTGCGCGGCTGGGGCTGGTCGGGGCATCTGCCGTTCACGCGCGACGCCAAGGAGGTCCTCGTCAAGTCCCTCCGCGTCGCCACGGCCCGCCGTGACCGCTCCATCGGCGCCCACCACATCCTCCTCGCCCTCACGGTCCGCCCCGGCACGGTCTCCGAGGCCCTGGCGGAGCACGGGGTCACCTACGGAGAACTGGAGCGGGTGCTGTTCGCGGGGGATGACGGGACGTAGGCGGCCTTGCCCCCGGGGCGGGGGCGTGGCCGCCCCGGGGGGGGGGCTCGGTGGCCCGTGGCGTGGCGTGGTGTGGCGTCAGGGGCCGGGCGTTCGCAGGGCCGCTGCGATGTGTGCCGCCGCGGTGCTCAAGTGGCGGCGGGCATCGCGAAACTGCTCGCCCGTCACGCCGTGGTCCCGGGCCGTGTCGCGGATGTCGTCCCGGAAGCGGTCCAAGAGGCGGTCCAGGTCGCGGGCGGGGTCACCGGTCGAGTCCTCCTCGGCCCAGTCGGGGACGTAGCCGACGGGGACGTCCTCGGGAGCTGTACTGAACGTGGCCCCGGCCTTGGTCCCGGACCCCGCATCGGCGGCGCTCCCGGCGTCCCCCGGCTCGGCCGAGTCCCGCGTGCCGTCGGCATCCTTCGCCTCGGCGGATGAGCCGGATGAGTCGGATGAGCCGGATGAGCCGGATGAGCCGGACGTGCGGGAGCCCGGCCATGCGCCGAAGTCCTTGCCGAGATCCATGCCGAACTGGCCGAACTCCTTGGCCAGCTTCGTCAGGCCCTCCTCGACACCCGTCGGCCAGTCCTCGCGGGGATAGTGGCCCTCGATCTGCTCCCGGATGCGCCGGGCGATGCGCTGGACCTCTTCCTGGGCCAGGGTCCGCGCGCGCTCCTGGGCCTCCTTGGCCTCGCGGCGCGCCCGCTGGGCCTCGTCACGGGCCCGGCGGCTCTCGTCCTTGGCCCGCCGCGCCTGCTCCCTCCACTCCTGCTTGGCGCGCTTGAACTCCTCCTTGGCCTGGCGCCAGCCCTCCTTGTCGCCCCAAGCGGCGTCGAGGAACTCGGCCGGGTCGGGGAAGGCACCGGACCCCGCCCCGCCGGCCGTACGCGTCTCCTTGGCCGCCGCCCGCATCTCGCGGCGCAGATCGCCCGCCACGCCCTGGACGCCGTCACGGATCTCCGCGGCCAGCTCGGCGACCGAGTCGCGGATCTCCAGCTCCAGGTCGACCAGCTCACCGCTGCGCGATGCCAGCTCGGCGCGGCCCGCGTCCGTGATGGCGTACACCTTCCTGCCGCCCTCGGTGGTGTGCCTGACCAGGCCCTCGGCCTCCAGCTTCGCCAGGCGGGGGTAGACGGTGCCTGCCGAGGGTGCGTACAGCCCGTGGAAGCGCTCCTCCAGGAGGCGGATCACCTCGTAACCATGGCGCGGGGCCTCGTCCAGCAGCTTGAGCAGATACAGGCGCAGGCGGCCGTGGGCGAACACGGGAGGCATCTCAGAGCACCTTCTTGTCTGTCGGGCCAGTAGGGCCGGTCGGGCCTGTCTGGTCGTCGGCCGCGGCGGGGTCCAGCGGTTCGTCGTGCGGCTCAGGTCCGTGTGGCCCCGGGCCGTCCGCGTCCGTGCCGTGTGGCGCCTGGTCCTGTGGAGGCTCCCCGTACGGACCTTCTGCGTACGGACCTTCTCCGTAAGGATCTTCGTCCATGGGCGGCCTGCGCAAAAGCGCGACGGAACCGGAGACCGTGGCCGCCTTGAGCCGGCCGCTGCCCGTGCCCAGGCGGCCCGTGACGCGCTTGGCGCCCCACTGGCCGCTCACGCGCAGATCCTCGAAGGCGTTCGACACCGTGCCGCTCGTGGTGTCCACCTCCACCTCCGCGTCCGCGGGATGCGGCAGCCGGACCGCGATCTCACCCGTGACGTTGGTCAGGGCCACCTTCGGCGCCTCGCCCGCCGGGGCGAGGTCCACGATCATCGAGCCGCTCACCGAATCGGCCCGAACGGACGGCCCCGCGGCCTCGACCACGGTCAGGTCGCCCGAGACGGAGACGCACCGCAGCTCGCCGGTGACGCCCTGCGTCTCGATGCTCCCCGAGACCGTCTCGGCGTGGACCGGGCCGGAGAGACCTACCAGCGTCGTGCCGCCGGTGACGCCCCTGACTTCCGTACGCCCCTCGATGCCGGAGACCATGGTGGCCGCGCCGACCGCGCCCACCTCGACGCGCGTCCCGGCCGGCACGGCAAGGGTGACCGCCGCGCTGCGACGCCACCCCTTGAAGTCGAAGCGCTTGAGGAAGCCCTTCCACTGGAGGTCGTCATAGGCGACGGAGACCACGCCGTCCCGATGGCTCACCGTCAGGGGAGGACCCTCGATCTCGGACACCTCAAGGCGGGCGGAGTCCTCGCCCGTGCCCACCACGTTCACCGTGCCGTTGACGACGCGGACCCGGAGGGCGCTCACCGGGGCGTCGAACGTGAGCTTCTGCGGCTCGGCGACGGACCACTCAGGCATGGAGCTGCCTCCTCGACGGTTCGAACTCGACGCGCCATATCGCGTCTTCTGTCATTCACGATATATCGCGGTTCGGGGAAGTCAAGACATGTGAAGGGTCCTTCCGGCGTGACCTTCCCGTGACCTCCCCGCGGCCTTCGAGCGTGACCCCTTTCCGGGGTTTAAGAGCCGAATAGTCGGATCTGTCCTAGCGTAGGAACATGTCGTCCAAAGCCTCCGAGCGCACCGGGACCGCCGGTGCGCTGCTGCTCTGCCGGGCCGAACCCGACGCGGTCGGACCCATGGCCCAGTTGCTCCGCGAGCGGATGGTGCTCGCGCCCGCGGGCCGCGGCTGGAGCGTCCTGGTGCCCGAGGGGCGGCCGTGGCAGCGCGGCGAGGAGCCGGTCGACCGGGTGGTCACCGGCTGGGCCACGGCGCTCGCCGTGGGATCGAATTGGCCTGTGCTGGCCCTGTGGTGGGACACCGACCGCTCCGGCTACACCCTCGCCGCCGGATTCCGGCGCACCGTCGGCTACGAATGGCTGGCGAGCGGCACGGCGGTCGGGGAGGACGAGGCGATGCGGACGTTCGCCGCGCGGCTCGGCCTCGACCCCGTACTGGACGTGCAGTCCCTGTCCGCGCTGACCAGGCCGGACGCCGGAGCCGACGCGCGTGCCAGGATGCGGGGGCTGCTCGCCGTCCTCATCCGCACCGGTCTCGCGCTCCCGCCGGGGCTCGACCCCGGTGAACCGGCCGACCGGCTGCGGGAGGCGGCACGGGCCGGCCAGGGCGCGCGCCCGATCGAGTGGACCGGGTGGCGGGACGCGGTGCGGGCGGAGTTCGACGTGGTCGAGAGCGGGCCGCTCGGCCCCTGGATGCGAGGCCCCCGGGCGCGGACGCTGGCCGCGGCGCAGGTGGCCGTGGGCCTCCCGCTGGCGGCCTGGGCGGTGCGACGGCGCAGCGCGGGCTGGGCCACGGCCGCCGGGGTCCTGCTGGCGCAGGGCGCACTCGGCCTGGCGTACGACAGGATGCGGGCGCACGACGGGACGCGGCCGCACGGCTGAGGGAGCGCGCCGCAGAGCCGCCGGTCAGCGGCGCGCGGGGTTCCGCGAGCCCGTAGCTCCATAGCCCCGCCCGCCCCGCCCCGCCCCGCCCCGCCCCGCACGCGACGCCTACTCGTCCTCGTCGTCGTCCTCGTCGTCGAGTCGCGCCAGCCACGTCGCCAGGCGCTCGACCGGGACCTCGAAGTCGGGGTTGAGGTCCACGAAGGTGCGGAGCTGCTCGGCGAGCCACTCGAAGGTGACCTCCTCCTCGCCGCGCCGCTTCTCCAGTTCCTCGATGCCACGGTCGGTGAAGTACAAGGCGTTCTCCGTCAGGGGTGAATCAGGGGTGATCAGGGGTGTTCAGGCAGTAGGGCCCGGCCCCCGGGTGACGAGCACTCGGGGGCCGGGCCCAGCGGGTGGAACCGTCGGGGCCTAGGCCTCGAAGACCTCGTTCAGGAGCTGCTCCTGCTCCTGCTCGTGGCGCTTCTTCGAGCCGACCGCCGGGGACGAGCCGTGCGGCCGCGAGATGCGGCGCAGGCGCTCGCCGTGCGGGATGTCCGCGCCGACCGCCAGGTCCAGGTGGTCGATGAGGTTGAGGGCGATGAAGGGCCACGCGCCCTGGTTCGCCGGCTCCTCCTGCGCCCACAGGTACTTCTCGGCGTTCGGGTACTTCGCGATCTCCGCCTGGAGCTCGGCACCCGGCAGCGGGTACAGACGCTCGATGCGGATGATCGCGGTGGCCGTGTCGCCGCGCTTCTTCCGCTCGGCCTCAAGGTCGTAGTACAGCTTGCCGGCGCAGAAGACGACCTTGCGGACCGCCGACGCCTCGACCGTGTCGTCACCGATGACCGGCCGGAAGCCACCCGTGGTGAACTCCTCCGTCTTCGAGGCCGCCGCCTTCAGGCGCAGCATCGACTTCGGGGTGAAGACCACCAGCGGCTTGTGGTGCGGGTTGTGCACCTGCCACCGCAGGAGGTGGAAGTAGTTCGACGGGAGCGTCGGCATGGCGACCGTCATGTTGTTCTGCGCGCAGAGCTGGAGGAAGCGCTCGATGCGGGCGGACGAGTGGTCCGGGCCCTGGCCCTCATAGCCGTGCGGCAGCAGCAGCGTGACGCCGGAGTGCTGGTTCCACTTCTGCTCGGCGGCCGAGATGTACTCGTCCACCACCGTCTGCGCGCCGTTGACGAAGTCGCCGAACTGCGCCTCCCACATCACCAGCGCCTCGGGACGGGCCAGCGAGTAGCCGTACTCGAAGCCCATCACCGCGTACTCGGAGAGCAGCGAGTCGTAGACGTTGTAGCGCGCCTGGTCCTCGGAGAGGTACAGGAGCGGCGTGAAGTCCTCGCCCGTCTCGCGGTCGATGAGCACCGCGTGGCGCTGACCGAACGTGCCGCGGCGCGAGTCCTGGCCCGACAGGCGGACCGGGGTGCCCTCCAGGAGCAGCGAGCCGATGGCGAGGGTCTCGCCCATGCCCCAGTCGATCGTGCCGTCCTCGACCATCGCCGCCCTGCGCTGGAGCTGCGGCAGCAGGCGCGGGTGGACGGTGACCCGGTCGGGGATGTTGACCTGGGACTCGGCGATCCGCTTCACGATCTCCTGGGAGATCGCGGTGTCGATCTTGACCGGGAACTCGGCCTCGGGCGCCGGAACCTCGGACTCGGTCGGCTGCGCGGTGGCCTCGCGGACCTCCGTGAAGACCTTCTCCAGCTGGCCCTGGAAGTCCTGGAGCGCCTGCTCGGCCTCTTCCAGGGTGATGTCGCCGCGACCGATGAGGGACTCGGTGTAGAGCTTGCGCACCGAGCGCTTCTTGTCGATCAGGTCGTACATCAGCGGCTGTGTGAACGCCGGGTTGTCCGACTCGTTGTGACCGCGGCGGCGGTAGCAGATGAGGTCGATGACGACGTCCTTGTTGAACGCCTGGCGGAACTCGAAGGCCAGGCGGGCAACGCGGACGACGGCCTCGGGGTCGTCGCCGTTCACGTGGAAGATCGGCGCCTCGATCATGCGGGCCACGTCGGTGGCGTACATGGAGGAGCGCGACGACTCCGGGGCGGCGGTGAAGCCGACCTGGTTGTTGATGACGATGTGGACCGTGCCGCCGGTGCGGTAGCCCCGCAGCTGCGACATGTTCAGCGTCTCGGCGACCACACCCTGGCCCGCGAAGGCCGCGTCACCGTGCAGGGCGACGGGCAGGACCGTGAAGTCCGTGCCGCCCTTGTTGATGATGTCCTGCTTGGCGCGGGTGATGCCCTCGATGACCGGGTCGACCGTCTCCAGGTGGGACGGGTTCGCGGCGAGCGAGACCTTGATCTGCTCGCCGTCCAGGCCGGTGAAGGTGCCCTCGGCGCCCAGGTGGTACTTCACGTCGCCGGAGCCGTGCATGGACTTGGGGTCCATGTTGCCCTCGAACTCGCGGAAGATCTGGGCGTACGACTTGCCGACGATGTTGGCGAGGACGTTCAGGCGGCCGCGGTGGGCCATGCCGATGACGACCTCGTCCAGGCGCGACTCGGCGGCACTGTCGATGACGGCGTCGAGCAGCGGGATGACGGACTCGCCGCCCTCCAGGGAGAAGCGCTTCTGGCCGACGTACTTCGTCTGGAGGAAGGTCTCGAAGGCCTCGGCGGAGTTCAGTCGGCGCAGGATGCGCAGCTGCTCCTCGCGCTCCGGCTTCGTGGCGTGCTGGCGCTCGATGCGGTCCTGGAGCCACTTGCGCTGCTTGGGGTCCTGGATGTGCATGAACTCGACGCCGGTGGTGCGGCAGTACGAGTCGCGCAGCACGCCGAGGACGTCGCGCAGCTTCATCATCGACTTGCCGGCGAAGCCGCCGACCGCGAACTCCCGCTCCAGGTCCCACAGGGTGAGGCCGTGCTCGGTGATGTCCAGGTCGGGGTGCTTGCGCTGCTTGTACTCCAGCGGGTCCGTGTCGGCCATGACGTGGCCGCGGACGCGGTAGGAGTGGATCAGCTCGAAGACGCGGGCGGCCTTCGTGACGTCGTCGTCGTGCGAGGCGTCGATGTCCTTGAGCCAGCGGACCGGCTCGTAGGGGATGCGCAGCGCCTTGAAGATCTCGTCGTAGAACTCGTTCTCGCCGAGGAGGAGGTTCGCGACGATCCGCAGGAACTCGCCGGAGGCGGCGCCCTGGATGACCCGGTGGTCGTAGGTCGACGTGAGCGTCATGACCTTCGAGATGCCGAGCTTGTTCAGGGTGTCCTGGGAGGTGCCCTGGAACTCCGCGGGGTAGTCCATGGCGCCGACGCCCATGATGACCGACTGTCCGGGCATCAGGCGGGGGACCGAGTGGACGGTGCCGAGGCCGCCGGGGTTGGTCAGGGAAACCGTGACGCCGGTGAAGTCGTCCATGCCGAGCTTGCCGTCGCGGGCGCGGCGGACGATGTCCTCGTAGGCCTGCCAGAACTCGAAGAAGTTCAGCGTCTCGGCCTTCTTGATGCCCGCGACGACGAGCTGGCGGTCGCCGTTGGGCTTCACGAGGTCGATGGCGAGGCCGAAGTTGATGTGCTCCGGCTTGACCAGGGTGGGCTTGCCGTCCTTCTGCACGAAGGAGTAGTTCATCGACGGCATGGCCTTGATGGCCTGCACCATCGCGTACCCGATGAGGTGCGTGAAGGAGATCTTCCCGCCGCGGGCGCGCTTGAGGTGGTTGTTGATGACGATGCGGTTGTCGAAGAGCAGCTTCACCGGGACCGCGCGGACCGACGTCGCCGTCGGGACCTCGATCGAGGCGTTCATGTTCTTCGCGACGGCGGCGCTCGGGCCGCGCAGCGTCACGTACTCGGGTCCTGCCGGGGCTTCCTTCGCGGGCTCAGCCTTGGCGGCGGGCTTCGCGGCCGCCGGCTTGGCCGCGGGGGCCGGAGCGGCTGCCGCGGGCTTCGCCGCGGGGGCGGCGGCCGGCGCGGCCGGGGCCTGGGCCTCGGGCTTCGCGGCGGGAGCCTGGGCGGCCGGGGCGGGAGCACTGGTGGCCGCGGCCCCCGCGGCCGTGTCACCCGCCGGCTTCGCCGGGGCGGCGGCTACGGAAGCGCCCACCCCTGGCTTGTAGTCGGCAAAGAAGTCCCACCAGGCTCGGTCGACCGAATTCGGATCCTGGAGGTACTGCTGATAGATCTCGTCGACGAGCCATTCGTTGGGACCGAAGGCGGCGGCAGGGTCCTTGCCCTGCCCGTCTTGGTCGGTCGAGATGCTCGAGTTACTGGGGGACTCTGACGACACGGCGGTAACCGCCCTCTTCCGCTTCACAAGGTGATGGACAGCGGAAATAAAGGCTACGCCTCCATCGGCGCGAGGTGCAGGCCGGGCCCGTCATCCGTCGCGTAAGTCACACCGGAACGATGGTTTCGGCGCTGTGAATGGCGGGAAACAAGCGAAGTTCCGCAACGCGAGATGGCCGCGCGGGTACGCCCGAAGGCCGTCTACGCGCGGCGGCGGCTGCCGAGTACCCCCGAAGGGGCCCGACTCATCGCTTCCGCTTCGAACCCTACGTCAACTTCATCACTCGGACAGGCCCGGAAGAGTGACCTGGATGCGGCAGCCGCGAGGGGATTCGGCCACTCCGATCTGTCCGCCGTGCAGGTCCACCGCCCAGCGCGCGATGGCGAGGCCGAGACCCGTGCCGCCGTCGTTGCCCGCGTTCTGCGCGCTGGCACCCGCGTGGCTGCCGCGGTTGAAGCGCTCGAAGACGCGGTGCCGCTCCGCCTCGGGGATGCCGGGGCCCTCGTCGAGCACCTCCAGCTCCAGGGACTCGCGGAAGGGGCCGCGCCGGGCGCGGACCGTCACGCGGCCGTGCGGCGGGCTGTGCTTGACCGCGTTGTCGATGAGGTTCGCCACGACCTGGTGCAGCCGCTCCGCGTCCGCGTGGGCCGTCAGCTCGGGGGGTGAGACGTCCAGGTGCAGATGGACGTCCGTACGCGTGTGGCTGCCGGAGCCCGAGGCGATGCCCGCGCGCGCGGAGGCCACCATGTTGGCCTCCTTGAGCACGCCCGACAGGTACGGCCACACCTCGAAGCGGCGGGCCTTCAGCGGTACGACGCCGTTGTCGAGGCGGGAGAGGTCCAGCAGGGTCTCGACGAGCCGCCCCAGGCGCTCGGTCTGCTTCAGGGCGGTGCGCATCGTCTCGGGGTCGGCGGCGGAGACACCGTCGACGACGTTCTCCAGGACCGCGCGCAGGCCGGCGATGGGGGTGCGCAGCTCATGGCTGACGTTGGCCACGAGCTCCTTGCGCTGGGTGTCCTGGGCCTCCAGGTCGTCGGCCATGGCGTTGATCGTGGAGGCCACGTCGCCCAGCTCGTCGCGGCGGTCGGCGCCGCGCGCCCGGCGCGTGTAGTCGCCGTGGCTGACGGCGCGGGCCACCGCGTTCATCTCGTCGAGCGGGGCCGTGAGGCTGTGCGCGACGAACTGCGTGATGAGGAGCGTGGCGATCACCGAGAAGACGGTGATGAAGCGGAGCTCGGTCTCGGTCTTCATGGCCACGAGGAGCAGGCCCGTGGTGATGAACACCGAGACGACCACGAGGGCGCCGAGCTTGGTCTTGATGGAGAACGGCCGCATCTCGCCGAAGGGCCCGCTCATGGCGAGGCCGGCCTCATGGCGTGGGGGTCTCGAGGGCGTAGCCCACGCCGTGCACGGTACGGATGCGCTCGGCACCGATCTTGCGGCGCAGCGCCTTGATGTGGCTGTCGACCGTGCGGGTGCCGGACGCGTCGGCCCAGTCCCACACCTCGGCGAGGAGCTGCTCGCGGGAGAGGACCGCGCGCGGGGTGTTGGCCAGGCAGACCAGCAGGTCGAACTCCGTGGGCGTCAGGTGGACGTCCTCGCTGCGCACACGCACACGCCGCTGGGCGTGGTCGATCTCCAGCTCGCCTAGGCGCAGGATGCCGCTGCGCGGCGTGGTGGCGGCCAGCGCGGCCCGCTCGACCCTGCGCAGCAGGACGTGCACGCGGGCCGCGAGCTCCCGCATGGAGAACGGCTTGGTCATGTAGTCGTCCGCGCCGACACCGAGCCCGACCAGCATGTCCGTCTCGTCGTCGCGCGCCGTGAGCATGAGGACCGGGACGGGGCGCTGGGCCTGGACCCGGCGGCACACCTCCAGGCCGTCGAAGCCCGGCAGCATGATGTCCAGAATCAGCAGGTCGGGCTGCCATGCCTGGGCGGTGTCGACCGCCGACGGGCCGTCCACCGCCGTTTGCACGACGAAACCCTCGGCGCGTAGCCGGGCCGCGATGGCGTCGACGATCGTCGGGTCGTCCTCGACCACCAGCACCCGGCGCTGGGCGCCCGGCGTCGCCGCCGCCGCGCCGTTCTGGGAGGTGTGTGTCTGCTCCATCGCCCGCCCCTGACACTGATCGCTTGTGTTCGGTCAGCAGCGTACGGGGCGCGAAGGGGCCCCGGCTACGCAGCCCTGACGCCGAGGTGCACCACGTCGGGGACGCCTCGGGCAACGGGGATCTCTTGGGTGGTTACCTGCCGGAACCCGGCATTCCGTAGAGCGTCGTCGAAAGTGGACGAGGGTCTGGCGGACCACACGGCGAGCACTCCGCCCGGGTTCAGCCGGGCTTTGCAGGCGGCCAGACCCGTAGGCGAGTAAAGGGAGTTGTTGCTCTCCGTCACCGTCCAGTCCGGGCCGTTGTCGATGTCGAGACAGAGCGCGTCGTACGTCTCGGCGGGCCCGGAAGCGGGGTCCAGGGCCTCGGAGACGTATGTCACGAGGTCGGTGTGGAGGATTCGCGTACGCGAGTCCGCGAGCGCCGCACCGGAGAGTCCGGCCAGCGGTCCCTCCCGGTGCCAGTCGATGACGGCCGCCTCGCGCTCGACGACGGTGACGCGTCCCCAGCGGGGGTCCGCGGCGGCGTGGGCCAGGGAGAACCCCACGCCGAGCCCGCCGATCAGGACGCTGGGCTCCGCCCTGCCGTCGAGGGCGTCCCGCGCCGCGTCGACGAGCAGTCGCTCGGAGCGGCCGTCGGAGGTGTCCATCAGGAAACAGCCGTTGGCGATGATCTGCAGCAGCTCACCGTGGCGCCGCAGCACGACCTCGCCGTACGGGCCCTCGCGTCGGTCGATGACGACGGGGGCGGTGGTGTCGGTCCGCATGGCACTCAGCGTAGGGAATGCGCCGCACGCGGCGGGTGGCAACGCGGAACCCCGGAGCCGGAAGTCGGAGGTCGGACGCCGGCCCGCCGACAGGCGGCAACGCGGTGACGCAGAAGTCACCCTCCGGGTTGCTGTGAATTGCGTCACGCATTGCTTCGGACGTTGGACAACCGCGGAAAAAACAGCAAAGGGTGGGATGGAACGCCGGAAGGAGCCCCTCACCCGTGAACCAGAGCGTCGAGCCCCCGGACGTCGCCCGCGCGCGCAAGGGGCAGCAGCGGCCCACCCTGAACGCGATCCCCGGCCAGCGGGACCGCAGGCCCGCCGGCTCGTACGAGTATGAGCACGAGTACGAGCACGAGCACGAGCACGAGAAGGTAAGGGCACCGGCGGGGGCCCGGCTTCCGCTCCGGCTCGGAAAGCTGCTCCCGGGGCCGAGGGCCACGCCCTTCACCTTCGCGTACGCGCTCGTCCTCGCCGTCACGTCGCTCGTCACCCAGTACGCGGACCCGCGGCTCGTCTCCTCGCTGCTGCACGGTTCGAGCACCGACGTGGCCCACCTCGCGCACAGCCCCGCCCTCGTCCTGACCGCCAGCGCCCTGTGGATCGCGGGCGGGATCACCTCGCCGTACGCGATCGGCTTCCTGCTGGTCCTGACCGCCCTCGAACGCCGCATCGGCGGCCTCCGCACGGCCGGGGTCTTCCTGCTCGGCCACGTCGTCGCCACGCTCGCCACGGAGGTCCCTGTGGGCCTCTCGGTCCTCGCGGGGCACCTGCCCGACAGCTCGCTGCACCGCCTGGACTACGGGATCAGCTTCGGCGTGGCCGCCAGCGTCGGGGCGCTCGCGGGGCTGCTGCCGCCCTGGTCCGGATGGACCGTCCTGGCCGGCTTCGGCTGGGTCCTGGTGGACGACCTGATCGCGTTCGAGGACCCGATGACCAACTGGGGCCATCTGCTCGCCCTCGCCATCGGCGTCGCCACCTGGCCGCTGCTCCGGCGCGCCCGCCGGTCACGTCACGCCGCCACCGCCTCGACGACCGAGGGGAACGCCGCCGTCGGCAGCACCCGCGTCAGCCTCAGCTCCGCCGCCGCGAGCAGCGCGGCGAACTCCTCCCGCGTGCGCTCCTGACCGTCCACCACGGAGGCCATGGCCAGGTCCATCGCCTTGCCGGGGTGCGGGGCGTTGCCCTCGGAGAGGACGGACTCGACGATGACGAGGCGGGCGTCCGGGGCCATCGCCGCGCGGCAGTTGCGCAGGATCCGCAGGCAGCCGTCGTCGGGCCAGTCGTGCAGGACGTGCTTGAGGACGTAGAGGTCGCCGCCCTTCGGCACCTCCGTGAAGAAGTCGCCCGACTCGGCGCTCCACCGGCCCCGCACCGCTTCCTCGCCGCTCAGGACGTGCGTGCTGATCGCGGGCGTCTGGTCGAAGAGCACCCCCGAGAGGCCGGGGCGCCCGCGCAGGACCGCCAGGAGCAGCCCGCCGCGCCCGCCGCCGACGTCCACCACCCGGCCGTGCTCCGGGAAGGGGTACGTCCCCGCGACCACCGCGTCGACCCGGGCCGAGAGCGACGCCATCCCGGAGTCGAACAACTCCCGCAGCCCGGGCTCCTTCGCCAGGTACGCGAAGAACGGCTCGCCGAAGAGCCGCTCGAAGGACGGGCCCGCCTTGCGCACGGTCTCCTCAAGACCCGCCGAGGTCCGCTGGAACGTCGGGTCGGTCAGCATCAGGACCGCCGCGTGCTGTGAGTACGGCACGTCCGTGCGCAGGGCGTCGCCGGTCGGCGTCAGGTGGAAGGCGCCGGTCCCGTCCTCGCGGAAGACGCCGCGCGTGGCGAGGTAGCGCAGGACGCGCCGCAGGTGCCCGGCGTCCGTGCCGGTCAGCTCGGCCAGCTCGCGCGCGGTGCGCGGGCCCGCGGCCATGAGGTCGGCCACCCGGCAGCGCGCGGCCGTGCGCAGGGCCGCGGAGAAGAGATGGCCGAGCGCGTGCTCGACGAGCTGACCGGTGACGTCCTGCGCCTCGGGTGTGTCCACCGTGGGTCTCCTCCGTGCGGGTCGGACGTGCGGCCGGACGTGCGGGCCGGACGTGTGCGTGGGTCGGGGGACCACCGTCCTGGCAGGGCGCCGATTCGTACAGAGGCGGGCAGGAACCACTGACGGATTTCCGCCGATCGCTCAGAGCGAACATCACTTGGGGAACACCGCGGCGCTCACAAGCATTGAGCCGGTATAGCTCAACTTGAATGCCGAAGGGGAGATCATGGCTACTGAGTCCACCTCGTACACACCGCTCACTCTGCCCGTGCTGCCGCTCGACGACGAGGTGGTCCTGCCCGGCATGGTGGTCCCGTTCGACCTCTCCGACGCCGAGGTGCGCGCTGCCGTGGAGGCCGCGCAGGCCGCCGCCGGCTCCGAGGGCGACAGCAAGCCGAAGGTGCTGCTTGTTCCGCGCATCGACGGGACGTACGCCGCCACCGGCGTGCTCGGCACCGTCGAGCAGGTCGGGCGGCTCGCGGACGGCGACCCGGGCGCGCTGATCCGCGGCCGGAGCCGCGTGCGCATCGGCGCGGGCACGACCGGGCCCGGCGCGGCCCTCTGGGTCGAGGGCCTGAAGATCGACGACGCCGTGTCCGAACCCCTGCCCGGCGCCGTGACCGAGCTCGTCAAGGAGTACAAGGCGCTCGCCACGAGCTGGCTGAAGAAGCGCGGCGCCTGGCAGGTCGTCGACCGCGTCACGCAGATCGAGGACATCTCCACGCTCGCCGACAACTCCGGTTACTCCCCCTTCCTCACCGTCCAGCAGAAGATCGCGCTCCTGGAGACCGAGGACGCCTTCGACCGTCTCCGGCTCGCCACCGAGCAGCTCCGCGAGCACCTCGCCGAGCAGGACGTGGCCGAGTCCATCGCCAAGGACGTGCAGGAGGGAGTGGACAAGCAGCAGCGCGAGTTCCTGCTGCGGCGCCAGCTCGACGCCGTACGCAAGGAGCTGCGCGAGCTGGGCGGCGAGAAGGAGGGCGAGGAGTGCGACGACTACCGCGCCCGCGTCGAGGCCGCCGACCTGCCCGAGAAGGTCCGCGAGGCCGCCCTCAAGGAGGTCGACAAGCTGGAGCGGGCGAGCGACCAGTCGCCCGAGGGCTCCTGGATCAGGACGTGGCTCGACACCGTCCTCGAACTGCCGTGGAGCGAGCGCACCGAGGACGAGTACGACATCAAGGGCGCCCAGGAGATCCTCGACGCCGAGCACTCGGGGCTGCGGGACGTGAAGGAGCGCATCACCGAGTACCTCGCGGTGCGCAAGCGCCGTTCCGACCGCGGTCTCGGGGTCGTCGGGGGCCGCCGCGGCGGCGCCGTCCTCGCCCTGGTGGGCCCTCCCGGTGTCGGCAAGACGAGCCTCGGCGAGAGCGTCGCGCACGCCATGGGGCGCAAGTTCGTGCGGGTCGCGCTCGGCGGCGTACGCGACGAGGCGGAGATCCGCGGCCACCGCCGTACGTACGTGGGGGCGTTGCCCGGACGGATCGTGCGGGCCATCAAGGAGGCCGGGTCCATGAACCCGGTCGTGCTCCTCGACGAGATCGACAAGGTGGGCTCGGACTTCAGGGGCGACCCGGCGGCCGCCCTCCTCGAAGTCCTCGACCCGGCCCAGAACCACACCTTCCGGGACCACTACCTGGAGGTCGAGCTGGACCTGAGCGACGTCGTCTTCCTCGCCACGGCCAACGTCCTCGAAGCCATCCCGGAGGCGCTGCTCGACCGCATGGAGCTCGTCAGGCTGGACGGCTACACCGAGGACGAGAAGGTCGTCATCGCCCGCGACCACCTGCTCCCGCGCCAGCTGGAGCGGGCGGGCCTCGGCGCGGACGAGGTCACCCTCGACGAGAGCGCGCTGCGCAGGCTCGCCGGTGAGTACACGCGCGAGGCGGGCGTACGCAACCTCGAACGCTCGGTGGCGCGGCTGCTCCGCAAGGTCGCGGCCCAGCACGAACTGGGCGACCGGGAGCTGCCCTTCACCATCACGGACGCGGACCTGCGCGGCCTGATCGGGCGCCCGCACCACGTGCCCGAGTCCGCCCAGGACCCGGCCGAGCGCCGCACCGCGGTGCCGGGTGTGGCGACCGGGCTGGCCGTCACCGGCGCGGGCGGCGACGTCCTCTACGTGGAGGCCTCGCTCGCGGACCCGGAGACCGGCGCCTCGGGGCTCACGCTCACCGGTCAGCTCGGTGACGTCATGAAGGAGTCGGCGCAGATCGCGCTGAGCTTCCTGCGCTCGCACGGCGCCGAGCTGGAGCTGCCCGTGGGCGACCTGAAGGACCGGGGCGTGCACATCCACTTCCCGGCGGGCGCGGTCCCCAAGGACGGTCCGAGCGCGGGCGTCGCGCTGACGACCGCCCTCGCGTCGCTGCTCAGCGGGCGACTCGTCCGCACGGACGTGGCGATGACCGGCGAGATCTCACTGACCGGCCGGGTCCTGCCGATCGGCGGGGTCAAGCAGAAGCTGCTCGCCGCGCACCGCGCCGGGATCACCACGGTGATCATCCCGAAGCGGAACGAGGCGGACCTCGACGACGTGCCCGCCGAGGTCCTGGAGAAGCTCGACGTGCACGCCGTCACCGATGTGCGCCAGGCGCTGGAGGTGACGCTCGCGGACGCCGGGATCAAGGTCGCCGTAGCGGCCTGACGCCGTGACGAAGCGGTGGCCGGCCCCGGGTCCCGGGGCCGGCCACCGCCGTGTGCTCAGCCGTTGGCGAGCGCCTGGACCCGGTCGAGGGCGCCGTTGAACTTGTTGTGGTCGCCGACCGTCGGCCCCGACGAGGTGTACTGCCACATGGTGTGGAAGCCCCAGCCGGCCGGGAGTTCACCCGGGCTGGTGTTGTAGCGGGCGATCCACAGCGGGTTGCTCGCGCCGAAGCCGCTGTAGTTGCCGGTGCACTGCTTCCACCAGCTCGTCGCGGTGTAGATCACCGCGTCACGCCCGGTGCGCGCCTTGTACGTGGTCAGGAAGTCGCGGATCCAGCTCACCATCCCCGACTGCGACTTGCCGAAGCAGGCCGCACCGTACGGGTTCCACTCGATGTCCAGGGCGCCCGGCAGTGTCTTGCCGTCGCGCGACCAGCCCCCGCCGTTGCTCGCGAAGTAGTTGGCCTGGGTGGCGCCGCTGGAGGTGTCGGGCGTGGCGAAGTGATAGGCACCGCGGATCATGCCCACGTTGTACGAACCGGTGTACTGCTGGGTGAAGTAGGGGTTCTTGTACGAGGTGCTCTCGGTGGCCTTGACGTAGGCCCACTTCACCCCGCTGTTCCAGAGGGTCTGCCAGGCGACGTTGCCCTGGTGGCTGCTGACGTCGACGCCCTCGGTCTGGGTGGCGTCACCGCCCGAGGGGCGGCCGCCCTGGCCGTCGTGCTCGATGACGCCCTGGCCGAGGCGGGCGGAGCCGCGCGGCGGGACGTCGTCAGCCTGGGCCGGTGTGGGGAGCGTGAGGAGGAGGGAGAGCGCGGAGAGTGCTGCGAGGAGAACCCCCGCCGGCGACAAGCGCGAGCGGCGGGCCGATCCGGGTCTGTGCACGGGCATGTGCGTGCCTCCGATGGCCTCGGTGGTGCTCGGTGGGGACCTGTCGACATGCTCTGGCGACCGCCATGGTGTGAACATGTCACTTGAAAGCTACGCACGTAGACCGCCGCCGGGGAAGAGGGGCAAGCCGCTGCCGTTGGTCCACTCCTGTGGCGGTGGCGCCGGAGCGGCACCGTTCCGACCTTGCGAAATACTGGTCAGGCCGCTGTCGCCGCGACCGCGGCGGGGAAGCCTTCCGGCGGAAACTTTCAGAATCGGGAAAGCGGGACATGAGTGCTGCAGAAGAGGGCGTGCGGGGCGGGGACGGCGCAGCCGCCGAGCCGGGGGCGGACCGTGAGTTCCTCTCCCTGGAGCGGGAGTTGACGCTCCTGATGCGCCGGGCACGGGCCTCGTCCGGCGAGATGGCGCGCCAGGTCCACCCCGACCTGGAGCCCGCCGCGTACGGCCTGCTCGTCTGCCTGGACGACGGGGGGCCGCAGCGGGCCACCGAGCTGGCCGCGTACATCGGCGTCGGCAAGGCGACCATGAGCCGCCAGCTCCGGGCCCTGGAGGAACTCGGCCTGGTCTCCAGGGAGCCCGACCCGGCGGACGGCCGCGCCTGGCTGATCCGGCTCACCCGCGACGGCCGCACCCGCTTCCGCACGGTGCGCGCCGCCCGCCGCGCCCAGTACGTGCGCCGCCTCCAGGGCTGGGACCGCGCCGAGGTCGCCGAGCTGGCCAGACTGCTCGGCCAGCTCAACAGCAGCGCCGAGGGCTGAGAGCCCGTGTCATGACCGCGGACGGACCGCCGTGGGGTCAGAACTCCGCGTAGACGACCGCCGCGTCGTCGTGGCGCTTGCCGCGCGGGAAGGCGAGGCGGTCGGGGTCGGCGAGCTCCAGCTCCCTGACCCGGTCGACCAGGTGCTGCGGGCCCTCCTTGCGCACGAGCTCCAGGCAGTCGGCCCAGTCGCCCTCGCGGAACGTCTCCACCCAGCGCGACGCCCCGTCGGTCAGCGCCGCCACCGCGGTGACCTCCGTCCGCGGCACCTCACCGGTGACGGCGCGCAGGGCCGCCGAGGGGTCGGCCGCCGCGGTGTAGAAGCCGTCCTCGGCGTTGCGCAGGGCCTCGACCGCCGCCCCGTACGCGCGTCCCGCCACCTCGCGCTCGGCAGAGCCGCGCGGCAGGGCGCGCACCTGGTCGCGCAGCGCCCGCACCGCGGGCGGCAGTTCCGCGAGGCGGCGGTCCAGGACCGCGGTCACCCCGCCGTCGCGCCCCGCGAGCAGCAGCGCCGAGTCGGAGAGGACCAGATGTTCGACGCGCTCGGCGTCCCAGCGCACGAGCACCACCGTTGCCTGAGGGGTGCGTGGGTGAGAAAGGTCACAGGTTGAACCGTGCGCTTCGGCGGTACGCGTGATTGCCTCGGCCAGCACCTCAGGGAGCGTCATATCTCGCCGCGAAGCGGACAGTTCACCCAGTGCGCCGCCCAGCCGGGCGGTGAACCAGGGGACGGAATGCGGACAACCCACCGAACCCTCCGGCGGCGTCACGCCGTCCAGGAGAACGAGCGAACCACCCTGTCCGGACGCGGGAAGCGCGACCGACGCGTAGTCCTCGTTGGGGCGTGCGGGGTCTCCGGGCTCGGTGGCGAGTTCGATACGCATCCAGCCAGTCTGCATGAGACGTTCGCGCGGGCCCCTCAGAGGTGGAGGAGCCCACGGGTTTGTCCAGTACCAGCAGGTCACGCGCCGGAATTGGGCCGGAATGATCAACTCCGCCGAGGTGTGGCGGCGAATCCTGCCAAAGGCGCCCGGCAACGTCCAACCGGCGCTCCGAACGGCCCCGGTGGCGGCCCCGTGAGGACTTGCCCGCCAACTCCTCCCCGATGTTCACTCCTTCGGGTGGCCAGGCAGACGATGCGCGTCCGCCACCCAATGGCACTGGAATGGTCTGGAGCCGTACCTGGGGCGCGCTCGTGTTGACATACCGTCATCCGGGCCCAGGTCAGCCGAGAACAAGAATGCGAGCACCGGTGCAGAAGATGCGGCCTCGGCGCAAAGGCAAGCAGACGGCCCCGGAAGGGACCACGCCGGACGCGACCAACCCGACCGAGCAAGCGCCGGAGCGCACCGTCACGGACCCCGTGACGGAGACGGACGAGGTGACGCAGGCCCCGGCCGCCGAGCCCTCGCCCGCGTCCGAGCCCTCGTCCGCGTCGGCCCCCACACCCAGGACGCCCACCGGCGGCGCCCCCGCCGTCACCGGGCGGCCCACCGCCCGCGTGCGCAACCGGCTGATCGTCGCCGTGGCGGTCGTGGCCGCCGCGATCGCCGGGGCGGGCGCACCCGCCGTCATCGCCGCCTCCGACCGGCTGAACGACACACAGGGCCTGGTGACCCTCGCCGAGCAGACGCAGCAGGCGGTCTCCCTCGGCCACTCGCTCGCCGACGAGCGCGACGAGGTCACGTCCTTCATCGCCGCGGGCCGCCCGCAGGGCAGGGGTCTCTCCGAGAGCCGCAGCGCCCGCGTGGACCGGCAGATCGACGAGCTGCGGGAGGCCGACGCCCCCGCCGGGCTCCGCGGCGACCTCGCCGACATCGCCGCCGTCCGACGGTCCGCGCTCACCGGCAAGAGCAGCGCCCTCGACGCCCACGAGGCGTACACGAAGGTCATCACCGAACTGCACGGCCTCACCCGTGACCTGGCCGAGCGGCTGCCGCCCGAGGCCAACGAGGGGGCCTTCGCCCTCGTCGACCTCGACCACGCCGTCGAGCAGGCCGCCGCCGCCCGCGGCCTGCTCCTGGCCGCGTTCGCCGTGGAGCGGCCGGCCTCCACCACGCCCGGCGTCGACCCGGTCACGGGGCTGCCGAGCACCGTCACCGAGGAGTCGCCGGAGGCCGCGAAGCGCCGCGCCGGGCTCAGCGCCGCCGCCCAGCAGGCCCGTACCCGCGAACTGGCGGCGCTCGCCGACTTCTCGGACACCGCCGACGACTCCGCCCGCGCCACGTACGAGTCGACCGTCACGGGCTCCGACGCCGGCGCCGCCGAGAAGTACCTCAAGCGCCTCACCGACCAGCCGACGCTCTCCGACGCCGAGCTGGCCTACGACCCCAAGAAGCTCGACGCGGCCCTCTCCGCCCGCATCGAGCTGATGCGCGGCACCGAGTCCGCGCTCGGCGTCGAGCGCACCAAGCACCTCGCCCAGCTCCGCGACGACGACGTCACGGCCCTGGAGATCCGGATCGCGCTCATCGGCGTCTGCCTGCTCGCCGCCGTCGGCGTCTCCATGGCCATGGCCCGCTCGCTGACCCGGCCGCTCGCCGTCCTGCGCCTCGGCTCGGCCCGTCTCGCCACCGAGCCCGCGCCCCAGGAGCCGATTCGTTTCACCGGCCGCGACGACGAGTTCGCCCAGGTCGTACGCTCCGTCAACGCGCTGCACGGCCACGCCGCCGCGCTCACCGAGCGGCTGACCACGCTCGAAGCGGACCGCAAGCACCTCATCGGCAAGCGCCGGACCATGGCCGACGAGCGCGACGCCCTCCGTACCGAGCTGGCCGAGGCCTCCGCGCACCTGGACCGCGTACGCCAGTCCATCCACGGCACGTTCGTGAACCTGGCCCTGCGCACCCTGGGGCTGGTCGAGCGCCAGCTCGCCGTCATCGAGAACCTGGAGGACCGCGAGCAGGACCCGGACCGCCTCTCGACGCTCTTCAAGCTCGACCACCTCGCCACGGTCATGCGCCGCCACAGCGAGAACCTCCTGGTCCTCGCGGGCGCCGAGCACGGCCATCAGAACCCCGGCGCGGTCCCGCTGGTCGACGTGGTGCGGGCCGCCGTCTCCGAGATCGAGCGGTACGAACGCGTCCGCATCGCCACGCTGCCGCCGCACGCCCACATCGCGGGCTTCGCCGCGGACGACATCAGCCATCTCACCGCCGAGCTCCTGGAGAACGCGACCTCGTTCTCGCCGCCGGACGCCCCCGTCGAGGTCTCCGGCTGGCTCCTGGAGAACGGCGAGGTCATGCTCTCCGTGCAGGACGAGGGCATCGGCGTCGCCGAGGACCGCATGCGCGAGCTCAACGCCCGCCTCACCGACTTCGACCCGGACGACGCGTACGACCAGGAGAGCGGCGACGGCCTCGGCCTCGGCCTCTACGTCGTGGCGCGGCTCGCCGCGCGACACGGGGCCCGGGTGCGGCTGCGGGAGCAGAAGCAGGGCGGCACGGCGGCGGTCGTGGTGCTGCCCAAGTCGATCCTCGCGGCGGCGCCGGACCTGGCGGGGGCGCCCGGCGGGGTGGTCACCCCGGGCGCGGCCGGGGAGAGCGTCGTTCATCTGCCGGGCTCGGAGGCCGAGGCCAACTCCAACGTCATCCCGGGCCGGCTGACCGCCGTTTCGGAGGACGGCGGCGACCCGCTGATCGCGGCGGCCGAGCGGACCCTGGAGACGGCACTCCCGAAGCCCGAGCCGAAGCCGGAGCCGGAGCCGAAGCCGCAGGCCGCGGAGCCCGAGCCGGAGGCCGAAGAGCCCGAAGCCGCGCCCGAGCCCGAAGCCGTGCCCCTGCCCTCGTCCGAGACGACCATGGAGCTCGCACCGCCCCGCGCCCCGGAAGCGGACCCCCGGCCCGAGCCGGCACCGGAACCCAGGCCCGAGGCGGCCCCCAGGCCGCCCAAGTGGGAGCGCGTCACCGACAAGGGCCTGCCCAAGCGCACGCCGAAGATCACCGCGCCCTCGGCCCCCGTGCCGAGGCCGCGCGGCGGCTCCGTGGACGCCTCGGCGCTCCGCCGCCGCCTCGGCGGCTTCCACCAGGGCGCGGAGAGCGGCCGTCGGGACGTGGAGGCCGAGATCGCCGGGGAGGAGCCGGTCGAGACACCGACCACGTCAGAACCGGCGCAGCGCGACGAACCATCACAAAGTAACGAAAAGAACGTAAAAGCCGCAGACGTAATGGGGGACTCAGTCGAGGAGGCAAGCAGTTGACTGCACCCATGCGCACGCCCAGTTCTTCCGTCGCGCCCGCCACATCCGTCGCACCCGCCACATCCGCCGCACCCACCACGTCCGGCGGCACGACAGGACCCGGGCAGTACGGCCTGAGCCGTGAAGCCCGCAATCTGCACTGGCTGCTCACGAACCTCGTGGAGGAGGTGCCCGGGATTCTCTCCGTCGCGGTGGTCTCGTCCGACGGACTCCTGCTGCTCTCCTCCGACCCCGGGCAGAACGCCGAGCGCCCCTCGGCGGCCCCCAAGGGCCCCAAGGGCTCCAGCGCCGACCTCGCCACGATCGTGTCCGGACTCGGCTCCCTCACCGTGGGTGCCGCCAAGCTGATGGACGGCGGCCCGGTCAAGCAGACCGTGGTCGCGATGGAGGACGGCAGCCTCTTCGTCATGTCGGTCAGCGACGGTTCGCTGCTCGGCGTGCACGCCACCCCGGACTGCGACATGAGCGTCGTCGCGTACCACATGGCCCTCTTCGTCGGCCGCGCCGGACACGTCCTCACCCCCGAACTCCGCAGCGAGCTGCGCCAGTCGCTGGAGAACGCGCGATGAGCGGCGGGAGCGGCGGCCGTGCGACGCCGAAGCTGCCCCAGCGCGGCGGCGACAGAAAACCCGCCCGGGTGCGGCCCTACTCGCTGACCGGCGGACGGACCCGCTTCGGGCACGTCCTGCTCGTCGAGACCTTCGTGGCCAGCAGCGCGGCCATCGAGGCCCCCGACGAGCGCCTCGAACTGACCAAGGGCACATCCCGTGTCATGCCGGAGATACAGGCGATCGTCGAGATCTGCCGCCGCATGCGCACGGTCGCGGAGATCGCGGCCCTCCTCAAGATGCCGCTCGGCGTGGTCCGCGTACTTCTGAGCGACCTCGCCGACCAGGGAAAGATCCGGGTGTACGGAACGGGCCACGGCCCGGGCCGGCCCGACCGCGCACTGCTGGAAAGGGTGCTGAGTGGACTCCGCCGTCTCTGAACTCCTCGAGGACGAGGGTCAGCTACAGCCCTGGCAGACGGACACGTCACGCGCCCCGATCGCCACGAAGATCGTGGTGGCGGGCGGCTTCGGCGTCGGCAAGACGACGCTGGTGACCGCCGTCTCCGAGATCACGCCCCTCCAGACGGAGGCGCTGATGACGCAGGCGAGCGTCGGCACCGACGACCTGAGCGACACACCGGAGAAGACGACCACCACGGTGGCCATGGACTTCGGCCGCATCACGCTCAACGACGACCTGGTGCTCTACCTCTTCGGCACGCCCGGACAGCAGCGCTTCTGGTTCATGTGGGACGACCTGATGCGCGGTGCGATCGGCGCCGTGGTCCTCGCCGACACCCGCAGGCTGTCCGACTGCTTCCCGGCCCTCGACTACTTCGAGAGCTGTGGCCTGCCGTACATCGTGGCCGTGAACCACTTCGACGGCAGCCAGGAGTACGAGGTCGCCGATGTGCGCGAGGCGCTGACCGTGCCGCCGCACATACCCGTACTGATCATGGACGCGCGCCAGCGGGTCGCGGCGATCGAGGCGCTGCTCGCCCTCGTCGGCCACGCGCTGGACGTCGCTCCCGAGTGACGACGCCCCCCACAGCCTTTCCCCCAAGCCTTTCCCCCGCCTTTCCCCCCAGCCTTTTGTGAACGTACGTAGGAGTAGTGCCCTCATGCGGAAGATACTTGTCGTGGGAGCCGGTCAGTCCGGGCTCCAGATCGCCCTCGGGCTCCAGGCCCAGGGGTACGAGGTCACTCTGATGTCCAACCGGACGGCGGACGAGATCCGGTCCGGGCGGGTCATGTCGACCCAGTGCATGTTCCACACCGCGCTCCAGCACGAGCGGGACATCCAGGCGAACTTCTGGGAGTCGCAGGCCCCGCGGATCGAGGGCGTCGGCGTCTCCGTCGCCGGCCCCGATTCCGCTCGCGTCATCGACTGGGTCGGCAAGCTCGACGGGTACGCCCAGTCCGTCGACCAGCGCGTGAAGATGGCCGGCTGGATGGAGACCTTCGCGCAGCGCGGCGGCCAGCTCGTCATCCACGGCGCCGCGGTCTCCGACCTCGACTACTTCGCGCGCACCTACGACCTGGTGCTCGTCTCGGCGGGCAAGGGCGAGCTGGTCTCGATGTTCGAGCGTGACGCCGCCCGCTCCCCGTTCAGCGAGCCGCAGCGCGCCCTCGCCGTCGCCTACGTGCACGGTCTCGGCCCGCGCCCCGAGCACCCCGAGTTCGACGCGGTGCGCTGCAACCTCGTGCCCGGCGTCGGCGAGCTCTTCGTGATGCCGACCGTCACCCACACGGGCCGCGCCGACATCCTGTTCTGGGAGGGCGTACCCGGCGGCCCCCTGGACGTCTTCCAGGGCGTCAAGGACCCCTCGGAGCACCTGGCGCTGACGCTCGAACTCCTGGAGAAGTACGTGCCCTGGGAGTACGCGCGCGCCACGAAGGTCGAGCTGACCGACGCGGGCGGCACGCTCGCCGGGCGGTACACGCCGACGGTCCGCAAGCCGATCGGACGGCTGCCCGGCGGCGGTCTGGTCCTCGGCGTCGCGGACGTCGTCGTCGCCAACGACCCGATCACGGGACAGGGCTCCAACTCGGCGTCCAAGTGCGCCGCCTCGTACATCTCCTCCATCGTCGAGCACGGTGACAAGCCCTTCGACGAGGCGTGGATGCAGTCGGCGTTCGACCGCTACTGGGACACCGCCCAGTCGGTCACCAAGTGGACGAACGCGATGCTGGGCACCCCGCCCGAGCACGTCCTGAACATCCTCGGCGCGGGCTGTCAGCTCCAGCCGGTGGCCGACCGCTTCGCGAACGGCTTCAACGACCCGGCGGACTTCGAGGACTACTTCTACGACCCGGCGAAGGCCGCCGCCTACCTGGAGGCCGTGGCGGCCGGCGCCTGACGGTCGCGGTATCCCAGGTCGCTGCCCGACGCGGCGCCCTTGGGCAGCTTCGGCGGGGTGTAGCCGCGCATGGCCCGGCCCCCGGGGTCGGGCCGCACCGCGCCGAGCACGGGGTTGGCGGCGATGGGCGAGACCTTGATCCGGGCGCCGGGCCGGGGCGCCTGGACGACCTTGCCGTCGCCGAGGTAGATCGCGACATGCGTGGCCTTGGGGAAGTAGATGACGAGGTCACCGGGGCGCAGCTCGTTCAGCGGGATGCGGCGCAGCCGCTTCCACTGCTCCTGGCTGGTGCGGGGGATCTCGCGGCCCGCGCGCTGCCAGGCCCGTGAGGTCAGCCCCGAGCAGTCGTAGGCCTCGGGGCCCACGGCGCCCCACTTGTAGGGCCGCCCGATCTGCTTCACCGCGAACGTGAGGGCCTTGTGGCCCCGGACCGAGGGCGCCCGCTTGGCCGGGCTGCCGCCGAGCGCGCGGGTGGCGATGAACCGCTTCTGGTTGTTCTTCGCGCCCGCGTCCTCGGCCCTGCGCAGCGACGCGAGCTGGTCCCCGGTCAGCGAGGCGAGCAGCTCCTCGACCTCCTTCAGTTGCCGGACGACGGTGTTCCGCTGCTTGTTCCGCCGGGCGGCGAGCGCGGCCTGCTCGTCCACGGCCCGCTTCGCCGCCGCGGCCAGGGCGTCCGCCTTCTTCGCGCCGCTGGTCATGCGCTCCACGGCCGCGGCCCGGTCGGCGGCGGCCCGGCCGACCACATGGCCCTGGGCGAGGGCGTGCTGCGGGTCGCGGGCGAGGAGCAGGCGGAGGTAGGAGGAGACGTCGGTGGCCGAGGCGTTCTGGTACTGCTGACGGGCAAGGCGGCCCGCGTCGCCCCTGCTGTCCTTGAGCGACGCGCGCGCCTTCGCGAGCTTCGCGCGCAGATCGGCGGCGTGCGCGCGCTTCCTCTTCAGCTTCTCCGCGGTCGCGTTGTACTTCTCCGTGGCGTCCTCCGCCTTGCGGTAGAGACGCTGAAGGTCCATCAGGAGCGCGGGCACGGAACGGCCTTCGGGGTCCGGCGCCGGCGCCGGGAGCGCCTGGACCGGGGGAGCGGCCGTGAACAGGACACCGACCACGGCCCCCGTGCAGACCCAGCGCAGCAGCTTGCCTGACACCTCATCACCTCCGGTGCGCGGGCGGCCCTTCCGCCGCGCACCGCGAGCATCGGCCCGACTTCCGCGGTCCGCCTCCGGAGGGTGTCCGGTCGGCGCAATGAAGTCACCCGTCCAGTGGGTGACGGCGTGTCAGCTTGCGCCGGAGGGCTTGGTCCACGGCCACTTCAGGCCGCCGCCCTTGTCGCCGCTCTCGTCGTACTCGTACCGCCACCGCGCGGTCAGCGAGAGGCGCCGGCCGGTCTGTGCGGGCGCCCTGCGGTAGACCAGGACGGTCGGCGGGCCGCCCGCGTCGTCGGGGACGGGCACGCGGTACACCTTCGGCGGGTGCCCGGTCGGCCCGAGCAGCACCGGGAGCACCCGGCCGTCCAGGGGGCCGCCCACGAAGGGGGTCTCTTCGCTCTTCACGCCACCAGTGTCACACCACGGGCGGCGCGGGTACTCACAGCAGGTGGGCCGCGTCGGCGACCACGGGCAGGACCCGCCGGGCGAGGCCGCCCACGGGGCCCTCGGGCGTCTCCTTGGCGAGTGCCCACCGCACGACGTCGGCCGTCTGCGGGTCGCGTCCCGCCGTCGTGACGAGCACCGCCATGAACTGCTCGACCAGCATGTCCCGCAACTCGTCCAGCGGCGGCTGCTTCCCCCCGTCGAGCCAGATCAGCGAGGCCGCTTCCACCGCGGTGATCCACATGCGTACGGTCATCCGCAGCGAGGGGCCCGGCTCCGGCACGTCCAGGTGGGCCAGGATGTGATCGGCGGCGGCCCTGCGGACGCCGTCCACGATGGCGGTGGTCCGCGAGGTCTCCACCACGCTGCCGCCCTGGAGCAGCGCGCTGAACCCGGCGTCGTGCTGGTCCACGAAGGCGAGGTACCGGTCGAGCGCCCGCGAGAGCCGCTGGGTGAGCGGGCCCCGCGGGGGCTCGGCGAAGCACTGCTCCAGCTCGTCGGCCGCGGAGCGCAGCGCGGCCTCGTACAACTGCTGCTTGCCGCCGGGGAAGTAGCGGTAGACGAGCGGCCGGGAGACTCCGGCCTCCTCCGCGACGTCATCGAGATTGACGTCTTCGGGCGCGCGGTGCGCGAAGAGGGACAGCGCGGACTCCAGGAGCTGCCGCCGCCGCGCTTCGACGCTCAGGCGGCGGTACGCGGGGGTGGTGGCCGGCGAGGTCATGCCTCGCAGCGTAACCGGGCGGGGGTCCCCGTAGGGGCGCTAGGCCAGCAATCCCGAAGACCTCCAGAGCCGCCGGCCGACCCCCCGAAGCACCCCTATGTCGTCCAGGAAGTCCGTGAGCCGCTTGGCCCCGCTCTGCATGACCTCCCTGCGGTGCCCGCTCGCCCGCACCTGCGCGACAGCCTCCGCCCGGTTCAGGCCGACGTTCGTGTAGACCTCCGGGTTCACGAACGCGAGGGAGAAGACCCGCGCCGCCTCCCCGCTGCTGACCCGCGTCAGCTCACGCTCCCAGCGCGGCGCGGTCACCATCTGCCGCCGCAGCTCCTCACGCGCGTACCGCACATGACGGGCCTCCTCGACCACATGGATACGGGTCACACCGCGCACCAGCGTCTGGACGCGCTCGTCGGGGAAGGTGAGCCGCTGCATCCAGTCGAGGATCTCCTCGCCGAGGAGCGTGCAGGCGAAGGAGCCGGGCGTCGTGGAGACGGTCTTCAGGACGCGCGCGAGGTTGTGGTGGAGGCGCGTGACGGGGTATGTCGGCGCCCCGCTCTTCTCGATCACGCGCGCGAACATCATCGAGTGACGGCACTCGTCGGCGATCTCGGTCAGCGCGTAGCGCACGTGCGCGCTGGTCACCGACTTGTCGTAGATGTGCCGGACGAGGAGCTGCATCAGGATGATCTCGAACCAGATGCCCAGCGAGGTGAGGGCGGCGGCCTCGTGCCGGGCGAGGTCGAAGCGCTGCTCCTCGGACATCCGCTTCCACATCGGGGTGTCGTAGAGCGAGACGAGCTCCGGCGGCCAGAACCACTTGCCCTCTTCGAGCGGGGCTTCCCAGTCGAGGTCCCTGTCGGGGTCGAAGGAGTTCCTGGCGGACGACTCCAGGAGCCGGACGGCCACCTGCTCCCTGTCCTTGAGCAGGCCGAGCGCGTCCCGCAGCCCCTGGAGCGAAACGTCTTCCGGCACGGTCGACATGCGGATACCTGCCTTGTCGTCGGAGGTGAGGCGCCGACAGTGGGGTTACCGGCGGTCATCTCTTATGAGACTGCTTGTCAGTAAGGCCGTCAATCCCTCGCGCGCCACTTGTTGACCCCTTGTCCAGGAGCGTGTGAGCCTGCCTGTATGTCGACGCATGAGCTCTACACCATGCCTCTCGGGGAGCCCAACTGGCAGATTCCGTCGGCCGGTTCGGCCCGCCTCAGCTGGGAGTACGACGAAGGGCGCGATCGTCTCCTGGCCCTCTATCAGAAGGGGAAGGACAAGCAGTGGGACGGTGCCACGCGCATCGACTGGGATCTGGAGGTCGACCCGCTCGACGCCCTCGGCACCCCCGACGAGTCGATGTCGCTCTACGGCACCCCGCACTGGGCGAAGATGACCGAACGGGACAAGGGGGAGCTCCGCAAGCACTACACGCCCTGGCAGTTCAGCCAGTTCCTCCACGGTGAACAGGGCGCCATGGTGTGCGCGGCGCGCATCGTGGAGTCGGCCCCCGACCTGGACGCGAAGTTCTACTCCGCGACCCAGACCATGGACGAGGCGCGGCACGCCGAGATCTACGGCCGCTTCCTGCACGAGAAGTTGGGGCTGCTCTACCCCGTCAACGACAACCTCAAGGCGCTGCTCGGCGACACCCTCCGCGACTCCCGCTGGGACATGCCCTACCTCGGCATGCAGGTCCTCATCGAGGGCCTCGCGCTCGCCGCGTTCGGCATGATCCGCGACACCACGACCAAGCCGCTGCCCCGGCAGATCCTCGCGTACGTGATGCAGGACGAGGCCCGGCACGTCGCCTTCGGGCGGATGGCGCTGCGTGACCACTACAAGGAGCTCACGGACGCGGAGCTGCGCGAGCGCGAGGACTTCGTCATCGAGGGCTGCTACCTGATGCGCGACCGGCTGCGCGGCGTCGAGGTCCTGGAGAACTTCGGCATCCCCAAGGCCCAGGCCGAGGAGTACAGCGAGCAGTCCGAGTACCTCGCGCTGTTCCGGCAGCTGCTCTTCAGCCGCATCGTGCCCTGCGTCAAGGACATCGGCCTGTGGGGCAAGCGCCTCCAGGAGGCGTACGTGGACATGGGCGTCTTCGAGATGGGCGACCACAACCTCGACCAGCTCATGCGCCAGGACGAGGAGATCGCCGAGGAGCTGGACGCGGAACGCTTCGCGGCCGAGGAGCACGCGCGCGTGACCGAGGTCGGACAGACCATCGCCGCGGGCGGCCAGGAGTAGCGGGGCGCCGGTCAGCCGGGAGCGGGTCCGCGGTCCGTGGTCGCTCCCGGCTTCAGGGCCGCCTCCATCACGGCCCTGGCGATCGGCGCCGCACTGCCGCCGCCGCTGATGTCCCCGCGGTCCGCCGCCGCGTCCTCGATCACCACGGCCACCGCCACCGAAGGCTCCGGGTCGCCCGGGGCCTGCGCCCAGGAGACGAACCAGGCGTACGGCGTCCCGTTGTTGTCGACGCCGTGCTGCGCCGTCCCCGTCTTGCCGCCGACGGTCACCCCGGGGATGGCGGCGTTCGCCCCCGTGCCCTTCTCGACGACATCCGTCATCATCTCCCGCAGCCGCATGGCGGTCGCCGGGTGCATCGCCTGGCGCAGGGTCCGGTGCCCCGTGGCGCCGACCACGTCGCCGTCGTCCGTGGTCGTCCGCTCCACCAGGTGCGGCATCCTGACCGAGCCGCCGTTCGCGACGGCCGCCGAGACCATCGCCATCTGAAGCGGCGTCGCCCGGGTGTCGTACTGCCCGATGGCGGAGAGCGCGAGCTGCGCCTTGTCCAGGGATGTGTCGAAGTTGCTGCGCGCCACGGCGGAGGGGATGCGAAGGCCCGCGTCGTTGAAGCCGAAGTTCCGTGCGGTGCGCACCATCGCCCGCAGCCCCGTGGCCACCCCCAGCCTGGCGAAGACCGTGTTGCACGACCACTGGAAGGCCTGGCGCAGCGAGGCGTCGGCGCAGCCGTCCACCTCGTTCGTGAGCTGCGTACGGGTGCCGGGCAGGGTGTACGGGTCCGGGGACCTGGTCGGCTCGTCCGGATCCGTCACGGTGCCCGAGTCGAGCGCGGCGGCGGCCGTGACCACCTTGAACGTCGACCCCGGCGGATAGGTCCGGTGGATCGCGCGGTTCAGCATCGGCTTCTCGCGGGCGCGGTTCAGCTCCGCCCAGGCGTCCGCCACCGCCCCGCCGTTCCCCGAGAGCCGCTCCGGGTCGTAACTGGGGGTGCTGACCAGGGCGAGGATCTTCCCGGTCGCCGGTTCGAGCGCGGCGACCGCGCCCCGCCTGCCGCCCAGACCGGAGTAGGCGGCCCGCTGCACCGCCGCCCTGATGGTGGTCTCCACCTTGCCGCCCGGACTCCGCGCGCGCGTCAGGTCGTTCCAGAACGGCAGCGGGGCCAGCATCGGATCGGTGCCGGAGAGGAGGGAGTCCTCGGCGTCCTCCAGGAGGGATGTGCCGTAGACCTGCGAGGCGAAGCCGGTCACGGGCGCGTACAGCGGGCCGTCCTTGTACGTACGTTCGTAGCGGAGCTGCTCCCCGGTGTCCTTGGAGCCGGTGACGGCGACCCCGTCGACCAGGATGTCGCCGCGCGGCTCACCGAAGCGCACGATGGGCACGCGGCGGTTGGCGGGGTCGGTGTCCAGGGACCCGGCGTCGACGAGCTGGACGCGGACGGCGTTGACCAGCAGGGCGACGAGCAGCAGCGCGCAGAACACGGCGGCGTGCCGGATGTACCGGGTCACCGCCCCTCCCGGGCCACGACCTGGCGGCGGGCCGAGTCGCTGACCCGGATGAGCAGCGCCACGATGATCCAGTTGGTGACGACCGACGAACCGCCCTGCGCGAGGAACGGCATGGCCATGCCGGTGAGCGGGATGAGGCCCATCACGCCGCCCGCGATGACGAAGACCTGGAGCGCGATGATCGAGGCGAGCCCGACGGCGAGCAGCCGCCCGAAGGGGTCGCGCAGGTCAAGACCGGCGCGGTAGCCGCGCTCGACGAGCAGGGCGTAGAGCGCGAAGACCGCGCAGAGGCCCACGAGGCCCAGCTCCTCGCCGGCCGTGGCGAGGATGAAGTCGGACTTCGCGGCGAAGCCGATGAGGACGGAGTGGCCGAGCCCGAGCCCGGTGCCGAGCATTCCGCCGGCCGCGAACGCGAAGAGCGACTGGGCCAGTTGGTTGGGTCCCGCGCCCGCCTCGATGGAGGCGAAGGGGTCCAGCCAGTCCTGGACGCGGCCGTGCACATGCGGTTCGAGCGAGCCGACGGCGTACGCGCCGAGCGCCGCGAGCAGCAGGCAGACCGCGATCCAGCCGATGCGGCCCGTCGCGACGTACAGCAGGGTCACGAAGAGCCCGAAGAAGAGCAGCGAGGTGCCGAGGTCGCGTTCGAGGACCAGGACGCCGACGCTCAGCAGCCAGACCGCGGCGACGGGCCCGAGGACGCGTCCGGTGGGGAGCTGGAGCCGGGTGAACCGCCAGACGGTGCGGCCGGTGTAGGCCAGCGCGCTGCGGTTGGCCGCCAGGTAGCTGGCGAAGAAGACGGCGAGCAGGACCTTGGCGAACTCGCCCGGCTGGATGGAGAGCCCGCCGAACCTGATCCAGATCCGGGCGCCGTTCACGGCGGGGAAGAAGATCGGCACGATCATCAGGGCCAGCGCGGCGACGACGGAGAGGTAGGCGTAGCGCTGGAGCGTCCTGTGGTCGCGCAGCAGGAGCACCACGGTGATGAAGAGCGCGACGCCGACGGTGGACCAGACGAGCTGGGCGGGCGCGGCCTCGTCGTGCGGCGTCTGGAGGTCGAGGCGGTAGATGAGCACCAGGCCGAGCCCGTTGAGCAGCACCGCGATGGGCAGCGGCAGCGGATCGGCGTACGGGGCGCGGAGCCGTACGGCGAGGTGCGCGAGGAGGGCGAGCGTCCCGAGCCCGGCGCCGTAACCGACGGCGCCGGGCGGGACGGAGCCCTGCCTGGCCAGGCCGACACCGCAGTAGCCGTACACGCAGAGCAGGACGGCGAGGACGAGCAGGGCGAGTTCGGTGCCGCGGCGCCGGGGGACGCGGACGGCGGGCACCGCGGGGGGTGCGGGGCCCGCTCGTGTTCCGGTCATGCCGGGAACGTAGCAAGCGACAAGCCCTGAAGTCCGCTTATGTCGGCTATGTCGGCCGGATGGGGTGAGGTGGCGTCAGCACCAGCGCGGCACCTTGCCGATGTTGGCGATGTAGTGCGCGGAACCCCACGCCCACGTGCCGTCGGTGAGCAGGTACCAGAGGTTGTTGTTGCCCACCCGGTCACCCCGCGTCTTGCAGTAGATGGTGACCACCTTGCCGTACGGCACGCTGCGGATCACGCGGCTGCCGCGGTTGGGGGCGTTGCGGAGCAGGAGGCCGGACTTGGCGATGACGCGGCCCTTGTAGACGGGCGCCTTGCTGTCGGCGCCGTCCGCGGCGACGGCGGGTCCGGCGACGGCGGGTCCGGTGAGGGTGAGGGCGGTGAGGGCGCCGCCGGCGACGAGTATGCCGAGCCGGGTGGCTGTGGTCCGCAGGGGCATGGGTTCTCCTCCGAGGGGAGCGAACGGGGCGGCCTTCGGCGCGTGCGCGTGAGCCGCGGGTGGGGGCGGCTCCGGGAACTGCGCATAAGCCGCAACTCACAGTAAAAGCGGCACGGAGTGTGCGCAAAGGCTCACGCCGCGCCGTCACGCCCGTCCTCGCCGGGACCGCCCTCACCAACAGACTCGCCGGCCCCCGCCTCGCCGGCCCCCGCCTCGGCGGCCGACTCCTCGTAGGGCAGCCGCAGTGTCGCGAGGGCGCCGCCGTCCGCCGCGTTGGCGAAGGTCAGCCGGGCGCCGAGGACCCCGGCCTGGCCGAGCGCGATGGTCAGACCGAGGCCGTGCCCCTGGGTCGTGCCCTCGGTCCTGAAGCGCTGCGGGCCGTGCTCCACGAGGTAGTCCGGATAGCCGTCCCCGTGGTCCCGCACGGTGACCACCGGCCCGTCGACCGAGACGAGCACCGGCGCCCGCCCGTGTTTGCGGGCGTTGGCGACGAGATTGCCGAGGACTCGCTCAAGGCGCCGCCGGTCGGTCTCCACGGTGACGTCACGGATGACGACCAGCTCCGCCCCCTCGCCGGAACCCCGCACCACACGCTCCGCCAGTGGAGCGAGCCGGTGCGCGTCGAGGTCCACCTGCTCGCTCCTCGCGTCGAGCCGGGAGATCTCCAGGAGGTCCTCGGTCAGGGTGCGCAGGGCGGCCACCCGGTCCCGCACCAGCTCGGTCGGCCGCCCCGGCGGCAGCAGCTCCGCCGCGGCGTGCAGCCCGGTCAGCGGCGTACGCAGCTCATGGGCCACGTCGGCGGTGAACCGCTGCTCGCTCAGGAGTTTGCCCTGGAGCGAGGAGGCCATGGTGTCGAGCGCCCCGGCGACCGCGGCGACCTCGTCCTGACGGCGTGCCGGCTCCCTGGTGCGGAGGTCGTTGACGCGGGCGTCCAGATCCCCGCCGCTGATCTTCCTGGCGACCTGTGCCGTCAGATGCAGCCGCCGGGTCACGCGGGTCACGGCGAACGCGCCGACCAGCAGCGTCGCGCCGATCGCGAGGACGGAGGAGCCGAGGATCGCCCGGTCGAGGCCGTCGATGGTGCGGGCGCCCTGCGCGTAGTCCACCTGGACGGCCAGCGCCCGGCCCCCGTCCGCGGGCCCGGCGGCCCACACGGTCGGCCGCGACTCGTGGGAGGCGACCATCGTGCCGCGATCGCCGTCCACCGCGAGCTCCCGCAGGCGCTCCGGCAGCCCCGCCGGGTCGATGCCCGCGCCGGGCCCGAGCCGGTCGCCCGCCTCGTACCGCTCGGTGACCTCTTCGAGGCGTGAGAGCGCGCGCTCACGTGCCTGGCCGACGGTCTGGTCGGTCACCGAGACGTGCACGAGCGCGCCGAGCAGCGCCGCGAGCGCACAGCACATGACGGTGATGAAGACGGCGGCCTTCCAGGTGAGCGACGCCGTCCAGGCGGGGAACCGCGGCCCGCGCGGCTGCCGGTGGCTCATCGTCCGCCGCTCCCCGACGGCGCCGGCGTGGCGCCGGGACCCACCGAACGGGAGGGGTGCGGCGTCCGCGCGCGGTGCGCGTCCGCGGCCCGCACGATCTCGTCGCTCGTCGGCAGCATCGCCTTCTGATGGGCGTCCCAGGACCAGACCGTGTGGTACTCGTACCCCGCGAGGCTGGAGACGGCGCGGATGATCAGGTCGCGCCCGGCCAGCTCGACCCCGAGCACGGCGTCGCTCATCTCCATGATCTGCGTGAGCTGCCGCTCCTCCTCGGCGTACACCCGGACGTCGAGATTGTCGTCGGGCATCGAGACGCCGACGATCAGGTCGTCCTTGTCGTCGCCGGTCAGGTCCCGGTAGTACGCCTTGAGCACCGGACACCGCTCCCGGGTGCCGGAACTCTCCGCGGCGCAGTCCGCAAGACGGGCGAGGGTCTTCCGGTAGGCGGTGTCGGAGTTCTCGTACGTCCCCGGGTTCTCCTCGAAGTCCGCGCGGACGACGTCCACCGGGTCCACCTTGCGCAGATCACCGCCGGGCACCTCGACGCCCTTGACCTTCACCGCCTCTATGGCGCCGTAGTCCTCGGCGGGCGCGGACGGCGGCGGCAGGTCGGGCCAGAGGCGCGTGGGGCTCTGGGCGGTGGGCGTGGGACCGGCGCCGCGCAGATCGCCCGGATCACCGCAGCCGCCGGCCAGCAGGGCGGCGACGGTGACGAAGGCGGCGGCGAGCGCGGTCCTGCTGCGGTTCACTGCACTCCTGCCTGCCGCGCGGCGCGGCCTGTCGTGGCACCAGGCCTGCCGTCACGTCGTCCGGCCGGCGTAGAGGTCGATGTTGTCAGAGCGGTGCCCGCCCGCCGTCGGCCGCCGCGGGTGAGCAGGCGACGCGGGTCAGGCGCTCGCCGCATACACCTTATTGGGGGTGAAGTCCCTCTTGTCCACCTGCCGGCTCTCCCGCGGCGGGAGCGACACGCCGCCCGACCGGCCGAGGCCGGCGCGAACACGCCTCAACTCCGGCTGTGCGCCGCCGGGTTCTTGCCCCGGCGGCGCACGGCCTGTTCCCATGGTCGAGGGGTGATGCGGCATGAGCGGACTGCGCGTCGTACCGGCCTGGCGGCACGGGCAGGAGCGGTTGTACGTCCTTGGCGCGGACGGCAGGAGCGTGGCGTGGTACGACCGTGACTCGTCCCGCGTCAACCTCATCGGCGCGGACCGTGAAGAGGACGTCCTGCGGGCCCTCGCACCCTTCCTGACCGGCCACGTCACGGCCGGCCCGCCGCCGCTGCCGACCCCCGCCGAGATGGCCGGGCTCGCGCTCCACCCGGACGACGACCTCGCCCCCAACCGCCCCGGCGAGGCGCTGCACATCGCCCTGGAACGCGAGGCCCTGCCCGCCCGCAAGCTGCGCTCCGACGCCCGCCACCGCGCGCTCACCGCCGAGCGGGCGGTCGGCGAGGCGCTCGACGAGCTGGAAGGGGCGGGCTGGCGGGTACTGCACTCGGTGCCGCTGCCCGGCGGCGCCCGCATCCACCACCTGCTGATCGGCCCCGGCGGCCTGTTCTGCGTGGCCACCCTCGCCGCGCGCAGGCGCCGGGTGCGCATCGCCGACCCGATGGTCACCGTCGGCCGGGGCGAGCCCGCCCCGCTGCTGCGCACGCTCCGCTCCGACGCGGGCCGCGCCTCCTTCGCGCTGACGGCCGAGGTCCGCCCCGTCCTGGCGCTCGCGGGCACGGGTACGGCCGATCTGGACGTGGCGGCGCCGCCACGTGACGTGCGGGTGCTGCGGGAGGGCGACCTGACCTCCCTCGCCCGCCTCGGCGGCCAGCTCAAACCGGCCGATGTGGAGGCCCTGCACGCCCTGGCCAGGGACCGCCACACCTGGCGGCGCGTCTGAGACGTCCCCTCGGAGCCCAGGCTCTCAGGGCCTGTGTCATAACCCCGGCCGGGCGCGCGACGCCTGGCACGCACGCTCGCGGCGTTGCCAAAACGCCCTAGTAGCTCCGCTACGAGGGCGCTCCGGCGCCTTGCGATCGCACGCACCAGACGCCGCGCGCTGATCCGACCGGGGTTATGACACAGGCTCTCAGCCGCCGGTCACACTCACAGGTTGTCCCCCCAGCCGCCCTGGATCATGGTCTGGAAGCCCCAGGCGCCGCCGCGCCTGATCAGGATGTCCGCGTACCGCAGACGCTGTGTCCCCTCGTCCGTCGTCATCACCGAGTCGGTGAACACGACGGCCATGGCGGGGGAGAGGAAGACGGGGGTGCGGGTGGACTCGAAGGTGATGTCCGCGCTGCCGTCCCCCATCACGTGCGTCATCGTCCGCACGAACTGCTCCCGGTCCCACTGCGCCGCCCGCCCGTCGCCCGCGGAGTCGTCGCTGACCAGGTTGAGCGGGAAGACGGCCAGGTCGGCCATGCGCTCCACATCGCGCTTCGCGCTGTGCGCGTCGTACTCGGCGAACCAGGCGTCCAGGCTCGCGCGGTCCTCGTCGGTCGGGACGTATCCGGTCTCGGGCAGAACGGTCATGCGGTCTCCTTCGTACGGGGAGGTCAAGTTTGACTAATGGCAGAGAAGGTATGCCTCGCGAGGCTACTAGTCAAACTTGATTAAGCGTGATGCCGGTCACACGCACCGTGCGCCGGTGTCCGCCCGCTCAGCGGAAGCGGACCACGACCGCCGTCGCGTGCCGCGTCGTGTTCTGCCGGACCTCGACCAGCACCACCGGCTCCTCGGGCATCGCCGCGTACGTGACCTCGCCGATGCCGATCGCCGTGGCCGTCCCCTCGCCCACCGGGTCCGGCAGTGCCTGGGCGGCCTCCGAGCGCACCGCGGGGGAGAGCGGCGAGGACACCACGGGCGTGCCGTCGCCGGGCAGGGCGAGGACCAGGGCCTGGGGCCGCGCGGGGCTTCCGGTGCAGCCGATCACCACGGCGTCCCGGGTGTCGCTGTGCCGCAGCTTCAGCCACGCGCGCGTGCCGCTGCGGTACGCCCCGTCGAGCCGCTTCACCACAAGCCCCTCGACGCCGGTCGCCGGCAGCGTCTCGTACCAGGTCAGGGCGAGATCGCGGTCGGTCGTGGACGGCACCGCCTGGAGCGGCGGCCCCCAGGGCGCGAGCAGCCGTACGAGGCGGGCGCGCCGCTCCTCGTACGGCAGGCGGCGGCAGTCCTCGCCGCCCTCCGCCAGCAGGTCGAAGGCCGCGTACGAGGCGGGCAGGGTGCGCGCGAGGACGCCCGCGCGCATGCGGGTCGCCGCCGCCCGCTGCTGCACGGCGGCGAAGTCGATGCGCCCGCCGGACCAGACCACGACCTCGCCGTCGAGGACGGTGCCCGCGGGCAGCCGGGCCGCGGCGCGCTCCAGGTCGGGGAAGGCCGCGGTGACGTTCCGTCCGGAGCGGGCCTGGAGCGTCACCTGCCCCGCCTCGTCCAGGAGGACGACCATGCGGTGGCCGTCGAACTTGGGCTCGTAGGCCCAGCCGTCCCCCTCGGGCAGCGCGGTCACGCCTTCCGCCAGGGCGACCCGTACGGGCCGGCGCAGGGTCACCGCGCGCTCCCCGCGGGCAGCGCCCTGGCCCGTCTGCCGTCGAAGAGGGGGGCCAGCAGGTCGCCGCCGTGCTCGGCGACGCGGGCCGCGATGTCCCCCGCGGTGAACAGGAGCTGCCCCGGCTCCTCGCACGCCTCGACCTCCTCCCAGGTCACGGGCGCGGAGACGGTCGGCTCCCGGCGGGCCCGCAGCGTGTAGGGGGTGGCGGTCGTCTTGGCCGCGGCGTTCTGGCTGAAGTCGACGAAGACCTTGCCCGGGCGCAGGCTCCGCGTCATGCGGTGCACGACGAGTTCGGGGAACTCCTGCTCGGCCTCGACGGCGAGGGCCTTCGCGTACGCGGTGACGCGCTCCGAGGGCGTCGGTTTCAGCGGTACGAGCAGATGGAGGCCCTTGCTCCCGGACGTCTTCGCGTACACGTTGAACCGGTCGGCCCGCAGCCGGTCGCGCAGCCAGAGCGCGGCCCGGCAGCACTCCACGATCGTGGCCGGGGGGCCCGGGTCCAGGTCGAGCACGAGCCGGTCGGCCCGCGCGGGCGCTTCGGCCCGCCACTGCGGGGTGTGGAACTCCGTCACCGTGTTGGCCGCCCACATCAGCGAGGCCAGGTCCTGTACGAGGACCTGGCGGGTGTTGCCCGCGGAGCGCGGTACCTCGGCGGTCGGCAGCCAGTCGGGGGCGCCCGGCGGCACGTTCTTGGCGAAGAAGCTCTGCCCGTCGGGCCCGTCGGGGTAGCGCAGGAAGGAGACGGGGCGGTCGCGGAGGTGGGGGAGGAGGACCTCGGCGGTGGCCGCGTAGTAGTGCAGCACCTCGCCCTTGGTGAAGCCGCTCGCGGGATAGATGACCTTGTCCAGGTTGCTGAGCGAGAGCCTTCGCCCCTCCACCTCTGTGATCGGCGTCATACGATGAGAGTCGCACAAAACGTGCATGAACCATGACGAAACCCTCGACGCGGAATGAGAGGTGCCGGACGTGCGGTCGATCTGGAACGGCGCGATCTCCTTCGGTCTGGTCAGCATCCCCATCAAGCTGGTGAACGCCACCGAGAACCACTCGGTCTCCTTCCGCCAGGTCCACGCGGAGGACGGCGGCCGCATCCGCTACCGCAAGGTGTGCGAGGCGGAGGACCGCGAGGTGACGTCGGCGGAGATCGGCAAGGGCTACCAGGACGCGGACGGCTCGATCATCCCGATCACGGACGAGGACCTGGCCGCGCTGCCGATCCCCACGGCCAAGACGATCGAGATCGTCGCCTTCGTCCCCGCGGACCGCGTCGACCCGCTCCAGATGGACACCGCGTACTACCTCTCGGCCAACGGCGTGCCCGCCACCAAGCCGTACACGCTGCTGCGCGAGGCACTCAAACGGAGCAACAAGGTCGCCCTCGCGCGCTACGCGCTCCGCGGCCGGGAGCGGCTCGGCATGCTGCGCGTGGTCGACGACGTGATCGCCATGCACGGGCTGCTGTGGCCCGACGAGATCCGGCAGCCGGAAGGGGCGGCGCCCGATGCCCGCGTCACGGTCCGCGACGCCGAACTCGACCTGGCGGACGCCCTGATGGACACCCTCGGCGAGGTCGACATCGCCACGCTCCACGACGACTACCGCGCTGCGGTCGAGGAACTCGTCGCCGTGAAGGCGCAGGGCGGTACGACGACGGAGCGGGCCCCCGCCGCCGACGCGGACGGCGGCAAGGTCATCGACCTGATGGCCGCCCTGGAGAACAGCGTCCGGGCGGCGCGATCGGCCCAGGGCGGGGGCGGCGGATCAGGGGCGCCCCGGGAGGACGGCTCGGTCGCGGAGGTGACCCGGCTTCCGGCACGGCGCGCCAAGAAGACGGCTGCGGGGAAGGCGGCTGCGGGGAAGGCGACTGCGGGGAAGGCGACTGCGGAGAAGGCGGCTGCGGGGAAGGCGACTGCCTCCGGCGGGAAGGCGGGCGGAAGCAAGACTCCCGCCCGCAAGACGGCGGCCGGGAGCAAGGCCTCCGCCAAAGGCGCCCCCGCCAGGAAAACCACCGCCAAGAAAGCATCCGGGAATAAGGCGACCGGAAAGGACGCGGCTCCGGCGAAGAAGGGCGCCGCCAAGCGCCGCACCTCGGCGTGACGCCGGAGAGAACCCGGGGCACTCCGCCCCGCGGTTGACGCGGAACGGCAAACTGCAAAGCCCGGAGCGCGGGGGCGGGGGCCGCCACGGACGCGGCGCGGAGCGGGCCGGATTTGACCCGTCCCTCAATTTGGTCAAAACACACACTCTCCCCCCTCCTCCACCTTGTGATCAATGTCACAAAGCCTTGATGGAATTGCGTCCTCCGCGCGAGGATTCCTGCGGACACAAAGGGATTCTTTGGGATTACCGGGGGGTTTAAGGTAAATGGCGGGGAATCCATTCGAAGATGAGGGTGGTCAATATCTGGTGCTCGTCAATGGCGAGAACCAGCACACCCTTTGGCCCGCGCGGCTCGACGTGCCCGCAGGCTGGAATGTGGCACAAGAGGCGAGTTCACGGGCCGATTCGCTGGCTTATGTGGAGCAAAACTGGACTGACATGCGTCCGGCGAGCCTGATATCCGGCTCCTGACATGACCGCGGGCGCCGGAGCGGGGCGAAAAGCGAAAACGGTGGCAGGTAAAGGCGAAAAGGGGCAGCCGGGGCGTTTCAGTGACGCGGGACCCTTGCTGCTCGTCTGGTCGGGACAGGCCGTCTCACTGGTCGGAAGCGCCGTTCTCAGATTCGCTTTCATTATCGAGGTCTGGTCCACCGGAGAGCAGGCGACCGCCGTCACCGCGCTGTCTCTCTGCGCCCTGCTTCCCCAGGCGCTGTTCAGCCCGTTCGCAGGCGCGATAATCGACCGCATCCGCAAACGGTCGGCCCTTCAGATCGCCGACGTGGGCGGACTCCTCACCGTCGGCATCCTCGCCGTCATCCACTTCTTCGGCGGCGGTCTCGAACCGTGGCAGGTCTATCCGGCCACCGTCCTCCTCGGCATCTCCGCGGCCTTCCAGCTCCCCGCGCTCACCGCCGCCGTGCCCCTCCTGGTGCGCAAGGACCAACTGGGGCGCGCCAACGGCCTGCTGGCCGGGGCCAGGAGCGCCGCGGGCATCTGCGGCCCCGCGCTCGGCGGCATCATGGTCGCCGTCTCCGGCATCGGCGCCGTCCTCGTCATCGACCTGGTCAGCTACGCCTTCGCGCTCATCGGCGTACGCATCGTGCGCATGAGGGGCGACAAGGTCCCCGCGGGCGCGGGAGCGCCCCGGACGAGGATCACCGCGGAGGCCGTCGACGGCCTGCGCTACCTCTTCCGGCAGCCGAGCCTGCGCGACATGACCGTCAACTTCTGCACGGTCAACCTCGTCATGGTCTTCGGCTTCGCCGTCATCCAGCCCATGGTGCTGCTCAAGTCGGGCAACGGCGCGCTCGCCGCCGTGAACAGCGCGATCGGCGTCGGCGGTGTCGTCGGCGGCCTGCTCATGGCCGCCTGGGGCGGGCCGAAGAACCGGGGCCGGGGCATGATGCTCGGCATCGTCGGCATGTGCCTGACCGCGCAGCTCGGCATGTCCCTGGTCGGCGGCGTCGCCGGCTGGTGCGCGGCCATGCTGCTCGGATCGCTGCTCATGACGCTCGTCAACGCCTCCATGCAGGCCATCGTGCAGACGAAGGTGGACTACGAGTGGCAGGGCAGGGTCTTCGGCGCCGTCATGTTCCTGTCGCAGATCTCCGTGCCGCTCGCCACGGCGGTCTCCGGGCCGCTCGCCGACCACGTCTTCGAGCCGCAGGCCGCCGACGGGTCCGGTGTCTTCGCGCTCATCGGCCCGCTGTTCGGCGACGGTCCCGGCAGCGGCATGGCCGGGATGCTCTTCCTCGCGGGCGTGGCGGGGCTCGCGGTGGCGCTGTGGGGTCTTGCGAGCCGTTCGATCAGGGACATCGACGTACTGCTGCCGGACATCGAGGACACCTCTGATGATCCGGACGGGCCGGACGATCCGGAAGCCAAGGGCGGTGAGAAGGATGACGACGCGGTGCGTGCATGAGCTCTTCGAGGAGCAGGCGGTACGGACACCCGGCGCGACCGCCCTGGTGTACGGGGACGAACGGCTGAGCTACGCCGAACTCGACGCGGCGGCGGCCCGGTTGGCCGGTCTCCTCGTGGCGCACGGGGTGACGCGCGGGGACACCGTGGGCATCTACCTGGAGCGCTCCACGGAGCTGGCCGTGGCGGTCCTCGGCACGCTCAAGGCCGGGGCCGGGTACGTGATGCTCGACCCCGGCTTCCCGGCGGCGCGGCTGCGCGGCATGGCGGCGGACGCGGGCGTGACGACGGTCCTCGCACGGCGTGACGCGATGCCACGGTGGTGGACCGCCCACGATGCGTTGCCCGGCGCCGAAGCCGAGCCGGCCTTCATCCCCGTGGAAGACGCCGCCCAAGCCGCCCCGCTGCCCCGTGGTGCCGTCGGTGTGGGCGGCGGTGACGTGGCCTGCGTGATGTTCACCTCCGGGTCCACCGGGCGGCCCAAGGGCATCGTCGCTCCGCACCGCGCCGTGACCGCCACGCTGAGCGGCCAGGGCTTCGCCTCCTTCGGGCCCGGCGCGGTCTGGCTCCAGTGCGCGCCCGTGTCGTGGGACGCGTTCGCGATGGAACTGTGGGGGCCGCTGCTCGGCGGCGGCACCTGCGTACTGCACCCGGGGCGGCGCCCCGACCCCGTCGTGATCGCGCGGCTCGTCGCGGCGCACGGCGTGACGTCGATGTACCTGTCCGGGTCGCTCTTCAACGTCATCGTCGACGAGTATCCCCAGGCCATCGCCGGGCTGCGCGAGCTGATCGTCGGCGGGGAGGCGCTGTCGCCCCCGCACGTGGCCCGTGCCCTGGAGCGGCAGCCCGGGCTCCGGCTGAGCAACGGCTACGGCCCCGTCGAGTGCATGGTCTTCCTCACCGTCCACCGGATCACCCCGGAGGACGTCCGCGACGGCCGTCCCGTACCGATCGGCACGCCGCTGAACGGCAAGCGCCTCCACGTGCTCGACGAGAAGCTGCGGCCGGTCCCCGACGGTGAGCGGGGCGAGCTGTACGCCGCCGGCGCGGGTGTCGCCCGCGGCTACTGCGACGCCACCCTGACCGCCGAACGCTTCGTGGCCGAACCCTTCGGAGCCGGCGGCGAACGCCTCTACCGCACGGGCGACCTGGCCCGCCGCCGCCCCGACGGAGTCTTCGAGTACCTCGGCCGTGCCGACGACCAGGTCAAGATCCGCGGCTTCCGCGTGGAGCCGGGCGAGGTCGAGGCCGCGCTCACCCGCCACCCCGCGGTCGACCGCGCCGCCGTGGTGGCCGCCCGCGCCGACGCGGACGGGGAGCGGCAGCTCGTCGCGTACGTGGTGCCCGGCGGCGACCCCGACCGGCCGCCCTCGCAGACCCAGCTCCGGTCCCACGCGGAGCGGGAACTCGCCGACTACCTGGTGCCCGCGGCCTTCGTGGTCCTGGACGCCCTGCCGCTGACCCCGAGCGGCAAGCTGGACCGCGCCGCGCTGCCCGAGCCGTCCCCCCGCGCGGCCACGACCGCCGCCGGGGCCGCCGCAGGGCCCGCCCACGGCGAGACGGTCCGCGCGCTGTGCGCCCTGTTCGCCGATGTCCTGCACGTCACGGAGGTCGGCGCCGGCGACGACTTCTTCGCCCTGGGCGGCCACTCCCTGCTGGCCGCCCGGGTTCTCGGCCGCGTCCGCGCCACGCTGGGCGCCGAGCTGGACCTGCGTACGCTCTTCGACGCGCCCACCCCCGCCGCGCTCGCCCCGCACGTCGAGGCGGCGGCCAAGGCACCCAAGCTCCCCGGGCCGCCGCCGCGCGAGCGTGCGGACGCCGATGCCCCGCTGCCCGTCTCGCCCGCCCAGCACCGCCTCTGGTTCCTCGACCGGCTCGGCGCCGGAGTCGCGTACAACCTGCCCATGCTGGTGCGGCTGCGGGGCCCGGTCGACGCGGACGCCCTCGCCGACGCGCTGGGTGACGTGGCCGAGCGGCACGAGGTACTCCGTACCGTCTTCGACGAGGTGGACGGCGCCCCGGTGCGGCGCGTGCTGTCCGGTGCCGAGGCCCGGCCGCCGTTCCGTCAAGTAGCCGTGCGGCAGGTGGAGTTGGACGCGGCGGTACGCGATGCCGCCCGGCACCGCTTCGACCTGCGGGGCGAACCTCCCCTGCGCGCGACCCTGTTCGGCGTGCGCGAGCGGCCCGGCGAGCACGCGCTGCTCGTCCTGGTGCACCACATCGCGGGGGACGGCTGGTCGCTGGCCCCGCTCTTCCGCGACCTCACACGCGCCTACGAGGCACGCACCACCCCGGCCCCGTCCGCCCCCGCCCCGTCCGCCCCCGCCCCGGCAGAGCCGGTCCTGCCGCCCCTCCCCGTCCCGTACGCCGAACACGCCCGCCGGCAGGCGGACCGCATCGGCACGCCGGCCGACCCGGCGTCCCTCGTGGCGCGGCAGATCCCGTACTGGCGGGACCGGTTGGGCGGGCTCGCCCCCGGCGGCCCCCTCCTCCCCAGGCGCCAGGACCGCCCCTCCACGCCAGGCCAGGCCGCGGCCACCGTCGTGCGGCGGCTCGGCGCGCAGGCCCACGCCCGGCTGCTCGACGCCGCCCGGGCCGAGGGCGCCACCCTCTTCATGGCCCTGCACACCGCCCTCGCCGCGGCCCTCGTACGGGCGGGCGCGGGCGAGGACCTCGCGATCGGCGCGCCGGTGGCCGGGCGCGCGGGGGACGGCGGCGTCGAGGACGCCGTCGGGTTCTTCGTGAACATGCTCGTCCTGCGCACCGACCTCTCCGGCGATCCCGGCGCGCGGCAGGTGCTCGCCCGGGTGAAGGAGGCCGACCTCGGCGCCTTCGCCCACCAGGACGTGCCCTTCGAGGACGTGGTGAGCGAGCTCAACCCGGTGCGCACACCCGGCGGACAGCCGTTCACGGACGTCGTCCTCGCCCTCCAGAACAACGCGCGCGCCGAGGTCGGCCTGCCCGGGGCCGACGCCGGGGTCGAGGTGGTGCGCACCGGCGAGGCCCGCTTCGAACTGCTCGTGGACGTCACCGAGGCGACCGGCCCCGGCGGCGCCCCTGAGGGCCTGACGTTCACCTTCGAGTACCGCTCCGACAGCCTGGAGGAGCGCTTCGTGACGTGGCTCGCGGACGCGCTGCCCGAGGCCCTGGAGGCGGCCGCCGCCGCACCGGACACACGGCTCTCGGAGCTGATCACGACCGGACCACCGCGTGCGGCGGACGAGAGCGACATGATCGCCGCACCGGCACCGACACCGGCGACGGTGAAGACGCCGGGGGCCGGACCCGTCACCCCGCTGGAGCGCGAGATCGCCGCCGTCTGGCGCGACGTCCTCGGCGTACCCGAAGTGGGCCGTACCGACGACTTCTTCGCCCTGGGCGGCAACTCGCTGCGCGCGGTGCGCGTCGCGGCCCGGCTCACCACGGCCGCACGGCCCACCACGGCCGCGCAGCTCTTCGCCGCCCCCACCGTCGCCGCCCTCGCGGCCGAACTGGAGCGCGCCCCTGCCACGGCAGCGCCCGCCCCGGCCCCCATACCCCGGCGCCCGCGCGTGCCCCGGCAGCAGGCCCAGCAGAGCCACCTCAGCAGGCAGCAGGAGGAGAGACCGTGGACCTCAGCGTGATGTTCTTCGGCGCGGACAACGGCGCCGCGCCGGGGACCGCTCCGGAAGCGGGGACGGGGGGCCACGCACGGGCGTACGAGGACATCCTCACCGTCGCCCGTACCGCCGACCGCCTCGGCTTCCACGCCATCTGGACCCCCGAGCGCCACTTCCAGCAGGTCGGCCAGGTCTTCCCCAGCCCGCCCGTGCTCGGCGCCGCCCTCGCCGTCGCCACCGAGCGCATCGGCATCCGCGCGGGCAGCGTCGTCCTGCCCCTGCACCATCCGCTGAAGGTCGCCGAGGACTGGGCGGTCGTCGACAACCTCTCGCACGGCAGGGTCGGCCTCTCCGTCGCCACCGGCTGGCACTCCACCGACTTCACCCTCGCCCCCGGCCACTACGAGGACCGCAGGGAGCGCACCCTGCGGACCGTCCCCGAGCTGCGGCGCCTGTGGGCGGGCGAGCCGGCCGAGTACCCGGACGGCACCGGGCAGCCGGTCAGCGTCGTCCCGCAGCCCCGGCCCGTGCAGCGCGAGCTGCCGCTGTGGATCACCACGTCCGGCAACCCCGAGACCTGGGAGGCGGCCGGGCGGCTGCGCGCCGGGGTGCTCGGCGCGACCGTCGGGCAGAGCAGGGACGAGCTGGCCGAGAAGATCGCCCGCTACCGCGCGGCCTGCGCCGCCGTCCCCGACCAGGCGGGCACCGACGCGCACGGCCGCGTCACGCTGATGGCGCACACCTACGTCGGCGCGGACGACGCCGAGGTGCACCGCCTCGCCGCCGAGCCCCTCAAGGCGTACCTCGGCTCCTACCTGCGGCAGACCGCCGCCAACCGGGCCGCGGACGCCCGCGCGGGCGCGGAGCTGACGGACGAACAGAACGCGATGCTCGCCGAGTTCGCCTACCGCCGCTATCTGAACTGGGGCAGCCTGCTCGGCTCGCCCGGCCACTGCGCCAAGATGCTGGCCGACCTGCGCGACCTGGGCGTCGACGAGGTGGCCTGCTTCATCGACTTCGGCATCGGACGCGACGAGGTACTCGCGGGGCTGCACCGCCTCGCCGAGCTGAAAGAGGCCGCACTGTGACCCCGCCCCCGAACCAGCCCGCGACCCCGAACCAGCCCGCGCCCCCGAACCAGCCTCCGGCCCCGAACCAGCCCGCGACCCCGGGCCGGCAGCCCTCCATGGCCGACCGCTTCGGCGCCCTCAGCGGTGAGCAGCGGGTGCGGCTGATGCGCCGCCTCGTCGACGCCGACCGGGCCCGGGAGATCCCCGCGGCCGTGCCGCCGCGCGACGCCGGCGGCACGGTGCCGCTCAGCCCCGCCCAGCGGGACCTGTGGGTGTACGAGTCGCTGTATCCCGGCACCCCGGCACTCAACCTCTGCTGCGCCTACCACTTCGACGCGGAACGCGGCCCGGTCGACCCCGCCCACCTGGAGGCCGCGCTCACCCTGGTCCAGCGCCACCACGACATCCTGCGCACCCGGATCTCCGGCACGGCCGACGCCCCGCACGTCGACTTCCCCGACGAGGGCCCCTTCGTCCTGGAGCGCGAGGACCTGCGCGGCACCGGCACCACCATCGGGCAGGCCTTCCGGGCCTTCCGCCGCCGCCCCTTCGACCTGGGCGCCGAACGCCTGATCAGGGGCCGTTTCGTACGCGTCGACGACACACGTACGACGCTGATGCTGAGCCTGCACCACATCATCACCGACTGGTGGTCCTTCGACGTCCTCCAGACGGAGTTCGCCGAGGCGTACCGCGCCGTCCGCGACGGCACCGAGCCGAAGCTGAGCCGCCCGGCGATCCAGTACGCCGACTTCGCCTCCTGGCAGGGCGAGCTGGAGGCCGCCGGGGTCTTCGGCGCCCGCCTCGACTTCTGGCGCCGCTACCTCGCCGAGCCGCCGGGCCCGCTGACCGTGCCCGGCCACGGCAGCCCGGACGCCGGCGAGGACGGCATCGTCCAGATCCGCTTCCGCGTCGACGCACAGACCACGCGGGCGGTGCGTGCGCTGGCCCGCGAGCGCGGCGCCTCGGTGTACGTCGTCCTGATGACGGCCTTCGCGGTCCTCGCGCACCGCGTGTCCGGCGCCGACGACCTGGTGCTCGGCACCCCCGTCGCGAACCGCTCGGCCAAGGGCCTCGAACACGTCATCGGGTACGTGATGAACGCCGTGCCGACCCGCTGGCGCATCGCCCGGGACGACTCCTTCGCGGACGTCCTCGCCCGCTTCGGCACCGACTTCCCCGGCCTGATGGCCAACGCCGACCTGCCGGTGGGCCGCATCGTCTCGGCCGCGGCCCCCGAGCGCAGCGCGGGCCGCTCCCCGCTGTTCCAGTGGGTGTTCATGCACCTCACGGAGCAGCCAAGCGTCTCGGCCGTACGGGAGTTCGCCGAGCCCGAGCGCATCCACACCGGCGGCGAGCACGACCTCGTCGGCGTGGTCCGCGACAGCGGCGACGGCATGGACGGCAGCTTCGAGATCCGCACGGACCTCTTCTCGCCCGAGGCCGTCACCCGCTGGGCGGACAGCTACCTCGCCCTGCTCGGGCAGGTCACCGCCGACCCGGCCGCGCTCCTGCGCGACCTCGACATGGTGCCCGGGGCCGAACGCCACCGCCTGCTCGCCCTGGCGCGGGGCCCGGCCGCCCCCGCCGCCGAGGCGCTCCCGGACACCGTCGCCCGGCACGCCGCCCGCACCCCCGATGCGCCCGCCGTCGAAGCCGACGGGCTGCGCCTCACGTACGCCGGACTGAACGACCGCGTGAACCGCCTCGCGGGGCTGCTCGCCCGACGCGGCGCGGGCCCGGAGCGGACCGTGGCCCTCGCCCTCGGCCGCGGCGCGGAGTTCACGGTGGCCGCGCTCGCCGTGCAGCGGGCGGGCGCCGCGTACCTGCCCCTCGACCCCGACTACCCGGCCGAACGCCTGCGCGCGGCGCTGGACGACGCGGCGCCCGTGCTGCTCGTCACCGGCTCGGCGGAGGTACTGCCCGAGGCGGACGTGCCGCGCCTGGTCCTCGACCGGGGGGCCTACGAAGGCGAGCCCCTGCGGGACATGCCGTGCGCGCGGGACCGGCCCGCCTACGTCATCCACACCTCCGGCTCCACCGGCACCCCCAAGGGCGTCGTCGTCACCCACGCCGGGGTCGCCGCGCTCACGCACAGCCTCGTCGAACGCTTCGCGCTGGACGCCGGCGCGCGGGTCCTCCAGCTCGGCTCACCGGCGTTCGACATCTCCGTGGCCGAGATGTGCATGGCCTTCGGTCCCGGCGGCACCCTCGTCGTGCCGCCGCCCGGGCCCCTCGCGGGGGACGGGCTCGGCCGGGTCTTCGCCGAGCGGCGGATCTCCTGCGCCATGGTGCCGCCCTCCGTCCTGGCGAGCGTGCCCGACGGCCCCTACCCGGCGCTGCGCGTGCTCGCGGTCGGCGCGGAGGCCTGCCCGCCCGACCTGGTGAGACGCTGGGCCGTCGGCGGCCGCCGCTTCCACAACGCCTACGGGCCCACCGAGGCCACCGTCGCCGCGACCCTCTCGGACCCGCTCGCCGGCGACGGCACCGCACCGCCCATCGGCACCCCCGTCGCGGGCACCGCCGTGTACGTCCTGGACGAGCGGCTGCGCCCGGTGCCGACCGGCGTCTCGGGCGAGCTGTACCTGGCCTCGGCCGGCCTGGCCCGCGGCTACCTGAACCGCCCCGCCGCCACCGCCGAACGCTTCGTCGCCGACCCGTACGGCGCCCCCGGCTCCCGCATGTACCGCACGGGCGACCTGGCGTACCGCGACGACGACGGCACCCTGCACTACCTGGCCCGCACCGACGAGCAGGTCAAGCTGCGCGGTCTGCGCGTCGAGCCGGGCGAGATCGCCGCGGTCCTCGCCGGGCATCCCTCGGTGGCCCGTGCCGTGGCCGCCGTCCGGGCCGACGGGACGGGCCGCCCCCAGCTCACCGGCTACGCGGTCCCCGTCCCCGGCCACACCGTCGACCCGAACGGCCTCCTCGCGTACGCGGCGACCCGGCTGCCCGCCCACATGGTGCCGTCGGACGTCGTGGAGCTGGCGGAGATCCCCCTGACCCCCAGCGGCAAGCTCGACCGGGCGGCTCTCCCGGCGCCCCGTGCCGCCACGGCGTCACGGGCACCCGTCTCCGCCCGCGAGAAGGAGCTGTGCGGCCTGTTCGAGCAGGTACTCGGCGTCGCGGAGGTGGGCGCCGACGACGACTTCTTCCGGCTCGGCGGCGACAGCATCATGGCCATCCAGCTCACCGGACAGGCCTCGGCGGCCGGACTGGTCCTCGCCCCGCGCGACGTGTTCACGCTGCGCACCCCCGCCCAACTGGCAGTCCACGCACACACGTCGACCGGCGCGGGCCCGGACGCCGCGGACCCCGGAGTGGGCCGCTTCCCGCTCACGCCCGTGATGCGGTGGTGGCTCGGCCAGGGCGGCGACACCTGGGCGTTCACGCAGTCCATGGTGTTCCCCGTGCCGACCGGCACGGCCCCGGCGCGCGTCGAGGCGGCCGTACGGGGCCTCGCGGAGCGGCACGGCGTGCTGCGCATGCGGCTCCTCGCGCCGGACCTCCAGGCCGAGGTGGCGCGGGCGGTACCGGCCGGGGCCGGACTCGTGCGCGTCGAGGTCCCCGCCGACGGCGACGCCCTGGCGAAGGCACGGCGGCTCGCGGCCAGGACGCGCCTCGCGCCCGAGGACGGCGAGATGATGCGGGCGGTCTGGCTCGACGCGGGTCCTGACCGCGCGGGCCTGCTCCTGCTGACCCTGCACCACCTGGCGGTCGACGGTGTCTCGTGGCGGGTGATCGGGCCGGAGCTGGCCGCCGCGCTCGCCGAGCCCACCGGAGCGCTTCCCGGCGGCGGCACCGCACCGGCCGCCCCCGGCACCTCCGCACCGGCCGCCCCCGGCACCTCCTTCCACCGCTGGGCGCTGCTCCTCGCCGAGGAGTCCGAGCGGCCCGAGCTCACCGCCGAACTGAGCTGGTGGCGCACGGCCCTCGCCGACGCCGCCGACGCCAGGATCGCCGAGGGGCAGGGCGCCGGGGCCCGCCGCGCGACCCTTACCGTCGAACTGCCCGCCGACCTCACCGAGGCCGCGCTCACGACACTGCCCGCCGCCTACAACTGCGGCGCCGACGCGGTCCTGCTCTCCGCGCTCGCCTCGGCGGCCGTACGCCACCGGGGCGCGGGTACGGGCCTGCTCGTCCATCTCGAAGGCCATGGCAGGGAGGCCCTGTCCGTGCCCACGGACATCTCCCGCACGGTCGGCTGGTTCACCACGCAGTACCCGGTCCTGCTCGACGTCGGGCGGCCGGGGGAGACCCCGGCGGGCGAGGTGCTCAAGGCGGTGAAGGAGCGGCTGAGGTCCGTGCCGAACGGCGGCATCGGCTGGGGCCTCCTGCGCCACCTCAACCCCGGGACGGCGGCGGAACTGGCCGAACTGCCCGTGCCCGACGTCCGCTTCAACTACCTCGGCCGGCTCACCGCGGGCGACGCGGCGGGCGGCGAACTCCTGGACGGGGGCGCCGGGGCCGTGCCGCTGGGCCACGCCCTGGAGATCGACGCCCTCGCCAAGGACGGCGCCGACGGGCTCCTGATCGAGGTGACCTTCTCGTACGCGGAGGGGGTCCTCGCCAAGGACGAGGTGCGCGCACTCGCAGGACAGTGGCGCGAGGCCCTCGCCCTGCTGGCGCGCGAGACCAAGGAGGGCGGCCCGGTCGGCGCCACTCCGTCCGACTTCCCGCTGGTGAACCTGTCGGCGGAGCAACTGGCGCTCCTGGAGGGCGGTTTGGACGGCCTGGACGGATTGGACGGGCCGGGCGGTGACCCGGGCGGCTTCGGGAGCCCCGCGGAGGGCGGGCGATGAGCGGGCGCATCGCGGACGTCCTGCCGCTCACCCCCGTACAGGAGGGCCTGCTCTTCCACGCCGTACGGGACGCGGAGGGCCCCGACCCGTACCTGGTCCAGGCCCGGTTCCGCGTCGGCCCCGCGGTCACGGCGAGCGCGCTGCGCACCGCGCTCGCCGCCCTCCTGGAGCGGCACCCGAACCTCCGCGCCTGCTTCCGGCACGCACGCCTGGACCGCCCGGTGCAGGTCATCCCGCACGCGGTCACGCTGCCCTGGACGGAGGCCGACCTGACAACGCTGCCATCGGCCGACGCGGCGGCCAGGACCGACGCGCTGCTCGCCGATGACCGCGCCCACCGCTTCGACCTGGCGCGTCCGCCGCTGGTCCGCGCCCTGTTCCTGCGCCACGCCGACGGCGGCGAACTCGTCCTCACCTTCCACCACATCCTGCTCGACGGCTGGTCCGTCCCCGTCATCGAACGGGACCTCGCGGCGCTGGTCACCGGGCGCGGCCTGCCGCCCGCCGTGCCCTACCGGAGCTACGCGCTCTGGCTGAGCCGCCAGGACCAGGGCCGCGCCGAGGCGGCCTGGCGCGACGCCCTCGCCGGCCTGGCACCACCGGCGCCACTCGTGCCCCGCGACCAGGACGACACCGCGGAGCCCGACACGTGCAGGCTGCACCTCAGCGCCGAGCTGACCGCCGCCCTCACCCGGCGCGCCGCCGATGCGGGCGTCACACTCAACACCCTGACGCAGACCGCCTGGGCCCTGGTGCTCGCCCGGCTGACCGGTGGCCGCGACCTGGTCTTCGGCGGGGTCGTCTCTGGCCGCCCGCACGATCTGCCCGGCGCGGGGGAGATGGTGGGCCTGTTCATCAACACGCTGCCGGTGCGGGTGAGGCTGCGCGAGGGGGAGACCACCGGGGAGCTCCTCGCCCGCGTCCAGGACGAGCAGTCACGGCTCGTCCCGTACCACCACGTGCGCCTCGCCGAGGTACGGCGAGGCCTGCCCGGCGGTGCGGGCGCGGGGGAGCTCTTCGACTCGGTGCTCGCCTTCGAGAACTTCCCGCGCGGCGCGGAGGAGCCGCCGGACGACCCGTACGCCGTGCGCGTACGGGATGTCCGCGACGCCACGCACTACCCCGTGACGCTGGCCGTCGTCGCCGGGGAGCGCATGCTGCTCGCCGTGGGCTGCCGGTACGGCCTCTCCGCGGCGGCGGTCACGGCCCGCGTGGTCCGCGCCTTCGAGCAGCTCGCGGGCGACCCGGCCACGCCGGTCGACCGTATCGACGTACTCCCGGACGACGAGCACCGCGAGCTGCTCGCGCGTGCGGCCGGTGCCCCGGCGGCCGCGGTGCCCGGGCCCGCCACGGTGACCGGGCGGTTCGCCGCCCGGGCCGCCCGTACCCCGGACGCGCCCGCCGTCGAGAGCGGCGGCGAGGTCCTCACGTACGCGGGTCTCGACGCCGAGTCGGACCGGGTGGCCCGGCGGCTCGTCGCGGCGGGCGTCACGCCCGGCTCCACCGTCGCCCTGCTCCTGCCCCGCTCGCCGTCCCTGATCGTCGCCCAGCTCGCGGTGCTCAAGGCGGGGGCGTGCTGGCTGCCGCTGGATCCGGCGCAGCCGGGGGAGCGGTTGCGGCGGCTCCTTGAGGCGGCGTCGGCGCGCGTCGTGGTGAGCCACGGGGAGCCGACGGCCGAACTCCCGCCCGGGCTGCGCCACGTGGACCTGGCCGCTGGATCGCCGGGGGCGGCGGAAGCGGTGGCGGAGGTGGCGGCGGGCCTCGGGGACCACGCCCACCCCGAGTCCCCGGCCTGCGTGATGTACACCTCCGGGTCGAGCGGGGAGCCCAAGGGGGTCGTCGTCCCGCAGCGGGCCATCGCGGAACTGGCGGCGGACAGCCGCTTCGGGACCGCCGGTCCGGTACGGGGGGCCGGTTCCGTACCGGAGGCCGGCGGCGGCCCGCACCGCCGCGTGCTGCTGCACAGCCCGCACACCTTCGACGCCGCCACCTACGAGGTGTGGGTCCCGCTCCTGACCGGCGGCACGGTCGTCATCTGCCCCGACGAGCCCGTCACCCCCGCCCTCCTCGCCCGCGTCCTGCCCGAGCGGGGCGTCACGGCCCTGTGGCTCACGGCCGAACTGTTCCGCACCGTCGCCGAGTTGGCGCCCGCGTCGCTGCGCGGCGTGCGCGAGGTGTGGACCGGCGGCGACGTGGTGGACCCCGAAGCGGTGCGCCGCGTCCGGAACGCCTGCCCCGGCACGGCCGTGGTGAACGGCTACGGCCCCACCGAGGCCACGGTGTTCGCCACGGCCCACCGCGTCCCGAGCCCCCTGCCGAGCGGCCCGCTGCCGATCGGCACGCCCCTGGACGGCACCCGCGCCCACGTGCTCGACGCACGGCTCCGCCCGGTGCCCGACGGCTGCGCGGGCGAGCTGTACCTCGCGGGAGCGGGACTCGCCCACGGCTACCTCGGCCGCCCCGCGGCCACCGCCGAACGCTTCGTCGCCGACCCGTACGGGGACCCCGGCGCCCGTATGTACCGCACCGGGGACCTGGCACGCAGGAACCCCGACGGCAGCCTCGCCTTCGCGGGCCGCGCGGACGACCAGGTGAAGATCCGCGGCTTCCGCGTCGAACCCGCGGAGGTGGAGGCGGCCCTGGAGTCCTGCCCCGGGGTGGCCCGCGCGGTCGTGGCCGCGAGGCCCGCGCCGGGCGGCGGCAGCCGGCTCGTGGCGTGGATCGTGCCGACGGCGCGACCGGCCGCCGGTGACCTGCCGGACGGGGCGCGGGGCGCCGGTGACCTGCTGGACGAGGGGCGGGGCGCCGGTGACCTGTCGGACGGGGTGCGGGATGCCGCTGATCCCCTGGCCGGTGCCCAGGCCGCCGATCCCCTGGCCCGGGTGCGGGACGCCGGTGACCTGCTGGACGAGGGGCGGGGCGCCGGTGACCTGTCGGACGGGGCGCGGGATGCCGCTGATCCCCTGGCCGGTGCCCAGGCCGCCGACCCCCTGGCCCGGGTGCGGGACGCCGCCGCGGGGCTGCTGCCCGCCCACCTGCTGCCCACCGCCTGGGTGCGCGTCGACGCCGTGCCGGTCACCGCCCACGGCAAGGCCGACCGGGCCGCACTGCCCGATCCGGCCGCCGCCGAGCAGGCCTCGCGCGCGCCGGGCACCGTCCGCGAGAAGGAGCTGTGCGCGCTGTTCGGCGAGGTCCTCGGCCTCGCGGAGACCGGCCCCGACACGGACTTCTTCGCGTCCGGCGGCCACTCGCTGAGCGCGCTGCGCCTGGCGGACAGGATCGAGGCGGCCTGGGGGGTACGCGTACCCGTGGCCGCGCTCTTCGCGGCGCCGACCCCCGCCGGGCTCATCGCCCGCCTGGACGGCTCCGCCCCCGCCGGGCAGGACAGCCTGGCCCCGCTGCTCACCCTGCGCGCGGGAGGCGACCGTACCCCGCTGTTCTGCGTGCACCCCGGGCTCGGCGTGAGCTGGGCGTACAGAGCCCTGCTGCCGCACCTGCACCCGTCCCGCCCCGTCCACGCCCTCCAGGCACCGGCACTGTCGGGGGCCGGCGACCCGCTCCCCGCCGACGTGACGGAACTGGCGGCCGCCTACGTGGCTCGCGTCAGGGCGGTCCAGCCGCAAGGCCCCTACCTGCTCCTCGGGCGGTCCTTCGGCGGACCCGTGGCGCACGAGATGGCGGTCCTGCTGCGGGCGTCCGGCGAGGAGGTCGCGCTGCTCGCCGTGGTGGACGCCATGCCGAAGCCGCCGGAGACGGCGCGCACCCCGCTCGCCGAGGCCGTGGTGAAGGAGGAGGCGAGGCGCATCCTCCGCGAGGAGGGCGCCGCCCTGGACGGCCTGGGCGAGCAACGCCTGACCGCCCTGGCCGGGGCCATCGCCCGCCACGTGGAGCTGGGCCGGAGCTGGATTCCGTCCCGTTACGACGGCACGGTCACCCTCTTCGCCGCCACCCGTGACCCGGAAGCCGTCCCGACCGGCACCAAGGCGGCGGCCTGGCGCCGGGCCGCCGCGGCGGTGGAGGTCCACGAACTGGCCTGCGCCCACGCCGAGGTGCTCGACCCGGCGCCGGCCGCACAGATCGCCGAGGCGCTGGAAACCGCCGTCGAAGCCGCCCTCCCGCAGGGCCCCCGAGTCCCCCTCCAGGGAGAGTGAGAACAGTGGACGCAGAGCAACCGGCCGCTCCGGCAGCGCCCTTGGAGGAGACCGAGGAGACCGAGGCGTACGAGGCGTACGAGGAGATCGAGGAGTACGAGTTCCCCGTCTCCGACGCCCAGAGCCGCCTCCTGGTCCTCGACCGCATGAACCCGGGCACCGCCCAGTACAACGTGCCCGCCGCCTTCGCCGTGCACGGCCCGTTCGACGTCGGCGCGCTCACCCGCGCGCTCGACGCCGTCGTCGCCCGGCACGAGTCCCTGCGGACCGTCTTCCGTACCGCGGCCGACGGCACGCAGGCGCAGATCGTCCGCGCGAGCGGGCGCGCGCACCTCACGGTGGAGAAGGACGTCCGCGCCGGCGAGGCGGACGCGCGGATGCGGGCCGACGCCGCACGGCCCTTCGACCCGGCGGCGGGACCGCTGCTGCGGTGCACGGTGTACGGCGTGGACGACGGCAGTCACCGCGTGCTGCTCGTCGCCCACCACCTGATCTGCGACGGCTGGTCCCTCGGCGTCATCCTGCGGGACCTCTCCACGGCGTACGCGGGCGCCGACCTGCCCGAACCGGCCCTCCAGTTCCCCGACTACGCCGCCTGGCAGCGCGAACGCCAGGCCGCCGGCGCCTACTCCGAAGCCGTCGCCCACTGGGCCGAGCGGCTGCGCGGCGCCCCCGAGGTCGTCTCGCCGCCCGTGGACGCGCCGCGCCCCGCGGTACGGACGGCGGCGGGCGGCAGCGAGCGGTTCCCGCTCGGAGCCGGGCCGCGGGAGCGCCTCGGCGAGGTCGCCCGGGGCCGCGGGGCCACGCCGTTCATGGCGCTGTTCGCCGCGTACGCCGCGTTCCTCGGGCGGTTGACCGGCCGCGAGGACCTGGTCATCGGCTTCCCGGTGTCCGGCCGCGACCGGCCGGAGCTCCAGGAGACGGCCGGCATGCTGACCAACACCCTGGCCCTGCGCGTCGACCTGTCCGGGGACCCCTCGTACGGCGAGCTCATCGATCGCGTCCGTGCCGAGCTGCTCGCCGGACAGCCCCACCAGGACGCCCCCTTCGAGTCCGTCGTGAACAGTCTCGCCCCCGCCCGCGACACCAGCCACGACCCCGTCGTCCAACTGGTCTTCGCCTACGACGACGACACCGAGCTGTCCCTCGCGCTCACCGGCGCCCGCGTCGAGCGCGTCGTACTCGACCTGGACACCGCCAAGTTCGACTTCCACCTGCACGTCGAACGCTGGGGCGCGGCGGGTGACCTGTCCGCCCAGTTCATCTACCGCAGCGACCTCTTCGAGGCCGCCACCGTGCGCGGCTGGGCGCGGAACTTCCGCACGCTCATCGACGCGGCCGTCGCGCACCCGGACGCGCCGCTCTCCGCCCTGGACGCGGTACCGGACGACGAGCGCCGTCGCGCGGTAGCGGCCGGCGACCGCACGGCCGAGGCGGCGCCCACGGACCGCCTGGTCCCCGACCTGATCGCGGACGTCGCGGCGGCCCGCCCCGACGCCACGGCCCTGGTCTGCGGAGACGTCCGCCTCAGCTACCGGGAGTTGCTGGAGCGCGCGGACGCGCTGGCGTCCCGCCTCCGCGCGGCGGGTGTCCGGCCCGGCTTCCGGGTCGGGCTGCTGCTGCCCCGCTCGGTGGAGATGGGCATCGCGGCCCTGGCGGTGCTGCGGGCGGGCGGCGCGTACGTACCGCTCGACCAGGCCCACCCGCACGCCCGCCTCGCCCACATGATCGAGGCCTCCGGCACGGGCCTGCTCGTCACGGCCGCGGGGACGGCGGAGAAGGGGGAGGGGCTGGGGGTGCGGCTGGCGGTGCGATGCCTGCGGGCGGACAGCCAAGGCCGGGACGCGGCTCCTGAGCCGAGGTCAGGGCTCGCCCCGGCTCCGGCTCCGGCCCCCGCCCCCGAAGACCTCGCCTACGTCCTCTTCACGTCCGGCTCCACGGGCGTCCCGAAGGGCGTCGCGGTCGAGCACCGCGCCCTGCTCAACCTCACCACGGCGGTGCGCCCGACGTTCCCGGTCACGGCCGAGGACCGGGTGCTCCAGTTCGTGTCGTTCGGCTTCGACGTGGCCGTCTCCGACCTGTTCTTCCCCTGGGTGGCGGGCGCCGAGCTGCACATCGCGCGGGACGACGAGCGGCTCGGCGACGCGCTCGCCGCCCGGCTGCGGGACTCCCGCATCACGTACGTGTTCCTGCCGCCGTCCGCCGCGATGCTGCTGCCCGACGTGGCGGGGCGGCTGCCCCATCTGCGTACGCTCGCCGTCGGCGGCGAGGCCTGCCCGGCCGAACTGGTCGAGCGGCTCAGCGAGCCCGGCCGCCGGATCGTCAACGCGTACGGGCCGAGCGAGGCCACCGTCTACGCCACCACCGCCGACCTCGAACCCGGCGAGCCGGTGGTCATCGGCGCCCCCGTGCCGGGCTCCCGCGTCCACGTCCTCGACGCCCGCCTGCGCACGGTGCCCGTCGGCGTGACCGGCGAGGTGTACATCGCGGGCGCCTCGCTGGCCCGCGGCTACATCGGCCGCCCCGGCATGACCGCCGAACGCTTCGTCGCCGACCCGTACGGCCCGGCCGGCTCCCGCATGTACCGCACCGGCGACCTCGCCAGGATCGACGCCCGGGGCCGAAGGCACTACCTCGGCCGCTCCGACTCCCAGGTCAAGCTGCGCGGCATCCGCATCGAACTCGGCGAGATCGAGGCCCTGCTCGCGGGCCACCCGGACGTCGCGGTCACCGCGGCGGCCGTGCGCGGTGGCGGGGCGGAGCAGCGGCTCGTCGCGTACGTCGTACCCCGGGACGGGGCGGCCCCCTCGGACGAGGCCCTCCGCACCCACCTGGCCGACCGGCTCCCCGGCTACATGCTGCCGGAGCTCTACGTCCACCTCGACGAACTGCCGCTCAACCGCTCGGGCAAGATCGACCGGACCCGGCTGCCTGACCCGGCCACCGGGCGCCAGGAGGCGGGCCGCTCGTACACGGCCCCGGGCACGGCGACGGAACGTCACGTCGCGGACATCTGGGCCCGCGTCCTGACCCTGGACAGGGTCGGCGTCCACGACAACTTCTTCGACCTGGGCGGCAATTCGGTCCGCCTGCTGAACGTCCTGGACGCCTTGCGGAAACCGGGCCCGGGAGCCACACCAGGCGACTCGGCCCCGGCCGCCCTGCCGGACTCGGCCCCGGCAACCCTGCGGGACTCGGCTCCGGCGACCCTGTCCGAGTCGGGGGGCGGCCGTCAGGAGCCGGAGAACGGGCGCGCCCCGTCCGCCCCCACAGTCCCCTCCGTCCCCTCCGTCCCCTCCGTCCCCTCCGTCCCCTCCGTCCCCTCCGTCCCCTCCGTCCCCTCCGTCCCCTCCGTCCCCTCCGTCCCCTCCGTCCCCTCCGTCCCCTCCGTCCCCGACCTCACCATGGTCGACCTGTTCCGCCACCCCACGGTGGCCGCCATCGCGGCCCACCTCGACCGTGCCCGGGACCGCACCCAGGACCCGGCCCCGGACGGAACGCCCGCCACCGCGGGCGAGCCCGCCACCACCACGGCGGCCGAACGCAGGGGCGGCGACCGCCGCGCACGACAGAACGCCGCCGCACAACGGCTCCGCTCCAGAAAGGGCACGTCACGATGACCGACCCAGCACCCCGGGACCCCGCGTCCGACCCGGCCGAAGGCCTCGACGCCGATCCCGGACACGACTCGGCGATCGCGGTCGTCGGGATGAGCGGCCGGTTCCCCGGCGCCCCCGACCTGGACGCGTACTGGGCGAACCTCCGCGACGGCGTCTGCACCATCACCGACTTCACCGAGGCCGAACTCCTGGCCGACGGCGCGGACCCCGCGGAGCTGCGCGGCGCCCAGCACGTCCCCGCCAAGGGATACCTCGCCGACGCGGACCGCTTCGACGCCGAACTGTTCGGCTTCAACCGCACGGAGGCCGCCGCCCTCGACCCCCAGCACCGCGTCCTCCTGGAGACCGCCTGGGCCGCGCTGGAGGACGCGGGCCACGACCCGCTCGCGGTGCCCGTCCGTACCGGCGTGTACGTCGGCGGCAGCCCCACCGAGCACATGCTGGCCGCGCACACGGACCGCCGCCTCGCCGCGTCCATCGGCGCGATGCAGATCCGCATCCTGACCGACCGCGAGTTCCTCGCCCCCTGGATCTCCTACCGCCTGGGCCTGGAGGGACCGAGCCTGACCGTCCAGACGGCCTGCTCGACCTCGCTCACCGCAGTCCACCTCGCCGCGCAGGCGCTGCTCCTCGGCGAGTGTGACACCGCGCTCGCGGGCGGCGTCAGCATCGACACGATCCGCAGGCAGGGCTACGTCCACCACACGGGCGGCATCTTCTCGGCGGACGGCCGCTGCCGCCCCTTCGACGAGCGGGCGGGCGGCACCGTGCCCGGCAGCGGCGTGGGCGTGGTCGTGTTGCGCCGCCTCTCCGACGCGCTGGCCGACGGCGACCCGATCCGCGCGGTCGTACGCGGCAGCGCGCTGACCAACGACGGCGCAACGAAGGTCGGTTTCACCGCGCCCGGCGTCGAACAGCAGACGGCGGCGATCGTCGAGGCATGGGCGGCGGCGGGCCTCGCCCCGTCCGCGGCCCAGTACGTGGAGACGCACGGCACGGCGACGGAACTGGGCGACCGCATCGAACTGGCGGCGGCGACAGCGGCGTTCGCGTCGGCCCCACCCGCGGGCACGGGCATCGGCTCGGTCAAGTCGAACATCGGTCACCTCGACGCGGCGGCGGGAGTGGCGTCGCTCATCAAGGCGGTCCTGATGCTGGAGCACGCCACGCTGGCCCCCACGGTCAACGTCTCGCGCCCGCATCCCGACCTGAGCCTGGACGCCTCGCCGTTCCACGTGGTGGACCGCGCGACCCCGTGGCCGCTCCCGCCCGAGGGCCCGCGCCGCGCGGGAGTGAGCTCACTGGGCATCGGCGGTACGAACGTCCACGTGGTCCTGGAGGAGGCGCCCACACGTTCGCTGTCGGCGAGGGCGACGGCGACGCCGACTGCCGGCGCCGAGATCCTGCCCCTGTCGGCCCGTACGGAGACGGCCTTGAGGGCGCTGGCGGCACGCCTCGCGAAGGCGCTGCGGGCTCCGGAGGCCCCCTCCCTGGCGGACACCGCGTACACCCTGCGCATGGGCCGCACCCCCATGGACGTACGCGCCTACGTCCTGGCGTCGGACCCGGCGGAGGCGGCCGACCGCCTGACCGCGCTGGCGGAGGGCCAGGCGTGGAGCGACGGCGGCGAGGGCCCGGACCTGGACAGCCTGCGCGGCCTCGGGGAACTGTGGCTGAAGGGCGGCTCGGCCCCGTGGCCGGAAAACCCGGGCGAGGGCGAGGGCCGCCGGGTGAGCCTGCCGACGTACCCGTTCGCGGGGGAGAGCTTCGGCGCACTGACGCTGACGCACACGCCGACCCAGCCGACCCAACTGGAGACGGCCCCGGCAGCCGCCACCACCACCGACGACGACCCCGATCTGACGGCCGGCGTCGTGGCGCTGCTCGCGGAGGCCCTGGGCCTGGAAGGCCCGGTGGGCCCCGACACCACGTACTTCGCGGCGGGCGGCGACTCGCTCACCGCGGTCCACCTGGTCGGCAGGCTGCGGGACGACTTCGCCATCGACGTGCCGATCACCGTGTTCCTGGAGGAGCTGCCCCTCCAGGAACTGGCGAAGCGCATTGTCGCTTCCAGGGAGCAGGACGCGGCGGAGGACTCGCTGGACGCCTTGCTGGCGGAGCTCGAGGCGGAGTAGACGGAGAGCGGGCGGAACAGGGGAGGCGGTCAGAAAGTGGTGACGGCCGCCCTACGGCCGGGGATCGCGGAGGCGATGACTCCGGCGACGTACGGCATGTGCGCGTCGAGGAAGAAGTGCCCCCCGGCCAGGACATGGCAGGAGAACCCGCCCCGGGTCTCGCTCTCCCAGGCCCGTGCGCCCTCGACGGTGACGCGCGGATCGCTGTCGCCGGTGAGCACGACGAGAGGACACCGGAGCGGCTCCCCGCCGCGGTACACATACTCGTCCACGATCTGATAGTCGGCCCGCATCGGAGGCAGGAAGAGGGAGAGCAGCTCGGGGGAGGCGAAGAGCTCCTCGGCGGTGCCGGAGAGCTTGCGCATGTCCGCGACGAGCTCGTCGTCGGTCATGTCGCGCACCCGCTTCTTGCCCGCCGCCATGCGCGGCAGCGAGGGCGCCATGCGCCCGGACACGATCAGCGCCACGGGCGGCTGCCCCGCGGCCTCCATGCGCCGCGCGGTCTCGAACGCGAGGAGCGCCCCCATGCTGTGCCCGAACAGGGCGGTCGGCTGGGCGTCGGGCCCCCCAGGCAACTCGTCGAGCACGGCGTCGACGATCTCGTCCGCCCCCGCGGCGAACGGCTCGCCGTACCGGTCCTGCCGGCCCGGATACTGCACGACCAGCGGCTCGACGATCCCCGACACGGCAGCCGAGAGCCCGTGATAGGCGCTGACGGAACCGCCGGCGTGAGGGTAGACGAGCAGACGGGTCCCGGCATCGGGTGCGGGGTGGTTGCAACGTATCCAGTCGCCCACGAGCGCGCCCTCCTTCCATTACGGCAGCCGCCGCCGACCGACGGCCTGACCTGGCCAGCATGCCGGACGCAGGGGGCCACGGGGCAGTTTTGTGACGCGCACGGCACGGCCAGTGGCGGACGCACCGATGAACTCCGGCCCCGGGGGTACCCGGCCAACGAAGCACCGACTGAGCAAAGCCAACGAACAACGAAACGAAGGGAGAGACGTGATGTCGTCCTCACTGCTGGAAGCCGTGGACATCAAGGCACCCGTGGCGGTGAGTTGGTCCCTGTGGGAGAACGTGGAACGCTGGCCGGCTTTCCTGAGCCACGTGAAGCACGTGCAGCGCGTGGACGAGTCGACCTTCGCATGGCAGGTGTCACTTCCCGGGGCGGACAAGGAGTTCGTGGCGGAACTGACCGAGGTGATTCCCCGGGAACGCATCGCGTGGCGCACGACGGAGGGGGTCCACCACGCGGGCGTGGTCACGTTCCACCGCCTCAGCGACACGGAAAGCCGAGTGACCCTGCAAATCGAATACGACCCGCGGGGCTTCGTGGAACACCTGGGAGCACTGACAAACCTGGACAAGACGCTGGCCAACTACGACTTGGGCGAATTCCAGAGGATGGCAGAACGGGAAGCGGGGAACCGCTGACCCACAGTGAGGGCGCCGAGAAGAGCGGCGGGTCACGCGACGTTCGCATCTACCCCCACATACGCCAAGACCCCGTCCTCAGCGAAACCGCTGATGGCGGGGTCTTCGGGCACCTCATACAAGGTGCCCCCGGCAGGATTCGAACCTGCGCACACGGCTCCGGAGGCCGCTCACATGATTGCTCTTGCTCCTGGTCACGGTGCTATCAGCGGACGCTGCCGGGCAAGCCGTCCACGGCTGGTCCACATGCAGCACAGTCAGCGTTGCTCCTGGAAGTGACTCGCAGGTGACGCAAGCTGCTGTACCTCATTGCTTGTACTGTCGCTGAGCCCGGCGAGCCCTGAACACCCTGGAGCAGGCCACTGCATATCAGTAGTACTCGCGGATGTACTCCAGGGCCTGCTGGAAGACACCGTCGTTGCGGATCTTGAACTGCACGTACAGCGTCTTACGTAGGGCTTGGCGCACTTCCTGGTCGCCAGCCCGAGTGCCCTGCCATCCTTCGAACCGCACCGCGCGCACGACCTCGTCGATCCGGGCCACGATGTTCTCCACGATGGCCGGGGTCTGGTCAGCCCTGAGGGCCTCGAACAGTTCGGTCAAGGCGGCCTTGCCTCTTTCCTCACGGGGGACGTCGGCGATCTCCTTCTCGGCTGCCACGGTGTCGCGAGCGAGCCTGAGTAGGTCGCGCAGGAAATCCAAGCTGGCCTGCTGGGCGTCGGCATACTTCACGCGCAGGTCGTTCAGACGCTGTCCCAAGGCGACGAACTTCGGGTTGTTCAGGTGCCGGGCGATGCGCCCGGTGATGAACTTCTCGACATTTTCCGGGTCGACCTGGTCGATATTCCCGGTACGCATTAGGTCTTCGATCGTGGTCGCGTCCAGGACGATGGTCTCGCTACTATCGGGGACCTCGACCTGGACGTGCTCGTTTATCAGCTTGATGGTCTTGGCACCCAAGGCATGCCAGACCAGTCGGCCGGAGATGTCCGAGGGGCGCACCGACTGATACACATCGGTCAGCCACCGGTAGTCGTCGCGGTACTCGCTCAACATCGGGTCGGGGCTGAGGGTCTCCCATAGCTGAGAGGCGGTGCTGTAGGCCAGGCCGAAGGCGTCCTTGATCTCCTTGTCCGCGATTGCGGACTGCGCCTGGATCAGCCCCTCATATCCACCCACACTGCGATCCACACCGGGGAAGAAGGCTAGGGCGGCCTTCATGGCCGGCTCCAGCTGGGCTTTGAGTCGTTCGATATTGGAGATGACGTTCTTCACCGACGCCTCGTCGAAGGCGAGGGACTTAGCGACGTCGTCAAACAGGCCCAGGTAGTCGACAACCAGACCATAGGTCTTGTTCGGCGGGTAGACGCGATTCGTACGGCAGATGGCCTGCAGTAGAGTGTGGTCCTTGAGAGGCTTGTCCAGGTATTGACACTGCAGAATCGGGGCGTCGAATCCGGTCAGAAGTTTGGCCGTGACGATCAGGATCTTAAGCGGGTCGGCCGGGTCGTTGAACCGGGCCAAAATACGTTCCTGTTCGCTGGCATCCGGGGTCCACTTGGTCCAGTCAGCTGGGTCTGTGCGAGTCTTGGACATCACGATCGTGGAGGCATCCGGGTCCAGGATCTTGTCAAGCTCGTCCTTATAGGCCACGCAGGAGGTCTTGTCGTAGGCCACAACCTGCGCCTTGAATCCCTCCGGTTCCACCTTCGTGGTGAAGTGCTGCGCGATGTCCTCAGCGATCTGTCGGATACGCTCGGGAGCCTTGATGAGAACCTCGATCGAGGCCGCCTTTTTGGACAGCTTGATCTTCTCGTTCTCGCCCAGGTCGTTGGTCTGTGCTAGCTCGTCGAAGGCCTCGTCGACGGCGTCCTGGTCGATCAGGATGCTCGACAGCCTCGGCTCGAAGTGCAATGGCAAGGTCGCGCCGTCGCGGATGGAGTCGTGGAAGGAGTACCGCGACAAGTAGCCACCTTCGTCGTTGGCCGAACCGAACCACCTGAAGGTGTTGCGGTCACGCTTGTTGATCGGGGTACCGGTCAGGCCGAACAGAAACGCGTTGGGCAGAGCTGCGCGCATTTTGGCACCGTAGTCACCTTCCTGGGAGCGGTGGGCCTCGTCAACCATCACGATGATGTTCCGGCGCGGATCCAGGAGGCCATCGGCTTCGCCGAACTTGTGTATCGTCGTGATGATGATCTTCCGGGCGCCCGCGGTCAGGAGCTCCTGCAGATGCTCACGGGAGTCGGTGGATACCAGGCCCGGCACGTCCGAAGCGTTGAAGGTCCCGGTGATCTGGGTGTCAAGGTCGATGCGGTCGACCACGATCAGAATCGTCGGGCTGGCCAAGCGTGCCATGGCGCGCAGCTTGAGCGAGGAAAAAACCATTAGCAGGGACTTGCCCGAGCCCTGGAAATGCCAGATCAGGCCCTGCTTCTCGGTGCCCCCCAGGACGCGCTCGACGATAAGGTTGGTCGCCTGCAGCTGCTGGAAGCGGGCAACCAGCTTGATCTTGCGGTGTTTGGAATCGGTGGCGAACAGCGTGAAGAACCGCATGAAGTCCAGCACCGTGGCCGGATCGAGCACCCCCTTGACAGCCTCGCGCACGACAGCCAGGCCCTGCTTGGCCGGGACGTCGTTCTCCTTAGTCTCATCCCGCCAGGGCCCCCACAGCTCCACGGGCATGCCCACGGTGCCGTATCGGAATTCCTTGCCCTCACTGGCGAAGGAGAACACATTCGGCACGAAGAACGCCGGAACGCTCTGCTCATAGTCGTCGTGGATCTGGGCGGCGCCGTCGATCCACGTGTAGGCCGGCCGCGTGGGCGACTTGGCCTCACCAACGACAAGCGGGAAACCGTTGCACCACAGCACCAGGTCGAACCTCTTCTCGACCCTGCCCTGCCGCATGGTGACCTCCGTAGAGATCACCCACTCGTTCGCCGACGGGTCGTCAAAGTCGATTAGCCGAACCGTGGTGTGCTCGCCGCTGGGGCCAAAGGGCATCGACTTCTGTCCGGTCAGCCACGCCATGAACGCTTCGTTCAGCACAACCGGGTGCGGGGTCGTGCGGGCAGAGATTAAATTCGCGCGTAGGGCGTAGATGACCTCGTCGGCCTTGTCTTGGGCTGCGGCGATTTCCGGGTTAAGTCGCACGAGCGCAGCCTTTACCGCGTCCTCCAGTATCACCTCGCCCGCGGTACGCGGGAGCTCGACGCCTGGGACGAACCGAATACCCTGCGAGGCCACTCTATCTCGAACGAAATCACGCACCGAGTTGGCTTCGTTGAACCGAGCCATCAGTTGCCTCCGAAGATCTCTGCTAGTACTGAAGAACGCAGCGTGCTGAGTGCCTTGGATTCATCAATGACCCGGTTCCGGACCCGGTCAATTTCAATGACCTGTTCGACTGCGGCTGCTTGTTCGGCTACCGGGAGATCCGGGAACGGCTCTGTTACAACAAGCTGTTTCGAGAGGTTCTTCTGTGCGGCGCCCGCGCCCTTCCCTCGAAGTTCCTCCTGCCGAGAGCGCAGCCAGTAATAGAGAAAATCAGGATCAGCCTTGGATGCATCGGCAACGAGTGCAAGAACTGCCTGGTTTGTGCTCATCGGGGCTGCTAGACGCCCGACCTGCCCCCTAGTCTTACCGTCGCCATACATTGCAACGACAACTGCGCCCTCCGGCACGAGCCACGTGGATGAGCCCGCAAGGCCGGCCTCAGTGATGAACTCTTCCGTTGTCGAAATAGCATCGCCGACTACTTCCCCGGACTTGAGCCACGGGATGTCCCCACCGTAGAACTCTTTGTTCGACCGCGAGGGCGTTGCTCCGCTCCGGGCTGTAAGCACGACGTCGTCGACAGTCAGGTACGACTCAGCCTCCACCTCCAGTAGGGGCGCTTGGCAACTCAACAAGGGATCATCCAATCCTGTGACCGCTTGGCGGTGGCGCTCGATGGCCCAGAGCAGGTCAGCGATTCGCTCTTGCTCATCGAGGGACGGGAGGTCGAACTCATACCTCTGGAAAGGACCCCACAGAAGTCGGGGGTTCATTGACCCCGTCGCCTCCGACGTTGCGTAATCGACAAATCGATCAGAAGAGAGGATGAAAGGAAGAAACTCTTGAAGCAGCCCATTCTCGGGTACTGCGTCGAGAACGTACGTCTTATCAGCGACCACTCCCGAGAAGTTGACGACTCCCATCTTCCGTAGATACGGCCGAGCAGATACGAAGAGAATCTGCCCGGGCTCAAATGCGTATCGGAAGGTCGAACCCATCTGCCCATCACTCGGGTCACCCCAGCGCTCAACGGTGACCGCGTCGCTATCGATGTGTCCCCCAGCGACGTAGCGATCGGTGCCAGCTTCGAGCGGGTCGACCTGCTTACGAGAGCGCCTGACCACGTCGCCAAGTCGGACGCGCTTCCAGGAGGGCTTGTCCAGAAGCAAAGTCACTCGGTCACCCCAGTAGAAATCTTCTCCAAAACCTCACTGATCGCGCTTTCGGTTGCTGCCGTAGTGAGTCGCCATGCCTCAGTAGCTACCGTAATACTCTCAGTGGTTCCTCCGAGGATTTCACGCCCATCTCCGACTACATGCGCGGCAATTGAGAGGGTGTTCCGCTTCGCCGCAATCTCGTCAAGACTTGCAACCGCAGTAAACCCCGGCGAATCTCTGAACGCTCGGTAGGCCTCCAGAATTTTCTTCTGATGTCCCTCTCCGAGGAATGATTGTGCTCCGCTTCGGTAATACTCCCTCTTGGCGTCGACAAACAACACCTTGCGCTGCCGCATTACGGGCTTGTTGCGGTTGAGTACGAGGATAATCGCCTCCATCCCAGAGTTGTAGAAGAGGCCATGCGCGAGACCGATGACGGCTTCAACCAGATCGGACTCAATCATTGCCTGGCGCACGCGTGCTTCAGCTACTCGGTGCAGGACACCGTGGGGCAGCAAAATCGCAGCGCGCCCGGTCTTTGTGTCGAGGCTCTTGGCGATGTGTTGGATGAAGGCGTAGTCCGCGGCGTTCTGGGGCGGTACACCCCAATCGCTGCGTCCGTAAGGGTCCTTGGTGAACGCATCACGGTTCCATGCCTTGATGGAGTAGGGCGGGTTGGCCAGGACGACGTCGAAGGTCTGCAGGCCGCCTTGGGCGTCGAGGAAGGCAGGCTTGCTGAGCGTGTCGCCGTGCGCGATGCGGCTGTCGGTGATGCCGTGCAGGAACAGGTTCATGCGGGCGATGGCGGAGGTCCCGTAGTTGAGCTCCTGCCCGTACAAGCGCAAGTTTCGCCACTCCTTGCCCTGGCGCTTGACCTCTGCGGCGGTGGAGATGAGCATTCCGCCCGTGCCGCAGGTCGGGTCGTAGACCGACTCCCCGGGCTGAGGCTCAAGCATGAGCGTCATCAGGTGCACCAGGGTGCGGTTGGTGTAGAACTCCTGGGCGGTGTGGCCGGAGTCGTCGGCGAACTTCTTGATGAGGTACTCGTACCCGTTGCCGAGCTCGTCTTCAGGCAGGGCCGCGATGGAGAGCGTCTTGGTGGAGAAGTGCTCGATGAGGTCGCTCAGGGTGGAGTCAGGCAGGAGATTCTTGTTGCCCCAGTCGCCGTCGCCGAACACGCCAGGCAGGGTATCGGGGTTGGCGGACTCGATCGCGCGCATCGCTTTCAGGAGCGTTGTGCCGATGTTGATGCTGGTCTCGCGGATGTCGTCCCAGTGGCAGCCGTTGGGGACGACGAAGCGGTGGTTCTCCGGCAGGTTGGCGAGTTCTTCGTCGTCGTAGGTCTCCATCGCGGCAGCGTGCTCTTCGTCATACACGTCGCTAATCCGCTTGAGGAAGACGAGCGGGAAGATGTACTGCTTGTAGTCGCCAGCGTCAATGAGTCCACGCAGTACCGTCGCGGCACCCCACAGATAGGACTCCAGCTCCTGCTGGGTGATGCGGACTCTCATGCGCCTACCTCCTTGATCTGGTCCTGGCCCAGACCCCACTTGGCCAGCTCGACCTCCAGGGCCGCACTCGTCTGATGAGCCCTTACCTGAGCGGCTTCAAGGTTGGCCAGAGCCTCGGCAAGCGTGATCTTCACACCGTCGTCAGAGGGAGCGACGTACAGGTGGCTGTTGAGGTTGTAGTCGTTGGCCTTGATCTCATGGAGGTCGACGACGCGGGAGCGTCCTTCGCGGTCGCGGTAGAGCTCGTAGGCGGCCAGGATCTCGTCAGCGTGCTGGGGCTCGAGTGTGTTCTGATTGCGGCCCTTCTTGTGCAAATCTTCGGCGTTGATGAACAGGACCTTGCCCTGCTCCCGGGGCTCTTTGTTGAGCTTGAGGGTCAGTACGCACGCGGCCAGGCCGGTGCCATAGAACAGTTTCGGGGCTAGGCTGATGACGGCGTCGACGACGTCGGACTTCAGGATGTGGGAGCGAATCTTGGCTTCGGCTCCCTGCTGTCGGATCAGCGCGCCCTGGGGCAGCACAACCGCGACGCGCCCCGTCTTAGGGCTGGCGGAGGTGATCATGTGTTGCACCCAGGCCCAGTCGGCATATTTCTTCGGCGGGACCCCGCCAAGGAGGTTTCGCCCCCAGGGGTCTGAGGTCCACTCGGTTTCGCCCCATTTTTCAAGCGAAAAAGGTGGGTTGGCGATGACGCAGTCGAACTTGGCCAGGTGGTTTCCGGTGTAGAAGGCCGGGGCTCGCAAGGTGTCCTCGCGAGCGATGTTAAAATCCTCCACGCCGTGCAGCAGGAGGTTCATGCGTGCGATCGCAGAAGTGGCCAGGACCTTCTCTTGGCCGTAGAGCTTGCCCCAGAGGGTCTTGGGGCTGCCGCCGGCTGCCTTGATGTGTTGGATGACCTCGATAAGCATGCCGCCTGTCCCGCAAGCAGGGTCGTAGATCGTCTCGCCTTCGCCCGGGTCGAGGATATTGACCAGCAGGCCAACCACGGAACGGGGAGTGTAGTACTCGCCGGCCTTCTTGTTGGACTGGTCAGCAAACCGTTTAATCAGATACTCGTAAGCATTGCCGAACACGTCCGGCGCCACGGCCGCGTTGGACAGCGTACGGGTAGAGAAGTGCTCAATCAGATCGGCGAGCTTGGCGTCGGAGAGCTTGTCCTTATTGGTCCACCCGGCGTTGCCGAAGATGCCATAGAGCGTGTCGGGATTGGCCCTCTCGATCTCGCGGAACGCGGTCTGCAGGGCCTGTCCGATGTTCTCGGTGCGCTCCCGCACGTCGTCCCACAGGCATGCGTCGGGGATAGTGAAACGGTGGTTTTCGGCGAAGGAGGCATACTCGTGGTCGCCGTCGGACTCGTCGAGGGCTGCGGCGTACTCCTCGAGGTAAACGTCGCTGATCCGCTTGAAGAACATCAGCGGGAAGATGTAGGCCTTGAAGTCCGCCTGGTCGACCGATCCGCGCAGCAGGTCAGCGCCCCTGGCGAGGTAGTTCTCGAGCTCGCTCAGGCTCAGGGGGACGTCCAACGACGTGCGCAGGTAGCGCGCGGCTGAACGCATCTCGTCTTCGGTCACTGAACCACGTTCCTAGCGTTACGTCATCGCCTGCGGAGTGGCAGGCGACCTGGAAACTGGGCTAAATCTACGGGATCTCACCTGTACGGTCAGCCGTTGTGCCGCGCACGACAGTGGCAGTGCCAGCTACGCCTGGTCTCACAGCGTTCCTGAGCGGGGTGCTCCCCGTCGGTCGGGCAGCTCTGCCACACCCGGGTTCTCCGAGGGGCGCCAAGGCTCACGACGTGACCCTTTGGGCTTGGCCTTGGCGCCCCTCGGAGGTTCTGGGTATGCCCTCCGGGTGGCCGGCCGATGGGGAGTGGCCCGCGACTCACCCACCGTCCACCCCGACGAAATCCGCACTGTGTGCACATGCGCCCTGCCTCCCCAAAGGGAGGGCCGGGGTTTGGGGCGGAGCCCCAAGGAGGGACGGTGCATGTGCTTACAGCTCGGTGCTGTGGAACGTAGCGGCGGCGGGCGAAGCGCGGGCCGGAGCGGGACGGAGGCAGGAGCGGCGGCCCGCGCAGCGCCCGCCGCCGCGCGGTGAGCGAAGCGAGCCGCCTTGAACCCGTAAAGAAGGTTGTTACTCAGCTCAGTTGGCCATGCGCCACAAGGGTGCCTCGTACTGCTCCGGACGGTTACTGATCAGCAGTTCACGCAGGCTCTCGCGTTGGGTGCCGCTGTAATTGAGGGCTTCGGTGATGCGGCGGAACGTCGTGTGGGTCATTCCGCGGCTGGTGGCTTCCGCCTCGAACACTGCGAGTTGGGCCAGGACGGTGTCCGGGTTCAGGTCCGCCGGCGGCTGGTCCTTGAGCCATGTGGCCTTGTTGCGTTCGTAGTCGATTTCCGAGTAGCCGCAGACCTCGCGGCTGTGGGCCTCGACCTCGTCGAGTGTCTCGGTCGTCATGATGGCGCGGGCGAGCTGGTTGCGGCTGACAGCGTCGTCCAGGTCGACTTCGTGGACCGTCGGGCTCTCGTCCGTGAGGTGGACGGGCAGGCCGGCGTCTCGGATCTCGCAGGTTCCGCGGACACCTCGGGCGGTGGCTGCGAGCATCCCGGTCGCTTCGGAGGGGTGCCAGTCCAGGACCGGGCCGAGTCTGTCCACATCTGCTGCGGTGAAGGTGTGGACGAGGGGGCCGAGTAGGTCGCGGAAGTCGTCTGGGGGGAGTTCGCCGTCGAGCCCGGGGCCAGCGACCAGGAGCCGGACGGGGGTGTTGACCTGGCAGCATGCCGCGAGGGTGAGCGCGTCGGCCAGGGGGCTTTTCAGCGTGGGCTCGTCGCCCCGGGCCAGGATGTCGCCGCCCACGTCCAGGAGATCGATCGACGTGGGGGACAAGTGGCTGATGAGTTCTTCGAGTTGGTGGGTGACGCCTTCCACGCCGTGGTGCGGGTCGAGCAGGGCGAAGGTGTGTGGGAGCTCTGCCGCGAGTCTGGGGAGGGTCGAGCCTGCTGGAGCGACAGGGCGAGCCTCTGCTGGTACCCGCCGTACAGCGGGAGTCATCGGGAGAAGGCCGGTGAAGTTGTCGGCTCCCCGCGGTCCCGGTACCGGGTCGATCAGCAGGCGGTCCCACGCGTACGTGAGGATCACCGCCCGGTCCTCTTCGCCGTAGAGACCCGCGTCAAGCATCGCGGCGGCGACCGTGTCGCCTCCGCCTCCCGCTGCGACGATCAACCGCGTCATGCCTTCAGCCTACGGGTTCCGGGGTTGACCACTCACCCTATAGTGGCCAGAGGCTATAGCCACTTGTCGACCCAGGAGGGGACATGCCGCAGATCGAGGAGACTCAGCCGAAGTATCTCCAGATCGCTCATTACATCCGTGACCAGATCCTGCGTGGTGATCTGCGGCCGGGGGACGAGGTTCCTTCGGAGCGGCAGCTGGCGGCCGACTGGTCCGTTTCCCGGCCGACGGCCGCCCGGTCCCTGGAGGCACTGAGTCATCAGGGCCTGGTCGAGAAGCGTCAGGGTTCGGGTACCTACGTGCGCAGCCTCGAAGTGAACCGACGTGCAAGGGAGTTGTACGGACGGGCACGGCAGACGGGCAAGATCTACACCGCCGGTGAATACGCGGTGATCACGTCGGCCGGCTGGCTGGATGCGCCGGACCATGTGGCCGAAGCGCTGGGGCTGGTCAAGGACCGCCGGGCTGTCCACCGGCGTCGCGTGACGAACAACCAGGATGGGCCGATCAACCTGTCCACCTCGTGGTTCGCGCCGGACGTCGGCCAGCGGGCGCCCAAGCTCCTGGATGCCGAGCGCATCCAGGAGGGGACTCTTATGTACGTCGAGAACATGACCGGTCGACAGGGGAGTTACGCCGAGGACCGCATGTGTGCGCGGCAGGCCACGGACGAGGAAGCGGAGGAACTCCGCCTCGCCCCGGGGTCGGCGGTGCTGATCGTCCACCACGTCGTCTACGACCTCCAGGACCGGCCGCTGGAGTTCGCCGAAGCCACCTATCCGCCGCACCGCTGGGCCTTCGAGCAGGGTTACCCGCTGACCTGAAGTGAGCGGTGGTTCCGCTGAACCGCTTGCATACCCAGAGTGGCCAATGCCACTATCCACAAAGTGGCTAAGGCCACTTGGAGGAGAGGGGGCATGGCGTGACGAGTCAGCGGCCGGACGAGGGGACGCTCAGCAACTGCCGGGGATGCAGAGGGCGCGGATGGAAGCGCGTCGGCTCCCGTACGGCGCTGGCGCTCTCGACGGCCAACGACCGCACCCGTGCCACATCGAAGCGGCGCTGCCTCGACTGCGACGGCAGCGGCAAGGAGTGAGCGCGGATGACCTACACGATCGACCGCTATCCCTGCGAGGACTCGCCGCGATTGGGAGCGATGAACTTGCACCCCACTGCGGAGTCCGTACCGCGGGCCCGGCGCTGGTTCCGGAAGTTCATCGCCCCCTACAACCCGGCCTGTTCGGTCGACGACTGCACGCTGATGATTTCGGAACTGGTCACCAACGCGATCCTCTACGGGCGGTCGGACGAGGGATGGGTCGTACGCGTGGAGTGGTTCCGGGAGGGAACCTCACTCCGTGTGGAGGTGCACAACCCCGGATTCCCGGCGAGCGTGCGTCTTCGCCGGCCGGACGCCAATGACGCGCACGGGCGCGGGCTGCTCCTCGTCGACTCCATCGCCGAGTCGTGGCACTCCGGGCCCAGTCGCTTCGGTGGAACGGTGGTCTCCTTCGTGGTGGCCGATGCCTGGCCTTCCTGAGGGAGGGATGCCCTGCTTCTACTGTCACAGTAGGAATGTCGCTAGTCTGGTTGACCGGTTGACTTGGCCAATCCTGACAGGCGGCGGCGTTCATGGCGTATGAAGTGGAGGCACCCAAGTACGTGCGCCTCGCGCAGACGATTCAACGTCGCATTGAGGACGGGACGTACGCGCCTGGCACGCGGGTCCCCAGCGAGAACCAGCTGGTGCAGTCGTTCGGGATGTCCCGCCCCACGGTCGTGCGGGCCTTGGAGCTGCTGAAGCGGGACGGCTGGCTGGAGTCTCGGCAGGGGTACGGAACGATCGTGCGCGGGCGCCCTGCGGTCGTCGAAGAGAAGGATCGACGCGGGCTCGAAGCTCTGGCGCGCGATGAGTCGCGGACCCCTGGGCGCCTGGTCGACGTCGGTCAAGTGGCCGTGCCGGCGCGCGTGGCCTCGGCTCTGGGGCTGCCCAAGGGGGCCAAGGTGCTCAGGCGCCGGTTCGTGGTGGAAGAGGACGGCGAACCGGTCGAGCTGACCTCGTCGTACTTCCCTGCCGACCTTGTCGACGGTACCGACCTGGCTGACGAGGACGCGCTGACCTCCGGCGTGCGCGAGCACTTGGAGGCGCGCAAGAAGGTCCGCTTCGACCACGTGACGGAGCGGGTGTCCGCACGTTTGGCCGATGCCGCTGAAGCCGAGTTGCTCGGGGGACTGCCTGATGATGTCCCTGTCCTGAGCGTCCTCGTCATCGCCTGCGATGCCTCCGGGCGGGCACTGCAAGTCACTGACGTGCTGCTTCCCGCCGACGGGCATGAACTGGAAGACACCTACCGCCTGAACTGAGCCACCTGACGGGGCCTCAAATCACTTGTGAATCAAGCTTGACAAGTCAACTTGGCATCCTTAACTTCGAACTTGCTAAGTCAACTTGTCAGGTGGCGAGTTGATCGACTCAGAAGGAGAAACCTCTGTGCGTGTGATCCGTGTTGATGCCTCGACCGCCACGATCCTGCTCACCGAAGCGCCGGCGCCGAAGGTGCGCGACCGGCAGACCGGCGAGATCGCCAAGGACGCCGTGAGCGGTGAGGCGCTGATGACCATCGGCGTCGTCTACATCGACGAGGGTGAGTCGTCGCTGATCCAGGTCACCATCCCCGAGAGCGGTGTGACGGACGGCCTGACCGTCGGTGCCCCGGTCTCGCTGCCGGGGCTCGTCGCCCGGCCCTGGCAGAGCGTGTTCAACGGGCGGGAGCGTCACGGCATCGCCTACCGCGCCACGGCCGTCATGGCCGGCGCGTTCCAGATGGCTCAGGCGGGCTGATCGACGTGACCGACCTGGTGACGTTGGCCGAACTGGGCGGACCGCTCGCTGCGATAGGCGGCGCGGCCTACGCCCGGCACGCCCACCCGGCAGCGTACTGGTCCACGGTCGGGCTGCCGCTCTCGGTGGCCCGGCTGGTGGCCTCGTACTCCTCGACCATGGACGCGTGTGGGCTGACCGTCGAGCCGTCCCGCTGGCGGGCGCTGGCCGTCCGGGCCACCACTCGGCGGGAGATTCGGCCGGTTCCCCCGCGCCGCGGAGTGATCCGGCCCAACTCGACGGGCCTCCGCGTAAGGCTGCGGCTCGCCCCCGGGCAGGAACCGGCGGACGTGGCCGCCTCGGCCGAACGGCTCCGGCACGCCTGGGGTGTTCACGCCGTGTACGTGCGGGACGTCAAGCCCGGTGTCGTCGAACTCCGGCTCGTCGGCTACGACGTCTTACGCAAGGTGCGCATGCCGCGCCGCGTCGACAGTGGGCTTCTGCGGGTGCCGGTGGCCCTGCGGGAGGACGCGACCGCGTTCGTCCGCGACTACCGTGCCGTACCGCATGAACTCGTCCTCGGCGCAACGCTGTCCGGCAAGTCCATGTACCTGCGCCACCTCATCACCAGCCTCGCGGCGCAACCCGTTGCCCTCGTCGGCATCGACTGCAAGCGCGGTGTCGAGCTGGCGCCCTTCGCCTCGCGGCTCTCCGCGCTGGCGACCGACCCGGACGAGGCGGCCGAGCTGCTGCCGGTCCTGGTCAAGGAAATGGAGGATCGATACGACCTGATCAAGGCCCGGCAAGGCATCGCGCCCGGCACCCGGGACGAGGAGATCACCTCGGACATCTGGGGCCTGCCCGACGGTGAACGTCCCGTTCCCATCGTGCTGTTCGTCGACGAGGTGGCGGAACTCTTCCTCGTCGCCACCCGCAAGGACGAGGAACGACGGGACGAGATGGTCACCCAGCTCATCCGCCTCGCCCAGCTCGGCCGCGCGGCCGGCATCTACCTCGAAGTGTGCGGACAGCGCTTCGGCGCCGAACTCGGCAAGGGCGCGACCATGCTCCGGGCCCAGCTCACCGGGCGGGTCTGTCACCGCGTGAACGACGAAGCCTCCGCCAAGATGGCGCTCGGCGACATCGCGCCCGAAGCGGTCGACGCTGCCTGTTCCATCGCCCCCGAACTGCCCGGCCTCGCCGTCGTCGGCGACACCTCCGGCGGCTGGTCCCGCATCCGCACCCCGTACTTGTCCCTCGCCGACGCTGCGGCCACCTGCCGGGAATCGGCGCACCTCGCCCCGGACATACCGGCGCTCACGCCCTTCCGGTCGTACGTCCCGCCCGTGCCCGTAGAGGCGTCGGGGACGGCGACCGTTCCCCGCCCGGTGACCGAGTAGCCGTACGCAACCCATCGGCCGGCGTGGCCGTACCGCGCCAAGTCCCTACCCCGCCATGCCCGTAACCGGAAGGAGTGGCGCCGTGCGTTCCCTGCCCGTCCGCCTCGACGCCGTACTCGTCCAAGCCCTGATCGCCGCCGCGCTGTCCTTCGCCCACCTGCACGACCTGGCCGCAGCCGCCGGACAGGACGGCTGGAAGGCGTGGGCCTACCCGGTCTCCGTCGACCTGCTGTTGGTGGCGGCCTGGCGACGACTGCGCTCTGGTGGGTCGAAGGCGGCCGGGTGGTGCTGGTTCCTCGTCGCGCTGACCGCGTCGCTCGGCGCCAACATCGCCACGGCCGGCCTGCTCGACCCGGGCGCCGTACCGGCCTGGCTGCGGATCCTCGTCGCCGGATGGCCCGCGGTCGCCTTCCTCGGCGGCACGCTCCTCGTCCACGGCTCGACCGCAGAGCCTGAAGCGGCCCCGGCTCCGGCTCCGGCTCCGAAGCCTGAGCTGCCCGCCGTCGAAGCGGCACCCGAACCTGCTCCGTCGCCCGCCACTCCCGTTCCGCCGGCCCTCGTCACCCACGCCCGCAAGGTCGCCGACGACCACCGCGCCCGGACCGGAACCCCCATCGACACCCTGACCCTTCGCGCTCGACTCGGCGTCCCCCTACCGCTCGCCGAAGCCATCGCCGCCCAACTCACCTGAACCGGGAGTACTTCCGCCCATGCGTCCGTCCACGCGCCGCGCCCTCAACCGCGCCGCCGAGCTGACCCGCCAGAACCGCCTCACCGAAGCAATGCTCATCGCCGAACCCGTGATCATCACCGCCGACGAGTACGAGGGCGAGGAGATCCGGCAGTGGCTGCTCGACCACGTCGCCGACTTCACCGGCGAGAACCACCCCGACTCGAAGGAGCTGCCCTGATGCCCGCCAACCCGCGTTTCCGCCGTGTCGTCCGCATCGGCCCCGTCCAGGTCGGCACGTACTACGACGGCCGGGGCCGTGAGAAGCACGCCGCCGTGTGCACGGCTCCGCGCTGTGGCTTCTCCGCCGACTACGACAGCCGCACCGCCGCCGAGCTGGCCGCCCGCACCCACCGCTGCCGCGTCCGCTGATCCGCTGAGGAGAACGCCATGACCGTCTCGCTCCCGCTCGTCTTCGTCCTGGGCGTCGTCGCCTGGGCCGCGATCAAGTTCCTCGGTGTCCGCCTCTGGGTCGCCGTCGTGATCGCCCTGTTCGGCTTCTGGCTCTCGCACACCTTCCTCGCCCCCGCCATCGAGACCGGCACCCGCACCGGGGTCGACGTCGTCGACGGCACCGACAAGTGACCAGGAGGTACGCCGTGTTGTTCCGCCCGCAGTTGCCCGAATCCCCGCACGCGCCCACGGCCGTCACCGCGCAGCACCAGGTGCAGGCTCCGGTGCCGTCCGCCGGCCGCCCGCTCACCCCCTATGTGGGTGCGGTCGCCGCGGTGGTCGTCGTCGGCGTCGTCCTCACCGCGCTCCTGGCCGCGGTCGCCGTCACGGCCGTGTCCGTGGCCATCGCCGCCGTGGTCCTGCGCTCCCTCGTCACCGGCGCCACCAGGCGCTGACCGGCCACCGGGGCGGCAACAAGCCGCCAAGCATCCCGCCGCCCCGGGGCCGTCCCTTCCCACCGCCGAAACAGTCGAAAGGAAGTCCCATCATCACCCGGCAGACTCCGCCCCCGCTGGCGGAACTCTCCACGCTGGCCTCCCTCGGCACCCTGCCCGAACTGGCCCGCCAACTCTCCGGCCTGGGCGGCTGCACCCACCCCGTCCGCCTCGACGGCCACCGCACCGAATACGACGTCGACACCCGTACGGGCGAGATCGGCAGCGTCCTGCACCACCTCGACTCGGCCGCCCTGCCCGCCGGTCATCTCCTGGTCCGCTGCAACAACCGCCGGGCCACCCGGTGCGCGGCCTGTGCCGAGGTCTACCGCCGTGACACCTACCACCTGATCACCGCCGGACTGCGCGGCGGCAAGGGCACCCCCGGCCAGGTCGCCACGCACCCGCGTGTCTTCGCCACCTTCACCGCCCCGGGCTTCGGCCCGGTCCACAACCGCCGCACTGACGGCCGCCCCTGCCGCTGCGGCACCCACCACGACCAGGACGACGACGCCCTCGGCACCCCCCTCGATCCGGACCGCTACGACTACGAGGCGGTTGTGCTCTGGAACGCGCATGCCGGGGCCCTGTGGCGGCGCTTCTCGATCTACCTCCGCCGGGAGGTCGCCAAGCGCGCCGGTCTCACCCAGCGCACCTTCAAGGACCACGCGCGTATTTCCTTCGCCAAGGTCGCCGAGTACCAAAAGCGCGGGGCCGTCCACTTCCACGCGGTCATCCGCCTCGATGGCCCGGAAAGCGGCGACACCCCGCCGCCCGGCTGGGCCACCGCCGAGTTACTTACCGACGCCATCCACGCGGCCGCGACCGCCGCACGCGTCGACGGGCCGGTCGTCGACGGCCGGTCCCACACCTTCGCTTTCGGGCGTCAGCTCGACGTCCGTACGATCCGCTCGGCTGACTTCGCTGGCGGCCAGGAGCTGACCGAGCGGGCCGTAGCGGCCTACATCGCCAAGTACGCCACCAAGGGCGCCGAGACCGCGACGGGAGCTCTGGACCGGCCGCTGAAGTTTGCCGCCGAGCTGGCCCAGCTCGACATCAGCGAGCACGCCCGCCGCCTGATCCGAACCGCTTGGGCCCTCGGAGCACGCAAGGACCTCGAACACCTCCGCCTGCGTGCCTGGGCTCACATGCTCGGCTTCCGCGGCCACTTCTCCACCAAGTCCCGCCGCTACTCCACCACCCTCGGCGCTCTCCGCACCGCCCGCGCCGACTGGCGACGGGCCCAGACGGCTCCGCCCGTCCCGCAGGACGGCGACAGCACGCTCGTCCTCGCCCACTGGGTGTTCGCCGGCACCGGCCTCAGTGCTGCGGAGAGCTGGCTCACCGCGTCTCTCGAACCTGCCATCGGAACGGAAGGAGAACCGACATGGACCACCGCCACGACGAGCTGATGACTGTCCGCCAGGTGCTCGACGAACTGGGTGGTGTCTCTCGACGGACCTTCTACCGCTGGCGGGAGCTGGGGTTGGGGCCTGAGGCGTTCAAGCTCCCCAACGGAGAGCTCCGGATCTGGCGGAGCGACTTCGCCACGTGGCTGCGACAAATGGAGGCGGCGGCGTGAAGTCCCTCGACGTGAAGGTCTGGGGCGTCCGAAAACGGGACACCAAAACGCCTTCGTACGGCGTCCGCTGGTCCGTGGTCGGCAATGTCTTCTCCGAGTCCTTCCGCACCAAGGCGCTCGCCGACCACTACCGCACGAAGCTGATGCGGGCGATGCGCGATGGCGAGGAGTTCGACACTGAGTCGGGCCTTCCGGCCTCGATGGAAGAGAAGAAGTCGGCCGTGTCGTGGTACGCCTTCGCCCTCAGGTACCTCGCCATGAAGTGGCCTCATGCCGCCCCCAACACACGGGACGGCATCAACGAATCGCTCACCAGCGTGACGGTGGAGCTCCTCGACGACCGCGCCGGACGTCCGTCCGATGAGGCGATCCGCAAGGCGCTCCGCAACTGGGCCTTCGTCTTGCCGGGGCCCGACGATCGGGAAGTCCCGGACGACGTGCGGAACGTTCTCCACTGGGTGTCCAAGGCCTCTCGACCGCTCGCCGACCTCGCTGAGCCCGCCACGGCCCGCGCGGTCCTCGACTCGCTGAAACTCAAGCTCGACGGCACGGCAGCCGCGGCGGAAACCGTGCGGCGTAAGCGTCGGACGCTGGTCAACGCCGCGAACTACGCGGTCGACCTGGGGGAGCTGCGGGAGAACCCCGTCACGGCGGTCCGCTGGCAGAAACCGAAGGTGTCCAACCAGGTGGACCCGCGCGTCGTCGCCAACCCGGAGCAGGCTCGCAACCTCCTGGCGGCCGTCTCCTATGTGGGCGGATACCGGCGTGCCCGCGGCCGTCGTCTCGTGGGTCTGTTCGCCGCCATGTACTTCGGCGGTCTCCGGCCGGCGGAAGCGGTTGGCCTCGTCGAGACGGACCTGATCCTTCCCGAACGGGGTTGGGGCTCGGCCCTGCTCCACCGGACCCGCCCGTCGGTCGGCAAGCAGTGGACCGACTCGGGGGAGACCCATGACGACCGCGGGCTGAAGAACCGACCGACCGAGGACGTGAGGCGGGTGCCGATCCCGCCTCACCTCGTCGCCGTGCTCCGCGAGCATCTGGCCACCTTTGGTACGGCTGACGACGGACGGCTGTTCTTCAGCGAGAAGGGTTCGGTCGTTCCGTCCTCGACCTACTACCGCGTGTGGCAGGAGGCGCGGCTCCTCGCGCTCCCGCCGGCCGCCGCGTCCTCGCCGCTCGCGAGTCGGCCGTACGACCTCCGTCACTCGGCGCTGTCGACGTGGCTCAACGCCGGCGTTGACCCCACCGAGGTGGCCGAGCGCGCAGGCAACAGTGTGGAGGTCCTTCTGACCCGCTACGCGAAGTGCCTCGACGGACGGCAGGACGTCGCCAACCGGCGTATCGAGGACTTGCTTCGCGAGTACGAGTGACACGCTTGCCCGCATCCGAGGCCCCTGGCATCGCGTCCAGGGGCCTCGTCATTGCTGGCTATCTCAGCTCGTCAGATAGCCGATCTCCGCTATGTCCTCTACGAGATCTGCCAGAGCGATTTCTGAGTTCAACGCGCTTACCACCTCTTCGGTCAGAGGACGCGAGGAGAAGACGTGACGAACGGCCTCCAGGTCGACGGGGACTTCGTAGTAGTCCTCGGCCCACCGCTGGAACGCCTCCGGTGAGCGATCGATCAGAAGTTGGAAGAGGTACCCGGCGCCGTCCGGATCGTCCGTTGCTCGCTCAGGGAAGTCGATCGTCCCTGTTTTCCAGGCATCGTCTCCCGTCTCTCGCCATATGCACGCAGTGACAACAGGCATTCCGTCCTCATCCGAGAACGCGGGCTCCTCGACGCACGGCCGGAAGGCATCCGGTACTTCGTCGAGCACTCCCGGCCATGGCCCGTCCTCTGCATAGGGGCTCATGGGCGATTCATGATCGAATCCACGGATGTAGGCGCCCGCGGCCGAGAAAACGATGGAGTACTCGTCACCCGATCCGTTGCGCATCGAGGCCATCGATTCCTTCTCGGACCAGTGGTCGTTGAAGGAGTGGTACCGGTCGGCCCACTCAGGGCTCAGGACCGCCTCCACAGTGGCCATGGAACGGCAATGCTCACGGAGGACGGCTATCTCGGGCAGCTGCCGAGCAACGTCTTGAACGGTCACCCGCTCATCCAAGCGCACGCCTCTGACACCGCAGGTTCGTGTCTGGCAGACGGCTGCTTGACCAGACCGACCGCCGCGAGCGTGACTCACCTGCGGCGATGCCCCAAGATCCCGTCCACGCCTCGTCCACAGACGCCGACATACGGTCGCTCCGGGCTGCATCCGCCTGCACATACGCGAAGACCCCGGCCTCAGCGTTTCCGCTGGTGACGGGGTCTTTGGGCACCTCATGCAAGGTGCCCCCGGCAGGATTCGAACCTGCGCACACGGCTCCGGAGGCCGTTGCTCTATCCCCTGAGCTACGGGGGCGTATCGATCCGCTGCGCGGCGATGGGTAGAACCCTACCAGTTCTCCGGAGCCTCTCGTGAACAGGTATTTCCGTGAGCCGTGGGCCACGCGGCGGGGCTTCGGCGGGTGCCCTCCGGCGTGGGAAGTAGGGAAAACCGGGACGCGGTGGTGCGGGCGGACCTACTCTCGAGTTGTGCCAGGCATGCCCGGCCGAGTGCTTGTTGTGGACGACAACAAGGTCATTCGGCAACTGATCAGGGTCAATCTCGAGCTGGAGGGCTTCGAGGTCGTGACCGCGGCTGACGGTGCCGAGTGCCTTGACGTCGTGCAGCAGGTGCAGCCCGACCTCGTCACTCTCGATGTCGTCATGCCCCGGCTCGATGGGCTGCGGACCGCCGCCCTTCTTCGTTCCGATGCCCGCACGCGGCATCTGCCCATCGTCGTCATCAGCGCCTGTACTCAGTACGAGGTGGAGAACGGGCTTGAGGTGGGTGTCGACGCCTTCCTCGCCAAGCCCTTCGAGCCGAACGAACTCGTGGCGGTCGTACGACAGTTGGTCGAGCTCGGGCGTGGGCGCGGGGGAGTCGGCAAGGCCAGCGAGGCCGGGGCCGAGGCTGAAGTGGAACTTGCTGAGCGCGCCGAGTGTGCCGAGCCCGCCGAGCGTGCGGATCGTGCGGAACGTGCCGCTCAGGCCGGTGGCTGACCGGGCCAGTGCCCGGGGGTGATCCGCCTCGCTCGCCCCCGTCGTCGGTCGGTCAGCGGTGGATTGCGGGAAAGTCCCGGACCGTCGTCAGGGAACCCCAGGTCACGAGCGTCTCGCTGGGCGGCGGGCGGGATTTTTGTGGGATGCGGATGTGTGTACCTCGTCTTGGCGTGGGTCGGGGGTCGTGGGTCGGGGGTCGTCGCGGTGGGGGCCGGGGTTGGGTGTTCGTCGGCCAATGGGTTCGTCCACATCCGGTCCGCTTCCCGTCCGCCCCGTCCACATCCCGGACCCGGTCCTAAACCAATTCGCGGACCCACCCCCCTCCTCCCATACGCTTGGCCCGTGACCCCCGTCGAGCTCTCCCGCACCGTGCTGCGCGCCATGCGTGCCGCCGTTGATGCCGGGGAGCTCAGGGTGCGCGTGCCGGAGGATGTCGGGAGTGTGCGGGTCGAGCGGCCTCGGCCAGGTGGGTGCGGGGACTACGCCACCAGCGTTGCCCTGCGGGTCGCCCGCGATGCGGGGATGCGGCCCCGGGACGTGGCCGAAGCGTTGTCGCCGTGGATCGCCGCCCAGCCGGGCATCGCCGGGGTCGACGTCACTGGGCCCGGCTTCCTCAACGTCACGCTCGCCGGTGCGCCCTCCGAAGCCCTCGTGCGGGAGATCAGCGAGAGCGGCCTCCGCTACGGGCACGCCCCCCGCGACTCCGGGCAGCTCGTCCACATCCACGTACCGCACGAAGTCCGCGCCCTCGTCGTCGCCGACAGTGCCCGGCGGATTCTGCGCAGCCAAGGCATCCCCGTCCGCGTCACGTGCGACGCCGCGCCCGAGGCGGCGTGGGTGGACGTCCTCGGGGTGCGCGCCGACGCCCCCGGCCGCCCCCCGGCCGCCTCGCCCACCCCCCAGCTCCAGCCGGCCGTTCAGTCGGCCCAGGTCACCCTGCGGCCCGTCCCCGCCCCCGGCGACCCCCTCCGGCTCGGCCGTGACGCCGCCCGCTGGGCCCTGCTGCACCCCGCCCCGCACGACCGCGCCCGCATCGCCCCCGAGCACGGCGGCGACGAGCACCTCGTGCAGCGGGAGGGCAACCCCCTCTTCCGCGTCCAGTACGCCCACGCCCGCTGCCGCGCCCTCACCCGCAACGCCACCGCCCTCGGCTTCACCCCCGCCCCCGGCGACCCCAGCCCCGGTGACCCGCACCCCGCCCCCGGCGACCCCAGCCCCAGCGGCACACCCCCACTCCCCACCCCGCACCCCGCCCCCCTACTGACCGCCCTGGCGGGCTACCCCCCCGTCCTCGCCGCCGCCGCGCGGCACCGGGCGCCTGATCGGGTGGCCCGGCAGCTTGTCGTGGTCGCTGACGCACTGCTCGCGTATCAGCACGTCGTCCTGCCGCGCGGTGAGGAGAAACCCGTGGCCGCCCACCGCGCCCGGCTCGCGCTCGCCGAAGCCGCCGGGACGGTGCTCGCCGGTGGCCTGTCCCTGCTCGGCATCAGCGCACCCGAATACCTGTGACACCCCCGAGAGGCGGGTGCCACCCCGTGAGAGACGAGACACGCGAGTCATGAGCCGTTCCGCACACCCCGCCGGACCCCGCCACGCCGACGTGCTGCCCGAGGGGCACTACAGCGCGCCGCCCGCCGATCTCAACGCCCTGGACCCCAAGGTCTGGTCCCGTACGGTCGCCCGTGGCGCCGAGGGTGTCGTCAGCACGGGCGGGATCGAGGTGACGCGGCTCGCCGAGGAGTTCGGTACGCCGGCGTACTTCGTCGACGAGGCCGACTTCCGCGCCCGCTGCCGGGCCTGGCGCGACGCCTTCGGCAGTGAGGCCGATGTCTTCTACGCCGGTAAGGCCTTCCTGTCCCGGGCCGTCGTGCGGTGGCTGCACGAGGAGGGGCTCAACCTCGATGTGTGCAGCGGCGGGGAGCTCACCACCGCCCTCGCCGCCGGCATGCCCGCCGAGCGCATCGCCTTCCACGGGAACAACAAGACCCCGGCCGAGATCGAGCGCGCCGTCGAAGCCGGAGTCGGGCGCATCGTGCTCGACTCCTTCCAGGAGATCGCCCGCGTCTCGCACATCGCCGAGCGGCTCGGCAAGCGTCAGCCCGTGCAGATCCGCGTGACCGTGGGCGTCGAGGCGCACACCCACGAGTTCATCGCCACCGCGCACGAGGACCAGAAGTTCGGGATCGCGCTGGCCGGCGGGCAGGCCGCCGAGGCCGTGCGGAGGGCCCTGAAGCTGGACGGTCTTGAGCTCATCGGCATTCACTCGCACATCGGGTCGCAGATCTTCGACATGGCCGGGTTCGAGGTGTCCGCCCGGCGCGTCGTGCAGTTGCTGGCCGAGGTGCGCGACGAGCACGGCGTCGAGCTGCCCGAGATCGACCTCGGCGGCGGCCTCGGCATCGCGTACACCTCCGACGACGACCCCCGCGAGCCGCACGAGATCGCCAAGGCGCTGAACGAGATCGTCACGCGGGAGTGCGCCGCCGCCGATCTCCGTACGCCTCGTATCTCCGTCGAGCCGGGGCGCGCCATCGTCGGGCCCACCGCCTTCACGCTGTACGAGGTCGGGACCGTCAAGCCCCTCGAAGGGCTGCGGACCTACGTCTCCGTCGACGGCGGCATGTCCGACAACATCCGTACCGCGCTGTACGACGCCGAGTACACCGTCGCCCTGGTCTCCCGCTCCTCCGACGCCGAGCCCATGCTGGTGCGCGTGGTGGGCAAGCACTGCGAGAGTGGTGACATCGTCGTACGCGACGCCTTCCTGCCGGCGGACCTGGCGCCCGGAGATCTGATCGCCGTGCCCGCCACCGGTGCGTACTGCCGCTCGATGGCGAGCAACTACAACCACGCGCTCCGCCCGCCGGTCGTCGCCGTGAACGACGGCGCCGCGCGGGTGATCGTCCGCCGCGAGACGGAGGAGGACCTGCTGCGTCTCGACGTCGGGTGACATCAAGGTGCTGGCCCCGGTGCCGCATGAAGGTTCTGGCTCCGGTGCCGTGTGGCATCGGATAATGAAATCCATGTCTCATGATTCGGACAATGGTCTGAAAGTCCATTCCGGTGGGTGAGACTGGTCCCATCGTAGATGTATGAGAAGTGAGGTCGGATGATGCGTACGCGTCCGCTGAAGGTGGCGCTGCTGGGCTGTGGGGTCGTCGGCTCAGAGGTGGCGCGCATCATGACGACGCACGCCGACGACCTCACAGCGAGGATCGGCGCCCCGGTGGAGCTCGCCGGGGTCGCCGTCCGACGCCCCTCCAGGGTGCGTGAGGGAATCGATCCCTCACTCGTCACCACCGACGCCACCGCGCTCGTCAAGCGCGGGGACATCGACGTCGTGGTGGAGGTCATCGGGGGCATCGAGCCCGCCCGCGCGCTGATCACGACCGCCTTCGAGCACGGCGCCTCCGTCGTCTCGGCGAACAAGGCGCTGATCGCGCAGGACGGCGCCGCGCTGCACGCCGCCGCCGTCGAGCACGGCCGTGACCTGTACTACGAGGCCGCCGTCGCCGGTGCCATCCCGCTCATCCGGCCGCTGCGCGAGTCGATGGCCGGGGACAAGGTCAACCGCGTACTCGGGATCGTGAACGGGACGACCAACTTCATCCTCGACGCCATGGACACGACGGGGGCCGGCTACCAGGAAGCCCTCGACGAGGCCACCGCGCTCGGTTATGCCGAGGCCGACCCCACCGCCGACGTCGAGGGCTTCGACGCCGCGGCCAAGGCCGCCATCCTCGCCGGGATCGCCTTCCACACGCGCGTGCGCCTCGACGACGTGTACCGCGAGGGCATGACCGAGGTGACCGCCGCCGACTTCGCCTCCGCGAAACGGATGGGGTGCACCATCAAGCTCCTTGCCATTTGCGAACGGGCGGCCGACGGCGGGTCCGTCACCGCGCGCGTGCACCCCGCGATGATTCCGCTCAGCCATCCGCTGGCGTCCGTGCGCGAGGCCTACAACGCCGTCTTCGTCGAGGCCGAGGCCGCCGGGCAGCTCATGTTCTACGGGCCCGGCGCCGGTGGCTCGCCCACCGCTTCGGCCGTCCTCGGCGACCTCGTCGCCGTCTGCCGCAACAAGCTCGCCGAGTCCACCGGACCCGGCGAGTCCGCGTACACGCAACTGCCCGTGGGTTCCATGGGCGAGGTCGTCACGCGCTATCACATCAGCCTCGACGTGGCCGACAAGCCGGGCGTGCTCGCCCAGGTCGCGACGGTCTTCGCCGAGCACGGCGTATCGATCGATACGGTCCGTCAGACGGGCAAGGACGGCGAGGCCTCCCTCGTCGTCGTCACCCATCGCGCGCCCGACGCCGCCCTCACCGGCACCGTCGACGCGCTGCGCAGACTCGACACCGTGCGTGGTGTCGCCAGCATCATGCGGGTTGAAGGGGAGTAGGCAGTAATGACCCACCAGTGGCGCGGAATCATCGAGGAGTACCGGGACCGGCTTCCGGTCTCGGCCACCACGCCGGTCGTGACGCTTGGCGAGGGCGGCACACCGCTCGTGCCCGCGCAGGTGCTCTCCGAGCGCACCGGCTGCGAGGTCCACCTCAAGGTCGAGGGCGCCAACCCCACGGGGTCCTTCAAGGACCGCGGCATGACCATGGCCATCACCAAGGCCAAGGAGGAGGGCGCGAAGGCGGTCATCTGCGCCTCCACCGGCAACACGTCGGCCTCCGCGGCCGCCTACGCCGTGCGCGCGGGCATGGTCTGCGCGGTCCTGGTGCCGCAGGGCAAGATCGCGCTCGGCAAGATGGGCCAGGCGCTGGTCTACGGCTCGAAGATCCTCCAGGTCGACGGCAACTTCGACGACTGCCTGAACCTGGCCCGCGCCCTCTCCGAGAACTACCCGGTGGCGCTGGTCAATTCGGTCAACCCGTTCCGCATCGAGGGCCAGAAGACCGCCTCGTTCGAGATCGTGGACGCCCTCGGCGACGCCCCCGACATCCACGTCCTTCCCGTCGGCAACGCGGGCAACATCACCGCGTACTGGAAGGGCTACAAGGAGTACGCCGCCGACTCCGTGTCGACGCGCACCCCCCGGATGTGGGGCTTCCAGGCCTCCGGTTCCGCGCCCATCGTGCGCGGCGAGATCGTCAAGGACCCCTCGACGATCGCCACCGCGATTCGCATCGGCAACCCCGCGTCCTGGCAGCACGCGCTCGACGCGCGCGACGAGTCCGGCGGCTTCATCGACGAGGTGACGGACCGTGAGATCCTGCGCGCCTACAAGCTGTTGGCCTCGCAGGAGGGCGTCTTCGTGGAGCCCGCGTCGGCCGCCTCGGTCGCCGGTCTGCTGAAGGCCGTCGAGCAGGGCAAGGTCGACAAGGGGCAGAGGATCGTCTGCACGGTCACGGGCAACGGCCTCAAGGACCCCGACTGGGCCGTCGCCGGTGCTCCGCAGCCGGTCACCGTCCCGGTCGACTCGGCCGCCGCCGCCGAGCGCCTCGGCCTGGCGTAACCGTCACGGGGGTGGCACGGGGGGCCCACGACACGCATCGTGCGCCTCCTGTGCGCCCTATGTCGCCACAGAACCTTCCTTCGATAGGCTGTACCGAACCCACCCCGCCGCATATGCCGCGGTGCCGCCGTTGTGCGGGTCGGGGCGCCGCCGTTGTGCGCGGCCTCCGGGTGTTCTGTATATGTGGCACGTAACAAAATGTGGCACGTAGCAAACTACGCAGCCTGAAAAACACGCAGCTCAAGGAGAGTCATCGAGCGATGGCCGGTCCAGCGTTCCGCGCCGCCGCCGTCCGGGTGCGCGTCCCCGCCACCAGCGCCAACCTCGGTCCGGGCTTCGACGCCCTGGGCCTGTCGCTGGGTCTGTACGACGACGTGGTCGTCCGGGTGGCCGACTCCGGCTTGAACATCGACATCGCGGGGGAGGGCAGCGACACCCTGCCGCGCGACGAGTCCCACCTGCTCGTACGGTCCCTGCGCACCGCCTTCGACCTGCTGGGCGGGCAGCCGCGCGGCCTGGAGATCGTCTGCGCCAACCGCATCCCGCACGGCCGGGGGCTCGGCTCGTCCTCCGCCGCCATCTGCGCCGGCATCGTCGCCGCGCGCGCCGTGACGATAGGCGGCGAAGCCAGGCTGGACGACACGGCCCTGCTCGAACTCGCCACCGAGATCGAGGGCCACCCCGACAACGTCGCCGCGTGTCTGCTCGGCGGATTCACCCTGTCCTGGATGGACGGGGGAGCGGCCCGCGCGATCAGGATGGAACCGGCCGGTTCCATCGTTCCGGTGGTTTTCGTACCAGGGAAGCCCGTCCTCACCGAGACGGCGCGCGGACTGCTCCCGCACACCGTCCCGCACGTCGACGCGGCCACCAACGCGGGCCGGGCGGCCCTGCTCGTAGAGGCCCTGACCAGGCGCCCCGAGCTGCTGCTCCCCGCCACCGAGGACCGACTGCACCAGGAGTACCGTGCCCCGGCCATGCCGGAGAGCACCGCCCTGGTGGAGCGGCTGCGCGCCGACGGCGTGCCCGCGGTGATCTCCGGCGCGGGCCCCACGGTCCTCGCGCTGGCCGAAGAGAGTGCGGCCGACAAGGTCGCGCGCCTGGCGGGAGAGGGCTGGGCGGCCAACCGTCTGGAACTCGACGCCGCCGGGGCGAGTGTGCTGCCGCTTGCGCCGTGAGGCAGTGAATACAGGGTTTCGGGGTGTCCCGATTCCGAGAGGGGGAATGTTTGTTGGATCCGGTAGTGTTAATCTCAAGTCTGCACCCGACCTCACCATGGCGAGGTGCTTTGTGTCCCCGTCCGGGACAACCATTCTTCCGGGAGCCTCCCAAACTGCTTCGTGCCCCGCGCTGAGCAGTCCTGAGCACGCTCCGGAACCGGCGTGACCGAGCCGGGTGACACCGCACTTCAGTGACACCGCGCCGGGAATCGCCATCACCAATGAATTCTTCCGCCGCTTAGGCGGACCACCGCCACGGCACGGTCCACAGCACACAGCCAGGACCGATCGCCGGACAGCACAACCGGTCGCCGAGCCAGACAGGCCGACGTCCGCTCCAGGGAAGGACCCTTCGTGAGCGACACCACCGATCTGATGGGCGTGACTGCCGACACGCCCGCCACGGACGCCTCCGCGGCGCCTGCCACCGGTGCTTCGGCCGGGTCCCGGCGGCGCCGCGGCACCGGCCTCGATGGCATGGTGCTGGCGGAACTGCAGCAGGTCGCATCGGGCCTTGGAATCAAGGGCACCGGGCGCATGCGCAAGAGCCAGCTGATCGAGGTCATCAAGGAGGCGCAGGCCGGGGGCGGAGCCCCGGCGAAGAGCGCCGCGCCCGCCGCCGAGGCGGGCGAGACCAAGCCCAAGCGCCGGGCCACCTCGAAGACCCGTACGGACGAGGACGCCGCGGAGAGCACCGCCAAGGCGGGCAAGCCGGACAAGGCGGATGGCGGCAAGGCCGGCAAGGCCGCCGCTCAGCAGCAGATCGACATCCCCGGCCAGCCGGCCGGTGGCCCCGTCCGCGCCGGTGAGGCCGAGCGTGCGGGAGACGAGCAGCCCGCCGGTGAGCGCCGCCGGCGCCGCGCCACGGCCGACGCGGGCAGCCCCGAGACCGTCACCGCCGAGGCGAGGACCGAGCCCAAGGCCGAGGCCAAGGGCGACGCCTCCGAGGCCAGGAACGACAAGGGCGGCGACAAGGGCGGCGACAACGCCGGTGGCGACGCCGACGGCCGCCGTGAGCGCCGTGACCGCCAGGGCCGCGGCCGTGACCGCGACCGCCGCGGCAACAAGGGCGACGACCAGCAGGGCGGCGGCCGTCAGGACCGCCAGGAGCGTCAGGACCGCCAGCAGGGCGGTGGGCGCCAGGACCGTCAGGACCGCCAGGACCGTCAGCGTGACAACGGTCCGCAGGACGACGACGACTTCGAGGGTGGCCGCCGCGGCCGCCGCGGGCGCTACCGCGACCGCCGTGGGCGTCGTGGCCGCGACGAGCAGGGCTTCGGCAACGAGCCGCAGGTCTCCGAGGACGACGTCCTGATCCCCGTCGCGGGCATCCTGGACATCCTCGACAACTACGCGTTCATCCGTACGTCGGGCTACCTCCCCGGCCCCAACGACGTGTACGTCTCCCTCGCCCAGGTCCGCAAGAACGGCCTGCGCAAGGGTGACCACGTCACCGGTGCGGTCCGTCAGCCCAAGGACGGCGAGCGCCGCGAGAAGTTCAACGCGCTCGTGCGCCTGGACTCGGCGAACGGCATGGCGGCCGAATCCGGCCGCGGGCGACCGGAGTTCAGCAAGCTGACGCCCCTGTACCCGCAGGACCGGCTCCGCCTGGAGACCGACCCGGGCGTGCTGACCACCCGCATCATCGACCTCGTGGCGCCCATCGGTAAGGGCCAGCGCGGTTTGATCGTGGCCCCGCCGAAGACCGGCAAGACCATGATCATGCAGGCGATCGCCAACGCGATCACGGTCAACAACCCCGAGTGCCACCTGATGGTCGTCCTGGTCGACGAGCGTCCGGAAGAGGTCACCGACATGCAGCGGTCGGTGAAGGGCGAGGTCATCTCCTCGACCTTCGACCGTCCCGCCGAGGACCACACCACGGTCGCCGAGCTCGCCATCGAGCGTGCCAAGCGCCTGGTGGAGCTGGGCCACGACGTCGTCGTGCTGCTCGACTCGATCACCCGCCTCGGCCGTGCGTACAACCTCGCGGCCCCGGCCTCCGGCCGCATCCTGTCCGGTGGTGTCGACTCGACCGCGCTGTACCCGCCGAAGCGCTTCTTCGGTGCCGCGCGCAACATCGAGGACGGCGGCTCGCTGACCATCATGGCCACCGCGCTGGTCGACACCGGCTCGCGCATGGACGAGGTGATCTTCGAGGAGTTCAAGGGCACCGGCAACCTCGAACTCAAGCTGGACCGCAAGCTCTCCGACAAGCGGATCTTCCCGGCGGTGGACGTGGACTCGTCCAGCACCCGCAAGGAAGAGATCCTGCTCGGCAGCGACGAGCTCGCCATCACCTGGAAGCTGCGCCGCGTGCTGCACGCGCTCGACCAGCAGCAGGCGATCGAGCTGCTCCTGGACAAGATGAAGCAGACGAAGTCGAACGCCGAGTTCCTGCTTCAGATCCAGAAGACGACGCCGGCGCCGGGCAACGGCAACGACTGATCGCCGTCCGGACCTGAAGTCCGAGCCTGGAGAAGAGTGACCGGAAGGGGCCGGTCCCGTCATCCGACGGGACCGGCCCCTTCCGTTTGCCGAGACCTTGACCACACACCCTGTACGTTCTCACGGTCACTGCCGGTAGCGCTTCTCTGCGTGAAAGCGCAGGTGAGAGGCCAGAAATCGGGGACGGCCCGAACTCTGTGTAGTGGCCGGACCCCGGGGCGCACACAGGGTGGCGTGCAACCCTTCTCTCGGATTTCACGTCTGAGAAGTGACGGAAAGCCACGCCAGACCCTGAAAGCAGGGGGTAATCGACCGACGAGGACTGAGGGGCGCATGACCGACGAGAGAAGGGCCGCCGACGCGCCGAGGCGTGGCAAGCGCGGCCGCCGCCGCAAGCCGCGCAGCACGGGCAGGAAGGCGCTCGTCGTCACGGCATGGACCGCCGCGGGAGTGGCCGTCGTCGGGGGCACCGGTCTCGGCTTCGTGTACTTCAAGCTCAACGGCAACCTCAAGGGCGTCGACATCAACAGCGCGCTCAAGGACCGGCCCGCGGACGTCGACAACGGCTCCCAGGACATCCTCGTGCTCGGCTCCGACTCGCGCTCCGGCGACAACGCCAAGTACGGCAAGGACGAGGGCACCGCCCGCTCGGACACCGCGATGATCGTGCACGTGTACAAGGGCCACAAGAAGGCCAGTGTCGTCTCGATCCCCCGCGACACCCTGATATCGCGGCCCGACTGCGCGACCGAGGACGGCGGGACCGAGCCCGGCGCGCAGCGCCAGATGTTCAACACGGCCTACGAGGTCGGCGGCCCCGTATGCGCCGTCAAGACGGTCGAGAAGATGTCCGGCATCAGGATGGACCACTACCTGGAAGTCGACTTCTCGGGCTTCAAGAAGCTCATCGACACGCTCGGCGGCGTCGACATCACGACCAAGAAGGCGATACGGGACAAGGACAGCCACCTCGACCTGGACGCGGGGACGCACACGCTCACCGGCGAGCAGGCGCTCGGCCTGGTCCGCACCCGGCACGGCGTCGGCGACGGCAGCGACCTGGGCCGCATCCAGCTCCAGCAGGCGTTCATCAAGGCCCTGCTCGACCAGGTCAAGCAGGTCGGGGTCTTCAGCAACCCCAAGAAGCTGTACGACCTGGCGAACGACGCGACCAGCGCCATCACCACCGACTCCGACCTGAACGACGTCAAGAGCCTCGTGGGCTTCGCGGGCGGCCTCAAGGGCATCGGCGCGGGCGACATGAAGATGGTCACGATGCCCATCCAGTACGACCCGGCCGACCCCAACCGCGTCCTGCCCCTCGAAGAGGCCGACCAGCAGGTGTGGGACGCCCTGAAGGCCGACAAGGCCATCCCCAGGTCCGCCACGGAGAAGTCCGCGGGTGACAAGGGCGACGTGGGTGACGTGGTCAGCAGCGAGTAGCCGGCCGGTCACCGTGACGGACCCGTCGGCCGGTCACGGTGGCGGGCCGCCGGCTCCAGGAATAGATCCCGGCCCACCCCCGTTTTGGGAGATACGACCAGTCCTGGCAGACTGGTACGTCGGCCCCGGTTCACGTACGAGCAATCCGCGCGTACGACCCGGCGCCCTCCCGAAACTAGGAGACACCTTGAAGCGCGACATCCACCCCGAGTACTTCGAGACCCAGGTCAGCTGCACCTGCGGCGCGGAGTTCACCACCCGCAGCACGATCCCCAGCGGCACCGTCCGTGCCGAGGTCTGCTCCGAGTGCCACCCGTTCTACACGGGCAAGCAGAAGATCCTCGACACCGGTGGCCGTGTGGCCCGCTTCGAGGCCCGCTTCGGCAAGGCTGCCGCCGCCAAGAAGTAGCGAGCCACTGCGCCGGTCATCGGCCGCTCCCGGGAGGGGGTGGCCGGGACCGGCGCTTTTGCCGTCCCGCAGCCAAGTCGCAGCCAACTCGCGTGAAACCCCGCGGAGAAAACCAGGAGTCCCCGATGTTCGAGGCGGTCGAGGAACTGATCGGTGAACACGCCGATCTCGAGAAGAGGCTCGCCGACCCTTCGGTCCACGCGGACCAGGCCAACGCGCGCAAGCTCAACAAGCGCTACGCCGAGCTGACGCCGATCGTCGGGACGTACCGCTCCTGGAAGCAGACCGGGGACGACATCGAGACGGCCCGCGAGCTGAGCGCCGACGACCCGGACTTCGCCGCCGAGGTCAAGGTCCTCGAGCGGCAGCGCGAGGAGCTCACCGAGAAGCTGCGGCTGCTCCTGGTGCCCCGTGACCCGTCCGACGACAAGGACGTCATCCTGGAGGTCAAGGCCGGCGCGGGCGGCGACGAGTCCGCCCTGTTCGCGGGCGACCTCCTGCGCATGTACCTGCGGTACGCGGAGCGCGTCGGCTGGAAGACCGAGATCATCGACGCCACCGAGTCCGAGCTCGGCGGCTACAAGGACGTCCAGGTCGCCGTGAAGACCAAGGGCGGCCAGGGCGCCACGGAGCCCGGCCAGGGCGTGTGGGCCCGTCTGAAGTACGAGGGCGGCGTGCACCGTGTGCAGCGTGTGCCGTCCACCGAGTCCCAGGGGCGCATCCACACCTCCGCGGCCGGTGTCCTGGTGACGCCCGAGGCCGAGGAGATCGACGTCGAGATCCACGCCAATGACCTGCGCATCGACGTCTACCGTTCCTCGGGCCCCGGCGGCCAGTCCGTCAACACCACCGACTCCGCGGTGCGCATCACGCACGTCCCCACCGGCGTCGTCGCCTCCTGCCAGAACGAGAAGAGCCAGCTCCAGAACAAGGAGCAGGCCATGCGTATCCTGCGCTCCAGGCTCCTCGCGGCGGCGCAGGAGGAGGCGGAGAGCAAGGCCGCGGACGCCCGCCGCAGCCAGGTCCGCACGGTCGACCGCTCCGAGAAGATCCGGACGTACAACTTCCCGGAAAACCGGATCTCGGACCACCGCGTCGGCTTCAAGGCGTACAACTTGGACCAGGTGCTGGACGGTGACCTCGACGCGGTCATCCAGGCCTGCGTGGACGCGGACTCCGCGGCCAAGCTCGCGGCGGCCTGATCCCGCCGCACCGCACGACGCCCGATCACCCGTACGACGCCCCGATCTCCCGCAGCCCCGGAGGACCAGCGTGAACCTGCTGCTCGCGGAAGTGGCCCAGGCCACCCAGCGGCTGGCCGACGCCGGCGTGCCCTCGCCGCGCAACGACGCCGAGGAGCTCGCCGCGTTCGTGCACGGCGTGAAGCGGGGCGAGCTGCACTCCGTCAAGGACACCGACTTCGACGCCCGCTACTGGGAGACGATCGCGCGCCGGGAGGCCCGTGAGCCGCTCCAGCACATCACCGGACGCGCCTACTTCCGGTACCTGGAGCTCCAGGTCGGCCCCGGTGTGTTCGTGCCGCGTCCGGAGACGGAGTCGGTCGTGGGGTGGGCGATAGACGCGGTCCGCGCCATGGACGTCGTCGAACCGCTCATCGTCGACCTGTGCACCGGCTCCGGCGCCATCGCGCTCGCCCTCGCCCAGGAGGTGCCGCGCTCGCGCGTGCACGCCGTGGAGCTGTCCGAGGACGCCCTGAAATGGACGCGGAAGAACGTCGAGGGGTCCAGGGTCAAGCTGTCCCAGGGCGACGCCCGCGACGCGTTCCCCGAGCTGGACGGCCAGGTCGACCTGGTGGTCTCCAACCCGCCGTACATCCCGCTCACCGAGTGGGAGTACGTCGCCCCCGAGGCCCGCGACTACGACCCCGACCTGGCCCTGTTCTCCGGCGAGGACGGCCTCGACCTGATCCGCGGCATCGAGCGCACCGCGCACCGGCTGCTCCGCCCCGGCGGCGTCGTCGTCATCGAGCACGCGGACACCCAGGGCGGCCAGGTCCCCTGGATCTTCACCGAGATGCGGGGCTGGGCCGACGCGGCCGACCACCCCGACCTCAACAACCGGCCGCGCTTCGCGACCGCCCGCAAGGCGATGCCGTGACGACCAAGAAGCAGTACGTGTACGAGGAGGCCCGCTAGATGGCACGGCGATACGACACCAATGACGCGACCGACCGCACGACCGGTCTGCGCGAGGCCGCGTCCGCCGTCCGCCGTGGCGAGCTGGTCGTGCTGCCCACCGACACCGTCTACGGCATCGGTGCCGACGCCTTCAGCCCCGAGGCGTGCGGCGACCTGCTCGACGCCAAGGGCCGCGGCCGCAACATGCCGACCCCCGTCCTCATCGGCTCGCCGAACACCCTGCACGGCCTGGTCACCGACTTCTCCGAGATGGCCTGGGAGCTCGTCGACGCCTTCTGGCCCGGCGCGCTGACCCTGGTCGCCAAGCAGCAGCCGTCCCTCCAGTGGGACCTCGGCGACACCCGCGGCACGGTCGCCATCCGCATGCCGCTGCACCCCGTGGCCATCGAACTGCTCACCGAGGTCGGCCCCATGGCCGTCTCCTCCGCGAACCTCACCGGGCACCCCGCCCCCGAGGACTGCGACGCCGCTCAGGAGATGCTGGGCGACTCCGTCTCGGTCTACCTCGACGGCGGCCCGACCCCCGGCATCGTCCCCTCCTCCATCGTCGACGTCACGGGCAAGGTGCCGGTACTGCTGCGCGCGGGTGCCCTGGACGCGGACGAGCTGCGCAAGGTGGTACCCGACCTCGAGGTGGCGAATTGACAGCCCCTGAGACGGGGCGTGGCATAGCGGGCTTCCCGGGCTCTGCGGGCGCCTTCCGCATCCTCCACGTCAGCACCGGCAACGTCTGCCGTTCGCCGATCACCGAGCGGCTGACCAGGCATGCCCTGGCCTACCGCCTCGGCGATCCGCTCACCGGCGGGCTGATCGTGGAAAGCGCGGGCACCTGGGGCCACGAGGGGGCGCCCATGGAGACCAACGCCGAGACGGTCCTCGCCGACTTCGGCGCGGACGCCAGCGGCTTCATGGGGCGCGAGCTCCTCGACGACCACGTCATCCGCGCCGACCTGGTCCTGACCGCCACCCGCGACCACCGGGCGCAGGTCATCTCGATGGGCCACTCGGCGGGCCTGCGCACCTTCACGCTGAAGGAGTTCACGCGCCTCGTACGGGCCATAGACCCCACGACCCTGCCGGAGCCCGACGGCAACGGCGTGGTGGAGCGCGCGCGGGCCCTGGTGCGCGCCGCCGCCGCGCTGCGCGGCTGGCTCCTCGCGCCGAACGTCGAGGCCGACGAGGTCTACGACCCCTACGGAGCACCCCTGCCGTTCTTCCGTTCGGTGGGCGACGAGATCAACCAGGCGCTCGACCCCGTGGTGACGGCGCTGACCGGGGTGCCCGCGCACACGTAGCGGCCTACATTGGATCTGAGGTCACCCCTGCCAGGCCCCGGAGCCCACGATGTCGCTCAGCACGGTCAGTACCGCACCCACCTCCCGCGGGACGTCGTACACCGATCTCGACGCGCTGCGCCGTCAGGACCCCGAGCTGGCCGAGATCCTCGTGGCGGAGGCCGCCCGGCAGGCCGACGGGGTCCAGCTCGTCGCCGCCGAGAACTTCACCTCGCCCGCGGTCCTCACCGCCCTCGGCTCGCCGCTCGCCAACAAGTACGCCGAGGGCTATCCGGGCGCCCGGCACCACGGCGGCTGTGAGCTGGTGGACGTCGCCGAGCGGATCGCCGTCGACCGCGCCCGATCCCTCTTCGGCGCCGAGCACGCCAACGTGCAGGCGCACTCCGGCTCCTCCGCGGTCCTCGCCGCGTACGCCGCGCTGCTGCGGCCCGGCGACACGGTCCTCGCGATGGGACTGCCGTACGGCGGCCACCTCACGCACGGCTCGCCCGCGAACTTCTCGGGGCGGTGGTTCGACTTCGTCGGGTACGGCGTCGACGCCGACAGCGGCCTCATCGACCACGAGGAGGTGCGCGCCCTGGCCCGCGCCCACCGCCCGAAGGCGATCGTCTGCGGCTCCATCTCCTACCCACGCCACCTCGACTACGCGGCCTTCCGCGAGATCGCCGACGACGTCGGCGCGTACCTCATCGCGGACGCGGCGCACCCCATGGGCCTGATCGCCGGGGGAGCGGCGCCCAGCCCGGTCCCGTACGCCGACGTGGTCTGCGCGACCACGCACAAGGTCCTGCGCGGCCCCAGAGGCGGGCTCCTGCTGTGCGGGGCGAACCTCGCCGAGCGGATCGACCGGGCGGTCTTCCCGTTCACGCAGGGCGGCGCGCAGATGCACACGATCGCCGCCAAGGCCGTCGCGTTCGGGGAGGCGTCCACGCCGGCCTTCACCGCGTACGCCCATCAGGTGGTCGCCAACGCCCGGACGCTGGCCGACGGCCTCGCCGCCGCCGGGTTCGCGATCGCCACCGGCGGCACGGACACCCACCTCGTCCTCGCCGACCCGTCGCCCCTGGGAGTGGGCGCGCGGGACGCCCGCGGCAGACTCGCCGCGGCCGGGATCATCCTCGACACCTGCGTCCTGCCGGACGGCGACACCCGTGGCCTGCGGCTCGGCACCGCCGCCGTCACCACCCAGGGCATGACGGGCGAGGAGATGGTGCGGCTCGCGGGCCTGCTGGCCTCGGCGGTGCGCGACGAGCCCGACGTACGGGAAGAGGTGCGCGAACTGGTGGGACGATTTCCGCCGTATCCGGCATAGGACGGGGCAGGCGCGTCGGTGACTCGCGCGTACTCGTGCAACCATCGTCGCTACCCGTAAGTCCCCAACCGTATGCGCGCAAAGCTAGGCTGTGGGGCTGAGATGGCCAGCGATATCTGTGGGGAAGCCCGTGCGTGAATATCTCCTGACGCTCTGCATCACGGCCGCGGTGACCTATCTGCTGACCGGGCCGGTGCGGAAGTTCGCGATCGTGGCCGGCGCCATGCCGGAGATCCGCGCCCGCGACGTGCACAGGGAGCCCACGCCCCGGCTCGGGGGCATCGCGATGTTCTTCGGCCTGTGCGCGGGCCTCCTGGTCGCCGACCACCTGCCGAACCTCAACGCGGTCTTCGAGAACTCCAACGAACCGCGCGCGCTGCTCTCCGGGGCGGCGCTGATCTGGCTCATCGGCGTCCTGGACGACAAGTTCGAGATCGACGCCCTGATCAAGCTCGGTGGCCAGATGATCGCCGCCGGCGTCATGGTCATGCAGGGTCTGACGATCCTCTGGATCCCGGTCCCGGGCGTCGGCACGGTGTCGCTCACCTCGGGCCAGGGCACCCTGCTCACGGTGGCGCTCGTCGTCATCACCATCAACGCCGTGAACTTCGTGGACGGCCTCGACGGCCTCGCCGCGGGCATGGTCTGCATCGCCTCGGCGGCGTCCTTCATGTACGCCTACCGGATCTGGTACGGCTACGGCATCGAGGCCGCGGCGCCCGCCACGCTCTTCGCCGCCATCCTGATGGGCATGTGCCTGGGCTTCCTGCCGCACAACATGCACCCCGCCCGGATCTTCATGGGCGACTCCGGGTCGATGCTGATCGGCCTGATCCTCGCGGGCGGCGCGATCTCCGTCACGGGGCAGGTGGACCCGGCGGCGATGAAGCTCAACTTCGGTACGGGACGCGATGCCACGCACGCGATGCTGCCGGTCTTCATCCCGCTCCTGATGCCGCTGACGATCATCGCGATCCCCTTCGCCGACCTGGTCCTCGCGATCGTCCGGCGCACCTGGAACGGCAAGTCGCCGTTCGCCGCCGACCGGGGCCACCTGCACCACCGGCTCCTGGAGATCGGGCACTCGCACAGCCGCTCGGTGCTGATCATGTACTTCTGGTCGGCGCTCATCGCCTTCGGCACGGTCGCGTACTCGGTGCACTCCACGAGCGTGTGGATCCTCTTCGTCATCGTCGCGCTGAGCGCGCTCGGCCTCGTGCTGCTCCTGCTGCCACGCTTCAGGCCGCGCACCCCGCGGTGGGCCGAGGGGTTCGTGCCGCCGCGCTACCGCCGCCGTCGCGCGGCCACCGGACAGGACGCCGCGCAGGCTGCGTACGGGACGGGTGAGGGTGAACGGGGCGCGAGTGACGCGGAGGTGAAGTCTCCGGTCGGCGCGGGCGTCAACGGAGCTACCGCTCTCGGTGCCCGCTCGCGCCTCCAGGACCGGGGAGAGGCGCCTTCGTCGCATTGACACGCGACGCCGAAACGCCCCATTACCAGACAACTCGCCCCGTGGAGTGCACATGCGCGCGGAATACTTCTCATGTGTGACGGCGAGCACACTCAGCAGGTAAAGACCTCATCAAATAGTTTGTGATACCGTTCACGAAAGCCCGGGATAGAGCCGAAGGACCGTAGTGCGACGGTCCATCCGGCCCGAGTGTCATCTCGATCCGGGTCTACGCTCGTCCATGACGACACCCTGCCCCCATCAGTTAGCGGAGCTGCCGCCATGCCGTCTCAAGACACCCGAATTCTCCTTCAGTGCGCTGTGCCCACAGCTGCCGTCGGCGCGATCGTCGCCGTCGTCAGTGGTGTGGTCGCGGGCGGCAAGGGGGCCATCGGAGCTGTCGTCGGCGCCGCGGTCGTCATCGCTTTCATGGGGCTCGGGATGGTCGTGCTGCAACGGACGGCGAAATCGCTTCCGCACCTGTTCCAGGCGATGGGCATGATGCTCTACGTCGCCCAGCTGTTGCTGCTGCTCATCTTCATGGGGCTGTTCAAGGACACCACGCTCTTCAACCCGCGGGCCTTCGCCGCCGCTCTTGTGGCGGGGACCGTCGTGTGGATGGCCGCTCAGGCCCGTGCGTACATGAAGGCCAAGATCCTTTACGTCGATCCCGACTCCGACAGTGGCTCCTCGAAGAAGGGCAAGCCGGAGAAGTCGGGGTCCTCGACGTGAAGGGTAGGGCCGGGATAAATAGCCGTTCGAGATCCTGCTATCGTCCGGTGCCAACTGCGGCACAGCGGGCGCGGGCATCTGAGCTGACGCCTGCACGATCGCGAGGCTCGATGCCTGAATGCCGCTCACACTTCCGAAACACCAGTCCGGTGCCGACCCGCGGCTGCGCGCCGCGCCGACACGACAACGAGGTTGCCGTACCTATGCGTCACGCCGAAGGAGCCCGCGGTGAGTGCTGACCAAACTGAGCTCGCCTTTGACTGGAGCTGTCGGATCATGTCCGACAACGGCTGTGGCTTCCCGGCTCCGGGCCTGCACTCGTTCCTCTTCAAGCCGATGTTCACCGTCGGCGGGTTCGAGTTCAACAAGGTCATGCTGCTCGCCCTGCTCACCACGCTCGTCGTGGTCAGCTTCTTCTACATCGCGTTCGGCAAGGCCAAGATGGTCCCGGGCAAGCTGCAGATGATGGGCGAAGCCGGCTATGACTTCGTACGCCGTGGAATCGTCTACCAGACGATGGGCAAGAAGGACGGCGAGAAGTACGTCCCGCTCATGGTCTCGCTCTTCTTCTTCATCTGGATCATGAACATCTGGTCCGTGATCCCGCTGAGCCAGTTCCCGGTCTCGTCGGTCATCGCCTACCCGGCGGTGCTCGCGGCGGTCGTCTACCTGGTCTGGGTCCCGCTCACCTTCAAGACACACGGCTTCGCGGGTGGCTGGAAGAACATCACCGGCTACGACAATTCGCTCGGGCCGATCAAGTGGCTCGTATCAGCCATTGAGCTCTTCTCCAATTTGCTCGTCCGGCCGTTCACGCACGCGGTCCGGCTCTTCGCCAACATGTTCGCCGGTCACCTGATGCTGGTGATGTTCACCGTCGCCTCCTGGTACCTGCTGAACAGCTTCTTGATCCCGGCCGCCGGTGTCTCCTTCGTGATGACCATGGCCATGATCGTCTTCGAGCTTTTCGTGCAGGCCGTCCAGGCGTACGTCTTCGTGCTCCTGGCCTGCTCGTACATTCAGGGCGCTCTCGCCAAGCACCACTGAGCCCCTCCGCAGAACCCCCTAAGCGCCCGGTGGCCAACCCCCACCGGTCCATGAAAGAGAAGGAAGTAACGGCATGTCCGCGACTCTCGAACTCGCCGCCGTCACCGGTGACCTCAGCAACCTCGGCTCGGTCGGCTACGGCCTCGCCGCGATCGGCCCCGGTATCGGTGTCGGTATCGTTTTCGGTAAGGGCACCGAGGCCCTGGCCCGTCAGCCCGAAGCTGCCGGCCTGATCCGTGCCAACCAGATCCTTGGTTTCGCCTTCTGTGAGGCGCTCGCCCTCATCGGCATCGTCATGCCGTTCGTCTACAAGTGATCCTCTGAAGACGATCCGTTCCGTTAGACGAAAGGCAATGATGTGATCGCCAACCTGGTTCAGCTGGCGGCCGAGGAAGAGCAGAACCCGCTCATCCCGCCGGGTCCCGAGCTGCTCGTCGGCGCCATCGCCTTCGCCATCGTCTTCTTCTTCTTCTGGAAGAAGCTCCTCCCGAACATCAACAAGGTTCTGGAAGAGCGCCGGGAGGCGATTGAAGGCGGTATCGAGAAGGCCGAAGCCGCTCAGACCGAGGCCCAGAGCGTTCTTGAGCAGTACAAGGCTCAGCTCGCCGAGGCACGGCACGAGGCCGCGCGTCTGCGCCAGGAGGCGCAGGAGCAGGGCGCCACGCTCATCGCCGAGATGCGGGCCGAGGGCCAGCGTCAGCGCGAGGAGATCGTCGCCGCCGGCCACACGCAGATCGAGGCCGACCGCAAGGCCGCCGCGCAGGCGCTGCGACAGGACGTGGGCCAGCTGGCCACCGACCTGGCAGGCAAGCTCGTCGGTGAGTCCCTCGAGGACCACGCCCGGCAGAGCCGCACCATCGACCGCTTCCTCGACGAGCTCGAGGAGAAGGCCGAGGCGGCTCGATGACAGCGCACGGAGCTAGCCGCGAGGCCCTGGCCGCCGCGCGCGAGCGCCTCGACGCGCTGACGGACAACACCGCGGTCGACGCCGAGCGTCTCGCGGACGAGCTGGCCGCGGTCACCGCGCTGTTCGGCCGTGAGGTCTCGCTGCGTCGGGTCCTGACCGATCCGGCGCAGTCCGGTGAGTCCAAGGCCGAGCTGGCAGGGCGCCTGCTGACCGGCCAGGTGGGCGGCGAGACCGCCGACCTGGTGGCCGGCATGGTGCGCTCGCGCTGGTCGCGGTCGCGTGATCTGGTGGACGCCCTCGAGGAGCTCGCCAACCTCGCCGACCTGACCGGTGCGCAGAAGGCCGGCGCGCTGGACAACGTCGAGGACGAGCTCTTCCGGTTCGGCCGGATCGTCGCGTCCAGCACCGGGCTGCGCTCGGCGCTGACCGACCGCGCCGCCTCCGGTACGGCCAAGAGCGAGCTGCTGCGCAGCCTGCTCGGCGGTCGCGCCCAGTCGGTGACGGTGCGGCTCGTCGAGCGCCTGGTGACCGCGCCGCGTGGACGTAGCCTGGAAGAGGGCATCGAGTCCCTCTCCAAGCTGGCAGCGGACCGCCGCAACCGCATGGTCGCCGTCGTCACTTCCGCTGTTCCGCTCTCGGACCCGCAGAAGCAGCGTCTCGGCGCCCTCCTGGCCAAGGTGTACGGACGCCCGATGCACCTGAACCTCGACGTGGACCCCGCGGTCCTCGGCGGGATCACGGTGCAGGTGGGCGACGAGGTCATCAACGGCAGCATCGCGGACCGCATCGAGGAAGCCGGCCGCCGCGTGGCCGGCAAGTAACGCAAACGAAGAGCATGACCTACGGCCCTAGTTGGGCCGTGCAGAGGATTCCTGGGGGCTGACCCCAGACCCCCCAAGAAAACTTCGGGCCCAACAAGGAGAGCAGGGAACCCAGATGGCGGAGCTCACGATCCGGCCGGAGGAGATCCGGGACGCGCTGGAGAACTTTGTCCAGGCGTACAAGCCGGACGCGGCCTCGCGCGAGGAGGTCGGTACGGTCACCGTCGCCGGCGACGGTATTGCCAAGGTCGAGGGCCTCCCCTCGGCGATGGCGAACGAGCTGCTGAAGTTCGAGGACGGAACCCTCGGTCTCGCGCTGAACCTGGAAGAGCGCGAGATCGGCGCCGTCGTCCTCGGCGAGTTCAGCGGTATCGAGGAGGGCCAGCCGGTGCAGCGCACCGGTGAGGTTCTCTCCGTCGCCGTGGGCGAGGGTTACCTCGGCCGCGTCGTCGACCCCCTCGGCACCCCGATCGACGGCCTCGGCGACATCGAGACCAGCGGACGTCGCGCCCTCGAGCTGCAGGCTCCGGGCGTCATGGCCCGTAAGTCGGTGCACGAGCCGATGGAGACCGGCTACAAGGCCGTCGACGCGATGACCCCGATCGGCCGTGGCCAGCGTCAGCTGATCATCGGTGACCGCCAGACGGGCAAGACCGCCCTGGCTGTCGACACGATCATCAACCAGCGCGACAACTGGCGCACCGGCGACGTGAACAAGCAGGTGCGCTGCATCTACGTCGCCATCGGTCAGAAGGGCTCCACCATCGCCTCCGTGCGAGGTGCCCTCGAAGAGGCCGGCGCGCTGGAGTACACGACCATCGTCGCCGCCCCGGCGTCCGACCCGGCGGGCTTCAAGTACCTGGCGCCCTACACCGGTTCGGCCATCGGCCAGCAGTGGATGTACGAGGGCAAGCACGTCCTCATCATCTTCGACGACCTCTCGAAGCAGGCCGACGCCTACCGCGCCGTGTCCCTGCTGCTCCGTCGCCCGCCGGGGCGCGAGGCCTACCCGGGTGACGTCTTCTACCTGCACTCGCGTCTGCTCGAGCGCTGCGCGAAGCTCTCGGACGAGCTGGGCAAGGGCTCGATGACCGGTCTTCCGATCGTCGAGACCAAGGCGAACGACGTGTCGGCGTTCATCCCGACCAACGTCATCTCCATCACCGACGGCCAGTGCTTCCTGGAGTCGGACCTCTTCAACGCCGGTCAGCGCCCCGCGCTGAACGTCGGTATCTCCGTCTCCCGAGTCGGTGGTTCCGCGCAGCACAAGGCGATGAAGCAGGTCTCCGGACGTCTGCGCGTGGACCTCGCCCAGTTCCGTGAGCTGGAGGCGTTCGCCGCCTTCGGTTCCGACCTGGACGCCGCGTCGAAGGCTCAGCTCGAGCGCGGCCAGCGCATGGTCGAGCTGCTCAAGCAGCCGCAGTACGAGCCGATGGCGACCGAGGACCAGGTCGTGTCCGTGTGGGCCGGTACCACCGGTCGCATGGACGAGGTGCCGGTCAACGACATCCGCCGCTTCGAGAAGGAGCTCCTGGAGTACCTGCACCGCAAGGAGCAGGGCCTCATGACCTCCATCAAGGAGGGCGGCAAGATGTCCGACGACACGCTTCAGGCCGTCAGCGACGCCATCGCGGAGTTCAAGAAGCAGTTCGAGACCTCGGACGGGAAGCTTCTCGGCGAGGACGCTCCGGCCGCGGCCAAGTGACGTAAGGAAGGGACCTGACTCATGGGAGCTCAGCTCCGGGTCTACAAGCGTCGCATCCGATCCGTCACCGCGACCAAGAAGATCACCAAGGCGATGGAGATGATCGCCGCCTCGCGCGTCGTCAAGGCGCAGCGCAAGGTGGCGGCCTCCACGCCGTACGCGACCGAGCTCACCCGCGCGGTCACGGCGGTCGGTACTGGCTCGAACACGAAGCACCCGCTGACGACCGAGGCGGAGACGGCGACCCGTTCCGCGGTTCTGCTCCTCACGAGCGACCGCGGTCTGGCCGGCGCCTTCAACTCGAGCGCCATCAAGGCCGCGGAGCAGCTGACCGCGCGCCTTCAGGCCGAGGGCAAGGAGGTCGACACGTACGTCGTCGGCCGCCGCGGTCTGGCTCACTACAACTTCCGCGAGCGCAAGGTCGCGGAGTCGTGGTCGGGCTTCACCGACGAGCCCACGTACGCGGATGCCAAGAAGGTCGCGGCGCCGCTGATCGAGGCGATCGAGAAGGAGACGGCGGAGGGCGGCGTGGATGAACTCCACATCGTCTACACCGAGTTCGTCTCGATGATGACGCAGACGGCCACCGACGGCCGCCTGCTGCCGCTCAGCCTCGAAGAGGTAGCGGAGGAGTCTCCCACCAAGGGCGAGATCCTTCCGCTGTACGACTTCGAGCCGTCGGCGGAGGACGTCCTCGACGCCCTGCTGCCGCGCTACGTCGAGAGCCGTATCTACAACGCGATGCTCCAGTCGGCTGCTTCCAAGCACGCCGCCACGCGCCGCGCGATGAAGTCGGCCACCGACAACGCCGGGGATCTGATCAACAGCCTCTCCCGGCTTGCCAACGCGGCCCGCCAGGCCGAAATCACCCAGGAAATCAGCGAGATCGTCGGCGGCACAGCAGCGCTGGCCGACGCGACCGCGGGGAGTGACAAGTAATGACGACCACTGTTGAGACGGCCGTTGCCACGGGCCGCGTCGCCCGGGTCATCGGCCCGGTCGTCGACGTGGAGTTCCCCGTCGACGCGATGCCGGAGATCTACAACGCCCTGCACGTCCAGGTCGACGACCCGGAGACCGAAGGCGCGCGGAAGACGCTGACCCTCGAGGTCGCCCAGCACCTGGGCGACGGCGTGGTCCGCTCCATCTCGATGCAGCCCACCGACGGCCTGGTCCGCCAGGCGCCCGTCACCAACACCGGCAAGGGCATCTCGGTGCCGGTCGGCGACGTGACCAAGGGCCGTGTGTTCAACACGCTCGGTGAGGTCCTGAACGACGACCCGTCCACGGTCGCCGACGCCGAGCGCTGGACGATCCACCGCAAGGCCCCGGCCTTCGACCAGCTCGAGTCCAAGACCGAGATGTTCGAGACCGGCCTGAAGGTCGTCGACCTTCTCACCCCGTACGTCAAGGGTGGAAAGATCGGTCTGTTCGGTGGTGCCGGTGTCGGCAAGACCGTTCTGATCCAGGAAATGATCGTCCGTGTGGCCAAGCTGCACGACGGTGTCTCCGTCTTCGCCGGTGTCGGCGAGCGCACCCGTGAGGGCAACGACCTCATGGTCGAGATGGAGGAGGCCGGCGTTCTCGACAAGACCGCGCTGGTCTTCGGCCAGATGGACGAGCCGCCGGGCACGCGTCTGCGCGTCGCCCTGGCCGGTCTGACCATGGCGGAGTACTTCCGCGATGTGCAGAAGCAGGACGTGCTGTTCTTCATCGACAACATCTTCCGCTTCACGCAGGCCGGTTCCGAGGTCTCGACCCTGCTCGGCCGCATGCCCTCCGCGGTGGGTTACCAGCCGAACCTGGCCGACGAGATGGGTCTCCTCCAGGAGCGCATCACGTCGACCCGTGGTCACTCGATCACCTCGATGCAGGCGATCTACGTCCCCGCGGACGACCTGACCGACCCGGCCCCGGCCACCACCTTCGCCCACCTCGACGCGACGACGGTTCTCTCCCGTCCGATCTCGGAGAAGGGCATCTACCCGGCCGTGGACCCGCTGGACTCCACGTCCCGCATCCTGGACCCGCGCTACATCGCGCAGGACCACTACGACGCCGCCATGCGCGTCAAGACGATCCTGCAGAAGTACAAGGACCTCCAGGACATCATCGCGATCCTCGGTATCGACGAGCTCGGCGAAGAGGACAAGCTCGTCGTCGCCCGTGCCCGTCGCGTGGAGCGCTTCCTGTCCCAGAACACCCACGCCGCCAAGCAGTTCACCGGTGTGGACGGTTCGGACGTGTCCCTCGACGAGTCGATCGCGGCCTTCAACGCGATCTGCGACGGCGAGTACGACCACTTCCCGGAGCAGGCATTCTTCATGTGCGGTGGTCTTGAGGACCTCAAGAAGAACGCCAAGGAGCTCGGCGTCTCCTGAGCCGGCTGCTCCGATGGAGAGGGGCGGGGAGCACCCCGCGCAGGGGTGGTGTCCCGCCCCTCTCCGCACGCCCACTAGAATTTGACCCAACACCCGGCGAAGCCGCCGGGTGGTGACCCGAGGAGCCACCCTTGGCTGCTGAGCTGCATGTCGAGCTGGTCGCGGCGGACCGCAGTGTCTGGTCCGGTGAGGCGACCCTGGTCGTCGCGCGCACCACGTCCGGCGACATCGGCGTCATGCCCGGTCACCAGCCGCTGCTCGGTGTGCTGGAGTCGGGCCCTGTGACCATTCGTACGAGCGACGGCTCCACGGTCGTCGCCGCCGTCCACGGAGGATTCATCTCCTTCGCGGACGACAAGCTGTCGCTGCTGGCCGAGATCGCGGAGCTGTCCGACGAGATCGACGTCCAGCGTGCGGAGCGGGCGCTGGAGCGCGCGAAGGGCGAGGCCGACGCCTCGGCCGAGCGGCGCGCCGACGTCCGACTGCGTGCGGTGGCGGCGCGCTGACCCCAGCGCGCGGCGTAACGTGACTCAGCCGCGGCCAGGTCCGGGAACATCCCGGACCGGGTCGCGGCTGAGGCAATGCGGGTGCAATGTCGGTCCGTTTTCGAAGAGGCGAGGAGGTCGGTGCCGATGATCCTCACTCTGCTCGTGTGCGGACTTGCTGTGATCGCGCTGGTTTTGGTGGGGCTCTTCGTCTTCGGGCTGCGGCGCCGGCTGATCCAGCGCTCCGGCGGCACCTTCGACTGCAGCCTGCGCTGGGACGCCCCCGAGAAGGGCGACACCTCCGGCAAGGGCTGGGGCTACGGCGTGGCCCGCTACAACGGTGACCGCGTCGAGTGGTACCGCGTCTTCTCCTACGCCCCCCGGCCCCGCCGCGTCCTGGAGCGCTCGGCCATCGAGGTCGTCGACCGCCGGGCCCCCGACGGCGAGGAAGAGCTCGCGCTGCTCTCCGACGCCATAGTCCTCGGCTGCCTCCACCGCGGGGTGCGCCTGGAGCTGGCGATGAGCGAGGACGCCCTGACGGGGTTCCTGGCGTGGCTTGAGGCGGCGCCGCCCGGCCAGCGGGTGAACGTGGCGTAGTTCCTCCGGCACGTACGCAGAAGCCGGGAAGACAGGGGGCGATCCCGTCTTCCCGGCTTCGTTCGTGGGGCGGTCCCGAGTTACTTCAGACCGTCGTTGATCGCGTTCACCAGCTCACCGTTGCTGGTGTCACCGCTGAACTCCCAGAAGAAGGCACCGCCGAGCTTCTGGTCCTTGGCCCAGGTCATCTTGGACTTGATGGTCGTCGGGGTGTCGTAGGACCACCAGTTCGTGCCGCAGTGCGCGTACGCGGTCCCGGCGACCGTCCCGTTCGCGGGGCAGCTGTTCTTGAGGACCTTGTAGTCCTCGATCCCTGCCTCGTACGTCCCGGGCGCCGCGCCGGTCGCCGTGCCGCCCGGCTCCTTCTGGGTGACGCCGGTCCAGCCGCGGCCGTAGAAGCCGATGCCGAGCAGCAGCTTCTCCGAGGGCACGCCCTTGGCCTTGAGCTTGGAGATCGCGGCGGCGGAGTTGAAGCCGTCCTGCGGGATGCCGGCGTAGGACGTCAGCGGGGAGTGCGGGGCCGTCGGGCCCTTGGCAGCCCAGGCGCCGAAGAAGTCGTACGTCATGACGTTGTACCAGTCGGAGTACTGCGCCGCGCCGCCGTAGTCGGCGGAGTCGATCTTGCCGCCGCTGGAGCCGTCCGCGGTGATGGCGGCGGTGACCAGGCTCTTGGAGCCGAACTCGGACCGGAAGGCCTGCATCATGTTCTTGAAGACGGCCGGACCCGAGGTGTCACAGGACAGACCGCAGGCGTTGGGGTACTCCCAGTCCAGGTCGATGCCGTCGAAGACGTCGGCCCAGCGCGGGTCCTCGACCAGGTCGTGGCAGGACTTGGCGAAGGCCGCCGGGTTCTTCATGGCGTCGGTGAAGCCGCCGGACCAGGTCCAGCCGCCGAAGGACCAGAGGATCTTGATGTCCGGGTACTTGGCCTTCAGCTTGCGGAGCTGGTTGAAGTTGCCGCGCAGGGGCTGGTCCCAGGTGTCGGCGACGCCGTCGACGCTCTGGTCGGCGGTGTACGCCTTGTCGGTCGCCGCGTAGGCGTCGCCCATGGTGCACTTGCCGCCCTGGACGTTGCCGAAGCTGTAGTTGATGTGCGTGATCTTCCCGGCGGAGCCGGAGGACGCGATGTTCTTCGCGTGGTAGTTCCGGCCGTAGACGCCCCACTCGGTGAAGTAGCCGAGCTTGACCTTGTCGCCGGGCTCGGGACCGGGACCGCCGCCGCCGGTGGTGCGGACCTTGACGGCTTCGCTCGCCGGGCCCGTCTGGTCGGCGGTGTCGCGGGCCTGCACGCTGTACGAGTAGTCGGTGCCGGCGGTGAGGTCCTTGTCGGTGTACGAGGTGCCGGTCACCGTGGAGACCTTGGCGCCGTCCCGCAGGACGTCGTAGTTCTTGACGCCCTTGTCGTCGGTGGCGGCGCTCCAGTCGAGCTTCACCGAGGTGTCGGTGATGCCGGAGGCCTTCGGGGTGCCGGGCGCGGTGGGCGGCTTGTCGCCGGGGACGCTGCCGCCGTCACAGCTGTTGCCGTTGAGCGTGCACTCGCTGGGGGAGCCGGAGCCGGTGCCGTTGAACCCGAAGGAGACGGAGGCGCCGGGGGCGAGCGTCCCGTTCCAGCCGAGGTTCTTGCCCGTCCAGCGGGCGCCGGAGTTGGTGACGGTGGCGTCCCAGGCGGAGGTCACCTTGGTGTCCGAGGGGAAGTCCCACTGGACGTTCCAGGAGCTGAGCGTGGTGGTGCCGGTGTTCTTGATGGTCCACTTGCCCTCGAAGCCGCTGCCCCAGTCCTGGGTCTTGGCGTACGTGGCGGTGGCCTCGGCGGCGGCATCGGGGGCAGCCTCGGCGGAGCCGCCGAGCGCGACGAGGGTGGCGAGCGGGAGCAGGAGCGTGGTCATCGCGGCCACGGCTCTGTGTCTGCGCCTGAGTCTTGGGCGTGCGTCGGTCTGTGTGAAGCGCACGAGGTGCTCCTCGGGTGAGTTCCGGGGGTCATAGGGGTAGATCCCTGCGCCGCCCGTGAGCACGTGGAACACGTGGGGGAGTGCTCACCGCAGTGCGGTGAGAATAGAAAGGTCTGGACCATCGGTCAAGAGGTCTGAACCAATGGCCGGATCGCGCCGGTCAGGCGTGATACGGGTGTGATGCGCGTGTTGATCCGGCCCTCCCGCCGGCGCGAATCAGACGCCCAACTCCTGCGCGAGCACGGCCGCTTGCACCCTGCTGCGCAGGCCGAGCTTGCCGAGCAGCCGGCTGACATGGGTCTTCACCGTGGCCTCCGCCATGGAGAGACGGCCCGCGATCTCCGCGTTCGACAGGCCCCCGCCGATGCAGGCGAAGACCTCGCGCTCGCGGCGCGTGAGGCTCTCCAGGATCGCGGGGTCCGGCGCGTTCCCGCCGCGCATGGCCCTGGCAGGGGCGGCGAACTCGGCGATCAGGCGGCGTGTGACGGCGGGGGCGATCAGGCCCTCACCGCGCGCCACCGTGCGGACGCCCTCGATGAGGTCCTTCGCCTCGGTGTTCTTCAGCATGAACCCGCTGGCGCCCGCGCGCAGCGCCCCGAAGACGTACTCGTCGAGGTCGAAGGTGGTCAGGACGAGGACGTCCGCGAGCCCTTCGGCGACGACCTGCCGCGTCGCCGCGACCCCGTCCATGCGCGGCATCTGCACGTCCATCAGGACGAGGTCGGGGCGGAGCTCGCGGGCGAGGGCCACCGCCTGCTCGCCGTCCCCCGCCTCGCCGACCACCTCGATGTCGAGTGCGCTGCGCAGGATCAGGACGAGGCCCGCGCGTACGGCTGACTGGTCTTCGGCGACAAGCACCCGGATCATTCCTCGGCTCCTTCGTCTGCGGGGTCGACGGGCAGGGTCGCGGAGACGATCCAGACCTTGCCGTCAGGGCTGTTCTCGGGGCCCGACTCAAAGGCGCCGCCGAGCAGTTCGGTGCGCTCGCGCATGCCGACGAGTCCGGATCCGGAGCCGGGGGCGCGCGGTCCGGACGGATCACCGTACGGGCTGCTCACGCGGACCTTCAGGGCGCGGGGCTCCTGGACGATGCTCACGGTGACCCGGCCGGGCGAGGCGTGCTTGAGGGCGTTCGTCAGGGACTCCTGGACGATGCGGTACGCGGCGAGCCCGACCGGCGCGGGCAGCTTCGGGTCCCGCGAGGTGGGGGCGTCGTCGAACGTGACGTCGAGGCCGTTGGTGCGGGCGCCCGTGACCAGGGCGGCGAGTCCGTCGAGGGTGGGCGCGACGGCCGGTTCCAGGTCACCGCTGTCGTCGCGCAGGATGCCGATGAGGCGGCGCATCTCGGCCAGGCCCTCGACGCTGTTCTCCCGGATCACGACGAGCGCGTCCGTGCTCGTCCTCGGGTCGTCGAGGGAGAGCGCGGCCGTGGAGTGGATGGCGATCGCCGAGAGGTGGTTGGCGACCATGTCGTGCAGCTCGCGGGCCATCCTCGCGCGCTCGGCCGTGACGGCCTGGACGCGGTCCATCTCGGAGAGCAGCGCCGTCTGTTCGGCCCGCAGCCTCGCCGCCTCCGCGGCCTCGCGGTGGTTGCGCACCAGGACGCCCGTGGTGGCGGGGGCGAAGGAGATCGCCCCGGTGACGACGCCGAGCAGGATGGCCTCGGGGCCCCTGAACCAGGCGAGCAGGCCGACGGTCACCGCCACGGTGGTCAGGGCCGTGGTCACCGGGATGCGGCGTGCGGCGGCGGGCGTGCCGTACACGACGGCCGCGTACACGATGTCCGTGAACATCACGATCGAGGCGAGGTTGCCCTCGGTGAACTGGTCGGCGACCAGGGCGAGCGTGCCGACGGAGAGAGCGACCCGCGGGGCCGTCCTGCGCACCAGCTCCAGGCAGGCGAGGACGGCCAGCGGGATGAGCGCCCAGGCGCCGCTGAAGTGCCTGCCCGGCTGTGCGTGCAGCCCGAGCGCCCACAGCGCGAGCCCGCTGAGCAGGCTGACCGTGGCGATCCAGACGTCGACGCGGTGCGGGCGGGCGAGGGACAGGGCCATGCCCCCATCCAACACGGTGGGGCCGGGCCGTTGCCTGGTCCTGGGGGAGGAGCCCGGCCGGTGGCGACTACATCGAACTGGGTACGGCGCTGGTTGCGGACGCCCCATGGCCAGGGCCGGGGCCGCCGCTACATCGAAGGATGCAGCCCGGCTTCGTCACTGACGACGACGACCGGCGGCTCGCGGGACGGCAGCCTTGAAGGGTGAACGAGGAAGAGACCATGAGGAGCAAGCCGTGATCGTCACACTGATCATCATCTGCGAGGTGGGCTTCTGGGTGCTGCTCGCCGCGGGCCTCGCGCTGCGCTACTGGGCGAAGATGCCGCGTGCGAGTGTCGCCGTGCTGCTGTGTGAGCCGCTCCTGGAAGTGCTGCTGTTCGTGGCCACCGCGATCGACCTGAGAAACGGGGCGGAGCCGGACTGGAAGCATGGGCTCGCCGCCGTCTACATCGGCTACTCCGTCGCGCTCGGGCACTACACGGTCAAGTGGGTCGACGTCCGCGTCGCCCACCGCTTCGCCGGCGGACCCGCCCCCGTGAAACCCAAGTACGGCACCCCCCGCGCCATCCACGAGTGGAAGAACGCCGCGCGCTGGGTGCTCGCCGCGCTGATCGCCATCGCGCTGCTCCAGGGCGCGGCCTGGTACGTGGGCGACGACGGCGACACCGGGTCGCTCCAGGTGTGGCAGCAGCGGATGCTGTGGCTGATCAGCATCAACGTCGCCATCGCCGTCGGGTACACCCTCTTCCCGAAGAAGGCTCCCGCGACGCCGCCCACCGAACGCCGCGAGGACCTCTTCAGCAAGCGTTAGGCCCTACCGCTCGCCTCCCGGCACCCACAGCACGTCGCCGACCGCCTTGTTGGCCGTGCGCGCCAGGATGAACAGGAGGTCGGAGAGGCGGTTGAGGTAGGTGGCCGTCAGGGGGTTGATGCTGCCGTTGTCCGCGCTGGTCCCATGGACCTCGATGGCCGCCCACGTCGAGCGCTCGGCCCGCCGCACCACCGTGCACGCCTGGTGCAGCAGGGCCGCGCCCGGCGTGCCGCCCGGGAGGATGAAGCTGCGCAGCTTCTCCAGCTCCTCCAGGAAGCGGTCGCAGTCCTCCTCCAGCTTGTCGACGTAGGACTGCTCGACGCGCAGCGGCGGGTACTTCGGGTCCTCGACGACCGGCGTCGACAGGTCGGCGCCCACGTCGAACAGGTCGTTCTGGACCCGTACGAGGACCTTCACGACCTCCGCGTCGAGCTGTCCGAGCGCGATCGCCGTGCCGATGGCCGCGTTGGCCTCGTTGGCGTCGGCGTACGCGGAGATCCGCAGATCGGTCTTGGCGGTCCGGCTCATGTCCCCGAGGGCGGTCGTGCCCTGGTCGCCGGTCCTGGTGTAGATGCGCGTCAGATTGACCATGCGTCCGAGCGTAGTCAGGCACCGGCCCGCTTGAAGACCCGTGTGCCCACCGTCACGGAGAACAGCACGAAGGCGACGGCCATCAGGACCCCGTACAGCATGGTGGCGGTCGCGTACTCGCCCACGTACGCCGCCCGCACCGCGTCGACCAGGTAGCGGAACGGCATGAAGTGCGACAGGACGTCCAGCCAGGCCGGCGCGAGCGCCATCGGCAGCATCAGTCCGGAGAGCAGCATCGCGGGCATGCTCACCGCGTTCACGGCGGGCCCGAACTCCTGCGGCTTGCCGACCTTCATGGCGAGCGCGTACGAGAGCGAGGCGAGCCCCGCGGTCAGGAGCGCCACGAACGCGAACCCGATGAGGACGCCGGCGAGGGGCGCCCTGAGCCCCATCACCAGCGCGGCGAGCACGAGCAGCACCGCCTGGAAGACGAAGAGCGCGGCGTCGCGCAGGATGCGGCCGAGCAGCAGCGCGAGGCGGCTGACGGGCGTCACCCGCATCCGCTCCACCACGCCGAACTGCTTCTCGATGATGAGCGCGAAGCCGCTGAACGTCGCCCCGAAGAGGCCCAGTTGCAGCAGCAGCCCCGGGACGAGCACCTGCCAGGAATCTCCCCGTGAGCCGAGCGGCAGACCGGTGAGCAGGGGCCCGAAGAAGAGCAGGTAGAGCAGGGGCGTCAGGACGCCGAAGAGGATCTGGAACTTGGAGCGCAGGGTCTGCCGGGCGTACCGCCCGAAGATCAGCGCGGTGTCGGAGAGCAGGGCGGGCATGGGGGTCCTCATCAAGGGTCCAGGGTCGGACAGGGGGGCGGGCGTCCGGGGTCAGACGGCGACCGGCGCCTGTTCCTCGGGGGCGAGGTCGCGGCCGGTGATGGCGAGGAAGGTGTCCTGGAGCGTGGCGTCGATCGAGCCGCCGTACCGCAGTTTGAGCGCGCTCGGCGTGCCGTCGGCGACCACGACGCCCCGGTCCACGACGACCAGGCGGTCGGAGAGCGCGTCGGCCTCGTCGAGGTAGTGCGTGGTGAGGAAGACCGTCGTGCCGTACTCGTCGCGCAGCCGCCGCACCAGCGTCCACAGGTCGGCCCGGCTGCCCGGGTCGAGACCGGTGGTCGGCTCGTCGAGGAAGAGCACCTCGGGTCGGTGCGTGAGCCCCATCGCGATGTCCAGGCGCCGCCGCTGGCCGCCGGAGAGCGCCGCGCAGGGCCGCTCCATCAGCGCGGTCAGGCCGAGGTCGCGCGCCAGCTCCTCGGCGCGGGCCTCGGCGCGCGCCCTGGGCAGGCGGTACAGGCGCCCCTGGGTGATCAGTTCCTCGCGTACGGAGACGCTGAGGTCGACGCCGCCGGACTGGGCGACGTAACCGATCCGGCCGCGCACGCCCGCCGGGTCCCGAGTCAGGTCGTGGCCCGCCACGGTGGCGGTGCCGCCGGTGGGCGGGAGGAGCGTGGTCAGCATGCGCAGCGTGGTGGTCTTGCCCGCGCCGTTCGGCCCGAGGAAGCCGAGGATCTCGCCCGCCTCCACGCTCAGGTCGATGCCGCGGACGGCCTCGACGGGACCGCCCTTGGTCCGGAAGGTCCGGGCGAGCCCGGACGTGCTGATGATTGCCATGGCCCCACAAAAACAGAGTCCCTTAAATTTTGCAACGTCACCAATTTTTCATGCTCAGCAAAGTTCCAGGGCGACCAGCGACGCATACGATGACCGCATGACCGAAGGGCTCAGGGAGCGCAAGAAGCGGCAGACCAAGCAGCGGATCTCCGACATCGCCACGGGGCTCTTCCTGGAGCGCGGCTTCGGCGCGGTGACCGTCGCGGAGATCGCGGACGCGGCGGACGTCTCCGTCAACACGGTGTACAACTACTTCCCCGCCAAGGAGGACCTCTTCCTCGACCGGGGCGAGGCCGTCGTCGACCGGCTCTCCGGGTACGTGCGGGGGCGCAGGGGCGGGGAGTCGGCGGCCACCGCCGTCCTGCGCGAGCTGCGCTCGGACGTGGAGAGCGTCTCGCCCTCCATCGGCCTCTTCGCGGGATGGGCCGACTTCATGAAGGTCATCACCGACGCGCACCCCCTGCGCTCCCGGCTCTGGGAGATCCAGCAGCAGGCGCTGGCCCGGCTCACCGGGACGCTCGCCGAGGAGACCGGCGCCGCCCCCGGTGACCCGCTGCCCGGCCTGGTCGCCGGTCAGCTCTCCTGGCTCCACGCCACGCTCATGGCGTGGATCGGCGACGAGATGGTCGAGCGCCGCGACGTCGCCGAAGTGTCGCGCGAGGCCCTCTGCCTGCTGGACGAGATGGAGGATCTCCTCGGCGAGAAGGTCCTCAACTACGCGACCCGGCCCGCCGGATGACCCGTACTCCCGCGTGACGCGGCGCACAGCGCGGCCCGTACCAGTGTGATGTCCGTCATTTGAGACGTGACGCGCATCTCTTCACGGCCACAGGTGCGCCCCCGACCGCTAATGTCCGCCGCAGAGGCATGCGTAAGCCGCGTGTAAGCCAAGCGTGATAAGCGGTAGGGGAGTCGGAACAGTGGCACGGAAGCTCGCCGTCATCGGAGCCGGACTCATGGGGTCCGGTATCGCTCAGGTCTCCGCCCAGGCGGGCTGGGACGTCGTCCTGCGCGACGTCACCGATGAGGCCCTGACCCGTGGCACCGACGGGATCAAGGCGTCGTACGACAAGTTCGTGGGCAAGGGCAAGCTCGCCGCCGAAGACGCCGAGGCCGCGCTCGGGCGCATCACGACCACCACCGACCTGGACGCCGTCGCCGACGCGGACATCGTCGTCGAGGCCGTGTTCGAGAAGCTCGACGTCAAGCACGAGATCTTCCGCACCCTCGACAAGCTCGTGCGCGACGACGCCGTCCTCGCCTCCAACACCTCCGCCATCCCGATCACCAAGATCGCGGCCGTGACGGACCGCCCGGAGCGCGTCGTCGGCGCCCACTTCTTCTCGCCGGTCCCGATGATGCAGCTCTGCGAGCTCGTGCGCGGTTACAAGACCAGCGACGAAACCCTCGCCCGCACCCGCGAGTTCGCCGAGTCCGTCGGCAAGACCTGCATCGTCGTCAACCGCGACGTCGCCGGCTTCGTGACGACCCGTCTGATCTCCGCGCTCGTCGTCGAGGCCGCCAAGCTGTACGAGTCGGGCGTCGCCAGCGCCGAGGACATCGACATCGCCTGCAAGCTCGGCTTCGGCCACGCCATGGGGCCGCTCGCCACCGCCGACCTCACCGGCGTGGACATCCTGCTCCACGCCACGGACAACATCTACACGGAGTCCCAGGACGAGAAGTTCGCCCCACCGGAGCTGATGCGCCGGATGGTGGACGCCGGTGACATCGGCCGCAAGAGCGGGCAGGGCTTCTACAAGCACTGAACCAGCACTGACGTACGCCGTCTGACGCCCCGTCTGACCTTTCCATGGCCTCAGGGTCACCCCTCGGAGTGAATTCGGTATCGGTTCGCTTACGGACGGCAACTTCCTGGCCCAAGCGGCAGTCAGTTGCTGTGACATACGCAGATCGCCGCAAGGATCAGCAGACGCCTACGGACCATCCGTCACAGCAGACGCAGCACTCTGCACACAGCACTCTCGGGGAGCGCATATGCACATCAGGGGCGACCAGGCCCAGCTGGTCGTCGGGGGACGCCTCGACGTACGCAGCGCGGCGGACGCCCGTACGGTCCTGCACTCGGCCGTCGACGACGGCGCCGGCGACCTCGTGCTCGACCTGTCCGAACTCGACTCGTGGGACGCCACGGGACTCGGCGTCATCATGGGCGCGCACCGCCGCGCCGGACGGTGCGGACGCAGGCTCGTCCTGCGCCACGTGCCGCCGCAGATGCAGCGCCTGCTCGTCGCGACGAGGCTCCACCGCATTCTCGCGATCGAGGGCGGCATCGGCGTCGAATCGCTCCCCAGGGCCTGAAGCACGCATTCCTCATGAGACTGTGACGTCTCGGACGGGGCGGTACCCCGCTCTCTCGTAGATACTGGACGAAGGTCTAGGGTTCGGTCGCCCACCGATATACGAACCCGCGCGGGGGCACCGGACCAGAAGCGACAGCGCAGTGTGCACGAAGGCCGGAGGGGGCTCTGCACATCACGCATCTGGGGGGCTGGGACCATGGACCCGATGAACCGGGAACCCGAAGAGTACGGCCACGGGCAAGGTGGCGACGACCACGACGGCTCGGCGCGAGCGCAGCGTCCACGCGATCCTCTGACTCCGGACTTCGGCCAGCAGGCACCCGCCCAGGCCCGCACCGTACAACTGGTGTCCGGAGACTTCCTGCTGACCGTCAACCCCGTCGACGGCAGCGAGATCGAGCCCTGCCCGCCCGGGGAGCGGCCGGGCACACCCGCCAAGCGCACCGCCGGCGAACGTGCCGAGCTGCGCCGCGCCGCCGTGCCGCCCGTGCCGCCGGGACCCGCGCTCCCCAGGCTGCCGCTCCTGGAGCGCCAGGAAGAGCGTGAGCGCCTCGTACGGCTGCTCGCACGCGGCAGGTCGGTACGGCTCACCGGGCCCGCCGGATCGGGACGCACGGCGCTGCTCAACGCCGTCGCCGACGACTGCGCCGATCTCGCGCCCGACGGCGTGGTCCGGCTCTCCGGCTGCCGCAGGACGCCGGGCGAACTGCTCCAGGACCTCTTCGCGGCCGTCTACGACGCACCCTCGCAGCGGCCCGACCACGCCTCGCTGCTCGAACTCGTCAACGGCATCGGTGCCGTCGTCGTCCTCGACGACCTGGAGTTCGGCGGCGCGGGCCTCGACGAGGTGCTCGACGCGACGCCCGAGTGCGCCTTCCTCATCGCCACGACGCCCGACGTCGCCGCCCCGTCCACCGACTCCCACCTCGAAGAGGTCTTCCTCGGCGGACTCGGCCGCGGCGGCAGCCTCGAACTCCTGGAGCGCGTCGTCGGCCGCGTCCTCGACGACGAGGAGGCCGGCTGGGCGGGCGACCTGTGGTTCGAGTCCGAGGGCCTGCCGCTGCGCTTCGTCCAGGCGGGCGCCCTGCTCCGCCAGCGCGACCAGCTCCGCGCCGACCCGCACGCCTTCGAGGACAACGGATACGTCGCGGACGCCCCGGTCGACGCGCCCTTCGACGCCGACGACGCCGAGGTCCCGCTGCCCTCCCTCGCCGACGGCGCCGCGCCCGCGGCCCTGCTCGCCTCCCGGCTGAGCCCGTCGGCCCGCGCCACCCTGGAGTTCGCCGTCGCGCTCGGCGGTGAACTGCCGCACCAGGCACACCTGCCGGCCCTGGTCGGCGACACCCACGCCGACGCCGCCCTCGCCGAGCTGGTCGGCTGCGCCCTGGTCACCGCGGTGGGCGCGCACTACCGCCTCGCCCCCGGCGTGCGCACGCAGCTGGAGAGCGCCGGATACGCCGACGACAGCGCAGGCCGGGCCCGCGCGGCCGCCCAGCACTACGCCTGGTGGGCCGGGCACCCCTCGGTCGCCCCCGGGCGGGTGGCCGCCGAGGCGGACGCGGTCCTCGCGGCGCTCGCCGCGCTGGTCACCGCGGAGAGCGGCACCGCGGTCCTGCTGGCCCGCACCGCGGCGCCCGCCTTCGCCGGGGGACTCGCCTGGGGCGCCTGGGAACGCGCCCTGCGGTCCGGCCAGGAGGCGGCGCGCAACGCCGGGGAGGTCGCCGAGGAGGCGTACTTCCACCACGAGCTGGGCATCCTCGCGCTCTGCGGCGGACGGCTCGACCGGGCGCGCGCCGAGCTGGAGGCGTCCATCGGGCTGCGCGGCGCCCTCGCCGACAAGCGCGGCATGATCTCCGGACGCCGCGCCCTCGCCCTGGTCGCCGACCGCTCGGGCGGCGCACTGCCCGGCGGGCGCACCGCCGCGGGGGAAGAGGTCCCCGACGCGCGCTACGAGGAGTCGGCGTCGCCGCCCGGCGGCGTCCCCGCGGCCTTCGCGCCGCCGGTGCCGCCCGCGGTGCCGTCCGCGGAGCCGGACACCCTGGTGAGCAGCAGGGTCACGCCGGTCGTCGTGCCCGCCAGGGCGCCGAGCCGCCGCTCCATCCTCAGCGGCACCCGGCGCAACCTCGTCGCCGCGGGCGCGGGAGCCCTGCTCGTCGCCGTCCTCGGCACGGTCGTCACGCTGGGCGCCACGTCCGACGACGACCCCAGCGACCGGGTCACGACGGAGCAGTCCGCCACGGAGGACCAGGGCGACGGCGGCCTGACCGCCGACAAGCCGCAGGAGGACTCCACCAGCCGCCCCGGCTCGGGCGATGACAGCGCCGCCGGCACGTCCGACGACCCGACGCCGAGCGGCGAGCCGTCGGCCGACCCGAGCGACAGCGGTGAGCCGTCCGGCGAGCCCTCGGACGAGCCGAGCGACAAGCCGACGACGAAGCCGCCCACGACGAAGCCTCCGACGACCAAACCCCCGACGACGAAGCCGCCCACGACGAAGCCTCCGACGACGAAGCCGCCCACCTCCCAGCCCCCGACGTCGCAGCCGCCGACGAGCGACTCCCCGCCCACCTCGCCCGACGGCTCCGACTCGGCGAGCCGGCCGACGGGCTCACCGGCGACGAGAAGCGCCGTCGACCCCACCGGTGGGTCGACGGCGCCAGGGACGCTGTAGGGCCGTTCAGAACAGCCGCAGCTTGTCGTCCTCGATGCCGCGCATCGCGTTGTAGTCGAGGACGGCACAGCCGATGCCGCGGTCCGTGGCGAGGACGCGGGCCTGCGGCTTGATCTCCTGGGCGGCGAAGATGCCCCGGACCGGCGCGAGGTGCGGGTCGCGGTTCAACAGCTCCAGGTAGCGGGTCAGTTGCTCGACGCCGTCGATCTCGCCGCGGCGCTTGATCTCGACGGCGACGGTCTGCCCGTCGGCGTCGCGGCAGAGGATGTCGACCGGGCCGATCGCCGTCATGTACTCGCGACGGATGAGCGAGAAACCATCGCCCAGTGTCTCGATGCGGTCGGCGAGCAGCTCCTGGAGGTGCGCTTCCACGCCGTCCTTGATGAGGCCGGGGTCCACGCCGAGTTCGTGCGAGGAGTCGTGGAGGATTTCCTCCATCGTGATGATGAGCTTCTCGCCCGCCTTGTTCACGACGGTCCACACACCGGCGTCGTCCCCTGATCCCTCCTTCAGCGTGCAGGGCGGAGACATCCAGTTCAGGGGCTTGTAGGCCCTGTCGTCCGCGTGGATCGAGACGCTGCCGTCCGCCTTCACGAGGATCAGACGGGGGGCCGACGGGAGGTGGGCGGTGAGCCGGCCCGCGTAGTCCACGGAGCATCGGGCAATGACGAGACGCATGGGGCGCAACGCTACTCGACTCGGGGTGGTGCACGCGATTCGCCCTCGGCCGCGGGCGGTCGACGAGCGCCCGTACCACTTGTCCGGCGATGGCCCTGTTCGATCCTGGCCGGTTATGCGTCCAATCTCCTGGTGCGGCGCCCGACCGGTGCCTACCGTAGAAGCGGGAGGTCGCCATCCGCGCACGCTGCGTATGCGGACTCCGTCCCTGTCCGTGGGCCCCCGCTCCCCGGGGGTGTGAGAGGAGAACCCATGTCGCTCGACGTCTCACCGGCACTGTTGGAACAGGCCGAGCGAGGCGAGGTCGACGAAGCAGCATTCGTCGACTGCGTCCGGACCTCCCTGCCTTACGCATGGGAGATGATCAGCTCCCTGGTGGCTCAGCTGAAGGTCGACGGCGGAGAGTTCGCCGACAACCAGACGCCGCCGCCGGACGAGCAGGCACGTGGGCAGCTGCTGCGCGCGCTCGCGAGTGACGCGATTCGCGGCGCGCTACAGCGGCACTTCGGAGTACGTCTGGCGTTCCAGAACTGTCACCGTGTAGCGGTCTTCCCGCTGGACTCGGCGGTGGATGACCGGCTCGCCCGATTCACCTCGATCCGGGGTCAGCTGCTCAACCAGTCACCCGAACTCCGGGACTGCTGACGTTTGTTGCTGCCGCTCCGTACGCGGGAGGTGTGACGGTCCGGAGCGGCAGTTCCCGTCTCAGCCGAGCTGTGGCAGCACCTCGGCCCCCAGCCTTCGGACGTTCTCCTCCGTGGTCGCGAGATCGCCCGAGCCCTCGACGAGCAGCGCGAAGCGTGTGATGCCCGTCCGCTCCGAGGTGGCGGCGATGCGGTCGGCGCACACCTGCGGGGTGCCCACGGGGTGGAGCCCGCAGAGCATTTCGGTGTAGGCCAGCGGGTCCCGCATGGCGCGCTTGCGGCCGTCCACCGTGACATGCGCCTCCAGGCCCTGCTTGAGCCAGCCCGGCATCGCTTTCTGTAACGTCTCCACGGCCTCCGGGCGGTGGTCCGCGATCTGCACGACACCCGCGGAGACGTGGCACGCCGCGGCCGGCACGTCCGGGGGGTGCCCGGCTGCACGTGCGTGCCGGTTCCACAAGGCCACCATTTCGGCCTTCTCGTCGTCGCCCACGTGCATGCCGAGCAGCATCGGCAGTCCGCGCCGCGCGGCGAGCCGCACGCTGGACGGCGAGGTGCAGGCGACGATCACTTCGGGGCCGCTCGGACCCTGGCCGTTGAGGGCCTCCTGCGGCCTGGGCACGACGTCGACCTCGCGGAAGGGGAACCGCTCGTCGCGGCTCCCGACCCGGGGCTCGCGCAGCCACCGGAGCAGCAGGTCGAGCGAGTCGGGGAACCCCTTCTCGTACGCCCCGAGGCCCGCTCCGAAGACCTCCAGGTCCACCCAGGGGCCGCCGCGGCCGACGCCGAGCGAGAACCTGCCGCCGGACGTGATGTGCAGCAGCGCGGCCTGTTCGCCGAGTGCCACCGGGTGGACGGTCGGCAGCACGCTGACGGCGGTGCCGATACGGAGCCGTCGCGTACGCCCCAGCAGCAGTGCCGCCAGGGTCGTCGCCGACGGACAGGTGCCGTACGGAACGAAATGGTGTTCGGCGAGCCATACCGAGTCGAGCCCCGCCTCCTCGGCCACCTCCGCGGACCGCACCGCCCGGTGCAGCGCCTCCCCCTGCCCCTGTCCGGGGAACTGGGCGGCCAGAACAAAACTACCTACACGCATCGAACTCCTGCCTCCTTGACGCCGACGCAGGCACTCCCCCTACCGGGCAACAACGCGTGACACGTGCCAAAGGCACGGCTTGGCGAGAAGATTGTTGGATTTTCCGTGCAGCGTGTGTCCGTGCGGTGCGCGAAGGCCCGCGCGCCGGTGGCGGGCGGGTACCCAGGGGTCCGGCGCGTAGGCTTGTGCACCCCTGATCGCCGTACAGCCGTGAGGTGTCACGTGTCCCCGCGTCGTAATCGCCCCAAGGGCGCCGGAGAGCCGAGGGCGTCCGCGGGCGCGGAGCCGTCGGGCCGCTACGGCGGCTTCCAGAGCTCCGAGAGCTGGCAGGGCGACGAGTGGAGCGTGCGGCACGTCGCGGGCACGAGCACGGCGGGCAAGCGGTACCGCTGCCCCGGCTGCGACCAGGAGATCCCCGCGAGCCTGCCGCACGTGGTGGCCTGGCCCGAGTACTCCGGCGTGGACGAGCGCAGACACTGGCACAAGGCGTGCTGGAACGCGAAGGACCGCCGCACCACGCGGGTGCAGCGGTCCCGTAACGCGCCGAGGTACTAGCTTCCGGCTAGACGTCCCGCTTCTCCAGCAGGGCGAAGGCGCCGCCGACCGCGAGTACCGCCACGACGATCAGCACGACGAGCTGCGACGTGCCGTTGGAGCCGTCCATGTCGTCGAGGCCGAAGATCTTGGCGAGCGAGTTGATGGCGTTGTAGTCCGTCATCTTCTCGCCGAGCGCCTGCGTGCTGTCCCAGATCAGCAGGAACGCCGGCAGGATCGCCGGTACGAGGACCACGCCGAGCATCGCGGTGATGGCACCGGCGGAGTGCCGCAGCATGGAGCCGACGGCGAGCGCGACCACGCCGAGCAGCGACACGTACAGGCCGCCCTTGAGGACCGTGCCCGCCCACGGGACGTCGCCCGCCTCGGGGCCGCTGTTCATCGAGGAGGTCGCGAGGCCCACGAGCAGGATGGAGCCCGCGGAGACGACGAACGCCACGGCGAAGAAGACGAGGATCTTCGCCGCCAGGACGCGGTGCCGCTGGGGGGACGCCGTGAACGTCGTACGGATCATGCCCGTGCCGTACTCGGACGAGGTCACGAGGACGCCGAGGGTGATCAGGCAGATCTGGCCCAGCATCAGGCCGAAGAAGGCGGGGAACGTGAACGGCACGTCGCTGTAGTCGCGCGGGTCGGTGTTCGCGCCGGCGAGCAGGCCGATGCCGACGACCAGGGCGACGAAGATGCCCAGGGTCCACACCGTCGAGCGCACCGACTTGATCTTCGTCCACTCGGAGGCGAGGGCGTTGCCGAGGTGGGTCTTCCTGACCGGGATCGGCGAGGCGTACGCGTTGTTCATCGCCTGCTGCCACGCCGAGGGCGGCGCGGGCGCGGCGGGCGCGGGCGGCGGCGGCAAAGCCACCGCCGGGGCGCCGGCCTGCGCGTACGCCTGCTGGGGGTGCTGCTGGGGCTGCTGCGGGGCCTGCTGCGCCTGCGGCTGCTGCTGCGGAGTCGGAGGCGTGGTCATCGGGCGGCGTCCTCGTTGTCGGTGGCGCCCTTGGTCAGGCTGGGCGCGGGAGCGGGTGGGGCGGCGGGCGGCTGCTGCGGCGCGGCGGCGTACGGGTTCGGCGTCTGGGGCGGGCCCTGCGGCTGCGGCATCGCGAAGGGCTGACCGCCCTGCTGGGGCGACGGCGGCGCGTACCAGCCGGGCTGGCCCTGGCCGGGCACCGGCACCTGGCCCTGCGGCATGGCGCCGGGCGGCACGGCGCCGGGCGGCAGCTGTTCCTGGAGACCCGCGCGCTGGTCGACCGTGGAGCGGTAGTCGACGGCGCCCTGCGTCATCCGCATGTACGCCTCCTCCAGCGAGGCCTGGTGCGGGGAGAGCTCCCACAGGCGTACGTCGGCGCCGTGCGCGAGGTCGCTGATGAGGGGGAGCGGCAGGCCGAGCACCCGCAGCGCGCCGTCCTGCTCGGGCATGACCTGGCCGCCCGCCTCGGTCAGCGCGGCCGTCAGCTTCTCGCGGTGCTGCGGCTCGCTGTCGGGCGTGCGCACCCGCGCGAAGTCCGCGGAGTTCGCCGAGATGAAGTCCTTGACGCTCATGTCGGCGAGCAGCTGGCCGCGGCCGATCACGATCAGGTGCTCGGCGGTGAGGGCCATCTCGCTCATGAGGTGGGACGACACGAAGACCGTGCGCCCCTCGGCCGCGAGCGCCTTCATCAGGTTGCGCACCCAGAGGATGCCCTCGGGGTCGAGGCCGTTGACGGGCTCGTCGAAGAGCAGCACCTGCGGGTCGCCGAGGAGCGCCGCCGCGATGCCCAGGCGCTGGCCCATGCCGAGCGAGAAGCCCTTGGAGCGCTTCTTCGCCACGTCCTGGAGGCCCACGACGCCGAGGACCTCGTCCACGCGGCGGGCCGGGATGCCGGAGAGCTGCGCGAGGCACAGCAGGTGGTTGCGGGCGTGCCGGCCGCCGTGCACCGCCTTGGCGTCGAGCAGTGCGCCGACCTGGCGAGGGGCGTTGGGGAGCTTGCGGTAGGGGTAACCGCCGATCGTCACCTGCCCCGTAGTGGGTGCGTCGAGCCCGAGGATCATGCGCATCGTCGTCGACTTGCCCGAGCCGTTGGGCCCGAGGAAGCCGGTGACGGTACCGGGCCGCACCTGGAAGGAAAGGTTGTACACGGCTGTCTTGGCGCCATAGCGCTTCGTCAGGCCGACTGCCTCGATCATTCTCCGCACCCATCGAATGGTTCAGGACGTCGGGGCACACGCCCCCGTAAGGGTTAGGAGGATAACGCCGCGCTGACGGTTCCAGCCAAGAGCGGGTAAAACCCTGGGACCGCTGTGACCTGGGTCAGGCGTCTCGCTTCTTGAGCAGCGCGTACCCGCAGATCAGCGCGAGAATCACCCACGCCAGCATGATCGCCAGACCGCCCCAGGGCCCGTACGGGGTGTCGTCGTCGAACGGCTCCTTGACCTGCATGATCCTGCCGCCGGCCTGGTCGGGCAGGAAGCGGCCGATCTTCTTCGTCGCCGACACGTTGCCGAGGATGTTGGAGATCAGGAAGAAGAACGGCATCAGGATGCCGAGGGAGAGCATGGGGCTGCGCAGCATCGTCGCGACGCCCATCGAGAACATCGCGATGAGCGTCATGTAGAGCGCTCCGCCGATGACCGCGCGCAGCACACCGGGGTCCCCGATGTCCGCCCTGTACGGGCCGAGCACCGCCTGCCCCACGAAGAACGTGAGGAAGCTGGTGGCCAGGCCCACGGCGAGGGCCAGCAGGGTGGCCACGAGGATCTTGCCGAAGAGGAACGTGCCGCGCTGCGGCACGGCCGCGAGCGAGGTGCGGATCATGCCGGTGCTGTACTCGTTCGAGACGACGAGCACCCCGAAGACGATCATCGCGAGCTGGCCGAGCGACATCCCGGCGAAGCTGATGTACGTCGGGTCGAAGGTCAGCCGGTCCCTGGTGCTCAGGCTGTCGTAGTCGTTCTTGGACAGGATGCTGATCAACATGCCGAGCGCGATCGTGACGACCCCGGCGAGGCCGAGCGTCCAGACGGTCGAGGAGACCGAGCGGATCTTGGTCCACTCCGACTTCAGTACCTGTGCCGCGGCCATCGCTCAGGCCCCTTTCCGCTGCTGCCAGCCCTCGCCCCAGGCGGGCCGCTCGTCCGCGGGGACCGCGCCGCCCGCCGGTCCCGAGTGCGCGTGGTACTCGACGGACTCCGCGGTGAGCTGCATGAAGGCCTCTTCGAGGGACGCCTGCTGGGGGCTCAGTTCATGGAGGACGAGCCGGCGGCTCGCGGCGAGTTCGCCGAGCCGCTCGGACGACGTGCCGTCCACCTCAAGGGCACCGTCACGCGCCTCGACCGCCCCGATGCCCGCCTCGTGCAGGACGTCCAGGAGCAGCTCGCGCTGGGGGGAGCGCAGTCGTACGTACGAGCGTGAGTTCTGCCGGATGAAGTCGGACATGGAGGTGTCCGCGAGGAGCCGGCCCTGCCCGATGACGACGAGGTGGTCGGCGGTCAGTGCCATCTCGCTCATCAGATGCGAGGAGACGAAGACCGTGCGGCCCTGCGCGGCGAGGGACTTCATCAGGTTCCGGATCCAGTGGATGCCCTCGGGGTCGAGCCCGTTGACCGGTTCGTCGAACATCAGGATCTCGGGGTCGCCGAGCAGTGCCCCCGCGATGCCGAGCCGCTGGCCCATGCCGAGCGAGAACCCCTTGGCCTTCTTCCTGGCGACGGCGGTGAGCCCGACGGTGTCCAGCACCTCATGGACGCGGGCGCGCGGGATGCCGTTGCTCTGCGCGAGGCAGAGCAGGTGGTTGAAGGCGCTGCGCCCGCCGTGCGTGGCCTTGGCGTCGAGGAGCGCGCCGACGCACGTGAGGGGGTCCTTGAGCCGGGAGTAGTGCTTGCCGTCGATGTGCACGGCACCGGCCGAGGGATTGTCGAGCCCGAGGATCATGCGCATGGTCGTGGACTTGCCCGCGCCGTTGGGCCCGAGGAAGCCGGTGACGATGCCGGGCCGAACGGCGAAGGTCAGATTGTTGACCGCCACCTTCTCGCCGTATCGCTTGGTCAGCCCGTCGAGCGTGATCATGCGGCCACGCTAGAACGCGACAAAGCCCCCCGCCACCGGAGTGGCGGGGGGCTCCCACGTGCTCGCGTACCCGGTCCGCGTACCTCAGCGGGTCTGCTGCGCGGGCACCCCACGAGAGGCCGGCTCGTCCTCGGCCGGCGTCCCGGCGGCGGCGACGGCCGCACCGGTGAGCGTGGCCAGCATCTCCCGCACGTTGGTGAGCTGCGCATTGATGCTGTCCCGGCGGTTGGTGAGCGCCGCGAGCTCCCGCTCGGACTCGCTGCGAATACGGTCCGCCTTGGCGTTCGCGTCGGCCACGATGTCCTCGGCCTGGCGCTGCGCGGTCTCCACCGTCTGGCGGGCGCGCCGCTCCGCGTCGGTGCGCAGCTTCTCCGCCTCCAGCCGAAGCTGCTCCGCGCGGTGCTCGATCTCCGCGAGGCGCTTCTCCGCCTTGGCCTGACGGGACGCCAGGTCACGCTCGGACTGGTCGCGGCGCTTGGCGAGGTTCGTCTCGAAGTCCGCGGCGGCCTGGGCGGCCTTGGCGCGGGTCTCCTCGAAGAGCGCGTCGGCCTCCTCACGCTTGGACTGCGCGTCCTTCTGGGCCTCGGAACGCAGTGCGCCCGCCTCGCCCTTGGCCTTCTCGACGATCCGGACGCCCTCGTCCTCCGCCTTGGCCTTGCGCTCGGCGGCGAACGACTCCGCGTCGTTGCGCACCTGCTGGGCGGCGGACTCGGCGAGCTCGCGGTGCTGCTCGGCCGCGCGACGGGCCTCCTCGCGCAGATCCTTCGCCTCCTCCTCGGCGAGGCGGAGGATCTTCTCGACGCGGGCGCCGAGCCCGGCATACGACGGCTCGGCGTCGGACACCTGGGCCTGGGCGTTCTGCGTCTCGAGGTGCAGCTCCTCGATGCGCTTTTCCAGGGCGGTGATGCGGGCGAGGGCGCTGTCACGGTCGGAGACGAGTTTGGAGATACGTTCGTCCACCTGAGCGCGGTCGTACCCACGCCGCACAAGCTCGAAGCCGTAGGGGGAAGTGTCGCTCATGGGGTTCCTGTCGAATGAGACCGGTGAGGTGATAAGGGAATCCTAGGGGTCAAGGCGGCGTGTCATCGAGCAGATGCCCGTTTGATCTGGAGAATGACACCCCTTTTGAGTGGCTAACCGTCAGAGCACTTGCCAGCGACAGGGCCAAAGGTCCTCACAAGCATGGTTGTCGCGCTTTGGCTAGCTATCTGACTGCTTGCCACCCGAACGAGTCGACCCTGCCGCGGCTCCCGCCTTGACGCCACTCGACGCGGAACCCCCGACGGTTGACGGGGCCTCAAGGGAACCCAACGCCTCCAGGACGTCCTGGACACGGGAGATCTCCGCGTTGATGTCGTCGCGGCGCCGCACCAGTACCTCCAGCTCGTGCTTGCCCTCCTCGACCATGCGGGTGGCCTCGGCCTCCGCGTCCGCCTTGATCCGCTCGGCCTCGCCGACGAGCGAGGCCTTCTTCGCCTCGGCCTCCTTCAGGAGCCCCTCGGCCTTCTTGACGGCGGAGATCCGCACCTTGCTCGCCTCGGACGTCGCGTCCGAGACCATCTCCTTCGCCTTCGCCTTGGCCTCGGCGAGCTGCTCCTCCGCGGCCTTCACCAGCGCGTCACAGCGCTCGCCCGCGGTCTTCATCGCCTCCGCGGACTCGCGGCGGGCACGCTCGTGCAGCTCCTCGATCTCCGTGGTGATCCGGTCACGCTGCTCCTCGGAACGCTCCCTTATGGCGGTCGCGTCGCGCCGGGCGCCGACGAGCAGCTCGTCCGCGTCCGTACGCGCCTTCTCCACCCGGGAGTTGCCCTCGATGGTCGCCTCCGCGACAAGGCGGTCGGCCTCCGTGCGGGCCGCGCCGACCATCGTGTCGGCCTGCGCCTCGGCGTCCGCGGTCGCCTTGAGCGCCTTCTCCTGGGCGTCCGCCGTCAGCTTCTCCGCCTCGGCGGCGGCCTCCGTGATGAGCGTGTCGACCTGCTCGGCGGCCTCCTGACGACGCTTGTTGGCCTCCTTGCGGGCCTCGTCCAGGGTGCGCTCGGACTCCTCGCGCGCCTCGGAGGTGAGCCGCTCGGCCTCCCTCGCCGCGTCCGCCTTGACGCGTTCGGAGTCGCTGCGGATCCGCTCGGCGTGCTGCTGCGCGGAGTTCACCGTCTCCGAGGCCTCGGCGCGCAGCCGCTCGGCGTCGCCCGTCGCGTCCGAGATGAGCTTCTCGGCCTTGGCCACGGACTCCGCACGGACCCGCTCCGCCTCGGCGGTCGTCTCCGCCTTGAGCCGCTCGGCCTCGGCCGTGGACTCCGCGAGGACCCGCTCGGCCTCGGCCGTCGACTCCGCCCGCAGCCGCTCGGCCTGCTCGATGGCCTCCGTGCGGACGCGCTCGGCCTCCGCGATCGTCTCGTTCTGCAGCCGCTCCGCCTCACTGCGCGCCTCGCCGATCAGCGTGTCGGCCTGGCTCGCGGCGTCGCCGCGGATGCGGTTGGCGTCCTCACGGGCGTCGGCACGCGTACGTGCCGCGTCCTGCTCGGCCGTCGCCTTGGTGTCGGAGGCCTCCGTGCGCACCCGCTGGACGTACTCCGAGGCGTCCGAGCGCAGCCGCTCGGACTCCGCGATCGCCTCGGCGACCGTGCGCTCGGCCAGCTCCTTGGCGGCGTCCGAGGACTCCGTCGCCTCGCGCCGGGTGCGGTTGGCGTCCTCGGCGGCGCGCTCCCGCTCGGCGTAGGCGTCGGAGCGGACGCGGTCGGCCTCCTCCTGCGCCTCGGTCCTGGTGCGCTCCGCGGCGTGCTCGGCGGCCGAGCGCAGGCCCGCCACCTCTTCCTGCGCCGCCTCGTGCAGACCCGCGACGGAGTCCCGTACGGACTGGGCCGTCTGTTCGGCGGCCGAGACCAGCTCGGTCGCCCTGCGGTCGGCCTCCTCCACCAGGCGCACGGCCTCGGCCTGCGCCTCCTCGACCCGCTTACGGGCCGAGGCGAGGAGCTCCTCGCTCTGCTCGCGGGCCCGCTCACGCTCCTGGTCGGCCTCGGCGCGCGCGGAACCCAGCGTCTCCTCGGCCTCGCGACGGCGCCGCGCGGCCTCCTCCTGGGCGGCGGACAGGGCCTCGGCGGCCTCCGTGCCCACGCGCTCGGCGGCCGCGGCGGCCTCCGCGCGCACCCGGTCGGCGGACTCCTGCGCCTCGGTCTTCAGCCGCTCGGCCTCGGCGGCGGCCTCCGAACGCAGCCGCACGGCGAGCGCCTCGCCCTCCGCGCGGGACTGCGAGGCGTCCGCGGCGGCCTCCGTGCGCAGCCGCTCCGCCTCGGTCTCGGCCTGCGCCTGCACGGTGCGGATCCGCTCGGCGGACTCCGAACGCAGCCGCTCGGTCTCCTCCGTGGCCTCCTTGCGCATGAGCTCGGCCTGCTCACGGGCGTCGGCGAGGGCCTGCTCCGCCGCGGTCAGGCGCTCCTCGGCCTCCGTGTGCAGCCGGGTCAGCTCCTCGGCGGCCTCGGCCTGCCGCGCCGCTATGGCCCGCTCGGTCTCCTCGTGCAGCGCCCGGGCGGCCTCCTCGGCCGCGGACTTCGTCGCGTCGGCCTGCTCGACGGCCTCCTCGCGGTGCCGCTCGGCCTCCGCGCGGGTGCGCTCCAGGGTGTCCTCGGCCTGCTTGCGCAGGGTCGTGGCGCGCTCGACGGCCTCGGCGCGGACCCGCTCGCTCTCGGCGGCCGCCGCCGTCCGCAGCTCCTCGGCGTCGGCCTTCGCCTTGGCGAGCAGCTCCTCGGCGGACTTGGCCGCCTCCTCGATCTCCTTGACCGCCTCGCGCCGCGCCTCGCCCCGGATGCGCTCGCCCTCGGAGACGGCGTCCGCGCGGAGCTGCTCGGCCTCGCCGCGCAGCCTGCGCGCCTCCTCCTGGAGCTCGACGGTCTTGGCGCGGTACTCCTTGGTGTCGTCCTTCGCCGCGCCCTTGAGCTCCTCGGCGATGTCGTGCGCCTCGGCCCGCAGCCGGTCCGCCTCGGTCTCCGCCTCCGTACGGATGCGCTCGGCCTCGTCGGTGGCGGCCTTCGTCGTCTCCTTGGCGTTCTTGGAGGCCTTGTCCAGGACCTCCTCGGCCGTCCGCGCCGCCTTCGCGAGCTGGCCCGCGGTCTCCTCGGCGGTGATCGTGCGCGCCTTCTCGGCGGCCTCCGCGATCAGCTTCTCGGCCTCCGCGCGGGCGTCGGCGACGAGCTGCTCGGCCTCCGACTTGGCGGCCTCCGCCTCCTTGGTGGCCTCGCCGACCAGCCGCGCGACCTGCTCCTTGGCCGTACGCGTGCGCTGCTCACCGGCGGACTCCGCCGCCGCGATCTCCTTGCCCGCGGCGTCCTTGGCCTCGGCGAGGACCTTCTCGGCCTCCGCCCGCGCCTCGCGCAGCGCCGCGTCCGCCTCGGTCATGCGCTGCTCGGCGGCCCGGCTCGCCTCGGCGGCCCTGCGGCGGGCCTCCTCGGACTCCGCAGCGGTGGTGGAGCGGAGCTGCTCGGCGTGGTCGGTGGCTTCCTGGGCCTGGGTGGAAGCGGCGTTCAGGAGGCGCTCGGCGTCGGTGCGGGCCCGGCGCAGCAGCGCCTCGGCCTCGGCACGGGCGGCCTCGGCGTCGCTCGCGAGACGCCGGCGGGCCTGCTCGGCCACGCGCTCGGCCTCGGCGCGGGCGGCGGCCAGGGCCTGGTCGGCCTCGGCGCGCGACTCGTCGAGGAGACGGCGGGCCTGCTGCTCGGTGCGGGCCCGGAGCTGCTCCGCCCACGCCACGTTCTCGTTGACGTGCGACTCGACCGTCCTGCGGCGCTCGGAGAGCTCCTGGTCGAGCTGCTGCCGGCGCGACACGGCCTCGGCGTGCAGCTCGGACTGGAGCCTGGCCTGCTGCTCGGCGTGCTCCTGGAGGATGCGCTGCGTCTGCGCACGGGCGTCGCGCAGCTCCCGCTCGGCGTCCGCGCGCAGCTGGTCGGCCTGGACCTGGGCGTTGCGGAGCATCTGCTCGGCCTGATAGCCGATGTCCGCGCTGTCGTAGGCAGGGCGTGACGCGAGGCTGCGGCGCGCCTCGTGCAGCTTGGCGCGCAACACCTCGACCTGGTAGCCGAGGTCCTCGGCATGCTGGACGGCTTTCTCCCGCTCGGTCTTCAGCCGGTCCATCTCGGCCTCGAACCGCGAAAGACTGTCGGTCTCAGCCCGCGAGTTCTCTTGGCGTTCGTAGCCCCGCACTGCGCGGTCCCATCCGTCCCCTGGTCGAAGTCTCCAACGAGCCTCGTCCATCCGACGGACGAGGCCCCCGGGGGAATGGTGTCAGATCAACGGCGGAGCATGAGTTGCTGCCCCGACGCTCGTCCCCCGAAACCCGGACCCCGGCACGCGACCGCCCAGCCTTCGGACGGCCTGCCGCCCCGACTTCGGACGGCCAGGCGCTAACCCTACCGGCCCGGATATACGGAGGTCAGTGCTCCTGGGACTCGGAGGGCGCCGAAGTGACGAGTTCGGTGAGCACGCCGTGGCAGTCCTTGGGGTGGAGGAACGTGATGCGGGACCCCATGGAACCCGTCCGCGGCTCCTCGTAGAGGACCCGTACGCCCTTGTCCTTGATCGCCGCGGCGTCGCCGTCCACGTCCGCGGTGCCGAAGGCGATGTGGTGCACGCCCTCGCCGTTCTTCGCCAGCCACTTGCCGACCGCGGAGTCGTCGCGGGTCGGTTCGAGCAGTTGCAGGTAGGAAGCCCCTCCGTCACTGGTCTCGTTGATCTTGAGCATGGCCTCGCGCACGCCCTGCTCCTCGTTGACTTCGGTGTGGAAGACGGTGAACCCGTATGTCTCCCGGTAGAACTCGACGGTCTTGTCGAGGTCGAAACAGGCGATCCCGATGTGATCGATTCGCGTCAGCATGTTTCAAGTGCAGCGCCTCACACACTGATTACGCAACGTGCGCGCGATCACACTCGTGGCCCGGTGACGGGCGGGGTACCGCTCAGTACATTCAGATAAACCCTCGTTAACTTCCTCTCCAAGGGGCCGTGGCACATGTCTGGAACGACCGGTACCACCTCAGTGATCGTCGCGGGCGCGCGCACGCCCATGGGCCGCCTGCTCGGCTCCCTGAAGTCCTTCTCCGGCGCCGACCTGGGCGGCTTCGCGATCAAGGCCGCGCTCGACCGTGCCGGCATCGGCGGCGACCAGGTCCAGTACGTGATCATGGGTCAGGTGCTGACGGCCGGGGCGGGGCAGATCCCGGCGCGCCAGGCCGCCGTCCAGGCCGGCATCCCCATGAACGTCCCCGCGCTCACCGTCAACAAGGTCTGTCTCTCCGGCCTCGACGCCATCGCCCTCGCCGACCAGCTCATTCGCGCCGGCGAATTCGACGTCGTCGTCGCGGGCGGCCAGGAGTCGATGACCAACGCCCCGCACCTGCTGCCGAAGTCCCGTGAGGGCCACAAGTACGGCGCGATCGAAGTGCTCGACTCGATGGCGTACGACGGCCTCACCGACTCCTTCGACGGCGTCGCGATGGGCGAGTCGACCGAGAAGCACAACACCCGCCTCGGCATCGCCCGCCCCGAGCAGGACGAGGTGGCCGCCCTTTCGCACCGGCGCGCCGCCGCCGCCCAGAAGAACGGCCTGTTCGAGGCCGAGATCACACCCGTGGAGATCCCGCAGCGCAAGGGCGACCCGGTGCTCTTCGCCAAGGACGAGGGCATCCGCCCCGAGACCACCGCCGAGTCCCTCGGCAAGCTGCGCCCGGCCTTCGCCAAGGACGGCACGATCACCGCGGGCACCTCCTCGCAGATCTCCGACGGCGCCGCGGCCGTGGTCGTCATGTCCAGGGCCAAGGCGGAGGAGCTCGGCCTGGACTGGATCGCCGAGATCGGCGCCCACGGCAACGTGGCCGGTCCGGACAGCTCCCTCCAGTCCCAGCCGTCCAACGCCATCAACCACGCCCTGAAGAAGGAGGGCATGACGGTCGAGGACCTGGACCTCATCGAGATCAACGAGGCGTTCGCCGCCGTCGCGGTGCAGTCAATGAAGGACCTCGGGGTTTCCCCGGAAAAGGTGAACGTCAACGGCGGCGCCATCGCGCTGGGCCACCCGATCGGGATGTCCGGCGCCCGCGTCGTCCTGCACCTCGCCCTGGAGCTGAAGCGCCGCGGCGGCGGCGTGGGCGCGGCGGCGCTGTGCGGCGGCGGTGGCCAGGGCGACGCCCTGATCATCAAGGTGGGCAAGAGCTGAACCGCCCTTCCGCCGTCCCGTACGAAGTGAAGTGAACGGAGCTGTCACATGCAGGACGTCCCCTCCCTGGTGGCGCAGGCCCGCGAGGGCAGGCCGCGGGCCGTGGCGCGGCTGATCTCCCTGGTCGAGGGGGCGTCGCCGCAGCTCCGGGAGGTGATGGCGGCGCTGGCCCCGCTGGCGGGCAACGCGTACGTGGTGGGGCTCACCGGATCGCCCGGCGTCGGCAAGTCCACGTCGACGTCCGCGCTGGTCAGCGCCTACCGGCGGGCGGGGAAGCGGGTCGGCGTGCTCGCCGTGGACCCCTCGTCGCCGTTCTCCGGCGGCGCGCTCCTCGGCGACCGGGTGCGGATGTCGGACCACGCCTCCGACCCCGGCGTCTACATCCGCTCCATGGCCACGCGCGGCCACCTCGGCGGGCTCGCCTGGGCCGCCCCGCAGGCGATCCGCGTCCTGGACGCGGCGGGCTGCGACGTGGTGCTCGTGGAGACCGTCGGCGTCGGCCAGTCCGAGGTCGACATCGCCTCGCAGGCGGACACCTCCGTCGTCCTGCTCGCGCCCGGCATGGGTGACGGCATCCAGGCCGCGAAGGCCGGAATCCTGGAGATCGGCGATGTGTACGTGGTCAACAAGGCCGACCGTGACGGCGCCGACGCCACCGCCCGCGAGCTGAACCACATGCTCGGCCTCGGGGAGTCCCGCGGCGCCGGCGACTGGCGGCCGCCCATCGTGAAGACGGTGGCGGCACGCGGCGAGGGCATCGACGAGGTCGTCGAGGCGCTGGAGAAGCACCGGGCGTGGATGGAGGAGCGGGGCGTCCTCACCGAGCGGCGGACCGCGAGGGCCGCCCACGAGGTGGAGACCATCGCGGTCACCGCGCTGCGGGAGCGGGTCGGCTCGCTGCACGGCGACCGCAGGCTCTCCGCGCTGGCGGAGCGGATCGTGGCCGGAGAGCTCGATCCGTACGCGGCGGCGGACGAACTGGTCGAGGGCGTCACCACCGGCTGACGCGGGCCCCGGACATGGGGCCGGGGCATGGGCCCGGACATGGGCCAGGGGCGGCGTCGGTGACGCCGCCCCGGGGGCGGTGGCGGTGGTGCTGTTCCGTCGGGCAGGCCTGACAGGCCCGGCTCGGTGCCGGCTCCCTCGGGCGGGGCCGTCAGTCGTCCGAGCCGTCGTCGGAGCCGTCGTCGTCCGAGCCGTCGTGGTCGTCGTGGTCGTCCGAACGGTCGGCGGTGACCTTGCCGTTCGTCAGGCTGACGTGCCAGTCGGCCTCGGCGCCCTTGGCGCCGGTCGTCTCCACGTCCCAGGCACCGGCCTTGCCGTCGTCGTCCAGGTCCACGGAGGTCACCGTGCCCTTGTCGGCGGCGGCCCGCGCGGCGTCGGCGGCGCTGGTGGACGCGCCCTTGAGCGCGGAGTTCACCCGGGCTGCGTCGGCGGCGTCGTCACCGTCGTCGTCCTTGTCGACCCAGGAGCCGAGCACCTTGCCGGTGCCGGGGTCGATCTCGACGCTGTGCCAGGTGCTGCCCTTCAGGATGTCGACGTCCCAGACCAGGCCGCCGTCCTCGTCGTCGAGCTCGGCGGAGACCGCGGTGCCGGACGTGTCGGCGAGGGCCGCCTTGATCGCGTCCGCGGCCGTCACCTCGGCGGCCTTCGCCTCCGCGGTGTTCTCCGCGGCGTCGTCGCGGTCGTCCGCACGGTCGTCGGAGTCGTCGTCGCGGCCGTCGTCCTTGCGGTCGTTCTCCTGGAGCTGGACGCTCGACTTGCCCGCGGCGCTGTCGTCGTCACCGCCGGTCGCGAAGGCGGTGGCGGTGCCGCCGCCGATCAGGGCCGCGGCGGCGACGGTGGCGATGACGATGTTGCGCTTCATGAGAGGTCCTCCCGAGAAAATGGCGGTGCCGGTGGCGGCCGGGGGCCGCTGCCGTTCGCTTTCGACAAGGACCAATCTGGCGGACCGACCCTGAACCGAAGCTGAAGCCGCCTGAAGGACTCTTCAGGTTCGCTCTGCGACCCTGAGGACATGCGCCTGTTGATCGTCGAGGACGAAAAGCGGCTTGCCCTGTCGCTCGCCAAGGGTCTGACCGCCGAGGGCTTCGCCGTGGACGTCGTCCACGACGGCCTCGACGGGCTGCACCGCGCGAGCGAGGGCACGTACGACCTGGTCATCCTCGACATCATGCTCCCCGGCATGAACGGCTACCGGGTCTGCTCCACGCTGCGCGCGGCGGGCCACGACGTGCCGATCCTGATGCTCACGGCGAAGGACGGCGAGTACGACGAGGCGGAGGGCCTGGACACGGGCGCCGACGACTACCTCACCAAGCCGTTCTCGTACGTGGTGCTCGTGGCCCGCGTGAGGGCGCTGCTGCGCCGCCGCGGCACCGCGGGCCCCTCCCCGGTCCACACCTTGGGCGACCTGAGGGTCGACACGGCCGCGCGGCGGGTCCTGCGGGGCGAGGAGGAGATCACCCTCACGGCGAAGGAGTTCGCGGTCCTCGAACAGCTCGTCCTGCGGGCCGGGGAGGTCGTCTCCAAGGGCGACATCCTGGAGCACGTCTGGGACTTCGCCTACGAGGGGGACCCCAACATCGTCGAGGTGTACGTGAGCACCCTGCGCCGCAAGCTGGGCGCGGCCCTCATCAAGACCGTGCGCGGCGCCGGTTACCGCCTTGAGGTCCCGCGATGAGGCGGCTGTTCGGCTCCGTCCGGGCCAGGGCCACGCTCGGCGCGAGCCTGGTCGTCGCCCTCGCCCTGGTCGCGGCGGGCGCCGCCGTGCTGCTCGCGCTGCGCGCCAATCTGACCGCGCAGGCGGACGGCCGTGCCGACTCCGCGGCCCGTGAGGTCGCCGCGCAGCTCGTGGCGGGCCGCCCGTACGCGGAACTCGACCTGCCGGAAGAGGACGAGAACCCCGTACAGGTCGTCGACGACGAGGACCGGCTGGTCGCCGCGAGCGAGGACCTGGAGCGGATCAGCGGCACCGGCACCACCGCGGTCAAGCCGGTGGCGGCCACCGCGCGCCCCGGCGGCGACGCCAACGGCGAAGGGAATGGGAACGGGGACGACAGCGCCGACGCGGACGAGAAGGCCGACGGGGACGACCGGAGCGACGGGGGCGACAAGGGCGAGGCGTCCGAGCCCGGGGAGATCGACGACGCCGATTACAGCTCCGGGTCGGCCACCGTCGACGGCGACCGCGACGACTACCGCTTCGCCGCCGTCGAGGTCAGCACGGAGGAGCGCGGCGACTTCACGGTCTACGCGGGCGGCTCGCTCGCCGACGAGAAGAGCGCGGTGTCGACCGCGCTGACGTCGATGCTGATCGGCTTCCCGCTGCTGCTCGCGGTCGTCGCGGGCGTCACCTGGCTGGTGACGCGCCGCGCGCTGCGCCCGGTGGCGGCCATCACCGCGGAGATGTCCGCGATCACGGCCTCGGAGGACCTGGCACGCCGGGTGCCCGAGCCGGACACGCACGACGAGATCGCCCGCCTGGCCCGTACGACGAACGAGACGCTCACCGCCCTGCAGACCTCGGTGGAGCGGCAGCGGCGCTTCGTGGCCGACGCCTCGCACGAGCTGCGCAGCCCCATCGCGTCGCTGCGCACCCAGTTGGAGGTGGGCGCCGCGCATCCGGAGCTGCTCGACGTCGACGGGGCGGTCGAGGACACCGTGCGGCTCCAGGAACTCGCCGCCGACCTGCTGCTGCTCGCCCGACTCGACGCGGGGGAGAAGCCCGGCGAGACGCGCTTGGATCTGGCGGCCTTCGTCCGCGAGGAGCTGTCGCAGCGGACGCGGGACCGTACCGAGGTGCGCACGGACCTGCGGAGCACGGAGGTCGCGGGCTCCCGGAGCCAGTTGGCCCGGGTGCTCGGCAACCTGCTGAACAACGCCCAGCGGCACGCCCGCTCCCGGGTCACGGTCACCACCCGGTCCGATGGCGCGTGGGCGGTCCTGGAGGTGTCCGACGACGGAGAGGGTGTGCCGCCCGGCGAACGGGAGCGGATCTTCGAGCGGTTCGTGCGCCTCGACGACGCCCGGACACGCGACGAGGGCGGGGCCGGCCTCGGTCTCGCGATCGCGCGGGACGTGGCGGCACGGCACGGCGGCACGCTCGTGGTCGGGGAGGCGCCGTCCGGTGGTGCGCTCTTCGAACTCCGGCTGCCCGGCCCCGACCGTCACCCCTCGGTGGACTGAGTCGACTGAGTCGACTGAGGCACTGAGGTGACTGAGGCGGGCTGCGGCGGACCGGGGCCGGCGCGGTGGCCGGACGGGTCAGGGCTTGCCGCGCTGGGAGCGCAGGTGTTCCGCGATCGGGGTCAGGGCCTTGTGCAGCTCGCCGAGCGCCTCGGGCGAGACGAGGTCGACGAAGTGCCGCCGCACGGAGGCGACGTGGTGCGGGGCGACCCTGCGCATGGTCTCCATGCCGTCCTCGGTGAGGACGGTGTAGAGGCCGCGCCGGTCGGACTCGCAGTTCTCGCGGCGCACCAGGCCCGCGTTCTCCATGCGGGTGATCTGGTGGGACAGCCGGCTCTTGGACTGAAGGGTGGCCGCGGCGAGGTCACTCATGCGCATCCGCAGGTCGTCCGACTCGGAGAGGTGCACGAGAATGTCGTAGTCGTTCATGGTCAGGTTGAACGGCTGAAGGTCTTTTTCGAGCTGATACGTCAGCATCCTGTTGACCTCTACGTGGGTGCGCCAGGCGCACTGTTCCTCGTCGGTCAGCCACTGCGGGGCCGTCTCGGTCTCCATGGAATCGATTCTACCTAAGAAGTTGAAAGGTGAACGAACAGGGAATGTGACGCGCCTCGCACCCCTGGTCACACGGAAGCGCACAGGCGTTCGCCGTCACACTCCGCAGACTACCGCTCACAGCCCGAAGCGACGCTGGAGGTCCCCCAGTTGTCCGGGAAGACGCGGTGCGCCCGTCTGCTGCCCCGGCTGACCCGACGCGCCCCGCGCGCCCGGTACCCCCGCCTGCCGCGGCACCTCCCCGGCGGACTGCTCGGGCACGAGCGCCTCGGTGGACTGAAGCAGCACCGTGCCCGCCCCGACGAACTCGAACTGATGCTCCTCCCCGGAGGTCCCCCCGATGCCGGTCAGTGCCCGCACGCCTCCGATCACGCCCGTGAGATACCCGTGGTCGTAGTGATGGCAGGGCGAGGGGCAGTCGGCCCAGCCCACCAGGGCCTGGGGATCGACCCGGATCGGCGGCTCCATGAACACCACCGGACCGTTCGACGCGGCGACGAACTTTCCGGTTCCGATGAGTGTCAGGAAGCCGGGGACGATCGATTGCTTGAGTGCCAGAGTTGGCTGAAAAGCGAGGAGGTTGCCCGAGCGAATGGTCAGGTTGCCCTCATCCAGGTCGTACGAATTGACGTCGAAGGCCCGGTCGGCGAGGAGCATCTTGCCCTGGCCGTCCGCCACCACCCAGTCACTTGCGTGCAGCGGCGAATGAAAACTGGTCCGGACCAAGCGGTCCAGACGGCCGTGCCCGATGCCGTTGAACTCCATCCGGCCGTAGTAGGCGATCATCTTCCCCTTCTGGAGGAACCACTGGCTTCCCTTGAGCTCCACGCAGAAGGTGTACGCGTTCACGTTGTCGTCGCTCGGCAGTGTCATCGGGTCGAAGACGGCCGGGGCGCCCGCGGGGGTCGAGACGTTCGGGTTCACAGCTTCTCCTCCGAGGCCTGGACGTACACCGAGCCGGTCCCCGACAGCTCCAGCTGGAACGCCTCGCCCGAGCCGCGGCCCACCATGTCGCGCCAGCCGAGCGCCGTGGACAGTTTGTTGCGCACCTCGCCGTGGTGCGCCACGTAGGCCTGGGGGTCGACGTGGACCGGGCGCTGGGGGGTGATCGGCACCTCGATGACTCCGCCGTGCGCCATGACGGCCACCGCGCCGTGTCCCTTCAGGGTCGTGGTGAACAGGCCCTGGCCGCTGACCTGGCCGCGCACCATGCCCATGACGCCGCCCTGGGAGCCCATGAACATCGTGCCCTGCTGGAGCGTGCCGTCGAAGGCCAGCAGCCGGTCGGCCTCCACGTAGAGCGTGTCTCCGGAGAGGCCGATCACCTGGATGTGGTGGCCGCCGTGCCCGAAGAGGACCGTGCCCGCGCCCTCCACGGTCATCAGGGGCGTCGCCTCGCCGGCCGCCCTGCGCCCGATCATCGACATCAGGCCGCCCTGGCCGCCCTGGACGTTCGGGGTGAAGGAGACGTCCCCCTGGTAGGCGAGCATGGCGCCGCGCTGGCTGAAGATCTTGGCGCCGGGCCCCACCGTCGCCTCGACCATCTTGGAGTTGATCTCTCGGAAGGGCATGTCAGACGTCCCCCGCCATCGTGGTGCGCTCACTGGGCTGTACATAGACGAGGCCCTCGCCCTCGAAGCGGATCTGGAAGGCCTCGCCGCCGCCCTCGCCCATGAAGGTCCTGAACGTCACGCCGGACTGGAAGCTCTGGCGCACGTCCCCCTGGTGGGCGATGTAGGCCCCCGGGTCCACCGTCAGGGGATACTCCCGGGAGACGCGCAGCGCCACCGCGGGACCGGCGGAGACGATCGCCGCCCGGCCCGTGCCCTCGACGGTCGTGGTGAACAGGCCGTTGCCCTGCGAGGCGCCGCGCAGCCCCGTGAAGCTCGTGCCCGTGCGCAGGCCGACGTCGGCGCAGAGCAGATTGCTCGCCTCGACGAACAGCTTGTCGCCGTGGAGGTCCACGAGGTTGATCTCGGTGGCCCGGTCGGCGAACCAGCAGGTGCCGTGCCCCTTCACCTCCATCACCGTCATCTGCTCCCCGGTGACGCGGCGCGTCACCATGCCGCGGATGCCCTCGCCGCCGCCGGACATCTTCTTGAAGGCCATCTGGCCCTCATAGGCGACCATCGAGCCGTTCTTCGCCTTCACGGCGTCGCCGGTCATGTCGACGGCGAGCACTCTGCTCCCTTGGAGCCGGAACGTAGCCACGAATCGACGGTAGCCGTCGCGTACCGACGCGGAACAGGGTGAAGGGCCCTGAACGAACCCCGAGAGGACCCCGATGTCACAATGGGGGTCGCTTGTGCGTCCATTCACAAGATCAGGTCGCCGAGCGCCCGCCCCTCTTCCGCCGCCCCTCACCGAAGGTGACCCGTGGACATCAAGACCGCCGCTGCCTTGCACCGACTCCGACTCGTCTCGATCCCGGAAGCCATCTCGTTCCCGATCCTGCTGGTCTGCTCGGTGCTCAAGCGCACCACCGACTTCAACGGTGTCCCGGTGATGGGATGGATCCACGCGATCCTCTTCATGGCCTACGTCGTCTTCCTGCTCGACGCCTGGAACCGCACGAAGTGGCCGTGGAAGACGGCCGCCGTGTACTTCCTGCTCGCCATCCCGCCCTTCGGCGGCCTCTTCGCCGAGCGCAAGCTCAAGCGTGAGGCCGAGGCCGCGGTCATCGCCTCGCGCGCCCGCCGCGAGGGGGTCGTGAACGCATGATCGTCGCCTTCTCCGTGACGCCCCTCGGCGTCGGCGAGGACGTCGGGGAGTACGTGGCCGAGGCGGTGCGCGTCGTACGCGAGTCGGGGCTGCCGAACCGGACCGACGCGATGTTCACCTCCGTGGAGGGCGAGTGGGACGACGTCATGGACGTCGTCAAGCGCGCCGTGGCCGCGGTGGAGGCGCGGGCGCCCCGGGTCTCCGTCGTCATGAAGGCGGACATCCGCCCCGGTGTGACGGACGGCCTCTCCTCCAAGGTCGCGACCGTGGAGCGTCACCTCTCCGAGTGACACCCGCGGTACCTGGCGAAGCCCCCTCTCTCGGGTGAATTCCGAGGGCGGGGGCTTTTCCGTGTGTCCGGGCAGGGTGCCCCACGGCGGCCAGCAGAACCCGACGCCGTCCGCAACCGCTCAAAACCCCTCAACCTAAAACCCCTCGCACGGACGCACCCCGTTCGACACGCCAGAGAAACTCCACTTCTGTGTGGTTATCGGCACGTGCTGAATCGACGTTCGACGACGCGAACCTGGAGGGTGCTGTGCGGCAGCCGGAGGGGTACGACTACGAGACCCACAGCATGCTCGCGGGAGCGCTCACCGAGCCGGGCCGGGGCGAGCGCGAGGACGGCGGCAGAGGCGGCTACCAGGTCCAGTACCGCAAGCTGCTCGCGGGCGAGCCGCACCGGATACGGGCCGTGCTCCTGATGGCGCTGGCCCCGGTGCTCACCGGCATCCTGCTCGTCTACCTCGTCTGGCCCACCCACTGGACCGAGCGCGAGGGCGCCGACGGCTGGCTCGTCGGCCTCGACGTCACGATGCTCGTGGCCATCGGGCTGATCGAGCTGTTCATGCTGGTCAACGTCATATCGATCGCCCACGCCACGATGGTCGCGCGCGACCCGGTCCCGGTCTTCCCCGAGCAGGGCACCCGCGTCGCGTTCCTCACCACGTACGTCCCCGGCAAGGAGCCCCTCTCCATGGTCCGGGCGACCCTGGAAGGCGCGGTCAGGCTGCACCACACGGGCCCCCTCGACGTCTGGCTCTTGGACGAGGGCAACGACTCCGGTGCCAGGGCGCTCTGCGAGGAGCTGGGCGTCCGGCACTTCACCCGCCTCGGCGTACCGGAGTGGAACCGCGAGAAGGGCCCCCACAAGACCCGTACCAAGCACGGCAACTACAACGCCTGGCTCGCGATGCACCACACGGAGTACGACTTCTTCGCCTCCGTCGACACCGACCACGTACCGCTCCCCAACTTCCTGGAGCGGATGATGGGCTACTTCCGCGACCCGGACGTGGCGTTCGTCGTCGGACCGCAGGTCTACGGGAACTACGAGGCGCCCGTCACCAAGGCCGCCGAGTCCCAGCAGTTCCTCTTCCACGCGCTCATCCAGCGCGCGGGCAACCGCTACCGGGCACCCATGTTCGTGGGCACCAACAACGTCGTGCGCATCAAGGCGCTCACCCAGGTGGGCGGCCTGTACGACTCGATCACCGAGGACATGGCGACCGGCTTCGAGCTGCACCGCCGCCGCAACCCGCTCACCAACAGGCACTGGCGCTCGGTCTACACCCCCGACGTCCTCGCCGTGGGCGAGGGACCGGCCTCCTGGACGGACTTCTTCACCCAGCAGCTGCGCTGGTCGCGCGGCACGTACGAGACGCTGTTCAAGCAGTACTGGCGGGCGCCCTTCTCGATGCCGCCGGGACGGCTCCTCTCGTACACCCTGATGCTCGTCTACTACCCGATGACGGCGGTCAACTGGCTGCTCGGCGTCCTGAGCTGCGTCCTCTTCCTCTGGTTCGGCGCGTCCGGCACACAGGTGGCGGCCTCGGTCTGGCTCATGCTCTACAGCGACGCCGCCGCCCTCCAGATCTGCCTCTACCTCTGGAACCGCAGGCACAACGTCTCCCCGCACGAGCCCGAGGGCTCCGGAGGCCTCGCCGGCATGGCCATGTCGGCGCTCTCCGCGCCCGTCTACGCCAAGTCCCTCGGCGCGGCCGTCGTGCGCCGCCCCTGCCGCTTCGTCGTCACCCCCAAGGGCGGCGACGCGAGCCCCGACCGGCTGCTGACCTTCCGCATCCACCTCTCCTGGGCGGCGGTGCTCGCCTGCTCGCTGGTCGCCTCCTTCGTCCTCGGCCACTCCCACGCCGCCATGCGCACCTGGACGGTCCTCGCCCTCGTCATCTCGCTGGCGCCGGTCTCGGTCTGGGCGTTCACCCGGGCCATGGAGCGCAGGGCGGACCGGCGGGCCGGCCAGGAGCTGCGGGACACCGCCGCGCGGCCGGCGGCGAAGGCGGACGGAGAGCCGGAGCCGGCGTTCGCCACCGGCACGACCACAGGAGGGAACTGAGCCATGGCCTACCGGCCCTCGCGACGCACCAGGAAGACGCTCATCGGAGTCGGGGCGGGCACCCTGCTCGTGGGGCTGAACGCTCCCGCCGCGCTCTCCTTCGCAGAGGAGCAGTACTACGAGTACAAGATCGCCCAGCCCGGCTACAAGGCGAGATACGGCTCCTGGCAGCAGGTCGACATCCCCGAGGAGTTCCGCACCAACGCCATTCACGCCGCGCTCCTGCACACCGGCAAGGTGCTGATCGTCGCGGGCTCCGGCAACGAGCAGAAGAAGTTCGACGCGGGCTCCTTCGACACCATCCTGTGGGATCCCGGGAACAACACCTTCAAGAAGATCCCGACACCCGAGGACTTCTTCTGCTCCGGGCACGCCCAGCTCCCCGACGGCCGGCTCCTGGTGGCGGGCGGCACGGCGCGCTACGAACTGCTCGACGGCGAGGTGGAGCGGGCCGGCGGCGGCATGCGGGTCAAGAACGAGAACCCCGACCGGGCCGTCGTCCTCAAGAAGGGCACGAAGTTCCGCTCGCCGTCCGGCATCGAGTACGTCAGCAAGTTCGACGTGCACGTCCCCAAGGCCAAGCGGGACTACGAGATCAAGTACTCCAAGTCCGGCGTGATGCAGCCCTGGAAGACGAAGGTCAAGGCGAGCGAGGCGCGGGTCTTCGTCGAGGCGCTGGAGCCGGGCGCGCAGTCGGTCAACGACAAGTCGGCCCAGTACGAGATCCAGGGCCTGACCGGCGACGAGGCCGTCAACACCTACGGCATCGCCGAGAAGATCGACATGGAGAAGCAGGACTTCCAGGGGATCAAGGCGGCGTACGAGTTCGACCCGCGGGCCGAGAAGTACATCCCGGTGGAGCCGATGAAGAAGGCCCGCTGGTATCCCACGCTGGTCGGCCTGGAGGACGGCAAGGTGCTCGCGGTCTCCGGGCTCGACGACGTGGGCGTGATCGACCCCGGCGACAACGAGATCTACGACCCGAAGACCAAGAAGTGGACGGACGGCCCCAAGCGGTACTTCCCGACCTACCCCGCCCTCTTCCTCACCAAGGGCGGCAAGCTCTTCTACCCGGCGTCCAACGCGGGCTACGGCCCGGCCGAGAAGGGCCGCGACCCGGGGCTCTGGGACCTGGACACCAACACGTTCGAGAAGGTCCCCGGGCTGACCGACACGGACCAGACCGAGACATCGGCCTCCGTGCTGCTGCCGCCCGCCCAGGACCAGAAGGTGATGATCCTGGGCGGCGGGGGAGTGGGCGAGTCGGACAAGGCCACGGGCCGCACGGCCGTGATCGACCTCAAGGAGGAGAACCCGTCCTTCAAGACCGGCCCCGAACTGCCGCAGGGCACGCGGTACCTGAACAGCGTGATCATGCCGGACGACTCCGTCTTCACCTCCAACGGTTCGTCGGACTACCGCGGGCGCGGCGCCAGCAACATCCTGAAGGCGCAGTTCTACGACCCGAGGACCAACTCCTTCCGCGCCGCCGCGTCGCCCAAGGTGGGCCGCAACTACCACTCCGAGGCGCTGCTCCTGCCCGACGGCCGCGTGGTCACCTTCGGCTCGGACCCGCTGTACGACAACGAGCAGAACACCAAGCTCGGCCACTTCGAGCAGCGCATGGAGGTCTTCACGCCGCCCACGCTGCACAAGGGCGCCAAGACCCGCCCCGTGCTCGGCGCGGGCCCCGAGCAACTCGCGGCCGACGGCCGCGCGACGTTCCGTGCCGAGCGCCCCGGCGAGATCGCGTCCGCCCGCCTGATGCGCCCGAGCGCCGTGACGCACACGACGGACGTCGAACAGCGCTCCATCGCCCTGCGGTTCACCCCCGGCAAGGGCGAGGTGACGGTCGAGGTGCCGCGCGACGACGCGGCGCTGGTGCCGCCGGGCTGGTACATGCTGTTCGTCACGGACAAGGACGGGACGTCGTCCGAGGCCAAGTGGATCCACGTGGGGCCGAAGGGGTGACGGGGGCTACGCGTCCTTGGCGTTGTGGGCCAGGCCGAGCGCGTAGTCCGGCCACCACTGGCCCGCCGCCGGGCCGCCCCGGCAGGGACCGTCGGAGTCGCCGGGGCGCTTGATCCACAGGACGGCGTCGAGCAGCGGGTCGTCCGTGCGGTCGGTCGGCGGGGTGCCGAGGCCGCGGCCCGGCGGGTTGCACCAGGCGTCCTGCCGGTCGCCCGCCAGTGGGCCCTTGCCGTTGCGGCTGGTGTCCATCACGAAGTGCTTGCCGCCGACCGTCGCCGACAGGGTGCGGCCGTACGACTTGGTGGTCGCGTCGCTCTGGAAGTTGGAGACGTTCAGCGAGAAGCCGTCGGCACGGGCGACGCCCGCCTGCCGCAGCGGCTCGGAGAGCTTGTGCGCGTCGGTGATCCAGCCGGGGTTGCCCGCGTCGAGGTACACCTTGACGTACGGCTGCCGCTTCAGCCGCTGGATCGCCCCGGAGAGCAGGTCGTAGCGGTCGGCGTGGTACTCCTGCGGGGTGCAGCCGTCCACGATGTGCGGGATCGCGTCGGGCTCCAGGATGACCACCGCGGGGGCGTCCCCGATGGCCTCGGCGAAGCTGTCCACCCAGCCGCGGTAGGCCTCTGCGCTGCCCGCGCCGCCCGCGGAGTGCTGGCCGCAGTCGCGGTGCGGGATGTTGTAGGCGACGAGCACCGCCGTGCGGCCCTCCTTCATTGCGCCCTCGGTGGCCGCCCTGACGTCGGACGCCGGGTCGTCACCGGCCGGCCAGACGGCCACGGGCTGCTCGGAGATCCGCCTGAGCACCTCCGCGTCCCGCTCGCGCCCCTCGCGCCGCCACTCCTGGACCTGGCGGGCCGCGGGGCTGTCGGGGTCGACCCAGAACGTGTTCGGCGGCGCCTTCGAGGCCGCGGCGGACGGGCCGGTCGCGGCGGCGCCCTCCGGCCGCGTGGCGCCGGCCTCGGAACCGGACCCCGACGAGCAGCCCGCCGTGAGGCCGAGTGCGGCGAGAGCCGTGAGTGCCGTGAACGTGCGGAGCAGCCGGTGCATCCAGACCCCTTGGGCGACGGTGGGAGCTCTGATGGTCAGTCAGCCCGGCAATCGTTGCATATGGGGTTATTCCTGGCCTCGTGCCACACCGCCGTCGAGGAGCGCGATACCGAGCGGGGTCCGCTCGTACAGCACCTGGTGGCCGTACCGCCGCGCGTCGAGCAGGCCCGCGTCCCGCAGCGCGCCGAGGTGCGCCGACACGGAGGACGCGGCGAGGCCGAGCCGCCGGGCCAGCTCCGTCGTGGTGCCGGGCACGTCCAGCGCGGCGAGCACCGTGGCGCGGCCCCGGCCGAGGACGCGTACGAGCGCTTCGGGCGTGCGTTCGGCGGGCTCGCTCCACAGGCCCGCGATGCCGCGCGCCGGGTAGGCGAGCGAGGGCTGCCACGGGGGATCGAAGCCGCTGATCACATCCGGCCAGGAGAACACGCTCGGGACCAGCACGAGGCCCTGGCCCGCGAGCTGCCGCACGGACTCGTCCCGCCACTCGACGGTCAGCGTCGCCGAGTTCCAGGAGAGCCGCCGGTCGATCTCGGGGAGCAGCCCGCCGAGGCCGACCTCCGCGAGCCGCCGCGAGTGGTGGGCGACATCGGCTTCGAGGAGGGCCCGCAGCCGTGGCCACTCCGGCTCGATCAGAGCGTGCCAGGCGGCCTCCATGGCGTCCGCGAGCTCCGCGACGGCACGGGCGGGATCGGCCAGCAGCGCCCGCCCCTTCGGCGAGGCGGCGGCGCCCGGCGTGCAGGCGAGCGCCCGCGCCATGTCGTCCCGCGCCGCCCCGGGGTCGGTCGCGCGGACCGCGGCGATCTCCTCCTCGAAGCGGGCGGCGGGCCCGATCGGGGGCGGTCCGAGGAAGTCGGGGGAGTGGCCCCGCTGCGGCATCAGGAGCCACACCGCGCCGAGGTCGACCTCGCGGGCCGCCTCGCGGATGCGGCGCAGCCACTGCGGGTGGTAGCCGTGCCGATCGGGCCGCTTCAGGGTGCGCACGGCCTCCTGGGTCTCCCACAAGGGCGACACCGCGAACCGGCAGCGCAGCAGATCATCCCGGCCGAACCGCAGACGGAACGACACGCACACCTCCCTCGCGGGGCCTGCTCCGGCCGCTCCGGGCCGGGAGATTCGCCTGGGGCCGAAACTTTAGGGCCGTCGGCGGCCCCGCGTCAGTCTGCGGTCATGAAAGACACCGCCGAGTCCACCGCCGGGCCCGCCACTGAGCCCGCCGCCGAGCCCGCCACCGGCTATCTCCGGGTCTTCGCCGTCCGGGAGTTCCGTGCCGTCTTCGTCGCGCACGCGCTCTCCCTGCTCGGCGTCGTCATCAGCGAGATCGCCCTGACCGTGCTCGTCTACGGGCTCACCGGGTCCCCGCTGCTCGGCGCCCTCACGTTCGCGCTCGGCATGCTGCCCTACCTGGTCGGCGGGACGCTGCTCTCCGGGATCGCCGACCGGTTCCCGCCGCGGCGGGTGCTCGTCGTCTGCGACGTGGTGTGCGCCGGGTGCGCGGCACTCATGGCGTCACCCATGACACCCGTGTTCGGGCTGCTCGCCCTGCGCTGCGTCATCGCCCTCGTCGCGCCCGTCTTCAGCGGCACCCGGATGGCCACCCTCACCGACATCCTGGGCGACGGCGACCTGTTCGTCCTCGGCCGCTCCCTGCTGCGGATCGTCTCGCAGAGCTCGGTCCTCGCCGGATTCGGGCTCGGCGGCATCCTGCTCACGTTCGTGCCGCCGCGCGGGGCGCTCGTCATCACCGTCGCCACGTTCGCCGCGTCGGCGCTGCTCCTGCGGTTCGGCACCCGGAAGCGGCCCGCGCGCGGGGGCGGTGGCGCGGCGCTGGTCCGCTACTCGCTCAGCGGCGCGCGCCAGGTGCTCGGCGACCGCCGGGTGCGGGCCCTGCTGCTGCTCTTCTGGGTGCCGCCCATGTTCATGGTCGCCCCCGAGGCGCTCGCCGCTCCCTACGCCGACCAGATCGGGGTCGGCGTCGCGGGTGTGGGGCTGCTGATGTGCGCGCTGCCGGTGGGCACCATCGCGGGCGAGCTGTACGCCGGGTCCGCGCTGTCCGCGGGTTCGCGGGCCCGCATCGTGCTGCCGCTCGCCTCCCTGACCCTGCTGCCGCTCGCCGTGTACGTGTGCACGCCGGGCCTCGGCTGGGCCGTGGCCGCGCTGGCCCTCGCGGGGGCGGGGTCCGCGTACACCCTGGGGCTCGACCGCTGGTTCGTCGACGCCGTGCCGGAGGGGCTGCGGGGGCGCGCGATGACCGTGCACACGGCGGGGCTCATGACCGTGCAGGGCGTGGGCATGGCGCTCGCGGGCCTGGCCGCCGAGTTCTGCGCCGTGAGCACGGTCGTCGCGGGGGCGGGCCTCCTCGGCGCGGTCTGCTGTCTGTTCCTCGCGGCGGAGGTGCGGCGCACGGCGGCCGCCGCACCCGCTCCGGACGTGGCCGCCGCGCCCGCTCCGGAGGAACGTGCGCCCGGATCGCGAGACGGGGCGGACCAGCATATGACCGGCGGGTAAGGTCTTTGGCGTGCCGAAGCCGCTCAGCCTTCCCTTCGATCCCATCGCCCGCGCCGACGAGCTCTGGAAGCAGCGCTGGGGATCGGTGCCGGCCATGGGCGCGATCACCTCGATCATGCGCGCGCACCAGATCCTGCTCGCCGAGGTCGACGCCGTCGTCAAACCGTACGGACTGACCTTCGCGCGCTACGAGGCGCTGGTGCTCCTCACCTTCTCGCAGGCCGGCGAGCTGCCGATGTCGAAGATCGGCGAGCGGCTCATGGTGCATCCCACCTCCGTCACCAATACCGTCGACCGCCTCGTGAAGTCGGGCCTCGTCGACAAGCGGCCGAACCCGAACGACGGACGCGGCACGCTCGCCTCCATCACGGAGAAGGGACGCGAGGTCGTCGAGGCCGCCACGCACGAGCTGATGGCGATGGACTTCGGGCTCGGGGCGTACGACGCGGAGGAGTGCGGGGAGATCTTCGCGATGCTGCGGCCCCTGCGGATCGCCGCGGAGGACTTCGAGGAGAAGTAGCGGAGAAGTGGCGCGGCGCACGCCACGTACCGCGGGGCGGCGAAGCGAAGCGGTTCGTTCCGCCCGGGGCGGGGTCGGCGAAGATCGCGCGCAACGGGCCGTTACGCTCGTAGTCATGAAGCGAAGCGTGCTGACCCGCTACCGGGTGATGGCCTACGTCACCGCCGTAATGCTGCTCGTGCTGTGCGTGTGCATGATTTTCAAGTACGGCTTCGACAAGGGTGAGGGTCTGACGCTCGTCGTGTCGCAGGTGCACGGCGTGCTCTACATCATCTACCTGATCTTCGCCTTCGACCTGGGCTCCAAGGCGAAGTGGCCGTTCGGCAAGCTCCTGTGGGTGCTGGTCTCCGGCACCATCCCGACCGCCGCCTTCTTCGTCGAGCGCAGCGTCGTCCGAGACGTGGAGCCGCTGATCACCGACGGCTCGCCGGTCACCGCCAAGGCGTAGCCTCCGCCGCCACGGGCAAGCTCGTGGCGGTTTCCCATCGACATTTACTAGGACGTCCTAGTAAATTCGAAGGTATGGACGCTGACGCGATCGAGGAAGGCCGCCGCCGCTGGCAGGCCCGTTACGACAAGGCCCGCAAGCGCGACGCGGACTTCACCACGCTCTCCGGCGACCCCGTCGACCCGGTGTACGGGCCGCGGCCCGGCGACACGTACGACGGGTTCGAGCGGATCGGCTGGCCCGGGGAGTACCCCTTCACGCGCGGGCTCTACCCCACCGGGTACCGCGGCCGGACCTGGACCATCCGCCAGTTCGCGGGCTTCGGCAACGCCGAGCAGACGAACGAGCGCTACAAGATGATCCTGGCCAACGGCGGCGGCGGCCTCTCGGTCGCCTTCGACATGCCGACCCTCATGGGCCGCGACTCCGACGACCCGCGCGCGCTCGGCGAGGTCGGCCACTGCGGTGTCGCCATCGACTCCGCCGCCGACATGGAGGTCCTCTTCCAGGACATCCCGCTCGGCGACGTGACGACGTCCATGACGATCAGCGGGCCCGCCGTGCCCGTCTTCTGCATGTACCTGGTCGCGGCCGAGCGCCAGGGCGTCGACCCCGGCGTCCTCAACGGCACGCTCCAGACGGACATCTTCAAGGAGTACATCGCGCAGAAGGAGTGGCTCTTCCAGCCCGAGCCGCACCTGCGCCTCATCGGCGACCTGATGGAGCACTGCGCGCGCGACATCCCGGCGTACAAGCCGCTCTCCGTCTCCGGGTACCACATCCGTGAGGCCGGGGCGACGGCCGCGCAGGAGCTCGCGTACACCCTCGCGGACGGCTTCGGGTACGTGGAGCTCGGCCTCTCCCGCGGTCTCGACGTGGACGTCTTCGCGCCCGGCCTCTCCTTCTTCTTCGACGCGCACGTCGACTTCTTCGAGGAGATCGCGAAGTTCCGCGCCGCGCGCCGCATCTGGGCCCGCTGGCTGCGCGAGGAGTACGGGGCGAAGACCGACAAGGCCCAGTGGCTGCGCTTCCACACCCAGACCGCCGGTGTCTCCCTCACCGCCCAGCAGCCGTACAACAACGTCGTGCGCACGGCGGTGGAGGCGCTCGCCGCGGTGCTCGGCGGCACGAACTCCCTGCACACCAACGCCCTCGACGAGACCCTCGCCCTGCCCAGCGAGCAGGCCGCCGAGATCGCGCTGCGCACGCAGCAGGTACTCATGGAGGAGACCGGCGTCGCGAACGTGGCGGACCCGCTGGGCGGCTCCTGGTACATCGAGCAGCTCACCGACCGCATCGAGGCCGACGCCGAGAAGATCTTCGAGCAGATCAAGGAGCGCGGGCGGCGGGCGTGCCCCGACGGGCAGCACCCCATCGGGCCGATCACGTCCGGCATCCTGCGGGGCATCGAGGACGGCTGGTTCACCGGCGAGATCGCCGAGTCCGCCTTCCAGTACCAGCGGTCGGTGGAGAAGGGCGACAAGCGCGTCGTCGGCGTCAACTGCCTCGAAGGCTCGGTCACCGGTGACCTGGAGATCCTGCGGGTCAGCCACGAGGTGGAGCGGGAGCAGGTCAAGGACCTCGTGGGACGCAAGGCGGGACGGGACGACGCACGCGTGCGTGCCTCGCTCGACGCGATGCTCGCGGCGGCGCGCGACGGCTCCAACATGATCGCCCCCATGCTGGAGGCCGTACGGGCCGAGGCGACCCTCGGAGAGATCTGCGGGGTGCTCCGCGACGAGTGGGGCGTGTACGTGGAGCCGCCGGGGTTCTAGCTCGCCCCGCGCCCCGTAAGGGGCGCGGGGAACTGCGCGACAAGCCCCCACCGGCCCGCGGGTTTCCGGGCAAACGTGAGAAGAACGCAGGTTTAAGGCCCCCAGGCCAGGGCAGGCGCCGGGTTCACCGCCCCCGACCCAGGAGACTCCGTGAGCTCGTCCGGCCACGCCCGCACCGCCGCCATCGCCATAGGAGCCGCCACCCTCACCGTTCTCGGTGCGCTGTTCGTGGGAGGCTCCGGTGAGGTCAGCGCGAGCCCGCCGCCCGAGCCGAAGGTGCAGGACGACTTCGACTCGCTCGGTCCCGAGGTGCGGGCGGCGAAGCTCGCCGACGGGCGGACGGCGCACTACTCGGACACCGGCAACACGGACGGCCGCCCCGTCCTGTACATCGGCGGCACCGGCACGAGCGCCCGCGCCTCGCACATGACGGACTTCTTCCGCACCACCCGCGAAGACCTGGGCCTGCGGCTGATCTCCGTGGAGCGCAACGGCTTCGGCGACACGGAGTACGACGCCGGGCTCGACAAGGGCGACTACGCCGAGGACGCCCTGGCCGTCATGGACCGGCTGAAGGTGAAGGACTTCACCGTGGTCGCCATCTCCGGCGGCGGCCCGTACGCCGCCGAACTCGCCGCCAAGGCCCCCGAGCGCGTCTCGGCGCTGCACCTGGCCGCGGCCCTGCCGCCCTACGGCACGGAGCCCGCGTTCTGCGGCATGAGCGACGAGGCGCTCGCCGACGCCGTGCGGGACCAGATCAAGGACCCGCGCAAGTGGTGGGCCTTCCCCGACGACAGCCCCGTGAAGTCGATTCCGGGCTTCGCCGACACCGCGTACGAGGAAGGCGCGCGGACCTACAACCAGCGCGGCCAGCAGTCCGACCCGGCGCCCCAGGTCCACGAGCAGCGGCTGTACTGCGAGCGCCCCGGCCCCGACCTGTCGAAGCTCGACGCGCCCGTCCACCTCTACGGCGGCAAGAAGGACACCACCGTCCCGCCGGAGACCCTGAAGACCTGGCAGCGGGAGCTGCCCGAGGTGCGCAAGGTGCGGACGTACGTCGACTCCGGCCACGACGTGCAGTACCGGCACTGGGACCAGATCCTGGTCGACATGGCCGGGCACGACGACCGCACGGTCGTCTGCAAGGGCAAGCACACGCGCGTGCTCGTCGCCAGGGAGGCGGACCGGCTCGTCGACAAGGGCCACGCCACGCTCGGTAGCTGCGCCTGGGCCAAGAAGTAGTCAGCCGAAGCAGTCAGCCGGGCTCGCCCGGAGTACCCGCCGCCGTGGCCAGGCCGCTCAGCAGCAGCAGGGTGAAGCGGCGGGCCCACTCCTCGTCGACCGGTTCCGCGCTGACCAGCGCCCGGTGGACCACCGCGCCGGCGATCACGTCGAAGATGAGGTCCGCCGTGCGGGCCGCCGCGGCGTCGTCCGGCTCCGCGGGGAGCTCGCCCCGCTCCTGCGCCCTTTTCCGCCCGGCGAGGACCAGCCGCTTCTGACGGTCCACGATGGACGCCTTGATGCGGTCACGCAGCGGCTCGTCCGTCGTCGACTCGGCGACGACCGCCATGAGGGCCGTCTTCGTCTCGGGCCGTCCCAGCAGCAGCGCGAATTGCAGGACCACGCCCTCGATGTCCGCGGCGAGGCTGCCCCTGTCCGGCAGCTCCAGCTCGTCGAAGAGCTCGGCCACCGCGTCCACGACCAGCTCGCTCTTGCCCGCCCAACGCCGGTACAGCGTCGTCTTGGCGACCCGTGCCCGCGTGGCGACGGCGCCGAGCGTCAGTTTCGACCAGCCGAGTTCGACGAGACCCTGCCGGGTCGCCTCCAGGATCGCGGCATCGGCGGCCGGGCTCCGCGGACGGCCGCCCGTGCGGTGGGAGGGAGTGGGGGGACTGTGCATGCCCGCGACCATACCGGCCAGTACGGCCGTGGCCCGAGCACGGAGTGAGAGAGATCACCGGGGGCGTCTTCCCAGGTCCGCCGGGCGCCGGTTACGCTACGACCCGTAGCGAAAGCTGCCCTGTGCACGAGCGCCACCGGCGACACCACACAGAGGCCGCCGGAGCGACACCACAGTACGACCAGAGCGCAACCACGCACACGAATCACGCAGGACCCGAGGCGCGGGGTGGGGACCCCGGGCCAAGCAACGGTCCTCCTCGGGACCTTGAGCCGTGCCCCTGGGACTCCGCAATCCGGCGGGGCGTCACAGGCGGGCGCGGTTCGCCCACGGCTTGGGGGAGGATGTACTCATGCAGCCACGGAACATGTCCATGAGCGGTGTCGTCGACCTCGCCGCGGTGAAGGCGGCCCAGGAGGCCAAGGCGAAGGCGGAGCAGGCGCGCGCCGAAGCGGCCCGGCAGGGCGGGGGCGCGGCGGGCGCCGCGGTCTCCCCGTCGAGCCTGGTCATCGATGTCGACGAGGCGGGCTTCGAGCAGGAGGTCCTGCAGCGGTCCACCGAGGTCCCGGTCGTCATCGACTTCTGGGCCGAGTGGTGCGAGCCGTGCAAGCAGCTGAGCCCGCTCCTCGAAAGGCTCGCGCAGGAGTACAACGGCCGTTTCCTCCTCGCCAAGATCGACGTCGACGCGAACCAGATGCTGATGCAGCAGTTCGGGGTCCAGGGGATTCCGGCCGTCTTCGCGGTGGTCGCCGGGCAGGCGCTCCCGCTCTTCCAGGGCGCGGCCCCCGAGACGCAGATCCGCCAGACCCTTGACCAGCTCATCCAGGTCGGCGAGGAGCGCTTCGGCCTGACCGGTCTCGCGGTCGACCCCGCGGCCGGGGGCGAGGAGCCCGCCGAGGCGCCGGAGGCGCCCGCGGGCCCGTACGACGCGCTGCTCGAAGCGGCCGTCCAGGCGCTCGACGCGGGTGACCTCGCCGGTGCCGTCCAGGCGTACAAGAACGTGCTCAGCGACGACCCGGCCAACACGGAGGCCAAGCTCGGGCTCGCCCAGGCCGAGCTCCTTGAGCGCGTCCAGAACCTCGACCCGCAGCAGGTCCGCAAGGAAGCGGCCGACAAGCCGGCCGACGTGCCGGCGCAGATCGCCGCCGCCGACCTCGACCTGGTGGGCGGCCACGTCGAGGACGCCTTCGGGCGGCTCATCGACGCGGTGCGCCGCACGGCGGGCGACGACCGCGACAAGGCGCGGGTGCGCCTGCTCGAACTCTTCGAGGTGGTGGGCGCCGACGACCCGCGCGTGATCGCGTCACGCACGGCCCTCGCCCGTGTCCTGTTCTGACCGGTATCGGCTGACCAGTCGTTAAACGCCGGGGCATGTGATGCCGGGGTGAAAACTTCGTCCCCCGGTGCACACAGTGGCCGCGCTTTACCAAAACTTGGTAAACGCGGCCACTGTTACTCCGAGTAAGGCATCAACTTCCTTCTGGGCGCTTTCGCCCGTCCATGTCTGTTTCGCTCCCGCCGCCCGAGACACCGTCCGTGGCCGACCGATACCAGGCGGTCGCAGCCCGGTTATCCCTCCGTTACCAGCGAGTAACGAGCCCCCTTGTGCGGGGACCGAGAATGCACCACGATCGGCGACGCTCGGTCCAATGACCCGCGGCCTCGACAACCACTCGGGGAGCGGGCCTGAGGTCCCCACCGAGCAGACCGGTGACGCCGTCGCCGGTCTTGGACAGGGGGGTCTCTGCCGTTCCGGCAGGGCCTGTCCGTGAGGTTGTGCGTGATGCGTCAGGCGCGACCAGTGGTTGTCGCTCGGGGGTGATCGCCGGTGATGTGTGGTGCGGTACGCGCCTCCGATACGGGCGCTCTCCTTCCCGAGGACGTAGCACTTCTCCCATCCCTGCCCGGCTGAGCCGCCCGAACGGGAGCAGTCAGGGCCGGAGATGTACGTCCGAGAAGGAGGAAAGTCATGGAGTCCGTGGCTCGTGGCGGAACCAGATGGAAGCGGTTCGCCGTGGTCATGGTGCCGAGCGTCGCGGCGACAGCCGCGATAGGCGTCGCCCTGTCCCAGGGTGCGCTCGCGGCATCGTTCAGTGTGTCAGGTCAGCAGTTCAAGGTGACTGCCGACAAACTCGACGGCACGGGATTCGTCCAGTACGGGGCCCTGGACAGCGGCAAGTCGGGTAACCACCCGGTCACCGTCGTCGGCCTCGAATCGGCCAAGATCACCAACCTGTGCCAGTCCGTGGTCGTCCCGGTACCGGTCTTCGGCGATGTGTCGATGACCCTCAACGCCGGTGCGCCCGGTGGTCCGAAGGTCTTGGCGAAGAAGCTGTACATCGACGCCGACGACCTGCAGGCCAACGCGACCTTCAAAAAGATCGACATCGGTGTATCGGTCGACCGGACCACCAAGGGCCCGGGTCCGAGCAAGGGCGACAAGTACGCCCCGGACTCGTTCGCGCAGCAGGCGGAGTCGGTGCAGTTCACCGACGTCAAGCAGCGTGCGTGGGCGACCACCGCCGGCACCTTCAAGCTCTCTGGCCTCGCCATGTCGGTCAAGAAGGGCAAGCACGAGTGCTACTAGGGCCGACGCTGCCCCGGTAGGTCGTACGCAGTTCGGTACGCACTCGATGCGATGAACGGCCGGGCGCGGGGGCGCGACGGCACTCGACGGAGCCGTCCCCGTGCCCGAATCCGCACGACACACAGAACCAACGCCATTCCCGAGGAGCTGTACGACATGAGCGCCGAAGCGCAAGTGGGACTGAGCGACAAGCTCGGCCGGATGCGCCGATCGTTCCGGGGGTGGCGCGGTCAGCGCCCGTTCTGGGGTGGTCTGCTGACTCTTCTCGGCGGCATCCCGATCATGTACTTCCCGTACGCGAACCTCACGCTCGGCACGATGACGATCCGGATGGCGACCACCGCCGGCGCCGGGTCGCTGATCATCGGTGTGCTGTTGGTCGTGCTCGGCCTGACCATGTGGTTCCAGCCGCACTCCCGGGTCTTCGCGGGCGTCGCGGCGATCCTGCTCGCCCTGGTCTCCCTCGTGGTGTCCAACTTCGGCGGCTTCGTCATCGGCTTCCTGCTCGCCCTGATCGGCGGCGCCCTCGGCGTCTCCTGGGCGGCAGCCAGGCCTGCCGGTGAGCCAGGGGCTCCCGCCACGGCGGCCGCGGGTGGGGTGAGCGGCGCGCAGGACGATCTGTCAGGAACGAGCCCGACGAACGGGACGAACGGGAGGCGCCGTGCCGGCTGACGAGGTGCACCACGAGAGCTCCTCGGGGGAGCTCCGTGCGAGAACCGGGCCGCGCCACGCGGCACCCAGGAAGCCGCTGCTGACCCGGCTTCAGGTACCCGCGGGCAAGGCGATAGCCATCGCGGCCATGCCGACCGCGGTCCTGATGGGCATGGGTCTGACCCCGACGCTCGCACAGGCGAAGCCCGGAGTCCCCGACAACCCCTTCCAGGACGGCCCCTGCGTCACCGCGCCCGACAAGGACGCGGAGGACGAGGCGGGGCAGGACGCCGGAAAGGCGAAGGAAGAGGACGCGGAGAAGGACGCGGAGAAGGACGCGGAGAAGCCTGCGGAGAAGCCCGCGGAGAAGGACGCCGCCGAGCAGGACGCCGGGAAGAAGGCGTCCGACGGGGACACGTCCGACGGGGACACGTCCGGCGCCGGCCAGGACGAGCAGGGCGACGACGCGCGGGGCGAGGGGAAGCCCTCCGCGACCGCGTCACCCTCCGCCGGGGACGGGGCGGACGCCAAGGACGACGCCGACGAGCCCGAGCCCGCCGAGACCAGGAACCCCTTGGACCCGCTGGGCCTCGGCGACGCCCTGAAGGACGCCTTCACGCCCGACGGCAAGGAGAAGGAGGAGGAGAAGAAGGAGCCCGCGAGCCCGGCGCCCACCTCCTCCGGCTCCGAGGAGACCAAGTCCCCCGAGGACGGGGACGAGGACAAGGCCGAAGGGACCACGGGCAAGGTCACCGACCCGGTCAAGGACACGGTCGGCAAGGTCGGTGACGGCGTCGAGGACGGCCTGGAGAAGGACACCGACGGCGTCGCGGACGAGGCCGAGGAGAAGGACGGGGCCCAGGAGAAGGACGGGGCCGAGGCCGAGGACCCGATGGCGCCGGACGCGAACGGCAAGAAGCCGTTCCCGTGCGTGGTCGAGAAGAAGGTCGACGGCGAGGGCGAGCAGACGCCCGTCCCGATCCCGAACCAGCCGTGGCACCTGGAAGCCAGCTCGCTGACGCTCAAGGGCGCCGACTACCAGGGCGTCGTGAACCTGACGATGCCCAACGGCAAGAGCAAGCAGGCCCTGAAGTACGTCGTGCAGAACACCGACATCGGCGACCTGCACCAGATCGTCGAGGGGCCGGGCGGCAAGAAGTACCACGTAGAGGCGGCCAAGGGCTCCACGTCCACCATCAGGGGCGGGGAGACCACGATGTACACCGAGCGGATCTCGGGCAAGCTGTTCGGGCTCATCCCGGTCACCTTCGACCCCGAGCACCCGCCGCCGCTCAACATCCCGCTGATCCACTTCACGGATGTGACGGTGCAGCAGGCGGGCCAGTTCGGGGGGAACCTCACGATTCCCGGCCTGCACCAGTCGATCACGAGCTGAACCGGCTGAACGGCTGAACCGGAGCTGAACCGGCTGACAGCGCGAAGGGCGCCCCCTTGAACCAGGGGGCGCCCTCAACGCGTCCTAGTTGCCGCCGCCCAGGTGGTGCACCCGGACCATGTTGGTGGTGCCGGGGACGCCGGGGGGCGAGCCCGCGGTGATGACGACCGTGTCGCCGTCGTTGAAGCGGTTGAGCTTGATCAGCTCGGCGTCGACGATCTCGACCATCGCGTCGGTGTTGTCGACGTGCGGCACGACGTAGGTGTCCACGCCCCAGCTCAGCGTGAGCTGGTTGCGGGTCGACTCGTCGGTGGTGAAGGCCAGGATCTGCTGGGCCGCGCGGTAGCGGGACAGACGGCGGGCCGTGTCACCGGACTTGGTGAAGGCGACCAGTGCCTTGGCGCCCAGGAAGTCCGCGATCTCGGCGGCGGCACGGGCCACCGAACCGCCCTGCGTGCGCGGCTTCTTGCCGGGCACGAGCGGCTGGAGGCCCTTGGAGAGCAGCTCCTCCTCGGCCGCCACGACGATCTTCGACATCGTCTTGACGGTCTCGATCGGGTACGCGCCGACGCTGGACTCGGCCGACAGCATGACCGCGTCCGCACCGTCCAGGATCGCGTTGGCGACGTCGGACGCCTCGGCGCGCGTGGGGCGCGAGTTGGTGATCATCGACTCCATCATCTGGGTCGCGACGATCACCGGCTTGGCGTTGCGGCGGCACATCTCCACGAGGCGCTTCTGCACCATCGGGACCTTTTCGAGCGGATACTCGACGGCGAGGTCACCGCGGGCCACCATCACGGCGTCGAACGCCGCGACGACGCCCTCCATGTTGGCGACGGCCTGCGGCTTCTCCACCTTGGCGATGACGGGGACCCGGCGGCCCTCCTCGTCCATCACCTTGTGGACGTCCTTGACGTCGCCCGCGTCGCGCACGAAGGACAGGGCGACCATGTCGCAGCCCATCTTCAGGGCGAAGCGCAGGTCCTCGACGTCCTTCTCGGAGAGCGCGGGCACGTTCACGGCCGCGCCGGGCAGGTTGATGCCCTTGTGGTCGGAGATGACGCCGCCCTCGACGACGATCGTCTTCACGCGCGGGCCGTCGACCTCGACGACGCGCAGCTCGACGTTGCCGTCGTTGATCAGGACCTGGTCGCCCTTGGAGACGTCGCCGGGCAGCCCCTTGTAGGTGGTGCCGCAGATCGACTTGTCACCGGGCACGTCCTCGGTGGTGATGGTGAACTCGTCACCCCGCACCAGCTCGACGGGTCCCTCGGCGAAGGTCTCCAGGCGGATCTTCGGGCCCTGGAGGTCGGCGAGGACGCCGACGGCACGGCCGGTCTTCCCGGCGGCCGAGCGGACGCGGTCGTACCGCCCCTGGTGCTCGGCGTGCGTGCCGTGGCTGAAGTTGAAGCGGGCCACGTTCATACCGGCCTCGATCAGCGCGATGAGCTGATCTTCGGAGTCGACGGCTGGGCCCAGCGTGCAGACGATTTTGGAACGGCGCATGGGGACGATCCTATCGGTTTGTTTCGCGGCGGAATATTCCGTCTGGTGGAATCTACAAATGGGCGGAAGTGCGCTCAGGCGTTGCGGCGCCGGGCCGAATGCGGATTCACGCTTTCTCCGGGTCACTGACCAGCGCGTAAGTCTGGTTCGCGATCTCCAGTTCCTCGTCCGTCGGAACGACGGCGACGGCCACGCGCGCGTATTCCGGCGAAATCAGCCTGGCTTCGTCGGATCGTACGGAATTGAGCTCGCCGTCGACCGCGAGGCCCAGCTCCTCGAGGCCGGCCACGGCGGCCTCGCGCACCGGCGCCGCGTTCTCGCCGACGCCCGCGGTGAACACGACGGCGTCCACCCGGCCGAGCACGGCGTAATAGGCGCCTATGTACTTCTTCAGGCGGTGGATGTAGATGTCGAAGGCGAGCGCGGCCTCCCGATCGCCCTCGTCGATCCGGCGCCGGATTTCCCGCATGTCGTTGTCGCCGCAGAGCCCGACGAGACCGCTCTTCTTGTTCAGCAGGTCGTCGATCTCGTCGATCCCCATTCCGCCCACCCGGGCCAGGTGGAAGATGACCGCCGGATCCATGTCGCCGGAACGGGTGCCCATCACGAGCCCCTCCAGCGGCGTGAGCCCCATGGAGGTGTCCACGCATCTGCCGCCCCGCACGGCCGACGCCGAGGCGCCGTTGCCCAGGTGCAGCACGATCACGTTGACGTCCTCGGGAGCCTTGCCGAGCAGCTCGGCGGTGGCGCGCGAGACGTAGGCGTGGGAGGTGCCGTGGAAGCCGTAGCGGCGTACGCGGTGCTGGTCGGCGGTCGCCACGTCCATCGCGTAACGCGCGGCGGACTCCGGCATCGTCGTGTGGAACGCGGTGTCGAAGACGGCGACCTGCGGCAGGTCGGGGCGGAGCGCCCGGGCGGTGCGGATGCCGGTGATGTTCGCCGGGTTGTGCAGCGGGGCGACCGGCACGAGCCGCTGGATCTCGGTGAGCACCTCGTCCGTCACCACGGTCGGCTCGGTGAACCTCAGGCCGCCGTGCACCACCCGGTGGCCGATCGCGGCGAGCTCGGGGGAGTCGAGGCCGAGGCCGTCGGCGGACAGTTCCGCGGCGACGGCCTTGAGGGCCGCCTCGTGGTCGGCCATCGGCTCCTCGCGCTCGCGGGGCTCCGAGCCGCCATCGGCCAGCGGCGTGTGCCGCAGCCGCGAGCTCGCCTCACCGATCCGCTCGACCAGGCCGACGGCGAGCCGGGAGCGGTCCCGCATGTCGAGGAGCTGGTATTTCACCGACGAGGAGCCGGAATTGAGGACGAGTACACGAGTGGAGGTCACTGACGCAGCGCTTTCTGTGGAAGTCAGCCGGTGGCCGGGGTCTGGGCCTGGATCGCGGTGATGGCGACGGTGTTGACGATGTCCTGGACGAGCGCGCCCCGGGACAGGTCGTTCACCGGCTTGCGCAGGCCTTGCAGGACCGGACCGACGGCGATGGCGCCGGCCGAGCGCTGCACGGCCTTGTAGGTGTTGTTGCCGGTGTTCAGGTCGGGGAAGATCAGCACGCTGGCCTGGCCCGCGACGTCGGAGCCGGGCAGCTTGGTGGCGGCGACCGAGGGCTCCACGGCGGCGTCGTACTGGATCGGCCCCTCCACCTTCAGGTCGGCGCGGCCGGCGCGCACCAGCTCGGTGGCCTCGCGCACCTTGTCGACGTCGGCGCCCGAACCCGACGTACCCGTCGAGTAGGAGAGCATCGCGATCCGCGGGTCCACACCGAACTGCTCGGCCGTCGCGGCCGCCTGGACCGCGATGTCGGCGAGCTGCACGGCGTTCGGGTCCGGGTTCACCGCGCAGTCGCCGTACACGAGGACCTTGTCGGCGAGGCACATGAAGAAGACCGAGGAGACGATCGTGGCCTCCGGCTTGGTCTTGATGATCTCGAAGGCGGGCCGGATGGTCGCGGCGGTGGAGTGCACCGAGCCGGAGACCATGCCGTCGGCGAGGCCCTCCTCGACCATCAGCGTGCCGAAGTAGTTCACGTCGGCCACCACGTCGTGGGCGAGCTCGACGGTGACGCCCTTGTGGGCGCGGAGCGCGGCGTAGCGCGCGGCGAAACGATCCCGCAGCTCCGAGGTCTGCGGGTCGACGACCTCGGAGTCGGCGAGGTCGACGCCGAGGTCGGCGGCCTTCTTGCGGATCTGCTCGACCGGGCCGAGCAGCGTCAGGTCGCAGACGCCCCGGCGCAGCAGTACGTCGGCGGCGCGCAGCACCCGCTCCTCGGAGCCCTCGGGCAGCACGACGCGACGGCGGTCGGAGCGGGCCCGCTCCAGGAGCTTGTGCTCGAACATCATGGGCGTGAGGCGGTCGCTGCTGGGCGCCGAGACGCGGCCGAGGAGGTCCGCGGTGTCCACGTACCGCTCGAAGAGGCCGAGGGCGGTCTCCGCCTTGCGGGGCGTCGCGGCGTTCAGCTTGCCCTCCAGGGCGAAGAGCTCGGCCGCCGTGGGGAAGGAGCCGCCGGAGACGGCGATGACCGGGGTGCCGGGCGCGAGGCGGTCGGCGAGGGTGAGGATCTCCTGGCCCGGCTGTTCGTCCAGGGTGAGCAGGACGCCCGCGATGGGCGGCGTACCGGCGCTGTGCGCGGCGAGCGAGCCCACGACCAGGTCGGCGCGGTCGCCGGGGGTGACGACGAGGCAGCCAGGGGTCAGGGCCTCCAGGAACCTCGGCAGCATGGCGCCGCCGAAGACGAAGTCGAGCGCGTCACGGGCGAGCCCGGAGTCGTCACCGAGCAGGACGCGGCCGCCGAGCGCATGGGTGATCTGCGCGACCGTCGGCGCCGAGAGGGCGGCCTCGTCCGGCAGGACGTAGCTGGGCACGGGCAGGTCGGGGGCGAGCAGTTCGTGTATCTCGGCGCGGTCGGCGGGGGCGACCCGGTTGGTGATCATCGCGAGGATGTCGCAGCCGAGGCTCTCGTACGCGCGGTGGGCGTTGCGCGTCTCGGCGCGCACCGACTCGGCGGTCTGCTTCCTGCCGCCGACCACGGGGATCACGGAGGCCCCGAACTCGTTCGCGAGCCGGGCGTTGAGCGCGAGCTCGTCGGGCAACTGGGTGTCGGCGAAGTCCGTGCCGAGGACGAGCACGACCTCGTAGTCCGCGGCCACCGCGTGGAAGCGGTCCACGAGCCGTGAGACGAGCTCGTCGGTGCCCTGCTCGGCCTGGAGCGCGGACGCCTCGTGGTAGTCCATGCCGTACACCGACGCGGCGTCCTGCGAGAGGCGGTAGCGGGCCCGCAGCAGGTCGAAGAGGCGGTCGGGGCCGTCGTGGACGAGCGGGCGGAAGACACCGACCCGGTCGACCTGGCGCGTCAGGAGTTCCATGACTCCCAGTTCGACGACCTGGCGGCCGTCGCCGCGGTCGATCCCGGTCACGTACACGCTGCGCGTCACGCGTGCTCTTCCCTTCTTCGCTGCTCCCAGGACGCCCGGAGCGGGCCGCCGAGCGAGCTGGACAAATTACCCGATATCGCGGCTGTGCCCTCTTGACAATACCTCTGCGCCTGAATAGAGGGCTTGTGGAGGATCCCCGCGGCCGCCCGAAGGACGGGTGCCCTGGCCCGGAGGGCTCCATCCCTGTCGCACGAACATCCCCCAAACACGTGTGAGCGGCGTCCCCCCTCCGGCCGTGGAACAATCGGACCGGCTCACAAGTACCTGTAGCGAGCAGGAGACACAGCGCGATGCGTATCGGAATTCTCACCGCGGGCGGCGACTGCCCCGGCCTCAACGCCGTGATCCGGTCGGTCGTGCACCGTGCCGTCACGCACTACGGCGACGAGGTCATCGGCTTCGAGGACGGCTACGCGGGCCTGCTCGACGGGCGCTACCGCGCCCTCGACCTGAACGCGGTCAGCGGCATCCTGGCCCGTGGCGGCACGATCCTCGGCTCGTCCCGCCTGGAGCGCGGCCGCTTCCGCGCGGCCTGCGACAACGCCAAGGACCTCATCGAGCGCAGCGGCTTCGACGCGCTCATCCCGATCGGCGGCGAGGGCACGCTCACCGCGGCGCGCATGCTCTCCGACGCGGGCGTGCCGGTGGTCGGCGTCCCGAAGACGATCGACAACGACATCTCCTCCACGGACCGCACCTTCGGCTTCGACACGGCCGTCGGCGTCGCCACGGAGGCCATGGACCGACTCAAGACCACCGCCGAGTCCCACCAGCGCGTGATGGTGGTCGAGGTCATGGGCCGCCACGCCGGCTGGATCGCCCTGGAGTCCGGCATGGCGGGCGGCGCCCACGGCATCTGCCTGCCCGAGCGCCCCTTCGACCCCGCCGACCTGGTCAAGCTGGTCGAGGAGCGGTTCTCGCGCGGCAAGAAGTTCGCGGTGATCTGCGTGGCCGAGGGCGCGCACCCCCAGGAGGGCACCATGAACTACGGCGTGGGCGCGATCGACCAGTTCGGCCACGAGCGCTTCCAGGGCATCGGCACGGCCCTCGCGTACGAGCTGGAGACCCGCCTCGGCAAGGAGGCCAAGCCGGTCATCCTCGGCCACGTCCAGCGCGGCGGCACCCCCACCGCGTACGACCGCGTCCTCGCGACCCGCTTCGGCTGGCACGCGGTCGAGGCCGTGCACAACGGGGACTACGGCAGGATGACGGCGCTGCGCGGCACGGACATCACGATGGTGCCGCTGGCGGAGGCGGTCACGGAGCTGAAGAGGGTGCCGAGGAACCGGATGGACGAGGCCGAGTCGGTCTTCTAGGGGGCTTCTGCATCAGAACCCCCTAGCTCCGGACGAGACCCCAGAAGTGTTCGAGGACGCGCTCCAGATAGTCCCGCCCGGCCTCGCCGGAGGCGTCCGAACCGGACCCTGAGCCCCAGCTCAGGGTCCGTGCCATGCGTGCCTGGTAGTCGTCGTGCATCTGCCGCAGCACGTCCTCGACGTGCCGTTTCTCCACGGGCAGCAGCTTGGCCACGGGCCGCACGTATCCCTGCCAGCGGGTGGTGACGGCGCTGCGCAGCAGTTCGGCGAGGGGCTCGGCGCGTCCGGTGACCTCCACGAAGTCGGGCACGGTCAGCCGCAGGGCGCGGGCGAGCGCCTGGGACTGCCGGTCGTTGCCGCGCCAGGTGTTGGTCTCCTCCATCCGCAGATACGCCTGGAGCTCCACGCCGGACTGCCGGGCGACGTCCTCCGGGGCGAGCCCGTGCGCCAGCCGGTGCTCCCGCAGGGTCCTCGCGGCGCCCATGAGGTCCCCGGGAGAGCACCAGAGCGTGGCCGCGAGCGCGGTGAGCTCGGCGGAGCTGGGCGCCGAAAGGCCGCGCTCCCAGGAGGCGACGGTGTCGGGGGTGACGTGGGTGAGCCCGTAACTGGCCCGCATTCCGTAGGCGACGTGCCCGTGCGCCATCCCCAGCGCCTCGCGCAGGCGGCGGGCGGCGGGGAAGTCGAAGGGCGGCGTGGGAGGCTGCGGCGGTTGGCTCGATTGCACGGGCACACGGTAAGCGCCGGGAGAGCCCGCGACTACGGTGTGTTCCTACGAGGTTGCGGATCGGTGGGAAGGTACCGGCCCCTTCGCCACGGTTCGAACCTTTCGTCCACCGTGCCGATCCCGGCCGGAGGGAGGCCTTCAGCGGTTGATGGCCTGGATCTCCTGGACGACCACGTCCTGCTCGGCGCCGAACTCGCCGTCGGGCAGCCGCTGTTCACCGTCCACGCCGGTGCCCGTCCAGTGGATCTTCCAGGTGACCGTCGCCTTCAGCGGGTACGAACCGTCTCCCGAGGACCGCAGGTACTTCACCCCGCACGGCGGTTCCTCCTGGGAGCTGCCCTTGGTGTAGGGCCGCCCGATCCTGCCGTCCACGATCTCGCAGACGCCGTCCGCGGGGTACGTCTCGGCGTCCGCCGTGCCGGGGTCGATCTTGAGGGAGACCGGTTCGGCGGTCGTCGTCGCCTCGATGCCGAGGACCTGGACCCTGGCCGTGACCGACACCGGCTTGAACTCCGCGCCGTCCAGCCACGCCCAGGTGGGCAGGTTCACCTTGGTCTCGGCCTCGGGGGCCAGCGACACCTTCGTGCCGGGTACGCGGATCCTGGCGTACGCGAGCTTCGCGAGCATCTCCGCGTCGATGACGGGGAGACCGGCGGGCGGCGGCTCGTCCTTGTCGACCCAGAACGTTTCCTCGTCGCACTGGTCCCAGCCGGGCGGGAAGTCCTTGTTGGCGTACCCGTGCCACCAGTAGCCCTTGCCGGCCTTGTCGAGGTTGAAGTTCTTGTACGGTTCCCCGTCGACGTACCGCTTGCGCTGCTCCAGATCCCACTGGGCCCCCGTGGACTCCGCCCCCCAGACCGCCTCACGCTCCTTCTTGAACTGGGCGGGGGTGTAGGCGGGGCCGTACCAGCAGGGCGGCGGGGCGTAGGTGCCGGTGGGGGCGAGGGCGCCGGCCTTGGGACCGGCGCCGTTCTTGGAGTCGTCGTAGCTGATGCCGCCCGCTGTGGCGAGGAGGGAGCCGCCCTCCTGGCCGCCCGACACCTCCGGCGCGGGCGCCGCCCCGGTTCCGCCGCCGATGCCCTTCTCGGCGGCGGCCGGCGTGGCCGACAGGGCCACCCCGGTCATGGCCGCGGCGGCCATCAGCGCCATCGACCTGTACGTCATGGCCGGCATTTGTCGCTCCCCCGATCCGCGGTCAGCTTCGTGGTCACCCAGACGCCCGCCTTGTTCTTGCTGAGCCGGGCGGCGTAGAGCACGTAGCTGTTCTTCGTGGCAGGTCCCTTGTCGACCTTGTCCTTCTTGAGGTACTTGTCGTAGGCCTTGCTCTGGTCCTCGCAGTACGTGAGGCCCGCGCTGTCGCCGTCCGCCGTGACGGCCGCTTCGTAGTAGCGGTAGGCGCCGGTCGTGCGGGCCTCGGCCTTCACGTATTCCTCGACGTACTTCTGCGCGTTGGCCGCGGCCTCGCCCTCGTAGTAGAAGCGCAGCGCCTTGTGGGCCGGGGACTTCTCGGCGATGGCCATGTCGACGGCCTGGATCGCCTGCTCCCTGTCCGCCAGCACGGCGTCCTTCGCCTTGTCGCCCGTCTTCGCCCAGTCGAAGGTGAAGGAGACGTCCGACGGCAGCTCGATCTCCGGCCGGTCCGCCACCGGCGCCGGCCCGCTCGGCGGGGCCGACTTCTCGTCACCGCCGCCCGCCTGCTCCGCTCCCGCGATCTTGTCGTCCTTCGGCTTGTCGTCGTTGCCGCAGGACGTCAGCAGCAGGGCCGCGGACGCGGTGAGCGCGGCCGTCGCGAGGCGGAAGGGGCGGTTCACTGTCAGCTCCTGGCAAGTGGGCGAGGGGTCGTGGGTCTCGCACGCTAGTGCCGTCCAGGAGCCGGTACCAGGGAGATGTGTGCGTACGAAAGGGGTGTGGGGGACGTATCGCCGCGAAGTCGTGTCACAGTTCCGTGTCCGGCGCCAGAGCTGGTTCAGCCCTTCACCGCGCCGCCGAGCGCGAAGCCGCCGCCCAGGCGCCGCGAGATCAGGACGTACAAGAGGATCACCGGCGTCGAGTACAGGATGGAGAACGCGGCGAGCTGGCCGTAGACCACGGTGCCCTTGTTGCCGAAGAAGTCGTTGATGCTGACCGACGCCGGCATCTGTTCCGGGGTGAGCAGGAGCATGAAGGGGACGAAGAAGTTGCCCCACATCATGACGAAGGAGAAGACGGTCACCACCGCCACCCCGGGGCCCATCAGCGGCAGGACGATCCGGAGCAGCGACTGGAAGGACGACGCGCCGTCCGTCCACGCCGCCTCCTCCAGCTCCTTCGGCACGCCGTCCATGAAGTTCTTCATCAGCCAGATGGCGAACGGGAGTTGGGACGCGGCGAAGAAGAAGATCGTGCCCTGCATGGTGTCGATCAGGTCGACCTGCACGAACAGCGCGTACACCGGGACCATGATCGCGGTGATCGGCAGGCTCGTCGCGAAGAGGATCGTCAGCATGAAGGGGCGGTTGAGGCGGGACCGGTAGCGGGAGAGGGGATAGGCGGCGAGGGCCGCGCAGACCACCGTGAGCAGGGTGCCGCCGCCGCAGAGCAGGAAGCTGTTCAGGAGCGGGGTGAAGGTGATCTCCGGGGTGAGGACCTTGTCGTAGTTGTCCAGGGTCAGGCTGTCCGGGAGCCGTACGCGCAGGTCCGCCTTCGGGTCGAACGAGGACAGGACGACCCAGGCCAGCGGGAGCACGAACGCGCCCGCCACGACGAGGAGCCCCGCGTCGGCCGCGAGGCGGTGCTTCGCACGGCGCGAGCGCGGGGTGCGCGGGGCCCTGGTGGTCTTGATGGCGGACACTCAGACCTCCGTACGCAGCAGGCGCATGTAGACGAGGGAGAAGAGCGAGCCGACCACGAGGAGGAGCAGGGCCACGGCGGTGCCGTAGCCGATCATGCTCTTCTGGAAGGCCTGCTCGTACATGAAGAGCGGCAGCGTCTGGCTGCGGTTACCGGGGCCGCCGCGCGTCATCACCCAGATCAGGCCGAAGACGGAGAGCGTCTGGAGGGTGTTGAGCATGAGGTTCGTGCCGATCGAGCGGCGGATCATCGGCAGCGTGATGTGCCACATGCGGCGCCAGCCGCCCGCGCCGTCGACCTCCGCGGCCTCGGTGATCTCTTTGGGGATCTCGTTGAGCGCCGCCGAGTAGACGAGCATCGAGAAGGCCGTGCCCCGCCAGACGTTGGCGAACGAGACCGCCAGGATCGGGAGCGTGAACAACCAGTTCTGGGCGGGGAGGTGGAGGAAGTCGAGGACCGCGTTCAAGGTGCCCTCGCGGCGGAAGAACGCGTACAGCAGGAAGCCCGCGACCACCTCCGGCAGGACCCAGGCCGTGATGACGACGGCGCCGGTGACCGTGCGGACCGGCTTCGACGCGCGCTGCATGAGGGAGGCCAGGGCGAGGCCGAGGGTGTTCTGGCCGATCAGGGAGGACAGGACGGTGAAGACGAGGGTGAGCCAGACGGCGTTGAGGAACCGTTCGTCGCCGAACGCCTCGCGGAAGTTGTCGAACCCGATGAAGCTGGACTCGGCCTGGCCGGTCAACTGGAGGTCGGTGAAGGCGATGTACCCGCAGTAGCCGATCGGCCCGGCCAGGAACAGCACCAGGAGGACGACGGCGGGGGAGACGGGCAGGGCCCGGAACAGGCCCCGCCGGGCGCGGGCGGCCGTGCGGCGGGCGGGCGGCGGGAGGTCAGGGCCCCGTGACGTCTTGACGACGTCGCCGGGGCCCGCGGGGGGCGCGGTAGTCACGTACGGGCACTCACTCTCTCGTACCGGCACTCATCGGCATCGGGGCACACGCACCGGGCGGCGCCGTCCTGGTCCGGGGCGGCGCCGCTTCGGTCGGGCGGCGCCGTTCCGTTTGCGGGCGGCGCCTTACTTCTTGATGACCTCGCCGTCCGTGGCCGAGTCGACCTCTTCGTCGTAGCCGCTCGCCGCCTCGGCCACCGAGGCGTCGCCGGTCGTCACCGACTCCATCGCCTCCTGGATGGCGGTGGAAACCTTCGGATACGCGGGATACGCCGGCCGGTAGTGCGTCGAGGCGACCAGGTCGGTGAAGAACTTGATGCCGGGCTGCGCCTTCACGTACGCGGGGTCGTCCGCGACGTCCTCGCGGACCGCGATGCCGGAGTTGGCCACGTACCACTTCTTGGCGTTGGCCTTCGTCTGCATGGTCTCGATGAACGTGAAGGCCAGGTCGGGGTTGTCCGCCTTGGAGGGGATCGCCCAGGTCCAGCCGCCGGACATGCTCACCTTGCCCGGGGCCTGGCCGTGCTGCGTCGGCATGTGCGCGAGGCCCAGCTTCTTCGACCACTCGGGCCACTCGTGGCCCGCGCCCTTGCCCCAGTCCTGCGGCAGCCAGGAGCCGTCGAGGTTGATGCCGAGCTTGTCCTCGGGCAGCAGTTCACCGCGGACGCGGGTGGCGAAGTTGGGGTCGAGGGCGTCCGAGACGTCGGGGCCGAGCTTCTCCTTGTAGACGGTCTCCACGAAGGCGAGGGAGTCCTTGAAGCCCTTGCTGCCGGTCACCCACTTCTTCGCCCCGGGGTCGTACAGCGGGTCCTTGCCCGTGCCGTACGCCAGCATCTCGAAGCCCTGCATGGACGCGGCCTCGCCGGCCGGCTTGCCGGTGTAGACGTTGAGGGGGGTGACTCCGGGGACCTTCTTCTTGATGGTGCGGGCCGCTTCCAGGACCTCGGCCCAGTTCTTCGGCTGCCAGTCGGCCGGGAGCCCCGCCTTCTCGAAGATGGTCTTGCTGAACCAGAGGCCGCGCGTGTCCGTGCCGTCCGGCACCCCGTACGTCTTGCCGTCGGCCGCCTTCGCCGCCGTCTTGGCCGTGTCGATGAACTGGTCCCAGTCCTTCCACTTGGCCAGGTAGGGATCGAGGGGCTTCAAGTACCCGCTGGTGATGTCCGAATTGATGAGGAACGTGTCCTCGTACACCAGGTCGGGCGCGGTCTTGGGGGAGCGCAACATCTGCTGGAGCTTGGTGTAGTACTCGGAGTCCGGCGCCTTGATCGGCACCAGCTTGACCTTCTTGCCGGGGTTGGCCTTCTCGAACTGCTTCTTGATGTCCGCGAGATAGGTGTCCATGACCCTGATCTCGTTGTCCGTGGACTGCTTGAACGAGATCTTCACGGTGTCGGGGTCGTCGCCGGAGCCGCCGCCGCACGCGGAGAGGGTGCCGGCGGTGAGCAGGGTGGCGGCGGCGAGGAGCAGTGGGCGGTGGGTGGGGCGCACGGGCACGACCTCCTACGGGCCGACGCGGCCGGGTCGCCGCGCGGGGCTCTGCCCGGTGAACGTAAGGGCGTGCTCCGAGCAAGGTCAATGCCTGTGCGGCCGCTTGGAGCCGTGGCCCGTCACCGACGTGACAACGTTGTTGTCAGGCGTACGTCGGTGAGGTGCCCGGGGTGGGAAAGGCGCGGCGCGGCCGTGAGTTCACTCGGTGGAGGTGAGCCAGCGGTACACCAGTTCGGGGCGTCCGACGTGGCCGTACAGGGGGCTTCGGGCGGCGCGCGCGGTGGCGACCAGGTGCTCCAGGTAGCGGCGGGCGGTGATGCGGGAGAGCCCGGCGGTCTCGGCCGCGGCGGTGGCGGTCAGGCCGCCGGGGGCGTCGCGCAGCGTGCGGATGACGCGCTCCAGGGTGGGGCCGCTGAGCCCCTTCGGCAGGGCGGCGGGGCCGGGTGCGCGCAGCGTGGCGAGGGCGCGGTCCACCTCGTCCTGGCCGGTGGCCTCGCCCTCGGCGGCGGCCGTGCGGAACTCCGCGTAGCGGGTGAGGCGGTCGCGGAGGGTGGCGAAGGTGAAGGGCTTCAGGACGTACTGGACGACGCCGAGGGACACGCCCTCGCGGACCACGGCGAGGTCACGCGCCGACGTCACCGCGATGACGTCCGTGGGGTGCCCGGTGGCCCGCAGGGAGCGGGCGAGCTGGAGCCCGTGCCCGTCGGGCAGGTGCAGGTCGAGGAGGATCAGGTCCACGTGCGTGCGTTCGAGGGTGCGGCGGGCCTCGGCGGCGGAGTGGGCGGGCCGCTCGATGGCTTCGAAGCCGGGCACACGGTTGACGTAGAGCACGTGCGCGTCAGCGGCCACGGGGTCGTCTTCGACGACGAGAACCCGAATCACGCCCTACCCCCGCGTCTACGGCTGCTGTCGGCCTCGGGCTCGGCCTCGGGCGGGGTGGCTTCGTTTGCTTTCATCGGGTTCTGCGTGTCTCCGTTTCCGCGGGCTGTGCTCGGTCCGGGGGGCTTCTCCGTGGCGTCCGAGGGGTGCCGGCCGGTCGCGGAGGCGCCCGCGCCAGGCGTCCGCAGCGTCACCTCGAACTCCGCTCCGCCCTCGGCGGACTCCCGTACCGTCAGGTGCCCGCCGTTCCTCGCCACCGTCTGGCGGACCAGCGCCAGGCCCAGGCCGCGGCCCGTCGCCGCCTTGGTCGACCAGCCGCGTTCGAAGACCGTCTCCCGTTCGGCCGGTCCCACCCCGGGGCCCGTGTCGGAGACGCGCAGGAGGAGGGCGGAGCCGTCGGCGCGGGCCGTCGCCGTGACGCGGGCCGACAGTGAACCCTGCGCCGCGTCGACCGCGTTGTCGATGAGGTTGCCGAGGATGGTGACCAGGTCACGGGCGGAGAGCCCCGCCGGGAGCATGCCGTCGTCGATGCTGCTGTCGTCGGAGACGACGAGTTCGACGCCGCGCTCGTTGGCCTGCGCGGCCTTGCCGAGGAGCAGCGCCGCGAGGACCGGTTCGCTCACCGCGGCCACCACCTGATCGGTCAGCGCCTGCGCCAGCTCCAGCTCGGCGGTGGCGAAGTCGACGGCCTCGTCCGCGCGGCCCAGCTCGATGAGGGACACCACCGTGTGCAGACGGTTGGCGGCCTCGTGGGCCTGCGAACGCAGCGCCCGCGTGAAGCCGCGCTCCGAGTCCAGCTCGCCCGCCAGGGCCTGGAGCTCCGTGTGGTCGCGCAGGGTCACCACGGTCCCCCGGCGTTCGCCGCCCGTCACGGGCGAGGTGTTGACGACGACCAGGCGGTCGGCGGTCAGATGCAGCTCGTCCACCCGCTGCTCGGCGGCGAGGAGCGCCCCCGTGAGCGGCACGGGCAGCCCCAGCTCCGCGACGTTGCGCCCGATGGGGTCGCCCCGGACACCGAGCAGCTCCCGGCCGCCGTCGTTGATGAGGGCGACCCGCCGCTGCCCGTCCAGCATCAGCAGCCCCTCACGCACCGCGTGCAGCGCCGCCTCGTGGTAGTCGTGCATGCGGCTCAGCTCGGCGGCGTTCATGCCGTGCGTGCTGCGCCGCAGCCGGGCGTTGATGACGTACGTACCGATGCCGCCGATGACGAGCGCCGCCGCCGCGACACCGAGCAGCGCGAGGAGCTGGCCGCGCGCCTTGGCGGTGATCTCCTCGATGGTGATGCCCGCGCTGACGAGCCCGATGACCCGCCGTTCACCGGCCTCGTCGGTCTCGTCGGTCTTGCCCGCCTCGCCCGACCAGATCGGCGTGACCACCCGCACGGACGGGCCGAGCGTCCCCGTGTACGTCTCCGAGAAGGTCTTTCCCCGCACCGCCTCCGCCGTGTGCCCGAGGAAGTGCTCGCCGATGCGCCGCTCGTCGGGGTGGGTCCAGCGGATGCCCCGCGGGTCCATGATCGTGACGAAGTCGACGCCGGTGTGCCGCTGCACCCGGGCCGCGTACGGCTGGAGCAGCGCCGACGGGTCACGGCCGCCGATGGCCTCCCGTACGGAAGGTGAGTCGGCGACCGCGCGCGCCGCCGCGGTGGCCTGGTTGCGCGCACCCTCCTCCGCCTGGTGCTTGTCGCTCAGATACGTGAAGAGCGCGCACCCCGCGACCACGGCGGTCACCAGCACGATCTGCATGGCGAAGAGCTGGCCCGCCAGGCTGCGCGGAAGGCGGCTGCGGCCGGTCGGACGGGTGGGGGACATGGTGCAAGTCTGCCTCTTCGTACAAGTGATCGTATCGGCGCGGCACACCGCGCGGGGCGGGCGGTGCATAAGTGAACCGGTGGTCGTATAAGCGCGAACTAAATGAACGCAAGCGTGACCGTCCGCGCAGGGCGGGAGATAGTCGCCGGGATCCCCAGGACACCGATGAGACATCGGTGCGGGCATCGCCGAGGTACACCGCCCAGGACGTGAGCCGCACGCACTGCAGGCGCCACCAGGCACCACAACGCCGACGTCGTCGTTCAAGGAGGGCCCCCGTGACCAGCACGGCCGACCCGCAGAAGGCACCCGCGGCCAAGCGGGACCGCACGCATTACCTCTACATCGCCGTCATCGGCGCCGTGCTGCTCGGCATCGCCGTCGGCTTCATCTGGCCGGACTTCGCCAAGGAGCTCAAGCCGGTCGGCACCGGCTTCGTGAACCTGATCAAGATGATGATCTCCCCGATCATCTTCTGCACGATCGTGCTCGGCGTCGGCTCGGTCCGCAAGGCCGCCAAGGTCGGCAAGGTCGGCGGGCTCGCCCTCGCCTACTTCATGGCGATGTCCGTCGTCGCGCTCGCCATCGGCCTCATCGTCGGCAACATCCTGCACCCGGGTTCGGGCATGGACCTCACCGAGTCGGTGAAGGGGGCGGGCCACACCGCCGCCGACGAGGCCAACGAGGGCCTCGTCGACTTCGCGCTCGGCATCATCCCCAAGACGCTCGTCTCCGCCTTCACCGAGGGCGAGGTGCTCCAGACGCTGCTCGTGGCGCTGCTCGTGGGCTTCGCGTTGCAGGCCATGGGGCGCTCGGGCGAGCCCGTCCTGCGCGGCGTCGAGCACATCCAGAAGCTGGTCTTCCGCGTACTGGGCATGATCATGTGGGCCGCCCCGATCGGCGCGTTCGGCGCGATGGCCGCCGTCATCGGCGAGACCGGCGTGGACGCGCTGAAGGCGCTCGCCACGATCATGATCGGGTTCTACGTCACCTGCGCGCTGTTCATCGTGGTCGTGCTCGGCACGCTGGTCAGGGTCGTGACCGGGGTCAACCTCTTCAAGCTGCTCAAGTACCTGGGCCGCGAGTTCCTGCTGATCCTCTCCACCTCCTCCTCCGAGTCCGCGCTGCCGCGGCTCATCGCGAAGATGGAGCACCTCGGGGTCAGCCGTCCGGTCGTCGGCATCACCGTCCCGACCGGCTACTCCTTCAACCTCGACGGCACCATGATCTACCTGACCATGGCCTCGCTCTTCATCGCCGACGCCATGGACCAGCCGCTCGGCATCGGTGAGCAGATCTCGCTGCTGCTCTTCATGATGATCGCCTCCAAGGGCGCGGCGGGCGTCTCCGGCTCGGGCATCGCGGTCCTCGCGAGCGGCCTCCAGTCGCACAAGCCCGCCCTCGTCGACGGTGTCGGCCTGATCATCGGCGTCGACCGCTTCATGAGCGAGGCCCGCGCCCTCACGAACTTCGCGGGCAACGCGGTGGCCACGCTGCTGATCGGCACGTGGACCAAGGAAGTCGACAAGGAGCGGGTCACGGAGGTCCTCGCGGGCCGGCTGCCCTTCGACGAGCGGACGCTCATCGACGACGGACACGGACCCGAGCCCACGGCCGCGACCGAGGCCGCCGTGGCGCCGGAGCCGCGGGGCGAGGCCGGCAAGGAGCCCGCGAAGGTGTAACCAACACCCGTACCCGGATCACCGCGGGGCGCCGCCCGCGACACAGCAGCCAACAAGCTGCCGCGTCGCGGGCGGCGCCCCGCGTCGGTGTTTCCGGGGCAGTGCCCCGCGTGGGGGTGTCCGGGGGCGGAGCGGTCCGCGTTACAGCAGGTTCGCGATGATCTCGCGGACCCGTTCCGCGGGGACGCCCGCCGAGAGCAGGGCCGTCGACGCGGCGGCCCTGCCCGCGTCGCCGGGGGCCAGGAGGCCGTCGTTGACGGCCTCCATCAGGCCGAAGAGCTGCTGTTCATGGACGTACGACAGGGCGGCGGGCGGCAGCGACGAGGTGAACGATCCGTCGTCGAGGCCCTTCCGCAGCACGCTCACGCACTGCTCGCGCACCGGGGCGAGGCGCTGCCTGATGCCCTCCATCGCGACGCTGCGCTGCGCGAGGGCGATCAGCAGGCGGTAGCCGTCGGCGATCTCCCAGACGGCGACCATGGAGTGCGCGAGCGACTCCGCGGGGTCGTCCGACCGCGCCCGGCCCGAGGCGTGCGCCGCGGCGACGGCCTCCGCGGCGCCGTCGATGAGCGCGCCGATCAGCGCTTCCCTGCTGGGGAAGTGGCCGTACACGGTCCGGCGCACGACGCCCGCGGCCCGCGCGATCTGGTCCATCGACGCCTCCGGGTCGCGGAGGAGCTCGGCGAGGGCCACCTCCAGGATGCGGCGGCGGTTGGCGTCGGCTCGGCTCATGGCCTCCATTCTGCACGCGCCCACGGGCCCGTCGTCCCCATCGTCCTCGCCGTCCCGCACCGATTTTGCACACCACTGTGCAGTGCCGTAACTTGCACAGTGGTGTGTATTTGCACAGTGCTGTGCAAGCGGCGCATCGACGAACGGACACGCACGGGGAACTGGGTCAGAAGGGGTGAGGCTTCAGTGGCGCTGGTCATGAAGCAACCGGTCGAGGAGATGAAGCAGCCGTACGGCCGTCGCTGGTGGGCGCTGGGGGTGCTCTGCCTGAGCCTGCTGATCATCGTGATGGCGAACACGGCGCTGACCGTCGCCGCGCCCGACATGACGGAGGATCTCGGCCTCTCCAGCTCCGACCTCCAGTGGGTCATCGACGGCTACACCGTCCCGTACGCGGCGCTGATGCTGCTGCTCGGCGCCATCGGCGACAAGTACAGCCGCCGCGGCGCGCTCGTCCTCGGCCTCGTCGTCTTCGGCGCCGGATCGGTCGCGGGCTCCCTGGTCGACAGCTCCACGGGCGTCATCGCGGCCCGCGCCGTCATGGGCTTCGGCGCGGCCATGATCATGCCCGCCACCCTCTCCCTGCTCGCGGCGACGTTCCCGCGGGCCGAGCGGGCCAAGGCCATCGTGCTGTGGACCGCCACCGCGGGTCTCGCCATCGCGGCGGGCCCGCTGGTCGCGGGGGCGCTCCTGGAGAGCCGCGGCTGGGCGTCGACCTTCCTGATCAACGTGCCGGTGGCCGTCCTCGCGATCGTCGGCGCCTTCGTGCTCATCCCGCCGTCCAAGGCGGGGCACCACGACCGGATCGACTACGTGGGCGGACTGCTCTCCGTCGTCTGGACCGGCGCGCTGATCTACATGATCATCCAGGGCCCGCACTTCGGCTGGGACGCCAAGGCGGTCTCGGCGGCGGTCGTCGCGGGCGTCGGCCTGCTGGCCTTCGTCGGCTGGGAGCTGCGGCACCCGCACCCGATCCTGAACGTCCGCCGCTTCCTCGACCGCCGCTTCGCGGGCTCGAACCTGGCGGTGGCGCTGTTCTTCCTCGCGGTCTTCGGCGCGTTCTACTACCTCACGCAGCACCTGCAGTTCGTGCTCGGCTATAACCCGCTGGAGACCGGCGTACGCATGCTGCCGCTCGCGGGCGCGGTCTTCGTCGGCTCGGCGCTCACCGGCTACCTCACGCCGCGCATCGGCATGAAGATCACCGTGACGGCGGGCATGGTCGCCGGCACGGTGGCGCTCGCGCTGCTCACGCAGGTGGACGCCGGTTCCTCGTACGGGGACTTCGTGGCCCCGCTGATCGTCCTCGGCCTCGCCATCGGCCTGGCGCTCTCGCCGTGCACCGACGCGATCATGGGCGCCTTCCCGGAGTCCGAACTGGGCGTCGGCGGCGCGGTCAACGACACGTCCCTGGAGCTGGGCGGCTCGCTCGGCATCGCCATCCTCGGCTCGGTGCTCGCCAGTTCGTACTCCTCGAACCTCGCGGACGCCGCGAAGTCCTCCGGTACGAAGCTGCCCGACGGCACGCTGTCCACCGCGCAGGACTCGGTGGGCGCCGGTTACGCGGTGGCCCAGGGCATCGGCGACCAGGCCCGCGCCACGGCCCAGAAGGCGGCGCAGGCCGGCTCGGAGCAGCAGGCGGCCGAGCTGAAGGGCCAGGCCGAGCAGTTGACGCAGGGGGCCCACAAGATGGCCGACGCGGTCGGCTCCGCCTTCTCCGACGCGGTCTCCCACACCAGCCTGATCGGCGCGGCGATCCTCGGCGTGGGGACGGTGCTGGTCGCGGTGCTGCTCCCGCGGAAGGGGCGGGGCGAGACGGCTCCGGAGACCCCGGAGACCCCGGAGGAGCCCTCGGCCGAGGCCGCCGAACAGAAGGCCGCCGAGCCGCAGCCGCAGCGCTGACGCAGCCTCAGGATCACCGCCGACGCCCCGGGTAACCTCGGGGCGTCGGCGTATGACCAGGGCCGACGAGTACGGGAGAGGCGAAGAGAGCGGGGGACGGCGACCGGGCTGATCTGCTGGCGGTGCGGGACGGGCCGCGCAGGGGTCGAAAGCTGTTGACACCACTGCAAGTGAAGTACTACGTTCACACCACTTCAAACGTAGTGTTACGAGGGGGCCCCATGCGAAAGCTCGTCTACTTCATCGCCGTCAGCCTCGACGGGTTCATCGCCGGCCCCGACGGCGGCGACCCCACGGGGCCCGACGGGTTCTGGCCGGTCGGTCAGGACTACGTCCAGCACCTCGCGGAGACGTACCCGGAGACCCTGCCGGCCCCGGCCAGGGAGGCCCTCGGCGTCACCGCCGAGGGGACGCACTTCGACACGATCCTGGAGGGGCGTAAGACGTACATGATCGGCGTGGACGCCGGGCTGCCCAACTGCTACCCGCACCTGCGGCACCTCGTCTTCAGCCGCACCCTCACCACGAGCCCCGACCCGGGCGTCGAGCTCGTCGCCTCCGACCCGGTCGAGAAGGTGCGGGAGCTCAAGCGCGAGGAGGGCAAGGACATCTGGCTCTGCGGCGGCGGCGAACTGGCCGGGGTGCTGCGGGACGAGATCGACCGTCTCGTCGTCAAGATCGGCCCGCTGACGCTGGGCTCGGGCACGCCCCTGTTCGCACAGAAGACGCCCTTCGAGCCGGTGCACTACGCGCGTACGGACGCCGTGCTCCTCGACAGCGGGACGATGTTCGTCACCTACGACAAGCAGAGCTGACGTTCAGGCAGAGCTGACGCTCAGGCAGGGCTGAGGCGGCGGCCCTCTCCCGCCGCCGCGCTCAGCAGTACGCCGGACAGCTCATCGGGCACCGACAGCATCGGCCAGTGCCCGGTGGCCAGTTCGAAGAAGGTCGCCCTCGGGTCGGTGAGGTGCTGGACCATGGGCAGGCCCGACGCCACCATCGCTTCGAGCGCGGCGATGTCCGCCGTACCGCCGGTGGTGCAGAAGACGCCCGTCGTCGGCAACGCGGCGACCCGCTCCGAGATCCGCAGCTTCTGCGTGGACGGGCCGAGCGGCATCGGCGAGGACAGCCGCGCCAGCCGGTCGAGGGCTTCGGGGGAGACGCCCGCGAGGTTCCCGTGCTCCAGCCACTCCGCCCGGGTCGGCGCGGGGACCCGCCAGCCTTCCTCGGCCCGCTCCGGCATCCCGAGCGTCCGCTCGCGGGCCGGCGAGGGCGGCATCAGCTCGCGCACCTGGTCGAGCATGGAGTAACCGTCCTGCGGCAGCGGCGAGTCCAGGTGGACGAGCCGGGCGACGCGGTCGGGCCGCCGGTCGGCGGCGCCCGCGGACGGATAGATGCCGTAGCAGTAGCCGACGAGGACGACCTCGTCCGCCTCGGCGTGGTCGATCGCCTGGACGACGTCCTCGATGTGCGTCTCCAGGTCGACCCGCGGGCCCGCCAGATGGCGTCGGTCGCCGAGGCCCGTGAGCGTCACCGCGTGCGCCCGCGCCCCCGCACCGCGCAGCCGCGCGGCCACGTCCCGCCAGAGCCAGCCCCCCGTGTAACCGCCCGACACCAGCACGAACGCCGTCATGGTTCCTCCTCGTACGTCCCGGGCCCCTCGTCGCGGTGCCCCTGAGTCCGCGCGGTCCGGCCGGTCGGCCCGCCGCGCTCGCCCGTACGCTAGGAACTCCCCCTGAGGGAGGTTCAAGGCATGGGACCGGAGGTGGGTCCAGAGGTGGGTCCAGGGATGGGTCCAGAGGTGGGTACGGGCGCGGGGTCGGACGGCCTGTGGAGCATCGGGCAGCTCGCCGAGAAGGCGGGCGTCACCGTGAAGACCGTCCGTTTCTACTCCGACCGCGGACTGCTGCCCGAGGCCGCCCGTAGCGGCGGCGGCCACCGCCGCTACGGACCCGACGCGCTCGACCGGCTGCGGCTCATCCGGTCCCTGCGCGCGCTGGACCTGCCGGTGCTGGACGTGGGGCGGGTCCTCGACGGGCAGGACGCCCTGGAGGACATCGTCGAGGGGCAGTTGCGCGAAGTCGGCTCGCGTCTCACCGCGCTGCGCTGGCGCGAGGCCGCGCTCCGGCTGCTGCACGACAGCGCCCCGGAGGAGCGCGCCGAGCGGCTGCGCCTGGTCGGGGCCCTGGGCACGCCGCCGAACACGGCCGCGCTCGCCCGGTTCTGGCGGCGCTGGCTGCCCATGCGGATGCCGGCCCGCGTGGTCTCCGCCGTCGTCGAACAGGCGGTCCCGCGGCTTCCGGAGGACCCGAGCCCGGCGCAGGTGCTCGCCTTCGCCCGGCTCCACGAGTTCGTCGCGGGCCCCTGCCCCGGCCTGGGGCACCCCGAGCGCGGCCGTGACCAGCCCGAGGTGCACCTGCCGGGCAAGGGATACCGGCCCGGCCTGCTCTACGAAGCCCTGCCCGAGGCCTTCGAGCTGGCGGCGGCGCAGCTCAGGGTGGGACGGGCGCCGCACGAAGGCGAGGCGCTCGACTGCTTCGTCGCCGCCCACGCCGCCGCCCTCAACGCCCGCGACAGTCCCGGGTTCCGCCGCGGGCTGTGCCGGGCGCTCGCAGCCGAGCCCCGGCTCGACCGCTACTGGCAGCTCACCGCCGAGGTCACACGCCCGCCGACCGGGCCGCCCGAACCGACACCGGGCGCGGCCGACGACTGGCTGCGGGCGGCCCTCGGAGCCGCGGCGTAGCGGACTCCTGGCCTTGACGCCCACGTCAAGGAATACCGTCGGGGCATGCGAATCGGCGAGCTCGCGGCGCGTGCGGGGACGACCACGCGGACGCTGCGCTACTACGAGTCCCGCGGGCTGCTGCCCGCCCGGCGCACGGGCAACGGCTACCGCACGTACGACGAGGACGACGTGCGGCTCCTGGAGCAGATCAGGACCCTCCAGGACTTCGGGTTCGACCTGGAGGAGACGCGGCCCTTCGTGGAGTGTCTGCGCTCCGGCCACCCGGAGGGCGACTCGTGTCCCGCGTCGCTCGCCGTGTACCGCCGCAAGCTCACCGAACTGGACGCGCTGATCGGCGAGTTGTCGGCGGTGCGCGCCCAGGTCGGGGCGCAGCTCGCGCGCGCCGAGGCGGAGGCCCCCGGTGGCCCCGAACCGCGGTGCGAACTGACCGGATGACCAGGGAAGCGACGGACGACATGAGGAGTGTGGCTCAGTGAGGGCAGCAGGTGTGGCCGAGGTGACGGACGCGGACTTCGAGGGGGAGGTGCTGCGGGAGGCGGGACGGCCGGTGCTCGTGGAGTTCACGGCGGACTGGTGCGGGCCCTGCCGGCAATTGGCGCCGGTCCTGAGCGAGCTGGCCGAGGAGGAGGCCGACCGCCTGAAGATCGTGCAGTTGGACGTGGACCGCAGCCCGGAGACGGCGATCGCGTACCGGGTGCTGTCGGCGCCGACCATGATCGTGTTCAGGGACGGGGAGCCCGTGAAGCAGATGGTGGGCGCGCGGGCGAAGCGCAAGCTGCTCGCGGACCTGGCCGACGTGCTCTGACGGCGGCGACGACGTACCCGGGAGGACCCGAGAACCGGAGAACCGGAGAACCCGCAGGGCATGAGAAAAAGCCCCGGACGTGAATTGACGTCCGGGGCGTTTCTCTGCGTATAGTGGATTCTTTCGCGAAGCTCTGTCCATTTGCGGCATGACGGCTTCTGCGGGAATATCTATAAGAGCACTGTAACCGGCAAGGGGCTGAATTGTCAAGCGAGGAATTGCGGGAAGAGCAGCAATTCGTCTCCGGACTGTACGCGCGCCTGGACGCACTGCGCGAGGAGGCCGAGGTCGCGGTGCAGACGTCGTTGGCGCAGGTCGGGACCGGTCTCCAGGCGCGCCTTGAGCGTGATGTCTCGGTGGCGGAGCAGTCCGGGCTGCTCGCCGCCTTCAACGCGGGGGAGAACGGGCTCTGCTTCGGCAGGCTCGAATTCCGCGACGGCCGCGACCACCACATCGGACGCATCGGAATCCGCGCGTCGGACACCGAACGCACCCCGCTGGTGATCGACTGGCGCGCCGATGTCGCGCGCCCCTTCTATCTCGCGACGGGGCATACCCCGATGGGCCTGCGCAGACGCAGGCACATCACCACCGAGGGCCGCGAGGTCACCGCCCTGCACGACGAGATCCTGGATCTCGGCGACGACCGGCGCACCGGCCACGAGGGCGCCGACGCGGACGAGGTGCTGCTCGCCGCGCTCGACTCGGCGCGCACCGGCCGCATGCACGACATCGTGCAGACCATCCAGGCCGAGCAGGACCGGATCATCCGCGCCCCGCACAGCGGTGTCATGGTCGTCGAGGGCGGCCCCGGCACCGGCAAGACCGTCGTGGCGCTGCACCGCGCCGCGTTCCTGCTCTACGCGCACCGCGAGCTGCTCGCCAAGCGGGCAGTGCTGATCGTCGGACCGAACCCCGCCTTCCTCGGCTACATCAGCGAGGTCCTGCCCGCGCTCGGCGAGACCGGGGTGCTCCTCTCCACGGTCGGCGAGCTGTTCCCCGGCGTCACGGCGACCGGCACCGAGAGCGCCGCGGCGGCCGAGGTGAAGGGCCGCGCCCAGATGGCGGACGTCCTCGCCGCGGCGGTCCGCGACCGGCAGCGGACCCCCGAGCCGGGCGAGGCGATGGTCATCGAGCACGACGACGGCGACCTCATCCTGGACTGGACGATCGCCGACGCGGCGCGCGAGGCGGCCCGCGAGGCCGACGTCCCGCACAACCTCGGCCGCCCCTACTTCGCCTTCCGTGTCATCGACGCGCTGACCGCACAGCTCGCCGACCGCATCGGCGCCGACCCCTACGGCGGTCCCAACTTCCTCGGCCCCGACGACATCGCCCAGCTCGGCAAGGGCGTCGCGGAGAGCGCCGAGGTCCGCGCGGCGATCGAGGAGCTGTGGCCGACGCTGACCCCGCAGGGCTTCGTCACCGACTTCCTGGAGGAGCCGACGGGCCTCGACGAGGCGGACGCGGCGGCGATCCGGCGCCCGCGCGGCTCCGCCTGGACCCCGGCCGACGTCCCGCTGCTCGACGAGGCCGCCGAGCTGCTCGGGTACGACGACAGTGCCGAGCGGGCGCTCGCCGAGGCCGAGCGTGCGGAGCAGATCGCCTACGCGCAGGGCGTCCTCGACGTGTCGCGGGCCTCGCGGACGTACGAGTTCGAGGACAAGGACGAGGACGACGCCGAGATCCTGCTCGCGCACAACATCATCGACGCCGAGCGGATGGCCGAGCGGCAGGAGGAGGCCGACCACCGCAGCGCCGCCGAGCGGGCGGCGGCCGACCGCACCTGGGCGTTCGGCCACATCATCGTCGACGAGGCCCAGGAGCTCTCCGCCATGGCGTGGCGACTGCTCATGCGGCGCAGCCCGACCCGTTCCATGACGCTGGTCGGCGACCCGGCGCAGACCGCGGAGGCGGGCGGCTGCGGCTCCTGGGAGAAGATCCTCGCGCCGTACGTCGAGGACCGCTGGGAGTACACCCGGCTCGGCGTCAACTACCGCACGCCCGTGGAGATCATGGACGTGGCGGCGGAGGTGCCGCGCGCGGAACAGCCCGGCTTCCGGCCGCCGAGCTCGGTGCGGTCCACGGGGGTGCGCCCCTGGGCCCGCCGCGCGGACGACCTCGCCGCGGCCGTGGCCGACGCGGTGTCCGCCGAGGCCGGGGACGAGGGCCGCCTCGCGGTGATCGCCCCCCGCGAGCTCCACGCGGAGCTCGCCGCACAGCTCCCCGGAGTGACGGCCGGGGAGGCCTTGGACCTGACGCGGCCGGTCGTGCTGATCGATCCGCGTCAGGCGAAGGGCCTGGAGTTCGACACGGTCCTGGTCGTCGAGCCCGCGCGCTACGGCACCAGCGACCTGTACGTGGCCCTGACCCGGGCCACACAGCGCCTCGGCGTGCTCTACGCCGAGGAGCTGCCGGTCGCGCTCAAGCGGCTCGCGTAGCTCGGGGCCCGTGGCTCAGGCCGACCTGAGGCTCAGGCCGGCCTGAGCCACACCGTGGCCAGGGGCGGCAGCGTCAGCCGCAGGGACGCGGGACGGCCGTGCGACGCCACCGGCTCCGGCTTCAGCGGGTCGGGGTTGGTGACGCCGCCGCCGCCGTAGCGGGCCTCGTCGGTGTTCAGGATCTCCTGCCAGGCCCCGAACCCGTCGGGCACCCCGAGGCGGTAGGCGTGCCGCACCACCGGGGAGAAGTGGGAGACGGCGAGCAGCGGGCCGTCCTCCTTGTCGTAGCGCAGGAAGGCGAAGACGTTGTCCTCGGCGGCGTCACCGTCCACCCAGGCGAAGCCGCCGGGGTCCGTGTCGCGCTGCCACAGGGCGCCCTCACGCCGGTAGACCGTGTTCAGGTCGCGTACGAGATCCCGTACGCCCCGGTGGTCGGGTTCGGCGCCGTACGCCGGGTCGAGCAGCCACCAGTCGGGGCCGTGCCCCTCCGACCACTCGGCGCCCTGGGCGAACTCCTGGCCCATGAAGAGGAGCTGCTTGCCGGGGTGGGCCCACATGTAGCCGAGGTAGGCGCGGTGGTTGGCGCGCCGCTGCCACCAGTCGCCCGGCATCTTGGAGACCAGCGACCGCTTGCCGTGCACGACCTCGTCGTGGGAGATCGGCAGGACGTAGTTCTCGCTGTAGGCGTACACCATCGAGAACGTCATCTCGTTGTGGTGGTACTTGCGGTGCACCGGCTCCTTCGTCACGTAGTCGAGGGAGTCGTGCATCCACCCCATGTTCCACTTCAGGCCGAAGCCGAGACCGCCGAAGCCCCCGGGGCCCAGGTGGTGGGTGGCCCGGGTCACGCCGTCCCAGGCGGTGGACTCCTCGGCGATCGTGACGACGCCGGGGGAACGGCGGTAGACGGTCGCGTTCATCTCCTGGAGGAAGGCGACGGCGTCGAGGTTCTCCCGGCCGCCGTGCTCGTTCGGCGTCCATTCGCCGTGCTCGCGGGAGTAGTCGAGGTACAGCATCGAGGCGACCGCGTCGACGCGCAGGCCGTCGATGTGGAACTCCTCGCACCAGTAACTGGCGTTTGCCACCAGGAAGTTGCGGACCTCGGTGCGGCCGTAGTCGAACTCCAGGGTGCCCCAGTCCGGATGCGCCGCCCGGGCCGGGTCCGCGTGCTCGTACAGGGGCCGCCCGTCGAACTCGGCGAGCGCCCAGTCGTCGCGCGGGAAGTGCGCGGGCACCCAGTCCATCAGGACACCGATCCCGGCGCGGTGCAGCGCGTCCACGAGATACTTGAAGTCGTCGGGGGTGCCCAGGCGGGACGTCGGCGCGTAGAAGCCGGTGACCTGGTAGCCCCAGGAGCCGCCGAAGGGGTGCTCGGCGACGGGCATCAGCTCGACGTGCGTGAACCCCAGGTCGGACACGTAGGCGGGGAGCTGCTCGGCGAGCTGCCGGTAGGTGAGGCCGGGCCGCCAGGAGCCGAGGTGCACCTCGTAGACGGAGAACGGCGCCTCGTGCACCGGACGTTCCGTGCGGCGCGCGAGCCAGTCCTGGTCGTGCCACTCGTGGTGCGACTCGTGCACGACCGAGGAGTTCGCGGGCGGCGTCTCCGTGCGGCGGGCCAGCGGGTCGGCGCGCAGCGTCTTGGTGCCGTCGGGCCGGGTGATCTCGAACTTGTACAGCTCGCCCTCGCCGACGGACGGCGCGAACAGCTCCCAGATCCCGCTCCCGCCGAGCGAACGCATCGGGAAACCGGTGCCGTCCCAGAAGTTGAAGCCGCCCACGACCCGCACCCCGCGGGCGTTCGGCGCCCATACGGTGAAGCGGGTGCCGGTCGCCCCCTGGTGGACCATCGGGCGCGCCCCGAGCGCCTCCCACAGCCGCTCGTGCCGCCCCTCGCCGACCAGATGCAGGTCGAACTCGCCGAGCGAGGGCAGGAAGCGGTACGCGTCGTGGGTGACGAACTCCGCGTCGTCGTACGTGATGTGGAGCCGGTAGTCGTCGGGCGCGGCCGGCAGCGGAACGACCGCCGAGAAGAAACCCTCGCCGTCGTCGCGCAGCTCGGCCCTGAGGTCGTCGGCGACCACCGAGACGGCCTTGGCGTAGGGCCGCAGCGCCCGGAAGGCGATGCCGCCGGTGACGGGGTGCGCGCCGAGCACGCCGTGCGGATCGTGGTGGGTGCCATCGAGGAGGCGTACGCGGTCGTCCCCGGGCACGGGTGACGCGGCGAGGGGCGCGGGCCCCGGCGGGGGAACGGACTCGGCCCTGGCCGCTGGCACGGTACGCGACCTGACCGAGGGCACACCCTCCCTGCGGGCGGCGGGCACCGGCTTCAGGGGCCGCTCGGCCGCGGCCTTCTTCACGGGCTTGGCGGCCTTCGGGGGCTTCGGCGGCTTGGCGCTCCGCACGGCCTTGGCGGGCACCGCCTTCTTGGCGGCCGCTTTGACGGCCTTGGTGGTCCTGGCGGTCGCGGAGGGCTTCGCGGTCTTCGCGGGCCGGGTCGGCTTCGCGTTCTCGGTGGTCTCGGTGGTCTCGGTGGTCTCGGTGGTCTTGGCGGGCACGGCCTTCCCGGCCGCTTCGGGGCGCGCACCGCCCGGCGTCGGTGGGCCCTCGTGGGCCTGCGGTTCTTCGGTGTGCTGGGGGCCGGACGGCCGCTCGGCGGCTTCGTCGGACGGTTTGCGGGGGCGGCGGGTCACTGGAGGAGCCTCCTGTGGAGGAGTGGTCAAAGGGCGTCGTCGGCGGAGCCGGTCCCGGCGAGGCGGCGGACCGCCGCCAGCGGGACCTGGAGCCAGCCGGGGCGGTGGCGGGCCTCGTAGAGGACTTCGTAGACCGCCTTGTCGGTCTCGTGGGCCCGAAGGAGTACGGGGTCGGTGCGGGGGTCGCGGCCCGAGACGTCGGCGTAGCCGGCGCAGAACGCGGCCCGGCACTCCGTGGCCCACGCGGGAGCCCACGGCTCGGTGGAGCATGCCGCGTAGTCGAAGGAGCGCAGCATCCCGGCGATGTCACGGACCGTCGGCTGCGGAAGCCGGCGCTCGGCGAGCGGGCGGGCGGGCTCGCCCTCGAAGTCGATGAGCGACCAGCCGCCGTCGGGGGAGCGCAGGCACTGTCCCAGGTGCAGATCGCCGTGGACGCGCTGGGCGGTCCACGACTGGCCCTCGCTGCCCAGGTCGGCCAGCGCCTCGAAGGCGGTGAGCAGCCCCGGCGCGTACGGCCGCAGCGCGGGGACCGCCTGCGCGGCGGCGCCGAGCCGCTCGGCCATGGCGTCGGCCAGTTGCCGCACCTGGGCCCGGCCCAGCGTGACGGTGGGCAGGGCGGCGGCGAGCGCCGCGTGCACATCGGCCGTGGCGCGGCCGAGCGCCCGTGCCTCGCCGGTGAAGGACTCACCCTTGGCGAGCATGCGCAGGGCCAGCTCCCAGCCGTCCTCGGCGGCGGCGAGATAGGGCTGGAGCACGCCGAGCCCGCATTCCCCCTCGGCCGTGCCGGGGCCGGTGCCGAGCTCCGCGGAGAACCACGCGGCGGGCGCCGGCACCCGTGCGCAGCCCTGCCGGGCCAGGCTCAGCGGGAGCTCCAGATCGGGGTTGATGCCGGGCACGACCCGGCGGTACAGCTTCAGAATGAACGTATCTCCATATATGACTGAGGAGTTGGACTGCTCGGCCTTGAGCGGGCGCGGGGTGAGGCCGCTGGGTATCTCCACCCCCATGTCGCGCTGGAAGCGCAGCGGGCCGTGCCGTCCCGGCATCCGCAGCCGCTCAAGCAGGAGCGCCGCGAGCCGGGGGTCGTGCAGCGCCTCGTACACCGTCCGGCCGGCGAGCGGGCCCTCGGTGACGTGGCCGATGAAGGTGGAGGCCAGGTGCGGCGGCAGGGCGCGGCGTACGCCGATCAGCAACTGGTAGCAGTCGCCGGGACCCTCGGCCGACGTGCCCTCGGGGGCGGGGTCCTGCGGGGGGCCCAGCGGCTGCTGGTGGACCCGCAGGAGCAGGTGCAGCAGGCCCGCGGGGGAGCTGCGCGGCAGGAGTTCCGTCACCGCCACCGGCTCGAAGCCGCTGATGGGGCGGCCCTTCCCGGCGAACCACCGCTGCCGTGGCAGCCACTCGCGCAGGAGCGGGTCGAGAGAGGCGAGCAGCGCGCTGGCGTGTGCGGTGGGGCGGGTGGCGGCTTCCGACATGGCGTCGCGTCCTTCCGCGTGGCGGACAGGGCAGTGTGCGGGGGTGCCGGTCTGCGTTGGGTGCCCAGGGCGGGGCGGTGGAAACCGCCCCGCGCGGGCTTCGCGCTGCCGGAGCCTACGCCGGTTCCTGGCGCAGCCGGAACCAGTAGAAACCGTGCCCCGCGAGGGTCAGGAGGTACGGCAGTTCACCGATGGCCGGGAAGCGCACCCCGCCGATCAGCTCGACGGGATGGCGTCCGTTGAAGGCCTGTAGATCCAGTTCGGTGGGCTGTGCGAACCGCGAGAAGTTGTGAACGCACAGCACGAGGTCGTCGCCCTCCTCCTCCGTCGGCGGCGCTTCCCTGAGGAAGGCGAGGACGGCGGGGTTGGAGGAGGGGAGTTCGGTGTAGGTGCCCAGGCCGAAGGCGGGGTTCTGTTTGCGGATCTCGATCATCCTGCGGGTCCAGTGCAGGAGTGAGGAGGGCGAGGACATGGAGGCCTCGACGTTGGTGACCTGGTAGCCGTAGACGGGGTCCATGATCGCGGGGAGGTAGAGGCGTCCGGGGTCGCAGGAGGAGAAGCCGGCGTTGCGGTCGGGGGTCCACTGCATGGGGGTGCGCACCGCGTCGCGGTCGCCGAGCCAGATGTTGTCGCCCATGCCGATCTCGTCGCCGTAGTAGAGGATCGGGGAGCCGGGCAGGGACAGCAGCAGGGCGGTGAAGAGTTCGATCTGGTTGCGGTCGTTGTCCAGGAGGGTGGCCAGGCGGCGGCGGATGCCGATGTTGGCGCGCATGCGCGGGTCCTTGGCGTACTCCGCGTACATGTAGTCGCGCTCTTCGTCGGTGACCATCTCCAGGGTCAGCTCGTCGTGGTTGCGCAGGAAGATGCCCCACTGGCAGCCGGCCGGGATCGCCGGGGTCTTCGCGAGGATCTCGGACACGGGGTAGCGCGACTCGCGGCGCACCGCCATGAAGATGCGCGGCATGACGGGGAAGTGGAACGCCATGTGGCACTCGTCGCCGCCGTTCTGGAAGTCCCCGAAGTAGTCGACCACGTCCTCCGGCCACTGGTTGGCCTCGGCGAGCAGGACCGTGTCCGGGTAGTGCGCGTCGATCTCCGCGCGCACCCGCTTGAGCAGGGCGTGTGAACGGGGCAGGTTCTCGCAGTTGGTGCCCTCCTCGGCGAAGAGGTAGGGCACGGCGTCGAGGCGGAAGCCGTCGATGCCCAGGTCGAGCCAGAAGCGCAGGGCGGAGATGATCTCTTCCTGGACGGCCGGGTTCTCGTAGTTCAGGTCGGGCTGGTGGGAGAAGAAGCGGTGCCAGAAGTACTGCTTGCGGACCGGGTCGAAGGTCCAGTTGGAGGCTTCGGTGTCGACGAAGATGATGCGGGCGTCGCTGTACTGCTTGTCGTCGTCGGCCCAGACGTAGTAGTCGCCGTAGGGGCCTTCGGGGTCGGTGCGCGAGGCCTGGAACCACGGGTGCTGGTCGCTGGTGTGGTTCATGACGAAGTCGATGATCACGCGCATGCCGCGCTGGTGGGCGCTGTCGACGAACTCCACGAAGTCGGCCAGGTCCCCGAACTCGGGAAGTACCGCCGTGTAGTCCGATACGTCGTAACCACCGTCGCGCAAGGGGGACTTGAAGAACGGTGGGAGCCAGAGGCAGTCCACGCCCAGCCACTGGAGATAGTCCAGCTTGGCGGTGATGCCCTTCAGGTCCCCGATGCCGTCGCCGTTGCTGTCCTGGAAGGAACGGACCAGGACCTCGTAGAAGACCGCGCGTTTGAACCAGTCGGGATCGCGGTCCTTGCTCGGCGTGTCCTCGAAGGTGTCCTGGACGGGCTCATTGAAGATCATGATGTGGGTGACCCTCCGATCAACGGTGAGGACGGTCGCAGGACGCGCAAGATGTGCGCGGGCGCACGGCCCGGCTCAAGGCGCACATAGTTGGTCCTGCCCCAGTGGTAGGTCTCGCCGGTCAGCTCGTCGCGCACCGGCACGGTCTCGTGCCGGTCGAGGCCGAGTTCCGGCATGTCCAACGAGACCGTTGCCTCCTGGGTGTGGTGGGGGTCGAGGTTGGCGACCACCAGAACCGTGTTCGAACCGTGCGTGTCGGCGGCGGACTTCGAGTAGGCGATCACCGCTTCCTTGTCCGTGGAGTGGAAGTGCAGGTCGCGCAGTTGCCGCAGGGCGGGGTTGGCGCGGCGTATCCGGTTCAGCCGGGTGATCAGGGGGGCGATGGTCTCGCCTCTGCGGGCCGCGCCTGCCCAGTCTCTCGGGCGTAGCTGGTACTTCTCGGAGTTCTCATACTCCTCGCTGCCGGCCCGCACGGCCCTGTTCTCGCACAGTTCGAATCCGCTGTAGACGCCCCACGTCGGCGAGAGCGTCGCGGCGAGCACGGCGCGCGTCTCGAAGGCGGGGCGGCCGCCGTCCTGGAGGTAGGCGTGCAGGATGTCGGGGGTGTTCACGAAGAGGTTCGGCCGCAGGAAGTGCGCGGTGTCGCGGGACAACTCGGTGAGGTACTCCGTGAGTTCCTCCTTGGAATTGCGCCAGGTGAAATAGGTGTACGACTGCTGGAAACCGATGGCCGCGAGGGTGTGCATCATCGCGGGGCGGGTGAAGGCCTCGGCGAGGAAGATGACGTCCGGGTCGGTGCCGTTGATCCGGGCGATCACCTCCTCCCAGAACACCACGGGCTTGGTGTGCGGATTGTCGACGCGGAAGATCCGCACGCCGTGCCCCATCCAGAACCGCAGCAGCCGTACGGTCTCCGCGACGAGCCCCGGCATGTCCTGGCCGAAGGCGATCGGGTAGATGTCCTGGTACTTCTTCGGCGGGTTCTCCGCGTACGCGATGCTGCCGTCCGCCCGGTGGTGGAACCACTCCGGGTGTTTGTCCACCCACGGGTGGTCCGGCGAGCACTGGAGCGCGAAGTCCAGGGCGACCTCCAGGCCGAGGCCGGCCGCCCTGGCCACGAAGGCGTCGAAGTCGTCGATCGTGCCCAGGTCCGGGTGGACCGCGTCGTGGCCGCCCTCGGCGGAGCCGATGGCCCACGGCACGCCGACGTCGTACGGGCCGGGGGAGAGGGAGTTGTTCGGGCCCTTGCGGTGCGTGCCGCCGATCGGGTGGATCGGCGGCAGGTACACCACGTCGAAGCCCATCCCGGCGATGGCGGGCAACCGCTCGGCCGCCGTGCGGAACGTGCCCGTGACCGGCGGCGCGCCCTCGCTGACCACCGCACCCTCCGAGCGCGGGAAGAACTCGTACCAGGAGCCGAAGAGGGCCCGGCTCCGCTCCACGAGGAGAGGGAACTCCGGCGAGGACGTGATGAGTTCGCGCAGGGGGTGACGGGTGAGGGCCGCGTTCACCCGGGGGGTGAGGGCGGCGGCGAGGCGGGCCGCCGCCGGGCGGCCGGTGTCGCGCAGGGCCTCGGCGGCCGCGAGGACGGCGGGCCGGTCGGCGGCCGGGACGCCGTCGGCGGCGCGTTCGTGGAGGCGGGCGCCCTCCTCCAGGACCAGATCGGTGTCGATGCCGGCCGGTATCTTGATCCGGGCGTGGTGCCGCCAGGTCGTCATCGGGTCGCCCCACGCCTCAACGGCGTAGGTCCAGCGGCCCTCTCTGTCGGGGGTGACGTCCGCGCCCCACCGGTCGGTGCCGGGGGCCAGTTCACGCATCGGTGTCCATGGCCCCACGCGCCCCTCCGGATCACGCAGGACGACATTGGCCGCGACGGCCTCATGGCCTTCGCGGAAGACCGTCGCGCTCACCTGGAACGTTTCTCCCGGAACCGCTTTCGCCGGTTTTCGGCCGCAGTGGACCGCCGGCCGGACGTCCAATACGGGGATGGTGGGCTGCGGGGTTGAGCCTAAAGGCATGTCTGACCGCTCCTGTCCGCGTGCACGGATACGGGGGTGGGGAGAGGTACCGCCGTGCTACCGGCCGGTGTGCGCCGGGGGATGTGCCGGAGTGCGTACCGGAGGAGCCTTCCCACACCCGTCGGGTGAACAATCCGGCGCTTTGTTAACTACTAGTGCGTAACGGCCCATGCAAGACCGGCCTTGCCGTGAATGGCGCGGCTGGTCCGAAAATGCACGGTTTGATGCGACGAGAAGTGCACCTTTTGGTACGGGCCCTTGCGACGGCGGGCGCAGGCGCTTCGGACCGCCCTCGCGCCCCTGGAGCGGTGCCGGACCGCCGGACTCGGCCGAACTGATCCACTCGGCCCGGCCGCGGGGTCCCGCCGCAGGTATGGCGGAATCTCACCCCCGGTGCGTCAGGGCGCGTACCCCGACAGGATCCTGCCGTCGCGCGTGGCCGAGAACAGGACCCCGCCCACGTACAGGGGGGCGCCCAGCGGTGACGCGGTGTCGTACTCGTCGTCGCCCGCGGGCCGCGGGATGTCCTTCCTGCGGTAGGAGTTGATGTCGTCGTCCGTGCTCCTGCCCCACATCTCGTACGCCCCGACGGCGAGCACCCGCTTGCCCGCGAGCCCCACGGCCACCGCGTCCTGGGGGGCTCCGTGGCGCCACAGCCGCTTGCCGGTGCGCCAGTCGTAGGCGGTCATGTGGTGCGTGACGGGATGGTCCGCGTCGGGGTTGGCGGTGGTGACGACCAGGACGCCCGCGTCGCCGACCACGGGCGGCAGCGCCGGTTCGCCGGCGGGCGCCAGGGTGCGGCGCGGCTTCAGGGTGACGGGGTCGAGCTCCCGTATGCCGGCGGTGTCGTAGTCCCAGCAGATGAGGGAGGAGCGGTACGTCTGGAGGCCCTGGCAGGACTGGTCGGGGGCTCTCCTGGTGACCGTGCCGTTCTTCGCGGACAGGGCCACCACTCCGTGGCCCTCCAGCGACGCGTACAGCCGGCCGTCCTTGACCGGCATCGCGCCCGTGACCTTGCCCGGCAGCTTCGGTGACCTCCACAGCTCGCGGCCGTCAAAGGCGCGGCGGGCGCGCACCCGGGCGTCGCCCGTACCCGAGGCCTCGTCCGGGAAGCCGAACTCCGCGGTGTGGACGACCCCGTCGGCGTGGGCCAGGCCCATCACCGCCGTGCCCGCCGGCAGCGGCTTGCGCCAGCGCTCGGCGCCCGACGCGAGGTCGACCGCGATGGTGCCGCGCTCGCTCGGCACGTAGACGCGGGTGCCGTCGCTCTCGGGCGGCAGCTCCTGGATGCCCTGGAGGCCGGCCGGGCCCACGCGGAAGCCGGGGGACGTCCAGCGCCGCTCGCCGGTCGCCGCGTCCAGGGCCGTCGCCGCACCCTTGCCGTCGCGGCAGACCAGGAGCGACTTCGCGAGGACACAGCCGTAGCCCCTGTCGTCCAGGTTCTGGGGGCGCCGCACGGTCCATGGCTTCCAGCCGGCGGGGCGGTCGGACGGGCGGTTCGCGGCGCCGAACTCGCCCGTATGGCCCGCGTCGCCGTACTGCGTGACGATCCCGGTGGCGCCCTTCGGTCCCGCCCCGCCGGGGCTCTTCGACGCCCCGCCGGTGGGTCCGGACCCGGCTTCGCCGCCGCCGGATCCGCCGCCGTCCCCGTCGGGCAGCAGTACCGCCGTGACCACGACCCCGGCCACCGCCACCGCCGCCGCGACGACCCACGGCCGGCGGCGGCGGGCGACCGGCGTGACGGTCGGCGGGCCGAGGGGGGCGGTGGGTGCGACGGTGGGCGCGGTGGCGAAGGCGTCGGCGGCCGCCGCCCGTTCGCAGCGCGCCACCGCCTCGCGGTGCTCGGCGAAGAGCGACAGGACCGGGGACGGCCAGGGAACGCCGGAGGCCGCGGTGGCGCCGGGCAGCAGCAGGTCGGCGAGGTGCGCCGCGCTCGGGCGGTCGCCGGGCGCCGGGCTCAGGCACGCGGCGATCACCTCGCGCAGCTCCTCGGGCACGGCCGACAGGTCCGCGTCGCCCCGCGAGATGCGGAAGATGACCGCGGCCAGTTCCTGGTCGTCGAACGGGCCGCGCCCCGAGACCGCGTAACCGAGCACCGCGCCGAGCGCGAAGACGTCGGAGGCGGGGACCACCGCGTGGCTGCCCTCGATCTGCTCCGGCGCCATGAAGCCCGGGGTGCCCACAATCATGCCCGCCGCTGTCAGGGCCGTCGCGTCGAAGGCCTGCGCGATGCCGAAGTCGATCAGCTTCGGCCCCTCGGGGGTGAGCAGGACGTTGCCCGGCTTGAAGTCACGGTGCAGCACCTGGGCCGCGTGCACCGCCGCGAGCGCGCGGGCGAGCCCGGCACCGAGGGCGCGCACCGCCGCCACCGGCAGGGGACCGCACCGGTGCACCGTCTCGGCCAGGGAGGGCCCGGCGACGTACTCCGTCGCGAGCCACGGCACCGCGGCGTCCGCGTCACCGTCCAGGAGCGCCGCGGTGCCGGCCCCGGAGACCGCGCGCGCCGCCGCGATCTCCCGGCGGAAACGGATCCGGAAGTCGCGGTCGATGTCGAGGTCGGGACGCACGGTCTTCACCGCGACCAGGGGCGCGCCGGGCCGGGGCTCGCGGGCCAGATACACCTCGCCCATGCCGCCCGCGCCGATGACGGCCAGCAGCCGGTACGGACCGACGTGGCGCGGCGGTCCGGACAGGGGGTCGAGCAAGGCTCCTCCTGGGGATGCGGTGGCGCGGAAGAGGGACGGGCGAGGGAGGTGACGGCTCAGGAGGGCGGGATCTTCAGGGAGACCACCGTGCCCTCGTCGTACACGACCGTCGCGACGCCGCCGAGCGGCAGCAGCCACGGGTGCTTCGGGGTGTCGGCGATCACGAGGCCGCCCTCCACGGACTTCTTCGGCTCGCGGTCGCCGGGGGCGCCGGGCACCGGGGTCCTGCGGGCCTTGCCCGACGAGGTCAGCGGGACGGAGAGGAGGGCGGAGTTGTCGGCGTACAGCGCGCGGCCGTCGACGAGCAGCGGTCCCGACGGTGCCGGGTGCCTGATGCTGTACTCGGCGATCGAGATGCGCTCCTCGCGCACCACCTTGCCGTTCCTCGGGTCGGCCACCACGAGCCGCTCGCCCGTCATGTCGTACGCGAGCGCGGCCCGCTTCCCGACGGCGCTCACCACAGGGTCGGTGCCCGCGACGCCGTCGTCACCGAGGGGCGGGGACGTGAAGCCGAACGCCTTCCCGGGGGCCAGCGTGCGCGGGTCGAGGCGGACCACCCGGGTCTGCGGGTCGTCCGTGGGGTCGGACAGGTCGCTGGTGTCGCCGAGCGGCTGGGCGCAGAGGATCTTGCCGCCGACCGCCTTCAAGGAGAGGCACTGGGCCTTGGCGTAGGCGCCGCCCACCCGGCCGCCGCGCCGCGCGTCGATCGCGATGACGCCCTCCTTCGACTGGGCGTAGATGAGGCCGCCGTGGGCCAGTTCCGCGATGTAGTGCTGCTTCTCGGCCATGGCGAGGGTGTCGGCGCTGAGCTGCTCCTTCCACACCTGCCTGCCGCCGCGCGTGTACGCCCGCAGCCGCGCGCCGTCCGGTGTCCGGCCGGTGGCCGCGTCCGTGGCGCCCTCCTCGCTGACGACGAGCCGGTCCGCGGTGAGCAGTACGGAGGTGATGAAGTGCCCGGGCGACGGCTTCGCCGTCCAGCGCACCTCGCCGGACGCGGAGTCCCGCACCTGCGCGCCGCCCCGGTGCCCGACGACGGTCGTACCGCCGCGGACCCGCGGCTCGACCGTGTCCCCCGAGGTGAAGAAGGCGCCGGACGGCCCGACGTACGCGTCTGCGCCCGTCTCGCGCTCGGCGGCCGTGCGGCCGTCGGAGGTCCACAGCCTGCGGCCGTCGGAGGCGCTGAGCGCTTCGTAGGTGCCGTCGGTGAGGAGGCAGACCACGGCCACCATGTCGGCCGCGCAGTTCATCGGCGCGTGGCGGAACCTGCCGCGCCAGGGTTTCCAGCCCTTGGGGCGCTGCTCCTCGTACTGCGGGACGGAGCCGCTCCTGTCCTGCGTGCCCGTCGCGTCGACGCCCGCCGTGGCGGCGAGCCGGGCCGCGGAGACGCCGGGCGGCCCCTCGCCGCCGCCGGAGCCGCCGGAGCCGCCTCCCCCCTCGCCCCCGTCGGATCCCCGCAGCGCGAGCAGCGCCCCGACGCCGCCTCCCGCCACGGCCACCGCGAGGATCACCGCGAGGGCGCGGCGCCGGGATCGGGACGGGGCCGGGAGCGGGGCCGGGGCGGCGGGCGGGGCCGAGCTCATGGTGGGCAGGCCGTGCACCGCGGGCGCGACGGGCTCCTGCGGGGTCCGCGTGGGCTCCCGCGGGATCTGCGTGGGCGTCCACGTCGGGGTGGGCGTGGCCGCCCGCGGGGGCTCGGGGAGCGGCAGCAGCGGCCGGCCCGTGGCGCACAACCGCAGGGCGTCGCGGCCGACTTCCTCGATGGCGGCGACCACGGCCGCGGGCCAGGGGGAGGCCGCCGGGCCCTCCAGGGCGGTGAGCCGGGCGGCGACCTCCCGCGGGGCCGGGCGGTCGCCGGGCTCCGGCACCAGACAGGCGGCGAGGATCTCCCGCAGCTCCGCGGGCACGCCGTCCAGGCGGGCCTCGGCGCGCGACACCCGGTACAGGACGGCGGCCACCGGACCGTCCCCGAAGGGGTCACTGCCGGAGGCGGCGTAGGCGAGGACCGAGGCCAGGCAGAACACGTCCGAGGCGGCCACCACGTGCCGCCCGCCCGCCACGTGCTCGGGGGACATGAACCCGGGGGTGCCCACGAGCAGGCCCGTCGAGGTCATCGTGGTCGCCCCGAGCGCCCGCGCCACGCCGAAGTCGATCAGCTTGGGCCCCTCGGCGCCGAGCAGCACGTTCGCCGGCTTCAGGTCACGGTGCAGGGCGCCCGCCCCGTGCACCGCGGCCAGCGCGTGGGCCAGCCCGGCGCCGAGCGCGGCGACGGCCCCGGCGGGCAGCGGACCGTGCCCCCGCACGGCTTCCGCGAGGTTGGGCCCCGCGACGTACTCGGTGGCGAGCCACGGCTCCGCGGCCTGGGCGTCACCGTCGACGAGACGCGCGACGTACGGGCTGCGCACCGAGGCCGCCACGGATATCTCGCGCCGGAACCGGGCACGGAAGGCGGGGTCGCCCGCGATGTCGCTGCGGATCACCTTCACGGCGACGAGGGCGTCCGGTTCGTAGTGCCCGGGGGACGCGGAGTCCGGCGTGGCGAGGAAGACCTCGCCCATGCCTCCGGACCCGAGCCGCCCCACCGTCTCGTAGGGACCCACCCGCATGGGTGAAGCCTCACGCAACTGGCCGATCATCCGCACGCCCCCCGGGTGGTGCCGCCGTCAATTCCCGTTCCTCGCAGAGAGCTTGCAGATTACAACGGGGAAAGGAAGCCGTCCGGAGCCGTGGCACCGTCCCGGACACGCCGCGCGCCCTGTGCGTGCGCCGTGGTGGGGGACCGCCGACCGCCGCTACCTTCGACTCGCGGAGGCAAATATGTGTGGCATCCAGGCGAATCCCCGCGAAGGTGGAGACCGTGAAGGCAATCCGACGATTCACCGTACGTCCCGTCCTTCCCGAACCCCTCGGCCGGCTGGCCGAGCTGGCCCGCAATCTGCGCTGGTCATGGCATCCGCGCACCCGTGAGCTCTTCGAGTCCGTCGACCCGGACCGGTGGACGGCGTCAGGCTGCGACCCCGTGCGGCTGCTCGGCGGCGTCCCGTCCGCGCGCCTCGCCGAGCTCGCCGGGGACGCGGACTTCCTGCGGCGGCTCGACGAGGCCGCCGACGACCTCCAGGAGTACGTCACCGGGGACCGCTGGTACCAGGACCGGGGCCGTGACCCGAACGACCCGGAGCGGTCGGGCACCGAACTTCCGCGCGCCGTCGCCTACTTCTCACCGGAGTTCGGCATCACGGCCGCCCTGCCGCAGTACTCCGGCGGCCTCGGCATCCTCGCCGGGGACCACCTCAAGGCGGCGAGCGACCTCGGGGTGCCGCTCATCGGGGTCGGGCTGCTCTACCGGCACGGCTACTTCCGCCAGTCGCTGTCCCGCGACGCCTGGCAGCAGGAGCACTACCCCGTGCTCGACCCGAACGAGCTCCCCGTCTCCCTGCTCCGCGAGACCGACGGCACCCCCGCCAAGGTGGCGCTCGCCCTGCCCGGCGGGCGCGCGATGCTCGCCCACGTCTGGCACGCGCAGGTCGGCCGCGTGCCGCTCCTGCTGCTCGACTCCGACGTCGAGGAGAACGACCCCGGCGAGCGCGACGTCACCGACCGGCTCTACGGCGGCGGCAGCGAGCACCGGCTGCTCCAGGAGATGCTGCTCGGCATCGGGGGAGTGCGTGCCGTACGGAGCTTCTGCCGGCTGACCGGGCACCCGGAGCCCGAGGTCTTCCACACCAACGAGGGGCACGCCGGATTCCTCGGGCTCGAACGCATCCACGAGATGATCGCGGCGGACGTGGACTTCGACGCGGCGCTCGAAGCGGTGCGGGCGGGGACCGTCTTCACCACCCACACCCCCGTGCCCGCCGGGATCGACCGCTTCGACCGCGAGCTGGTCGCCCGCCACTTCGGCCCCGGCGCCGAGCTGCCCGGCATCGACATCGGCGCCGTGCTCCGGCTCGGCATGGAGACCTACCCGGGCGGCGAGCCGAACCTGTTCAACATGGCCGTGATGGGGCTGCGCCTGGGCAGCAGGGCCAACGGGGTGAGCACCCTGCACGGCTCGGTCAGCCGCGGCATGTTCGCCGGGCTCTGGCCGGGCTTCGACGCCGAGGAGATCCCGATCGTCTCCGTCACCAACGGCGTGCACGCCCCGACCTGGGTCGCCCCCGAGGTCTTCCGGCTCGGCGCCCGGCAGATCGGCGAGCGGCGCACCGAGGACGCCCTCTCGGTGGGCGGTTCCGACCGCTGGGACGCGGTCGCCGACATCGCGGACTCCGACATCTGGGAGCTGCGCCGCACCCTGCGCGCCCAGCTCGTGGACGAGGTCAGGCGGCGCCTCTACGACTCCTGGCGCCAGCGCGGGGCGGCCAGCGCCGAACTCGGCTGGATCGACGAGGTGCTCCACCCCGACGTCCTCACCATCGGCTTCGCGCGCCGCGTCCCCTCGTACAAGAGGCTCACGCTCATGCTGCGCGACCGCGACCGGCTCATGAAGCTGCTGCGCCACTCCGAGCGGCCCGTGCAGATCGTCGTCGCGGGCAAGGCGCACCCCGCGGACGACGGCGGCAAGCGGCTCATCCAGGAGCTGGTGCGGTTCACCGACGATCCGCGGGTGCGCCACCGCATCGTCTTCCTGCCCGACTACGGCATGGCCATGGCGCAGAAGCTCTACCCCGGCTGCGACGTGTGGCTGAACAACCCGCTGCGCCCGCTGGAGGCCTGCGGGACCTCCGGCATGAAGGCGGCGCTCAACGGCTGCCTGAACCTCTCCGTCCTCGACGGCTGGTGGGACGAGTGGTTCGAGCCCGACTTCGGCTGGGCCATTCCCACCGCGGACGGCGCCGCCACCGACGACGACCGCCGCGACGAGCTGGAGGCCGCCGCGCTCTACGACCTCCTGGAGCGGCGCATCGCCCCCCGCTTCTACGAGCAGGGCCCCGGCGGTCTGCCCGACCGCTGGATCGAGATGGTCCGCAGGACCCTGACGCGGCTCGGGCCCAAGGTCCTCGCGGGGCGGATGGTCCGTGAGTACGTGGAGAAGCTGTACGTTCCCGCCGCGCGGGCGCACCGCGCGCTCGACGTCACGTCCGCCGGGGAGCTGGCCGCCTGGAAGGGGCGGGTCCGTGCCGCCTGGCCGCGGGTGGCCGTCGACCACGTGGAGGCGTCGGCCACCGGCGCCACGGCCGAGCTGGGGGCCACGCTGTCGCTGCGGGTGCGGGTGCACCTCGGGGAGCTGACGCCGGACGACGTGGAGGTGCAGGCCATCGCGGGGCGCGTCGACCCCGAGGACCACATCGCCGACGCCTCTCCGGTGCCGCTGAAGCCCACGGGCGGGCCCGACGTCGAGGGCCGCCGGGTCTACGAGGGCCCCCTCGCGTTGGACCGGACGGGGCCCTTCGGGTACACCGTGCGGATTCTGCCCTCGCACCGGCTGCTGGCCAGCGGGGCGGAGCTGGGGCTCGTGGCCCTGCCGTCCGCGGGCGTGGCGGAGGACGCCGGGGTGCTGATGCGGTGACGGGCTGATGCGGTGACGAGTGAAAGGGCGGTATCCCGGGACCCCGGGATACCGCCCCCACCGTGCCGGTGCTACTTGACGTTGACCCCGGCCCAGGCCGCGTCCACGCCCTTGTACTCGGCGGAGTCCGCGCCGTACAGGTCCTTCGCGGCGCTCAGGGTGCCCTCCCGGGCCGCCTTGTAGTCCGTCGTCGACGTGAAGTACGCCGTCAGGGCCTTGAACCAGATCTTCTCGGCCTTGTCGCGTCCGATGCCCTCGACCTTGGAGCCGTCGGCGGTCGGGGAGTCGTACGCGACGCCGTTGATCTCCTTCGCGCCGCTGCCCTCGGACAGCAGGTAGAAGAAGTGGTTGGCGATGCCCGAGGAGTAGTGGACGTCGGCGTTGCCCGCGTCCTCGCTCCAGTTGTCCAGGGACTGGCCGTCCTTGGAGGGCTTGTCCATGTAGCGCAGCGGGGAGCCGTCGCCGTTGATGTCGATTTCCTCGCCGATGAGGTAGTCGCCGACGTCCTCGGGGCTCTTGGCGTTGAACTCGACGGAGGCGGCGAAGATGTCGGAGGTGGCCTCGTTCAGGCCGCCGGACTCCCCGCTGTACTCCATGTTGCCCGTCGCCGCCGTGACGCCGTGCGTCATCTCGTGGGCCGCGACGTCCAGCGAGGTCAGGGGCGCCTTGTTGCCCTCACCGTCGCCGTACGTCATGCAGAAGCAGCTGTCGTCCCAGAAGGCGTTGACGTAGTTGTCGCCGTAGTGGACCCGGGAGGTCGCACCCTTGCCGTCGCCCTTGATGCCGCTGCGGCCGTGCACGGACTTGTAGTAGTCCCAGGTGAGCTGCGCGCCGTAGGCGGCGTCGACGGCGGCGGTCTGCGCGTCGTCCGGCTTTCCGGTGCCCCACGTGTCGTCGTCGTCCGTGAGGAGCTTGCCCTCGCCGCCCTGGCCGTGGTTCAGGTCCAGGGTGCTGTGGCCGCCGCGCTCGTCGTCGGTCAGCTCGAAGCCGCTCGCGCCCTTCTTGGTGCCGATCTCGACCTTGCCGCTGTACTGGCTGTTGCCGGTGCCGTTCTCGATGGCCTGGTACTGGTACAGCTCCTTGCCGGTCGCCGCGTCGGTGATGACGTGGAGGCGGCTGGGCGTGCCGTCCTTCTGCACGCCGGTGACCACGGTCTCGTGGGCCAGGACCGGCTTGCCCTCGGCGGCCCAGATGACCTTGCGCGGGGTGCCGGCGTCGGCCTTGGCGGTCTTCGCGTCGGCGGCCGTCGACTCGGCGGACTTCGCGACCGACGCCTTGCTGAGCCCGGCGTCGGTGCCGGCGACCTTCACGGTGGCCTCGGTCGCCTTGGTGACGCCCTTCACCTTGCCGCTCTTCGCGGTGTGCACGACGAGGTCGCCGCCGAGGACGGGCAGGCCGTCGTAGGTGCGCTCGTAGCGGGTGTGGGTGGTGCCGTCGACGTCCTTGACGACGTCACGGACGACCAGCTTCTCCTTGGCGCCGAGGCCGATCTTGTCGGCGGTGGCGGCCTTGCCGGAGTCCGCGTCCTGGAGGAGGCCGGCGCGCGTCGAGGCCGAGAGGCTGACGGGAGCACCGGACGCCGCGGCGTCCTCGGCGGGCTGCGCGGACGCGCCGGTGGTCAGCCCGGCGGCGAGCATCGCTCCCGCGGCGACAGCGGTGGCGATGGCCAGAGACGAACGCTTACGGGATATGTGGGGGGTCACGCAGGCTCCTTCTGTGGGGGGCCCGGGCGGTGTTGGGGACCGACCCGGGCAGGAAAGACGCGGTGCGATGGTGGTGCGTGTGATGCCTGGGAAGAGTGTCATTCGGGTCAGGTGCATGTCAGTACTGGACCGGATGTTGGCCGGAAATCGTCCGTTGAGCGATGGTCAACATACGCATTGCGAACGGCGTGTGAACGGACCGGCCCGGGAACGCGCGCGCCGCCCCGGGGAGTTGTTCACCCGGGGCGGCGGCGTGCACTACGCGGTGGTGCGGTTCAGGCTGTGGTGCGGTACAGGCTGTGGTGCGGTTCAGGCTGTGGTGCGGCTTACGGGAAGGTGAGCTTGAAGCCGTTGATGTAGCCCGTGTCCTGCCGCGCCTTGTCCTGGACCTTCAGCTTCCAGGAGCCGTTGGCCACCTCGGACGAGGCGTTGACCGTGTAGGTCTCCTTGACGTTGTCGGCGGAGTCCGAGCTGCTGGTGGGCTTCAGCGGGTAGCTCGTGCCGTCGGGGGCCACCAGGTCGACCTGGAGGTCACCGCGCCAGGTGTGCACGATGTCGACGCCGACCTTGAGGGCGCTCGGCGCGTTACCGGTGATGCCCGTGACGTTGACCGCCGAGGTGACCGCGGCACCGGCGTCCGGAATGTTGACGTCCGCGGTGTTCTCGAACGTCTTGCCGCCGGGCTCCTCGCCGCCGGGGCGCGAGCCGACGTTCACGGCGGCCCAGGCGTGGGCGACGGCCTTGTACTCGGCACTGGTCGTGCCGTACAGCTCACCGGCCACGGCGAGCGTCCCGGTGCGGGCCGCCGCGTAGTTGGTCGTGGTGGTGAACTTCGTGGTCAGCGCCTTGAACCAGATCAGCGACGCCTTGTCCCTGCCTATGCCGGTCACCGGCAGGCCGTCGGAGGTCGGCGAGTCGTAGGGGACGCCGTTGATCTCCTTCTGTCCGCTGCCCTCGCTCAGCAGGTAGTAGAAGTGGTTGGCGACACCCGACGAGTAGTGCACGTCGATGTTGCCGATCCCGGAGTACCAGGAGTCCTTGGACCCGCCGTCCTTGGAGGGCTTGTCCATGTAGCGCAGCGGGGTGCCGTCGCCGTTGATGTCGATCTTCTCGCCGACGAGGTAGTCGCCCTTGTCCTGGGCGTTGTTGGCGTTGAACTCGACCGCGGCGGCGAAGATGTCCGAGGTGGCCTCGTTCAGGCCGCCGGACTCGCCGCTGTAGGTCATGTTGCCGGTCGCGGCCGTCACGCCGTGCGTCATCTCGTGGGCGGCCACGTCGATGGAGGTGAGCGGCTTGGCGTTGCCCGAGCCGTCGCCGTACGTCATGCAGAAGCAGGCGTCGGACCAGAAGGCGTTGACGTAGTTGTTGCCGTAGTGGACCCGGGAGTACGCGCCGACGCCGTCCCCGCGGATGCCGGAGCGGCCGTGCACGTTCTTGTAGTAGTCCCAGGTCAGGCCCGCGCCGTAGGCCGCGTCTGCGCCGGCGGTCTCCAGGTTGGAGGGCAGGCCGTTGCCCCACACGTCGTCGGGACCGCTGAAGAGGGTGCCGGTGCCGGACGTGCCGCGGTTCAGGTTGTACGTCTTGTGGTTGCCGCGGCCGGTGTCGGTGAGCGTGTAGTTCGACCCCGACTGGGCCGAGCCCAGGGTGACCGCCCCGCTGTACTGCGTGTTGCCGGTGCCGTTCTCGATGCCCTGCCACTGGAAGAGCTTCTTGCCGGTGGCGGCGTCCGTGATGACGTGCAGCTCGTTCGGCGTGCCGTCGTGCTGGAGCCCGCCGACCACGGTCTCGTACGCGAGGACGGGCTGGCCCTTGGCCATCCAGACGACCTTGCGCGGCGCGCGGTCCGCGTCCGTCTTCTTGGAGCCCTCGGCCTTCGCGGCGCCCAGCGCCTGCTTCTCCGCGGCCGACGCCTTGATGTCGGCGCTCATGTCGACGCCCTTGAGCTGCGTCTTCACGGCCTTGGTGACGGCCTCGGTCTTGCCGGACTTCGCCGTGTCCACCACCAGGTCGCCGCCGAGGACGGGCAGGCCGTCGTAGGTGCGCTCGTAGCGGGTGTGGACCGTGCCGTCGACGTCCTTGGTGACGTCGCGGACGACCAGCTTCTCCTTGGCCCCGAGCTTGAGGTCCTCGGCGGTCTCCGCCTTGGTGGCGTTGGCGTCGCGGATGAGTTCCGCGCGCTGGGCGGGGGAGAGCTTGGCGGCCAGGGCGCCGGGGTCGACCTTGCCGAGCTTCTGGGCCGCGGCGGGGGCGGCCTTGGCCGCCGGGTCGTCGGCGGACGCGGGTCCCGCCTGGACGGCCACGGCCAGGAGTGCGGCGACTGCGGAGAGAGCGCCGACGGCGGTCGCACGGGTGCGGACCGAACGGCTGCTGTGGGAGGTGTGTCTGTGGGAGGTGGTTCTCAACACGGACTCCTTCTGCGCGGCCGCGGGGATGCGCGGCCAGAGCTACCGGAGGGCTGGGTCGCCGTCCGGGCAGAGCAAGGCGGAACGCAGAACTGGGCGGTGCCTAAAGGTGTTGCCGGGAAGTGCGGTGCGTGAAGAGAAACCGTCGCGTTGTTGAAAGTCGTGCGGCGGTCGAGGGGAAGAGTGGCACCAGAGCCACGCGCCTGTCAGGGGCGCATCAAGAGTTGGCCGGAATCAGTCCGTTGGCCGGTGGGGCACGTTCGGTATGCGGAGCGGGGCGGTGGGCCTGCGCGGCGACCGGAGTTGAGCGGGCGTTCGAGGGTTCGCGCACGCTTTCGGTCGCCGCGCGCGTCCGCGCGACGCGGCTGGTTTTCGCCGTTGAGGCCGAAGAGGCGTGGTCCGGGCGGTGCCGTCGCGCCCGGCGGCGCGAGGTTCAGGCGGTGGTGTCCGTGTCCGGCCGCGACTTCGAGTGGAGGATGTCGCGGGCCTGCTCCGTGGCGCGGAGCATGCTCTCGGACACGAAGTCCAGGAAACGGGCGACGTTCTCCAGGCGGGTGGCGGCCGGAGTGCCGGGACCGAGGACGGAGACGCCCTGCCGGGCGGTCTCGACGACCTGGTTCAGGGACCGGACGCTGACCATCATCGACTGGTACCAGACGTCGTCGTCCACGGCGTAGCGCTCGCGGCGGCCTTCGTCCCGCTCCCGGCGGATGAGGCCCTGCTCGTCGAGGAACGTGACGGCCTTGGAGACGGACGCCGGGCTGACCTGGAGGTGCTGGACGAGCTCGGACGCGGTGAGGCTGCCCGAGTCGGTGAGGCTGAGGCAGGCCATCACCCTGGCCGTCATCTTGGTCATGCCCGAAGACATCATGACGGTGACGAAGACCTCCTCGAAGTCGCGTACGGCCTGGGAGTCGCGCCCGTGGGGCCGCGGCGCGGCATCCGTGCGCCCGTCCGGCGCGGCCTGCCTGCGCCGGTGCGCGCGGTGTTCGGTGGCCCGGTGGGCGAGGTCCGCGCGGTAGGAGGTGGGGCCGCCGTTGCGCATCACCTCCCGCGTGACCGTGGAGGTCGGGCGGTCCAGGCCCCTCGCGATCTCCGCGTAGGCGAGGCCGTCGGCCAGGCCGAGGGCGATCTGCTGACGTTCCTGCTGGGTGAGCCTGCCGCCTGGCATCGCGATCTCTCCTCGTTGGGGTCCCTGGAGGCCTCAGCATAGCGTTCACCGTCAACTCATTGCAATGAACGTGGTGGCACTGTTGCGTTAACCGGTAGATCGTTGCAATGAAATATTGGCTGTGACCTGCGATTAAAGGGTTTGCGTGCAACATGAGCGTTGCCGGATCAGTAAATGCAACGTAGCGTTTGCATCACCGGAAACGACCGGACGAAACAAGAACCCAAGGAGCACACCATGCAGAAGTTCGCCACCCCCGCCCCCGTCTCCGCCGTCCTGGACATCTCCGCCGGACGCATTCAGTTCATCGCCGCCGACCGCGCCGACACCACGGTCGAGATCCGGCCCGCGGACGCCTCGAAGAGCCGTGACGTGAAGGCGGCCGAACGGAGCGAGGTCACCTACACCGACGGTGTCCTGCGGATCCAGGGCCCGGAGGCGGCGAACCGGCTCATCGGCGCCCGGGGGTCCGTCGAGGTCACCGTCCAGCTGCCGGCCGGCTCCCACGTCGAGGCGAAGGCCGGCGCCGCGGAGTTCCGCGGTGTGGGACGGCTCGGTGACGTGTCCTTCGACGGCGGCTCAGGACCGGTCAAGCTCGACGAGGCCGCGAGCGCCCGCCTCACCGGTATGGACGCCCACATCACGGTCGGCCGGCTCAACGGGCCCGGCGAGATCAGCACCATGCAGGGCGACGTGACCGTCGCCGAGGCGGTGCGCGGTGCCCTCACCCTGAGCTCCCAGCAGGGGAACATCACCGTCGGCGCCGCCCGCGGGGTCTCCGCGGCCCTGGACGCCGGCACGGTCGTCGGCCGTATCGACAACGCGCTGAAGAACACCGACGGCGCCGACGCCGCCCTGGCCATCAAGGCGACCACCACGCAGGGCGACATCACCGCCCGCAGCCTCTGAACCCGGCGGACCTCCCGCATCCCGCAGGCCTCCGCGCCCCGCAGGTCTCCGCGCCCCACAGCCCTCCGCATCCCACAGCCCTCCGCATCCCACAGCCCTCTGAAGGAGCTCTTCCCATGACCGACCTGGCCATCGCGGCGTACGGGCTGCGCAAGTCCTACGGGGACAAGACCGTCCTGGACGGCATCGACATCACCGTCCCCGAGGGAACGGTCTTCTCCCTGCTCGGCCCGAACGGCGCGGGCAAGACCACCGCCGTCAAGATCCTCTCCACCCTGGTCTCCGCCGGCGCGGGCTCCGGTTCCCTCCACGTCGGCGGCCACGACCTCGCCGCCGACCCGCAGGCGGTCCGCGCCTCGATCGGTGTCACCGGGCAGTTCTCCGCCGTGGACGGTCTGATCACCGGCGAGGAGAACATGCTCCTCATGGCCGACCTGCATCACCTGTCCAAGCGTGAGGGGCGGCGGGTCGCCGCCGAACTCCTGGAGCGCTTCGACCTGGTGGAGGCCGCCAAGAAGCCGGCGTCCACCTACTCCGGCGGCATGAAGCGCCGCCTGGACATCGCCATGACGCTGGTCGGCGGCCCGCGCATCATCTTCCTCGACGAGCCGACCACCGGCCTCGACCCCCGCTCCCGGCACAACATGTGGGGCATCATCCGCGAGCTGGTCACCGACGGGGTGACCGTCTTCCTCACCACGCAGTACCTGGAAGAGGCCGATGAACTGGCCGACCGCATCGCCGTGCTGAACGACGGCAAGATCGCCGCCGAAGGCACCGCCGAACAGCTCAAGCGGCTCATCCCCGGCGGCCACATCCGCCTCCGCTTCACCGATCCCGCCGCGTACCGGTCCGCGGCCCTGGCCCTGGGCGAGGCGGCCCGCGACGACGAGACGCTGTCGCTGTCCATCCCCAGCGACGGAAGCCAGCGAGAACTGCGCTCCGTCCTCGACTGGCTCGACTCCGCCGGCATCGAGGCCGACGAGCTGACCGTGCACACCCCCGACCTCGACGACGTCTTCTTCGCCCTCACCGGCGACGCCGCCGCCGGCCGGTCCACCAAGCCCGCCGTCCCCGCCCAGTCCAAGGAGAACGTCCGATGAGCTCTCTCTCCCTCGCCGTCCGTGACTCCTCCACGATGCTGCGCCGCAACCTCCTGCACGCCCGGCGCTACCCCTCCCTCACGCTGAACCTGCTGCTCACCCCGATCATGCTGCTGCTGCTCTTCGTGTACATCTTCGGAGACGCGATGAGCGGCGGCGCGGGCCGCGAGGCCTACATCTCCTACATCGTTCCCGGCATCCTGCTGATGACCATCGGTTCCACCACGGTCGGCACCGCCGTGTCCGTCTCGGGTGACATGAGCGAGGGCATCATCGCCCGCTTCCGCACCATGGCCATCCACCGCGCCTCGGTGCTCGTCGGGCACGTCGTCGGCAGCGTGCTCCAGGCCGTCGCCAGCGTCGTCCTGGTCGGGGCCGTCGGCCTCGCCATCGGCTTCCGCTCCGCGGACGCCACCGTCGTGGAGTGGCTCGCCGCCTTCGGGCTGCTGATCCTCTTCGCCACGGCGCTCACCTGGATCGCCGTCGGCATGGGCCTGATCAGCCCCAACGCCGAGGCCGCGAGCAACAACGCCATGCCGCTGATCCTGCTGCCCCTGTTCTCCAGCGCCTTCGTGCCCCTGACCTCCATGCCGGGCTGGTTCCAGCCCATCGCGGAGTACCAGCCCTTCACCCCCGCCATCGAGACCCTGCGCGGCCTGCTCCTGGGCACCGAGATCGGCCACAACGGGTGGCTCGCCGTCACCTGGTGCGTCGGACTCGCGGTACTCGGCTACTTCTGGTCGGCCGCGAAGTTCGACGCCGACGAGAAGTGACGGAGTGACTGCCCGAGGCAGAGGCCCGGCCGAAACCGCCGTGACGGCGGACCGGCCGGGCCTCCCGCCGTACCGGACCGGCCGGGGTCATGACACAGGCCCTGAGGCCGTACGGGCCGTCAGGCTCTCAGCTCACCACGCTGTCCCGCCACGCCCGGTGCAGGCTCGCGAAGGAGCCGTCGCCCGCGATGAGTTCACCCGGGGCGCCGTCCTCCACGATCCGCCCGTGCTCCATCACCAGCACCCGGTCGGCGATCTCCACCGTGGACAGCCGGTGGGCGATCACCACGGCGGTGCGGCCCCGCAGCACGGTGTGCATCGCGCGCTGCACGGCCCGCTCGCCCGGGATGTCCAGCGAGCTGGTCGCCTCGTCGAGGATCAGCACCGCCGGGTCGGCGAGCAGGGCCCGCGCGAAGGCCACCAACTGGCGCTGACCGGCGGAGATACGGCCACCCCGCTTGCGTACGTCCGTGTCGTACCCGTCGGGGAGCGACGCGATGAAGTCATGGGCGCCGATGGCCTTCGCGGCGCGCTCGACGTCCTCGCGGGTGGCGTCGGGGCGGCCGATCGCGATGTTCTCGGCGACGGTGCCGGAGAACAGGAACGCCTCCTGCGTCACCATGACGACCCCGCGCCGCAGCTCGGCGCCCGCCAGGTCCCGCAGGTCGACGCCGTCCAGGAGGACGCTGCCTTCGGTCGGGTCGTAGAAGCGGGCGAGCAGCTTCGCCAGCGTGGACTTGCCCGCGCCGGTGGAGCCGACCACGGCGACGGTCTGCCCGGCGGGCAGCGTCAGGTCGAAGCGGGGCAGGACCTCGCCGCCGGTGCGGTAGGCGAACCGCACGCCGTCGAAGCGGACCTCGCGGCCGGGGTGCGCGGACTCCAGGGCGGGCAGCGCACGCGCGGCAGGGGCGTCGGGCTCGGGCACGGCGGGGACCTGGGCGAGCAGCCCCGCGATCTTCTCCAGGGAGGCCGCCGCGGACTGGTAGGAGTTGAGGAACATGCCGAGCCGGTCGATCGGGTCGTACAGGCGCCGCAGGTAGAGCACGGCGGCGGCGAGCACGCCGAGGGCGAGGCCGCCGTCCGCGACGCGTTGCGCGCCCCACAGGACGATCCCGGCGACGGCGACGTTGGCGATGAGCCGTGAGCCGACGACGTAGCGCGCCATCTCCAGCATGGCGTCGCCGTTGGTCCGCTCGTGCCGGCGGTTGAGCTCGGCGAACCTCTCGTCGTTGGCGCGCTCCCTGCGGAAGGCCCGCACCGGACGGATGCCGTTCATGGTCTCGGCGAACTTCACGATGACGGCGGCGATCGCGGTCGAGCGGCTGCGGAACAGCGCCCCCGCCCGCCGCTGGTAGAGGCGTACGAGGAGGTAGAGCGGCACGAACGACGCCACCGCCACCGCGCCGAGCCCCAGGTCGAGCCAGAGCAGCATCGCCGAGATGTAGACGAAGGAGAGCAGGACGGTGATGAGCTCCTGGAGGCCCTCGCTGAGCAGCTCGCGCAGGGACTCCACATCGGTGGTGGAGCGCGAGATCAGCCGCCCCGACGTGTACCGCTCGTGGAAGTCGACGCTCAGCGCCTGCGCGTGCCGGAAGATGCGTCCGCGCAGGTCGAGCAGGACGTCCTGGTTGACGCGTGCGGAGGCGATGATGAACGCGTACTGGAGGGCGCCCGACGCGCCGGCGCAGAGCAGATAGCCGACGGCGACGGCGATCAGCGGGCCGTGGTCGTCCGCGCGCACCGCGGGCACGCCGCTGTCGATGGCGTACGCGACGAGCAGCGGCCCGGCCTGCACGACGGCCTGCTGGAGGAGGAGCAGCACGGCGGCGAGGACGACGCGGCCGCGCATCGGCGAGAGCAGCGAGAGCAGCAGGGTGCGCGTGGCGCCCGGTGGCGTCGGCAGGTCGTCCTTGTCGAAGGGGTCGCCCTGGGCGGCCGGGTCTTCGGGGAGCTCGGGCTCCCCGGGGTCGAGCGGCTTCTCCCGTACGGGGGTCGACGAGGTCATCGGGCAGCCTCCTCGGCGGCGTGGGGGATGTCGGCGCCGGACATCAGCCAGGCGTACTCCGCGTTCTCCCGCAGCAGTTCCTGGTGGGTGCCGACGGCGGCGACGCGGCCGCCCGAGAGCAGGGCGACGCGGTCGGCGAGCTGCACGGTGGAGGGGCGGTGGGCGACGATCAGCGCGGTCGTGTCCGCGAGGACCCGCCGCAGCGCGGCCTCCACCAGCGCCTCCGTGTGGACGTCGAGCGCGGAGAGCGGGTCGTCCAGGACCAGGAAGCGGGGGCGGCCCACCACCGCGCGGGCCAGGGCGAGGCGTTGGCGCTGCCCGCCGGACAGGCTCAGGCCCTGCTCGCCGACCTGTGTGCCGGTGCCCTGCGGCAGGGCGTGCGCGAAGTCGGCCTGCGCGACGTCCAGGGCGCGGGCGAGCTCGGCGTCGCCCGCGCTCCCCTCGGCGCCCATCAGGACGTTCTCGCCGACCGACGCGGAGAACAGCGTGGGCTCCTCGAAGGCGACGGCCACCAGGGTGCGCAGCCGCTCGCGGTCCATCGCGGCGATGTCCTCGCCGTCCAGGGTGATGCGCCCGCCGGTCACCTCGTGCAGGCGTGGCACCAGGGCGGTGAGCGTGGTCTTGCCGCTGCCGGTGGCGCCGACCAGGGCCATGGTCTCGCCGGGACGGACGTGCAGGTCGACGCGGCCGAGGACCGGGGGCGCGTCGGGCGGTGCGTCGGGGTACCTGAACTCCACGCCGTGGAAGCGCAGTCCGTCCTCTTCGGTGTCCCGGCTCCCGGCGGTGGCGGCGACCGTGTCGTCCTCGGGCTCCGCGTCCATCACCTCGAAGTACCGCTCCGTGGCCGTCGCGGACTCCTGGGTCATCGCGAGCAGGAAGCCGATGGACTCCACCGGCCAGCGCAGCGCGAGCGCCGTCGACAGGAAGGCGACCAGCGTGCCCGCGGACAGGCCGCCGTCGGCCACCCGCACCGTGCCGAGGACCAGCGCGGCGCCGATGGCGGCCTCCGGCAGCGACATGATCACCGCGTAGACGGCCGCCAGGATGCGGGCCTTGGCCAGTTCCGTGCCGCGCAGGGTGTGCGAAAGCTCCCGGAACGCGCGCGCCTGGCTGCGGTGGCGGCCGAAGCCCTTGATGATGCGGATGCCGAGCACGCTCTCCTCGACGACCGTCGTCAGATCGCCGACCTGGTCCTGGGCCCGCCGCGCCACGGTGGCGTACCGCCCCTCGTAGTACGCGCAGGCGATCACCATCGGCACCACGGGGGCGAGGAGGACCAGGCCGAGCGTGAAGTCCTGGCCGAGCAGGATGGTCACACCGACCAGGATCGTCACGCTGTTGACCAGCAGGAACGTCATCGGGAAGGCGAGGAACATCCGCAGCAGCATCAGGTCCGTGGTGCCGCGCGAGAGGAGCTGCCCGGACGCCCACCGGTCGTGGAAGGCCACCGGGAGCCGCTGGAGGTGCCGGAAGAGGTCCGCCCGCATCGACGCCTCCACGCTCGCGAGCGGCCGGGCCACGAGCCACCGCCGCAGCCCGAAGAGCAGCGCCTCGACGACGCCGAGCAGAAGCAGCAGCAGCGCCCCGAGCCACACCCCCGCCCCGTCCCGGTCGGCCACGGGACCGTCCACCATCCACTTCAGTACGAGGGGGAAGAGGAGCCCCGTGCAGGAAGCGATGATCGCGACAACGGCGGCGGTGGCCAGCCGCGTTCGGACCGGCCGCACATACGGCCAGAGCCGCAGCAGCGTCCGGATGGTGGACCGATCCTTGGTGGGGGCATCTGATTTCGGCATCAGGAGCGAGCCTACGGACGGCGACCGGCACAGCCCACCGAGTTTTGGCCCGTGCGGGGTACTTCGCTGGACCTAGGTCCGATGTCTCCCGGCTGGTCTCACGCGTGCGTGCCCCCGGCAACGAACCGCTGAGCACCCGTGAGAGGGAGGTGCTCGCGCTCGTCGCCGGGGGCACGTCGAACCGTGGGGTCGCCGCGGGACTCTTCAGCACGTCATCCCGGGCCGACGGGGTTGACCCCTACGCCTGCTGCCACAGCGCGGGAGTGTTCGGCGGCTCCCATCCGGACTGGGCCTGGTGGCCCTGGAGGCAGCGGTACGTCGACCCGCCGTAGGTGACGGAGTCACCGGGCGCGTAGACCTTGCCCGCGGCCCAGGTCCCGCCCGGCTCCGGCTCCCCGGGGCCGGGGTCCTCGCCGCCGCCCGTGGTCTTCAGCGTCAGACCGAACTGCGAGAGCAGCGGCAGGATCGGCTGGTGGAAGGTCTCGCCGCCGCGGCGGCAGTCGCCGGAGCCGCCCGAGGTGACGCCCTGCGCCTGGCTCCCGGAGATGTAGGAGCCCCCGGAGTCACCGGGCTCCGCGCAGACCGTGGTCCGCGTGACCCCGCTGATGGTCCCCTCCGGGTACGTGACGCTGGTGTTGTGCTGCGAGATCGTGCCGCAGTGCCACCCCGTAGTGGAGCCCGACCGGCAGATCGACGCACCCACCGGGGACTGTGTGGAGCCCCCGACACCGATCCGCTGGCCGCCCTGGCCCTTCACGTACGGGGTGGCGGTCCACTGGGAGTTGGTGGCGACCCAGGCCATGTCCCTGCCGGGGAAGATCGAGGCCTGGAACGAGCCCTGGGCCACCTGGTTGTAGCCGCTGGTCGCGGTGCCGGCACGCCCGCAGTGGCCCGCCGTGGCGAAGCCCTGCTGGGTGCCCTTGGTGATGGAGAAGCCGATGGAGCAGCGCCCGCCCATGTAGTACGCCTCGCCGCCCACGAGGTCGTACAGCGGCTTCGGCCGCGCCTCGGTCCTCTCGACGCGTACGAGGTCGGACGCGACGCCCGCGGCCGAGGCGAGGGACTCGGCGGCGGAGGTCTTGACGGCCCGTATCACCACGGCGTTGGAGCGCACGTCGACGTACCAGACCGGGGCGTCGCGCGTGGCCGTCCGCTTCGCCGCGCGGTCAAGGCGGGTCTTCGCGGCGTCGAGCGCGGCGAGGGAGTGCGGCACCACGCGGGCGTGGGCGCCCTTGGCCTCGATCAGGGGGACGTCGGCGGAGTCCGTGGTGGCCACGGTGAGCGTGCCCGAGGTGGCGCCCCGCACCCAGGCGCCCGCGAAGTCACGGCCGAGCGCGTTGCGCAGCGCTCCCGCGTCGGCGCCGGCGTCGGCCTCGTTGACCAGCCGGGCCTTCGCCTGCGCCGACGTGAGGCCGAGGTCGCGCCGCATGGCCTCGATGACCTGGGGAGAGGTCTCGTCGACGGCGGCGCTCACGGCCGGGGAAGGGGCCGCGGCGGGGTCGGTCTGGGCGGACGCGCTGCCGGGCGCCCCGGCCAGGACGAGCGCGCCGGCCGCGGCGAGGGAGGCACAGGCCGCCACGGCACGTCTGGAAGGAGTGGGGAGCATACGAGGCATACGAGGTCTCCTCGGTGTACGCGGAGCGAGCGGGGAATCGCCCACAACGTAGAAGCCTCAACAGCCCGCCAGTAGCTGTCAGCCGACCCCCGCCCCCGGCGTTATGGAACGGCGGAGGCGGATGCCCTCACGGCCGCCGCGGCGAGGGCGCCGCCAGCCATGCCGTGTAGCTCTCGCTGCGGGCCGCGGCCTCCGCGTGGGCGGCGCGGGCCTGCGCGAAGACCGTGGCGGCCGTGTCGTGGGCGGGGGCCGCCGGATGCCAGCCGAGCATGTGGCGCCAGTACAGCGGGGTCCCGGCGAGGGGCCGGGTCACCAGGCCCGGCGTCGGCGGGAACGTCGCCCTGCACAGCCCCACCGCCCGCCCCACCTGCACCAGATGGACGCAGGACGAGACGTCCGTCTCGTACACGCGCGAGGGCGTGAACCCGGCGCGGGCGCACGCGGCGGAGAAGCAGTCCGCGAAGCAGCCGTCGCCCGGCACGTCCGTCCACGCCTCGTCGGCGAGCAGGCCGAGGTCGATCTCCTGGTGGTCCGCGAGCGGATGGCCGGTGGCCAGCATGACGAAGACCGGGTCGCGGCCCACCTCTCGCCAGACCAGCAGCTCGCCCTCCGGCGGCGCGCTCGCCCCGCACGTGCCGACCAGCGCGAAGTCCAGGGAGCCCGCGGCCGTGCGCGCCGCGATGTCCCGCTCCGACCAGGAGGTGTGCGTGGTCACCCGCGCCCCGGGGTGCGCGGTGGCGAGCCGGTCGACCAGGGCGCCGAGCAGCGGCCCGTGCGTGCCGCCGAGCCGGAACCCGGCGCCGTCCTGCCACGCCTGGGCGAACCGCCGCGCCTCGTCCCGCAGTCCGCTCACCGCGGGCAGCACGACGCGGGCCCGTGCCAGCACGAACTCCCCGAGCGCGGTGGCCCGCACCCCGTGCCGCCCGCGCTCGAACAGCTCGCCCCCCACCACGCGCTCGATCCGCTTGAGCTGCGCGCTCAGCGCGGGCTGCGCGAGCCCGAGCGCGGTGGCGGCCTTGGTGAGGCTGCCCGCGTCGGCGATCGCCCGGATCGTCTTCAGGTGCCGCAACTCCAGGTCCATGGCCTGAGCTTGGACCGCGCCAGGAGGGGCGGCAATACTCCGGTCTGGACCAATCCGGACGGGCCGCGGCCGAACCTCACCCGTGCCCGACCCGCAACAGCAGCACCGTCCGTCCCCCCAGCGCCACCGTGGAGCCCGCCCGGAGCACGGTGTCCCGCACGGCCGCCTGGTCCTCCGCCGAGGTGTCGACGACGACCTCGTAGAAGTCGGCCCACGGCGGCCCCGGCAGCACCAGGTCCACCGGGTCAGCCCCGGCGTGCAGCACCGCGAGGAAGCTGTCGTCGACGACCGGCGCGCCACGGGCGTCGCGGCCCGGTATGTCACGCCCCGACAAATACATGCCGAGCGTCGCCGCCGGCGCGAACCAGTCGGCCTCCGTCATCTCCGTGCCCCGCGCCGTGAACCACGCCAGGTCCCGCAGCCCGTCCGCCGAGTGCGCGCGCCCGGAGAAGAAGGCGCGGCGGCGCAGCACGGGATGCCGGTGCCGCAGCTCGATGAGGCGCGCCGTCAGCGCGTGCAGTTCGCGCCACCCCGGGTCGTCCAGGACCCCCCAGTCGACCCAGCTGATCTCGTTGTCCTGGCAGTACGCGTTGTTGGAGCCGCCCTGCGTACGCCCCATCTCGTCCCCGGCGACGAGCATCGGCACCCCCGTGGAGAGCAGCAGCGTCGTCATGAGGTTGCGGAGCTGCCGCCGCCGCAGCGCCGCGATGTCCGCGTCGTCCGTCTCGCCCTCGACGCCGCAGTTCCAGGCCCGGTTGTCGTCGGAGCCGTCCCTGTTCCCCTCGCCGTTGGCCTCGTTGTGCTTGTGCTCGTACGTCACGAGGTCCCGCAGCGTGAACCCGTCGTGCGCGGTCACGAAGTTCACCGAGGCGTACGGCCTGCGCCCGCCCCACGCGTACAGGTCGCTGGAGCCCGAGAGCCGGTACCCCAGATCCCGTACGTCCGGCAGCGCGCCCCGCCAGAAGTCCCGCACCGCACCGCGGTAGCGGTCGTTCCACTCCGTCCACAGCGGCGGGAAGGCGCCCACCTGGTAGCCCCCGGACCCCACGTCCCACGGCTCGGCGATCAGCTTCACGCGGCGCAGGACCGGGTCCTGGGCGATCACCGCGAGGAACGGCGAGAGCATGTCGACGTCGTGGAAGGAGCGCGCGAGGGCCGCCGCGAGGTCGAAGCGGAAGCCGTCCACGCCCATCTCCGTCACCCAGTACCGCAGCGAGTCCGTGATGAGCCGCAGGACGTGCGGCTGGACGACCTGGAGGGTGTTGCCGCAGCCCGTGTAGTCCGCGTACCGCCGCGCGTCCGGCTGGAGCCGGTAGTAGCCGCGGTTGTCGATGCCCTTGAGCGACAGCATGGGGCCCAGCTCGCCGGCCTCCGCGGTGTGGTTGTAGACCACGTCGAGGATGACCTCGATCCCGGCCTCGTGCAGCGCCCGCACCATCCGCCTGAACTCCCCGACCTGCTGCCCCCGCGTCCCCGAGGCCGCGTACGCGGCGTGCGGCGCGAAGTAGCCGATGGAGTTGTATCCCCAGTAGTTCCTCAGGCCCCGCCGCAGCAGATGGTCCTCGTGCGCGAACTGGTGCACCGGCAGCAGCTCGACCGCCGTCACCCCGAGGCGTACGAGGTGGTCGAGCGCCGCCGGGTGCGCGAGCCCCGCGTACGTGCCGCGCAGTTCCTCGGGGACCCCGGGGTGCAGCTTGGTGAAGCCGCGCACGTGCAGTTCGTAGATGACCGAGTCCGCCCACGGCGTCTTCGGGCGCCGGTCGTCGGCCCACTCGTCGTCCGGCGCGTCGTCGTGCACGACGACGCCCTTGGGGACGTACGGCGCCGAGTCCCTGTCGTCGCGCACGGTGTCCGCCACGTGCTGCTGGGGCCAGTCGCGGGCGTGACCGTACACCTCGGCGGGGAGCGTGAAGTCGCCGTCCACCGCGCGCGCGTAGGGATCGAGGAGCAGCTTCGCCGGGTTCCAGCGGGCGCCCGTCCACGGGTCCCAGCGGCCGTGCACGCGGTAGCCGTACCGCTGGCCCGGGCGCACGCCGGGGACGAAGCCGTGCCAGATCTCGTGGGTCAGCTCGGTCAGCGGGCAGCGCGTCTCGACGACGTGGCCGTCCTCCGTGTCGAACAGGCACAGCTCCACCGACTCCGCGCCGCCGGCCCACAGCGCGAAGTTGGTCCCCGCGACCCCGTCGGGCCCGGTGCGAAAGCGGGCGCCGAGCGGCGTCGGCGCCCCCGGCCACACCGGCCGGGCGGGCGCACCGCGCGCGCCGGAGCGCCTGCCGCCGTTCACGGCGGTGGCGGGACGCACGGGAGCGGTACGCCCCTGCGTCGGCGCCTGCCGCACTGACCTCTGCTCGGATGCGCTCGACACCTGTCAGCCTCCCGCGGCTCCTCGGCCGACGCGCGAAGCAGGGCGTGCGGCGTCCCGGCCGCGGCTCCCCATACGTCGTCCCTCCCCACTGTTGTGCCCAGTGCGTGCGTCGCACTCACGTTTCCCCGGGCAAGGACGGTCGTTGGGACCCACGTGAGACAGAGTGCGAGGCGCGCACGGCGCGCAGGGGCCGTGCTGGCCGCGGTACTGACATGGGCCGGCCTGCTGGCCGGGGCGACGGCCTGCTCCGGCGGCGACCTCGGGCAGGTGCTCGGGAAACCGGGGTCGCCCGCGGAAGTGATCCGCGTGTCGCCCGAGGACGGCAGCAAGGACGTCGAGCCGGACGAACGGCTCCGGGTGAGGGTGCCCAGCGGCCGTCTGGAGTCGGTGAAGGTGGTCCGGACGCAGGACGCACAGGAGTTCGAGGTGCAGGGGCGCCTCGCCGACGACGGCCTGTCCTGGGAGCCGCGGGACAAGGGCCCGCTCGCGCTCGCGGCCTCGTACAAGGTCGACGCCGTCGCGCTCGACGCGCACGGCCGCCGCGCCGCCCGGCACACGACCTTCCGCACCCACGTCCCCGAGGAGCGCTTCATCGGGTACGTGACGCCGGAGAACCGCTCCACGGTCGGTACCGGCATGATCGTCTCCCTGGAGTTCAACCGGGAGGTCGAGAACCGCGCGGCCGTCCAGCGCGCCATCGAGGTCACCTCGCGCCCGGCGGTCGACATCCGCCCGCACTGGTTCGGTGACACCCGCGTGGACTTCCGCCCCGAGCGGTACTGGAAGCCCGGCACGAAGGTCACCGTCTCCCTGCGCCTGCGCGACGTCGAGGCCGCCCCCGGCGTCTACGGCCTCCAGGACAAGAGCTTCGGGTTCACGGTCGGCCGCAGCCAGCATTCCCTGGTCGACGCCGCCGAGCACACCATGCGGGTGAGCCGCGACGGCGAGGTCCTCTCCACCGTGCCGATCACCGCGGGCGCCCCGGAGACCACCACGTACAACGGGAAGATGGTGGTGACGGAGATGCTGGAGGTGACCCGTATGAACAGCCGCACCGTCGGCTTCGGCGGGGAGTACGACATCCCCGACGTGCCGCACGCCATCCGCCTGACCACCTCCGGCACCTTCCTGCACGGCAACTACTGGGCCCCGGACGCTCCCGGCAAGACCAACGTCAGCCACGGTTGCGTCGGCCTGCGCGACGTGAAGGGCGGCAGTTCACGGACGCCGGCCGGCTGGTTCTTCGACCGGACCCTCATCGGGGACGTCGTCGAAGTGATCAACAGCAATGACCGACAAGTCGCTCCCGACAACGGCCTCGGCGGCTGGAACATGGCGTGGAAGGAGTGGGTGAAGGGAAGCTGACCGCCCGGCGGACCGCCAGGTGACGGCCGGGTGACCGGCGGGCCGCCACCCGGTGGTCAGGCCTCGCCCCCACCGCATGGGCAGTTGGAACGGAACGGTGACATTGGCGGGCAGTCATCGCCCGGACCCGTGTGGTTATCTAGCGCTTGCGCGTGTCTGAAACGCGCGGGTGCATTGGGGTGCGGGCCTGGATCCAGGCCGTGCGAGGGGAGACACATCTTGAACGGGCGACCGATTTCGGGGACGTCGGTTGACGCGCGACGACGCGTACGGCGGCGGGGCGCCAGAGGCCTGACCGCGGTGCTCTCGGGAGCGGCACTGCTGATGGTCGCGGCATGCGGGGGCGGCAGCTCGGACTCGGGCGGCGACGGCAAGACCAAGGCCGACGAGAACGCCCCCTCGGCGGCCGTGGTGACGATAGCCCCCGAGAACGGGGCGAAGTCGGTGGCGACCAGCGGCGCCCTGAAGATATCCGCGGACAAGGGCAAGCTCTCCGAGGTCAAGGTCGAGGACAGCAAGGGCAACCCCGTCCCCGGCGAGATCACCTCGGGCGGCAAGGGCTGGACGCCCGCCCACCACCTCGCGGCGGCCACCAAGTACAAGGTCCACGCGGTGGCGAAGGACTCCGAAGGCCGGGCGTCCGCCAAGGACACCGCCTTCACGACACTGACCCCGAAGAACACCTTCGTCGGCCAGTTCACGCCGGAGGACGGCTCCGAGGTCGGCGTCGGGATGCCGTTCTCGGTGAACTTCACGCGCGGCATCACCGACCCGGAGGCCGTCGAGCGGGCCATCGAGATCAAGACCGAGCCGTCCGTGCCCGTCGAGGGCCACTGGTTCGGCAACGACCGCCTCGACTTCCGCCCCGAGGAGTACTGGAAGGCCGGCACCAAGGTCACCGTCAAGCTCAACCTCGACGGCGTCGAGGGCCGCCCGGGCGTCTACGGCAAGCAGTCCAAGACCCTGAACTTCACCATCGGCCGCAGCCAGGTCTCCACCGTCGACGCCAAGACGCACCAGATGACGGTCGTCCGCGACGGCAAGCAGATCAAGAAGATCCCGATCACCGCGGGCGCGCCCGGCACCACCACGTACAACGGTGAGATGGTCATCAGCGAGAAGCTCCAGGTGACCCGGATGAACGGCGAGACCGTCGGCTTCGGCGGCGAGTACGACATCAAGGACGTCCCGCACGCGATGCGCCTGTCCACCTCCGGCACGTTCATCCACGGCAACTACTGGTCGGGCGGCGCCTTCGGCAACACGAACGCCAGCCACGGCTGCATAGGCCTGAGCGACGTGCGCGGCGGCTACAGCAAGAAGACCCCCGGCGGCTGGTTCTTCAACAACTCGATGATCGGCGACGTCGTCGTGGTGAAGAACTCCGCGGACAAGAAGATCCAGCCCGAGAACGGCTACAACGGCTGGAACATGTCGTGGGAGAAGTGGAAGGCGTAGCTTCCGCCACGGAGGCGTAGCTCCTGCCACGGAGGCGTAGCCTCCGTCACGCCCTGACCGCGGGCCCGGCGCACTGTGACCAAGTGCACCGGGCCCATCGGCGTTGACCCCCGCTAACGTGCGGTGCATGACTGCAACCCTCGAAGTCGCCGAAGGCGTCGGCACGATCCGGCTCGACCGCCCGCCCATGAACGCCCTGGACATCGCCACCCAGGACCGCATCAAGGAACTCGCCGCCGAGGCCACGCGCCGCGACGACGTACGTGCCGTGGTGATCCACGGCGGCGAGAAGGTGTTCGCCGCCGGCGCGGACATCAAGGAGATGCAGGACATGGACCACGCGGGCATGATCGCGCGCTCCGGTGCGCTTCAGGAGTCCTTCACCGCCGTGGCCCGCATCCCCAAGCCCGTCGTCGCCGCCGTCAACGGCTACGCCCTGGGCGGCGGCTGCGAGCTCGCGCTCTGCGCGGACTTCCGCATCGCCGCGGACAACGCCAAGCTCGGCCAGCCGGAGATCCTGCTCGGCCTGATCCCCGGCGCCGGCGGCACCCAGCGCCTGGCGCGCCTGATCGGCCCGTCCAAGGCCAAGGACCTCATCTTCACCGGCCGCCAGGTGAAGGCGCCCGAGGCGCTCGCCATCGGTCTGGTGGACCGCGTGGTGCCCGCCGCCGAGGTGTACGAGCAGGCGCACGCGTGGGCCGCGCGGCTCGCGCGGGGCCCCGCCATCGCGCTGCGCGCCGCCAAGGAGTCCATCGACGCGGGCCTGGAGACGGATCTCGACACCGGCCTGGCGCTCGAACGCACGTGGTTCGCGGGTCTGTTCGCCACTGAGGACCGGGAACGGGGCATGCGGAGCTTCGTGGAGGAGGGTCCGGGCAAGGCGAAGTTCCTCTGAACTCCCGCGCGGCGTCCGCGAGTTGGCCACTTCAGCCGCACGTGGCACGTCGTAGCAGCTCAGGGCCCCTTTCCAGGGCCCTGAGCTGCCGTTGGCATATGCCTTACGCGCCTCCCGGAATGGGCGGTTCCGGGGGTTCTATTCCGTCGGAACGGCCCCGGAGGGCGCGCTGGGCGGCCATGATGGACGACATGGCGGGGCTGGAGGGATACGAACGACCGCGGCGGCACACCAGTGCGATCACGGCGCGCTGGTCGCCGGCGGTGGAGGACGAACACGCGCTGAAGGCGCTGGAGTTGTTCGGTAACCCGACGGACGCGGAGGTGCCGCTTCCGTCCCGCCCGGAGTCCGCCGCCATCGCGCGCCGCCTCGCCCAGGTCGTCGTCCTGCGCCACTGGGGCCTCACCCCGAAGCTCACCGAGGACGTCGTCCTCCTCGTCTCCGAGCTCGTCGGCAACGCCGTGCGGCACACCGGGGCCCGCGTCTTCGGGCTGCGGATGGAGCGGCGGCGCGGCTGGATCCGTGTCGAGGTCCGCGACCCCTCCCGTGGCCTGCCCTGCCTGATGCCGGTCCATGAGATGGACCTGAGCGGCCGCGGGCTCTTCCTCGTCGACAAGCTCTCCGACCGGTGGGGCGTCGACCTGCTGCCGCGCGGCAAGACGACCTGGTTCGAGATGCGGGCCGCCGACCGCTGAGCCCCTACGCGAAAGCCCCCTGCGGCCGTGGTCCGGCTCTTCGGGGGCTTCCGTGAAGCGCCGCGGACGAAGGGGGTGTGTTCCACGGCGGCTGACGACGACCTGGCCCGGGTCAATGGGAGTCGCGTCCCCGACTATGGCAGACGGGACCCGGTGAACCAAAAGCTCGTAACCGGGCATAGCCGGGCATACCCTAACAGTTTAGAGGTGAATCCTTGGTGAGATGGGACACCTGCCTGGTAAACGCCGGTTGAGCAGGAGCTGTCGCAGGGGATAAGCAAGGCCGGGACAGAGGGGGCCTGTGGTGTGTCACGTACGCGGCGGCATGCCCTAACCGGGTCAATCGGCATGATTTGCCATATTGCCGGATTAAATGGCCGTCGTGACGGATCATGTGACGCGGGGCGAGGACGCGGGCGGCGGGGCGGTGAGCGGCACCTCGGGTGGTCGAGCCGGTCGTGCGCCGGGGCGGGCCGGTCCTTCCGGTGCCTCGCGCGGCGGAGCCGGCCGAGGGCGGCGGGAGGTTCTGCGGGCCGGCGGCGGCCTGGGTGCCGCCTGTGCGGGGGCGGTGCTCGGCGGCGGGCTTGCTGCCGGGTGCGCGCGGGACGGCAGGGGCGGTGACGCGGGCGGTGACGCGGGGCGTGGCGAGCGCGGTGACGCGGGGCGCGGCGAGGGCGGTGACGCGGGCCGTGGCGAGCGCGGTGACGCTGGGCGCGGCGTGGGTGGGCGTGACCGGCCTCCCGCGTCCAAGGCCCCGGGGCCGGGCCCCGCGCCCCGCCGGTTCCCGGGCCTGCCCGCGCAGATCGCCCACGGGCCGCGAGACCGCCGCCAGGTCGCGCTGACCTTCCACGGCCAGGGCGACCCCGCCACGGCGAAGGCGCTGCTCGGCGAGGCGGAGCGGGCGGGGGCCAGGGTCACCGTGCTCGCGGTCGGCGGCTGGCTCGACGAGCACCCCGCGTTGGCCCGCCGCATCCTCGACGGCGGCCACGACCTGGGCAACCACACCCTCCGGCACCTCGACATCAACGGCATGCCCGAGGCCGAGGCCTACGCCGAGATCACCGGCTGCGCGGACCGCCTGCGGCGCCTCACCGGCTCCATCGGCACCTGGTTCCGCCCCTCGCGGGCCGAGAGGGCCTCTCCGCTCGTCGAACGCCTCGCCCGCCGCGCCGGCTACCCGCACGTCCTGTCGTACGACGTCGACTCCCTCGACTTCACCTCGCCCGGCGCCCCGGCCGTCACGCGGAACATCGCCGCCGGAGTCCGCGCGGGCTCCGTGGTGAGCCTGCACTTCGGGTACGCGGACACGGTCGCCGCGCTCCCCGCCGTCCTGCAAGAACTGGAACGCCGCGGCCTGCGCGCGGTGACGACCACGGAGCTGCTGACCTGATGTCCCGTAAGAGACTGCCCCACGAACGACCGGCCCGTACCGGAGTGGCCCGTACCGGAGTGCCCCGTGTCGGACTGGCCCGTACGCGACTCGATCTGGCCAGGCGCGTCGTGGCCGTGTTCGCCGCCGGTGCCGTGTTCGCCGCGCTCGCCGGCTGCGGCGGCTCCGGGGGCCGCGCGGACGAGGCCCTCGGCACCGAGGGCGCCCGCGAGCCCGTCAAGCCGAAGGCGTCCCCCGGCCTGCCCGGCATGCCGCCGGTCCTCGACCCCGATGACGTCTACGCCGCCGACCGGCCGAACGCCCTCCAGCCCGTGGCGAAGAAGTTCCTGTCCCGGGTCTACGTACCCAACACCAACTCCAACACCGTCTCGGTCATCGACCCCAAGAAGCTCAAGGTCATCGAGACCATCAAGGTCGGCAACCAGCCCCAGCACGTCGTCCCCTCCTGGGACATGAAGACCCTCTGGGTCAACAACGACCTGGGCGACACCCTCACCGCCATCGACCCCGTCACCGGCAGGACCGGACGGACGGTCGAGGTCTCCGACCCCTACAACCTCTACTTCACGCCGAACGGCAAGCACGCCGTCGTCATGGCCTCCATGGACCGCGAACTCGTCTTCCGCGATCCCAGGACCATGGACCGCGTCAAGACCGTCCCCGTGACCTGCGCGGGCGTCAACCACGCCGACTTCTCGATGGACGGCCGCTACTTCATCGTGTCCTGCGAGTTCTCCGGCGAACTCCTCAAGGTCGACACGGAGAAGATGAAGGTCGTCGGCCAGCAGAAGATCCCCTTCAAGGGCGCCATGCCGCAGGACGTGAAGCTGTCGCCGGACGGCAAGACCTTCTACATCGCCGACATGATGGCGCACGGCATGTGGGTCCTCGACGGCAAGAAGTTCTCGACGCCGAAGCTGCTGCGCACCGGCAAGGGCTGCCACGGCCTGTACGTCAGCCGCGACTCCAAGGAGATGTACATCTCCAACCGCGGCGAGGGCTCCATCTCCGTCTTCGACTTCCCGAAGAAGAAGCTCACCAAGAAGTGGAGGCTCCCGCAGGGCGGCAGCCCCGACATGGGCGGCGTCTCGGCCGACGGCAAGACGCTGTGGCTGTCGGGACGGTACGACTCCGAGGTGTACGCCATCGACACCCGCACCGGCGCCCAGGTGGCGCGCATCCCGGTCGGCAGCGGACCGCACGGCCTCGCCGTCTACCCCCAGCCGGGCCGCTACTCGCTCGGACACACGGGGGTCTTCCGCTGAGGTGACGCGTGAGCCATGGACAGTTGACGGTTGAGCTATATCAACACCGGGCACCAAACGGGCAGTTCAGGAATTTCTGGCAGCTGGAACGCTGCCGTTCCCCCCACCGCTCCGCCCCCCCAGCTCCCCGGAGGCCGCCATGCTGCGTGGCATCGATGTCAGTTCTCACCAGTCGTCGTTCGACACGGACGGCCTCTCCTTCGTGATCATAAAGGCGACGGAAGGCCGTTCGTACGTCAACCCGCGCATGACCTCCCAGGTGAAGCGGGCCCGTGAGGCCGGCTGCGTGGTCGGCTTCTACCACTTCCTCTGGCCGGGGAACATCACGGCCCAGGCCGAGTACTTCGTGCGCAAGGCGCCGGAGAAGTCCGGCGACCTGCTCGCGGTGGACTGGGAGTACACCGGGGACCGGTCGGCGGCGTCCAACAAGGAGAAGGACCGCTTCATCAAGGAGGTGAAGCGGCTGCGCCCCTCGCACCGGGTCCTGCTGTACACGAACCGCGATTTCTGGCTCAACCGCGACACCACGTCCTACGCCGGGGACGGCCTGTGGATCGCCGACTACGTCCGCGCGGGCAAGCCGCGCATCCAGGCGAAGTGGGCGATCCACCAGTACACGTCCTCGCCCCTGGACAAGAACGTCGCGGACTTCGAGAGCGAGGACGCGCTGCGGGAGTGGGCCAAGCCCTGAATCCCTGTCAGGCGCGCCACTCGGCCGTGCGCTCCGGGGACGCCGCAGCCAGGGCCTCGCGGATCTTCTCGACACCGCTCGCGTTGCCGTAGACGGGGGTGCCGGGCTGCTGGCGCCACGACTCGTCCTGGCCGCCGTTGTCGACGGTGTCGAACCCGAGCTCGTCGATCAGGTCCCGTACGACCTTCTTGGCCGCCTCGTCGTCACCGGAGACCGGCAGGGCCACGCGGTCCGCGGCTCCCCGGGGCCGCGGCTTGTCGAGGATGTCCTGCGCGTACGTGCCGTTGAACGCCTTGATGACGGGGTGGCCGATCTGCCGCTCCGTCCAGCGGCTCTCGGTGAGGCCGTCCTCGATCTCGGCGATCCTGCCGTCGCGCTGCTGCGGGTAGTAGTTGCCGGTGTCGATGACCGCGACGCCCTCGGCCGCGCCGTCGAGGAAACCCGCGGGCAGGTCGGGCACGGCCTTGAGCGGCACCGTCACGACGACGACCTGCGCGCCCTTGGCGGCCTCCTCGACGGGGACGGGCGTGGCGCCGGTCTCCTCGGCGAGGGCGGTCAGGGTGTGCGGGCCGCGGGAGTTCGCGACGGAGACGTCGTGCCCGAGGGCGGTGAGCCGCCGAGTGAGGTTGCCGCCGATGTTGCCCGCTCCGATGATGCCGATCTTCATGGCTGCCCTTCCCGAGATCCACGCTGGTGGTGACGACGCTGGTGGTGACGACGCTGGCTGGTTGTAACGGAGGTAACCTCCGGATCAACTTCGGTATTCCGCTGGGACCGTACTCAATTCGCCGCGCCGACGGGTGAGGCTCGCCCGCAGCGGCAGGAAGAGCAGCATCCCGATGGGGGAGAGGAGGATCGTGAGGACCAGGAGTGGGCCCATGACCAGCGGGTGGACCCCCAGCCGCCGGCCCTCCCGGTACATCCACTGACCGAGCAGGAGATCCCATGCGATGACCTGCGCCCAGATGGCGCCCGCCCCGTTGGCGCGCGCCGTCAACTCCCGGAACACGTCGATGTCGGGGCCGCTCACCGCCGCCCACAGCTCGGGGAGGACGGGCAGCGCCATCACGAGGTAGACGGCGAGGACGGGGATGACGGTCAGCGGTGAAGCGGCCACCCGGGCGGTCGGGCCCCATCCCGGGGCGAGGATCAGCAGGAGCCAGACAGGGGCGACGAGGTAGAAGGACAGCTCGAAGAGGGTGCCGGTCATGCCGCGACCTCGGCTTCCGGGTTCTTGTGCGTCGGTGTCGGTGTCGGTGTCGGTGTCGTAGGCGTCGGTGGCGTACCGGGGGCACGTGGGGTGCGGGGGGTGCGGGGGGTGTGCAACGCGGCGCGGGTGCCCGCGACCGTGGCGAGGGTGATCAGGGCGGCGGCCGTGAGTGTCGTGCCGTCCGGGTGGAGCAGCGGCTGGCCGCGCAGAGCCTGCCAGGTGAGCAGGGCGAAGAGGGCCGCGTACGTGGCCGAGCCGACCAGTACCAGGCGCAGCCGTGTCCGCGGGTCGGCGAGGCGGACGAAGCGTGGCGCGAGCGCCGTCAGCGTGATGACCAGGAGCGGCAGCAGTTGCAGGGCGTGCATGCCGAAGAAGTGCGGTATCCGCAGGTCGCCGCCGGTCGTCGACCAGCCGGTCAGCGGCATCGAGGGGCCGCCGTCCGCGACGCCCACGCTGTGCGCGCCGACCACCGGTGACTCGCCGCGCCGCTGGCCCGGGGCCGGCCGCGTCATCAGGAAGCCGATGGCCGCCCCCGCCAGGGCGATGACGATTCCGCAGCGCATCGCCCAGGCCGAAGCCCGGTCGGCGAGCCGGGCGCGCAGCAGCAGGGCGGCGATGGCGACGGTGCCGAGCCAGAGGATGACCACGGTGACGGCCATCGCGTCGAACAGTGCCTCGTCGGTCGGGGTCTGGTGGTTGAAGTGGCTGCGCTTCCCGCGGATCACCTGGCCGGTGATGATCAGCATCTCGATGGAACTCGCCGCGGCGACCACTGTCCCGGCCCACCATGCGGTACGCCGTCCCGTGCGCCGCTTCGTGCGGTGCTCGCGATCGAGTATCGACAGCATCCAGGCGAGTGAGAGCCCGTACGCGATGAACGAGACCGCGAACTTGAAGGGCTTGGCCCAGATCGGCGCGCCCGCCAGGAACCGGTCGTCGACCAGGAGCCCCACTGCGGAGACGACGGCGACGACGGCCATGGCCGCGGAGAACAGGACGAGCGGGCGGTGCCATGAGCGCCATAAGGACATGGGTCTCCCCCTGGAGAGCAGTTGCTGGGTCGCTGAGCGGGTACCGGACGCCGGTAGCGATGACGGGTGGAGCAAACGGATAGCGGCGCTATCCGCTATCCGATAGCGCAACTATCTATGATGGGCCTGGGGTTGGCAAGGGAGTCCGCCGCCGAGGGGCGAAGAGGAGCGAGAACGAGCTGTGCGCATAGGTGAGTTGAGCCGCAGGACCGGCGTTCCGGTGCCGACCATCAAGTACTACGTCCGCGAGGGGCTGCTCCCCGCGGGCGAACTGTCCAGCCCCAATCAGGCGCACTACGACGAGGCGCACGAGCGCAGGCTTCGGCTGATCCGCGCGCTCCTGGAGGTGGGCGGGCTGAAGGTGGCCGCGATCGCGGAGGTGCTGGGAGCCGTCGACGACCCGGAACGCCCGCTGCACAAGGTGCTGGGCGCGGCGGCGGACCGGCTCGGCGCGCAGGGCGTGGCCGACGACGACGCGGAGGCCGAGGCCGCCGGTGCCGCCGTCGAGCAGCTCATCGCGCGGCGCGGCTGGCGCACGCACGAGTCCAACTCGGCGGCCGAAGACCTGTCGCGGGCCCTGGCGGCGATGGACCGCGTCGGGCACGGGGCGTTCGTGGGACTGCTCGACGAGTACGCCGACGCCGCCGAAGTCGTCGCCCGCGCGGACCTCGCCTACGTGGGCCGCCGGGGCGCGGTCGAGGACCTCGTGGAGAGCGTCGTGATCGGCACGGTGCTGGGTGAGGCGGTGTTCAGCGCGTTGCGTCGGATGGCGCATGTCGACGCGTCCGCGCGGATCTTCGGTGAGGGGGCGGAGGCGGTGGGGTCCGAGTAGGGACAGAAGACGGACTGGTGCCGCGGCCCACTAGGCCCGGGGGAAGGCCCGTCGGTAGTCGCTCGGCGAGACGCCGATCTGCTTGAGGAAGTGGTGGCGGAGGTTGTTCGCCGTGCCGAGGCCGCTCAGTTCCCCGATTCTGGCGATCGGCAGTTCCGTCGATTCCAGCAGGCTCTGGGCCAGCCGCAGACGCTGGTTGAGGAGCCATTGCAGCGGAGTCGCCCCGGTGGCCGCCTGGAGTCGCCGGTAGAGCGTGCGCGGGCTCATCGCGGCCCGTCGCGCCAGGTCCTCGACCGTCAGTGGTTGGTCGAGGTGCGCCCGGGCCCAGTCCAGTACGGGCCCCAGGCCCCTGTCGTCGGTGGCGGGCATGGGCAGGTCGATGAACTGCGCTTGGCCGCCGGGCCGGTGAGCGGGCACCACCATGCGGCGGGCCAACTGGTTGGCGACATGCGGGCCCAGGTCGCGGCGTACCAGATGGAGGCAGAGGTCGAGTCCGGCGGTCAGGCCGGCGCTGGTGAGCACGTCACCGTCGTCCACGTACAGCACCGAGTCGTCGACCTGCACCTTCGGGTACCGCGCGGCCAGTTGGGCGGTGTGCATCCAGTGGGCGGTGGCGCGGCGGCCGTCGAGCAGTCCCGCCTCGGCGAGTGCGAAGGCGCCGGTGCACAGGGAGACCATGCGGGCGCCCGCTTCGTAGGCCTGGCGCAGGGCCGTGACCAGCTCTTGGGGCAGCGGTTCGCCCTCGTCGACGCAGGGGTCGGGTACCGAGGGCACGATCACCGTGTCCGCGCCGGCAAGGCCGTCGAGTCCGTGGCGAGTCCGCAGCGACAGTCCCGTTCCGTCCGCGGCACCGTTCCGAAGGGGCTCGCGCGTACTGCACAGCCGCAGGTCGTACCAGGGGTCGGCGAGGTCGGGCTGCGGCTTCCCGAAGACGGTGCAGGGGATGCTCAACTCGTACAGATCCCACGAGGGGAAGTCGATCTCCTCGGTCACGACCACGGCGACGGAACCAGCGCTCATGCCGCACAGCGTATGGCAGACGGGTGGCAGGAATTTGGTGATCGCCGTCATCGGTGTCACTGGTTCCCGGTCACCGCACGCTGCGATCGTGTCCGTACGTGATCAACCGCCCCGTGCGAACGCAAAGGGAGCACGTGCGGACATAAAGGGAGTTGGCATGAGTTTCGATCGTTCGGCCGTGACCGTCATCGGATTGGGCTCGATGGGCTCGGCGCTGGCCACCGTATTGCTGGAGCGGGGCCACCCGACCACCGTGTGGAACCGTTCGGCGCACAAGGCGCAGTCGCTGGTCGACCGGGGCGCCCGGTCGGCCGCGACACCCGAGGAGGCGATCGCGGCGAGCCCGCTGGTCATCGCCTGCGTACTGGACCACGAGGCGCTGCACGCCACCCTCGACCCCGCCGCGGGCTCCCTGGCGGGCAAGGCCCTGGTCAACCTCACCTCCAGTTCCCCGGAGCAGGCCCAGGAAGCCGCCGCATGGGCCCGCTCGCACGCCGCCGACTACCTCGACGGCGCGATCATGACCACCCCGCCGGGGGTCGGCAGTCCCGAGGTGATGTTCCTCTACAGCGGTTCACCGACCGTCTTCGAAGCCCATCGTCCGACGCTGGCGTCCTTGGGTGACCCTCTGCACCTGGGCACCGACCCGGGCCTGGCCTCCCTCTACGACGCCGCCCTGCTCGGCGTGATGTGGTCCACCATGACGGGCTGGCTGCACGGCACCGCACTGGTCGGCGCGGAGAAGACAGAGGCCACGGCCTTCACCTCCGTCGCGATCCGCTGGCTGAGCACCGTGACCGGGTTCCTGACCACCTACGCGCCTCAGGTGGACGCCGGGCGCTACCCGGGCGACGACGCCACCATCGACGTACAGATCGCGGCCATCGACCATCTCCTCCACGCCGCGGCGGCCCGCGGCATCGACAACGCCCTGCCCGAACTCCTCAAAGCCGTCATGGAGCGGGCCCGGGACGCGGGCCACGGCTCCGACAGCTACGCGAGCGTGATCGAAGTCCTGAAGAACCCGAACCCGACGGCCGGCAACTGACAGCCGGTTCGTACGAGGAGGGGCCCGGCGCACCGTGTCCGTGTGCGCCGGGCCCCTCCTCGATCCACCGTCTACTTGTTCAGGCTCGCCCAGAACTCGTCGAACGACAGCCGCTTGTCCGCGTCGCTGTCCTTCGTGCCGATGACGGCCTCGGCCACCGTCTCGGTCACGTAGAAGTCCCCCATCCTGGCCATGGCGCTCTTCCACTCGGCCGCCGTGACGAAGCCGTCGCCGTCCGCGTCGAACTGGTCGAACGTCTTGCGCGCTTCCTCGATGTCCGCCACCGGATCCACCCCTTCTTGGTGCACTACTGACGGAGGTCAGGGTATCGGCCACCCGACCCTCGGATCACAAGCAGTACACCCATGGCCAGGGACTCCACCGCGCTCGGAACTCTCCTCAGGGAGCATCGGTGTCGGCCGGGGGCTCTGCTCCCAGGAGCGCGAGCAGCCCGGGGAATCTCTTCTCGATGTCCGCGCGTCGCAGCCGGATGCCCTTGCGGTTGCCGTAGTCGATCTCGTCAACGAGACCTGCCTCGCGCAGGACCCGGAAGTGGTGGGTCTGGGTCTGCTTCGAGATCGGAAGCTCGAACGAGTTGCAGCCCCGCTCGCTGTCGCTGTGGTCGGCGGCCAACTTCGTCATCACCGAACGACGGTGCTCGTCGGCGAGGGCACGAAACACCGCACCCAGATCGAGCGCATCGGCCTCCGGACCGTCCAGGTTCTTCCCGGGCACGCGACACCCCCTTCCCTTCAGGTATGGCTTGCATCGTACCTGAAGGGTGTGCTCCACTGAGGTACGAAATGTTTGGTACCTGGGTCCGGTGGTGCTGCCCCGTTGCCGCCGCTCCCTGAGACCAGGGCCGGCACTCGCCGGGGACCTGGTCATCGACACTCCGAGAGGTCATCGTCATGAAGAAGCCCGAGGTGCTGATAGTCGGTGCCGGAATCGCAGGGCCCGCACTCGCCTACTGGCTCTCCCGGACTGGATACCGGCCAACGGTCGTCGAACATGCCCGGCAGCTGCGCTCCGGCGGTAGCGCGATCGTCGTGAAGGGGCCCGCGATCCCGGTCGCCGACCGCATGGGCATCCTCCCGCAGCTCCGCGAGCTCGCCACCCGCAACCGGTCGCTGACCCTGCTCGACCCCGGCGGCAGGCGAATCCTGCGAGTCCCGCTCACCTCGGACAAGGCGCCGACGGTCGAGGTGACCCGAGCCGACCTTTCCGAGGTGCTCCACCGGTCGGCGCAGACCGAGACCGAGTTCGTGTTCGACGACACGGTCACCGCTCTCGACCAGGACGGAGGTGGGGTCGACGTCACCTTCCGGCGGTCCGCGCCACGGCGCTTCGACTTGGTCGTCGGTGCCGACGGGATGCACTCCACGGTACGGCGCCTGGTATTCGGCCCCGAGCGGCAGTTCGCGAGCGACCTGGGCCTGTACGGCGCGACCGTCCCGCTGGAACCCGACGCCATCGAGGACCCGAGCGAGATGACGATGCTGACCGTGCCGAACCGGATGCTGGTCGTCCACCCCTCGCGGACCACCCCGCTCGCGATCTTCACCTTCCGGGCCGCGAAGCCGGCGCCCCACGACCGCAAGAACATCGCCCTTCACAAGCAGACCGTGGCCGACGCCTACGCCGACGTGCGGTGGCGGGCACCGGAACTCGTGGCGGCGTACCTCGACCACCCGGCTCCGTTCTTCGACCCCCTGACCACCCTCCGGGTGCCCTCGTGGTCCCGCGGACGGGTCGTACTGCTCGGCGACGCGGCGGCGGCGACAGCCCTGCTGGGTGACGGGTCCAGCATGGCGATGGCGGGCGCGTACGCCCTCGCGGAAGAGCTCGCCGCCCATCCCGGTGACCACGCCCGCGCCTTCGCCGCCTACGAGTCGCGGCTCCGCCGCGAGGTGGGCCCGCGGCAGCGACGCGTCGGTCTGCTCTCCAGGCTCATGGTGCCCCGCACCCGGCCGGGCCTCGCGGTGCGCAACGCGGTGGGCCGCGCGGTCGGCCGCACGAACCGGGCCGCTTCTCGCGAAGCCGCGAACCGGTAGACCGAGTCCGCACCGACCGCTCACCGGTCGGTGCGCAGCTCCGCGGTGGCTCTCAGCCGGCACGGCGCCGCCATGTCCCACGAGCCCGGCTCGGCGTTCAGCACGCCTCAACCTGAAACGGATCACCCGGATTGATCCCCCAAGCGGAAGCGTGGTGGAGACAATCAGACCTTGATCACGCCGATGCGGGGGCCGCACAGCATGTGGAGGTCTTCGGGGTCTGACGTGAGGACGGTCACAGGGGCGGGTGAGGCGAGTGCGGTGGCGGCCACGATGGCGTCGAGGGCGTACTTGTGGCCATGCAGGCCGGCTGCAGCGAGCAGCTTGCTCGCGTGGCGGGCGATGGCTTCGGCGGGCGGGACGATGTTGACGCGCGAGACGGCGTAGTCGAAGCGGGCTTGGTTGGTTTTGGGGTCGCGGGCTTCGACGAGGGTGACGGAACTGGTGATGACGCGGATGTCCTCGGCCTCGGCGGCGGCGAGCCACTCGGTGAGTTCGGGTGTGCGTCGTACGAGCTTGGACAGGCCTTCGCAGTCCAGGACGAGGGTGCCGCTCACGCGGCGTCCGCCGAGCCGGCCGCATCGCCGCGCAGGAGCGCTCGCTTGGCATCGACCGCAGCCTGGTCGACCGGGCCGTGCTCGGCTTCGGCGTCATCGATGAGTTCGCGCAGCCGGTCGCGCTCCAGTTGGCGCTGGATGAGGGCTTCGACGTAGGCGGACATGCCGCGCTTGCCGGTGCGTGCCTTGAGCGCCGCGATGGTGCCTTCGTGGAGGGACACGGAGACCGGGCGGACGGGACCTTCGCCGGGAGCGGAGTCGGGAGTCGTGGCCATGGAGCCATATTAACAAAACTCTTGTTATTAGGAAGGGTGATGCTGCGGCGTTGCGGCTCGACCGGAGGCAACGGGACCGTGGTCAGTGCTCGAACCTGCGAAAGCAGGATCTGATGCAGGCCCTGACCAGCGCTGAAAGATACGAACGCGCTGGTCAGGGCCTACGGCATCAGCACTCGATGATGTTCACCGCGAGCCCGCCCCGGGCCGTCTCCTTGTACTTGACGGACATGTCCGCGCCCGTCTCCTTCATCGTCTTGATGACCTTGTCGAGGGAGACCTTGTGGGAGCCGTCGCCGCGCATCGCCATCTTCGCGGCGGTCACGGCCTTCACGGCCGCCATGCCGTTGCGCTCGATGCACGGGATCTGGACGAGGCCGCCGACCGGGTCGCAGGTCAGGCCGAGGTTGTGCTCCATGCCGATCTCGGCGGCGTTCTCGACCTTCTCCGGGGAGCCGCCGAGGACCTCGGCGAGGGCGCCCGCCGCCATCGAGCAGGCGGAGCCGACCTCGCCCTGGCAGCCGACCTCGGCGCCGGAGATCGAGGCGTTCTCCTTGAAGAGCATGCCGATCGCGCCCGCCGCGAGCAGGAAGCGGACCACGCCGTCCTCGTCGGCTCCGGGGATGAAGTTCATGTAGTAGTGCAGGACCGCCGGGATGATGCCCGCCGCGCCGTTCGTCGGGGCGGTGACCACACGGCCGCCCGCCGCGTTCTCCTCGTTCACCGCCATCGCGTACAGCGTGATCCACTCCATGGCGCGGGCCTGCGGGTCGCCCTCGGCGCGGAGCTGGCGGGCCGAGTTGGCGGCGCGGCGGCGGACCTTGAGGCCGCCCGGCAGGATGCCCTCGCGGGACATGCCGCGCGAGACGCAGGCCTGCATGACGCCCCAGATCTCGAGGAGACCCGCGCGGATCTCCTCCTCCGTGCGCCAGGCCTTCTCGTTCTCCAGCATCATCGCGGAGATGGAGAGGCCGGTCTCCTCGGCACGGCGCAGCAGCTCGTCGCCGGTGCGGAAGGGGTGCTTGAGCACGGTGTCTTCCGGCACGATCGGGTTGTCGCCCTCGACCGCGGCCTCGTCCACGACGAAGCCGCCGCCCACGGAGTAGTACGTCTTCTCCAGGACCGGGGCGCCCTCGTGGTCGTACGCGGAGATCGTCATGCCGTTGGCGTGGTACGGCAGGGCCTTGCGGCGGTGCAGGACCAGGTCCTCGTCGACGTCGAAGTCGATCTCGTGCATGCCGAGGAGGCTGAGGCGTGAGCTCTGCCTGATCTGCTCCACGCGGTCGTCGGCGCTCTCCACGTCCACGGTGCGCGGCGACTCGCCCTCCAGGCCGAGCAGGACGGCCTTCGGGGTGCCGTGACCGTGTCCGGTCGCGCCGAGCGAGCCGAAGAGCTCGGCCCGTATCGCGGTGGTGTGGGCCATGAGGCCCTCGTTCTTGAGGCGGCTCGCGAACATGCGGGCGGCGCGCATCGGGCCGACCGTGTGGGAGCTGGACGGGCCGATGCCGATCGAGAACAGGTCGAAGACCGAGATGGCCACGGAACACTCCAAGGGGTGGTTGGTAGACGCCGTTGTCTGCCGGGGTCGTGCAGAGGTACAAGGCGGTACAGGTACAGAAACCGCGCCGGGCGACACGTGGTGCGGGGCACCCTGCTCACCATCCAGTGTGCAGGGTGCCCCGACGTTTCGTACGTACGAACTAAAGCGTACAAAATAGCGGTACGAAACTACTTCAGGCCGGGGTAAAGCGGGTGCTTGTCGGCCAGAGCGGTCACGCGGGCCTTGAGGGAGTCGGCGTCGAAGTCCGGCTTGAGGGCCTCGGCGATGATGTCGGCGACCTCGCGGAAGTCGTCGTCCTGGAAGCCGCGGGTGGCGAGCGCGGGCGTACCGATCCGCAGGCCCGAGGTGACCATCGGGGGGCGCGGGTCGTTCGGGACCGCGTTGCGGTTGACCGTGATGCCGACCTCGTGGAGGCGGTCCTCGGCCTGCTGGCCGTCGAGCTCGGAGTGGCGCAGGTCCACCAGGACCAGGTGCACGTCCGTGCCGCCGGACAGGACGGAGACGCCGTGCTCGGTGACGTCCGGCCGCACCAGGCGCTCGGCCAGGGCGCGGGCGCCGTCCAGGGTGCGCTGCTGGCGCTCCTTGAACTCCTCGGAGGCCGCGATCTTGAAGGAGACGGCCTTGGCCGCGATCACGTGCTCCAGGGGGCCGCCCTGGAAGCCGGGGAAGACCGCGGAGTTCAGCTTCTTCGCGAACTCCTTGCTGCGGGCCAGGATGACGCCGCCGCGCGGGCCGCCCAGCGTCTTGTGCGTGGTGGAGGTGACCACGTCCGCGTAGGGCACCGGGTTCGGGTGCAGACCGGCGGCGACGAGACCGGCGAAGTGCGCCATGTCGACCCACAGGTACGCGCCGACCTCGTCGGCGATCCGGCGGAACTCGGCGAAGTCCAGCTGACGCGGGTAGGCGGACCAGCCCGCGATGATCACCTTGGGGCTGTTCTCCTTGGCCAGGCGCTCGACCTCGGCCATGTCGACCAGGCCGGCCTCGTCGACGTGGTACGGGACCACGTTGAACTGCTTGCCGGAGAAGTTCAGGCGCATGCCGTGGGTGAGGTGGCCGCCGTGCGCCAGGTCCAGGCCGAGGATCGTGTCGCCGGGCTTGGCGATGGCGAAGAGGGCGGCCTGGTTCGCGGAGGCGCCGGAGTGCGGCTGGACGTTGGCGTACTCGGCGCCGAACAGGTCCTTGATCCGGTCGATCGCGATCTGCTCGGCGACGTCGACGTGCTCGCAGCCGCCGTAGTAGCGGCGGCCCGGGTAGCCCTCGGCGTACTTGTTCGTGAGGACGGTGCCCTGGGCCTCCATGACGGCGACCGGAGCGAAGTTCTCCGAGGCGATCATTTCCAGGGTCGACTGCTGGCGGTGGAGCTCGGCGTCGACGGCGGCGGCGACGTCCGGGTCCAGCTCGTGGAGAGGGGTGTTCAGAAGCGACATCACACGGTCCCTATCGGTAATGGTCAGCCGGCGGCGAAGGCGGTGTACTCATCGGCGGAGAGCAGATCGTCCGGCTCGTCCGTGATGCGCACCTTGAACAGCCATCCGCCCTCGAAGGGAGCGGAATTGACCAGCGAGGGGTCGTCGACGACGTCCTGGTTGGCGGCGACGACCTCGCCGTTGACCGGGGAGTAGAGGTCGCTGACCGACTTGGTCGACTCCAGCTCGCCGCAGGTCTCGCCCGCGGTCACCGTGTCACCGACCTCCGGAAGCTGCACGAAGACGACGTCACCGAGCGCGTTGGCCGCGTGCTCCGTGATGCCGATGGTCGACACGCCCTCCTCGGCGGCCGACAGCCACTCGTGCTCCTTGCTGTAACGCAGCTGCTGGGGGTTGCTCATGTCCTGAATTCTCCTGTACGCGGATGGGTGCTGCGGAACGGGGACGGTGTGCGTGGGGTCACTCACGGCGCTACGGTGCCGTGGCCCCGCGCACCGAGTGTCACTTCTGGCGCTTGTAGAACGGCAGAGCCACGACCTCGTACGGCTCGTGGGTGCCGCGGATGTCCACGCCCACGCCCCGCGTCCCGGGGGCGGCGTGCCCGGCGTCGACGTACGCCATGGCGATCGGCTTGCCCAGCGTCGGCGACGGGGCGCCGGAGGTGACCTCGCCGATGACCTTGCCGTCGGCGACCACGGGGAAGCCCGCGCGCGGCACCCGGCGGCCCTCGGCGACCAGACCGACCAGCTTGCGCGGCGGGGCGGTCTCGGCGCGCTCGGCGGCGGCCGCGAGGGCGGCGCGGCCCAGGAAGTTCTCCGACTGCGAGGTCTTCTCGAACTTCACGACCCGGCCGAGACCGGCGTCGAACGGCGTGAGCCCGGCGGTCAGCTCGTGCCCGTACAGCGGCATGCCCGCTTCGAGGCGCAGGGTGTCGCGGCAGGAGAGGCCGGCCGGGACCATGCCGACCGGCGTGCCCGCCTCCATCAGCGCGCCCCACAGCTTCTCCGCGTCACCGGGGGCGACGAAGAGCTCGAAGCCGTCCTCGCCGGTGTAACCCGTACGGGCGATCAGCGCGGGGACGCCCGCGACGGTGCCGGGCAGGCCCGCGTAGTACTTCAGGCCGTCGAGGTCGGCGTCGGTCAGGGACTTCAGGATGCCGGGGGACTCGGGGCCCTGGACGGCGAGCAGCGCGTACGCGTCGTGGTCGTCGCGGACCTCGGCGTCGAATCCGGCCGCCCGGCCGGTCAGCTCGGCCAGGACGGTCCCCGCGTTGGAGGCGTTGGCGACGACCATGTACTCGGTCTCGCCGAGGCGGTAGACGATCAGGTCGTCCAGGATGCCGCCGTCCTCGGCGACGATCATCGTGTAGCGGGCGCGGCCGAGACCGACGGAGCCGATGTTGCCGACCAGCGCGAAGTTCAGGAAGTCGACGGCCTCGGGTCCCGTGACCGTGATCTCGCCCATGTGGGAGAGGTCGAAGAGGCCGGCCTTGGTGCGTACGGCGTTGTGCTCGTCGCGCTCGCTGGCGTACCGCAGCGGCATGTCCCAGCCCGCGAAGTCGGTCATGGTCGCGCCGAGCGCGCGATGCACGGCGTCGAGGGCGGTGAGGCGGGGGGCAGTGCTCATGAAGGGAACTCCCAGGGCATGACGGGCGAGGTCGATCCTCCCCATCTGTCATCGGAACCTGAGAGGTTCGCCGCGAGCGTCCCGGCTTCGGGACGTCCGGCTTGCACCTTGGGTGGGACCGTGGAAACGGTCCGCTTTTCAGATGTGCCTCGCCCGCGCGGTACGGGGCCTGAGAGATTCAAGGGAGGGACTTGCTCCTTCGGCGCCCCAGAACGTCATACGCACAACGTCGTACGACGGCTGCTGGGAACTCTCCCGCGCGGATTCAAACGGCCGGTATGGAGTTGCGGGCACATCATTGCACGCGACTCCCGGGAGGGGGACCCGTGGCCCTGGACGCCCCCTTTTGGGGCACCTCGGACCTGGGCACCCTTGTGCCGCATTACCTTCTCTTTACACTTGCCGGGGAAAGCAGTACGTGACAGCTACGGGGAGGCCGATCACGGTGCGCAGCAGGACCAGTGGCTATGCCACGACCACGGGGGTGGCGCTGCCGGGGCAGGCCGCCGCCCCGCCCCGGGAGAGCTGCGTACCGCTGCTTCCGGTGGCCGTCGTCCGGGACCTGCGGCAGCGGGCGGGACACAGCCCGCACCGCCTCACCTTCGACGAGGGCGACCTGGTCGTCGTCTCCGGGCTGCCCGGTGGCGGAAAGTCGACGCTGATGCGGCAGGCCGTCACGGGTCCGCGTGTCGACTCCCAGGACACCCGCGACCGCTGGGCGGCGCGCATGCCGCGTCACCTCCCGTACGCGGTGTACCGCCCCCTCGTCCGCCTCGCGCACTACGCGGGACTGCGCCGCACCCTGCGCTCGGGGGTGAGCGTCGTCGTGCACGACTGCGGCACCCAGACCTGGGTGCGCCGCTGGCTGGCCCGCGAGGCGGCGCGGCGCGGCAGGACGCTGCACCTGCTCCTCCTCGACGTGCCCGCGGACACCGCGCTGGAGGGCCAGCGCGAGCGGGGGCGCGGCGTCTCGCGGTACGCGTTCGCGCGGCACCGCAGGACGATCGGCCGCCTGGTCGGCGACGCCGAGCGGGGCGAGCTGCCGCGCGGCTGCGGCTCCGCGGTGCTCATGGACCGCGCGGCGGCGCGGGTGCTGCGGGGGATCGCCTTCGACCGCTGAGAGCTTGTGTCATAGCCCGGCCACGACACAGGCTCCGAGGACCACGGCGGCGCCCGGCGGCGTTAGGGTCGAGCCGCAGGCAGAGCGGTCGCGAGCAGGGGTTGGACTGATGGATTTTCCGGGGCAGGCACAGGCACACCCGTACGTCGGATGGCCGGGCAACGAACTGGAGGAGGTCCTCGCGGCCTCCCTCGGCGCCCCGGCGTCGGCCGGTGGCCGCATCATCGAGGTGCTCGGCCGCAGCCAGGTGTGGATCCCGCTGCCGAACGGCGGCGGCCCCGACAGCGGCACCCTCGACCTGCCGACCCTGGAGATCGAGGGCCAGGCGTACGTCCCCGTCTTCACCTCCGAGCAGCAGTTCCGCCAGGCCCTGGGCGACGCGGTCGACCGCATGGGGTGCACGGTGGCGCCCGCGGTGGAGTTCGCCCGCGGCCTGCCGCCGCAGCTCGGCATCGCGCTGAACCCGGACGGCACCGTCGGCGCCCCCCTGCCGCCCCCGGCCGTGGCCGAGCTCTGCCGGACGGGGCGCACCCCGCTGGACGGGCCCACCACCGGCGGCCGGGTCCGTCTGTACGAGCCGGACTGGCAGCAGGACCCGGTGGACTTCCTGGCCGCCGCCGCGCGGGAGTTCGAGGCGACGGGGGTCGTGCTCACCGCCCGCCGCTGCCTGGCGGCCATCGAGACCGACGAGCCCACCCTCTTCGTCGGCGTCGAGCTGACCACCTTTGAGGGCAACGCCCGCGAACTGCCGATGGAGGCCCTCGGCCGCGCCCTCGGGCAGGTCCCGGTGGCCTGGCCGGTGAACCTCGTCCTGCTCGACGTGGCGCAGGACCCGGTGGGCGACTGGCTGCGCGCCAAGGTGCGGCCCTTCCACCTCCAGGGCTGAACGCATATCAGTACGCGCCGGGCCCGTGGCCGCGTACGTCAAGTCCGCGCAGGGATCGACGCTTAAGCTGGTTGCATGACCCCGCCGGGGCACATGGCACACCGGCGTCTTCGGGGTCGATCGGGTCCACCAGGTTCATCGTGAAGGGGCGGTTACGGGTGAGTGCGTCGGGCACGGCCGCGACAGGGCAGGTCGAGCAGATGCTGCGCCAGGTGACGCCGGGGCGTTACGACGCGTACGAGGCACTGCTGCGCGCGCTCGCCGCCGACGAGGTGTGGATGCTGCTCTGGCACGGCCAGGCGGGATCGCCCGACGCCCAGTACGGGAACATGGAGGTCGAGGGCCTCGGCTACGCGCCCTGTGTGACCTCCGCCCAGGAGCTGTCCGCCAGTGGCTGGAACCGTGGCCATGAGGTGGTGCGCGGCATCGACGTCGCCCGCACCCTCTACCCCGACCTCTACGGCCTCTGGCTCAACCCGCACGCGCCCGGCGGCGGCGTCGGCATCCCGTGGCTGGATCTGCGCCGCATCGCCTGCGGCCTGGACCTCCTGCCCGCAGGACCGCTCAGGCTGACCGAGCCGGCCATCGAGATCCCTCAGTTCTACGCCCTGCTCGCGCAGAACGCGCACCGCACGTCCGCCGTGCGCTCGCTGCGCCGCGCTTGGGTGCAGCCCGCCCTCGGGGCGCCGTATCTGGCCATCGGCCTCGACGTGTACGACACGTCGCCGCCGTCGATCGACGCGGTGCGCGCGATGATGCAGCAGTCCATCGCCGCCGTCCCCGACGGGCTCCCCGTGTCGACCGTCGCGATGTCCGACGATTACGACCCGGTGGCGATGTGGCTACGAGCCAGCACCAGGCCGTTCTACGACCGCGAGGCCCAGGCCGCGCCGGCGCCCGCGGGCGGTTACGGCTACCCGGCGCAGTACTGACCGTTACTGAACAGCGCGAACGGAGACGATGTCCGTTCTGGTGTGACAGGGGCCCTATGGTCTCCCGTGGCGCTTTGTGACCCAACTGCCCCGTGTTCGCACCCCGTTCACACGCGTCCGCATAACGGAACACCTCGAACAGCATCACGGTTGCGCATCCATTCACCTTCAAGACTGGTAACAGATCGCGACGTGGATGAAGACTCCCGCTCCAGGGGCCTTCGCCCCTGTGTACGACGGACGATCACGTCGCTACAGCGGCAAGTGCGGGCCGGTCACCACCGGTTGAGAGGGGTCCCTGCCACGATGACGGCACCATTGCATGACACACCTGCGGACGCGGACCCGACTGAGGACGTCGCTCCCGCAGCTGGTGCAGGGGTGAAGAAGGTCGAGGGTCGGTCCCTCAAGCAGATCGCCTGGAACCGCCTGAAGCGGGACAAGGTCGCCCTCGCGGGCGGCATCACCGTGGTTCTCCTGGTCCTGGTCGCTGTTTTCGCGCCCCTGATCGTGAGCCTGCTCGGCCACCCGCCCAACGACTTCCACCAGGACGAGCTCGATGAGCTGACCAACCTGCCCAAGGGCGCGCTCGGCGGTGTGAGCGGCGACTTCCTCTTCGGGGTCGAGCCCAACAAGGGCCGCGACGTCTTCAGCCGCATCGTCTACGGCGCCCGGATCTCGCTCCTCGTGGCGTTCCTCGCGGCCATCGTCGCCGTGGTGCTCGGCACCCTCTTCGGGATCATCGCCGGCTACTTCGGCGGCTGGGTCGACGCCCTGATCAGCCGCGTGATGGACGTGCTGCTCTCGTTCCCGCAGCTGCTCTTCATCATCTCCCTGGTCTCCGTGCTCCCCGACGACCTGCTGGGCCTGACCGGCACCAGCGTCCGCGTCGCGATCCTCGTCCTGGTCATCGGCTTCTTCGGCTGGCCGTACGTCGGACGCATCGTCAGGGGCCAGACCCTTTCGCTGCGTGAGCGCGAGTACGTCGAGGCGGCCCGCAGCCTCGGCGGCGGCAAGCGCCACATCCTGTTCCGCGAGCTGCTGCCCAATCTGGTCGCGCCGATCACCGTCTACGCGACGCTGATGATCCCGACCAACATCCTCACGGAGGCGGCCCTGAGCTTCCTCGGCGCCGGTGTGAAGCCGCCGACGGCCTCCTGGGGCGGCATGCTGCGCGACGCGCTCGAAACCTACGAGCACGACCCGATGTTCATGGTCTTCCCCGGTGTGACGATCTTCATCACCGTCCTGGCCTTCAACCTCTTCGGCGACGGGCTGCGTGACGCGCTCGACCCGAAGGGGACGCGCTAGAAGTCCTCGACCGACTTGCCCCTGCCGCATGTCAGGTGGCTCTACCCCCATGGTTCTCCGGCAGCAGACGGCCAGGGACCGCGAATCTCGGAGGTTACGAGAAAATGCCCACAGTTTCCTCGAAACGTCGGCTCACCGCTGGTGCGGCCCTCGTGGTCGCGGCGCTGGTGACCACCACGGCGTGCGGCGGCGGTGACGGTGACGGAGACGACTCGAAGGGTGCCGGCTACAACGCCGCGCTGAACAAGGTCGCCAATCCCTCGAAGAAGACGGGGGGCACGCTGAAGATGGTCGGCAAGCAGGACCTCGACTCGGCCGACCCCCAGCGTGCCTACTACGGCATGTCGTGGGACTTCATGCGCTTCTACACCCGCCAGCTCATCACGTACGACACCAAGCCGGGCAAGGCGGGCACCAAGCTGGTCCCCGACCTCGCCACCTCCACGGCGAAGATCTCGGACGACGGCAAGACCTACACGTACAAGCTGCGTGATGGCCTGACCTGGGAGGACGGCTCGAAGCTGACCTCCAAGGACATCAAGTACGGCATCGAGCGCGTCTGGGCGGAGGACACCATCACCGGTGGCCCCGGCTACATCAAGCAGACGCTCGACCCCAAGGGCAAGTACAAGGGTCCGTACAAGGGCAAGGGCGAACTCGACGCGATCGAGACCCCCGACGACCAGACCATCATCTTCAAGCTGCCCAAGCGCAACGGTGACTTCGAGCAGTTCCTGGCCATGCCCACCGGTTCGCCGGTGAAGGAGTCCAAGGACACCAAGGCGAAGTACACCCAGCGGCCGTTCTCCTCGGGCCCGTACAAGTTCCAGTCGTACAAGGCCGGCAAGAAGATCGTCCTCGTCCGCAACGACAAGTGGAAGAAGTCCTCGGACCCGATCCGCGCGGCGCTGCCCGACAAGATCGACGTGACGATCTCCGCCAACCTGGAGGAGAACGACAAGAAGTTGATGGCGGGCGACTACGACCTCGACATGAACGGCACGGGCATGACCCAGTCCGGCCGTGTCACCGCCGTGTCGGACCACCGTGACAGCGTCGACAACATGCACACGTCCTTCGTGCGCTACGTCGCCCTGATCCACACGGCGGAGCCCTTCGATGACACCCACTGCCGCAAGGCCGTCTTCTACGCCACCGACTTCGCGAGCCTCCAGCAGACCCGCGGCGGCAAGGTCGCGGCCGGTGACATCGCCAACAGCACCTTCCCGAAGGCGATCCCGGGCTACAGCGAGTACGACCCGTACGGAGTCCTGGAGCGCAAGGGCAAGCCGGACCTGGCCAAGGCCAAGGACGAGCTGAAGAAGTGCGGCAAGCCGAGCGGCTTCTCCACCAAGCTGACCGCCCGCAACAACAACCCGGGTGAGGTCGACGCGGCCGAGGCGCTCCAGGAGCAGCTCAAGAAGGCCGGCATCAACGTCGAGGTCGACGCCCTCGACGGCGCCGACACCGCCAGCATCACCGGCTCGCCCTCCGTCGTGAAGAAGCGCGGCTACGGCATGACGATGAGCGGCTGGGGCCCGGACTTCCCGTCCGGCCAGGGCTACGCGCAGCCGCTGTTCGACAGCCGCTTCCTGAACCCGACCGGTAACTACAACGAGTCGCAGATCAAGGACAAGAAGGTCGACGGCCTCTTCGACAAGGCGATCGCGGAGACCGACCCGGCCAAGGCCGGCGAGATCTACAAGGAGCTCGACAAGAAGATCCTCGACAACGCCGACTGGATGCCCTTCCTCTACGAGAAGAACATCACCTGGCGCGGACCGCGGCTGACCAACGCCTACATGTCAGACGGCTACAACGGCCGTTACGACTACGTCTCCCTCGGCGTCGTGAAGTAACAGCACCCGCAGCACCCGTAGTTGGCAGTACCCGTAGTTGAACGAACACCGCCGCCGAATCCCGCCAGTCCGAAGGGCAGGTGATGGCCCCGGGCGGTGGCCGGGACCCCTCACAAGGGGGTCCCGGCCACCGCCGGGCCGCGCACAGTGCTTGCTTATCTCATCCGGCGCCTGATCGCCGTAATCATCATGGTGCTGGTCGTACTGCTCGCGACCTTCACCGTCTTCTTCATGCTGCCCAAGTGGGCGGGACAGGACATCGCCGTCCTCTTCGCCGGCAAGGCCACCGGAGCCGAGCAGATCGAGGGCATCCGGACCAAACTGGGTCTCAGCGACCCGCTGCTCGTCCAGTTCTGGGACTTCATCAAGGGCATCCCGATGGGGCGCGACTACGTCAACGGCAGTGACGTCACCCACTGCCCGGCGCCCTGCTTCGGATACTCCTTCCGTACCGAGGCGCCCGTCTGGGAGACCCTCAAGGAAGCGCTGCCCGTCACCGGCGCCCTCGCCGCCGGAGCCTGTGTGCTGTGGCTCGCGGGCGGTGTCCTCGCCGGTGTCATCTCCGCGCTCCGCCGCGGCACCATCTGGGACCGCGCCGCGATGACGACCGCCCTCGGCGGCGTCTCGCTCCCCGTCTTCTTCACCGGCATGATCGCGATGGGCGTCTTCGTCCACAATCTCGGCTGGGTGAAGATCGCGGACAGTCTCAGTACCGACGACTCGATCGACGTCTGGCTCCAGACGCTGATCCTGCCGTGGATCGTGCTCGCCTTCCTCAACGCCGCGATGTACGCACGACTCACCCGCGCCACCATGCTGGAGGTGCTGGGCGAGGACTACATCCGCACCGCGCGCGCCAAGGGTCTCAGCGAGAGCATCGTCATCCGCAGACACGCGCTGCGCTCGGCGATGACCCCGATCCTCACCGTCTTCGGTCTCGACCTCGGCGTCCTGATGGGCGGCGCGGTGCTCACCGAGTCCACGTTCAACCTGCCGGGCCTCGGCCTGGAGGCGGTCAGGGCCATCAGCAGCAAGGACCTGCCCGTCATCCTCGGCGTGACCCTGTGCGCGGCGCTCGCGATCGCCGTGGCCAACCTCGTCGTCGACCTTATGTACGCCGTCATCGACCCGCGAGTGAGGCTGGGATGACCGAACTGTCCAAGAGCGGAGCCGCGGTGGGCGAGCCCGTCGCCGACTCCGCCGCTCCCTCCGCCTTCCTCGAGGTACGCGACCTCAAGGTGCACTTCCCGACCGACGACGGCCTGGTCAAGTCTGTCGACGGGCTCAACTTCTCGCTGGAGAAGGGCAAGACCCTCGGCATCGTGGGCGAGTCCGGCTCCGGCAAGTCGGTCACCTCGCTCGGCATCCTCGGCCTGCACACCGCCGGCCAGTACGGCTCCCGCAAGGCGCAGATCTCCGGCGAGATCTGGCTGAACGGCCAGGAGCTGCTGAGCGCCGACCCCGTCACCGTACGCAAGCTGCGCGGCCGCGAGATGGCGATGATCTTCCAGGATCCGCTCTCCGCGCTGCACCCGTACTACTCCATCGGCAAGCAGATCACCGAGGCGTACCGGGTCCACAACGACGTCGACAAGAAGACCGCCCGCAAGCGCGCCATCGACATGCTCGACCGCGTGGGCATCCCGCAGCCCGACAAGCGGGTGGACTCCTACCCGCACGAGTTCTCCGGCGGCATGCGCCAGCGCGCGATGATCGCCATGGCGCTCGTCAACAACCCCGAGCTGCTCATCGCGGACGAGCCGACCACCGCCCTGGACGTCACCGTCCAGGCGCAGATCCTCGACCTCATCCGGGATCTGCAGAAGGAGTTCGGCTCCGCCGTCATCATGATCACGCACGACCTGGGCGTCGTCGCGGAGATGGCCGACGAGCTCCTGGTCATGTACGGCGGCCGGTGCGTGGAGCGCGGGCCCGCGGAGAAGGTCTTCTACGAGCCCCAGCACCCCTACACCTGGGGTCTCCTCGGCTCGATGCCCCGCATCGACCGGGAGGAGACCGACCGGCTCATCCCCGTCAAGGGCTCGCCGCCCAGCCTGATCAACCTGCCGAGCGGCTGCGCCTTCAACCCGCGCTGCCCCTACGCGGACGTCCCCAAGGACCAGATCACCCGCCGCGAGCGTCCCGACCTGCGTCTTGTGGCCGACGGGCACTACTCGGCCTGCCACATGTCGCAGGAAGAGCGCAGCCGGATCTGGACCGAAGAGATTGCGCCGAAGCTGTGAACGATGCCGCGAAGGACCAGCAGGACCCGAAGGACCCGAAAGACACCGCGAAGGGCCAGGAGATGACGATCCCGGCGCAGGCGAAGACGGAGACGAAGAGCTCCCCGGAGCCGCTGCTCAAGGTCGAGGGCCTGGTGAAGCACTTCCCCATCAAGAAGGGGCTGCTCCAGCGCCAGGTCGCGGCCGTTCAGGCGGTCGACGGGCTCACCTTCGACGTACGCCCCGGCGAGACGCTCGGCGTGGTCGGCGAGTCCGGCTGCGGGAAGTCGACGATGGGCCGGCTCATCACCCGGCTCCTGGAGCCGACCGGCGGCCGTGTCGAGTTCCAGGGCACGGACATCACGCATCTGAACACCGGCGGCATGCGTCCGCTGCGCCGTGACGTCCAGATGATCTTCCAGGACCCGTACTCGTCGCTGAACCCGCGGCACACGATCGGCACGATCGTCGGCGCGCCCTTCAAGCTCCAGGGCGTCAAGCCCGAGGGCGGCGTGAAGAAGACCGTGCAGGAGATGCTGGAGCGCGTCGGGCTCAACCCGGAGCACTACAACCGCTACCCGCACGAGTTCTCCGGCGGCCAGCGCCAGCGCATCGGCATCGCGCGGGCGCTCGCCCTGCGGCCCAAGCTGGTCGTCGCCGACGAGCCGGTCTCGGCCCTCGACGTCTCCATCCAGGCGCAGGTGGTCAACCTCCTGGACGACCTCCAGGACGAGCTCGGCCTCACGTACGTGATCATCGCGCACGACCTGTCGGTCATCCGGCACGTCTCCGACCGCATCGCGGTCATGTACCTCGGCAAGATCGTGGAGCTGGCGGACCGCAAGGACCTCTACTCCACGCCGATGCACCCGTACACCAAGGCGCTGCTCTCCGCCGTGCCGGTGCCCGACCCCAAGCGGCGCGGCGTCAAGAGCGACCGCATCCTGCTCCGCGGCGACGTCCCCTCGCCGATCGACCCGCCCACCGGCTGCCGCTTCCACACGCGGTGCTGGAAGGCGACGGAGATCTGCAAGACCAAGGAGCCGCCGCTGGCGCTGCTCGCCACGGGGCACCAGGTGGCGTGCCACCACCCGGAGAACGCCGACGACCAGGCGCCCGAGGACACCAAGCTGCTCTCGGCCGCCAAGGAGGCGATCGAGGTGGTGACGGTGGTCGCCAAGGCGGAGGAGCCGGAGGCCACGAAGCCCGAGGTTGCCGAGGCGCCCGTCGCGAAGGACAAGGGTCAGAAGTCGACCGACAAGGGTCAGAAGTCGACCGACGGCTAAAGCAAGTTGACCCGGGCAAAGTACGCGCTTCGGGTCATGTACATGCCCTAACGGGAGAGTGCAGAGTCTGCGTGTCCGTTCCATCGGACACCCCATCGGAACGCGTTCGAAGGGAAGACTCATGGCACTCTCCCGTTCGGCACGTCTGGGCGCACTCGCGACCGCGACGCTCTCGTTCTGTCTGATCGCCGCCGCCCCCGCGCCCCACCCCGGCTCCGACGGCGTCGGCGACCCGTACTTCCCGAAGCTCGGCAACGGCGGCTTCGACGTACGCCACTACGCCCTCGACCTCGCCTACGAGCCGGACACCGACCGCCTGGACGGCCACGCCACGATCACCGCGCGCGCCACCCGGAACCTGTCGTCCTTCCACCTGGACCTCCAGAAGCTGGGGGTCACACGTGTCGAAGTGAACGGCAGACGGGCCCACTTCACGCGCGACGGCGACGAGATCCGCGTCACGCCGCGCGAAGCCCTGCGCAAGAACAGGACGTTCGAGGTGAGCGTCGCCTACGGCGGTGTGCCCGAACCCCTCGGCGGCCCCATCGTCTTCGGCTCCGAGTACGGCTGGATGAAGACCACCGACGGCGTCTTCGTGGCCTGCGAGCCCAACGCCGCGTCGACCTGGTTCCCGGCCAGCGACCACCCCTCGGACAAGGCCACCTTCGACATCCGCGTCAAGGCGCCCAAGGGTCTGACCTCCGTCTCCAACGGCCGCCTGGTCGGCACGTCCACCAAGGGCGGCCACACCGTCGCCCACTGGCGGGAGTCGAAGCCGATGGCGACCTACCTCGCGACCGCCACCATCGGGAAGTTCGACGTACGGACCGGGAAGACCCCGGGAGGCACGCCCATCTACGTGGCCATCGACCCCGCGCTGCCGGCGAGCGACGTCGACGTGTACGGCGTCACGGCCGAGGTCACCGACCACTGGTCGAAGGTCTTCGGTCCTTACCCCTTCGAGGAGACCGGCGCGATCGTCGACGACTTCCCGCAGGCCGGGTACTCCCTGGAGACCCAGACCAAGCCGGTCTACTCGGCCGTGCGCTCCGAGGGCACGATCGTCCACGAGCTGGCCCACCAGTGGTTCGGCGACTCGGTCACGGTCGAGAAATGGAGCGACATCTGGCTCAACGAGGGCTTCGCGACCTACGCCCCCTGGCTCTGGAACGAGCACAAGGGCCGCGCGAGCGCCCACGAGGCCTTAGTCGCCGCGTACGAGGCGCGCCCGGCCGACTCCCCGTTCTGGCAGACCGTCGTCGGCGACCCGCAGCGCGACACGATGTTCTCCTCCGCCGTCTACCAGCGGGGCGCGATGACGCTCCAGGTGCTCCGCGAGCGCATCGGGGACAAGGACTTCTTCAGGCTCCTGAAGACCTGGGTGCAGCAGAACCGGTACGGCAATGTCAGCACCGGCGACTTCGTCCGGCTCGCCGAGAAGGTCTCCGGCGAACAACTCGACCAGCTCTTCCGCACCTGGCTCTTCACCAAGGGAAAGCCGACGCTCGGCTAGGCGACATACGCGGCGAAGGGGGGCGGGAGGGCGCGGGGAGGCGGGTGGAGAGGAGGCAGGGAGGCGGGCGGAGAGGAGGCAGGGAGGTGGGCGGAGGGGGCAGGGGGGCGCTCGGGTAAGAATGGCGCGTGCTCCAGGATCTGTTCACCCCCTCCGTCCAGCACGCGCTGGACATCGTGGGAATCTTCGTCTTCGCGATCTCCGGCGCGCTGCTCGCCGTGCGCAAGAACTTCGACGTCTTCGGCATCGCCGTGCTCGCCGAGGTCACCGCGCTGGGCGGCGGGCTCTTCCGCGACCTGGTCATCGGGGCGGTCCCGCCGGCCGCCTTCACCGACCTCGGCTACTTCATCACCCCGCTCTTCGCGGCCCTCCTGGTCTTCTTCCTCCACCCGGAGGTGGAGCGCACCCAGCTCGCGGTGAACGTCTTCGACGCCGCCGGGCTCGGACTGTTCTGCGTCACCGGCACGACCAAGGCCTACGACTACGGCCTCGGCCTCACGGCGTCGGCCGCCCTGGGGCTGATGACGGCGGTGGGCGGCGGCGTGCTGCGTGACATCGTCGCCAACGAAGTGCCTTCGCTGGTCCGCTGGGACCGGGACCTGTACGCCGTGCCCGCGATCGTGGGCGCCGCGATGGTCGCGCTCTGCATCCACTACGACCAGCTCACCGGCCTCACCACCACCGTCGCCATCCTGACGGCGTTCACGCTCCGGCTCCTCGCGATGCGCTACCACTGGCGGGCGCCACGGGCCTGGCACCGCCGCTCGACGGCGGTGGAGCCGGAGGTGGAGGAGACGCCGTGACGCGCCGCGAGTGAGGGGTACGCGGTGCCTGTGGTTCGTGTGGTGCGTGCGGTGCGCGGGAAGCGGTGCGGCGGGGAAAGCTACCGCTCAGTAATCACATGTTGTACGTTGCTGTCATGGCAACGGCAGCATCAATTCCCGCATCGGTGCGCGCGAGCATCGGCGACAGCGAGTTCGACCGCGACACCACGGTCACCCGGCGTGAACCCGGCGTGTACGACATCGACCTCTCCGCCGGGTGGACGATCATCAGCGCCGTCAACGGCGGCTTTCTCCTGGCCGTCATCGGCCGCGCCCTCGCCGACGCCCTGCCGCACGCCGACCCGTTCACCGTCTCCGCGCACTACCTCACCGCGTCGAGCCCCGGCCCCGCCGTGATCCGCACGGACGTGGTGCGCGCGGGGCGCACGCTCTCCACCGGGCAGGCCTCCCTCTTCCAGTACGACGAGGAGGGCCGCGAGGTCGAGCGGATCCGGGTGCTCGCCTCGTACGGAGACCTCGGCGCGCTCCCCGAGGACGTCCGCACCACCGCGGAGCCGCCCGCGATCCCGCCGCTGGACCAGTGCTTCGGCGCGCAGGACGCTCCCGGCGACCGGCCCGTCCCCGGCAGTTCGGCCATCGCCGACCGCCTCTTCCTGAAGCTGGACCCCGCCACGCTCGGCTGGGCGCTCGGTGAGCCGTCCGGCAAGGGTGAGATGCGGGCCTGGTTCGGCCTGGCGGACGGCCGGGACGCGGACCCGCTCTCGCTGCTGCTCGCGGTGGACGCGCTGCCGCCGACCGCGTTCGAGATGGGCCTGACCGGCTGGGTGCCGACCGTGGAGCTCACGGTGCACGTACGCCACCGCCCGGCCCCGGGACCGCTGCGCGTCGCGATCACCACGCGCAACCTCGCGGGCGGCTTCCTGGAGGAGGACGCGGAGGTCTGGGACAGCGAGAACCGCCTGGTCGCCCAGTCCCGCCAGCTCGCACGGGTCCGCCTGAGCTAGCCACGGGGTCCCGGCGGGGATGGCCGACGGGGGTGGCCGGCGGGGGTGGCCAACGGGCGCGGGCTCCGGGGGCCCCGCGACCGTGGGGGATCCTTGGCCGTGGGAGATCCTTGGCCGGTGAAGTCCGACCGGTTGCTCTCCATCATTCTGCTGCTCCAGACGCGCGGGCGGGTGCCCGCGCACGAGCTCGCCGAGCGGCTGGAGGTGTCCGTCCGCACCATCTACCGCGACGTGGAGGCCCTCTCCGCCTCCGGCGTCCCGGTCTACGCCGAGCGCGGGCGGCACGGCGGCATCGAACTGCTCGCGGGGTTCCGCACCGACGTGACGGGGCTGACCGCCGACGAGTCGCGGGCCCTGTTCGTCCTCGCCGCCCAGGGGGCGCACGCCGCGCTCGGCCTGGACGCGGCGCTCGGCTCCGCACTGCGCAAGGTCATGGCCGCGCTGCCGGAACCGCACCGCCCCGCCGCCGAGGTGACCAGCCGCCGCATCCTCGTCGACGCCTCACGCTGGCTGCGGGGGCCGGAGGCCACCGTCGACCTGGAAGTCCTGCGGGACGCGGTCTTCGCCGACCGCCGCGTCGGCCTGCGCTACCGCCACAGCGGCGACGCCGTGCCGAAGGAGTACACCGTCGACCCGTACGGCCTCGTCTCCAAGGCCGGGGTCTGGTACCTCGTCGCCGACCTCGACGGTGCCCCGCGACTCTTCCGCGCCGACCGGATCCGCTCGGCGGTCCTCAGCGAGATGCCGGTCGTCCGGCGCCCCGGCGTCGAGCTCGCCGACGTATGGGCGCTGTTGAAGCGCCGGGTGGAGGACCGCCCCGGCGGCATCGACGTGACGGCCCGCGTCCGGCGCACCCGCTTCGACCAGTTCCTGCGGATGAACGGGAACGCGGTCACCGAAGTCCTCGACGGTGACGGTGACGATGAGGGTGAGGGTGACGGCGAGAGTGCGGGGGAGTGGGTGACGGTCCGCCTCGCCTACGGAGTGGCCGGCGAGGCACGGATGCTGCTGCCCTTCGCCGACAACGTCGAGGTCCTCTCGCCACCCGAGGTGCGCGACGAACTCGCCCGAGCGGCGGCATCGGTCACCCGGCTGTACGGGCGGGACCCGTACGCCCCGGACGCCCCCACAGTCACAGCCGCCCCCACAGCCACCCCCACCGTCACCGCCGGCCCCGCAGGAAGCGGCCAAGCTCCGCGGTGAGTTCGGCGGGCGCGTCCTCCTGTACGAGATGGCCCGCCCCCTCGATCAGCCGCAGCTCGGCACCGGGGATCGCCGAGGCCAGCTGGTGGCCGAACCTCGGCGGAATCCAGGTGTCCTGCGCGCCCCAGCAGATCAGCACCGGCAGGTCGAGCTCGCCGTATCTGCCCTGGATCTCGTCGGTGTGGCGCTGGTCGTTCTGTTCGATCTGGCGGTAGAACGCCGGCCTGCCCTCCTCGCCGCACCAGGGTTCCACCAGGCGGTCGAGCACCGCGGGGTGCAGTCCGCGATGGCTCGCCGAACCCACGTACTCGCGCACGAGCGCCTCGTGCAGCTCGGGCGGGAGCTGCGCGAACACCCCGGAGTTGGCGCCGAGGAGGCGGTAGGTGGCCGTGCCCCACGGGGCGAGGGCGACCGCGTCGACGAGGGCGAGGCGGTCGTAGCGGGCGCCGTGCAGCAGTCGCGCGCGCAGGGCGACGCAGCCGCCGAAGTCATGGGCCACGACGGCGGGCCGCTCAAGGCCCCAGTGGTCCAGCAGCTCGGTGAACACGTGGCCCTGCGCCGCGAGCGAGACGTCCTGCCCGTCCCGCATCTCCGAGGCGCCGTATCCGGGCAGGTCCCACACGTACACGCGGTGCTCGACGGCGAGGGCACGGGCGACGCCCCGCCAGACGTACGACGAGAAGGGCGTGCCGTGCACGAGGACCACGGGCGGAGCGTCGGCGGGACCGAGAGCCGCCCAGCGGACGGTGCCCGTCGGGCCGGCGAAGGTGCGGTCGAGGGCCCAGGTGTCGCGCGCGATCGTCATGAGCGTAGAGGCTAGTTGCCCCTTACGGGAGAGTCGAGGGCATTACGCATGGCGTTCGTCCAGCCAGTGGCGGCGGCCCAGGCTGACGAGGCGGAGCTGCCGGCGCGCCGTGACCGCCACGCGCGCGGCGGCCTCCGGGTCGTCCCCGGCCTCCATCAGCGCCGAGGCGGTCATCACCATGTGGTCGACGTACATCCCGGCGAGCATCAGCAGATCGTCCTCGGCCCAGCCGGCCGCCCCGGGCTCGCGGGCGAACTGCTCCTTCACCTCCTGGGCGAAGAGCGCGAGTTGCCCGCGGATCGCGGCCCGCACCGGCTGTACGCCGCCGTGCTGCTCGCGGGCGATGAAGCGGACATGGGCCGGGTGGGCGCGGACGTAGGCGGCGATCAGCTCGACGGTGGCCGCTATGCGCTCCTCGCCGTCGTCGTCACCCACGCGCTCGCCGGTCGCGGCGAGCAGTGCGGTGAGCGCCGTGTGCAGGCTGTTGAGCGCCTCCTCGACGAGCGCCACCCCCAGGTCGGCCGTGTCGCGGAAGTGCCGGTAGAAGGCGGTCGGGGCCACGCCTACGGCGCGGGTGACCTCACGCAGGCCCAGGCTGCTGAGGCTCTGCTCGGCGAGGAGCTGGAGCGCGGCGTCCATGAGAGCCTGCCGGGTCTTCTGCTTCTGGGCCTGCCGGGCGCCGAGGGTGTGACTCATGCCATGCAGTTAACAACTGTTCTCCGAGTTTTGAAAGCGCGGCAGCGAGTACTCTGAAGTCAGTGAACAGTAGTTACCACAATCGTTCACCGAACGGACGCTTCCGTACGCACCGCGTCTGTGCGCACTGCGTCTGACGCACGCGTCTATGCGCACCGCGTCTGTACGCACCGCGTCTGACGCACCGCATCGGTTCAACGAGTCGAGAGGGATCTCATGCTCTTCCTTGTCGCCGCCCTTCTTCTGCTGGGTGTCGCCATGGGTTCCGTGGCCCACGTCCCGCTGCCGGTCACCCTGGTCGCCGCCGCCGTCATCGGCGTCTGGCTCGTGATCTTCGCGATCCGCGAGCGCAGCCGCGCGGGGCACCACTGAGCGCTGAGCCGGGCATCACCGCGGATCCGTACTCCACCTCACCTCCCAGGAGTCGAACCATGCAGCTGACAACCGAGCGTGCCCCGCTGTCCACCGGCCGGCGTGACACCGACGGCATGGCCGTCGCCTCCTTCGTCCTCGGCCTGATCGGACTGCTCGTCCTGAACCTCTTCCTCGGCCCCGCCGCGATCGTCCTCGCGGGCATGGCCCTGTGGCGTGGCACCGCCCGCAAGGGGCGCGCGCTGCTCGGTCTGGGCCTCGGCGTGGCCGACCTGGTCGTCCTGGCCTCGCTCGTCGCGATGGACGGCACCGTGTCCTGGGGCGTCGCGGGCTGACACCGCGGGGCGCCGGGTGCCGCACGGCTCGTAGAATCGTGCGCACCATGGCCTACTTCGACCACGCAGCGACCACTCCGATGCTCCCGGAGGCGATCGCGGCGATGACCGCGCAGATCGCCGTCACCGGCAACGCCTCCTCGCTGCACGCGGCGGGGCGGCGGGCGCGACGCACCGTCGAGGAGGCCCGCGAGACGCTCGCCGAGTCGCTCGGCGCTCGGCCCAGCGAGGTGGTCTTCACCTCCGGCGGCACCGAGGCCGACAACCTCGCGGTGAAGGGCCTGTACTGGGCGCGGCGTGACGCCGAGCCCAGCCGCACCCGCGTCCTCGCCAGCCCCGTCGAACACCACGCCGTCCTCGACGCCGTCCACTGGCTGGGCGAGCACGAGGGCGCCACCGTCGAGTACCTCCCCGTCGACGCGTACGGCAGGGTTCACCCCGGCGCGCTGCGCGAGGCGATCGAGCGGAACCCCGACGACGTGGCCCTCGCGACGGTCATGTGGGCCAACAACGAGATCGGCACCATCCAGCCGGTCCGCGAACTCGCCGACGTCGCCGCGGAGTTCGGCGTCCCGCTGCACGCCGACGCCGTGCAGGCCTACGGCCAGATCCCCGTCGACTTCGCCGCGTCCGGACTCGCCGCGGCGACCGTCTCCGGGCACAAGATCGGCGGCCCGTACGGGATCGGGGCGCTGCTGCTCGGCCGTGAGTACAGCCCCGTGCCCGTGCTGCACGGCGGCGGCCAGGAGCGGCACGTGCGCTCCGGGACGCTGGACGTGCCCGCCATCGCCGCCTTCGCCGTGGCGGGGGAACTCGCCGCCGAGCGCCGGGAGCGGTTCGCCGCCGAGATCGGGGCCCTGCGCGACGATCTCGTGGCGGCGGTCCGCTCGGCCGTCCCCGAGGCGATCCTCGGCGGCGACCCGGCCCCCGGGGGCCGGCTGCCCGCCAACGCGCACTTCACCTTCCCCGGCTGCGAGGGCGACTCCCTCCTGCTGCTGCTCGACGCTCAGGGCATCGAGTGCTCCACGGGCTCGGCGTGCACGGCGGGCGTGGCCCAGCCGAGCCACGTCCTGCTCGCCACGGGCACCGACCCCGACCTGGCACGCGGCACCCTGCGCTTCTCGCTCGGCCACACGTCGACGAAGGCGGAAGTCGACGAGGTGGCCGCGGCGATCGGCCCAGCAGTGCAACGCGCACGCTCGGCGGGCCTCAGCTAGGCCTGCTTCGGGCGGGCCGGCTTCTCCGGTCGGGCCCGTGCCTCGCGCACCAGGCGTATGTACCGGTCCCAGTCCCAGTGCGGGCCCGGGTCCGTGTGGTCCGTGCCCGGCACCTCCACGTGGCCGACGATGTGCTTCCGGTCCACGGGCAAGTCGTACCGCCTGCATATCCCGGCGGTGAGCCGCGCCGAAGCCGCGTACATCTCATCCGTGAAAGAGGACTTCTGGTCCACGAAGCCCTCGTGCTCGATGCCGATGCTCCGTTCGTTGTAGCTCTTGTTGCCCGCGTGGAACGCCACGTCCAGCTCGCGGATCATCTGCGCGATGTGCCCGTCCTTACGCACCACGTAGTGCGTGGCGGCGCCGTGGCCCGGGTCCTTGAAGACGCGCAGGGCCGTGTCGTACCCACCCTGGACCACGTGGATCACCACGCGGTCGATGCCGAAGTCGTCGGGGCGGTCCGCGCGCCGCCAGTTGTAGTCCGAGGCCGCGACCCACTGGACGCCCTTGGCGTCGACCTCGCCCTCCTTGCGCTTCTTGTCCACGCCGGGCACCCGCCACCACAGCCGGCCCAGCTCGTCCTTGGCGAGCAGCGCACTGCCCACGGCCGCCGCGGCGCCGCCGATCAGCAGGGTGCGCCGGTCGATGCCGCCGCGCCCCGGCTTCTTCCCACTGTCGGTCTCTGCCCCCATATGATCGTCAACGCTTACTCACGGGCTTCCGGTTCCCGGAGCCCCGTACTCTGTTAGAGCTATGACTTTGACCGAGACCCCGCAGCGCCCCCAGCCGTCCCAGCGACCCCTCCGCGTCCTGGCCGCCATGTCCGGAGGCGTGGACTCCGCCGTCGCCGCCGCCCGGGCCGCCGAAGCGGGGCACGACGTGACGGGAGTGCACCTCGCGCTCTCGGCGAACCCGCAGTCGTTCCGCACGGGCGCGCGCGGCTGCTGCACCATCGAGGACTCGCGCGACGCCCGCCGTGCCGCGGACGTCATCGGCATCCCGTTCTACGTGTGGGACCTCGCCGAGCGGTTCCGCGAGGACGTGGTCGAGGACTTCGTGGCCGAGTACGAGGCGGGACGCACCCCCAACCCGTGCCTGCGCTGCAACGAGAAGATCAAGTTCGCCGCGCTGCTCGACAAGGCGCTCGCCCTCGGCTTCGACGCGGTCGTCACCGGCCACTACGCCAAGGTGATCGTGAACGAGGACGGCACGCGCGAATTGCACCGCGCCTCCGACATGGCCAAGGACCAGAGCTACGTCCTCGGGGTCCTCGACGACCGCCAGCTCGCCCACGCGATGTTCCCCCTCGGTGACACGCTCACCACCAAGGAGGAGATCCGCGCGGAGGCCGAGGCGCGCGGCCTGGCCGTCGCGAAGAAGCCCGACAGCCACGACATCTGCTTCATCGCCGACGGCGACACCCAGGGCTTCCTCGCGAACCGCCTCGGCAAGGCCGAGGGCGACATCGTGGACGAGTCGGGGACGGTCCTGGGCACGCACGAGGGGGCGTACGGCTACACCATCGGCCAGCGCAAGGGCCTCCGGATCGGCACCCCCGCCCCCGACGGCAAGCCCCGCTACGTCCTGGACATCTCCCCGGTGAACAACACCGTGACGGTCGGCCCGCTGGACGCCCTGGACGTGACGGCCCTGACGGCCATCAAGCCCCGCTGGTGCGGCGCGGCCCCCGAGGGCCCCGGCACGTACACGGCCCAGCTGCGGGCCCACGGCGGCGAGACGGAAGTGACCGCCGAGCTGATCGACGGCGCGGAGCTGCGCGTCTCGTTCGCCGAGCCGGTCCGCGGCGTCGCCCCCGGCCAGGCCGTCGTGCTGTACGACGGCACGCGCGTGGTCGGCTCGGCGACGATCGCGACGACGGACCGGTCGACGGCCGCGGTGTAGTAAGCGGATTGCAGGAAAGTCCCGGCGACACGCCGTATCGCACGGCGTGTCGCCGGGACTTTTCTGCGATGAGCGATGAGCGAGGACGACGGGCTCGTGCTACCGCTTCGGCTCCGTGATGACGTCCGGGTCGTAGAAGCAGAAGTGGTCCTTGATCTCGGGCACCTCCTGGTTCGGCTGCGGGTAGGCCCACACGGTGTCGGGCGCGCCGGGGAGCGACCAGTAGGAGGCCGTTCCCTTGAACGGGCAGTACGTGTGCGTCTCCGACGGGGACAGGAGGGCGGTGCGTACGTCCTCCGGCGGGAGGTAGTAGCGCACCGGGCAGCCCGTTTCGTGCAGCAGGAGGGGGCGGGTGCTCTCCGCCACGACCTGCCCGTCGTGCACCACGCGTACGTGGTGGGTGCCCTGCTCGATGGTGATCCGGTGTCCTGCGGTCACTGCTCGGCCTCCTCGGTGAGTGCTCTTCCCCTGTCAGCGCCCGCCGGAGCCGCCTTCTTCCCGAAGGACGCGGGCGGCCTGTCAGTGCCGGACCGTACCGTGAGTCCATGAACATTTGCGTCTTTCTCTCCGCCGCCGACCTCGACGACCGCTACACCCGCCCCGCCCGCCAGTTCGCCGAATTGCTCGGCAAGGGCGGGCACACGCTGGTCTGGGGCGGATCCGAGAGCGGCCTGATGAAGGTCGTGGCCGACGGGGTGGACCAGGCGGGAGGGCGGCTCGTCGGTGTCTCCGTCGATTTTCTCGCCGACAGGGCCCGGGCCGTCTCCGAGCCCCACGAAATGGTGATCGCGCGTGACCTCGCCGAGCGCAAGGCGCTGCTCCTGGCCAAGGCCGACGCGATCGTGATCATGGTGGGCGGCACCGGCACGCTCGACGAGGCCACGGAGATCCTTGAGCTGAAGAAGCACGGCAAGCACACCAAGCCCGTCGTCCTGCTCAACTCCGAGGGCTTCTACGACGGCCTGAAGGAGCAGTTCCGGCGCATGGAGGACGAGGGTTTCCTGCCCCTCCCACTGACCGACCTGGTCTTTTTCGCCGAGGAGCCCGCAGGCGCGCTGGCCTACCTGGAGGAAACACAAGGCATCCGGTGATGCGAGCATGGCGGGTATGGCAACACATGTGATCACCGGGGCGGGCTCCGGCATCGGCGCGGCCGTCGCCCGCCGTCTGCACACACGCGGCGACGACCTCGTCCTGCACGCGCGGGACGCGGGCCGCGCCAAGGAGCTCGCCGCCGAGTTCCCCGGCGCGCGCACGCTCGTCGGCGACCTCTCCGACCCTGACAAGCTCTCCTGGGCCTTCGGGCACCAGTCGCTGCCCGAGCAGGTGGACTCCCTGCTGCACATCGCGGGCGTCGTCGACCTCGGCCCGGTCGGCGAGCTCACCCCCAAGACCTGGCGCCACCAGCTCAACGTCAACCTCATCGCCCCCGCCGAGCTGACCCGGCACTTCCTGCCCCAGTTGCGTCTCGCGCAGGGCCACGTCGTCTTCGTCAACTCGGGCGCGGGCCTCAGCGCGAGCCCCGAGTGGTCGGCCTACGCGGCCTCCAAGCACGGCCTGAAGGCCCTCGCCGACTCCCTGCGCCAGGAGGAGCACGGCAACGGCGTCCGGGTCACCTCGGTCTACCCGGGCCGCACCGCGAGCGCCATGCAGGTCAAGGTCCACCAGCAGGAGGGCAAGGAGTACGACGCCTCCCGCTGGATCGACCCCGAGTCGGTCGCCACGACGATCGTCATGGCCCTGGACCTGCCGCGCGACGCGGAGGTCAACGACCTGACGGTGCGGCCGGGACGATGAACACGTTCGACTGGGGCCCGGCGACCGGCGTCGGGTCCATGCCGGGCGGCGACGCCCGCGAGGCCGCAAGAACCGTCACCGGCAGCTTCGGGGGGCCCGAGCAGGGCATCCCGTTCCTCGCCGAACTGCCCGCGCGCGGTCCCGGCGCCGACATGATCGGCCGTACCGCGGGAATGCTCGTCGACCTGTACGCGCGCGTGGAGCCCAGCGGCTGGCGGATCGGCGACCGTCCAGGCCGGGACACCCGGCGGGCCAGGGCCTGGCTCGGCGAGGACCTCGACGCCCTGGAGGAGTTCACCCAGGGGTACGAGGGCCCGCTGAAGATCCAGGCCGTCGGCCCGTGGACGCTCGCCGCCGCCCTTGAGCTCAGGAACGGCCAGGCCGCGCTCTCCGACCCCGGCGCCTGCCGCGACCTCGCCGGATCGCTCGCCGAAGGCCTGCGCGAGCACCTCGCCGACGTACGCCGCAGGGTGCCGGGCGCCCAGGTGGTGCTCCAGCTCGACGAGCCCTCGCTCATGCCGGTGCTGCGCGGACAGGTCAAGACGGCGAGCGAGTACCGCACCCACCGGGCCGTGGACCGGCAGGCCGTCGAGAGCACCCTGCGCGACGTCCTCGCCGTCCAGGGCGAGGGGGCCACGGTCGTCCACTCCTGCGCGCCCGACGTCCCGTTCGCGCTCCTGCGCCGCGCCGGGGCCGCCGCGATCTCCTGCGACTTCTCGCTGCTCACCGAGCGTGACGACGAGGCGATCGGTGAGGCGGTCGAGGCCGGCACGCGGTTCCTCGCCGGTGTCGTGCCGGGCGTGGACGGCCGATTGTCAGACCCTGCCGGTAGCGTCATGGGTGTCAGGACGCTGTGGCGCAGGCTGGGGCTGAATCCGGGATCGCTCGCGGAGTCGGTCGCCGTCACCCCGTCGTGCGGACTCGCGGGGGCGTCTCCCGCGTACGCACGCGAGGCGCTCGCCCACTGCGTCCGGGCGGCGAGATCGCTCGCAGACAACCCTGAGTAATTGGGTATGACGTAACGGGAGGACGAAACGGTGGCTGTCGAACAGCAAGGCTCTGTGCCCGCCGAGGCACGGGATCAGCATGCCCAGCTGGCCGAACAGATCGAGGAGCACCGCTTCCGGTACTACGTGAAGGACCAACCGGTCGTCAGCGACGCGGAGTTCGACAAGCTGCTGCGCTCCCTGGAGGCCCTGGAGGAGGAGCACCCGGAGCTCCGTACGCCGGATTCGCCCACCCAGAAGGTCTCGGGCGCGTACGAGACGGAGTTCACGGCGGTCGAGCACCGCGAGCGCATGCTCTCCCTCGACAACGCCTTCGACGACGAGGAGCTCGCCGCCTGGGCGGACCGCGTCGCCAAGGACGTGGGCGCGCCGGGGTACCACTTCCTGTGCGAGCTGAAGGTCGACGGCCTCGCGGTCAACCTGACGTACGAGAAAGGCAGGCTGACCCGCGCCGCCACCCGCGGCGACGGCCGCACCGGCGAGGACATCACGCCGAACGTCCGCACGATCACGGACATCCCCGAGCGCCTCAAGGGGGACCGCGTCCCGGACCTGGTGGAGATCCGCGGCGAGGTCTTCTTCCCGATGGAGAAGTTCGAGGAGCTCAACGCCCGCCTGGTCGAGGCGGGCGACAAGCCCTTCGCCAACCCCCGCAACGCGGCGGCCGGTTCCCTGCGCCAGAAGGACCCGCGCGTCACTGCCACGCGCCCGCTGCACATGGTCGTGCACGGCATCGGCGCCCGCGAGGGCTTCGACATCGACTGCCTCAGCCACGCCTATGACCTGCTGAGCGAGTGGGGTCTGCCCACCGCCCAGCACAACAAGGTCGTCGACGGCCTCCAGGGCGTCCGGGACTTCATCGCGTACTTCGGGGAGCACCGTCACTCCGTGGAGCACGAGATCGACGGTGTCGTCGTCAAGCTCGACGAGATCCCGCTCCAGGGCCGCCTCGGCTCCACCTCGCGCGCCCCGCGCTGGGCCATCGCGTGGAAGTACGCGCCCGAGGAGGTCAACACCAAGCTGATCAACATCCGCGTGGGCGTCGGCCGCACCGGCCGCGTCACGCCGTACGCCCAGGTCGAGCCGGTCACCGTCGCGGGCTCCGAGGTCGAGTTCGCCACCCTGCACAACCAGGAAGTGGTGAAGAAGAAGGGCGTCTTCATCGGCGACACGGTCGTCCTGCGCAAGGCGGGCGACGTCATCCCGGAGATCCTCGGCCCCGTCGTGGACCTGCGGGACGGCACCGAGCGGGAGTTCGAGATGCCCGCCGAGTGTCCCGAGTGCGGGACGGCGCTGCGGCCCATGAAGGAGGGCGACATCGACCTCCGCTGCCCCAACGCCCGGTCGTGTCCCGCCCAGTTGCGCGAGCGCCTCTTCTACCTCGCGGGGCGCAAGTCCCTCGACATCGAGAACTTCGGCTATGTCGCCGCCGCGGCCCTGACCAGGCCGCTGGAGCCCGCAGAGCCGCCGATCCTCGACGAAGGCGACATCTTCGACCTCAAGGTCGAGGAGCTGCTCCCCATCAAGTCCTACGTCCTCGACCAGGACTCCGGGCTGCCCAAGCGCGACCCCAAGACCGGCGAGGAGAAGGTCGTCACCTTCTTCGCCAACCAGCAGGGCGAGGCGAAGAAGAACACCCTCGCCATGCTGGAGAACATCGCGGCGGCCAAGGAGCGACCGCTCGCCCGCGTCCTCACGGGGCTCTCGATCCGGCACGTCGGCCCGGTGGCCGCCGAGGCGCTGGCCCGCGAGTTCCGCTCCATCGACCGCATCGAACAGGCCACGGAGGAGGAGCTGGCCGGGGTGGAGGGCGTCGGCCCGACCATCGCGGCCTCCCTCAAACAGTGGTTCACCGAGGAGTGGCACCGCGACATCCTCCGCAAGTGGCGGGCGGCCGGGGTGCGCATGGAGGAGGAGTCGAGCGGCGAGGACGAGGGCCCCCGCCCCCTGGAGGGCCTCACGGTCGTCGTCACCGGAACGCTTGAGCACTACACCCGAGATGGCGCGAAAGAGGCACTTCAGACCCGGGGCGCCAAGGTGACCGGTTCCGTTTCGAAGAAGACCTCCTTCGTCGTCGTGGGGGAGAACCCGGGTTCCAAGTACGACAAGGCCATGCAGGTGAAGGTTCCGGTTCTCGACGGGGCCGGCTTCGCCGTCCTGCTGGAACAAGGACCGGACGCGGCGCGGGAAGTCGCGCTTCCGACCGAGGAGTAGCGGTTGAAGGCCACCCGTTCGGCGCATACCAGATGCATACGGGTGGCCGGGTCGCATTCGGGCAACCGTGGTCGACCGCTGCCCGTGGAAGCCTTCTGCGGCCTACTGTTGAGGTGTGCGCCTGCCGTGCCCCGCTGCGAACGGGGTATCTCCTGCTCATCAGAGAGCTTGGAAGGGGGCATCCCCTACTCGGAACGGGTGAAGAAGCAACCCTCCACTCGTCAGGAGCGTGGGGACGGAAGAACCGGACGCGGCCGACACCAGGCCGAGTCCACAGGGCGTGGGCACCGCCGGCTGTGAGAGGGACGGGAATGGAACCGACCGAAAGCGCCGCCCCGGACTCACGGCTGCGCGCGCGCCAGTGGCGCGCGCCGAGCACCTGGCTGCGGGGCCGCCGCACATCACCGGTGACCGGTACGGGACCGGCCACCGGTACGGGCCCGCCGGGCACAGCCGTGGCGGGAAGCACGGCGGGCAGGCTGAGCACGGTCATCGAGCCCCGCGAGCGGGCGTGGACCTCCGCTCCCGCGCGGGGCACCGAGAACACCGTCCTGGCGGGCGACCCGGGCGCGCACGAACCCCGCGAGCCCTGGCCGCTGTTGCCCGTCCTGGTCGTCACGGCGGCCACGTTCCTGCTCGGTGCCGGGTTCTTCCAGGCACTCGCGGGCGGCCACGCGATCTTTCCCTCCGGCACGGCGGGCTGGGCGCTCGCCATCCTCACCGGCCTCATCGTCGGCCACCTCGTCGCCCTCGGCAGGGACCGCTGGTGGGGCGGCACGGGCTCCGGCGGCGCGCTCACCGTCGCCGTACTGCTGCTGTACGGCTGGATGCCCGCCGGCATGGTCAGCCTCACCGTCGTCGTCCTGGTCGGCGTCGCGCGCAGACACCGCTGGCGCCAGGGCATCCTGCACGGCGCGGTCGACATCATCGGCATCGGCACGGGCGCGCTCACCATGGCCGCCTTCGGTACGGCACCGACGCCCGGCTCGCCCTGGCGGCCCGAGACCTGGGACCTGTACACCGCGCCCGAAGTGGCCCTGGTCGCCGTGGCGTACCTCGTGGTCACCCGCGTCCTGCTCTGGTACGTGCACGCGCCCCGCACCGGCGCGCTGCCGACCGTCACCCGAACGGCCCTGGTCCGGCAGGGACTTCTCGGCATCGCGCTGCTCGGCATCGCCCCGCTGATATGCGTGGTGGCCATCTCCCTGCCGATACTGCTGCCTCTCTTCGCGATCCCGCTCGTCGCCCTCGACTCCACCCTGTGGATCGCCCGCGCCCGGGCCGAGGAGCAGCTCCGCGACCCGCTGACCGGCCTGCCGAACCGGCAGTGGCTCCTGGAGCGGACCTGGACGGCCCTGGACGACGCCGAGCGGATCGGGGCGCGCGCGGCACTGATGCTGATCGACATGGACCGCTTCCGTTCGGTGAACGACACGCTCGGCCACCTGGCGGGGGACCGGCTGCTGCTACAGATAGCGGACCGGCTGCGGCTCGCGCTGCCGCGTGGCGCAGAGGCGGCCCGGCTCGGCGGCGACGAGTTCGCCGTACTGCTGCCCATCGCCGACTCCACGACGTCCGCCACGCGCGTGGCGCGGCAACTGGTCGCCGCGCTCGGCTCGCCGCTCGACCTCGACGGCCTCACCCTCGTCCTGGAGGCCAGCGCGGGCCTCGCCGTCTTCCCGGACCACGCGGTGGACGCGGAGGGGCTGCTGCGGCGGGCGGACGTGGCGATGTACCAGGCGAAGCGGGACCGCACGGGCGTCGAGGTGTACGAGTCGAAGCGGGACTCCAACACCCCCGACCGCCTTGGCCTCCTCGGCGACCTGCGGCGGGCCCTCGACGCGGGCGACGTGGAGCTGCACTATCAGCCGAAGGTCCGCTTCGACGGCAAGGTGGCGGGCCTGGAGGCGCTGGTGCGCTGGGTGCATCCGGAGCGCGGCAAGGTGCCGCCGGACGAGTTCATCGCCATCGCCGAGTCCTCCGGGCTGATGCCGCACCTGACGGAGTACGTCCTGGAGACGGCCCTCGGCCAGGTCGCGAAGTGGCAGGCGATGGGTCTCAAGGTCCCCGTCGCGGTCAACGTCTCGCCGCGTGACGTGCACACCCCCGGCTTCGCCGGAGCCGTCGCGGCCCGCCTCGCCCGGCACGGGGTCCCCGCGGGGGCGCTCCAGCTGGAGATAACGGAACACGTGCTCCTGGAGGACCCGCAGCGCGCCGCGGACACGCTGGCCGGGCTCACCGGGCACGGCGTGAAGATGTCCCTGGACGACTTCGGTACGGGGTACTCCTCGCTGGTGCATCTGCGGCGGCTGCCCGTGAGCGAGCTGAAGATCGACCGGTCCTTCGTGGCCCGGCTTGCCGTGGACAACGAGGACGCGGAGATCGTCCGCTGCACCGTGGACCTCGCGCACTCCCTCGGGCTGCTCGTGGTCGCCGAGGGCGTCGAGGACGACGAGACGTGGGAGCGGCTGCGTGACCTCGGCTGCGACGCGGTGCAGGGGTGGCTGGTGGCCGCGGCAATGCCCCCGGAGGAGACGACCGCGTGGCTGCGGGCGCGGGGCTCACGGGGCTGGCGCCGGCCCGTGGACGTGGCGGCGGAGGCAGCGGCGCTGGCCTCGGCCGACGGCTCCGAGGCGGAGCAGCCCTCGGACCACGTGGTGAACTGACCCCTGGCCCGCCCCCGACACCCGCCGCCGACCAGCCACGCCCAGCATCCGCCACCCCCGCGGTCAGGCACGCCCGGGCCTCGGAGCCTCGGCCGGCTGGACCGGTCGGCCGCCCCCGCGGAACCCGTCGGGGAAACCGTTTAACGGCCACGCCACCCCGCCCCATAGGATTGGGGTCACAACCCGCACACTCACCCCTGAGGATCGCCGCATGCCTGGCATCACGCGCGAGGAGGTCGCCCACCTCGCCCGCCTTGCACGTCTGGAGCTGAAGGCCGAGGAGCTCGACCACTTCGCCGGACAGCTCGACGACATCATCGGCGCGGTCGCCCGCGTCGCCGAGGTCGCCGACCAAGACGTACCGCCGACCTCGCACCCGCTGCCGCTGACGAACGTCATGCGCGCGGACGAGGTCCGTCCGTCGCTCACCCCCGAGCAGGCGCTCTCTGGCGCCCCGGCCCAGGAGCAGCGGCGTTTCAAGGTGCCGCAGATCCTGGGGGAGGACTAAGAACATGACGGACATCATCAAGTTCACCGCCGCCGAGATCGCCGCGAAGATCGCTTCCGGCGAGCTCACGGCCGTCGAGGTCACCGAGGCCCACCTGGCCCGCATCGACGCCGTCGACGAGAAGGTGCACGCCTTCCTGCACGTCGACCGCGAGGGCGCCCTCGCGCAGGCCCGCGCCGTCGACGCCAAGCGCGCCAAGGGCGAGAAGCTCGGCCCGCTGGCCGGCGTCCCCGTCGCGCTCAAGGACATCTTCACCACCGAGGGCATCCCGACCACGGTCGGATCCAAGATCCTCGAGGGCTGGATCCCGCCGTACGACGCGACCGTCACCAAGCGCCTGAAGGCCGCCGACCTCGTCATCCTCGGCAAGACCAACATGGACGAGTTCGCCATGGGGTCCTCCACCGAGAACAGCGCGTACGGCCCCACCGGCAACCCCTGGGACCTCACCCGTATCCCCGGCGGCTCCGGTGGCGGCTCCGCCGCCGCCCTCGCCGCCTACGAGGCGCCCCTCTCCCTCGGCACGGACACCGGCGGCTCCATCCGCCAGCCCGCCGCCGTCACCGGCACGGTCGGCGTCAAGCCCACCTACGGCGGCGTCTCGCGCTACGGCATGGTGGCCTTCTCGTCCTCCCTGGACCAGGGCGGCCCCTGCGCCCGCACCGTCCTGGACGCGGCCCTCCTGCACGAGGCCATCGCCGGCCACGACGAGCTCGACTCGACGTCCATCGACGCCCCGGTCCCCGCGGTCGTCGAGGCCGCGCGCAACGGCAGCGTCGAGGGCATGCGCGTCGGCGTCGTGAAGCAGTTCTCCGGCGAGGGTTACCAGGCCGGTGTCGTCCAGCGGTTCAACGAGGCCGTGGAGCTGCTCACGTCGCTCGGCGCGACCGTCGTCGAGCTGGACTGCCCGTCCTTCGACCTCGGCCTGTCCGCGTACTACCTGATCGCGCCCTCCGAGTGCTCCTCGAACCTCGCCCGGTTCGACGCCATGCGCTACGGCCTGCGCGTCGGCGACGACGGCACGAAGTCCGCCGAGGACGTCACCGCGCTCACCCGCGAGGCCGGCTTCGGGGACGAGGTCAAGCGCCGCGTCATGCTCGGCACGTACGCGCTCAGCTCCGGCTACTACGACGCGTACTACGGCAGTGCCCAGAAGGTCCGCACCCTCATCACGCGGGACTTCGAGAAGGCCTTCGAGCAGGTCGACGTGATCGTCTCCCCGACGACCCCGACCACCGCCTTCCCGATCGGTGAGCGCGCCGACGACCCGATGGCCATGTACCTGGCCGACCTGTGCACCATTCCGACCAACCTGGCGGGCAACGCCGCCATGTCGCTGCCCTGCGGCCTCGCGCCGGAGGACGGCCTGCCCGTCGGACTGCAGATCATCGCCCCCGCCATGAAGGACGACCGTCTCTACAAGGTCGGAGCAGCCGTCGAGGCCGCCTTCGTGGAAAGGTGGGGGCACCCGCTGCTGGAGGAGGCACCGTCGCTGTGAGCGCACTGAACAAGGCCAAGGGCTTCAAGAAGTCCCGGACCGGTACGTACCTGTCGATCGGCACCACCGCGTTCGGCGCGGTGTCCGTGCTGAAGCAGGCCAAGAAGGCCCGCTACGACCACGACACGCTCCGTCTCGTGGACGCCGCTGTCTCCGCTGCCGCCATCGTCACCGGCGTCGCGCTGCTCCTGCGCGAGCTGAAGCGTCTCGGCGACGACGACGTCCTGCTGGGCTGAGAGGGAAAGTTTCACCGTGACTGTCACTACTGACCTGGTGTCGTACGAGGAAGCCCTCGCGACGTACGACCCCGTCATGGGCCTCGAGGTCCACGTCGAGCTCGGCACCAGGACCAAGATGTTCTGCGGCTGCTCGACGACGCTCAAGCAGGAGGCGAACAGCCAGACCTGCCCGACCTGCCTCGGCCTGCCCGGCGCGCTGCCGGTCGTGAACGAGATCGGCGTCGAGTCCGCCATCAAGATCGGCCTCGCGCTGCACTGCGAGATCGCCGAGTGGTGCCGCTTCGCCCGGAAGAACTACTTCTATCCGGACATGCCGAAGAACTTCCAGACCTCGCAGTACGACGAGCCGATCGCCTTCAACGGCTATCTGGACGTCCAGCTGGAGGACGGCGAGGTCTTCCGCGTGGAGATCGAGCGCGCCCACATGGAGGAGGACACCGGCAAGTCCACGCACGTGGGCGGCGCGACGGGCCGTATCCACGGCGCCTCGCACTCGCTCCTGGACTACAACCGCGCCGGCATCCCGCTGATCGAGATCGTCACCAAGCCGATCGAGGGCGCCGGCGAGCGCGCCCCCGAGGTCGCCAAGGCGTACGTCGCCGAGCTGCGCGAGCTCATCAAGGCGCTCGGTGTCTCCGAGGCGCGGATGGACAAGGGCCAGATGCGCTGCGACGTGAACCTGTCGCTGCGGCCGCACGGGCGCGAGGAGTTCGGCACGCGCTCGGAGACGAAGAACGTCAACTCGCTCCGTTCCGTGGAGCGCGCGGCGCGCTTCGAGATCCAGCGGCACGCCGCCGTCCTGAACGGCGGCGGCACGATCGTCCAGGAGACCCGGCACTTCCACGAGGAAGACGGCTCCACGACGTCCGGCCGCATCAAGGACAACGCCGAGGACTACCGCTACTTCCCCGAGCCGGACCTGGTGCCCGTCGCCCCGTCCCGCGAGTGGGTCGAGGAGCTGCGCGCCGGCCTCCCGGAGCTGCCGCGGGTGCGCCGCAACCGGCTCCGCGAGGAGTGGGGCGTCTCCGAGCACGACATGCAGTCGATCCTCAACGCCGACGCCATCGGCCCGATCGTCGCCACCGTCAACGCGGGCGCGGACGCCGCGTCGGCCCGCAAGTGGTGGATGGGCGAGCTGGCCCGGCACGCCAACGAGCAGGGCGTGGAGCTCGGTTCGCTCCCGATCACCCCGGAGCACGTCGCCCGGGTCACCGAGCTCGTCGCCAAGGGTGACCTGAACGACAAGCTGGCCCGCCAGGTCATCGAGGGTGTCCTGAAGGGCGAGGGCACGCCGGACGAGGTCGTCGAGAAGCGCGGTCTGAAGGTCGTCTCGGACGAGGGCGCGCTCACGGCCGCCGTCGACGAGGCCATCGCAGGCAACCCGGGCGTCGCGGACAAGATCCGCGGCGGCAAGGTCGCCGCCGCGGGCGCCCTGGTCGGCGCGGTCATGAAGGCCACCCGTGGCCAGGCCGACGCGGCCCGCGTCAAGGAGCTGATCCTCGACAAGCTGGGCGTCAGCGAGGGCTGACGTCAGCGAAAGCTGACCGCCCGGCCCGCCGTACGCCACAGGGGCGGCGCACCCGTACAGGGTGCGCCGCCCCTGTGGCGTACGCGCCGACGCCCACGCGCCAACGCCCACGCGCGCGACACCTTTTGGACGTTCACTTCGACTTCGGTCCACGGACTTCACATCGAAACCGGACGTCACTAGCGTCCCCGCCGTACAGATCAAATGGATCAGCAGAGAACCATTGACTGTCGGCCAGGACCACAGGGAGGTCATACGTGACTCCGGAGATATCGCGCAGACGTCTGATGGCGGTCGGCGGAGGCGCGTTCGGCGCCGCCGCCGTCGGTTCTTTCCTGCCGCCCTCGCTTCAGCAGGCGCTCGCGCAGGGGCCGCCGAAGGGCCACGGCGGTCTCGACTCGATCGAGCACGTCGTGATCCTCATGCAGGAGAACCGCTCCTTCGACCACTACTTCGGTTCCCTGCGCGGCGTACGCGGCTTCGGCGACCGCAACGCCATCCGGCTGCCGAGCGGGAAGTCCGTCTTCGAGCAGCCCGACGGGCTCCGCACGGTCCTGCCCTTCCCCGTCCGGCAGGCCGCCGAGACGCAGAAGAAGGACCTCCAGTACATCGGCGCGCTCGACCACTCCTGGAACGGCGGCGCCAAGGCCTGGCACGACGGCTGGATGGACGGCTGGATCACCGCCAAGACCGCGGCGACCATGGCGTACTACACGCGCGACGACCTCCCCCTGCACTACGAACTCGCCGACACCTTCACCGTCTGCGACGCCTACCACTCCTCCATCCACACCTCCACCAGCCCCAACCGCAACCACCTGTGGAGCGGCAAGACCGGCTACGAGGCGGGCGGCGAGCGGGCCGTCGACAACGACGCCTACGCCGAGGGCACCCACCCCGGCTACGGCTGGGGCACGTACGCCGAGCGCCTGGAGAAGGCCGGCGTGAGCTGGCGCACGTACACGGAGTGGGAGAACTTCACCGACAACCAGATCGAGTTCTTCACCACCTTCAAGGCCATCGCCCGCAAGGTGCTCGCCAAGACCGGCCTCACCTACATGGAGGCCTTCTACGCCAAGGTGCGCGACGCCAAGGACGAGACCAAGCGCGCGCGACTGCTGGCCGACCTGGAGGACGGCGTCCGCACCCTCGACAAGCGCGAGCGGTCCCTCTTCGAGCGCGGGCTGCGGCGCGTGCCCACCGGCACGCTCGCGCAGAAGTTCGCCGAGGACGTCGCCGACGGCAGGCTCGCGAAGGTGACGTACCTGGTGCCCTCCGCGCTCGACTCCGAGCACCCCAGCGTCTCCTCGCCGGTCCACAGCGCGACCATCGTCTACAAGGTCCTCGACGCGCTCGCCAAGAACCCCGAGGTGTGGCGCCGTACCGCCGTCTTCATCAACTACGACGAGAACGACGGCTTCTTCGACCACGTCCCGCCGCCCGTCCCCGGCGGCGACTCCGAGGCGGAGCGGGCCGAGCGCTGGAACGGCAGGCCGACCGGGCTCGGCGTACGCGTGCCGATGCTCGTCGTCTCGCCGTGGACCGTCGGCGGCTACGTCAGCTCCGAGGTCTTCGACCACACCTCCGTCGTGCGCTTCCTGGAGAGGTGGACCGGCGTCAAGGAGCCCAACATCGGCGCCTGGCGCCGCAAGGTCACCGGCGACCTCACCGGCGCCTTCGACTTCCGGCAAGCCCACCGCGCGCCCGGCATCGAGCAGCCGGGGCCCATCCCGGCGTTCAGCGGCCGATGGGCCCCGAAGCCGCCGCAGGTGCAGGCCATGCCCGTCCAGGAGCCCGGCGTCCGCCGCGCCCGCCCGCTGCCGTACCAGCCCGACGCGGACGCGCGGCCGGGCGAGAACGGCGAGCTCGCCGTGCGGCTGCGCAACGGCGGCCGCTCCAGCGCGCACTTCGCGCTCTACCCCTACGCGGGCGAGTTCACGGCCCCGCAGCACCAGGACGTCGTGCGCAAGGGCTCCTGGACCGTCCCGGTGACCGGCGGCCGTTACGACTTCACCGTCACCGGACCGAACGGCTTCCGGCGCGAGTTCACGGGCAGCGAGGAGGGCGGCGCGCGGCTCACCTCCGCGATCACCCGCCGCGAGATCCACCTGACGCTGGCCAACCGGGGCCGCGGGGAACTCGTCTTCACGGTCAAGCCGCTCGGATACGTGGACGAGGACGACGTCAGGTCCCGGACGCGGACCGTCCGCGTCAGGTCCGGCAACAGCCGCACCCTCGCCTGGCGGACCGACGACGAGCACGGCTGGTACGACGTGGAGGTCACCGCCGACTCCGACACCGCGTTCCGCCGCCGGCTCATGGGCCACATCGAGAACGGACGCGCGAGCGTCTCGGGCTGACGCCCGGCGCGGGTGCGCGGAGTGGGCCGTGAGGCCGCCGCGCACCTTTTGGGCCCTTGGGGGCTCTTGTGAGTCAGGCCACGAAACGGACCAAGGATCATCAAAGGCTGCCAAAGTGGCCGAGGCGAGCGTGTCGCCGCTCATGTGTTCTTTGCGGGCTGTATCCGGCTGTACGCCGCTGTTCCCGGTGAAGATCAACAAAACACCCAGGGAGCCGGTCCGTGGCAGCACTTGCCCGCTGGTGCGTCAGGCACCGCCTTGTCGTCGTTCTGCTCTGGCTGCTCGCCCTCGGCTCCACGGCGGCGGCCGCAGCCGTCGCGGGGAGCGCGTACTCGAACGACTACGAGGTCCCCGGCACCGAGTCCGGCCGCGCGACGCAGCTCCTGGACAAGGGGTTCCACGGGCTCGGCGGTGACAGCGACACCGTCGTCTGGCGCACCGGACCCGGCACCTCCGTGCGCGCGGCCGACGTCGAACAGGCCATGTCCGACACCCTCGACGACATCGCCGCACTGCCCGCCGTGGCCTCGGTGGCCGGCCCCTACGGTGACAAGGGGGCCGGGCGGATCAGCGAGGACGGCCGCACCGCCTACGCCACCGTCACCTTCCGCGAGCAGGCCGACGACATCGCCGAGGCCGACGCCCGGCGGGTCGTCGACATCGCCGAGGGCGCCGAATCCTCCGCTCTCCAGGTCGAGCTCGGCGGCACCGCCATCGGGCTCACCGAGTTCAAGAGCGCCCAGGTCGCCGAGATCGTCGGGGTGGCCGTCGCCGCCGTCGTGCTCTTCCTCGCCTTCGGCTCGCTCGCCGCGGCCACGCTGCCGATAGCCACCGCCCTGGTCTCCGTCGGCACGGCGTACGCGGGGATCGTGCTGCTCGGCCATGTCATGACCGTCGCGGACTTCGCACCGATGCTGGGCACCCTGATCGGCCTCGGCGTCGGGATCGACTACGCCCTGTTCATCGTCACCCGGCACCGCAAGGGCCTCAAACGGGGCCTGCCCGTGGCCGTCGCCGCCGAGCGTGCCGTCGCCACCACCGGGCGCGCCGTCGTCTTCGCGGGCGCCACCGTCTGCATCGCCCTGCTCGGCATGCTCATCCTGCGGCTCGGCTTCCTCAACGGCGTCGCGATCGCCGCCTCGCTGACCGTCGTCCTCACGGTCGCCGCCGCCGTGACGCTGCTCCCCGCGCTGCTGTCCCTCATCGGCCCGCGCGCTCTCAGCCGCGGTGAGCGGCGCCGCCTCGCCGAGCACGGGCCCCGGCCGGAGCTGCCGACCGGGTTCGCCGCCCGCTGGGCCGCCTTCGTGGAGCGCCGGCCGAAGCTGCTCGGCGCCCTCGCCGTCCTCGTCATGGCCGTGCTCGCGCTGCCCACCCTCACCCTGCATCTGGGCACCTCCGACCAGGGCAACAACCCCGAGAAGGCCACCACCCGGCAGGCCTACGACCTCCTCGCCGAGGGCTTCGGGCCGGGCGTCAACGGCCCCCTGACGCTGGTCAGCGAGGTCTACGGCGCCGGTGACCGCATCGCGCTCGACGGCCTCGGCACGGTGCTGCGGACGACCGAGGGTGTCGACTCCGTGAGCCCGGTGACGTACGACGGACACGGCCGCACGGCCTTCCTCACCGTCGTCCCCGACTCCGCACCCCAGTCGCAGGCGACCAGCGCGCTCGTCGACCGACTGCGCGACGACGTCCTGCCGAAGGCAGAGGCGGGCAGCTCCCTGGACGTGCGGGTCGGCGGCGTGACCGCGAGCTACGACGATTTCGCCGAGGTCATCGTCGAGAAGCTGCCGCTCTTCGTGGGCGTGGTCATCGGCCTCGGCTGCGTCCTGCTCCTGCTCGCCTTCCGCTCGATCGGCATCCCGCTCAAGGCCGCCGTGATGAACGTCGCGGCGGTCGCCTCCGCCTTCGGCGTCGTCGTCGCGGTCTTCCAGTGGGGCTGGGGGAGCGAACTGCTCGGCCTCGGCAGGGCCGGGCCGATCGAGCCGTTCCTGCCCGTGATCATGGTGTCCGTCCTCTTCGGCCTCTCCATGGACTACCAGGTCTTCCTGGTCAGCCGGATGTACGAGGAGTGGTTGGAGACCGGCGACAACCGGCGCGCCGTGCGGGTGGGCCTCGCCGAGACCAGCCGGGTGATCAACTCCGCCGCCGTCATCATGATCTCCGTGTTCCTCGCCTTCGTGCTCAGCGGCGACCGCGTCATCGCGATGTTCGGCATCGCCCTCGCCGCGGCCGTGGCGCTCGACGCCTTCGTCCTGCGCACACTCCTCGTACCCGCGCTGATGCATCTGCTCGGCGGCGCCAACTGGTGGCTGCCGCGCGGCCTCGACCGCCTGCTGCCGCGCATCAGCATCGAGCCGCCCGAATGTCGTTCGAACGCAGACGGCGCGCGTGGCAAGATCCCCGGACAGAGGGACGCAGCAGACGACACAAGCGGGGTGGAAGACCGGGATGTTCGCAACATCGCTGGGTGAGAACGCCGAACTGAGGCCGCTCGAACCGTGGCAGGCCGAGGAGTTCCTGGAGCACGTCGAACGGGCGCGGGAGTACGCGGGGCCGTATGTGCCCCTGACCGTCCTGGCCAAGGACCTCGAATCGGCGCGGGGCGTGCTCCAGACGTACGCCGACAAGCAGGCGGCCGACACCGGGCGCCTGTACGGCATATGGCTGGACGGCACCCTGGTCGGCGGCGTCCTGTTCCGGATCTTCGACACCGGCGTCGACGGCTGTGAGATCGGCGTCTGGCTGGAGCCGTCGGCGGCCGGGCGCGGCCTGGTCAACAGGGCGTCGCGCGAGCTCATCGACTGGGCCGTCGACCAGCGCGGCATGCACCGGATCGAGTGGCTGGTCTCCTCGCGCAACGAGCGCAGCAAGGCCGCCGCCGCGCGCCTGGGGTTCACCAAGGACGGCGTGCTGCGGGAGAGCTTTCCCTGGCAGGGAATCCGCCACGACATGGAGGTCTGGTCCGTGCTGGCGCCGGAGTGGCGAGCCTTTCGTTAAGGAGGCTCTCAGACTGCGTCCGTACGGTGCGTCGCATGGCTACCAAGACAGATGACGCGGCCGGGGCGAAGGATGCCTCCGGGGCCGAGGACGCCGCCGAGAACGAGGAAGTGACCGGATCCGAGACGTCGGAACCGAAGAAGGATGCGGCCGCGGTCGACGTCACCAAGACCGCTGAGCCGGCCGACGCGTCGCCCGACGCCGAGACCGACGAGGACGCGGACGCGGACGACGCGGACGACGACGAGTCCGACGTGGTGTCCGAGGCGGCTGCCAAGCCCGCCGGGTCCGCGGGCGTCGGCCAGGGCGCCGCGGCCGTCGTCTCCGTCGCGCTCGGCGTCGTCGGCCTCTCCGGCGGCTGGCTCGGCACCGTCGCGGGCGCCCGCTCGAACATCGTCGGGCAGCTCGAGACCGCCCAGTCCGCGAGCGTCGCCAACCAGATCCAGGCCCTGTACGGGGACTCCTGGAAGATCACCGCGCTGATCGCCGGCGTCTTCGCGCTCGCGGCGCTGGTCATCGGCTTCATCGTGCTGGTCCGGCCCGCGTTCGGCGCCCCCGGCAAGGAGCAGGCGCCCTGGATCAAGTCGGTGTCGTGGGCAGGCGTCGCGCTCGGCGTGATCGGACTGCTCCTGGCCATCGCCAAGTACTCCGACCTGCTGCTCGGGCTGCCCTCAGCGCCTTCCTAGCCCACGGCGACCACGCATAAGGCAGGGGCGGGGCAGGGGCTAAGGCCCCTGCCCCGCCCCTCGTCGTACGTAAGGCCTCCGCTCCCGCACAGATGCGGCACTCGCCCGATGTGAGGGACCCCCCTGGGACACCAGAGTGGAGCCGTCGCAAAGAGCGACGACACCACCGGGACCCGAGGGGTACGAGATGTTCGAGTACGAGATGCACCAGATGCGCGCCGCCGAGCTGAGCCGGGAGGCCGACCGCCGTCGCCTGGTCCGCGAGGTCCGCCGGAGCCGCGCCGCCGCCCGCCGCTCGGCACGCGACGAAGCCGGGGGGCGGGTGAGCCCGCCCGCCCGGAAGGCCCGTTTCGCACGGGCCGCATGAGATGGGAGGCGGGGCGGGAACGGTTCCGCCGAAGATCACTTCTCGGCCGTCCGGTGCCGTGCGGGACGGACACTGTGCGATGCTCGCCGCTGTGGAGACCAGGTCCGTGAGCCCGGTGTTCGTCGGCCGCGCCGATGAACTGGCCGTACTGAACGAAGCCCTCGTCCGCGCCACGGGCACCCCGCCGACAGGAGCGGGGGGCCCGGGCACGGGCGAGCCCCAGGCGTTGCTGCTCGGCGGGGAGGCGGGCGTCGGCAAGACCCGCCTGGTGGAGGAGTTCACCGAGGCGGCCGAGAAGCGGGGCGCCGTCGTCGCGCTCGGCGGCTGCGTCGAGATCGGCGCGGACGGCCTGCCGTTCGCCCCGTTCTCCACCGCCCTGCGCGCCCTGCGCCGCCGCCTCCCCGAGGAGCTGGCCGCGGCCGCCGAGGGCCAGGAGGAGGAGCTCGCCCGGCTCCTGCCCGAGCTGGCAGCCCCCGCCCCGCACGGCCACGGCCCCGGCAGCCGCTCCGACGAGCAGGGCATGGCCCGCCTCTTCGAGCTCACCGCCCGCCTCCTGGAACGGCTCTCGCGCGAGCGCACGGTCGTCATCGCCCTGGAGGACCTGCACTGGGCCGACACCTCCACCCGGCACCTCCTCGCCTACCTCTTCCGCACCCTGCGCGGCGGCCGTCTCGTCCTCCTCGCCACCTACCGCGCCGACGACATCCACCGCCGCCACCCGCTGCGCCCCCTCCTCGCCGAACTGGACCGGCTGCGGACCGTGCGCCGCATCGAACTCGGCCGCTTCAGCAAGGACGAGGTCGCCCGTCAGATGGCCGGCATCCTCGCGGCCGAGCCCGAACCCTCCCTGGTCGACGAGGTGTTCGACCGCTCCGACGGCAACGCCTTCTTCGTCGAGGAACTCGCCGTCGCCGCGCACGGCGGCAGCCGCGCGGGCCTGACCGACTCGCTGCGCGATCTGCTCCTCGTACGCGTCGAGGAACTGCCCGAGGACACCCAGCGCGTCGCGCGCATCGTCGCCGAAGGCGGCTCCACCGTCGAATACCCGCTGCTCGCCGAGGTGGTGGGGCTCGGCGAGGACGACCTGATCGAGGCGCTGCGGGCCGCGGTCGGCGCCAACATCCTGCACGCCTCGCCCGACGGCGACGGCTACCGCTTCCGGCACTCCCTGGTCCGCGAGGCCGTCAGCGACGACCTGCTGCCCGGCGAGCGCTCGCGCGTCAACCGCCGCCTCGCCGAAGCCCTGGAGGCCGACCCCACGCTCGTCGCCGCCGACCAGCGCGCCGCCCGGCTCGCCACCTACTGGTACCACGCGCACGACGCCGCCAAGGCCCTGCCCGCCGTCCTGCGCGCCTCCGTCGAGGCCCGCAGACGCCACGCCTACGCCGAACAGCTCCGCCTGCTGGAGCGGGCCATGGAGCTGTGGGACGACGCCCCCGAGGACGTACGCGAGGAACTCCGCCCCACCGACTACGTGGAGAGCTACCCCGCCTGCGGCAGCGACCCCGCCGAGCCCCTGCGCTATCTGGACCTGATGGCCGAGGCCACCGTCGCCGGACGGCTCAGCGGCGAACGCGACCGCGCCCTGAAGATCACCAAGCGCGCCCTGCGGCTCCTCGCCGACGAGCACGGACCTCTCAGGGAGGCCTGGTTCTGGGTCGCGCGCTCCCGCCTCGTCTCCACCCTCGGCCGCGGCGACGGCTGGGACGAGATCGCGAAGGCCCAGGAGCTGATGCGCGGCCTGCCGCCCTCCGAGGTGCACGCCGACGTCCTGGTCCACCGCGCCTCCTGGGGCATGCTGCACGCCCCGGGACCCGAGACCATGGCCGCCGCCGAACGGGCCGTCGAGTACGCCCGCATGGTCAAGGCCGACACCATCGAGCTGAACGCCCGCCTCACCCGCGGCAACCTCCTCATCGAGGCCGGCGACCCCGTGACCGGCCTCGCCGAGATGTACGAGGTCAGGGACCGCGTCGTCGAACAGGGCCTGGTCACCGACCTCAGCCGCGCCCACATCAACCTCCCCTCGGCCCTGGAGGGCGTCGGCCGCTCCGCCGAGTCCGTCAAGGTCGCGATGGAGGGCATCGCGTTCTGCCGGAAGTACGGCCTGATGGACACCGAGGGCTGGGTCTGGGGCAACGCCGCCGAGTCGCTGCTCTCCCTCGGCCGCTGGGACGAGGCGGCCGAAGCCGTCGTCCACACCCACCGCTGCGCGCAGAGCGCCAAGCCCCGCGGCTCGGCCGCCCAGTGCTCCGCGCGCATGGCGCTCTACCGCGGAGACCACGCCGCGGCCACCCGGTACCTCCAGAGCGCCCACCACCACTACGGCAGCCACGACCCCCAGCCGCAGTACATCCTGCCGCTGGCCTGCATCGCCCTCGGCATCGCCGCCGCCGAGGGGCGCGTACTGGACGGCCGTGCCGAGGTCGGGCGCGGCCTCGCCGCCGGGCTGCCCTTCGGCACCTACAAGTACGGCTGGCCGCTGCTCCTCGCGGCCGCCACGATGGAGGCCGACGCCCGCGGCCTGCCCGCCGCCGAGCCCGGCCGCCCCGACGCCGTCGCCCGCATCCGCGAGGTCACCAAGTCCCTCGCCACCCCCATCCCGCTCTGGCGCGCCTACGACGAGTGGACCCGCGCCGAGCTCCTGCGCTCCGAGGACCGCGACACCTCCGCCGACTGGACCGCCGTGGTCGCCGCCGTCGAGCCGCTCGACCGCCCCTACGACCTCGCCCGGGTCCGCCTCCGCCTCGCCGAGTCCCTCCTCGCCCAGGAACGCACCGACCGCGCCGGTGCCGCCCGGCTGCTCCGCCAGGCCCGTGAGGTGGCCGAGCGGCTCGGCGCCAGGCCGCTGACCGACGCGATCACCGGGCTCGCCCTGCGCGCCCGCCTCACCCTGGACCCCGACGAGCCCGCGCGGACCCCGGCCGCCCCCGCCGACCCGGCCGAGGCGCTCGGCCTGACCAGCCGGGAGCGGGACGTCCTGCGCCTGGTCGCGGTGGGCCGCAGCAACCGTCAGATCGCCGCGGAGCTCTTCATCTCCCCGAAGACGGCGAGCGTCCACGTCTCCAACATCCTCGCCAAGCTCTCCGTCACCGGCCGCGGCGAGGCCGCCGCGCTCGCCCACCGCCTGCGCCTCTTCCCGCAGAGCGGTGACCGCGCCGAGGTCGGCGGCTGACCTGCGACGACACGCCCCCGGCCGGTTTTCGGTCCGGTCGCCTACGCTGGACGGCAGGATCTCCACTCCGAGGAGGCGCAGTGTTCAACGCGATCGAGGCCCTGTTCGCTCCCGGGCGCAAGCACACCGACGACGAGCAGAAGCGGCTGGAAACGACCCGCGTCGATCTCGCCGACGGCGATCCCGGCCGCGGCCCGATAGACCTGACCTCGGGCAAGGTGGTCGTGCGCCCGCCTGTTCCCGCGCCCCGCGAGGACGAGGCCGACGAGAGTCCCGGGGCCTGAAGCCACTTCACGCGGCCTGAAGCTACTTCACGCGCACCTCAAGGATCTTGTCGTCGCCCTTCTCCGGCGTGCCCCTGGTGTCCGTCTCGTTCGTGACCACCCACAGCTTGTCGCCGCCCGCCGCGAGCACCGTGCGCAGCCGGCCGTACCGGCCCTCCAGGAACGCCTGCGACTCCGGCTCGCCGTCCACGCCGCGGACCGGGACGCGCCACAGCCGCTCGCCGCGCAGTCCCGCCATCCAGACCGAGCCCTCGGCGTAGGCCACGCCGCTCGGTGAGGCCTCGGAGGTCTTCCACTGGGCGACCGGGTCGCGGAAGCCCTCCCCGCCCTCCTTGCCCTCCGCCTCGGGCCAGCCGTAGTTGCCGCCCGCCTTGATCTCGTTCAGCTCGTCCCAGGTGTCCTGGCCGAACTCCGACGCCCACAGCCGCTTCTGCTCGTCCCAGGCGAGGCCCTGCACATTGCGGTGGCCGAGGGAGTAGACCTCCGAGCCGTCGAACGGATTGCCGGGAGCGGGCTCGCCCTCCGGCGTGACGCGCAGGATCTTGCCGCCCAGCGACTTCTTGTCCTGGGCCAGGTCCGTGTCTCCGGTCTCGCCCACGCCCGCGTACAGCATCTTGTCCGGGCCGAAGGCGATCCTGCCGCCGTCGTGGTTGGAGCCCTTGGGGATGCCCTTGAGGATCGTGTCGGGCGCGCCGAGCTGCCGGCCGGAGGGCTTCTTCTCGTCGTACGGCATGCGGACGATGCGGTTGTCGGACTCCGTGGTGAAGTACGCGTAGACCATGTGGTCGGAGGTGTACGAAGGGGAGAGCGCGAGGCCGAGCAGGCCGCCCTCGCCGCCGGGGGAGACGCCGGGCACCGAGCCGATCCGCGTCTTCTTGCCCGTCTCGGCGTCGACCCGGGTGATCGTCCCCTCGTCGCGCGAGGACACGAGCAGGTCGCCCTCGGGCAGCGCGGCGAGGCCCCACGGCGACTTCAGACCGGTGGTCAGGGTGCGGGTGACCTTCGCCGAACCCTTCTCCGGCGGGGCGTCGGGGCCCCGCTTCCCGGTGGCGGACCCGCTGGACCTCCCGGAATCCGGGGGGCTCTCGCGCTCGCCGGGCCCGTCGCCGTCCCCGGACGAGCAGCCGACGGTGAGGGCGAGGGCGGCAGCGGCGGCCAACACGGCGGTAACAGCAGGTCGTTGCACGATGAGATTCCCTTCGACGCGGCGCTTCCCCTGTTCATACACCGCTCGCGCTCCATGAGTTCCCACGGCGCGGCAACAGAAGCCGTGGGAGGCGGAACCTCAGTCCCACGACTCCAGGGCGGGCGGCAGCGCCGCCATCTCCGCCAGGTCCGCGGCCGTCAGCCGTACCGAAGCCGCCCGCGCGTTCTCCACCGCCCAGCGCTCCCGCTTGGCGCCGGGGATCGGCACCACGTGCGGTCCCTGCCGGAGCGTCCAGGCCAGCGCGATCTGCGCCGGGGTCGCCCCGTGCCGCTCCGCCACCCGGCGCAGGCCCACCACCAGCGGCTGGTTGGCCGCCATCATCTCGGCGGTGAAGCGCGGGTGGCGGGCCCGCAGGTCGTCCGGCTCGAAGCCCTGGCCGGGCGTGAGCGTCCCGGTGAGGAAACCGTTCCCCAGGGGCATCGCCGCCAGAAATCCGACCCCGCGCGCCGCGCACCACGGCAGCAGCGCGTCCAGCGCCTCCGGTGACCACACCGACAGCTCGGCCTCCACCGCGCTCACCGGAAAGACCTGCTGGGCCCGTTCGAGGAGCCGGATCGTCGCGTCGTGCAGTCCGGGCCGGGGGCCGCCGTGCGCCGTACGCCGTCCGGCGCGCGCCCCCACGGCGCACAGACCCAGGGCCCGCACCTTCCCCGCGGCGACCAGCTCCGCCATCGCGCCCCAGGTCTCCTCTATGGGGATCTCGGGGTCGACGCGGTGCAGTTGGTACAGGTCGATGGTCTCGGTCTGGAGCCGCCGCAGCGAGGCGTCGCAGGCCCGCTTCACATAGCCGGGACGGCCGTTGGCGACGATGTGCTGCTCGCCCACGAGCAGTCCGCACTTGGTCGACACGAACGCCTCGCTCCGCCGCTCCTTGAGCACCCTGCCGATCAACAGCTCGTTCTTGAAGGGCCCGTACATGTCGGCGGTGTCGAGGAGCGTCGCCGCCCCACCGCCCGCGTCCAGCGCGGCGTGCACGGTGCGCAGCGACGCGTCGCCGCGCTGCCGCGAGCCGGTGTAAGCCCAGCTCATCGGCATGCAGCCGAGTCCGACGGCGCCCACTTCGAGCGCCCCCGCGCCGATCGTCCTGCGCTCCACCTGGCCGTGACCTCCCGCTCCACGTCGAAGATCACCCAAACTAGCCGCTGCGCCCCGAGGCCGGAGCGCTGCCTCCCCGCGGGCCGCGGACGGCAGTGGCGCATTAGCCTCCTGAGCATGACGACTGATGTATGGCTTCCGTTCCCCGCGCACGAGATCCCGGGGCTGCCCGAGGCGTCCGAGGCCGGCCTCACGTACCGCTTCTGGGACGGCGGGCAGGAGTTCCCCGCGGACCCGGCCGACTGCGCGTTCTACGTGGTGCCCTATCTGCGGGGCCCGGAGGCCGCCGTGCGCCCGCTGCCCGAGATGTCGTCCGTACGCGTCGTACAGACACTGTCGGCGGGGGTCGACCAGATGGACCAGGGGCTGAGGTTCCTGCGCCCCGGCGTGCGACTGTGCAACGCACGCGGCGTGCACGAGGCGAGCACCGCCGAGCTGACCCTGGCCCTGATCCTGGCGTCGCTGCGGGGCTTCCCGAAGTTCTTCGAGGGCCAGCGCGCGCAGGAGTGGCGTACGGGGTTCAACGCGGCGCTCGCCGACAAGTCCGTGCTCATAGTGGGCTACGGGGCGATCGGTGCCGCCATCGAGGACCGGCTCACCCCCTTCGAGTGCGCGCGGGTGGCGCGCGTCGCGCGCTCTGCCCGTGCCTCGGAGCGCGGCCCCGTGCACCCGCTCACCGACCTGCCTTCCCTGCTGCCCGAAGCGGACGTGGTCATCATCGCGACGCCGCTCACCGAGGACACCCGCGGTCTCGTGGGCGCCGACTTCCTGGCCCGCATGAAGGACGGCGCGCTGCTCGTCAACATCGCCCGCGGGCCCGTCGTCGACACCAAGGCGCTCATCGCCGAGCTGGAGTCCGGGCGCCTCACCGCCGCCCTCGACGTGACCGATCCGGAACCGCTTCCCGCAGGTCACCCCCTGTGGCAGGCTCCCGGCGTGCTCATCACCCCGCATGTGGGAGGTCCTACGTCCGCCTTCCTGCCCCGGGCCCGGCGGCTGCTGGCCGCGCAACTGACGAAGTTCGCCGCCGGAGAGCCGGTCGACAACGTCGTGCACACCGTGGGCGGTTGACCGGAGAGCCGCCACGCACACGCTCCGCACTCATGTGTGTGCGACGGGTGTCCACTTCGTCGATCATAGTCACAGAGCGTAGAGGGGCTATGTCGCTGAGTGACGATCCTGGTGTATCGTCCCGACTGGGGAGGCGCCGTGGACCTGTTCGGCGCCGGGGATGAAGAGCAGACCGAGGGGGGCGACGGGCGATGTATGGCCTATGGGCGGACGATCCGGCGTGGCGGGACAGTCGCCGCCGACTCTCGGGCGCCAAGACCCGTGGACACAGCAGCGAGTGGGGCGGGGTCCGCGCGAGCGGACGCCGCTGGGCCGCGCCGCTTCCGTGCCGGCACAGCCGTCGGACGGATCGGCCGGGCACGGGGACGGCGCCGACCAGGGCGGCGCGGTGAGCACCCCCCCGGGCTCCACCGCCGTCCTCGACGGAGGGATCGCGGCGACGCCGCCGCCCCCGAGGGCGCTGTTCCTGCGCCGCCCCCTGCCGGGCGGCCGCGGCTTCGTCTCCCAGGTGCTCCTGCTCCTCCTCTGCGGGGGGTATGCCGCGGGCTCCGCCGTCGGCTGGGGGTCCGGGCGACTGGCCCTGATCATGGGCGACTTCGGACTGAGTGTCGCGGCTGCGGTGGCCGCGGTCTCCTGCTTCCGCTACTCCCGCACCCGCCGCAGCCGCTTTCGACCCGCATGGCTCCTCTTCGCGCTCTCCTCCGCGATGGCCGCCGCCGGGAACGCCGTCTGGGGGTGGTACGAAGTCGTGCTCGACCGGGACGTGCCGAGCCCCGGCCTCGCCGACATGTTCTTCCTCTGCTTCGCGCCGCCCGCCATCATCGGCCTGCTCGTGCTCGCCAAGCGCCCGGTGACCAGGGCGGGCTGGACCTGCCTCGCCCTCGACTCCTGGCTGATCGGCGGCTCGCTCCTCACCATCGCCTGGAGCCTGGCCCTCGCGCACACCGCGCAGTTCGAGGGCCAGAGCGTCGCGCACGCCGCGCTCTCGCTCGCCTACCCCCTGCTCGACATCGCGCTGGTCAGCATGGTCCTCGCGCTGCACTTCAGACGCTCATCGGCGCACCGCACCGCGGTGAACACCGCGATCGGCGCGCTCGCGGTGACGGTGATGTGCGACGCCCTGTTCACCTCGCCCCTGCTGCACGCGAGCTACCGCTCGGGCCAGATGCTGGACGCCGGCTGGTTCGCGGGCTCCCTCCTCCTCGCGTACGCGCCCTGGGCCGCACCCTGGAACATGCGCGGGCAGGCCGAGCAGGACCACGGGCCCGAGGAGTACGACAGCGGGCCCGAGGAGCCGAAGGTGTCCGGCACGCGTCCGATCGCCGGTTCGCTCGCCGCCCTCACGCCGTACCTCGCCGCCGCGGTCTGCACGCTGGGGATTCTCTACAACGTGCTGAACGGCCACCGCGTCGACCGGGTCGTGCTCTTCACCGCGGGCACCGTCGTGCTCGCCCTCGTCGTCCGCCAGGGCATCATGCTCCTGGACAACATCACACTCACCCAGGAGCTGGCCCAGAAGGAGAACCACTTCCGCTCCCTGGTCCAGGGCTCCAGCGACGTCATCATGATCGCCACGCCCAACGGCATCCTGCACTACGTGAGCCCGGCCGCCGCCGGGGTCTACGGCCGGGACGCCGACGAGCTGGTGGGCCGCGAGCTCGCCACGCTCATGCACCCCGAGGACCTCGGGCGGGTCGTGCACGAGGTGCGCAGGTTCCTCGCCGCCCACCCGGTCGAGGAGCCGACCACCCGCATCGAGTGCCGCTTCAGATCGGGCAACGGCGACTGGCTCAACGTCGAGTCCACCGTCAACCGCCACCAGGGCGGCCTCATCTTCAACAGCAGGGACGTCACCGAACGGGTGCGGCTCCAGGCCCAGTTGCAGCACAACGCCGAGCACGACCCGCTCACCGACCTGCCCAACCGCGCCCTGTTCACCCGGCGGGTGAGCCAGGCGCTGACCGGCCGCAGAGTGACCGACCGCGGCACGGCCGTGCTCTTCATCGACCTCGACGGCTTCAAGGCGGTCAACGACACCATCGGCCACCAGGCAGGGGACGAGCTGCTCATCCAGGCCGCGCGCAGACTTCAGGAGGCGGTGCGTTCGAGCGACACCGCGTCCCGGCTCGGCGGCGATGAGTTCGCGGCCCTCATCGTCGGCGACGGGACCAGGGACCAGGCCGCGAGGGAACGGCACATCCACGAGCTCGCCGACCGGCTGAGAATCACCCTTTCCCAGCCCTACGCCATCGACGGCAATGACGTGCGCGTCGCGGCGTCCATCGGCGTGGCGTTCGCCGAGCCGGGCATCGGCGCGGGCGAGCTCCTGCGCAACGCCGACCTCGCGATGTACCGCGCCAAGGCCGCGGGCAAGGGCCGCGTGGAGCTCTACGCCCCGCAGATGCAGGCCGACGTGGCCCGCAAGGCGGAGCAGGCCACCCGGCTGCGCGCCGCCCTGCACGACGGCGAGTTCGCGCTGCTCCACCAGCCCGTCGTCGCCCTCGACGACGGCCGGATCACCGCGGTCGCCGCACAGCCCCGCTGGCGCTCGGCCCAGGGCATCCTCTACACCCCCGCCGAGTTCCTGCGGGCCACCAAGGCCGGGGACGGCAGGGGCGGCGGCCGGGACACCAGGGAGAGCGACCGCGCGGCCGAGCTCGGCCGCTGGACGCTGGAGAAGGCCGTCGAGCAGGCCGCCGAGCGGGGCCGCAGCGGCCACGCGGTCCCCGTCACCGTACGGATGAGCGCGCGCAGGCTCCTGGACCGTTCCATGCCCCGCGGCTCCGTCGAGGCGCTCCTGACCCGGCACGGCCTGCCCTCGGGCGCGCTCATCATCGAGCTCGCGGAGAACGACCCGCGGGTCCCCTTCGAGGACCTGGAGCGCCGCCTCACCACCCTGCGCAGGCTCGGCGTACGCATCGCGCTCGACGGCTTCGGCAGCGGCCATGCGGCGATCACGGCGCTGCGCCGGCTGCCCGTCGACATCCTGAAGCTGGACCGCGGCCTGATCGAGGGCGTCGTCGATTCCGCGCGGGCGTACAAGATCACCTCGGGGCTGCTGCGCATAGCGGGCGACCTCGGGCTGTTCTCCGTGGCCGACGGCGTGGACCTGCCCGAGCAGGTGACGGCCCTGCGCGAGATGGGCTGCACGCACGGGCAGGGCGTGGCGTTCTCCGGACCGCTGGACGAGCACCGGCTGCGCAGGGCGCTCGCGCTCGGGGAGTACCCGGTGCCGCGCGGTGCGGCGGAGCCCGTCCTCGCGGGCCTGCCCGCGCAGACGTTCGCCGGGGGTGGTGTGCAGACGTACGCGGGGGGCTCCACGGGGCCCTTCATGACCACCGCTCTGCCCTATGCGCGTTCACATGATGAGACCCGCGTCCCACCTACTTGACAGGCACTGCGTGCCGGGGGGAGGGTCAATGCCATGCGCACCCGAATTCTCGTACTTGGAAAGCGCGTCGGCTGAAGCTGGGACGGACCGGTCCGAACACCGGATCCCAGCGACCGCAACCGACGCGCTCCCCTCGCTTGCCTCACGGCACGAGGGGTTTTTTGTTGCACCGGCACCTGCCGAATACCTGCTAAACCCCCGCAAAAACCCTCAGCTTCGAGAAGAGAATGCCGATGACCGAGCAGGCCACCGGGGCCCACCATCCGCAGCCGCGGCCCCGATCCTCAGGACAGCAGCCGACGCCCGTCGAGCACGTCACGGGTGCGAAGTCCCTCATTCGTTCTCTCGAGGAAGTCGGGGCCGACACGGTATTCGGAATTCCCGGCGGCGCCATCCTTCCCGCGTACGACCCGATGATGGACTCCACCCGCGTCCGTCACGTCCTGGTCAGGCACGAGCAGGGCGCCGGCCACGCGGCCACCGGTTACGCGCAGGCCACCGGCAAGGTCGGCGTCTGCATGGCGACGAGCGGCCCCGGCGCCACCAACCTGGTCACGCCGATCGCCGACGCCCACATGGACTCCGTCCCGCTGGTCGCGATCACCGGACAGGTGGCCTCCAAGGCCATCGGCACCGACGCCTTCCAGGAGGCGGACATCGTCGGCATCACCATGCCGATCACCAAGCACAACTTCCTGGTCACCAAGGCCGAGGACATCCCGCGCACCATCGCCGAGGCCTTCCACATCGCCTCGACGGGCCGCCCGGGCCCCGTCCTCGTGGACATCGCCAAGGACGCCCTCCAGGCGCAGACGACGTTCTCCTGGCCGCCGCAGCTCGACCTGGCCGGCTACCGCCCGGTCACCAAGCCGCACGCCAAGCAGATCCGCGAGGCCGCCAAGCTGATCACCGCCGCCAAGCGGCCGGTGCTCTACGTCGGCGGCGGCGTCCTGAAGGCCCACGCCACCGCCGAGCTGAAGGTCCTGGCGGAGCTCACCGGGGCGCCCGTCACCACCACCCTGATGGCGCTCGGCGCGTTCCCCGACAGCCACCCCCAGCACGTGGGAATGCCGGGCATGCACGGTGCGGTCACCGCCGTCACCGCGCTGCAGAAGGCCGACCTGATCGTCGCCCTCGGAGCCCGCTTCGACGACCGCGTCACCGGCAAGCTGGACAGCTTCGCCCCGTACGCGAAGATCGTGCACGCCGACGTCGACCCCGCCGAGATCGGCAAGAACCGCGCCGCCGACGTGCCGATCGTCGGTGACGCCCGCGAGGTCATCGCCGACCTGGTCCAGGCCGTCCAGGCCGAGCACACTGAGGGCCACACGGGCGACTACACCGCCTGGTGGGCCGACCTCAACCGCTGGCGCGACACCTACCCCCTCGGCTACACCCAGCCCGAGGACGGTTCGCTCTCCCCGCAGCACGTCATCGAGCGCGTCGGGCAACTCGCCCCGGAGGGCACGATCTTCGCCGCGGGCGTCGGCCAGCACCAGATGTGGGCCGCGCACTTCATCGAGTACGACACGCCCGCCACCTGGCTCAACTCCGGCGGCGCCGGAACGATGGGCTACGCGGTCCCGGCCGCGATGGGCGCCAAGGCCGGCCGGCCCGACCGCACGGTCTGGGCGATCGACGGCGACGGCTGCTTCCAGATGACCAATCAGGAACTGACCACCTGCGCCCTGAACAACATCCCGATCAAGGTCGCCATCATCAACAACGGCGCCCTGGGCATGGTCCGCCAGTGGCAGACGCTGTTCTACAACCAGCGTTACTCCAACACCGTCCTGCACAGCGGTCCCGAGGAGATCGGTCCCAACAAGGGCACCCGCGTCCCGGACTTCGTCAAGCTGTCGGAGGCCATGGGCTGCGTGGCGCTGCGCTGTGAGCGCCCCGAGGACCTCGACAAGATCATCGCCGAGGCCAACGCCATCAACGACCGGCCCGTCGTCGTCGACTTCATCGTCCACGAGGACGCCCAGGTCTGGCCGATGGTCGCCGCGGGCACATCGAACGACGAGGTCATGGCCGCCCGGGGTGTCCGCCCCGACTTCGGCGACAACGAAGACGACTGAGACCGAGAGCGAAAGAGAGACCAAGAGTCATGTCCACCAAGCACACGCTCTCCGTCCTGGTCGAGAACACCCCCGGCATCCTCGCCCGGATCGCCGCCCTGTTCTCGCGCCGCGGGTTCAACATCGACTCGCTCGCCGTGGGCGTCACCGAGCACCCCGACATCTCCCGCATCACCATCGTCGTGGGCGTCGAGGAACTCCCGCTCGAACAGGTCACCAAACAGCTCAACAAGCTCGTCAACGTCCTGAAGATCGTCGAACTGGAGCCGGACGCAGCCGTCGCCCGCGAGCTCGTCCTCGCGAAGGTCCGCGCCGACAACGAGACCCGCTCCCAGATCGTCGAGATCGTCCAGCTCTTCCGCGCCAAGACCGTGGACGTCTCCCCGGAGGCCGTCACCATCGAGGCCACCGGCAGCAGCGACAAGCTGGAGGCCATGCTCAAGATGCTGGAGCCCTTCGGCATCAAGGAGCTCGTGCAGTCCGGCACCATCGCGATCGGCCGCGGCTCCCGCTCCATCACCGACCGCAGTCTGCGGGCGCTCGACCGCAGCGCCTGACCCGGGTTCCCGGTACCCCTCTCGGATACCGAGACCCGAGAACTTCCCTCCCTGAACCCGCCGTACGGTGGGACGCAACACCAGCACACATAGGAGATTCCCAGTGGCCGAGCTGTTCTACGACGACGACGCAGACCTGTCCATCATCCAGGGCCGCAAGGTCGCGGTCATCGGTTACGGCAGCCAGGGCCACGCCCACGCGCTGTCGCTCCGCGACTCGGGTGTCGACGTCCGCGTGGGTCTGCACGAGGGCTCCAAGTCCAAGGCCAAGGCCGAGGAGCAGGGCCTGCGGGTCGTCACCCCGTCCGAGGCGGCCGCCGAGGCCGACGTCATCATGATCCTCGTCCCGGACCCGATCCAGGCCCAGGTCTACGAGGAGTCCATCAAGGACAACCTCAAGGACGGCGACGCCCTGTTCTTCGGCCACGGCCTGAACATCCGCTTCGGCTTCATCAAGGCCCCCGAGGGCGTCGACGTCTGCATGGTCGCCCCGAAGGGCCCGGGCCACCTCGTCCGCCGCCAGTACGAGGAGGGCCGCGGCGTCCCGTGCATCGCGGCCGTCGAGCAGGACGCCACCGGCAACGGCTTCCCGCTGGCTCTCTCGTACGCCAAGGGCATCGGCGGCACGCGTGCGGGCGTCATCAAGACGACCTTCACCGAGGAGACCGAGACCGACCTCTTCGGCGAGCAGGCCGTGCTCTGCGGCGGCACCGCCGCGCTGGTCAAGGCGGGCTTCGAGACGCTGACCGAGGCGGGCTACCAGCCGGAGATCGCGTACTTCGAGTGCCTCCACGAGCTGAAGCTGATCGTGGACCTCATGTACGAGGGCGGCCTGGAGAAGATGCGCTGGTCGGTCTCCGAGACCGCCGAGTGGGGCGACTACATCACCGGACCGCGGATCATCACGGACGCCACCAAGGCCGAGATGAAGAAGGTCCTCACGGAGATCCAGGACGGCACGTTCGCCCAGCAGTGGATGGACGAGTACCACGGCGGTCTGAAGAAGTACAACGAGTACAAGACGCAGGACGAGAACCACCTCCTGGAGACCACGGGCAAGGAGCTCCGCAAGCTCATGTCCTGGGTCAACGACGAGGACTAGGCACCCCGGGTCCGGGGCGCCGCCCTCGGGGCGCCGCCCCGGACCCCGCTCGGAAAACGCCGGAGGGGCTGATTCCCCCCGGCGTTGTCCACCACGTCCAGCCACGGACGGGTGATCCTTCCGTAGAGGCGCATGCTGATCCATGCCGCGCCACTACACTTCTGTTCAACATTCGCGTCGGGCCCACAGCGTCGTGCGTCTTCCACGCGGCAAGCACCCTCCACCGCCTGCGGCCGTCGGGACGGCCGTCCGCCTGGATCTGTGAGGACTCACGTGAGCACTGCTGCCACCGGCAAACCCGTCGTACTCATCGCTGAAGAGCTGTCGCCCGCGACTGTCGACGCTCTGGGCCCGGACTTCGAGATCCGTCAGTGCAACGGCGCGGACCGCGCCGAGCTGCTGCCCGCCATCGTCGACGTCGACGCGATCCTGGTCCGCTCCGCGACCAAGGTCGACGCCGAGGCCATCGCCGCCGCCAAGAAGCTGAAGGTCGTCGCCCGCGCGGGCGTGGGCCTCGACAATGTCGACGTCTCCGCCGCCACCAAGGCCGGCGTGATGGTCGTCAACGCGCCCACGTCGAACATCGTCACCGCGGCCGAGCTCGCCTGTGGCCTGCTCATCGCCACCGCGCGCAACATCCCGCAGGGCAGCCAGGCGCTGAAGAACGGCGAGTGGAAGCGCTCCAAGTACACCGGTGTCGAGCTCGCCGAGAAGACCCTCGGTGTCGTGGGCCTCGGCCGCATCGGCGCCCTCGTCGCCCAGCGCATGAGCGCCTTCGGCATGAAGGTCGTCGCCTACGACCCCTACGTGCAGCCCGCGCGCGCCGCCCAGATGGGCGTGAAGGTCCTCTCGCTCGACGAGCTGCTCGAAGTCTCCGACTTCATCACCGTGCACCTCCCGAAGACCCCCGAGACGCTCGGCCTCATCGGTGACGAGGCGCTGCACAAGGTCAAGCCGACCGTCCGCATCGTCAACGCCGCGCGGGGCGGCATCGTCGACGAGGAGGCGCTGTACTCGGCGCTGAAGGAGGGCCGCGTCGCGGGCGCCGGTCTGGACGTGTACGCGAAGGAGCCCTGCACGGACTCCCCGCTCTTCCAGTTCGACCAGGTCGTCTGCACCCCGCACCTCGGCGCCTCGACGGACGAGGCACAGGAGAAGGCGGGCGTCTCCGTCGCCAAGTCGGTGCGGCTCGCCCTCGCCGGTGAGCTCGTGCCGGACGCCGTGAACGTCCAGGGCGGCGTCATCGCCGAGGACGTCCGTCCCGGCCTGCCGCTCGCGGAGAAGCTCGGCCGCATCTTCACCGCTCTCGCGAGCGAGGTCGCGGCCCGCCTCGACGTCGAGGTGTACGGCGAGATCACCCAGCACGACGTGAAGGTGCTGGAGCTCTCCGCGCTCAAGGGCGTCTTCGAGGACGTCGTCGACGAGACCGTGAGTTACGTGAACGCGCCCCTCTTCGCCCAGGAGCGCGGCGTCGAGGTCCGCCTCACCACCAGCTCCGAGTCGCCCGACCACCGCAATGTGGTCACCGTGCGCGGCACGCTCTCCGACGGCGAGGAGATCGCGGTCTCCGGCACGCTGGCCGGGCCCAAGCACCTCCAGAAGATCGTCGCCATCGGCGAGTACGACGTGGACCTGGCGCTCGCCGAGCACATGGTCGTCCTGCGGTACGCGGACCGGCCCGGCGTCGTCGGCACCGTCGGCCGCGTCCTCGGCGAGGCGGGCATCAACATCGGCGGCATGCAGGTTGCCCGTGCCGATGTGGGCGGGGAGGCGCTCGCCGTTCTCACCGTCGACGACACGGTGCCGCAGAGTGTGCTCAACGAGCTGGCGGAGGAGATCGGTGCGGAGTCCGTTCGCGCGGTGAACCTGACCGACTAGTACCGGCCAGCACCCCGAACAGTACCGACGCTCGAACACCGGACGGGCTGGACATCCCCGCGTCAGCGCCGGGTGACTCCAGCCCGTCCGTTCGTCTGGTACGGCCGTATGGGACGGCTGTACGGATGGCACTTAGGGTGGCCAGCATGGGACATCGCGAAGATCTGCTCGAAGGCGCCAAGCGCTGCCTCCTGGAGAAGGGCTTCGTCCGGACGACGGCCCGCGACATCGTGAAGGAGTCGGGGACGAACCTGGCGTCCATCGGCTACCACTACGGGTCCAAGGACGCCCTGCTCGTCGAGGCGTACGTCGCGCTCATCGAGGCGACGGGGGAGGGCTTCACGGCCACGCGGGAAGAAGGGGACGCCGAGAAGGGCGGCCTCGACCGCTTCCGGGAGGTGTGGACGAGCATCCTCCGTTCCGCCCCCGAGTCGCGCCCCCTCTGGATGCTGACGCTGGAGGTCATCACCCAGGGCGAGCGGCTGGCGGGCATCCGCGAACTGCTGGCCAAGGCGCAGGGCGAAGGACGCAGTGGCCTCGCTGCCATGATCACGGGAATCGACGAGAGCGTCATCCCGGACGACGTCGTCGAGACCGAGGGGCGTCTCTACGCGACGCTGCTCAACGGCCTGATGGTGCAGTGGCTCTTCGACCCCGAATCGGCCACGACCGCCGAGCAGTTGACCGAGGGGCTGCGGCGCGCGATGGAGCGGCTGCGGGGCGAGGGAGCCTGAGCAGAGGTCCCGAGGCGGTCGGGCCGGTCCGGCCGGTGGTCGTTCGTTTCCCGGCACTTACAGTCGTGACGACTTCAGGATCATGTGCAGCAACAGCCGGTCCTCGCCGTCGTCCAGGTCGAGCCCGGTGAGCTGTTCCACGCGCGAGAGCCGGTAGTAGAGCGTCTGGCGGTGGATGCGCAACTCCGCGGCCGTGCGGCCCGCCTGGCCCGCGCAGTCGAGGAACACCTCGGCGGTGCGGGCGAGTTCGCGGTGGGCGGGGCTGAGGAGCTGGCCGCCCACCGGGTCGTGCGCGGCCTCCGGCGGCAGGGAGGTGAGCAGCCGGTAGGGGCCCACGTCCGACCACTGAGCCACCGGGGCGAACCGGCGCTCGGCGAGCGCGGCGCGCGCCGCCCCGGACGCCTCCCACCAGGCCGCGCCCAGGTCCTCCAGGCCGTGCCGGGCGCCGGCGATGCCCGCGGCCGCGTTGCCCGCCGCGTTCCCGGAGGTGCCCCGCGCGGTCTCCACCAGGCGCGACGCCGCGGTGTGCGCGGGGGACAGCGCGTCGGCCGAGCGCAGCCGGACCAGGGCCGCGAGGGACTGGCCCGACGTGCCCCACGGCACGGTGCAGACCGCCGCCGCTCCGGTCACCGTGCGCGCCGCCGGGGTCTCCTCGGGGTCGGCAAAGGGCCAGGGGGCCACGCAGACCACGGCGTGCAGGTTCTCCGCGCGGGGGCCCAGAGCCGTGCGCAGGGCGGCCACCGCCATGTCCCGCTGCCAGCCGCGCTCGGCCGTCAGGACCGCGCGGAACTCCCTGGTCAGATCGGTGCCCGCCTGCGCCTCGTCGGCCAGGAGCGCGCCGATCCGCGCGGCCACCTCCATGGCGGCGGCGAGCTGCCGGTCGCTGGGCCCCGGCTCGTCGTCGAGCAGCCACACGTAGCCGAGGGCGAAGCCGCGATGGCGCACCGGCAGGCAGATCCGGCCGCGCAGGACGCCCGCCTCCGGCGTGGGCGGGATGCGGACGGGGCCCGTGGCGCGGGTGATGCCGAAGCCCTCGAACCAGGCGCGGACCTCGGCCGTGGAGCGGCGGGTCAGGATCGAGCGGGTCCTGACCGGGTCGAGGACGGTCGCGTCGAATCCGCTGCCGTCGCCGCCGTCACCGCCGTCGTGCGCGCCGAAGGCGATCAGCTCGAAATCCCGGTTCTCCAGGGTCGCGGGGGCGCCCAGCAGCGCCGAGATCTCGTCCACCGGTTCCTGGTAGTCACCTTTCACCCCTCCATTCTCGCGCAGGCCGCCCGGTCCTTCAGACATCTGTCTGAGATCCGGGGCACGGATGCGTGACAGGTGTCGATGGTCCGGTGCCCGGTGGATCCTTAGATTTCACGGTGGTTCTCCGTGCCGTACCACCGCATTCCCCCTATGGGGGGCATGTCGTTACGCACTCGATTTCATACACCTGTGGAGGTGCCCGTGCTGGGTCCCGTGATCCTCGCCGCGTCGCGCAGCGACAACATGCGCCGTTTCGTTTCGGCGGCCCCCGGCACCAAGCAGGTCGTCGACCGCTTCATCGCGGGCGAGAGCGTCGACCACGTCGTGCCGATCATCGTCGACGCCACCGGCAAGGGCCTTGAGGTCACCCTCGACGTGGTGGGCGAGGACATCACCACCGGCGAGCAGTCCCACGCCGCCCGCGACGCCTACCTGGAGCTCATCGGGCGCCTGAAGGACCTGGGCCTCGGCACCCGGGCCGAGATGTCGGTGAAGCTGTCGATGTTCGGCCAGGCGCTTGAGGACGGCCACGAGCTGGCTCTGGCCAATGTCCGGCCCGTCGTCGAGGCCGCCGCGGCCATCGGCACCACGGTCACCCTGGACGCCGAGGACCACACCACCCTCGACTCGATGTTCGCCATCCACGAGGAGCTGCGGAAGGACTTCCCGCAGACCGGCTGCGTCATCCAGTCCTACCTCTTCCGCACCGAGGCCGACGCCCGCCGCCTGGCCGCCGCCGGCAGCCGCGTACGCATCGTGAAGGGCGCCTACAAGGAGCCCGCCGAGGTCGCGTACCAGGACAAGGCCGAGATCGACAAGGCGTACGTGCGGATCACCCGTATCCTCATGGAGGGCGACGGGTACCCGATGATCGGCTCGCACGACCCGCGGCTGATCTCCATCGCGCAGGAGCTCGCCCGGCGTGCGGGGCGCAAACTGGATGAGTACGAGTTCCAGATGCTGTACGGCATCCGCAGCGACGAGCACCTGCGGCTCGCCGCCGAGGGACACCGCATGCGTGTGTACACCGCCTACGGCACCGACTGGTACGGCTACTTCATGCGCCGCCTCGCCGAGAAGCCCGCCAACCTGCTCTTCTTCGCCCGCTCCATCCTCACCAAGGACTGAACCAAGGGCTGAGCTTCCCACCCCCTCGACCCTCTTAAGGAGATACGGAACTCATGGACGCTGTCACTCAGGTCCCGGCCCCGGTCAACGAGCCGGTGCACGGTTACGCCCCCGGTTCCCCGGAGCGTGCCCGCCTCGAGACCAAGCTCAAGGAGCTGGCCGAGAACCCGATCGAGCTGCCGATGACCATCGGCGGCGTCAAGCGCCTCGGCGGCGGCGAGCCCTTCCAGGTCGTGCAGCCGCACAACCACAAGGCCGTCATCGGCACCGGCCGCGGCGCCACCAAGCAGGACGCCCAGGACGCGATCGACGCCGCCCTGGCCGCCGCCCCCGCGTGGCGCGCGATGTCCTTCGACGACCGCGCCGCGATCATCCTGCGCGCCGCCGAGCTGCTCTCCACCACGTGGCGCGAGACGCTGGCCGCCTCGACGATGCTCGGCCAGTCGAAGACCGCCCAGCAGGCCGAGATCGACACGCCGTGTGAGCTCATCGACTTCTGGCGCTTCAACGTCAAGTACGCCCGTGACCTGCTCGCCGAGCAGCCCCCGGCGAACGCGACCGGCGTCTGGAACCGTCTGGACCACCGCCCGCTCGAGGGCTTCGTCTACGCGATCACGCCGTTCAACTTCACCGCCATCGCGGGCAACCTCCCCACCGCCCCGGCCCTCATGGGCAACGTGGTCGTGTGGAAGCCGTCCCCGACGCAGACGCACGCCGCCGTGCTGCTCATGCAGCTCCTGGAGGAGGCGGGCCTGCCCAAGGGCGTCATCAACCTCGTCACCGGTGACGGCATCGCCGTCTCCGAGGTCGCCCTGCACCACCGTGACCTCGCGGGCATCCACTTCACCGGCTCCACCCCGACCTTCCAGCACCTGTGGAAGACGGTCGGCGAGAACATCGCCAAGTACCGCACCTACCCGCGTCTGGTCGGCGAGACCGGCGGCAAGGACTTCGTCGTCGCGCACCCCAGCGCCGACCGCGCGATCCTCAAGACCGCGCTGACCCGCGGTTCCTTCGAGTTCCAGGGCCAGAAGTGCTCCGCGAGCTCGCGCGCCTACATCCCGGCCTCCATCTGGAACTCCGGTTTCAAGGAGGAGTTCGCGGCCGAGGTCGACGGCATCAAGATGGGTGACGTCACCGACCTGTCGAACTTCATCGGCGCCGTCATCGACGAGCGCGCGTTCGCCAAGAACAAGGCGGCCATCGACCGCGCCAAGGCGGACGACTCCTGCACCATCGTCGCGGGCGGCACCTACGACGACTCGGTCGGCTACTTCGTGCGTCCGACCGTCGTCGAGTGCACCGACCCGACGAACGAGGTCTTCACGACCGAGTACTTCGGCCCGTTCCTCGCCGTGCACGTCTACGAGGACGACAAGTACGACGAGATGCTGACCCAGATGGAGTCGGCCTCCGACTACGCGCTCACCGGCTCGGTCATCGCGAACGACCGCGCCGCCGCCGCGTACACGATGGAGAAGCTCCGCTACGCCGCGGGCAACTTCTACATCAACGACAAGTCGACCGGCGCCGTCGTCGGCCAGCAGCCCTTCGGCGGCGGCCGTGCCTCCGGCACCAACGACAAGGCCGGCGCCCCGCAGAACCTCCAGCGGTGGACGCTGACCCGCGCCATCAAGGAGACGCTGGTCCCGCCGACCGAGTACGGCTACCCGCACATGGGCTGACGCCCCCGCCGGGCCCCTGTGGCCCGCCCCTGAACCCCGCCTCCGACCTGGGCCCCACCCCGGTCGGAGGCGGTGTCTTCAGACCTCCACGAGGACCTGGTCCAGTGACTTGCGTACGAGGTCGGGGACCCGGCAGTCCGGCGCCGGATAGCCCACGGGGATCACCGCGAACGCCTTCTCGTTCGCGGGGCGGCCGAGCACCTCGGAGAGGAACCGCATCGGGCTCGGCGTGTGGATCAGGGCGGCGAGGCCGGACAGGTGCAGGGCGGAGAGCAGCATGCCGACCGCGATGCCGACGGACTCGTCCACGTAGTAGTGCTTGTGCTTGGTGCCGTCCTCGCCGAGCCAGTGACGCTGCTGGAAGACGACGATCAGGGCGGGGGCGTCCGTCAGGTGCGCCTTCACCTCGTCCGTGCCGAGGGGGCGCAGGGCCGCGAGCCACTCTTCGCCCAGCCGCCCGTCGTAGGAGACGCGCTCCTCGTGTTCGGCGGCCTCGCGGATACGGCGGCGCACCTCCGGGTCCTTGACGAGGACGAACGTCCAGGGCTGCTGGTGTGCGCCGGACGGTGCCGTCGCCGCGCACGCGATGGCGTCCCGCACGGCCTGCTCCGGTACGGGGTCGGAGGAGAACTGCCGTACGGTGCGGCGTTCGTCCATGCGCCTGCGCAGGCGGGCCGCGGTCTCGCGGGACTCCGCGTCGGGCATGCGCTCCGGACGGTAGGGGACGGAACGGTAGGGCCGGCCGTGGATGGGGGCCCACTCTTGCTGATGCTGGGTCTCAGACATGTCCCCGATTCTGGGTGCCCCGTGCCGTCGGCGCCCGGCTTTCCGCCGTCTTGGCGCGGCTGAGTACGGTGTCACCGTGACCACCTTGCGTACGGCCCACACCAGTGAACTGACGGCGGCCGAGCTGCGTGCCGCGCGCTCCCTGCTCGACGAGGCCTTCGACGGCGATTTCGGCGACCACGACTGGGACCACGGCCTCGGCGGTGTCCACGCCCTCATCCATGACGCCACGGGCGCCCTCCTCGCGCACGGCTCGGTGACCCAGCGCCGCGTCCTGCACGACGGCCGCTCGTTCCGCGTCGGTTACGTGGAGGCGGTCGCCGTCCGCCCCGACCGGCAGCGGCAGGGCCTCGGCGGCCGGGTGATGGACGCCTTGGAGCACGTCATCGACCGGGCCTACGCGCTGGGTGCGCTGTCCGCCTCCGACGAGGGAGCGCGGCTGTACCTCGGGCGCGGCTGGGCGGAGTGGAAGGGCGCGGTCGGCACGCTCGGCCCGAGGGGTCCCGTCACCCTGCCGGACGAGGAGCCGCCGCTGCTGTGGGGCGCGGACCTGGACCCGGCGCACGAGCTGTTCATCGACTGGCGCGACGGCGACGTGTACTGACCCGTACGAGGGGCGCGGCCCTCAGTCGGCGTCGGTGGCGCGGACGATCATCTTCCCCAGGTTCTCGCCGCGCAGCATGCCCAGGAACGCCTCCACGATGCGGTCGAACCCCGTGACCACGGTCTGGTCGAGGCCCACCCGGCCGCTGCGCAGATGCGGCACGACGAACTCGTACAACTCCTCTTGCAGGTGGCGGTAGTCGCGGACGAGGAAGCCCTCCATGCGCAGGCTCTTCTCGACGATGTCGGGGAGGTTGCGCAGCGCGTAGGGCGCGTCCGTGGCGTTGTACCGCGCGATCGTGCCGACCCGTACGATCCGCCCGTGCTCGCGCAGCGAGGTGATCGCGGCCTCCAGGTGCTCGTCGCCCACGTTGTCGACGTACACGTCGATGCCGGTGGGCGCCGCCTTGGCGAGGAGATCGGCGACAGGGCCCGCGCGGTAGTCGAAGACCTCGTCGTAGCCGACGTGCTCGGTGAGGTGGGCGCCCTTGGCGGCCGAGCCCGCGCTGCCGACGAGGCGGCCCGCGCCCATGAGCCGGGCGAGGCGACCGGTCGCCGTGCCGACGCCGCCGGCGGCCGCGGAGACGAACAGGTCCTGCCCCTCGCGGAGTTCGGCGACGCGGGTGAGGCCCACGTACGCGGTCAGGCCGGTGCCGCCGAGGATGCCCATGAACGCGGAGAGCGGTACGCCGTCGAAGCGGGGGAGGCGGCGGGCCTCGTCCGGGGTCACCACGGCGTGGGTGCGCCAGCCCTGGCGGTGGAAGACGATCTCGCCCTCGGGGAGCGCCGGATCGCGCGACTCCACGACGCGGCCGATGGTGCGGCCCTCCAGCGGGGCGCCGAGCTCGAACTCGCCGTCCATCATCTCGCGGTGGTACGGGTCGACGGACCAGTAGAGGTTCTCGACCAGGGCGGTGCCCGGCGCCGGCGCGGGCGGCGCGGACTCCACGAAGGCGAAGTCCGCGGCGGTGGGGAAGCCGTGGGGGCGGGTGGTCTGGTGCACGGTGAGCGCGGTCTCGGTCATGTCCGTGACGCTAGGCGGGAATGCGGCCCCCGGGCAGAGGGTTCCGCTCATGGAACGCCCCGGCCCATGAGAGCCGCTCATAGAAGCAGGTGAGCCCCACGAAACCCGTCACGAACGCGCGCCCGGGCACCCCGAAGCTGCCCTCCGCCACCGCCTCGCCCTCTGCCACCGCCTCGCTCACCGCCGCCGATCTCGCCCCGCACGAGCTCCGGATACTGGTCGCCGTCGACCGCGAGCGCGGGTTCTCCGCTGCCGCGCAGGCGCTGGGGCTCACCCAGTCCGCCGTGTCGCACTCCATCCGCGGCACGGAACGCAAGGTCGGCGTCGTCCTCTTCGAGCGTGGGCGCAAGGGCGCGACGCCCACGCCCGCCGGGGTCGCCGCCGCGGCGCACGCCCGGCGCGTCCTGCGGCTGCTCGACGCCCTGGTCGCGGAGGCCCGCGGCGCCGCGCGGGGCACCGTCGAGGGGCCGTTGCGCATCGCCGCCTTCCGCAGCGCGGCGCTGCACCTGCTGCCCGCGGCCCTGAAGCGGCTCGCCGCCCGGCACCCCGGCATCGAGCCGGAGGTCCGGGTGGTGCGCGAGCTGGGCGCGGGCACGGCGGGGGAGGTCGCGGCCGGCCGGGCCGACGTGGGCATCGCGACGCTCGGCGGCACCTCGCCGCTGCCCCCGGGGCTCATCAGCGGCGAGCTGATCGAGGAGGAGTACTCGCTGGTGCACCCGGCGGGCCATCCCGACCCGCGCTCCCTGCCGCTGGTGGACTGGCACGAGAACTGCGGCTCGTACACCAGGCAGTGGTGGGGCCGGCAGGACTGGATACCGAGGGCGACGGTGCTCACCGAGGACGACGGGGCGGTCCTCTCCATGGTCGGCAACGGCCACGGCATGGCGATCATGCCCGCCCTGTCGCTGACGGGAGCGCCGGACGTGGTCCAGGTCACCGACCTCGGAACGGGGCGCCCGACCCGCTCCGTCGGCTATGTCACCACCCCTGAGCTGGCCTCTTCCGTAGCCGTGCGGGCGCTGATCCGCGAGCTGAGGGCGGCGCGCGCGTGAAGGCCGTCTCAGATAGTAGGAAGTCCGAGTAACTGTGGAGACAGACGCTCCGTCCTCCCTTAGCTTTGTAGGAGCCGAACGTCTCGCTAGATCAAGCGAATGGCGGTCGTGAGCCGGAGCCCCGCGCAGGCGAACCCTGCCGCTCCGCCGCTCCCCGCCCCCGGCGTCTCGAAATCACCCTTCCCTCAAGGAGTGGATCCCCCATGGCCGAGACGACCGTCCGCCGAGTCCGTCACATCTCCCGCAAGAGCGACTCCGAGCGCAAGAACGCCGCGGCCGCCCTCCAGCGCGCCCTCGACCGCCGGGACAACGGCGGCGAAACGGGGCACTGAGCCCCGCCCGTACGACCGGGTCGCGGTCACCGTCGGATCACCGCGACGCGGATCACCGCGACCCGCGTACGACCTCGAAGTGGTCGATGCGCTCGCCGCTCTCGGCGAGCGCGGAGACCGTCAGCTTCGGGCGCGCGCCGGCCGTCACCTCCACCGCGAGGAACGAGTAGCCGGTGTAGCGCACCCGTGACCACTCGACGGTCTCGGGGGCGGAGTGCCGCTGCCGCGTCCAGTGGAAGGTCGTGACGTGGTCGCGGTCGCGGACGCGGCCCTCGTGGCTGTCCTTGACCCCGGGGCCGAAACCGTAGAGTTCCTTGCCCCCGCCGCCCGCGGTGACGTACACGATGCCGTCGCGCGTCGGATCGGTCGACGCGCCGACCGGCACGGGCCTGCCGACCTCGCCGCCCTTGATGGCGTCGGTCCGTTCGTAGACGTGGTTGTGGCCGTTGATCACCAGGTCCACCTGGTGTTGCGTGAACAGCTTCAGCCAGGCGTCACGGACCCCGCCGTCCGAGGCGTGCCGCGACGTCGAGTACGCGCAGTGGTGGAAGAAGACGACGATGAAGTCGATCCCGTCGGCCGCCCGCAGCTCACCGAGGCGCCGGTCGAGCCAGGCGGTCTGCCTGCCGTCCGAGTGGCCCCGGTTCACCGGTATCTCGTACGAGACGTCGTTGGAGTCGAGGGCGACCACCCCGACGTTGCCGTAGGTGAAGGAGTAGACGCCGGGCGCGCGCGAGGGGTCGAAGCCGTTGTCCGGCAGCGACCAGCGGGCGGCCTGCCCGCCGTAGCCGTTCGGCGAGTACCACGCCTCCATGTCGTGGTTGCCGGTCGTCACCATCCACGGCACCGACTTCGCGACCGACTCCGTCTGCGCGAGGAAGGTGTCCCACACGCGCGCGTCGTAGGTGTCCGACTCCTTGCCGTGCCCGGTGTCGTCCGCGTAGCAGAGGTCGCCCGCGTGCAGGTGGAAGGACGGGTCCTGGCCCAGGATGAGCTGGTCGTTGGCGAGCGCGTGGTAGCTCACGCCCTGGTCGCCGAAGGCCGTGAAGACGAACCTCTCGGGCGCGGCGGGCGCCGTCCTGAACGTGCCGAGCGTCGCCATCCGCTCGGGCGACGCCGGGTCGAAGCCGTCGTGACCGACGCCGTAGTAGTACGTCGTGCCCGGCCGCAGCCCGTCCAGCGCCGCGTGGACGTAGTACTGCTCCACGGCCGGCAGCTTCTTCGACAGCGACGGGGTGTGCAGGTCGCGCACCTCGGCCCCGATCCGCCGGCTCAGCTCCCAGGGCCGCGTGCCGATCCGCACGTACGGCGACCTCACCGCGAGCGGCACCTGCCAGGAGATCCGCATCTGCGTCCTCGGGTCGGCGCCGAACGCGAGGTGCCGCCCGAAGGGCGCGACCAGCCTGCCGTCGACCCGGGCCCGCGTGGTCGGCGTCGCCGGCGTCACCGCCGAGGTGCGCGTGGCTCCCTCGCCGTACGCGCTGCCCGAGCTGCCCGCGAGGAGTCCGGCGCCGGCCGCCGTCCCGGCCGCGGCGAACGACCCGGCGAGCACCCTGCGGCGGGAGAGCCGTGCGCGCAGGTACTCGTGCTGTTCCGGCATGCTCATCCCGGCCGCGAGCCGCTCCGGTATGCCGACGTGGGGAGTGTCCATGCAGGGAGAAGTTCCCAGCGGGCGCCAACTGGAGGCGGGCCCCGAGGTGAAGAAGGGGTGGCCATGTGGTGGCGTGCCCGCGGCACGCCATGGCGTGTCCGTATGGCGGACTGCTCGTGTCATCCCGTGGGACGGAAGAGTAGGGTGCCCGCATGTCGGCAAGTACGCGCAGCATCAATCTCGCAGTCATCCCCGGAGACGGCATCGGCCCAGAGGTCGTGGCCCAGGGGCTCAAGGTCCTCAACGCCGTGCTCCCGCAGGATGTGAAGCTGCGGACGACGGAGTTCGACTTCGGCGCCAAGCGGTACCACGCGACCGGTGAGACCCTCACCGACGCCGACGCGGATGCCCTCAAGCAGCACGACGCGATCCTGCTCGGCGCGATCGGCGACCCCTCGGTCCCGTCCGGCGTCCTGGAGCGCGGCTTCCTGCTGAAGCTCCGCTTCCTCTTCGACCACCACGTCAACCTGCGCCCCTCGAAGCTGCTGCCGGGTGTCGCCACGCCGCTCGCGGGCCAGCCCGAGATCGACTTCGTCGTCGTGCGCGAGGGCACCGAGGGCCCGTACACGGGCAACGGCGGCTCGATCCGCACCGGCACGCCGCACGAGGTCGCCACCGAGGTGTCGGTCAACACCGCCTTCGGCGTGGAGCGCGTGGTCCGCGACGCCTTCACCCGCGCGCAGGCCCGCCCGCGCAAGAAGCTGACGCTGGTCCACAAGAACAACGTCCTGGCCTACGCGGGTCACCTCTGGACGAACGTGTTCAACCAGGTGGCCAAGGAGTTCCCCGAGGTCACCACCGACTACATCCACGTCGACGCCGCGACGATCTACCTCGTCACCGACCCCGGCCGCTTCGACGTGATCGTCACCGACAACCTCTTCGGCGACATCATCACCGACCTCGCCGCGGCCGTCTCCGGCGGCATCGGCGTCGCGGCCTCGGGCAACATCAACCCCAGCCGCGAGTTCCCGTCGATGTTCGAGCCCGTACACGGCTCGGCGCCGGACATCGCGGGCCAGGGCAAGGCCGACCCGTCGGCCACCGTGCTCTCCGTCGCGCTCCTCCTGCGCCACCTCGGGTACGAGACCGAGGCCGCCCGCATCGAGGCCGCGGTCTCCGCCGACCTCGCGGAGCGCGGGGACACGGCCCGCTCCACGGAGCAGATCGGCGACGCGCTCGCCGTACGAGTAGCGGGCTGACCCGGTAGTTCGATCCCGTATCAGAAGCCGCCGGGTCCGCGAGGACACCCGGCGGCTTCTCTGTGGAGCCCCGGGGTGTCACCATCGATCCCCGGGCCGCAGCCATGCCGTTTCTCTCTCGGCGACCCCACGAGCGATAATCGAACGTGGGGCCGTGAAAGAGACAGGGAAGCTCGGACGTCCACGTACCTGGGGGTACGGGCGTGAGCGCGGTCCGTCACCATCACACCGTGAAGGACGAAGTACTCATGACGACGACGCCGACCATCGAGCTCAAGCCCTCATCGACCCCGCTCGGCGCCGCCGAGCGCGAGGCGATCATGGCCAACCCCGGGTTCGGCCGCCACTTCACCGACCACATGGTGACGGTCAAGTGGACGGAGGGCCGCGGCTGGCACGACGGGCAACTCGTGCCCTACGGCCCGCTCGCCCTCGACCCGGCGACGAACGTCCTGCACTACGCCCAGGAGATCTTCGAGGGCCTCAAGGCCTACCGTCAGCCCGACGGCACCGTGGCCACCTTCCGCCCCGACGCCAACGCCCGCCGGTTCCAGTCCTCCGCGCGCCGCCTCGGCATGCCGGAGCTGCCCGTCGAGACGTTCATCGAGGCGTGCGACCTGCTGGTGCGCCAGGACATCGACTGGGTTCCGGCGCACGGCGGCGAGGAATCCCTCTACCTGCGCCCCTTCATGATCGCGACCGAGGTCGGCCTGGGTGTGAAGCCCGCCAACGAGTACCTCTTCATCGTGATCGCCTCGCCCGCGGGCGCGTACTTCCCCGGTGGCGTCAAGCCCGTCTCCATCTGGCTCTCCGAGGACCGCGTGCGCGCCGTCCCCGGCGGCGTGGGCGACGCCAAGACCGGCGGCAACTACGCCGCGTCGCTGCTCGCGCAGGCCGAGGCCGCCGCGAAGGGCTGCGACCAGGTCGCCTACCTCGACGCCGTGGAGCACAAGTGGGTCGAGGAGCTCGGCGGCATGAACCTGTACTTCGTGTATGGGGACAGGATCGTCACCCCCACGCTGACGGGCTCCCTGCTCGCCGGCATCACCCGTGACTCGCTGCTCTCGGTCGCCCGTGACCTCGGCTACACCTCCGAGGAGGGCCGGATCTCCATCGACCAGTGGCGGACCGACTCCGAGAACGGCACCCTGACCGAGGTCTTCGCCTGCGGCACCGCCGCCGTGATCACGCCTGTCGGCACGGTCAAGTGCAACGCGGGCGAGTGGCAGCAGAGCGGGGGCGAGCCGGGCAAGGTCACGATGGCGCTCCGCGAGGCCCTCCTCGACATCCAGCGCGGCACGGCCGATGACCAGCACGGCTGGATGCACAACCTGGGCTGAGCCCCGGCCCGCACGCGTCGAGCCCGGCCCCCCGAAAGTCTTCGGGGGGCCGGGCTCGACGCGTCGTGGCCGTCCTACTTGTCGCCGCTGTCGCCCGCGGCCTTGTCGTCGGCCTTCCCGTCGTTCTCCTTCGGGACGTTCGAACCCACCGGAGTGAGCGGCCCGCCGGTGATGGCGTCGACGACGGTGAGGACCGCGGCCCCCGCACCCTTCGCCGCGCGGACGCCGAGTCCTATGAGTTCTTCCATGGTGGTTCTCCCCGTACTGCTGTCCTGGTCACCGCTGATCACGGTCCGTTCAGGCTACCGCCAGCGCCAGGAAAGCCGCGAGCAGCCCGTGCGGGGTGCCCGCCACGCTCTTAGAGCAGCGCTCAATGTGGCCTGCGTCGTGCCTCTCCGTCAATGGTTCCGGCTGCGGGATCTCGCCGTTAGAGTGGTGCTCAAATCCCGTGACCGAGGAGGTGTCGAGGGGTGCGACTGACGCCCACCGAACGCGACCGGCTGCTGCTCTTCGGGGCCGCCGAGCTCGCCAGGGCCCGCAAGGCGCGCGGCCTCAGACTCAACGTCCCCGAGGCGACCGCGCTGATCGCCGACACGGTCTGCGAGGCCGCCCGCGACGGCGTCAGGCTCGCCGAGGCCGTCGAGCGCGCCCGCGCCGCCCTCGGCCCCGACGACGTACTGCCGGGCGTCGCCGACGTGGTGACCGAGGTGCATGTGGAGGCCGTTTTCGACGACGGATCCCGCCTCGCGGTGGTCAGCGACCCCATAGGCGCCGGCCTCGGCAGCGAGGCCCCGGGCGCGCTGCTCCCCGGCCCCGCGCACGCCGACCCCGCGCCCACGGTGACCCTGACCGTGCGCAACACCGCCACCGTGCCGGTCTCGGTGACCTCGCACTTCCACTTCTTCGAGGCCAACCCCCGGCTCGACTTCGACCGCGCCGCCGCCTACGGGCTGCGGCTCGCGGTGCCCGCGGGGTCCTCGGTCCGCTTCGGGCCCGGCGAGAGCGTCGACGTGGGGCTGCTGCCGATCGGCGGCGAGCGGATCGCCATCGGCTTCGCCGGTCTCGTGGACGGCGCGCTCGACGCGCCCGGCGCGCGGGAAGAGGCCCTGCGCAGGGCCGTGGCCTGCGGTTACCTCGGAGCGGAGGAGCAGCGATGAACCCCTTCGGGCAGGCGATGAACCCCTACGAGTACGCCTCCACGCACGGCCCCCGCGCCGGCGACCACGTCCGGCTCGGCGACTCCGGACTCACCATCCGCGTCGAGTCCGACGCCCAGAAGTACGGCGACGAGTTCCTCGCCGGGTTCGGCAAGACGGCCCGCGACGGGCTCCACCTCAAGGCCGCCGCGGTCCGCGACACCTGTGACGTCGTCATCAGCAACGTCGTCGTCATCGACGCCGTGCAGGGCATCCGCAAGGTGTCCATCGGCATCAGGGAAGGCCGCATCCACGCCATCGGGCGGGCGGGAAACCCCGACACCCTCGACGGCGTCGACGTCGTGGTCGGCACCGGCACGTCCATCGTGTCGGGGGAGGGGCTCATCGCCACCGCCGGGTCCGTGGACACCCACGTCCACCTGCTCTCGCCGCGCATCATGGAGGCCTCCCTCGCCTCCGGCGTCACCACGATCATCGGCCAGGAGTTCGGCCCCGTCTGGGGCGTCGGCGTCAACTCGCCCTGGGCGCTGCGGCACGCGTTCAGCGCCTTCGACGCCTGGCCGGTCAACATCGGCTTCCTCGGCCGCGGCTCGTCCTCGCACGACGCCCCGCTGATCGAGGCGCTGGCCGAGGGCGGCGCGTCCGGCTTCAAGGTGCACGAGGACATGGGCGCGCACACCCGCGCGCTCGACACCGCGCTGCGCGTCGCCGAGGAGCACGACGTCCAGGTCGCCCTGCACAGCGACGGCCTGAACGAGTGCCTGTCCGTCGAGGACACCCTGAAGGTCCTCGAAGGCCGCACCATCCACGCCTTCCACATCGAGGGATGCGGCGGCGGCCACGTGCCGAACGTCCTGAAGATGGCGGGCGTGCCGAACGTCATCGGCTCCTCCACCAACCCGACCCTGCCCTTCGGCCGGGACGCCGTCGCCGAGCACTACGGCATGATCGTCTCCGTCCACGACCTGAAGACCGACCTGCCGGGCGACGCCGCCATGGCCCGCGACCGCATCCGTGCCGGGACGATGGGCGCCGAGGACGTCCTCCACGACCTGGGCGCCATCGGCATCACCTCGTCCGACGCGCAGGGCATGGGCCGCGCCGGTGAGACCGTACGCCGTACCTTCGCGATGGCCGGGAAGATGAAGGCCGAGCTCGGCCCCATGGAGGGCGACGGCGAGCGCGACGACAACGCGCGCGTGCTGCGCTACATCGCCAAGCTGACCATCAACCCCGCCCTCGCGCACGGCCTCGCCCACGAGGTCGGCTCCATCGAGACCGGCAAGCTCGCCGACATCGTGCTCTGGCGCCCCGAGTACTTCGGCGCCAAGCCGCAGCTCGTCCTCAAGTCCGGCTTCCCGGCGTACGGCGTCGTGGGCGACCCGAACGCCGCCACCGACACCTGCGAACCCCTCGTCCTCGGCCCGCAGTTCGGGGCGTACGGGGCGACGCCCGCCGACATCTCCGTGGCGTTCGTCGCGCAGGCGGCCGTCGACCAGGGCAACGACCTCATGCCCACCCGCCGCCGCAGGGTCGCCGTGCGCGGCACCCGCGGCATCGGCCCCGCCGACCTGCGGCTGAACTCCCGCACCGGTGCGGTCGACGTGAACCAGCGCACCGGCCTCGTCACCCTCGACGGCGACCCGGTCCGCTCCGAGCCCGCCGACTCGGTCTCCCTCAACCGCCTCTACTTCCTTTAAGGGTTTACGTCATGTCTGCTGCCGCCGACGGCTTCCGCATGCCCGCCGAGTGGGCCCCGCACGAGCGCACCTGGATGGCGTGGCCGTGCCCCAACCCCACCTTCGACGACCCCGCCGGCCTCGACGAGTCCCGCCTGGCCTGGGCGGACGTCGCCCGAGCCGTACGCCGCTTCGAGCCCGTCACCGTGGTCTGCGGGCCCGCCCAGTCCGCGTACGCCAAGGAGCTCCTCGGCCCGGACATCGAGGTCGTGGAGCGGGAGCTCGACGACGCCTGGATGCGGGACATCGGGCCGACCTTCGTCACCGACGGCAAGGGCGCGCTGGCCGCGGTGGACTGGACGTTCAACGGCTGGGGCGCCCAGGAGTGGGCCCGCTGGGACCACGACGCCAGGATCGGCGCCCACGTCGCCGACCTCGCCGGAGCCCGTACGTACGCCTCGTCCCTGGTCAACGAGGGCGGCGGCATCCACGTCGACGGCGAGGGCACCGTCCTGCTCACCGAGACCGTGCAGCTCGGCCCCGAGCGCAACCCCGGCTGGACCAGGGAGCAGGTCGAGGCCGAGATCCACGGCAAGATCGGCACCACCAAGGCGATCTGGCTGCCCCGCGGCCTCACCGCCGACTACCCCGGCCACGGCTACGGCACCCTCGGCCACGTCGACATCGTCGCCGCGTTCGCCGCGCCCGGCGTCGTCCTCGTCCACTCCCAGCGCGACCCCGCGCACCCCGACTTCGAGGTCAGCAAGGAGATCATCGCGACCCTCCAGGGGCAGCAGGACGCGCGCGGGCGCACCCTGCGGATCGTCGAGGTGCCGGCCCCGACCGTCCTGAAGGACGACGAGGGCTGGGTCGACTACTCCTACATCAACCACTACCTCTGCAACGGCGGCGTCGTGCTGTGCGCCTTCGACGACCCGAACGACGAGATCGCCGCGGGCATCTTCCGCGGTCTCTTCCCGGACCGGACGGTGACGCTCGTGGACGCCCGTACGATCTTCGCCGGGGGTGGTGGCATCCACTGCATCACCCAGCAGCAGCCGAAGGTGTGACCAGGGAGTGAGCCATGGCCGGAGCCGGACAGGCCCGCGCGCGGAAGAACGCACCGCCGCGTGAGGACGTGCTCGCGGCAGCCATGGAGATGATCGCCGAGCGCGGCCTGGAGAAGCTGACCATGGCCGCGCTCGGCCGTGAGGTCGGCATGAGCTCCGGCCACCTCCTCTACTACTTCCGCACCAAGGACGAGCTGCTCCTGCGCACCCTGGAGTGGAGCGAGGGCCGCCTCGGCGCCGAGCGGGGCCGCCTCCTCGCCCGCACCGGCACGGCCCGCGCACGCCTGGACGCCTACGTCGGGCTGTACGTCCCCGACGGCGTCGGCGACCCCCACTGGACGCTGTGGCTGGAGGTCTGGAACCGCTCCCTCAACGCCGACGAGGAGGGCCGCGACCGGCAGGCCGCGATCGAGGGCGCCTGGCACCGCGACCTGGTGGCGCTGGTCGCCGAGGGCGTCTCGCGCGGCGAGTTCGGCGCCGTCGACCCGGACCGGTTCGCGGCCCGGCTGCGGGCGCTCCTCGACGGCTTCTCCATCCACGTGGCGATCGGCCTGCGCGGCACCGGACGCGAACAAGTCCTCGCCCACGTACGGGAGTTCCTGGACGCGTCGCTCACCTCGGACGCCTAGCCGCCCGTCCAGGTTGTACGCAATCCGGCGGATTGCGTGCTGCCTCGGAGGTGCGCTTGTATCCCCGTGGGCCTTCGGCGTCGGGCCGGGGGAGTGACAGGTCCGTGGGGGAAACCATGTCCACTGCCAGACGTGTGTCCTTGAGCGCCTTACTCGTCGCGGCACTCGGCGCCACCGCGCTGCCGGCGACCGCGTCGCAAGCGACCGCGTCGCCGACGACCGCCGTCCGGGCGGCGCAGCCCGCGCCGACGGTGGAGCACGCGCCGACGGTGGAGCGCGTGAGCGTCGCGGCCGACGGAACGGAGGCCGATGGCGGCTCCGGGGCCGCTTCCATCACGGCGAGCGGCAGCCACATCGGCTTCAGCAGCAGTGCCACCAACCTGACGCCGGACGGCGCGCCGCGGCCGGAGGCCCGCGGCCACGTGCGCGACCTCACGACCGGGCAGGTCACCAGGATCAGACCCAGCATGAGCGCCCCGGTCATCAGCGGCGACGGGCGCTACGCCGCCTACAGCGACTGGGGCCCGTACCTCATGAACGTCTTCCTCACCGACCTCGCCACCGGTGAGCGCCGGCGGATCGACGGCGCGGCCTTCAAGGAGACCTCCTCCCGCCCCTCGATCAGCGCCGACGGCCGCCACATCGCGTACGAACTGCACCCGCACCACCCCGGCGACCCGTACCGCGTCGAGGTCTACGACCGCGTCACCGACACCCGCGAGGTCGTCAGCGGCCCACCGCAGAGCTCCGTCCACGACATGACGACGCCGTCCCTCAGCGCCGACGGACGCCATGTCGCCTACCGTGACGCCGGCACCGGCGAGGTCTGGGTCCGCGACCGCGAGACGGACGAGGTCACCCGCGCCGACGAGGGCACGGCCACCGCGGTCGTGCAGATCAGCGGCAACGGCCGCACCGTGGCGATGAACTCCGCCGACGGCGCCCAGATCCGCGACCTGCGCACCGGCAAGCTCCACAGGATCCCGGGCGCCGACGCGGAGGCGGTCAGCCCCGACGGACGCCACGTCCTCTACCGGGACGACCGGTCGACGCTGCGGCTGCGCAAGCTGAGCGACGGCCGCGAGACCACCGTCGGGCACGGCGTCGCGGCCCCCGGCGCGATCGGCGCGAAGGCGCGCACCGTCGTCTACTCCACGCCCGACGCGGACGTCGTCCCCGGCGACACCAACGGCGTGAACGACGTCTTCAGGTGGACGGCACGCTGATGTCCCGCACAGCAGCGGAACAAGTGACCACGCAGAGAAAGCACGAGAAAGCACGAGAAAGCACGGGGGAACACACCATGCACAGCACCAAGCGCCGCGCCGCCCTGGCGGCCGCCACTCTCGCCGCCGCGGTCGCCGCCGCGACCCTGCCCGCCGCCTTCGCCGCGCCCGCCGCGCCCCGCACCGAGGGGATCAGCGTCACGGCCGAGGGGAAGGCGGCGAACGGCAGGTCGACGGGGGCGGTGATCAGCCGGAACGGGCGGTTCGTCGCCTTCGACTCGGAGGCCGGCGACCTGGTGGCCGGCGACACGAACGGGCTCAGCGACATCTTCGTACGCGATCTGCGCACCGGCAGGACCGAGCGGATCGCCCTGGCGGGGCGTGAGCTCAGGGGGGCCGCGCTGAGCGCCGACGGCCGCCGGGTCGCGTTCATCTCCTCGCCCGAGGGGGAGTACTCCGCCTCCGACGTCCGGATCCACGACCGCCGGACGAAGAAGACCGAGCGGCTCGACGTCGAGCTGCCCGACGGCTTCGACGGGCGGGGCGCGCGCGGTGTCTCGCTCAGCGCCGACGCGCGCTACGCCGTCTTCGACACCGACCACCGCGACGACGGCGGCGTCGTCTTCCTGCGCGACCGGAAGACCGGCACGACCGAGCGCATCAGCCAGCCGGACGACGGCTGGGAGCCGCGCAGGTCGCACTCCGCGACCGTCAGCGACGACGGCAGCCGCGTCGTCTACGCCCGCAACTACTCCAACGGCCCGCGCGGCGACGACTGGAGCGACGTCTGGCTGCGCGACAGGGAGACCGGTGAGCTGACGGAGATCGACCGCTCGTACGACGGTTCGGAGACCGAGAAGGAGTCGCTGGACCCGTCCATCAGCGGCGACGGCCGCAAGGTCGTCTTCGAGTCACGCGACACCCATCTCGTCCCGAACGACGACGACGCCGCCTGGAACGTCTTCGTCCACGACATCGCCTCCGGCACCAACCAGCGCGTCCACGGAACCCAGGGCGGCCCGGGCGAGGCCTACACCCGCTCGCCCGCGATCAGCGCCGACGGCCGCTACCTCACGTACCTGACGGAGCTGGCCGAGCCGGGGGCCGAGTACGGCAAGGAGTGGCCCGTCTACCTGCGCGACCTGAGGAAGAACACCACGACCCTGATCAGCCCGGACACCACCGGAGGCGCGGCGTCCGCCAAGGTCGCCCCCGGCGGCGTCGCGGCCGACGGCCGTCGTATCGCCTTCACGTCCCACGACGAGACGCTGCTGGACGGCGACACGAACGACGGCGACGACGTCTTCGTACGCCATCTGCGCTGACGCAGCGCACCTCACGTCTCACGCCGCACACCGATGCGGGCGGTGGTGTCCACCGCGCCGCCCGCATCGTGAGACGGAACAGCGCGGAGTGCACGGGCTGTGGCAGGCTGCCACCGTGCTCTCGTTCGCCATGATTATTGGCAGCAGGCGCGCCGGTCCGCAGTGACCGTCTCGTACCACCACGTACGGGCGGACACCGTCGTCTTCAGACCCGCGCGCGAACCTCTCGTACCCACGAGGGGTTTTTTCGTTTCCAGGCCCCACACAGGCCGGACGCGGAGCACGCGGGATCATCAAGACGGTGGAGCCGGTCATTCCGGTAGACCGAGATCCGACACAGGAGCCAGATCAGCATGACGGAAACCAGTACCCCCGACGATTCCTTCCACGTCTTCGACACGACGCTGCGCGACGGCGCGCAGCGCGAGGGCATCAACCTCACCGTGGCGGACAAGCTGACCATCGCACGGCACCTGGACGACTTCGGCGTGGGCTTCATCGAGGGCGGCTGGCCCGGCGCCAACCCGCGCGACACGGAGTTCTTCGCCCGGGCCGGGCAGGAGATCACCTTCCGGCACGCCCAGCTCGTCGCCTTCGGCGCCACCCGCCGCGCCCACGCCAAGGCGGCCGAGGACCCGCAGGTCAAGGCCCTCCTGGAGTCCGGGGCCCCCGTCATCACCCTCGTCGCCAAGTCCCACGACCGGCACGTCGAACTCGCCCTGCGCACCACCCTGGACGAGAACCTGGAGATGGTCCGCGACACCGTCTCCCACCTCGTCGCCCAGGGCCGCCGCGTGTTCGTCGACTGCGAGCACTTCTTCGACGGCTACCGTGCCAACCCCGAGTACGCCAAGGCCGTCGTGCGGGCCGCCGCCGAGGCCGGCGCCGACGTCGTCGTCCTGTGCGACACCAACGGCGGCATGCTGCCCGCGCAGGTCCAGGCCGTCGTCTCCACCGTGGCCGCCGACACCGGCGCCCGCCTCGGCATCCACGCCCAGGACGACACCGGCTGCGCCGTCGCCAACACCCTCGCCGCCGTCGACGCGGGCGCCACCCACGTGCAGTGCACGGCCAACGGCTACGGCGAGCGCGTCGGCAACGCCAACCTCTTCCCCGTCGTCGCCGCCCTGGAACTCAAGTACGGCAAGCAGGTCCTGCCCGAAGGCTCGCTGCGCGAGATGACCCGGGTCTCGCACGCCATCGCCGAGGTCGTGAACCTGACCCCGTCGACGCACCAGCCGTACGTGGGCGTCTCCGCCTTCGCGCACAAGGCGGGGCTGCACGCCTCCGCGATCAAGGTCGACCCGGACCTCTACCAGCACATCGACCCCGACCTGGTGGGCAACCGCATCCGGATGCTGGTCTCGGACATGGCGGGCCGCGCCTCCATCGAGCTCAAGGGCAAGGAGCTCGGCGTCGACCTCGGCGGCGACCGCGAGCTGATCGGCCGCGTCGTGGACCGCGTCAAGGAGCGCGAGCTCCAGGGCTACACGTACGAGGCTGCCGACGCCTCTTTCGAACTGCTGCTCCGCGAGGAGGCCGAGGGCAGGGCGCGCCGCTACTTCCGCGTCGAGTCCTGGCGGGCCATCGTCGAGGACCGCCCCGACGGCACGCACGCCAACGAGGCCACCGTGAAGCTGTGGGCCAAGGGCGAGCGCATCGTCGCCACGGCCGAGGGCAACGGCCCGGTCAACGCGCTCGACCGGGCGCTCCGGGTCGGCCTGGAGCGGATCTACCCCCAGCTCGCCAAGCTGGAGCTCGTCGACTACAAGGTCCGCATCCTGGAGGGCAAGCACGGCACGTCCTCCACCACGCGCGTCCTGATCTCCACCAGCGACGGCGCCGGCGAGTGGTCGACCGTCGGCGTGGCGGAGAACGTCATCGCCGCGTCCTGGGGCGCGCTGGAGGACGCGTACACCTACGGGCTGCTGCGCGCGGGCGTCGAGCCGGTCGAATAGCCCTTCCGGAGCCGAACAGCCCCTTCCCGAAACGTACGCCGACGCGCTCCCTGCGTTACGTTCGAATTATGAGGAATCGGGCGAAGCGGGTCACCGTTGGTCTGTCCGGGCTGCTGCTCACCCTGAGCGCCGTCTCCTTCACGGCGGCGCCCGGGGCGACGGCCGCCACCAGTACCTCGGAGGTCGCCGCGGCCTGGGAGGAAAGGCCGGTGTACGTCGATCCGGCCGCCGCCGACCAGTTGTCCGACGGCCAGGCGGACTCCTTGGCGCAGAAGATCGAGGAGGCGGACAAACCGGTCTTCGTGGCGGTGCTGCCGCCGGACTTCCCGCCGCAGGACATCTTTCCCCGGCTGCGGGCCGAGACGGGCGTGACGGGCGTCTACGCGGTCCGGCTCGGCGACGGCTTCAACGCCAAGGCCGACCATTCGGTCCTGTCGCGCAACGCGGTGTCCAACCTCGTCTCCCTCGTCCGCGGGCAGGACGCGGAAACCCAGCTCAACGCATTCGTCGACCAGGCGGTCAGGCAGGCGAGGGGCGCGGCCCCGGAGTCCTGGGACGGCGGCTCCGGGGACGGGATCTCGCCCGGCGCCCTGGGCGGAGTCGGTGTGGTGATCGTGGCGGGCGGCGTCGGCGCCTACGCCGTGATCCGGCGCAAGAAGCGGCGCCACGAGCGGGCGCAGCGCGAGGCCCTGCGCAAACTCTCCGTGGTCGTCGACGAGGACATCACCGCGTTCGGCGAGGAACTCGACCGGCTCGACTTCCACCCCGCGGAGGCGGGCGCGGACGACGCGATGCGCGCCGACTACGCGCGGGCGCTCGACGCCTACGAGAAGGCGAAGTCGTACATGGCCGCCGCGCAGCGGCCCGAGGACGTGCGGGCCGTGACCCAGGCCCTGGAGGACGGCCGCTTCTCGCTGGCCCTGCTCGCCGCCCGTCGCGAGGGCCGCGAACTGCCGGAGCGCCGGGCCCCCTGCTTCTTCGACCCGCGGCACGGCCCCTCGGTCCAGGACGTCCGGTGGGCCCCGGCCGGCGGCGCCGAGCGCGAGGTCCCTGTCTGCGCGGCGGACGCGGCACGCCTCGCGGACGGCCAGGACCCGCTGGTGCGCACGGTCCCCACGGAGTACGGCGACCGCCGCCCCTACTGGGAGGCGGGCCCGGCCTACGGCCCCTGGGCGGGCGGCTACTTCGGCGGCGGCGTCCTCCCCGGCCTCCTGCTCGGCACCATGCTCGGCGGAATGATGGCGGGCCCGGCATACGCGGCCGACTATGGCGCGGGATACGGCGACTACGGCGGCGGCTTCGAGGGCGGCGACTACTCGGGCACGGACTTCGACCCGGATGACTTCGGAGGAGGCGGCGGCTTCGGAGGCGGCGGTGACTTCGGCGGAGGCGGCGATTTCGGCGGCGGCGGGGACTTCGGCGGGGGAAGCGGGTTCTAGGCGGGGCGGTGGCCGTTCAGCCTGCAACCGCTATGAGCGGGGAAGAGCCACGGGGCGCCGAAGCCGAAGCCGGGGCGCCCCGTGCGGCGAGGACCCGTTCACGCGCGGATGGCGCTGATGTCGAAGTTCAGCTTGATCTTGTCGGAGACAAGGACGCCACCGGTCTCCAGGGCGGCGTTCCACGTGAGGCCCCAGTCCGAGCGGAGGATCTCCGCCTTGCCCTCGAAGCCCACGCGCTCGTTGCCGAAGGGGTCCTTGGCCGAGCCGTTGAACTCCAGGTCGATGGAGAGCGGCTTCGTCGTCCCCAGGATCGTCAGGTCGCCGGTGACGCGGTAGTCGTCGCCGCCCAGCGCCCGCACCTCGGTGGAGCGGAAGGTCATCTCGGGGAACTCCTCCGCCTTGAAGAAGTCCGCGCTCTTCAGGTGCCCGTCACGGTCGGCGCTGCCGGTGTCGATGCTGTCCATCCTGACGTCCAGGGAGGCCGTCGAGCGGGACGGGTCGGAGCCGTCCAGGTGCAGCGTGCCGGAGACGTCGAGGAACGAGCCCTTGACGTTGGTGACCATGGCGTGGCGGGCGACGAAACCGAGCGTCGAGTGCGCCGGGTCGATCGCGTAGTCACCGGTCAGCGCGGCGAGCTCCGGGCTGACGGCGACGGGCGCGGCCTGTTCCGGGGCGGTGAGGGTGGCGGTGTCGTTCTTGCGGCCGAAGATGCCCATGACGTGCTCCTTGGGGGACGGGCTCCCGTATCGAGCGGAAGCTTCGCTGCGTTTCGTTGAATGTTCAACGAGATTGAATGTAGCGCGATTCTGTTCAACATTCAACCTCTTGTCGATACGGTGTGGTGGGCGGCTCCGGTGTCGGCGCCGGTCAAGATCCACAGGGTTACGGCTCTGTCCCAGCGGGTGGTGGCCGCGGACGGGCGTGAACGGGCGGCGGGAGCCCGGTCCGGCGCGGGGAATGGGCGGCGGCGGTGCCCCCGCGTCGATTCATGTATGTCACAGGAATGTCTTAGGGGGTGGTGGGAGGGAACGGTTCGCCGGGCAGGTGTGCTCTTGGTGATCAGAAACGATCGCTCGTGCTGAGCGGCAGGCTCCCCCCACCGACACTGAGGAAACAAACGATGCGCGTTCGCAAGCTCACCTTCGCCGCCCTGGCCGTTGCCGCGGGTCTGTCGCTGACGGCCTGCAACGGTGACGACGGCACAGCACAGGGCGACAAGTCCTCCGCTTCCTCCGAGTCGTCCTCGGAGGGCGGTTCCGGCTCGGGCGGTTCGGAGCAGGGCGGCGGGGAGGGCTCCGCGGGTTCCTCGGACTCCGCGGGGACGAACTCCGGCGGAAAGAGCTCCGGCGGGCAGGAGTCGGCCACCGCCGGCAGCGGCTCCGACGCGAACACCAAGGTCGGCAAGTGCCGCACCGACGAGCTGGAGGTCACCGCGACCGACGGCACCGTCGGCGGCGACACCGAGGGCACCGTCGCGGTCACGTTCAAGAACGGCGGCGGCCGGGATTGCAGCCTCTCCGGCTACGCGGGCGTCGACCTGAAGACCAGCGCCGGCGACCTGTCCGCCAAGCGCAGTGGCCAGGCGTCGAGCCCCATGGTCCTCAAGGACGGCGAGTCGGTGTCCTTCGGCATCGGCTACCCCATCAACGACTCCGGCGGCTCCGGCGTCCGCATCACCACGCTGATCGTGACCCCGCCGAACGAGACGAAGTCGGTCTCCATCGCCTGGCCGGGCGAGGGCTCCCTGCCCGTCACCGACGGCTCCGGCAGCCCCGTCACGGTCGGCCCGATGGGCAGCGCCGGACAGGGCGGGGCGAACTGACCGCGAGGGCCTGCGCGCCCGCCCGGTTGTCGCTCCTCGCCAATACGCCTGCGGCCCAGGTCGCCGGGACGGACTCCAGCCGCCTCCCCACGCGCAGCGGTGGTCCGGTGCTCGGGGCCCGCGTTGTGAGGCGTCTCTCAACGGAACGTGACCGGCCGGGACCGGCTCGGCGGTGGCAGCTAGGGGGTTCCTTTGTGGGATCCCCACAGAGGGAGAGGGTCTGAGCAGTCACTTCTTCAGTGCCCCCGCTCTCTTCTGTCCGGGGGTGCCAGGAAAACGGCCCGGAGACTGTACGGAGTCGACGGTCCGTTTCCCCGGGGCTGCTCCGTAAGGTCGCTACATGACCGTTTTGGACGAGACCGCCTCCTCCGGGGGCGAGCCCACCGACGCGCGTGGGCGCGTGGCCGAACTGCACGAGATCCGTGCGAAGGCGCTGCGCGGACCCAGCGAGAAGGCGACCGAGGCGCAGCACGCCAAGGGCAAGCTGACCGCACGCGAGCGGATCGAGCTGCTCCTCGACCCGGGCTCCTTCAATGAGGTCGAGCAGTTGCGGCGGCACCGCGCCACGGGCTTCGGCCTGGAGACGAAGAAGCCGTACACCGACGGCGTCATCACGGGCTGGGGCACGGTCGAGGGCCGTACGGTCTTCGTCTACGCGCACGACTTCCGGATCTTCGGCGGGGCGCTGGGCGAGGCCCACGCCACGAAGATCCACAAGATCATGGACATGGCCATCGCGGCCGGCGCGCCGCTGGTCTCCCTCAATGACGGCGCGGGCGCCCGTATCCAGGAGGGCGTCAGCGCGCTCGCCGGCTACGGCGGCATCTTCCAGCGCAACACCAAGGCGTCGGGCGTGATCCCGCAGATCAGCGTGATGCTGGGCCCGTGCGCGGGCGGCGCGGCGTACAGCCCGGCGCTCACGGACTTCGTGTTCATGGTCCGCGAGACCTCGCAGATGTTCATCACGGGCCCGGACGTGGTCCGCGCGGTCACGGGCGAGGAGATCACGCAGAACGGTCTGGGCGGCGCGGACGTGCACGCCGAGACCTCGGGCGTCGCGCACTTCGCGTACGACGACGAGGAGACCTGCCTCGCCGAGGTGCGCTACCTCATCGCGATGCTGCCCTCCAACAACCGCGAGAACCCGCCCGCGCACGAGTCGGACGACCCGGCCGAGCGCCGCTCCGACGTACTGCTCGACCTGGTCCCGGCGGACGGCAACCGCCCGTACGACATGACCAAGGTCATCGAGGAGCTCGTCGACGACGGTGACTTCCTTGAGGTCCACGAGCGCTGGGCGCGGAACATCATCTGCGCGCTCGCCCGGCTGGACGGCAAGGTCGTCGGCATCGTCGCCAACCAGCCGCAGGCCCTGGCCGGCGTCCTGGACATCGAGGCGTCGGAGAAGGCGGCCCGCTTCGTCCAGATGTGCGACGCCTTCAACATCCCGATCGTCACGCTCCTCGACGTCCCCGGCTTCCTGCCGGGCGTGGACCAGGAACACGGCGGCATCATCCGCCACGGCGCCAAACTCCTGTACGCGTACTGCAACGCCACGGTCCCGCGCATCTCCCTGATCCTGCGCAAGGCGTACGGCGGCGCGTACATCGTCATGGACAGCCAGTCCATCGGCGCCGACCTCACCTACGCCTGGCCCACCAACGAGATCGCGGTCATGGGCGCCGAAGGCGCGGCCAACGTGATCTTCCGCCGCCAGATCGCCGCCGCCGAAGACCCCGAAGCCATGCGCGCCCGCATGGTCAAGGAGTACAAGGCCGAGCTCATGCACCCCTACTACGCCGCCGAGCGAGGCCTGGTCGACGACGTCATCGACCCCGCGGAAACCCGCCAGGTCCTGATCTCCAGCCTCGCCATGCTCGCCAACAAGCACGCCGACCTGCCCTCGCGCAAGCACGGCAACCCTCCGCAGTAACGCTGCGCCGCAGTACCCACAAGGAGAACGCTGCAGATGACTCCCCCTGACATCCGAGTGGAAAAGGGCCACGCCGAGCCCGAGGAAGTAGCGGCCATCACCGCGATCCTCCTGGCACGGGCCGCCGCGCGGTCCGCCGAGACCCCGGCCCCCCGCCGAGGCCGCGACAGGGCCGGCTGGCGCCGCCTGGAGCGCACCCCGGGCTTCCGCGCCCCGCACAGCTGGCAGGGCTGACCCCCGCTCCACCAAGCGCCGGACGCCTCCCACACGGAGCCGTCCGGCGCTTGCCGTTTCCCCGGACCGGGTCCGCCGCTTCAGCCGCCGTCTTGCCGCTCACCAGGAGCGCGGAGAGCCCTTCCCGGGACACGGCCAGTCGCCGCTTCGGCTTGCTGCACGACTATTCGCCGCGCGGGTGTTCTTTGACCGACGCCAGCAGCGCGCAGAGTGCCTCTCGGGACACGGACAATATTCGGCCGGGTTCGTCGCTCTCGCGGACGCGCACAGTGTCGTCAGGCGTGGCGGCAACGTATACGCAGTTCGCCGCTTCGGCGCTGAAGGACGACTTCTGCCATTCAAGGGCGGACATGCTTCCTCCTCGCTCGTTCTACGTCTCGCGCAGAATGCGTGTCATGAGGTCCCGTGACTTGGCCGGCTCCAGCGCGCAGGCTTCCAGACGGTCAAGTAGCGTGCGGTACTTGTTGAGTTGCGCCTCACTGTCAATGAAGACGGACCCATGATCGGTGTCCAGTTGAACTGTGTCCAGCCGGGGGAGGCGCCCGGAGAGCTGGACGATCCCGTGGCCGGCACTCGGATACGCCTCGGCGCGGAAAGGGACAACCAGCAGTTTGATGTGAGTCTCTTCGCTGCGGTTGATGAGGTGGCGTAGTTGGGCTTGCGCGATGGCGCGCCCGCCGAAACCGACGCGTAGTGCGGCTTCATGAATGATCGCTGTAAGCGGCGTCGGAGGTTCTCCGTACACGACGGCCTGACGTTTGAGGCGATGGGACACTCGGTGCTCCACCTCGTCCGGTGTCATCGGAGGGACCGCGGCACTGATTATGGCTCGCACATGTTCCCTGGTCTGTAGCAGGCCGGGAAGGTGAATGGCTGAAGAGACGCGCAGTTGCCGGGCACGATGCTCCAGTTCCGCCAAGTCCAGGGCGTCGGACGGGAGAATCTCTCGGTACTCCTCCCACCAGCCGCGCGTACGCCCGCCAGTCATTTCCGTCAGTGCCTCGATGAATTGCTCATCACCGCAGTCGTAGAGCCTCGCCAGCGCCCGGACCCGTTCCGCGCTCACCGCGTAGCCGCCTGCCTCGATGTTGCTGATGCGTGACTGCGTGGCGCCGAACAGTTCTCCGGCGCGGGTGGCCGACAAGTCGGCGTGTTCTCGCATCCTTCGCAGCTCGGCGCCCAAGCGTCGCTGGCTGACGCTCGGTGGGAGTTTGGTGCGGGCCATGCGGTTCTCCTTGCACGAGAGAGCGAAAAGGTCACCCACACGAATGGTTATGGACTTCAGTCCATCGCAAGTTGGGCTGAAGTCCAATCGTGACCCTACGCTCAGGAGGCAGAGACGCTCAACTTCCTCTAACGTCTGGAGACTTCGTATGGCAACTGCATCGCCACCCTCTCTCGATCCGGAGCAGGCAGGAGACTTCCGGCGAGAGATCCAAGCCCTGGTCAACGCCACCGCCCCCCGCCTCTTCGCCGTGGTCGAGGAGTACACCACCGAGGACGGCGACCGGGACGCCCAGGTCGCTGCCTGGGGTCTCGCCCACGGGGACGGAAGCGCCCAGGTCACCACCGTGAGCGGTGGCGTCCGCATGTCGTTGCGGAACCCCGAGCGTGCGGCGCAGCTCATCTCCATGCGCCCCGGCAGCGTCAGCAGCCTCGTGTGGCCGCAGGCCGAGCTGGACGCGGGCGGTCGCCTTGCGTGAGGTGCCGGACAGTGGGGGGGCGTCGGCGTTCGTACTCGGACGCGAACACGGCCATCGCGCGTCCCGGGTGCGGCTCCCGGTCCACCACCTCTACCGTGGGCAGCCACCCACCCGCATCCCGCCGGAGGTCGCAGATCATGGCCCACGAAGTCGACCCGAACGCCTGCGAGAGAACGCCGGACGCCATTCGCACGGCCCTTGGGCGCCGGCCGGACTGGCTCCAGGGTTTCGAGCAGGACTGGCTCAGCGCCGCCGCGGACTTCGAGCAGGAGGCACTGGACGGCGTACTCGACAAGTGGCTGCCCTTCGCTTGCGCCTGCGCGACTCCCGGCTACCTGGACGACGTCGAGCAGACCATCAAGCGCATGATCGAGGGGGATACAGAAGGGCTCGTATTCCGGGACGAGGAAGGGCGCTCTTACGACGCCGACAGCAACCCCGTCGCAGACAGGGGTAAGTGAAGGTGAGCGCGTACACGATCAGGTACGTGGACCGAGCCGCCCGGCGCAAGGCCGCCCTGGCCGCCTCGCAACGGGCAGCGCTCGAGGGCCTGGAGAAGCGGATCTGTCTGAATCCATTCGGGCCACCCGCCCAGAGCAACCGGGACAGCAGTTGGTCGGCGTCCTTCGCCGGGGGCTTCATCACGTACGTGGTGTCGAACCGGCACGTGGTGATCAACGTGATCGATCTGGTCGCGATCTGAGCGCACGTTCATGAGCCGGCCTGGGCAGCCTGGCGCGCCGAGGAGCCAGGCGATCCTTCTGGGACGCTGATGGGGGCGGTGGCCGTTGATGCTGGCTGCCGCCCCTCATCCAGACGATGAGACCGCCTACCGCAGCCGTGCCATCAGCGCATGCTCGACCAGGGTGATCAGTGCGCTCTTCGCGTCCGCGCGGTGGCGCGCGTCCGTGGTGATGATGGGGGTGTCCGGGCCGATCTGGAGTGCTTCGCGGACCTCGTCGGGGTTGTACGGCTGGTGGCCGTCGAAGCCGTTGAGGGCGATCACGAAGGGGAGGCCCGAGTTCTCGAAGTAGTCGACCGCGGGGAAGCAGTCGGCGAGACGGCGGGTGTCGACCAGGACGACGGCGCCGATGGCGCCGCGGACCAGGTCGTCCCACATGAACCAGAAGCGGTCCTGGCCCGGCGTACCGAAGAGGTACAGGATCAGGTCCTGGTCCAGGGTGATGCGGCCGAAGTCCATGGCGACGGTGGTCGTCGTCTTGTCCCCGGTGTGGGTGAGGTCGTCGATGCCCGCGGACGCGGACGTCATGACGGCCTCGGTGCGCAGCGGGTTGATCTCAGAGACCGCCCCGACGAACGTGGTCTTGCCCACGCCGAAGCCGCCCGCCACCACGATTTTCGCGCTGGTGGTGGAGCGGGCTGTTGCTCCGCCGCTAGAGCTTGCGAAGTCCACTGAGCACCCTTTCGAGCAGTGTCACGTCTGGCTGGCCGCCGGCGGACTCGTCGCCGCCGGGCTGATGGATGGCGACAAGTCCGGCCTCCGCCAGGTCGGCTACGAGGATCCGGGCGACGCCGAGGGGGATGGAGAGCAGTGCCGAGATCTCAGCAACCGACTTGATCTCGCGGCACAGGTTGCAGATCCGCTGGTGCTCGGGCAACTGGCCCTGGAGCTGATGCGGTTGCGCCGTGGTGTGCACCAGCGCCTCGATGGCGAGCTGGTAGCGGGGCCTGGTGCGGCCACCCGTCATGGCGTACGGGCGCACCAGGGGGTTGTTCGCCGACCCGGCGGGCGCCGGTTGAGGAGCGCGCCGCTGGGGTTGTACGGGTTGGATACGGGGTGCGTGCCCCGGCGTGCCCTGGTCGTACGGGCGGGGGCCCGGCTGCTGGGGCTGTGCGTATGGCTGCCGGCGGTGGTTCGGCGTGGGGGGGAAGTCGTACCGGTTCGCTCCGCCGTCGTGCCGGCCGCCCTGGCCATGGCCGGGGGACCAGTTCGCCGATGACGGACCGTCTGGGGGTGTTGCCACGTTGCTTCCTCCTCCAACTGTGCCGGGCACCATCACTGTGGAGCCGCGTCCCGAAACCTTACGGGCACGGGACGCGAAAACGCACCGTCTGTCTGTTAGTTGAGAAGGCTCCCCTGGAGCTCCGCACGCAGGTCCGGTGTGAGAACAGTGCCCGCCCGATCGACAAGAAGTGCCATTTCGTACCCAACGAGACCGATGTCCGCATCCGGGTGAGCGAGAACTGCGAGAGAAGAACCGTCAGAAATGGACATGATGAAGAGAAATCCTCGCTCCATCTCCACAACGGTCTGGGTCACCGCACCGCCCTCGAAGATCCGGGAGGCCCCGGCGGTGAGGGAAGTCAGACCCGACGCGACGGCCGCGAGCTGATCGGCACGGTCGCGGGGGAAGCCTTCGGACATCGCCAGAAGGAGTCCGTCGGCGGAGACCACCACCGTGTGGGACACCCCAGGGGTGTTGTCCACGAAGTTGGTGATCAACCAGTTCAGGTTCTGCGCCGCCTGGCTCATCGGGCTCACACTAACGCTCCTGGTTGTAGGTGCTGTCAGGGCTGAAGCCCTGGCCATTCGTGTCACTGTTCGCTGTACGTCCACGCTGGACGCCCCGGCGCAGATTGCTCAGCCGGCCCCGGACGTCCTCGGGGTCACGGGAGACCTGGGGGCCGCCCTGTGGGGTCTGTTCGGCGGTGCCCTCGACCAGATTGGCCTTGGGAACCCGCCGCGGGAGCCCGGACGGGGTGACCCCGCCCGCCTTCGGCTCCTTGAGGCGCTCGGCCCGCTGCCAGCGGTCGTCGTTGGACGAACGCCAGGAGTCGGTGCCGGATTCGCTCTCGTTGTCGGGTGTCTGCGGAGAATCGGCGGGGGCGCTTCCGTTGCCACCGGCGGCGGCCGAACCGCGGCGCGGGAGGCCCGCGTCGGTCATTTCGTGGACGGTGGAAGGGACCGGACCGGGACGCTCGAAGCCTACGCGGTCCGCTTCCCCCGCGTGGTCGGCCCGGACAGATTCCGTTTCCGGGGCGTACTCGTTCTGGTATCCGCCCTGGTGGCCGTCGCCGGTGGGCCAGTCGTCCTGCTGGGACCGCTCCGGATAGCTGACCGCGGGGTTCTGATGAGCGTTCCCGTAACCGTCCTGGTAGCCGTCCTGATAGCCGTCCTGGCCGGGGAAGTACTGCTCGTTCCCGTAGCCCTGCTGACCCTGACCCTGACCCTGGTCATAGCCGCCCTGGTCGAAGCCGCCCTGCTGGTCGTACGAGGGCTGCTGCTGGTCATAGGCGGGCGCCTGCTGGTCGAATCCGGGGTTCCGCTCCTCGTACGCGGGAGCGTGCTGGTCGTACCCGGCCTGCTGGTCGAAGCCGCCCTGCTGGTCGTACGAGGGCTGCTGCTGCTCGTACGGAGGCTGCTGCTGGTCGTAGCCGGGGCGCGGCTCGACCTCGTCGCGGAAGAGCGGGCGGTCGTCGCCCGGCTGCTGGGCCTGCGCCTCAAGGGCGGCCCGGCGCTCCTCGCGCATCAGGGAGCGGCCGACGGGGTCCAGCTCCGGCTGGGCCTCGAGGCCGCCCTGGTACCGGGTGTCGTCGAAGCCCAGTTCCGCGGCCGTGCGCAGCGGCTCGGCCGCCAGGCTCTGCTGCTCCGGGATGATCTGGGAGACGGTGAACTCGGGGTCCTGGCTGTGCTCGCCACCGCCACCGTGCGTGATCGGGTCCGGCAGCATGACGAGCGAGGTCGTGCCCGCCTGCTCGCCCGAGGGGCGGAGCTGGACGCGGATGCCGTGCCGGTCGGCGAGCCGCCCGACCACGAACAGGCCCATGCGCTGCGAGATCGCGGCGTCCACGGTCGGCGGGTTGGCCAGCTTGTGGTTGATGTCCGCGAAGTCCTCGGCGGTGAGGCCGATGCCCTTGTCGTGGATCTCGACCATGATGCGGCTGTCGGGGAGACGGGTCGCGGTGACGCGGACCTTGGTCTGCGGCGAGGAGAAGGTGGTGGCGTTCTCCAGGAGCTCGGCGAGCAGGTGCACGAGGTCGGTCACGGCGAGGCCGTGGATCTCGGCCTCCGGCACCCCGGAGAGCTCGATGCGCTCGTACTGCTCCACCTCGGAGGAGGCGGCGCGCAACACGTCGACCAGCGGGACCGGCTGGTCCCAGCGGCGGCCGGGCTCCTCGCCGGAGAGGACCAGGAGGTTCTCGCCGTTGCGGCGCATACGGGTCGCCAGGTGGTCCAGGCGGAAGAGGGACTCCAGCTGGTCCGGGTCGGCCTCGTTGTTCTCCAGGTCGGTGATGAGGGTCAGCTGGCCCTCGATCAGCGACTGGTTGCGGCGCGAGAGGTTGGTGAAGATCGCGTTGATGTTGCCCCGGAGCAGCGCCTGCTCGGCGGCGAGCCGCACGGCCTCGCGGTGCACCTGGTCGAAGGCGCGGGCGACCTCGCCGATCTCGTCCGTGGAGTTGATCGGGATGGGCTGCACCCGGGTGTCGACGCGGCCCGGGTCGGTGCGCGAGAGCTGGTCGACGAGCATCGGCAGGCGCTGCTCGGCGATGCCGAAGGCGGCGGTGCGCAGGCGGCGCATCGAGCGGGACATGTGGCGGGCCATGAGCCCGGCCAGGATGAAGGCCGCCAGCAGTGCGACGACCACGATGGCGCCGGTGATGTAGGCGTTGCGCTGCGCGTCGGCGGCGATGTCGGACGCCTCGTCCACGGCCTTGTCGGCGAGCTCCGACTCGATGGTGCGGTAGGCGTCGAACTTGGCGGAGGTGGTCGCCCACCAGGCCTCTCGCGTGACGCCCTTGCCGGCCAGCGCGACGCGCGCGCTCGGCTGCGTGCTCTGGAGGGTCGCGATGGCGGAGACCATCTTCTCCTGCGAGGGCGGCGGGACGAAGGTCTTGCCCTGGGCCTTGGCGGCGGCTGCCGCCTCCTTGGCCTGCTTCTCGCCGGCGGCCGTGAGGTCCTTCTTCATCTCCTCCAGCTTGGCGACGTCCTCGGGGGTGCCGCCGCCGGTGTACTCCTCGATGGCGATGCGCTCGAGGTAGGCGTACGAGGCGAGGGACGTGCGCTGGAGGGTCAGCGAGCCGGTGCCCGGACCGGGCTTGACCAGCAGGTGCGTGCCGATGGACCGCTGGAGCGAGAGCGCTGCCTTGGAGAGCGAGATCGCGTAGACGGTGCGGCCGTAGCTGGTGATGTTGCCGGTGCCCAGACCGAGTTCGTTGGCGAACTCCATCAGGGGGTGCTGGATGGCGACGTAGCCCTCTTCGGTCTTCACGCCGCTGAGCTTGGTGGTGTACGCGTTCTGGCGGAGCGGGGCCAGGTGGGGCTCGACCTTGTGGAAGGCCTTGAGGCGGCGGTTCAGGCCCTCTTTGTCCGGCATATTCTTTGAGGCGGCATCGAACGCGGCGGCGGCCTTGTCGGTGGCCTTGCGGGCCTTGATGACGGTCGGGTCGTTCCGCTTGCCGTTCAGCAGGGGAGCGGCGGTGAGGTCGCGCTCCTCGACGAGACGGTTGCCGTAGTCGAGGGAGGCCCGCACCAGGCGCGCGGTGTTCTCGGCGTCCTGCGCCTCGCTCCAGGTGTCGATCGAGCCCTTCACCTGGAAGCCGCCCATGACGAGGCCGACCAGCACGGGTACGAGCATGATCGCGTTCAGCTTGGTGGGCACACGCCAGTTGCGCGGGGACATCCGCCCACCGGAGGGAGCCGGGGGCTCATTGCCGGATGCGGCGGTCACGTCAACGGGGGACGCCGCTGTGCGCGGCGGCGGGGTGAAGTTGCCCCGCGTGTCCCCGGTGGGGGGTGCCGCGGGGCTCGTCTTGCTTCGCCTCACTCGACCAACAACCTCTCGGCGGCGGCACCACTCGCGTCGTACCGCTGTCGTCTCCAAGGCCCGTGCTACTGGGCAGTTCAGCGCATTCCAGCACGTCAGACGCTGCCGCACCAAACACTGGGAAGCGGAAGTTCCGAGTGGCACAAGCCTCAGATAAATCGGTCATAAAGAGCGAGCCCCGCCAAAAGGCGGGGCTCGCGTGCGCGCAGCGACACCAGGCGACCGCGTCGCGTGGCGGTCACCTGGCAATTCTCTGTCGAAACGTTATGAACACGGCGTGCACTCGTGTCAAAGGACACAGCCCGAACCGTGTTGTCTACGGTAACTACCGTATATGTCCTGCCTACTTGAGTCGTGCCATAAGTGCGTGTTCGACCAGAGTGATCAGGCCGCTCTTTGCGTCTGCACGGTGTCTGGCATCGGTCGTGATGATCGGCGTGCCCGGTCCGATCTGGAGTGCTTCGCGCACTTCGTCGGGGGTGTACGGCTGGTGGCCGTCGAAGCCGTTGAGGGCGATGACGAACGGCAGCCCGCTGTTCTCGAAGTAGTCGACCGCGGGGAAGCAGTCGGCGAGACGGCGGGTGTCCACGAGTACGACGGCGCCGATGGCGCCGCGGACCAGGTCGTCCCACATGAACCAGAAGCGGTCCTGGCCCGGCGTACCGAAGAGGTACAGGATCAGGTCCTGGTCCAGGGTGATGCGGCCGAAGTCCATGGCCACCGTCGTGGTGGTCTTGTCCCCGGTGTGGGTGAGGTCGTCGATGCCCGCGGACGCGGACGTCATGACGGCCTCGGTGCGCAGCGGGTTGATCTCCGAGACGGCCCCCACGAACGTGGTCTTGCCCACGCCGAAGCCGCCCGCCACCACGATCTTGGCAGAAGTGGTGGAACGGCCTGAGTCCGAGCCGTTAGAGCTTGCGAAGTCCACTGAGCACCCTTTCGAGCAGTGTCACGTCAGGCTGGCCGCCGGCGGACTCGTCGCCGCCGGGCTGGTGGATGGCGACAAGTCCGGCCTCCGCCAGGTCCGCCACCAGGATCCGGGCGACGCCGAGCGGCATCGAAAGGAGCGCCGAGACCTCGGCCACCGACTTGACCTCACGGCAGAGGTGGCAGATCCGTTGGTGCTCGGGGAGCAGCCCCATCAGCTGCGCCGGGTCGGCCGTGGTGCTCACCAACGCCTCTATGGCGAGCTGGTAGCGCGGCCGGGTCCGGCCGCCGGTCATCGCGTAGGGACGCACCAGCGGCTGGTCGCCTTCCATCCCGTACGAGGCATCGCCGTACGGGTTGTGAGAGGCGGTGGGCGGGGTCATGGATCCTCCGGGCGGGACAGCAGGTCATCTGCGTGTGCCGTCTGACAGAGCCGGTGGGGGCAGTGTGGCGGCCGGACGGTTGGTCAATTCGTTCGGTCGGTGGGGCGGCCGAAGGGCAAGGCGTCGTGCGTACCGGTCTCGCTGCGGGCCTAGTGGAGCAGGCTCCCTTGCAGCTCGGCGCGGAGGTCCGGGGTGAGGACGGCACCGGCTCGGTCGACGAGCAGTGCCATCTCGTAACCGACGAGGCCGATGTCGCACTCGGGGTGGGCGAGTACGGCGAGGGAGGACCCGTCGGAGACCGACATGATGAAGAGGAACCCCCGCTCCATCTCCACCACGGTCTGTGTGACGGTGCCGCCCTCGAAGATCCGGGAGGCGCCGGCCGTCAGGGAGGTCAGCCCGGAGGCGACCGCGGCGAGCTGGTCGGCGCGGTCCCGCGGGAACCCCTCGGACATGGCCAGAAGGAGGCCGTCGGCGGAGACCACGACCGTGTGGGACACCCCGGGGGTGTTGTCCACGAAGTTGGTGATCAACCAGTTCAGATTCTGTGCCGCCTGGCTCATCGGACTCAACTAACGCTCCTGCTGGTGAGTGGGGAAACTGCCGGTCTGGCCGGTACCGGCCTGGCGACCCTGCTGGATGCCCCGACGGAGATTCGTCAGCCGGCCACGTACCTCTTCAGGGGCACGCGATACCTGCGGACCTGTGCTTTCCTGCTGCTGCTGGGCCGTGCCCGCGACCAGGTTGGCCCGCGGGACGCGGCGCGGCAGACCGGATGTGGTGATGCCGCCCGCGGAGGGCTGCCGGACGCGCTCGGCCTGGCGGCCCAGCTCGTCGTTGGGGGAGGTGCGCCAGTTGGAACCGGCGGTGACTCCCGTGCCGTTCCCCGCACCCGCCGGGGCCGGGGCCGCGGACGGCTCCTGGCCCGTCGGGCGCGAGGGCAGCGGACGCCGGCCATGCTGGGGCTGCTGGGGCGCCGCGTCGGGGGCCTGGCGGCTCCGCTGCGGCTCCTGGCGCCGACCGTGCTGCTGCTGGTCGTGCTGCTGACCGTGCTGCGGCTCCGGCCGGTGGTCCCGCTGCTGCTCCTGCTGCTCCTGCTGCTGTTGCGCGGCCTGACGGCTCTGCTGTTGCTGCTGGAACCAGTTGGTCTCCAGCGTGTCGTACAGCGGAGTGGGCCCGTCACCCAGCCCGGCGTCGGGCGGCAGGGGCGCCTCCAGCTCCGAGGGCAGGCTGTGCTGCTGCTGCCTCTGCTGCGGCTGCTGGTCCTGCTGCTGCGGCTGCTGGGGGAAGCCCTGCTGCGACTGCGGCTCGCCCTGGCCCCGGCGGGGGGCCGGCGGGCGCGGCACGGTGTAGTCGGGCATCTCCCGGTTGCCGTGCCGGCCGGGGCCGTTGCCCTGGTCCTGCTGCGGCGACTGCTGGTTCTGCTGCTGGGGCTGCTGCGGCTGCTGGTTCTGCTGCGGCCGGCCCTGCTGCGGGGCCTGCCGGGCGTCGGCCGGGTTGCCGAAGACGTCCGAGCGGACGAACTGGCCCGTGGCGCCCGGGTCCTCCGGCGCCTGGGTGCCGGGCGGCGGCCCGTCGAAGTCCGGGCGGGCGAACTCCGCGGTGGAGCCGGGGCCCTGCCGGTCGTCGGCGGGGAGACCGGGCTGCGCGTACTGCCCGGTGGACTCGTGCTCCTCGTGACCGCGCGGGGTGTCGAAGGGCTCGCGCGCCACCTGCGGCTGCGCGTTCTCGTCGCTCCAACTGGGTACGCGGGGCTGCGGGTTGCCGCCGGGCAGCTCGGCGCGGGGACCCCCGCGCGGCGGAAGCTGCGGGCGGCGCCCCTGGTCACCGGCGTCGGCCGGCGGGTTCATGGAGTTCGTACGCTGCTGGGGGACCGGCGGTTGCTGTGCCCCGCCACGGCCGCCCTGCGGCGCCTGCGGCTGCTGGCCCATGGGGGCGCCCGCCGGACGCTGCTGCTGGCCGCTGTCCCTGGAGGGCAGCGCGGCCCGCGGACCGGAACCCCCGACCTGCTGGCGCGGGCCGCCGGCACCGGCACCCGGCCGGCCGGGAGCACCGGCTCCGGGGCCACCGGCGAGCGCGGGACCGCCGCGGCCGGGGCCACCGGCGGGGCCGGGACCTTGGCCGAGCGCGGGGTTCGCGTTGCCCGTGCCGACACCGCGGCGCGCGGCGGCGGCACCGGCCGCGGCCTGGGCGGCCGCGGGGCCGCCGGTCGGGCCGGGGCCACCGGGCTTGCCGGGAACCTTCTTGCCGCCCTGCGCGACATCGACGGGCAGCATGACCAGCGCGGTCGTACCACCGGAGTCGGAGGGACGGAGCTGGATGCGGATGCCGTGGCGCTGCGAGAGGCGGCCGACCACGAACAGACCCATGCGGCGGGAGACGGAGACGTCCACGGTGGGCGGCGACGCGAGCCGCTCGTTGATCGCGGCGAGGTCCTCGGGGGAGAGGCCGATGCCGGTGTCGTGGATCTCGATCAGGACGCGGCCGTCGGGCAGCGCGTGACCGGTGACCTTCACCTTGGTCTGCGGCGAGGAGAACGAGGTCGCGTTCTCGAGCAGCTCGGCGAGGAGGTGCACGAGGTCGTTGACGACGCGTCCGGCGACCTCGGTCGAGGGCACCGCGGAGAGCTCGATGCGCTCGTACTGCTCCACCTCGGACGCGGCGGCACGCAGCACGTCGACGAGCGGGACGGGCCGCGTCCAGCGGCGGCCCGGCTCCTCACCGGCGAGGACGAGGAGGTTCTCGCCGTTACGGCGCATGCGGGTCGCGAGGTGGTCGAGCTTGAACAGCGAGGAGAGCTGGTCGGGGTCGGCCTCGCGCGACTCCAGCTCGGAGATGAGCGAGAGCTGGCGCTGGATGAGGCCCTGCGAACGCCGCGAGAGGTTGGTGAACATCGCGTTGACGTTGCCCCGGAGGAGGGCCTGCTCGGCGGCGAGGCGGACGGCCTCGCGGTGCACGTCGTCGAAGGCCGCGGCCACCTGGCCGATCTCGTCCCTGGAGTGCACACCGACGGACTCGACGGAGGTGTCGACGTCCTGCGGGTCCGACTCGGAGAGCTGCTTGACCAGCTCGGGCAGACGGTCCTGGGCGACCTTGGTCGCGGTGTCCTGGAGCCGGCGCAGCGAGCGGATCATGGACCGGGCCACGACGAACGCGCCGACGAGCGAGACGCCGAGCACGAGCAGGATCAGCGCACCGTTGAGGATGGCCGACTGCTCCGACTCGTTGCGCAGCTCGCGCGCCTTCTGCTCCATCTCGCCGAGCAGCGTCAGCTCGATCTTCGACATCGCGTCGATCTTGGTCGTGTCCTGGTCGACCCAGTCCTTGTAGGACCGCTTGTCCTGGAGCTTGATGCCGCCCTCCTGCTCGAGCACGCGCTTGGCGTACTCGTTGGCGGACTTGACCGCGGCGTTGCCGCCGTCGATGGGCTCGGTCAGCTCGTCGGGGTTACCGGCGTAGATCTTGCTGAACGAGACCAGCTCGGAGCGCTCCTTCGCGTTGGCGCTGAGGCCGAAGGTGCGGTCCGTCTCGGACATCTTGCCGTACTCGCTGTCGTTCGCGGGCAGGGCTGCGGCGATGATCGCGCGCTGCACCGACGCGTACTCCTTGGCCGAGGAGAAGGCGGCCAGGGCGCGGGTGCGCTGGATCATGTCGGGGTTGGACGTCGCCTGCGCCATGTCCTGCGACAGCGCCAGGAGCTGCTCGACGAGCTGGCTGTAGGCCTCGACCGTCTGCGAGGTCGACTTCTTGTCCTTGTAGGCCTTCTTGCGGACGTCGTTGATGCCCTGGAGCTGCTGGGTGATCTGGACGGCACTGTGGCGGACGCCGAGGAGGCCGTTCTCGCCGTCGGTGTCGTTCAGGTTCTGGGTGCCCCGCAGGAACTCGCGGTAGACCCGGTCGGTCTTCTCGCGGGCGCCCTTGACGGTGTAGTCAGTGGCCGGCGCGTTGTGCGCGAGGGGACCCGCGGACTTGTCGCGCTCCTCCTGGAGCGCCACGGCGAGCGCGGTCGCCTGCTTGGTCATGTCGGTCAGCAGCTTCATGTTGTCGAGCTGCTGGATCTCGTCCAGGGACGAGTTGATGCGGAGCCCGCCCAGCGTGGTCGCGGTGATCACGGGGAGTGCGAGCAGCGAGATCAGGCGGGTCGAGATGCGCCAGTTGCGCAGGGCTATTCGTGGGCCGGGCCCGGTGGGTGCCTTGGCACCGGACGAGCCCTTGTCCTTGGTGTCCTGGGCGGGGGGAGCCGCCGGGCTGCCCGTGAGGCCCTGGCGCCCGGCTCCCTGGCCGCCGTTGCCGGGCATGCCCGGGCCGGGGTTCTGGGCGTGCTGGGGCGAGGAGCCGCGGTCGTTGCCGCCGCGCTCCGGCTCCGCCGCGGCTTCCCCTCGGCCGGCCTGGGGAGACCCCTTGCCATCCCTCTTGAAACGTCCCTGCACTAGCGTCGCAACCTCTGGACCAGGCGTCCTGCCGCATGACGGCGGGACGGTGTCGGCGTCGTGGGGCGTGAAACGCCCCATGGGTGGTCGTGAGTGACCGGCGCTGCTTCCCCTTCCCGCCGCCACTCGGCGCTGCGTTGCGCCCCTGCGCGCCGGTTCGATCCCGCGGCGGTCCCGGGAATTCCAGCACAGTGCAGGATCTCCAACAAGGCCCATGTGCTGCGCCTCGACGGGCGTGACGCCACGTGAGTAAGGGGTCACGAGACGTAGAAAGTGATCTAGGGGAAAACGGACCTTTCCCCATGTAGCTCCTGCGGGGAGGGGGTGTCCCAGTGTTCATGATCAGGAGCGGAATGGTGCCTTCAGTGGTGCATTGTCCGTTTCCGAGGGCGTGATGGAGAGGGTGAATTGACCCTTTTGCCCAGTCCTTCGTGAGCAAACTCACATGAAGATCATGGCTTCTTCCGGACTTTGGCCGGGAATTGGATGTTTAGCCTGACGCTTTACAGGGATGGCGAATCCGACAAGCCGCGTCCGTCAGAAGGCGCCTCAACGACAAGGTCAGACAGCAGATGAAGACTGTGCACTCGACGATGTTCCGAAACATAGCCAACCCCCGCCGCACCACTCTCGCGCACCTCAAGGACGCCGACGACGTCCAGGCGGCGCCGGAGCAGCCGCAGCACGCAGTCGAACTGCCGGCCCAGACGGCCAACCCGAAGCGCACGGTTCTCATGGTCGCACCCGAGGCGCACACCCCGGCCGGCGCCTGAACCGCGGCGACGGCCGCGCACGGAGCGGCGGGGCACCCGGGGGCGGGGCGGCACCCGGTGGATAAGTCGTCAGCGGCCCGCAGGCCACCGCGTTAGCCTGGGGTGTCAGACCGCAACCACCTCAAGAGGCTCAAGCGTGCGTATCGCCAGGTTCTCCATCGACGGCAATGTCGGCTACGGCGTGGTCGAGGGAGAGGGCCCCGACGGGCTCGTCCTCGACATCATCAAGGGCATCCCGTACGCCGACTTCGAGCTGTCCGGCACCAAGGTCCCGCTGAGCAAGGTCCGCCTGCTGCCGCCGGTGCTCCCGAACAAGATCGTGGCCTACGGCCGCAACTACGGGGAGCACGCGGCGGAGCTCGGCCACGACGTGCCCGACGTCCCCTTCGCCTTCCTCAAGCCGTCCACCTCGCTGGTCGGCTCCGGCGACGCCATCACGTACCCCTCGTTCTCCGAGGAGCTGCACCACGAGGCCGAGCTGGCCGTGGTCATCGGCCGCATGTGCCGCGAGGTCCCGCGCGAGCGGGTCAAGGACGTGATCTTCGGCTACACCTGCGCCAACGACGTCACCGCACGCGACGTGCAGCGCCGTGAGAAGCAGTGGGCCCGCGCCAAGGGCTTCGACAGCGCGTGCCCGCTCGGCCCCTGGGTGGAGACGGAGCTCGACCTGGCGGCCGCGGGCGACCTCACGATCCAGTGCACGGTCAACGGACAGCAGCGGCAGCTCGGCCGCACCAGCGAGATGATCAACTCCATCGAGGACCTGATCGTCAACATCTCCGAGGCCATGACGCTGCTCCCCGGCGACGTCATCCTCACGGGTACCCCGGCAGGCGTCGGGCCCCTCAACGTCGGCGACGAGGTCGCCGTCACCATCGAAGGCATCGGCACTCTCACCAACAAGGTGATCAAGCGTGGCTAACGCGACCCCCGTACGCGTACGTTTCTGTCCCTCGCCGACCGGCAACCCCCACGTGGGCCTGGTCCGCACCGCCCTCTTCAACTGGGCCTACGCCCGGCACAACGAGGGCGTCCTGGTCTTCCGCATCGAGGACACCGACGCGGCTCGCGACTCCGAGGAGTCGTACGAGCAGCTCCTGGACTCGATGCGCTGGCTGGGCTTCGACTGGGACGAGGGCCCCGAGGTCGGCGGCCCCCACGCGCCGTACCGCCAGTCGCAGCGCATGGACGTCTACAAGGACGTGGCGCAGAAACTCCTCGACGGCGGCTACGCCTACCCCTGCTACTGCACCACCGAGGAGCTCGACGCCCGCCGCGAGGCCGCCCGCGCGGCCGGTAAGCCGTCCGGTTACGACGGCCACTGCCGCGCGCTGACCGCCGAGCAGATCGAGGCGTACGAGGCCGAAGGCCGTAAGCACATCGTCCGCTTCCGGATGCCGGACGAGGCCACCACCTTCACGGACCTGGTCCGCGGCGAGATCACCGTCCAGGCCGAGAACGTCACCGACTACGGCATCGTGCGTGCCAACGGCGCTCCGCTGTACACGCTGGTCAACCCGGTCGACGACGCCCTGATGGAGATCACCCACGTCCTGCGCGGCGAGGACCTGCTCTCCTCCACGCCCCGGCAGATCGCCCTCTACAAGGCGCTGATCGAGCTGGGCATCGCGAAGGCGATCCCCGAGTTCGGCCACCTGCCGTACGTCATGGGCGAGGGCAACAAGAAGCTCTCCAAGCGTGACCCGCAGGCGTCCCTGAACCTCTACCGCGAGCGCGGCTTCCTGCCCGAGGGCCTGCTGAACTACCTGTCCCTCCTGGGCTGGTCGTTCTCCGCGGACCAGGACGTCTTCACCATCCCGGAGATGGTCGGCAAGTTCGACCTCGCGGACGTGAACGCCAACCCGGCCCGCTTCGACCTGAAGAAGGCCGAGGCGATCAACGCCGACCACATCCGCATGCTGGACGTGAAGGCCTTCGCCGAGGCCTGCGAGCCGTGGCTGCGGGCGCCGCACGCCAACTGGGCGCCCGAGGAGTTCGACGAGGCCGCCTGGCAGGCCATCGCGCCGCACGCGCAGACCCGCCTCAAGGTCCTCTCCGAGATCACGGCCAACGTCGACTTCCTGTTCCGCTCGGAGCCGGTCTTCGACGAGCCGTCCTGGACGAAGGCCATGAAGGAGGGCTCCGACGCGCTCCTGCGCACGGCCCACGCCAAGCTGGACGCGGCCGACTGGAGCTCCCCGGAGTCCCTCAAGGACGCCGTCCTGGCGGCAGGCGAGGAGCACGGCCTCAAGCTCGGCAAGGCCCAGGCCCCGGTCCGCGTCGCCGTCACCGGCCGCACGATCGGCCTGCCCCTCTTCGAGTCCCTGGAGATCCTGGGCAAGGAGAAGACCCTGACCCGCATCGACGCGGCCCTGGCGAAGCTCGCCGGCTGAGCGGACACACGCACCGAAGGACCCGGAAGCCACCACGGCTGCCGGGTCCTTCGCCTACCGTCGTCCTATGCCGATCAAAGCCGTGGTCTGGGACATCGACGACACCCTCTTCGACTACGCGCGCGCCGACGCCACCGGCATGCACGCCCATCTCGCCGCCGAGGGGCTCCTGGAGCGGTACGGGTCCGCCGAGCGCGCTCTCGTCCGGTGGAAGGAGCTCACCGAGCGGCACTGGGCCCGCTTCAGCGCCGGGGGAGTGACGTTCGAGCAGCAGCGGCGCGACCGCGTGCGGGACTTCCTGGAGGCCCCGGCCCTCGCCGACCCCGACGTCGACGCCTGGTTCGAGCGCTACGTGGGGCACTACGAATCGGCCTGGTCGCTCTTCCCCGACACCGTCCCCGCCCTGGACGCCCTCGCCGACGGCTACCGCCACGCGGTGCTCTCCAACTCCGCCCTGGTCGTCCAGGACCGCAAGCTGCGCGTCCTCGGCCTGCGCGACCGCTTCGAGGCCGTGCTGTGCGCCGCCGACCTCGGCGTCTCCAAGCCGGCCGCCGAGGCCTTCCTGGCGGCCTGCACGCACCTGGGCCTGGCACCCGAGGAGATCGCGTACGTCGGTGACCAGCCGGAGATCGACGCGAGGGGCGCCAGGGACGCGGGACTCCTCGGCATCTGGCTCGACCGGAACGGCACGGCGGGCGAGGGCCCGACGGGCGTGCACCGCGTCAGGGACCTCTCCGAGCTCCCCGCGCTGCTGCGGGCGGATACCCGTTTTGGAGCGCCGTCCACCTTCGGGTAATGTTCTTCCTGCGCCGCCCAAGAGGGCCGAAAGGTCCGGCAGGGAAGCGTAAGTCAAACAAAACCCCATCAAGGGGTGGCGCTTTGATGGCCTATGGTGTAATTGGCAGCACGACGGTTTCTGGTTCCGTTAGTCTAGGTTCGAGTCCTGGTAGGCCAGCTCGCAGAGCTCATCTGCAACACGTGGATCTCATCCACAATGCCCCCGTTGTGTAGCGGCCTAGCACGCCGCCCTCTCAAGGCGGTAGCGCCGGTTCGAATCCGGTCGGGGGTACAGATCCTTCCCGCGGGGACAGATCGGGTCGCACCCACTGTCACTGATGCAGGATCGCTAGGGCCCCCGTTGTGTAGCGGCCTAGCACGCCGCCCTCTCAAGGCGGTAGCGCCGGTTCGAATCCGGTCGGGGGTACTGTCGGTACTAGACCTGGTCTAGACCACATTGGGCTATGGTGTAATTGGCAGCACGACGGTTTCTGGTTCCGTTAGTTTAGGTTCGAGTCCTGGTAGCCCAGCGCAGAACGCAGTACTGATCGTGTCTCCGCCATGTTGGATGTGGCGGCGCAGGATCGCTAGGGCCCCCGTTGTGTAGCGGCCTAGCACGCCGCCCTCTCAAGGCGGTAGCGCCGGTTCGAATCCGGTCGGGGGTACAGAAACGGCAAGGGGCCTTCCCGTAAGGGAGGGCCCCTTCGTCATGCCCGCCCGGAACCGACCTGCCCGGCACCGTCCTGCGCAAGGTTGTCCTGCCCGGAGTCGTAGCCGTAGCGGCGGTCCGACTCCTCCGCCTGTGCGATGCGGCGCAGGCTCAGCAGCACCGGCTCGTACAGCACGGTCAGCGCCACCGCCGCCTCGAGCTGCTCGTCCGGCGACTCGTACCGCTCGATCAAGTCCAGGTCCGAGGCGGCCAGTTGCTGCCCGGAGCGGGCATAGGGCGCCAGGTCGTCCACCGAGCACGGATACCCGAGCCGCGCCAGGGTGACCACGGAGGTCACCAGCATCCGGTAGGCGGGGGATTCGGCCGCGTGCCCCTGGGCGTAGGTCCAGCCCAGGCGGTCGAGGAGCGCGTCCACCGTGCGGCGCGCGTCCTCCCGTACCGCGTCGTCGCCGTCGGGCTCCGGGCCGTGCGGCAGGGCCCAGACGGCCGTGCCGAGCCGGGAGCTGTGGTCCAGGGAGTCGTCCTCCAGGGCGGCAAGGACCTCGCGCGCCGACGCGATCGGCACCCGGCCCACCTGGACCAGGGCCCGCACCAGGCGCAGCCGCTGGAGGTGCGTCTCGTCGTACTCGGCCTGGGTCGCGCTCACCCGGCGGCCCGGCGGCAGCAGCCCCTCGCGCAGGTAGTACTTGATCGTGGCCGCGGGGACCGCGCTGCGCCGGCTCAGCTCCGCCAGTCTCATCGAGTCGTGCCTCCCTCTTGCGTCTCCGGTTGGAGAGTGCCACTATCTAAGCATGGATAGCGACGCTATCCAACGTTCGATCAGGGCTCTATCAAGGGGGAAGTGCCATGAGCGGCAAGCCGATCGAAGGACGCATGACCGCGGCGGCGGAAGGGGATGTGGTCGTCTTCCACATAGGGATGCGCATCAACAACTTCCGTGCCGTACGGAGCTGGTGGCCCGTCTCCATGGCGATGCCGCGCATGCTCAAGGAGCTGTCACAGGACCGGGAGAGCGGCATGCTGGGGTACCGGATACTCCTCGGCGGGCCCCGCCTGTTCTACATCGTTCAGTACTGGGAGTCGCACGAGAAGCTGATGGCCTACTCGGCGGCGCAGGACAAGGAGCACCGGCCGGCGTGGGCGGCCTTCAACCGGCGGATCCGGGAAGGCAAGGGGAAGGTCGGCTTCTGGCACGAGACGTATGTCGTGCGGGCCGGCGCCCATGAGTCCATCTACATGAACATGCCTGCCTTCGGCCTGGCGGAGGCGACCGGGGTGATCCCGGTGGGTCGCCGGGGAGAGGGGGCGGCCGATCGTCTCAAGTTGTCCTGAGAGGGCCGAGGGGGCCGGCGGGGGAGGGCCGGAGGGGTCGCCGCGGCGTTGGGGCGGTCCCTCCGGTGTGCGTACGTCAGCCCGTGCGGCGCAGGGCCTCGGAGAGGCGGCCCGCGGCGTCGATGATCGCCTGGGCGTGCATACGGCCCGGGTGGCGGCTCAGGCGCTCGATCGGGCCCGAGACCGACACGGCGGCGACCACGCGGTTGGAGGGCCCGCGCACGGGCGCGGAGACGGACGCGACGCCCGGCTCCCGCTCACCGATCGACTGGGCCCAGCCCCGGCGGCGTACGCCCGAGAGGGCCGTGGCCGTGAAGCGGGCCCCCTGGAGGCCGCGGTGCAGGCGCTCCGGCTCCTCCCAGGCCATCAGGATCTGCGCCGAGGAGCCCGCCTTCATGGTGAGCGTCGAGCCGACCGGGACGGTGTCCCGCAGGCCGGACAGGCGCTCGGCCGCGGCCACGCAGATGCGCATGTCGCCCTGGCGGCGGTAGAGCTGCGCGCTCTCGCCCGTCACGTCCCGCAGATGCGTCAGGACGGGACCCGCCGTGGCGAGCAGGCGGTCCTCGCCCGCCGCCGCCGCGAGTTCCGCGAGGCGGGGGCCGAGAATGAAACGGCCCTGCATGTCCCGCGCCACCATCCGGTGGTGTTCCAGTGCCACGGCCAGTCGGTGGGCCGTGGGTCGTGCGAGCCCGGTGGCCGCGACCAGCCCCGCGAGGGTGGCCGGGCCGGACTCCAGGGCGCTCAAGACGAGAGCCGCCTTGTCGAGAACGCCGACGCCGCTAGAGTTGTCCATGCGTCGATACTCGCGTCTCACTCTGTGAAACGCAAGTTCAATTTTTCGCGGGACGCGCCACTCTGTACGAGCGATCCGCGGACCAACGGATCGGCGGTCGACGTGCGGCACGAGGGGTACGCGCGTCGGCGAACGGATTCTCTAGTTGGGCCGGCGACGCCGCCGGCCGGAGGGAAAGCGATGGGTAGGACACTCGCGGAGAAGGTCTGGGACGACCACGTCGTCCGGCACGCCGAGGGCGAGCCCGACCTCCTCTTCATCGATCTGCACCTGCTGCACGAGGTGACCAGCCCCCAGGCCTTCGACGGCCTCCGCCAGGCGGGCCGCCCGGTGCGGCGGCTCGACCTCACCATCGCCACCGAGGATCACAACACCCCGACCCTCGACATCGACAAGCCCATCGCCGACCCGGTCTCGCGGGCCCAGCTGGAGACGCTGCGCAAGAACTGCGCGGACTTCGGCGTCCGTCTGCACCCGCTGGGCGACGTCGAGCAGGGCGTCGTCCACGTCGTGGGACCGCAGCTCGGTCTGACCCAGCCGGGCACCACCGTGGTCTGCGGCGACTCGCACACCTCCACGCACGGCGCCTTCGGCGCGCTGGCGTTCGGCATCGGAACCTCGCAGGTCGAGCACGTGCTGGCCACCCAGACGCTGCCGATGGCCCGCCCCAAGACCATGGCCATCACCGTCGACGGCGAGCTGCCCGACGACGTCACCGCCAAGGACCTGATCCTCGCGATCATCACGAGGATCGGCACCGGCGGCGGCCAGGGCTACGTCCTGGAGTACCGCGGCCCGGCCATCGAGAAGCTCTCGATGGAGGCCCGCATGACCATCTGCAACATGTCCATCGAGGCGGGCGCCAGGGCCGGGATGATCGCCCCGGACCAGACCACCTTCGACTACCTCAAGGGCCGCGACCACGCCCCCGAGGGCGAGGACTGGGACGCCGCCGTCGCGTACTGGAAGACCCTGCGCACCGACGACGACGCCGCGTTCGACGCCGAGGTCTACATCGACGCCACCGAACTGGCGCCGTTCGTGACCTGGGGCACCAACCCCGGCCAGGGCGCGCCGCTGTCGGGACACGTCCCCGACCCCGCTTCGTACGAAGACGCATCGGAGCGCCACGCCGCCGAAAAAGCCCTGGAGTACATGGGGTTGACCGCCGGGCAGGCGCTGCGGGACATCAAGGTCGACACCGTCTTCGTCGGCTCCTGCACCAACGGCCGCATCGAGGACCTGCGCGCGGCGGCCTCCGTCGTCGAGGGCCGCAAGGTCGCCGACGGCGTACGGATGCTGGTCGTCCCCGGCTCGGTCCGGGTGGCCCTGCAAGCCGTCGCGGAGGGCCTGGACAAGGTCTTTACCGCCGCCGGCGCCGAATGGCGGCACGCGGGCTGCTCGATGTGCCTCGGCATGAACCCCGACCAACTGGCCCCCGGCGAGCGCTCGGCATCCACGTCCAACCGCAACTTCGAGGGCAGGCAGGGCAAGGGCGGGCGCACCCACCTGGTCTCGCCGCAGGTCGCCGCCGCCAGCGCGGTCACCGGCCACCTGGCCTCGCCCGCCGATCTGTCCGACGCCCCCGTCACCGCCGGAGTCCGATAGCCATGGAAGCATTCACCAAGCACACCGGCCGGGCCGTCCCGCTGCGCCGCAGCAACGTCGACACCGACCAGATCATCCCCGCCCACTGGCTGAAGAAGGTCACCAGGGACGGCTTCGAGGACGGTCTCTTCGAGGCCTGGCGCAAGGACACGGAGTTCGTGCTCAACAAGCCCGAGCGCCAGGGCGCGTCCGTCTTGGTGGCGGGGCCCGACTTCGGCACGGGGTCCTCGCGCGAGCACGCCGTCTGGGCGCTCCAGAACTTCGGCTTCAAGGCGGTCGTCTCCTCCCGCTTCGCCGACATCTTCCGGGGCAACTCGCTGAAGAACGGCCTGCTCACCGTGGTGCTCGACCAGAAGGTCGTGGACGCGCTCTGGGAGCTGACGGAGAACGACCCGCAGGCCGAGGTCACGGTCGACCTGGAGGACCGCCAGGTCCGCGCGGCGGGCATCACCGCCGACTTCGACCTCGACGAGAACGCCCGCTGGCGGCTCCTGAACGGCCTGGACGACATCAGCATCACGCTCCGGAACGAGCAGGACATCTCCGCGTACGAGAGCGGGCGGCCCTCCTTCAAGCCCAGCACCGTTCAGGTCTGACACTCCGCAACACCCTGATGTACCCCCAATCGTGGACGGTTGGGGGTACCTCTGTGTGTGGCCCCCGAACAGGGGCAGACGGCCTGAACGGGGGTGTCAACTCCCGTGCCCTGGCGGGAAGAAGAGGCCGGAAATCCCCTTGTACTCGGCCGGGCAAGGTACCCTCGAAACAGCGGCGGACGGCGGCAGTTACCCCCTGCGGAGGCGACAACTCGCCCCAGATGGCACAATCGGTGCATGGGACGTGACAGCCAACTCGAGCTCTACGGGCTCGTCGCGGACCAACTGAAGGAAGCGCACTCAAAAGTGCGCGCACTGCAAGTCCCGGAGGGCGTACGGATGGCGCTGACCCGGAAGCTGCTGGTCATTACGGCCGCGGCCAAACACGATCTCGCCGATGCGGCAAGGCGTCTGGAGCGATTCATGGCGGACCTCGATGAGGGCCGATTCCCGGAAGACGCCTGAGCGCCGAGCCTCAACGGGCCTTCGAGGAACTCCGAGATGAGCCAGTTCGTTGCGGCACAAGGGTGATTAGCCCGTTTCGTGTTTGATTTGCGGTATATATCTGCCTAACGTGCGAAAAAGCCGGAGTATTTCGCTCCCGGCAATGTCTCCGAAGGGGAAGACGTGAACAAGGCGCAGCTCGTAGAAGCGATTGCCGACAAGGTCGGGGGCCGTCAGCAGGCCGCCGACGCCGTGGACGCGGTCCTGGACGCCGTCGTGCGCGCCGTGGTCAGCGGGGACCGTGTTTCGGTCACCGGCTTCGGCTCGTTCGAGAAGGTCGACCGTCCGGCCCGTTACGCCCGCAACCCGCAGACCGGGGAGCGCGTGCGGGTCAAGAAGACCTCGGTCCCGCGTTTCCGCGCCGGCCAGGGGTTCAAGGACCTGGTGAGCGGTTCGAAGAAGCTCCCGAAGAACGACGTCGCGGTCAAGAAGGCGCCCAAGGGCAGCCTGACCGGCGGTGCTTCGGCGACGGTCAAGAAGGCCGCGGCCAAGAAGGCGACGACCGCCAAGAAGGCCACCGCGAAGAAGGCCACGCCGGCGACGACGGCGACGGCGAAGAAGACCGCCGCGAAGAAGGCCACGCCCGCCAAGAAGACCACGGCGACGGCGAAGAAGGCCGCGGCCAAGAAGGCCACGCCCGCCGCCAAGAAGGCCACGCCGGCCGCCAAGACGGCGACGGCGAAGAAGACCACCGCCAAGAAGGCCACGCCCGCCGCCAAGAAGGCCACGGCGAAGAAGACCGCTCCGGCGACGAAGGCCACCGCCAAGAAGGCGCCCGCCAAGAAGTCCACGGCGCGCAAGACGACCGCCAAGAAGGCCACCGCCCGCAAGAAGTAGGGGCACAGAGGGCACTCACGCGCCGGGCCGGGCTCCCCCAGGGGAGCCCGGCCCGCGTCGTTGCGTCGTCGGCCCGTTCCGCCATTGCGCCGTACGGGTCAGAACGTCTGGAGCGTCACCAGGGTGATCCGGCGGCCCTCGCCCTCGCCGTCGACCTCGATGCGCACCCGCTGACCTGGCCGCAGCAGCCGCAGCCCGCCCGCGTCGAACGCGGGGGCCTCGAAGGGCACCGGGGTGCCGTCGTCGAGCAGCACGCTGCCGCTGCGGTTCTCGGAGTCGTATGTGTACGCGGTCGCCTGCATGGAGGCAGCGTACTTCGGTGGCTTCAGTCGGCGATGAGCAGCCGGGCGGCGGCCGCGGCGGTGCGCGGGCCCACGCCGAGCGCGAGAGCGGCCCGCAGATCCTCGCCGGTATCCACATCCTGGCGCACGGAATCGACGCCTTCCAGCGTGATTTCCACGGCACCGGACGCCGCGTGCCTGGCGCGCGAGTCCGTACCGAATTCTGGGGACAATTCCGTTCCCGCCGATGCTGTCAGGAGCGTCGTACCGATTCCTGCGGTATCCGGCAGAAATGCGCGAGGGAAAAGAGCGGCACAGTCGAGTACGCGGGCCAATTCCATCGGCCGCAGTGCCGGCAGATCGGCGTTCAGGGCCGCGACAGCCGCTTCGGGGCGGATCGCGCGCACGGCTTCGCCGCCGTGCCGCAGCGCGGCGTTGAGGCCCTCTGCGGGGGTGTCGGGGACGACGCGGGCGCCCAGCGCCGAGAGCTCGCGCCGCGCCAGGGCGTCGTCCGTGACGACCGCCACATCCCGCACCGCGGGGCAGGCCACAGCGGCTGCCACCGTGTCCTGGGCGAAGGCCAGGGCGAGACCGGGACGCAGCCCGTCACCGGCGGTGGCGGCCAGCCTGCTCTTGGCGCGCGCCAGCGGTTTCAGAGGTATGACCAGGGTCCACTGCACGGGCGCTCCGTCCTTGTCGTCGCGCCCATTGTGACCTGTCGGCGGGCCCGGGCACCGGCCACGGGAAAGGCGCGGCGCGGGGGCGGTGGCGGCAGACGGGTGGGCGTACGGTGTTCTCGACAGACCGGCAGCCCGGGGCGACACTTGTGCGGCCGAACAGTTCATGAAGGAAGGTGCCCGCGTGTCCCGCCGCAGAATCGGCTTCTGGTACCGCCTGGCGGCGGTGATCGCAAAACCGCCGCTGGTGGTTCTGTTCAAGCGGGACTGGCGTGGAATGGAGCACATCCCGGCTGACGGTGGATTCATCACGGCGGTGAATCACAACTCGTATATCGATCCGTTGTCGTACGCGCACTTCCAGTACAACACCGGACGAGTGCCGCGTTTCCTGGCCAAGGACGGCCTTTTCAAGGGCGGCTTCGTCGCGAAGGTCATGAAGGGCACCGGCCAGATCCCGGTCTACCGCGAGACCACGAACGCGCTCGACGCCTTCCGGGCCGCGGTGCACGCCATCGAACGCGGCGAGTGCGTCGCCTTCTACCCCGAGGGGACCCTCACCAGGGACCCCGCCGTATGGCCGATGACGGCCAAGTCCGGTGCCGCGCGGGTCGCGCTCGAAACCCGCTGCCCGGTGATCCCCGTCGCCCAGTGGGGCGCCAACCTCGCCCTGCCGCCGTACAGCAAGAAGCTCACCCTCTTCCCGCGCAGGACCCTCCAGGTGAAGGCGGGCCCGCCCGTCGACCTGTCGCGCTTCTACGACAAGGAGCCGACGCCCGAGGTGCTCCGCGAGGCGACCGAGGCCATCATGGCCGCGATCACCGAACTCCTGGCGGAGATCAGGGGCGAGAAGGCCCCCGCGACACCGTACGACCCGCGCATGGCGCGGCTGGAACAACGACGCAAGGCAGCGGGCCACAGCGCGACGCAAGGCACCGCGAAGAACACCCCGGAGGAAAGCAAGTGACGAACCCCGAGAACGCGGCAGGACCTGTGAGGGCCGCCGTCTTCGGAACGGGCTCCTGGGGTACGGCCTTCGGCATGGTGCTCGCCGACGCGGGGTGCGACGTCACCCTGTGGGGCCGCAGGGCCGAGATCGCCGAGGCCGTCAACTCCACCCGGCGCAACCCCGACTACCTCCCGGACGTCGAGCTGCCGGAGAACCTCCGCGCGACCACCGACGCGGCCGAGGCCGCCGCGGGCGCCGACTTCACGGTCCTCGCCGTGCCCTCCCAGACGCTGCGCGAGAACCTCGCCGCCTGGTCGCCGCTCCTGGCCCCCGAGACCGTTCTCGTCTCCCTCATGAAGGGCGTCGAACTGGGCTCCGCCATGCGGATGAGCGAGGTCATCGAGGACGTGACGAAGGTGGCGGCCGAGCGCGTCGCCGTCGTCACCGGTCCCAACCTGGCCCGCGAGATCGCCGCGAGGCAGCCCGCCGCCGCCGTGGTCGCCTGCCGGGACGAAGCCGTCGCGCAGCGCCTCCAGAGGGCCTGCCACACGCCGTACTTCCGCCCGTACACCAACACCGACGTGATCGGCTGCGAGCTCGGCGGTGCCGTCAAGAACGTCATCGGTCTCGCCGTCGGCATCGCGGACGGCATGGGCCTCGGCGACAACACCAAGGGCTCGCTCATCACGCGCGGCCTGGCGGAGACCACCCGGCTCGGGCTCGCCATGGGCGCGGACCCGCTGACCTTCTCCGGACTCGCCGGTCTCGGCGACCTGGTGGCGACCTGTTCGTCGCCGCTTTCGCGCAACCACACCTTCGGCACCAACCTCGGCAAGGGCATGACCCTTCAGGAGACCATCGCGGTCACCAAGCAGACCGCCGAGGGCGTCAAGTCCTGCGAGTCGGTGCTCGATCTGGCCCGCAGGCACGGCGTCGACATGCCCATCACGGAGACCGTCGTGGGCATCGTGCACGAGGGCACACCCCCGCTGGTCGCCCTGAAGGAGCTGATGTCGCGCAGCGCCAAGCCCGAGCGCCGCTGACGGCACGACTGACTCCGCCAGGCACGAACAGGTACTCTCAAGCCGATATGAGCAGCGAGAACCTCCCCCAGAGCCCTGAGCAGCGCCCCGAGTCGAGCTCTGAGCGACCGCTCCGCAAGCCGCGCGTGGCCGTCGTCTTCGGCGGCCGCAGTTCGGAGCACGGCATCTCCGTCGTCACGGCCGGCGCCGTGCTGCGCGCGATCGACCGCACCAAGTACGACGTCCTGCCCATCGGCATCACGACGGACGGCCGCTGGGCGCTGACCGCCGACGAGCCCGAGCGGATGGCCATCGCCGACCGCAGGATGCCGAACGTCGCGGAGATCGCCGACTCCATGGAGGGCGGTGTCGTGCTGCCGGTCGACCCGGGCAACCGCGAGGTCGTCTACAGCGAGCCCGGCTCCGTGCCCAAGGCGCTCGGCGAGGTCGACGTCGTCTTCCCGATGCTGCACGGTCCCTACGGAGAGGACGGCACCCTGCAGGGGCTGCTCGAACTCTCCGGAGTGCCGTACGTGGGCTCCGGTGTCCTCGCCTCGGCCGTCGGCCAGGACAAGGACTACATGAAGCGGGTGTTCACCTCCTTCGGCCTCGACGTCGGCCCGTACCTGGTGATCCGCCCGCGCGAGTGGCGCCAGGACGAGGCGGGCGCCCGGCAGCGCGTCGCGGACTTCGTGGGCGAGCACGGCTGGCCGCTCTTCATCAAGCCCGCGCGCGCGGGCTCCTCGATCGGCATCACGAAGGTGGACTCCTTCGAGGGCCTGGACGACGCGATCGCCGAGGCGCAGCGCCACGACCCCAAGATCCTCGTGGAGGCGCTGCTGCGCGGCCGGGAGATCGAGTGCGGCGTCCTGGAGTTCGAGGACGGCCCCCGGGCGAGCGTGCCCGCCGAGATCCCGCCCGTGCAGACGCACGACTACTACGACTTCGAGGCGAAGTACATCGACTCGACGCCGGGCATCGTGCCGGCGCCGCTGACGCCCGAGGAGACCGCGGAGATCCAGCGGCTCGCCGTCGAGGCCTTCGAGGCGGCGTCCTGCGAGGGCCTGGTGCGCGCGGACTTCTTCCTCACCGAGGACGGCCGCTTCGTGATCAACGAGATCAACACCATGCCGGGCTTCACGCCCATCTCGATGTACCCGCAGATGTGGGAGAAGAGCGGAGTCGGCTACGCGGAACTGGTGGACCGCCTCATCCAGGCGGCGCTGAACCGCCCCACCGGGCTGCGCTGAACCTCAGGCGATGCCCTCGGGGACGGTCTTCTTGACGGGCCCGGCGAAATCCGTGAGCGGGCCGAGACCGTCCCCGGCACGCTCTTCCGGCAGCGTCACCTCGACGTAGGCGAGGCGCGCCCCCGTGGTGAACGTGTACGACCCGTCGTCGCGCTTCTGCAGCAGCCAGGCGACGCCGTTCACCTTGACGCCGTTCTTCGCGGCGTACGCGGGATCGATCATCTCCGGGGGCCGCTCGACACCGCAGCGCAGTATGATCGCCGGGTCTCCCCACCCGGCGGTCAGCTCCGACGTGGGCCCGGGGTCGGTCCGCTCAAGTCCCTCGACCTTCTCCGGGAGCTGTTCGTGCAGGTCCCGGCAGAGTCCCGCGGCCTTCGCGGCCGGGGACGGAACCACCACCGGCGTCTCGTCGTCCGAAGATGAGCAGGCCGCCGTCGTGATCAACAGCGCGAGGGCGGACGTTCCTGTGAGGCAGCGGCGCCGGAGACGGGGGATGTTCACCGGGCCAGGGTAGACGGGGGCTACAAGTGTACGACCGGGCAGGTCAGGGTTCGGGTGATGCCGTCCACTTGCTGGACTTTGGCGACCACCATGTGGCCGAGTTCGTCCACCGTGTCCGCCTGGGCGCGCACGATGACATCGTAGGGGCCGGTCACGTCCTCGGCCTGGATCACTCCCGGGATCTTGCCGATCAGCTCGGCGACGGTCGACGCCTTGCCGACCTCTGTCTGGATCAGGATGTACGCCTGTACCACGGAACCTCCAGGGCGGCCACGAGGATCATGTGGGGAGAGAAGGGACGCCACGGTACCGCGTCGTCGCTCGCCGCGGGGAGACCCGGGCGGGCTGTGGCGCACATCGTGGTGGACGGAGAGCAGAATTCGACGGTCACGTCGACCGTACCGACGACGCAGACGGCTCGCGACCGCAAGCCGAGCAGTGTGAAAGGGCATGGTGAGACTCGGTGAAGGGAACCGTGGGCGAGTTGGGGGAGTTCGGGCTCATCAGGGAGCTCACCTCACGGCTCACCTCCACCCCGGCCGTACGGATCGGCCCCGGCGATGACGCCGCGGTCGTGTCCGCTCCGGACCGCAGGGTCGTGGCGAGCACCGACATTCTCCTCGAAGGGCGGCATTTCCGCCGCGACTGGTCCACCGCGTACGACGTGGGCCGCAAGGCCGCCGCGCAGAACCTCGCCGACATCGCCGCCATGGGCGCCGTGCCGACCGCGCTCCTGCTCGGCCTCGTCGTCCCCGCTGAGCTGCCCGTGAGCTGGCCCACCGAGCTGATGGACGGCATCAGGGACGAGTGCCAGGTCGCGGGCGCGGCCGTCGTGGGCGGCGACGTCGTGCGCGGTGACACGATCACCGTCGCGATCACCGCCCTCGGCGACCTGCGCAACCACGAGGCCGTCACGCGCGGCGGCGCCAAGACCGGCGATGTCGTCGCCGTCACCGGCTGGTTGGGCTGGTCCGCGGCCGGCCACGCGGTGCTCTCGCGCGGCTTCCGCTCACCGCGCGCCTTCGTGGAGGCGCACCGCAGGCCCGAACCGCCCTACCACGCGGGCCCCGCGGCCGCCGGGCTCGGCGCGACCTCCATGACCGACGTCAGCGACGGCCTCATCGCCGACCTCGGCCACATCGCCGAGGCGAGCAAGGTGCGCATCGACATCCGCTCCGGAGACGTCGACGTGCCCTCCCAGATGAACGACATCGGCCAGGCCGTCGGCGTCGACCCGCTCCAGTGGGTGCTCAACGGCGGCGAGGACCACGCGATCGTGGCGACCTTCCCCGCCGACGTGAAGCTGCCCGCCCGCTGGAAGGTCATCGGCGAGGTCCAGAACCCCTCCGCGCTGCCCCAGGTGACCGTGGACGGCGCGCCCTGGACCAGCAAGGGCTGGGACCACTTCGGGGACAACGGAGACGACGCGTGAGCACCCACCCCGATGCCGCGCCCGCATCGGCGCCGCCACGCGTCCTGACCGTCGCGGGCTCCGACTCGGGCGGCGGCGCGGGCATCCAGGCCGACCTGAAGACGATGCTGGCCCTCGGCACGCACGGCATGAGCGTCGTCACGGCCGTCACCGCGCAGAACTCACTGGGCGTGCAGGGCTTCTGGGAGCTCCCGGCGGAGGCGGTGCGGGCCCAGTACCGCAGCGTCGTCGACGACATCGGCGTAGGAGCCGTGAAGACCGGCATGCTCGCCTCCGCCGAACTGGTGGAGACCGTCGCGGAGTTGCTCGCCGGTACGGACGCGCCCGCCGTCGTCGACCCGGTCGGCGTCTCCAAGCACGGCGACCCGCTGCTCGCGGCGTCCGCCCTGGACTCGGTGCGCACGAAGCTGCTGCCGGCCGCCACGGTCGCGACGCCCAACCTCGACGAGGTCGCGCAACTGACCGGCATCGAGGTCGCCTCCGAGGACGGCCTGCGGCGCGCCGCCGCCGCGGTCCTCGCCTACGGGCCCACGTGGGTGCTCATCAAGGGCGGCCATCTCAAGGGCGACGCCGTGGACCTGCTCACCGACGGCTCCGAGGAGCACGTCCTGCGCGCTCCCCGCCACGACAACCGGCACACCCACGGCACGGGATGCACCCTGGCCAGCGCGATCGCCGCGCGGCTCGCCCGGGGCGACGACGTCCCCACGGCCGTCGCGGCCGCCAAGGAGTACGTGACCGGGGCGATCGCCGCCGGATTCGCGCTCGGCGGCGGCATCGGCCCGGTCGATCACGGCTGGCGGTTCAGGGGGGCGTAGTCCCGCGCGGAGGGCCGGTCGGCGGCGTCCACGGGCTGGTAGTTCTTGAGCGTGATGCCGCTCGCGGCCTTCTCCGTCAGCCTCTTGAAGAAGCCCGCCAGGAAGCGCGAGGCGAGTACCCGGTACGCCCGGTCCCGGCTGCGGATCTTCTTCTCCGTGGGCGGCGCGAGGAAGGGGCCCGCGTTGCCGGAGATCTTCTGGCAGCCCCTGGCGTAGTCCCGGACCTCGGCCTCGTACGCGGCGAACGCGACGCGATGGTCCCCGCGCGCCGCCGCGAGCTCACCGGCCAGGACGTACGCGCAGACCAGCGCGGTGCCCGTACCGATGCCGCCCATCGTGGCGCCGTACCCGGCGTCCCCGAGCAGGACCACGCGGCCCCGGGAGAGCCGGTCGACGTGGATCTGGGCGATCGCGTCGAAGTACAGGTCGTCGGCGCTCTCCAGGCCCTCCAGGGCCTTCGCGGCCTGCGGCCACCCCATGCCGGCGAACCGGTCGGCGAGCAGCCGCTTCTGCTGCTCCTTGTCGTGGCGGTCGTGGTCGAGCCGCTCGGAGGCGAAGACCAGGCCGGCGCCGGCCCGCTGCGGGTCACCGTCATAGTTGTTGATCATCAGGGTGCGGCCGGGCTCGCTGTACATGAGTGCGGTGCGGTCGAGGCCCAGGTGGTTCGGGATGCTGAAGCCGGCCACGTAGTAGCCGAGGTGGCGCAGGTAGCGCGACTCGTCGCCGAAGACCAGGCGGCGGGTGTGGGAGTGCAGCCCGTCGGCGCCGACGACCAGGTCGAAGCGGCGGGGAGCACCGCGGTCGAAGGTCACGTCGACGCCTTCGGAGTGCTCGGTCAGCGTCGCGACGGAGTCCCCGAAGACGTACTCCACGGCGTCCCTGGTGCGCTCGTACAGGATTCCGGAGAGGTCGCCGCGGAAGATCTCCACGTCACCGCTCATCAGGAAGGCGGGCAGCTCCACCCGCTCCGTGCCGTCGGCCTCGACGATGGTCTGGCGGCCCATGTGCGTCTGACGGCGGTGCACCTCGTCCCAGATGCCCATGCGCCGCAGCACCGTGCGGTGGACGTCACCGCGGAAGTCGACGGCGAAGCCGCCCTCGCGCAGGGCGGGCGCCTTCTCCACGACGGTGACGCGGGCGCCGTGGCGGGCGAGCCAGAGCGCGAGCGCCGGTCCCGCGACGCTGGCGCCCGAGATCAGGACGTCCAGGTGGGCGAGGCTGTGGGTGGGGGTGGTCCGGGTCTTCTTCTGGGTCTTCTGGGTCTTCTGGGTCTTGTTCGGCTTCATGGGAGGAGCTTCGGGCGGGCTGCTTACCGCCCGCCTACCGTTCCCTGACCGCCGCTGACCGCAGGCTCCTGCCCTGGTCGTAGGCCTGCTCGTACTCCTCGGGGGAGAGCAGCGCGCGGGCCGAGCGCTCGACGGCCGCGACGTCGGGGTCCCCGGCGATCAGGGCGCCGCGCAGGCCGTGGGCGGCGCCCAGGAGGCGGGCGGCCTCCTCGGGGTGCGCGGCGACGGCTGCCAGCGCCTCGGCGACCTCGGCCAGCTCTCCGGTGTCCGCGGCCAGGGCGCGCGCCTGCTCGAACCACTCGGCCGCCTCCTCGCGCCGGGACTCGGCGAGCGCGGTGCGCCCCAGGCCGACCAGGGCCCGCACGCTCTGGCCGAGGCTGAACCAGTTGGCCGCGTACGTCTCTAGGGCGGCCTCGTAGTGCTCACGCGCGCGTGCCGTGTCACCGCCGAGCCGGGCGGCGTGCCCGAGGCCGCGCCGGGCGGTGGCCACCTTGTCCGGGACGCCGGTGGTGCGGGCGAGGGCGGCGGAGCGCGTGTAGTGGGCCGCGGCCCCTTCGAGGTCGCCGGCGTGCAGCAGGACCGTGGCCCGCTGGTGCAGCAGGTCGGCGGTCTCCTCCGGCGCCTCCAGCTCGCGTACGTGGACCAGGCCCTCGTCGAGGAGTTCCAGTGCCGTCGCGCGCTCGCCCCGCCAGTCGGCGAACATGGCGAGCGGGTCGAGACAGTTGGCCGTGCCCCAGCGGTCGCCGGTCGTACGGAAACCGGCGAGGGAGCGGGCGAACGCGGCCTCCGACGCCTCGGCGCGCCCCGCGAACAGCTCCTGGAAGCCCTGCCCGAGGTCGAGGAGCGCCACGCCCCAGGGGTCGTCGCCGACCTGGGCGCGGACCTGGTCCTCCATGGCCCGCGCGGGCCCGCCCGCCACCGACCAGAGCACCACCAGGTGCGGCAGCCGCAGCGGTCCCGCGAGCGCCGCGAGGAGGGTGTCCGTGCGTGCCAGGCGCTCCGGCTCACCGGGGTCGGAGCCGTCGCCCGCGATCGTGTTGATCAGGCAGAGGACGTACTCCTCGCAGAGCCCCTCGGGCGGCTCGGTGCCCACCGCGTCGAGCAGCGCGAGGGCGAGGGCCCTGCGCTCCCCGTAGATGCCCCGCAGCCGCCAGTACCAGGACAGCGCCGCCATCAGCCGCAGCCCGCCGCGCGGATCGGTGCGGGTCAGGTGCCGCAGCGCGGCGTCCAGGTTGCCGTGCTCACCGAAGAGCCGCGCCAGCCAGGGAAGCTGGCCGCCGCCGCGCAGCTCGGGGTCGGCGGTCTCGGCCAGGCGCAGGAAGTACGCGGCGTGCGCGGCCCGCAGCCGGTCCTCCTCGCCGGCCTCCGCCAGGTGCCCGGCGCAGAACGCGCGGATGGTCCGCAGCATGCCGTAGCGCCCGTCGGCCACGTCGAGGAACGACTTCTCCGCCAGGGAGGCCAGCAGGTCCTCGGATTGCGGCACCCCGCAGACCGCCTCCACGGCCTCCGCGGTGGCGCCGCCGGAGAACACCGTCAGGCGGCGGGCCAGCTCCCGCTCCTCGCCGTCGAGCAGCTCCCAGCTCCACTCCACGACCGCGTGCAGGGTGCGGTGCCGGGGCGCCTTCGTGCGGTCGCCGCGGGAAAGCACCCGGAAACGGTCACCGAGCCGGGCCGCGAGCTCCTCCAGGGAGAGCGTGCGCAGCCGGGCGGCGGCCAGTTCGATGGCGAGCGGAAGCCCGTCGAGAGCGGCACAGATCTCATCGATGAGCCGGTGCCGGTCGGCGTCGGCCACGCGCGCGTGCTCATCGTCGGCCACGCGCGCGTGGGGGCTGCCCGGGCTGCCGGTCAGGAGGTCAGGACGTACGGCCGCCGCGCGCTCGGCGAAGAGCAGCGCCGCGGGTTCCGGGGCGAGCGGCGGCACCGGCCACAGCACCTCTCCGGTGATCCCCAGGCCCTCCCGGCTGGTGGCGAGCACCCGCACGCCGGGGCAGGCGCCGAGGAGCAGCCCGGTGACCCGGGCCGCCTCGTCGACGAGGTGCTCGCAGTTGTCAAGGACCAGCAGCAGCTCGCGCCCCTCCAGGGCGGAAAGGAGCCGCTCGGTGGTGTCGCCGCCCGGTGTGTGGAAGCCCTCCCGTACGCCGAGCGCCGAGAGGATGGCATACGTGACCTGCGCCCCGTCGCCGAGCGGCGCCAGCTCCACGTAGCAGACGTCGGGCAGCGGGCGGGCGGCCTCGATCGCCAGCCGTGTCTTGCCCGCGCCGCCGGGGCCGATGAGCGTGACCAGCCGGGCTCCGGCCAGCAGGGCGCCGATGCGCGCGAGCTCGTCGGTACGCCCCACGCACCGGGTCAGCTGCGCGGGCACGCCGCGCTGCCGGGCCGGTTCCCGGCCCCGGAGCAGCTCCAGGTGGAGCGCGGACAGCTCGGCCGAGGGGTCGGTGCCCAGGGCGTCCGCCAGGGCCTGCCGCGCCTCCTCGTAGACGGTGAGGGCCTCGGCGGGCCGCCCGGCCGCCCGCAGGGCCCGCATCAGCAGCGCGCGGGGCCGCTCGCTCAGCGGATGCGCGGCGATCAGTTCACGCAGCTCCGGTACGAGCGCGGGGCCGCCGCCCAGCGCGAGGTCCGCCTCGGCACGGTCCTGCGTGGCGGCGAGCCGCTGTTCGTCGAGGCGGGCGACCAGGGGACGGGCGTCCGGGAGGTCCGCGAGGGCCGGGCCCCGCCACAGCCCGAGCGCCTCCTTGAGCAGCGCGGCGGCCCCGGCGTGGTCCCCGGAGCCGAGCGCCCGCCGCCCCTCATGGGCCAGGCGCTCGAAGCGGTGGAGGTCGACGTCCTCGGGGGAGACGGCGATGAGGTACCCCGGGGGAGCCGCCCGGATGTCCAGACCGAGGCGCTTGCGCAGCCGGGAGACCTGCGACTGGAGGGCGTTGCCCGCACCCGCCGGGGGGTCGTCCCCGTAGAGCCCGTCGGTGAGCCGCTCGACGGAGACGGGGCGGCCCGCGTCCAGGAGCAGCAGGGTGAGCAGCGCGCGCGGGCGCGGCCCGCCGGGGTCCAGGGGAGTGCCGTCGCAGGAACGTATGTCCAGGGGGCCGAGGATGCCGAAGCGCATCCGGCCGATTCTGGCAGGGGTGTCGTCCCCGCGCGTGGGCACACGAAAAAGCCGGTCCCCCTGACGGGGAACCGGCTCATTCAGCAACCAGCTAGGTGGCCGCGCTGACGTCAGCGCGAGACCTTGCCGGCCTTGATGCACGAGGTGCAGGCGTTGAGGCGCTTCGGCGTCCCGCTCACCACGGCACGCACACGCTGGATGTTCGGGTTCCAGCGACGGGGCGTACGGCGGTGTGAGTGCGAGATGGCGTTGCCGAAGCCCGGCCCCTTGCCGCAGACGTCGCAGTTGGCAGCCACGGGTCACTCCAAAGACTTCAGATGCACTTACGGTTAATCCCGGCATGCCGGGATCAGTGCAATGATCGGAATGGCGTTGCCAGGAGGAATGGCCCGATGGGTATCGGGCAACCGGAGCAGCATACAACGACCGCTTCGGTAGAACGAAACTACCATGTCTTCCCCGGCCCCCGCCCCACGGCCTCCGTTCACCCTGGGTCTACGCTGCGTCCATTCCGCATGGTCAAGGAGGCGAACAGGTGCCGCAGAACCTCGACGCGGTCGCGGTGCGCGCCTGGTCCCGGCTGGCTCTGGAGGCCCTCGGCAGGGCCCGCGAGGAGATCGACTCCATCAATGTCTATCCGGTCGCGGACGGGGACACCGGAACGAACCTCTATCTGACGATGGAGTCGGCGTGCCTGGCGGTGGACGCGGCCTTCACGGGCCACGAGCCGTCCGCGCCCTCGCTGGCGGAGACGGTGCGCGCGATGGCGCACGGGGCCCTCATCGGGGCCCGCGGAAATTCCGGCACGATCCTCTCGCAGCTCCTGCGCGGCATGGCCCAGGTCCTCGGCGGCCCGGACGGCCAAGGCGCCCCTGACGCGGATCAGGCCGACGGGCGGGCCCTGGAGCTGGCACTGCGGCAGGCCGCCGAGTCCGCGTACGAGGCGGTCGCCCACCCGATCGAGGGCACTGTCCTCACCGTGGCGACCGCCGCGGCGAAGGCGGCGGCGGCCGAGGGCACCGGCGACTGCGAGGCCGTGGCACGAGCCTCCTACGAAGGGGCACGGACGGCCCTGGACCTGACCCCGGGACAGCTCGCCGTGCTGGGCCGCGCGGGCGTGGTGGACGCGGGCGGACGCGGCCTCGTCGCGGTGCTCGGGGCGCTGGTGGCCGCGCTGTCCGGCGAGACGGTGCCGTTCCGTGGCGCCGAGGGAAGCCACGCACGCGTGGTGGCCGGCGGGAGTGACCGCGTCCCGGCGGCGGAGCAGGCCGTCGAGTGCGACGACCTCCCGGCCGAGGAGGGCGGCCCCGCCTTCGAGGTGATCTACCTCCTGGAGGCGGACGACACCGCGGTCGCCCGGCTGCGGACCCGGCTCGACCGGCTCGGCGACTCCCTGGTCGTGGTCGGCGGCGACGGACTGTGGAACGTCCACGTCCATGTCGACGACGCGGGAGCGGCCGTCGAGGCGGGCGTGGAGGCGGGCCGCCCGCACCGCATCCGCATCACCCACTTCGGGGTGGGCGACGCGCACACCACCGCTCAGCCGCCCAGGGAGCGCGCCCAGCGGGCCATCGTCGCGGTCGTCCCCGGCGAGGGGCTCGCCGGGCTCTACGCCGAGGCCGGCGCGACCACCGTGCCCACGCGCGTGGGGGAGCCGCCGGCGAGCGGCGAGCTGGTCGACGCCGTCCGGCGGGCGCACGCGCGCGAAGTGGTGCTCCTGCCCAACGACGCGGAGCTGCGGCACACCGCGGCCGCGGCGGCGCAGCAGGCGAGGACGGAGGGCGTGCGCGTCGCGCTGATCCCCACCCGCTCCGCGGTGCAGGGCATCGCGGCCCTCGCCGTGCACGAGCCGGACCGCGGCTTCGACGAGGACGTGGTCGCCATGACGTCGGCGGCCGGCGCGACCCGCTACGGAGAACTGGCCGTCGCCGAGCGGCAGTCGTGGACCATGGCGGGCATCTGCCAGGCCGGTGACGTGCTCGGCCTGATCGACGGTGACGTCGCGGTGATCGGCTCGGAGGTCGCGCGCACCGCCACGTCGGTCCTCGACCGCATGCTGTCCGCCGGCGGCGAGATGGTCACGCTCGTCCTCGGCGAATCCGTCCCCGACACGCTCGCCGAGCACCTGGAGAAACACGTGCGCGAGACGTACCTGGCCGTCGACACGGTCGTCTACCGCGGCGGCCGCCAGGCGGCGCTGATGCTGATCGGCGTGGAGTAGCGCAACGCGGGGACGGATGCGCTCACGTAGCCGATGACCTGCGGATACGAGGGTCCTGCGGCGGATTGTCAGTGGGGTGGTGTGCAATGGATCTCGTGCCTGCGCTCGAAGAACCCCTGAAGAAAGTGGTCGGTCCCGCCACCGCGAAGGTGATGGCCGAGCACCTCGACCTGCACACGGTCGGCGACCTGCTGCACCACTACCCCCGACGGTATGCCGAGCGGGGTGAGCTCACCCGCCTCGCCGACCTCCCGCTGGACGAGCACGTCACGGTGGTCGCCCAAGTCGCGAGCGCGCGCCTGCACACGTTCAAGTCGCCCAAGGCGCCCCGCGGCCAGGGCCAGCGCCTCGAAGTCACCATCACCGACGGCAGCGGCGAGCTCCGCCTCGTCTTCTTCGGCCGCGGTGTCCACAAGCCGCACACGGAGCTGCTGCCCGGCACCCGCGCGATGTTCGCGGGCAAGGTCTCGGTCTTCAACCACCGCCTCCAGCTCGCCCACCCGGCGTATGAACTGCTGCGCGGCGGTGACCCGGACGCCGTGGACAGCTGGGCCGGCGCGCTCATCCCGATCTATCCGGCGTGCAAGCAACTGGAGTCCTGGAAGATCGCCAAGTCCGTCGAGACGGTCCTGCCCAGCGCACAGGAAGCCCTCGACCCGCTGCCCGCCTCGCTCCGGGAGGGCCGCGCACTCGTCCCGCTCCCCGAAGCCCTCCTGAAGATCCACCGCCCGCACACCAAGGCGGACATCGCCGCCGCCCGCGACCGCCTGAAGTGGGACGAGGCCTTCGTCCTCCAGGTCGCCCTGGCCAGGCGGCGGCACGCGGACGCGCAGCTCCCCGCCGTGGCCCGCAGACCCAGGGAGGGCGGCCTCCTGGACGCCTTCGACGCCAAGCTCCCCTTCACCCTCACCGAAGGCCAGCGGTCGGTCTCCAAGGAGATCTTCGACGACCTCGCGACCGAGCACCCGATGCACCGCCTCCTCCAGGGAGAGGTCGGATCGGGCAAGACGATGGTCGCCCTGCGCGCCATGCTCGCCGTGGTCGACGCGGGTGGGCAGGCCGCCATGCTCGCGCCGACCGAGGTCCTCGCCCAGCAGCACCACCGCTCGATCGTCGAGATGATGGGGGAGCTCGCCGAGGGCGGGATGCTCGGCGGTGCCGAGCAGGCCACCAAGGTCACACTGCTCACCGGCTCCATGGGTACGGCCGGCCGCCGTCAGGCCCTGCTCGACCTGGTCACCGGCGAGGCCGGCATCGTCATCGGCACCCATGCGCTGATCGAGGACAAGGTGCAGTTCCACGACCTCGGCCTGGTCGTCGTGGACGAGCAGCACCGCTTCGGCGTCGAGCAGCGCGACGCCCTGCGCGGCAAGGGCAAGCAGCCCCCGCACCTGCTCGTCATGACGGCCACGCCCATTCCCCGCACGGTCGCGATGACGGTCTTCGGCGACCTGGAGACCTCCGTCCTGGACCAGCTCCCGGCCGGCCGTTCGCCGATCGCCAGCCATGTGGTCCCCGCCCAGGACAAACCCCACTTCCTCGCCCGCGCCTGGGAGCGCGTGCGCGAGGAGGTCGAGAAGGGCCACCAGGCGTACGTGGTCTGCCCGCGCATCGGCGACGAGGAGGATGACCCCAAGAAGGCCGCGAAGACCGGCAAGAAGAAGTCGGCAGAGGACAGGGCGGAGGAAGAGGCCACCGCCGAGAAGCGGCCGCCGCTCGCCGTCCTCGACGTCGCCGAGCAGCTCACCCACGGCCCGCTGCGTGGCCTGCGGATCGAGCCGCTGCACGGCCGCATGCAGCCCGACGACAAGGACGCCGTGATGCGCCGCTTCGCCGCGGGCGAGACCCACGTCCTGGTCGCGACGACGGTCATCGAGGTCGGCGTGAACGTGCCGAACGCCACCGCCATGGTGATCATGGACGCCGACCGCTTCGGCGTCTCCCAGCTCCACCAGTTGCGCGGCCGGGTCGGCCGTGGCTCCGCGCCCGGCCTCTGCCTCCTGGTCACCGACATGCCGGAGGCGGCGCCGGCCCGCGCCCGCCTCGGCGCCGTCGCCGCCACGCTCGACGGCTTCGAGCTCTCCCGCATCGACCTGGAGCAGCGCCGCGAGGGCGATGTACTCGGCCAGGCCCAGTCCGGCGTCCGCACCAGCCTGCGCATGCTCGCGGTCATCGAGGACGAGGAGATCATCGCCGCCGCCCGCGAGGAGGCGGTCACGGTGGTGGCCGAGGACCCCGACCTGGAGCACCTGCCCGAGCTGCGCACGGCCCTCGACGCGCTGCTCGACGCCGAGCGCGAGCAGTACCTCGACAAGGGCTGACGCCCGGGCACGCCATATCGTGGAGGGACCACAGCCCAGCCAGAAGGACTCAGATGACCCGCGTGATCGCCGGTACGGCCGGCGGACGCCGCCTCGCCGTACCGCCGGGGAACGGCACCCGTCCCACGTCCGACCGTGCGCGCGAGGGCCTCTTCTCCACCTGGCAGGCCCTCCAGGGCACGCTCGACGGCACCCGCGTGCTCGACCTGTACGCGGGCTCGGGAGCCGTCGGCCTGGAGGCCCTCTCCCGGGGCTCCGCGCACACCCTGCTTGTCGAGGCGGACGCCCGAGCGGCCCGCACCATCCGGGAGAACGTGAAGACGGTCGGTCTGCCCGGCGCCGAGGTGAGAGCGGGCAAAGCCGCCCAGATCATCCGGCAGGGGCGGCCCTCCGCCCCGTATGACCTGGTGTTCCTCGATCCGCCCTACGCCGTCACCGATGACGATCTTCGGGAGATACTGCTCACACTCCGCTCGGAAGGCTGGCTCACGGGCGACGCGCTCGTCACCGTTGAACGCAGTACAAGAGGCGGTGTCTTCGGCTGGCCGGAGGGTTTCGAGGCCCTCAGGTCCCGTCGCTACGGCGAAGGGACGTTTTGGTACGGTCGCGCCGCCTCTACGTGCGACGACTCAGAGATCGCGCCATGACCGGACCGGAGAGCGAGGGACTCACGTTGCGCCGCGCCGTCTGTCCGGGGTCGTTCGACCCCATCACCAATGGACACCTCGACATCATCGCCCGCGCCTCCAAGCTGTACGACGTGGTGCACGTCGCGGTGATGATCAACCAGTCGAAGAAGGGCCTGTTCGAGATCGACGAGCGGATCGAGCTGATCCGCCAGGTCACGGCCGACTTCGGCAACGTCGAGGTGGAGTCCTTCCACGGCCTCCTCGTCGACTTCTGCAAGCAGCGCGACATCCCGGCCATCGTGAAGGGCCTGCGCGCGGTCAGCGACTTCGACTACGAGCTCCAGATGGCCCAGATGAACAACGGCCTCTCGGGCGTCGAGACCCTGTTCGTCCCCACCAACCCCACCTACAGCTTCCTCTCCTCCTCGCTGGTCAAGGAGGTCGCGGCCTGGGGCGGCGACGTCGCGCACCTGCTGCCGCCGGTGGTCCACGAGGCCCTGGTCGAACGCCTGGGCGAGAAGTGACGCCCGGGACGGCCCACTGACAGTTCGTCACCCGGTGTCGGGCGGGCGGCCACTGGCCTTACAGTCGTCCCGTCCGTCTCCCAACCAGCTGTAGAGAGTGGCGAGCACACGGTGGACGTGCAGAAGAAGATCGACGAGATCGTCAAGGCGGTCGGCAGCGCCCGGTCCATGCCCATGTCGGCCTCGTGCGTGGTCAACCGCGCCGATCTGCTCTCGATGCTCGAAGAGGTGCGCCAGGCGCTGCCGGGCTCCCTCGCCCAGGCGCAGGAGCTGATCGGCGGCCGTGAGCAGCTCGTCGAGCAGGCCCGCCAGGAGGCCGAGCGCATCATCAGCGGCGCGCACGCCGAGCGCGGCTCCCTGATCTCCGACACCGAGGTCGCCCGCCGCTCCCAGGGCGAGGCCGAGCGCATCCTCGCCGACGCCCGCCAGGCCGCCGAGGACGTCCGCGCCGAGGCCGACGACTACGTGGACAGCAAGCTCGCCAACTTCGAGGTCGTCCTCACCAAGACCCTCGGCTCGGTGGGCCGCGGCCGCGAGAAGCTCCTCGGCACCGGTCCCGGCGTCGACGAGCACGGCTACGAGGACGAGGACGCCCCCGAGCGCAGCCACGACCCCGAGACGCTGCGCCGAAACGCCGACGCGTACGTCGACGCCAAGCTCGGCGCCTTCGAGGCGGTCCTCGCCAAGACCCTGGAGGCGGTCGGCCGCGGCCGCCAGACCCTGCACGGCCGGGCGCCCGCCGACGAGCTGGGCGCGCTCGGTGACGGCAGCGCCACCCAGGGGCACACCACCGACGCCGAGTACCTCGCGGACCTCGCGGGCACCCCGGTCGACGCGCCCCCTCAGCGTCAGGCCCCGCCGCCCGAGCAGCCCCCGATGCAGCAGCCCCCGGTGCAGCCGCCCCAGGCCCCGCCGCTGCCGCCGCAGGACCCGTACGCGCAGCCGCAGCAGCAGCCGGACCCGTACGGATACCAGCAGCAGCCCCAGGACCCGTACGCGTACCAGCAGCCCTACGGCCAGCAGGACCCGTACGCGTACCAGCACCAGGACCTGCACCCGGACCAGCAGTACGGCTACGAGCAGCAGCAACAGCCGCAGCAGCCCTACGAGCAGCACCAGCAGCCCCAGATGCCCCAGCAGCCCCAGTACGAGGGCGCGGGGGCGCTGGAGGAGGCCAGCCTCTTCGATACGACCATGATCAGCGCCGAGCAGCTCCGCCAGTACGAGCAGGGGCGCCAGCAGGGGCGCTAACGGGGTAGATCGGTCCGGATTGGGCCGAGAGCGAATGGTCAAGTACCCTGGCTCTTCGGTCGCGCATACGTCCGCGACTCAGGCTGCCCACGCAAGCGGTGCATGAGCCGCGGCAGTGCGTCGGCCCCCTTTGAACTTCCCGGATCGAAAGCAGGAGAAGCCCTGAGCACGCGCCTCGACCACCGCAACCCACTCGTGTTCGACACACACGAACTGGGTCGGCGTCCTGGTGCCATGCAGCGGGTGGCCCGCGAGATCGAGGCACCCGGTCCGCCCGGCGTCCTCGGTATCGAAGGGGTCATCGGAGTGCCGCAGGGCGCCCCGGTCCAGCTCGACGTCCGTCTTGAGTCGGTCATGGAAGGGGTGCTTGTCACAGGCACCGCCCGTGCATCGGCCGAGGGGGAGTGCGTAAGGTGTCTGGAGCCGCTCGAGCTGGAGCTCGCAGCGGACTTCCAGGAGATGTTCTCGTACCCTGACGCCGACGACCGGGGCCGCACCGCGGAACCGGCCGACGACGCCGAGGAAGACGAGGACAGGCTCTTTCTCGAGGACGGCATGTTCGACCTCGAGCCTGTGCTGCGTGACGCGGTGGTGCTCGCACTGCCGATGCAGCCGGTGTGCCAGGAAGACTGCCCGGGCCTGTGTTCCCAATGCGGAGTGCGGCTCGCGGACGACCCGGACCACCACCATGACGCCGTCGACATCCGTTGGGCGGCACTGCAGGGACTCGCTGGAACCATCCAGGACGGCGAGAAGGACGAGATGAGCGGCGACGCGCCTCGATCAGCGCACGTCGACGAGAAGCAGGAGAAGTAGCCGTGGCTGTTCCGAAGCGGAAGATGTCGCGCAGCAACACGCGCCACCGCCGGTCGCAGTGGAAGGCTGCGGTCCCCACTCTGGTTTCGTGTGAGCGTTGCCAGGAGCCCAAGCTGCAGCACATCGCGTGCCCGAGCTGCGGCACGTACAACAAGCGCCAGGTCCTCGAGGTCTGAGCGGCTGGTGAGAGGCACCGTGTCTAGCCCCAAGAAGGCGGAAGACGCCAAGAAACTGGCGGAGACAACGGCCTCGTCCCACACGCTTCTGGAAGGGCGGCTCGGGTACAAGCTCGAGTCCGCCCTTCTGGTGCGTGCGCTGACCCACCGTTCGTACGCGTACGAGAACGGCGGCCTGCCGACGAACGAGCGGCTGGAGTTCCTCGGGGACTCCGTGCTCGGCCTCGTCGTCACGGACACGCTCTATCGCACCCACCCCGACCTGCCCGAAGGCCAGCTGGCCAAGTTGCGGGCCGCGGTGGTCAACTCGCGTGCACTGGCGGAGGTCAGCCGTGGCCTCGAACTCGGCTCCTTCATCCGGCTCGGCCGGGGTGAAGAGGGCACGGGAGGCAGGGACAAGGCATCCATCCTCGCCGACACCCTGGAAGCGGTGATCGGCGCGGTCTATCTGGACCAGGGCCTGGACGCGGCGGGTGAGCTGGTACACCGGCTCTTCGACCCGCTGATCGAGAAGTCCTCGAACCTGGGAGCGGGCCTGGACTGGAAGACCAGTCTCCAGGAGCTCACCGCGACGGAGAGCCTCGGCGTGCCCGAGTACCTCGTCACGGAGAGCGGACCCGACCACGAGAAGACCTTTACTGCTGCCGCCCGCGTCGGAGGCGTCTCGTACGGCACCGGCACCGGCCGCAGCAAGAAGGAAGCGGAGCAGCAGGCCGCGGAGTCCGCGTGGCGCGCGATTCGCGCCGCCGCGGACGAGCGGTTGAAGGCGGCGCAGGCCGTCATCGCCGTCGCCGCTGCCGAGACGGCCGACGGGGGCGCCGAAGCCCCGTCGGCCTGACAGTCGCTTCACTGTCTGGTGCCGGTCGCCCTTCGGGGTGGCCGGCACCAGCCTTTTCCCCGTCACGCGTCACCTGTTACCCGTCACCCGTCACCCACCGTCCTCACTCGTCATCCGGAGTGTTCACGTGCCCGAGCTGCCCGAAGTCGAAGTCGTCAGGCGCGGCCTTGAGCGCTGGGTCAGCGGCCGTGTGGTGGAAGAGGTGCGAGTGCTGCACCCGCGTGCCGTGCGCAGGCACATCGCCGGCGGCGAGGACTTCGGCGCCCGGCTGAGGGGCCACCGGGTCGGGCTCGCCCAGCGGCGCGGCAAGTACCTGTGGCTGCCGCTCGCCGACTCCGCCCAGTCGGTCCTCGCGCACCTCGGGATGAGCGGTCAGCTCCTCGTGCAGCCGCACGACGCCCCGGACGAGAAGCACCTGCGGATCCGCGTGCGGTTCGACGACGCCCAAGGCACCGAACTGCGCTTCGTCGACCAGCGGACCTTCGGCGGGCTCTCGCTGCACGACAACACCCCCGACGGGCTGCCCGACGTCATCGCGCACATCGCGCGCGACCCGCTCGACCCCGCCTTCGACGACGACGCCTTCCACCTCGCGCTGCGCCGCCGCCGTACGACGATCAAGCGGGCGCTGCTCGACCAGTCGCTGATCAGCGGCGTCGGCAACATCTACGCCGACGAGGCCCTGTGGCGCGCGCGCCTGCACTACGAGCGCCCCACCGCCACCTTCACGCGCCCGCGCACGGCGGAACTCCTCGGCCATGTGCGCGACGTGATGAACGAGGCCCTCGCCGTCGGCGGCACCAGCTTCGACAGCCTCTATGTCAACGTGAACGGCGAATCCGGCTACTTCGAGCGGTCGCTGGACGCCTACGGCCGTGAGGAGAAGCCCTGCCGCCGCTGCGGCACGGCGATCCGCCGCCGCCCCTGGATGAACCGCTCCAGCTACTTCTGCCCGCGCTGTCAGCGGCCGCCGCGCGTGGCGTCGTAACGCTCCTGCGCCCGGAGTACGTCACTCTGGCGGCCTTCCACGAAGTGGATCAGGGCCAGCAGGCGATCGGCGACCTCCCGGCCGAGCGGGGTGAGCCGATAGTCGACGCGGGGCGGATTGGTCGGCTGTGCGTCACGTTGCACCAGGCCGTCGCGTTCCAGCGCGTGCAGGGTCTGGGAGAGCATCTTCTCGCTCACGCCGTCGACGCGGCGCCGCAGTTCGTTGAAGCGGAACGTGTCGTCGTGCAGCGCTCCGAGCGTGAGCGCCCCCCAGCGTCCGGTGACGTGCTCCAGCGTGCTCCGGGACGGGCAGTGCCGGGAGAACACGTCGAACGCCATGTCCGTGGAATCCACCATGCAGACACCGTACTCCTGGACAGCGCAGCCCAGAAGATTGCGCTCACCAAAAGTAAGCGGGCTCCGCGCGGGAGCGGTCCGGCGGGGAGAACGGCTGGTCAGAAGCCGAAGTCCTGCGTCCACCAGGGGCCGCCCGACGCGAAGTGCGCGCCGACGCCGAGGGTCTTGTAGTCGCAGTTCAGTATGTTGGCGCGGTGGCCCGAGCTGTTCATCCAGGCGTCCATCACGGACCGGGCGTTCGCCTGGCCGCGGGCGATGTTCTCGCCGCCGAGGTCGGTTATGCCGGCCTTCTCGGCGCGGTCCCACGGCGTCGCGCCGTCCGGGTCGGTGTGGTCGAAGAAGCCGCGCTGCGCCATGTCCGTGCTGAACCGCCCGGCCAGCGAGGCGAGGCCGCTGTCGGCGGTCACAGGGCGGCAGCCCGCCTTGGCCCGCTCCTCGTTGACCAGCGTCAGGACGGCCGTCTCGGCCGCGCTCTCGGCGGACGGCGACGGCGTGCTCTTCGGGGGCGCCTTCGGCGCGCGCTCCGGCGCACGGGACGGGCTCGGCTTCGACTCCTTGCCGGCGTCGGGCTTCGGCGCCCGCGTCGAAGGCTTCTCGGACGGCGTCTTCGACGGCTCCGGCGAGGCCTTGGAGGGAGTGGGGGAGGGCACCTGTGCGCGGCCGGAGCCACGGCTGGGCGACGGTTCCCCGCGGTCGACGCCGGCGCCGGAGCCGCCCTGGGCGTCCACCTCGGCCGGAGCGGTCGCGGCGCGCACCGTGCCGGGTTCGGTGTCGCCGCCGAGCCGGAAGCCGTCACCGCCGGGCAGGACGCCCGTACCGACCGCCACGGCGCCCATGGCGACCGCGGCCGAGACGCCGAGCAGGCCCGTCCGCACCGGGGCCGAGGCCCGGTTCCCGCGGCGGTGGTGCGTCGCCCTGCCCGGATGGTTCTCAGGGGTGGCGGCGGCTCGCGCACCGCCGGAGCGTCGGTGGCGTCCCATCTCCTGGCCTTTCGTTCCCGCGGTCAACGTGACTCACCCATACGGGTGAGGCTCATCGAGTCGGGACTGTACGCGATGGCGGATGGGGACGAAGTGCTCCCGGAGCAATTGGCCGGTTAGCGTGCAGCCATGAACGACGACGTACGACTTGTCGCCTGGGTGCGCGGACGCGTGCAGGCTGTGGGTTTCCGCTGGTTCACCCGTGCCAAGGCGCTGGAGATCGGCGGCCTGAGTGGTTTTGCTCTCAATCTGGAGGACGGCCGCGTGCAAGTGGTCGCCGAGGGCCCCCGGGCCGCCTGCCAGAAGCTGCTCGACTGGCTCCAGGAGGGCGACACACCCGGGCGGGTCGATGGCGTCACAGAGATCTGGGACACACCACGTGGCATATACGAGACCTTCGCCATCCGCTGACCCTGACCCGGGCGGACGCGTCCGGACGGGTCTCGCGCGGGGCCGTGACGGGTGTCCCGGGCAACTGCCTGAGGCAGAAAGAGCCTGGTGGTTGCCGACAACCCCTTGCAGTGGCACGCTCCGCGAGTAAGGATGATCTCCACACCCCCAGGGGTCCCGCAGGAGAAGCAGCGCCGCCCGTTCCAGGGCCGCGCGCCCCCGGGACGCCCGTCGGCGCAGGGCGTGATCGTGTTGACCGTCAAACTTTTTGGTGAGACTCTGAAAGCCCCGCGCACCTTAGCTGTTTGGCATGTGAGAACGGCCCAGCAAGACCCGCAGAACAACGAGTGCCAAGCACGGCGGGTGCGATTCCCTCACGACCCACACCGCTTCGGTCGGTCACCAGTGTGGAGGACCATCCATCATGGCAAAGGCGCTTCTCGGTTACGTCGGCGGCAGCGACCCGCGACTTCTCGCTGAGATGCGAAGGCTCCAGCAGCGCGTACAAGACCTGGAATCCGAACTCGTTCGGATTCAGCAGGAGAACGACGCGCTCGCGGCTGCCGCTTCTCACGAATCTCTCCTGGAGAGCATCGACGTACCCCAGGCGGAGCCTGCGCTCACCTGACCCCTATTTGAGCACGCTCACACAGGGCCTTCTCGCAGATGAAGGAAGGCGCCCAGTAAGCATGTGGTCGGGCCGGCCTGTCAGCCGCCTGCATCCAGATCTGCAAGGGACGCTTCGGCGTCCCTTCTTTCTGTCCCCCGGACGCGTCTTTCGGTCCCCCCGTACGCCACATCCCTGTACGCCGCTTCCTTTACCGTCTGATGTGCCCTGCACCTTCATCGGTGAAACGAGCGGTGAAAGGTAGAGTCCGACGGCGTGCATCTCAAGGCCCTGACCCTGCGTGGCTTCAAGTCATTCGCGTCGGCGACGACGCTGAAGTTCGAGCCGGGCATCACCTGCGTCGTCGGACCCAACGGCTCCGGCAAATCCAACGTCGTGGACGCGCTGAGCTGGGTCATGGGCGAGCAGGGCGCCAAATCGCTGCGCGGCGGCAAGATGGAGGACGTCATCTTCGCCGGCACCACCGGGCGGCCACCGCTCGGCCGCGCCGAGGTCTCCCTCACCATCGACAACTCCGACGGCGCGCTGCCCATCGAGTACGCCGAGGTCACCATCACGCGGATCATGTTCCGCAACGGCGGCAGCGAGTACCAGATCAACGGCGACACCTGCCGCCTCCTCGACATCCAGGAGCTGCTCTCCGACTCCGGCATCGGCCGCGAGATGCACGTCATCGTCGGCCAGGGGCAGCTCGACGGCGTCCTGCACGCCGACCCCATGGGCCGCCGCGCCTTCATCGAGGAGGCCGCGGGCGTCCTCAAGCACCGCAAGCGCAAAGAGAAGGCCCTGCGCAAGCTCGACGCGATGAAGGCCAACCTCGCGCGCGTGCAGGACCTCACCGATGAACTGCGGCGCCAGCTCAAGCCCCTCGGCCGCCAGGCCGCCGTGGCCCGCCGCGCCGCCGTCATCCAGGCCGACCTGCGCGACGCCCGCCTCCGGCTGCTCGCCGACGACCTCGTGAAGCTGCGCGAGGCGCTGAACGCGGAGGTCGCCGACGAAGCCGCCCTCAAGGAGCGCAAGGACAGCGCCGAGGCCGAACTGAAGGCGGCCCTCCAGCGCGAGGCCCGCCTGGAGGAGGAGGTGCGGCGCCTCACCCCGCGGCTGCAACAGGCCCAGCAGACCTGGTACGAACTGTCGCAGCTCGCCGAACGGGTCCGCGGCACCGTCTCGCTGGCCGACGCCCGGGTCAGGAGCGCCACCGCGACGCCGCCCGACGAGCGGCGCGGTCGTGACCCCGAGGACATGGAGCGCGAGGCCGCCCGCGTGCGGGAGCAGGAGGCCGAGCTGACAGCGGCCCTCGAAGCCGCCGAGCACGCCCTTGACGACACGGTGGCCCACCGGGCCGATCTCGAACAGCGTCTCGCGGTCGAGGAGCGCAGGCTCAAGGACGTGGCGCGGGCCATCGCCGACCGCAGGGAGGGCCTCGCGCGGCTCGGCGGACAGGTCAACGCCGCGCGTTCGCGGGCCGCGTCCGCCCAGGCCGAGATCGACCGCCTCGCCGAGGCGCGCGACGCGGCGGCCGGGCGCGCGGTCACCGCCCAGGAGGAGTACGAGCAGCTCAAGGCCGAGGTCGAGGGCCTGGACGCGGACGACGCGGAACTCGGCGAACGGCACGACGCGGCCCGGCGGGACCTCGCGGAGGCCGAGGCCGCTCTCGCCGCGGCACGGGAAGCGGCGACCGCCGCCGAGCGCAAGCGGGCCGCGGTCGCCGCCCGGCACGAGACGCTCGCGCTCGGCCTGCGGCGCAAGGACGGCACCGGGGCCCTGCTCTCGGCCAGGGACCAGCTCACCGGGCTGCTCGGCCCCGCCGCCGAACTCCTGGAGGTCGCCCCCGGCCATGAGGTGCAGGTCGCCGCCGCGCTCGGGGCGGGAGCCGACGCCCTCGCCGTGAGCGGTCCCGGCACCGCCGCCGAGGCCATCCGGCTGCTGCGCAAGCAGGACGCGGGGCGCGCCGCGCTGCTGCTCGGGGGCGCTCCGGAGGACGTGCGCCAGGATCGGCGCGAGGGCCCGCCCTACGTCGCCGACCTCGTACGCGGTCCCGAGGAGCTGATGCCGGCCGTGCGGCGGCTGCTGCGCGGGACGGTCGCCGTGGGGACCCTGGAGGACGCCGAGGACCTCGTCTACGCCCACCCCGAGCTGACCGCCGTCACCGCGGAGGGCGACCTGCTCGGGGCGCACTTCGCGCACGGCGGCTCCGCGGGGGCGCCGAGCCTGCTCGAAGTGCAGGCCTCCGTGGACGAGGCCGCCGCCGAGCTGGAACAGCTCGCCGTGCGGTGCGAGGAGCTGGCCGAGGCGCAGCGGACCGCGGCCGAGCGGCGCGGCCTGGCCGCCGCGCTCGTGGAGGAGCTGGGGGAGCGGCGCAGGGCCGCCGACCGGGAGAAGTCGTCCGTCGCCCAGCGGCTCGGGGCGCTCGCCGGGCAGGCGCGGGGCGCCGCGGGTGAGGCCGAGCGCAGCGCCGCGGCGGCGGCCACGGCGCAGGACGCGCTGGAGCGGGCCGTCGCGGAGGCCGAGGAACTGGCCGAGCGGCTGGCCGTCGCCGAGGAGGCACCGGCCGATGAGGAGCCCGACACCTCCGTGCGCGACCGCCTGGCCGCCGACGGGGCCAACGCCCGCCAGACCGAGATGGAGGCCCGGCTCCAGGCCCGTACGCACGAGGAGCGGGTGAAGGGGCTCGCGGGACGCGCCGACTCCCTGGACCGGGCCGCGCGCGCCGAACGCGAGGCACGCGCGCGTGCCGAGCAGCGCAAGGCGCGCCTGCGCCACGAGGCCGCCGTGGCGGGGGCCGTCGCCGCCGGTGGACGGCAGCTCCTCGCGCACGTCGAGGTGTCCTTGCTCCGGGCCGAGCAGGAACGTGCCGCCGCCGAGCGCGCCAAGGAGGTGCGGGAGCGGGAGCTGGCCGCCGAGCGCACTCAGGGGCGCGAGCTCAAGGCCGAGCTGGACAAGCTGACTGATTCAGTTCACCGCGGCGAGGTACTTGGTGCTGAGAAGCGGCTGCGCATCGAGCAGCTGGAGACCAAGGCACTGGAGGAACTCGGTGTGGAACCGGCGGGGCTCGTGGCCGACTACGGCCCGGGTCAGCCCGTGCCGCCCTCGCCCCCCGCCGAGGGCGAGGAGCTGCCGGAGGACCCCGCGCATCCGCGCAACAGGCCGGTGCCCTTCGTCCGCGCCGAGCAGGAGAAGCGGCTCAAGTCGGCCGAACGGGCGTATCAGCAGCTCGGAAAGGTGAATCCGCTGGCTCTTGAGGAGTTCGCGGCACTGGAGGAACGCCACAAGTTCCTCAGCGAGCAACTGGAAGACCTGAAGAAGACCAGGGCCGACCTCATGCAGGTGATCAAGGAGGTCGACGAACGCGTCGAGCAGGTCTTCGCGGAGGCGTACCGGGACACGGCCCGGGAGTTCGAGGGCGTCTTCTCGCGGCTGTTCCCCGGCGGCGAGGGGCGGCTGATCCTGACCGACCCCGACAACATGCTCACCACGGGCGTGGACGTCGAGGCCAGGCCGCCGGGCAAGAAGGTCAAGCGGCTCTCGCTCCTTTCGGGCGGTGAGCGGTCACTCACGGCCGTGGCGCTGCTCGTTTCGATCTTCAAGGCACGGCCGAGCCCGTTCTACGTGATGGACGAGGTCGAGGCGGCGCTCGACGACACCAACCTCCAGCGCCTGATCCGGATCATGCAGGAGCTGCAGGAGGCCTCGCAGCTCATCGTGATCACGCATCAGAAGCGCACGATGGAGGTCGCGGACGCCCTGTACGGCGTCTCGATGCAGGGAGACGGCGTCTCCAAGGTGATCAGCCAGCGGCTCCGCTAGGCATTCAGGCTTCAAGACTTGAACATGTATGCCCTCAAGATGCTCTCAAATTCACAACAGCCCCCCTATTGACTTCGAAACTTGAAGGCATAGTCTCTGCAACGTTGCTTTTACCTTCAGGTGGTGGGCGGCGTGAAGTTGTGCGCCACTTGAATGACTCGCCCCCACCCCCGGCGACGCTGCCGGTGGCCCGAGGAGTACACGTGACCAGCACATCGAAGGCGCCCCCGTCCGGAGCCAGAGAGGCCCACCCGGACCATCTCGGCCATGTCATCTTCATTACGGCGGCTGCCGCGATGGGTGGCTTCCTGTTCGGCTACGACAGCTCGGTGATCAACGGCGCGACCGTCGCCATCCAGCACCGCTTCGACGTCGACGCCGACACGCTCGGATGGATCATCGCCACCGCGCTGTTGGGCTGTGCCGTGGGTGCCGCCGTCGCCGGACGCATCGCCGACCGCATCGGCCGCATCCGCTGCATGCAGATCGCCGCGGTCCTCTTCGCGGCGAGCGCCATCGGCTCCTCCCTGCCCTTCGCGGCCTGGGACCTCACGATGTGGCGCCTCATCGGCGGCATCGGCATCGGCATGGCCTCGGTGATCGGCCCGGCCTACATCGCCGAGGTCGCGCCGCCCGCCTACCGCGGCCGGCTCGCCTCGTTCCAGCAGGCCGCCATCGTCATCGGCATCGCCGTCTCCCAGCTGGTCAACTGGGGCATCCTGAACATGGCGGACGGCGACCAGCGCGGCAAGCTCGCCGGTCTCGAAGCCTGGCAGTGGATGCTCGGCGTCATGGTCATCCCGGCGCTCCTCTACGGGCTGCTGTCCTTCATCATCCCGGAGTCGCCCCGCTTCCTGGTCTCGGTCGGCCGGCACGCCGAGGCCAAGAAGGTGCTCGGCGAGGTCGAGGGCGTCAACGTCGACCTGGACGCGCGCGTCGACGAGATCGAACGCGGCCTGCACAGGGAGCACAAGCCGTCCTTCAAGGACCTGCTCGGCAAGGTCGGCTTCCTGCCGATCGTCTGGATCGGCATCGGCCTCTCGGTCTTCCAGCAGCTCGTCGGCATCAACGTGATCTTCTACTACTCGAACCAGCTGTGGCAGTCGATCGGCAAGGACCCGTCCAGCTCGTTCCTGTACTCGTTCGAGACCTCGATCGTGAACATCATCGGCACGGTCATCGCGATGATCTTCGTCGACCGCATCGGCCGCAAGCCGCTGGCCATCATCGGCTCCGCGGGTATGGCGGTCGCCCTGTTCACCATGGCGTGGGCCTTCTCGTACAAGACCGGTGCCGGTGACTCCGTCTCGCTGCCCAACGCCCAGGGCCTGGTCGCGATCATCGCCGCCAACACCTTCGTGCTCTTCTTCGCCCTGTCCTGGGGCGTGGTCGTCTGGGTGCTGCTCGGCGAGATCTTCCCGAACCGGCTCCGCGCCGCCGCGCTCGGTGTCGCCGCCTCCGCCCAGTGGCTCGCCAACTTCGCGATCACGAAGACCTTCCCGAGCATGTCCGAGTGGTCGCTGACCGGCTCGTACATCATCTACGGCGCCTTCGCCGCGATCTCGATCCCCTTCGTCATGAAGTTCGTCAAGGAGACGAAGGGCAAGGCCCTGGAGGAGATGGGCTAAACCCCGCTGCCCCTCCTCTTCAGGATGCTGCCCCGGCCGAAGGACTCGTGTTCACCTGTCCTTCAGCCGGGGCAGTACGTTTTCGCAGAAGTGGTGCAGGCTGCGCCAGCCCTCGTCCACGGGCATCCCGCCGGAGAGCGGATGCAGGATGAGGCTCCCGGTGTCGCCCTTCGCGTACGTCACGCACTCCTCGGGCGTGAGCACCCGGTAGACGCCCTCGGCGCGCAGCTCCTCGACCGTCGTCGCCGCCGACCGCACCGCCGAGCGGATGTCCTTGGACTGCCAGGAGGCGTAGGTGCGGGCCTCGTGCAGGAAGTGCTCGCCGTGCTCCGCCCAGGTCCGCTCGGGGTCGTCGGCGATGTGCAGCAGCGTGGTCTCGGCGGCGGGCATCATCGTCCAGCCCTCGGTGCCGTGCTCCGCGAGCCGCTCGTTGTAGTACGCCTCCAGCTCGGGGAGGTGGGCGCTCGGGAAGAACGGCAGGCCGAGCCGGGCCGCGCGCCGCGCCGCCGCCTTCGACGATCCGCCGACGAGGAGCAGGGGGTGCGGCTGGGTCAGGGGGCGCGGGGTGACGCGGACCGTGCGGTCGCGGAAGGCGAAGGGCTCGCCGGTCCAGGCCTTGAGCAGCGTTTCGAGGAGCTCGTCCTGGAGCTCGCCGCGGCGCGTGTAGTCGACGCCGGCCCGCTCGTACTCCTCGGGCCGGTAGCCGATGCCCGCCACGGTGACCAGGCGGCCGCCGCTGAGCAGGTCCAGTACGGCGATGTCCTCGGCGAGCCGCAGCGGGTCGTGCAGCGGGCCGATGACCGCGGAGACCGTCACGGAGATCCGCCGGGTGGCCCCGAAGACCGCTCCGGCGAAGGTGAAGGGAGAGGGCAGCCAGTTGTTCTCGGCGCCGTGGTGCTCCTCGGTCTGGATGGTGGCGATGCCGCGGTCGTCCGCGTACGTGGACATCTCCAGGGCGGCCTTGTAGCGGTCGCTCAGCGCGGCGGGTGTGGCCGCGGGGTCGACGAGGTTGAAGCGTACGACTGTGACGGGCATGGGAACGTCCCCCTTCACCGTGCGTGGGCGGCGAAGGGGGACGTTAGTTGACGCGATGTCAGATGGGTAGCCTCATGGGGGCCTCATGGGGGTCTCATGAGGAAGTTGGCGAGGATCGGGCGCCCGGGGCGCCCGTCGGGCCGAGACCGGATCGCCGTCAGGCCGAGACCAGCTCGGCCTCGCCGTCGCCCTTGCCGCCCGGCGCCGCGGCGTCCTTCTCGACCAGCGGGGTCTTCGGCAGGATCGCGTACAGCACCGCCGAGATGACGATCGTGGCGAGCCAGCCCAGGCCGTGGCGGCCGATCCAGGAGGTGGCGAGCGGGCCGCTGAACCAGTCGACCTTGGTGAAGAGCAGCCCCGCCACCAGGGCGAGCGCCCACGCGGTCATGGCCTGCCAGGCGAAGCCCGCCTTGTACCAGTAGGCGCTGGTGCGCTTGGTGTCCATCAGGGCCTCGCCGTCGTACGTCTTGCGGCGCAGCATGTCGACGCCGAAGACGCCGATCCAGGCGGAGAACGCGACCGCGAGCAGGGTGAGGAAGGAGATGAACGAACCCATGAAGCTCGTCGCCACGTTCATCAGGATGTAGCCGAAGATCAGGCTGATGACCGCGTTCACACTCACGGCCCACGCGCGCGGGACCTTGATGCCGAGCGTCATGGCGGTGAAGCCCGCGGAGTACATGGACATCGAGTTGATCAGGAGCATGCCGATCAGGGCCATGATCAGGTACGGCACCGCGATCCACGTCGGGAGCAGCGAGCCGAGGAAGGAGACCGGGTCCTGGGCCGAGGAGAGCTTCGGCGCGGAGACCGCCATGACGGCGCCCATCAGGACCATCGGGACGACGACGATGCCGGCGCCGCCGACCGCGTGGCCGACCAGCGGCTTGTTGGACGCCGTGCGCGGCAGGTAGCGGGTGAAGTCCGGGCCGGTCGGGACCCAGCTGATGCCGCCCGCGGCGATCGTGCCGACGCCCGCGACCATCATCGCGGTGGAGCCCGCGGGCTTGTCGAAGACGGCGGACCAGTCGGTCTCGGCGAGGAGATAGACCAGTACGAGCACGCTGAAGGCGCCGAAGGCGTACGTCGACCACGTGCTGCAGATGTGCAGGATCTTCCGGCCGAGGCCACTGATCAGGAACGTGCAGGTGACGAAGGCGACCAGCGTCACGACGGTCAGCCAGGTGCTGGACTCGACGTCGAAGCAGATGTTCAGGACCGTGATGATCGCGTACGCGCCCGTGACCGCGTTGATCGTCTCCCAGCCCCAGCGGGCGACCCAGATCAGGGCGCCGGGGAAGAGGTTGCCGCGCTGGCCGAAGACCGCGCGGGAGAGCGTCATGCCCGGCGAGCCGCCGCGCTTGCCCGCGATGGAGATCAGCCCGACCAGGCCGTAGCTCAGCAGGGGCGAGACGAGCGCGACGACCAGGACCTGCCAGAAGTTCAGGCCGTTGGAGACGATCAGACCCGCGCCCATGGTGAGCAGCAGAACGCTGATGTTGGCCGCTACCCAGGTGGGGAAGAGCTCGCGGGTCCGGCCCGTGCGCTCGGCGTCCGGGACGGGCTCAAGGCCGCGCGTCTCGAGGGCGCCTTCGGTTTCGGCGGTGGTGCTCATGGGGGTGGGTCCGTGCCTCTCGCTCGGCTCGCAACGTCGCGATCCGTCGGTGGGGGTGATCGCGATGGACTCTACGCGCGTTGATGCGGGCAGCTCCATCGTACTTTAGTCCGAGTAGTGCCCTCCTACGGCTTATGTTATTTGGACGAAGACACAAACCGGGCCTCTGAGGGAGCCATGGCCGATACTGGACGGGTTATGGAAATCGTCATCCTTGCTGTAGTCATCGCCGTGGTCGTGATCGGCGCGCTCGGCGGGCTCGTGATCGGCAGCCGCAAGAAGAAGCGGCTGCCCTCGAACGCCCCGTCGAGCGCACCCACCATCACCGCCCCTCCCGCCGAACCGAAGGTCGGCGACGAGGCCGAGACGCCGCGCGACGAAACGCGCCGAACGATCGAGGAGGTGAAACTCCCGCTCGTCGAGCCGACGGCCTCGGCCCCGGTCGTCGACGAGCTTGTCGTCGAGGAGCCGGCCGCCCCGGCCATCGAGACCCCCGAACCGACCGCCGGCCGCCTGGTCCGGCTGCGCACCCGGCTCTCCCGCTCGCAGAACGCGCTCGGCAAGGGACTGCTCACGCTGCTGTCCCGCGAGCACCTGGACGACGACACCTGGGAGGAGATCGAGGACACGCTGCTGACCGCCGACGTCGGCGTGGCACCCACGCAGGAGCTCGTGGAGCGGCTGCGCGAGCGCGTCAGGGTGCTCGGCACCCGTACGCCCGAAGAGCTGCGCGCGCTGCTGCGCGAGGAACTGCTCACGCTCGTCGGCACGGACTTCGACCGCGCCGTGAAGACCGAGTCGGGCCTGGAGACGCCCGGCATCGTGATGGTCGTCGGGGTCAACGGCACCGGCAAGACCACCACCACGGGCAAGCTCGCGCGTGTCCTCGTCGCCGACGGCCGCTCGGTCCTGCTCGGCGCCGCCGACACCTTCCGCGCGGCCGCCGCCGACCAGCTCCAGACCTGGGGCGAGCGCGTGGGCGCCCGCACGGTCCGTGGCCCCGAGGGCGGTGACCCGGCCTCGATCGCGTTCGACGCGGTCAAGGAGGGCATCGCGGAGGGCGCGGACGTCGTCCTCATCGACACCGCGGGCCGGCTGCACACCAAGACGGGCCTGATGGACGAGCTCGGCAAGGTCAAGCGCGTCGTCGAGAAGCACGCCCCGCTCGACGAGGTCCTGCTCGTCCTGGACGCCACGACCGGCCAGAACGGCCTGGTGCAGGCGCGGGTCTTCGCCGAGGTCGTCAACATCACGGGCATCGTCCTGACCAAGCTCGACGGCACCGCGCGCGGCGGCATCGTCGTCGCGGTCCAGCGGGAACTGGGCGTGCCGGTCAAGCTCATCGGCCTGGGCGAGGGCGCGGACGACCTGGCGCCGTTCGAGCCCGAGGCGTTCGTGGACGCGCTCATCGGCGACTGAGGCGCAGACGCCGTACGGCTCATGTCCCTCGTACGGTGAAGGCTCGTACGTGAAGAAGGGCCCCCTCGCATGGTGCAGATGCGAGGGGGCCCTTCCGTGTGCGCCGGGCCTCTCGGGGCCCGGGGGGTGCGTCAGGCCGAGCGGTGGACCACGTACGCCAGGGTGCCGAGGATGACGCGGGCCTGCGGCGGGGCGCTCGCCGAGTCCAGTGCGGGGGAGCGCAGCCAGCGCACCGGGCCGAGGCCGCCGCGGTCGGACGGCGGCGCGGTGATGTGCTCGCCCGGGCCGAGGCCGTGCAGGTCGAGGCCCGCGTCGTCCCAGCCCATGCGGTAGAGCAGCCCGGGAAGTTCGGCGGCGGCCCCGGGGGCGACGAAGAACTGCGCACGGCCCTCGGGCGTGACCGTCACGGGGCCGAGCGGCAGGCCCATCCGCTCCAGGCGGGCCAGGGCGCGCCGCCCCGCGCACTCCGTCACTTCCAGGACGTCGAAGGCCCGCCCCACGGGCAGCAGCACGGCCGCTCCGGGAAACTCGGCCCAGGCCTTGGCCGCTTCGTCCAGCGTGGCCCCGGCGGGGACCTCCTGCGCGAAGCCCAGGGGGTGGGCGCCGGGTGCGGCGCAGGCGGGGGTGCCGCAGGAGCAGGCGCCGTCCAGGGCGCGGGCACCGGGCACCGCGTCCCAGCCCCACAGGCCCGTGTACTCCGCCACCACCGTGCAGTCCGACGTGCGGCCGCGCCGTCGTGCTCCGGCCCGGGGCCTTTCGGTCCCTCGGGTGCCGCCGATCGTGAAGCCCATGCCCCCTCCAACGGGTCGAGCGTGCCACGGTTACGTATAGGAATCGGTTCGTGACGCTGTGCTCTAAAGGCGGCGCTCGATGGTTCCAGGGGTTGTGTGCACGGCGACACACGCCCCGGCGTACTCCACTCCGCCCACTTTCGGTCGCCCTATGTCAAGTGAATCGCTTGTAGCGGTACGGGAGTTCATACGAAGGGGTGGCGAATGGTGGCGTTTCCGCGAACGCCCTCGCCGAGGCAGTGATCGTGGGATTACTTTCGGTACACGGCCCTGGGAATGTCGAGCGCCCGTGGGTATGCCGGAGGCAAGTCGGGTTCCTGTTCGACGGGTGACGTTCTCCGGACGGGCGGCCGCGACAGGCGGCATTCTGTTAGGGCTTGGCGGTGACAGTGCACGGCGTGGACGGTGCGCAGGTGTCTCAAGAGTTGGGGGCGTTCCAGTGGGCGGCAATGGCGGAAGCGGTGCGAACGCTGAGAAGCGCCCCAATGAGCTGCTCACCTCCTGGTTCGTGCGAAGCGGCTGGTCGAAGGGCGAGCTGGCCCGCCAGGTGAACCGCAGAGCACGGCAGTTGGGCGCTCACCACATCTCCACCGACACCTCGCGCGTGCGCCGCTGGCTGGACGGCGAGAATCCCCGGGAGCCCATTCCGCGCATCCTCTCCGAGCTGTTCTCCGAGCGGTTCGGCTGTGTCGTCGCCGTCGAGGACCTCGGGCTGCGCGCCGCCCACCGCACGCCCGCCTCCACCGGCGTCGACCTGCCCTGGACCGGGCCACAGACCGTGGCGCTGATGAGCGAGTTCTCGCGCAGCGACCTGATGCTCGCCCGCCGCGGCTTCCTCGGCGCCTCGCTCGCGCTCTCCGCCGGCCCCGCCCTCATCGAGCCCATGCAGCGCTGGCTCGTGCCCTCGCCGTCGACACCTCCGGAGGAGTTCGAGACCGTCGCCTCGCGCCGCCCGGCCAGGCTCTCCAAGCCGGAGCTGGACCTCCTGGAGTCCACCACGGCGATGTTCCGCCAGTGGGACGCCCAGTGCGGCGGCGGGCTGCGCCGCAAGGCCGTCGTCGGACAGCTCCATGAGGTGACGGACCTGCTCCAGGAGCCCCAGACCGAGGCCACCTCCAAGCGCCTGTTCAAGGTCGCGGGCGAGCTGGCCGAGCTGGCCGGCTGGATGAGCTATGACGTCGGGCTCCAGCCCACCGCCCAGAAGTACTTCGTCCTCGCCCTGCACGCGGCGAAGGAAGCGGGCGAGAAACCGCTCGGGTCGTACATTCTCTCCAGCATGAGCCGCCAGATGATCCACCTCGGCCGGCCCGACGACGCGCTGGAACTGATCCACCTCGCGCAGTACGGCAGCCGGGACTGCGCGGGACCGCGCACCCAGGCCATGCTGTATGCGATGGAGGCCCGCGCGTACGCCGGCATGGGCCAGCCCGGCAAGTGCAAGCGGGCCGTGCGCATGGCCGAGGACACCTTCGCCGACGCGGACGACTTCGACGAGCCCGAGCCGGACTGGATCCGCTTCTTCTCCGAGGCCGAGCTGAACGGCGAGAACGCCCACTCGTACCGCGACCTGGCCTATGTCGCCGGCCGCAGCCCGGCCTACGCCTCACTGGCCGCGCCCGTCATGGACCGCGCCGTGGAGCTCTTCGGAAAGGACCAGGAGCACCAGCGTTCGTACGCGCTGAACCTCATCGGCAAGGCCACCGTCCACCTGCTCCAGCGCGAGCCCGAGCAGAGCACCGTCCTCGCCGGGCAGGCCCTGGACATCGCCAAGAAGGTCCGCTCGGAGCGGGTCAACACCCGACTGCGCAAGACCGTCGACACCGCCGTGCGCGACTTCGGCGACGTGGCCGAAGTCGTGCAGATCACCGAGCGGCTCGCCGTCGAGATGCCGGAGACCGCGGAGGCGGTCTGAGAGCCTGTGCTCTGAGCTCCGGCACCACCGGCTCCGGCCGCGGCAGACCCATCCCTCACGGCCCGACTCGGCTCCCCCGCGCCAGGTCAGCAGGATGGCTGCCGCGGCCGGTTCCCGCGTCGTGCGCAGGGTATGCGGGCCCGTCCCGCCCGGCCCGGCAGTTCATGGACGCGTAACACGCACGACCTCTTCGTCACTGCGGCGAAACACCGAGGGGCCCCCGCCGAAACGGCGCTGCGCCAATGTCTGGCGCACAACAGGCCCGCCCCTCCCCACAGGTTCCGCCGCACGGCCGCATACGACGACGAGGAGACGCCGATGCCCCCAGGCATCACGATCGCCGCAGAAGCCCCCGAGCTGTCTGCCGCAAACACCGGGTTCATGCTCATCTGTTCCGCCCTGGTGATGCTCATGACGCCGGGACTGGCCTTCTTCTACGGAGGCATGGTCCGCGTCAAGAGCACCCTGAACATGCTGATGATGAGCTTCATCAGCCTGGGCATCGTCACCATCCTCTGGGTGCTCTACGGCTTCTCCGTCGCGTTCGGCACCGACCACGGCGGCCTCTTCGGCTGGGACGGTGACTACGTGGGCCTCAGTGGTCTCGGCATCAACCAGCTCTGGGACGGCTACACCATCCCGGTCTACGTCTTCGCCGTCTTCCAGCTGATGTTCGCCGTCATCACGCCCGCCCTGATCAGCGGCGCCCTCGCGGACCGCGTGAAGTTCACGGCCTGGGCGCTCTTCGTCGTCCTGTGGGCCACGATCGTGTACTTCCCCGTCGCGCACTGGGTGTGGGGCGCCGGGGGCTGGGCCTTCGAACTCGGCGTCATCGACTTCGCGGGCGGCACGGCCGTGCACATCAACGCCGGAGCCGCGGCGCTCGGCGTCATCCTGGTCATCGGCAAGCGCGTCGGCTTCAAGAAGGACCCGATGCGGCCCCACTCGCTGCCGCTGGTGATGCTCGGCGCGGCCCTGCTGTGGTTCGGCTGGTTCGGCTTCAACGCCGGATCGTGGCTGGGCAACGACGACGGCGTGGGCGCCCTCATGTTCCTCAACACGCAGGTCGCCACCGCCGCCGCCATGCTCGCCTGGCTCATCTACGAGAAGGTCCGCCACGGTGCCTGCACCACCCTCGGCGCCGCCTCCGGCGCCGTCGCGGGGCTCGTCGCCATCACCCCGTCCGGCGGCTCCTGCTCCCCGCTCGGCGCCATCGCCATCGGCGCCATCGCCGGGCTGCTCTGCGCCATGGCGGTCGGCCTGAAGTTCAGGTTCGGCTACGACGACTCCCTCGACGTCATCGGCGTCCACCTCGTCGGCGGTGTCGTCGGCTCCGTCCTCGTCGGCTTCTTCGCCACCGGCGGCGGCCAGTCGGACGCCACGGGCCTCTTCTACGGAGACCACACCTTCACCCAGCTGTGGAAGCAGCTCGCGGGGGTCGGGGCCGTCCTCGCCTACTCCCTGGTCGCCTCCGCGATCCTCGCCCTCCTGATCGACAAGACCATCGGGATGCGGGTCAGCGAGGATGTCGAGGTCGCCGGCATCGACCAGGTCGAACACGCCGAGACCGCGTACGACTTCAGCGGCGCCGGCGGCGGCACGGCCCCGCGCACGGCGGCGGCGCCCGCCCCGGCCGCGGACAACCCCCAGGCACAGCGGAACAAGAAGGTGGACGCATGAAGCTCATCACCGCGGTCGTCAAGCCGCACCGGCTCGACGAGATCAAGGAGGCGCTCCAGGCCTTCGGCATCCACGGCCTGACCGTCACCGAGGCCAGCGGATACGGCCGCCAGCGCGGACACACCGAGGTCTACCGGGGCGCCGAGTACACGGTGGACCTCGTGCCGAAGATCCGTATCGAGGTGCTCGTCGAGGACGATGACGCCGAACAGCTCATCGAGGTCGTGGTCAAGGCCGCCCGCACCGGCAAGATCGGTGACGGCAAGGTCTGGTGCGTCCCCGTGGACACGGCCGTGCGGGTGCGCACCGGCGAGCGCGGACCCGACGCGCTCTGACCGGCGAACGAACACGCCACTGAGCGAGACCGAGCGAGACCGAGCGGGACCGAGCAGGATCGATTCGGGACTGGACAGGAGCTGCCGGGTGACGGGCATGGACGTACGAAAAGAAACGGAAGACTCCGGACCCGGCGGCTACGCGGCGGCCCGGCTGCGGCTCCTGACCGAGGAGTCGCGGTCCGGGCCGCCGCGCCGCTTCGCCCTCTCCGGCCTCACCGACGGCTGGCTCACCGGGCTCTTCCAGGCCGGCGGCGGCCCCGAGGGCGTGCCCCGGGGCACCGCGCTCGTCGCGGTCGGCGGATACGGCCGCGGCGAACTCTCGCCGCGCAGCGACCTGGACCTGCTCCTGCTCCACGACGGCAGCAACGACGCCGCGCGCGTGGCCGCCCTCGCCGACCGCCTCTGGTACCCCGTCTGGGACCTCGGGATCGCCCTCGACCACTCCGTGCGCACGCCGTCCCAGGCCCGCAGGACCGCCGCCGAGGACCTCAAGGTCCACCTCGGGCTGCTCGACGCGCGGCACATCGCGGGCGACGCGGGGCTGACCGCCGGCCTGCGGGCCGCCATCCTCGCCGACTGGCGCAACCAGGCGCCCAAGCGGCTGCCCGAGCTGCGCGAGCTGTGCGAGGAACGGGCCGAGCGCCACGGCGAGCTGGGCCATCTGCTCGAACCCGACCTCAAGGAGGCCAGGGGCGGGCTGCGGGACCTCACCGCGCTGCGTGCCGTCGCCGCCTCCTGGCTCGCCGACGCCCCGCGCGAGGGCCTCGCCGACGCCCAGCGGCGGCTGCTCGACGTCCGCGACGCGCTGCACCTGGCCACGGGACGGGCCACCGACCGGCTCGCCCTCCAGGAGCAGGACCAGGTCGCCGCCGGGCTCGACCTGCTGGACGCCGACACACTGCTGCGCCAGGTGTACGAGGCCGCCCGCGTCGTCTCCTACGCCGGTGACGTCACCTGGCGCGAGGTCGGCCGCGTCCTGCGGGCCAGGGCTGTACGGCCACGGCTGCGGGCCGTCCTGGGCGGCGGCAGGACCGCGGCCGAGCGGACGCCGCTGGCCGAGGGGGTCGTGGAACAGGACGGGGAGGCCGTGCTCGCCCGCGCCGCGCGGCCCGAGCGCGACCCGGTCCTGCCGCTGCGGGCAGCGGCGGCCGCCGCGCAGGCCGGGCTGCCGCTGTCCCTGCACGCCGTACGCCGTCTCGCCGCCGCCGCGCGGCCCCTGCCCACGCCGTGGCCCGCCGAGGCGCGGGAGCAGCTCGTGACGCTCCTCGGCGCCGGACGGCCGACCGTGCAGGTGTGGGAGGCGCTGGAGGCGGAGGGGCTGATCACCCGGCTCCTGCCCGACTGGGAGCGGGTGCGGTGCCGGCCGCAGCGCAACGCCGTCCACACCTGGACGGTCGACCGGCACCTCGTGGAGACGGCGGTACGGGCCGCCGAGCTGACCCGGCGGGTGGGGCGCCCCGACCTGCTCCTCGTGGCGGCCCTGCTGCACGACATCGGCAAGGGCTGGCCGGGGGACCACTCCGTGGCCGGGGAGACCATCGCGCGGGACGTCGCGGCCAGGATCGGCTTCGACCCCGCCGACGTGGCCGTCCTCGCCCGCCTCGTCCGCCACCACCTGCTGCTCGTCGAGACGGCCACGCGACGCGACCTCGACGATCCGGCGACGGTACGAGGTGTCGCCGAGGCCGTCGGCTGCGCGGGGACGCTGGAGCTGCTGCACGCGCTGACCGAGGCGGACGCGCTGGCCACCGGGCCCGCGGCCTGGTCCGCGTGGCGCGGCGTGCTCGTCGACGACCTGGTCAAGCGGGTGGACGCGGTGCTCTCCGGCGACGAGCCGGACGGCGCGTCGGCGGACGGGTCGCCGGGCGGGGCCGCACCCTCGGCGGAGCAGGAGCGGCTGGGCATGGAGGCGTTCCGCACGGGCGGTCCGGTCCTCGCGCTGCGGCCCTCGGAGGAGGAGGCGCTCGGCGTGGAGCTGGTCGTGGCCGTGCCCGAGCAGCCGGGAGTGCTGTCCGCCGCGGCCGGGGTGCTCGCGCTGCACCGGCTCGCGGTGCGGACGGCGGAGCTGCGGGAGGTGCCGCTGCCGTCCGGCGTCGGCTCCTCCGTACTGCTGCTGAGCTGGCGGGTCGCCGCGGAGTACGGGTCCTTGCCGCAGGTGTCGCGGCTCAGGGCCGATCTGGTGCGGGCGCTCGACGGCTCGCTCGACATCGCGGGCCGCCTCGCGGAGCGCGACGCCGCCTACCCCCGCCGCCGCGGCTCGGTCGCGCCGCCGCCCCGCGTCACGGTGGCCCCGGCCGCCTCCCGCCTCGCCACGGTCATCGAGGTCCGGGCCCAGGACGCCCCCGGGCTGGTGCACCGCATCGGGCGGGCGCTGGAGGACGCGGGCGTGCGGGTACGCAGCGCCCACGTCTCGACGCTGGGAGCGAACGCGGTCGACGCCTTCTACGTGACGGGCCTGGACGGCCTGCCGCTGGAGGGGGAGGGAGCGGCGGGGGTCGCACGGGGCGTGGAGGCGGCACTGCGGGGCGCACCCGCCTGACGTACGACGCCGGGGTCCGCCCGGGAGAGGCGGGGCCGGCCGCAGGGGACCGTCGAGGAGAGGCGAGGCCGGCCGCAGGGGGAAGAACTGCCCAGAGCCCCAGGCACTGACCCGTGGCAGATACCCTGGAGGGCGACCTGTCACCCTCCCCCGAGCCTCGGCCACGCCGGAGCAGGGGGTGCCCCCTTCGACCCGAGGATTCGCGACCGCCGTGTTCGATACTCTCTCCGACCGCCTCGCAGCGACATTCAAGAACCTCCGGGGCAAGGGCCGTCTGTCCGAGGCGGACATCGACGCCACCGCGCGCGAGATCCGCATCGCCCTGCTCGAGGCCGACGTGGCCCTCCCCGTCGTCCGCGCCTTCATCAAGCAGATCAAGGAGCGCGCGGCCGGCGTCGAGGTCTCCCAGGCCCTCAACCCCGCCCAGCAGGTCATCAAGATCGTCAACGAGGAGCTCGTCGGCATCCTCGGCGGCGAGACGCGACGCCTGCGGTTCGCCAAGACGCCTCCGACCGTCATCATGCTCGCGGGTCTCCAGGGTGCCGGTAAGACGACCCTCGCGGGCAAGCTCGGCCTCTGGCTGAAGGGACAGGGCCACACGCCCCTCCTGGTCGCCTGCGACCTCCAGCGCCCCAACGCCGTCAACCAGCTCAGCGTCGTCGCCGAGCGCGCGGGCGTCGGCGTCTACGCCCCCCAGCCGGGCAACGGCGTGGGCGACCCGGTGCAGGTCGCCAAGGACTCCATCGAGTTCGCGCGGACCAAGCAGCACGACGTCGTCATCGTCGACACCGCGGGCCGCCTCGGCATCGACCAGGAGCTGATGCAGCAGGCCGCGGACATCCGCGACGCGGTCAGCCCCGACGAGGTCCTCTTCGTCGTCGACGCCATGATCGGCCAGGACGCCGTCAACACGGCGGAGGCCTTCCGCGACGGCGTCGGCTTCGACGGCGTGGTGCTCTCCAAGCTGGACGGCGACGCCCGCGGTGGTGCCGCGCTGTCGATCGCGCAGGTCACCGGGCGCCAGATCATGTTCGCCTCCAACGGCGAGAAGCTGGACGACTTCGACGCGTTCCACCCGGACCGCATGGCGTCCCGCATCCTCGGCATGGGCGACATGCTCACGCTCATCGAGAAGGCCGAGCAGACCTTCTCCCAGCAAGAGGCCGAGCAGATGGCCTCCAAGCTGGCGAGCAGCAAGGGCAAGGACTTCACGCTCGACGACTTCCTGGCCCAGATGGAGCAGGTCAGGAAGATGGGCAGCATCAGCAAGCTGCTCGGGATGATGCCCGGCATGGGGCAGATCAAGGACCAGATCGCCAACCTCGACGAGCGTGACGTCGACCGCACCGCCGCCATCATCAAGTCGATGACGCCGGCCGAGCGCCACGAGCCGACCCTGATCAACGGCTCCCGGCGTGCCCGTATCGCCAAGGGTTCCGGCGTCGAGGTCAGCGCCGTGAAGAACCTCGTCGAGCGGTTCTTCGAGGCGCGCAAGATGATGTCCCGCATGGCCCAGGGCGGCGGCATGCCGGGTATGCCCGGGATGCCGGGCATGGGCGGTGGTGCCGGCAGGCAGAAGAAGAAGCAGAAGCAGGCCAAGGGCAAGCGGAAGTCCGGCAACCCGATGAAGCGCAAGCAGGAGGAGCAGGAGGCCGCGGCCCGCCGCGAGGCCGCCGGTCAGGCGGGGTCCGCCCTCGGCCTGCCGGGTGCTCCGGCCGGGAAGGACTTCGAGCTGCCGGACGAGTTCAAGAAGTTCATGGGCTGAGCGCGCGGCGTCCCGTACGCCTTCCGCGTCGCCTGAGGGCGCCTCCGGTTCCGGAGGCGCCCCCAGGCGTTTCCAGAAGCGGGTGCCCGCAGAACGTATGTGTCGTAACGTCCGGATATGAGCAACCCCGTGTCGCCGGACCGGGCGTCCGACAAGCCGTGGCGCTCCGAGGGCGCGCCCTCGCCCGAGCCCACGCCGCCGAAGAGGAAGATGCCGGGCGGCTGGGGCGGCCTCATCCTGACGGCCCTGATCGTCTACCTCATCGCCAACATCGTGCTGAGCTTCTTCAGCGACGGCGACGAGCCGACCATCTCGTACACGGAGTTCAGCAAGCAGGTCGACGCCGGCAACGTCACGAAGATCTACTCCAAGGGCGACGCGATCCAGGGGCAGCTCACGAAGGAGCAGGACAAGCCCGGCGACGGCAAGGGCACGTACACCAAGTTCACCACCCAGCGGCCCGCCTTCGCCGACGACAAGCTCTGGGACGACCTGACCGAGCATGACGTCACCGTCACCGCCGAACCCGTGGTGCAGGAGCGCAGCTTCCTCTCGAACCTGCTGATCTCGCTCGCCCCCATGCTGCTGCTCGTCGTCCTGTGGATCTTCATCGCGCGGCGCATGCGCGCGGGCATGGGCGGTGGCATGCTCGGGCGGAAGACCCCGCCCAAGCCGGTCGAGATCGAGACCGGCGCCAAGCGGACGACCTTCGAGGACGTCGCGGGCATCGACGAGGTCGAGGGCGAGCTCAACGACGTCGTCGACTTCCTCAAGAACCCGGACGACTACCGCGCCATGGGCGCCAAGATGCCCCGCGGCGTGCTGCTCGCCGGGCCACCCGGTACGGGCAAGACGCTGCTCGCCCGTGCCGTCGCGGGCGAGGCGGGAGTGCCCTTCTTCTCGGCCTCCGCGTCGGAGTTCATCGAGATGATCGTCGGCGTGGGCGCCTCGCGGGTACGGGAACTCTTCACCGAGGCCCGCAAGGTCGCGCCGTCGATCATCTTCATCGACGAGATCGACACCATCGGCCGCTCCCGGGGCGGCGGCGGAGGGATGGGCGGTCACGACGAGCGTGAGCAGACCCTGAACCAGATCCTCACCGAGATGGACGGCTTCTCGGGGGCGGAGGGCGTCATCGTGCTCGCCGCCACCAACCGCGCGGACGTCCTCGACCCGGCGCTCACCCGGCCCGGGCGGTTCGACCGCGTCGTCAACGTCTCGCCCCCCGACCGCGGCGGACGCGAGGCGATCCTCAGGATCCATACGCGGGCCATCCCGCTGGCCGGCGACGTCGACCTCGCCCAGGTCGCCCGTACGACCCCGGGCATGACCGGCGCGGAACTCGCCAACCTCGCCAACGAGGCCGCCCTCATCGCCGTCAAGCGCAAGCAGCGCACGGTCACGCAGTCCGACCTCTCCGAAGCCATGGAGAAGGTCCAGCTCGGCGCCGAGCGGCCGCTGGTCATGCCGGAGGAGGAGCGCAGGCGCACGGCGTACCACGAGAGCGGTCACGCCCTGCTCGGCATGTTGCAGCCCGGCGCCGACCCGGTCCGCAAGATCACGATCGTGCCGCGCGGCCGTGCCCTCGGCGTCACCCTGTCCACCCCGGACTCCGACAAGTACGCGTACACCGAGGACTACCTCCGTGGGCGCATCATCGGTGCTCTGGGGGGCATGGCCGCCGAACACGTCGTCTACGGAGTCATCACCACCGGTGCGGAGAACGACCTGGAGCAGGTCACCAACATCGCGCGCGGCATGGTCGGCCGCTGGGGCATGAGCGAGCGCGTCGGCCGCTTCTCCGCGCTCCCGAGCGACGCCCAGCAGGCCTACGGGCTCGCGGCGGCCCCGCAGACCCTCGACACGATCGACGGTGAGATGCGGCGGATCGTCGACCAGTGCTACGAGAGCGCCTGCCGCCAGCTTCGCGAGCACCGCGACCGGCTCGACGCGCTGGCCGCGGCGCTGCTGGAGAACGAGACCCTGGAGGAGGCACACGCCTACCGGGTCGCGGGCATCACCAGGGTGACCAAGAACGGCACCTGACGTCTACGCGGAGGGCGCCCCGCCTGGCGGGAGCGCTCAGGACTCCGGGCGTCCGGGGACACGGGCGATCAGATACCTGAAGACGTTCGACATCCACACGGTCCCGTCGTGCCTGCGGTGCGGATGCAGCGCCTCCGTCAGCTCCTTGTCGACCTGCTCCTGGTCCGTGGCGCCCACCGCCGCGTCGAACAGGCCGGTCGAGAGCAGCCCACGGACCGCGCTGTCGACGTCCGCGTAGCCGAACGGGCACGCGACCCGCCCCGAGCCGTCCGGCTTGAGCCCCGCCCGCTGGGCGACCTCCTCCAGGTCGTCCCGGAGCGCCGGGCGCCAGCTTCCCGTACTGCGCAGCGGATCGGCGAGCTTGGTCGCCACCCGCAGAACGGTGGAGGTCGCACAGCGCTCCGGAGGCCCCCATCCGACGAGCACGACGCTCGCGCCGCGCGCGGCGAGCGGAGCCGCTCCCTCCAGGAGTGAGGAGAGCCCTTCGGAGTCACCCGCCACACACCCGATCGGGTGAAACGCGGTGATCAGGTCGTACGCGGGTGCTTCGGGGACCGCCGCGTCCGCCGGGCCGCCCTCGACGAGAGTCGCGGCGCCGCGACGCGCGCGTGGCCGTGGCGCGGCGTCCGCCGTGGCGTCCCGCAGCAGTCGTGTCCGCGCGAGGTCCAGCCGCTCGGGCGCCGACGCCTCGACGCCGGTGACCGTGGCACCCCGGGAGGCGGCCATCAGAAGGGCGAGCCCGGAGCCGCAGCCGAGGCCGAGCAACCGGGTGCCGTGGCCCACTTCGAGCCGTTCGTACACCGCTTCATAGAGCGGGACCAGCATCCGTTCCTGAATCTCCGCCCAGTCACGCGCGCGTGCGCACATGTCCGCACGGGGCGCTGAGCCCGCGTGGGGAAGGTGCGATTGCGCGAGTGTTGGTGTCATCGAAAGCGCCCCAATCCGCTGAGAGTTATGGCCGTTCCGGTGGTCAACGGTTCGTCCGCCCCCGTGCAGTGCGCCCGCACTTCCCCCGTATGCCAGAGAACTCCGCATCGGTCCTGACGTCCAGAGGTTGTCGGGGACTGCTTGCGTGCCCCGGTCGTGCGCCCCCCGGGAAAAGGCCGCCGACGCGAACGGGGCGGTGCCCGCGGCGGAGGAGAGGCCGGGTAACGTCGCGGTCATGGCCCGTCGGCGTGAGGAAGCGCCCTACGCGCCGGGGCGTACGCGCCGCTACGTACCGGCTTGGTGTGAGCTGTGAGGCTTCTCCGCAGATCAGCGCACCCGCCCTCGTCCGGACGCATCAATGGCAACTGACGGGTACGTGCAAATTATTTGAGATGCCCCGGAATGGAACCCCCAGGGCACCCGGCTCGTTGTCACGACGTGAGCACGACACCACCTGTTCTCGCCGCAGAGCTGGCACAGGCGTGGGCCGACATTCAGCGGCACCACTCCGAGCTGCCCGACCTTGCCGCGCCCGAATCCCTGATCGGAGAGTCGTCGTCCGCCTGCGGCGCCGAGCTCTCCTTCGAGCGACTGCTTCACGAGGCAGTCCATGGCATCGCCGCCTCGCGCGGCGTACGCGACACTTCACGAGCCGGCCGCTATCACAACCGCAGATTCCTCGCGATCGCCGAGGAGCTCGGCCTGGACCACCCGGAGGAACCGCATCCCAGCAGCGGCTTCTCCTTGGTCACGCTGAATCCCGAGGCCCGCAAGCGGTATCGCCCGACGATCGAGCGGCTCCAGCGAGCCCTGAAGGCGCACACCGTGGCGACGACCGCGGACACCGCGCGCAGCTTCCGCGGGCCGGCCGCCCGGCACGGCTCCTCCGGGGGCGGCGTGCGCGTGAAGGCCGTCTGCGACTGCGGACGCAATGTGCGCGTGGTCCCCTCCGTCCTCGCCCAGGCGCCCATCATGTGCGGCGGCTGCGGCAAGCCTTTCCGTATCCCGGAAGTGGTCGGCGCGGGCGTGGGCTGAGCTGGACCGGGGGCGCCCTCACCGGGTGCGGGCGCCCCGCCGACGTATGGCACAATGGCTAGCTGTACTCGACAGTCGCATAGGACCCCTCTCTCCTCCGGCTGACGCGTCCATCGGGCACTCGAGTACCGCAACCCCACGCGGCATCTTCGTTGTGCCCACCCACGTCAAGACCAGGAGACACCACTCCCGTGGCAGTCAAGATCAAGCTGAAGCGTCTGGGCAAGATCCGCGCGCCTCACTACCGCATCGTCGTCGCCGACTCCCGTACCCGCCGTGATGGCCGGGCCATCGAGGAGATCGGTCTGTACCACCCGGTGCAGAACCCGTCGCGCATCGAGGTCAACTCGGAGCGTGCCCAGTACTGGCTGTCCGTCGGCGCTCAGCCGACCGAGCCGGTCATGGCCATCCTGAAGCTCACCGGTGACTGGCAGGCGCACAAGGGCCTGCCCGCCCCGGCGCCGCTGAAGGTCGCCGAGCCCAAGGACAAGCGCGCCGCGTTCGAGGCCTTCACCAAGGGCCTTGAGGGCGACGACGCCAAGGGTGAGGCCATCACCCAGAAGGCCAAGAAGTCTGACAAGAAGGCGGACGAGGCCGAGGCCACGTCCACCGAGTCGACCGAGGCCTGAGCATGCTCGAGGAGGCTCTCGAGCACCTCGTGAAGGGCATCGTCGACAATCCCGACGACGTGCAGGTGGCCTCGCGCAACCTCCGTCGCGGGCGCGTCCTCGAAGTCCGGGTCCACCCCGACGACCTCGGCAAGGTGATCGGCCGTAACGGCCGCACCGCGCGCGCTCTGCGCACTGTCGTGGGCGCCATCGGTGGCCGCGGTGTCCGCGTCGACCTCGTCGACGTGGACCAGGTTCACTGAACCGGCTTCGCAGAACCACAGCAGCACCGGCTCGGGCCGGGGATGGCTTCAGGGCCTTCCCCGGCCCGTAGTCGTTGGATGAGGAGAAACGCAGTGCAGTTGGTAGTCGCCCGCATCGGCCGAGCCCACGGCATCAAGGGTGAGGTCACCGTCGAGGTCCGCACCGACGAGCCGGAGCTGCGGCTCGGCCCCGGCGCCGTGCTCGCCACCGACCCCGCCGCCACGGGACCGCTGACCATCGAGACCGGCCGGGTGCACAGCGGCCGCCTCCTGCTGCGCTTCGAGGGCGTGCGCGACCGCACCGGCGCCGAAGCGCTGCGCAACACCCTCCTGATCGCCGAGGTGAACCCGGAGGAGCTTCCGGAGGACCCCGACGAGTACTACGACCACCAGCTGATGGACCTGGACGTGGTCACCACGGACGGCGCCGAGGTCGGCCGCATCACGGAGATCTCGCACCTGCCCTCGCAGGACCTGTTCATCGTGGAGCGCCCCGACGGCAGCGAGGTCATGATCCCCTTCGTCGAGGAGATCGTCACCGAGATCGACCTCGAAGAGCAGCGCGCGGTCATCGACCCGCCCCCCGGCCTCATCGACGACCGCGCGGAGATCGCCTCCGCCAGGGACGCCGCCGAGGAAGCGGCCGCCCAGGAGGACGGCGCCTGATGCGGCTCGACGTCGTCACGATCTTCCCCGAGTACCTGGAGCCCCTGAACGTCTCCCTCGTCGGCAAGGCACGCGCGCGTGGCCGGCTCGACGTGAACGTGCACGACCTCAGGGAGTGGACGTACGACCGCCACAACACGGTCGACGACACTCCCTACGGCGGCGGCCCCGGCATGGTCATGAAGACCGACCCCTGGGGCGCCGCCCTCGACGACGTACTCGCCGAGGGGTACGAGACGGGGGCCCACGGGCCCGTCCTCGTCGTCCCCACGCCGAGCGGCCGTCCCTTCACCCAGGAGCTGGCCGTCGAGCTCTCCGAGCGCCCCTGGCTCATCTTCACGCCGGCCCGCTACGAAGGCATCGACCGCCGCGTCATGGACGAGTACGCGACCCGGATGCCCGTCTACGAGGTGTCCATCGGCGACTACGTCCTCGCGGGCGGAGAAGCCGCCGTACTGGTCGTCACCGAGGCGGTGGCCAGGCTCCTGCCCGGCGTCCTCGGCAACGCCGAGTCCCACCGGGACGACTCCTTCGCCCCCGGCGCCATGGCCAACCTCCTCGAAGGGCCCGTCTACACCAAGCCCCCCGAGTGGCGTGGCCACGGCATCCCGGACGTCCTGCTCAGCGGCCACCACGGCAAGATCGCGCGCTGGCGCCGGGACGAGGCGCTGCGCCGCACCACCCGCAACAGGCCCGACCTCATCGAGCGCTGTGACCCCGCCACCTTCGACAAGAAGGACCGCGAGATGCTCTCGATCCTGGGATGGCGGCCCGGTCCCGACGGCCGATTTGGGCGAGACCCCGACGCCGTGGAAGAATAGGCCGCTGCTGTACGTCCAGCGTGCGCCCCTGCCACAGGGGGAATGACGCCCGCCCGACGCGATCAGCTACCGAATCCTCATCACCACATACCGCTGATGACCTGTGGCATCAGTGAAGAAAGCAGACGATCATGGCTAACCTGCTCGACTCCGTCGACAGCGCGTCGCTGCGCAGCGACGTCCCCGCGTTCCGCCCGGGTGACACCGTCAACGTCCACGTCCGCGTCATCGAGGGCAACCGCTCCCGTGTGCAGCAGTTCAAGGGCGTAGTCATCCGTCGCCAGGGTGCCGGCGTGCGCGAGACCTTCACGGTCCGCAAGGTCTCCTTCTCCGTCGGCGTCGAGCGCACCTTCCCGGTGCACACGCCGATCGTCGAGAAGATCGAGCTCGTGACCCGCGGTGACGTGCGTCGCGCCAAGCTGTACTACCTCCGTGAGCTGCGCGGCAAGGCCGCGAAGATCAAGGAGAAGCGCGCCAGCTGAGCTCCCGCACGGGTGCATGGCGGGGCCGGATAGCATCTGGCCCCGATGGACAGCGAAGCACAGCACACGGAGCGCGACCGCTCCTCCACACCCTCCGGTCCCGGAGACGTCCCCGACGTCGCCGAAGCACCCGAGGAGACGGAGGAACGGTCGCGCTCCGTTTTCATGTCCCTGATCGCCCGGCTGCCGGGCGGCGGGTACACCGCCACGTTCCTGCTGTGCGTGGGGACCCTGCTCCTTGTCAGCGCCTTCGTGGTGCAGCCCTTCCAGATCCCGAGCGGCTCCATGGAGCCCGCGTTCCGGGTCGGGGACCGGGTACTCGTCAACAAGTTGGCGTACCGTTTCGGTTCCGAGCCGCGCCGCGGCGACGTGGTCGTCTTCGACGGCAGTGGGTACTTCGGGGACGCCGACTACATCAAGCGGGTCGTGGGCGTGGGGGGAGACCGTGTGGTCTGCGAGCGGGGGAGGATCGAGGTGAACGGCGCGCCCGTCGACGAGCCCTTCCTGTACCCGGGGGACGCCCCTTCGCAGGTGCCGTTCGACGTCGTGGTGCCCGAGGGCAGCCTGTTCCTGCTGGGCGACCACCGCAGTGACTCCAGCGACTCCCGGGACCACCTGGGCCGGCCGGGCGGCGGCATGGTCCCGGTCTCCGAGGTCATCGGCCGGGCCGACTGGATCGCCTGGCCGGTCGGCCACTGGACCTCCCTGGACCGTCCCGACAGCTACGCGCGCGTGCCCGAACCGGGCGGCGCGCATGGGTAACCGCGGGCGGGCGCGGACCGCGGGGCACGCGGCCGACACCCGGCTGCCCACGGGCTCCCGGCCGACCAGCGGTCCCGCCCTGCCCGGCCGGGCCGAGCGCCGCAAACTCGCCAAGAAGGTCAAGCGGCGCAGACGGCGCTCGGCGATCAAGGAGATACCGCTCCTCATAGGAGTGGCCCTGCTCATAGCCCTCGTCCTGAAGACCTTCCTGGTGCAGGCCTTCGTGATTCCCTCCGGCTCCATGGAGCAGACGATCCGCATCGGCGACCGGGTCCTGGTCGACAAGCTCACCCCCTGGTTCGGTTCGAAGCCGGAGCGCGGTGACGTCGTCGTCTTCAAGGACCCCGGCAACTGGCTCGAAGAGGAACAGGGCAAGAAGAAGGACGACCCCGTGGTCGTCAAGCAGGTCAAGGAGGGCCTGACCCAGATAGGTCTGCTGCCCTCCGACAGCGAGCGCGACCTGATCAAACGGGTGATCGGCGTCGGCGGCGACACCGTGAAGTGCTGCGACAAGAACGACAAGGTCACCGTCAACGGCGTACCGCTCGACGAGCCCTACATCCACCCCGGCGACAAGCCCTCGGCCTTCGAGTTCCGGGTGAAGGTCCCCGAAGGCCGCCTCTTCATGATGGGCGACCACCGCAGCGACTCGGCCGACTCCCGCTTCCACCGCACCGAGAAGTTCAGCGGCACCGTCTCCGAGGACCAGGTCGTCGGGCGAGCCCTCGTCATCGCCTGGCCCTTCGGCCACTGGCGCAGGCTGGAGGAGCCGGAGACGTACGCGTCCGTGCCCGACGCGCGTGCGGCGTCGGACGCCGCCACAGGGGCTTCGCATAGGGTGGCCCTCGGCGATCGACATGGATTGATCCGGCTCCCGACCCCTGCGGAACTCCCGCTCGTTATGGGAGTGGTGGGCCTGCATCACATCTGGGGCAGGCGGTGGCACGGACTGAGGAGTGGATGTGGGGGATTTGGCGGTCGGCGCACGATCCGAACACGAGGGGCCCGAGGAGCGGCCGGGAGGATCCGACGAGCCGGGCGTCGAAGGCGCCGCGGACGGCGCACACCCCGGGAATGACGCCGGGGACGGCGACAGCACGGAAGGCGAGCGGGCCATCGGGCCGCCGAAGAAGCCGCGGTCCTTCTGGAAGGAGCTGCCGCTCCTCATCGGCATCGCCCTCGTCCTGGCGCTGATCATCAAGTCCTTCCTGGTCCAGGCGTTCTCGATCCCGTCGGACTCGATGCAGAACACGCTGCAGCAGGGCGACCGCGTTCTCGTCGACAAACTGACACCGTGGTTCGGCTCCGAGCCCGAGCGCGGCGAGGTCGTCGTCTTCAGGGACCCGGGCCACTGGCTGGACGGCGAGCCGACCCCCGACCCGAACGCGATCCAGCGGGTCCTCGGCTGGATCGGCCTGATGCCGTCCGCCGACGAGAAGGACCTCATCAAGCGCGTCGTCGGTGTCGCGGGCGACACGGTGGAGTGCAAGGGCACGGGCCCGGTGAAGGTCAACGGCAAGGCGCTGAACGAGCCCTACGTCTTCGCGGGCAACACCCCGTGCAGCTCCGACGACCAGGGCGGCCAGTTCAAGGTCACCGTACCGCCGGGCAAGATCTGGGTCATGGGGGACCACCGGCAGAACTCCCTGGACTCCCGCTACCACCAGAACCAGCCCGGCGGCGGCGCGGTCCCCGTGGACAACGTCGTGGGCCGTGCCATCGTCATCGCCTGGCCGCCCACCCGCTGGGCGACGCTGCCCAAGCCGGACACCTTCGACCAGTCGGGTCTCAACGCCCTGTCGAGCGCCGCTCCCGGCGCCCTCGGCCTCGCGGGCGCGGTGCCGATCGTGCTGTGGCGCCGACGCCGCCTCACGGTCGCCGCCGGGCGGGCCGCGAGGGTTTCTGGCGGCACTACCGCCGGGTAGGGTGCCGTCCCAGATCACCGATCTTCCGCCGTCCGCGGGTGTGGGCGGCGGGGTCGTCTCCGAGACGGGGGAGCACTGGGATGAGCAGGACACGTCGTACGGCCGAGGGCCACGGACGGCTGGGCAGCATGCTGTCGGGCGTCGCCGTGGCCCTCGGCTGTGTGCTGTTCCTCGGCGGATTCGTCTGGGGCGCGGTCCTGTACCAGCCGTACACGGTGCCCACCGGGTCGATGACGCCGACGATCGGCGCGGGCGACCGCGTGCTCGCCCAGCGCATCGACGGCGACGAGGTGCGCCGCGGTGACGTCGTCGTCTTCGAGCAGTCGACCTGGGGCAACCTGCCGATGGTCAAGCGCGTGGTCGGCGTGGGCGGCGACAAGATCGCCTGCTGCGAGGACGGCAAGCTGACCGTCAACGGCGAGGAAATCGCGGAACCCTATCTCCCCGACGGCACGGGCGCCGCGGCCACGGGCATCCCCGCCACGACGGTCCCCGAAGGGCGCCTGTTCCTGCTGGGCGACGAGCGCAGCGGCTCCATGGACTCCAGCGTGCACCTGGGCGACGGTGAGAAGGGCTCGGTGCCGCGCGGCGCGGTGCAGGCCCGGGTCGACGCGGTCGCCTGGCCCATGGACAAGTTCGGCATGCTGGAGCGGCCCGAGGGCTTCGCGGACATGCCGGGCGGCCTCTCCGAGCCCGGACCGCTGCGCCTGATGGTGATCGCGATCGTCGTGGGCATGGCGCTGGTGCTCGGCGGGGCGGCGTACGGGCCGGTGGCCAAGCGGGTCGGGCGCGGACGCGACAGGGGCCGTGCGGCGGAGGCGGCTCGTGTCGGCTGAGGCCTCTTTGGCGGGACGGCCGCTGCGCAGGGTGGCGCGGGTGGTCGTGCTCGATCCGGAAGACCGCATTCTGCTGCTGCACGGCCACGAGCCGGGGGATCCGGCCGACGACTGGTGGTTCACGCCGGGCGGCGGCGTGGAGGGCGACGAGACGCGGGAAGAGGCCGCGCTGCGTGAGCTGCGCGAGGAGACGGGCATCACGGAGGTCGAGCTCGGGCCCGTCCTGTGGCGGCGGGTCTGCTCCTTCCCCTTCGACGGGCGGCGCTGGGACCAGGACGAGTGGTATTACCTGGCGCGCACGGCACGGACGACGATCGCCGCGGAGGGCCTGACGGAGCTGGAGCGCCGCAGTGTCGCCGGAGCACGTTGGTGGACGTGCCGGGAACTGACCGGGGGTCATGAGACGGTGTACCCGACCAGACTCGCCGAGCTGTTGCGCAGACTGCTCGACGAAGGGCCCCCTGAGCGGCCCGAGGTCCTGGACACGGAAATCGTGTAGGGGCTCTCGGGGCTGACGCACAATAGGGGGACGCACGGCTGAAGGGGAACATGCCATGAGCGCCGAGGACCTCGAGAAGTACGAGACCGAGATGGAGCTGAAGCTCTACCGGGAGTACCGCGATGTCGTCGGTCTGTTCAAATACGTGATCGAGACCGAGCGGCGTTTCTACCTCACCAATGACTATGAGATGCAGGTGCACTCCGTCCAGGGTGAGGTGTTCTTCGAGGTGTCGATGGCGGACGCCTGGGTGTGGGACATGTACAGGCCGGCGCGGTTCGTGAAGCAGGTGCGCGTTCTCACGTTCAAGGACGTGAATATCGAGGAGCTCAACAAGAGCGATCTCGAGCTGCCCGGGGGTTGAGGCTGAGTCGCCGGTCACTCCGGCTGAGTCGCCGGTCATCCCCGGCTGAGGCCCTCGTCAGGGTGACGGAGTTGTCCACAACCGGCGAGTAACGCACCAAGATCCAATAGGTGCGAGCGGATCCGTGACCGTGTGTGTCGGAGGTGGTGCCGACATGAACGCACGTGGAGCACTCGGCAGGTACGGCGAAGAACTGGCCGCCCGGCGGCTGGTGGAGTCGGGGATGACGGTCCTGGCGCGCAACTGGCGCGCGGGCAGGTCCGGCGAGATCGACATCGTGGCCCTGGACGGCGAGGCCCTCGTCGTCTGCGAGGTCAAGACGCGCAGAGCGGGCCTGGCCGGCTCCACGCTGTTCGAGCATCCGATGGCGGCCGTGGGCCCGGGCAAGGCGGAGCGGCTCCGGCGGCTGGCCGAGCGCTGGATCGAGGAGCGCGGCGGCCCACCGCCGGGCGGCGTCCGCATCGACCTCGTCGGCATCCTGCTCCCGCGACGCGGCGCCCCCGTCGTCGAACACGCGCGGGGGGTGGCGTGATGGGCTTCGCGCGTACGTGTTCCGTGGCGCTGGTGGGCGTCGAAGGCGTCGTGGTCGAGGTGCAGGCCGGCCTGGAGCCGGGCGTGGCGGCGTTCACGCTGGTGGGCCTGCCGGACAAGAGCCTGACGGAGAGCCGCGACCGCGTCAGGGCCGCCGTGGTCAACTCGGGCGGTGAGTGGCCGCAGAAGAAGCTCACCGTGGGGCTGAGCCCGGCCTCGGTGCCCAAGGGCGGCAGCGGCTTCGATCTGGCCGTCGCCTGTGCCGTCCTCGGTGCGGCCGAGCGCATCGACCCCAGGGTGCTCGCCGACATCGTCATGATCGGGGAGCTGGGACTCGACGGACGGGTGCGGCCCGTGCGGGGGGTCCTGCCGGCCGTCCTCGCGGCGGCGGACGCGGGCTATGAGCAGGTGGTCGTCCCCGAGTGCACGGCCGCCGAGGCCTCACTGGTGCCGGGCGTCTCGGTACTCGGTGTGCGCAGCCTGCGGCAGCTCGTCGCGGTGCTCACCGACGAGCCGGTGCCGGACGAGGAACCGGAGGAACCAGGGCGACCCGACCCGATGCTCGCGGGCCTCTGCGTCCCCGGCACCGGAGTCGGCACAGGTCTCGGCGGCGCGCTGGACGACGCCCACGCGCTGGAACTGGCGGACGTCGTGGGACAGGCCGCGGCGAGGACCGCCATCGAGGTGGCCGCCGCCGGGGCGCACCACCTCTTCCTGCAAGGTCCGCCGGGCGCGGGGAAAACCATGCTCGCGGAGAGGCTGCCGGCGATCCTGCCGCCGCTGAGCCGCGAGGACTCCCTGGAGGTGACGGCCGTCCACTCGGTGGCCGGCATGCTGCCGCTGGGCAGGCCGATGCTGGACGCCGCGCCCTACTGCGCGCCCCACCACTCCGCGACGATGCAGTCCCTGGTGGGCGGCGGCAAGGGACTGGCGCGGCCGGGCGCGGTATCACTGGCTCACCGGGGGGTGCTCTTTCTGGACGAAGCGCCGGAGTTCAGCAGCCAGGCCCTGGACTCCCTGCGGCAGCCCCTCGAATCGGGTCACGTGGTCATCGCCCGCAGCGCCGGCGTGGTGCGGCTGCCCGCGAAGTTCCTCATGGTGCTCGCGGCCAACCCCTGCCCCTGCGGACGGCACACATTGCTCGGCGACGGCTGCGACTGCCCCGCCTCCGTCATCCGGCGCTATCAGGCCCGGCTCTCGGGCCCACTGCTCGACCGGATCGACCTCAGGGTGGAGGTGGAGGCCGTCACCCGCTCCGAACTGGCGGGCTATGCCACCCGCGGCGAGTCCACCCGGACCGTCGCCGACCGGGTGCGCGCCGCACGGGAGCGAGCGGCGGCCCGGCTGTCCGGCACCGGCTGGCGGACCAACAGCGAAGTTCCCGGACACGCCCTGCGCACCCGATGGCCCGCCGTCCCCGGCGCGCTGGACGCGGCCGAGCTGGACCTGGAGCGTGGCTTCCTCACCGCCCGCGGCCTCGACCGCGTCCTGCGGGTGGCATGGACCGTCGCGGACCTCGCGGGACACGACCGGCCCTGCGCACAGGACGTCGCCCTCGCACTGCAACTGCGTACGGGAATCTCACGCGGCGTCCCGACGGCGATCGGGGCGGCGCGGTGACCGGGGTGGGCCCGCCGACCGACGAGGAGCGACTGGCCAGGGCCGCTTTGACGCGCGTGCTCGAACCCGGCGACACGATCGGCGGCCGGTGGCTGCGCGAGCGCGGTCCGGTCGAGGTGCTGCACGGCCTCCGAGGCGAGAAGCCGCTGCCCGGGGTGAGCGCACGGCGGTGGGAAGGGCTGCGGGCGCGGGCCGCCGAGCCGCGGCCGGAGCGGGACCTGGCGGTGGCGCGGGACGTCGGGGCGCGGTTCGTGTGCCCGGGAGACATCGAGTGGCCTTCCCCGCTGGACGACCTCGGTGACGGGCGGCCGGTCGGGCTCTGGGTGCGGGGCCGGCCCTCGCTGCGGATATGGGCACTGCGGTCGGTGGCCGTCGTGGGCTCACGCGCCTGCACGGGGTATGGCGCGCACATGGCGGCCACGCTCGGGGCGGGGCTGGCCGAGCGCGGCTGGATCGTGGTCTCCGGTGGGGCGTACGGAGTGGACGGCGCCGCGCACCGCGGGGCGCTCGGCGCGGGGGGAGCCACCGTGGCCGTGCTGGCGTGCGGGGTGGACCGGCCCTATCCACGCGGCCACGCCGAGTTGATCGGACGGATCGCGGAACAGGGCCTGGTCGTCGGCGAGTTGCCGCCGGGGGACCATCCGACGCCGAGCCGCTTCATCCAGCGGAACAGGGTCATCGCCGCCCTGACCAGGGGGACGGTGGTGGTCGAGGCCGCGTACCGCAGCGGGGCGCTCGCCACGGCCCGCTCCGCGCAGGAGCTGGGGCGCTTCACCATGGGGGTTCCTGGGCCCGCGACGAGCGGTCTCTCCGCCGGGGTGCACGAGCTGCTGCGGGCAGGCGCTGCCCTCGTGACCGACGCCGCGGAAGTCGTCGAGCTGGTCGGAGGCATGGGCGAGCTGGCTCCGGAGCGGCGCGGCCCCGTGCTGCCGCGCGACCTTCTCGACCCGGGGGCGGCACGCGTCCTGGCGGCCCTGCCCGCGCGGGGGCGGGCGACGGCGCGTGACCTCGCGGTCGGCGGGGGCACGTCCGAGGACGACGCCGTAGGGCGCCTGTACGAACTTCAATCGATGGGGTTCGTCGAACGACACGGCGACGGCTGGCAGTTGACACGCCAGGCGAAGCCGGCCGTCTTCCCCGGCGGAGGTGAATCGTGACCGAGCGTGTTCCGCCGGACGGATGACTCTCGACGGCCCTTGCGGAATGGCCGAGTTGGCGCGTCGATGCCGTCACACACTGCGACGACAGGGACACCTTAGAGGCCCCAGCGGAACGTATCTGCGCACGCTTGAGCCCCCAGCCTTCGCACACTGCGACGCTTCAGTCACGCTACGCTCACGTGCGTTCCGACGCGGAAGGCAGCCAGACGGACAACCTCATTCACTTCACGGACACTTCCCACCGCGGTGGCGGGAGCGGCACCGGCGACGTCACCGCTCCGCGCGACCAGAGCGACCGACGCGACCTCACCCGTACACGGCAGAACGGCTCAAGGCGAAGAATGCCCCAGCACACCTCAGGGTCCGACCGGGCAGCGGTTCCCCCCGCCGCCCGTAGCGGCGAGCAGGAGCGGCCTCCCGCCCCCTCGTCGCTGGACGAGTTGTGGCGCTCGTACAAGGAGACGGGGGACGGGCGGTTGCGGGAGCAGCTGATCCTGCACTACTCGCCGCTGGTCAAGTACGTCGCGGGCCGGGTCAGCGTGGGACTGCCGCCCAATGTGGAGCAGGCCGACTTCGTCTCCTCCGGGGTGTTCGGGCTGATCGACGCGATCGAGAAGTTTGACATCGAGCGGTCGATCAAGTTCGAGACCTACGCGATCACGCGTATCCGCGGCGCGATGATCGACGAGCTGCGGGCGCTCGACTGGATCCCGCGGTCCGTGCGGCAGAAAGCCCGCAACGTCGAGCGCGCCTACGCAACGCTGGAGGCGCAGCTCCGGCGGACCCCCTCGGAGAGCGAGGTGGCCGCCGAGATGAGTATCGCCGTGGAGGAACTGCACGCCATTTTCAGCCAGTTGTCGCTGGCGAACGTGGTGGCGCTGGAGGAGCTCCTGCACGTCGGCGGCGACGGCGGCGACCGTCTCAGTCTGATGGACACGCTCGAGGACCACGCGGCCGACAACCCCGTCGAGGTGGCCGAGGACCGGGAGCTGCGCCGGCTTCTCGCGCGGGCGATCAACACGCTGCCGGAGCGCGAGAAGACCGTCGTGACGCTCTACTACTACGAGGGCCTCACGCTCGCCGAGATCGGCAACGTCCTCGGGGTGACCGAGAGCCGCGTGAGCCAGATCCACACGAAATCGGTGCTGCAGTTGCGGGCGAAGCTGGCGAGTTTCGGGCGTTGAGCGCGCTGAATCGGTCCTGCCGGAGGTGCCCGGCAGGGGGGAGCGGCTCCCGTGCGAGGCGTCCCGTCCGTAAGGTGGAGCTGTGCCAAGGATTCGAGCGGCCTCAGTGGCCGAGCACCGGTCGATGCAGCGCGGGGCCCTGCTGGACGCCGCGCGGTCCCTGCTGTCCGAAGGCGGTACGGAGGCGTTGACCTTCCCCGCTCTCGCCGAACGCACCGGGCTCGCCCGGTCGTCCGTGTATGAGTACTTCCGGTCACGGGCGGCCGTGGTCGAAGAGCTCTGCGAAGTCGACTTCCCCGTCTGGGCGGCCGAGGTCTCGGCGGCGATGCAGGGCGCGGACTCGGCCGAGGGCAAGGTCGAGGCGTACGTCAGGCAGCAGCTCGCCCTGGTGGGCGACCGGCGCCACCGGGCGGTCGTGGCCATCTCCGCGAGCGAGCTCGACGCGGGGGCCCGGGAGAAGATCCGGGCCGCGCACGGCGGGCTCATCGCCATGATCGTCGAGGCGCTCGAAACTCTCGGGCACGAGCAGCCGCGGCTGGCCGCGATGCTGCTCCAGGGCGTGGTGGACGCGGCGGTGCGGCGAATCGAACTGGGCGCGGCGGAGGACCCCGTAGCCATCACCGAAGCGGCGGTCTCCATGGCCCTGCGGGGGGTGCGGGGCTGAGGCCCTGCGGGGGCGCGGCGTCTCTCAGCGCAGGGGTGCCCCCTCGACCGGGAGCAGTCGCGACGGGCCGCGGGTGAGCAGCCAAGGCGGCAGCAGGGCCAGTGGGTCCAGGTAGGTGTCGGCTCTGCGGAGCCCCCAGTGGAGGCAGCTCGCGGGGCAGTGGCCCGTAGGGAGCGCCAGGGTGCCGACCCGCTCGCCCGCGGCGACCTTCGCCCCCTTCTTCAGGGCCGGCCGTACCGGTTCGTACGTCGTGCGCAGCGGAGGGTCGCCCGTGCCGTCCAGTTCCACCGAGACCACGCCCCGGCCCGCGACCTGCCCCGCGAACGAGACCCGGCCGGGAGCCACCGCCCGCACCGGGCTGCCCGGAGGCGCGGCGAGATCCACTCCGCGGTGGCCCGCGCCGTAGCCCGTCGCCGGCGGGTCCCAGGCGCGCAGGACCGTGGGGCGCGTGCCGACCGGCCATGCGGTGGCCGGGGGCGGGTCCGGTGCGGAGACAGGCGCGGGGGCGGGCAGGTTCAGGGCTGTCGCCAAGAGGGCGGCCAGCGTGGTCAGCAGCAGTTGCAGGCGCATTGCTGAACCGTCCCGCGTTCCGGCGCTCCGCGGGGATCATGGTCCGGATCAGTGGACGACCGGCCCGTTGTGCATAACTCCGTCACTCGTCCGAAGACGACGGCCATACCTCGGTGAACGCCCACCTGGGCCCAGCCAGGCACCCGCCCCGCCAGGCACCCGCCCCGCCCATACACCCGCCCCGCCGGAAGCCACCGCCGGAAGCCACCGCCGAAGGCCCCCGTCGAAAAGCCCTTCGAAGCCCTGTCGGCTGGTCACGGGCGGTGGCGTCATCGGGGGCCCCGCGGGTCCCGTACACTTCTTGTGGCGATCCGGGTCACCGGGTCGACTTCGCACGCCCCGACACCAGGCCCTCAAAAGCCGGTGTCAGCGCCCCTCGGTCCCTAGCGGCAAGGCTAGTGGCAAGGCGCACAGCGGGCGTCAGGCGCGAGTGCCGTCCGGCACACGCGGCACAACCGAGAATCTCAAGGAGAACGGCCATGGCCGTCGTCACGATGCGGGAGCTGCTGGAAAGCGGCGTCCACTTCGGTCACCAGACCCGTCGTTGGAACCCGAAGATGAAGCGCTTCATCTTCACGGAGCGCAACGGCATCTACATCATCGACCTGCTCCAGTCGCTGTCGTACATCGACCGCGCCTACGAGTTCGTCAAGGAGACCGTCGCCCACGGTGGCACGGTCATGTTCGTCGGCACGAAGAAGCAGGCGCAGGAGGCCATCGCGGAGCAGGCCACCCGCGTCGGCATGCCGTACGTCAACCAGCGCTGGCTGGGCGGCATGCTCACCAACTTCTCGACCGTCTACAAGCGTCTGCAGCGCCTCAAGGAGCTCGAGCAGATCGACTTCGAGGACGTCGCCGCTTCCGGTCTGACCAAGAAGGAGCTTCTCGTGCTCTCGCGCGAGAAGGCCAAGCTGGAGAAGACCCTCGGTGGTATCCGCGAGATGTCCAAGGTGCCCAGCGCCGTCTGGATCGTGGACACCAAGAAGGAGCACATCGCTGTCGGCGAGGCCCGGAAGCTCAACATTCCGGTCGTCGCGATCCTCGACACGAACTGTGACCCCGACGAGGTCGACTACAAGATCCCGGGCAACGACGACGCGATCCGCTCCGTCACCCTGCTCACCCGCGTGATCGCCGACGCCGTCGCCGAGGGCCTCATCTCCCGCTCCGGTGTCGCCACGGGCGACCAGAAGCCGGGCGAGAAGGCCGCCGGCGAGCCGCTCGCCGAGTGGGAGCGCGACCTGCTCGAGGGCGAGAAGAAGGCTGACGACGCCGAGGCCCCCAAGGCTGAGGACAAGCCGGCCGAGGCCGCCGCTGAGGCGCCCGCCGAGGACACCGCTGAGGCTCCGGCCGTCGAGGCTCCGGCCGCCGCTGAGGCGCCCGCCGCCGAGGCCCCGGCCGCGGACGCCGAGCAGGCCTGACCGCACAGGTTCGGTAGATGACGGCGGGGGCCCGATCGGCCCCCGCCGTTCACCCGTACACCTTCGTAGATCTTTCAGACTCCGAGAGAGAATTTTCGATCATGGCGAACTACACCGCCGCCGACGTCAAGAAGCTCCGTGAGCTCACGGGCGCCGGCATGATGGACTGCAAGAAGGCGCTCGACGAGGCCGAGGGCAACGTCGACAAGGCCGTCGAGGCGCTCCGGATCAAGGGCCAGAAGGGCGTCGCCAAGCGCGAGGGCCGCTCCGCCGAGAACGGCGCCGTGGTCTCCCTCATCGCCGACGACAACACCTCCGGTGTCATCGTCGAGCTGAAGTGCGAGACGGACTTCGTCGCCAAGGGTGAGAAGTTCCAGGCCGTGGCGAACAACCTCGCCGCCCACATCGCCAAGACGTCCCCGGCCGACCTCGAGGCGCTGCTCGCGTCCGAGATCGAGGCCGGCAAGACCGTCCAGGCGTACGTCGACGAGGCCAACGCCAACCTCGGCGAGAAGATCGTCCTGGACCGCTTCGCGCAGTTCTCGGGCGCCTACGTCTCCGCGTACATGCACCGCACGATGCCCGACCTGCCCCCGCAGATCGGTGTCCTCGTCGAGCTGGACAAGGCCGACGCCGACGTCGCCAAGGGCATCGCTCAGCACATCGCCGCCTTCGCGCCGAAGTACCTCTCCCGCGAGGACGTTCCGGCCGAGGTCGTCGAGACCGAGCGTCGCGTCGCCGAGGAGACCACCCGCGCCGAAGGCAAGCCCGAGGCCGCCCTCCCGAAGATCGTCGAGGGTCGCGTGAACGGCTTCTTCAAGGAGGCCACCCTCCTCGGCCAGCCGTACGCGCTGGACAACAAGAAGTCGGTCGAGAAGGTTCTCGCCGAGGCCGGCGTCACCCTGAAGCGCTTCTCGCGCATCAAGGTCGGCATCTGAGTCCGTACCGCGATCGACGGTAGACCCCGCTAGGGTCGACAGCGGTCGCCCGCGCACGGGGATCTCCGCTCAGGGGATACTCGAGCGCGATGTACGACCGCAGGATCTGACGAGGAGGCCATTGCCGAGCATGGGATGCGAACGACACCCCGCCGGCAGTGGCCTTCTTCGCATGTGCGTCAAGTAAGAGAAGCGAGATCACCATGACCACCAAGGCCGACTCCAAGACTGACGACGACGGCAAAGGGGCCGGACGCTTCCTGCTGAAGCTCTCCGGTGAGGCGTTCGCCGGTGGTGGCGGCCTCGGGGTCGACCCCGACGTGGTGCACGCCATCGCCCGGGAGATCGCGGCCGTGGTCCGCGGCGGTGCCCAGATCGCCGTGGTCATCGGCGGCGGCAACTTCTTCCGCGGCGCCGAACTGCAGCAGCGCGGCATGGACCGCGCCCGCTCCGACTACATGGGCATGCTCGGCACGGTCATGAACTGCCTCGCCCTCCAGGACTTCCTGGAGAAGGAGGGCATCGACTGCCGCGTCCAGACCGCCATCACCATGGGGCAGGTCGCGGAGCCGTACATCCCGCTGCGAGCCGTGCGCCACCTGGAGAAGGGCCGTGTGGTCATCTTCGGTGCGGGCATGGGCATGCCGTACTTCTCCACCGACACCACCGCCGCCCAGCGCGCCCTGGAGATCGACGCCGAGGCGCTGCTCATGGGCAAGAACGGCGTGGACGGCGTCTACGACTCGGATCCGAAGTCCAACCCCGACGCGGTGAAGTTCGACGCGCTCGGCTACGGCGAGGTCATCACCCGCGACCTCAAGGTCGCCGACATGACCGCGATCACGCTGTGCCGGGACAACAAGCTGCCCATCCTGGTCTTCGAGCTGCTCTCCGCGGGCAATATCGCCCGGGCCGTCAAGGGTGAGAAGATCGGCACACTCGTGGGCGATCAGGGAAGCCGAGCCTGACCCCAGGGACCTGAACCAGCCTCAAGGAACGTATGCGAGACGTCCCTTGAGGGGATGGACAAAGCCCTGCCGGTCGGACACCGTGCAGGAAAGACACGCGACGCAGCCGGCCATCCCGTGCCGGCCGGGCCTACTCAAGACACGCAGGAGCAAGTGGTGATCGAAGAGACCCTCCTCGAGGCCGAGGAGAAGATGGAGAAGGCTGTCGTGGTCGCCAAGGAGGACTTCGCCGCGATCCGCACCGGCCGTGCGCACCCGGCGATGTTCAACAAGATCGTGGCCGACTACTACGGCGCGCTGACGCCGATCAACCAGCTGGCCTCGTTCTCGGTTCCCGAGCCGCGGATGGCCGTGGTGACCCCGTTCGACAAGAGCGCCCTGCGCAACATCGAGCAGGCGATCCGCGACTCCGACCTCGGCGTCAACCCGAGCAACGACGGCAGCATCATCCGGGTGACGTTCCCGGAGCTCACCGAGGAGCGCCGCCGGGACTACATCAAGGTCGCCAAGAGCAAGGCCGAGGACTCGAAGGTGTCGATCCGCTCCGTGCGCCGCAAGGCCAAGGACACCATCGACAAGGCGGTCAAGGACGGCGAGATCGGCGAGGACGAGGGCCGTCGCGCCGAGAAGGAGCTTGACGACACCACCGCCAAGTACGTCGCTCAGGTGGACGAGCTGCTCAAGCACAAGGAAGCCGAGCTGCTCGAGGTCTGAGGCTCCGGTCCGAGGAATCAGGAAACCGATCCGTGAACGACTCTTCCTGGGGGGCGCCGCCCAGAGCCGGGTACTGGGGGACGCCCGACCAGGGACCCGGTCAGGGCGCGCCCCCGGCAGGTCCCGCGTACGATGCGCAGAACGCGCTGCTTCCGTCCGAGACGCGGCCCATGCCCATCGTGCCTGGCGTTCCCGTGAGCGGCTCACACCAGGTCGGCGACCGGGGGGCCACTCGGATGGGCGGCCCCCCGTTCCGTGACGAGCCCCCGCAGGAGCCCATGCCCAGCGCACCACAGCCAACCCCGGCAGCTCCCCAGCCTCCGCAGAAGAAGAGCGCGGGCCGCGACCTCGGGGCGGCCATAGGAGTCGGCGTGGGGCTCGGCGCGGTGATCGTCGCCTCGCTGTTCATCGTGAAGGCCGTCTTCATCGGTGTCATAGCGGTCGCCGTCGTCGTCGGCCTCTGGGAGCTGACCTCACGGCTCCAGGAGCGCAAGGGCATCAAGGCGCCGCTGGTGCCGCTCGCGCTGGGCGGCGCCGCGATGGTCGTCGCCGGTTACGTCCGCGGGACCGAGGGCGCGTGGGTGGCGATGGCGCTCACCGCGCTCGCGGTGCTCGTCTGGCGCATGATCGAGCCCCCCGAGGGCTATCTCAAGGACGTCACGGCGGGCGTCTTCGCGACGTTCTACGTACCTTTCCTCGCGACGTTCGTGGCGCTCATGCTCACCGCGGACGACGGTCCCCAGCGGGTGCTCACGTTCCTGCTCCTGACCGTGGTCAGCGACACCGGGGCGTACGCGATCGGCTGGCGCTTCGGCAAGCACAAGCTCGCGCCCCGCATCAGCCCCGGCAAGACCCGCGAGGGCCTGTTGGGCGCGGTCACGTTCGCGATGGCCGCGGGCGCGCTGTGCATGGAGTTCCTGATCGAGGGCGGCGCGTGGTGGCAGGGCCTGCTGATCGGCCTCGCGGTCGCGGCGAGCGCCACGCTCGGCGACCTCGGCGAGTCGATGATCAAGCGGGACCTCGGGATCAAGGACATGGGCACGCTGCTCCCGGGCCACGGCGGCATCATGGACCGTCTCGACTCCCTCCTCCCGACGGCCCCGGTGGTCTGGCTTCTGCTGGTCGTCTTCGTGGGGTCGGGCTGATCCGTCGGCGGGGTCGGGGTGCTCCGTCGGCCCCGCGGGGCGGCGGTCCGCTGCTCGCATCACTGTTCGACCGTTTGACCTGCGTAAACGTACGGAGGGGCTCGTTGTCCACAGGGCGGCGGGTCCCTCTTCGTATGTCTGCGACACTGGATGGACCATGCCTGTACCTGGAGAACTCACTTTCGTCGCGCCCCGCGGTGCCAAGAAGCCGCCGCGGCATCTCGCCGACCTCACGCCCGCCGAGCGCAAGGAAGCCGTCGCCGCCACCGGCGAGAAGGCGTTCCGCGCCAAGCAGCTCTCGCAGCACTACTTCGGGCGATACGCCCACGACCCGGCCGAGTGGACCGACATCCCCGCCGGGGCGCGCGAGAAGCTCCGGGAAGCGCTGCTGCCCGATCTGATGTCCGTGGTGCGGCACATCAGCTGTGACGACGACACCACCCGCAAGACGCTCTGGCGGCTCTTCGACGGGACGCTCGTCGAGTCCGTGCTCATGCGCTATCCCGACCGGGTGACCATGTGCATCAGCTCCCAGGCGGGCTGCGGCATGAACTGCCCGTTCTGCGCCACCGGACAGGCCGGCCTCGACCGGAACCTGTCGACGGGCGAGATCGTGCACCAGATCGTGGACGGCATGCGCGCGCTGCGGGACGGTGAGATCCCCGGCGGCCCCGCGCGGCTCTCCAACATCGTCTTCATGGGCATGGGTGAGCCGCTGGCCAACTACAACCGCGTGACCGGCGCCATCCGCCGCCTCACCGACCCCGAGCCGGACGGCCTCGGCCTCTCGCAGCGCGGGATCACGGTGTCGACGGTGGGCCTCGTGCCGGCCATCCACCGGTTCTCCGACGAGGGCTTCAAGTGCCGCCTCGCGATCTCGCTGCACGCGCCGGACGACGAGCTGCGCGACACCCTCGTCCCGGTCAACACGCGCTGGCAGGTGCGCGAGGTGCTCGACGCCGGCTGGGAGTATGCCGCGAAGTCGGGCCGCCGCCTCTCCATCGAGTACGCGCTCATCCGCGACATCAACGACCAGGCCTGGCGCGGCGACCGACTCGGCCGGATGCTCAAGGGCAAGCCGGTGCACGTCAACCTCATCCCGCTGAACCCGACGCCGGGCTCCAAGTGGACGGCCTCGCGGCCCGAGGACGAGAAGGCGTTCGTCGAGGCCATCGCCGCCCATGGGGTGCCGGTGACGATCCGGGACACCCGTGGTCAGGAGATCGACGGGGCGTGCGGCCAGCTCGCCGCCGCCGAGAGGTAGTCTGACGGTCGTACGGGTCCGGTCGTACGGGTCCGTACACACATCTGCATATTCCGACAGGGGAGCGCCACAGCGCTGAGAGTGCGGCACCTTGGACAGGTGGGCCGCAGACCCTCTGAACCTCGCCCAGGTCATTCTGGGTAGGAAGTTCGGGCATTACTCAAGCTGTAGCGCCCTGCCCGCGTGCCACCGGTGCGCGGGCGGGGCCGCGTCTCTTCCTGGTCTCCCAGGAGGACATTTCAGTGAGCATCAACAAGCACCTGACGTTCACCGCCGTCGCGGTGGGCCTCGGACTCGTCGCGCTCTCCGCGTGCGGCTCCGGCAGCGGTTCGGACAAGGCCGACTCCAAGAAGGTCACGCTCGTCACGCATGACTCCTTCAAGGTCTCCAAGGACGTACTGAAGGACTTCGAGAAGAGCTCCGGTTACCAGGTCACCGTCCTCGGGGACGGCGACGCGGGCACCGCCGTGAACAAGGCGATCCTCTCCAAGGACAACCCCCAGGGCGACGTCTTCTTCGGCGTGGACAACACCCTGCTCTCCCGGGCGCTCGACAACGGCCTCTTCCAGCCGTACGAGGTCAAGGGCGCCGACGGCATCGATGCGCGGTACCGGGTCGACGGGGACAAGCACCGGGTGACGCCCGTCGACAGCGGCGACATCTGCGTCAACTACGACAAGAAGTACTTCGCCGACAAGAAGCTGGCGCCGCCGAAGTCCTTCGACGATCTGGTCAAGCCCGCCTACAAGGACCTTCTGGTCACCGAGAACGCCTCGACGTCCTCGCCCGGTCTGGGCTTCCTGCTCGGCACCGCCGCGAAGTACGGCGACAAGGGCTGGGAAGGCTACTGGAAGAAGCTCAAGGCCAACGGCGTCAAGGTCGTCGACGGCTGGGAGCAGGCCTACAACGAGGAGTTCTCCGGTTCCGCCGGCGGCAAGAAGACCAAGGGCGACCGGCCGCTCGTCGTCTCCTACGCCTCCTCCCCGCCCGTCGAGGTGCGCTACGCCGAACCGCAGCCCAAGGAGGCGCCGACCGGCGTCGCCACCGAAACCTGCTTCCGCCAGGTCGAGTACGCGGGCCTGCTCAGCAACGCGGGGAACACCAAGGGCGGCAAGGCGCTCCTGGACTTCCTCGCGAGCGAGAAGTTCCAGGAGGACATGCCGCTGAGCATGTTCGTCAACCCGGTGCGCGAGGGCACGAAGCTGCCCGAGCTGTTCACCAAGCACGGCGTGACGGTCGACGAGCCGCAGACCATGGACCCCCAGAAGATCGCCGACAACCGCGAGCCGTGGATCAAGTCGTGGACCTCGCTCGTACTGAAGTGACGTCCCGCCCCCGAGAGGGGCGTGGCCGGGGGAGCGCGGCGCGGCTCGGTCTGATGGCGCTGCCCGTCGCGTTCTTCGCGGTCTTCTTCGCCTACCCGGTCACGGCGATCGTCGCGCGCGGGCTGCACGTCGACGGCGGCTGGCGGTTCGCGCGGATCACCGAGGTGCTCGGGCAGTCCGACATCCGGCACGTGCTGTGGTTCACCACCTGGCAGGCGCTCGCGTCGACCGCGCTCACGCTGCTGATCGCACTCCCCGGCGCGTATGTGTTCGCGCGCTTCGACTTCCCCGGCAAGCAGGTGCTGCGGGCCGTCGTCACCGTGCCGTTCGTCCTGCCGACGGTCGTCGTCGGGACGGCGTTCCTCGCGCTGATCGGGCGTGGCGGGCTCTTCGACGAGCTGTGGGGCGTGCGCCTGGACACCACCGTGTGGGCGATCCTCCTGGCGCACGTCTTCTTCAACTACGCGGTCGTCGTCCGCACGGTCGGCGGGCTCTGGTCCCAGCTCGACCCGCGGCAGGAGGAGGCCGCGCGGATGCTCGGCGCCTCGCGCTTCACCGCCTGGCGGACGGTGACGCTGCCCGCGCTCGGACCCGCCGTCGCGGCGGCGGCGCTCATGGTCTTCCTCTTCACCTTCACCTCCTTCGGCGTCGTACAGATCCTCGGCGGGCCCGCGTACTCGACACTCGAAGTGGAGATCTACCGGCAGACCGCACAACTGCTCGATCTGCCGGCGGCCGCCGTGCTGACCCTCGTGCAGTTCGTGGCGGTGGGGCTGGTCCTGGCCGTCCACGCGTGGACGGCGCGGCGGCGCGAGAGCGCGCTGAAGCTCGTGGACGCCTCCACCGTCGCGCGCCGCCCGCGCGGTCCTGGCCAGTGGACGCTGCTCGGCCTGGTCATGGCCACGGTCGCCGGGCTGATCCTGCTGCCGCTCGGAGTGCTGATCCAGCGTTCGTTCGCCGGTCCCGACGGCTTCGGTCTCGCCTACTACCGCGAGCTGACCTCGGCGGACGGCGGTGCCTTCCTCGTACCGCCGATCGAGGCGATCTGGAATTCACTCCAGTACGCGCTCGTGGCCACGGCCATCGCGGTCCTCGTCGGAGGGCTCGCGGCGGCCGCCCTCACCCGGCGCGCCGGTCGCCTCGTACGCGGGTTCGACGCACTGCTCATGCTGCCGCTCGGCGTCTCGGCGGTCACCGTCGGCTTCGGGTTCCTGATCACGCTCGACGAGCCGCCGCTCGACCTGCGGGCCACCTGGATCCTGGTGCCGCTCGCCCAGGCCCTGGTAGGCGTGCCGTTCGTCGTACGCACCATGCTGCCCGTCCTGCGCGCGGTCGACGGGCGGTTGCGCGAGGCGGCGGCCGTGCTCGGCGCCTCGCCGCTGCGGGCGTGGCGGGAGGTCGACCTGCCGATGGTGCGGCGGGCGCTGCTGATCGCCGCGGGGTTCGCGTTCGCCGTGTCGCTCGGCGAGTTCGGGGCGACGGTGTTCATCGCGCGGCCCGACAACCCGACGCTGCCGGTCGCCGTGGCGCGGCTGCTCGGCCGTGCCGGTGATCTCAACTACGGGCAGGCGATGGCCCTCTCCACGATCCTCATGGTGGTGTGCGCGGTGTCCCTGCTGCTTCTCGAACGCCTTCGGGCCGACCGCACCACGGGAGAGTTCTGATGAGGACCGCCCTGCCGAGGACGACCGCCCTGCTGAGTCTGCGGGAGGCGACGGTCCGCTTCGGGGCGCGGACCGTGCTCGACGCCGTCGACCTGGAGGTCGCCGAGCACGAGATCGTGTGCGTACTGGGTCCCAGCGGCAGCGGTAAGTCGACGCTGCTGCGGGCCGTGGCCGGGTTGCAGGGCCTTGACGCGGGGCGGATCGAACTCGACGGGCGTGACCAGCGCGGCGTGCCCGCGCACAAGCGGGGCGTCGGCCTGATGTTCCAGGACCACCAGCTCTTCCCGCAGCGTGACGTGGCGGGCAACGTCGCCTTCGGGCTGCGCATGCGAGGCGCCTCGCGCGGCGAACAGGCCGACCGCGTCGCCGAACTGCTTGAGCTGGTCGGGCTGCCGAAGGCGCAGCGGCGCGCGGTGGCCTCGCTGTCCGGCGGTGAACAGCAGCGGGTCGCGCTGGCCCGTGCCCTCGCGCCCAGGCCACGGCTCCTCATGCTCGACGAGCCGCTCGGCCAGCTCGACCGCTCGCTGCGGGAGCGCCTGGTCGTCGAGTTGCGGGAACTCTTCGGCGAGCTGGGCACGACGGTGCTCGCCGTCACGCACGACCAGGGCGAGGCCTTCGCGCTGGCCGACCGCGTGATCGTCATGCGGGACGGGCGGATCGCCCAGTCCGGCACGCCCCTGGAGGTGTGGCAGCACCCGGCCGACGAGTTCGTGGCGCGCTTCCTCGGCTTCGACAACATCACCGAGGCGACGGTCTCGGGCGGGGGCGCCGAGACGGTGTGGGGCAGGATTCCGGTGCCGGGCGGCACTCCCGCCGGGCGGTGCGGCTTGCTGGTGCGCCCGGCCGGCGTGCGGCTCGTGCCCGCCGACGAGGGGCTGCCCTGCGAGGTGACGGCACGGACGTTCCGCGGCACCCATGTCGCCGTGCACCTCCAGCCGAAGGAGGGCCCGCGCCTGGAGGCGGCGTGCACGCTGCGCGAGGCGCCCGAGGTGGGGGACCGGGTGGAGATCGCGTTCGACGCGGGGGATGTCGTCGTACTGGGGTGAGCGCTCGGACCGCCGGGACCGCCGGGACCGCCCGGACCGCTGGGGCAGGTGGCGTGAGCCACGGGGGAAGCGAGGGCAGCGGGGGATGTGGGGGGGCGTGGGGAAAACGTGTGTGTCGTTGAGTGTGATTCGATCTAGAGTTCGATCCATGACGATGACGAAGGCCCTCGGTCACGACCGCTACTGCGATGAAGTCGCCCACCAGATCGACCTGTTGAGAGCCACGCTGAACGGCGCCGACCTCTCCGTCACGGTGCCGACCTGCCCCGACTGGACGCTCGCGCAGCTCGCGCGGCACATGGGCGGCGCGGTGCGCTGGAGCGAACGGCTGGTCGCGACCCGTGCCGAGCGGAACATCCCGGACGAGGACGTTCCGGCCGCCGGCGGGCCGGAGGGCGACGACCCGGCCGCGCTCGACGCCTGGCTGGCGGAGACCGCCGCGCTCGGCGCGAAGACGTTCCGTCACGCGGGTGCCGACGCCTCCGCGTGGTCGTGGACCGACGACCACACCGCCGGGTTCTGGGCGCGGCGCATGACGCACGAGCTGGCGATCCACCGTGCGGACGCCGCGATCGCCGCCGGGGTCGCGTACGAGCTGGCGCCGGACGTGGCCGCCGACGCGATCGACGAGTGGCTGGACATCGTGCGGTTCGTCCAGCGCTCCGACCCCGACGACAGCGCGGCCGAGCTCAAGGGCGCCGGGCGCGGTTCCGTACATCTGCACGCGACCGACGCCCCCGAGGGTCTCGACGCCGAGTGGCTCATCGAGTTCGGCGACGACGGTTTCACCTGGCGCCGCGGCCACGCGAAGGCCGCGGTCGCGCTCCGCGGGCCGCTCACCGAGGTGCTGCTCGCCTTCTACCGGCGGCGACCGGTGGACGGCGGACAGGTCGAGGTCATCGGAGACCGCGAGCTGCTCGACTTCTGGCTGGAGCGCGCGACGTTCGCCTGAGCCACACGAGCCGCCGCGAGCCGCTGTGGCGCCGCGCGGCCACGCCGGTTCTACGAAGTGCCGGCGTGGCCGGACAGCAGCGAGGCGAGGGCGTCCGGCGCCTCCTCCACCGTGTCGACCAGCGCGATCCGCGGCTCCATCGCCCTGCCGCGGGCCAGCGACCGGAGCAGGGGCCAGACCGGGAGGTGGTCCGTCCAGTGCGCCCGGTCGACCAGGACCATCGGGGTGGGCTCGCCGCGCGACTCGTAGTAGTTCGGGGTGGCGGTGTCGAAGACCTCCTGGACCGTGCCCGCCGCTCCGGGCAGGAAGACCACGCCCGCGTTCGAACGGGCCAGGAGTCCGTCCTCACGGGTGGCGTTGGCGAAGTACTTGCCCAGGTGGGAGGCGAAGGCGTTCGGCGGCTCGTGGCCGTAGAACCAGGTGGGGATGCCGACCGACGTGCCCCCGGAGGGCCGGCGCTCGCGGACCGCGAAGGCCGCGCGCGCCCAATCGGTCACCGACGGCGTGAACGACGGCGTCTCGCCGAGGATGTCGAGCGCCTCGTCCAGCATGGCGTCGTCGAAGACGGCCGCGTACGCGCCGAGGTTCGCCGCCTCCATGGCGCCGGGGCCGCCGCCCGTCGCGACCGTGAATCCCGCGCGGGCCAGCGAGCGGCCGAGCCGCGCCGCACCCGCGTAGGCGTCCGTGCCGCGCTTCATCGCGTGGCCGCCCATCACGCCCACCACGCGCGCGCCGGCGAGCAGTTCGTCCAGGGCGTCGGAGATCGAGTCGTCGTGGATGGCACGGAGCATCGACGACAGGACGTCCCCGTCGGCCTTGGTGCGCTGGAACCACTCGTAGGCGTGGGCGTCCGGGGTCGCCTCGTAACCGCCGTCGGCCAGGCCCGCGAACAGGTCGTCGGGGGAGTAGAGCAGGCCCCGGTACGGGTTGAACGGCAGTCCGGGGACCGGCGGGAAGACCAGCGCGCCGGAGGCCCGGACCTTCGCCGCCGCCTCCTCGTCCATCGGGCAGCCGAGGAAGACGGCGCCCGTGACGTCCGCGGCGAGGAGCGCCGAGGTACGCTCCGTCAGGTCGACGGCCTGGACGCGGCTCCCGGCGAGCGCCCCGCGTCCGCAGACCTCGTCGAACTCGGCGAGGGTCTCGATCTCACGGTCGTCGCCGGGCTGTTGCAGGGCGGATGCGTGTTCGGAAGTCGGCTGCATCCGCCCATGCTAAGCAGCACCACTCAGGGCGATCTCCGACAGCCCCGCGCTCTGTAACCCCGCGCTCTGTCAGCCCCGCGCTCTGTCAGTCCTGCACCTGGGAGGGGTCCATCCACATGATCTCCCAGGTGTGCCCGTCCAGGTCGTCATAGGCGCGGCCGTACATCGTGCCGTAGTCCTGGACCTTGCCCGCCGTGCCGCCCGCGGCGATCGCCTTGTCGACCAACTCGTCGACCTTCTCGCGGCTCTCGGCGCTCAGGCAGAGCAGCGTCTCGCTGGTCTTCGTGGCGTCCGCGATCTCCTTGTGCGTGAAGTCCGCGTAGCGCTGCTTGCTCATCATCATCGCGATGATGGTGTCGCTGATGACGACGCACGCGCAGTCGTCCGTGGAGAACTGCGGGTTGATGGTGTACCCGAGGCCGGTGAAGAACTTCTTCGTCGCGGCGACGTCGTTCACGGCGAGGTTCACGAAGATCATCTGCTGGTACATGAGCGGCTCCCGGTGAGTGCGGTGAGTGTGTGTGCTGTACGGAGACTTAGACATCCGTTCGACACAGAACTCATCGCCGGTCGCGAAGTTTTTTCGTACGGATTCTCAACGGGCCAGCGGCAGCGCGGCCAGCTCCGCGACAGCCCAGGTCAACGGGGCGAACAGGGCGGTGAGCGCAGCCGCGCGGAGCGCCGCGGAGCCGCGCAGCGCCGTCGCGGGCGCGCCGAACCGCAGCAGGGCCCGCGTGGTCCGCGTACGGGACTGCCTGGCCTCGACGGCGGCCGTGGCGAGGGTCAGCACGGCGCATCCCGTGACGAGCAGCGCGCCGAGCGCCGTGAGCGGCCCGATGCCGGTGCGCGGTCCCGCGTACAGGGCGACCGAGGCGTACGCCCCCGAGCACACCGCGCACAGCACGCCGAGCGGACGCCCGATGCGCCGTGCCTCCTCCTGGAGGACGCGCCCCGCGAGCAGCCGCACCGCGCCGGGCCGGGCGGCCTGGAGCAACCGGCCGCAGAGGTAGGTGAGGCCGGGCCCCGCGAGGGCGAGGCCGAGCGCGGTCAGCGCCCAGCCGCCGAGGACGCCCGCCGGGTTGCCGGCGGCGCCCCCCGGGATGCGGAAACCGGAGCCGCCGGGCGAGCGGCCCGCGTACGTCTCCACGGCGAGGCCCGCGGCCAGCAGGGCGATGCCCCACGGCAGACCGCCGGGCGGGGAGGCGGGGGCGTCCGGCGGCTCGGCGGCCCCGGCGTCCCCGGCGTCCTTCTCGTCGGTGGTGGTCCTCTCGGCGGGGCGCGGACGCAGGAGGGCGGCGCTCACGGCCGAGGCGACGAAGGGGACCACGGTGAGCAGGGTCAGGACGGCACCGAGGGGCAGCGGCAGCTTGGCGGCGAGCAGCCCGGCGGCGGCGCCGTCGAAGGGCAGCCCCGACAGGTCGCCGCGCAGGTGCAGGAAGACGAGCAGCGCCACCACGGAACCGAGCGTGCAGGCCACGGCCGTGGAGATCGCGGCGAACACCATCAGTCGCGCGGGACCGAGCCCCACTCCCGAGAGCCCTGCCCGCGGCTTGTTGCCGGGGTCGGTGCGGGCCACGGCGACGGCGAAGTAGACGGTCGCGGTGATCGGCGCGACGCACCAGGCGAGGCGTGCCACGGCACCGGCGCCCGGGTGCTCCATCGCGTACGCCAGGGTGCAGAGCAGCAGGAAGCCGGTACCGGCGGACGCGGCGGCCACCAGGAGCCGCCGCATCTGCACCAGTGGGCGGGCGCCGCGGGCTAGACGGAGAGCGAGCACGTGGCCCGGCCTTCCACGTCGGCCCCGGAACGCCCGCTCCCGGGACTCCCGTCACCACCGCCTGCGACGGTGCCTGCGGCTGCGGCCTCGGCTGCCGGGGGGCTTGGGGTGCCGGTGGGACCGGCGGGGCCGGCGGGGCCGACTGGGTCGGCTGGTCCAGTGGGGCCGCCTAGGCCGGCGGCGCTGGCCGTGACTGTGGCGCTTTCGGGGGCTTCGGGGGCTTGGGGAGCTTGCGGGGCCTGGGGGACCTGCTGGGCCTGGGGAGCCTGTTGGGGTTGGGGGGCTTGCTGGGGTTGGGGGGTCTTAGAGGGTTCGGGGGTTACGGGGCTTACGGGGGGCACTGGGGCTTCGGGGGGCTCAGCGGCGTCCGGGGCCTCGGTGACCTTCGGGGTCTCTGGTGCCTCTGGTGCCGCAGCAGTCTCTGAGGCCTCGGCAGCTTGCGGGGCCTCGACGGACTTCGCGGTCTCTGCCGCTTGGGGGGCCTTGGTGGTCTCCAGGGATCCGGCGTTCTCCGGGGGCTCAGCAGGCTCAACTGCCCCGGAGGCCTTGGAGACCGCCAGGGTCTCAGCGGCCTCTGGAGTCTCAGCAGAGCCTGAGGCCTCAGGGTTCTCGGGAGCCTTAGCAGCGTCCAGCAGCGCACTGACCTCTGAGGGTTCACTAGCCTCGGAAGCCTCCGGCACCGCAGCAGCGCCCGAACCCTCGGCAGCCCCGGAAGTCTCAGCTGACTTCGCGGTATCAGCAGCCTCCGGCATTTCCGTAGCCTCGGAGGCTGCATAAGCTTCCGAGGCTTCAGCAGCATCCGAAGCCTCCGGCGCCGCAGCAGCCTCCTGGGTCTCAGCCGTCTTCGGGACCTCGCCGCCCCCCGGGACCTCGCCGACCCCCGAGGCTTCGGCGGTCTTCGGGGCCTCGGCGACTTCCAGGATCTCAGCAGCCTCCGGCACCGCAGCCGCCCCCGAGGCCACAGCAGCCCCCAGGGACTCAACGGTCTCCGGGGCCTCGGTAACCCCCGAGGTCTCAGCGGCCCCCGGGGTCTCGTCGACGGCCTCCAGGGCCTCGGCAGCCGCCGGCGTCGCTGCCACCTCCGGGGCCACCGCGGCCCCATGGACCGCAACCGCCTCCCAGGCCGCAGCAGCCCCCGAGGCCGCAGCCGCCTTCGACACAGCAGCAGACCCCAAGCTCCGAGCGACCTCCAAAGCCCCCGAAGCCCCCGAAGTCTCCGAAGTCTCCAGAGCCTCCGCAGCCTCCGCAGCCCCCGATCCCTCCGCAGCCCCCGACGCCTCCCCCAGCTCCATAGCGCCCGAAGCACCCGCACCTCCAGGAGCCCCCGGAGCCCCCACACCCCCCGTACTCACACGCCGTCCGTCCAGCAGCGTGATGGTTCGGTCGGCCAGGACCGGGACCTCGGTGTCGTGTGCGGTCAGGACGACCGTGATGCCGTGTGTGCGGGCCGCGGTCGTCAGGGTGCGGAGTACATGGGAGCTTTCGGCGCGGTGGAGCGGCGCCGTGGGCTCGTCGGCGAAGAGCACGGACGGCGTGGTGATCAGCGCGCGGGCGACGGCGACGCGCTGGCGCTCCGCATGGCGGAGGGCGTGCGGCCGCTGGCGGGCGCAGCCGCCGATGTCGAGGCGGTCGAGCCACTCCTGCGCGGCCGCCCGGGCGGCCTTGTGCGCCTCGCCGCGCAGCATCAGTGGCAGGGCGACGTTCTCCCAGGCGGTGAGCTCGGGAACGAGATGGGGTTCCGGATCGATCCAGCCGAAGCGCTCGCGGCGCAGCCGTTTGCGTCTGTGTGCGCGCAAGGTGTGGATGGGGCTGCCGTCGAACCAGACCTCGCCCTTCTGGGGCCGCAGCCGGCCCGAGAGGGCATGCAGAAGTGTCGTTTTTCCACTGCCGCGCGGGCCGTTGACGACGAGGATCTCGCCCTCGCGGACACCGAGCGAGACGCCGGTGAGGGCAGGGGAGCCGTTGTGTGTGACGTGCAGTTCGCGTGCCCACAGCACGTCGTTGTCCGGCGGGGCCACCATGGCGTACACCTCGGTTCAGATCAGCTCGACTCCCCTGCACGGGGGAACGAAGGCGGGGCCGATCGGTCACTTGGCACGCTAGGTATCCGGGCGGACCTGCCCGGAAAAGACGTGGCCCGGGGGCGCCCGTTCTCACTCGAACGGGCGCCCCCGGGGACGTTGTAGATCACTCGATCACACGAGCCTCAGCACCTACGAGCCTCAGCACCTACGAGCCTCAGCACCTACGAAGCTCAGCACCTACGAAGCTCAGAGCTTGGTCCAGGCCTCCGTGAGGACCTGCCGCAGGATGCCCTCGATCTCGTCGAACGTGTCCTGGTTCGAGATCAGCGGCGGCGCGAGCTGGACGACCGGGTCGCCGCGGTCGTCGGCACGGCAGTACAGGCCGTTGTCGTAGAGCGCCTTGGAGAGGAACCCGTACAGGACGCGCTCGGTCTCCTCGTCGTTGAAGGTCTCCTTGGTGGCCTTGTCCTTCACGAGCTCGATGCCGTAGAAGAAGCCGTTGCCGCGGACGTCGCCGACGATCGGCAGGTCGTGCAGCTTGCGCAGGGTCTGGTAGAACGCGTCCTCGTTGTCGAGGACGTGCTGGTTGAGACCCTCCTTCTCGAAGATGTCGAGGTTGGCGATGCCGACCGCGGCCGAGACCGGGTGGCCGCCGAAGGTGTAGCCGTGCAGGAAGGTGTTGCCACCCTTGTAGAACGGCTCGGCGAGCTTGTCCGAGATGATGCAGGCGCCGATCGGGGAGTAGCCCGAGGTCATGCCCTTGGCGCAGGTGATCATGTCCGGGACGTAGCCGAACTTGTCGCACGCGAACATCGTGCCGAGGCGGCCGAAGGCGCAGATGACCTCGTCGGAGACGAGCAGCACGTCGTACTTGTCGCAGATCTCGCGTACGCGCTGGAAGTAGCCGGGCGGGGGCGGGAAGCAGCCGCCCGCGTTCTGCACCGGCTCCAGGAAGACGGCCGCGACGGTCTCCGGGCCCTCGAAGAGGATCTCCTGCTCGATCTGGTCGGCGGCCCAGCGGCCGAAGGCCTCGGGGTCGTCGCCGTGGATCGGGGCGCGGTAGATGTTGGTGTTCGGCACCTTGTGCGCGCCGGGGACCAGCGGCTCGAAGGGGGCCTTGAGGGCCGGCAGACCGGTGATGGACAGGGCGCCCTGCGGGGTGCCGTGGTAGGCCACCGCGCGGGATATGACCTTGTACTTCGTGTGGTTGCCGGTGAGCTTGTGGTACTGCTTCGCCAGCTTCCACGCGGTCTCGACGGCCTCGCCGCCACCGGTGGTGAAGAAGACCTTGTTGAGGTCGCCCGGCGCGTAGTCGGCGAGGCGCTCCGCGAGCTCGACGGCCTTGGGGTGGGCATAGCTCCACACCGGGAAGAAGGCCAGCTCCTGCGCCTGCTTGTAGGCGGTCTCGGCGAGCTCGTGACGGCCGTGGCCCGCGTTGACGACGAAGAGCCCGGACAGACCGTCCAGGTACTTCTTGCCCTTGTCGTCGTAGATGTAGGTGCCCTCGCCACGCACGATGGTGGGCACGGGTGCGTTCTCGTAGTCCGACATGCGGGTGAAGTGCATCCACAGGTGGTCGTACGCGGTCTGGCTGAGGTCCTTGCTCACGGCTATCGGGTTCCCCACATATAGGTCTGCTTCTTGAGCTTGAGGTAGACGAAGCTTTCGGTGGAGCGCACGCCGGGGAGGGCGCGGATGCGCTTGTTGATGACCTCCAGGAGGTGGTCGTCGTCCTCGCAGACGATTTCCACCAGGAGGTCGTACGAGCCCGCGGTCATCACCACGTACTCGGCTTCCGGCATGGCGGTCACCGCGTCCGCGACGGGGTCGAGGTCCCCCTCGACCGTGATGCCGACCATCGCCTGCCTGCGGAAACCCACGGTGAGTGGGTCCGTGACGGCGACGATCTGCATCACGCCCTGGTCGAGCAGCTTCTGGACGCGCTGGCGCACGGCCGCCTCGGAGAGGCCCACGGCCTTGCCGATGGCGGCGTACGGACGGCGTCCGTCCTCCTGGAGCTGCTCGATGATCGCCAGGGATACGGCGTCCACGGAGGGGGTGCCGTTCCCATTGCCGCTGCCGCCCGGGTTTCCGGAGCGGGAGCCGCGAAGGCTGCTGGGGTCTGCGCTGCGACTGGCCACGCCCTCACTCTGCACGACGTCTCGTCACTTCCGCAAGGTCGAACCGATGAAATCCGTTGTCTGTGACCTCACTCGTAACGGATTCCGCAGCTACAGGTCGCTGGGTATGTTGAAAGCGTCGGTGCAGCGACTAGTGTGGGTGTCTCATCCACTGGACATCTGACTTGGAGGGCCGGAAGTGACCAACGAGCTGCGCCGTCTGCGCAACTACATCAACGGGGAATTCCGGGACGCGGCCGACGGACGGACCACGGAGGTCATCAATCCGGCGACCGGCGAGGCGTACGCGACCGCGCCGCTGTCGGGTCAGGCCGACGTGGACGCCGCCATGAAGGCCGCGGCCGACGCGTTCCCCGCCTGGCGCGACCTGACGCCCGCCGAGCGGCAGAAGGCCCTGCTGAAGATCGCCGACGCGTTCGAGGAGCGGGCCGAGGAGCTCATCGCGGCCGAGGTCGAGAACACGGGCAAGCCGACCGGACTCACGCGGTCCGAGGAGATCCCGCCCATGGTCGACCAGATCCGCTTCTTCGCGGGTGCGGCCCGGATGCTGGAGGGCCGCGCGGCCGGCGAGTACATGGAGGGTCTGACCTCCATCATCCGCCGCGAGCCGATCGGCGTCTGCGCGCAGGTCGCGCCCTGGAACTACCCGATGATGATGGGCGTCTGGAAGTTCGCCCCGGCGCTCGCCGCGGGCAACACCGTCGTCCTCAAGCCCTCGGACACGACGCCCGCGTCGACGGTCCTGATGGCCGAGATCATCGGCTCCATCGTGCCGCCCGGCGTCTTCAACGTCATCGCGGGCGACCGCGACACCGGCCGCCTGATGGTCGAGCACAAGACCCCGGCCATGGCCTCCATCACCGGCTCCGTGCGCGCCGGCATGCAGGTCGCCGAGTCCGCCGCCAAGGACATCAAGCGGGTCCACCTGGAGCTCGGCGGCAAGGCTCCCGTCGTCGTCTTCGAGGACACCGACATCGCCAAGGCCGTCGAGGACATCTCGATGGCGGGCTTCTTCAACGCCGGGCAGGACTGCACGGCCGCCACGCGCGTGCTCGTCCAGGAGTCCATCCACGACGACTTCGTGACGGCGCTCGCCAAGGCCGCCGCCGACACGAAGACCGGCATGCCGGACGACGAGGACGTGCTCTACGGCCCGCTGAACAACGCCAACCAGCTCAAGCAGGTCTCCGGCTTCATCGAGCGCCTTCCGGCACACGCCAAGGTCGAGGCGGGCGGACAGCGGGTCGGCGAGAAGGGCTACTTCTACGCGCCCACCGTCGTCTCGGGCCTGAAGCAGGACGACGAGATCATCCAGAACGAGGTCTTCGGCCCCGTCATCACGGTGCAGTCCTTCACGGACGAGGCACAGGCCGTCGAGCACGCGAACGGCGTCGAGTACGCGCTCGCCTCCTCCGTCTGGACCAAGGACCACGCGCGCGCGATGCGCATGTCCAAGGTCCTCGACTTCGGCTGCGTCTGGATCAACACGCACATCCCCCTCGTCGCCGAGATGCCGCACGGCGGCTTCAAGAAGTCGGGATACGGCAAGGACCTCTCGGGCTACGGCTTCGACGACTACACGCGCATCAAGCACGTCATGACGTCGATCGAGGGCTGATTCCGCCGGTTCGACGGCACCGAAATCCGGATGCCCGCGCCTGCCGCCCCCGCGTACCGTTGCGTACGCGGGGGCGGCTCCGTGGTGTGCTTCCTTCTTTCTTCTTCTGCAAAAAGATTCGTAGCGCACCCACTTCCCGCCCCCGCTTCTGTCTGTACTACATGGGTGGGATGTCTGTACTACGGGGGTGGGGCCAGATGCTGACGCCGACCGGCGACCTCGCCGGGCTGCTGCTGCGCCGACGGCAGAGCGTGTACGTCTCCGGGGGCGCCGGACGGTCCGCCGAGACCGACGCGGCCGTGGTCGTCCTGGAGGCCGAACTCGCCGACCGCGGGTACGTGTTGACCGCCCCGCTGCGCCGCGCGCTGACCGCGCTTCCCCTCCGGCGGCTGCGCGAGGCAGGACTGGGGCTGCTCTCCGACGCCGACGCGCACCTCGGCGCCGACCGCCAGCACGCCCCGCTCTTCAGGAACTTCCCGCAGGAATCGGTGTACGAGCGGGCCTGCGACCGCTACACCTCCGCGGTGGTCGCCCATCTCGCCGCCCAGCCCCACCAGCCCTGCATGGCCTGCGGCGAGTCGGCGCGCCGGGTCCGCGCGCTCGCGCCCTGCGCCCATCTGCTCTGCGACGGCTGCGTCGCCGAGCTCGACGGCTGCTGCGACGACTGCTGCGTCTGGTACTCCTGCCCCGTCTGCGAGAGCCGCCACGAGACCACCGGACCGACCGACCCCTGGATCGAGCCGGTCCACGACGGCGACGGCGGCCCCGTCCTGCGCGCCCTGCGCCTGGCCGGACCGGACGACGCGGCGGCCGAGCTCGCCGCGCTCCTCGCCCGCCGCACGCCCCTGTCCGCGCAGGACCACGACGACCTCGTGCTGCTCCTCGGCCACGCGGCTCCCACCGACGCCGCCGCGTGGCTGCCCGCGAGCGTCCCGCTGCGCGAGAGCAAGGCGCTCGCCCTCGCCCCGCTGCTCGACCACGCCGAGACCCGCCCGCTGGTCGCGCGGCACGCGGACACCGCCACGGATGTGCTGCGCCTGCTCGTCGTACGGTCCGGGGGCGACCCCGACCTCCTCGAACCGCCCCGGCTGCGGGGGCTGCCGCGGCCCCTGCGGCGCGAACTCCTCGCCCTGCTCGACCGGCTCGACTTCGCCCGTCTCGCCGAGGACATGGCCCGGCATCCGCGGACGTGGAAGCGGGCCGGCGAGATCCTGCACCCCTTCGAGGGCGCGCACCGCCACGCGCGCGTGGCGCTCGCCTTCGCCGTGCTGCGGGGGACACCGCTCGACGACTCCCGCCTCGGCGGCATGCTGCTCGCCGAAGCCGCGCGGTACGAGTGCGTCCGGCTCGTGGGCGACCGGCTGCGCGTCGTCACCTGGCAGAGCCGCGTCGAGGACGCCCTCGGCCGCTGGGACACCACGGCCGCCGCCGGGCTGCTCCGCGGGCGCCCCGGTGAACTCCTGCGCCGCCTCGACCTGCTCCTTGCCCGCTCCGGCTCCGTGACCCTGCCGGAGCCGGTCGGCGAGGCGCTCGCGCACGCCCTGCCGCGCACCGCTCCCGGGCCCCTGCTCGGCGCGTACGGACAGCTCAAGATCCGTACGGTGCCGGGGCACCGCCGCGTCTTCTTCCCGCGCGGACGGGTGACCAAGGCCTACGCGGTCGAGGACCACCGGCCGCCACTGGCTTCCCGCGCCGCGCGCCGCGCCGGTGAGCTGATCGAGGCGGAGGCCGTGCGGCGCCTCGCCGAGCGGGAGGGGGAGCCGTACGAGGTGGCCGTACTGGACGCCTCGCTCGCCGACCTGCCCGTGCCGTTCGCCGAACGTGCCTCCGCGGCCTCGCTGATCGCCGTGCCGCGCGGCAGCTCGCTGCCCATGCCCGCGGACAGCGAGACCGTGCGGCTCTTCCTGCACTGGCTCCAGCCCAAGGGCACGCGTGTCGACCTCGACCTGTCCGTCGCGCTCTACGACGACCTGTGGCGGTTCGTGGGCCTGTGCGACTACACGCACCTGGAGTACGGGGGCGGCGCCGCCCGGCACTCCGGCGACCTGACCTCGGCGCCCGCCCCGCACGGCGCCACCGAGTACCTGGACCTCGACCTGCCGCGGCTGGCGGCCGCCGGGGTGCGGTTCGTCGTGCCGGCCGTCATCTCGTACAACGACGTGCCCTTCGACGAACTGCCGGACGCCTTCGCGGGGTTCATGGCGGTGGAGGGCAAGACGCGTGCGAGGTACGACCCGCGGACCATCCGCCAGCGCTTCGACCTCGCGGGTGACGCGAAGCTGACCGTGCCGATGGTCGTCGACCTGCGGGCGCGCCGCGCTTGGTGGGCGGACGTCACCCTCGCCACGGCCGGCGTCGATCACGACGTGTGGCGCTACCGCAAGCAGCTCGGGCGCCTCGGCCACGACCTCCTCGACGTCTTCCTGCCGGGCGGCCGGGCCACCCTGTGGGACCTGGCGTGCTGGACGGCGGCGGCCCGCACCGACGGGGACGTGTACGTCCGCGGGCACGGTCACGTCCTGCGGGGCTACCGCCGCGCCCACGACGAGCCCCGCGCCGACTTCGCCCTGCGCATCCGCGAGGGCTGGGAGCCGGACGCGCTCCGCGCCGAGCCGGAGCAGGCGGGACGCCGGGCCCTTCTCGCCCTGCTGCACGGCGAGTTGCCGGGAGCGGAGACGGCCACGTCCGGCACGGTGTACCGCCTCTACCCGGGGCCGGTCGACGCCGGGCCGCTGGAGCGCGTCACGGCGGGGGACCTGGCGGCATGGCTGGAGCCCGCCGAGTGAGCCGTACGGCGGCGCGGTGATCGACAGGGTGTCGGCTCAGGCTCGGCGGGCTCGACGCAGCGTCCATTGTCCGGCGCGGGCGCGGGGGCGCATGCTGCCGGGGTGCCAGCGAACCCCAGAGCCTCCTTCGTCTCCCGCCGGTCCCTGCTGCGAGCCCTGGGCGGTGGCGCGGCCGTCGGCACGCTCGCGGGATGCGGTGTGCCCGCCGCGTACATCGCACCGGCCGAGCGGTCGGCGGCCGACCGCTCGGCCCGCGACAAGAGGCTGACGTTCTCGAACTGGCCGCTGTACATAGACACCGACGACGAGAACACCTCCGAGCGACCCTCGCTGGAGGCCTTCGAGAAGCGGACCGGGATCGACGTCCGCTACACGGAGGAGATCAACGACAACGACGAGTTCTTCGGCAAGATCAGCCCGTCCCTGATGAACCACCAGGACACCGGCCGCGACCTCATCGTCATCAGCGACTGGATGTGCGCGCGCTTCGTACGCCTGGGCTGGGTCCAGGAAATGGACCGCGCGCGCCGGCCCAACGTCACGAAGTACCTGGACCCGCTGCTGCGTTCCCCGCGCTTCGACCCGGGACGGAAGTACACCGTGCCCTGGCAGTCGGGCATCACCGGTATCGCGTACAACAGACGCGAGGTGGGCCGGGAGATCAAGCAGGTCTCCGACCTGTGGGCCGACGACCTGAAGGGCCGGGTGACACTCCTCTCCGGCCTCGACGAGGCGTTCGCGCTGCTGCTCCAGGGCGATGGTGTCGACATCCGCGCCTGGACGGCCGACGACTTCCACCGGATGTGCGACAAGGTCGAGAAGATGGTGGACAGCCACCACATCCGCCGCTTCACCGGCAACGACTACATCAAGGACCTCTCCAGTGGCGACGTCCTGGCCTGCCAGGCGTACAGCGGCGACGTCATCCAGCTCCAGGCGGACGACCCGGACATCGAGTTCGTCGTCCCCGAGGAGGGCGCCGAGCTCTGGGCCGAGTCCCTGATGGTGCCCAACCTGGCTCGCCACAAGCGCAACGCCGAGAAGCTCATCGACCACTACTACGACCCCGAGGTCGCCGCGGAACTGGCCGCCTGGGTCAACTACGTCTGCCCCGTCCCGGCCGCCCGCGACGTCCTCGCCTCCTCCAAGGACAAGGACCTGGCAGCCCTCGCGGAAGACCCCCTGATCTTCCCGGACGACACGATGCGCACCCGCCTCGCCATAGCCCGAGACATCACATCGAAGGAACGCCCGGAGTTCGCGAGACGGTGGAACGCGCTGGCGGGGTTGTGAAGCCGCGGCACGGCGGGTCTCAGTTGAGTGCTGCCTCTGCGATGCGGTGGGCGACCGGGTTCATGGTCTTGCCCTTCGCGTCCGTCGCGTTGACCGAGTAGACCAAGGTGCGGGAGCCGTCCTCGGTGGTGGCGATCATGTTCGTGTAGCCGTAGCGGGAGCCGGTCTTCAGCCAGATGTTCCGGCCGTCGATCTTCATGTACTGGAGACCCGCGCCGAAGACGGGGTCGGGAGCGCCGGGTGCCAGGCGGGGCAGCGTGAACATCTCCTTGAGCTGCGGCCGCGGCACCACCTCGCCGGCGAACAGCGCCTGGGTGAAGGCCTCCAGGTCCGCCGTGGAGGAGATCATGTCGCCCGCCGCGAAGCGGTCGAACTGGTTCCACTCCGTGACGTCGACGAGATGCGTGGTGCCGTCCGCCCGCTTCATCGTCTGGTAGCCGCGGTTGTGCGGGCCACGGATACGGGGATCGGTGCCGGGGAAGTACGTGTCGCGCATGCGCAGGGGCCCGAAGATCCGCTGGGCCGCCTGATGGGCGCACGAGTCGCCGGTGACCCGCTCGATCAGCAGGCCGAGGACGGTGTAGCCGATGTTGCGGTAGTGCTGCTCGTCACCCGGATCATGCTCGGGGCCCTTGGCGATGGCGGAGGCGACGACGGTCCGCGGGTCCAGCGTGTCGTAGCGGTGCGCGAACTCGTCGTCGAAGCCGTCGCCCGACCTGAGGCCGCTGGTGTAGTTGAGCAGGGTGCGGATGGGGATGGGGGCGAAGTCTTCGCCGTTCCCGTCCTTGCTCCCGTCCTTCGTCTTCTTGAACAGGTCCGGCATGTACTGCTGGAGCGGGGCGTCGAGGTCCAGGCTGCCCTCCGCGGCCAGTTGCAGCGTCACGGCCGCCGTCACGATCTTGGTCGTGGAACCGGCCCGGAACCGGCCGTGCGGGTCGGCCTTGCGGTGCGTGACCAGGTCGTGCACGCCGGAACTGCCGCGCCAGGTTCCGTGTCGGCCGCCGACCCGCACGAGCGCGGCGGTCGCGTCGGGGTTGGGGAGCCCCGCGATCGCCTGGCGCAGTGCCTTGCCGTCGGGGGCGTTCGCGTCGGCCCGCGCGAGGGGCGCCGGGTGGGACACCGCCGCCGCGACGGGCGCGCTCGGGGCCTGCGCGAGCGCGGGGGCGGCCACGGCCGCGGTGAGGCCGAGCGCGATGGCGGCGGCGATGGCGGCACGGGTGGGCAGCGGCACGGGGACTCCTGGATCGGCCGGTGTTCGGTTCTCCCATCCTGGTGAGCGGGCGGGCGCCGCGGATCGTCGGTGCGGAGGGGGTGATCCCCGTACCGTCTCAGGGGTCAACGTCCCGGCCCGTCCGGGGTATTGGCAGGGGTGTCCCCTAGGGGCCGTAGCCGCCGGAGCCGCCGGAGCCGCGGGAGCCCGAGCCGAGCAGGCGCGTCATCGACTCCGCCGCGCGCACGGCCGCGTCCGCGCAGCAGTTGTTGAACAGGACGTGGAGCTCCTCGGCCCGCTCGGACATCGTCCGTACGCGGGGGAGCCACTCGGCCAGCTCCGCGTCCGCGTAGGCATGGCGGAACTTGTCCTCCTTGGAGCCGTTGCCCCAGGCCGGGCTGCGTCCGTGGAAGCGGATCACCGCGAGCCGGTCCACGGTGACCGGAGCCACGGCAGGCATCGAACGCGGCAGTCCCTGAGCCGTGTCCACCGCCACCGCGGCCATGCCGAGGTCGGACAGGAGCGCTGCGGTGCGCGCGCCGCGGTCCTCGCGCCACCAGTCGGGGTGCCGGAACTCCACGGCCAGTGGCCGGCCCGCGGCGCGCTTCGCGCACTCGGCCAGCGTCCGCTCGGCCCGGGGGCCGGGCGCGAACCACGGCGGGTACTGGAAGAGGAGGGTGCCGAGACGGCCCGCCTCCCGCAGGGGCGCGAGGGCGTCGTCGAAGCGCTGCCAGACGGTGTCGAGCAGCTCGGGGCCCACCGGCCGGTCCCGCAGGTCGGCGGGGAGCGCGGCCTGACGGGTCGGGTGGCCGGTGAGGAGGGAGAAGGCCTTCACGTCGAAGCGGAAGCCGTCCGGCGTGCGCTCCGCCCAGGAGCGGCAGGTGCTCTCACTGGGCAGCGCGTAGTAAGTGGAGTCGACTTCGACGAGCGGGAAGCGGCCCGCGTAGTGGCGCAGGCGTCCCTCGGCGTCCTTCAGGCCCTTCGGATACCAGCCACTGGCCAGCAGCGCGCGGTCCGTCCACGAACAGGTCCCCACCAGTATCTCGCTCATCCGGCACGGGTACCCCGATGGGTCACGGCGTGCGCAGGGACTCCAGGACGTCGATGCGGTTGGTGGTGATGGCGTCGACGCCCGCGTCGATCAGGCGGCGCATCGAGCGGCGGGTGTCCGGGGTCCAGGCCGACACGAGGCAGCCCATGCGGTGCACGTCGAAGGCGAGTTCGCGGTCGACCAGCGGGAAGCGGTAGTTGAGCCAGCGCGGCTTCACCGCGTCGAGCAGGACGCGGCGCGGCGGGGCGAGCGTCGTCCAGGTCAGCGCGATCTCCGCGCCCGGGTCGGCGTCGCGCACGGCGAGCATCGTGTCGCCGCCCGCGCAGTAGTACACCCGCTCGGCGGCCCCGCACTCCGCGACGACGCCGACGACCGTGCGCACCGCCTCGGCCGTCGCGCCCGGCAGGTCGATCATGACGCGGTGCCCGTCGGTGGCGGCGAGGGCCGCCGCGAGCGTCGGCAGGCCGCCCTCGGTGAGGCCGTCGAGCTCGGCGGCGGACAGCACCGAGACTGGGCGCTCGCACCCCCACAGGCGCTTGAGCGTCGGGTCGTGCAGCAGGACGGGCACGCCGTCACCGCTCAGACGGACGTCGATCTCCACCGCGTCCGCGCCCCGCCGCAGTGCGGAGCGCAGGGACGGGAGGGTGTTCTCGCGGACGCGGTAGGGATCGCCTCGGTGGGCCACAGCAGTCACGTTGCGCATGGCCCCATTGTGCTGCCGTGATCACACGGCGAGCCATGTCTCCGTGTACGTGTCGATCTCGGCGGCGATCCTGGCCTTGCCCGCCGGGTCGAGGAAGGAGGCCTCGACGGCGTTCTTCGCCAGGGCGGCGATACCGCGCTCGTCGAGGCCGAGGAGGCGGGCCGCGACCGCGTACTCGTTGTTGAGGTCGGTGCCGAACATCGGCGGGTCGTCGGAGTTGATCGTCACCGTCACCCCGGCCGCGACGAACTCCTTCAGCGGATGCTCGTCGAGGGTGCGGACGGCGCGGGTCGCGATGTTCGAGGTCGGGCAGACCTCCAGCGGGATGCCGCGCTCGGCGAGGTGGGCGAGGAGTCTCGGGTCCTGGGCGGACGTGGTGCCGTGGCCGATGCGCTCGGCGCCCAGGTGGTTCAGGGCGTCCCAGACGGTCTCCGGGCCCGTGGTCTCGCCCGCGTGCGGCACCGAGTGCAGGCCCGCCGCGATGGCCTGGTCGAAGTACGGCTTGAACTGCGGGCGCGGCACGCCGATCTCGGGCCCGCCGAGGCCGAAGGAGACCAGGCCCTCGGGGCGCAGCGTGTCGGTGACGGCGAGCCGCAGCGTCTCCTCGGCGGAGGTGAGCCCGGCCTCGCCGGGGATGTCGAAGCACCAGCGCAGTACGGTGCCGAACTCCTTCTCGGCGGCCGTGCGGGCGTCCTCGATGGCGTCCATGAAGGCGCGGTCCTCGATGCCGCGGCGGACGGAGGAGTACGGGGTGATGGTCAGCTCGGCGTAGCGGACGTTCTGCCGGGCCATGTCACGGGCCACCTCGTAGGTGAGCAGGCGGACGTCGTCCGGGGTGCGGATCAGGTCCACCACGGAGAGGTAGACCTGGATGAAGTGGGCGAAGTCCGTGAACGTGAAGTAGTCGACGAGCGCCTCGGCGTCGGTCGGCACGGCCGAGTCGGGGTGCCGGGCGGCGAGCTCGGAGACGATGCGGGGGGAGGCCGAGCCGACGTGGTGCACGTGCAGTTCCGCCTTGGGCAGCCCTGCGATGAAGGCGTGCGGGTCTCGCGCGAGACCCGGTGCGGGCGTGGGCATGGCCGGGGCCATGCCCGCGGGTTGCTGTGTCGGCTTCGTCGCCGCGGCTGCGGGCTGCTGGTCGGTCACGGTTCCTCCCCAGGAACGGGCTTGATCGGCTGATCGATGGGTCGGGATCATCGTAGGCCGCGGGGCGTGGGGGCGAAGCGAGGGCCGTAGCATGACGGAACGTACGAAAGAAGGGGTCGTCATGTCCGCCATGCCCGAGGACGGCGCGGGGGCGCCGGGGGAGCGGGACCCCTGGGCGCCGCCGCCGGAGGACGCGGTTCCGCCGCCGAAGCAGGGGCCCTGGGCCCCGCCGGTTCCTGCGGGGCCCGTGCCGCCTCCCGGTGCGGCCAACCCTTTCGCGGCGCCCGGCGAGCCGGTGCCGCCGCCTCCGGTTTCGCCTGAGGGGCCGGGGCAGACGCCCATGCCCATGCCCATGCCGTACGGGTACGGGGGCTTCGCCGGTCATCCGGGACAGCAGGGACCTCCCGCGTTTCCGGGGCAGCAGGGGCCACCGGGCGGGGGCGGGTACCCCGGATACGGGCACCCGGGGTACGGGCACCCCGGATACGGCTATCCGGGGCAGGGCATGCCCGGCGGACCGCCGGGATACGGCTGGCCCGCCATGCCGATGGCGCCCTCGAACGGCATAGGCGTCGCCGCACTCGTCCTCGGCATCATCTCGGCGGTCGGCTTCTGCCTGTGGCCGCTGGCCATCGTCCTCGGCATCCTCGCGATGATCTTCGGCGTGGTGGGCCGCGGCAAGGCGAAGCGCGGCGAGGCGACGAACGGTGGCCAGGCCCTGGCCGGGATCATCTGCGGGGCGGCCGGCATCGTGCTGGGCTCGGCCCTGCTGGTCTTCTTGATCGTGGGGTCGGCGGGGGAGTGGGACGACGACGCGGGTGCGCCCGGCGGCCCGCCCCATACGGCCCCACTCTCGGCGAACGCCTAGCAGGCTCGGCCCGGCCGCTCCCCGGCGATCTCCGTCATGCACGCGCGTCCGGCACGCACCACTGACATTCCGTCCTGGGTTTTCCGGGACGACTCGACACCTGGTCGACAGATTCCGTCGCGTAACCAAAAGGCAACAACGGAATCACTTGTTGGGCATTAACTGCTCTGTCAGGATCGGCACTCAAATCGATCTGGAGCTACGCCGGGCCCCGTAGGACGGGGCGTGCGGCGGAGGAGAGCGTCATGCACAACTTCCAGGCGCAGGACCATTTCGCGGACGGCGCCCAGTACATCGCCGGGCGCCTGACCAGGGGGACGTCGGGGCGCACTCACGCCGTCGTCGACCCCGCCACGGGCGATGACGTGTTCTCGTACGAACTCGCCGGAAGAGCCGACGTGGACGCCGCCGTGGCCGCCGCGGCCGAGGCGTTCCCCGGCTGGGCGGGGGCCACCCCCGGTGAGCGCTCCGACGCCATGCACCGCTTCGCGGGCGTGCTCGCCGAGCGCGCCGAGGAGTTCGCGCTGGCCGAGTCGTTGCAGTGCGGCAAGCCGATCAAACTGAGCCGGGAGTTCGACGTCCCCGGAACCGTCGACAACGCCGCCTTCTTCGCGGGCGCGGCCCGGCATCTCCAGGGCCAGTCGGCCGGTGAGTACTCCGGCGACCACACCTCGTACGTACGCCGTGAGCCCATCGGTGTCGTCGGGTCCATCGCGCCCTGGAACTACCCGCTCCAGATGGCCGCCTGGAAGGTGCTCCCGGCGATCGCGGCCGGCAACACCATCGTCCTCAAGCCCGCCGAGCTGACCCCGTTCACCTCGCTGCTCTTCGCGCGTGCCGCCACCGAGGCCGGTATCCCCGACGGCGTCGTCAACATCGTCTCCGGCGCGGGCCAGGACGCCGGTGAGCACCTCGTCGGCCACCCCGACGTCGCCATGACCTCCTTCACCGGGTCCACGGGCGTCGGCAAGCGCGTCGCCGAGATCGCCACCGCCACCGTCAAGCGGCTCCACCTAGAGCTCGGCGGCAAGGCGCCCTTCGTCGTGTTCGACGACGCCGATCTCGACGCCGCCGTGCACGGCGCGGTCGCCGGTGCGCTCATCAACACCGGGCAGGACTGCACGGCCGCCACGCGCGCGTACGTGCAGAGGCCGCTCTACGAAGCCTTCGTCCAGGGCGTCGCCGACCTCATGGAGACCGTGCGGCTCGGCGACCCGTTCGACCCGGCGACCGACCTCGGACCGCTCATCTCGCACGCGCACCGCGACCGCGTCGCCGGTTTCGTCGACCGGGCCCGCTCCTCCGCGCGCGTGGTGACCGGCGGCGAGGCGCCGAAGCACCCGGGCGCCTACTACAAGCCCACCCTCATCGCGGACGCCGCGCAGGACAGCGAGGTCGTGCGGTCCGAGATCTTCGGGCCCGTCCTCGTCGTCCTGCCCTTCGACGGCGACGACGAGGGCATCCGGCTCGCCAACGACACCCCCTACGGGCTCGCCGCCTCCGCCTGGAGCCGCGACGTGTTCCGTGCCAACCGCGCCACCCGCGAGATCAAGGCCGGCTGCGTCTGGATCAACGACCACATCCCGATCCTCAGCGAGATGCCGCACGGCGGCTACAAGGCATCCGGCTACGGCAAGGACATGTCCGCGTACTCCTTCGAGGAGTACACCCAGGTCAAGCACGTCATGTTCGACAACACCGCGGTGGTCCGCAAGGACTGGCACCGCACGATCTTCGGGGACCGATAACCCAGGCCATGGCCGAGGGGCCGCAAGACCGCCTGACCAGCGGCCGCCTTCCCACCCGAAAGGGCAACCACGCGTATGGAGCACTACGAGCCCGCCCCGGCCGAACTGGCCGCCCTGCACCGCGGCCCGCGCGACGGCAGGGGCTCACTGACCCGCCGTTCCCTGCTGCGCGCCTCCACCGGCGGCGCGCTCGCCGTCGGCGGGGTCGGCGCCCTGAGCGCCTGCGGCATCCCCGCGGCGGGCAAGGGGCAGGGCGACGTGTCGTCCGAGGACCACTCGGCCAAGGAGAAGCGGCTCACCTTCTCCAACTGGACCGAGTACATGGACGTCGACGAGAAGGACGAGAACCGGCGGCCCACCCTGGAGGCGTTCACCAGGCGTACCGGGATCACGGTCAAGTACACCGAGGACATCAACGACAACGTCGAGTTCTTCGGCAAGGTCAAGCCGCAGCTCGCCGCGGGCCAGGACACCGGCCGCGACCTCATCTGTGTCACGGACTGGCTCGCCGCCCGGCTCATCCGCTTCGGATGGGTGCAGAAGCTGGACCCCGCCAACCTGCCGCACGCGTACACCAACCTCTCCGCCCAGTTCAGGAACCCCGACTGGGACCCGGGCAGGGCGTACTCGTACCCGTGGACCGGCATCTCCACCGTCATCGCCTACAACAAGAAGGCGACCGGCGGTAAGGAGATCACCTCGGTGTCGCAGCTCCTCGACGACCCCAAGCTGAGGGGGCGCGTCGGGTTCCTCTCCGAGATGCGCGACAGCGTCGGCATGACGCTCATCGACATGGGCAAGGACCCCGCGGACTTCACCGACGACGACTTCGACGCGGCCATCGCCCGCCTCCAGAAGGCCGTCGACAAGAAGCAGATCCGCCGCTTCACCGGCAACGACTACACCTCGGACCTCGACAAGGGCGACATCGCCGCCTGTCTGGGCTGGGCCGGTGACATCGTGCAGCTCCAGGCCGACAACCCGGACGTCGGCTTCCACATCCCGGACCAGGGCTACATCACGTCGACGGACAACCTCCTCGTCCCGAACAAGTCGCGCCACAAGAGCAACGCCGAGCGGCTCATCGACTACTACTACGAGCCGGAACCCGCCGCCCGCCTCGCGGCGTACATCAACTACGTCTGTCCCGTGGACGGGGTCCGGGGCGCGCTCGCGAAGATCGACAAGGACGCCGCGGCCAACCCCCTGATCCTTCCCGACGCGGAGATGAAGGCGAAGTCCCGGGCCTTCCGGTCGCTCACGCCGAAGGAAGAGACCGCGTACGAGGAGAAGTTCGCGAAGCTCACGGGCGCCTAGTAGTTCTTGGCAGGTACGGGGCCGTCTTCTGGCCGCCGGTCCGTCGTGGCTTGTCGCGCCGTTCCCCGCGCCCCCGAAACAGGGCGCCTTCCGTTCCGCCCTCTCGACTCCTGGACCTCACCATGACCACTGCACCAGAACACGGCGGCGACGTCCGTCTGACCGGCATCAGCAAGACCTACGGGTCGTTCACCGCCGTGCGACCGCTCGACCTCACCGTGCCGCAGGGCTCGTTCTTCGCGCTGCTCGGGGCGTCCGGGTGCGGGAAGACCACCACGCTCCGCATGATCGCGGGCCTGGAGGAACCCAGCTCAGGGACGGTCCACCTGGGGGACCAGGACGTCACGGCACTGCCCCCGTACAAGCGGCCCGTGAACACCGTCTTCCAGTCGTACGCGCTCTTCCCGCACCTGGACATCTTCGAGAACGTCGCCTTCGGCCTGCGCCGCCGCGGCATCAAGTCCGTGAAGAACAAGGTCGGCGAGATGCTCGACCTCGTCCAGCTCGGCGAGCAGGCCCGCAAGAAACCCCATCAGCTCTCCGGCGGCCAGCAGCAACGCGTGGCCGTCGCCCGCGCGCTCATCAACCACCCCAAGGTGCTCCTGCTCGACGAGCCGCTCGGCGCCCTCGACCTGAAGCTGCGCCGCCAGATGCAGCTGGAGCTCAAGCGCATCCAGACCGAGGTCGGCATCACCTTCGTGCACGTCACGCACGACCAGGAGGAGGCCATGACGATGGCCGACACCGTGGCCGTGATGAACGGCGGCCGCGTCGAGCAGCTCGGCGCCCCCGCCGACCTCTACGAGAACCCGCGGACCACGTTCGTCGCCAACTTCCTCGGCACCTCCAACTTCATCGAGGCGGACATCCAAGGGGGTGCCTCCCGCGGCGACGACCTGGTCCTCAAGGCGGGCGACTGCGAACTGACGCTGCCCGTGGCGCGATGTACGGGCCCCACCGCGGCCGGCGGCAAGGTCCTGGCCGGCGTACGCCCCGAGAAGATCTCCCTCACCCACGCCGACGACGCCGGGCAGATCCCCGAGGGCCGCAACCGCATCACGGGACGCATAGCCGACAGCAGCTTCATCGGCGTGTCCACGCAGTACGTCGTGCACAGCCCGGTCTGCCCGTCCTTCGAGGTGTACGCGCAGAACATCGAGCGCGACACCCGCCTCGTCCCCGGCGCCGAAGTCGTCCTGCACTGGAACCCGGCGCACACCTTCGGACTCGACGCCGCCCAGTCCCTGCTTGCTGGGACAACGGGCTCGGCGGGCGTCGAGAAGGTCGAGGAGGACGCCTCCGCATGACGACCGCGACCGACGCACCACCCCCACCGAAGACCCCCGCCGCGGACGAACCCACCGCGGGCGAACGCCCCGCGCGCGGGCCCCGCAAGCGCGGGCGCCTCGTCCCCTACTGGCTGCTGCTCCCCGGCATCCTCTGGCTGATCGTCTTCTTCGCGCTCCCGCTGGTCTACCAGGCCTCGACGTCCGTACAGACCGGGTCGCTCGAAGAGGGCTTCAAGGTCACCTGGCACTTCGCCACCTACTGGGAAGCGCTCACCGACTACTGGCCGCAGTTCCTGCGCTCGGTGCTCTACGCGGGCGCCGCCACCGTCCTGTGCCTGCTGCTCGGCTACCCGCTCGCCTACCTCATCGCGTTCCGCGCCGGACGCTGGCGCAGCGTCGTCCTCGTACTCGTCATCGCGCCGTTCTTCACCAGCTTCCTCATCCGTACGCTGGCCTGGAAGACGATCCTCGCGGACGGCGGCCCCGTCGTGGGCGCCCTCAACTCCCTGCACGTCCTCGACGTCACGAGCTGGCTGGGCGTCACGGCGGGCGACCGGGTCCTCGCCACCCCGCTGGCGGTGATCTGCGGCCTCACGTACAACTTCCTGCCGTTCATGATCCTGCCGCTCTACACCTCCCTGGAGCGCATCGACGGGCGGCTGCACGAGGCCGCGGGCGACCTCTACGCCAAGCCGTCCACGACGTTCCGCAAGGTGACGCTCCCGCTCTCCATGCCGGGCGTCGTCTCCGGCACGCTGCTCACCTTCATCCCGGCGGCGGGCGACTACGTGAACGCGGACCTGCTCGGTTCGACCGATACCCGCATGGTCGGCAACGTCATCCAGACGCAGTTCCTGCGCGTCCTCGACTATCCGACGGCCGCCGCTCTCTCCTTCATCCTCATGGCCGCCATTCTCTTCATGGTGACCTTCTACATCCGCAAGTCGGGGACGGAGGATCTCCTCTGATGGCCGCTGTTCTCCGTTGGCTGCGCCGCAATCTCGTCGTCATCGCGGGCCTTTTCACGCTCGGCTATCTCCTGCTGCCGAACATCGTCGTCACCGTATTCTCCTTCAACAAGCCGAAGGGGCGCTTCAACTACTCCTGGCAGGAGTTCTCGCTCGACGCCTGGAAGGACCCGTGCGGCGTCGCCGACATGTGCGGGTCGCTCTCGTTGAGCCTGCGGATCGCCGCCTGGGCGACGATCGGCGCGACCGTGCTCGGCACGATGATCGCCTTCGCCCTGGTGCGCTACCGCTTCCGCGCGCGCGGCGCCGTCAACTCGCTGATCTTCCTGCCGATGGCGATGCCCGAGGTCGTCATGGCCGCCTCGCTGCTCACCCTGTTCCTCAACATGGGCGCCCAGCTCGGCTTCTGGACGGTCCTCATCGCCCACATCATGTTCTGCCTCAGCTTCGTGGTGACCGCCGTCAAGGCGCGCGTCATGTCGATGGACCCCCGCCTGGAACAGGCCGCGCAGGACCTCTACGCCGGTCCCGTGCAGACCTTCCTGAGGGTCACGCTGCCGATCGCGGCACCCGGCATAGCGTCGGGCGCCCTGCTCGCCTTCGCGCTCTCCTTCGACGATTTCATCATCACGAATTTCAACGCGGGCTCGGCCGTGACCTTCCCCATGTTCGTCTGGGGATCGGCGCAGCGGGGCACGCCCGTTCAGATCAATGTGATCGGTACGGCGATGTTCCTCGTCGCCGTGCTCCTGGTGCTCACCGGAATGCTGGCCGGCAAGCGCCGCAACAAACAGGCGAAATAGCGCCACCACGGCTCTTGCGCCTCTACCGTTACCTAAGGAGTGGAAATCATGGCCCCTCGCGCCATGACCCGCTGGACCACGTCACTCTCCGACGCCAAGCCCCTCTCGTACTGGCTCGACGACCCCGGCAGGCCCGCCCCCGAGCCCGCCCTCACCGGCGACGACCGCTGCGACCTCCTGGTCGTCGGCGGCGGCTACAGCGGCCTGTGGACCGCGCTCATCGCCAAGGAGCGCGACCCGAGCCGCGAGGTGGTCCTCGTCGAGGGCCGCGAGGCGGGCTGGGCCGCCTCCGGCCGCAACGGCGGCTTCTGCGCCGCCTCCCTCACGCACGGCTTCAGCAATGGACTCTCCCGCTGGCCCGACGAGATCGCGAAGCTGGAGGAGCTCGGCGCGCGCAACCTCGACGAGATCGAGGCGGCCGTCGAGCGCTACTCCATCGACTGCGACTTCGAGCGCACCGGCGAGATCGACGTCGCCACCGAGCCGCACCAGATGGCCGAACTCCGCGAGACGTACGAGGAGATGGCCGCCCACGGCCTGGCCGGCGGCGCCGAGCTGCTCGACGCGGACGCCCTGCGCGAGCACGTCGACTCGCCGACCTTCCTCGGCGGCCTCTGGGACCGCGAGGGCGTCGCCATGCTGAACCCGGCGAAGCTGGCGTGGGGCCTGAAGCGGGCCTGCCTGGACAAGGGCGTCCGCCTCTACGAGCACACGCCCGCCCTCGACCTGGCCTCCGCCGGCGCGGGCATGGCGATCCGCACCCCCTACGGCAGGGTCTTCGCCCGCCAGGTCGCGCTCGCCACGAACGTCTTCCCCTCGCTGGTCAAGCGCCTGCGCTCCTACACCGTGCCGGTCTACGACTACGCGCTGATGACCGAGCCCCTGACCGACGACCGGCTCGCCGCGATCGGCTGGCAGAACCGGCAGGGCCTCGGCGACAGCGCCAACCAGTTCCACTACTTCCGGCTGACCGCCGACAACCGCGTCCTGTGGGGCGGTTACGACGCGATCTATCCGTTCGGCGGCAAGGTGCGCGCCGAGTACGACGACCGCCCCGAGACGTACGCGAAGCTCGCCGAGCACTTCTTCACCTGCTTCCCGCAGCTGGAGGGGGTCCGCTTCACGCACGCGTGGGGCGGCGCGATCGACACGTGCTCGCGCTTCTCGGCCTTCTTCGGCACCGCGCACAAGGGGCGCGTCGCGTACGCGGCCGGGTACACGGGCCTCGGCGTCGGCGCGACCCGGTTCGGCGCCGACGTGATGCTGGACCTGCTCTCCGGTGAGCGCACGGAGCGTACGGACCTGGAGATGGTGCGGACGAAGCCGCTGCCGTTCCCGCCGGAGCCGTTCGCCTGGACGGGTGTCGCGCTGACGAAGTGGTCACTGGCCCGCGCCGACGCCCACGGCGGCAGCCGGAACCTCTGGCTGAAGACGATGGACAAACTGGGGCTCGGCTTCGACAGCTGAGGCGACGTGCGGGCCACGCCGAAAGTGCCGAAGGTATTGACACCGGCATTGGTCTGGACCAAGTTGGCGGGGCGCGTATCCACCACCCGAGCACCTCCACCCCACCCCGTCCCGGAGGCAGAAGTGGACCGTTCCCCGTCGCGTTCCCCCCTGTGCGGCCTGCGAAGAATCGCCGTGGCCTCGGCCCTTGCCTGCGCGCTCACCGCGTCCGGCCTGACCACCGCCGGAGCCACGGCGGCTCCCGTCGCCGAGTCCCCCGCACGGGCGAAGGCCGACGCCGAGTCCCCCGCACGGGCGGAGGCCGTCGCCGACCACACCCTCGTTGGCTATCTGCACACCAGCTTCGCCAACGGCTCCGGCTACACCCGCCTCGCGGACACCCCCGACAGCTGGGACATCATCGACCTCGCCTTCGGTGAGCCGACCACCGCGACCTCCGGCGACATCCGCTTCGACCTGTGCCCCAGGGCCGAGTGCCCGAACGTGGAGACGAAGACCGAGTTCAAGGCGGCCGTCAAGGCGAAGCAGGCCGCGGGCAAGAAGGTCCTCATCTCCATCGGCGGCCAGAACGGCCAGGTGCAGCTGAAGACCGCGCAGGCCCGCGACACCTTCGTCTCCTCCGTCTCGGCCATCATCGACGAGTACGGACTCGACGGCCTGGACATCGACTTCGAGGGCCACTCGCTCTCGCTGAACGCCGATGACACCGACTTCAAGAACCCGAAGACCCCGGTCATCGTGAACCTGATCTCGGCGCTGAAGACCCTCAAGACCAAGTACGGCTCCGGCTTCACGCTGACGATGGCCCCGGAGACCTTCTTCGTGCAGCTCGGGCACCAGTTCTACGGAACCGGCAAGTGGGGCGGCCAGGACCCGCGCGCCGGCGCGTACCTCCCGGTCATCCACGCCCTGCGCGACGACCTCACGCTGCTGCACGTCCAGGACTACAACTCGGGGCCGATCATGGGCCTGGACGGCCAGTACCACTTCATGGGCGGCGCGGACTTCCACATCGCGATGACGGACATGCTGCTGACCGGCTTCCCCGTCGCGGGCGACAAGAACAACGTCTTTCCGGCGCTGCCCCCGCGGAAGGTGGCGATCGGCATGCCCGCCTCGGTCCACGCGGGCAACGGCCACGTCTCCACGGCCGAGGTCAACAAGGCCCTGGACTGTCTGACGAAGGGCCGGGACTGCGGCCCGTACAAGACCCACGGCACCTGGCCCGACCTGCGGGGCCTCATGACCTGGTCGATCAACTGGGACCGCTTCAACGGCCAGGAGTTCTCCAGGAACTTCGACGCCTACTTCGGCTGAGCCGCGTCCCGTGCCGCCCGGTCACCCACACCATGGCCCACAGCGGCATCGCGAGGAGCAGCCAGCTCCCCACGACGTCGAGGGGCCAGTGGTAGCCGCGCCGCACGAGGCCGTAGCCGACCCCCAGGTTCAGCGCGGCGCAGCCGATGAGCAGTGCGCGGCGGCCGTACGCGCCGCGCACGAGGGGCAGCAGGAGCAGGGCCGCGGCTCCGTAGGCGACGGTGGCCGTCGCCGTGTGCCCCGAGGGGTAGTAGCCGTCGCCCGCCATGCCCGGCGGTCCCGGGCGGGCGACGGCCGCCTTGAGGGGGACGACGAGCAGGGGGACCAGGACCATCGCGCCGGCCGCTGCCGCCGGCGGCAGCCACCAGCGGTACGCCCCGGCCCGGCGCCCCCGCCAGGCCACGTACGCGAGGACCACGGCGAGCACCGGCCCGGCCACCGCGAGATGGCCGAGGTCGGCGAGGAACTCGGCGGCGCGGTCCGGGAAACGGCTGCCGGCGAGGGCCCGTCCGGCGCGTTCGTCGGCACGGCGCAAGGGCCCGTCGACGACGACCTGCCAGGTGAGCAGGGCGAACAGCAGTACGCACAGAGAGAGCAGAAGGGAAGACCGCCCCGGAACGGGGCGCCTACCGCCGTGCGCGGTAGGCGCCCAGGGGGTGTGCGAGTCCTGCGGGTCCCGGGAGGTGGCCATGGTCAACAGCCTGACAGGGATGGCCGCACGCGCGTACTCGGGGTCTCCGCGCGTGGCGGGCGCGGCTGCCTGGCCGGACCGGCGAAGCCTCGCCGCGAGGGTGCGACGCGGAGCGTTGCTACGGGTGCTTGAGGGCGTTGTGAGCTGCAACGGCTGATGTCGCTAGGGGCACAGATCTTCGTACGCCTCGCGGAGCTCCGACGCCTCGGGGAGCCTGCGCGCTTCGACCGTCCTGACAATCTCCAGGACCCGCCAGTAATTCGCGGGCAGGAGACGCCCCGACGCGATGGCCTTCGCGGCGGCGTCGGTGGCTTCATCGAGCCGACCGAGCGACAGCAATGTCAGCGCGAGATCGAGATGTGCCGAGACGACGCGACGCGGCCACTCGCTCGGGGCGGTCCCGGGATGGATATGTCCGATCACTTCACGGGCAGGCGCCTCGGCGGCAGCGTCGCCGATCCAACTCAGTGTGGTGGCCTCGTAGCTCAAGGCCTTGCGTGGATCGTAGACATAGTGATGTTCTGGCCGCGCCCGCATGACCATGGTCGTGGCGAGCCGATGCACGTGGCCGATGGCCTCGCGAGCTTCCTTCTTCTGCCCGAGCCTGGCACGCGCTCGGCCTTCCTGTGCTGCTGACTGGACTTCAGCGGAGCTGCCGCGAGGCGCGATGCCCTGGGCAGCTCGGGAAAGTTCGACGGCACGCACGTAGTCGCCGGCGGTGAGGGCGGTCCAGGCTTTGGTCTCGTACACCCAGGCGTGGATTTCGGAGTGCTCCGCATGCTGGGCGAGCAGCGCCGCTGCGTGGAGCCGGGCCGTGGCGGCGGCGCCCTCTCTGAGATCAACGTGAAGCGTAGCCGCGAGCAGTGACAGCCATCCGCCGAGTACGAGCAGGCGGCGGTGTTCGCTCAGGGTCTTCCGCTCGTCCAGGAGTTTGGTCACGTACGCGGAGTGCCGACGTACGTCGCGCAAGAGAGCGGACGGCTGAGCCGTCTGGTAGGCAACGGCCATCCGGTCGAACGCCGCCTCCAGTCGGTCAAGGGTCTCCGTCCCCACGTCGCTCGCCCGTACGCGGCGCGCCAGTTCCAGGGCTTCCAGATCGTCATCCGAGCTGTCCGCTGCGTCCCACGGCGGCTGGGCCGGCGAGCAGCCCGGCTCGCTGACCAACGCTGCCAGTGCGCCCCCTGCCTCTACGAGCTGATCGATGCCGCGGGCCAGGTTCTTGGACGGCGCTTGCTTCGAGTTCAGTACGCGCGACAGATACGAAGGGTCGAAGTTGAGCAGACGGGCGGCCCGGCGTATCGAGATCCCTCGGGCGGCGAGGGCCTCGCGGGCGTGGGTGGCGAACTCGGTCATGGTCGGCCTCCGAACGAAGCGTTGACCTGACTGTCCACGGTAGTCAACGCACGTCAACTTCTCCCCGGTTCGTAGCCATCGAAGCATCGACAGGTACGGACCCGGGTGACCGTGCTGACGGCCCCGGGCATGGCCGATCCGAGGAGCAGACCGACATGGACGACAGTATCCGCGCGGGACATGCGGACGGGATGACGCCGAAGGCCGCCGCCGCGAAGCGCGTGGTCGACACCCTGGGTATCGGCGCGCTGGTGATCGACACCGCGAGGCAGCGCCTGGGCAGGGTCATGGGGCACTACGGGGCCTGCGTCGCGTGCCGCCCACCGCGTGGTGGCCTTGAATGGGATGTCTCCCCCGAGTACATCCGCGCGGCGCGGCCGGACGAGATCCTGCATCTGCCCGCTACGACGCGAGAACTGCCGTCATGAGGGCCGCCGCCCGGCCTCGGCCCGAAGACCTCTCGCCCGCGTGCTCCATCGGTGAGTGCGGCTTCTGCCCCGGTGACGGTGTGGCCGTTCACGCCCCGGGCAAGCGCGCCCCCGACGAGCCGCCGCTGTTCGTCTACCGCTGCGCCCACGGCTGCCGCCACGGCGGTCGCGCGGGCGTCGTGGAAGTGAGGCTCGGCGGCCCGTGAACGGAGGCGCCCGTAAGCGGTGGCGCGGACATGCCGAAGGGCCGGCGCAAGGGGGGGTGTGCGCCGGCCCTTCGGTCGGCCTTACCCCGGTTGACCTCCGTGGCCTACGTGCGAAGGCGCGACGGGGGTGGTTCCGGAGCGGCCGAAGTGATCGGGGCGCCGCGCGCCCCGGGGGGTTTGGGGCGTGCGGCCATCCGATCGGTGAGGAGTTCCAGAGCCAGAGGCTCCGGGTGTGTGCGCGTTGGCACGACCCTGGCGGGGCTGGGGAGGCTCCGCCCTGGTGTCGCCCACAGTCTCCTGCGGGCGGGGTGTTTCTCTCATCTGCAGAAACCGTACGGCAGGCGATGGCGAGCCGACAGGCACAACGGCATCCCGACATGGGGCCCGCACACCTTCTTCACACGCCCCGACGATGGCCTGTTGGCACGGTGCCGTCAGCGGCGCACTCGGGGGCGGTGTCCGTACACGTCAGGGCGTGTACGAGGCACGTCAGGGCGGGTGCGAGGGGGTGCGGAAGGCCCGGCGGGAAGCGTCGGTGCCGGCTCGTGGGCATGGGCGAGGCCCGTACGGGTGTGCGTACGGGCCTCGTCGAGCGGGGGCGGCGGTCAGACGCGGGCGAAGGCGCCCTCGATGATGTCCATGCCCTCGCCCAGGAGCGCGTCGCCGATGACCAGCGGCGGCAGGAAGCGCAGGACGTTGCCGTACGTGCCGCAGGTCAGGACGAGGAGACCCTCGGCGTGGCAGGCCTTGGCCAGGGCGGCGGTCGCCTCCGGGTTCGGCTCCTTGGTCGCGCGGTCCTTGACCAGCTCGATGGCGATCATCGCGCCACGGCCGCGGATGTCGCCGATGATGTCGAACTTCTCGGCCATCGCGGTCAGCCGGGCCTTCATCGTCGACTCGATCGCCTTCGCCTTGGCGTTGAGGTCGAGCTCCTTCATCGTCTCGATGGCGCCGAGCGCACCGGCGCAGGCCACCGGGTTGCCGCCGTAGGTGCCGCCGAGGCCGCCGGAGTGCGGGGCGTCCATGATCTCGGCGCGGCCGGTGACGGCGGCGAGCGGCAGACCGCCCGCGATGCCCTTGGCCGTGGTGATCAGGTCGGGGACGATGCCCTCGTCCTCGCAGGCGAACCACTGGCCGGTGCGGCAGAAGCCGGACTGGATCTCGTCGGCGACGAAGACGATGCCGTTGTCGTTGGCGTACTTCACGATCTCCGGCAGGAAGCCCTTCGCGGGCTCGATGAAGCCGCCCTCGCCGAGCACCGGCTCGATGATGATCGCGGCGACGTTCTCGGCGCCGACCTGCTTGCTGATCTGGTCGATGGCCTGCTTGGCGGCCTCGGGACCGGCGTTCTCCGCGCCGGTCGGCCAGCGGTAGCCGTAGGCGACGGGGACGCGGTAGACCTCGGGCGCGAACGGGCCGAAGCCGTGCTTGTACGGCATGTTCTTGGCGGTCAGCGCCATCGTGAGGTTCGTGCGGCCGTGGTAGCCGTGGTCGAAGACGACGACGGCCTGGCGCTTGGTGTACGCACGGGCGATCTTGACGGCGTTCTCGACGGCCTCGGCACCGGAGTTGAACAGCGCCGACTTCTTCTCGTGGTCGCCCGGCGTCAGCTCGGCGAGCGCCTCGGCGACGGCCACGTACCCCTCGTACGGCGTGACCATGAAGCAGGTGTGCGTGAAGTCCGCGAGCTGGGCGGAGGCCCGGCGGACCACGGCCTCGGCGGAGGCGCCCACGGACGTCACGGCGATGCCGGAGCCGAAGTCGATCAGACGGTTGCCGTCGACGTCCTCGATGATGCCGCCACCCGCGCGGGCCGCGAAGACGGGCAGCACGGAGCCCACGCCACCGGCGACCACGGCGGTACGGCGGGCCTGCAGCTCCTGCGACTTCGGGCCGGGGATGGCGGTGACGACGCGACGCTCCTGCGGGATCTCGCTCATGCGGGGCTCCTGGTTCTGGGGGTGGGGGCTGGGCGGCTGCCGGGGGCTTCTTCGCAGATTAGGGGCGGTGCGCGGGGACGGTCATGCTCCATCGGGGTGGGATTGTGCCGTGCCGTTGTCCGACTTGGACACATACCGGTGCCCGGGGGTCCGCGCGGACCGGCCGCGTAACGGTGAACTCCCCCCGCGCGGGCACTAGATTGAGCCCGGATCGACGGACGGACCGGCAGGTCAGGGGGCAAGGGCCATGGACACCGAGGGCACTCACGGGGCACGCGACGGACAGCGGGCCGTACCGGCGCCGCGCCCTGCGTCACCTGCCGGCCCCGCCCCCGCCGCCCCGCCGCAGCCGAGGCAGCCGGGGGAGCTGCCCGGAGCCGAGCGCTCCGCCGCCATGGCGGAGTGGCTCTCGGCACCCCGCCCCAAGGTCGCGCCGGGCCTCTGGCGCAAGGACTACCGGCCCCCGGAGCCGGGACGGGACGCCGAGAGCGGCGACCAGCGGCGCGTCGTGGGACTGGTCATCTCCACCTTCCTCGGCCTGCTGTTCTGGTCGCTGTGGCGGCAGGGCGGCGTCCCCTACCAGTGGGTGCCGCTGAGGCTGTTCACGCCGGGGGAGTGGTACTGGTCCGGAAGCATGCAGGCCAAGCAGTGGCAGGGCGACGAGGCCAAGATCGTCTACAACGGAGTGGTCTTCGGCGTGCTCGTCTACACCGTCGGCAGGCTCGGCGCCTGGCCCGACACGATCCGCCACTTCGTGATGCGGCGCCCGCAGCCCTCCCGTGCCGTGCTCGCCTCCGTCGCGGCCGTCGGCGCCCTGCTCTTCGTCTGGCCGAGCGCCCTCGGCCTCGACTGGCGCCCGCTGCCCGTGGCCGATCCCGTCTTCTCCCTGGTCGCCCTCGTCGCCGGCCTCGACGTCTTCACCTCGCCCGTGGTCACCGACGCCCTCTACGCGGTCATCACGGCCGCCGTCCTGTGGCCCTTCGCCCACATCGGCGGCTGGTGGCAGGCGGTCCGCGACGTCAGGGCCGCGGTCGGCAGGCGCCCCGCGCCGCCCCCGCCCCGCCCCGCCGCCGCACCCCCCCGCGCCCACTGGCCCGAGCTGCGCGCGGCCGGCCACCACAAGGCCGCCGACCTGCTCTCCGCCGAGCTGGTCAGCGGGCGCATGAACGACGTCGACTGCGCCCGGGTGGGCCACGCCTGGCGCACGGCCGCCACCGACCCGGCAGGGCTCGCCGGATTCGTCGACACGGTCGCCCGGCACGGCGCCGCCGCCTGGACGCACCCCTCGGGCCAGCGCGACCTGCCCGCGCGCACCGCCACGCACGACCTCCTCGTCGGCCAGGTCAGGATCGGCCGCTTCGCGCAGGACCAGCGCAACCCGTACGAGGTGCGCAACGCCCACGCCGCCCTCGAACCCGACGTGCTCGGCACCTCACTGCTCGCCGTGGGCCCGCCCGGCGCGGGCAAGACCGGCAGGCTCATGCGGCCCGTCGCCGAGTCCCTCGCCCTCGGGGCGCTCACCGGGCAGTGCGCGGTCGTCGCGGTGTGCGCGGCCGGCACCGACCTCGGCAGCGACGACTCCTACGACGTCGTGGTCAAGCCCGGCGATCCCACGTCCGTGCACGACATCGACCTGTACGCGGACTGCGCCGACGCCGACGAGGCGGCCGCCTTCCTCGCCGAGGGCCTGGTCGGCGACCTCGACGCCGTCGGCACCCAGCGCGCCGCCACCGCACTGGCCCAGCTCCTCGGCCCCTACCGCGCCCTGCACGGCCGCTTCCCCTCCGTCCCCGTGCTGCGCGAACTGCTCGAAGGCGACCCGGCCGGACTCGCCGCCCTCCAGGCGGGCCTCGCCGCGGGCGAGCACTCGGCCATGCGCCGCGAACTCGACGCCCGCGTCCGCCAGTCCCACACCCCGGGCGACCCCGGGCCCGCCCTCGCCGACCGCCTCGCCCTGCTCGACCGGCCCGCCTTCGCCGACTTCTTCGACCCCGACGGCGAGGGGCGTCCCTTCTCGATGCGGGCCGTCGTCCACCACCCGCTGCGGGTCCGCGTCGACCTGCCCGAGCACGGACACGAAGAGGCGGCACGGCTGCTCGCGCGGCTGCTGCTCGCCCAGTTCGGGTACGTCGTGCGCGGCCGCCCCCGGCGGCCGCACTTCGCCTGCCTGATCCTCGACGACGCGGCCCGCACCGTCACCACCGAGAGCGTCCGTGCCATCCAGCGCCTGCGGTCGCTGAACGCGGGCGTCGTCCTCGGCCTGCGCACCATCGGCGAGGTGCCGGAGCAGCTCCAGGGACCGCTGTACGCGGCGGTCGGCTGCCGGATGGCGTTCTCCGGGGTGACGACCTGGGACGGGCGGCGGTTCACCGAGGCGTGGGGCACCGAGTGGATCGAGACCAAGGAGGTCGCCCAGCACACCGTCTTCGCCGACCAGGCGATGACCCGGGCACTGCACTCGCTGCGCAAGCTGGTCACCGGCAAGGCCGTGACGACCGACGCCGTCACCGTCCGCAAGGTCGAGCGCGAACGCTGGTCCGCCTCCGACCTCGCCCACTCCCTGCCCCCGGGCCACGCCGTGCTCTCGCTGACCACGGTCCGCGGCGAGCACGCGCCGCCGCTCCTGGTCGACCTGCGGGGGTAGTTCCGGGGAACATCGCGGGGCGTGTTCGGTGGAGCGAACGGTTACGCGGATTTGTGGTGTGTCCATACCGTACGGTGAGGCAGAATCGGCACAGGTCGTTCATACGGACCGGCCAAAAGATCCACATCCCGGCGCCCCCACGACCGGCACCGAGCACCGGCCCCGGCCCCGGGGCCGCCGGGAAGCCCGACCCGCCCCGTCCCGCTGCCGCAGACCTGAAGGTCCCATGCCGCCCACGCTCGCCTCGCTCGTCCACCACTCCGCGCTCAAGCTGACCGTGCGCGCCGGCGGGGACCGCCTGGACACCCCCGTGCGCTGGGCGCACGCCAGCGAGCTCGCCGACCCCGTGCCCTACATGGAGGGCGGCGAACTGCTCCTGATCACCGCGCTCAAACTGGACGCGGAGGACCCGGCCACCATGCGGCGCTACGTGAAGCGGCTCGCCGGCGCCGGAGTCGTCGGCCTCGGCTTCGCCGTCGGCGTCCACTACCCCGACATCCCGAAGGCGCTGCTCGACGCGGCCACCGAGGCGGACCTGCCGCTCATCGAGGTGCCGCGCCGCACGCCGTTCCTCGCCATCAGCAAGGCCGTGTCCGCCGCCATCGCCGCCGAGCAGTACCGCGCGGTCACCGCCGGCTTCGCCGCCCAGCGCGAACTGACCAAGCAGGCGCTGAGCGACGGCCCCGAGGGACTGCTGCTCTCCCTCGCCGGACAGATCGACGGATGGGCGGCGCTGTACGACGCCTCGGGCACCGTCGTCGCCACCGCACCGGAGTGGGCCTCCCGCAGGGCCGCCCGCCTCACCGCCGACGTCGAACGCCTCCGGGAGCGGCCCGCCCCCGCCAGCGCGGTCGTCGGAGGCTCCGAGGACCGCGTGGAACTGCACTCCCTGGGCACCGGGCGCAGGCCGCGCGCCGCGCTCGCCGTCGGCACGGCCTCCACCCTCGGCACCGCCGAGCGGTACGCGGTGCACTCCGCCATCGCCCTGCTCACCCTGACCACGGAACGCTCCCGGTCGCTGCACGCCGCCGAGCAGCGGATCGGCGCGGCCGTGCTGCGGATGCTCCTCGCGGGCGAGCCCGACCACGCGCGCACGGTCGCGGGCGAGCTGTACGGAGGGCTCCTCGACGCGCCCTTCCGGCTCGTCGTCGCCGACGTGGCGTCCGCGTCGGCCGCGCGGGTGCGGGCCGGGGCGAGCGCCGGGAGCGGCGCCGAGCAGCGGCGCGAGGAGGCCGCGCGGGACGCCGGCGCGCCGGGCGAGGCCGCGGCTCTCGCGGTGCTGACCGACGCCTCATCGGCGGGCGGTGACCCCCTCGCCGCGCTCGTCGACGTCGTCGAGGCCGCGGCCGCCCGCTCCGGCGAGGCCCTGCTGGTCGTCCCGTACGGCGAGCGGATCGTGCTGCTCACCGTGGACGGCGGCGCGGGCGTACGGGCCTGCGCGGAGTACGCGGCGGCGCTGGAGGCCGGCCGCGGCACCGGGCGCGGGACCGCGGCGTCCGGCGAAGAGGAGGAGCTCGTCATGGGGCTCTCCGCGCCCGCCGGGCCGATCGCCGCGGCCACCGCGTACAAGCAGGCCGAACAGGCGCTGTCCGTCGCCCGGCGCCGGGGCCGCGCCCTGGTCGAGCACGAGGAGCTGGCCGCGGGCTCGGTCCTGCCCCTGCTCGCGGACGACGCGGTGCGGGCCTTCGCCGACGGCCTCCTGCGCGCGCTGCACGACCACGACGCGACGGGCCGCGGCGACCTCGTCGCCTCACTGCGGGCCTGGCTCTCCCGGCACGGCCAGTGGGACGCGGCGGCGGCCGACCTCGGCGTCCACCGGCACACCCTGCGGTACCGCATGCGCCGGGTCGAGGAGATCCTCGGCCGCTCCCTGGACGACCCGGACGTCCGCATGGAGCTGTGGCTGTCCCTGAAGGCGACGTCGACGCCGACGGACTGAGGCCGGGGCGGGCAGGCGGGCAGTACAAACCGGCGCGAGGCCCGATGCCAGTACTCCGCGTAGGACAAACGCCAGGTGAGGCCGCTGCCCCTACCGTGAGGGACGTACCCCAGACACACCTCCGCGGAAGGGCCGGGAATCACATGACTTCCATCCACGCCTTCTGGCTCGCCGGTCGCCAGACCACCGGCGAGACCACTCTCGACGTCACCTCGCCCTGGGACGGGCGGCTCGTCGCCAAGGCGGCCGTCCCGACCGACGCCCAGGTCGAGGAGGCCGTGGCCGCCGCGTACGCCGTGCGCGACGAGTTCGCCGCGACGCCGGCCCACGTCCGCGCCGCCGCCCTCGACCACGTGAGCCGCCGGCTCGTCGAGCGCACGGAGGAGATCGCCCAGCTCATCTCCGCCGAGAACGGCAAGCCCATCAAGTGGGCCCGCGGCGAGGTCGGCCGCGCCGTCTCCGTCTTCCGGTTCGCCGCGGAGGAGGCCCGCCGCTTCAACGGCGGCGAGGCCCAGCGCCTGGACACCGACGCCGGCGGCCAGGGCCGTCTCGCCCTGACCCGCCGCTTCCCCAAGGGCGTCGTCCTCGGCATCGCGCCGTTCAACTTCCCGCTGAACCTCTGCGCGCACAAGATCGCCCCGGCCATCGCCGTCGGCGCGCCGATCATCCTGAAGCCCGCCCCCGCGACCCCGCTCTCCGGTCTGGTCCTCGGCGAGCTGCTCGCCGAGACGGAGCTGCCCGCGGGATCCTGGTCGGTGCTGCCGGTGGCCAACGACAAGATGCCCGCCCTGGTGCAGGACGAGCGGCTGCCCGTCATCTCCTTCACCGGCTCCGACAAGGTCGGCTACGCGATCATGGACTCGGTGCCGCGCAAGCACTGCACCCTGGAGCTGGGCGGAAACGGCGCCGCCGTCGTCCTGTCCGACTTCTCCTCCGACGAGGACCTCGACTGGGCCGCCTCGCGCATCGCGACCTTCTCCAACTACCAGGGCGGCCAGTCCTGCATCTCGGTGCAGCGCGTCATCGCCGACGCGACCGTCTACGACCGGCTCGTCTCGCGCGTCGTCGACGCCGTCGGCGCCCAGGTCACCGGCGACCCCTCCGACCCCACGACCGACGTCGGCCCGCTGGTCAGCGAGGACGCCGCCAAGCGCGTGGAGTCCTGGGTCGACGAGGCCGTCGGGGCGGGTGCGCGGCTGCTGGCCGGCGGCAAGCGGGACGGCGCCACATACGCGCCGACCGTGCTCGCCGACGTGCCGGCCGACGTCACGATCGCCTGCGAGGAGGTCTTCGGCCCCGTCCTCACCCTCCGCAAGGTGGACGGCGAGGCCGAGGCGTTCGCCGCCGTCAACGACTCCAAGTACGGCCTCCAGGCGGGCGTGTTCACCCACGACCTCCAAGCCGCCTTCCGCGCGCACCGCGCCCTTGAGGTCGGCGGCGTGGTCATCGGCGACGCCCCGTCCTACCGCGCCGACCAGATGCCGTACGGCGGCGTGAAGCAGTCCGGCGTGGGCCGCGAGGGCGTCCGCTTCGCGATGGACGACTACACCTACGAGCGCGTCATGGTCCTCACGGGCCTCGCCCTGTAAGAACGCGCGACCAGCCTGTAAGAACCCACGACCAGCCCCGCGAGAACGCGGGACCAACGGCCGGAGCCCACTGTGCGGGGGCTCCGGCCGTTCCCGGTCCACCGCCTCCTGGACCCGCGCGGGGGCAGCGAACGCTGCGCGAGGACTGGTGGGACCGGGACGAATCGGGTAACAACGATCCAGTAGCACCAGTCAGTAACCCCACTCCGCGGCGAGGTGAGCTCCTCATGTCCGCACCATCCGCAAAGCCGTCAGTGAGCGAACGCGAGGCCCGGCAGGTCGCCGAGGCCGCCCGTGAGCAGGACTGGCGCAAGCCCAGCTTCGCCAAGGAACTCTTCCTCGGCCGCTTCCGGCTCGACCTGATCCACCCGCACCCGGTGCCGCCCGACGAGGACACCCGGCGCGGCGAGGAGTTCCTCACCAGGCTCCGCGACTTCTGCGAGACGAAGATCGACTCCGCCCGCATCGAACGCGAGGCGCGGATCCCCGACGAGGTCATCAAGGGCCTCAAGGAACTCGGCGCTCTCGGCATGAAGATCGACACGGAGTACGGCGGGCTCGGCCTCACCCAGGTCTACTACAACAAGGCCCTCGCGCTCGTCGGCTCAGCGAACCCCGCCGTCGGCGCGCTGCTCTCCGCGCATCAGTCGATCGGCGTACCGCAGCCGCTGAAGATCTTCGGCACCCCGGAGCAGAAGGACGCCTTCCTGCCCCGCTGCGCCCGCACCGACATCACGGCGTTCCTCCTCACCGAGCCGGACGTCGGCTCCGACCCGGCGCGCCTGGCCACCACCGCCGTCCCCGAGGGCGACGACTACATCCTCGACGGCGTGAAGCTGTGGACCACCAACGGCGTCGTCGCGGACCTCCTCGTCGTGATGGCGCGCGTGCCGAGGTCCGAGGGCCACAAGGGCGGCATCACCGCCTTCGTCGTGGAGGCGGCCTCCGAGGGCGTCACCGTCGAGAACCGCAACGCCTTCATGGGCCTGCGCGGCCTGGAGAACGGCGTGACCCGCTTCCACCGGGTACGGGTCCCCGCCGCCAACCGCATCGGACCCGAGGGCGCGGGCCTGAAGATCGCCCTGACCACCCTCAACACCGGGCGCCTCTCGCTGCCCGCCATGTGCGTCGGCGCGGGCAAGTGGTGCCTGAAGATCGCCCGCGAGTGGTCCGCCGCCCGTGAGCAGTGGGGCAAGCCCGTCGCCTTCCACGAGGCGGTCGGCGCGAAGATCTCCTTCATCGCGGCGACGACCTTCGCGCTCGAGGCGGTGCTCGACCTGTCCTCGCAGATGGCCGACGAGGACCGCAACGACATCCGCATCGAGGCCGCCCTCGCCAAGCTGTACGGCTCCGAGATGGCCTGCCTGATGGCCGACGAGCTGGTCCAGATCCGCGGCGGCCGCGGCTTCGAGACCGCCGAGTCCCTCGCGGCCCGCGGCGAACGCGCGGTCCCCGCCGAGCAGATCCTGCGTGACCTGCGCATCAACCGCATCTTCGAGGGCTCGACGGAGATCATGCACCTGCTGATCGCCCGCGAGGCCGTCGACGCCCACCTGAAGGTCGCCGGCGACCTCATCGACCCCGACAAGACGCTCTCCGACAAGGCACGGGCGGGCGCGCGGGCCGGCGGCTTCTACGCCCGCTGGCTGCCGAAACTGGTGGCAGGGCCCGGCCAACTCCCGCGCTCCTACGTGGAGTTCCACCCCGAGGGTCACGTGGACCTCTCCGGCCATCTGCGCTACGTGGAACGCGGCGCCCGCAAGCTGGCCCGCTCCACCTTCTACGCCATGTCCCGCTGGCAGGGAAAGATGGAGACCAAGCAGGGCTTCCTCGGCCGCGTCGTCGACATCGGCGCGGAACTCTTCGCGATGAGCGCGACCTGCGTGCGCGCCGAGCTCCTGCGCACCACCGAGGACCACGGCCGCGAGGCGTACCAGCTCGCCGACGCCTTCTGCCGGCAGTCCCGCGTCCGCGTCGAGGAACTCTTCGGCCGGCTGTGGACCAACACCGACGACCTGGACCGCAAGGTGGTCAAGGGCGTCCTCTCCGGGACGTACACCTGGCTCGAAGCGGGCGTCATCGACCCCTCCGGGGAAGGCCCGTGGATCGCCGAGGCCGCCCCGGGCCCCTCGAAACGGGACAACGTCCACCGCCCGATCCGCTGAGCACACGCCGCATGCGTCCGGGCCACGCGGAGCACCCCGTGCGCCCCTCGGGGCCCGCGGGGTCCGGGCGGAGCGGTCTTACGGCCACAATGGGGGGATGAGCGACAGCCCATTCCCCCTCGCGGACCCGCATCTCGTCTTCGACCCGGTCTCCGGCGAAGAACCCCGGGACATCGTCATCCTCGGCTCCACGGGATCGATCGGCACCCAGGCCATCGACCTCGTGCTGCGCAATCCCGACCGCTTCCGCGTCACCGCGCTGTCGGCGGCCGGCGGCCGGGTCGGCCTCCTCGCCGAGCAGGCGCGCCGGCTGCGGGTGCGGACCGTCGCGGTCGCCCGCGAGGACGCCGTCCCCGCGCTGCGCGAAGCGCTCCGGGGACAGTACGGGGCGGGGGAGCCGCTCCCCGAGATCCTGGCCGGACCGGACGCCGCCACGCGGATCGCCGCCTCCGACTGCCACACGGTCCTCAACGGCATCACCGGCTCCATCGGCCTCGCGCCGACGCTGGCCGCCCTGGAGGCGGGCCGCACCCTCGCGCTCGCCAACAAGGAATCCCTGATCGTCGGCGGCCCCCTGGTCAAGGCGGTCGCCGAGCCCGGCCAGATCATCCCGGTCGACTCCGAGCACGCGGCCCTCTTCCAGGCGCTCGCCGCGGGCACCCGGGCCGACGTCCGCAGACTCGTCGTCACCGCTTCCGGTGGCCCCTTCCGCGGACGTACGAAGGCCGACCTCGCCCACGTCACCCCCGAGGAGGCGCTCGCGCACCCCACGTGGGCCATGGGCCCGGTCATCACGGTCAACTCCGCCACGCTGGTCAACAAGGGCCTGGAGGTCATCGAGGCCCACCTCCTCTACGACATCCCCTTCGACCGCATCGAGGTCGTCGTACACCCCCAGTCGTACGTCCACTCCATGGTGGAGTTCACCGACGGCTCGACGCTCGCCCAGGCCACCCCGCCCGACATGAGCGGCCCCATCGCCATCGGCATCGGCTGGCCCGAGCGGGTGCCCGACGCGGCGCCCGCCTTCGACTGGACGAAGGCGTCGAGCTGGGAGTTCCACCCCCTGGACGATGACGCGTTCCCGTCGGTCGGGCTCGCCCGGCACGTGGGGGAACTCGCGGGCACGGCTCCCGCGGTGTTCAATGCCGCCAACGAGGAGTGCGTCGACGCCTTCCTGAAGGGCGAGCTGCCCTTCAACGGGATCATGGAGACGGTGACGAGGACCGTGGAGGAACACGGCACACCGCCGACGGGAACTTCCCTGACGGTCGCGGACGTCCTCGAGGCGGAGACCTGGGCGCGCGCCCGGGCACGCGAACTGGCAGCGAAGACGACCGCGGAGGCCCGTGCATGACGACACTGATGATGATTCTCGGGATAGTCGTCTTCGTGATCGGGTTGCTGTTCTCGATCGCCTGGCACGAGCTGGGGCACCTGTCGACCGCCAAGATGTTCGGCATCCGGGTCCCGCAGTACATGGTCGGCTTCGGCCCGACCCTCTTCTCCAGGAAGAAGGGCGACACCGAGTACGGCATCAAGGCCATCCCCCTCGGCGGCTACATCCGCATGATCGGAATGTTCCCGCCCGGCCCCGACGGCCGCATAGAGGCACGGTCGACGTCCCCCTGGCGAGGCATGATCGAGGACGCGCGCTCGGCGGCCTTCGAGGAGATCAAGCCGGGCGACGAGAGCCGCCTCTTCTACACGCGCAAGCCGTGGAAGCGCGTGATCGTGATGTTCGCGGGCCCCTTCATGAACCTGGTCCTCGCCGTGGCGATCTTCCTCGGCGTGATGATGACGTTCGGCATCAGCTCGCAGACGACCCAGGTCGGCAAGGTCTCCGACTGCGTCATCCAGCAGAGCGAGAACCGCTCCAAGTGCGAGAAGGGCGACACGGCGGCCCCCGCCAAGGCCGCGGGCCTCAAGGCGGGCGACAAGATCGTCGCCTTCCAGGGCAAGCCCGTCGACGAGTGGTCCACGCTCCAGACGAAGATCCGCGACACGATCGGCCCGGCCACGATCACCGTCGAGCGGGACGGCAAGAACGTGGACCTGCACGCCACCCTCATCCGCAACCAGGTCACCAAGACCGACGGTGACGGGGCCTACGTCGAGGGCAAGTACGTCTACGCCGGCTTCCTCGGCTTCACTCCCGCCACCGGCATCGTCCAGCAGTCCTTCGGCGACTCCGTGGACCGCATGGGCGACATGATGGAGAACGGCGTCGAGTCGCTCGTCGCCCTGCCCTCCAAGGTCCCCGACCTGTGGAACGCGGCCTTCGGCGACGGCGAGCGCAAGCAGGACTCCCCGATGGGCGTCGTGGGCGCGGCCCGCGTCGGCGGCGAGGTGTTCACCCTGGACATCCCGCCGGAGAACCAGATCGCGATGATGCTGTTCCTGGTGGCCGGCTTCAACCTCTCGCTCTTCCTCTTCAACATGCTGCCGCTGCTCCCGCTCGACGGCGGCCACATCGCGGGCGCCCTGTGGGAGTCCCTGCGCCGCAACGCGGCGAAGGTCCTGCGCCGCCCCGACCCGGGCCCCTTCGACGTGGCGAAGCTGATGCCGGTCGCCTACGTGGTGGCGGGAATCTTCATCTGCTTCACGATCCTGGTGCTCATCGCGGACGTGGTGAACCCCGTACGCATCTCCTGACGCCCGAGACGTCCCGCATCCCGCCACGGGGTTCGGAACGTCCGGGTTACGAGGAGTTTGCGGCGGCCCGGCGCTTTATGTGACGGGCCGCTCACTATTGAGTGGACATACCGACGGGGTGTGTCCGGGCGCCGCGGGGTGCCGTAATCTCGAAGCCTGGAGCCCGCCGATCTCGGGACCTTGATCCACACCTTGGGGATGCACGCCAGATGACTGCCGTTTCTCTCGGAATCCCGTCCGTTCCGACCAAGCTCGCCGACCGAAGGGTCAGCCGCAAGATCCAGGTCGGCACGGTCGCCGTGGGCGGGGATGCCCCGGTGTCGGTGCAGTCGATGACGACGACGCGGACGTCGGACATCGGTGCGACGTTGCAGCAGATCGCGGAGCTGACCGCCTCGGGCTGTCAGATCGTGCGGGTGGCGTGTCCGACGCAGGACGACGCGGACGCGCTGGCCACGATCGCCCGGAAGTCGCAGATCCCGGTGATCGCGGACATTCACTTCCAGCCGAAGTACGTGTTCGCGGCGATCGACGCCGGGTGTGCGGCGGTGCGGGTGAACCCGGGCAACATCAAGCAGTTCGACGACAAGGTCAAGGAGATCGCCAAGGCGGCCTCGGCCACGGGCACGCCGATCCGGATCGGCGTCAACGCCGGCTCCCTGGACGCGCGCCTCCTGAAGAAGTACGGCAAGGCGACCCCCGAGGCGCTGGTGGAATCCGCGCTGTGGGAGGCGTCGCTCTTCGAGGAGCACGGCTTCCGGGACATCAAGATCTCGGTCAAGCACAACGACCCGGTGGTGATGGTCAACGCCTACCGCCAGTTGGCGGCGGCGTGCGACTACCCCCTGCACCTGGGCGTGACGGAGGCGGGCCCGGCGTTCCAGGGCACGATCAAGTCGGCGGTGGCGTTCGGCGCGCTGCTCAGTGAGGGCATCGGTGACACGATCCGCGTCTCGCTGTCGGCTCCTCCGGTGGAGGAGATCAAGGTCGGCATCCAGATCCTGGAGTCGCTGAACCTGCGTCAGCGCCGCCTGGAGATCGTCTCCTGCCCCTCATGTGGACGTGCCCAGGTGGATGTCTACAAGCTGGCCGAGGAGGTCACGGCGGGCCTTGAGGGCATGGAGGTCCCGCTGCGGGTCGCGGTGATGGGCTGTGTGGTGAACGGCCCGGGCGAGGCCCGTGAGGCGGACCTGGGTGTGGCCTCGGGCAATGGCAAGGGGCAGATCTTCGTGAAGGGTGAGGTCATCAAGACCGTGCCGGAGTCGAAGATCGTGGAGACGCTGATCGACGAGGCGATGAAGATCGCGGAGCAGATGGAGAAGGACGGGGTGGCCTCCGGCGAGCCCACGATCTCGGTCGCGGGCTGAGAGTCTGTCCCTCCGCCTCCCCGGAGCGCCCCGGCGGCCACAAGGCCCCGGGGCGCTCGCGCGTCCGCGACACCGCGGACCACCCGGCAAGGCCGGCCGCGGCCTTCTCCACCGCGGCCTGCCCGCCCGCGGGGTGGGTACGTCGACCGTGTGCCGCCCGGTCGGTCTTCGGCACGGGCCTTACCCACCCGCCCGCCCGCTCGGCATGTCGACAGCGTGGCCGCTGGCCTGGGCCTCCGGCCCGGACTCTTCCCGCCCAGCCGCTCGCTCGGCACGTCGACAGCATGCCGCTCGCTTGCGCCTCCGCATGGAGCTCCCCCACCCATCCGCTCGCTTGGCACAGCGCCTCCCCACGGCACCGAAGAACCCGCCGGGTAAACGGACGGGCGGGTGGGAGACCCGCCGCGGAGCGGCGGAAGCGGAGCACGGGCGCGCATACGGGCAGGTTGGACCACGGGGGGAACGGGCGGGCGGAAGCCACGGCGCGGAGCGGCGAAAAGGGCCCCGCCCCCGCCAGGGGAGAGCCCCGGGCCCCGGGCCCCGCACGGGCAAAGGCGCCCCCCGCACAAGGCGCCCCCGCCAGGTACAGTGCGGAGAATCAGCAAACCGTATGGTGAGGCCCCCGCACGTGTTGACTCAGACCACCACCCGGGTCCTCGAACCGAGTGACCTCGACGCCGCGCTCGCCGTGCTCGACCGCGAGCCGGTCGCGAACGCCTTCGTGGCCGCCCGCGTCCAGGTGGCAGGCCTCGACCCCTGGCGCCTGGGCGGCGAGATGTGGGGCTGGTACGAGGACGGCATGCTGGCATCCCTGTGCTACGCGGGGGCGAACCTCGTGCCGATCTGCGCGACCCCGCGAGCCGTACGCGGCTTCGCCGACCGCGCCCGCAGGGCAGGCCGCCGCTGCTCCTCGATCGTGGGCCCCGCGGCCGCCACGGCCCAGCTCTGGCGGCTCCTGGAGCCGTCCTGGGGGCCCGCCCGCGAGATCCGTGCCCAGCAGCCGCTGATGGTCGCCGACCGGCTCCCGGACGACATCGTCCCCGACCCGTACGCCCGTCGCGTCCGCAAGGACGAGATGGAGTCGATCATGCCGGCGTGCGTGGCGATGTTCACCGAGGAGGTCGGCGTCTCGCCGCTGGCGGGCGACGGCGGTCTGCTCTACCAGGCGCGGATCGCCGAACTGGTCGGCGCGGGCCGGTCCTTCGCCCGCCTCGACGAGGACGGCAGGGTCGTCTTCAAGGCGGAGATCGGCGCCGTCACGCCCCACGCCTGCCAGGTGCAGGGCGTCTGGGTGGCCCCGGAGTACCGCGGCAGGGGCCTCGCGGCCCCCGGTATGGCCGCCGTCCTGCGGTACGCGCTGGCTGACGTGGCCCCCGTCGCCAGCCTGTACGTGAACGACTTCAACACGGCCGCCAGGGCCGCGTACCGCCGCGTCGGCTTCAGGGAAGTCGGCGCGTTCATGAGCGTCCTGTTCTGAGGGCCCCGGGGTCCGAGCGCCCCTGTTCAGAAGCGCGGCACCGCCAAGTAGGGTCGCTCCATGACTGACGACGTCGTGATCGGCCCCGTCGACCTCGCCGCGCGGGTGGACGAGGCCCTGCGCGTCCAGGCCCACGCCTTCGGCCTGAGCGACGACGAGGTGGCCGTACGAAGGCAGATCGTGCTGCGCCACCTGACGTACGCGGGAGCCCGCTCGTTCGGCGCGACCACCCCCGACGACCGCCTCGTCGGCTTCGTCTACGGCATGCCCAACAGCCGCGGCCACTGGTGGTCGACGGTCGTCGAGCCGTACCTGCGCGGCCAGGGCATCGACGACTGGCTGGACGACTCGTTCGTCATCACCGAGCTGCACGTCCACCCCGGCCACCAGAACCGGGGCATCGGCCGCGCGCTGATCACCACCATCACGGAGGGCGTCGCCGAGCCCCGCTCGATCCTCTCCGCGATCGACGTCGAGAGCCCCGCCCGCGGCCTCTACCGCTCCCTGGGGTACGTGGATCTCGCGCGCCGTGTCCTGTTCCCCAGCGCCCCCATGCCGTACGCCGTGATGGGCGCCACGCTGCCGCTGCCGAAGCGGTCCTGAGCCGGGCGGCGGCGAGAATGGATTTCCGCCCGCGCCCGCGCCCCGGCTAACCTCCTGGCATCACCTTCCCCCAGGTTCCCGGCTTCCCGGAGCAGGGGGGACCCCCATTTGCAGGAGTTCATCATGGCCCAGGTCCAGCGCATGTCCCGGTTGATGGTCAAGACACTGCGCGACGACCCCGCGGACGCGGAGACGCTCAACCACAAGCTGCTCGTCCGGGCCGGCTACGTCCGCAGGACCGCCGCGGGCATCTGGAGCTGGCTGCCGCTCGGCAAGAAGGTCTACGAGAACATCGCCCGCGTCGTACGCGAGGAGATGGACGCCATCGGCGGCCAGGAGGTGCTGCTCCCGGCGCTCCTGCCCAAGGAGCCCTACGAGGCGTCCGGCCGCTACGACGAGTACGGCGACCTGCTCTTCCGCCTCAAGGACCGCAAGGGCGCCGAGTACCTCCTCGGCCCCACCCACGAGGAGATCTTCACCCAGGTCGTCAAGGACCAGTGCTCGTCCTACAAGGACCTGCCGGTCATCCTCTACCAGATCCAGACGAAGTACCGCGACGAGGCCCGCCCGCGCGCCGGTGTGCTGCGCGGCCGTGAGTTCCAGATGAAGGACTCGTACTCCTTCGACACCACGGACGAGGGCCTCGCCGAGGCCTACGCGCTGCACCGCGGCGCGTACCAGAAGATCTTCGAGCGCCTGGGCCTCGACTACCGCATCGTGTCGGCGATCTCCGGTGCCATGGGTGGTTCGGCGTCCGAGGAGTTCCTGGCCCCCGCACCGGCCGGCGAGGACACCTTCGCGGACTGCCCGGCCTGTGACTACGCCGCCAACACCGAGGCCGTGACCTTCCCGCTCGCCCCGGTCGACGGCTCGGCGCACGGCCCGGCCGAGGAGCTGGACACCCCCGACACCCCGACCATCGAGACGCTGGCCGAGCACCTCGGCGTCCCGGCCTCCGCGACCCTGAAGAACCTGCTGGTCAAGATCGACGGTGAGATCGTGGCCGTCGGCGTCCCCGGCGACCGCGAGGTCGACCTCGGCAAGCTCGGCGAGCACCTGGCCCCGGCGGAGGTCGAGCTCGTCACCGCCGAGGACTTCGTGGGGCGCCCCGACCTGGTGCGCGGCTACGTCGGCCCGCAGGGCCTGGAGAAGGTCCGCTACATCGCCGACCCGCGCGTCGCGCCCGGCACGGCCTGGATCACGGGCGCCAACAAGCAGGACAAGCACGCCAAGAACGTCGTCTGCGGCCGTGACTTCGAGGTCGACCAGTACCTGGACGTCGTCGTGGTGGAGGAGGGCGACCCGTGCCCCTCCTGCGGCACCGGCCTGAAGCTGGACCGCGCCATCGAGATCGGCCACATCTTCCAGCTCGGCCGCAAGTACGCCGACACCTTCCAGCTCGACGTCCTCGGTCAGCAGGGCAAGCCGGTCCGCGTGACCATGGGCTCGTACGGCATCGGCGTCTCCCGCGCGGTGGCGGCGCTCGCCGAGCAGACCGCCGACGACAAGGGCCTGTGCTGGCCCAAGGAGGTCGCCCCCGCCGACGTCCACGTGGTCGCCGCGGGCAAGGCCCTCCAGACGGAGCTTGCCCTCGACGTCGCCGAGAAGCTCGGTGCCGCCGGTGCCCGCGTCCTGGTGGACGACCGGGCCGGGGTCTCCCCGGGCGTGAAGTTCACCGACGCCGAGCTGATCGGTGTCCCGCAGATCCTGGTCGCGGGCCGCCGCTCCGCCGAGGGCGTCGTGGAACTGAAGGACCGCCGCACGGGCGAGCGCGAGGAGCTCACCGTCGACGAGGCGATCGCCCGCCTCACGGCCTGACCGCAACCGCACGCGTAAGGGCGCACCCCCTCGAAGGGGGTGCGCCCTTACGCGCATGCCGAGCGGACGGTACGCGTATGCCGAGCGGCCGGCCGCTACAGCCAGCCCGCGAACTCAAGCAGCAGCTCCGCGTCCTGTCCGCGGCCGACGCGCCGCGCGCGGACCCCCGACTCCACCGCCCGGAACAGGGTCCACCCCCGCAGCCGCTCCTGATCCACTTCAAGGGACTCGGCCAGCTTCTTCACCCGCCGCCGTGTGATCGAGGCACCGGACGGCGAGGCGATCAGGTCCTCGACCCGGTCACGCACCAGCCGGGCCAGGTCGAAGGCGGGCTCACCGACCACCGGGTCGGGCCCCACGGCCAGCCACGGCACCCGGTCCCCCGCGAGGACCTTGCTCTGCCGGAAGGTGCCGTGCAGCAGCCGCGCCTCGGGCTCGGCGGCGAGCAGCTCCGCCCGCGCGGTGAGCGCCGCGTCGACCAGGGGCAGGACGTCGGCCTCCGCGGCCGCGGTGTCCCGCATCGCCTCGGCCTGCCGCCCCGTCCGCTCGGCGACCGTCTCGAAGCGGTGCCCGGCGGGCGGCGCGACCCACAGCCGCCGCAGCGTCCCCGCGGCCTCCAGGAGCGCCTTGGCCTCGGGCAGCGTCCGCACGGACACGTCACGGTGCAGCCGCTCGAGGAGTAGCGCCCCGTCCGCGCACTCGGGGTCGAGGAGCTTCGCGGCGCCGAGGCCGCCCCAGCTCGCCAGGGCCGCCCGCTCGCTCTCGGGCCGCGACCTGGGCGGCACCAGCTTGAGCACGGCGGGGGTGCCGTCGGCCCGCCGCACCAGCAGTACGAGGCTGCTGCGCCCGCCGGGTACATGGACCCGCTCGACGCTCAACCCGCGTGCGGCGACGGCCTGTTCCACCGCTTCGGGCAGCTTCTCCAGCCAGTCGTCGTCGTCCCGCGCCGTCTCGCCGAGTGCGGTGACCAGACGCTTCGGCGGTTCGAAAGCCATGCGCGAGTCGTTTCCTTCCACGAGGGGGTTACGCCTTGGGCGTCGCCGGAGCCGAGGAGCCGCCTTCGGCGGACCGCTCGGCGAGCCCAGGGAAGGCTACGCTCCCGCCGCGCCACCGCGCCGCCCGGACCGCCGCCTCCCGCAGCGCCTCGGCGGCGGTGCCCCGCAGGGTGCCCGAGGAGGCCCGTACGAGGTCGGAGTAGACCCCGGCGAGCCGGTCCTCGAGCTCGACGGCGAGCTTCTCGGCCGCCGCGGAGTCCGGCACGGGGAACGGCAGCGCGTACGCCGCGTCGGCGGCCTGCGGCTCGCCGCCGAGGTCCCGTACGGCACGCCGCAGGGCGTCCCGCCGCGCGCGGTGCGCGTCGTACCCCGTGCGCGCCTGGGACCTGCGCTTGCCGCCGATGCGGCCGCCGACGACCCCGTACCCGTACACCGCGGCGTGCTCGGCGGCGAGGGCGGCCTGTACGGCCTTGAGCTCGGCGTCCTTCGCCTCGGATCCCGCCGGCTTCGACCTGTCCTGCGTGCCGCTCACTTGTCGCCCTCCGTCAGCAGATATGCGTGGGCCGCTCCCGCGGCGGCCACCGAGGCGAGCAGCCTTGCCTGCTCGTCCGGGGCGTCGAGCAGGGCCTTGCCCCGCCGGTCGGCCAGCTCCCGCTCGGCCCTGGCGAGGCCGCGCACCGCCTCCTGGGGGTCCTGGGGGACCGACGGCGAGGGGCCGGCGGCGCCGGGAGCGGTCGCGGAGGAGGAGGCGGAGGCCGAGGACGAGGCGGAGGACGAGGGGGCCGGGGCGCGGCCGTCACGGAAGGCAGCCGTGTGCTGCTCCACCTCGGCCCGCAGGGGTTCGAGGCGCCCGGCGAGCGAGGGATGCGCGGCGAGCACGGCGTCGTAGCGCCCGAGCAGCTCCGTGCTCTCCTCGGCCGCGCGCGCCCGCAGGCGCCGTAGGGCGGAAAGGCGCTCGGCGGCGTCGGTGTCCGCGGCGTCCGAGCAGCCCGTGACCAGTGCCGCCGAGGCGACACCTGCGGCCCCGGTCAGCAGGCTTCTTCGGCGCGGGCCCGGTCGGGACGGGGAGGCGGTGGGATACGACGGCACGGCAGACATCCTCGGCAAGGAAGGCCATAAGGCGCGAGCGAGAAGGAAGGAATGGGCGCGGGCCCGGTGATCACCGTACCTGCGGCCGGTCTCCGCACACGTGAGCGGCTCGGACGGAAGCTTGCGCGACCCCCCGGGTTGGCGGTAACACCCCGCGGGACCGGATACCCTTTGACCAGACACGCGACGATCCCCACAACAGCACACGCGGCCGAGGAGTCACCCGGATGAGCACCACCCAGAGCGAGAGGCTGCGGCAACTACTGGAACCGCTCGTCACCTCGCAGGAACTGGATCTCGAAGAGATCGAAGTGGCCTCCGTCGGACGCAAGCGGGTGCTGAGAGTCGTCATCGACTCCGACGACGGCGTGGACCTGGATCAGATCGCGGAAGTGAGCCGCCTGATCTCCGCGAAGCTCGACGAGACCGACGCGATGGGCGAGGGGGAGTACGACCTGGAGGTCGGTTCCCCCGGCGCCGAGCGCGCGCTGACCGAGCGCCGCCACTACCTGCGTGCGGTGAACCGCCTGGTGAAGTTCCAGCTCACCGAGGGCGACGAGCTGACCGCCCGCATCCTCACCGTGGACGACGAGGGCATCGACCTGGAGGTGCCGGGCGTGAAGGGGCGCAAGCCCACCGCCCGCAGGATCGCCTTCGACGAGATCGACAAGGCGCGTGTGCAGGTCGAGTTCAACCGCAAGGACAAGAAGGAAGAGGAGGCGTAGCCGTGGACATCGACATGAGTGCCCTGCGGGGTCTGGTCCGGGAGAAGGAGATCTCCTTCGACCTGCTTGTCGGGGCGATCGAGTCGGCCCTCCTCATCGCCTACCACCGCACCGAAGGCAGCTTCCGCCGCGCTCGGGTGAAGCTGGACCGTGAGAGCGGCCATGTGACGGTATGGGCGACGGAGGACCCGGCGGACCTCGAAGAGGGCCAGGAGGCCAAGGAGTTCGACGACACCCCCTCCGACTTCGGCCGCATCGCCGCGACGACCGCCAAGCAGGTCATCCTCCAGCGTCTGCGCGACGCCCAGGACGACGCCACGCTCGGTGAGTACGCCGGGCGCGAGGGCGACATCGTCACCGGCGTGGTCCAGCAGGGCCGCGACCCGAAGAACGTCCTGGTCGACATCGGCAAGCTGGAGGCCATCCTGCCGGTGCAGGAGCAGGTCCCCGGCGAGGAGTACCCCCACGGGATGCGCCTTCGCAGCTACGTCGTCCGGGTGGCCAAGGGTGTCCGCGGCCCGTCCGTGACGCTGTCGCGCACCCACCCGAACCTGGTGAAGAAGCTCTTCGCGCTGGAGGTGCCCGAGATCGCCGACGGCTCCGTCGAGATCTCGGCCATCGCCCGCGAGGCGGGCCACCGCACCAAGATCGCCGTGCGGTCGACCCGCTCGGGTCTGAATGCCAAGGGCGCCTGCATCGGCCCGATGGGCAGCCGTGTGCGCAACGTCATGGCCGAGCTCAACGGCGAGAAGATCGACATCGTCGACTGGTCCGAGGACCCGGCGGACATGGTCGCCCACGCGCTCTCCCCGGCCCGCGTCAGCAAGGTCGAGATCGTCGACCTCGGTGCGCGCTCGGCCCGGGTCACCGTCCCGGACTACCAGCTCTCGCTCGCCATCGGCAAGGAGGGGCAGAACGCCCGTCTCGCCGCGCGGCTCACGGGCTGGCGCATCGACATCAGGCCCGACACCGAGCAGCCCGCGGACCAGTAGCGGACGCGCTCGGCGGCCGTCCCGGAGAGGGTTCCGGAGGGCGGCCGCGGGAATAATTCCGGGCGATCATCGCTTGGATCACGACAGTATGTGGCGAGTAGCCGTTCGATTTCTGCCCCGCAGGGGTGAGGTCGGTGCGGGGAGGTAGACTTAAGCGTGTCTGGCCGGACGCATACCCGCGCACGCCCTGAGCGCACCTGTGTGGGGTGCCGGGAGCGAGCGGCCCAGAGCGGTCTTCTGCGCATCGTGGAGAAAGAGGGCGCCTGCGTCCCCGATCCAAGCGGTACGCTGCCCGGCCGGGGTGCCTATGTGCACCCCGCCCTGGTCTGTCTGGATCTGGCGGTCCGCCGCCGGGCGTTTCCCCGGGCCTTCCGAGTCCGGGGCCCGCTCGACACCGAGGCCTTGCGCCGAGCGGTCGAGACAGTTGCCCAGCAGGCAACAAGGTAAGGAAGGTCGCACGGAACCCCGTGCGGCCCTGGTACCCCGCGAGTTGGAAGTAGGTCGAGATTGCGATGAGCACTCGATGAGCACGCGATGAGTACGCCCATGAAGTAGCGACGGTCCGGCGTAACCCGGACCTAAAAGGAGCGAAGTGGCTAAGGTCCGGGTATACGAACTCGCCAAGGAGTTCGGAGTAGAGAGCAAGGTCGTCATGGCCAAGCTCCAAGATCTCGGTGAATTCGTACGTTCGGCGTCCTCGACGATCGAGGCGCCCGTGGTACGCAAACTGACTGACGCATTCCAGGGCGGTGGCAACGGCAAGTCCGCCGCCAAGCCCGGCGCGCCGCGCAAGCAGGCCGCCCCCAAGCCGCCGGCCCCCTCGGGCTCGGCGACCCCCTCTCCCGCGCAGGCCGCCCGTCCGGGTCCGGCCGCCCCGAAGCCGCCGGCGCCCAAGCCCGCCGCGGCCGAGCCCGCGGCAGAGAAGCCCGCAGCCGAGAAGCCCGCGGGCTCTCCGGTGACCCCGGGCCCGCGCCCGACGCCGGGTCCGAAGCCGCCGGCCGCCAAGCCCGCGCCGGCCTCGCCGGCTCCGGCCGCCCCGGAGTTCACCGCTCCGCCGGCCGCGCCCGCGGCCCCCGCCGCCCCCGCGGCGTCGCAGGCCCCCCGTCCGAACGCTCGTCCCGGCGCCCCGAAGCCCGCCGGCCGTCCGGCCCCCGGCCAGGGTGGCCAGGGCCAGGGCGGTCAGGCCCAGGGCGGTCGCGGCGACCGCGGCGACCGTCAGGGTGGCGCCCCGCGCCCCGGCGGCCAGGGTGCCCCGCGTCCCGGCGGTGCCCGTCCCTCGGGTCCGCGTCCGGGCAACAACCCCTTCACCTCTGGTGGCTCCACCGGCATGGCGCGCCCGCAGGCGCCCCGTCCGGGCGGTGCCCCGCGTCCCGGCGGCCAGGGCGGCCCCGGCGGCGCCCCGCGCCCGCAGGGCCAGGGTGGCCCCGGTGGCGCTCCCCGTCCGCAGGGTGGTCCGGGCGGCGCCCGTCCCACCCCGGGCGGCATGCCTCGCCCGCAGGGCGGCGCTCCGCGTCCCGGCGGCGGCCCCGCCGGTAACCGTCCGAACCCCGGCATGATGCCGCAGCGTCCCGCCGCGGGTCCGCGTCCCGGCGGTGGCCCCGGCGGTGGCCGTGGTCCCGGTGCCGGCGGCGGTCGTCCCGGCGGTGCCGGTGGCGGTCGTCCCGGTGGCGGCGGCTTCGCGGGCCGTCCCGGCGGTCCCGGTGGCGGCGGCGGCTTCGCCGGCCGTCCCGGTGGTCCGGGTGGCGGCGGTGCCGGTCGTCCCGGTGGCGGCGGCGGCTTCGGTGGCCGTCCCGGCTTCGGTGGCCGTCCCGGTGGTCCCGGTGCCCGTGGTGGCACGCAGGGTGCGTTCGGCCGTCCCGGCGGGCCCGCCCGTCGTGGCCGCAAGTCGAAGCGGCAGAGGCGCCAGGAGTACGAGGCCATGCAGGCCCCGTCGGTGGGCGGCGTCATGCTGCCTCGCGGCAACGGACAGATCGTCCGTCTGTCGCGCGGTGCCTCGCTGACCGACTTCGCGGAGAAGATCAACGCGAACCCGGCGTCGCTCGTCGGCGTGATGATGAACCTCGGCGAGATGGTCACCGCCACGCAGTCCGTCTCCGACGAGACGCTGAAGCTCCTCGCGGACGAGATGAACTTCGTCCTGGAGATCGTCAGCCCGGAGGAGGAGGACCGCGAGCTCCTGGAGTCGTTCTCCATCGAGTTCGGCGAGGACGAGGGCGGCGAGGAGATGCTCGTCTCCCGTCCGCCGGTCGTGACCGTCATGGGTCACGTCGACCACGGTAAGACCCGCCTCCTCGACGCGATCCGCAAGACGAACGTCGTCGCGGGCGAGGCCGGTGGCATCACGCAGCACATCGGTGCGTACCAGGTCGCCACCGAGGTCAACGGTGAAGAGCGCGCCATCACCTTCATCGACACCCCCGGTCACGAGGCGTTCACCGCCATGCGTGCCCGTGGTGCGAAGTCCACCGACATCGCGATCCTCGTGGTCGCGGCCAACGACGGTGTGATGCCGCAGACGATCGAGGCGCTGAACCACGCCAAGGCGGCCGACGTGCCGATCGTGGTCGCGGTCAACAAGATCGACGTCGAGGGTGCCGACCCGACCAAGGTGCGCGGTCAGCTCACCGAGTTCGGTCTGGTGGCCGAGGAGTACGGCGGCGACACCATGTTCGTCGACATCTCCGCGCGCCAGGGCGTCAACATCGAGCAGCTGCTCGAAGCCGTGGTCCTGACCGCGGACGCCTCGCTCGACCTGCGGGCCAACCCGGAGCAGGACGCGCAGGGCATCGCGATCGAGGCCCACCTCGACAAGGGCCGCGGCGCCGTCGCGACCGTCCTCGTCCAGCGCGGTACCCTCCGCGTCGGCGACACGATGGTCGCCGGTGACGCGTACGGCCGAGTCCGCGCGATGCTCGACGACAAGGGCGAGAACGTCGAGGAGGCGACCCCGTCGACTCCGGTCCTCGTTCTCGGTCTCACCAACGTCCCGGGCGCGGGTGACAACTTCCTGGTCGTCGACGAGGACCGTACGGCCCGTCAGATCGCCGAGAAGCGTGCCGCCCGTGAGCGCAACGCCGCGTTCGCCAAGCGCACCCGCCGGGTGTCCCTCGAGGACCTCGACCAGGTGCTCAAGGCGGGCCTGGTCCAGGACCTCAACATCATCATCAAGGGCGACGCGTCCGGTTCGGTGGAGGCTCTCGAGTCCTCGCTGCTCCAGCTCGACGTCGGTGAAGAGGTCGACATCCGCGTCCTGCACCGCGGTGTGGGTGCGGTCACGGAGTCGGACATCGACCTGGCGATGGGCTCCGACGCCATCGTCATCGGCTTCAACGTCCGTGCGGCCGGTCGTGCCGCGCAGATGGCGGAGCGCGAGGGCGTCGACGTCCGCTACTACTCGGTGATCTACCAGGCCATCGAGGAGATCGAGGCGGCCCTCAAGGGCATGCTCAAGCCGGAGTACGAGGAGGTCGAGCTCGGCACCGCGGAGATCCGCGAGGTCTTCCGCTCGTCCAAGCTCGGCAACATCGCGGGTGTGCTCATCCGCTCCGGCGAGGTCAAGCGCAACACCAAGGCCCGACTCATCCGCGACGGCAAGGTCATCGCGGAGAACCTCAACATCGAGGGTCTGCGCCGCTTCAAGGACGACGTCACCGAGATCCGCGAAGGGTTCGAGGGCGGTATCAACCTCGGCAACTTCAACGACATCAAGATCGACGACGTCGTGGCGACGTACGAGATGCGCGAGAAGCCGCGCGGCTGATCGACTGCCTCACAGCAGTCTGATCCACGCGGTCAGCGTCGGGGCCGGTCGACGGGGGAAATCCCGTCGATCGGCCCCGGCCGTTCCGTGTACGGTTCTTATGTCCCTGCCAAGTGGTTGGCGGGGCCTCGAGCCCGTACCGGCGGGACATCCGGACACACATGTATGTGGGGACTCTGTCCTTCGATCTGCTCCTCGGCGACGTACATTCGCTGAAGGAGAAACGCTCCGTCGTCCGTCCGATCGTCGCCGAGCTCCAGCGCAAGCACGCGGTGAGTGTGGCGGAGGTGGGCGACCAGAATCTGCACCGCAGGGCCGAGATCGGCCTGGCGGTGGTGTCCGGCGACTGGGGCCATCTCACGGACGTACTGGACCGGTGCGAGCGCCTCGTCGCCGCGCGGCCCGAAGTGGAGCTGCTGTCGGTCCGGCGGCGGCTGCACGGGGATGATGACTGAACAAGGCAAGACAAGCCCCAGGGGACGCACCCCGGGGAAAAGGGAGACGGAGCAGTGGCCGACAACGCGCGGGCGAAAAGGCTGGCGGACCTCATCCGAGAGGTGGTTGCCCAGAAGCTGCAGCGCGGGATCAAGGACCCGCGGCTCGGTTCACATGTGACCATCACGGACACCCGGGTGACGGGTGACCTGCGAGAGGCGACCGTCTTCTACACGGTCTACGGGGACGACGAGGACCGTGCCGCCGCAGCGGCGGGCCTGGAGAGCGCCAAGGGCGTGCTCCGGTCGGCGGTCGGCCAGGCCGCGGGCGTGAAGTTCACGCCGAGCCTGGCCTTCGTGGCGGACGCCCTGCCGGACAACGCGCGGGCCATCGAGGACCTGCTCGACAGGGCACGGCTCTCGGACGCCAAGGTGCGCGAGGTCTCGGCGGGCGCCGATTTCGCGGGCGGCGCCGACCCGTACCGCAAGCCCGAGGACGAGGACGAGGACGGCGACGCCCCCGCATGAGCAACAGCGGCACCACGCCGGACGGCCTTGTCATCGTCGACAAGCCGTCCGGCTTCACTTCGCACGACGTGGTGGCCAAGATGCGCGGGATCGCCAAGACCCGCCGCGTCGGACACGCGGGCACCCTCGACCCCATGGCGACGGGCGTTCTCGTGCTCGGCGTGGAGCGCGCCACCAAGCTCCTCGGCCATTTGGCGCTGACCGAGAAGGAGTATCTGGGGACCATCCGCCTCGGGCAGGACACGGTCACCGACGACGCCGAGGGCGAGATCACCTCTTCGGCGGATGCCTCGGGGATCACCCGCGCGATGGTCGACGCGGGCATCGCCGAGCTCTCCGGCGACATCATGCAGGTGCCGTCGAAGGTCAGCGCCATCAAGATCGACGGCAAGCGGTCCTACGCGCGTGCGCGCAAGGGCGAGGACTTCGAGATCCCGGCCCGCCCGGTGACCGTCTCGGCCTTCACCGTGTACGACGTCCGCGAGGCCGTCGCCGAGGACGGCACCCCCGTACTCGACCTGGTCGTCTCGGTGGTCTGCTCCTCGGGGACGTACATCCGGGCGCTCGCCCGTGACCTCGGCGCCGGGCTCGGCGTCGGCGGCCATCTGACCGCCCTGCGGCGCACCCGCGTCGGCCCCTACAAGCTGGACGCGGCCAAGACCCTCGACCAGCTCCAGGAGGAGCTGACGGTGATGCCGGCGGCCGAGGCCGCGGGCCGGGCCTTCCCGCGCTGGGACGTGGACGACAAGCGCGGCCGGCTGCTGCTCAACGGCGTGCGGATCGACATGCCCGAGGAGTACGCGGGCGCCGGTGCCGTCGCCGTCTTCGACCACGAGGGCCGCTTCCTGGTCCTCGCGGAGGAGTCGCGGGGCAAGGCCAAGAGCCTGGCCGTCTTCGCCTGACGCCCGCCCGCGCTGTGCGGGACCTTGTTGTCGTGGAGCGGCGGACCTCGGTCCGCCGCTCCACTGCCCCCTCTGGGAATGTGTCCAGGACGGGCCGCCGATTCACCCCTTCGGGCGGGCGCTCGGAGTGAATCGGGGGAGCAGAAGGGGGCGCGTTCGCACCGCCTCCTGTCCGGCTGATCACCGCCGACCTACGGTCGGGTTACGGGGAACGGCCGGGAGGTTCGAGCATGGCGGGACGGGGTCCGGGGGCCGGGGACGCCCCGGGCAAGGGGGAGCGGGGCGGGCACGAGGCGCTCGACATGTCCCTGGTGCGGGTGTGCGACCCGGCGGGGCGCCCCAAGGGCACGGGCTTCGCCGCCGACGACCTCGGCACGGTGATCACCAGCCACGAGGCGGTGGACGGCCTGCCGCGGGTCGTCCTGCACGCGCCGGGCCGGCGCACCCGCGTCGTCTCCGCCGACGCCGTGGTGGCACTGCCCGAGGCGGGCCTCGCCCTGGTGCGCACCGAGGGCCTCGGTCTGCGACCGCTGCCCCTGGCCGTGCGGGACTCCGTGGCGACCGGCACCTATGTGCGGATCGCCGCCTGCGGCTGGCGCGAGGCCCGGGTGCTCGGCTGCTCCCCGGTGACCCGCACGGCGACGGACCGCTTCCGCCTGCCGGCCTCCGCCCTGGAGCTGGCGATCGGCACCTCGGGCGCCGACGCCCTGCGGCTCGGCGGCGGAGCGGCGGGCGGCCCGGTCGTGGACGCCTCGTCCGGAGCGGTGCTCGGCGTCCTCGGAACGGCACTGCTGCCGCAGGCCCCCGCCGATCCGGCCACACCCAGGGAGCCGCTCCCGACACACCGGCCCGCGGGCTTCGCGGTGCCGCTGCGGGCTGCGGCCGCGGCCGCCGAGGCGGGGTCGGCGCCGGGGGCCGAGGTGCTCAGGGAGTTGCTCCGGCGAAATGCCGCTACGGTCCCCGGCTATGGAGCCGACCTCAACCTGGCGGGAGCCCTGCATCTGACGGCGACGTCCGTGGGGTGCGACGGGCCGCGCCCCGAGCTGCTCGAACCGGTCGAACGGCCCGCGACGGCAGCGGAGCTCGACGCGTTCACCGCGGGCCCGGCCCCGGTGCTCGGCCTGGTCGGCGACCCCGGCACGGGCCGCACGACGGAGCTGGCCGTGCTGGCCGCCCGGCGGGCCAGGGGCGCCGCACCCCTGCCCACGCTCTGGCTGCGCGGCGGCGACCTGCGGGGCACGGACACCTCCGTGGCCGACGCCGTGGAGCGCGCGCTCGGCCGGGCGGGCCGCCTCCTCGCGGCGGCCAGGGACACCCCGGCGGGCCAGGGCCTCGGCGACATCTCGGCGGGGCGCGTGGCACGGCTCGTACGGGACGCGGGGCGGCCGCTGCTGTTGCTGCTCGACGGGCCCGAGGAGATGCCGCCCGCGGCGGCGCACCGCCTGGCCGAGTGGAGCGAGGGCACCGCCGCCTGGCTGCGGAAGACGGGCGCGCGCCTGGTCATCGCCTGCCGGGCGGAGTACTGGGACCAGGCGGCAGAGCACTTCGCCCCCGGGACGCCGCACGGAACGGACGCGGACACCGGCCCGCCGAGCCACGTATGCCTCGGTGAGCTGCCCGAGCCGCAGGCCCGCGGGGCCCGCGGGCGGTACGGCATCCCGGAAGGAGCGCTCGCCGAGGCCGACGCCCGGCATCCACTGGCGCTGCGGCTGCTCGGCGAGGTGCGGGCGGCACGGCCCGACGCGCCACCGCCGGGCACACCGGCCAGGGACGAGCTGTTCGGCGCCTACCTGGACCTGCTCTGCCTGCGGATCGCGGTGCGCCTCGCGGCGTCGAACGGGCTGCGGGGCACCGCCGTGCGCCGCCTCGCCGCGAAGGTGTCGGGGCAGGTCCACGAGGCGGCACGGCGCTGCCTGGGCCCCGGCCACGGCGGGCTCGACCGGGCCTCCTTCGAAGCGGTCTTCCCGTGGGGAGCGGCGCCGGACGCGCGGTTCCACGGCTGTACGGGATGGGCGTCGGCGGTGCTCACCGAGGGTCTGCTCGTGCCCGCGGGGGCCGGGTACCGCTTCGCGCACGAGGAGCTCGCCGACTGGCTCCAGGGCACGCATCTGGACGTGGACGCCGCCCTGGACGCCCTGGTCCAGCGGCGCCGCCCCCAGGACCCGGTCGTCCCCGAGCAGCGCGGCCCGGCCGCCGAGCGCCCGTTGCCCGTGCCCCGCCACCGGATCGGCCCGGTCATCCAGGCCCTGCTGTCGCTCGGCCGCCGGCGCGGCCCCGCCGAACTGGCACCGCGCCTGCGCGACCTGGCGGACGCCGCGTCGGAGCCGGTGGACGCGGCCCCCGGCGGGGCGGGCGCCGACGCGCGGTGGTGGGGCAGGCACCTGCTGCGGGGGGTCCTGTCACGCGTCCCGGACGCGACCCCGTATCTCCAGGTGCTCGATGACCTCGCCGACCGCGCGGAGTTCGGGACGGACTTCTGGCTGCGGCTGCCGCTCGGGCAGAGCGAGCGGTTCTCGCTGCTGCGGCGCCTCGTCGTGCGCGACGGGCCGCCGGGCACCCCGGGCCGCTGCCTGGACGCCGCCGCCGATCTCCTGGCCGCCGACCCCACGGGCGCACAGCCGCTGCTCGTGCGCTGGTTCTCCGACGAGCGGCCGCTGGACGCCGCGCCCGAAGCCACCGTGGCCTCCGCCGCGCAGGCGCTCCTGTACACCCACCGGCACCGCGCCATCGACGCCCTCACCGAGGCCCTCGTCGACTGCGGCCACGCTCGCGCCGACGATCTCCTTGCCGCGCTCGCCGAGGAGGAGCCCGCCGCCGTCTGCCGTGCCGTCGACCGCTGGGCGCGGGACGAGCGGCCGGGACGGCATGCGGCAGCCGCCCTGCACGGCCTGCGCGCCGCCGCGCACACCACCGCCGAGGCCGACCGCGAGCTGCTGCGGTACGCCGCGCTCTGCCTGCTCACGGGCCCGGCCGAGGAGTCCCTGCACGGGGCGGCGCTTGCGATGCTGGTCCGCGATCCGGTGACGCGCACCCGGTATCTCGGCCGTGCCCTGCGGCTCCTCGCCGACGGGGATCCGCGGATGCCGGTGAGTGCGGCGGCCGCGGCCCTGCCTTCCCACCCCGAGGCGGTGCTCGCCGCCTTCCGGGCTCGGTTGCAGGCGCCGGGGCCCGGCGCCGAGGACGTGCTGGGCGGCCTCGTCGACGCGGCCACGCCCGTGCTCGCCCAGCGGGTCGCCGCCCTGGTGCGGGACTTCCTCGCGGCCCGCCCCGAGGCCGGTGAGGCCGCCGCGGCGTATGTCGACCGGCGGATCGAGGAGGGGCCCGGCGCACGTGACGTCCTCTTCCCGCTGGTGACGGGGCTGCTGGACAGCCGGACGCCCTCGGCGGTCCGAGCCGCGCTCGCGCCCGTGCTCGCGGCCCCCGGCAGGGCGGCTTCGGGCTGTGCGGCTTCGGGCAGCGCGGCTTCCGGTGTTCTGCGGGGTGAGCTGCTCGACGTACTGCTCGACCAGGAGCGGGACCCCACGGTCCTGGAGAGCGTCGTGCGGACCGTGGCCCGCGCCGCCGCCGAGTGCGGCGAGGCACCGGCCCGCGAGCGCGTGCGCCGGGCGGCGCGGCAGCTCGTGCGTACGCCGGAGGGCGCGTCCCGCTTCGAGGGCTGCCTGGTCGAACTGGCCCGCTCCGAGCCGGGTTTCGCCGCCCTGGTGACCCGCTGGCTCGACGGAGCCCCCGAGGAGTGGACCGCCCTGGTCGGCCCGAGCGCCTGCCGGATGATCGAGAACCTCGCGGGCGGCGTCCGGGTACCGGCCTGACGTCACACGTCCGGGACCGGGGAGTGACCCCCGCCACCCCGGACGAGGAGATACCGGTGCGAGCCGGGGCCCTCCGGCATGGCAGTCTTAGACCTGCGTAATCGGCAATGGGAACGTACAGACGTAACGGACGTACACAGGTTCGGCGAGGAGCAAAGAAGTGCAGCGCTGGCGTGGCTTGGAGGACATCCCCCAGGACTGGGGGCGCAGCGTCGTCACCATTGGTTCCTACGACGGCGTGCACCGCGGGCACCAGCTCATCATCGGCCGCGCCGTGGAGCGCGCCCGGGAACTCGGCGTGCCCGCCGTCGTCGTCACGTTCGACCCGCACCCCAGCGAGGTCGTGCGCCCCGGCAGCCACCCGCCGCTGCTCGCCCCGCACCACCGGCGCGCCGAGCTGATGGCCGACCTCGGCGTGGACGCGCTGCTGATCCTGCCCTTCACCACCGAGTTCTCGAAGCTGTCGCCCGCCGACTTCGTGGTGAAGGTCCTCGTCGACAAGCTGCACGCGCGCGTGGTCGTCGAGGGCCCCAACTTCCGCTTCGGCCACAAGGCCGCGGGCAACGTCGGCTTCCTCGCCGAGCTCGGCACCACGTACGACTACGAGGTCGACCTCGTCGACCTGTACGTCAGCGGTACGGCGGGCGGCGGCGAGCCGTTCTCCTCGACGCTGACCCGGCGCCTGGTCGCCGAGGGGGACGTCACGGGCGCCGCGGAGATCCTCGGCCGCCCGCACCGCGTCGAGGGCGTCGTCGTGCGCGGCGCCCAGCGCGGGCGCGAGCTCGGCTTCCCCACGGCCAACGTGGAGACGCTGCCGCACACCGCGATCCCCGCCGACGGCGTCTACGCCGGGTGGCTGCACGCCCAGGGCGAGGCGATGCCGGCCGCGATCTCCGTCGGGACGAACCCGCAGTTCGACGGGACCGAGCGGACGGTCGAGGCGTACGCGATCGACCGCGTCGGGCTCGACCTGTACGGCCTGCACGTGGCCGTGGACTTCCTGGCCTTCGTGCGGGGCCAGGCCAAGTTCGACTCCATCGAGGCGCTGCTTGTCGCCATCGCGGACGACGTGAAGAGGTCCCGGGAGCTGATCGAGGCGACCGAGGGGTAGTTCTTCGGCCGCGGGTCGTGGGGGCTTGTCGCGCAGTTCCCCGCGCCCCTGGGAAGCGGGGCGCAGCCCCGGCTTCAGGGGCGCGGGGAACTGCGCGAGCAACCACGTCGCACCCGCCAGTCGCCCGCCAAACCGAACCCGGCAGACGCTAACGCGCCGCCGCCCAGTGGCACGCGACCTGCGTCTGCCCGCCCCCGGCGAGCAACGGCAGGTCCTCCCCACGGCAGCGAGCGGCGACGCCGACCCGCTCCGCCTCGCCCGAGGCGAGGACCTGGCATCGCGCGTGGAACCGGCACCCGCCGGGGATCCGTGAGGGGTCCGGGGGCTCCCCCGTGAGGACCACGGGCGAGCCCGGCGCCTCCGGCAGCACCGACAACAAGGCCTGCGTATAAGGATGTTGAGGAGCCGTCAGGACCTCCTCCACCGTGCCCGTCTCGACGATGCGCCCCAGGTACATCACCGCCACCCGGTCCGCGATGTTCCACGCGAGCCCCAGGTCGTGCGTCACCACCAGCGCGGAGAGCCCCAGCTCCTCGCGCAGGCGCAGCAGCAGGGCGAGGATCTCACCGCGTACGGAGGCGTCGAGCGAGGCCACCGGCTCGTCGGCGACGATGAGTTCGGGTTCGAGGACCAGCGCGCCCGCGATGACGACACGCTGGCGCTGGCCGCCCGACAGCTCGTGCGGATAGCGCAGGAAGAACCGCTCCGGGGGCCGGAGCCCGGCCCGGGAGAGGGCCTCCGCGACCGCGGCCCGCTCGTCCCCCGCGTACCCGTGGATGCGCAGCCCCTCGGCCACGGCCTCGTACACCGTGTGCCGGGGGTTGAGCGAGCCGCTGGGGTCCTGGAGGACGAGCTGGACGCGCTTGCGGTACGCCTTGAGGGCGCGTCCCGCGTAGCTCAGCGGCTCCCCGGCGAACGTCACCTTGCCCGAGGTCGGCGGCACGAGGCCGAGCAGCGAACGCGCCAGGGTCGTCTTGCCGCACCCCGACTCGCCGACCAGGGCCACGATCTCGCCCGCCCTGATGTCGAGGTCGACGCCGTCGACCGCCCGCGCGGTCGGTGCTCCCCGGCGGCCGGGGAAGGCGATGTGCAGATCGGCGGCCGACAGCAGCGTGCCGCCGGGCTTCCGGGGGGCCTGAGGGGCCTGAGCGGTGGTCATGCGCGGGTCCTCTTCACGGTTCTCCTCGGTCACGGCGTGCGCTCCGCCGTCGCGGGCGCCGCCGTGGGCTGCGCCGGAAGCGGGGCGCCCGCGTGCACGCAGGCCGCGCGGTGGTGCGGGCCCGCGTCCCGCAGCGCCTGGTCCTCCGTGGAGCAGGAGTCCAGGGCGACCGGGCAGCGCGGATGGAAGGTGCACCCCGTGGGGAGCGCGGAGGGGTCGGGCGGATCACCGGGCAGGCCGCGCGGCGCGAACCGCGACGCCGGGTCCCCGATCCGCGGGAAGGCCGCCGACAGCGCCTTGCCGTAGGGGTGCCGGGCATGCTCGTAGACCTCGGTGGCCGGGCCCTCCTCGACGACGCGGCCCGCGTACATCACCGCGAGCCGGTCGCAGGTGTCGGAGAGCACGGCGAGGTCGTGGCTGATCATCATCAGGCCCAGGTCCTGCTCGGCCACGAGCTGCTCGATCAGCCGGAGGATCTGCGCCTGGATCATCACGTCCAGCGCGGTGGTCGGCTCGTCCGCGATGATCAGCCGGGGCTCGCAGGCGAGCGCCATCGCGATCATCACGCGCTGCCGCTGGCCGCCGGAGAGCTCGTGCGGATACGCCTCGGCGCGCGCGGCGGGCAGGCCCACGTGTTCGAGCAGCTCACCGACCTTCTTCTCCGCGCCGGCCCGGGTCGCCTTCCCGTGCAGCAGGATCGGCTCGGCGATCTGGTCGCCGATGCGGTGCACCGCGTTCAGCGAGTGCATCGCGCCCTGGAAGACGATCGAGGCACCGGCCCAGCGCACCGCCCGGACCCGCCCCCACTTCATGGTGAGGACGTCCTCGCCGTCGAGCAGGATCTGCCCGGACACCTTGGTGCCCGCCGGGAGCAGCCGCAGCAGGGCGAGGGCGAGCGTGGACTTGCCGCAGCCCGACTCGCCGGCCACGCCGAGCTTCTGCCCCGCCTCGACGTGGAGGTTCACGCCACGGACGGCGGCAGCGCCGTTCGCGTACGTCACTTCGAGGTCGCGCACGTCGAGCAGTCGTCGCTCGGTTGTCTGTACGTCGTTCAACGGGTGGCCCCCAGCCTGGGGTTGAGCACGGATTCCACGGCGCGGCCGCACAGGGTGAACGCCAGCGCGACGACGGCGATGGCGAGGCCGGGCGGGGCGAGGTACCACCAGTGCCCGGCGCTGACCGCGCCCGCCTCGCGCGCGTCCTGGAGCAGGCCGCCCCACGACACGCTCGTCGGGTCGCCGAGGCCGAGGAAGGCGAGCGTGGCCTCGGTGAGGATGGCGCCGGAGATCACCAGTGTGGTCTGCGCGAGGACGAGCGGCATGACGTTGGGCAGCACGTGGCGGGCCATGATGTGGCCGTGGCCGCCGCCGAGTGCCTGCGCGCGCTCGATGTAGGGCCGCGACTCCACGGCGAGCGTCTGCGCCCTGACCAGGCGTGCCGTGGTCGGCCACGTCGTCACGCCGATCGCCAGGATGATCGTCCAGAGGGAACGGGACATCACCGAGGCGAGGGCGATGGCGAGGACCAGCGTCGGCATCACGAGGAACCAGTCGGTGACACGCATGATGACGGTGGCGTACCAGCCCTTGAAGTGCCCCGCGGTGATCCCCACCAGGGTGCCGATGGCCACCGAGAGGACCGCGGCGAGCAGCCCCACGGAGAGCGAGATGCGGGCGCCCCACACGAGCAGGCCGAGCAGATCGCGCCCGAACTGGTCGGTGCCCAGCGGGTACTCCCCGCTCGGCGCCTCCATCGGCTTGCCCGGGGCGTCGGTCACGCTCTGCGCGTCCGAGCCGACGAGCAGCGGCGCGAAGACGGCGGCGAGGGCGATCAGGACCAGCGCGGCCAGGCCGACGAGCCCGGCCCGGTGTGTGCGGTACTCCCGCCAGAAGCGGGTCATGGAGTGCCGCCTGCGGGCCCGGGCGAGTGCGCGCGCGCTCTTGCCGGGGGCGGCGGGCGTGGCCGGGGCGGCCGAGGTCGGAGGAGTAGTGGATTCGGCGGATTCGGCGGATTCGGTCGTCATCGGCCCACCCGGGGGTCGAGCAGCGGATAGATCACGTCGGCCAGGGTGTTCATGAGGATGACCGTGGTGGAGAACACGAAGAAGAGCCCCTGCACGAGCGGCAGATCGGGCACGCTCAACGCCGAGTAGAAGAGACCGCCGAGGCCCGGCCAGGAGAAGACGGTCTCGACGAGGATCGCGCCCGCCACCACCGTGCCGAGGTTGACGAACATCAGGGTGACGGTCGGCAGCATCGCGTTCGGCACGGCGTGCCGGCGGCGTACGAGATCGTCGCGGAGCCCCTTGGCGCGCGCGGTCGTCAGATAGTCGCTGCCCATCTCGTCCAGGAGCGAGGAGCGCATGACGAGGAGCGTCTGCGCGTACCCGACGGCGACCAGTGTGATCACGGGAAGCACCATGTGGTGCGCGACGTCGATGACGTACGCGAAGCCGGTCTCGCCGCCCGATTCCAGGCCGCCGGTCGGGAACATCCCGGGAATCGGCCCGATCCCCACCGCGAAGGTGATGATCAGCAGCAGACCGAGCCAGAACGACGGCACGGAGTACAGCGTCAGGGCGAGCCCGGTGTTGAAGCGGTCGCCCAGCTTTCCGTTGCGCCAGGCGGTGCGCGTGCCGATCCAGATGCCGATGATCGTGTAGAGGACGTACGCCGTTCCGGTGAGCAGCAGCGTCGCGGGCAGCGCTTCGGTGATCTTGTCCATCACGGGCGTGTGGAACTGGTAGGACGTGCCGAAGTCGCCGGTCAGGACGTTGCCGGTGTAGTCGAAGAACTGGGTCATGACCGGCTTGTCGAGACCGAACTCCTTGCGCATCGCGGCGAGCTGTTGGGCCGAGACGCGCTTGCCGCCCGTCATCTGCTTGACGGGGTCGCCGGGGATCAGCCGGAACAGGAAGAAGCTGGTGACGAGCACGGCGAACAGCGACACGACCGCGCCGCCGATCTTGCCCGCCACATAGAGGAGGTAGGCCCGGGTGTCGCGGCTCCGGGGCCCGCGGGCCGACGGCGCCCCGGCCGGAGCCGGGTCGCCGTCGACGCCGGGGCCGCCCGGGCCCTCGGTGCCGAGCAGTGCGGGATTGCTGTCAGCGGTCATGCGTTACTCGCGGTCCTCTGCGGTCGAACGGCGGCGCAGGGCGAACAGGACTCCGCCGCCCACGAGCACCACCGCGGCAGCGGCGATACCGATGATGACACCGGTCGAGCTGCCGTCCTTGGAGGAACTCTTCCCATCCGCGGGGACGGCCGACCACCAGCTCCAGTATCCGTCCTGGCCGTAGATGTTGCCCGCGGCCGTCGGCATGGTGGTGATGGACTTGATCTGGTCGGTGCGGTAGGCCTCGACGGCGTTCGGGTACGCGAGGACGTTCATGTACCCGGAGTCGTACAGCCACGACTGCATCTGCTTGACGATGTCGGCACGCTTGCCCGGGTCGTACTCGGCGAGCTGCTTGTCGTACAGGTCGTCGAACTTCTTGTCGCAGATGAAGTTGTCCGTGGCGGCGCTCTCCTTGGCCTTCACCGGCAGCGCGGCGCAGGTGTGGATGCCGAGCACGAAGTCGGGGTCGGGGTTGACGGACCACCCGTCGAAGGCGAGGTCGTACTCACCCGCGTACCAGGGCACGGACACGTCGTCGAGGCACTCGACCTCAAGGCCGATGCCCAGATCCCCCCACCACTCCTTCAGGTACTTGCCCACGGCCTTGTCGTTGGGGTCCGTGGCGTGGCAGAGGATGCGGAAGTCCAGCGGCTTGCCGTCCTTGCCGACGCGCTTGCCGTCACCGTTCTTCTTGTAGCCCGCCTCGTCGAGGAGCCGGGCGGCCTTCTTCGGGTCGTACGCCATCTGCTGGTCGCTGCCCGGCTGCCAGGCGTACTCGGAGAAGCGCGGCGGGATGTAGCCCGCGCCCTCGACGGCGTGTCCCTGGAACACCTTGTCGACGATGGCCTTGCGGTCCACGGAGAGGAAGAGCGCCTGGCGCACCTTCTTGTCCAGGAGGGCCGGGTGCCCGTCACCGAACTTCTCGCCGTCGCGGGTCTTGGCCCCCGGGTTGGTGGCGATGGCGAAGAAACGCCGGCCAGGACCCTCGTTGACCTTGATGTTCTCCTCGTTCTTGAGCGAGTCGGCCTGCGCGGGCGTGAGCGCCGGCTGCCCTGCCACGAACGACACCTCACCCTTGCGGAGGGCGGAGACGGCCGCGTCCTGGTCCTTGTACATCTTGAAGACCAGCTCGTCGAACTTGGGCGCGCCGCGCCAGAAGTCCTTGTTGGCCTTCAGCCGCACGTACTGGTCGACCTTGTAGTCCGTCAGGATGAACGGCCCGTTGCCGACGACCGGGAAGTCCTTGTCGTTGTTGAACTTCGAGAGGTCGTCGACCTTCTCCCAGACGTGCTTGGGAACGATCGGCACATCCAGGGCGGCCATGGTGGCCTGCGGCTTCTTCAGCTCGATGACCAGCTTGGTGGGGCTGGGCGCGGTCACCTTCTTGAAGTTGGTGACGAAGTTCGAGTTCGCGGTGGCGGTGCCCTCCTTGGACATCACCTTGTTGAACGTCCATGCCGCGTCCTCGGCGGTGGCGGGCTTGCCGTCCGACCACTTGGAGTTGTCCCGGATGGTGTACGTCCACGTCAGCTTGTCGGCGGAGGGCTTCCAGTCAGTGGCGAACCCATCGATCGCACGGTTGTTCTTCGCGTCGTAGTTCGTCAGGTACTCGTAGGTGAGGCGGTGCAGGCTGGTGCTGAGCAGCCGCTGGGCAAGGAACGGGCTGAGCGAGTCGACGCTCTGCGCCGCGGCGACGGTGAGGACCTTCTTCCCGTCGTCCGCCTTGGCCTCGGCCTGCTGCGGGGCGAGATTGAGCGGCGTGGCGAGACCGGCCGTAAGGGTGAACGCGGCGGCACCCCCGGCGAGCACGAGCCGCAGACGGCCGCGGGGCCGTGGGGCGTGCGCGGTCGCTTCCGTCACTGCTCTTCCGCCGTGCTGATCTTGTGTGTCCATGGGTCGTGACCTCGCGTCATCGCTCGCGCAGGAATGGCTGGTCGAACTGGTTGAACGCTGGTTGATCAAGGAACGTCAGCTGGTTGCTGTGTGTTTACCAGCGCCGGTCAGCACACGTCAACGGCAGGTGAACCCCATGTGGCCTGCGGAAATAACGACTTGACGGCAACTTCACCCGCATTGGTCAAGACCTCTGACGCGGGGCTGGTGAGGGGGTGACGGCTGGGGGAGCAGCAGGTGGGCGGCTTTGGGAGTCGTGGGGGGTCGTGGGGGAGCCGTGCGGTGGGAGTCGTGGGGTGCGGCCGGACGGCGGAACGCACGGCGGGCCCGCGCCGAGGAACGGCACGGGCCCGCTGAGGTGAGATACGGGGCTACTGCTGGTGCTGCTTACTGCTGCGGAGGCTGTGGGGGCTGCTGGTAAGGGGCCGGGGCCTCCGGGTGCTGCGCGGGAGGCGGGACCTGCCAGCCTTGCGGCTGCTGGGGGTAGCCCTGCGGAGGCTGCTGGGCCTGTGGCGGCTGCTGAGGGGCATACGGCTGAGGCTGTCCCGGGTAAGGCGCCCCGCCGTACTGCGGCGGCTGCGGTTGCCCCTGTACCTGCCCCGGCATGGGCGGCGCCACCCGCGGCGGCGGATTCCCGTCCGAGGTCCAGAGCCCCTGCTGCTGCTGAGCCCGTACGAAGTCCTCGGCCACCATCGCCGAGAGATTGAAGTACGCCTCCCGCACCTTCGGCCGCATCATGTCGAGATCGACCTCGGCGCCGGCGGCGAGGTGCTCGTCGAAGGGAACGACGACGACCCCCCGGCACCGCGTCTCGAAGTGCGAAACGATGTCGTCCACCTTGATCATCTTCCCGGTCTCCCGCACGCCGGAGATGACGGTGATGGACCGTGAGACGAGATCCGCGTACCCGTGCGCGGACAGCCAGTCGAGCGTCGTGGACGCACTGCTGGCCCCGTCCACCGAAGGCGTGGAGATGATGATCAGCTGGTCGGCGAGATCGAGGACCCCCCGCATGGCGCTGTAGAGCAGCCCCGTACCCGAGTCCGTCAGGATGATCGGATACTGCTTCCCGAGCACGTCGATGGCGCGCCGGTAGTCCTCGTCGTTGAACGTGGTCGACACGGCGGGATCGACGTCGTTGGCGATGATCTCAAGACCGGACGCGGCCTGCGAGGTGAACCGCCGGATGTCCATGTACGAGTTGAGGTACGGGATCGCCTGGACCAGGTCACGGATGGTGGCCCCGGTCTCACGCCGCACGCGGCGCCCGAGCGTACCGGCGTCGGGGTTGGCGTCGATGGCGAGGATCTTGTCCTGCCGCTCGGTGGCGAGCGTCGACCCGAGCGCGGTCGTGGTCGTGGTCTTCCCGACGCCGCCCTTGAGGCTGATGACGGCGATCCGGTAGCAGGACAGCACCGGCGTCCGGATCAGCTCCAGCTTCCGCTGCCGCTCGGCCTCTTCCTTCTTGCCGCCGAGCTTGAAGCGACCGCCCCCGGAGGAGCGGCTGCTCTTGGCCTTGGGCTTGGTGTTGCGCAGCAGCCGGTCGGAGGACAGCTCGACGGCGGCGGTGTACCCGAGGGGAGCCCCGGGATTGGTCCGCTCCCGCTGATCATGCTGAACAGCCTGCGGCCAGGCGGCGCCGGTACGGGGGTCTATGGGGGCCTGAGGGGCCTGGGGGGCCTGGGGGGTCTGCTGGGCGTGCGGCTGCGGCTGAGCCGGCGGCTGGGGCTGGGCCTGCTGTGCCTGCGGGGCCGGCGGCTGCTGGGGGAACCCGTAACCACCGGCCTGTACGGGGGCGTCGCCGGCGCCGGGAGGCTGCGGGAACCCATAGGCCCCCTGCGGCGTGTGCCACCCGCCGGGAGCCTGGGCCTGCGGAGCCTGCGGCTGAACGGGCGGCTGCGGCTGGGGCTGGGGCATCGGCTGAGCCTGCGGCGGCACGGGCGCAGGCTGCGCCTGAACGGGCTCCGGCCCAGGCGCCGACGCCTGCACGGGCTGAGGCGCTACGGGATACGGGGCCTGGACGGGCGCCGCGGCCTGAACGGGCGGCTGCGCCTGGCCGGGGGGCGCACCCTGAACAGGCGGCTCGCCCTGAGCGGGAGGAGCACCCTGGACGGAAGCCGCAGGCTGTACCGGCGGCTCGCCCTGTACCGGCGGCTGTGCCTGTACCGGCGGCGCGGCCTGGGTGGGCGCGGGCCACTGCGGCGCGGCGGTCGGAGCCGCGGGCTGATAGGCGGGCGGCAACGGCGGAAGCCCACTTTGCGACGCGACCGGCGGCGGAGCCCAGGCGGCAGGCGCAGATTCCTCATCGCTGCTGTCGCCGGCAGCCGAGTCAGCCGCAGCGCCAGGCACGGCAGACACGCTAGACACGGCAGGCGGCACGACGTCGCGAGGAGCAACCTCGGGAGAAGCCCCACCGGCAGCGGCGGTCATGTCACCGGCAGCCGAGTCAGCGTCACCGGGCAGCTCGGCCGACCCGGCAGCTTCGTCGCCCGCAGAGGGCTCGGTGCTCTCGCTCTCGGCGACAGCCCCCGCGTCGGCGGCGGAACGCTCCTCGATCTCCCTCTTCAAGGCCCGCGCGGAGAACCGAATGGTGGCACCGCTCTCGAGGTCACCACTGTCCAGCCCGTCGACCGCAGGCGCGGGTTCGGGCTCGGGCGAGGACTCGGAAGCAAGGGAAGTCCGCGCCTCGTCACCACCAGAAAGCTCAGCACCATCACCCCCCGCCTCTCCAGCCGCAGCCGCAGCCGCAGCCGCATCCTGGGCCTTGGTCGTGTCCTCGGCCTTGGCCGCGGCCTCGGCGAGGTCGTCAACGTCGTTCTTCGACACAGCACCGGTCACGTGCACGGAGGCGGCGGGCCCGGCAACGGCGGAACTCCAGTCAGTGGCCCCACCGCCAGCGGCCTCAGCCGAGTCTTGCTGCTCCTCTGCGACATCATCGCGAGCCGCAGGCTGGAACCCACTCCCCACGGGAAGCTTCGGCACGGCCCTGGGAAGCCCTCCCGGAGAAGCAACCTCGTCGTCAGAAGCCCCGGCTTCCGCACCGACGGGCGAAACAGGCCCCCTGGGCGGAGCCAACGGCACAGGCGGCATGGCGAACGAAGGCACAGGAGCCGGCTCCGAAGCAGCAGCCGCAGACGCGGGCCCAGACGCAGACTCAGCCGCAGGCGGAACAAAGGGAGCCGTAGCGGAAGGCATGGGGGCAGGCGGCGCGGAGACCGGCGGCGTAGAGGCGGCCGGAGTGGAGACCGGCGGAGCCGAAGGCGTCTCGTCGGCACTGCCCGAAGCGTTCTGCGTGTACCAGGCGGGCGGCGCGTAGTCGATGGTGAACTCGCCCGTCGTCTCGGCAGCGGACTCCGCGTCGGACTGATCATCGACGGGTGAGTCCCAGCCCCCGCGGATCTCGTCCCGATCGCTGTTCACAATGCCTCCTGATGTGGTCGAGCACCCTCGTGCCGTGGTGGGGGGCGACCGTTCGTGTCGTCCGATCCGCCTGGCTCTCCCCGTTGAGGACGCGCACGACCCACTCGTGGGTTCTTGTGCCGCGCCTTGTCCCAGCCTAATCACCAAAACCAGGAGCACGGCAGGGCAGTCCACCCCACCAATGCTGTCCATCGCGTCACGCCCCACTCACGAGCGATCCACGTACATCAAACAGTGACGGACAAAGCGCACAACAACAGACACGGCGCTGCGAATTGAGAAACCCTACGCACGCCCCGCTCGCCCCGCCCCGCCCCGATCAGTCCATCCGCCGAGCGGTACCCAACAATCCGGTCTCGGCGTCCGTGGCCTGCGTCATCACGTACTGCCGGTCCCGATCGGCGCACCACAGGGTCACACCGTCCGCAAGCGTCGGCAGCGACCCGACGTCAGCGACCGGTAGCCCGAGCAACCGCCCGATCTGCACCGCTTCGTCCGGCGACACCCGTTGCACGCCCACCAGCCGCGCCTGCCGCACGAGCCGGGGCGCGACGGGACTCAGATAGGGCAGCACCGTAAGGACGGACTGCCAGGGCGCGGAAACGACCCGTCCCCGAGGCGGCCGCATCCCGCAGTCGCGCACCACCAACACGGGACTCCCCGCGGATGCTCCCTGCGGCGGCACCCGCCCCACGTCATGCACGGCCATCCCGCTCTGCCCTACCCCGAGCGCCTGCACCAACGCCCCCCAGGCCCCGGCCCGCCCGGTCTCCACCGCCACCCGAGCCCCGGTCGCGGCCGCCCGCAACGCGATGACCTGCGCCGTCCACAGTCCACCGATGAAGAGGATGTCGTACGGAGTGGGGCGATTGACGCCGAGCGTCGCGGGGCTGCCCTGTGCGTCCACGCCGATCACGACCCCGTCGTCACCGATCGGCAGCGCCAGCGCGTCCACCTGCTCCGCGGAGAGCGCGTGTCTGCCGTGTCGAGGACCGATCAGCCCGAATCCGCCCCGCAGCGCAGCAGTGAACGATCCCCTGGCCGGGGCACCCGGGGAACCCGTGACCGGAGGAGTCGAGACAGCCATCAACGAGCACCCCCGAGCGGCAGCGTCGCCAGCATCCCCGGCAACTGTTCGCGGTCCAGCCGTACCAGCCCCGTCCCGGCCTGACGGGCAGCCTGCTCCAAAGACCTTCGCGCGGCGACCAGTTCGGCATCTCCGCGGCCCGTCACCCGCAGATGACCGCGCAAGGAGATCTCCTGCCGTGCGCCGCGTCCGAGCGTGAGGCTGAAGGTCGTGGTCAGCGCCGGAACCGCAGTGAGAAGGGCTACGACCTGCGGCAGCGCAGGTCCCCCGGCCCCTCCCAACTGCGGCCAGCGCGCCACCCAGTAGGTGGTGTGGCGCCGGTTGTCACACCGCCAAGCACGCGGGGATTCCTCGGTCCTGCGCTCCGGAACCCCGGCCCGGCCGGCCTGAGCCGTCACCAGGGGATTGGCACAGGCGGAGGTCGCGATGGCGGAGGCCACCTCTTCCTCGTTCAGTACGGTCACGTGAAATCCCGCTCCTGTGAGTCGACTCGCGAGTTGGTCCGCGACCCGCACCACGCACTTCTGTGCACCGGCCAGACCGCCTCCGCGCGCCGCCACGGCCTCGGGGCAGAGTTCCGGATCGAGTTTGAGGGCGATCCAGGTGATCCGCACCGCGGGTGCCCCCGTGAGGGCCTGCAGCGGTGCGTAGTTGCTGACGGCCAGGGACTGTTGCGGAAGGTGCAGCGCGGGGGCGGGCTGGGTGTGCAGAACGATCTGGGCGGACTCGAGCCGGATGCCGTCCACTTCGAGCGCGTCCCGCACCAGGTTCACCGGGAGCGGCTGTCTTCCGCGGTCGGCCCGCAGCGCGGTCACATCCGATTCCACCTGCAGCATCGCGGTCACGAACGTTCCGTCGCCGACCATTCCGACCTCGCGACGGTCGCGGCCGCTGTAGGCGTACGTACGGAGGGCAGGGTCACACTCGACCGCTGGGGCGAAAGCGGGGTCGGTGCCCGGCGGTACCGATCTCCCCACGGAACTGCGTTGCCGGGCTTTCAACGCCCTTGCGGTTCCCAGCCATTGATGCAGCGGGCGCCCACGGCGACGTACGACGGCCAACAGCACCAACACCGCGGCGACCACGGATGCCGGGGCGAGCGCCAGTGGACCGATGGCCCAGGCCGCGACGAGCAGAGCGGCGGCGAGCTCCAGCAGAACGAGCCGCAGCAGGCGGAACGAACCCAACTGGTCGGTGCCCGGCCGCAGGTGGAGCGTGGCGGCGGGCCCGGGAATCCCTGACGTATCCGGCAAGCCGTTGCCGACCCGTGCCGGCGTCCGAGTGGCGGACTCCGTACGTCTTCCCCTCCGCCTGCGCGACGTTGAAGCCACCAGCCCCACCCCCGTAACTCTCCCGAACCGCCTTCTTGAGCAAGGTGCTTGGACCTCAATAACCTCACCCAGCCCGCACGTGCGATTACTCAACAGGCATAGTAGGGGCCCGGCCCGACAACGGAGAGCGCGGGCATGGGCATGGCCCGCCACCGCACGGGGAGCAGCAGCCACTCAGGTCGCTCATGGGGAGAACCAGACACGCATGGCATCACGACGGGACGAACTCAACGCGTACATCTTCGCGAAGCGCCGCACGCTGGCCGCGTTCATCCAGCCCTCGCCCTCGGGCTCGGAGGAAGGAGCGCCTCGCCCCCTGCGTGCGGTGGTGCCCGGCCTCATCGTCGCGGTGATCGTCCTGGCGGTCTTCGGCGCGTGGGGGATGTTCCGGCCGGCGGCCAAACCTGGCTGGGACAAGCCCAAGGAACACGTCATCATCGCGAGCGACTCGACGACCCGTTACGTCGTCCTGAAAACCCACGGCAAATCCCAACTGCACCCGGTCCTCAACATGGCGTCGGCGAAGCTCCTTCTCGACTCCGGCAAGGGTGAGGTCATCAACGTCGACGAGTCCGTGCTCGACAAGGGCACGATCCCGCACGGCGCCACCATCGGCATCCCGTATGCCCCCGACCGGTTGCCCTCGGCATCGGAGGCCGACTCCGCCAAACGCTGGGCGGTCTGCGAACGTCCGGTCGAGGGCGGCAGCAGCATTCAGAAAGCGGTGTTCGTCCTCGGGGAGCGTGACCGCAACAAGACCGAAGGCCGTGAACGTCTGCAGGGCGGCGAGCTGTTGTACGTCGTGGGCCCGGACAAGACACGCTACGTGGTCGACGCCCACGGCAGGGCGTTCCGGATCTCGGAGAGGGAGGAGCGTGGGCTCCTGCTGCGCATCCTCGTGGGGTCCGGGCGCGAACCGCAGCGGGTCTCCAAACAGTGGCTCGACACTCTGCTTCCCCGAGACGCGATTGCCTTCCCCGAGATCGACGGCCCTCCGGGTGCGGATGCGAAGGTGCCGGGCCTGCAGGACCACGCGGCTGACAAGGTCGGCATGATCCTCAAAGCGACGGACGGCGAAGGGCCCCAGCACTACGTGGTTCTTCCCGGGCGGATCGCCCCGGTCTCCGACTTCACCGCGAAACTCCTCCTCAGCAGCCCCGACCTGGTCACCCTCGGGCAGAACGGCCGGGCCCGGCAACTGAGCGCCGCGGCCTTCAGCCCCGGTACGAAGGAGTTCGGGGCGGAGTACAGATGGCCGCGTGAGGAGCCGAGGACCACCAACGAAGCGTCCACCACGCGCGGCAGTCGCAACACCGTGTGCAACGTCCTGCGCGACGTCGACGCCGACGACGGCGCGACGACTCTCAGCACCTGGGCAGGCACCGACTTCCCGGCCCCGCTTCCTACCGGCTCGTCCAGCGCGTACGTCACGCCGGGCTCGGGCCAGCTCTACCGGCAGTTCCTCGGCTCCGAGACGAAGGCCGGCGGCGTCTTCCTGGTCACCGACACGGGGCTCCGGTACGCGATGCAGTCCAACAGCGACAGCGCGACCGACGACGAGGGCATCGGCACCTCCGCGAAGCAGCGCAAGCAGCAACAGCAGGAGGCGCAACAAGCCCAGACGCGCCTCGGATACGGGGACACGGACGTGATCCCGATCCCAGCGGCCTGGTCCAAATTCCTGCCCACCGGGCCGCGACTGTCGACGGCCGCGGCCCGCCAGCCGCAGGGCTCCTGAGGCGTGAGGGGGCGCTGAGATGACGAACGCTTCCGTCGCGTTTTCCCGTGTGGTTTCCCGCAGTACGAGAAGGGCAGCCGGGGCCGCCGCGGCTGCTCTGACTCTCGCAGTGGCGACGCCGACGCCGGCCGCCGCCGATCCCTCGTCGTCCGGACAGTGCACGTTCCCCTCCAAGCCCTACGAGGGGCGCCCCTGGTCCCTGCAACGGGTGCTCCTGGACGAACTGTGGCTCCAGTCAACGGGCAAGGGGGTGCGCGTGGCGGTGATCGACACCGGCGTGGACACCAAGAATCCGCAGTTGAAACCCGCGGTGGACGTGTCCCGTGGCCGCAACTTCCTCCCCGCCAAGGACGACAAGGGAGAGAAGATCGAGCGAGGCAAGGCGAACGGTACGACGGACGGGGTCGGTCACGGCACCCGCGTCGCGGGCATCATCGCGGCACGCCCCGCCAAGGGCACCGGCTTCGTGGGCCTCGCACCGGACGTGACGATCATCCCGATCACGCAGAACGACGCGGAGGGCCACGGCACCGCGACGACACTCGCGAAAGCCATCGACCACGCGGTCGACGCCGGCGCGGACGTCATCAACATCTCCCAGGACACCGCCAACGCGGCGAAGCCCGCACCGGAGCTGAAGCGGGCAGTGGACAGGGCGCTCGGCCTGCGGCGGGTGGTGGTCGCCTCGGCGGGCAACGACGGCCTGGGCGGCAACATCAAGAAGACCTACCCCGCGTCCTACGACGGCGTGCTCGCGGTGGCGGCTTCGGACCGCAACAACGAACGAGCCGCCTTCTCCCAGTCCGGCGACTTCGTCGACGTGGCAGCCCCTGGTGTCGACATGATCTCCACGGTCCCGGGCGGCGGCCACTGCGCCGACAGCGGCACGAGCTTCGCGGCCCCGTACGTCGCCGGCCTGGCCGCCCTCATCAAATCCAAGCACCCCACCTGGACTCCGCGTCAGATCACGGCCCAGATCCAACAAACAGCGGAACGCTCCGTGCCCGGGCACGACCGCTTGGTCGGCTGGGGCATAGCGGACCCGATCCGCGCTCTGACGGAGGACAGCCACCCACTCGAATCCCCGACGCCACGGGAAGGCGTGACCCGGGCGGAAGCTCCCACTCCCGCGAAACTCCACCTGGGTGAGACAGCGGAAGAGCGCACGGCACGTATCGCCACGTATGTGGCGGTGGGGGCGGCGGTGCTCGTGGCGGGGCTCGGTGGAACGGGGGTGGCTGTGCGGGATACGCGACGCCGACGGACGCGGGAACGTCAACGCGAGGAAAGGTGAAGACCTCAGTACTGATCGACTCTTTCGCCTTCGGGTACCTGATAGCAGCCTGAGATGACTCGTACGGCCAACTTGGGAGGGCTGTCCTTCGCGTAGTGCGTGACGTGGACGCTGAACTTCCTCTTGTTATTGTCGGCAGTGAGGTTCAGGTTTTTGTTCGGGCTGGTGTCGCGCTCGTACTCCACGACCTTCCATCCATTCTTGGGCAGCTCCTCCCTGAGGCGCTTCATCACATCGTCAAGCCCCTTTGCCGATTCCGGCGTGAAGCTCCATGGGTGCAGCATGCGAAAGAACTTTTCGGGGTCTTTCTCTCCGCCACATCGAGTCACGCCGGGGCCGGGCTCGGAGACCTTCCCCTTCAGGTTGATGATGTCAAGGATGTCGCTGGATACCTTCTTCGTTTCAGTCCGTGCGACGTCAATGCTCCGTGTACCGGAAGAGGGGGCGGAGCTGTTGGTTCCGTTTGAATCATTCATGCCGCATCCCGTGAGTAGGACAGAAGTGAGAGACAGTAGAAGCGCTCCGGCCCGCGTTTCATTCTTCAAGGTCTACGTTCCCCGTCCTGCCTAGCACGACTTGGGCTTGGTTCTCGAGGCTGGTGGTGCCGCTGTCCCAATAGTCGCTGTGTCCATGTGTGTCCGTGGTCATCTGATTCGCCCCGAAGGGGTCATCGCTGGGGATGAGCCATACCCCGCCGCCCAGATTGAACTGACTTCCGCCGTGCCCGTATCGGCCGATGTCCGGCACCGGATCACCTGCCGCCTCCTGGTTCCAGACGTGCCCCCTGGGAACGTCCATCTCCGAGGCTGAACCAACCTGCACTCCTGGGCTACCCGCGAAAACTACGTCGTCTGCACTGAGATCGCCCTGCCGGGCCGCGGAGCCGATCAATGTGGTGCCGTATGAGTGCCCGATGACGGTTCGATGGCCCTCCGAATCGGCGGTGCGTGAGGCATCTAGTCCGTTCAGAAATTGATTGAAGGACGGTGCCCCATCGTCCGCGTAGTGCTTGAACGGTGCATCCTTGACGATGCTCTGCGGGGCGTCGTATCCGAGCCACGTGATCGTGGAGACGGATGCGCCTTCGCCGACCGCGTTGGCTTCTCTCCACAGATTCGTCATGCGGTCGATGTCTCCGCCGATCTTCCCCAGGTTCGAGGTCGTGCCGGGAACATAGACAGCTGTGTGATCAGCAGTATCCGGGTTCCCCGTGGCGATGACTGCGCGGCCGTTGCCTTCTGCGTTGAAGCCGAGCAGGTAGGCTTCAGGAAGACCTTCGGCCCCTGCGGAGTCGAAACGGTCCTGAATCTTCTGCATTCCATTGAGTGCATTCTCGAGGTGCTCTTTTCGCTCGCCGTACTTCCGGTGCCAGTCCATCCACTCATCGCTGTGTATCAAGCCCACGCGGCCGCCGCCGTTGACCCACTTATTAGCTGGCTCCGGCGGAATGGCTTTGAGTGCCACCTCATATTGGCCTTGCTTCTCGGCGAGCACCATGCGGTTGGCCTCATCGCGGACATCTGCCGGAAGGCCGTCCAGGGCTCCGGCCGAGGCGGGCCGGACGGCGACGTAATCGGCGCGCTCCTCCGCGGTGAGGCTCTTCCACCACTTCGCGTTGTCCTGGGGTGTACCGTCCTTGGGCGGCCCTCCAAGCGTCTCCACATACTCTTTCGCCGCCGCTCGAACCCCATGCATATCGGCCTGTGCATCGGACCAGTCCCGAGCGGAGACGGAGAGATCATCGTCAGCCTTGAGTGCCCGCAGCTTCGGTGCCCACTTCTCGTCGGCCTCTGTCGCCTCCCGGATGGCGGCGGCGATGCGGTCGGCATACTCCTGGGCGCGAGCATAGTTCGGGTTGGGGTCGAACCCGGCAGCCTGGCGATTCAGTCCGGCTGCCGTCTTGTCGGTCGTGCCGCTCGCTGTTCCCCCTGGGGGTTGTTCGCCGTCGGTCTTCTTACCGGCTGACGGATAACTGACCGTGCCATCAGGATTTACGGTGAATTTATCTGCCTGGGCAGCGTCAATGGCAGCGTCGAGTTTATTTTTGGCTGCGGCGAGGTCGTATGCAAAACCGTTGAGTGCCGTCCCGATTAAGCCGCACTCGACTTGGGTGTAGTGGAAATTTTCCGCCAGCTCGGAAAGTTGCTTGAGGGCCGCCTTGGTCGTTTCCCCTTCCAGGGACTTCCGCATTCCGGCGGTGACTTGTTTTTCGATGTGGTCCTTGGCTGCGCTTGCCATGTCGCTGGTCGCGCGATAGCCGTCCGCTGCGTTCTCGAACTTGGCGGGAATGAGGGTTTTGAGCGTCTTGTAATCCATTATTAGAGGTCACTGACCCTTCGCTTGGCCACCCGTGGCCGGCGTGTCCCTGTACACGACGGACAGATTCGCGAGCCCAGCTTCGACTGCCTCGTCGGTCTTTTGCTGGTGACGGCCCATCTGCTCCAGCAATTTCTGGAGGGAGCCACATCTGCGACTGACGTCTTTGACGTAGCGTTCCCATGAATCGTGGACAGTCTGCTGAGCTGCCGCACTAAGACACTGAGGGCCTTGACCGAGACCCTTTTGGCCGTCTTCCAGCTCCGCCAGCGCCTTGCTGATGTTCTCCCGCAGTGAGTCGACCCCTTCCCCGGCTCTTCTCCACGCGGCCTTGCTGGACTTGAGCCCCGTCGAGCCACCGCTGTCCCAGCCGTCTCCACCGCTGGCACCTGGGTCAGCCGGAGCCTGGTTGAGCTGCATCTGTGTGGGGTGACGCTCGGCCGCGCTGGCCTTGAGCTGTTCCCACTCATCCCACGCCATGCGTGGTCTCCCTCCTTCGGGTGTGCCACCCGGGGGCTGATGTGTCCCGGCGTTCAGCTCCGCTGGACCTGAACGCCCGTGACCGTAACGGCAGTTGCTCCTGACCGACTGAGTACAGGTACTCAGATGTGTTGAGTAGGGACGGCGTCGCTTCGCGGTCACGATGGTGGCATTGTGCATGCTGTGACCGACGGTGAGTTGCTCAAGCAACGAGCGCGGGTCCGACCGGCGAGGACGCGACCTTGGCCTGAAATGGGTGCCTCGGTGCCAGATCGTGGGACCTGCTGATGCGCATGCGCGAGTCTGCGAGGGCCAACAGTGGCTCATTCTCAACTGCGTCCACTATGAGCGTGGTTGGACGTCTCACCGTGTGTGACTAGAGTGACACGGGCGCGATAAGTGGCCACCAGCCGCGCCACGATCACGAGAGGGTCGGGCAGGCAGGTAAACGGGGAGGGAATGCCTGGTGCTTCCTACGGACGGGCACGGGGGTGCTGCGCCGTCTTCAGGCGCCGATGTCAAGCGCGGGCTGGAAGCGTTGAAGACGTTCCGGCGGCGCATCAACACGCTTCTTACTGAATTCGAAGGTTCGGCCGGCAGCGCGTCGAAAGTCGGTGCGCAGAAGATCTCTCGGGGCTCCTTCAGCGGCGCCGGCAGCGCCTTTCCCGAGGCCGACGCTCTGTACTCACAGTACGACCAGGTCCACGAGCGGCTGACCTCGCTCTCCAGGATGCTGGGCGACCAGATCGACGCCATGGGGATCGCGGTACACGGCGCCGACGTCGGCTTCGACAACCTTGAGGAAGACCTGCGTCAGCGCTTCTGGACGATCCAGACCCGGGTCGGCCGTCAGGAGATGCCGGACGGGCACGAACGAAACGGCAAGCCTGACGCACAGGGCGGCCACGGCAGCGACACGTCCGATGCAGGGTGGTCCTAGTGGGCTTCGAAGGGCATCGCCTCAACGACATGATCGACTTGGTCGAGCAGGCCAAACCGGAGGACATGGAGAGCGCCGGCAAGGCGCTGCAGGGAGCGCGGAATGCCATCGCCGCTGCTGCCAGGCAACTCGGACAGCACATCGACCGGGTCGACTGGGAGGGAGAGGCGGGCGAGGCGTTCCGCAAGTGGGGCAAGAATCTGGTCAAGGACACGCACAAGCTGTCCGACTTCGCTGCTGCCGCGAGCTCACACATGGAGTCGGCTGGTGCTGGGTTGGCGTCGGTGCGTGGCTCCATGCCGCCCCGGGACACTCGAGTCGATCCGAAGTCCATGGGGGACATCCCGGTCCCGAAGCGGGTTGAGGGGGACGAGGAGTACGACGCGGCCGTCAAGACGGAGAAGCACCGTCAAGAGGCGATCAACCAGATGAACCGGCTGGCGTCGTTCTACCTGGTGTCGAGGGAGGGGATGGCGAGCCAGGAGCCGCCTACGTTCTCGGCGATGCCTGAGATCGGGGTGCCAGAGCCGGTACCGGAACGAGATCCCGTGTCGCCCGGTGAGGGAGCGGGTGGGCTGTCCCCTGCCGCAACTGCCCACAATGCTCAAGCGGGCCCGCCTGATCGCCACGCGGACTTGGCGGCCCCAGGAGGCAACGGCTCACCCGACGGCCCCTCGTCTCACGGCTCCTCGACGCCCCGGCTCGACGGGCACGGCCCAATCATCACTCCGGATCGAGCGGTGGGTACGGAGATCGACAGTGTTCAAAGCCTGCCTCCGCAGACCACTGCCCCAGTGCCTGGGCCCCCGTCTCCGAGTCTCGGCCCAACGCCTCATGACACAGCACCAGTTCTGCCCTTTGGTGGCGGTCGCTCCACCCCAAGACTCGGTGACTTCACCGCACGTGCACCCGGTCCCGCGGCGACCTCAAAACAGGTGCCCTCTGCTCAAGGACGCACGGGACCGCCCGGACCGGGAAGAACCTACGACAGTACGGGGCGTGGGCCGGCGGTACCGAACGGTCGCCCTGCTCCCATCAGTCCGACTGCGCAGGGGCGAAGCGTCACTAACCCGACGTCCTCCGGGCAACTACCTATGGGTCGCAGCATCACGGGTGGTACTCCGCGGCGTCTCGGCGAACCGGTCCCGCCCGGCATTCCGAACGCGACCGGTGCCAAGCCGGCCCAGGGTGTAGTCGGTGGTCGGCCCAGCCCAGGACCAGTGCCTGGCGCTGGTGGAACCAGGATGCCGAAGGCGCCTGTAGTAGGGACTGAGGCTTCTGGTGGCTCGCGCACCACGAGCGGCAGCGTCGGTCAACGAGGACTTGCGGGAACGGGTCTTCAGGGCAACGGTGCCAAAGGGCAGGCTTCGCGCCGGATCGGCAACACCCAAGGCGGCGTGGTCGGCACTCCCAAGCCCCGCGAGCGGACCTCAGGAACTCGTAGAAGCGGATTCACCACTGGAGGTGCCGGCCTGGCGCGAAACACCAGTGGTGATCAGCGGCGCTCCGCTCAGGAAGACGAACAGGTGGCGCCGCGGTCCGCTGAGGCCATCGAGGGCGAAGAGACGGATCTGTCCAGGCGGCGCCAAGTACCACCAGTGATCGACTAACCGTGGGCGAGGAAGTGCAGGGCATGAAGTCGGGACCTGACCGACGTGGCAGGCAGAGCACCACGCGGACGAACCGTAGGCGGAGAAGATTCACCCTTATCGGGCCTGTGGTCGCTGCGATGCCGCTTTTGCTCGTGGGGCTGGCACCGAATGCGGCTGCCGATGATGTGAGGTCGAAGCAGTGGTATCTGGAAGCAATGGAAGCGGAGAACCTGTGGAAGGCCAGCACTGGTGAAGGCGTCAGAGTGGCTGTCATCGACACGGGAGTGTCCGAAACACCTTCTCTCCAAGGACGCGTGAAGTCAGGGAAGGATTTCGCTGGACTGTCCGGCGGACCGTTGGACGACTACAACAGCCATGGCACCACGATGGCGGAGCTCATCGCAGGGTCCGGTCAGGAGGGGCTTAAGGGCTTGGCACCCGGAGTCGAGGTCATCTCCTTCCGGGTTGGCCTTGGCAAAGAATTTAAGAACAAGAAGACGAGTGGCATCCCGGAGGCCATTCGAGCAGCGGCCGACAGTGATGCTCAGATCATCAGCATGTCTTTCACGGGCAAATTTCTGCTGCCCAGTGAAAAGAAGGCCGTGGACTACGCTCGATCAAAGGGTAAATTGATGTTCGCAGGTGTCGGAAATGACGCGGGGAAGAAGAATTTCATCGGCTACCCCGCTGCGTACCCGAACGTGATCGGGGTGTCCGCCGCGGACAAGAATGGCAAGGTAGCCAAGTTCTCCGAATTCGGAGAGTACGTCGACCTCGCCGCCCCCGGCCTCGACATCCCCCGCTGGTGCGACAAGACCTTTCGCTCCTACTGCGACGAAGGCGGCGGCGGTACCAGCGCCGCCACTGCCATCGCCTCCGCCTCCGCCGCCCTCGTCTGGTCCAAGCACCCCGACTGGACCGCCAACCAGGTCCTCCGTGTCCTCATCGACACAGCCGGCCGCGACTGGCCGAAGGACGAGCCCAGCGACTATCTCGGCTATGGGCTGATCCGGCCGGCCCGCAATGTCGTCAAGGGCCAAGGGAAGCCCGGGCCCGCGGACGTCGATCCCATCACCAATAAGAAGACCGCCGGTGCCGGTTCCGACGGTGGTGGCTCGACGCCTGACGCTTCCGAGCCCGCCGCGCCCACGCAACCCGCGAAGAAGGTGGCCCCGGACGGGAAGAAGGCTTCCGCCGCCGAGCGGTCCCCAAAAGATGACGGCGGCGGCAGCCTTCTGTGGCCGATCCTGGGCGGCCTCGCCGCAGTCCTGGTGATCGGCGGTGGCGCCTTCGCCGCGATGCGCACTCGACGCCGCACCTGAACCGGGCAGGAGCACGACCTCTCGGCCTGATCACGCTCCGAACCCATCCCACCCATCCCAACGACAGTTCACGAAGGGAGCCCAGCCGTGGCTGAAGGCCAGAAGTTGAACAACCAGCAAGTGGCGCTTCTGAAGAAAGAGATCGTGGGCAAGTACGACTCGGTCCAGAAGCAGCTCAAGCGTCTCCAGGGCACGCTCGACATGATGGAAGGCAACTGGCGGGGCATCGGGGCGCATGCTTTCGACAGGAAGCAGACCGAGATCAACGAGCACATGAGGGCGGTCGGAAATATCCTGGTCGACTTCCTCGAGGGCATCAGCGGCAACGAGAAGCTCACGGACGGGCTCGAGGACCAGGTCCGGTCGACCATGGACAGCATCGACGTCCAGTACGGCGCACAGAAGTCGGCGATCAACAGCTACTGAACCACTGAGGCCTTCGGGGAACGGGTTCCCCACACCTACTGAGAGACGGGGCAGGCATGGCAAACGTGCACTTGGATGAGCTCGCGGTCAAATACGGCGGCCTTGACGCCATCACCACCGAACTCGGCATCCAAGCGAGGCAGTTGGAAGCCGACCTCGCGGATATCAAGCGCGCTGTGGCCAAGGTGGCCGAGGGCTGGGAGGGCGAGGCCCACACGGCGTATACCGCGAAGCAGAAGGAATGGGACAAGCACGTCGAGGCCATTCACCGGGCGCTCGTCGACATCGGACAGAAGGTTGGCCAGGCCGGCGGTGACTACCGGGGCGGCGACCTGAAGGGCGCCAGCTACTTCCAGTGAGCCCGGACCGGTGCATGGCATAGACGAAACGCATGAACGAATCGCATAGAAGAAGCGGGGTGGACGCGCGCGGGAGGCGTCCACCCCGTCCTATGCGTGACCAGTACGCGGCGTCACGTCACTCGGCCGCCGGAACCCCGCCATTGCGCACAGAAGGCTCCAGGTCGAATTCCCCGTCCCGCGCGCCCAGGACGAACGCCTGCCATTCCGCCGCCGTGTACCGCAGCACGGTCTCCGGATCCAGTGACGACCGCATGGCCACGGCGCCCTCGGGCAAGTACGCGATCTCCACCCGCTCCTCGTGTTCGGCGGTGCCCGGCGCGCTGTGCCACTCGATGCCGGAGATGTCGAGGGCGTAGAGCTCCTCCTTCTCGCGTTCCTTGCGAGCCTTTTCCTGCGCCTCTTTGTCGGGTGCATCGGCCATGGCGGAGGGTCCCTTCACAACGTACGAAAAAGCTGTGGGACCACCCTACTTGTGGGCTCCGCCCCTGTTCAGGGGTTGGGAAGAACGGAGGCCCTCAGAACTCCCTGTCCGCCAACCCCGTCTGCACCATCGGTTTGCCCCGCTTCCGCGAGACGAAGATCCCCCGGCCGACCGGCATGGGCCGTGGCCGCACCCCTCCCAGGATGTCACCCTCGTCGGGGTCGCCTGCCAGGACCACGCCCTGGGCTCCGAGCTCTTTCACTCGCTGCATGAACGGCTCGTAGGACGCCCGCCCCGCACCCGCCGTCGACCGGGCGATGATGAAGCGCACCCCCACGTCACGGGCGAACGGGAGGAGCTCGGTGAGATTGCCGAGCGGGTTGCCACTGGACGTGGAGACCAGGTCGTAATCGTCGACGATCACGTACACCGTCGGACCCTGCCACCAGCTGCGCTCACGTAGCTGCCGTGCGGTGACGTCCGCGGGCGGGGTGCGCCGCTGGATCAGGTCGGCCAGAGCCGCCATGTGGTGATCCATGGCGTTGGACATCGGGATGTACTCGGCCAGGTGGGAGGCCGGGGTGGCGTCGAGGAGGGAGCGGCGGTTGTCGACCACGAAGAGTTTGCAGACATCGCCGTTGTAGCGCTCCGTCAGCCGCTTGATGAGCAGCCTCAGCAGGTTGGACTTGCCGGACTCGCTCTCCCCGAAGACGAGGAAGAAGGGATCCTGCTCGAAGTCCACGAAGACCGGCTCGAGGCTGTTCTCGTCGAGGGCGAAGGACAGGCCCCGGTCCGGGAAGACGTGCCCCGGGGGCAGCTCTCCCGCCGGCAGCTCTCGCGGCAGCAGACGGACCGCCGGCGCCCCCGGCGCCGTCCAGTGGCGGGTGACCTCGGCGGTCAGGGCAGCCGTGGCCTCGGCGAGGTCCGTGTCCGAGGACAACCCGTCGATACGTGGGACGGCAGCCATGAAGTGCTGCTTCTGCGGAGTCTGTCCGCGACCGGGCACTCCGGCGGGGACGTTGGCGGCGACCTTCCGGTCGAACTCGGAGTCCATGGTGTCACCGAGCCGCAGTTCGAGACGGTTCATGAGGTGGTCCTTGAGGTTCGCGCGTACCTCCATGGACCGTGATGCGGTGAGGATCAGGTGGACGCCGTAGCCGAGGCCGCGCGCCGCGATGTCGAGAACGGCGGGCTCAAGACCCTCGTACTCGGAACGGAAGTTGCCCCATCCGTCGATGATCAGGAAGACGTCGCCCCAGGGCTGGTCCGTCACCGAGATGTCGCCCCGGGCCCTGCGTGCCCGGAAGTCGGCGATCGACGCGATGCCCGCCGTACGGAAGTACTCCTCGCGTCGGCTCAGCACGCCGTACACCTCGGCGAGCGTGCGCCGCACCCGTTCGGGGTCGAGGCGCGAGGCAACGCCGCCGACATGAGGGAGCCCGGCGACGGAGGCCATCCCGCCACCGCCGAAGTCGAGACCGTACAACTGGACCTCGTACGGGGTGTGGGTGAGGGAGAAGGCCGCGAACAGCGAGCGCAGCAGGGTCGACTTACCGGACTGCGGTCCGCCGACGATCTGCATGTGGCCGGCCGCCCCGGCGAAGTCGCACCACAGGGTGTCGCGGCGCTGTTCGTACGGCTTGTCGACCAGGCCCAGCGGGATGACGAGCCGTCCCGCTCCCTCGTAGCCGGGCTGGGTGAGGCCGCGCCCTTGCACCGCCGTGAGCCCCGGGAGCAGCGCGTCCAGAGACGGCGGGCTGTCCAGCGGCGGCAGCCACACCTGGTGGGCGGCAGGGCCCTGCGCCTCCAAGCGGCGCACGATCACATCGAGGACGGTGTCGGCGAGCGCGTCGTCCGTCTCCGGCCCCGTGGCGGCACGTGGTTCGGGCACGGTCACGGCCGCGTAGTGCACCGGCACCTCGGCCGCGGTGAACAGCACCGGTCGGCGGTCCACGGGGCGTGAGCCGCCTGAAGTCGCGGCCTGCCCCGACCCTGACCGGTACACCCCGGAGACGTACGCCGCCTTGAAGCGCACCATTTCGTCCGTGCCGAACTTCAGATAGCCGGACCCGGGCACATTCGGCAGTTGGTACGCGTCCGGCACGCCCAGCGCCGCGCGCGACTCGGCGGCGGAGAAGGTGCGGAGCCCGACACGGTACGAGAGGTACGTCTCCAGACCCCGGAGCCGCCCTTCCTCCAGGCGCTGCGAAGCCAGCAGCAGATGCACGCCGAGCGAACGGCCGATGCGGCCGATCTGTACGAACATGTCGATGAAATCGGGCTTGGCGGTGAGCAGTTCGCTGAACTCGTCGATGACCAGGACGAGTGAGGGAATGGACTGGAGCGGTGAACCCGCCACCCGCGCCTTCTCGTAGTCGTGGATGTTCGCGTAGTTGCCCGCGTCCCGCAGCAGTTCCTGCCGGCGGTTGAGCTCGCCCCGGATGGAGTCGCCCATGCGGTCGACGAGGGTGAGGTCGTCCGCCAGGTTGGTGATGACCGCGGCGACGTGCGGCATCTGCGCCATGCCCGCGAAGGTCGCACCGCCCTTGAAGTCGGCGAGGACGAAGTTGAGGGTCTCCGAGGAGTGCGTCACGGCGAGGCCGAGCACCAGCGTGCGCAGCAGCTCCGACTTGCCGGAGCCGGTGGCTCCCACGCACAGCCCGTGCGGGCCCATGCCCTCCTGGGCCGCCTCCTTGAGGTCGAGCATCACGGGGCGGCCGTCCTCGCCGACGCCGATGGGGACGCGCAGCCGTTCCGCGAGCGAGCGGGCGCGCCACGTCCGCCTCGTGTCGACCGAGTCGGCGTCACCGAGGTTGAGCAGGTCGGTGAACTCCAGATTGGCCAGCAGCGGCTCGTCGTCATCGCCTCCGGACGGCACGCGCAGCGGGGCGAGCTGCCGGGCCAACGCCTCGGCCCCCTCGTAGGAAAGGACATCCGGAGTTCCCTCGTACACCAGGCCGTGGTCCGACTCGATCCGCAGCGCCCCCGGATGTACCGCGAGGGACAATCCGCCACGGCCCTGCGCCAGCTCGCCTGGTACGACCTCCACGACCGTTACGCCCTGCAGTCCTTCGGGCGACGCGAGCGCGGCAGTCGGAGGCAGCGACAGGCCATCGAGTACGACGACGATGTGCGGCTCGTCCGGCAGAGGGGACCCCTCGGGGTGGAATCGCGGCCGCCCCTGAAGCCGGGCGGAGAGCATGGCTTCCAGTTCGATCGCGTCACCGGTGATGAGCCGACGGCTGCCCGCTCCGTCCGCGGCTCCCGGGACCTGGCTGTGCGGCAGCCACTTGGTCCACTCCCAGCCGGGCGCGGCGGCAGTGCCCGCCCCGACAGCGATCACCAGGTCCTGCGGGGAGTGCAGCGAGGCGAGGGAGGCGGTGAGCGCACGCGCCGTGCCCCGCACCGTCTCGGGGGCCCCGCTGACCGTCACGTGATAGAAGGCGCGCAGTGAGATGGCCATGGGCAGGTCTTCCAGCGTGCTGTGTGCGGCGAGGAAACGCTGCATCGCGCCCGCGGTGAGCGGCTCCAGCTCGTCCACCGGTGCCGTCTGTGGCGGTACGAGCGGCGTGGCGAGCGACTGAGGCCCCAGGCCGATGCGCACCTGCCCGAAGTCCGCGTCGCCCGTGCGGCGCTCCCAGACCCGGCTGCCCTCGGCGACCAGGGCCCACAACTGCTCGGGGGAGGGGTGGAGGTAGTACTGCGCGTCGCGCTGTGCCCGCGCCGTGTCGACGGCGGCACGGCGAGTCTGCTTCAGGTATCCGAGGTAGTCGCGTCGCAGGTCCGCCAACTGCCCCTGGTTGCCCCGGCGATAGCGGATCAGCATGGCTACCGACATGGCCACCGTCGACGCCACCATCACCATGCCCATGACCTTCATGAACGGATGGGCGCTCGGCATGAAGAAGAACACCACGGAGCCGCCCATGCCGAGCATGGGCAGCAGCTGCATCATCGCCCCCTCCTGCTGCCCGCGCGGCAGCTCGGGCGGGGGCTGCAGCACGACCTCGTCGGTGGGGACCGCGGAGGGCAGCGTGCGAGGCGGGCGCTTCACGACGATGTGGCTCACTGAGCACCAATTCCCTTGTAGGGGCGGGCGTTCGGTCCGCCGCCCGGTGGCCGGGCGATGTGATCGCCGTGTGATCCTACTGACACCGCCAGTCACCACTCGGGGATAGGGTGCCGGATGTGCACATGAGTGGCGGTTGAACCGGCCAGGAGGCGTGCAGGGCAACCGCCCGAAGCATGGGGGCATTTCGGGGTATGCGGCGGGGGGACGGCCCGACAATCAGCCAGGTGGGCCGGTTTCTGCACGCCGCTCCGCGCGATGCGACACAGTCGGTGAACAGGGCGCGGGCGCCACATCAGCACGACAGGCACCGGAGCCGACCGCGACCGACGGCGACAGCGGCATCAGCATTGAGGGGGAGCAGCAGGTGAGCATGACGGCCTCCACGAGGGCCACCGGATTCGGGCGGCAGGGCAGCGGAATCACCCCTGAGAGCGAATCCGGACGCGGCTCGGGCGCCGGCCCCGGCACGGCCTTCGGCTTCTGCCGAGTCACCATCGTCGCGCCCGACAGCCGCATCGACGTGGCGCTGCCCGACGATGTCCCGGTCGCCGACATCTACCCCGAGGTCCTACGGCTCTCCCGGCAGGGCCCGGCCGAGGGCGCACCGGTCGGCTACCACCTCGTACGCCGCGACGGCACTGTTCTCGACAGCGCCCGCACCTTCGCGGCCCAGCGCATCCTCGACGGCGAACTCCTCACACTGCGTCCGTTCTCCGAATCGCTGCCACCCGCTGTCTTCGACGACGTTTCCGAGGTCGTCGCGTCCGCGGTGACCCGTGATCGCGTGCTGTGGACCGGCGATCTGACCCGCAACGCCGGACTCGTCGGCGGGACGGTACTGTCCTCCCTCCTCGCTTACGTCGCCTGGGCCGCGGCCCCACGCCACGACATGCATGGACTGCCGGGGATCCTGGCCGCCGTCGCGGGCGTACTGCTGCTCACCTTCGCAGGGGTCCGCGCGCGGGTGTACGACGACCGGGCCGCTGCCCTCGTCCTCGGTCTCGGCGCGCTGCCGAACGTGGCGGTGGCGGGCTCCGGGCTGCTCCCCGTGGCTGACGGGCAGGGCGTGGGCAGGCTCCAGCTCCTGCTGGCTTGTGCCGCTGTTCTGACGGCATCTGTGATCCTCGGGCTGCTCTCACCACGTGGCGACGGCCCGTTCGTCGCCTTCGTCTTCGCCTCCGCGGTCGGTCTGCTCGCCACGTTCCTTGCGGCGTTGTGGCAACTGGAACCTGTTGAGACGGCCGCCCTGTGTGCCCCGCTGGCTGTGGGGGCGCTCGCCTTCCTGCCCGGCCTCTCCATGCGCTTCGCCCGCCTGCCCATCGGCTTCGAACCGCCGCACGGCACGCGTGGCAGTTACGGGACGGACCCCGCGCCGCAGGAGCCCGTCGACGCCGAGCGCATCACCGCCCAAGCCCGCCGAGGCCAGGAACTCCTCGTCGGGCTCGTCGGCGGTTGCGCGCTGGTGGCGATCGGCTCCACCGCGGTACTCGGCTTCTCCGAGGAGACGTGGGGACAGGTCCTGGCCCTGGCCACGGGTGTCGCGATGCTGATGCGAGCGCACCTCTTCCGCTACACCGCGCAGGTCGCCGCCGTGCTGTCCGCAGGCCTGGTGGCCCTCGTCCTGCTCGGCATCGGCCTCTGCCTCGACCTGCCCTCCGGCCCGGCCGGTGACAGTGCGGCGCTAGAGCTGCGGACCATCTGGCTCGTCGCGGTGATCGCGGTGGCGGCGACCCTGGTGACCGGCATCGGCCTGATCGCCTCACGCGCCAGGGTGACCCCGTTCTGGGGCCGCTTCCTTGAGATCGCCGAGTCCTTCGTCCTGCTCACCCTGGTGCCGCTGACGCTCGCGGTCTTCGGCGTGTACGCCGAGGTCAGGGCCATGACGAGCTGACGCGCCGAGTCTCCCGACCACCCCGTAGAGAGGTTCTGTCAGCGTGAGCTTCGGCCCGCCCCCGTCCCGCTTCACCCAGTCCGCGGTCGCGGCAGCCGAGGGCAAGAAGAGGCGTACATCACTGGTCATCGGTGTGCTTCTGGCTCTGATCGCTGCCCTGTGCTCCGGCGCGTGGGCTCTCTGGGGGACAGGTGGCGGTGACGCATCGGATCAGCGGCCGGCCGCAGTTCGGCAACCACCCGACGCGATCCGGGAAACGGTCGAGAAGAGTCCCCGGACTCCGGAAGGCGGCACCGTCGCCGAGTACACGGCCAAGACGCTCAAGGAGGGTGAGGAAGTCTCGGCGCCCGGCCTGTGGGTGACCGACAAGATCGTCGCCAAGGGGACGGGCAACCTCATCAGAGGTATCAGGATCAAGGACTCCGAAGAGGCGTGGCAGATCAAGTTTCCCGGACCCGTCTGTGCCGTGACCCGGCACGTCAGCACGGACGACAGGACCGCTGTCGTCCACGCCGGGCAGCGCCCGTCGAAGAGTGACGGGAACGAGGGCGCGACGGTTTCCTGTGACCGGATAGCGGTCTTCGACGTGGACACGGGCAGGAAGCTCTGGGACAAGAAGCTGTTCGGCGAGAGCGCCCCCGCCATGAGCGTCACCATGACGATGACACGGGGCACCGTGGTCGCAGCCACGGGTGAGGCCTCGGTGGCGTACGACATGACCAGCGGCAAGCGGCTCTGGGGCGATACGAAACCCTCGACCTGCCGTGAGCGCGGGTTCGCCGGAGGCCGCGACCTTCTTGCCCTGGTGCAGTGCGGAGACGGCACCGATCCCGAGTTCCGGATCCAGCGCATCGCTCCCCGCTCGGGGAAGCCTGTGTGGACATACAAGGTCGCCCAGGGGTCCAGGGTGTCAGGATCGCCTCCTCGAAGCCGCCTGTCATCGCGGTTGCGGCAGGATCCGAGCTGGTCACCACCTTGATCGTCCTTACCGAGCGCGGTAAGCAGCGGAGCACGATCCGACTGGAGGGCAACCGGTACGCCCACGGCTGTAACGGGACCTTCAGCTCCGAGGTGGAGCTCTGTAACGGCGTGGTCGTCGGGAAACGGCAGCTATACATGGCGACGAAGCCGCGTGACTTCTCGCCCGAGACCTCACGGGGCCTGCCCTCCAACGAAGTCGTGGCCTTTGACCTGAGTACTGGTAACGGCGTACGTAAATTCGACGCCAAGCCAGGGCGGCCCCTGTTCCCCCTGCGGATGAGCGGCGACAAGGTCATCGCCTACAGAGAAGCGGGGAGTGCGCCTTCCGTAGTCGTCAGCCTCGATCCGGACTCGGGCAAGGAGACCCTCCTGCTGCTCTTCTGGAACTCCGAGATGCCGGAGATGTCGGCGCTCGAGCCCCCGGATGTGGTCTACGAACGCGGCAGGATCTTCTTCGGGGTCACCCATGTCCAACGGATGAAGGGCGACGGGCCGCACCAGCTGGTGATGAGAGGGTTCGAGACCAGCGGCTGACCTCCGCTCCGGGGCCGTCACGCCGGCTGGTAGCCTGTGTAACGACCGTCAGTCTGCATACCCCCCGATCCCGCAAGGATCAGGACGGGGAACGCAGGGACCCGGACCCGTAAGGGTCCGTCCGACGGCCCATCCAGCCCCCCGAGTCACAGAAGCTCCCCTGAGATTTAGACCAGGGGCACTCGGAGGCACACGAAACATCACGAGGAGTACGCGTGTCGCTTGACGCCGCTACGAAGAAGCAGATCATGACCGAGTTTGCCCAGAAGGAGGGCGACACCGGCTCCCCCGAGGTTCAGGTGGCGATGCTCTCCCGCCGGATCTCGGACCTGACCGAGCACCTCAAGACGCACAAGCACGACCACCACTCCCGTCGTGGTCTGCTGATCCTGGTCGGCCAGCGTCGCCGTCTGCTTCAGTACCTGGCCAAGAAGGACATCCAGCGCTTCCGTGCGCTGGTCGAGCGCCTGGGCATCCGCCGCGGTGCGGCGGGCGCCAAGTAAGACGACGTGAAGGGAGCGGTTCCCACTCGAAGCACTCGAAGGGGGCCGCTCCCTTTGCTGTACGTGCGCAGTGTCACCGTGGCTTTGTAGTCTGGTGACGGATGGGAGAGGCGCACCCAGCCGCCGCCGGTCCTCGGTAGTGGCCCCCGGAGCAATCCCCGGGAGCTTCGATCGAAGACCGGCCCGCACACACGGCGCGCTTCTCCACACAGTCCCCGTCCTTGGAAGGACGCAGGGGACGCCGCCCCCGGGCCACACGGGCCCCCGGGCGAGAAGACGAAACGTAGACACGTAGGAGAACAGTGGAGAACGAGACCCACTACGCCGAGGCCGTCATCGACAACGGCACGTTCGGCACCCGCACCATCCGCTTCGAGACGGGCCGCCTGGCCAAGCAGGCCGCAGGCTCCGCCGTCGCGTACCTGGACGACGACACCATGGTGCTGTCGGCCACCACCGCTTCCAAGCGGCCCAAGGACCAGCTCGACTTCTTCCCCCTCACGGTGGACGTCGAGGAGCGGCAGTACGCCGCAGGCAAGATCCCCGGTTCGTTCTTCCGGCGTGAGGGCCGTCCCTCCGAGGACGCGATCCTGACCTGCCGCCTGATCGACCGCCCGCTGCGTCCTTCCTTCAAGAAGGGCCTGCGCAACGAGATCCAGATCGTCGAGACGATCATGGCGCTCAACCCCGACCACCTGTACGACGTGGTCGCGATCAACGCCGCCTCCTGCTCCACGCAGCTGGCCGGCCTGCCCTTCTCGGGCCCGATCGGCGGCACGCGCGTGGCCCTCATCAAGGGCCAGTGGGTCGCCTTCCCGACGCACACCGAGCTCGAGGACGCCGTCTTCGACATGGTCGTCGCCGGTCGCGTCCTGGACGACGGCGACGTCGCGATCATGATGGTCGAGGCCGAGGCCACCGAGAAGACCATCCAGCTCGTCCAGGACGGCGCCGAGGCGCCGACCGAAGAGGTCGTCGCCGCCGGTCTCGAGGCCGCGAAGCCCTTCATCAAGGCCCTCTGCAAGGCCCAGTCGGACCTCGCCGCGAAGGCCGCCAAGCCGACCGGCGACTTCCCGGTCTTCCTGGACTACGAGGACGACGTCCTGGAGGCGCTCACCGCCGCCGTCAAGTCGGAGCTCTCCCAGGCGCTGACCATCGCCGGCAAGCAGGAGCGCGAGGCCGAGCTGGACCGCGTCAAGGAGATCGCCTCCGAGAAGCTGCTCCCGAAGTTCGAGGGCCGCGAGAAGGAGATCTCGGGTGCGTACCGCGCGCTGACCAAGAACCTGGTCCGCGAGCGCGTCATCAAGGACAAGGTCCGCATCGACGGCCGCGGCGTCACGGACATCCGTACGCTCGCCGCCGAGGTCGAGGCCATCCCGCGCGTGCACGGCTCGGCGCTGTTCGAGCGTGGCGAGACCCAGATCCTGGGCGTCACCACCCTCAACATGCTCCGCATGGAGCAGCAGCTCGACACCCTCTCCCCGGTGACGCGCAAGCGCTACATGCACAACTACAACTTCCCGCCGTACTCGGTCGGCGAGACCGGCCGCGTCGGTTCGCCGAAGCGCCGCGAGATCGGCCACGGCGCGCTCGCCGAGCGCGCGATCGTGCCGGTGCTCCCCTCGCGCGAGGACTTCCCGTACGCGATCCGTCAGGTCTCCGAGGCCCTCGGTTCCAACGGCTCGACGTCCATGGGCTCGGTCTGCGCCTCCACGATGTCGCTGCTGAACGCCGGTGTGCCGCTGAAGGCCGCCGTCGCCGGTATCGCCATGGGCCTGATCTCCCAGGAGATCGACGGCCAGACGCACTACGTCGCCCTCACCGACATCCTCGGTGCGGAGGACGCGTTCGGCGACATGGACTTCAAGGTCGCCGGTACGAAGCAGTTCGTGACCGCGCTCCAGCTCGACACCAAGCTCGACGGCATCCCCGCCTCGGTCCTGGCCGCCGCGCTGAAGCAGGCCCGCGACGCGCGTCTGCACATCCTCGACGTGATGAACGAGGCCATCGACGTTCCGGACGAGATGTCCCCGAACGCGCCGCGCATCATCACCGTCAAGATCCCGGTGGACAAGATCGGTGAGGTCATCGGCCCCAAGGGCAAGATGATCAACCAGATCCAGGAGGACACCGGCGCCGACATCACGATCGAGGACGACGGCACCATCTACATCGGTGCCCAGCAGGGCTCGCAGGCCGAGGCCGCCCGCGCCACGATCAACGGCATCGCCAACCCGACCATGCCGGAGGTCGGCGAGCGCTACCTGGGTACGGTCGTCAAGACCACCACCTTCGGTGCGTTCGTGTCCCTGATGCCGGGCAAGGACGGTCTGCTGCACATCTCGCAGATCCGCAAGCTCGCCGGCGGCAAGCGCGTGGAGAACGTCGAGGACGTCGTCGGCGTGGGCCAGAAGGTCCAGGTCGAGATCGCCGAGATCGACTCCCGCGGCAAGCTCTCCCTCATCCCCGTCATCGAGGGCGAAGAGGGCGACGACGACCAGAAGGACGACACCGACAAGTGACGTCACGTAGCACCACGACGACGGCCCGCCCCTCTTCGGAGGCGCGGGCCGTCGCCCGTACCCAAACCCTCATCAAGGGCGAGCACGGCATCGGCACGGTCCGCAGGACGACCCTCCCCGGCGGCCTGCGCGTCGTCACGGAGACCCTGCCCTCCGTACGCTCGGCGACCTTCGGCATCTGGGCGAACGTCGGCTCACGCGACGAGACCCCGTCGCTGAACGGCGCCACGCACTACCTTGAGCACCTCCTCTTCAAGGGCACCAAGAAGCGCAGTGCCCTCGACATCTCGTCCGCGCTCGACGCGGTCGGCGGCGAGATGAACGCCTTCACGGCGAAGGAGTACACGTGCTACTACGCGCGCGTGCTCGACACCGACCTGCCGCTCGCCATAGACGTCGTCTGCGACATGCTGACGGGCTCCCTGATCCTCCAGGAGGATGTCGACGCCGAGCGCGGCGTCATCCTCGAGGAGATCGCGATGACCGAGGACGACCCGGGCGACTGCGTGCACGACCTGTTCGCGCACACGATGCTCGGCGACACCCCCCTCGGCCGCCCGGTCCTCGGCACCGAGGACACCGTCAACGCCCTCACCGCGGACCGCATCCGCCGCTTCTACAAGAAGCACTACGACCCCACCAACCTCGTGGTCGCCGCCGCGGGCAACGTGGACCACAACAAGGTCGTACGCCAGGTCCGCGCCGCCTTCGAGAAGTCCGGCGCGCTGCGGCACACCGACGCCGTCCCGGTGATCCCGCGCCAGGGCTCCCGGTCGCTGCGCACCGCGGGCCGCGTCGAGGTCGTCAACCGCAAGACCGAGCAGGCCCACGTCATCCTCGGCATGCCGGGCCTGGCCCGTACCGACGACCGCCGCTGGGCCCTCGGCGTGCTGAACACCGCACTCGGCGGCGGCATGTCGTCCCGCCTCTTCCAGGAGGTGCGGGAGAAGCGCGGCCTCGCCTACAGCGTGTACTCGTACACCTCGGGCTTCGCCGACACCGGACTCTTCGGGGTGTACGCGGGCTGCCGGCCGAGCCAGGTGCACGACGTCCTCAAGATCTGCCGCGACGAGCTCGACCAGGTCGCCGAGCACGGTCTGTCGGACGACGAGATCACGCGCGCCATCGGCCAGCTCGCGGGCTCCACCGTCCTCGGTCTCGAGGACACCGGCGCCCTGATGAACCGTATCGGCAAGAGCGAGCTCTGCTGGGGCGAGCACATGTCGGTCGACGACATGCTGGCCAGGATCTCGGCGGTCACCCCCGACGAGGTGCGCGAGGTGGCCCGTGACGTCCTGGGGCACCGCCCGTCCCTGTCGGCCATCGGCCCGCTCAAGGACAAGCAGGCGGCCCGCCTCCACGACGCGGTCGCCTAACGCCGCGAGGGCTCAACCGGCTCAACCGGCCCAACCGGCTCGACGTAAGGAATGAAGGACATGAGCAAGCTGCGCGTGGCGGTCATCGGCGCCAAGGGCCGTATCGGCTCCGAGGCGGTCAAGGCCGTCGAGGCCGCCGACGACATGGAACTGGTCGCCGCACTCGGCCGTGGCGACAAGCTGGAGTCGCTGGTGGAGGCCGGCGCCCAGGTCGTCGTCGAGCTGACCCACCCCGACTCGGTGATGACCAACCTCGACTTCTGCGTGGGCCACGGCATCCACGCCGTCGTCGGCACCACGGGCTGGACCGACGAGCGCCTCGCGCGGCTGCGCACCTCCCTCGCCGCGTCCCCGGAGACGGGCGTGCTCATCGCCCCGAACTTCTCCATCGGCGCGGTCCTGACGATGAAGTTCGCGCAGATCGCCGCGCCCTACTTCGAGTCCGTCGAGGTCGTCGAGCTGCACCACCCGAACAAGGCCGACGCCCCCAGCGGCACCGCCGCGCGCACCGCCCAGCTCATCGCCGAGGCCCGACGGCAGGCCGGCAGCGCCGCGCAGCCCGACGCCACGACGACGGCCCTGGACGGCGCGCGCGGCGCGGACGTCGACGGCGTACGGGTGCACTCCGTGCGGCTGCGCGGCCTCCTGGCCCACCAGGAGGTGCTGCTCGGCGGCGAGGGGGAGACCCTGACCGTCCGGCACGACTCGCTGCACCACAGCAGCTTCATGCCGGGCATCCTGCTCGGCGCCCGCCGCGTGGTGAGCACTCCGGGCCTGACCTTCGGCCTCGAACACTTCCTGGACCTCGGCTGAGCCGGGAAGAGAACTCGATGCGAGCCTCCATGCGAGCGAAGATCACCTACGCCGTCACGGCCGCCGTCCTGGTCGTCTACTTCGTCCTGGTCGGCAGCCGTGGTGTGCTCCTCATTCAGCACGGCACCCTGCTCACCGTCACCTTCGGTGTCGCGGTGCTGATCCTGCCGGTCATCGGCGTCTGGTTCCTCTGGCAGAACACCCGCTTCGTCCAGCGTGCCAACCGGCTCGCCGCCGAACTCGACGCCGAAGGCGGCCTGCCCGTCGACGAGTTGAGGCGCACTCCCGGCGGCCGCATCGACCGCGACTCGGCCGACGAGGTCTTCGCCCGACGCAAGGCCGAGACGGAGGACGCCCCGGACGACTGGCGCTGCTGGTTCCGCCTCGCCGTCGCCTACCACGACGCCCGGGACACACCTCGGGCACGCAAGGCCATGCAACGGGCCATCGCCCTGCGCGAGGGCCGGCCGGTGAACGTCTGACCTGCGGCGCACGGGGTGCGGCGTACGAGATGCGGCGAAGGTGCCTGACGCCTCAGGCGGTGGTGCGGTACTCGTCGGCCCAGACCTCGATGGAGTCGGCCGCCCGGTTGAACGCCTCGTGCCGGGCCAGGAAGTCGGCGTTCCGGTCGGTGAGCAGCAACCGCTGCGCATCGGCCGCCTGACCACGTCGTACGAGGATGAGTGCCTGCCCCTGCACCGTGCGGGGCAGGCCCAGCCAGCGCACCGGCTGCTGCGCGGTCCGCACGGCCGCGACCTGCGACCACGGCACGGTCTGCGTGGACAGGAAGCCGACCCGGCGCACCCCGTGCGCGCTCACCCAGGTGCCCATGCGCAGCAGCCGCAAGGAGCCCGCGATGATGACCGCGGCGAGCACCGCGCAGATCGACGCGGCCGCGAGCGAGTCCGCGAGCGCGATGATCACCGCGGCGAAGAGCATGAATGAGGCGAGCAGCAGCAGAAGCGCGGCGGTGCCCACCCGCCAAGGTCCGGGACGGTAGGGCCGGCGCCACTGGTCGCGGTCGTCGAAGGGCATCGCCACGTCGTACGCCGCGTCGTCGAAGGCGCGGTCCGCGGTCAGGAAAGGCAGGGGCACGGGCTGGTCCTCACTCGATCCACGCATGAGCTGTGCCCGGTGAGGTTATCTAGCCGTGCCCCCTGCCACCACCCTCGGGGGTCCGGACGAGTCAACGTCCGGATTGGGCTGAATTTGCCCGGTCAGCGACTGTCCGAGGCCTCGGACTGCTGGGTGTGCGCGGGTGAGTGGTCGGCCGACATCGCGGGCATCCCGAAGAGCAGGGATCCCACGAGACCGGCGACGACGGTCAGCCCGATGAGCGTGCGGCCCACGATCTGACTTGCCGTAGCGCGCTCGGGGGGCGGGGGAGTGACGTTGCTGCGGAACTTGTCGGCTTCGGCGATGAAGGCGAACGGGACGGGCTCTCGCCGACGGAACATGGGGCGCGCTTCTCCTCACGGGTCTCGAACTTTCTCTCTCACCTAGACAGACGCTCGAATCGCCCAAAAGGTGCCCCGTTTCAGCAAATTAGTCGAAGAATGTCGCGGCGGGTCACCGAACGGCCGATTGTCGGTGCCGGGCCATAGAGTGGGCGCCGCCCGAGTGATGCACATGGAAGGACCCCGCCAGTGAGCGAGACCCCCACCGAAGACCTCAAGCCCAGCTTCCGCAGCGAGGTCACCGTCGAACTGGTGAAGCACGCCGCCGCCGACTCCGACGTCCTGTGGGCAGCCCGCGTCTCGACGGCGGGCGAGCAGTCCCTCGACGAGCTCCAGAAGGACCCGGAGCGCTCGAAGGGCCTGATCAACTACCTGATGCGGGACCGCCACGGCAGCCCCTTCGAGCACAACTCGATGACGTTCTTCATCAGCGCCCCCATCTTCGTCTTCCGCGAGTTCATGCGCCACCGCGTCGGCTGGTCGTACAACGAGGAATCCGGTCGCTACAGGGAGCTGGAGCCCGTCTTCTACGTCCCCGACGAGTCCCGCAAGCTGGTCCAGGAGGGCCGCCCCGGCAAGTACGTCTTCGTCGAGGGCACCGAGGCCCAGCAGGAGCTCACGGGCCGCGTCATGGAGGACTCCTACCGCCAGGCGTACGAGGCGTACCAGGAGATGCTCGCCGCGGGCGTCGCCCGTGAGGTCGCCCGCGCGGTGCTCCCCGTCGGCCTCTTCTCCTCGATGTACGCGACGTGCAACGCCCGCTCGCTGATGCACTTCCTCGGTCTGCGCACGCAGCACGAGCTCGCCAAGGTCCCGTCCTTCCCGCAGCGGGAGATCGAGATGGTCGGCGAGAAGATGGAGCAGCACTGGGCCGGACTGATGCCGCTGACCCACGCGGCGTTCAACAAGAACGGGCGCGTGGCCCCGTAAGGCACTGATGTGCGGACAGCAGGAGCGAAGTGTCCGGATTGCGGCACTTCGTGAAGTTCGCCTAGCCTGATCGAACGGACCCGGTACTGCCTGAACCCCCGAGCAGGCAGTACCGGGCTCCGCATCCGACTGGTCCGCTCACGTCCCCCGAGGGGGGACCCCGCGCTGAGCAGCGAGTAGCGTGTTACCCATGGCTCCGACCTCCACTCCGCAGACCCCCTTCGGGCGGGTCCTCACCGCCATGGTCACGCCCTTCAGGGCGGACGGCGCACTCGACCTCGACGGCGCGCAGCAGCTCGCCGCCCACCTGGTGGACGCAGGCAATGACGGCCTCGTCATCAACGGCACCACCGGTGAGTCCCCGACCGTCAGTGACGCGGAGAAAAACGACCTCGTACGAGCCGTACTCGAGGCGGTCGGAGACCGCGCCCACATCGTCGCGGGCGTCGGCACCAACGACACCCGCCACAGCATCGAGCTCGCCCGCGCCGCCGAGCAGGCCGGCGCCCACGGACTGCTGACCGTCACGCCGTACTACAACAAGCCCCCGCAAGAGGGGCTGCTCCGGCACTTCACCGCGATCGCCGACAGCACCGAGCTGCCCGTCATGCTGTACGACATCCCGGGCCGCAGCGGCGTACCGATCAACACCGAGACGATCGTCCGCCTCGCCGAGCACCCCAGGATCGTCGCCAACAAGGACGCCAAGGGCGACCTCGGCCGCGCGAGCTGGGCCATCGCCCGCTCGGACCTGGCGTGGTACTCCGGCGACGACATGCTGAACCTGCCGCTCCTGTCCGTCGGCGCGTGCGGTTTCGTCTCGGTCGTCGGCCACGTCGTCACCCCCGAACTGCGCGCGATGCTCGAGGCGCACCTCTCGGGTGATGTACAGAAGGCCACCGAGATCCACCAGAAGCTGCTCCCGGTCTTCACCGGCATGTTCCGCACGCAGGGCGTGATCACGACCAAGGCCGCGCTGGCCCTCCAGGGCCGGCCCGCGGGACCGCTCCGCCTGCCGATGGTGGAGCTGACGCCCGACGAGACGGCCCAGCTCAAGATCGACCTCGCCGCCGGCGGGGTACAGCTCTGACCACAGACTTCACAACTGAATACGCGACACCCGCGGGCCCCTGGCCCGCACCCACCCAACAACTGCTCACGCACGAACGTCACGCGCGCCACGTGCCCCGGAGGTACGTGGCGCGCGTGGTGAGGAGAGTCTTTTGAGTCATCCGCATCCTGAACTCGGCGCCCCGCCAAAGCTCCCGAAGGGCGGCCTGCGGGTCACCCCGCTGGGCGGCCTCGGTGAGATCGGCCGCAACATGACCGTCTTCGAGTACAACGGTCGCCTGCTGATCGTCGACTGCGGAGTGCTCTTCCCCGAGGAGGAGCAGCCCGGGATCGACCTGATCCTGCCGGACTTCACGTCCATCAGGGACCGCCTCGACGACATCGAGGGCATCGTCCTCACGCACGGTCACGAGGACCACATCGGCGGTGTCCCCTACCTCCTGCGGGAGAAGCCGGACATCCCGCTGATCGGCTCCAAGCTGACCCTCGCGCTGATCGAGGCGAAGCTCCAGGAGCACCGCATCCGTCCGTACACGCTCGAGGTCGTCGAGGGCGACCGCGAGCACCTCGGCCCGTTCGACTGCGAGTTCATCGCGGTCAACCACTCCATCCCGGACGCGCTGGCCGTCGCCATCCGCACCCCCGCGGGCATGGTCGTCGCCACCGGCGACTTCAAGATGGACCAGCTCCCGATGGACGGCCGCCTGACCGACCTCCACGCGTTCGCCCGGCTGAGCGAGGAGGGCATCGACCTCCTCCTCTCGGACTCCACGAACGCCGAGGTACCGGGCTTCGTCCCGCCCGAGCGCGACATCTCGGGCGTGATCCGCGGCGTCTTCGCCGGCGCCCAGAAGCGCATCATCGTCGCGAGCTTCGCCAGCCATGTGCACCGCATCCAGCAGGTCCTGGACGCCGCCCACGAGTACGGCCGCAGGGTCGCCTTCGTGGGCCGCTCGATGGTCAGGAACATGGGCATCGCCCGCGACCTCGGCTATCTCAGGGTGCCGCCGGGCCTCGTCGTCGACGTCAAGACGCTCGACGACCTGCCCGACAGCGAGGTCGTCCTGGTCTGTACGGGTTCCCAGGGCGAGCCCATGGCCGCGCTCTCCCGCATGGCCAACCGCGACCACCAGATCCGCATCGTCCAGGGCGACACGGTGATCCTGGCGTCGTCGCTCATCCCCGGCAACGAGAACGCGGTCTACCGCGTGATCAACGGCCTGACCCGCTGGGGAGCCAACGTCGTCCACAAGGGCAACGCGAAGGTGCACGTCTCCGGCCACGCGTCGGCCGGCGAGCTCCTGTACTTCTACAACATCTGCAAGCCCAAGAACCTGATGCCGGTCCACGGCGAATGGCGCCACCTGCGCGCCAACGCCGAGCTCGGCGCCCTCACCGGCGTCCCGCACGACCGCATCGTGATCGCCGAGGACGGCGTGGTCGTCGACCTGGTCGAGGGCAAGGCCAAGATCGTCGGCAAGGTCCAGGCCGGTTACGTGTACGTCGACGGCCTCTCGGTCGGCGACGTGGGCGAGCCCGCGCTGAAGGACCGGAAGATCCTCGGCGACGAGGGCATCATCTCGGTCTTCCTCGTGGTGGACTCCAGCACCGGGAAGATCACCGGTGGTCCCCACATCCAGGCCAGGGGTTCCGGTATCGACGACGGAGTGTTCGTCACCGTCATCCCGAAGATCCAGGAAGTCCTGGAGAAGTCGGCCCAGGACGGCGTCGTCGAGCCCCACCAGCTACAGCAGCTCATCCGCCGCACGCTGGGCAAGTGGGTGTCGGACAACTACCGCCGACGCCCGATGATCCTGCCCGTGGTCGTCGAGGTCTGACCCTCCCGACCGCACGGACTCCGGAGCGGGGCGCCTCGATTTGCATCGAGGCGCCCCGCTCCGTTAGGTTTACGGCTCCGCCCAACCGGGAAGCACCGCGCACTGTCGTGCCGGGGCC
>NZ_CP193622.1:6325000-7826763 GCF_052936595.1 Streptomyces sp. DSM 118878
ACAACCGTGATTCCGGGAGTAGTGGCGAGCGAAACCGGATGAGGCCAAACCGTATACGTGTGATACCCGGCAGGGGTTGCGTGTGCGGGGTTGTGGGATCTCTCTTTCACAGTCTGCCGGCTGTGAGGCGAGTCAGAAACCGTTGGTGTAGACGAAGGACATGCGAAAGGTCCGGCGTAGAGGGTAAGACCCCCGTAGTCGAAACATCAACGGCTCGTTTGAGAGACACCCAAGTAGCACGGGGCCCGAGAAATCCCGTGTGAATCTGGCGGGACCACCCGTTAAGCCTAAATATTCCCTGGTGACCGATAGCGGATAGTACCGTGAGGGAATGGTGAAAAGTACCGCGGGAGCGGAGTGAAATAGTACCTGAAACCGTGTGCCTACAAGCCGTGGGAGCGTCGCGCATCAAGCTTGCTTGGTGCGTCGTGACTGCGTGCCTTTTGAAGAATGAGCCTGCGAGTTTGCGGTGTGTTGCGAGGTTAACCCGTGTGGGGAAGCCGTAGCGAAAGCGAGTCCGAATAGGGCGATTTAGTAGCGCGCTCAAGACCCGAAGCGGAGTGATCTAGCCATGGGCAGGTTGAAGCGGCTGTAAGAGGTCGTGGAGGACCGAACCCACCAGGGTTGAAAACCTGGGGGATGACCTGTGGTTAGGGGTGAAAGGCCAATCAAACTCCGTGATAGCTGGTTCTCCCCGAAATGCATTTAGGTGCAGCGTCGTGTGTTTCTTGCCGGAGGTAGAGCACTGGATAGGCGATGGGCCCTACCGGGTTACTGACCTTAGCCAAACTCCGAATGCCGGTAAGTGAGAGCACGGCAGTGAGACTGTGGGGGATAAGCTCCATGGTCGAGAGGGAAACAGCCCAGAGCATCGACTAAGGCCCCTAAGCGTACGCTAAGTGGGAAAGGATGTGGAGTCGCACAGACAACCAGGAGGTTGGCTTAGAAGCAGCCACCCTTGAAAGAGTGCGTAATAGCTCACTGGTCTAGTGATTCCGCGCCGACAATGTAGCGGGGCTCAAGCGTACCGCCGAAGTCGTGTCATTGCAGCTATAGGGCCAACGCCCGCTGTGATGGGTAGGGGAGCGTCGTGTGCCGGGTGAAGCTGCAGCGGAAGCTAGTGGTGGACGGTTCACGAGTGAGAATGCAGGCATGAGTAGCGATACATACGTGAGAAACGTGTGCGCCGATTGACTAAGGGTTCCTGGGTCAAGCTGATCTGCCCAGGGTAAGTCGGGACCTAAGGCGAGGCCGACAGGCGTAGTCGATGGATAACCGGTTGATATTCCGGTACCCGCTGTGAAGCGTCAAACATCGAATCAGGCGATGCTAAGTCCGTGAAGCCGTCCCGATCTCTTCGGAGTTGAGGGAAGTGGTGGAGCCGACGGACCAGACTTGTAGTAGGTGAGTGATGGGGTGACGCAGGAAGGTAGTCCAGCCCGGGCGATGGTAGTCCCGGGGTAAGGGTGTAGGCCGTGTGATAGGTAAATCCGTCGCACATTAAGGCTGAGACCTGATGCCGAGCCGATTGTGGTGAAGTGGATGATCCTATGCTGTCGAGAAAAGCCTCTAGCGAGTTTCATGGCGGCCCGTACCCTAAACCGACTCAGGTGGTCAGGTAGAGAATACCGAGGCGTTCGGGTGAACTATGGTTAAGGAACTCGGCAAAATGCCCCCGTAACTTCGGGAGAAGGGGGGCCATCACCGGTGATGAGTCTTGCACTCTGAGCTGGGGGTGGCCGCAGAGACCAGCGAGAAGCGACTGTTTACTAAAAACACAGGTCCGTGCGAAGCCGTAAGGCGATGTATACGGACTGACGCCTGCCCGGTGCTGGAACGTTAAGGGGACCGGTTAGTGCGCTTTCGGGCGTGCGAAGCTGAGAACTTAAGCGCCAGTAAACGGCGGTGGTAACTATAACCATCCTAAGGTAGCGAAATTCCTTGTCGGGTAAGTTCCGACCTGCACGAATGGCGTAACGACTTCTCGACTGTCTCAACCATAGGCCCGGTGAAATTGCACTACGAGTAAAGATGCTCGTTTCGCGCAGAAGGACGGAAAGACCCCGGGACCTTTACTATAGTTTGATATTGGTGTTCGGTTCGGCTTGTGTAGGATAGGTGGGAGACTTTGAAGCGGGCACGCCAGTGTTCGTGGAGTCGCCGTTGAAATACCACTCTGGTCGTGCTGGATGTCTAACCTCGGTCCGTGATCCGGATCAGGGACAGTGTCTGATGGGTAGTTTAACTGGGGCGGTTGCCTCCTAAAGAGTAACGGAGGCGCCCAAAGGTTCCCTCAGCCTGGTTGGTAATCAGGTGTTGAGTGTAAGTGCACAAGGGAGCTTGACTGTGAGACCGACGGGTCGAGCAGGGACGAAAGTCGGGACTAGTGATCCGGCGGTGGCTTGTGGAAGCGCCGTCGCTCAACGGATAAAAGGTACCCCGGGGATAACAGGCTGATCTTCCCCAAGAGTCCATATCGACGGGATGGTTTGGCACCTCGATGTCGGCTCGTCGCATCCTGGGGCTGGAGTCGGTCCCAAGGGTTGGGCTGTTCGCCCATTAAAGCGGTACGCGAGCTGGGTTTAGAACGTCGTGAGACAGTTCGGTCCCTATCCTCTGTGCGCGTAGGAATATTGAGAAGGGCTGTCCCTAGTACGAGAGGACCGGGACGGACGAACCTCTGGTGTGCCAGTTGTCCTGCCAAGGGCATGGCTGGTTGGCTACGTTCGGAAAGGATAACCGCTGAAAGCATCTAAGCGGGAAGCCTGCTTCGAGATGAGTATTCCCACCCCCTTTGAGGGGTTAAGGCTCCCAGTAGACGACTGGGTTGATAGGCCAGATCTGGAAGCCCGGTAACGGGTGGAGGTGACTGGTACTAATAGGCCGAGGGCTTGTCCTCAGTTGCTCGCGTCCACTGTGTTGTTCTGAAACCACGAACAACCCCGTCATGCCACATGGCGGTGCGGTTGACAGTTTCATAGTGTTTCGGTGGTCATAGCATGAGGGAAACGCCCGGTTACATTCCGAACCCGGAAGCTAAGCCTCATAGCGCCGATGGTACTGCAGGGGGGACCCTGTGGGAGAGTAGGACGCCGCCGAACTCATCTTGATGAAGAGCTGGTCCCTGAACTTCGGTTCAGGGACCAGCTCTTTTTTGTTTTGCGTTACTTGCCGTTCACGTTGCGCCGCCAACATCCGGAGACATGAGGACAGTTGGGATGTTGCGCGCCGCCGGCATCGGTGCCGGTGACGAGGTCGTCGTTTCCGCGTACGGCGACGCCGAGGCCGCCGAAGCAGTGGTCCTCGCCGGAGCGATGCCGGTCTTCGCCGACATAGAGCCGGCGTCGTACTGCCTCGCCCCTGACGCCGTTGCCGCCGTGGTGAGCCCGCGTACGGCCGCCGTCATCGTCGAGCACCGCTTCGGGAACCAGGCCGACGTACGACGCCTGCGTGACGTAGGAGAACGACAGGGGCTGCTGGTACTGGAGCGGAACGAATCGGAGGCCCCGGGGGACGGACTCGCTCGCCGGCGGGCGCATGCCGCGTACCTCAGCGGACGGCTCAGCGGGGTCATGACGCCCGAGGACGCCGAGAAGCACAGCTATCAGCAGTACGTCGTGCGCGTGCCCGGGAACGGGCGGCCCGACCGGGACGCCTTCGCGCATGCTGTGCGTGCCCGCGGCGTCAACTGCTGGGTGCCGGTGAAGACACCGGTGCACCGGCTGCCGCAGTTCCGGCGGGACGTGTGCCTGCCGCAGACCGAGCGGGCCGCCGACGAGACGCTGGCCCTGCCGGTCGACGCCTCCATGTCGCGCCGCGACCTTCAGCGTGTCGTCTCCGCCTGCAACGCCCTCGGCGGCCTCCTGCAACCGGCCTTCTGAGGCCACCCCGCAGCCCGCAGCCCTATGACGACGTCTTCAGGGTGTGCTTCTCGAAGAACCGCCACATCGCGTCAGTGGCGTCGATACCGGCCTTTGGGTCGGACATGTCGCCGCCCGCGCCGTTCGGCCAGAAGTGGCCCATCTTCGGCAGTCGGTAGACGACCACCTCTGAGCCGTCCCGGCATTCGGCCGTCGTCTTGTTGATGCTGTTCTTGAGCCGCTGCCGGTCGCTCGGCACGCAGGACAGGCGTTTCTGCCACGTGTTGATGCCCGCGTCCATTCCGGCGTAGTGCTGGTCCAGGCCGCCGATGAAGGTCATCACCGACACCGGTGTCTTCGGCATGTAGGACTTCTTCTCCGCGTCCGTGCCCAGGTAGCCGCCGCTCACCGGGGCGATGGCCGCTAACGTTCCGGGGAGCTCCACGGCGAGTCTGTACGCCATGTCGCCGCCGTTGGAGATGCCTGTGGCGTAGACGCGCCCGGGATCGGCTTGCCGGCTTCCGATCAGCCTCTTCGTGATCGTACGGATGAAGCCGACATCGTCCTCGGTGCCGCAGCAGATCAACGCGTTGAAGCCCTGATTGAGGCCGTCGGGGTAGGCGACGAGGAACTTCTCCTCGTCGGCCTTGGAGTTCAGGCCACTGATCGCCGCCATGGCTTTGCCGTCGGACGGGTAGGGGTGCATGGCGATCACGAGGGGCAGTTTCTCCGCGCGGGTGTGACCGGGCGGGGTGTGGATCGTGTAGGCGCGCTTCTCGCCTTTCCAGAGGAGCGTGACCTTCTGGTCGCCGGGGCGGGGCGCCGGAGTGGATGTCGGCTTCTTGGCGGGCCCCGGTCTCGGGTCCGCGGAGCCGTTCGGTGAGCCGCAGGCCGCCAGGGGCACCAGCAGGGCCGAGGCCATGAGCGAGGACGCGAGGCGCGTACGGAGTCGGGGCGACATGCGCGCAGGGTGGCAGCGAAGGCGGGGGCGGTCCAGAGGAATGGGCGGTTCGAACGGGTGCGGAATTCAGGTATGATCTATTCCGTTGCCGCGGGGAAAACCCCCGGGCGCAGCAGGCCCCTATAGCTCAGTCGGTAGAGCGTCTCCATGGTAAGGAGAAGGTCAGCGGTTCGATTCCGCTTGGGGGCTCAATTGATGAAGGCCTCCGCCCTGTTGGGCGGGGGCCTTCAGTGCGTTCAGGGCCGATCGCGTTCAGGGCCGGTCGCGGCCGGGCCGGGGCACCCGGAGGCGCCCCGGCGCGGTCAGTCCTTCTGGAGGCCGGGGACGCGCATCGCGAGGATGGCCATGTCGTCTGAGGGGGCGTCGGAGGCGAAGCGCTCCACCGCGCGCATGATGCGGGCCGCCACCGCGCCGGCCGTCAGGCCCGTGCAGGTCGTGAGAACGTCCGCGAGGCCGTCGTCGCCGAGCATGCGGGTGCCCTCACGGCGCTCGGTGACGCCGTCGGTGACGCAGAGGAGGACGTCGCCGGGGTCGAGCGTCATCGTCTGCTCGTACAGTTCGAGGTCCTCCATGACACCGAGCAGCGGCTGCGGTTCCGCGTACGGCTCGACCGTGCCGTCCTGGCGCAGGCGGAGCGGGAGCGGGTGTCCCGCGCAGACGACCTTCAGGACCGCCGAGCCGTCCTCCTGGGGCCACAGCTCGCCGTACAGGAGCGTCAGGAAGCGGCTGCGGGCGCCCTCGTCGAGGATCGCGGCGTTCAGGCGCTCCAGGACCGCGGGGCCGCCGAAGCCCTCGCGGGCGAGCAGGCGCAGCGCGTGCCGGGCCAGGCCCGTGACGGCGGCGGCCTCCGGGCCCGTGCCGCAGACGTCGCCGATCGCGAAGCCGTAGGCCCCGTCGCGGATGGGGAAGAGGTCGTAGAAGTCGCCGCCGACTTCGTTGCCCTCGCCGGCCGCGCGGTAGATGACGTCGACCTCGACGCCCGGGACCTGCGGGAGACCGGGTGGCAGCAGGCTGCGCTGGAGGGACTGGCTGATCGCCGTGCGCTCGGAGTAGAGCCGGGCGTTGTCGAGGGCGAGGGCGGCCCGGCGGGAGAGATCTTCGGCCAATTCCAGGATCTCTTGGCGGAAGTGCTCGTCGGAGGGCTTACCGAGCGTGAGCATGCCGATGACGCGGTTGCGGGCCACCAGGGGCAGGACGACCGTCTCGCCGCCCACCGCGGACGCCGTGGAGAGGGTGGTGCCGATGCCCGAGCCCACGGTCATGGGTTCGCCGAGGCCGAGGCTGCGCATGGAGGTGCGGAGCGCCGCCTGGTGCGCGGCCTCGGAGGGAGCCGCCCAGATGCGGGCGCCGGGGGTGGGGACCGGGTCGGGCGGGGCGATCTTGGAGAGGAGGGCCTTGAGGCCGTCGATGCGCTCCTCGTCCTCGTGCAGGACGTACGAGAGGTAGGGCTCGGCCGACTGGTCGGCGATGGTGTAGACGGCGCACCAGGTGGCGAGCGTCGGGACCGTCATCTGGGCCATGAGGGCCAGGGTCTGGTCGCGGTCCAGGGTGCCCGCGAGGAGGTCGGAGGCCTCGACGAGGAAGGAGAGCGAGCCGCGGCGGAGCCGTTCGAGCTCGCCGAGGCGCGCGGACTCCACGGCCAGGGCGATGCGGTCGGCGGCGAACTGGAGGCGCAGGGCCTCTTCGTTCGAGTACCGGTCGGGGGACTCGGCGGCGACGCCGAGGGAGCCGGTGAGGCGGCCCTCGACCTTGAGGGGGACGGTGACGACGGAGCGCATGCCCGTGCCGCTGAGGAGCGGGACGGCTCCGGGGACGACCGTGAGGTCCTCGTGGACGGCCGGCATGCGGGCCGAGCCGTAGCGTCCGGGGCCCGCCTCGACGGGGACGCGGGCGAAGCGCTGGGTGGCCGACGGCAGGCCCGTGGAGGCGCGGACCTCCAGCTCGGTCTCGTCGTCGGTGGCGAGGAGGAGGAAGGCGGCGTCGCCGTCGAGCATGTCACGGGCGCGCTCGACGGTGCGCTGGAGCAGGCCGTCGAGATCGTCGGGGGCGGGGGAGCCGATGAAGACCTCGAAGGGGTCCGTGGCGTTCGGCTCGTTGAGGGTGGCCTGCTCGGGTGCCGCGCCGCGCAGCGGCGTCTGGAGCACGGCGCGCTCGTCGTCCCGTACGAGGAGGCAGACCGTGGACGGCTCGCCGGCGGTGTCGCGGACCCGCAGGTGGGAGGCGTACACGGGGATCACGCGGCCGTGGGAGCCGCGGATGCCGTAGCTGCCCTCCCAGCGTGAGAGCTGGAGGGCTTCGGCGATGCCGGTGCTGGTGCCGGGGGTGTGCGGCCAGGCCGCGAGGTCGTTGAGCGGTTTGCCGAGGATCTTGTCGGCGGCGTATCCGAAGAGGTCCTCGGCGTCCTCGTTCCAGGCGGAGACCGCGCCGGCGCTGTCGATCTGGATGACGGCGACGCGGACCCTGCTGTCGGCGACGGGGAGCAGCTCGGCGGGGAGCGCGGGGCCCGCGGTGCGGGTGCCCACGCGGCGGTGGGGGAGGTCGAGTTGGAACCAGACCTGTTTGTGGGTGGGCGTGTACTCGACGCCCCAGCGGGTGGCGAGCGCGGCGCAGAGCTGGAGGCCGCGGCCGCCCTCGCGGTCGGGGCTGCCCATGTTCACGGAGGACTGCTGGAGCGGGATCTCGCGTTCCGGATAGCGGTCGGAGACCTCGATGCGCGCGGCGTCCTCGGTGCGCAGGCAGAGGACGTCGGCCGCGGTGCCCGCGTGCACGACGGCGTTGGTGACCAGTTCGCTGGTGAGGACGACGGCGTCGTCGACGATGTCGGTGAAACCCCAGCCCTGCAAGGTGTCACGGACGAAGGCGCGGGCCGTCGCGACGGAACGCCCGACGGGGTCGAAAGTCGCAGCCGCGCGTGCGGTGATCACAGCACTCCTCGTACGAGTATCGACGCCCAGTTCTCCCGAACTCATGGTGCGGCCGCCCCTCCGATGCCCGCTTGTTCGTGTACCACCGCCCTGGCCGGGCAGGACCGGGGTGGTTGGACAGCCGGATGCAAGGTTACTTACCTTCGCCGTCCATGCTGATGCCGGTCGTCAGTGTTTTCCGCCCGGAGGGTGTGCGGACGGTGTGCGAAGCTGCCGAACTGTTATGGCCTGGTTCGGCCATGGTGAAACACTGGGCAAGCTTCATGGAGACAGCCTGAGCAGCTCAAGCAGTAGGTCGACCCTTGCGGGAGGGACACAGTGGAGTCTGGCGCAGCGACGCGGGGCACTGACACGCGCGCGAAAGACGGACAGTCCCTGAACAAACAGCGCAAACCGCGCCAGGGAGCACAGGCCTCCGTTGACGCGGCGGCCCTGAACAGGCTGCTCGCAGCCCTGGCGGCGATGCGGGACGGCAACTTCCGCAAGCGGCTCACGGTCTCCGGCGACGACGTCATGTCGGAGATCGCCGCGGTCTTCAACGAGGTGGCCGACCGGAATCTGCACCTGACGGGTGAGCTTTCGCGGGTGCGGCGCATGGTCGGACGTGAGGGAAAACTCACGGAACGCCTGGAGAGCGGAGCGAGCGAGGGCTCGTGGGCGACCGCCATCGACGCGTCGAACGCCCTCGTGGACGATCTCGTACGTCCTGTCTCCGAGGTCGGCCGTGTCCTGTCCGCGGTGGCGGACGGTGACCTGGAGCAGCGCATGGAGCTGCGGGCGCAGGGGGCCGACGGGAACGGGCATCCGCTGCGGGGCGAGTTCCTGAAGGTCGGGCGTACGGTCAACAACCTCGTCGACCAGCTCTCCACGTTCACCGACGAGGTCACGCGTGTGGCCAGTGAGGTCGGTACGGAGGGCAAGCTCGGCGGGCAGGCCAGGGTGCGCGGCATGTCCGGTTCGTGGAAGGACCTCACGGACTCCGTCAACACGATGGCGTACCGCCTGACCGCACAAGTTCGCGACATCGCGCTCGTGACGACGGCTGTGGCGAAGGGTGATCTGTCCCGAAAGGTCACGGTTCATGTCGCCGGCGAGATGCTGGAGCTGAAGAACACCGTCAACACGATGGTGGACCAGCTCTCCTCGTTCTCGTCCGAGGTGACGCGCGTGGCCCGCGAGGTGGGCACGGAGGGCGAGCTCGGCGGCCAGGCGCAGGTGCCGGGCGTGGCGGGCGTGTGGAAGGACCTCACCGATTCGGTGAACCTCATGGCCGGCAACCTCACCGCTCAGGTGCGCGGGATCGCGCAGGTCACGACGGCGGTCGCGAACGGCGACCTGTCGCGGAAGGTCACGGTCTCCGCGCGCGGCGAGGTGGCGCAGCTCGCCGAGACCATCAACCAGATGACCGAGACGCTGCGGACCTTCGCGGACGAGGTCACGCGCGTGGCCAACGAAGTGGGCGCGGAGGGGCAGCTCGGCGGCCAGGCGAACGTGCCGGGTGCGGCGGGCACCTGGAAGGACCTCACGGACTCGGTCAACACGGTCTTCCGCAACCTCACCACGCAGGTGCGGGACATCGCGCAGGTGACGACGGCGGTCGCGAACGGCGATCTGTCGCAGAAGGTCACCGTCGACGTCGCGGGCGAGATGCTCGAACTGAAGAACACCGTGAACACGATGGTGGACCAGCTCTCCGCCTTCGGATCGGAAGTCACGCGCGTGGCGCGGGAGATCGGCGTCGAGGGCGAGCTCGGCGGCCAGGCGCAGGTGCAGGGCGCGGCCGGTACGTGGAAGGACCTCACCGACTCGGTGAACACCGCCTTCCGCAACCTCACGGGCCAGGTCCGCAACATCGCGCAGGTGACGACGGCGGTCGCGAACGGTGATCTGTCGCAGAAGGTCACCGTCGACGTGTCCGGCGAGATGCTCCAGCTCAAGAACACCGTCAACACGATGGTGGACCAGCTGTCGTCCTTCGCCGACCAGGTCACGCGGATGGCGCGGGACGTGGGCACCGAGGGCCGGCTCGGCGGGCAGGCGCGCGTGGACGGCGTGAGCGGCACCTGGAAGGACCTCACCGACTCCGTCAACTTCATGGCGGGGAACCTGACGTCGCAGGTGCGGCAGATCGCCCAGGTCACCACGGCGGTGGCGCGCGGTGACCTGTCCCAGAAGATCGAGGTCGACGCCCGGGGCGAGATCCTGGAGCTGAAGAACACCATCAACACGATGGTCGACCAGCTCTCCGCCTTCGCCGACCAGGTGACGCGCGTGGCCCGCGAGGTGGGCACGGAGGGGCGCCTCGGCGGTCAGGCGCAGGTGCCGGGCGTGGCCGGTGTGTGGCGCGACCTGACGGACTCCGTGAACGGCATGGCGGGCAACCTCACCGCCCAGGTGCGCAACATCGCGCAGGTCGCGACGGCGGTGGCCCGCGGTGACCTGTCCCAGAAGATCGACGTGGACGCGCGCGGCGAGATCCTGGAGCTGAAGAACACCCTGAACACGATGGTGGACCAGCTCTCCGCCTTCGCGGAGCAGGTCACGCGGGTCTCCCGCGAGGTGGGCACGGACGGCATCCTCGGCGGCCAGGCCGAGGTCCAGGGCGTCTCGGGCACCTGGAAGGACCTCACGCAGTCAGTGAACGGCATGGCGAACAACCTCACCCTCCAGGTGCGGAACATCGCCGAGGTCACGACGGCCGTCGCCATGGGAGACCTCTCCAAGAAGATCACCGTCGACGCCAAGGGCGAGATCCTCGAACTCGTCACGACCGTGAACACGATGGTCGACCAGCTCTCCTCGTTCGCCGAGCAGGTCACGCGCGTGGCCCGCGAAGTGGGCACCGAGGGGCAGCTCGGCGGCCAGGCACGGGTGCCGGGCGTCACCGGCATCTGGAAGGACCTGAGCGACAACGTCAACCTGATGGCCAACAACCTGACCAGCCAGGTGCGGAACATCTCCCAGGTCTCGGCGGCGGTCGCCAACGGAGACCTCACCAAGAAGGTCACGGTCGAGGCGCGCGGCGAGGTGGCGCAGCTCGCCGACACGGTCAACACCATGGTGACGACGCTGAGTTCGTTCGCCGACGAGGTCACGCGCGTGGCCCGCGAGGTGGGCACGGACGGCATTCTGGGCGGCCAGGCGCGGGTCCCCGGCGTCTCCGGCACGTGGAAGGACCTTACCGAGTCGGTGAACTCGATGGCGTCGAACCTGACCGGACAGGTCCGCAACATCGCGATGGTGACCACCGCGATCGCCAAGGGCGACCTCACCAAGAAGATCGACATCGACGCCCGGGGCGAGATCCTGGAGCTCAAGACCACCATCAACACGATGGTCGACCAGCTCTCGTCCTTCGCCGAGCAGGTCACCAGGGTCGCCCGCGAGGTGGGCACCGAAGGGCAGCTCGGCGGCCAGGCACGCGTGCGTGACGTGGACGGGACCTGGCGCGACCTCACCGAGTCGGTCAACGAGATGGCCGGAAACCTCACACGTCAGGTGCGGGCCATCGCGAAGGTCGCGACCGCGGTGACCCGCGGCGACCTCAACCTGAAGATCGAGGTCGACGCGGCGGGCGAGATCCAGGCTCTCCAGGACAACATCAACACCATGATCGCGAACCTTCGCGACACCACTCTCGCCAACAAGGAACAGGACTGGCTCAAGGGCAACCTGGCGCGGATCTCCGGTCTGATGCAGGGCCGCCGCGACCTGGAGGACGTCGCCTCGCTGATCATGAGCGAGCTGACGCCCGTGGTCTCCGCGCAGCACGGCGCGTTCTTCCTTGCGCTGCCCACGGACGACGCCAAGGACCTGGGAGCCGACCAGGAGGACGCGTACGAGCTGCGCATGCTGGGCAGCTACGGCTACTCCATGGGGTCCATGCCGACGTCGTTCCGGCCCGGCGAGACCCTGATCGGCACGGCGGCGAAGGAGCGGCGCACGATCCTCGTGGAGAACGCGCCCTCGGGCTATCTGCGGATCGCCTCCGGCCTCGGCGAGGCACCGCCCGCGCAGGTCATCGTGTTGCCGGTGCTCTTCGAAGGAACCGTCCTCGGTGTGATCGAGCTGGCCGCGTTCCAGCCCTTCACGCACATCCAGAAGGACTTCCTCAGCCAGATCGCCGAGATGATCGCGACGAGCGTCAACACCATCAGCGTCAACACGAAGACCGAGGTGCTGCTCAAGCAGTCGCAGGAGCTGACCGAGCAGCTCCGCGAGCGCTCGGCTGAATTGGAGAGCCGGCAGAAGGCGCTCCAGGACTCCAACGCGGAGCTGGAGGAGAAGGCCGAGCTGCTCGCCCAGCAGAACCGCGACATCGAGGTCAAGAACACCGAGATCGAGGAGGCGCGGCAGGTCCTCGAGGAGCGCGCCGAGCAGCTCGCGGTCTCGATGCGCTACAAGTCCGAGTTCCTGGCGAACATGTCGCACGAGCTGCGCACGCCGCTCAACTCCCTGCTGATCCTCGCCAAGTTGCTGGCCGACAACGCGGACTCGAACCTGACCCCCAAGCAGGTGGAGTTCGCCGAGACCATCCATGGAGCGGGTTCGGACCTGCTCCAGCTCATCAACGACATCCTCGATCTGTCGAAGGTCGAGGCGGGCAAGATGGACGTCTCCCCGACACGCATCGCCCTGGTCCAACTCGTCGACTACGTAGAGGCCACTTTCCGGCCGTTGACCGCGGAGAAGGGGCTCGACTTCTCCGTACGGGTGTCACCGGAACTGTCGGCGACCCTGCACACGGACGAGCAGCGGCTGCTCCAGGTGCTGCGCAACCTCCTCTCCAACGCGGTGAAGTTCACCGACTCCGGAGCGGTCGAACTGGTCATCCGGCACGCCAACCGCGACGTGCCCGACGCCATCAGGGAGCAGCTCCTGGAGGCGGGCTCGCTGCGGGACGCGGGGGCCGATCTCATCGCCTTCTCGGTGATGGACACCGGCATCGGCATCGCGGCCAGCAAGATGCGCGTGATCTTCGAGGCGTTCAAGCAGGCCGACGGCACGACCAGCCGGAAGTACGGCGGCACGGGGCTCGGCCTGTCCATCAGCCGGGAGATCGCGCGGCTGCTCGGCGGTGAGATCTACGCTCAGAGCGAACCGGGCCGCGGCTCGACCTTCACGCTGTATTTGCCCCTGCACCCCAGCGAACTGCCTCCGCAGGGCTACTCCCAGCTGGCCCCCGTACCCGGCGCGCCGGAGCTCCCGGCCCTGGAGGAGGGCGCCGGGGCCGAGGCCACGGCTCAGGCCGAGGGGACCCTGCCGCGGCGTGAGGCACCCGCCCCGCCCGCTTCGCTCTTCCGGCGGCGCAGGCGGGCCGCGTCCGCCCCGGAGCAGCAGCCGGCGCTGCCGGGTCAGCAGCCCGGTGCCCCGGCGCCGGAGGAGCACTCGCAGGAGCCGTGGCCCGCGGCGAGCCAGGAGACGGCTCCGGGCAGGCCCAGTTTCCGCTTCGGCGGCGAGAAGGTGCTGATCGTCGACGACGACATCCGCAACGTCTTCGCGCTCACCAGCGTCCTGGAGCAGCACGGCCTGTCGGTGCTGTACGCGGAGAACGGCCGCGAGGGCATCGAGGTGCTCGAACAGCACGACGACGTCACCGTCGTCCTGATGGACATCATGATGCCGGAGATGGACGGGTACGCGACGACGACGGCGATCCGCAGGATGCCGCAGTTCGCCGGGCTCCCGATCATCGCGCTCACCGCGAAGGCGATGAAGGGCGACCGGGAGAAGGCGATCGACTCCGGCGCGTCGGACTACGTCACGAAGCCGGTCGACCCGGATCATCTGTTGTCGGTGATGGAGCAGTGGATGCGCGGTCAATGACCGAGAACCGGCTTCGTCACGCGGAGTTGCTGACACAGTGTGGTGGAGGTCGTGTAGAACGGCGGTATTCGGGGAACCTTCTGGTCTCCCACCGCGTTTCTGCTACGTGCACGGTGACATCGCGGTGACAGGGTGTGGCGACAGGCGGGGTGCGGCTACCATGACCGGCACAAGGACGGGCGGCGCAAGGGAGTCGTCCTCTGGGGCGGCACCCGGTGTTTCGCCGGGGCGAGGAGGGCGGGCCATGGTGCAGAAGGCCAAGATCCTCCTGGTCGATGACCGGCCGGAGAATCTGCTGGCGCTGGAGGCCATCCTCTCTGCGCTCGATCAGACACTGGTGAGGGCATCGTCCGGGGAGGAAGCGCTCAAAGCACTGCTGACGGACGACTTCGCCGTCATTCTGCTGGACGTACAGATGCCAGGAATGGACGGTTTCGAAACCGCGGCGCACATCAAGCGGCGGGAGCGGACCCGGGACATCCCGATCATCTTCCTCACCGCCATCAACCACGGACCGCACCACACCTTCCGCGGTTACGCGGCGGGTGCGGTGGACTACATCTCCAAGCCGTTCGACCCGTGGGTGCTGCGCGCGAAGGTCTCGGTCTTCGTCGAGCTGTACATGAAGAACTGTCAACTGCGCGAGCAGGCGGCGCTGCTGCGCCTCCAGCTGGAGGGCGGCGGCAAGCCCGCGGCGGGTGACGCGAAGGAACCGGCCGGACTGCTCGCCGAGCTGTCGGCGCGGCTCGCGGCCGTCGAGGAGCAGGCCGAGGCGCTCTCCAAGCAGCTCGACGACGAGTCGGCGGACGCGGCGGCGGTGGCCACCGCGGCCCATCTCGAACGCAAACTGACCGGTCTGCGCCGCGCCCTTGACGCCCTGGAGCCCGGCACCGGCAGCGGCGCCCCTTCCGTCCCCTCGCAGAACTGAGGCGGCACGTCGCCCCGCGGTCCCGGTGAGCTTCCGTCAGTTCCCCGCCACCGCAGGGCGACACAGACGGGTGAAGCAGTAGGCACACGTGTCCACAGAGGTCGACAAAGGTAACCTCACACACATGGCCTCACGTCAGCCCGCAGCCAAGAAGACGCCCGCGAAGAAGGCGGCAGCGCCGACGAAGGCTTTGGCGAAGAGGCCCGCCGCCAAACCGCCGGCCAAGAAGGCGGCAGCGAAGAAGGCGCCGGCGAAGAAAGCCGCCGCGAAGAAGCCCGCGCCCAAGCCGGCTCCCAAGCCGGCACCCAGCCCCACGGGGGGCGTGTACCGCATGGCGCGCGCCGTCTGGCTCGGCATCGCGCACGCGGTCGGAGCGATGTTCCGCGGCATAGGGCGCGGCGCCAAGGGGCTCGACCCCGCGCACCGCAAGGACGGCCTCGCGCTGCTGCTGCTGGGCGTCGCGCTGATCGTCGCCGCGGGCACCTGGTCGAACCTCCGGGGCCCGGTCGGTGACCTGGTGGAGATCCTGGTGACCGGCGCCTTCGGCCGCCTGGACCTGCTCGTGCCGCTGCTGCTCGGCGCCATCGCCGTACGGCTCATCCGCCACCCCGAGCGGCCCGAGGCGAACGGCCGGATCGTGATCGGCCTCTCCGCCCTGGTCATCGGCGTCCTCGGCCAGGTCCACATCGCGTGCGACTCACCCGCCCGCAGCTCCGGCATGCAGGCGATAAGGGACGCGGGCGGCCTGATCGGCTGGGGTTCGGCCACGCCCCTGATCTTCACCATGGGCGAGATCCTCGCGGTGCCGCTCCTTGTGCTCCTCACCGTCTTCGGGCTGCTCGTCGTCACGGCGACGCCGGTCAACGCCATCCCGCAGCGGCTGCGGGCCCTCGGCGTCAGGCTCGGCGTGGTCCAGCCGGAGCCCGAGGCCGAGCTGTACGACGACGACGAGGAGCGCTACGAGGAGCAGTGGCGCGAGGCGCTGCCCGCGCGGTCCTCGCGGCGCCGTGCTCCCGCGCCCGACGCGTACGCCCCCGACCAGGCCGAGGAAGAGGCGCTCACCAAGCGCCGCAGGCCGCGCAGGACCCCCGTACAGCCGGACATGAACCGGCCGATGGACGCCGTGGACGTGGCGGCAGCGGCGGCCGCCTCGCTCGACGGTGCCGTACTGCACGGGATGCCGCCCTCGCCCCTGGTCGCCGACCTGACGCAGGGCGTGTCCGGGGAGCGCGAGGACCGGCGGGAGGAGCAGGCGCAGCCCGACGAGCGGGAGCGCACGGCGCCCGTGCCGAGCGCGCGCGTCACGGAGGCGCCGGCACGCGACGAGGACGCCCCGGTGCCCGGCAAGCTGAAGAAGAAGCGGCAGAACGCGCCGGGAGCGGCCGAGAGCGCCGTACCCGACCTCACCAAGTCCGCGCCCGCCGCCCCCCGCGAGCTGCCGCCGCGCGCCGAGCAGCTCCAGCTCGCCGGGGACATCACGTACTCACTGCCCGCGCTCGACCTGCTGGAGCGCGGCGGCCCCGGCAAGTCCCGCAGCGCCGCGAACGACGCGGTCGTGAGCTCCCTGTCGAACGTCTTCACGGAGTTCAAGGTCGACGCCAACGTCACCGGCTTCACCCGGGGCCCGACGGTCACGCGCTACGAGATCGAGCTGGGCCCCGCCGTGAAGGTCGAGAAGATCACGGCGCTCGCCAAGAACATCGCGTACGCCGTCGCGTCCCCGGACGTGCGGATCATCTCGCCCATCCCCGGAAAGTCCGCGGTCGGCATCGAGATCCCGAACTCCGACCGCGAGATGGTCAACGTGGGCGACGTGCTGCGGCTCGCGGACGCGGCCGAGGACGATCACCCCATGCTGGTGGCGCTCGGCAAGGACGTCGAGGGCGGCTTCGTCATGGCGAACATGGCGAAGATGCCGCACATCCTGGTCGCCGGTGCCACCGGCTCCGGCAAGTCCTCGTGCATCAACTGCCTGATCACCTCGATCATGATGCGGGCGACCCCCGAGGACGTACGGATGGTCCTGGTCGACCCCAAGCGCGTCGAGCTCACCGCGTACGAGGGCATCCCGCACCTGATCACGCCCATCATCACCAACCCGAAGAAGGCCGCGGAGGCGCTCCAGTGGGTCGTGCGCGAGATGGACCTGCGCTACGACGACCTGGCGGCCTTCGGCTACCGGCACATCGACGACTTCAACCGGGCCGTCCGCGAGGGCAAGCTCAAGACGCCGGAGGGCAGCGAGCGGGAGCTGCACCCGTACCCGTACCTGCTGGTGATCGTCGACGAGCTCGCCGACCTCATGATGGTCGCGCCGCGCGACGTGGAGGACTCCATCGTCCGCATCACCCAGCTCGCGCGCGCGGCCGGCATCCACCTGGTGCTCGCCACGCAGCGCCCCTCGGTCGACGTCGTGACCGGTCTGATCAAGGCGAACGTGCCCTCGCGGCTCGCCTTCGCGACCTCCTCGCTCGCCGACAGCCGGGTCATCCTCGACCAGCCGGGCGCGGAGAAGCTCATCGGCAAGGGTGACGGTCTGTTCCTGCCCATGGGGGCGAACAAGCCCACCCGTATGCAGGGCGCCTTCGTCACCGAGGACGAGATCCACGCGGTGGTCCAGCACTGCAAGGACCAGATGGCGCCCGTCTTCCGCGACGACGTGACCGTCGGCACCAAGCAGAAGAAGGAGATCGACGAGGACATCGGCGATGACCTCGACCTCCTCTGTCAGGCCGCTGAGCTGGTGGTTTCCACCCAGTTCGGGTCCACGTCGATGCTCCAGCGCAAGCTGCGCGTCGGTTTCGCCAAGGCCGGACGGCTGATGGACCTCATGGAGTCGCGCAGCATCGTGGGTCCGAGCGAGGGTTCCAAGGCGCGTGACGTTCTCGTGAAACCCGACGAGCTGGATGGCGTGCTCGCCGTGATCCGCGGGGAGGCTCACCCGTAAGGGTGTGGCAGGCAACCGTTTCCCCTCGACACACGTCAAGTTGAGGGAGACAAGAGCATGATGTCGCACCATCGGTATGTCAGGCCATTCCGATGGCGTACAAAGTCCGTCCGTCCGGTTGCCCCACCCTTTCCGGGCCCCCCTAAACTGAACCTCCGGCAGGTGGCTACACGCTCGAAAGGCGCCCCCGTGTCCATCGGCAACTCCCCTGAAGACGACCGACCTTCAGACGACCGCCTCGACCGCCCCGACCGCCGGGCCGACGAGCCCTCCATCGGCCATGTCCTGCGCCAGGCACGCGTCAATGCCAGGTTGACGGTGGACGAAGTCAGTACGTCAACGCGGGTGCGTGTCCCGATCGTGCTCGCGATCGAAGAGGACGACTTCTCCCGGTGCGGCGGCGACGTGTACGCGCGCGGGCACATCGGTACCCTGGCGCGCGCCGTCGGCCTCGATCCCGCCCCGCTGGTCGCCCAGTACGACGCCGGGCACGGCGGCCATCCGCCCGTTCCCACGCCGGCCGCGCCCCTCTTCGAGGCCGAGCGCATCCGCTCCGAACCGCGCAGGCCGAACTGGACCGCCGCCATGGTCGCCGCGATCGTCGCGGTGGTCGGCTTCGTCGGCTTCACCGCGTTCACCGGCGGCGACGACGAGGGCGGCGGCCAGAGGTCGATGGCCGAGGGTGCCGCGCCCGCCACCAGCAAGGCCGCCGAGAAGCCCAAGCCGAACAAGCCCGCCGACCCCAAGCCCGACCCCTCGGACAGCGCCATCGCCGGCGTCCCGCGCGACAAGGTCACGGTCAAGGTCACCGCCGCGGACGGCCGGAGCTGGATCTCCGCCAAGGACCACAGCGGCCGCACCCTCTTCGACGGCGTACTGGAAGCGGGCCAGGACAAGACGTTCCAGGACAAGCAGAAGATCGACCTCATCCTGGGCGACGCGGGCGCGATCGAGCTGTACGTGAACGGCAAGCAGGTCGACAACGAATTCGAGCCCGGCCAGGTGGAGCGCCTCACCTACACGAAGGGCGACCCGGAGGTCGGCTGACCAGCCCCTCCGCAGCCCGTGACCTGGGCGGCGACCGGGGTGCGGTGACGGGCGGGTGAAGCGGCGCCGACCGGGGGCCGACCACCCGGTAACCCTGGCGGCCGGGGTCGCGGCGCGGACAAAGTAGTCTTGAGAACATGCCCGAACGCCGCACCGTCGCCCTTGTCACTCTTGGCTGCGCCCGTAACGAGGTGGACTCGGAGGAGCTCGCAGGCCGCTTGGAGGCGGATGGCTGGCAGCTCGTCGAGGACGCCGCGAACGCGGAAGTCGCCGTCGTCAACACCTGCGGCTTCGTCGAAGCCGCCAAGAAGGACTCCGTAGACGCCCTCCTCGAAGCCAATGACCTCAAGGGCCACGGCAAGACCCAGGCCGTCGTCGCGGTCGGCTGCATGGCCGAGCGGTACGGCAAGGAGCTCGCCGACGCGCTGCCCGAGGCCGACGGAGTGCTCGGGTTCGACGACTACTCCGACATCTCCAGCCGCCTCCAGACCATCCTGAACGGCGGCAGCGTCGAGGCCCACACCCCCCGCGACCGGCGCAAACTCCTGCCGATCAGCCCGGCCGAGCGCCAGCTGGCCAAGGCGGACGTCGCGCTTCCGGGCCACGCGGACGCCGAGGCCCCCAAGGACCTGCCCGAGGGCGTCGCGCCCGCCTCCGGGCCGCGCGCGCCGCTGCGCCGCCGCCTCGGCTCCAACCCCGTCGCCTCCGTGAAGCTGGCCTCCGGCTGCGACCGGCGCTGCTCCTTCTGCGCCATCCCGTCCTTCCGCGGCTCCTTCATCTCGCGGCGGCCCTCCGACGTGCTCGGCGAGACCCGCTGGCTGGCCGAGCAGGGCGTCAAGGAGATCATGCTCGTCTCCGAGAACAACACCTCGTACGGCAAGGACCTCGGCGACATCCGCCTCCTGGAGACGCTGCTGCCCGAGCTGGCGGCCGTCGACGGCATCGAGCGGGTCCGCGTCAGCTACCTCCAGCCCGCCGAGATGCGGCCCGGCCTCATCGACGTCCTCACCTCCACGGAGAAGGTCGCCCCGTACTTCGACCTCTCCTTCCAGCACTCCGCGCCCGGCGTGCTGCGCGCCATGCGGCGCTTCGGGGACACCGACCGCTTCCTCGAGCTCCTCGGGACGATCCGCGCCAAGGCACCGCAGGCCGGCGTCCGGTCCAACTTCATCGTCGGCTTCCCCGGCGAGAGCGAGGGCGACCTCGCCGAGCTGGAGCGTTTCCTCACCGGCGCGCGGCTGGACGCCATCGGCGTCTTCGGGTACTCCGACGAGGAGGGCACCGAAGCCGCCACGTACGCCGAGAAGCTGCCCCAGGACGTCGTCGACGAGCGGCTCGCGCACATCGCGCGGCTGGCCGAGGAGCTCACCTCGCAGCGTGCGGAGGAGCGGCTCGGGGAGACCGTGGAGGTCATGGTCGAGTCCCTCGACGAGGAGGACGGGCCGCTCGGCCGGGCCGCGCACCAGGCCCCGGAGACCGACGGCCAGATCCGCCTGACCGGCGCCGCGGCCGCCGACGGCGGGGCAGGCCTGGAGGTCGGCCGTATGGTCGTGGCAAAGGTCGTCGGCACGGAGGGCGTGGATTTGGTGGCCGAGTGTCTCGGGGAGGCCGGCAGATGACCGGAGTCCCGGCATCCGCGTCAGGCGGCTCCGGCGCCCAGGGCGCCGCGGGCGCCACGCCGGTGCGGGGCGGAAAGCTGGGGGCCGCGGCCGTCAACCAGGCCAGTCTCTGGAACGTGGCCAACCTGCTGACCATGGCCAGGCTGCTCCTTGTGCCCGGCTTCGTGATGCTGCTGCTCGGCAACGGCGGGTACGACCCGGCCTGGCGGTCGTTCGCCTGGGCCGCCTTCGCCGTGGCCATGATCACCGATCTCTTCGACGGACACCTGGCACGCACGTACAACCTGGTCACGGACTTCGGGAAGATCGCCGACCCGATCGCCGACAAGGCGATCATGGGCGCCGCGCTGATCTGCCTGTCCTGGCTCGGCGATCTGCCCTGGTGGGTGACCGGGGTGATCCTCGGCCGCGAGCTCGGGATCACGCTGCTGCGCTTCTGGGTGATCCGTTACGGAGTGATCCCGGCCAGCCGCGGCGGCAAGCTGAAGACACTGGCGCAGGGCACGGCCGTCGGGATGTACGTCCTGGCGCTGACCGGGCCGCTCGCCACGCTGCGGTTCTGGGTCATGGGCGTCGCCGTGCTGCTGACCGTGGTGACCGGCCTGGACTATGTGAAGCAGGCGATCGTGCTGCGCAGGCAGGGCCGGGCCGAGGAGCGCCGGGAGGCCGAGCAGTGACGTCGGGAACTGCGGGAGCGTCGGGAACCTCGGGAACCCCGGGAGCGTTGGGAAGGTCGGGAGCCTCGGAAACCCCGTCCCCGGTCGGCGCGAGCGAGCTGGTGCGGCTGCTGGCCGCACGCGGCGAGACGCTGGCCGTCGCGGAGTCGCTCACGGGCGGGCTGGTGGCGGCCGAGCTCACGAGCGTTCCGGGAGCCTCCAAGGTCTTCCGGGGGTCTGTGACCGCGTATGCCACGGACCTGAAGCGGGATGTCCTCGGCGTCGACGGCAAGCTCCTCGACGAGCGCGGAGCCGTGGACGCGGAGGTCGCGCGGCAGATGGCCCACGGCGTACGCGGGATGCTCGGGGCCGACTGGGGGATCGCCACCACCGGGGTCGCGGGCCCGGACCCGCAGGACGGCCAGGCCGTGGGGACCGTCTTCGTGGCGGTCGTCGGGCCGGCGGCCGTCGCGGACGGTGGTCAAACGCGACCGGAAGTCACTGATGCGGGGCTGGATCAAGCCGTAGGCCGGCCCGGGACGGCGCGGACGGGCGGTTACGCCCTCGGCGGACCCGGCGGGAATGTGGCCGCCCTGCGGTTGAACGGTGACCGGGCGGAAATCCGTAGGGAAAGTGTACGGAGCGTGCTCACGCTGCTCCTTCAGCGGCTCTCGGACGAACGGGGCGGGTACGGGCGGGCACAGGATACGGAACAGAACGGGGGGAATTGATGTTTGCAGCCCTGAGTGAACACGACATCGCTCCCCGCACGGCCGCCGCGCAAGGCGGTACGGTGGGGCGTGAAGGATGCGGCTACGCGGTCCGAGGAGGGAGCCACCGATGATTCTGCTCCGTCGCCTGCTTGGTGACGTGCTGCGTCGGCAGCGCCAGCGCCAGGGCCGTACTCTGCGCGAAGTCTCCTCGTCCGCCCGAGTCTCGCTCGGCTATCTCTCCGAGGTGGAGCGGGGGCAGAAGGAGGCATCCTCCGAGCTGCTTTCCGCGATCTGCGACGCGCTTGACGTACGGATGTCCGAGCTCATGCGTGAAGTGAGCGATGAACTGTCGCTCGCCGAGCTGGCTGAGTCTGCTGCGGTCACGGAACCGGTGCGCGCGCCGGTTCGCCCGATGCTCAATTCCGTCTCCGTGGCCGGTGTGCCACCGGAACGGGTGACGATCAAGGCGCCCGCCGAGGCGGTGGACGTCGTCGCGGCGTGACGTGTGACGCGTGATGCGCGATGCATGACGCCGAGCGCCATGTGCGTGTGAAGGTCCCGACCGGGTACCCGGTCGGGACCTTTCTTTTTCCGGGAAAGGCACGGACGGACGAAGGTCCCGTGTGGATTTCTCCCGACGGGACAGGAGATACGTCGAAGGGTCGAATTGGCCTACACAGCCGAATTGGCCTACTTATGCCATGGTTGCCATGGTTGTGACGGTTTCTCTCGATCGCTGATGATCTCGTTCGTCGATGATCTCTCGATCGCTGATGACTTGGAGGAGACAGATGTACGTCACCAAGAGCCCGCTGTCCGACGCGGACCAGAAGACGGTCGCGGAGGCGCTGCAGGGCGCGCTTGTGGACCTGGTGGACCTGTCCCTCGTGGCCAAGCAGGTGCACTGGAACGTGATCGGTCCGCGCTTCCGTTCGGTCCATCTGCAGCTCGACGAGGTCGTGGACACCGCCAGGCAGCACTCCGACACCGTGGCGGAGCGCGCCTCGACGCTCGGCATCTCGCCCGACGGGCGTGCGGCGACGGTGGCGCAGAGCAGCGGTATCGGCAAGATCCCCGAGGGCTGGGTCAAGGACTCGGACGCCATCGGGGTGCTGGTGGACGCCCTCGCCGCGGTGATCACGCGGTTCCGCGAGCGGGTCGAGACGACGGACAAGCCTGACCCCGTCACGCAGGACATCCTCATCGGCATCACGGCGGACCTGGAGAAGCATCACTGGATGTTCCAGGCCGAGAACAGCTGAGATGTTTCGCGGGGGGTGACGCCTTGGTGGTGTGCCGCCGTGAACACGAGGCCGGCGGCGCGCCCTCCCAAGGGTGAGGGTGGCAGGGTGAGGGTGGTGGTACGCCCTCGCGAGGGATGGTCCCGGGGACTAGCGTCGATCTCGCGCCGAGCGGGAGGTGGCAGCCGTGATATCCGTGAGCGGGACCGTCGCATGGCGGGCGATACGTTGGGCGCCCGCTCTGGGGTTCGGTGCACTGTGGTGGTGGGGCGTGCTGCGCCTCGCCCTCGCCCCCGACGCCGGGGCCCTTGAGGGAGTGGTCGCCGCCGGGGGGTGGGGATTGAGTCTGCTGCCGGTCCACTGCGTGCCGGAGGCCAAGGCCGTGGGGGCGCGGGCCTGGCGACGGCGGGAGCGTGGGCACCGTGAGCGCGAGCGGGGGCGCGGGGGATCGGAATCACCACGGCATGGCGACGCCGCCGTTGGGGCGGAGGATCTGGCCGGTCGTGAAGGCTGAGGCGTCGGACGCCAGGTACAGCACCGCGTGCGCGATGTCCTCCGCTTCCCCCACACGGCCCAGCGGGGCCATGCGTTTCATGATCTTCTCGGTACTTGCCTGGGCCTCGCGGTCGTGGCGGTCGGTCATGGGGGTACGGACCCAGCCCGGAGCCACGGCGTTGACGCGAATGCCGTGCGGGCCGATTTCCGTGGCCAGGGTCTTGGTGAGCTGCACCACCGCGGCCTTCGCCACGCCGTAACAGAGGAGACCGGGGGCGCCGGTGTCTATGGCTCCGGAGGCCATGGTGATGATGCTGGGGCCGACGGGGGTTCTGGGGGCTGCTTCGGTGGTGGCTTCGGTGGCGGCTTGGATCATGGTGCGGGCCGCGGCCTGGCAGGCGTACAGGACGCCCTTGAAGTTGATGTCCAGGACGTGGTCGAGGTCCTCGACGCGGGTCTCCAGGACCGGGCTGCTGTGCATGACACCGGCGATGGCCGCCATGATGTCGAGCGCGCCGCGGGGCGCGGTGGCCGCGGCGCTCGTGACGGCGTGATCGACCTGGGCCTTGTCGGAGACGTCGAGCTGGTGGGTGTGGGCCAAGCCGCCCGCCGCCTTGATGAGCGTGGCGGTCTCGTGGAGCCCCTGCGGGGCGACGTCGGCGCAGTGGACGGTGGCGCCCGCCTCCGCGAGGAGCAGGGCCGACGCCCGGCCGATGCCGCTGGCGGCGCCGGTGACGAATGCGGTGCGTCCGGTGAGGTCGTACGCCGTGACGGGCATGACGGGACGGTACGACCGGAGCTGACGAGGCGTCAACTACCGGTTCGGGCGGTTCCTTCGGTCCCCTCGGGGGCCGGACCCCGCTGACAGGTGGGGCACCAGTACGTGGGGCGGCTGCGGGAGCCGTCGCCCTGCTCGGCCAGGCGGATGGGGGTGCCGCACCGCAGGCAGGGGCGGCGCGCGCGGCCGTAGACGTAGAGGCGGTGGCCGGGGCGCGCACGGCCGGTGGCGGTGAGGCTGGTGGTGGTGCGGCCGGGCTGGTTGCGGTTCACCTCAAGGAGCTTCTTCGACAGGGCGGGAACGTGGTGCGCGACCTCCTCCGTCAGCTCGCCCACCGTGGTCCACGGGGTGACGCCCAGGAGAAAGCAGAGCTCGCACTTGAACACATTGCCCACGCCCGCGAAGACCCGCTGGTCGAGAACCGCCTCGCCGAGGGCGCGGTCCGGTTCCGCCAAGAGGTTGGCCAGCGCCAGCTCGGGGTCCCAGTCCGGCCCGAGGAGGTCGGGACCCAGGTGGCCCACGGCCTTCTCCTCGTCGGCGGTGCGGAGCAGTTCGAGTACGGGCAGGCGGTACCCGACGGCGGTGTGCTCGGCGTTGCCCAGGATGGCCCGGATCTGGTGCGCGGGGCCGCCGCTCCACCGCTCGCCCGGGGCGAAGACCCGCCAGGAGCCGTCCATGCGGAGGTGGGAGTGCAGGGTGAGCCCACCCTCGATACGGGTCAGGAGGTGCTTGCCACGCGGCGTCACGTCGAGGACGGTACGTCCGGTGAGGTCGACGGTCGCGAGCTTGGGCACGCGGAGGTCGGACCGCGTGAGGGCATGCCCCGCCAGGGCGGCATGCAACCGCTGAGCTGCCATGTAGACGGTATCTCCTTCGGGCATGCGTCAAGGGTGGCATGGCGGGGCGGTCGGGCGTGGGGCAGCGACCGCGGGAATGGTTCGGGGCGGTCATCGTGCGGGGCGAAAAGCCCTCGCGCCTCGCCCCGGGGCCCACCACTCCCGCGCCTCGCCCCCCGCCACACCCCGCCCGGCACACCCCCCTATGCCCGCAGCCGCAGCCCCCGAGGTGTGGCGTGGAAGCCTGCTCCTTCCAGGAGGGGGGCGAAGGGGGAGGTCAGGGCGGCTTCGGCGTTGATCCGCTCCACCGTGACCGTGCCGAGGGCGCCCGCTCGGGCGGCTGATGCCAGGGCCTCGGTGGCGGCCTGGAGGCGCGGGTCCCGCGTGACCGGCTCCTCGGGTGAGGCGGGCCAGGCCAGGAGGGTCTTGCCGCCGCGCTCCATGTAGAGCGTCAGGTCGCCGTCGACCAGGACGACGAGGGAACCCGCCTTGCGGCCGGGCTTGTGGCTCGAACCCGTCGGAGGCTCGGGCCAGGGAAGGGCTGCCCCGTACGCGTTGGCGGGGTCGGCGGCGGCGAGGACCACGGCTGACCGGGCGTCGGAGGAGCGTGTGCCGTCCACGCTCTCTCGGGAGTTCGCCGTGGCGCGCAGGCGGTCCACCGCGCCGTCCATCGCGAACTGGGCGGCGCCGAGCCCCTCCACCACATAGCCCCGCCGGGCCTGCCCGCTGTCCTCGAAGGCGGACAGGACGCGGTACGTGGCCGAGAAGCCGCCCTCGACACCCTCGGCCGCCACGGCACCCCGCGTGACCACACCGTGCCGGTCCAGCAGGGTGCGCGCCAGGGCGTGCGCGCGCAGCGTCGGGTCGGGCTCGCGCGGGGGCAGCAGCGACCAGCGGCCCGCCACCGTCGGGGGGCCGGAGCGGGAGACCGCACGGGCCGCCCCCAGGCCACCGGAGCGGGCGGCGGCGGTGAGGCTGCCGTAGCGCCCGCGCGGGACGTTGCGCTTGGCGCGGTGAGCGGTGGCGCCCGCGGTACGGCCCGAACCGAGCAGGGAGCGCATCGGCGTGAGCGTGTCGTTAGTGAGCCGGCCCGACCAGGCCAGCTCCCAGATCGTGTCGGCCAGTTGCGGGTCGGACGCCTCCGGGTGCGTGGTGGCACGGACCTGGTCGGCGATCTGGCGGAAGAAGAGGCCGTACCCCCCGGAGAGGGTGTCGAGGACCGACTGGTGCAGGGCGGTGAGCTCCAGCGGGTGCGGCGGCGGCAGGAGCAGCGGCGCCGCGTCGGCCAGATAGAGGGAGACCCACCCGTCCTTGCCCGGCAGCGACCCCGCCCCGGCCCAGATCACCTCGCCGGCCGTGGTCAGTTCGTCGAGCATGGCCGCGTGGTACCCCGAAACGCGTGACGGCAGCACGAGCTTCTCCAGCGCGGACGCGGGCACGGTCGCGCCCTGCAGTTGCTCGATGGCACGGACCAGACCGTCGATGCCGCGCAGCCCGTGCCCGCTCAGGTGCTGCCACTGGGGCAGGAACTGGGCGAGCGCGGGGGGCGGCACCGGTTCCAGCTCGTGCCGCAGGGCCGCCAGGGAGCGGCGGCGCAGACGGCGCAGCACCGTGGCGTCGCACCACTCCTGGCCGATGCCCGCCGGGTGGAACTCTCCCTGTACGACACGCCCGTTCGCCGCGAGGCGTTGCAGCGCGCCCTCCGTGACCGCGGCTCCGAGGCCGAAGCGGGCGGCGGCGGCCGCGGTCGTGAACGGGCCGTGCGTGCGCGCGAAACGGGCCAGGAGGTCCCCGAGCGGATCCTTGACCGGCTCGGTGAACGCTTCGGGGACGCCCACGGGCAGGGCCGTGCCGAGGGCGTCGCGCAGCCGGCCCGCGTCTTCGATCGCCGCCCAGTGGTCGGCCCCCGCGACCCGGACCCGGATGGCCCGGCGGGCGGAGGCCAGCTCCTCGGCCCACTCCGGCTCGGCGCCGCGCTCGGCAAGCTCGCCCGCGGTGAGCGGCCCGAGGAGCCGCAGCAGGTCCGCCACGCCCTCGGAGTCCTTGATCCGGCGGTCCTCCGTACGCCACTGAAGCTCCCGCTCCAACTCCGCGAGGACGTCCGCGTCGAGGAGCTCGCGCAGCTCCGCCTGGCCGAGGAGCTCCGCCAGCAGGCGGGAGTCCAGGGACAGGGCCGCCGCGCGCCGCTCGGCGAGGGGGGAGTCGCCCTCGTACAGGAACTGCGCCACGTACCCGAACAGGAGCGAGCGCGCGAAGGGGGAGGGCTCGGGGGTGGTGACCTCGACGAGGCGGACACTGCGGGACTCGATGTCGCCCATCAGTTCCGTGAGACCCGGTACGTCGAAGACGTCCTGGAGGCATTCTCTGACCGCCTCGAGGACGATCGGGAAGGAGCCGAACTCGCTCGCCACCTCCAGCAGCTGCGCGGCGCGCTGCCGCTGCTGCCACAGAGGCGTGCGCTTGCCCGGGCTACGGCGGGGCAGCAGCAGCGCGCGGGCGGCGCATTCACGGAATCGCGCGGCGAACAGGGCGGACCCGCCGACCTGATCGGTGACGATCTGGTTGACCTCGCCCTTGTCGAAGACGACGTCGCCCGCGCCGACGGGGGCCTTCTCCGCGTCGTATTCGACGGAGGGCGCGGAGGGGTCCTGGTCGAGCAGGTCGAGGCTCATCAGGTCGGCGTCCGGCAGCCGCAGCACGATGCCGTCGTCGGCGTGCATGACCTGCGCGTCCATGCCGTACCGCTCGGTCAGGCGGGCGGCCAGGGCGAGGGCCCACGGGGCGTGCACCTGGGCGCCGAAGGGGGAGTGCACGACGACCCGCCAGTCGCCCAGCTCGTCCCGGAACCGCTCGACGACGATCGTGCGGTCGTCCGGGACGTGCCCGCAGGCCTCGCGCTGCTCGGCGAGGTACGCCAGGACGTTGTCGGCGGCCCATTCGTCGAGTCCCGCGGCGAGCAACCGCACGCGCGCGTCCTCCTTGGCGAGGGCGCCGACCTCCCTGAGGAAGGCGCCGAGAGCGCGGCCCAGCTCCAGCGGTCGGCCCAGCTGATCCCCCTTCCAGAAGGGCAGCCGGCCAGGGACGCCGGGGGCGGGGGAGACGAGGACGCGGTCGCGGGTGATGTCCTCGATGCGCCAGGAGCTGGTGCCGAGCGTGAAGACGTCGCCCACCCGGGACTCGTACACCATCTCCTCGTCGAGCTCCCCGACGCGGCCGCCGCCCTTCTTCGGGTCGGCGCCGGCGAGGAAGACCCCGAAGAGACCGCGGTCGGGGATCGTACCTCCGGAGGTGACCGCGAGGCGCTGCGCGCCCGGCCGCCCGGTGATGGTGCCCGCGACGCGGTCCCACACCACGCGCGGACGCAGCTCCGCGAAGGCGTCGGAGGGATAGCGGCCCGCGAGCATGTCCAGGACGGCCGTGAACGCGGACTCCGGCAGCGAGGCGAAGGAGGCGGACCTCCGCACCACGGTGAGAAGGTCGTCGACCTGCCAGGTGTCGAGCGCGACCATCGCCACCAGCTGCTGAGCGAGCACGTCCAGGGGATTGGCCGGGATGCGCAGCGACTCGATGGAGCCGGTCCGCATCCGCTCCGTGACGACGGCGGCCTGCACCAGGTCGCCCCGGTACTTGGGGAAGACCACGCCGGTGGAGACCGCGCCCACCTGGTGGCCCGCCCGGCCCACGCGCTGCAGCCCGGAGGCGACGGACGGCGGCGACTCCACCTGGATGACCAGGTCGACGGCGCCCATGTCGATGCCGAGCTCCAGGCTGGAGGTGGCGACCACGGCCGGCAGCCTGCCTGCCTTCAAGTCCTCCTCGACCTGGGAGCGCTGTTCCTTGGAGACCGAGCCGTGATGGGCACGGGCAAGGATGGGCGGGGCGCCCTTGGCCGCGCCGGCCTCGGCCATCAGCTCCGCGGGGGAGTGGTCCTCGGGGAGGGCCTCACCGGTCGCTCTCTCGTACGCGATTTCGTTGAGGCGGTTGCACAGGCGCTCGGCCAGGCGGCGGGAATTGGCGAAGACGATCGTCGAACGGTGCGCCTGGACGAGGTCGGTGATGCGCTCCTCGACATGCGGCCAGATCGACGGTCGCTCCGCCTGACCGCTCCCGCCCGTGCCGTCGCCCGCGTCGGCGGCCGGGGAGCCGCCCAGCTCGCCGAGGTCCTCGACGGGAACGACCACGGAGAGGTCGAACTCCTTGCCCGAGGGCGGCTGGACGATCTCGACCTTGCGCTTGGGGGAGAGATAGCGGGCCACCTCGTCCACCGGCCGCACCGTGGCCGACAGGCCGATGCGGCGGGCGGGCCTCGGCAGCAGCTCGTCGAGCCGCTCCAGGGACAGTGCCAGGTGGGCGCCGCGCTTGGTGCCCGCCACCGCGTGCACTTCGTCGAGGATGATCGTCTCGATGCCGGTGAGCGCTTCCCGCGTGGCCGATGTGAGCATCAGGAAGAGCGATTCGGGTGTCGTGATCAGGATGTCCGGCGGGCGGGTCGCCAGGGCCCGGCGCTCGGCGGCCGGGGTGTCGCCCGACCGGATGCCGACCCGCACCTCGGGTTCGGGTCGGCCGAGGCGCACGGACTCCTGGCGGATACCGGTCAGGGGGCTGCGCAGATTGCGCTCGACGTCGACCGCGAGCGCCTTCAGGGGTGAGACGTACAGGACGCGGCAGCGCTTCTTCGGGTCCGCGGGCGGCGGGACCGAGGCGAACTGGTCGAGCGCGGCCAGGAACGCGGCCAGGGTCTTGCCGGAGCCCGTGGGCGCGACGACCAGCACGTCGGAGCCCTCGGCGATGGCCTTCCACGCGCCGGTCTGGGCGGAGGTGGGCGCGGAGAAGGCCCCCGCGAACCAACCGCGGGTCGCGGGGGAGAAACCGTCGAGGGCGCCGTCGGCGCCGGACGCAGAGCTGACCATGCCCTCCATCGTGCACCCCGCCACTGACAACGGCGCTGACCTGCGCAACCGGCGTTCCGCGGCGGCGCGTCCGCCCCGCCGGGAGAACGGCACCTGCCGTCGCGGCCAGTAACCCGCGCCCGCCGCGCCACAGGCACGGCCCGTGCTCTCCGGCCCTGGTCGCCGGGCTTCGCCTCCGTCACCACCCCCGCGGGCGGGCACCGCGTCCGTCGCTACCGCCGCTGCGGCGCTGCCCCGCCGCGGGATGCGCAGAACGCTCCGTCAGCCGATGGTCCGTCCGTATGCCCGGAGCGTGAGCAGGGCCTCGATGGTCACGATCGGGCGGGATTCCAGGGCCGGGCCCGGTGCCCACTGCCGCCACCGGACGGGCCAGCCGCCGTCCTCCTGCTGCTCCCGCTCCAGGAAGTCCAGCGAGCGCCGCATCTCGGCGTCCGTGAACCACGCGCGTGCCAGCGATTCGGGCGTCCTCGCGAAGTCGTGCGCGAAGTGGTGCTCGCCCGGCGCGTACCCCGAAGACACCGGGTACGCGTCGAGGTCCGACGGATCGAGCGCCGCGAGGCGCTGCTCCCGTACGAGACGGCCGAGCCGGTCGGCGGCCGCCCGCGCGCGCGGACGGTCGGGTACACCGTCGAGGAAGGCGACGGCGGCATGGACCTCGTAGGGATGGGTCTTCTCCAGCGACTCGACGGCCGCCCAGCAGAAGTCCGTGGCCCGGAAGAGCCATGCGTGCCACACGTCGTTGCGGTGCAGGAGACCCACCACGGGTCCGGTGGCGAGCAGCTCGCCGGGCGGGTCGTCGACGACGGGAACAAACGGTGCCGCCGGGTAGCCCCGCTGGCCGGGATGGATCGCCGGGAGCGCGCCCTCGGGCGTCGACACGGAGGTGAGGTAACGGCACACGCGGTCCGCCCGCTGCCCGCCGCAGCGCCGGATGGAGTCCAGGACGCGCAGCGCGTGCCCGGCGTGCAGCGGCTGGCTGACGGGGCCGCGCAGGTCGGGTTCGAGCCCGTGGGCGTAGCCTCCGTCCGCGGTGCCGTACGCGTTCAGAGCGGCTTCCACGGCGTCCGCGGTCTGTTTGCCGTCCCCACCGGCCGCCCCCGGGGCGAAGTGGTGTGCGAACCGTCGCTGTTCGAGGACGCGCGCGGTGAGCCAGATGAAGTGCTCGGCTCGGGCGACCGGGGGGAGTGCCGTATCGGGGTGTGGCACTGGGTCGGGGGATGCTCCGGTTTCAGCCATGGACCGACCGTAGGGCGGAAAGCGTTGTCGGTGAGCCCCCTGCGGCGGGCTGCACTCCCAGAGCGGGATACTGGAGGCATGCGGTTGACGGTCTTCTGGCAGCGGATGGCGGAGCACTTCGGAGCGGGGTACGCCGACTCCTTCGCGCGTGACCACGTGATGGCGGAGCTCGGCGGCCGTACGGTCCACGAGGCGCTGGACACGGGCTGGGACGCGAAGGACGTCTGGCGTGCGGTCTGCGCGGCCATGGACGTACCGCCCGAAAAGCGCTGAACACGGACGGTTCTGTGCCGCCAGGGGGCGCAACGCGCGCGTGAGCCAGCACCAAGACGCGGGGGTGGCGTCCGAACCCCCACGGCGTGGGCGAGACTGACCCCGTGGCACCCACAGACGAGACCGCGCAGGTCATCAAGGACACCGCTTCCCCCGGCACGACGCCGCCCGCACAGCCCCCCGGCGAGGCCGAGGCAGGGTTCGGCGCCCGCATGCCGCGGTGGCTGCCGCGTGCCATGGTGCTCGCCCTCGCGCTCATCGCCTGCTTCCAACTGGGCAGCTGGGCCTTCCACCAGCTCACCGGGTTGTTGATCAACGTGTTGATCGCGTTCTTCCTGGCGCTCGCGGTCGAGCCCGCGGTGAGCTGGATGGCGGCCCGCGGGCTGCGCAGGGGCTTCGCGACGTTCATCGTCTTCATGGGCGTCGTGATCGCGAGCGCGGGCTTCGTCACCTTGATGGGCTCGATGCTCGCCAGCCAGATCGTGGACATGGTGGAGGACTTCCCCGACTACCTCGACAAGGTCATCAGCTGGACGAACCAGACGTTCCACACGGACCTCTCCCGTTTCGAGGTCCAGGACAGCCTGGTCCACTCCGACTGGCTGCGTAAGTACGTGCAGAACAGCGCCAGCGGTGTCCTCGACGTCTCCGCGCAGGTCCTCGGCGGCCTCTTCCAGCTCCTGACGATCCTGCTGTTCTCGTTCTACTTCGCGGCCGACGGGCCGCGGCTGCGGCGCGCGCTGTGCTCGGTGCTGCCGCCGGCCAAGCAGGCCGAGGTGCTGCGTGCCTGGGAGATCGCGGTCGACAAGACCGGCGGCTATCTCTACTCCCGCGGTCTGATGGCACTGATCTCCGGGATCGCGCACTACATCCTGCTCCAGGCGCTGGACGTGCCCTACGCGCCCGTGCTCGCCGTGTGGGTGGGTCTGGTCTCCCAGTTCATCCCCACGATCGGCACGTATCTGGCGGGCGCCCTGCCGATGCTGATCGCCTTCACGGTCAACCCCTGGTTCTCGCTCTGGGTGCTGATCTTCGTCGTGGTCTACCAGCAGTTCGAGAACTATCTGCTGCAGCCCAAGCTCACCGCCAAGAGCGTGGACATCCATCCGGCGGTCGCCTTCGGCTCAGTTATCGCGGGGACGGCGCTCCTCGGAGCGGTGGGCGCACTCGTCGCCATCCCTGCCATCGCGACCCTCCAGGCCTTCCTCGGTGCGTACGTGAAGAGGTACGACGTCACGGACGATCCCCGGGTGCACGGGCACCGGCGCCGGGGCGGGCCGCCCCTCGTCGAGCGCATGCGGCGCGCCCTGCGGGGGCCGAACCGACCAGGGGCGGCGGCGGAGTCCGAGACGCGGCCGAAGCCGGACGAGCGGCGGTAGAACCCCGCTCTACGGGCACGCCGGCCCCTGCGGGAGGGGCGGCGTGCCACGCTTGACACCGAAATCGAACATCCATTCTCATGGGTTGTCCGACGGCGATTCTCCGCAGGTGGGCAGGGAGAACCCTGGCAGGCCCCGGAGGATTTCGGTGAGGGATGGCCTTGAGTTATCCACAGGCTGGACGGGCGTCGGGGCGGATTGTCAGTGGCAGGCGTTAGCGTCTTTGACGTGAAGCGATCGACTCAAGCAAATCGGGTGGAACCCATGGCAGGAACCGACCGCGAGAAGGCGCTGGACGCCGCTCTCGCACAGATTGAACGGCAATTCGGCAAGGGCGCAGTGATGCGCATGGGCGAGCGGCCGAATGAGCCCATCGAGGTCATCCCCACCGGGTCGACCGCGCTCGACGTGGCGCTCGGCGTCGGCGGCATCCCGCGCGGCCGAGTGGTGGAGGTGTACGGCCCGGAGTCCTCCGGTAAGACGACCCTCACGCTGCACGCCGTGGCCAACGCCCAGCGGGCGGGCGGCGCGGTGGCGTTCGTGGACGCGGAGCACGCTCTCGACCCCGAGTACGCGAAGAAGCTCGGCGTCGACATCGACAACCTCATCCTGTCCCAGCCGGACAACGGCGAGCAGGCTCTCGAGATCGTCGACATGCTGGTCCGCTCCGGAGCCCTCGACCTCATCGTCATCGACTCCGTCGCCGCCCTGGTGCCGCGCGCGGAGATCGAGGGCGAGATGGGCGACTCGCACGTGGGTCTCCAGGCCCGTCTGATGAGCCAGGCGCTGCGGAAGATCACCAGCGCGCTCAACCAGTCCAAGACCACCGCGATCTTCATCAACCAGCTCCGCGAGAAGATCGGCGTGATGTTCGGCTCCCCGGAGACCACGACCGGTGGCCGGGCGCTGAAGTTCTACGCCTCGGTGCGGCTCGACATCCGCCGTATCGAGACCCTGAAGGACGGCACGGACGCGGTGGGCAACCGCACCCGCGTCAAGGTCGTCAAGAACAAGGTCGCGCCGCCCTTCAAGCAGGCCGAGTTCGACATCCTCTACGGCCATGGCATCAGCCGCGAGGGCGGCCTGATCGACATGGGCGTGGAGAACGGCTTCGTCCGCAAGGCGGGCGCCTGGTACACGTACGAGGGCGACCAGCTCGGCCAGGGCAAGGAGAACGCCCGCAACTTCCTCAAGGACAACCCCGATCTCGCCAACGAGATCGAGAGGAAGATCAAGGAGAAGCTGGGCGTCGGCGTGAAGTCCGAGGCTCCGGCCGAGGAGCCGAAGCCGGGCGCGGACGCGGCGGGGGCGGCCCCGGCCGACGACGCCGCCAAGACGGTTCCCGCGTCGGCGGCCAAGGCCACCAAGTCCAAGACCGCGGCGGCCAAGAGCTAGGCCGTGACGCGACGAACCGACTGGGCGGACCACACCGCCCCCGAAAGCCGCCCCGGAGCCGCGGGGCAGGACCACGGGGACGATGTGGAGCAGGAACGCGACGGCCGGGACGGGACCGGTACCCGCGAGGGTGGCGGGCGCGGCGGTGAGCGCCGGCGGCGGCGCGGCGGCTTCGGCGAGCACCAGGACAGCGGCCCCCCTTCCTCGTCGAGGGCCGAGAAGGGGGAGCCGCCGACCGCGGATCCCGCCGAGCGGGCGAGAGGGATCTGTCTGCGCCTGCTCACCGGCACCCCGCGCACGCGCAAGCAGCTCGCCGACGCGCTGCGCAAGCGGGAGATCCCCGAGGAGGTGGCGGAGGAAGTGCTCTCCCGCTTCGAGGAGGTCGGTCTGATCAACGACAGCGCCTTCGCGGACGCCTGGGTGGAGTCCAGGCATCACGGCCGGGGTCTGGCCCGGCGTGCGCTCGCGCGGGAGCTGCGCACCAAGGGCGTGGAGTCCACGCTCATCGACGAAGCCGTGGGACAACTCGACTCGGAGCAGGAGGAGGCGACGGCGCGCGAGCTCGTCGCCCGCAAGCTCCGCTCCACACGCGGCCTCGACCGCGACAAGCGCCTGCGCCGCCTCGCGGGCATGCTCGCCCGCAAGGGCTACGGCGAGGGCATGGCGCTCCGCGTGGTGCGGCAGGCCCTGGAGGAAGAGGGCGAAGACACGGAAGACCTGGGATACGAGGCGTTCTGAGCGTGCCGCCCCGACGGGGGTGGGGCGGCACGCTCAGCGACCCACGCATCCCGGCCCGCGCTCCGCGGGGTGGGGTTAACCCCCCTGCGGAGACGCGGGACCACCGCAGTGCACAGGGACCTGTGCACAGGCGACTGTGTACGCATGGCACAGGAACCCGGCACACCCGAGGAGACGCAGGCCTCCGGCGACGCAGTTGAGCGGACCCCGGACGCGGCTCCGACCCGGACATCGGCCCCGGACCCGGCCCAGGCTCAGGCTCCGGACCAGGCTCCGGCTCCGAACCCGGCCCAGGCTCCGGACCAGGCTGCGACCCCGGCCCAGGCCCCGAACCCGGCCCAGGCCCAGGCCCCGGCCCCGGCTCCGGCCTCGCCCCCGGCTTCAGCTTCGGCTCCGGAGGAGCTGAGTGACCTTCGCGTACTGAAGGCGCTCGCGCAGCCGCGGCGGCAGCAGATGTTGCAGCACCTCACCGTGCACGGCCCGGCGACCTCGGCCATGCTCGCCAGAGCCCTCGGCCTCAACACCGGAGCCACCAGCTACCACCTGCGTGAGCTCGCCCGCCACGGCTTCGTCGAAGAGACGCCGGGCGGCCCCGGAGGCCACGGCCGCGAGCGCTGGTGGCGTGCCGTCCCCGGCGACCGGCGCTTTCCGCCGCGCAGCCGGCAGACCCCTGAGACGCGGCTCGTCATCGATGAGCTGAACCGCCAGTCGTACGCCGCCGACCTCGACCTCTTCGAGCAGGCGCGGCGGGACGGCGGCGCCGAACCGGGTGAGTGGGCCGACGCGTTCCCCTCCTCACGGGGCACGATCCGGCTGAGTCTCCCCGAACTCCACGAGTTCTTCGAGGAGTACATCGCGCTGCTCAACCGCTACAAGCGGCCCGACCGCGACACCCCCACCGACGCGCGCACCGTACTCACGCGTTTCTGGGCCTTCCCCGCACCCCGCGACAGCCGAGAAGAGACGGACACCCCATGATGCTGCGCTACGCCCTGCAGACGGTCCGAGACCGGAAGGGTGGATTCCTGGGTGCCTTCCTCGCATTGATGTGCGCCGCCGCACTCATCACGGCCTGCGGCACACTCCTGGAGACCGGACTGCGCGGCACCGTCAAGACCGAGCGTTACGCCGCCGCACCGGTGATCGTTTCCGCCGACCAGAACGTCCACCAGACCACCGTCAAGCACAAGAAGGGCAAGACCAAGGTCAAGCACAAGGCGAAACCGATCGCGGAACGGGCCTGGCTGTCGGCACGTGACATCGACAGGCGCCTCAAGGAGGCACCGGGCGTCGGCGCGGTGGTGCCCGAACTGACCTTCCTGGCCCACCCCTTGACGACCGGCGACGGAAGCGACGCCGGCCGGCCCTCGTACGGTCACGCGTGGGAGTCCGCCGCGCTCACACCGTTCCGGCTCGTCGAGGGCAGTCGGCCACGCCACGCCGACGATCTCGTCATCGACCGGGACCTCGCCGACCGCGCCGGACTGAGGCCCGGCGACCGCCTCACCGTCCAGTCGACACAGAGCCCCCGCGGCTACCGCATCACCGGCATCGCCGCCCCCGCGCACGGAACCCTCGCCCATCAGACCTCGCTCTTCTTCTCCTCGGCAGAGGCCGAGCGGCTCGCGGCGCACCCGGGCAAGGTCACCGCCTTCGGCGTCGTGCCGAAGGAGGGCACCAGCGTCGCCGACCTGGAGCAGGCCGTCACGAAGGCACTCGACGGGACGACCGCGCAGGTCAGTGCGGGTGACGACCGCGGGCCCGTCGAGTTCCTCGATGCGGCGGGCGCCCGCGTCAAGCTCGTCAGCATGGGCGGTGCCATGGGAGGCACGTCCTTGCTCGTCGGAATCCTCGTGGTGGTCGGCACCTTCACGCTCTCCGTCCAGCAGCGCCACCGTGAACTCGCCCTGCTGCGCGCCGTCGCCGCGACACCGAAGCAGATCCGCAGGCTCCTGGGGCGTGAGGCGCTGCTCATCGGCGCCGTGGCGGGTGGTATCGGCGCGCTGGCCGGAATTCCGCTCGGCGGCGGGCTGCACGGACGGTTCGTGGACGCGGGTGCCGTGCCCGCCACCCTCGAACGCACCGTCAGCGCTTTCCCGCCTCTCGTCGCCGTCGGCGTGACCCTGCTCGGCGCACTGGCGGCGGCCCACATCGCCGGGCGCAGAATCGCCCGCATCCGCCCCGCCGAGGCCCTCGCCGAAGCGCGTGTCGAGCGCACCCGGCTGGGCCGGGGCCGCCTCGTCGCCGGTCTCGTCCTGCTGACCGGCGGCATCGTCCTGATCGCCGTGCTGAGCATGCTGCGCACCGAAGCCGCGTCGACCCCGGTGACGTTCCTGGCCGTGGTGGTCCTCGCCTGCGCCATCGCGGCCCTCGGCCCGCTCGTCGTCCGCGTGGCGGCCGCCCTCCTGCGCGGCCCGCTCCGGCTGACCGGCCCCGGCGGCAGGCTCGCCCACGCCAACCTTCGCGGCAACGCGGCCCGGATGGCCGCCGCCGTCACCCCTCTTGCCCTCCTCACCGGCATGACCTGCACCGTCCTCTTCGTCCAGCCCACCCTTGGCGACGCGGCCCGGGCCCAAGCCCGCGACGGCATCCGTGCGGACTGGGTGCTCGCCGGACAAGGCCCCGGCATCCCGGCGCAGGCCGCGCGGAAGCTGCGTACGGCCGAGGGAGTCGAAGCCGTCACCGAGGTGGTCCGCACCACCGTCCGCGTGGGGCTCGACAAATACCCGGCGCAGGGCGTCACTCCGGCAGGGCTCACCCGGACCTGGGACCCGGACGTCACCGCCGGATCCCTGAAGGGCTTCGACGGGAACAGCGTGGCCGTCAGCGAACTGGCCGCCGACCAGCTGGGTCTGCGGCCGGGCAGCACGCTCAAGCTCACCCTCGGAGACGGGACGAGGGCGAAACTGACCGTCCGTGCCGTGTACGCGCGCGGGCTCGGCTTCGGGGATGTGACCATGGCGCACGACCGAGTCGCCCGCCACGTCGACAACCCACTCGCCGCCACGGTCCTCGTCAAGAGCGACCGTACGAGGGAACAACTCGCGGCGGTCGTCGGGAAGTTCCCGGGTCCGGGGCTCGACGTTCTCGCACCGGACGCGTTCGACGGCCTGGAGGCGAAGCGCCAGCAGGCCAACGCAGAGGTGAACCACCTGGCCATGGGGCTCGTACTCGCCTTCACCGCGATCGCGGTGGTCAACACCCTCGCGATGTCGGTCTCCGAGCGCATCCGGGAGTTCGCCCTGCTGCGGCTCGTGGGCGCCACGCGGCGGCAGGTGCTGCGCATGCTGCGCACCGAGGCGCTGGCCGTCCTGTTCATCGGCACGGCGCTCGGCAGCGGGGTTGCGCTCGCCATCCTGACCGCGTTCAGCGTGGGCATGACGGGCAGCGCGGCGCCGACGGTGACCCCGTTGGTGTACGTCTCCGTGGTCGCTGTCGCCGCTCTCCTGACCTTGACCGCCACCGCGCTGCCGGGCCGTGCCGCGCTCAGGCCGCTTCCGGTGAGCGTGGCGACGGCCAAGGAGTAGGAAGGGGGAGGTAAGAGGCAGTACGCAATGGTGGGCGCCCCTTACCGAGGTGCGCCCACCTTGCGTTCAGGCGGTGACCGGAAGCCCTGCCGAGCGCCAGGCCTGGAAGCCGCCGTCGAGGTCGGTCGCGTACCGCATGCCCAACTGCCGGAGCGACGCCGCCGCGAGGCTCGACGCGTACCCCTCGTTGCAGATGACGACGACACGCAGATCGTGGCCGGTGGCCTCGGCGGCGCGGTGGCTGCCCTGCGGATCGAGACGCCACTCCAGTTCGTTGCGCTCGACGACCAGCGCCCCGGGGATCAGCCCGTCGCGCTCCCGAAGGGCCGCGTACCGGATGTCGACGAGGAGGCCGCCGGACCCGGCGATGTCGTGCGCCTCATGAGGGGTCACGCGGTCCAGGCCGAGCCGTACGCGTTCGAGCAGTTCGTCGATGCCGATCGGCCGCTCGCTCACTGCCAGTCCTCCGGGCGCTCCACGGACTCCAGGCGGAGCACGTCACCGGTGCGGGTGTAGCGGCGGATGCGTGGCAGGGGCGGGTAGTAGGCGTGCACGGACACCGCGTGTTCGGTCGTGGACTCGTTCAGCACCTCGTGCACGTGGTTGCGGCCGAAGGCACGGCCATCGCCGGCCGTGAGCTCCCGTTCCCGGTCCACGCCGTCCGAGAGCTCCAGGGTCTTCCAGCCGTCGGTGGGCAGCCGGGCGGCGAGGGAGTTCTCCTTGAGGGTGCCGGCCGCGGTGAGGAAGGCGCCGACCGACTCGGCGTGGTCGTGCCAACCGGTTCCGCTGCGGGGCGGCCAACCGATCAGCCATGCCTCGCTGCCGCCGGGGCCGTCGAGGCGCACCCAGGTGCGGCCCTCCGGGTCGAGGGGCAGTGAGGCGATGAGCGCGGTGTCGGCGGCGGTGCGGCGTGCGAAGTCGAGGAGCTCGGCGGAGGTGGGACCGGCGGTGCGTGAGGACGCGGGCGCGGTGGGGGAGGGTGCGGAGGAAGACACGGATACCGTCCTGAAGGTTCGCGAAAGGGCGCGCGAGCCGACCGGAAGGCGGCGCTCAGCGCGCGAGGGAGAAAGGCGAAGTCAGAGGGACGGGTGACACACGCAGCCCGCATAGCGGACGAGGTCCATATGGACCCTCCGCCACAGGCGCACATCGGTGTCGGTCACGATGCGGAGTAGACCACGGAGGTGGAGAGCGGTCAACTTCCGTTCAGCATGCGGTCCGATCGCGCGCCGCCCTGGCGGTGCCCCCTCACGATGCACTCCCGCACGCCCCCTCACTCGGCCCGCCGCACCGCCCCCGCCGCACCCTTCGGCTCCCCGGAGCCGGCCTGCTCGCCTGAACTGGCCCGTTCGCCCCCTGCCCGGTCGGCCGGGCCCCCTTGAGCGGCACCGCCAGACCCCGCGGGCCTCGCCCCGCCCACCGCCGCCTGCGCGGCCGCGTACAGCTCCGCCGGGCGTACTCCGGCCAGTGCGGTCACCAGGTGGCCGTCGGGGCGTACGAGCAGGACCGCGTGCGCGGGCGCCCCGGGGTAGCTCTCCGCCACGAGCAGCTCGGCGTGGTGCGGCAGTGCCGTGACAGCGGCGGCGAGCCTCGGCATGAGCCCGGCCGACATCCAGTGCCGGCGCTCCCACACACCGGTCCCCGGGGCGACGAGCACGACGAGCAGATGGCCGCGCCCGAGCCGCTCCCGCAACTGGACGAAGGTGCCGTCGGGTGCCGTCACCCGCACGTCGGCCACCGACATGCCCGGCTCGGTGGCCACCACGACCTCCGACTCGGACGGCGCGGGGGCCAGCGGGGAATCCGCGTACGACGCGGGCGCGCCGAGCGGACCGCGCCCCACGTGGCCGTCCGTGAGCAGCGCGTCGTGCCCGCGCGCGGCCCCCGGCACGAGCGAACGCAGGCCCTTGCCGCCCCGCAGTATCGGCAGCGACTGGTCGGCGGCGCGCAGCCGTGCGGTCACGCAGGCCCGCCGCTCGGCCTGATAACTGTCGAGCAGCGCGTCGTGCGCCCCGTGGTGCCAGGCGAGCGCCAGCTTCCACGCGAGGTTGTCCGCGTCCCGCAGCCCCTCGTCGAGCCCCTGCGTGCCGAGCGCGCCGAGCAGATGCGCGGCGTCACCGGCGAGGAAGGCACGGCCGACCCGCCACCGCCGGGCCAGGCGGTGGTGGACGGTGTGCACGCCCGTGTCGAGGAGTTCGTACGGCGGTGTGGGACCCTCGCACCAGCCCGCGAGGGTGGCCCGGATCCGCTGCACGAGGGCCTCGGGCGTCACGAGGTCACCGCGCGGCGGAAGCAGCCAGTCGAGCCGCCACGCCCCCTCGGCGAGCGGGCGGCCCGTCACTTCCGGGCCTCCGCCGCGCCACGGAGGCATCCGATGCAACAACGCCTCGCCCGGCCACGGAAGTTCCGTGCGCAGCGCCGCCACGGCGTGTCGCTCCACCGCCGTGCGCCCCGGGAAGCGGATGTCGAGCAGTTTGCGGACCGTCGAGCGTGACCCGTCGCAGCCCGCCAGATAACTTCCGCGCCACCACGTGGCCTTGGGCCCGCGCGTGTGGGCGGTCACTCCGGAGGAGTCCTGCTCCAAGGAGTCGAGCTTGCTGTCCACCGCGACCTTGATGAGCCGCTCGGTGGAGATGGCCTCGCGCAGCGCCCCGGTGAGGACGTGCTGCGGCACGTGCAGCGGGGTGGGGATCTCGTCGTCGAAGGAGACCTCGAGCATCACCTGTTTGCGCCGTACGGAGCGCCAACGCGTCCAGCGCGCACCCAGTTCCAGGCCGCCCAGCGAGCGGCCCGCGAGCCGTTCCACGAAGGCGGCGGTGTCGTCGCGCAGAACGACCGTACGAGCCAGGCGCTGATCGTCCTTGCCGGGCCCTTCGTCCAGGACGACGGTGGGCACCGAGTGGCGGGCGAGCGCCAGGGCGAGCGCGAGCCCGACGGGGCCCGCGCCGACGACGATCACCGGGTCCACGGCGCGCACCCTCCGGCCCGACGGGCTCCGAGGTTCCGGGCCGCCCGGAGGCGCTGGACGTACGTACAGGAACTGACAGTTGGAGCCCGGTGCACGATCACAGAACGTATGCAACCCATTGCCGCTGCTTGCGTCAAGTGACGATGGCAATGGTGTGCACAGGGAAGCGGCAGCGCGGCCGGTGCCGGCAGAGGCAGCCGGGCCCGGACGGACGAGAGGGGGGGCGGCCGACGGGCCGCCCCCCACACTCACCTGCGCCTACGAAGTGTCAGTTCGATTTTCCGACCGATCCGTCGGAGTCGCCGTGCGGCTTGCCGGAGTTGTTCTCCGGTCCCTCGCGGCCCTCCACGCCACGCGCCGGCGCGGCCATGGGCGCGTCACCGGTCTCACCACCCGCGGCCGCGGCCGCGGGAGCGGACGGCGTGGCCGTGTCGAGGACGCCGGGCGCCTCGGCGGGCTCGGCGGCGGCAGCCACCGCGATGCCGGTCTTGGTACGGCGCCCGCGCTTCTCGATCCAGGTGGCGAGCGTGGAGAGCGCCAGACACATCGCCACGTAGATCGTGCCGACGACCATGATCACCGGGACGTAGATGTACTGGCCGTTGACAAGGGTGGTGTTGGCCAGCTGCCGGCCCGCGTACAGCAGCTCCGAGTACGTGATGATGTAGCCGAGGGAGGTGTCCTTCAGCGTGACGACCAGCTGGCTGATGATCGTCGGCAGCATGGACCTGACCGCCTGCGGCAGCAGCAGCATCGTCATCACCTGGGACTTGCGCAGTCCCAGGGCGTAGGCCGCCTCGACCTGTCCGCGGGGGACGGCGTTGAAGCCGGCCCGCAACACCTCCGCCTGGACCGCGCCGTTGTAGACGGCGAGGCCGATGACGAGGGCCCAGAAGCCGTTGTTCTCGCCGATGGCGCCCAGGTCGCCCTTGTAGGTGAGGAAGAGCACCCACAGGGCATAGATCGTGATCAGCAGCGGGATGGCGCGGAACAGCTCGATGAACCCGGTGGCCAGCCAGCGGACCGGCCGGTGGTCCGACGCGCGGGCGACCGCGAGCAGTACCCCGAGCACCAGGGACAGCACGCCCGCGAACGCGAAGACCTTCAGCGTCGTGAGGATGCCGTCACGGATGGTCAGCCGGACGTTGGAGTAGTTGAAGGTGTTCCAGACCTCGGACGCGAAGTGGCCCCGGTCGGCGAGCCGCATGACCACGAAGACGATGAGGCCGATGATGGCGGCCGTGCCGACGACGGAGTAGACGCGGTTGCGCACCCGGGCCTTGGGACCCGGAGCGTCGTAGAGAACGCTGGAGCTCATCGTGCGACCTCCAGGCTCCGCTCGAGCAGCCGGAAGAGGCCGCTGATGGTGAACGTGATCACGAGGTAGCCGAGCGCCACCCAGAGGAAGAGCCAGGCGATGGCGAAGCCCTGGTCACTGAGGATCTTCTGCCACCCGAAGAGTTCCGTCACGCTGAAGGCGCCCGCGATGGCGGAGTTCTTCGTCAACGCGATGAAGATGCTGCTCAGCGGCGGCAGTACGGTCCGCACCGCCTGGGGCAGCACGATCGTGCCGAGGGTCTGGAAGAACGTCATGCCGATCGATCGGGCGGCCTCCGCCTGCCCGATCGGCACGGTGTTGATGCCGGACCGCACGGCCTCGCAGACGAACGTCGAGGTGTAGATGCTGAGCACGATCAGCGCCTTGGTCCACGGGTCGAAGCCGAAGTCGAAGACCTGCGGCACCGCGAACCAGATGGTGAGGAAGAGCAGCGTCAGTGGGGTGTTCCGGAACAGGGTGACCCAGGCGGTGCCGAAGAACCGCAGCGGCGGAACCGGCGAGACGCGGAAACCGGCGAGCACGACGCCAAGGAACAGCGCCAGCACGCTGCTGGCCACGGTCAGCCAGACCGTGCCTATGAAACCCTCGCGGAATTCCGCCAGATGGTCGAGCAGTACATTCACGGGGATGTCCTCGTGGGCGGCAGTGGTCGGGCAGGGGACGCCGGTCCCCGCACACACCACGATGCGTACGGGGACCCGGTCGACTCACTGCCGGGGAGTGGAACGGAAGATCGGCGGTCAGTAACGCTCGAGGGCCGGCGGCTCGGTGAACTCCGAACCGGAGAGGCCGAGCGTCGCGTCGTACGCCTTCTTGTAGTCGCCGTTCTTCTGGTGCGCCTCGACGGCGTCCGCGACGGCGTCGCGCAGAGCCTTGTCGTCCTTGCTCATGCCGATGCCGTACGGCTCCTTGGTGAAGGGCTTGCCGACGACCTTCAGCGCCTTCGGCTGCTGCGCGGCGTAGCCCTTGAGGATGGCGTCGTCCGTGGTGACGGCGTCGACCTCCTTGTTGATGAGCTGCTGCACGCACTCGGAGTACTTGGCGAGCTCGACGGTCTCGGCGCCGTACTTCGGCTTCTTGATCTCCTGGAGCGGCGTGGAGCCGACGATCGAGCAGACCTTCTTGCCCTTGACGGAGTCAGGACCGGTGATGCTCTTGTCATCCTGGCGGATGAGAAGGTCGGCGCCGGCGACGAGGTAGGGACCGGCGAAACCGACCTGCTTCTTGCGCTCGTCGTTGATCGTGTAAGTACCGACGTACAGGTCGACGTCGCCCTTGGAGATGGTGGTCTCGCGGACGCCGGAGTCGATCGTCTTGAACTCGACCTGCTCGGGCTTGAAGCCGAGGTCGGCCGCGACCATCTTGGCGATCTCGATGTCGAAGCCGGAGCGCTTGCCGGCGCTGTCCTTGAGGCCCAGGTACGGCTGGTCGTCCTTGGCGCCAATGACGATCTTGCCGGCCTTCTGGGCCTTCTTCAGCACCGCGGAGTCGACCTTGACGCCCGACTTCACGTCGTACGTGGGCAGCTTGGGCGCGTTCTTGCCGCCGGTCGGGTCCTTCGGCTTGTCACCGGCCGTGCCCTCCTCGCCACCACAGGCCGTGGCGGTCAGCGAGAGGGCGGCGACAACGGCCGCGGCGGCTGCGGTCTTGCGGAACTTCATGGTGAACATCCTTTGCTTCGGCTGGTCGTGAGTGGACGCGGTGGCCAGATTTGCCGTAAGCGTCAGTGCTTGAGGATCTTCGACAGGAAGTCCTTCGCCCGGTCGCTGCGCGGGTTGCTGAAGAACTGGTCCGGCACGGCCTCTTCGACGATCCGCCCGTCCGCCATGAAGACGACACGGTTGGCGGCGGAGCGGGCGAAGCCCATCTCATGGGTGACGACGATCATCGTCATGCCGTCGCGGGCGAGCTGCTGCATGACTTCGAGGACCTCGTTGATCATCTCCGGGTCGAGCGCCGACGTGGGCTCGTCGAAGAGCATCACCTTGGGGTCCATCGCCAACGCGCGGGCAATGGCCACGCGTTGCTGCTGGCCGCCGGAGAGCTGCGCGGGGTACTTGTCGGCCTGGGTGGCGACGCCCACGCGGTCCAGCAGTTGACGCGCCTTCGCCTCGGCCTCCGCCTTGGCGATCTTGCGCACCTTGGTCTGGCCCAGCGTCACGTTCTCGAGCACGGTCTTGTGCGCGAAGAGGTTGAACGACTGGAAGACCATGCCCACGTCCGCACGGAGGCGGGCCAGCTCCTTGCCCTCCTGGGGCAGCGGCTTGCCGTCGATCGAGATGTCTCCCGAGTCGATCGTCTCAAGGCGGTTGATGGCGCGGCACAGTGTCGACTTTCCGGAGCCGGAGGGGCCGATCACCACGACGACCTCGCCTCGGGCGATGGTCAGGTCGATGTCCTGGAGGACGTGCAAAGCGCCGAAGTGCTTGTTGACGTTCTTCAGCACGACCAGGTCGTCCGCCCCGGGCGGTATGGCGTCCTTGGTCACCGATACTTCGGTCACGGCTTGTTGCTCCATCCTCCTCGGTTGGGAGGACAGTAATAACCCAGTGCGACCAGCGTCATTACATCTGAGGGGAAATTGAGCATAACGATCCGGCCGCAACCGGACACACCGTGTGAAGAGGGTCCACGATGTGCGTACCGGCTGGATAACGGAACGTGTCCGTGACCCGAACACTCTTGACGCGGTCCTCGTCCATCGGCGTGGATGCGTGGGGGCGTACGCGCGAGTACCGGCCATGAAAAAACGACGGATGAACTGGAGGGGACCCGCATGCGACTGCTTCTCGTGGAGGACGACGACCATGTGGCCGCCGCCCTCTCCGCCATCCTGGTCCGCCACGGTTTCGACGTCGTGCACGCCCGCAGCGGCGAGGAGGCGCTACAGGCGCTGCTCCCCGCGGAAACGGAAACGGAAACACCCCCCTTCGGAGTGGTGCTTCTCGACCTCGGGCTGCCGGACCAGGACGGCTACGAGGTCTGCGGCAAGATCCGCAAGCGCGGTTCGATACCGGTGATCATGGTGACGGCCCGCTCCGACGTACGCTCGCGCATACACGGCCTCAACCTCGGAGCCGACGACTACGTGGTGAAGCCGTACGACACGGGGGAGCTCATCGCCCGTATCCACGCGGTCATCCGGCGTCCCGCCCCCGGCAGCGCCCCGGAGACCGGCGGCGACAGCAAGCTGCGGCTCGGCACCGTGCACATCGAACTGCCCACCCGGCAGGTCAGCGTGGGCGGCTCGGTCGTCCAACTGACCCGCAAGGAGTTCGACCTGCTCGCCCTCCTCGCCCAGCGCCCCGGAGTGGTGTTCCGCCGGGAGCAGATCATCAGCGAGGTCTGGCGCACCAGCTGGGAGGGGACCGGTCGCACGCTGGAGGTGCACGTGGCCTCCCTGCGCTCCAAGCTGCACATGCCGGCCCTGATCGAGACGGTGCGCGGCGTCGGCTACCGGCTCGTCGCCCCGGCCACGTAGCCGGATCGGGCACAGGTGCGCTCTCGACTCCTCCCGCTGCTGATCGTCCTGATGGCGGGCGTGCTGCTCGCGCTCGGTTTCCCGCTGGCCGTCAGCGTCGCCGCGGCGCAGCAGCAGAAAGTGGTCGTCGACCGCATCGACGACACGGCGCGCTTCGCCTCCCTCGCCCAGTTCGTGACCAAGCGCCCGACGGGCTCACGCGTGCGTGGAGGCACCGACGAGCGCCGCGAGACGCTGCAGAAGGAGCTCGACGACTACCACGAGGTCTACGGGATCAGGGCGGGCGTCTTCTACCGCGACGACGGCCCCATGGCCAGCGCCCCGGCCTCCTGGTACCTGCCGGCCAAGGGCCAGGTCCGCGAGGCCTTCCAGGAGGCGCTGCGCTCCCGCGGCAGCCACGACCCCGAGCAGGTGTGGCCCTGGCAGCGCGGACGCCTCGCCGTCGCCTCCCCGGTGATCAGGGACGGGGACGTCGTCGCCGTCGTCGTCACGGACTCACCGACGGGACGCATGCGGTCCAAGACGGTGTACGGCTGGCTGCTCATCGCCGCGGGCGAGTCGGCGGCCATGCTCCTGGCGGTCGGCGCGGCCCTGCGGCTCACCGGCTGGGTGCTGCGGCCGGTGCGGGTCCTGGACGCCACCACGCACGACATCGCGACCGGACGGCTCAAATCACGGGTCGCCGCCGCGGGAGGACCGCCGGAACTCAGACGCCTGGCCCGCTCGTTCAACGAGATGGCCGACAACGTCCAGGACGTGCTCGAACAGCAGCGTGCCTTCGTCGCCGACGCCTCGCACCAACTGCGTAATCCGCTCTCCGCCCTGCTGCTGCGCATCGAGCTGCTCGCCCTCGAACTGCCCGAGGGCAATGAGGAGATCGCCTCGGTCCGCACCGAGGGCAAGCGCCTGGCCCAGGTCCTCGACGACCTGCTCGACCTGGCGCTCGCCGAGCACGCCGCGCCCGACCTGTGTCTCACCGACGTCGGGGCGCTGGCGGCCGAGCGGGTCGCGTCCTGGCGGCCGCTCGCCGCCGAGCGAGGTGTACGGCTCAGTGGCGAATGCCCGGCCACCACCGGCTGGGCCGACCCGGTCGCCCTCTCCAGCGCGCTGGACGCGGTGATCGACAACGCCCTGAAGTTCACGCCCGAGGGCGGGTCGGTCCAGGTGACGGTCGCATCGAGCAACGGGACGACGACCGTCGTGGTCGACGACGAAGGACCGGGCCTGACCGAGGACGAACTCGCGCGCGTGGGCGACCGCTTCTGGCGCAGCAACCGCCACCAGAACGTCAAGGGCTCCGGCCTCGGCCTGTCCATCTCCCGGGCCCTGCTCGCGGCGGGCGGCGGCTCCATCACGTACGGGAGGAACGAACCGCAGGGCCTGAAGGTGACCGTCGGCCTGCCCCGCAGTGAGCCTGCCACGGGCCCCTGAGGGCCCTCTCAGCGCCTCAGGGCTTGACCGAACGGTAGTAGCTGCGGGCGCCGTCATGGAGCCGCAGAGGGTCCGTGAAGAGGGCGGTGCGCAGATCCACCAGTTGCGCCGCGTGCACCTCGTCGCCGATGTGGTCGCGGCTGTCGATGACGGTGCGGGTCAGACCGGAGGTGAGGTCGTCGTCGGCCCGGTCCGTGGTCACCAGGAGGTTCGCCACCGCCAGGGTGGGCACGGCGGAGCCCTGCTGGGCGTAGGGGTAGGCGTCGGCGGGCATCGTGGCGGCGCGGTAGTAGCGGGAGGCGCCGCCCTGCTTGTGCAGCTTCTCGACGAGGTAGCCGAGCTCGACGAGCCGGATGTCCGTCCTCTGTGAGAGGGCGCCCACAGAATTGGTCGGCAGTCCGCCCGACCAGAAGAAAGCGTCGATCTTGTCCCGCTCCAGCAGCTCGGGCATGGTGTCGATGCCCGCGGACACCGGCTCGATGTCCGAGGAAGGGTCGAGCCCCGCGGCCTCCAGCACCCTGTCCGCTATCAACCGCACGCCCGAGCGCCCCTGGCCCACCGCCACGCGCTTGCCCCGCAGGTCCGCCGCGGAGTGGATGTCGGAGGAACGGTCCACCACGAGCTGCACGTAGTCGTCGTAGAGGCGCGCACACCCCCGCAGGCTGTCGGCGCCCGGGGCATCGTCGAGGCGGTACTTCTCGACGGCGTCGGCGGCCGCGATGGTGAAATCGGCCTTGCCCGTGGCCACCCGCTCGATGTTCTGCTGCGACCCCTGGCTGTTGCGGAGGTCGACGTCCACCTCCGGCATGTCCTCGGAGACCGCGGTGCGCAGCAGCTTCCCGTACTTCTCGTACACGCCGTTCTGTACGCCGGTACTGAACCTCATCCGGCCGCTCGGCGAGTCCTCGTTCACGGGAAGCAGCCACCACAGGAGCAGCCCGAACACCACCAGTGCCGCGGCGGAAGCCTGGAGCGCGCGTCGTCTGCCGATGTGGGGGAGTGCCTGGAGCATGCGCGCGATCCTGCCAGCCCGCTCACGGTGGTGACCAGGGGCGAGGTCACACCGCGCCCCTTCGGCGAGCGCCCTGGGGCACCCTGTTCACGATCCCCGGACACGCGCGCGTGGCGACCCCGTACCCTGGGGGGCGAGATGAGCGCGAAGACTTACGAGGTGCGCACCTACGGGTGCCAGATGAACGTCCATGACTCCGAGCGGCTCTCCGGGCTGCTGGAGGACGCCGGGTACCAACGTGCGCCGGAAGGAGCTGACGGCGACGCCGACGTCGTCGTCTTCAACACGTGTGCCGTGCGCGAGAACGCCGACAACCGTCTGTACGGCAATCTCGGCCGCCTGGCGCCGATGAAGACCAAGCGTCCAGGGATGCAGATCGCCGTCGGCGGCTGCCTCGCCCAGAAGGACCGGGACACCATCGTCAAGAAGGCGCCCTGGGTCGACGTCGTCTTCGGCACGCACAACATCGGCAAGCTGCCGGTGCTCCTGGAGCGCGCCCGCGTCCAGGAAGAGGCGCAGGTCGAGATCGCCGAGTCCCTGGAGGCGTTCCCCTCGACGCTGCCCACGCGCCGCGAGAGCGCGTATGCCGCGTGGGTCTCCATCTCCGTCGGCTGCAACAACACCTGCACCTTCTGCATCGTGCCCGCCCTGCGCGGCAAGGAGAAGGACCGCAGGACCGGCGACATCCTCGCGGAGATCGAGGCGCTCGTCGGCGAGGGCGTCTCCGAGGTCACCCTCCTCGGGCAGAACGTGAACGCGTACGGCTCCGACATCGGCGACCGCGAGGCGTTCAGCAAGCTTCTGCGGGCCTGCGGGAAGATCGACGGCCTTGAGCGCGTGCGCTTCACCTCTCCGCACCCGCGCGACTTCACCGACGACGTGATCGCCGCCATGGCCGAGACGCCGAACGTGATGCCGCAGCTCCACATGCCCCTTCAGTCGGGGTCGGACCCCATCCTGAAGGCGATGCGCCGCTCGTACCGCCAGGACCGCTTCCTGGGGATCATCGAGAAGGTCCGCGCCGCCATGCCGGACGCGGCGATCACCACCGACATCATCGTGGGCTTCCCCGGTGAGACCGAGGAGGACTTCGAGCAGACCATGCACGTGGTCCGCGAGGCCCGCTTCGCCAACGCCTTCACCTTCCAGTACTCCAAGCGCCCCGGGACCCCGGCGGCCACCATGGAGGGCCAGATCCCCAAGGAGGTCGTCCAGTCGCGTTACGAGCGTCTGGTGGCCCTCCAGGAGGAGATCTCCTGGGAGGAGAACAAGAAGCAGGTCGGCCGCACCCTGGAGCTGATGGTCGCCGAGGGCGAGGGCCGCAAGGACGGCGCGACGCACCGCCTCTCCGGCCGCGCCGCCGACAACCGCCTTGTGCACTTCACCAAGCCGGACACCGAGGTCCGCCCCGGTGACGTCGTGACGGTGGAGATCACCTACGCCGCCCCGCACCACCTCCTCGCCGAGGGCGCCGTGCTGAACGTCCGCCCCACGCGCGCGGGCGACGCCTGGGAGAAGCGCAACACCGAGGCCGCCGCGAAGCCCGCCGGCGTCATGCTGGGCCTGCCGAAGATCGGCGCCCCGGCGCCGCTGCCGGTCGCCACGGGCAGTGGCTGCGGCTGCGACTGATCCGCCCGTGACCTGACCCGGGCGCGTGACCTGGGGCCGGTGGCTCACGGCCGTGGGACGGCTCCCACGCGCGCGTGCGTGCCGGGGCATTACGCTGCGGATCATGCTTGTCGCCGCAGCCGTCTGCCCCTGCCCGCCGCTGCTCGTTCCCGAGGTCGCGTCGGGCGCCGCCCCTGAACTGGACGCGGCCCGTGCGGCGTGCACGGACGCCATAGGGGTCCTTGCCGCGGCCAGGCCCGACCTCCTGGTCGTGGTCGGCCCCGCCGGGCCGGAGGGCCGCGGCCCGCATCCGCAGGGCGCCCGTGGCTCGTTCCGGGGCTTCGGCGTGGACCTGGAAGTGAACCTGGGCGCGCGGACCGGTGAGGCCCTCCCGGAGCGCGAGCTGCCCCCGTCCCTCGCCGTCGCCGGCTGGCTGCTCGGACGTACGGGATGGTCGACCGCCCCGGTGGAGGGCCTGGGCGTGGGAGAAGCTCTCACCACCGAGGGCTGCCTCCAGGCCGGGCGGGACCTCGGCGCACGGGCGGACCGCGTCGCCCTCCTGGTGATGGGTGACGCCAGCGCGTGCCGCACCCTGAAGGCCCCCGGCTACCTCGACGAGCGGGCGGCGGGCTTCGACGCGCAGATCGCACGGGCCCTCGCCACGGCCGACGTGCCGGCCCTGCGGGCACTGGACGAGGACCTCGGTCACGAACTGAAGGCGGCGGGCCGCGCCCCGTGGCAGGTCCTCGCCGGCGCGGCCGAGAGCGCGAAGCTGGGCGGAGAGCTCCTCCACGAAGACGCGCCCTACGGGGTGGGGTACCTGGTGGCCGCCTGGTCGTAGGGACGTGAACCGGCGGAGGCCGAGGAGCATGCGGCGACGGCCGCGAAGCGGATGCTTCGCGGCCGTTCGCCGATGTGGTGCGGGTGCCGTCCGGCGACGCCCTTCGAAGGCGGTGGCCACACCGCTCAAGAGCGGCCGACGGCGCCGTTCAGGAGGCCGGGGGCGGCGGAGGCGGGGTGGGCGGCCCTCTCGAGGCCCTGGTCGATCGTGTCCCCGTGCTGCTGCGCGAGAGGCGAGACCTTGCTCCGGGCAGGGGCGAGCTTGGTTTTCAGTCGCTCAAGGAAGCCCGTGGCTGCGCCTTGCCTCGCGAGATCTAGTTGCGGGCACCCTCGTCCGCCTCGTTGTCGGCCGCTTCGTCGGCCGACTGCTGCTTCGGGATCTCCACGCCGTCCGCGGAGTCCGCAGAGTCCGCCGCGTCCGTCCCGGCGGACTCCGCGGTCTGCGTGACCTTGCCATCGGCGGCGGCGCTCTTGGTGTCGTCGCCGGCCCCCTCGGCAGGCTTCTCCTCGGCCGAGACGGCCTCCGGGGAGGCGGTAGCGGGAGTGGCGGAGACCTCGGCGCTCTCCGACTCGGCCGTCGGTGTGGCGGCCCCCGACCCGGTGGTTGACTCCTCGTCGCCGCCCTTGGCCTTCCGGCGGAAACGTGCAAAAACGCCCATATCTGCTCCATGTGCTACTCGTGTGGGCGAAATCCCGCGCCGCCCGGAGCGTCTCATTGCTTCGCCCGGGCCCTCGGTTCTCGAAACCGGCGGCTGGAACCTCGCAACAGGCAACGACCTCAAAGCCGTGCCGTCACGTCACTCGTTCGGGAAATGGTCGGGGGGTTTGCGAGACTGGGGCGGTGAGTAGTGCAGCTCCCGCCCCGCGGGTCATCGCCGTCGTCGGTCCCACCGCGGCGGGAAAGTCCGATCTCGGCGTCTTCCTCGCCCAACAACTCGGCGGCGAAGTCGTCAACGCCGACTCCATGCAGCTCTACCGAGGGATGGACATCGGCACCGCCAAGCTGACACCCGAGGAGCGCGGCGGGGTCCCCCACCACCTCCTCGACATCTGGGACGTGACGGAGGCGGCAAGCGTCGCCGAGTACCAGAAGCTGGCCCGCGCGGAGATCGACCGCCTCCTGGCCGAGGGGCGCTGGCCGATCCTGGTCGGTGGCTCCGGGCTCTACGTGCGGGGCGCCGTCGACCACCTGGAGTTCCCCGGTACGGATCCCGTGGTGCGGGCCCGGCTGGAGGAGGAGCTCACGCTGCGCGGCCCCGGAGCGCTGCACGCGCGCCTGGCCGCCGCCGACCCGGGAGCGGGCCAGGCGATCCTGCCGAGCAACGGCCGCCGGATCGTTCGTGCCCTGGAGGTCATCGAGATCACGGGCAAGCCCTTCACCGCCAACCTCCCGGGCCACGACTCGGTGTACGACACGGTTCAGATCGGCGTGGACGTGGCCCGCCCCGAGCTCGACGAACGCATCGCCACGCGCGTGGACCGCATGTGGGAGGCGGGCCTGGTCGACGAGGTGCGCACGCTGGCCGGACAGGGCCTGCGCGAGGGGCGTACGGCGTCGCGGGCGCTCGGCTACCAGCAGGTGCTCGGTGCGCTCGCCGGAGAGCGCACCGAGGACGAGGCACGCGCCGAGACCGTGCGCGCCACCAAACGCTTCGCGCGGCGTCAGGACTCGTGGTTCCGGAGGGACCCGCGGGTGCACTGGTTGAGCGGTGCCGCGGCCGATCGCGCGGAACTTCCCGGACACGCGATGGCGCTGATCGAACGACCGGTCACAGCCTGATCGTACGCCAGGTAAACGGCGTGGCTTCGACAACTTGGGCCAGCCCTTGGATGTGGCGGTGGACTGGCCATCGCCCTGGTATGGACGATGGCTTGGCTGCCGAAACGCTGGAGGCAGCACCCGCCCCGGTGAGGCAGCACCCGCCCCGGTGAGGCCGCAGGCTGGTACGGCCCGAGCCGCGTTCCTCAGCCTCCGGACCGGTCGAGGGGCAGGGCGAGGGTCCCTACGGCGTCGACACGTGCTTCGGTGCCGGGGAAGGGTCAGAAGGTCACGGCGTCTCGGACCAGCGGGCAGGTCATGCAATGCCCGCCCCCTCGGCCCCGGCCCAGCTCCGCGCCGACGATGGTGAGGACCTCCACCCCGGCGCGGCGCAGCAGCGCGTTGGTCTGGGTGTTGCGGTCGTAGGTGAAGACGACGCCCGGCTCGAGTGCCACCGCGTTGTTGCCGCTGTCCCACTGCTGGCGCTCGGAGGCGTAGACGTCTCCGGCCGTCTCGATCACCCGCAGCTGCGGCAGGCCCAGGGCATGGGCCACGACCTCGGTGAACGGGGTGCTGCCCTCGTCGGTGATCTCCATTCCGGGCGCCCGGTCGGATGGCCGCAGTGAGAAGGTGTGGACAGCGTCCATGATGCGCGGATACAACGTGACGATGTCCCGGTCGGCGAAGGTGAAGACTGTGTCCAGGTGCATCGCGGAGCGCAGCTTCGGCATTCCGGCCACGATCACGTGCTCCGCCGCGCCTTGCGCGAACAGGGCGGCCGCGACCTGGGTGATCGCTTGCCGTGAGGTCCGTTCGCTCATGCCCATGAGGACGACGCCGTTGCCGACGGGCATGATGTCCCCGCCCTCGAAGGTGGCCTGGCCCCAGCTCTCCTCCGGGTCGCCCCACCAGACCGTGGATTCCCGGAAGTCGGGGTGGAAGGTGTAGATCGCCTTCATCAACAGGGTCTCGTCGTGGCGGGCAGGCCAGTAGAGCGGGTTGAGCGTCACCCCGCCGTAGAGCCAGCAGGTCGTGTCGCGGGTGTACAGAGTGTTGGGCAGAGGGGGCATCAGGTACTCCCGCCCGCCCACGCCCTCGCGGGCCAGACCCAGGTACGCCGACCGGAACTCCTGCGGCAGGTCTGCGGTGGCGAGCCCGCCGATCAGGTACTCGGCGAGCCGGCGCGGGGCGAGCGTGTCGAGGAAGGCGCGGGTCTCCTCGACCAGGCCGAGGCCCACCTCGTTCGCGTCGATCTTCCGGTCGAGCAGCCAGGACCGGGCCTGCGGCATCGCCATGGTGGCGGCGAGCAGGTCGTGCAGCTCGACGACCTCTACACCACGGTCCGTGATCTGGGCGACGAAGTCGGCATGGTCGCGCTGGGCGTTCTCCACCCACATCACGTCGTCGAACAGCAGATCGCCGGAGTTGGTCGGGGTGAGGCGATGGTGGGCCATTCCGGGGGCGCACACCAGGACCTTGCGCAACTGGCCGACTTCGGAGTGGACGCCGAGCGCGGAAACGGGGGCGGTGCCGGACACAAGGGGCCTTTCGCTCGATGACGACAGGTGAGGGACAGAGCCGGCGCGGGGATTCAGAGTTCGATCCAGCCGACGGCCAGCCCCGCAACGCCGACGGCGGCGCCGGCGACCGTCACCGCGCAGATGACCGCCTCACCCGGAGAGAAGAGCCGTCGGCCCTGCTCTTGGCGGGACTTGACGAAGAGGAGGGTCGCCGGGGCGTAGAGAATGAAGGAGACGAGGATGAACTTGAGCCCTGCCGCGTAGAGCAGGAACAGGGTGTAGAGGGTCGCCACCACGGCGATGACCAGCTCGCGCCGAGTGGAGCGTCCCTCTACGTCCGGGCGTCCGGGCCGCTTGGCGATCTGGACGGCGAAGGCGGCGGCCAGCAGGAAGGGGATCAGGCTCAGCGCGCTGGTCAGATCCAGGGCGAAGTTGAAGGCGTCCTCGGAGAACAGCGTCACGACAAGCACGACCTGGCTGAGACAGGTTGTCATCAGCAGGGCGTTCTCGGGGACGTCCGCTGCCGTGGACCGGGCCAGGAAGCGGGGCATGTCCTTGTCCTTGGCGGCGACGAAGAGGACTTCCGCGGCCATCAGGGTCCAGGCGAGGTAGGCGCCGAGCACGGAGACGATCAGGCCGACGCTGACGAAGACCTTGCCCCAGGTGCCGACCGCAGTCTCCAGCACCTCGGCCATCGAAGGCTGTCGTAACTCCGCGATCTCGGCCATCGGCAGCAGCCCGTAGGAGACGATCGTGACGGAGGCGAAGACGGCGAACACACTGAGAAAGCCCAGGACCGTGGCCCGCCCGACGTCCTCGCGGCGTTTGGCGTGCCGCGAGTACACGCTCGCTCCCTCGACGCCGAGAAAGACGAACACGGTGGCGAGCATGGTGCCCCGGACCTGGTTGAAGAGGGAGCCCGCGTAGTCGGCACCGCCGAAGTTGTCCGCGAAGACGGACGGGTCGAAGTAGAACAGCGCCAGGATCACGAAGAAGACGATCGGTACGATCTTCGCCACCGTCACGATCCGGTTGATCGCCGCTGCTTCCTTCACGCCCCGGCGGATCAGCAGGAAGAAGGCCCACAGCCCGGCCGAGGAGACCACCACCGCCGTCACGGTGTCGCCGTCGCCGAGCACCGGAGCGACCGCGCCGACCGTCGACGTGATGAGCACCCAGTAGGTGACGTTGCCGACGCAGGCGCTGGCCCAGTAGCCGAATGCGGAGAAGAAGCCGAGGTACTCGCCGAAGCCCGCCTTCGCGTACGCGTACACTCCCGCGTCCAGGTCCGGACGGCGGACAGCGAGGGTCTGGAAGACGAAAGCGAGCATCAGCATGCCGGCCCCGGCGACCGCCCAGGCAATCAGCGCCCCGGCAACTCCGGTCTCCTGCGCGAAGCGTCGCGGCAGCGAGAACACCCCGGCGCCAACCATCGAACCGACGACCATCGCGGTGAGTGTCAGCAGAGTCAGCTTGGCCGCCGGCCGCGCCGCAGCCTCGGCATCACTCATAGGTCTTCCTCGTTCGTACGAGCGTGGCGCGGGTGCCCCCGCGCGCTCCGTCTAGGGGGAACTTAGCAGCCTTATATCCGTTTAATCCCGATATGAGGGCATTGGCCTCTGAGTCTTCCTGGCGGGCGAAACTGGGAAAGTCGGTAAACCTCGGTTGCCCGCCCGCGGCCGTGCGGACGGCTATGCCGAGATGCCCGCCCTTCTGGACCGCCGCTGCTCCGGCCGCCGTCGTCCTGGGGGCGTGGGAACTGATCCTTGCTGACCTGGCCGACCTGGCCCGAGGCTGAACAAACCAGGAGATAGCCGAACACGCGTTCCGCGCACTGAGCGCCCGCCCCCCGCAGTCGGCCGCCCTTTCCCTGAGGAACGCAGCTTGATCCGGCCCTGCCGGATGCGGCCCCTCACCCCCTCCGGGCCTCCACCCGACAGCAGCCTCGTCTGGGATCGCGAGCGTCGCCAACGCGAACGGTGCCGTTCTGCGCCGGTGGCCGAAGGGTTGACAGGCCGTGGAGATGCCTCAAGGAGCACATCAGGACGTGAGAGGCGTACGAGACGATGGTCGGCCGGCCGGGCCCATGCGGTACTTCGGGGTGCCGCTGATCGTCAGCGGAGTACTGAGCGTCCTCCAGGGCGTCACTGGTATCGCCAAGGACCGTCTCTACGGTGTGCCACGGGAGTACGAGTACCGCTTCGATCTCACCAGTTGGGGCTGGATTCATCTGGTGGTCGGTGTCCTGCTGGTGCTGGTGGGTGTGGCGGTCCTGCTGGCCATGCGGTGGGGACGTGGCGGCGGGGTGACGATTGCCGCGGTCAGTCTGGTGACCCAGTTCATGTTCATCCCCTACTACCCGCTGTGGTCGATCAGCGTCATGGCCCTCGACCTGATCATTCTTTGGGGGCTGGCCAGACTCGCCGATGCGTAGCCGACGTCCCACCTTCGGTTCGGCCGTCGGCCTGCAGGATCGTCGACGGAAGTGCGGCCTCGGTCGGAAGCCGGACTCCTCGGCCTGCCTGCCGCGGGAGTTGCGGAAGCGGATCGTGTAGAGATGCGGGCACCCGGCCGGCCTACGGCACTCGCAGGACTCGAAGAAGCTGCCCATGCCACGCGCGAGCTTGTTCGATTTGATGGTTGCGGTCCCCTCTTCCGGTTCGGTCCCGGCCTGTAATCGGGCGCCGACCTGGGGTTATTGCTGACCTTTTGCTGACTCGCCGACCAGCGGTAGGCGTCTGACCGCGTAAACCCTCCAGCGGGGCCATAACAGCCTGATCACGTGATGGCATCGGGACGCTCCGGCGGTCATCCGCGCCCCTGGCGACGTGCCATCATCGACCATCGATCGACCGGTGGAGTCCGAAGTGGGAGGGCGCGTGGCGATGGAGGCCGGCCCTCGTGACACCGCGCATGACGGCGGAGAGCAGCTGAGCCCCGACGGGCCCGACGAGGTCCCCGGCGGCGTGACGGACGACGGTCCCTCCGCGGACGAGCTGTCCCCGGAGGCCGAGGTCGAGGTGGAGCTGCGTCCGCAGCGGCGGCTGCGCATCTGGCAGCTCGCGCCCATCGTGATCCTGGCCGCCGTCGGTTCCCTGATGTTCGCCTTCCCGCTGGCCTTCGAGTTCGGTGACGGCGGTGCCGTGGTCGCCATGCTCGGACTGCTCCTCAGCTGCTGCGCGGCGGGCTGGGGCATGATGGCCGCCCGCCGGGTGGGCCATACCTGGCCGGGGCTGCCCGAGCGCGGCTCGGGCCGTCGCCCGGACTGGCGGGTCGTCGCCGCGTACGCCCTGCTCTTCGTCGGCGTGGCCGTACTCGCCGTCTGGCGCGTGGCCCGGCTCCGCTGAGCCGAGAGCCGCAGCGGACGGCCCGGGGCCGGAGCGGCGAGCCGGAGCAGCACCGTCCGGCCGGAATGTCGTACCCACCCCGTACGATCGAGGAATGAGCACGCGGATCGCCTTCCTCAAGGGGCACGGGACCGAGAACGACTTCGTGATCATCCCGGACCCGGACAACGCCATCGAGCTGCCCCCGGCCGCCGTCGCCGCCCTGTGCAACCGGCGTGCGGGCATCGGCGGCGACGGCCTCCTGCATGTCGTCCGCTCCGCCGCCCACCCGGAGGCGCGTCACCTCGCGGACCGCGCCGAGTGGTTCATGGACTACCGCAACGGCGACGGCTCGGTCGCCGAGATGTGCGGCAACGGAGTGCGGGTCTTCGCGCGGTATCTCCAGCACGCGGGACACGTCGGCGAGGGCGACCTGGCGGTGGCCACGCGCGGCGGCGTCAAGACCGTGCACATCGCCAAGGCGGATGCCGGCGGAGAGATCACCGTCGGCATGGGCAAGGCCCTGCTCCCCGAGGGAGACGTCACGGTCACGGTGGCGGATCACCGGTGGCCCGCGCGCAACGTGAACATGGGCAATCCGCACGCCGTCGCCTTCGTCGACGACCTCGCGGACGCGGGAAACCTCTACGACCCGCCGCCCTTCAGCCCCGCCTCCGCCTACCCGGACGGGGTGAACGTGGAATTCGTCGTGGAGCGCGCTCCCGGCCACGTCGCCATGCGCGTGCACGAGCGCGGCGTGGGGGAGACCCGCTCGTGCGGCACGGGCGCGTGCGCCGTGGCCGTGGCGGCCGCCCGCAGGGACGGCGCGGACCCGGCCGTGACCGGTGCCCCGGTCACGTACACGGTCGACCTGCCCGGCGGCCGTGTGATGATCACCGAGCGGCCCGACGGCGAGATCGAGATGACGGGGCCCGCCGTGATCCTCGCCGAGGGCGAGATCATGTCCGAATGGCTCGAAACGGCAAGCGCATGAACTGTCGCTCGAATGGGTGATCCGTTTCACGCTCGGCGAGAGGCGGTCAGCGCCTCGTGATGGGCTCGGTAGCATCAAGCACCGGCCCGGACGGAGTACGCCTGCGTCTGTCCACCGCCGGTCGACGCAGCCGGAGGTGCCCATGAGTGCGGAGGCCACGAACCCAGCCACGCCCGGCCCCGTGACGCCCGGGGCCCAGCGCAGGCGCGGCCGGGCCCGGCTCGACCTGCGCAGGCTCGGCAGGGCCGCCCTGCTGGGCTCGGACACCCGGGGCCGTCTGCCCGACGCGATCGGCCATGTGGCGGAGGCCCACCGGGCCCACTACCCCGACGCCGACCTCGAGCCGCTGCGCCGCGCCTACGTGCTCGCGGAGTCCTCGCACCGCGGCCAGACGCGCAAGAGCGGCGAGCCCTACATCACGCACCCCCTCGCCGTCACGCTGATCCTCGCCCAGCTCGGTGCCGAGATCACGACCCTGACCGCGTCCTTGCTGCATGACACCGTCGAGGACACGGAGGTGACGCTCGACCAGGTGCGGGCCGAGTTCGGCGAAGACGTGTGTTACCTGGTGGACGGCGTCACGAAGCTGGAAAAGGTGGACTACGGAGCCGCCGCCGAGCCGGAGACCTTCCGCAAGATGCTGGTCGCCACCGGCAACGACGTACGCGTCATGTCGATCAAGCTGGCCGACCGGCTGCACAACATGCGCACGCTCGGTGTGATGCGCCCCGAGAAGCAGGCCCGCATCGCCAAGGTGACCAGGGACGTGCTCATTCCGCTCGCCGAGCGGCTGGGGGTCCAGGCGCTCAAGACCGAGCTGGAGGACCTCGTCTTCGCGATCCTCCACCCGGAGGAGTATGCCGAGGTCAAGGCCCTGATCACGGCGAACGCCGAGGCGGAGGCCGACTCCCTCGGGGACATCGCGGGCGAGGTGCGCGGCGTGCTGCGCGAGGCGGGCATCGCGGCCGAGGTCCTCATCAGGCCGCGGCACTTCGTCTCCGTCCACCGTGTGCACCGCAAACGCGGCCAGATGCGGGCGTCGGACTACGGCCGCCTTCTCGTGCTCGTCACCGAGGACGCCGACTGCTACGGCGTCCTCGGTGAGCTGCACACCTGCTTCACGCCGGTCGTGTCGGAGTTCAAGGACTTCATCGCCGTACCGAAGTTCAACCTCTACCAGTCGCTGCACACCGCCGTGGCCCGCCCGGACGGAGAGGTCGCCGAAGTCCTCATCCGCACCCACCAGATGCACCAGGTCGCCGAGGCGGGCGTCGTCGCCCTGCGCAATCCCTACGCCCCGCCCACGGAGGAGTCGGCCGGCGGCGCCGATGACGAGCGCGTGGACCCGACCAGGCCCGGCTGGCTCTCCCGGCTCCTCGACTGGCAGCAGGCGGCACCCGACCCCGACACCTTCTGGTCGACGCTGCGCGAGGACCTCGCCCAGGACCGGGAGATCGCCGTGTTCCGGCCCGACGGCGGCACACTCGGCCTGCCCGCCGGCGCCAGCTGCGTGGACGCGGCCTACGCCCAGTACGGCGAGGACGCGCACGCCTGCATCGGCGCGCGGGTCAACGGCCGCCTCGCGACGCTCAGCACGGTCCTGCGCGACGGCGACACCGTGCAGCTGCTCATGGGCCAGGACGCGGCGTCCGGGCCGTCCCGTGACTGGCTCGACCACGTCCGCACGCCCGCCGCGCGGATCGCCATCCGGCGCTGGCTGGCATCGCACCCGGCGCCCGCACCGGCGCCCCCCGGACAGACCAAGAAGGCGCCGGTCGCCGCCCCGCGCCCCGAGGCCACCGACATCCCGCGCCCCGCCGCCGCCAACGCCGTGGTGGACCGCGAGGGCGCCAGCGTGCGGCTCGCCGGATGTTGTACGCCGGTGCCGCCCGACGCCGTCACCGCCTTCGCCGTACGCGGGGGAGCCGTGACCGTCCACCGTGCCGGATGCCCCTCGGTGGAGCGCATGAAGGAAATGGGGCGCACGGAGGTCGGCGTGCGCTGGGGGGACACCGCCGAGTGCCGTGTCACGCTGACCGCCGAATCGTTCGGCCGCGCGCATCTGCTCGCCGACCTCACCGAAGCGATCGCTCTGGAGGGGGTGGCGGTCATCTCCGCCACCGTGGAGCCGCCGACCCAGCAGCGCGTCCGGCACACGTACACGCTGCAACTGCCCGACGCCGCGTACCTCCCGGGGCTGATGCGGGCGATGCGCGCGGTGCCAGGGGTGTACGACGTGAGCCGCGCCCAGCATCCGGCGGCAGCGGCCCACTGAAGCGGCGACGGGAACCCGTGGCCCGGCCCTTGGGGGCGGACCACGCGCGGGTCCGGTCGGCGACTCGTTCGGGTGGCCCGGCGCGCGCCGCCACCGTGCGGGGACGCGCGCGCTGATAGCGGTAAGTCCATGCTGCTCACTGCCCGGGCCACGGCCGCACGGCCGAAGGCCCTCCGCACCCCCCGCGTCGCCGCCCTCGTCACGGCCGCCGTCTCCGCCGCCCTCGTCGCGGCGAGCGCTCCCTCGCCGGCCACTCCGCTCGGCATCGGCGACCCGCTCTTCCCGTACCTGGGCAACCCCGGGTACGACGTGGCGTCGTACGACATCGCCTTCACCTACCGCGGTGACAACCGCAAGCCGCTGAATGCCGTCACCAAGATCGATGCCCGCGCCACGCAGGCCCTGAAGCACCTGAATCTGGACTTCACGCACAGCAAGGTCCGCTCCGCCGCGATCAACGGCAGGACCGTCCGCTTCGCGATCAGCGGCGAGGACCTGGTCCTCACGCCGGCCAAGCCGATCGAGCCCGGCGAGCGGCTGCGGGTCACCGTTCGGCACACCAGCGACCCCGTCTCCGGCAGGGGCTCACACGGCGGCTGGCTCCGCACCGCGGACGGGCTCGCCATGGCCAATCAGGCCGCCGCCGCCCACCGGGTCTTCCCCTGCAATGACCACCCCGCCGACAAGGCGATGTTCACCTTCCGCATCACCACACCCAAGGGGCTCACGGCCGTCGCCAACGGGCTCCCGATCGCCGGACCCCGCCACCGGGGCTCCACCACGACCTGGGCCTACCGCACCCACCACCCCATGGCGACCGAACTGGCCCAGGTGTCGATCGGCCGGTCCACCGTGCTGCACCGCCAGGGCCCGCACGGCCTGCCCGTACGCGATGTGGTGCCCACCAAGGACCGCAAGACCCTGGAGCGCTGGCTGAAGAAGACGCCCGGCCAGATCGCCTGGATGGAGAAGAAGGTCGGGCGGTACCCGTTCGAGACCTACGGGCTCCTCGTCGCCCCGACGAGGACCGGCTTCGAGCTGGAGACACAGACGCTGTCCCTCTTCGAGCAGGAGATCTTCACCCATCCCGGCATCCCCGAGTGGAGCGTCGACGCGCTCATGGTGCACGAGCTGGCGCACCAGTGGTTCGGTGACAGTGTGAGCCCCCAGACCTGGTCGGACCTCTGGCTCAACGAGGGCCACGCCACCTGGTACGAGGCAGTCTTCACCGAGGAGACGAGGAAACGGCCCCTGGAGGACCGCATGCGCGAGGCCTACCGCAAATCGGACGGCTGGCGTGCCGACGGCGGGCCGCCCGCGAGGCCGACGAGACCCGCCCCCGGCAAGAAGGTCAGCCTCTTCCGGCCCGTGGTCTACGACGGCGGTGCCCTGGTGCTCTACGCCCTGCGCCAGGAGATCGGGCACGATGCCTTCGAGCGCCTGGAGCGCCAGTGGGTCCGCGTCCACCGCGACGGCAACGCGACGACCGCCGACTTCGTGCGGCTCGCCTCCCGGACCGCCGGGCGTGACCTGGACGGATTCCTCGACGCCTGGCTGTACGGGGAGAAGACGCCGCCCATGCCGGGGCACCCGGACTGGCGTAAGGCACCCACGGGCGGGAAATAGCCCGACGGGCGGGAGAATAACCCGGATGACGAGACGGGCCGTGTCGTGCAACCATCTTCAGGTTGACGGCGCGGCGGGTCGGTCTCCGGTACGGCCCGGCCGGGCTCCGGGACATCCCCTCGGGGGTATCTCAGGGCCCGCCAGGCCCGGCATCGGGAATGTCCGGGCCGCCTCGGGCGTTGTCGACTGTGACGGATCCCGCGATCCGTCCGCACTTTCACCGGCGAATCGACGAATCGACGTAAGGATCCAATGACCTCCTCTTCTTCCCCTTCCCAGGACGCACAGAGCTTCGCGCAGAACTACCCCGAAGGTCTTCGGGCCGATGCCCTGATGGAAGAGGACGTCGCCTGGAGCCACGAGATCGACGGAGAGCGTGACGGCGAGCAGCTCGACCGCTCCGAGCGTGCGGCCCTGCGCCGTGTCGCCGGCCTCTCCACCGAGCTCGAGGACGTCACCGAGGTCGAGTACCGACAGCTCCGCCTGGAGCGTGTGGTCCTCGTCGGCGTGTGGACCTCCGGGACCGTGGACGACGCGGAGAACTCCCTCGCCGAGCTGTCCGCTCTGGCGGAGACCGCGGGCGCGCTCGTGCTCGACGGCGTCATCCAGCGCCGCGACAAGCCGGACCCGGCGACGTACATCGGCTCCGGCAAGGCCCTTGAGCTGCGTGACATCGTGCTCGAGACCGGCGCCGACACCGTCGTCTGCGACGGTGAGCTGAGCCCCGGCCAGCTCATCCACCTCGAAGACGTCGTCAAGGTCAAGGTGGTCGACAGGACCGCCCTGATCCTCGACATCTTCGCCCAGCACGCCAAGTCCCGAGAGGGCAAGGCGCAGGTCGCCCTGGCCCAGATGCAGTACATGCTGCCGAGGCTCCGCGGCTGGGGCCAGTCGCTCTCCCGGCAGATGGGTGGCGGCGGCGGTGGCGGCATGGCCACGCGTGGTCCCGGTGAGACCAAGATCGAGACGGACCGGCGACGCATCCGCGAGAAGATGGCGAAGATGCGCCGGGAGATCGCGGAGATGAAGACGGGCCGCGACATCAAGCGCCAGGAGCGTCGGCGCAACAAGGTGCCCTCGGTAGCCATCGCCGGCTACACCAACGCGGGCAAGTCCTCGCTCCTGAACCGCCTCACGGGCGCGGGCGTGCTGGTGGAGAACTCACTGTTCGCCACCCTCGACCCGACCGTGCGCCGGGCCGAGACGCCGGGCGGCAGGCTCTACACCCTGGCCGACACCGTCGGGTTCGTGCGGCACCTGCCGCACCACCTGGTCGAGGCGTTCCGCTCCACGATGGAGGAGGTCGCCGACTCCGACCTGATCCTGCACGTGGTGGACGGTTCGCACCCCGTGCCGGAGGAGCAGCTCGCCGCCGTGCGCGAGGTCATCCGTGACGTGGGCGCGACCGAGGTCCGCGAGATCGTGGTGATCAACAAGGCGGACGCTGCGGACCCGCTGGTCCTGCAGCGGCTGATGCGCAACGAGAAGCACGCGATCGCGGTCTCCGCGCGCACCGGTGCGGGCATCGATGAGCTCCTGGCGCTCATCGACGTCGAGCTGCCGCGGCCCGAGGTCGAGATCGAGGCCCTCGTTCCGTACACCCAGGGCCAGCTCATCTCGCGCGCGCACGCCGAGGGTGAGGTGCTCTCCGAGGAGCACACCGCCGAGGGCACGCTGCTCAAGGCACGGGTGCACGAAGAGCTCGCCGCGGAGCTCAACCCGTACGTTCCGGCCGCGCACTGAGCGCACACAGCGAACTGGGCGCATGGAGCGCACAGCGCTGACCGAACGCGGCGAAGGCCCGCCCCTCTCGCAGGGGCGGGCCTTCGCCGTAGCAGGTGTGACGCGCGGCTACTTCGAGCCGTACTTCTCGCTCATCATGTCGTAGACCTGTTCGGCGCCCTTGCCGAGCTGTGGTCCGGCGAGCCAGGTGTTCTCGGCCGGGCCGATCGAGGTGTTCGACACGAGCTGCCTCTTGCCGTTCACCACACGGAACCAGCCGCCGCCCGAGGAACCGCCGGTCATCGTGCAGCCGATGCGGTACATCGTCGGCAGGGACGGCGACAGCGAGAGGCGGCCGGGCTTGTCCACGCACTTGTGCATCATCAGGCCGTTGTAGGGCGGAGCGGCCGGGTAGCCCCAAGCGCCCATCGAGCTCACGCTCTGCGTGGCCGGGGCCGAGAAGTCGACGGTGAGCGCGTTGCCGACGGTCTCCTCGAGGGACTTGCCGCCCTGCTCCGGCTTCACGTGCATGACGGCGTAGTCGTACGTCGCTCCGGCGCCGCCCGTGGGGCCGCCGTCGTTGATCCACTCGTTGGAGGTCGAGACCCAGTCCGCCCAGTACTGGCCGTAGGGTGCGATCTCCTGCGGGGCCGCGTTGCCCAGTTCGGCCTCGGACTTGCCCAGGTCGTTGTACGAGGGCACGAAGGCGATGTTGCGGTACCAGCCGCCGTTCTTGCCGGCGTGCACACAGTGGCCCGCGGTCCAGACCAGGTTGGACTTGCCGGGGTTGCGCGGGTCCTTCACCACGGTGCCCGAGCAGACCATCGAGCCCCCGGGGGCGTCGAAGAAGATCTTGCCGACCGGTGCCGCGTTCTCGTGGTACGGCGTCTTCTCGGGCTCCGCCCGGACCGGCGTCGGCTCGGGATCGGTGGCACCCTGGCCGGCGGCCGCGTCCTTCGAGGCGATCGTCTTGTTCGGGTCCTTCGCGTCCTTCATCCGCTCGGGCTTCCACAGGCCCTTGATGACCGGGTTGACGAAGTCGCTCGCCTCGCGCAGCCACTTGTCCTTGTCGAAGTTCTTCCAGCCGCCGTTCTCCCAGTCGGCCGGGTCGATGCCGTGCTTCTTGAGCTTGTCGACGAGCCCGCCCGGCAGCTTGGAGTCGGAACCGGCGTCGGCGTCGGGCCCGTGGGACTCGGCGGCGCTCGCCCCGTCAGCGGCCTTGTCTTCGCTCGGACCGCAGGCCGTGGCGGTGAGCGCCAGGGTCGCGGCGAGCCCGGTGGCGGCGAGTGCGACGCGCCGCCCACGGCTGCGCGCGAACGGCGCGCGAGTGGAACGCATGGTGCAGGTACCCCCGTTGGAACGTGTAATTGCCATAATCGCCATGCATGTGTCATGTGCGTGTCATGTGCGTCGGTCCGGAGTCCCGGCCGGCGCAACACCTCACTATGCCTGTGAGGTTGGGGATGAACAGCGGCGGGGTCGTGAAGGTTTCCGGCGACCCCGCCGACGTACGACGTGCGGGGAAGGAGGCGGCCCTGCGAAGCGGATACCACCGCTCCACAGGGCCGATACGGACCGCTCCGCAGCGGCTACCGGTCGCTCCTCAGGACTTGCTGGTCGCGCCCCAGTGCTTGCTGGTCGCGCCCCAGTGCTTTCTGGTCGCCCCCAGCGCTTTCTGGTCGCCCCCAGTGCTTACTGGTCGGCGAACTTCTCGCTGACCGCGCTGTAGATGCCCTTGGCCTCCTTGCCGAGGCGCGGGCCGGCCAGCCAACCGGCCGTCACCGGGCCGATGGAGGTGTTCGACACCAGGGCCGGCTTGCCGTCCTGGCCCGCGGCGACCCATCCGCCGCCGGAAGAACCGCCGGTCATGGTGCAGCCCACGCGGTACATCGTCGGCTCGGACTTGTTCAGCGAGAGCCGTCCGGGCTTGTCGGCGCACTGGAACAGCTTCTGGCCGTCGAAGGGCGGCGCCGCCGGGTAGCCGGTCGCCGTCAAGGACTTGACCTGCGGCACGGCCGGGGCGTCGAAGTCCACGGGGAGCGCCGAACCGACGGTCTCCTCCAGCGACTTGCCCTCGCTGCCCTTCTCGGGCTTCACGTGCATGACCGCGAAGTCGTAGGGGGCACCGGCGCCGCCCGTCGGGCCGCCGCCCTCGATCCACTGGTCGGAGGTCTGCGCCCAGTCACCCCACCAGACGCCGTACGGGGCGACCTCTTCCTTGGGCGCGTTCTTCAGCTCGGCGGCCGACTTGCCGCTGTCGTTGTACGAGGGGACGAAGACCATGTTGCGGTACCAGCCGCCCTTGGCGCCCGCGTGCACGCAGTGGCCCGCGGTCCACACCATGTTGGACTTGCCGGGGTTGGCCGGGTCCTTCACCACGGTCGCGGAGCAGACCATCGAACCGTCGGGGCCGTCGAAGAAGAGCTTGCCCGACGCGGGGACCTGGTCGTGGTACGGAGTCTTCACCGCGGCCGCTTCCACGGGTTCGGGCGTCGGGTCGGTGACGCCCTGGTCGCCGGAGATGTCGTTGTCGTCGACGCCCCGGTCCGGGTTCTTGTCGGTGTCCCGCATCCGCTCCGGGTCCCAGAGGTCCTTGATGATCGGATTGACGAACTCGCCGGCCTCGCGCAGCCACTTGTCCTTGTCGAAGTTCTTCCAGCCCCCGTCCTTCCACTTGTCCAGGTCGATCCCGTGCTCCTTGAGCTTGTCCTTGAGATCGGCCGGAATCTCGAACTTGTCGCCGTTGCCGCCGTCGGGCTGCGACGACGACGAGTCACCGCCGGCGTTGTCCTCGCTGGGGCCGCAGGCCGTGGCGGTCAGCACGAGCGCCGCGCCGAGCGCCACAGCGGCCGCCACGGGGGAGGTGCGGTTACGCGTGCTCCTCCCGCTCCGTGCGGTGAAGAGCGGACGTATGGGTCGCATCGAGAGATTCCCCCTGGGCTTCGTGAATCAGTACAGAAGTGCTGGTCATCGGGGTGTGCAGACACCCGTCGCCGCTGCCGCGAGCGCCCCCTTGGCCGGGAAACGTCGCGTGCCTTGGCCGATGAACGGCCCCCACACTATGCCGGTGCCATGGGGGACTGCCGACAGGAGGGCAACGGTTCCGCAACGGCAAGATCTTCGGAATCCCCCCGTGCCTCAACCAGGGGCGCCGTCGTTGGTACGTACGGGGGAGCGGCGGCCTGCGTTCATCCCTCTGCCAACTCGTGTGCTCGTCCGGCCTTTTGGGGCTCCCTGGAGTCGCCCGGTCGGGACGCGCTCGTCCCCAGCGGGAGGACCGATAGTCGTGGCCGTGATCGAGCCTGCGCCCGCGGCGGCGTCCGCAGCACTCTCCGGAACGCAAGCACTCTCCGGAACGCAAGCCCCCTCGGAACCACATGCCCCCTCGGGAACGCACGCCCCCTCGGGAACGCATGCACCCTTCGTGACGCAGTCGCCGCCGCAGTCCGCTGGTCCGGCTCATCGGGAAGCCGTGCAGGACAGCATTCTGCGGCGGCAGTCCGCGCGCGAGTCGGCCGCGCGGACGTACGCGCGTGCCCTGCCGATCGTGCCGGTGCGGGCGCGCGGCATGACCATCGAGGGCGCCGACGGGCGCCGCTACCTCGACTGCCTCTCGGGCGCCGGGACCCTGGCCCTCGGCCACAACCACCCCGTGGTGCTCGAAGCGATCAGGCAGGTCCTCGACTCGGGGGCGCCGCTGCACGTCCTGGACCTGGCGACGCCCGTCAAGGACGACTTCACCACCGAACTCTTCCGCACGCTGCCGCCCGGCCTCGCCGAGCACGCCCGCATCCAGTTCTGCGGACCCGCCGGGACCGACGCGGTGGAGGCGGCGCTGAAACTGGTCCGCGCGGCCACGGGCCGCGACGGCATGCTGGCCTTCACCGGCGGCTACCACGGGATGACGGCCGGAGCACTCGAGGTGTCCGGCAGCGCGCCCAGCGTCCGCGTCGCCCGCCTGCCCTACCCGCAGGACTACCGTTGCCCGTTCGGCCTCGGCGGGGCCGGCGGCGCGGAACTCTCCGCACGCTGGACCCAGAACCTCCTCGATGACCCCAAATCGGGTGTACCGACCCCCGCGGGCATGATCCTCGAACCCGTCCAGGGCGAGGGCGGAGTCCTTCCCGCGCCGGACGACTGGCTGCGCCGCATGCGTGAGATCACCGCCGCGCGCGACATCCCGCTGATCGTGGACGAGGTGCAGACGGGGGTCGGGCGTACCGGGGCCTTCTGGGCGGTCGAGCACAGCGGCATCGTGCCGGACGTGATGGTGCTCTCGAAGGCGATCGGCGGCAGTCTGCCACTGGCCGTCGTGGTCTACCGCGACGACCTCGACCTCTGGCAGCCAGGTGCCCACGCGGGCACGTTCCGCGGCAACCAGCTCGCCATGGCCGCGGGCGCGGCGACCCTCGCGTACGTACGGGAACACGGCCTCGCCGAGCGCGCCGCCACCCTCGGCGCCCGTATGCTGGCCCAGCTCCGGTCCCTGGCCGTGGACCATCCCTGCGTCGGCGAGGTCCGCGGCAGGGGGCTGATGATCGGCGTCGAACTGGTGGATCCGGGCCGCGACCACGGCCTGCCCGAAGGCACGGCCGAGGCCGCGACCGAAGCAGCGACCGAGCACGGCTCGCCCGCCGGGGCCTTCGACGGAGTGGCGGCCCCCGGGGTCTTCGGCGGAGTGGTGGCCCCCGGGGCCTTCGAGGGAGTGCCGTCCGCCGCCCGGCCCAGCCCGCCGGCACCGGATGCGGCCGCCGCCGTGCAGCGTGAATGCCTGCGCCGCGGGCTCATCGTCGAGCTGGGCGGCCGGCACTCCAGTGTCGTACGGCTCCTTCCTCCCCTGACCATCACGGACGAACAGGCGTCCGCGGTCCTCGACCGCCTCGCCGACGCGCTGGCCGCCGTGGCACGCCACGACCACGGATAGCCGAGAAGGGCCCGGGCCGTACCGGCTGCCACGACCCCCGGGCCCCTCTCGGCCCCGTCGCCCCTGGAGTTCGAACCACTTCCCAAGGAACCTCTCTTGAATGCCACTCCCGCTTCCGAAGGCCGCTCCCACCCACAGGCCACAGGTGCGTGCGGCACTCCGTCGTCACTGGTGGCGGAGTCCTGTACGGTCCCCCGGCAGAAGGGCGGCGGCCAAGAAGCCGAGCATCTGCACGGCACATCGACCGATCCGCTGGAGCATCCCTCCCCGTACGTCGCCGCGCAGGCCGCCGCTGTGGAGAACCTGCTGCGCTGCTGGGTACGGGAGAACGGCCTCCCCGCTCCCGACCAGGGCACCCTGCGCGTTCCGCTGGCCGCGAGCGGCACGGCCCTGCTCGTCCCCGTGCGCTACTGGTCGGCCACCGGCTTGCACCGCTTCGGCCTGCCGCGCCTGGAGGACGGCCCCGCCGGCGCCCCGCCCGCTGACGCGGTCACCGTCGCCGCGCTGCTCGGCCGTGAGACGGCTCGCCGGGAGCAGGAGGCCTCGGCCCCCCGAGCTCAGGAGGCCTTGGCCCCCCGAGCTCAGGACGCTTCGACCCCCCGAGCTCAGGACGCCACGCCAACCACCACAGCCGGCCCCGCCGTCACGGCAGCGCCGAGCGCCACCGCCGCACCGGTAGCCACAGACACCGACGGCGCTGATCTGGTCGGCCGGGTAGCCGACTCTGTGCGCCGCACCGCACAGTTCATCGCCGACCGGCGCGCCAGCCCGAGCGATGAGCCCGATCTCTTCCTCTCCGCGGAACAGTCCCTGCTTCTCGGGCACCCCCTGCATCCGACCCCCAAGAGCCGCGAGGGTCTGTCCGACACCGAATCCCGCCTGTACTCGCCGGAGTTGCGCGGCGCCTTCGCGCTGCACTGGCTCGCCGTCGACCCGTCCGTGCTCGCCTCGGACTCGGCCTGGACCGAGCGGGGCCGCACCGTCCCCGCCGACCAGCTCACCGCACGGCTCGCGGGGCCGGGGCTGCCCCTGCCGGACGGCCGCGCCGCTCTGCCCGTGCACCCCTGGCAGATCCGCGAGCTGCGCCACCGCCCCGCCGCCGCGGGCCTGCTCGACGCCGGGCTCCTCCAAGATCTCGGCCCGCACGGCACGCCCTGGCGACCCACCTCCTCCGTGCGCACCGTCTACCGCTCCGACGCGGCCGCCATGCTCAAACTCTCGCTTAGCCTGCGCATCACCAACTCCCGTCGTGAGAACCTCCGCAAGGAACTCCATCGCGGCGTCGAGGTCCACCGCCTGCTCCGCACCGGTCTGGCCGAGCAGTGGCAGTCGGTCCACCCCGGCTTCGACGTGATCCGTGACCCCGCGTGGCTCGCCGCCACCGGACCGGACGGCGCGCCCGTGCCCGGGCTCGACGTCATGATCCGGCACAACCCCTTCGGCCCCGGCGACGACGCCACCTGCGTCGCCGGGCTCGTCTCGCCCCGGCCCTCACCCCGGCCCTCGGACCGGCGCGCGGACCACGACTACCAGCCGATGCGGTCACGGCTCGCCGAGATCGTCACCAGGCTCGCCGGACAGACGGGCCACCCGCGCGGGGCCGTCGCCGCCGAGTGGTTCCTGCGCTACCTCAAGACCGTCGTCCGCCCCGTGCTCTGGCTGGACAGCGAGGCGGGCGTCGCCCTGGAGGCGCACCAGCAGAACACGATCATCCTGCTCGACCCCGACGGCTGGCCCGTGGGCGGCCGCTACCGCGACAACCAGGGCTACTACTTCCGCGCGTCCCGGCGCGCCGAACTGGAGATGCGGCTTCCCGGCATCGGCCGGCACAGCGACACCTTCGTCTCCGACGAGGTGACGGACGAGCGGTTCGCCTACTACCTCGGCATCAACAACGTCCTCGGTCTCATCGGAGCCTTCGGTGCCGAACACCTCGCGGACGAACGCCTGTTGCTCGCGGCCTTCCGTCGCTTCCTCGGCGACGTCGCGTCAGGACCCGACAGGCTGCGCACCTCCCTGCCCGCGACGTTGCTCGACTCACCCGTACTGCGCTGCAAGGCCAACCTCCTGACCCGGCTGCACGGACTCGACGAGCTCGTCGGCCCCGTCGACACACAGTCCGTCTACGTCACCATCGCCAACCCCCTCCACCCCCTTCATTCCTGAGGAACATGCCCCACTTCTTCTGACAGGAGCGATGCCGTGCCTCCTCCCGATGCGCCCACCGACGCGGGAGTCGGATCCGCCGCCGCTGCCGATGCCGATGTCGCGGACACCCTCGATCTGCGTCTGCCCGAAGAGCTGACCTCCGTGTCGGCCCACACCGGCGAGCGAACTCGACAGGCCCCCGGCATCGGCCACGGGTGGCGCGCGGCGGACGGCCTCGCCGGCATCCCAGCGCCGGACGACCTGCTCGACCGGGTCGCCGACTGGGGCCCGACCGCCACTGAGGCCGGTGTCTTCGAGCTCGTACCCGTACGCCTCGAACGTGATCTCCCGCTGATCAGCCGGTGGATGAACGACCCCGCGGTCTCGGCCTTCTGGGAACTGGCGGGCCCCGAGGCCGTGACGGAGGCGCACCTGCGTCCCCAGCTCGCGGGAGACGGGCGCAGCGTCCCCTGCCTCGGAGTCCTTGGAGGCACGCCGATGAGCTACTGGGAGATCTACCGGGCGGACCTCGACCCGCTCGCACGTCACTACCCCGCGCGCCCGCACGACACCGGGATCCACCTCCTCATCGGTGGTGTCGCCGACCGCGGCCAAGGCCTCGGCACTTCACTGCTCAGAGCTGTCGCGGACCTGGTGTTCGAACACCGTCCCGCCTGCGCACGCGTCGTGGCGGAACCAGACCTGCGCAACACCCCCTCCGTCTCCGCGTTCCTCAGCGCCGGCTTCCGCTTCTCCGCCGAAGTCGATCTTCCCGACAAGCGGGCGGCGCTGATGATTTCCGACCGGGCCCTGCGCGCAGTGCTACGACCCGATCACACTTAGTACAACTCCGCTCGACCCGATCCGGTTCCCCTCCCTGAGGAGTCCCCGTGCCGAATCCGTCAGATCCGTCCGGCAGTCCGAGTTCCCGCCCCGCCGCGGCGCTGTACGACCCACCCGAGCTGACCCAGGACAGATGGCGGGGGGTCGGACGCCGGCTGCTGGCGAAGATGATCGGCGAATTCGCGTACGAGGAGATCATCCGGCCGGAGCCGGTCGAGGAGACCACCCGGCCCACGCCGGTCGCAGAGGGCGGGGCGGCTCGCGGCGCAGGCCGCGGGGCCTCCTCCTACCGCCTGCGCATCGACCCCGCCGAGGCGGAGGAGCCCGCCGCGGCGGCCAAAGCTGGCACAGGGGCCAAGGCCGCAGCATCGTCAGAGGCTCTCGCGGCGGACGGCGGGGCCGGCGGGGACGGCGGTATCCGGCTCTCCTTCCGGGCCCGTCGAGGCTCATACGGCAGCTGGTACGTGGACCCGGACAGCCTGACCCTGGCCGACGGCGACGGCGACGGCGACGGTGACGCCCGTCCCTTCGGCGACCCCGTCAGGTTCCTCGTGCTCGCCCGCCGCACGCTGGGACTCGACGGCGCCACGCTCGGCCATCTCGTACGCGAGCTCAGCTTCACGCTCTGCGCCGACACGCGGATAGATGGCACCGCGCTCTCCTCGGCGCGGCTCGCCGACCTGGGGTACGCGGAACTCGAAGGGCACCAGACCGGCCACCCCTGGCTGATCCTCAACAAAGGGCGCATCGGATTCTCGGCCAGTGACACCGACCGCTGGGCGCCCGAGGCCCGCCGTTCCACCACGCTTCCCTGGATAGCGGTCCGCACCGACCTCGCCGTCTACCGGGGCGTCACCGGCCTGGACACCGCCCAGCAGCTCTACGCCCGCGAGCTCGCCGCCGTCACCCAGGAGTCCTTCGAGGAGTTACTCCGCGCGCGTGGGCTCGACCCCCGCGACTATCTCTACCTGCCTGTGCACCCCTGGCAGTGGGACGAGATCGTGCTGCCGCTCTTCGCCCCGTCCGTCGCCGCCGACGCCATCGTCCCCCTGGGCAGCGACGGCGACCTGCGCCTTCCCCAGCAGTCCATCCGGACGTTCCTGAACATGTCCCGCCCGGACCGTCACTCCGTGAAACTGCCGCTGTCGGTCCTGAACACGCTGGTGTGGCGCGGCCTGCCCACCGAACGCACGGTCGCCGCCCCCGCCGTCACGGCGTGGATGCACGCCCTGCGCGATGCCGACCCCTTCCTGCGCGACGAGTGCGGGGTGATCCTGCTCGGCGAGGTGGCGTCGGTCGCCGTCGAGCACCCCGTATACGACGGGCTGCCCGAGGTCCCGTACCAGTACAGAGAGCTGCTCGGCGCCATCTGGCGCGAACCGATCACGCGGTACCTCGCCCCGGACGAACGCGCGCGTACGCTCGCCTCCCTTCTGCACACCGACCCCGAGGGCAGGGCCTTCGTGGCGGAGCTCGTCGAACGCTCGGGGCTGACCCCCGCCGCCTGGCTGCGCCGGCTCTTCGCCGCCCTGCTGCCCCCGCTGCTGCACTTCCTCTACCGCTACGGCACCGTCTTCTCACCCCACGGGGAGAACGCCATCGTCGTCTTCGACGACAAGGATGTGCCCGTCCGGCTCGCGGTGAAGGACTTCGTGGACGATGTCAATGTGAGCGCCGTGCCGCTGCCCGAGCACGACTCGATGCCCGAGGACGTGCGTGAGGTCCTGCTGTCCGAGCCGCCCGAGTTCCTCACCCAGTTCATCCATTCCGGTCTTTTCGTGGGGGTCTTCCGCTATCTCGCGCCCCTGTGCGAGGAGCAACTGGGAATCAGCGAGGCCGACTTCTGGCACGGCGTGCGGACGGAGATCCTGCGGCACCAGGCGCGCGCCCCGGAGATGAAGGAGCGGTACGCGATGTTCGACCTGCTCACACCGCGTATCGAGCGGCTGTGCCTCAACCGGAACCGCCTCCACCTCGACGGCTACCGCGACCGTCCGCAGCGCCCGCACGCCGCCGTGCACGGCACGGTGCCCAACCCTCTGCACCAGCCGTGATCGCGGGATTGTCAGTGGGGCACCGTAGGGTGGTCGGGCTATGACGAAGCCCTCCCTCCCCGAGCTCCTGCACGCCGCCGTCGCCGCTGTCGGCGGCACGGAGCGGCCTGGCCAGGTGTCCATGGCCGAGACCGTCGCCGAGGCGATCGACGACGGCTCCCACCTGCTGGTCCAGGCCGGCACCGGCACCGGTAAATCCCTCGGCTATCTGGTGCCCGCACTGGCGCACGGGGAGCGTGTGGTGGTCGCCACGGCCACGCTCGCCCTCCAGCGCCAGCTCGTGGAGCGGGACCTGCCGCGCACGGTGGACGCGCTGCACCCGCTGCTGCGCCGCCGCCCGCAGTTCGCCATGCTCAAGGGCCGGTCGAACTACCTGTGTCTGCACCGGCTGCACGAGGGCATGCCGCAGGACGAGGAGGAGGGCCTCTTCGACCAGTTCGAGGCGGCCGCCCCCACCAGCAAGCTGGGCCAGGACCTGCTCAGGATGCGGGACTGGGCGGACGAGACCGAGACCGGCGACCGCGACGACCTCACCCCCGGTGTCTCCGACCGGGCCTGGGCCCAGATCTCGGTCTCCTCCCGGGAGTGCCTCGGCGCCTCGAAGTGTGCCTACGGAGCGGAGTGCTTCGCGGAGGCGGCCCGTGAGCGCGCCAAGCTCGCCGACGTCGTCGTCACCAACCACGCGCTGCTCGCGATCGACGCCATCGAAGGCGCCCCCGTCCTGCCCCAGCACGAGGTGCTGATCGTGGACGAGGCCCATGAGCTGGTCTCCCGGGTCACCGGCGTCGCCACGGGCGAGCTCACGCCCGGACAGGTCAACCGGGCGGTGCGGCGCGCGGCGAAGCTCGTCAACGAAAAAGCGGCCGACCAGCTCCAGACCGCCTCCGAAGGCTTCGAGCGGTTGATGGAGCTGGCCCTGCCCGGCCGTCTGGAGGAGATCCCCGAGGACCTCGGCTATGCCCTGATGGCCCTGCGGGACGCCGCGCGCACGGTGATCACGGCGCTCGGTTCCACCAGGGACAAGTCGGTCCAGGACGAGGACGCCGTCCGTAAGCAGGCGCTCGCCTCGGTGGAGTCGATCCACGACGTGGCGGAGCGGATCACCAACGGCTCCGAGTGGGACGTCGTCTGGTACGAGCGGCACGACCGCTTCGGCGCCTCGCTGCGGGTGGCCCCGATGTCCGTCTCCGGGCTCCTGCGGGAGAAGCTGTTCAGCGACCGCTCGGTGACCCTGACATCGGCCACGCTCAAGCTCGGCGGCGACTTCAACGGCGTGGGGGCCTCCCTCGGGCTGGCCCCCGAGGGCACCGAAGCCGAGGACGCGCCCGTATGGAAGGGCCTCGACGTCGGCTCACCCTTCGACTACGGCAAGCAGGGCATCCTCTACGTGGCGAAGCACCTGGCCCGGCCGGGGCGTGAGGGGACCCGCGACGACATGCTCGATGAGCTGGCCGAGCTGATCGAGGCGTCCGGCGGCCGCACGCTGGGCCTGTTCTCCTCCATGCGGGCGGCCCAGAGCGCCGCGGAGGAGCTGCGGGGTCGCCTGGACATGCCCATCCTGCTCCAGGGCGAGGAGACGCTCGGCGAGCTGATCAAGGGCTTCGCCGCGGACGCGCGGACCTGCCTCTTCGGGACGCTCTCGCTCTGGCAGGGCGTGGACGTGCCGGGCCCGAGCTGTCAGCTCGTGGTCATGGACAAGATCCCGTTCCCGCGGCCGGACGACCCGCTGATGAGCGCCCGCCAGAAGGCGGTCGACGAGGCCGGGGGCAACGGCTTCATGGCGGTAGCGGCCACGCACGCCGCACTGCTGATGGCACAGGGCGCCGGCCGTCTCGTACGGGCGACGGGCGACCGCGGCGTGGTCGCCGTCCTGGACCCCCGGCTGGCGACCGCGCGGTACGGCAGCTATCTGCGGGCCTCGCTGCCCGACTTCTGGTACACGACCGACCGCAACCAGGTGCGCCGCTCCCTGGCCGCGATCGACGCCGTGGCGAAGGCGGACGAGGCGTAGCTCCCGGCCCCGCGACGCGAAGGCCCCCTCCGGACGCAGCAGGGCCCCGGAACCGGCGCAGTTGGTTCCGGGGCCCGGTCAGAGGCGGAGGCTCACACCCGCCGCAGCACCGCCACGACCTTGCCGAGGATGGTGGCCTCGTCGCCGGGGATCGGCTGGTACGCGGAGTTGTGAGGGAGCAGCCACACGTGCCCGTCCTCGCGCTTGAAGCGCTTGACCGTGGCTTCGCCGTCGAGCATGGCCGCCACGATGTCGCCGTTCTCCGCGACGGGCTGACGGCGGACGGTGACCCAGTCGCCGTCGCAGATCGCGGCCTCGATCATCGAGTCACCGACGACCTTGAGCACGAAGAGCTCGCCGTCGCCGACGAGCTGCCGGGGGAGGGGGAAGACGTCCTCCACCGACTCCTCGGCCAGGATCGGACCACCGGCGGCGATGCGGCCGACCAGCGGGACATACGAAGCGGCCGGCTTGCCGGTGGTGTCGGTGGGCTGGCTGCTCGGCTGGTCCGAGCCGCGCACCTCGTACGCCCGGGGGCGGTGGGGGTCGCGGCGCAGGAAGCCCTTGCGCTCCAGGGCCATCAGCTGATGGGCGACCGAGGAGGTGCTGGAGAGGCCGACGGCCTGTCCGATCTCCCGCATCGACGGTGGGTATCCGCGCCGCTGCACCGAGTCCCTGATGACCTCGATGACCCTGCGCTGCCGGTCCGTGAGGCCCGAGCTGTCGGCGCGGATGCCTGGAGGTCGGCCCGGCAGGGAGCGAGAGGGCGTGGGCCCCTCCTGGTTCGTGGCTGCGTCATTCATGGCATGCACCGGCTCGAGTCGGCTCTGGGCAGTGATGGTGGCGCTGTCTGCGGTGGTGGTCACTTCGGTCGGCCCCTCTCGAGATGTTCTCTCCCTAGCTAGCCAACGGTAGTTGCTTTCGAAAGGTTGCGCCAAACACACGTTCGAGTGAAAAATCGGCGATTACCTGCCGTGATCATGCGTCCGGGTGTATGGCTCACATTCGGGCCGAGGGGCAATTCGGCTCATTACGGTACGCTTCACCGCTGTGGTCGCGAGCTCCTCCGCAGGGCTCTCATACTGCCATCAGGTGCCCCGCCGGCCCGGCACCGGGCCCCCGCCGCGAGTGCCGCGTCCGAGGCTTCCGGCTGGAGAACGCTGCTCCGCCGACCGTCCGGCCGGTACGACACGCTCGGGGCGGAAGGTGTAGCCGAACCCCACATGTAGTGGCTAGTTTGCATCCGCAGCCCAGAAGTAGTGGTCCCGGGTCTTTCGGGGCTCCTGGGATCGCCTATGCTTGGGGCTGCTTCGAGGGGCTCATCAGCCCCATTGAGGCGTACGAGTCGTGCCATGAAGGAGGGTTGGGAGTTCCATGCACTGCCCCTTCTGCAGGCACCCCGACAGCCGTGTAGTCGACAGTCGCACCACCGACGACGGCACGTCGATCCGTAGGCGCCGTCAGTGCCCCGAGTGCTCCCGTCGTTTCACGACCGTGGAGACATGCTCACTGATGGTGGTCAAGCGCAGCGGAGTCACCGAGCCCTTCAGCCGTACGAAGGTCATCAACGGCGTCCGCAAGGCGTGCCAGGGGCGGCCGGTGACCGAGGACGCACTCGCTCTGCTCGGCCAGCGGGTCGAAGAGGCGGTGCGTGCCACCGGCAGCGCGGAGCTCACCACTCACGATGTCGGCCTGGCCATACTGGGCCCACTGCAGGAGCTCGACCTCGTCGCCTACCTGCGTTTCGCGTCCGTGTACCGCGCCTTCGACTCGCTCGAGGACTTCGAAGCCGCCATCGGGGAGCTCAGGGAACAGCGGCTCGACGCGGAGCCGTGCGACGCGGGCGGAGAGCGCGTCGTGAATGACTGCGGGCCCGGCGGGACTGTCGAAGTCCCCGTGCCCGCCACCGCCGCCGACTGACCGGCCGAGCGGCGGCAAACAGACCTGTCGAGGGTGTCCTTCGTGATGCCCGCGACATCAGACACACATCCGTGCCATGGGAAGAACGTGGCACTTCAGGGCGTTTTAGCCTGAAACAGGGAGGCGGCATGACCGAGACGACGAGCGGCCCGGCACGAGGTTCCCGCGCCAAGGGGTCCAAGGCCAGCAAGGGTCTGCGTATCGAGCGCATCCACACGACCCCCGGCGTGCACCCGTACGACGAGGTGTCCTGGGAGCGCCGTGACGTCGTCATGACCAATTGGCGCGACGGCTCGATCAACTTCGAGCAGCGTGGCGTCGAGTTCCCCGACTTCTGGTCGGTGAACGCGGTCAACATCGTCACCAGCAAGTACTTCCGGGGTGCCGTGGGCACCCCGCAGCGCGAGACCGGCCTCAAGCAGCTGATCGACCGCATCGTGAAGACCTACCGCAAGGCGGGCGAGGACTACAGCTACTTCGCCTCGCCCGCCGACGCCGAGATCTTCGAGCACGAGCTGGCCTACGCCCTCCTGCACCAGATCTTCAGCTTCAACTCCCCGGTCTGGTTCAACGTCGGTACGCCCCAGCCGCAGCAGGTCTCCGCCTGCTTCATCCTGGCCGTCGACGACTCCATGGAGTCGATCCTCGACTGGTACAAGGAAGAGGGCATGATCTTCAAGGGCGGCTCCGGCGCCGGCCTGAACCTCTCCCGCATCCGCTCCTCCAAGGAGCTGCTGTCCTCCGGCGGCAACGCCTCGGGTCCCGTCTCCTTCATGCGCGGTGCCGATGCCTCCGCGGGAACCATCAAGTCCGGTGGCGCCACGCGCCGTGCGGCCAAGATGGTCATCCTGGACGTCGACCACCCCGACATCGAGGGCTTCATCGAGACCAAGGTGAAGGAAGAGGAGAAGATCCGCGCCCTGCGTGACGCGGGCTTCGACATGGACCTGGGCGGCGACGACATCACGTCCGTCCAGTACCAGAACGCCAACAACTCGGTCCGCGTGAACGACACGTTCATGAAGGCGGTCGAGGAGGGCGGCAAGTTCGGCCTCACGTCCCGCATGACGGGCGACGTCATCGAGGAGGTCGACGCCAAGTCGCTCTTCCGCAAGATGGCCGAGGCCGCCTGGGCCTGCGCCGACCCCGGCATCCAGTACGACGACACCATCAACGCCTGGCACACCTGCCCGGAGTCCGGCCGCATCAACGGCTCGAACCCGTGCAGCGAGTACATGCACCTGGACAACACGTCCTGCAACCTCGCCTCGCTGAACCTGATGAAGTTCCTCAAGGACGACGGCAAGGGCACCCAGTCCTTCGACGCCGAGCGCTTCTCCAAGGTCGTCGAGCTGGTCATCACCGCGATGGACATCTCGATCTGCTTCGCGGACTTCCCGACGCAGAAGATCGGCGAGAACACCCGCGCCTTCCGTCAGCTCGGCATCGGCTACGCCAACCTCGGCGCCCTGCTGATGGCGACCGGTCACGCGTACGACTCCGACGGCGGCCGCTCCCTGGCCGGCGCCATCACCTCGCTGATGACGGGTACGTCGTACAAGCGCTCCGCCGAGCTCGCCGCGGTCGTCGGCCCTTACGACGGCTATGCCAAGAACGCGACGCCGCACAAGCGCGTCATGAAGCAGCACTCCGACGCCAACGCCACGGCGCCCCGCGTGGACGACCTGGACACGCCGATCTGGGCCGCCGCCACGGAGGCCTGGCAGGACGTGATCCGCCTCGGCGAGAAGAACGGCTTCCGCAACTCGCAGGCGTCCGTCATCGCCCCGACCGGCACCATCGGTCTCGCGATGTCCTGCGACACCACGGGCCTGGAGCCCGACCTCGCCCTGGTGAAGTTCAAGAAGCTCGTCGGCGGCGGCTCGATGCAGATCGTCAACGGCACCGTGCCGCAGGCCCTGCGTCGCCTGGGCTACCAGGAGGAGCAGATCGAGGCGATCGTCGCCCACATCGCCGACCACGGCAATGTGATCGACGCCCCCGGCCTCAAGACCGAGCACTACGAGGTCTTCGACTGCGCGATGGGCGAGCGTTCCATCTCCGCGATGGGCCACGTCCGCATGATGGCCGCGATCCAGCCGTGGATCTCGGGCGCCCTCTCCAAGACGGTCAACCTCCCGGAGACCGCCACCGTCGAGGACGTCGAAGAGGTCTACTACGAGGCGTGGAAGATGGGCGTCAAGGCGCTCGCCATCTACCGCGACAACTGCAAGGTCGGCCAGCCCCTCTCCGCCAAGAAGAAGGAGAAGGAGAAGGCCGAGGTCACCGAGAAGACCGAGGACACGATCCGTGCCGCGGTCGAGAAGGTGGTCGAGTACCGCCCCGTCCGCAAGCGCCTTCCCAAGGGCCGCCCGGGGATCACCACCTCCTTCACCGTGGGTGGCGCCGAGGGCTACATGACCGCCAACTCCTACCCGGACGACGGTCTCGGCGAGGTCTTCCTGAAGATGTCCAAGCAGGGCTCGACCCTCGCGGGCATGATGGACGCCTTCTCCATCGCCGTCTCGGTCGGCCTGCAGTACGGCGTGCCGCTGGAGACGTACGTCTCGAAGTTCACGAACATGCGCTTCGAGCCGGCCGGCATGACGGACGACCCGGACGTGCGGATGGCGCAGTCGATCGTCGACTACATCTTCCGCCGCCTGGCGCTGGACTTCCTGCCCTTCGAGACGCGCTCCGCGCTCGGCATCCACTCCGCCGAGGAGCGCCAGCGTCACCTGGAGACCGGTTCGTACGAGCCGTCCCTGGACGAGTCCGAGGTCGAGGTCGAGACGCTCGCGCAGTCCGCTCCGCGGCAGCCCGAGCCGCTGAAGGCGGTCGCCACGCCGAAGGCCGAGGCCGAGTCCGCCAAGGCCGCCCCGCAGCAGGCGCACACCAGCGCCGAGCTCGTCGAGATGCAGCTGGGCATCCAGGCCGACGCGCCGCTGTGCTTCTCCTGCGGCACGAAGATGCAGCGGGCGGGCTCCTGCTACATCTGCGAGGGCTGCGGGTCCACCAGTGGCTGCAGCTGAATGACGGGAACCGCCGCTGAGTGAGCGGCGGTCAGGGCGGCGGAGCCGAGATATCGGCTCCGCCGCCTCGTCAGTGCTCGGCCCCCATCAGGGACGCGAAGGACGTCGGGTCGGCGTCGAAGCCGCGGAGGGTCTCGCGGAACGACCAGGCGCCCGACTCGTCCCTGGTGAACTCGGCGACGGTCGCCGCCGTGCTGCCCGAGACGGCGGAAAGGTCGCTCTCCGACAGGGCCGTGTGGTCCTCGCGGATGCGGACGGCGGTGTTGGGGATGTCGCCGAGGACCTTCTCACCGTCCTGCTGCTGTATGGCCACGCCCACCACGACGCGGACGTACCGAGCCGCGAGGCGGTTCAGTTCGAGCACCATGACCTCGTCGTAGCCGAAGCCCTGGCCCGTGCGGCTGTCGCGGTTGAGGTGGATCGTGCCGTCGGGTGAACGGCTGTCGAAGTGCACCAGGTACGCGGGGGCTCCGTACGGAGCGCCCGCCTCGTACGTCGCCGCGATGATGTCCAGGTCGTTGGGCGACTCGCCCGCCGGGCTCGGGTCCCACTTGAGACCGACCTCGACCTTCTTGATCCCCTTGCTGACACTGCTCACGTGACCCGCCCCTCTTCGTGACCTGGACGCTGCCGACCGGCCAGGCTCTGACCCGGCACACGCTACGACGTACGACTGACAACGTCGTAGCGCCGCTGGTCACAGGCGCGCAACTGGGCAGGTCGGCGCGGAGGTTGGCCGGCATCGAACTGATTACCGCCGACATCGCCGGACCCATCAGGGTGCACTGCACCGGAGCGTGACCCCGGCCGCGCTCCGCGCCGTACGATGGCGCGGTGCTGGTCAAGTGGATTCGCTGCACTGTGGTGGACCGTCGTGGGTTCGAACGCGGGCAGCGGAAGTGGGCGGGGCTTTTGGGGGAGCCGGGATTCCGGGGACAGGGCGGGGGGTGGAGCCGGGGGCGGCCCGGCATCGCGCACGTCTTCACCTTCTGGGAGAGCCGGGCCTTCTACGACTCCTTCATGGCCCGCTCCCACGACCGGCTCGCCGCCGCGCAGGGAGGCACGTACACGAACGCGCAGGCCAAGCTCTTCGACCACCGGTTCGACGTGAAGACCGGGTTCGAACCGCGTTTCACGGACGCCGACGTGGTGCGGGTCGCGCACTGCCGGATCCACGAGGCGCGGGTGGAGCACTTCGCCCTGATGCAGCAGAAGATCTGGAACCCCGCGATGGCCGGCTCGCCGGGCATGCTCCGCGGGCTCTTCGGCGAGGCACCGGGCCATGAGTTCCTGGTGCTCTCCATGTGGCGGTCCGCCGCCGAGCGCGGGAAATACCGCGTCGAGCGGGTGGAGCGGCTCTCGCTGCGGGCCCAGACGGAGGCGGATGTCGCCGCGCTCGCGGGGGACGTCGTCGACCTCGAACCGTCGTGGACGGTATGACCCTCGCCCGCGGGCCGGCCCGGCGGCCGTGCGGCGTGGAGTACGCCGGATGGAGTCCGGACGGCGACCCGGTTGAGCCGTCCGGCACCGGTCCGATCTAGGGTTTGCGCATGGCACGCCCGCGGCGCATCATCCTGGTCCGGCACGGCGAGTCGGCGGGGAACGCCGACGACACCGTGTACGAGCGCGAACCCGATCACGCGCTCGCCCTCACCGAGACGGGGTGGTCCCAGGCGGCAGAGACGGGAAAACGCCTCCATGAGGTGATCGGCCGGGAGCGGGTGAGCGTGTACGTCTCGCCGTACCGGCGTACGCACGAGACGCTCCAGGCGTTCCGGCTCGACCCCGATCTCATACGGGTGCGGGAGGAGCCCCGGCTGCGGGAGCAGGACTGGGGCAACTGGCAGGACCGGGACGACGTGCGCCTCCAGAAGGCGTACCGGGACGCGTACGGGCACTTCTTCTACCGCTTCGCTCAGGGCGAGTCGGGAGCGGACGTGTACGACAGGGTGGGGGCGTTCCTGGAGAGCCTCTACCGGAGCTTCGAGGCCCCGGACCATCCGCCGAACGTCCTTCTCGTCACGCACGGGCTCACCATGCGGCTGTTCTGCATGCGCTGGTTCCACTGGTCGGTGGCCGCGTTCGAGTCGCTGGCGAACCCCGGGAACGGTGAAATGAGGATGCTGGAGCTCGGCGACGACGGCAAGTACGCACTTGACCGGCCGTTCGAGCGCTGGCGTGAGCCGGAGCCGTACGGCATCACCGGATAGAGTGGCTGAGCGATGATGGCTGACTCCTCCTTCGACCGGCGCATGGAGCGTGCTCTCGCCAGCCTGCGTGGGCTGGCGGTGGGAGACGCGCTTGGCTCTCAGTTCTTCGTGCCCGCGCACTACCCGCTGCTCAAGAAGCGACAGCTGCCGGACGCTCCGTGGCAGTGGACCGACGACACCGAGATGGCCTGCTCCGTGCTCGCCGTCCTCGTCGAGCACCGGCGGATCGACCAGGACGCGCTCGCCCTGTCGTTCGCCGAACACCATGACTTCGACCGAGGCTACGGCCCGGCCGTCAACCGTCTGCTGCGGCTGGTCCGCGAGGGCGGGGACTGGCGGGAGCTGGCCTCCGCGCTCTTCAAGGGGCAGGGTTCCTGGGGGAACGGCGCGGCGATGCGGATCGCGCCCCTCGGCGCCTGGTACGCGGACGACCCCGAGCAGGCGACGCACCAGGCGGAGATCTCCGCCTACCCCACGCACCAGCACCGCGAGGCCGTGGTCGGCGCCATGGCGGTGGCCGCGGCGACGGCGCTGGTCGCCGCGCCCTCCGGGCCGCCCACGCCGAAGGATCTCCTCGACGGAGTCATCGCCCTGGTGCCGCGCAGTGCCGTGGGGGCGGGGCTGCGCAGGGCGCGGGACATGCTCGACTACGGCGACGCGGCCACGGTCGCGGCGGTCCTGGGGTGCGGGCGCCGCACGACGGCTCATGACACGGTGCCGTTCGCGCTCTGGTCGGCGGCGCGTGGTCTCGGGGCGTACGAGCGGGCCATCTGGGACACCGCTCAGGTGGGCGGCGACATGGACACGACCTGCGCCATCGTTGGCGGAGTGGTGGCCTCCGGCGAGGGCGGGGCGCCGCCCAGGGAGTGGCTGGAGCGCACGGAGGAACTGCCCGGCTGGGTTCCCGTGGGCGCGCAAGGCCGGTCTTAGCTCGCTCGGAGCCCGTCCCGGCCGCGGGCGGCCCGGCTGTCACGGTCATGACACAGGGGGGTGCGGGCCGGGGGCGCGCGTCGGTCGCGCGGCTACTGTGGTCCGCGCCGCCCGTTGATCTTGCCGGCGCGCACTGAACGAGATGCCGGTCCCCGGCAGCCCCGTGGCCCTCTTCACCGCCGCGTGCCGCGCCGGGCGCGCCGGCCGGGAGGGGGTCCCGTGTCCGACACACCAGCCGAAGACTCCGGCACACCAGCAGCCGATTCCGGCGGCGCACCGGCCGAGGGCTCCGGCACAGCAGCCGCGGGCTCCGGCACAGCAGCCGCGGGCTCCGGCACAGCAGCCGAGGGCGACAGACCGCCGGGTGGTGATACGCCGCCGAGTGGCGGGAGGGCACCGGTCGGCGGCGAGCGAACGGGCGGCGATACGGCGGCCGGAGGCGACGCGCCTGCCGGGGCGGACGTGCCCGCCGGAGGCGACGCACCGGCCGGAGGCGACGTGCCCGCCGGAGGCGACGCGTCCGGTACGTGCGATGGTGCCGAGCCGTCTGCCGCAGGTGTCCCCGTGGTCGGCGGTGGCGAGCCCCGGAAGCGGGACCCCGAGGGGGCCGAGGTGGCGGCGCGAGGGGGTGCTGCCGCGCGGGGGGACAGGGCCGCCCGGGAGCAGGCCGGGGCCGATGACGACCCCCTCCTCGCCGATCTGCGGTCCGAGCCGCCCCGCCCCGTGCGGACGGCCACGCTCTGCTCCGTGCTCGCCACCGGCGTACTGGCCATGCTGCTCCTGGGGGACGGCCTGGCGCTGAATCTGCTGATCGTCGCCGTTCCGGCCGCACTGGCCGCCTACTACGCCGCTGGGCCGACCGGGCGCAGGCCACGCGCGTGGTCGCTGATATGGGCGGTCGGCGGGCTCGCCCTGCTGATCGTGCCCGCCCTGCGCGACGCGGGATGGCCGTCGTTCCTCGCGGTGGTCTCCTCGCTCGCGCTCGGCTCGCTCGCGCTGCACGGCTGCCGGACCTGGCTCGGCATGCTCTTGAGCCCTCTGGGCCTGTTCGACGGCATCGTGAAGGGCCTCGGCTGGGGCTGGCGCGGGGCGCGCGAGCAGTTGAGCGGCGCACGGGGCGCCGGGCCCGCGCTGCGGGCGGTCGCGGTGACCGCCGTGCTGCTCGCCGTCTTCGGCGCGCTGTTCGCCGGGGCGGACGCCGCCTTCGCCGGACTGCTGGGCGACCTGACGCCCGACGTCTCCGTGGCCGAGGGGCCGTGGCGCGTCCTGCTGCTGGTCGTCGGGGTGGTCGGCGCGCTCGCCGCGGCGCACACGGCGGCCTCGCCCATCCGCTGGGACCGGCTCGTGGTGCACCCCGGGCGGCCCAGGAGCCGGGTCGAGTGGGCACTGCCGCTCATCGTGCTCAACGTCCTGTTCGCGGCGTTCAACGCCGTCCAGCTCGCGGTCCTCTTCGGCGGTCACGACGCCGTCCTCGACAAGACCGGACTCTCGCACTCCGACTACGCGCGGCAGGGCTTCTGGCAGCTCCTGCTCGCCACGGTCCTCACACTGGTCGTCATCGTGTTCGCGCTGCGCTGGGCCCCGCGCGGTGGCGCCAAGGACCGCGTGCTGGTGCGCTCGGTGCTCGGCGCCCTCTGCGCGCTGACGCTCGCCGTGGTGGCGTCGGCGGTGCGCAGGATGGACCTGTACGTGGAGGCGTACGGCCTGACCAGGCTGCGGATATCGGTCGTCGCCGTGGAGCTGTGGCTCGGCGTGATCATCCTGTTCATCATGGCCGCGGGGGTCTGGGGCGCCCGATGGCTGCCGCGCGCCGTGGCCGCGAGCGCGGCCGCCGGGGTGCTGGCCTTCGGGCTGCTCTCGCCGGACGCGCTGATCGCGGAGCGCAACGTGCAGCGGTACGAGAAGACGGGCAAGTTCGACCTCGACTACGCGCGGCAGCTCTCGGCGGACGCGGTGCCCGCGCTGGACGGGCTGCCCGAGCCGCAGCGCTCCTGCGCCATCGCGGACATCGCCGACGACCTCGGGGGCGAGCGCCCGCCCTGGTACGCCTTGAGCCTGGGAGAGGCCAGGGCCCGGCGGATCATCGAGGACCGGCCGCCCTCGCCGGACCCCGTCGTCTGCGGCCGGACGCGGACCGACCCGCCGTCCACTCCGTACAGCTCGGTCCCCTGACGCGGACGGTGCCGGGCCGCTCCCGAAGGTCCCGGCCCGGCACCTTCGGGAGCGGCCCGGCGGCGAGAGGCGCCGCGGTGCGGTCAGCCGCCCACGGGTCCCGCCGCGCTCGCGGTGCCGGAGAGCGCGTCCAGGTCGCTCTTGCGTACACGGATCACCAGTACCGCGATGACCAGGGCGAGCAGGGCCATCGCGGCCGCCGGTATGAACGCCGTCGAAATGCCCTCGGAGAGCACCTCGTGGCTCCAGGGGGCGGGCAGTTCGTGCGTCTTCGCGAACTCGGCCTTCTGCTCCGGGGACGCGTGGGCCATGAAGTCCGCCACCTGGTCCTCGGCCTCGTTCCGGTTGGCCGTGCCGAACACCGTGGTGAGGATGGAGAGGCCGAGTGAGCCGCCGACCTGCTGGGTGACGTTGAGCAGCCCGGACGCGGCGCCCGCCTCGTGGGGGGCCACTCCGGAGACCGCGGTCAGTGTCAGGGTCACGAAGTTCAGGCCCATGCCGAACCCGAAGAGCAGCATCGGGCCGAGCACTCCGCCCGCGTACGAACTGTCGGGGCTGATCAGTGTCTGCCAGCCCAGTCCGACGGCGACGATGGCCGAACCCGTCACCATGAACGGCTTGGGGCCGAGCACCGGGAGGAACTTCTGCGACAGACCGGCGCCGAGGGCGATCACGGCCGTGACGGGCAGGAAGGCCAGGCCCGCCTCGATCGGGGTGTAATTCAGGACGTTCTGCACGAAGAGCACGATGAAGAAGAACATCCCGAACATCGCCGCGGCGAGGCTGAGCATGATCACGTACGTGCCGGAGCGGTTGCGGTCGGCGAACATGCGGAGCGGGGTGATCGGCTCCTTGGCGCGGCTCTCGATGAACGCGAAGGCCGCGAGGAGGACGACCGCCGCCACGAACGAGGCCACGGTGAGCCCGTCGCGCCAGCCCTCCTCGGCGGACCTGATGAAGCCGTAGACGAGCGAGGCCATGCCGAGCGTCGAGGTGAGCGCGCCCGGCAGGTCGAAGCGGCCGGGGTGACGCTCGGACTCGTTGATGTAGAGCGGAGTGAGGACGGCGATCAGGATGCCGATGGGCACGTTCACGAACAGCACCCAGCGCCAGTCGAGCCACTCAGTGAGCATGCCGCCCGCGAGGAGCCCGATCGCGCCACCACCGGCGGATACGGCGGCGAAGACGCCGAACGCGCGGTTCCGCTCCGGTCCCTCGGGGAAGGTCGTCGTGATGAGGGCCAGCGAGGTCGGCGAGGCTATCGCGCCGCCGACGCCTTGCAGGGCGCGCGCGGCGAGCAGTTGCCAGGGCTCCTGCGCGAAGCCGCCGAGCAGCGAGGCGGCCGTGAACAGGAGGATGCCGGCCATGAAGACGCGGCGACGTCCCAGGATGTCCCCGGCGCGACCGCCGAGCAGGAGGAGACCGCCGAACGTGAGGGTGTACGCGCTGACGACCCACGTCAGGTCGGTCGTCGAGAAGTTGAGGGCCCCCTGGATGTGGGGCAATGCGATGTTCACAATCGTCGCGTCCAGGACCACCATGAGCTGGCAGGCCGCGATGATGGTGAGCGCGAGGCCGGGATGCCCCTCCCGGCGCGCTTTGTCTGGGTTGTGGTCTCGCGTCAGTTGAGAGGTTGACACCATGATCCCCCGCAAGTGCTTTAGTGAACGGTCCCGTTCACTGTCTCGGACGAAGGTAGTGACTCTCCTACAGTGAACGCAAGCGTTCACTGACCCCAATCGCGGTCGCCCGCAGGCTCGTTGCCCGATGGAAAGAAGACACATGGTTACTTCGCGCTGGACCGCCGTCCCCGCTCGGACGGCTTCCCCACGGCGCCGGGGACCTGTCCTGGAGCAGGCGATCCTGGAGGCTGCCCTGGAGCAGCTCAGTACGGTCGGCTGGGGCGGTCTGACGATGGAGGGCGTGGCCGCGGCCGCGCAGACGGGCAAGGCGGCCGTCTACCGCCGCTGGCCGTCCAAGGAGGACCTGGTGGTGCACGCGCTCCGGGCGGGGCTTCCGCGCCTCGACAGCGTGCCCGAGCTCGGAAGCGTCCGGGACGATCTTCTGGAGCTGTGCGGCCGGATGCGGGAGGCGATGTATTCACGCCCCGGATACGCGCTGCGCGCGGTGCTTCACGAATGCGACACGACAACGGCCGAACGCTTCCATGACGTGATCTTCGAAGGCGTCGTGAATCCGGGCGTGCAACTGATCAAGGAAGTCATACGGCGTGGAATCGAGCGCGGAGAGGTCCGCCCCGGCGCTACGGGCGCCTATGTCTGCGACGTCATTCCCGCCATGCTGATGTACCGCTCCAAGGTGTGCGGGAGCGAATGGACGGACGAGGAGTTCGAGGCGTTCATCGACCAGGTGATGGTGCCGCTGCTGCGCCGCTGAGCCGTGCCGGGACGGGGTCTCGTAGATCCTCCGCGGGCTTACGGGGAGCCGGGTGTCACCGGCGGCCCCGGGCGGCGTAGGCTTGCTAGCGCCATGCCGTACGAAGCACCCACCCACACCGTCGAGCGCTCCCTGCGCGCCACCACCGGAGCGAAGATCGTCGCCGGTGTCGACGAAGTCGGGCGCGGTGCGTGGGCAGGACCGGTCACCGTCTGCGCGGCGGTCACGGGACTGCGCAGGCCCCCCGAGGGCCTCACCGACTCCAAGCTGATCAGCCCCAAGCGGCGCACCGCGCTCGCCCAGGAGCTGGAGGGCTGGGTCACCTCGCACGCCCTCGGTCACGCCTCGCACGAGGAGATCGACGAGATGGGCATGACGGCGGCGCTTCGGCTCGCCGCGGTGCGCGCTCTCGAGGGGCTGCCGGTCCGTCCGGACGCGATCATCCTCGACGGCAAGCACGACTACCTCGGAACTCCCTGGCGGGTCCGTACGGTGATCAAGGGGGACCAGTCCTGTGTGGCCGTCGCCGCGGCTTCGGTGATCGCCAAGGTCCGGCGCGACAAAATGATGGCCGAACTGGGCATCGACCATGCAGACTTCGGTTTCGCGGCCAATGCCGGCTATCCGTCGCCGGTACACAAGGCCGCGCTGGCGGAGCGGGGCCCCACCCCGTACCACCGGCTTTCGTGGGCGTATCTTGATGCGCTGCCCCAGTGGCGGCACCTCAAGAAGGCCCGCAGCTGGGCGGACGGAAATGTTCCGGAAATCGAGGGCCAGCTCGGCTTTGAGTTCTGACCCTTTACCGGCGCTTCCGGCCGCACTTTTGTGCCACCCGCCGACGCGATTCGCGTCGGCGTTTGATAGACAACACTTCATGCCTCTCCTGCCCGAGGAGCCTCAGATTCCCGAGAGTGCCCAGGGTCCCAGCGCCACGCCGGCCAGCGGCCGCACAGCGCCGACCCCCCGCCCCGTACCCGGTCCGCGTCCCGCGGCACCGCCGCGCCCCGGCCGTCCGGGCCCTGCCAGGCCGATGCCGCCGGCGCAGCGCGCGCCGCACGCCGCGGCCGCCAAGCCAGGACCCGCGGCCCCGGCCGCCCCCGCCCCGAGCAGCGCGGCCCCGGTGGCCGCCGCGGCTCCCGCCGACGGTGCCACCGCTTCGGCCCCGCAGATCCAGCTCATCCCGGCCTCGGCCGAGGGCGCGCTGGACGCGGCCGAAGAGGCGGTCGACCTGCTCCTGGACGCCGGCCGGGCGCCCGGGGACGTCCTGGTGATCACCATCGGCGACCCGCACCCGTGGGCCACGCACGAGCTGTCCTTCGGCGAGGCCGCCTACTGGGCCCAGCACGACGCGGGCGACGACGTCTTCTACGCGGACGCCGCCGCCCTCGACCGTGCCGCGGCCCGGCCCGTGGTCGTCGTCGCCGTCAACGGCGGCGAGGAGAGCGCGCTCGCCGCGCTCCCCAAGGCCGCCACCCGGGCAGGCGTCCTGCTGATCGTGTGCGGGGACCCGCAGCGGATCAACTCGACGCTGGGCGCGAGCGCCTGACGCTCACGCCCGGCCGCCACGCCGCTGCGGAGTCCGCGCTGACCGGTACGTGAACACGTGCCGTTCGGCGCGGCCTTGCCGTGTCCGCGTGGCGCGGTCATAGGTCACGCGGTCTCAGCGTGGCGCGGTCATAGGTCACGCGGTCTCAGCGTGCCGCCGTCCGGTGGAGCATCTCCGACGCCGCGCCTCCGGTGCGGTTCGCCGGGGGATCGGCTCCGGTCAGGGGCTCGGGGCGCGAACCGGCGCTGGGGCGGCGACCGCCGCGTCCCTCGCCGCACACCTGCCAGCCGTCGCGGGTCAGTGTGATGTAGGCCCCGCAGCGCAGTCCGTGCAGTGTGCAGGCGTCGCGCAGGCCCCACATCCAGGCACCGTCCTCCGGGGTCCAACGCGCGTCGCCCTCACGGCAGTAGAGCAGCACGGCCGTGCGCACCGGGGTGCGGCGCCGCAGATCGTGCGGGATGACCCGGCGCAACTGCGACAGCAGGGCGTTGCGGAAGACCCAGCCGTCGGTCACCGCCGCGCGCCGGCTGAACGAGGCGCTCGCACAGAGCCGTTCGTCGGCGTCGAGCACGGCCACGACCGCCGTCGCGGGGCCGGGCCGGTGCCGGAAGTGCAGGCCGCTCACGACCTCGCGCGGATTGCGCAGCAGCGGGATGCCCGCGGCTGCCCACTCCTCCGGTTCGAGCATCCGGGCCAGCCGGTGCGCGGAGTCGACGGGCATCTCGGCCGCGGTGGAGGCCGGCCAGGCGCCCGGGCGCTCGGACGCCTCACGCGCCTCCTCGGCCCCGGGCGTCTCATCGGCCCTGTGCGTCTCCTCGAACGAGGCGAATCCGAAGGTCACGGTCCTCCCTTCGGCTGCGCCCGCACGGAGGGCGGGATGGGACTGCGGGAGCGCGCCACGACATGGCTTCGGCGGGTCGCGGACCGCGCGGGGGATCGGTTCCAATTCTTCCCGCCGCACCGGCTCGCGGCAATGAACAATTGGGGCCGCACGCCGGTATCGGACGATGCGTCGTGAATATCCTTCCCCACTTCACGGCCCTCGACGCTCATCGCGGTTGTGTACAGAGCCGTGTTCAGAGGCCCGCCACGCCCGCACGGACGGTCCGTGACCACCGGGGCGCGGGCGGGCGGCGGCGGTGAAGTGGCCGATTGTCAGTGGCATCGGGTTGCATGGGGGCATGGACGATCTGGAGCTCCGCGCCGAAGCCGATGCAATCCTCGCCGATCTCGTCGGCGATCCGAGCGGTGCGGCGCGGCTGCGCGAGGACCAGTGGCAGGCCGTGGCCGCGCTGGTGAAGGAGCGCAGACGCGCCCTGGTGGTGCAGCGCACCGGCTGGGGCAAGTCGGCGGTGTACTTCGTCGCGACCGCCCTGCTGCGCCGTCGCGGCGCGGGCCCCACGGTGATCATCTCGCCGCTGCTCGCGCTCATGCGCAACCAGGTCGAATCGGCGGCGCGGGCCGGAATCCGGGCCAGGACCATCAACTCCGCCAACCCCGAGGAGTGGGGGACCATCTACGGAGAGGTCGAGCGCGGCGAGACCGACGTCCTCCTGGTCAGCCCCGAGCGGCTCAACTCGGTGGACTTCCGCGAGCAGGTGCTCCCCGAGCTCGCGGCCACGACCGGCCTGCTCGTGGTCGACGAGGCGCACTGCATCTCCGACTGGGGCCATGACTTCCGGCCCGACTACCGCAGGCTGCGCGCGATGCTCGCCGAGCTGTCCGAGGGCGTCCCGGTGCTCGCCACCACCGCGACGGCGAACGCACGGGTGACCGCGGACGTGGCCGAGCAGCTCGGCACGGGCGCGGGCGAGGCCCTGGTGCTGCGCGGCACGCTGGAGAGGGAGAGCCTGCGGCTCGGCGTGGTCCGGCTGCCGGACGCCGCGCACCGCCTGGGCTGGCTGGCCGAGCACCTGTCGGCGCTGCAAGGCTCCGGGATCATCTACGCGCTCACGGTGGCCGCGGCCGAGGAGGCCACCGCCTTCCTGCGCCAGCGCGGCTTCGACGTGGCTTCCTACACGGGGCGCACGGAGAACGCCGACCGGCTCCAGGCCGAGACCGACCTCCAGGAGAACCGCGTCAAGGCACTGGTCGCCACGTCGGCGCTCGGCATGGGCTTCGACAAGCCGGACCTGGGCTTCGTGATCCACCTCGGTTCGCCGTCCTCGCCGATCGCGTACTACCAGCAGGTCGGGCGCGCGGGCCGCGGCGTCGAGCACGCCGACGTCCTCCTTCTCCCCGGCAAGGAGGACGAGGCCATCTGGCGCTACTTCGCCGACACGGCCTTCCCGCCCGAGACGCAGGTGCGGCAGACCCTCGCGGCTCTCGCGGACGCGGGCCGACCGCTGTCCGTACCGGCCCTCGAGGCGTCGGTGGACCTCAGGCGCACCCGTCTGGAGACCATGCTGAAGGTTCTCGACGTCGACGGCGCGGTCAAGCGGGTCAAGGGCGGCTGGACGGCCACGGGCGCCGACTGGATGTACGACGCCGAGCGCTATGCCTGGGTGGCGAAGCAGCGGGCGGCCGAGCAGCAGGCCATGCGGGACTACGTGAGCACGACCGAGTGCCGCATGGAGTTCCTGCGCCGGCAGCTCGACGACGAGGGGGCGGTTCCCTGCGGCCGCTGCGACAGCTGCGCGGGTCCCTGGGCGGATTCGGCCGTATCGGCCGAGACGCTGACCGGGGCGGCCAAGGAGCTGGACCGCCCGGGCGTGGAGGTCGAGCCGCGCCGCATGTGGCCGACGGGCATGCCCGCCCTCGGCGTCGACCTCAAGGGGCGCATCCCGGCGAAGGAGCAGTGCTCCACCGGACGCGCCATCGGACGGCTCTCGGACATCGGCTGGGGCAACCGCCTGCGGCCGCTGCTCGCGGAGAACGCGCCCGACGGCCCCGTCCCCGACGACGTCCTGCGCGCCGCCGTGGACGTCCTCGCGGACTGGGCGCGCTCCGGCGCGGGCTGGGCCTCGGGGGCCGATGACGCCCCGGCGCGGCCGGTGGGCGTCGTCGCCGTGCCGTCGCTGTCCCGGCCGCAACTGGTCGGTTCGCTCGCCCAGGGCATCGCGTCCATCGGCCGCCTGCCCTTCCTGGGCACGCTGACGTACACCGGGGCACAGGGCGCGCACGCGGCCCGCCGCAGCAACTCCGCCCAGCGTCTCAGAGCCCTGTCCGGTGCCTTCGCCGTCTCCGATGAGCTCGCGGGCGCCCTGGCCGCCGCTCCGGGGCCCGTGCTGCTCGTGGACGACAGCACGGACTCCGGCTGGACCCTGGCGGTCGCCGCCCGCCTGCTGCGCAGAGCGGGCGCCGACCAGGTCCTTCCGCTGGTGCTCGCGGCGGCGGGGTGAGCCGGGCCGCGGGCGCGGCGGGGGAGGGTCAGGGGCGGCTGGTGAGGTAGCCGCCCATGGTGGTGAAGTACTCCGTGGCGGGCAGCTCCCGGCCGTCCTCGGTCCGTACGCGCGTGATGGCCAGGCCGTGGTTGCGGCCGGTGCGGGCATCGGCTCCGGCGACGACCACCACGCCGTCGCCCTCGCGGTAGAAGATGCGGCCGGGCGTACCGCCGTAGCGGCCCTCGGAGACCACCGCGGTGACGATTTCGAGCCGCTTGCCCTTGTGGAAGGCGTAGGCGCTGGGGTACGGCGCGGACTGGGCGCGGATCAGGCGCTCCAGATCCTCGGCCGGCCAGGTCCAGTCGACGCGGATGTCCTCGGCGGAGCGCTTGTGGAAGAAGCTGGCCTGGGAGCGGTCCTGCTTGGTGAACTCGGTGCGCCCGGACGCGATGAGGTCGAGCGCGCCGATGGTGACGGGGGCGATCAGGTCGACCGTCTTGTGGAAGAGGTCGGTCGCGGTGTCCGTCGGACCGACCGGGACGGCTTCCTGCCGGACGATGTCGCCGGCGTCCAGCTCGTCGTCCATCATGTGCGCGGTCACGCCCACTTCGGGCTCACCGTTGATCATCGCCCAGATGATCGGGGAGAAGCCCGCGTACTTCGGCAGCAGCGAGTCGTGGACGTTCAGGGTGCCGTGGCGGGGCAGGCCGAAGATCCGCGGGGGAATCCACGTACGCCAGTTGTTGGCCACGATGATGTCCGGGTCGGCCTCCTTGAGGCGCGCGAACAGCTCCTCGTCGTCGGGCCGGTTGCGGATGAGCACCGGGACGCCGTGCTCCTCGGCGAGGTCGGCGACGGAGTCGCTCCAGATCTTCTCGTACGCGTGCTCGCTCTTGGGATGCGTCACGACAAGGACCACGTCGTGCTCGGACTCCAGCAGGGCTTGCAGGGTGCGGTGGCCCCAGGTCTGGTAACCGAACATGACGACCCGCATGGGGGTTCCTCCTCTGGGCAGGGATTTGGCCAGTACTGAGTTAAGCAAGGCTTACCTTAGTTTGCAACAGGCTCGTACGGAGCCCCAGTTGACCAGGGCCTGTTCGCCGTCGGTCACCTTGCCTATCGACAGGGTGATGCGATTAGCTTAGGCTCACCTAAGTTTGGTGGCGCCACTCCGTCGGCGTGCCCGCTCCACGTACCGTCCCCACGCCTGACAGGCGGCTTCCCCGCACGATTGGGAGAGACATGTCACAGGTTCTTCCTGACGACGCACCACTGGTCCACGACCTCATCGGAATCGGTTTCGGACCGTCCAATGTGGCCATGGCGATCGCGCTCAACGAGCACAACGCAGGCGTCGGCAGGCAGGAGGCGGTCACCGCTCACTTCTTCGAGCAGCAGCCGCGTTTCGGCTGGCACCGCGGCATGCTCATCGACGACGCGACCATGCAGGTGTCCTTCCTGAAGGACCTGGTGACGCAGCGGAACCCCACGAGCGAGTTCAGCTTCCTGTGCTACCTGAAGGCCAAGGGGCGGCTGACCGACTTCATCAACCACAAGAACCTCTTCCCGCTGCGCGTGGAGTTCCACGACTACCTGGAGTGGGCCGCGGCCAAGGTCGACGACATGGTCTCCTACGGCCACGAGGTCGTCGGCGTCACGCCGCACGTCCGTGACGGAGTCGTGGAGTTCCTCGACGTGACGGTCCGGTCGGCGGAGGGCCTCGCGGTCCACCGCGCCCGCAACCTGGTCATCGGCACCGGCCTGCGTCCCCTCGTGCCGGAAGGCGTCGAGCGCGGCGACCGCGTCTGGCACAACTCCGAACTGCTCATGAAGGTCGGCGAGATCGAGGGCACGAACCCCACGCGGTTCGTCGTCGTGGGCGCCGGGCAGAGCGCCGCGGAGAACGTGGCCTACCTGCACCGCCGCTTCCCCGAGGCCGAGATCTGCGCCGTCTTCTCGCGCTACGGCTACAGCCCCGCCGACGACAGCAGCTTCGCCAACCGGATCTTCGACCCGGGGGCGGTCGACGAGTACTACGCCGCTCCGGAGGGCGTGAAGAGCCGGCTGATGGACTACCACGGGAACACCAACTACTCCGTGGTGGACATCGATCTGATCGACGACCTGTACCGGCAGATGTACCAGGAGAAGGTCCTCGGCACCGAGCGGCTGCGCTTCCTCAACGTCTCCCGGCTCTCCGAGGTCAAGGAGGCGCAGGACACGGTCCGCGCCACCGTGACGTCCCTCGTCACGGGCGAGGAGACCCACCTCGACGCCGACGTCGTGGTGTGCGCCACCGGCTACAGCCCCGCCGACCCGCTCGGCCTGCTCGGCGACGTCGCCGGCCGCTGCCTGCGCGACGAGGCGGGCCGCGTCCGCGTCGAGCGCGACTACCGCGTGGCGACCGACCCCGAACTGACCTGCGGCATCTACCTCCAGGGCGGCACCGAGCACACGCACGGCATCACCTCGTCCCTGCTGTCCAACATCGCGATCCGGGTCGGCGAGATACTGGACTCGGTGCTCGACCGGCGTGCCGCGCCCGCCACCGACGGGGCGACGGCGGTCGCCGACGGTACCGGCAGCACCACCCGATAACGTACGTCGTCATGAGCACGACTGCGGTGAAGCGCCCCGCGGCCACGGCCGGGGGTACAACGGGAGGCCGACGGCGGCGGCTTGCGGGACTCGGCGCGCTCGCCGTGCTCCTCGTCGTCGCGGCGGCGGTGTCGCTGGCCGTCGGCGCGCGAGCGCTGACCCCCGGTGAGGTGTGGCACGGGCTCTTCGCCGAGCCCGACGCCGACCGGCGGCTCACCGAGATCAGGCTCATCGTGGAGACGGTGCGCGTGCCCCGGACCGTGCTCGCGGTCGTGGCTGGCATCGCCCTCGGGGTCGGCGGCGCGCTGATCCAGGGCTACACGCGCAACCCCATCGCGGACACGGGACTGCTCGGCGTGAACGCGGGGGCGTCCTTCGCCGTCGTGTTCGTGACCGCGGTCTTCGGCTTCTCCAGCCCCTTCCAGTACGTCTGGTTCGCCTTCCTGGGCGCGGCGGTCGCCGGGGTCGTCGTGTTCGGCCTCGCGAGCATCGGCCGCGGGGCGGGGAACCCGCTGACGCTCGCGCTGGCCGGGCAGGGCATCACCGTCTTCCTCGCGGCGATGACCACCGCGGTCGCGCTCTCGGACCAGAAGTCGCTCAACGCGCTGCGGTTCTGGAACGCGGGCTCCGTGGCCGGCGTCAAGTTCGACGTCATCTGGCCGGTGACCGGGTTCATCGCCGTGGGACTCGTCCTCGCCCTCACCACGCTGCCCGCCCTCAACCTGCTCAACCTGGGCGAGGACGTGGCGCGCGGACTCGGCGTGAACATCGCGCTGAGCCGGACCGTCGGCATCGTCGCCATCACCCTGCTCGCGGGAGCGGCCACCGCGGCGTGCGGCCCCATCGCCTTCGTCGGGCTCATGGTCGCCCACGTGGCCCGGTACCTGACAGGCCCCGACTACCGCTGGCTCGTGCCGTACGCGGGTCTGCTCGGCGCCCTCGTCCTGCTGGTCTGCGACATCGTGGGGCGGCTGGTGGTGCGCCCCGGCGAGCTCGACGCCGGAGTCGTCGTCGCCCTCCTGGGCGCCCCGTTCTTCGCGGCCCTGGTCTGGCGCGGAAAGTTCAAGAGCGCATGAGCGAGACACGGGGACGCGTGAACGGGACGGACGTGAGTACGGGCGTGAGCGGTACGGACGTGAAGTCATCGGTGACGCCGGGCGTGCGGCTCGGCCAGGTGTCGTTCGTCTGGCGGCCCTACGTCCTCCTGGTCACGCTGCTCCTCGCGGCGGCGACCTTCGTGGTGTTCTGCCTCTCCATCAGCATCGGCGACTTCCCCATCGGGCTCTCCCGGGTGATGGCCACGATCGTCGGCAGGGGCGAGCAGGTCGACGAGTTCGTGGTCATGGACCTACGGATGCCGCGGGCCATGGCCGGGCTCGTCGTGGGCGTCGCGCTCGGCGTGTCCGGGGCGCTCACGCAGTCCATCGCCCGCAACCCCCTGGCCAGCCCGGACATTCTGGGCGTCACCGGCGGCGCGAGCGCGGTCGCCGTCTGCCTCGTGACGGTGTCGGGCGGGGCCACCGCGGCGGTCGTCAGCTCCGTGGGGCTCTCCGCGGCGGCGCTCGCGGGCGGCCTCGGCACGGGCCTGCTGGTCTACTTCATGGCCTGGCGGCGCGGGATCGACGGCTTCCGGCTCATCCTCATCGGCATCTCGGTGAGCGCCGTGATGGAGGCGATCACGACCTGGCTCCTCGTCATGGCCGACATCCGCGACGTGGCCCGCGCGCAGGCCTGGCTGGTCGGCTCGCTGGACAACCGCTCCTGGGACGAGGTGTGGGTGGCGCTGTGGTGCTCGCTCGCCCTGCTGGTGATCGTGACGGCCGTCGCGTTCCAGTTCAAGCCCCTGCTCCTGGGCGACGACGTCGCCGCCGGCCTCGGCGTACGGCACTCGACGGTGCGGGCGGTCCTGCTGCTCTGCGCCGTTCTGCTCGCCGCCGTCGCGGTGAGCGCGGCCGGCCCCGTGCCCTTCGTCGCGCTGGTCGCGCCGCAGGTGGCGATGCGTCTGGCGCGCTGCCCCACCCCGCCGTTGGCGGCTTCCGGCCTGGTCGGGGCGCTGCTCCTGATCGGCGCCGACCTGACCGCCCGTACGGCGCTGCCGATCGCGTTGCCGGTCGGCGTGGTGACCGCCGCGATCGGCGGGCCGTTCCTCGTCTACTTGTTGGTGCGGGCGAACCTCAGATAGATAATGCCAAGGTTAGCCATACCTAATACAGCCATACCTAATACAGGGGGGCTCGTGGCCGCTCAGTACATCACCCAGGCCGAATCAGGGACCGCCGTCGACGTCGGGACCACCGTCGACGCCCGGCCCGCAGTCGACGCCGTGGCCGCCGACGTCCCACGGCTCGCCGCCAGAGGCGTCACGGTCGGATACGGCGGCCGGGTCGTCATCGACGGCCTCGACGTGACGATCCCGCCCGGAGTGATCACCACGATCATCGGCCCCAACGGCTGCGGCAAATCGACCCTGTTGCGCACCCTGACGCGGCTGCTCAAACCGACCGCGGGCACCGTCGTCCTGGACGGCGAGGACATCGCCCGGCTCAAGACCAGGACCGTCGCGAAGAAGCTCGGGCTGCTGCCGCAGGCCCCGGTCGCGCCGGAGGGGCTCACGGTGGCCGACCTGGTCGCCAGGGGCCGCCATCCGCACCAGAGCTGGCTGCGGCAATGGTCCTCGGACGACGCGGACGTCGTGGCGAAGGCCCTGGCCATGACCGGGGTCGCCGACCTCGCGGACCGCCCCGTCGACTCGCTCTCCGGCGGTCAGCGCCAGCGCGTCTGGATCTCGATGACCCTGGCCCAGGGCACCGATCTGCTGCTCCTCGACGAGCCGACGACCTATCTGGACCTGGCGCACGCCATCGACGTGCTCGACCTGGTGGACGACCTCCACGAGTCGGGCCGCACGGTGGTCATGGTGCTGCACGACCTCAACCTGGCCACGCGCTACAGCGACAACCTCGTCGTGATGCGCGAGGGGGCGATCCTGGCGCAGGGTCATCCGCGCGACGTGATCACCGCGGAGCTGCTGGAAGAGGCCTTCGGACTGCGCGCCAGGGTGGTCGACGACCCGGTGGGCGACCGCCCGCTCATCGTGCCGATCGGCCGTACGCACGTACAACTCGACTGACCCGCGCCCGGAATGAGAGAGTAAGGCTAGGCTAACCTCATCACCTCGGGTTAAGGTTGGCTGCCCTTACTCGGGGCGTAGCGGACAGCGCGAAAGCAAGGGATTCCGGATGCTCCTCCATCGAACGACGCTCACGAAGCCGTGGCAGCGGCTGGCGGCGACCGTGACCGCCGCGACCCTCGGCGTCGGCCTCCTCGCCGGGTGCGGCTCCGACTCGGGGGACAAGGGGGGCGACGAGGCGCCGGCCGCCGCCTCGGGCGGCTCGTTCCCCGTCAGCGTGGAGCACGCGTTCGGAACCACGAAGGTCACCGAGGCGCCGAAGCGGATCGTCACCGTGGGCTACACGGACGACCAGGCCGTCCTCGCGCTCGGCACCAAGCCGGTCGGCATGGTCGACCAGTACCCGAACCCCGCGGGCAAGTCCCCCGACATCAACACCCAGTGGCCCTGGGTGAAGGACAAGTGGGGCGACACCAAGCCCGAGGTCGTCATGGAGAACGGTGACTCCGGCCCCAACTACGAGAAGATCGCGGCCCTGCGGCCCGATCTGATCGTCGCGGTCTACTCCGAGATCGACAAGGCCGGCTACGACAAGCTCTCCAAGATCGCTCCGACGGTCGGCCGGACCAAGGGCGAGAAGGAGCTGTTCAGCGCCCCCTGGCAGGACAACGTGGTGCACATCGCCAAGGCGCTCGGCAAGGAGGACAAGGGCAAGGACCTCGTCCAGGGCGTCGAGGACAAGCTCGCCGCGGCCAAGAAGGCGCACCCGAAGTTCGCGGACCAGACCGCCGTGGCGCTGTCCTGGTACAAGGATGCCGTGAACCCCTTCACCTCCACCGACGTGCGCGGACGGCTCCTGACGGGCATGGGCTTCAAGTACCAGACGAAGATCGACAAGGTCGCCGGCGGCAAGTTCTCCACCGAACTCTCGCCCGAGCGCATCGATCTGGTCGACGTCGACCGCGTCATCGTCATCAACGACGCCGCGGACACGAAGACGATCAAGAAGGACAAGCTCTTCGCCAACCTCGACGCCGCCAAGAAGGGCAAGGTCTCCTACCTGCTCGACAGTGAGGGCCCGGCGGTCGGCGCGGCCATGTCCCAGGGCACGGCGCTCTCCCTGCCGTACGCCATCGACGAGCTCGTGAAGTCGGTCGACTGAGTGTGAGCAGCACGGACACGCGCGTACCCCCGGCCACCCTGCGCACGGCGGGCGGACGCGAGGCGAGCCGCTGGGTCGGGACACACTGCCGCCGGATGCCGTGGCTGACCGCGGCCACCGTGCTCACCACGGTGGCCGGGGCGGCGCTCCAAGTGCTCCCCGTGCTGCTGCTCGGCCGGGTGGTCGACGCGGTGGTCGAGGGCGAGTCGCGCTCGGTCCTGGTCACGATCGCGGTCCTGCTCGGCTCCGCCGCGCTGCTCGGCGCGGCGGCCACCGCCGTGTCGACGTACCTGATCGGACGGCTCGGCGCGGACCTGCTCGCGCGGCTGCGGGAAGGCGCCGTCCGCGCGGTGCTCGGGATGCCGAGCGCGCGGATAGAGCAGGTCGGCCGCGGGGATGTGCTCTCCCGGGTCGGCGACGACGTAGCCGTCCTGTCCAAGGGCATCCGTACGGCCATCCCCACGGTGTTCTCCGCGGGGGTGCTCGTCGCCATCGCCACGGTCGGCATGTTCGGCCTGGACTGGCGGCTCGGTCTGGCGGGCGCCGCCGCGCTGCCCGCGTACGGTCTTGCCCTGCGCTGGTACCTGCCCCGCTCCGCCCCGCTCTACCGCAAGCAGCGGGTGGCCCAGGCCGACCGGGCGCAGGCGCTGATCAGCGGTCTGGACGGGATCGACACGGTGCGGGCGTACCGCCTGGAGGGCGCCTTCCGCGAGAAGGTCACCCAGGAGTCGTGGCGGGTGCGGGACCTCGGTGTCGACGTGTTCCGGTTCTTCGGACGGTTCGTCGGCAGGGAGAACCGGGCCGAGTTCATCGGCCTCGTCCTCATCCTCGTGGTCGGATACGCCCTGTTGGAGGCCGACGCGGCCACCCTGGGCGAGGTGTCGGCGGCCCCGCTGATGTTCCACCGGCTCTTCACGCCGCTGGGCGCCATCATGTTCACCTTCGACGAGGCGCAGAAGTCGGGCGCCAGCCTGACCCGGCTCGTCGGCGTGCTGGGGGAGTCCGCGGAGGACCGGCTCGTCGGCGACGCGTCCGTGGAGCCGGCGAAGGCCCTGGCGTACCCGGTGACGGTCGAAGGGCTGACGTTCAGCTATCCGGACACCGAGGAGCCGGTCCTCAAGGACGTCGGCCTGACGATCCCGGCGGGCGGTTCGCTCGCCCTGGTGGGCGCGACGGGGGCCGGGAAGTCGACCCTTGCCGCGCTGATCGCGGGCATCGGCACCCCGCAGGCCGGTTCCGTGCGCATCGGGTCGCAGGATCTGGCGGAGCTGGACGAGGCCGCGGCGCGGGCCCTGGTGAGCATCCTGACGCAGGAGACGCACGTGTTCTCCGGGCCGCTCGCGGACGACCTGCGCCTGGCCGCGCCGGACGCGACCGACGCCGAACTGATGGACGCCTTGCGCACCGTCGGTGCCGGGGACTGGGTCGAGGCGCTGCCCGAGGGGCTGAACACCATGGTCGGCGAGGGCGGCGAACGCCTGGACGTCACCAAGGTCGCCCAGATCGCCCTGGCCAGACTGGTGCTCGGCCGGGCGCCGGTGGTGGTGCTCGACGAGTCGACCGCGGAGGCGGGCAGTGAGGGCGCCGCGGAGCTGGAGCGGGCGGTGCTCGCCGCGTGCGCGGGGCGCACCACGCTGTTCGTGGCCCACCGGCTGACGCAGGCGATGGCCGCGGACCGGATCGCCGTCCTTGACGCGGGCCGTGTGGTCGAGCAGGGCACGCACGACGACCTCGTGGCCCTGGGCGGCCGGTACGCCCGGCTGTGGCGGGCCTGGCGCGAGGGCAGTTAGCCACGCCGGGAAGTGTGGTCGAACGCGCCCTCACCAGGGGTGTTAGGTGATCCTAAGTTAGGTTAACCTAACTTCTATGCTGTGGAAGGACGCTGAGTCTTCGATGACCGAACCGAGCGCTCGCCTCGTACTGCTTGCCCCCGAGCGTCTGGCGGCGGTGCGCCGGCGGACCGGTGACCACTCCGACCGGGCCATCGCCGAAGCGTGCGCGATAGGCCTGTCGTACTGGGCGACGGGCCGCTCTCCCGACGGCATCGACCTCGCGCCCGGCACGCTCTTCGCCGACGTCCTGGCCTGGGCGGACAACGGCGGCACCGGAACCGGCGGTTGGCCGGTCGGTGACGACGGCCGGAGCATCGCCGTCCCCGAAGGCGTCGACCTCGCCGACGCGCAGCTCGCCCTCGACGACCTGGCCGACTTCCCCGACAGGACTCTCGGCACCATCGGCCCGTCCGGCCCCGCGGCCAGGCTCGCGGCCCTCGCCGAGTGGAACGACACCGACGCCGAGCGGGTCCGCCCGACCATCGTCGAGATGTTCCGCGAGCAGGCGCGGACCAGGCCCGACGCCATCGCCGTCGTCGACGAGCACCGGTCCCTGACGTACCGCCAGGCGGCGGAGCGCTCCGCCCAGCTCGCCCACCACCTGATCGCGCGCGGGCTCACCGCCGAGCAGGTCGTCGGCATCTCCCTCGGCCGCTCGGCCGACATGGTGATCGGGCTCCTCGGCGTCCTCCAGGCGGGCTGCGCGTTCGTCCCGCTCGACCCGCAGTGGCCCGCCGCGCGCCGCGCCGTCGTCATCGAGGACGCCCGCGTCGTCCTCCAGCTCAACGCCTCGGGCGAGCACGCCCCTGACGAACCGGAAGCCGTGGCCGTCGACCTCGGCGACTGGCGGTTTTGCGACCACCCCACCGAGGAGACGGGGATCGCCGCCCCCGGCGACTCCCTCGCCTACGTCATCTTCACGTCGGGTTCGACCGGACGCCCCAAGGGCGCCATGATCCGTCACGCGGCGATCAGCGAGCGCCTGCTCTGGCAGGTCGACGAGATCCTCGGCTTCGGCCCCGACGACGCCTCGCTGTTCAAGGCGCCGCTCTCCTTCGACATCTCCATCAACGAGATCTTCCTGCCCCTGGTCAGCGGCGGCAGGCTCGTGGTCCTGCGGCCCGGCGGCGAGCGCGACCCGCACCACCTCCTCGCCGTCATCGCCGAGCAGCGCGTCACGTTCACGTACCTCGTCTCGTCGATGCTCGACGTACTCCTGGAGATCGCCGGCGACTCCGACGCGCTCGACAGCCTGCGGCACGTGTGGTGCGGCGGCGAGGTCCTCACCTCGGAGCTGTACGACCGGTTCCGCACCCGCCTCGACATACCGATGTACCACGGCTACGGCCCCGCCGAGACGACCATCGGCGTCTCCCACGTCATCTACCGGGGCGCGGCGGAACGCCTGTCGACCTCGATCGGCAGGGCCAACCCCAACACGCAGCTGTACGTACTCGACGACGAGCTGCGCCCGGTACCGGTCGGGGTCGGCGGCGAACTGTACGTGGGCGGCCTCCTCCTGGGGCGCGGATACGTCAACGCGCCCGGCCTGACGGCCTCCCGGTTCGTGGCCAACCCCTTCGCCGACGACGGCTCCCGGCTCTACCGCACCGGTGACCTCGCCCGGTTCGCCCCCGACGGTTCCCTCGACTTCCTCGGCCGGGCCGACAACCAGATCAAGATCCGCGGCATGCGCCTGGAGATCGAGGACGTCGAGGTCGGCCTCGCCGAACACCCCGCGGTACGGCACACCTGCGTCGTCGCCAAGAAGAACGCGGCGGGCGGCACCTACCTCGTGGGGTACGTGATCCCGGCCGCCGGGAGCGAGGACCTGCGGGCGGACGCCGTCAAGGCATGGGCCGCCGAGCACATGGTCGAGTACATGGTGCCCGCCCACGTCGTCGTGGTGCCGGAGTTCCCGCTCACCGCCAACGGCAAGGTCGACCGGCGCGCCCTGCCCGAGCCGGTCACCGAGGCGGCCGCGCTCGCGCCCCCGTCCACCGAGAACGAACGCGTGGTCTGCACGGCGGTCGCGGAACTGCTCCAACTCGACGAAGTCGGCGTCGACCAGGACTTCTTCGCCCTCGGCGGCGACAGCATCCTGGCGATCTCACTGCTCAGCGCGTTGCGCGAGGCAGGTCTCTACGTCACCGCCCGGCAGATCTTCACCCACGGAGTCGTCGGCGCCCTCGCGGCCGTGGCGAGCCGCGAGGACGTCGCCACGGTCGACCACGGCGACGTCGCGACAGGCCCCGTCATCGGATCGCCCGTCGTGCAGTGGCTCGGCGAGACCACGGACGCGATCGACGGCTTCGTGCAGTCGGTGGTCCTGAACACCCCGGCGGACCTCACGGCGGACGCCCTCGACGACATCCTCGCCGCGGTGGTCCGCCGCCACGACATGCTCCGCGCCGAGCTGGTGTGCGGCGACCGCTGGAGCTTCGTCATCCCGTCCGCGGAACGGGCCACGGCGAGCTGGCAGGAGAGCGGCCTGCCGCTGGAGGAGTGCGTCGAGCTCGCCACCGAGGGGCTCGACCCGGAGGGCGGCGTGATGCTGCGCGCCGTCTGGCGCCGCGCGGCCCGCGAACTGGTCGTGGTCGTGCACCACGTGGTCGTCGACGGTGTCTCCTGGCGGGTCCTGATGGAGGACCTGGCCACGGCGTGGCGGCAGGTCACCGTGGGGGAGACGATCGAGCTGCCCCCGGTCACCACGTCGTTCCGGCGCTGGACGCAGCTCCTCGAACGCGCCCCGTTCGACGCCGACCGCGACCACTGGCTCCGCCCCCTGCCCGGCGCGGACGAGCCGCTTGGCAGGCGTCCGCTGACCGGGGCCGACACCGTGGCGAACGAGCGGCTGCGTACCGTCTCCGTGGGCCCCGAGGTCACCGCGGCACTCCTCGGCGAGGTCCCCGCGAAGTTCCACGCGGGCGTCAACGACGTCCTGCTGACCGCGCTGGCCGTCACCCTCGCCCGGTGGCGCCGCGACCTCGGCCAGGACCAGACGTTCGCGCACATCGAGCTGGAGGGGCACGGCCGCGAAGGGCGGTTCGTGGCCGACGCCGCGGGCTTCGAGCCGGAGCTCTCACGGACCGTGGGCTGGTTCACCACACTGTTCCCGGTGACCGTGGACCCCGGCGCGACGGACGACTTCCGGGCGCCCGCGTACCTGGCGGCCGCGCTCAAGGCGGTCAAGGAAGACCTCGCCCGCGTGCCCGCCAACGGCCTCTCCCACGGCGCCCTGCGCTACCTCCACGGGACCGGCTTCGACACGCCCGCACCGCAGGTGCTCTTCAACTACCTGGGCCGCTTCGACGCGGGCGCCTCGGGGGAGTGGCAGCTCACCGGCCCCACCGGGCAGTTGGGCGAGAAGCGCGACCCGAGGATGCGGCTGCCGCGCGCCCTGGAGTTCAACGCGATCGCCGAACCCGGCGCGGACGGCGGCGATTACGAGCTGGTCACCACCGTCTCCTGGCCCGACGGCATGTTCACCGACGACGACATCACGGTCCTCGGCGGCTACTTCCGCGAGACCCTCGCCGCCCTCGCCGCGCTCGACCAGGGCGGTCACACCCCCAGCGACTTCCCCCTCGTCCCCCTCACCCAGGCCGACGTCGACGACCTGGACGGACCCGCCCTGCGGGACATCCTGCCGCTGACGCCGCTCCAGGAAGGCCTGTACTTCCACTCCGTCTTCGACGACGACTCGGCGGGCGCCTACGTCGAGCAGCAGCTCCTCACGCTGGACGCGCCCGGCGGCGAGGTGGACGCCGACCGGCTCGCCGCCGCGGCCACCCGGCTGCTCACGCTCTACCCGAACCTGGCCGCCCGCTTCGTGGCCCTGGCCGACGGCCGCGTCGTCTCCGTACTCGACGGCGGGGTCCAGGCGCCCTTCACCACGCTGGAGCGCCCCGGCATCACCGACGACGAGATACGCGCGTACGCCGAGAGCGACCGCCGCGCCGGATTCGACCTGGCCACGGGACCGCTGATGCGGTACACGCTGATCCGCGCAGGAGCCGGCAGGAACGTCCTGGTGCAGACTGTGCACCACATCATCGCCGACGGCTGGTCGGTGCCACCGATGCTCCGCGCGCTCCTCGCCGAATACCACGCGCCGGGCAGCGTGTACGCGCTGCGCGGCTTCCCCGACTACGTGAAGTGGCTCGCCGGACGCGACGACGACGAGAGCGACCGGGTCTGGGGCGAGGAACTCGCCGAACTGCCGGGACCCTCCCTGGTCGCCGAGGGCCACACCCCCTCCGACCGGTTCGCCGACACCGCCGTGGAGCCCGCCGACGACATCGACGCGGCCGTACGCGCGGCCGGTGTCCCGCTCAGCGTCGCCGTGCACAGCGCCTGGGCGGTGACGCTCGGCGGCATCCTGCGCGGCACGGACGTCGTCTTCGGCTCCACGGTGTCCGGCCGCGACGCGGACGTGCCCGGCATCGGCGACATGGTGGGCCTGTTCATCAACACGGTCCCCGTGCGCGCCCGCTGGACGGCCGGCACCACCGCACGCGACCTGCTCGCCTCGGTGCGCGCGCACCAGAGCGCGGTCCTGCCGCACCAGCACGTCTCGCTGGCACGCATCGGCCGCCGGGCCGGCGCGGGCAACCTCTTCGACACCCTGGTGGTGTTCGACGTGGCGACCGACGTCGCCGACCTGCGCACGCCCGACGCCGGACTGGCCGTCACCGACATCGTCAACGAGGGCGCCCCGCACTACCCGCTGACCCTGGTCGTGGAGCGCACGGCCGACGGCGGGCCGCGCTTCAACCTCATCTACGACGGTGAACTCCTGCGGGAGACGTCCGCCCAGGAGATCCTGCGGACGTTCACCGCGACCCTCACCGGCCTGCTCACCCGGCAGGACGCCCTGGTCACCGAGGTGGTGCCCGAGGACGCCCGGCACCCCGAGCCCGTCACCCGCACCACCCTCGGCGCACTGTTCGACGCCGCCGCCCGCCGCGATCCGGCCGCCACGGCCGTCACCCAGTGCGCCCTCGACGGGGGCACGAGGTCCCTCTCGTACGGCGAACTGGCGCACGCGAAGGACGCCTTGGCCGCGCGGCTGCGGGCGGCCGGGGTCGGCCCCGGCAAGCGGGTCGCCGTCGCCGTGCCGCGCTCGGTCGAACAGGTCGTCGCCCTGGTCGCGATCGTCGCCGCGGGCGGCGCGTACGTACCGCTCGACCTGGCCTACCCGGACGAACGCCTGGAGTACGTCCTGGCCGACGCGGCCCCGCAGGTCGTGCTCGTCGAACGCGAGCAGCAGGACCGTTTCACCGGACTCCTGGCCAAGGCCGGCGTACCGGCGCGCGTGCTCGTGCAGGGGGACGAGCTGCTGCCGGAACCCGGCGGCGAGGCAGGGCAGTCGGTGCAGGCCGGGCCCGACGCCGGATGGCACGACCCCGCCTACGTGATCTACACCTCCGGGTCGACCGGGCGCCCCAAGGGCGTCGCCGTGCCGCACTCCAGCGTGGTGACGCTGCTCGCGAACACGCGGCCCGACATGGGCTTCGGGCCGTCCGACGTGTGGGTCCAGTTCCACTCCTTCTCCTTCGACTTCGCGGTCTGGGAGCTGTGGGGCGCGCTGACGCACGGCGGTGAGCTGCTCGTGCCGGAGTACGGGCTCACCCGCTCGCCCGTCGACTTCCACCGCCTCGTCCGTGAGCGCGGGGTGACGGTGCTCAACCAGACCCCGTCGGCGTTCCACCGGTTCATCGAGGCCGACCGGCACGCGGACGAGCCGGTCACCTCCCTGCGCCGGATCATCTTCGGCGGCGAGGCCCTCGACCTCGGACGGCTGCGCGGCTGGGTCGAGCGGCACGGCACCGCGTCGCCCGAGCTGGTCAACATGTACGGCATCACCGAGACCACCGTCCACGTCACCCACCGGGTCCTCACGGACGCAGACTTCGCGCCCGGCGACGACGTCAGCCCGATCGGCGGGCCGATCCCGGGCCTGGTCACCCATCTGCTCGACGACCGGCTCAGGCCGGTGGCACCGGGACAGGTCGGTGCCATCTACGTCGCGGGCGACCAGGTGGCGCTCGGCTACCTGGGCAGGCCGGGGCTCACGGCCGGCCGGTTCGTGGCGAACCCCTTCACGGGCGACGGATCGCGGATGTACCACACGGGCGACCTGGCCCGCCGCACGCTCGACGGCGAGCTGGAGTTCGTGGGGCGCGCCGACGACCAGGTGCAGCTCAAGGGCTTCCGCATCGAGCTCGGCGAGGTCGAGTCCGCGATACGGGAACTCGACGGCGTGGTCGACGTGGCCGTCACCGTGGCGGACAGCGGCGATCACCTGGTCGCGCACGTCGTGGGCCGGGCGCCCTGCGACCTCACGGCCCTGCTGGCCGCGAAGCTGCCGGTGCACATGGTGCCGGGGCGCGTACTGCCCATCGACGTACTGCCGTTGACGGTCAACGGCAAGCTGGACCGCAAGGCGCTGGCCGCGCGGGCGGCGGAGGACGACGTTCCGCAGGGCGCTGCCTCGCCGGACGGAGCTTCGGGTGCCGTCGGCGGCTCCGCGCTCGCCGCGCTCGTCGGTGTCTTCGCCGAAGCCCTGCCCGGCGCCTCCGTCGACGACGACACCGACTTCTTCGCGGCGGGGGGCGACAGCATCGTCGCCATCACCGTGATCAACCGGGCCAGGGCACTCGGCCTGCCGATCGCGCCGCGGGACGTGTTCCTGTGCCGGACGCCGCGCGCGCTCGCCGAGCGGCTGGCGTCGAGCGCGCCCCGGCCCACGACGCCCGCCCCCGTACGCTGCCGCGAGGACGGCCCCGTGACGCCCACGCCCATCATGCTGCGCCAGCGCGAACTGGGCGGCACGCTGGACCGGTTCGCCCAGGCCAGAGCGGTGCGCGCCCCCGAGGGCACCGGGTACGCCGACGCCGTGCGCGCCGCGAACGCCGTCGTGGCCGCCCATCCCGCGCTCCGGCTGCGGCTGCGCGTCGAACACGGCGTGTGGTCCCTGCGTACGGAACCCGCCGGCGACGTCACGGTCGTACGAACGGCGGCCGCCGACGTGACGTCCGCCGCCGACGAGGCGGCCGGGCGGCTCGACCCCGTGGCCGGGGGCGTCGTCGCGTTCTCGTGGCTGGAGGCGAGCGGGACCCTGGTGGTGACCGCGCACCACCTCGCCGTCGACGCGGTCTCCTGGCTGATCCTGCTCGACGACCTCGCCGCCGCCCTGCGCGGCGAGGACCTGGCACCGCCGACCACGTCCTACGCCGAGTACGCCGAGGCACTGGCGGTAGCGTCCACGCAGGCCACCGAGGACCTCGGGGAGTGGATCAGCACGCTCGAGGCGCCGGCACCGCTGCCCGCGCCGGGCTCGCTCCGCGAGACCACGGCCGTGCTCGCGCCCGAGGTGAGCGACCGCGTGACGCGCACCGCGCCCGCCGCGCTCGGCCTCGGCCTCACCGAACTGCTGTGCGGCGCGCTGCGGACCGCGCTGACCCACGTACAGGAGTCCCCCACCGACCTCGCGGTCGATCTCGAACGGCACGGCCGGGTCCCGGCACTCGACCACCACGACTACACGCGCACCATCGGCTGGTTCACCGCCATCGCACCCGTGCGGCTGACCCCGCACACCGACCCCGTCGCGGCGGCCCGCGAGGTCGCCGAACGCCAGCCGGACGAGCGCGGCCACGCGACGTACGGCCGGCTCAGGTACCTCAACCCGCAGACGGCCCCGCTGCTCACCGCCCAGCCGCAGGTGCTGTTCAACTACCTCGGCAGGGGCGGCGAATCCGACGTGCCGCGCATCACCGGCGGCGACCGGAACAGCCCGTACGCCGTCGAGGTCAACGCCTGGACCGACGAGGCGACCGGCAGCCTGCACGCCGAGTTCACCCTCGCCGACGGCGTGCCCGACGAGATCGTCCAGCACTGGCTGAGCGCGCTCGAACACCTCGCGGACACCGCGGAAACGGCCGAGCGCACGGCGCCGGTCACCCCGCTCCAGCGCGGCCTGTTCTTCCAGGCCCAGATGGCGGGCACGGCGGGCCACTACGTCGCGCAGAGCTGGTTCACCTTCGACCGGCGCCTCGACACCGACGCCCTGGCCGAAGCCATGGCGCACGTCATCGCCCGTCACCCCGTCGTGGGCGCGGGCTTCGCGACGGACGACGACGGCAATCCCGTACAGCTCCTCAAGGCGGGCCGACGCGTCGACGTCCGTACGGTGTCGCTGTCCACCGAAGCCGAGGTCGACACGCTGCGCGCCCGGGACCGCGACACGGGCTTCGACCCGGCCGAGCCGCCGCTGATCCGGCTGACCGTCGTCCGTCTGCCCGAAGGACACGACGGCCTGCTGCTCAGCTACCACCTGCTGCTCTGGGACGGCTGGTCCCGCGAGATCGTGCTGCGGGACCTCTTCGACGCGTACGAGGCCGTCGTCGCGGGCGAGCCGCTCGACGCCTCCCCGGCCACGCCGGGCTTCGAGGAGTACGCCCGCACGCTGGACGCCAAGGACTCCGCCGCGTCGGAGCGCTTCTGGGCGGAGCACCTGGCGGGGCTCCCGGGCCCGACGCTGCTCGCCGGGCCCACGCCGTCCCTCTCGGACGACCTGCCCGACGCGCTCGTCCACACGCTCTCCGCCGAGCAGTCGCGACTGCTGCGGGAAGCGGCCAGGACGCACGGCGTCACGCTCAACTCGGTGCTGACCGGCGCCTTCGGGCTGCTGCTCGGCGCCCGTACCGGACGCGGTGACGCCGTGTTCGGCGTGACGGTCTCCGGCCGCGAGGGCGAGGGCCTCTCCGAGGTCGTCGGCGTACTCCTCAACACCGTGCCCATGTGGACCCGGGCCCGGCCCGGCGACACGGTCGGCGCGTATCTGTCGGCCGTGCAGAGCGCCAGGGTCGAGGCGATGGAGCACGAGCACCTCGGCCTCGGCGAGATCCAGCGGGCCAGCGGGCACGACACGCTCTTCGACAACCTGTTCGTCCTCCAGAATTTCCTGGACATGGACGCGTTCGCCGCGATGAACGCCCGGCACGGCATCACGTCCGTCAAGGCCGACGATTCCACGCACTACCCGTACACCTGGGTCGTCACCCCCGGCGAGCGGCTCACGGTCAAGCTGGAGCACCGCGACGGCGACACCGCGAGCGCCCGGCGGCTCCTCGACGACTACCTGCGCGTACTCCAGGACCTCGCCTCGGCGGCCGGTCCCCTCGGCGCGCTGCCGGGGCTCGCCCCCCGGCCGGAACCCGGCGAGCGCACCGACGTCGGGACGGACACCGTGGTCGACCGGTTCGACCTGGCGGCGGACCGCGACCCCGAGCGGACCGCGCTCGTCGCGCGGGGCGGCACCATGACCTTCGCCGAGCTGCGCGACCGCAGCCGGGCGGTGGCGGGCGTCCTTGCCGGGCGCGGCGTCGGGCCGGAGACGACGGTGGGCCTCGCGGTCCCGCGCTCGCTCGACTCGATCGTGGCGCTCTTCGCCGTGCTGCGCGCCGGCGCCGCGTACGTACCGCTGGAGCTCGACCACCCGGACGAGCGGATCGCGGCGATCGTCGCGGACGCCCGGCCGGACGTGATCCTCACGGTGAGCGGCGTCGCACCTCGGCTCACGGGGGAGGCTTTCGGCGTGTGCGACCTGATCGAGCTCGACCGGCCGCTGCCGGACGCCGAGCCCTGTGTGACGTTTGCCCCGGATGATCCGGACCGGCTGCGGCACCCCGCGTACACGATCTACACCTCGGGATCGACCGGGAAGCCCAAGGGCGTCGTCACCGAGTACGCGGGCCTCACCAACATGCTGGTCAACCACCAGCGGCGGATCTTCGAGCCGGTCCTCGCGGAACACCCGGGCCGGGTCTTCCGGATCGCGCACACCGTGTCGTTCGCCTTCGACATGTCGTGGGAGGAACTGCTCTGGCTCGCCGACGGCCACGAGGTGCACATCTGCGACGAGGAACTGCGCCGCGACGCGCCCCGCCTGGTCGAGTACTGCCTCGAACACGGCATCGACGTCATCAACGTGACCCCGACCTACGCCCAGCAACTGGTCGCCGAGGGCCTGCTCGACAACCCCGCGCGGCGGCCCGCGCTGGTCCTGCTCGGCGGCGAGGCCGTCACCCCGACGCTGTGGCGGCGCCTCGCCGAGACCGAGGGAACCGTCGGCTACAACCTCTACGGGCCCACCGAATACACCATCAACACCCTCGGCGTCGGCACCTTCGAGTGCCAGGACCCGGTGGTGGGCGTGGCGATCGACAACACCGACGCGTACGTACTCGACCCCTGGCTGCGGCCCCTGCCGGACGGCGTGCCGGGCGAGCTGTACGTGGCGGGCATCGGCATCGCGCGCGGCTACCTCGGGCAGCCCGCCCAGACCGCGCACCGCTTCGTCGCCTGCCCGTTCGGCGCACCGGGCGAGCGCATGTACCGCACCGGCGACCTCGTGGTCCGGCGGCCCGACGGCAACCTGATGTACCTGGGCCGCACCGACCAGCAGGTCAAGATCCGGGGCCACCGGGTCGAACTGGGCGAGGTCGAGGCCGCGTTCGCGGCGCACCCGGCCGTCCGGTTCGTCGCGGCCGTCGCGCAGCCCGATCCGCAGGTCGACGGCGCGTACCGGCTCGCCGCCTATCTCGTGCTCGACGGCCTCGACCTCGCGGCGGTCGCCGCCGAGGTGGGCGCGGGGCTCCCGGACTTCCTGCGCCCGACGCACTACGCCCAGGTCGACGGCATCCCGCTGACCGTGAACGGAAAGGCCGACACGAAGGCACTGCCGGAGGCCAAGCCGCTCGGCGCGCTGACCACGGCGGCGGAGCGCGGCCCGGAGACCGAGACGGAAGAACTGGTCTGCGAGTTCTTCGCCGAAGCCCTGGACCTGGACGACGACGAGGTCAGCGCGGTGAGCGACTTCGTCTCCCTCGGTGGCCACTCGATGCTCGCCGTACGGCTGATCGGCCTGCTCCGACGGGAGTACGGTCCTGTGGTCACCATCCGAGACCTGTTCACCCTGCGAACCCCGGAAGCGATAGCGCGCCACCTCGATGACAACGCAGACACCCACACCCGTCACCCCGGCCCCGATGACAACGACAACTGACACGGGGCGGCCCGGCGCGGGGTCCCCCCACATCCTGCGGACCGCGCTGCGCCGCAACCGCGCCGCCATGCTCTGGGGCACCGTCCTCATGGGCCTCTACCAGGCCGGCGAGACCGCCTTCCCCATCGCGCTCGGCATGATCGTGGAGCACACGATGCAGGGCGAGCGGAGCCTCGGCGCGCTCGCCCTGTCGATCGGCGCGCTCGCCGTGATCATCACGACGGTCTCGCTGTCGTGGCGGTTCGGCATGCGCATCCTCCAGAAGGCCAACACGACCGAGGCGCACCGCTGGCGCGTACGGGTGGCGGCCTGCGGGCTCCAGCCCGTGGCCAGGGACGTCGACCTCAAGTCCGGCGAGATCCTCACCATCGCCACCGAGGACGCCGACCAGACGGCCGACATCATCGAAGTCGTGCCGCTGCTGATCAGCTCGCTCGTCGCGGTGGTGGTCGCGGCGGTCGCGCTCGGCCTCGCCGACCTCCGGCTCGGCGCGCTCGTGATCGCCGGAACCGTCGCGATCCTGTCGATCCTCAGCGTGATGTCCCGGCGGATCGGCGCGAGCACGAAGGAACAGCAGGCCCGCGTGGCACGGGCGGGCGCCAAGGTCGCCGACCTGATCACCGGCCTGCGCCCGCTGCACGGCTTCGGCGGCAACCACGCGGCCTTCCGCTCCTACCGCAAGGTCAGCGCGGAGGCGAAGCACCAGTCGATCACCGTCGCCAAGGTGAACGGCGTCTACGCGGGCACCGCCCTCGCTCTCAACGCGGTGCTCGCCGCCGCGGTGACCCTGACGGCGGGCTGGCTCGCCTTCGAGGGGCAGATCACCATCGGCGAGCTCGTCATGGCCGTGGGCCTCGCGCAGTTCATCATCGAGCCGCTCAAGCTGTTCTCCGAGATGCCCAAGTACGTGATGATCGCGCGCGCCTCGGCCGAGCGGATGGCGCTGGTCCTGTCCGCACCGCCGGTGGCGACACCGGGGGAGGAGAGCCCGGCCGCGGGCGGGGACCTCGACATCGACGGCGTCGAGTACGGGACCCTGCGCAAGCTGCGGTTCAAGGTGGCCGCGGGCGAGTTCGTGGCCATCGCCGTCTACCAGCCGCGGGCGGCGGCCGACCTCGCGTCGGTCCTCGCCCTGCGCGTACCGCCGGAATCGTACGAGGGTGTCGTGCGGGTCAGCGGCAAGGAGCTCACGGACCTCTCGGTCGAGGCGGTCCGCGAACACCTGCTCGTGAACCCCTACGACGGGGAGATCTTCGCCGGCACGCTCCGCACGAACATCGACCCGTCCGGCACCAGCGGCATGGTTCCCGAAGCCGTCGAGGCCTCCATGCTGACGGACGTCGTCGCCCTCCACCGCGAAGGCCTCGACCACGGTGTCCGCGACCGTGGCTCGAACCTCTCCGGCGGGCAGCGCCAACGCCTCTCCCTGGCCCGCGCCCTCGCCGCCGACACCGACGTCCTCGTTCTGCACGACCCGACCACGGCCGTCGACGCCGTCACCGAGCAGCTCATCGCGCGCAATGTCGCGAAGCTGCGGAGGGGACGGACGACCGTGGTGCTCACCAGCAGCCCGGCGCTGCTGGACGCGGCCGACCGTGTCCTCGTACTCGATGACGGTGCCATCACCGCCGAGGACACTCATCGCAATCTTCTCGCGTCGGACGAGGAGTACTGCTCGGCGGTGGCGCGGTGACTTCCCTCAGCTGAGCGTCCAGGCGACGTCCCTCAGCAGGGCGTGCCGCCAGCCGGCACGGTCGTGCCCGGACGCCGACCGCGAGACGCGCACGGTGGCACCGGCCCGCCGGGTCAGGTCCTCGGTCAGCTCGCAGTGGGGGAGCATACGGGGCTCGTGCTCTCCCAGATCGAAGGCTATCCGCAGGCCGGACAGGTCACGCCCGTCGAGCCGCGCAGCGATGGCACCACCGGTCCGGCCGCTCAGGGGGGCGGCCGGGCGGTCGGTCGGGGGGCCGGCCTGGGGGTCATCCATGGGGTCGGCTCGGGGGCCGGCCGCGGGGCCGGCCGCGGGGCCAGCTACGGGGGCGGCCGGAGGGGTATCCGCGGGGGCGGCCGGGGGGTCGGCCAGAGGATCATCCAGTTCCATGGCCTCGGGCGACCACCAGAACGACCCGGACTGGCAGGCGACGCGCGAGACCAGCTCCGGGAACTCGATCGCCGCGTACATCGCGCTCAGCCCGCCGAGGCTCTGCCCGGCCACCACGAGCCGGCCCGGGTCGGCGGGTATGCCGGACTCCGCCACCAGCGGCAGCAGTTCGTCCCGTACCGCCTCCCACAGCTCGGGCCGGCAGCCGAACTCGGCCTCCCGGTCCTTGCTCGGCAGGAAGACCAGGGTGACGGGCGGCATCTCACCGGCCGCGAAGGCCGAGTCGAACGCGGTCATGGCCGGGTGCAGGTACAGCCAGTCGTCGCCGTCGAGCAGCAGCACCACCGGACCACCACCGCCCACCGGATGCACGCGTACGGTGCGCCGGCCCCCGAGCCGTTCACTCGCCCAGCGAATCCGGGCGCGCGGCACGGGCAGGACGTCGTCGGGACCGACGGTCGGCCAGTGCGGCTGGGCGGGGGCGTCCGGCGTCGCGGCGATGGACCGGTCACCGCCGGCGCCGACCGGATTGAGCGGGTCGGCGTACGCCTCGCCGCCGACGAGGAACCGATAGGTCACGCGAAGCCGCGCCGGCATGCGCACTTCGGCGTACCAGCAGTCCGTGCCGCCCCACTGGCGCAGGGGGACGGGCTCCAGCAGGCTCTCGAAGTCGATGAGGACCGGGGAGGCGGCCCGTGTGGATGGGGAGGGACGTCCACGCCACAGGAAGAGCGTTCTCCAACCGCCGCCGTCGTCGTCGGGTACGGGGATCGAGACGGGGGTACGCGCCGCCGCCCAGAATTCCTCGGTACCGGGGGCGCCGGGCAACCCGAAGTCGGCGAAGGCGGGCTCCGTGGCGGGGCACATGAACGTCTCCTTGTGAGCGGGAAAGGGGAGAGGCTAAGCTCGCTTTAATTAGGGGAGCCTAACCTAATATGCTCATCACATGCTGGCCATGCAGTGAGCATGACGGCGATCAATGGCTTGCCTCCGCGGGCAGGTTCGGCCATGGTCGCTCTTCAGCGAAAGCTGAGCACACGCACGTGCGTACACGTACACGTGGCACACGTGTACGTGTACGCACAGGCACGGCACGGCACGGCACAGGCAGATCGAACGCATACGCATCACGTCGGCGCGGCCCCAGGGCCCGTCGGACCCGAGGAGGAACCGACGCATGAGCACCAACCCCTTCGATGACCCCGAAGGCCGTTTCCTGGTCCTGGTGAACGACGAGGGGCAGCACTCGATCTGGCCTTCCTTCGCCGAGGTGCCCGGGGGCTGGACGATCGCCTTCGAGGAGAACACCAGGGACGCGTGCCTCGAATACGTCGAGACCCACTGGACGGACCTGCGTCCCCGATCCCTCGCGGCATCCATGGACAGCTGAGCACCTGAGTTCTCCCGAGTTCTCCCCGGCGCGGTGAGGGAGGGGGAGAGGGGGGCCGGCTGAGCGGGCGTCAGCAGCGTCGCGCCGGCCCGCGGGTCGTGACATACCGGCCCACGGGCCGGCCGATATTCCGGAGGCACCCCGTTGATGCTCTGCACCAGGCTGACGAACGCCCGCTTCCTCACCATGGACCCGGACCATCCCGTAGCGCATGACCTGGGCATCTGGCGGGGCCGTGTCGCGGGGCTCGACGAGGCCGTGACCTCGCTGCCCGCGCGCGAGGTGATCGACCTTCAGGGCGCGACCGTGCTGCCCGGGTTCATCGACGCCCATGTGCACCTGGCCTGGACCGGGCTCAAGGAGAGCACGCCGAGCATTGCGGGCCGCACGCGCGTGGACGATGTGCTCGCCGTCGTGGAGAAAGCCGCGTCCGCGACGCAGGCGCCGGCCGGTGCCTGGCTGAACCTCGTCGGCTACGACCAGCGGGCCCTCGGCCGTCATCTGACCGCGGCCGAACTGGACCGGGTCAGCCACGGGCGCAAAGTGTACATACTGCACGACTCCGGCCACGGCTGCGTCGTCAACTCCGCCGTCCTGGACCTCCTCCCCGCGGACCTCCCGCACGAGAACGGCTTCCTCGCCGAGGGCGCCATGGGTGCCGCCCGCGCGCTGCGGCTGCCGTACTCCCAGCAGGAGTTGGCGGAGGCGATCGGCATCGCCGCCCGCACGTGCCTGTCCGAGGGCATCACCGCCTGCGCCGAGGCCGGCATCGGCGGCACTCTCTTCGGCCACAGCCCGGTCGAGCTGGGCGCCTATCAGCTCGCCCGCGAGCAGGGTCTGCTTCCGCTGCGGACGCAGCTCATGGTCTCCGCCGAGTGTCTGCGCCCGGTCGCCGCGCACGAGGCCGACGGCATCCCGCGGGCCTTCGGCCTCGGCTTGCGCTCCGGCTTCGGCGACGACCGACTCTCCGTGGGCGCCCTGAAGATCTACACCGACGGCGGCATGATGGCCAGGACCGCGGCGCTCAGCGGCCCGTACGAAGGCCTTGGTCATACGGGCCAGTTGCAGGACGACCCGGACGTGCTCGCGGACATGATCGTGGATGGGCACCTGGCCGGATGGCAGCTCGCGGTCCACGCGATCGGCGACCGCGCGGCCGACATCGCCCTGGACGCCCTGGAACGGGCCCAGCGCCTCCGACCGCGGCCCGACGCCCGGCACCGCATCGAACACGCCGGCCTGATCCGTCCCGACCAACTGCCCCGCTTCGCACAGCTCGGCGTCAGCGCGGTCGTCCAGCCCAACTTCCTGCGTTACTTCGGCGACGACTATGCGGCGATCATGGGCGAAGCGCGGGCGCCATGGCTCTATCGAGGCAGGGGATTCCTCGACCACGGCGTCCCGGTCGTCGGCAGCTCCGACCGTCCGGTCGCGGACGGTTCCCCCCTCCGTGCCGTCCAGTTCATGGTCGAGCGCGCTTCGGAGTCCGGAGAGGTCATCGGCCCGGCCGAGGCCATGACGGTGGACGAGGCCCTGCACGCCTACACGGTCGCCGGCGCCCACGCCTGCCACTGGGAGAACAGCCTCGGCACCCTCACCCCCGGCAAGCGAGCCGACCTGGCGGTACTCGGCGACGACCCCCGGTCCGTGGACGTGTCCCGCATCGGGAACATCGAGGTGGCCGCAACGTACGTCGATGGGCGGGAGCCGGCGAACTCTGGATCGCACTAACCTCCGGAAACCCGCCCACGGCTGCGTCCACATCTGTGTCCGCGTCTCCGTCCGCATCTGCGTCCGACCCTGCAACCAAAGCCGCAACCAAACCCGCAACCAAACCCGCAACCACAGACTCACTTGGACCCCCGCATGAATCCTTAACTTAGGCAAGGCTAACCTTGCTTCGATTCTGTTCGTGGAACCGAGGAAGGAAAGCCTTGATCACGGCTACGCCGCGCCCCGCCCCGACATCCTTCGTACGTGCGGCCCGCGAGGAGGATGCCCCCGCGCTCGCCGCCCTGTCCGAGCCCTTCGCACGCTCAGGGGCGCTCCGAGCCCGGCCCGCATCCCTCTACGCCGCGCAGGCGGCCGACTTCCTCATACTGCAAACCCCCGCGGGCGAGATCGAAGGCTGCGTGGGCTTGAGCGTCCACGCCTCCGGCTCTGTGTCCGGCTCTGCGTCCGGCTCCGCCGAGAACCGCAAGCCGGCCGGAGTCCTGTACAACTTCTGCGTGGCAGGCCACCGGCAAGGCCGCGGCGTGGGCGCCGAGCTCCTTCGCGCCGCCTTGCACGTGGCGCACGCCCAGTCCCTCAACGCCCTGTTCACGGCCACGACCGGCGACGGCAACCTCTTCATCCGCCACGGCTTCACCCTCACGTCGGCACCGCTGGCCCCGCCCTCCTGGGCAAAGTCACTCGACCCTCGGCGCAACGCACAGGTTCTTGTACGGGCGTTGTGATGTCGCGGTGTCGCGGTGCCGCGATGCCGGGAGGTCGTAACACCGTGACGTGGTGACGCCCGTGGGTCGCGATGGATGTGGGCTCAGGGGCGGCGCCACGGTGGCGTCGTCCGGCTGGTGCTGGTCGTCAGGGGCCGACGGCAGCGGCGTTGGCGGGACTGGCGGAGTTGGCTGGGTTCGCCCGGGCGTTGCCTATCAGGGTGGTGACGTCGCCCCTGGGGTCGGGGACCACGGTGGTGCCGGGGCTGATCTCGTCGAGAACGCCCCGCAGTACCGCGTGCGGCACACGCCCATCAAGTACGTGCGCCTTGCGTACACCCCCGCGCACTGCCCGCAAGCAACCCTCCATCTTGGGTAGCATCCCGCTGGCCAACCCCGGCAGCATCGCGTCCAGCGCATCGGCCGTCAGGTGCTTGATGACGTCGGTGCTATGCGGCCAGTTCGCATACAGCCCCTCCACGTCGGTGAGCATGACCAGCCTCTCGGCATCGAGTGCCACGGCCAGGGCCGACGCGGCGAGATCGGCGTTGACGTTGTAGACCTGCCCGTCCTCACCGCGAGCCACGGGGGAGACCACCGGTATGTGCCCCTGCTCCAGGAGCGTGCGCACCATGCCCGGGTTCACGTCCACGATGTCGCCGACGAGGCCGAGGTCGACGGGCCGGCCGTCCACCCAGGCCGCCCTCCGCACCGCCGTCATGGTGTGCGCGTCCTCGCCCGTCATGCCTACGGCGAAGGGCCCGTGTGCGTTGATGTGCCCGACCAAATCCCTCTGTACTCGGCCGGTCAGAACCATCCGCACGACCTCCATGGTCTCCGGAGTGGTCACCCGCAGGCCCGCCTCGAAACGGGTCTCCAGGTTGAGCCGGTCGAGCATCGCGTTGATCTGAGGTCCGCCGCCGTGCACGACGACCGGACGCAGGCCCGCGTGCCACAGATCCACGATGTCCTGGGCGAACGACCGCTGAGAAGCCTCGTCCACCATGGCGTGACCGCCGAACTTCACGACGACCGCGCTGCCTTGCAGTTCCTCCGGCCGTTTCCCCGCGGAGGGATTCGAGTCCGGATGTGACACCAGCAGGCGGAAGCTCTCTCCGTCGGCGTCGGCGTCGGCGTCGGCATGGTCAATTGGTCCGGCCGTCGCGGCCTGTTCGGTCATGGTCCCCGTCTTCTCTCGCGGTGTCTGTGCGTAGCCTTCGTGCCGTCCACGGCCCGCCCTATGAGACATGCCGCCCGTTCATGTTTCTTAGGTAAGCCTAACCTAGCTAATGGTAGCCCTGGCGGATCACCTCTCTCTCGTGACGTGTGCGAACAGCGGACGACGGTGGCGGTGATGTCGCCTGCCATGCCCCCATGCAACACGACGGGTCTGACATCCGGTTGAGGCTGTGGATAACCCTTGGCGTGCCCCTGTCCAGGGTTATCCACAGCCTCAACCGGAGCCTCGACTTCCGGGGCAGAGTCGGCGCATGACGAATCACAGCGAAGCAGCCGGCCCGGTCGAGCCCGACGAGCCGATGAGGGTCGGCGAGCCGATCGCGCCGGAGAAAGCGATGAGTGTGGGCGACCCGGTCGCACTCGACGCGCCGACACATACCGGTGACCCGCTCGACGAGCCCATGGTCACCCTGCGAACCCCGGCCGAACTGGCGGACGCCTTGCCGTATTTGCTCGGCTTCAAGCCGGAGGAGAGCATCGTGCTCATCGCCCTGCACGGCGAGCGCGGGCGGTTCGGTGGACGTGTGCGGCTCGGTATCCCCGAGCGCGCGGAGGACTGGTCCTGCGTCGCTGATCAGTTGGCGCAGTGTCTGGTGAGCGGTTGCGAGCGGCGGGGTGACCGCCCCGACGGCATCGTCGCCTTCCTCTGCCGCGAGCCCGGCGCCGGGGATTCCGGACAGCAGGTCGTGGAACACCTGCGGCCGCTCGCGCAGCTACTGCGCACGGCCTGCGGCGCCCTGGAAGTACCGGTGTTCGAGGTCGTGTGCATCTCGGACGGCCGCTTCTGGACCTACTGCTGCCCGGACACCCGCTGCTGCCCGCCGGAAGGCATCCCTCTGCTCAGGCCTGGCACCTCGGTCCTGGCCGCCGCATCGACGTACATGGGAGTCCGAGTGGATGCCACGCAGAGCCAGATCAGGGGCCGGCTCGCGCCGTGGGTGACCGGCGGCGCGGTGGAGCAGGAGCGCGCACTCGACGCCGCGGGCCTTGCGCTCATCCCCAGGATGCTGAACGAGGAGGGCCACGAAACCGCGGAGGAGACGCTCGACCTGGCTCGCCGCATCATGGGGCGGTTGGCCGACGCCCCGCCGGTATCCGGCACGTCCGCCGAGGACGGCAGGGACGACGGACTGATCGCACACGACGAGGCCGCCGCACTCATCATCGGCCTCCAGGTACGTACGACGCGCGATCACGCCGCGGCCTGGATGGAGGGCGATGCGGCCCCCGCGGCCCTGCGGCTCTGGAGGGCGCTGGCGCGGCGCTGTGTCGGCGCGTACGCGGAGCACGCGGCGGCACCCTTGTCCCTCGCGGGCTGGGTGGCCTGGTCCCTCGGTGACCTCGTAGAGGGACAGGAGGCCCTGGACATGGCGCTGTGTGCCGACCCGGAGTACATGTTCGCCCTGCTGCTGCACCGCGCCTGCAACGAGGGCCTGGACCCGGAAGCCATCCGGCGCTGCCTGCGGAGCAAAGACGACGGTGGCACCTCACAAGCCGGAGCCTCCCAGCGGCCGGGGAAACCGGACGACGAATCAACGGACGACGATTCGCCCCCGCGCGCACCAGCCGAAAGCGGCGCCACCCGTCGGCGCCGCCGCCGTCGGCTGCCGCGCTCGGCTGGAACAGCCGACTCCGCTCCCCGTGGCAACACCCGCCCCTCCAGTGGTCCCGGCCAGGCGCAGCAGAACCGGTGGCGCATGGTCAGGCGAGACGCGAGGAACGGCCGATGAGCCCGCTGCCCGGATGGTCGCTCACCTTGGTGACACGTCTGTGTTCCGCGGTGGCGTCCATAAGAAATTGGCTCCATGCGGTCGGCTTCATGCTGTGGACGCGTGACTTGCGGTGGGTCGGAACCGTTCACCTGAGTGGCGGTATCAGTGGCCGTTGCAGGCCGCGGTATCACCCCCGACCTACCCGGGCCACGCAGCCAACGCCGAAGAAGCCGCCTCATGCCCCCTTCCGCTCCGTCTCCCGTATCCGACAGAGAGGGGCCCCAGCGGGACGCGCCGACCCCGGCTCGCTCGCCCGGCCCACCGGCCCCGGCAACGCGGCGCCCAGTCGGCCCCGCCGGTTCCGTCGAACTTCCGCCCGCGCATGCGTCCCTTGTCTGCGTGGCCCTACCCGCCCTCGTGATCTCCTCGGAACAGGGACAGTTGACCGGCCGAGGACTGGAAGGCTTCTACCGCGCGGGACGGCGGATCCTGTCCCGTTGCCAGGTGCGCGTGGCCGGTCGCGAGCCGGTCCCGGTGCAGGCCCGCATGGTCACCGCGGACAGTGCCCGCTTCATGGCGACGTTGCGTCTGCCGACCGGTACCGGCCCCGATCCGGAGATCGTCGTCGAACGGATCCGGCACGCCGACGGTACGGAAAGGATCACCCTGCGCAGTTCGGCCATGCGCCCCCTGCGGCTGCCCGTCGAGGTCGCGCTCGCCACGGACCTGGCCGAGCTCGGCGCGGTAGCGTCCGGCAGAGCCGGCCCGGAGCTGCCGGCCTGCGTACACGGCTCCGGCATGCGATGGTCGTCCGCTGCGGGCGACAGCCTGGTCACGGCCGACCCGGCACCTGTCGACGCCCTGGCCTCCGCCGGACTGCTGCGCTGGGAGGTGGAACTGCCGCCGGGCGGCTCGCGGAGCCTGGAGTTGCGGGTGCGATCCGTCGGCGCAGGACCTGCCCGCGCGGCAGGGCACGGCCCGACGCGTCCCCTCGCCGCGGCGAGGGCAGTCGGCGACGACGCCAGGGTGCAGCCACTCCTCGGCCGATCCGTCGAGGACCTGCGGGCACTGCTGCTGCGGGATCACGAACATCCCGCCGACGTGTACGCGGCTGCTGGTGCCCCGTGGCGCTGCGGACTCGCACCCGCCGAGGCACTGGTCGCGGCCCGCATGACGCTGCCGCTCGGGACCAGACTCGCCGTCGGCACGCTGCGCACCCTGGCCCGCGGCCAACTCACCGGGCCGGACCTGCGGTCAGGCATGATCCCCGGTCCGCTGAGGGACGCAGGGCCACACCTGCCACCCGACTGCACGGGGACCGAGGCGACCCTCCTCTTCCCGGCCCTCCTCGCGGAGGCGTGGCGTTGGGGGCTGCCGAGCGAAGAGGTGGAGGAGTTGCTGCCCGCCGCGGAGGGATGCCTGCGGTGGCTGCGCACCGCAGTGGGCGACAGAGCGTTCCTGTCGGACGCACAGCCGAACGGACCGGCGCGCTGCATCACCCAGGCTCACGCCCACCGGGCCGCGCTCCTCGGTGCGGACCTGCTCGACGCGTACGGCCGTGACGGCGTTGCCGAGCTGCGGCAGTGGGCCCAGTCGCTGCGGACCGCGTTCCGTGCGGAGTTCTGGGTGGAGGACCGGGCGGGCGGCCGACCGGCCCTGGCACGTCTGCCCGACGGGCGCCTTGTTCCGCACCTCACCGGTGGAGCGGCCCACCTCCTGGACACCGGCCTGCTCGGATCGGGAGTGCTCGCCCCCGGACTGCTCGACAAGGTCCGGACCGGACAACTGGCCCGGCTGCTCAGCAGCCCCGCCATGGACTCCGGATGGGGACTGCGCAGCCTGGGCGCGAAGGAGGTCGCGTACAACCCGTTCGGGCATCGGAGCGGAGCGGTCCGCGTGCAGGAGACGGCGGTCGCCGTCGCGGGGCTTCTCGCGGCGGGCCACGAGAAGGAGGCGAGCTCTCTGCTACGAGGCATGCTGTCGGCGGCCGAGAGCTTCGGCCACCGGCTGCCCGAGATGTACGCGGGGGAGCAGCGATCAGAGGGCGCGGCTCCGCTCCCGCACCCGGCCGCCTGCCGCCCCGCGGCCACCACCGCGGCAGCAGGGGTGCACGTCCTCGCGGCACTCGTCGGGATCCGGCCCGACGCACCGGCGGGCACGGTGACGCTGCGGCCCGTTCCCGGCGCCCCGCTGGGAGAGCTGGGCCTGACCTCGCTGAGTGTCGCCGGCGCCCCCTTCTCCGTACGGGTGAGCCGGCTGGGTCTGGTCATGGTCGAGGAAGCGGCCGACACACTGCAGTTGAGGGTGTGACCTGGCGACTATCGAGCCGGCCCCCGATGAGGGGCAGCCGGGCGGCCGCTGAAAACGGGCCGGTAAGCAGTGGACGGAGGAGATGTTTATCGTCAGGCAGACGACTATGATCGCGGCATGTCGCCCTACGACCCGTCGGCCTTCCCGCCCTTCGCCGTCACCGTCGACCTGGTCGTGCTGACCGTGCGCCGCCACGCACTCTGCGCGCTGGCCGTGCGGCGCGGTGAACAGCCCTTCCAGAGGCGTTGGGCACTCCCCGGCGGATTCGTCCGTCCCGATGAGGACCTGTCGTCCGCGGCGGCACGCGAACTGAGCGAGGAGACGGGCCTCTGCGCCCACGACCCCGCCGCCCCGGCCCAGGCCAACGGAGCGCACCTCGAGCAGCTCGCCACATACGGCAGCCCCGAGCGCGATCCCCGGATGCGCGTCGTCAGCGTCGCCCACCTCGCCCTCGCCCCGGACCTGCCCGCGCCCCGCGCGGGCGGCGACGCGCACAGCGCGCGCTGGGCGCCCGTCGAAGCCCTGCTCGAAAAGGGTGGGTATGGACGCGAGGGAGAGCCGTCGGCGCCGCTCGCGTTCGATCACGGACAGATCCTCGCGGACGGGGTCGAACGGGCCAGATCCAAGATCGAGTACTCCTCGCTGGCCACGGCCTTCTGCCCGCCGGAGTTCACCGTCGGCGAGCTGCGGCGGGTGTACGAGGCGGTGTGGGGCGTCGTCCTCGACCCCCGCAACTTTCACCGCAAGGTCACGGGCACCCCGGGCTTCCTCGTACCCACCGGCGGCACCACGACCCGGCAGGGCGGTCGACCCGCGCAGCTCTTCCGCGCGGGAGGCGCGACACTCCTCAACCCCCCGATGTTGCGCCCCGAGGTCTGACGCCGACGTTCACCGCTGACGCCGGTCGGCCCGCCGATCCGCCTTCCGCGCCATGCGGAGGGACACCAGTAACGGCCGCCCTGCCCGAAAAGCCGTATATGTCGCGTTATCTTGCTGTGGTACCCGCGGGGTTCGTCCCCCTCTTCCGGTGGAGGACGGGCCCCGGCCGCCGAGCGGTCGCACATCCTGCGAGAGAAGCGATGATCCAGGCCATCGGACTGACCAGCAATCCCCGCCAGGAGCTCCCGCCCGCCGTCGACGACGTGTCCTTCGAGGCACACGCCGGCCGTGTCACGGCGCTGCTCGGCGCCGAGGCCGCCGGCAAGACCACGGCGTTGCGGCTCATGCTCGAACTCCAACAAGGCCGCGGTGTCACGTACTTCAGAGGGCGCCCGCTCCACCGCATCGCCCAGCCCTCGCGCGAGGTCGGCGTCCTCCTGGGCGAGGTCCCGGGCCATCCCGCGCGGTCGGTCCGCAATCACCTGCGGATGCTGTGTGCCGCCGTCGCGGTGCCCACCGGACGTGCGGACGACGTCCTCGAGGCCGTCGGCCTCGTCAGCCTCCGGGACCAGCGCCTCGGCACCCTGTCGCGCGGCATGGACCGCCGCCTCGGTCTGGCCTGCGCACTGCTCGCCGACCCGCACACCCTCGTCCTCGACGGCCCTGCCGACGGACTCTCGGCCAGGGAAGGTGCCTGGCTCCACGAGATCCTGCGTGGCCACGCGAGCCGGGGCGGCACGGTCCTGTTCACCACCGGCGATCCCAAAGAAGCAGCGCGAACCGCCGACCGCGTCGTCACCCTGGACGCGGGGCGGCTCATCGCGGACCAGGAAGCCACGGACTTCGCACGGACCAGGCTCCGCCCCCGCGTCGCCGTCCTCACCCCCCATGCGGCCCGCCTCGGCGCGCTCCTCACCAAGGAAGCCCGCGCGGCACGACAGCCCATCGAGGTGGTCAAGGAGGAGGGCAACAGGCTTTCCGTATACGGCAGCAACTGTGCCGAAGTGGGCGAAACCGCCTACCGCCACGGCATCCTCGTCCACCAACTCGCCGACGAGCTCGGCGACGCGGGCCCGTCATCCCCTTCCGGCCCGCCAACTCAGCCGAAGCCGAAGCCGAAGCCGAAGCCGACGCCGAAGCCGACGCCGACGCCGAAGCCGACGCCGACGCCGAAGCCGACGCCGACGCCGACGCCGACGCCGAAGCCGACGCCGACGCCGAAGCAGGAACCTGATGCGGAACCGGAGCCGAAGCCGGAGCCGAAGCCGGAGCTGAATCCCGAGCCGAAGCCGAAGCAGATTCCGGAGCCGGGGTCGAAGCCGGAGGTATCACCCCCCTCGCCCCCTCCCACCCCCGTGAACCCCACCCCCGTGAACCCCGTCTCCGCTCTGCCGCCCCCCATCACCGTCCGGCCAGGGCGCACACCCCTGCGCCCCCTGCACTATGAACTGCGTCGCCTCGCAGGTGTCGGCACTGGTTACTTCACCCTGGCGGCCGTTCTCGCCGCGTCTGCCGTGGTCAGCCTTTTCCTGGCGAGGGTCGGGCATACACCGAGGCCCCGCCTGTTGGCGGCCTGGCCGAGCGAACTTCCGCTGCCGCCCGCAGCCCTGGGTGCCGGGCTGCTGGGTGCGCTCGCCTTCGGCGATGAGTTCCGGCACCCCGCCCTCGCGACGGACCGGGGCACCGTCCCGCGCCGGCTGGGTCTGCTCGCCGCCAAGCTGCTCGTCGCCGCCGCCACGGCGCTGCTGCTCGGCATGCTCGCGGTGGGTACCGACGCCGCGTTGCTCCACCTTGTATACGGAGAGGAGATCTCCAGAGTTCCCGCTGAGTGGCCCGTGTTGAGCGCGAGTTGGGCGGCCATGTTGGTGGGATGTGCGTGGGCGGGGGTGTTGGCCGCCGGAGTGTTCCGTTCCACCACTGCTGGGCTTGCCGCGGTGCTCGCGGTGCCGATCCTCGTGGTGCCACTCGTACAGAAGGCCGTTGAGGGGACTGCTGTGCGGTCGGCGGCAGGGTTTCCGGGGCGGCTGCGGAATCTCGCGCTGGTTCAGTGGCCGTTCGGCAGTGAACGCTATCTGGCGGCCGGGGTTCGCATGATCACCCAACCCGTGGGTACTGCACTGATGTTGTCGCTGACCACCCTGCTCTGTGCGTATCTGCTCACCACGGTGCGCAGCAGGGTCCGAGGATGACCGTCCGGTGCCCTCGGCGGCGGGCCTGCGCGCAACTCCCGTACGACGCTCATTTCTTTCCGATAAGGCGTCAATTGCGGCGGGGTGAGCGATCACCCTTTCGTGTGCTTTTCACCAAAGACCTCAAGGGAGTTGGGGGCCACGCCGACAACTGATCCGTGAGTACCCTTGCGCACACCATGATGTCCACCGCCCGCTCCGCCGACTCCGGTCTCTCGGGTCCGGGCGACCTCGACCGCTATCCCTACGCGGAGTCCCATGGCCGGGACCGCGTAGTCGCCCCCGTGTGGGACGGCCCAGACCAGGACCTGGGGCGTGTGGGCCGGCGCGCCGCGGGCAGCCGCGGCCGCGGGCTGCACGGCCAGCTCGTCCAACAGCTCGGCCAGATGATCGTCTCCGGCGACCTCGGCGCCGACCGCCCGCTCGTCCCCGAGGAGATCGGCCAGCGCTTCGAGGTCTCCCGCACCGTCGTCCGCGAGTCGCTGCGGGTGCTGGAGGCCAAGGGCCTGGTCAGCGCCCGCCCCAACGTCGGCACGCGCGTGCGTCCCGTCAGCGACTGGAACCTCCTGGACCCGGACATCATCGAGTGGCGGGCCTTCGGGCCGCAGCGCGACGACCAGCGCCGCGAGCTCGGAGAGCTCCGCTGGATGATCGAGCCGCTCGCCGCCCGCCTCGCCGCGGGGCACGGCCGCGAGGAGGTGCAGCAGCGCCTCGCCGACATGGTCGAGATCATGGGCCACGCCTTGGCGCAGGGTGACGCGCTGACCTTCTCCCGTGCCGACGCCGAGTTCCACTCGCTGCTCATCCAGGTTGCCGGCAACCGCATGCTCGAGCACCTGTCCGGCATCGTCTCGGCCGCCCTCCAGGTGTCGGGCGGGCCGGTCACTGGTTGTGACCGGCCCAGCGAGAGCTCCCTGGTCCACCACTCCCGCGTCGTCGACGCCCTCGCGGCGGGCGACGGTGCCGGTGCCGAGGCCGCCATGCGGCAGCTCCTCACCGTCCACCCCGAGGTGGAGCGCGTCGTCCCCGCCCCCCGCGAGCACTGACCGCGTTCTCACGCCGCCGTCGTGCGCGCGCCTCGCCGCCGTGTTCCGTCGCTTCTGAGTGAACGGTTCCGCTCGGCAGGTGTCGCCGGATCGCCGCGGGCTCCCATGGGCTCGGCGCGGTCCGGCGGCGAGATCGCAAGGATTGTTTCGTGGGGTATCGGGGGATCATTCGTGCATGCGTATAGGTAGGTTCTGGCCGTATATAGATGGTTTTGATCACTTACGGGGTGTGACTCGGGCCACGTGGATTGGGCGTAACGCTCCAAGGAACAGCGCGATGACCTAAGAGGTGATAGCCGAGGAGGGAATACAGCGGTCGTTCGTGACGCTGTGGAGCTCCCCGGCCCCCGCCCGCGCCGTCGGCCCAATCCCCTGCCGCCGGTCGTCGGCTCCGGTCCACAATGGACGGGGCCGGAAGCCGTTTTCCAACGTTCCGAGAGGTTGTTCGTGTCGGCCAGCACATCCCGTACGCTCCCGCCGGAGATCGCCGAATCCGTCTCTGTCATGGCGCTCATCGAGCGGGGAAAGGCCGATGGGCAGATCGCCGGCGATGACGTGCGTCGTGCCTTCGAAGCTGACCAGATTCCGGCCACCCAGTGGAAGAACGTTCTGCGCAGCCTCAACCAGATCCTCGAGGAAGAGGGTGTGACGCTGATGGTCAGTGCCGCGGAGCCCAAGCGCCCCCGCAAGAGCGTCGCAGCGAAGAGCCCGGTCAAGCGCACCGCGACCAAGACGGTCGCGGCCAAGACCGTCACGGCGAAACCCACCGCCACGGCCGCCACTGAGGCGCCGACCGCGGATGACGCCGACGACGCGCCCGCGAAGAAGGTCGCAGCCAAGAAGACGACGGCGAAGAAGGCCGTCGCGAAGAAGACCGCCGCCAAGAAGACGGCGGCAAAGAAGACCACGTCCAAGAAGGACGCCGACGAGCTCCTGGACGACGAGGCGACCGACGAGACGCCCGCAGCCGGCAAGCCCGCCGAGGGTGAGCCGGCCGAGGAAGGCGCCCAGGGCTTCGTACTCTCCGACGAGGACGAGGACGACGCGCCGGCCCAGCAGGTCGCCGCCGCCGGTGCCACCGCCGACCCGGTCAAGGACTACCTGAAGCAGATCGGCAAGGTCCCGCTCCTCAACGCCGAGCAGGAGGTCGAACTCGCCAAGCGCATCGAGGCCGGCCTGTTCGCCGAGGACAAGCTGGCCAACGCCGACAAGCTCGCCCCGAAACTCAAGCGCGAGCTGGAGATCATCGCCGAGGACGGGCGCCGCGCCAAGAACCACCTCCTGGAGGCCAACCTCCGTCTGGTGGTCTCCCTGGCCAAGCGCTACACCGGCCGCGGCATGCTCTTCCTGGACCTCATCCAGGAGGGCAACCTCGGTCTGATCCGCGCGGTCGAGAAGTTCGACTACACCAAGGGCTACAAGTTCTCCACGTACGCCACCTGGTGGATCCGTCAGGCGATCACCCGTGCCATGGCCGACCAGGCCCGCACCATCCGTATCCCGGTGCACATGGTCGAGGTCATCAACAAGCTGGCCCGTGTCCAGCGCCAGATGCTCCAGGACCTGGGCCGCGAGCCCACCCCGGAGGAGCTGGCCAAGGAACTCGACATGACCCCGGAGAAGGTCATCGAGGTCCAGAAGTACGGCCGTGAGCCGATCTCCCTCCACACCCCCCTCGGTGAGGACGGCGACAGCGAGTTCGGTGACCTCATCGAGGACTCCGAGGCGGTCGTTCCGGCTGATGCGGTCAGCTTCACGCTCCTCCAGGAGCAGCTGCACTCGGTCCTGGACACCCTGTCCGAGCGTGAGGCGGGCGTGGTCTCCATGCGCTTCGGTCTCACGGACGGCCAGCCCAAGACCCTCGACGAGATCGGCAAGGTCTACGGAGTGACGCGTGAGCGCATCCGCCAGATCGAGTCGAAGACGATGTCGAAGCTGCGTCACCCGTCGCGATCCCAGGTCCTGCGCGACTACCTGGACTAGGCGACAGCAGACACCACCGCGCGACCGAAAGGCCCGATCCCTCTTTCGAGGTTTCGGGCCTTTCGCGCGGGTGCGCGCACTGTGACTGTGCATGACTCTGGGTAGGCGTTGGAGCCCAGAGTGAGGAGATCGCATGCGTGGTCACATCATCCGAGCATGGACGGGGGCAGTGGCCCTGGCGGCCGGGGCCGCCGTGCTGCCGCTGGCCGCCCCAGGGCCCGCGGCAGCCGACAGCGTGGTCATCGGGGGCGGCCCGGTCCAGGTGTCCGACCATCCCTGGGTGGTGGCGATCGCCAGCCGTGACCGGTTCGGGGGCACCCGATCGGGGCAGTTCTGCGGCGGGGCCGTGGTCGGCCGGACAACGGTTCTCACGGCGGCCCACTGCGTGAGCGCCGGCGTGCTCGGCGTGCCGCTGAGCGAGGTGCGGGACCTGAAGGTCATCGCGGGGCGCAACGACCTGCGAACCTCCGAGGGCAGCGAGATCACCGTGAGCGGCGTCAAGACCAACCCGGAGTACAACAGCTCCACCAACTCCGGCGACGTGGCGGCGCTGACCCTGGCGGACCCGCTGCCGGAGTCGTACGTGATTCCCATGGCGGGCCAGGGCGACGCCGCCTATCGGGCGGGGACGGAGGCCGCCGTCTACGGCTGGGGGGACACCACGGGGAGTGGGCAGTACGCGCGCTCGCTGCACGCGGCGAAGGTGCACGTCCTCGCCGACACGGTGTGTGAGCAGGCGTACCCGGGCAGCGTCGACGGGAAGTACCTGGCCACGACCATGCTGTGTGCCGGTGAGCCGCAAGGCGGCAAGGACGCCTGCCAGGGGGACAGCGGCGGGCCGCTCGTCGCCCAGGGCCGACTCATCGGCCTGGTGTCCTGGGGGAGCGGCTGTGGCCGCCCAGGACGCCCTGGTGTCTACACGCGGATCTCGGACGCCGCCAAAGTCGTCCGCGCGCGTGGCTGACGCCACAAGCCGTCCGGAGGGGGCGGTGCGGTAGGCCTGAGAAGGGGCTCAGAGGCCCCTGTGACGAGAGCGGGCGGCGGCCCCTGCTGTAGGGCAGGGGCCGCCGCCCGTCGCCGGCCTGGTGCGCCGGAGCTGGCTCGTCGTGGTTGCGAGGTGTCAGCGTTCCTCTTCGGATGTGGTCTCCGGAACGGCGGTCAGGCGCTCCGTCTCATCCTGTATCTCAGCGGCGATCTTCTTGAGTTCCGGCTCGAACTTGCGACCGTGGTGGGCGCAGAAGAGCAGTTCACCGCCGCTCAACAGGACGACGCGCAGGTATGCCTGGGCGCCGCAGCGGTCGCAGCGATCAGCGGCCGTCAGGGGGCTCGCGGGGGTCAGAACAGTAGTCACGTCGCCTCTTCTCTAGCTCGACGAGCTGTCGTACCAGGGTCAACATCCAACCAGGCCGAAAACGTTCCCGCTCGTGGCTTTTCCTCGAAAATTTCTTCCGAGAGGTTGTCCGTTGCCGGTTGGCGGCGAATGTGCCGTATTGCGTCTCTTACGAGTCTTACGGTTTCGCGCTGTCTGTCAGGTCAGGTCCTCCCGGCTGGCTTGCCGGTCGTTCATGAGGACGTGCCCGGAGCCTAAATGGTTCATGCCTCGAAGGGAACGTGACGTGCGCTTCACTCCATCGAGCGATCGAACGCGTATGCGAGTCTGGACTAGTCTGAGTTGAGCCGAGGGTGGCGTTACAACGGCTCTACCAGGCCTCGGTACCCTCTGACGGGGAACCGCAGCCGAGTCCTTACCCCAAAGGGCCCCCTTTGAAATTCAGCGAGGAGCGAACCGCGTGACCGCCGATACGTCCGTGCCGTCCACAGCGTTGCTGACCGGAGCAGACCGGGACGGTTCCAACTACACCGCGCGGCATCTCCTCGTCCTGGAGGGACTGGAGGCGGTCCGCAAGCGCCCTGGCATGTACATCGGGTCCACGGACAGCCGTGGTCTGATGCACTGCCTGTGGGAGATCATCGACAACTCCGTGGACGAGGCCCTGGGCGGGTACTGCGACCACATCGAGGTCATCCTCCACGATGACGCCTCCGTGGAGGTGCGGGACAACGGTCGTGGCATCCCGGTGGATGTCGAGCCCAAAACCGGCCTCTCCGGAGTCGAGGTCGTCATGACCAAGCTGCACGCGGGCGGCAAGTTCGGCGGTGGCTCGTACGCGGCCTCCGGCGGCCTGCACGGCGTGGGCGCCTCCGTGGTGAACGCCCTGTCCGCGCGCCTCGACGTCGAGGTCGACCGCGCCGGGCACACGCACGCGATCAGCTTCCGGCGGGGTGTCCCCGGCGCCTTCGCGAAGTCGGGCCCGGAGGCCGCCTTCGACTCGTCGGCGAAGCTCACCAAGGTCAAGAAGATCCCCAAGGCGCGTTCCGGCACGCGCGTGCGCTACTGGGCGGACCGGCAGATCTTCCTGAAGGACGCCAAGCTGTCGCTGGAGAACCTCCACCAGCGGGCCCGGCAGACCGCCTTCCTGGTCCCGGGGCTGACGATCGTGGTGCGCGACGAGCTCGGCCTGGGCGACGGCGGCTCGAAGGGCGAGGAATCCTTCCGCTTCGACGGCGGCATCAGCGAGTTCTGTGAGTACCTGGCCCAGGACAAGGCGGTCTGTGACGTCCTGCGGTTCACCGGGCAGGGCACCTTCAAGGAGACGGTGCCGGTCCTGGACGAGCACGGCCAGATGTCCCCCACCGAGGTCACCCGTGAGCTCACCGTGGACGTGGCGATGCGCTGGGGCACCGGCTACGACTCGAAGATCCGGTCCTTCGTGAACATCATCGCCACCCCCAAGGGCGGCACCCATGTGAGCGGCTTCGAGCGTTCGCTGACCAAGACGATGAACGAAGCGATGCGCAGCCAGAAGGTGCTGCGGGTGGCCGAGGACGACATCGTCAAGGACGACGCCCTCGAGGGCCTTACCGCGGTGGTCACGGTCCGTCTCGCCGAGCCGCAGTTCGAGGGACAGACCAAGGAGGTCCTCGGCACCTCTGCCGCCAACCGCATCGTGGCGAACGTCATCGCCAAGGAACTCAAGGCGTTCCTCACGTCCACCAAGCGGGACGCGAAGGCGCAGGCCAGGGCCGTGATGGACAAGGCCGTGGCCGCGGCGCGCACGCGTATCGCCGCCCGCCAGCACAAGGACGCCCAGCGCCGCAAGACGGCCCTGGAGTCCTCCTCGCTGCCGGCGAAGCTGGCGGACTGCCGCAGCGACGACGTGGAGCGCAGCGAGCTCTTCATCGTGGAGGGAGACTCCGCGCTCGGCACGGCCAAGCTGGCGCGGAACTCCGAGTTCCAGGCGCTGCTGCCGATCCGCGGCAAGATCCTCAACGTGCAGAAGGCGTCCGTCACGGACATGCTGAAGAACGCCGAATGCGGCGCGATCATCCAGGTCATAGGGGCAGGGTCGGGGCGGACCTTCGACATCGACGCGGCCCGCTACGGGAAGATCATCCTGCTGGTCGACGCCGACGTCGACGGCGCGCACATCCGGATCCTGCTGCTGACCCTCTTCCAGCGCTACATGCGCCCCATGGTCGAGGCGGGCCGCGTGTTCGCCGCGGTGCCGCCGCTGCACCGGATCGAGCTGAGCCAGCCCAAGAAGGGCCAGGACAAGTACATCTACACGTACTCCGACCGGGAGCTGCGCGAGACGCTGCTCGAGCTTCAGCGCAAGAACGTGCGCTACAAGGACTCCATCCAGCGCTACAAGGGCCTGGGCGAGATGGACGCCGACCAGCTCGCCGAGACCACGATGGACCCGCGCTTCCGCACCCTGCGCCGGATCAACATCTCCGACCTGGACTCCGCCGAACAGGTCTTCGACCTTCTGATGGGCAATGACGTCGCGCCCCGCAAGGAGTTCATCACCAGTTCCGCGGCGACGCTGGACCGCTCGCGCATCGACGCCTAGCGGGCGCCTTTACGAGGTGAACACACAAGATGATGTTTCACCTGATGGGGTGAAGAGCACGGAGAGAAGAGTCAGGGATCTTCCCGTTCTGTCCATTCTTGTGCCCGCGGCCGAATGGAGCCGCGGGCAAGGAGAGTTCGGTGGAGAAGCACGACGTGCCCGATGCCGGAACGGGCCGGGGCAGCGCGGGGCGTAGTCGCGTCAACGGCCCGAGAGACCCCTGGTACGACGCGCTTGCTTCCGGCTGGGGGGAGCTGGACGGCACCGGCACGCCGGTCTCCGTCGCTGATCCACCGGGCTTCGTCGGGCGGCCGAGCGCGGACCCGGCGGACATCTACTTGGAAGTGCAGCGCAGTGCTGCCTTCCAGGAGGTGCGCAGGCGGTATCGGCGGTTCGTCTTCCCGGGAGTCGCCGCCTTCTTCACGTGGTACGCGGCGTACGTCGTGACCGCGACGGCGGCTCCCGGGCTGATGGCGCGTCCCGTTGCCGGAGCCGTGAACGTGGCGATGCTGGCGGGGCTCGGGCAGTTTCTCACCACGTTCCTGCTGACCTGGGCGTATACCCGGCATGCGCGGTTGTGCAGGGACCGGGCCGCGCTTGATCTGCGGTGGTTGGTGCTGGAGCAGAAACGGGAGCAGGACAGAAGCCGGGAGCAGGACTGGGGCCGGGAGCAGGTCGCGGGCCGGGGGCCGGGGGCCGAGCGATGACCGGCGGCCATCAGACCCTCGGCCTGCTGCTGTTCGGCGCCTTCGTGGCCGTCACGCTCGCGATCACGACGTGGGCGAGCCGGAGCCGGCGTGGCTCGGCCGAGGAGTTCTATGCGGGGGGACGGCTCTTCACCCCCATGGAGAACGGTTTCGCCATCGCCGGTGACTACATGTCGGCCGCGTCGTTCCTCGGCATCTCCGGTCTGATCGCCCTGTTCGGGTACGACGGGATGCTGTACTCGGTGGGCTTTCTGGTCGCCTGGCTGGTCATTCTGTTCCTGGTGGCCGAACTGGTGCGCAACTGCGGGCGGTTCACGCTGGCCGACGTCGTCGCAGCGCGGATGAGGGAGCGTCCGGTGCGGATCGCGGCGGGAACTTCCTCGGTGACCGTGTCCGTTCTCTATCTGGTGGCGCAGATGGTGGGGGCCGGTTCGCTGGTGGCGCTGCTGCTCGGTGGGACGAGCGGGGCGGCGCAGTCCTGGACGGTGATCGGCGTCGGCGCGCTCATGGTGATCTATGTGTCGTTCGGGGGGATGCGCGCCACCACGTGGATTCAAATCGTCAAGGCGGTCCTGCTGATGGGTGGCGCCATCGTGCTGACCGTGCTGGTGCTGATGCGTTTTCACGGGGACTTCGATCAGCTGCTGCGTTCGGCCGCCGACCGCAGTGGCCATGGCGAGCGGTTCCTCGCGCCCGGGCTGAAGTACGGCGGCGACTGGACGGCGCGGCTCGACTTCATCAGCCTCGGGCTCGCGCTGGTGCTCGGCACCGCGGGGCTGCCGCACATCCTGTCCCGCTTCTACACCGTGCCGACCGCGCGGGCCGCCCGCCGTTCGGTCGTCTGGTCCATCGGTCTCATCGGCGGCTTCTATCTGATGACGATCGTGCTCGGGTTCGGTGCGGCCGCGATCGTGGGCTCCGACGCGGTGCGGGGGTCGAACGCCGCGGGCAATACGGCGATTCCGCTGCTGGCCCTGGACCTGGGCGGCGGCGCGGACTCCACCGGGGGGACGGTTCTGTTCGCGGTCGTCGCCGCCATCGCGTTCGCCACCATCCTCGCCGTGGTCGCGGGGATCACGCTGGCCTCCTCGGCGTCGGTGGCCCATGACCTCTACGCGTCCTTGCGGCGGCGTCACGCGAAGCCGCGCGGCGAGGTGGCGGTGGCACGTATCGCCGCGGTCGGCATCGGCGTGGCCGCGATCGGGCTCGGACTGCTGGCCCGCGATCTCAACGTCGCCTTCCTCGTGGGGCTCGCCTTCGCGGTCGCGGCCTCCGCCAATCTGCCGGTGCTGCTGTACTCGCTGTTCTGGCGGAACTTCACCACGCGGGGCGCGGTGTGGTCGGTGTACGGAGGGCTGCTGCCCGCGCTCGTGCTCGTCGTGCTCTCGCCCGTGGTCTCCGGGGGGTCCGGCTCACTCTTTCCGGGCCTGGACTTCCAGTACTTCCCTCTGGAGAATCCCGGCCTGGTCTCCATCCCGCTCGGCTTCCTCACGGGCTGGCTCGGCACGGTGACCTCGCGCGAACCGGCGGACGAGGCCAAGCACGCGGAGACGGAGGTGCGGTCGCTGACGGGAGCTGGAGCGGCGTGACGATTCCCTGCGGGGACGATTCCCTGTCGGCGGGATGGGGCTAGCCGCTCGCGGCCCACTCGTAGCGGTGTTCGGGGCGGCCCGTGTCGCCGTACTTGAGGCTCAGCCTGACCCGGCCCGTGCGCTCCAGGAGCTTCAGATAGCGCTGTGCCGTCTGCCGGCTCAGCTGGGTGAGGTCCGCCAGCTCCGCCGCGGAGAGAGGGCCCTCAGCGGCCATCAGAGCCCGTCGTACGAGCTCCGCCGTGGTGGGGGAGTGGCCCTTGGGCAGCTCCGGCGCCGGAGTCGCCGACAGGGCGCCGAAGATCTTGTCGACCTCGGCCTGCTCGGCCTCGCCCCCGCCGTCCAGCGTGCGGCGCAGCGTCGCGTACGCGTCGAGCTTGGCGCGCAGGCCCGCGTAGGAGAACGGCTTGACCAGGTACTGGAGCGCGCCATGCCGCATCGCCGCCTGGACCGTGGCCACGTCGCGCGCCGCCGTCACCATGATCACGTCGGTCTGGTGCCCGCGCTCACGCAGCCTTCGGACGACCGACAGACCCGTCTCGTCGGGCAGGTAGTGGTCGAGAAGCACCAGGTCCACGGGGACCTCATCGACGAGCCGCAGCGCCTCGGTGGCGTTGTGTGCCTTCGCCGCCACGCGGAAGCCGGGGATCTTCGCGACATAGGCGGCGTTGACGTCCGCGACCCGGACGTCGTCGTCCACGACAAGGACCTCGATCATCATGCTTCCTCCGTGGCGGCGAACGCGGACTCCGTGAGCGCTTCGGGCAGAACCACGGTGAACTCCGCGCCTCCCTCGGGCGCTTCGCCGACCCGCGCGCTGCCGCCCTGACGCTGGGCGAGCCTGCGGACCAGGGCGAGGCCGATGCCGCGCTTGCCGTGCGCGGGCGGCTCCTTGGTGGTCCACCCCTCGGTGAAGATCGTTTCGCGCCGCTCGGCGGGCACCCCGGGCCCGGTGTCGCGCACCCTGAGGACGACGGAACGGTTCTCGGCCCGCACAGCGACCTCCACGCGTGCGTGGCCGGTGCCCGCGGCGGCGTCCAGCGCGTTGTCGACGAGGTTGCCGACGATCGTGACGAGGCCGCCGGGATCGACGAGCCGGTCCGGCAGCGCGGTGTCCGACGGCACGGACAGCGTGACGCCACGCTCCGCGGCGACCGTGGCCTTGCCGACCAGGAGGGCCGCGAGCAGCGGATCGTGGATCTTCTCCGTGATCTGCTCGGCGGTCACCCGGTGGGCGCCGGCGACCTCGCCGACGAACTCGGCGGCCTCCTCGTACATCTCCAGTTCGAGCAGACCAAGAAGCGTGTGCATACGGTTGGCGTGCTCGTGGTCCTGGGCGCGCAGGGCGTCGATGAGGCCGCGGGTGGAGTCGAGCTCACGGCCGAGCTGCTCCAGTTCCGTGCGGTCACGGAGGGTGGCGACGGCGCCTCCGTCGTCGGTGGGCATCCGGTTGGCGACCAGTACGCGCTGTCCGCGGACGGTCAACAGGTCGGTGCCGGTGACCCGGCCTGCCAGGACGTCCGTGGTGCGCCCGGAGCCCAGCGCCTCGTCCAGCGGCTGCCCGATCGCCTCCTCGCCGAGGCCGAGCAGCCGCTGGGCCTCGTCGTTGAGCAGCCGGACCCGGCCGTCGCGGTCCAGGGCCACGACCCCTTCGCGGATGCCGTGCAGCATGGCTTCCCGTTCCGCCAGCAAGGCCGAGATGTCGGAGAAGGCCAGGTCACGGGTCTGCCGCTGGACCCGCCGCGAGATCAGATACGCGGCGATCGCGCCGACGGCGAGCGCGCCACCCGCGTAGGCGAGCAGTCCCGGGATGGAGTGGATCAGGATGGCCCGCACGCTGTCGTACTCGATGCCCACGGAGACCGCGCCCACGATGTCCCCGTCGGCGTCCCGCAGCGGCACCTTGCCGCGCGCCGAGCGGCCCAGGGTGCCGTTGTCGATCTCCATGACCTCGCGGCCCGCGATCGCGTCACTGGGGTCCGTCGAGACGACCTTGCCGATCTGGTCATGATCGGTGTGTGACCAGCGCACGCCTTCCTTGTTCATGATGACGACGTACTCGGCGCCGCTGGCCCTGCGGATTCGGTCGGCCGCCGTCTGGACGGGCCCGTCGGCGGCGGGCCGCGAGGCCTCCAGGTCCTTGGCCATCTCCGGGTGGGCCGCCGTCGTCTGCGCGATGGCGAGCGCGCGACGCATCGCCTGGTCGTCGAGCTGATCGCCGAGCGGTGCGAGGAAGAGTCCGGTGGCAAGCACCGCCACCCCGGCGGCGATCGCCAGCTGCATCAGCAGCACCTGCGAGAACACGCGCCTCGGCAGACCGAGGCGGAGGCGTCGCGCGGGAGAGGTCGGGCTCATGTGTACGAACGGTACGGCCGTGAGCGGGGTACTCCGAAGCCGGTGTGGCGGGGATCTCGTGCGCGGAGCTGCCGAGTCCACTTGGGGCGCGGCTGCGGAATCGCGGAATCACCGCGTGCCCGGCCGTCGGTCCGGCGCGGTCGGGTCCAGCCATCGCCTCGCGGGTTCGCCGTCTCCGCCTGCCTCGGTGTCTACGGGCCCGTCGTGCCCGGAGGCCCGCCGTCCGCGTCGGCAGGCTCGGCCGGAAGCTCCCGGACCGCCACCACGTCCATTCGCGCCGGCGTCTTGAGGGCCGCGCCGCAGCTTTCCGGGCGGGGCGGAAGCGAGGCGCCGGATGTGACCGTGACCTGCCAGCGGCGGCCGTCGGTGTGGGCGACGAACACCTCCCAGCCGCCGTCCGCCTCCCGGGTGCCGACGACGTCCAGGGCTCCCGCGGCGTCCTCGCCCGTCGTCGCGCGCACCGCGAGCTCGGCCGCCTGCCCGGGCCGTTCCCACGCGGAGTTGCCCCGGCAGCCCTTGAGGACCACGCGGTCCATGCGCACCGCCGCGAGGATTTCCTTGACGGCGTGCGCCTCGGTCCTGCCGTACGCGTAGCCGTACGGCAGGACCAGCACCGTGGGCGCGAAGCGATGTCCGCCCAGATGCGTGATCTCCCAGACGCCCTCCTCGCCCGCGGCGGCCAGCTCGGCGGCGAGCGGCCTGCCGAGCAGGGCACAGCAGCGGTCCCGTTTGCCGTTGGTGCAGACGAGAGCCAGCGGGGCGCCGGTGTACGGGGTGCCGAAGCCGCCGTGGTCGCCCGCGCCGAGGGCGGCGAAATCGAGGTCGAGCAGCCGCCGCGGGTCCTCCGTCACGTACGAGCGCAGCCAGGTGCGGCCGGGGACGGCATGGGCCACGTACACCTGGCGCCGGGACGCCGTCCGGCCGTCGGCGTGCGGGCCGGGGCGGCGGATGAGCGCCACGCGGACGCCGGTCCCCTGTGCGGCCGTCTCCAGGGCGCGTCCGAGCTCGGTGTCGAGGTGGCTGCCCGTCAGCGCTTTCGCGCCCCAGGGGCCCTGCTGCTCGATCAGGAGCCACGTTCTGGCGGTGGCGGCGGTGCCCGCGAGAGGCTCGTCCAGTTCTCGGGAGGTGGTCGCGCAGGTGCTCACGCGGGCGAGCCTAACCCGCGGGTCTCTTCAGGCCTTTGGCGCCTCATCCGGCGAGGGCATCGCCCGGGGCGGGCGCAGCCCCACGTACTGGCCGCTCGGGCGCATCCGCAGCGGGCGTTCGTCGTACTCCTCCAGGGCGTGTGCGATCCAGCCCGCCGTACGGGCCACCGCGAAGATCGTCTCGCCCGCCTCCGCCGGCATCCCGGAGGAGGCGGTGAGGACGGCGAGGGCGAGGTCGACGTTGGCCCGCAGATCGGTGTGGCGGGCGGTGGTGGCCACGACGTCGCGGGCCGCGGCGAGGGCGGGAGCCGCCTTGGGCCTGTTCTCCAGGAGGGCGAACAACGCCTGCGCGCGCGGGTCCTCGCCGGTGTAGAGACGGTGGCCGAGGCCGGGTACGCGACGGCCTGCGCGGAGTTCGTCGGCGACCACTGGAGCCGCGCTGCCCCGGTCGAGTACGTCCAGGAGCATACGGTGGGCCATACCGCTGGCCGCGCCGTGCAGAGGGCCCTCAAGGACGCCGAGCCCCGCCGACACGGCCGCGTAGGGGTGGGCGCGTGCCGATGCGGCGACCCGGACGGCGAGGGTGGACGCCGCGAGATCGTGGTCGACGAGCAGGGCCAGGGCGGTGTCCAGGATGTGCAGCGAGGCCTCGTCGGGCTTGATGCCGGTCAACCGTGTCCACAGGCGTCGGGCCAGCGGGCCGTCGTCGTGGCGGCCTGACGGTACCGGCGGGAGCGCGGCGACGAGGGTCGGGATCAACGTACGGCCGGTGCCGATGACGGCCTCTTCGGAGAGGTCGAAGCGGAGGGGGTCGGCTACAGCGGCGGAGATGGCCGCCACACGCAGCCGGTCGGTCGGGCCGCTGTGCTCGGGGAGCGCGCCGACGGCCCTACGGGCCGCGGAGACGGTCTCCTTGGGGGCGGTGAACTCGATGCCCGGGCGCAGGACACCGGTCCACAGCCACTCGGCGACCTCTTCGTAGGAGTGGTCCAGCGCCAGCCGCACGGCGTCGACCCCGCGGAAGTAGTAGCGGTCGCCGTCGATGAGCGTGATGCGGGTGCGTACGGAGAGCTGGTCGCCCGTGGCCGACGCCGCGGGCTCCCGCCGATTCCTGCGGGCCAGCGCCTCGACCTCTCCCGGATCGAACGTGCTGCCCCGGGACCCCGGGCCGCGGCGGCTGCTCAGCTGGCCCCGGCTCACGTACGCGTACACGGTCTCGGGCTTCACGCCGAGCAGCTCGGCGGCCTCTTTGGTGCTCAGCCGCCGACCCTCGGGCGCGGTTCCTTGCTCCGTCATGGGCGCCACCGTATCCGCCGCGGCAGTATGTGGATGTACATATTGATCCAATCAATATTGACACAAGTTCAGTCAAGCATGGACAGTCGAATCAAGTCCAGGGAGGAAGTCGAGGAACAACATGCCGATCAATGGCTCCGCCGCCGTCCCCACCGAGCCCGTCGAGGTCCCACGAGGACTCGCGGGTGTCGTGGTCACCGAGACCCAACTCGGGGACGTGCGGGGATATGAGGGCTTCTACCACTACCGCCAGTACTCGGCCGTCGAGCTCGCGCAGAAGCGAAGCTTCGAGGACGTATGGCACCTGATGTTCCACGGTGAGCTGCCGGACGCCGGTCGGAGCGCGGCCTTCGCCGCGCACACCGCGTCGCTGCGGCACCTGCCCGTCGAGGTGCGCGAGGCGTTGCCCGCGATCGCGCGCGCCGGCGTGCTCTCGGGTCCGCTCTCCGGGCTGCGTACCGCCCTGTCGCTCTTCGGGGCGTCGAAGGGGCTGCGTCCGGTGTACGACATCGACGACGACCACCGCCGCGCGGACGCCCTGGCCGCGTCCGCGGTGGTGCCGACGCTGCTCACCGCGCTGTACCGGCTCGGCCAGGGGCTCCAGCCGGTGGAACCGCGCGAGGACCTGTCGTACGCCGCCAACTACCTCTACATGATGACCGGTTCCGCACCGGACGCGGCCCGTGCGCGGGCGATCGAGCAGTACTTGATCTCAACCATTGATCATGGATTCAACGCGTCGACGTTCACGGCTCGGGTCATCACCTCGACCGGTGCGGACGTGGCGGCCTGCCTGGTCGGTGCGGTCGGCGCGCTGTCCGGCCCCTTGCACGGCGGTGCGCCGAGCCGGGCCCTCGACACCCTGGACGCCATCGGCACTGCTGACCGCATTGACGGCTGGATCCGCGAACGGGTTCTCGCGGGCGATCGCATCATGGGCTTCGGGCACCCCGTCTACCGCACGGAGGACCCGCGTTCGCGCATGCTGCGGGGGATCGCGCGAGAGTTCGGCGGTGACCTGGTGGAGTTCGCCGTGGAGGTCGAGCGCCAGGTCGAGGCGATCCTCGCCGAACTGAAGCCCGGGCGGGAACTGCACACGAACGTGGAGTTCTACGCGGGCGTCGTCATGGAGCTGTGCGGGCTGCCACGGGAGATGTTCACGCCGACGTTCGCTTGTGCGCGGGTGGTGGGTTGGGGGGCCAACATCCTTGAGCAGGCGCGTGACCCGAAAATCATCCGCCCGGCGGCACGGTACGTGGGGGAGGAGCCGCCGGTTGCGGTGCCGTCGGCTTCGGCGACGTAGGAATCACGTCGCCGGGCGGGCTTCGACGTGCCCCGGGGTCAGCTGTCGGGGATATCGGCCTTGGCGCGCAGCAGTGTTTCCCTGGTGACGATGACGATGCGCTCGTAGTCGCCCCGGGACGCGTCCGAGGGGAGTTCGGCATCGAGTTTCGCGGTGGCGTCTGTTCCGATCACCGCGAAATCTCCGTCGGACAATTCGAAGATATCCGGGCAGTTCTGTCCGGATACGCTGCCTCGCGCGCGTGGAGAAGCGCCGATCCGACGGATGATGTGGCTCACTGTTTTCCCTCTGGTCGCAAGGTGACGTGGTCTCAAGCTGACGTGGTCGCAAGGTGACGTCGTCTCAAGCTGACGTGGTCGCAAGGTGACGCGCTGACACTGAGACTGACCGGGCGTCCTCGTGGGCATGCCGGCGGCGTGGGGCGTCGGTTCTGACGGGGTGATTTCTTGCGCGGTCCGCTTCTTGCGCGGTCCGCGCAGTCAGCAGCCCAAGTTGGCATTTAGTGAACGATCGGTGCCCGCCCTGGTTTCTCACCCGTCCGCGTGATGGCCGTGAACGGCGCGACCAGGGGCGCGGAAGCGGGCGGGGGCGCCGGGCGGCGCGAGGAGGCGGGGAAGTGTGCCGCAGTCTCGCGGGGCCTCGGCGAGCTGCGGCTTTCTTTCTCAGGCTTCCCTGCTCGGTGGCTCGCCGATGACCCACCATTCGTCGATGTCGGCCTCCTCCAGTTGCATCAGGAGGTCGTCCACCAGGCGTCCGAGCCGGGCTTCGTCGGAGGCGTCCGCGATGGTGGCCCTGTGGTGTCTGCCCGCGTTCCAGTACTCCCTGACGATCGGGTTCTGGAAGATTCCGCGCACGAACCCGAAGAATTCGTCGCGGTCGATATTTCCCACGCGATGGTAGAAAAGCAGATTCGTGTACAGGGCATTGGCGAAGAGGTACTGGCGGTGTCGCTGCGGCGTGACGTCTTCCTCGTAGGTGTTCAGGACCTCGGCCAGGTCCTGGTCGTCCATCGCCTTGCTCAACAGCTCCCAGTGCAGGCGCTGTTGCATCGCCAGGTTGGTGTGGTGCTGGTTGTGCGCGGTCTGTTCCAGTCGTTCGAGGCGGATGCGCAGCGCCTCGATGGTGTGGCGCTGTGCGGTCAGGGCGCCGATGGCTCCCGCCACGAGGCCGACCCCGGCCGCGACGGCGGGCCGGAGACCTCCGGCGGCGAACCTTTTAGTGAGCATGTCAACCCCCGATTTAGGCGACCGTCCGCCGGTCGTCGGGGTGCGGTCGACAGGGAGCGGACCGGCGAGCGATGGGCGGTGCGCTTGCCGTCTCCCAGGGTGCCGAGCGGCTCTGATCGGCGGGGGAGGCGGAGAGGAGGCGCACGGAAGGAAGCGGTGGTCGCACATCCCGGCGCCGTGCCCAATGTGTGCCCCGCGAGCGCCGCTAACAATCGTTCACTTCGTGGCCCCTCCACGCGCACGTGGCGCCGCTTTTCCACGCGCATCCGTGTGGCTCCCGCGCCGCGCACCGCGCATATCCTGGCTCCGTCTCATTCGTCGTACGGAATTCACCGACGCCCGTACGAGTGTCGGTGCGAGGGGCCCACGGTTGTGAACAAGCGGCAGATTCCCGTCGTCGTCCTCGCCGGGTTCCTCGGCTCCGGCAAGACCACCCTGCTCAACCATCTGCTGCACCGCAGCGGCGGCACCCGTATCGGGGCGATCGTCAACGACTTCGGGTCGATCGAGATCGACGCCATGTCGGTCGCCGGACAGCTCGGTGACTCCACCGTCTCGCTCGGCAACGGCTGCCTGTGCTGCGCCGTGGACGCCAGTGAGCTCGACGAGTACCTGGAGCGGCTCGCGCGGCCCGCAGCCCGGATCGACGTCATCGTCATCGAGGCCAGCGGGCTCGCCGAGCCGCAGGAGCTCGTCAAGATGCTGCTCGCCAGTGAGAACCCGAACGTCGTGTACGGGGGGCTCGTCGAGGTCGTCGACGCCGCCGAGTTCGATGCGACCCGGGAGCGGCATCCCGAGGTGAACCGGCACCTGGGCATCGCCGATCTCGTCGTCGTCAACAAGACCGACCGGGTGCCCGAGGCGGAGCGTGCGCGCGTACTCGACGTCGTCCGTGGTCTCGCCGGGCGCGCGGCCGTCGTCGCCGCCTCGTACGGGCGCGTCGACGTGGAGCTGTTCTTCGACCGGGCGCCCGTGGGGGAGCGGGTCGGGCAGCTCTCCTTCGACGATCTGCGGGACGACGATGCGGCGGCTGTCCAGGAGGGGGACGCCGAAGACGAGTGGTCCGCTGAGGGGTGCTGTTCCGCTGAAGGCGGCTGTCCTCACGACGTCCGCGACCATTCCCGGGCGCATTCCCACGACCATTCCCGGGCCCATGCTCATGCCCACGCCCATCACCTGCACTCCGCCTACGAGAGCCTCTCCTTCACCTCGGAGGCGCCTCTCGGCCCGCGTCCCCTCATGGCTCTGCTGGACAGCAGGCCGGAAGGGCTCTACCGCATCAAGGGCTACGTGGATTTCGGCGCCTCCGATCCGCGGAACCGGTACGCCGTGCACGCGGTGGGGCGGTTCCTGCGGTTCTACCCGGAGCCCTGGGGCCCCGACGAGCCGCGGCTGACCCAACTGGTGCTCATCGGATCGGGCATCGACGTGGCAGGCCTGGAGAAGGGCCTCGACGCGTGTCGCGCGGACGCCCCGCACACCGCCGACGAGCAGGGCATGTGGGGCGTGCTGCGTTACGTGCAGGAGGCCGAGGAGGCCGAGGAGGCGGCGGACGTCGATCCTGGGCGCGAGTAGGTGCAAGCAGACGCGGTGACGTAGTCGCTCTGTTGCCGCGCTGCCCCTCCTCACGCAGAGCTCGCTGACGTGGTCGGCTCCGCGACGGGTGCCCGTGCCTCGCTTCGCACCCGCCGCGGCAACCCGCAGGACCGCCCGGTCACACCGGCAGTCCGCCGGTCACACCAGAAGCCCGCCGGTCACGCCATTCACACCGGTCCCGCCACCGCCGCCACCGGCTTTGCCAGGGAGACGCCCGAGCCGTCGCGGCGCGGGTCGATGTCGGGGAGCGTGGCCGGCGTGCCGTTGCGCTGCGCCGCGTGCGGGGGTGTCGGGCCGGCCCAGGCGAAGCTCAGGCAGTCCTCGCCCTTGAGGAACCGCTGGACGCGCACGCCGCCCGTGGCGCGGCCCTTGCGCGGATACTGGTCGAACGGTGTCAGCTTGGCCGTGGTCTGGACGGAGTCGTCGAGCGTGCCGCGCGAGCCCGCCACCGTGAAGACGACCGCGTCCACCGCCGGGTCGATCGCCGTGAAGGAGATGACCTTCGCCCCGGCAGTCAGTTTCACGCCCGTCATGCCGCCCGCGGGACGCCCCTGGGGGCGGACATGGGAGGCCTGGAAGCGCAGGAGCTGGGCGTCGTCCGTGACGAAGACCAGGTCCTCCTCGCCCGTGCGCAGCTCGGCCGCGCCGACGATCCGGTCGCCGTCCTTGAGGGTGATGACCTCCAGCTCCTCCTTGTTCGAGGGATAGTCGGGCACCACCCGCTTGACCACGCCCTGCTCGGTGCCGAGGGCCAGGCCCGGCGAGGACTCGTCGAGGGTCATCAGGCAGATGAGCCTCTCGTCCTTCTCCAGGGGGAGCAGCTCGGAGACGGGCGCGCCTCCGGAGAGGTTGGGCGCGCCCATCGTCTCCGGGAGCTGCGGGAGGTCCACCACGGAGAGGCGGAGGAGCCGGCCATCGGACGTGACGGCGCCGACCTCGCCGCGCGCGGTGGCGGGCACCGCGGAGACGATCACGTCGTGCTTGACGCGCTTGGTGCTGTCCTCGCTGAAGGGGTCGCCGTTGGCCGTGCGGGCCAGCAGGCCCGTGGACGACAGGAGCACGCGGCAGGGGTCGTCGGCGACCTGGAGCGAGACCGTGGCGGCGGGGGAGCCCGCCGACTCCAGGAGCACCGTGCGCCGGTCCGTGCCGAACTTCTTGGCGACAGAGGCCAGCTCGGCGGAGACCAGCTTGCGGAGCTCCGCGTCCGAATCCAGGATTCCGGTCAGCTCGTCGATCTCACCGGTGAGCTTGTCGCGCTCGGACTCCAGCTCGATGCGGTCGAACTTCGTCAGGCGGCGCAGGGGGGTGTCCAGGATGTACTGCGTCTGGATCTCGCTCAGCGAGAAGCGTCCGATCAGGCGCTCCTTGGCCTGCGCGGAGTTGTCGCTGGAGCGGATGAGGCGGATGACCTCGTCGATGTCCAGGAGCGCGACGAGGAGGCCCTCGACCAGGTGCAGGCGGTCGCGCTTCTTGCCGCGGCGGAACTCGCTGCGCCGGCGCACCACGTTGAAGCGGTGGTCGAGGTAGACCTCGAGGAGTTCCTTGAGGCCGAGCGTGAGGGGCTGGCCGTCGACCAGCGCCACGTTGTTGATGCCGAAGGACTCCTCCATCGGCGTCAGTTTGTAGAGCTGCTCCAGGACGGCTTCCGGGACGAAGCCGTTCTTGATCTCGATGACCAGGCGCAGACCGTGCGAGCGGTCGGTGAGGTCCTTGACGTCGGCGATGCCCTGGAGCTTCTTCGAGCCGACCAGGTCCTTGATCTTGGAGATGACCTTCTCGGGCCCCACGGAGAAGGGCAGTTCGGTGACGACGAGGCCCTTGCGGCGCGCCGTCACGTTCTCCACGGTGACCGTGGCGCGGATCTTGAAGCTGCCGCGGCCCGATTCGTACGCGTCCCTGATGCCGGTCAGGCCGACGATCTTGCCGCCCGTGGGCAGGTCGGGGCCGGGTACGTACTTCATCAGCGTCTCGAGGTCGGCCCCCGGGTGCTTGATCAGGTGACGGGCCGCGGCGATGACCTCGCCGAGGTTGTGCGGCGGCATGTTCGTCGCCATGCCGACGGCGATGCCCGACGCGCCGTTGACCAGGAGGTTCGGGTACGCCGCCGGGAGGGCGGTCGGCTCCCTCTCCTGGCCGTCGTAGTTCGGCTCGAAGTCGACCGTGTCCTCGTCGATCGACTCCGTCATCAGGGACGTGGCGTCGGCCATCCGGCACTCGGTGTACCGCATCGCGGCCGGCGGGTCGTCGTTCCCCAGCGAGCCGAAGTTGCCGTGGCCGTCCACCAGGGGCAGGCGCATCGAGAAGGGCTGGGCCATGCGCACCAGGGCGTCATAGATCGACGCGTCGCCATGGGGGTGCAACTTACCCATGACCTCGCCGACGACACGGGCACACTTCACATAGCCGCGGTCGGGGCGCAGGCCCATCTCGTTCATCTGATAGACGATCCTGCGGTGCACCGGCTTCATGCCGTCGCGGGCGTCCGGCAGGGCGCGCGAGTAGATGACCGAATACGCGTACTCGAGGAAGGAGCCCTGCATCTCGTCGACGACGTCGATGTCGAGGATCCTCTCCTCGAACGACTCGTCGGGCGGCGGGGTCTTCGTGCTGCGGCGGGCCATCGCTGCTGCGGCTCCTTCACCAAGCAAGTGCGGGTTCTGACGCCGACCATTGTGGACTGTCCCACTGACAACGCCGACCACGACCCGTGCACCGGGCGTCGTCGGCCGGGACTACGCCGTGAGCGGACCGGGAACTTCGTGAGGTGTCGGCACGCTGCATACAGTGTCGGGACTCGCAGTGATTCTGCAGATTTCAGCGATCGAAGGGACGTACATGCCCATGGGTCACACGGCCACAGCCGAGGCCGGCTCCGGCGGCCTGACAGCGACCGAGCACCGGCTGGCCAATGGCCTGCGCGTGGTGCTCTCCGAGGACCACCTGACCCCGGTCGCCGCGGTGTGCCTCTGGTACGACGTCGGCTCACGCCACGAGGTCAAGGGGCGAACCGGTCTCGCTCACCTTTTCGAGCACCTCATGTTCCAGGGTTCGCAGCAGGTGTCGAACAACGGACACTTCGAACTGGTCCAGGGCGCCGGCGGCTCGCTCAACGGCACGACGAGCTTCGAGCGCACGAACTACTTCGAGACGATGCCCGCCCACCAGCTGGAGCTGGCCCTGTGGCTCGAGGCCGACCGGATGGGCTCGCTGCTCTCCGCGCTCGACGAGGAGTCGATGGAGAACCAGCGGGACGTCGTCAAGAACGAGCGCCGCCAGCGCTACGACAACGTTCCCTACGGCACCGCCTTCGAGAAGCTGACCGCCCTCTCGTATCCGGAGGGCCACCCGTACCACCACACGCCGATCGGCTCCATGGCCGACCTGGACGCGGCCACCCTGGAGGACGCGCGCCAGTTCTTCCGCACGTACTACGCGCCGAACAACGCCGTGCTCTCGGTCGTCGGCGACATCGACCCGGAGCGGACGCTCGCCTGGGTCGAGAAGTACTTCGGGTCCATCCCCTCGCACGACGGCAAGCAGCCGCCGCGCGACGGCTCCCTCCCCGAGCGCATCGGCAAGGAGCTCCGCGAGGTCATCGAGGAGGACGTCCCGGCCCGCGCCCTGATGGCCGCCTACCGGCTGCCGGAGGACGGCACACGCGCGTGCGACGCGGCCGACCTGGCGCTGACCGTCCTGGGCAGCGGTGAGTCCTCACGGCTCTACAACCGGCTCGTGCGCCGGGACCGCAGCGCCGTCGCCGCCGGGTTCGGTCTGCTGCGGCTCGCCGGCGCGCCCTCGCTCGGCTGGCTCGACGTGAAGACGTCCGGTGACGTCGAGGTCCCGGTGATCGAGGCCGCCGTCGACGAGGAGCTCGCCCGCTTCGCCGCGGAGGGCCCCACCCCGGAGGAGATGGAACGCGCCCAGGCCCAGTTGGAGCGCGAGTGGCTCGACCGGCTCGGCACGGTCTCGGGGCGCGCGGACGAACTGTGCAGGTACGCCGTCCTCTTCGGTGACCCGCAGCTCGCCCTCACCGCCGTCGGGCGTGTCCTCGACGTCACCGCCGAGGAGGTCCAGGAGGTCGCCAAGGCCCGCCTGCGGCCCGACAACCGCGCGGTGCTCGTGTACGAGCCCGTGGCCGCCGAAGGAGCCGAGGAGACGGCCGCCGACGGGACCGAAGAGACCGCCGCCGGCGAGACCGACCAGGAAGAGGAGGCGGCGAAGTGACGGAGGCCGCGACCATGCAGTTCCACCCGCAGCCACAGCCCGGCACGGCCAAGCCGTGGGCCTTTCCCGCGCCCGAGCGCGGCGCCCTGCCCAACGGCCTGACGGTGCTGCGCTGCAACCGCCCCGGCCAGCAGGTCGTCGCGGTGGAGGTCCACCTGGAGGCCCCGCTGGAGGCCGAGCCGAAGGGCCTCGACGGCGTCGCCACGATCATGGCGAGGGCCTTCAACGAGGGCACGGACAAGCACTCCGCGGAGGAGTTCGCTGCCGAGCTCGACCGCTGCGGCGCCTCCATGGACGCGCACGCCGACCACCCCGGCGTCCGCGTCTCCCTCGAAGTGCCCGTCTCCCGCCTCCCGAAGGCGCTCGGGCTGCTCTCCGACGCCCTGCGCGCCCCCGCCTTCGCGGACAGCGAGATCGAGCGCCTCGTACGCAACCGGCTCGACGAGATCCCGCACGAGGCGGCCAACCCGGCGCGCCGCGCCGCCAAGGAGCTCTCCAAGCAGCTCTTCCCGGCCGGTTCGCGCATGTCGCGGCCGCGCCAGGGCACCGAGGAGACGGTCACCGCCATCGACTCGGCGGCGGTGCGCGCCTTCTACGAGAAGCACGTCCGTCCGGCGGCGGCCACCCTGGTGATCGTCGGCGACCTGGAGGGCACCGACCTGGACGCGATCCTCGCGGACACCGTCGGCACCTGGACGGGCAGCACGGCGGAGCCGCGCCCCGTACCGGCCGTGACCGCCGACGACACCGGCCGCGTGGTCATCGTCGACCGTCCCGGAGCGGTCCAGACGCAGCTCCTGATCGGCCGCATCGGCCCGGACCGGCACGACCGCGTCTGGCCGGCCCAGGTCCTCGGCACGTACTGCCTCGGCGGCACCCTCACCTCCCGTCTGGACCGGGTCCTGCGGGAGGAGAAGGGCTACACCTACGGAGTGCGCTCCTTCGCCCAGGTCCTGCGCTCCGCCCCGGACGGCACGGGCGCCGCGATGCTCGCCATCAGCGGATCGGTCGACACGGAGTCCACGGGGCCCGCGCTCGACGACCTCTGGAAGGTGCTGCGCACGCTCGCCGCGGAGGGCCTGACCGACGCCGAGCGCGACGTGGCGGTGCAGAACCTGGTGGGCGTCGCCCCGCTCAAGTACGAGATGGCGTCCTCCGTGGCGGCCACGCTCGCCGACCAGGTCGAGCAGAACCTCCCGGACGACTTCCAGGCGCGGCTCTACCGGCAGTTGGCCGCCACCGGCACCGTGGAGGCCACCGCGGCCGTCGTGAGCGCCTTCCCGGAGGACCACCTGGTGACGATCCTCGTGGGTGACGCCGCGCGCATCGAGGAGCCCGTCAGGGCCCTCGGCATCGGCGACGTGAGCGTCGTCCCCGGCTGAGCGACAGGCCGCCTGACGGGCAGCCGACAGCCAGCAAGTCACGACATATGAGGACCCCGGTGACCCAAACGGTCACCGGGGTCCTCATATGTCCGAATTACTACGGAGGTTGCCTGTCTGCCGTGTGGCGTGCGCTACAAAAGAGGCGTTCTGTTTGTCGTTCGAAAGACGTCGCGTTTAGCGTCGGTCCGGCTGTTCGTCACGCAGTACGCCGCAGCCGCGGCACCGGACAGTCATCGCCGAGTCCCCGTACGGCGCGAGCCAGGGGAGCCGGGGACCCACATGTCCCCTGGGGTGAATCGGGAACCTTGCCGCGAGGTGAGGGGCTCGTAGGAGACCTTCCTGCTCCGAACCCGTCAGCTAACCCGGTAGGCGAGAGGGAAGGAAAGGATCAGCCGCTTCATGGCGTTCACCCGTGCCACCGGGAAGCACCGTCGTCCGAGCCGCCTCACGCGCACCACGGCGAATGCCGCGGGCGTCGCCGCGCTCACCACCACCGGTGTCATCGGAGGCCTGGCAGCTCCCGCGCTCGCCGCCGCCGACGACGCGGCCATCGAGCACACCGGACTCACCCAGGCGATCTCCGTCGGCGACACGCTCGCCGAGGGCATCGACGCGCAGGCCGCCGCCCAGCGCCACGCCGCCGAGGAAGCCGCCGCCGCCAAGAAGGCCGAAGAGGCCGCCAAGAAGAAGGCCGCGGAGGAGAAGCGCAAGGCCGAGGCCGAGGCCAAGGCGAAGGCCGAGGCGAAGGCCAAGAAGGAGCGCGAGGCGAAGGAGCGCGCCGCCCGCGAGGCCGAGCGCAAGCGCCTGAACACCTACGTCTCCCCGATCTCCGGTTCCTACGTCTCCACGGGCTACCAGACCGGCGGGGCCATGTGGTCCTCCGGCAGCCACACCGGCGTCGACTTCCACGCCTCGTCCGGCACCCCGGTCCACGCGGTCGGCTCCGGCACCGTCGTCGAGGCCGGCTGGGGCGGTGCCTACGGCAACAACGTGGTCATCAAGATGAACGACGGCACGTACACCCAGTACGGCCACCTGTCCTCCCTCGGCGTCACCGTCGGCCAGGCGGTCACCCCGGGCCAGCAGATAGGCCTCTCCGGCTCCACGGGCAACTCCAGCGGCCCGCACCTGCACTTCGAGGCCCGCTCCGGCGAGGAGTACGGCTCGGACATCGACCCCGTCGCGTACCTCCGCGCGCACGGCGTCAACGTCTGACCGACGCCACTGACGTCGTACCGAAAGCCCCGGCTCACGAAGAGCCGGGGCTTTCGGCGTCTGGACTTTCGGTGTCCGGGCTTTCGGAGTCTGGCCAAAAGATATCCATGAATTCCGTCCCCCCTTCGGAAAACGCGTCGTCCTGCAATAGAGTCACGGAAAGAGCGTCAATCGACCGCGTCGCGCGGGGATCAAGGCGGAGGACCGGTCATGCGCATTCCCGCGCACTCTGTATGCACGGCGATACGGGACGACATCATTTCCGGCGTCCATGAAAGAGGCGGCCGGCTCACCGAGGACCTCCTCGCGCGCCGCTACGGCGTCTCCCGCGTCCCCGTGCGCGAGGCCCTGCGCACCCTGGAGGCCGAGGGGTTCGTCGTCAGGCGCAGGCACGCGGGCGCGTGTGTCGCCGAGCCCACGGAGCAGGAGGCCGCCGACCTCCTGGAGGTCCGCCTGCTGCTCGAACCGCTGGCCGCGGCGCGCGCGGCACGGCGCCGCACCGACGCCCACCTCAAGGTCCTGCGCGGTCTCGTCAGGGTGGGCCAGGAGCGCCGCAGGAGGGGCCAGGGGGAGGATCTGGGCTCGCTGGGCGGCTGGTTCCACGAGACGCTCGCCCAGGCGTCCGGCAATCCAGGGCTGATCGCGCTGCTCACCCAGCTCCGGCAGAAGACGGCCTGGATGTACGTCGTCGAGCCCTCCGCCGCGCCGGACGAGGCCTGGGCCGAGCACGCGGCGATCGTCGACGCGATCTCCCGCGGGGACGCGGAACGGGCCAGGGCGCTCACCGCGGCGCACGTGGAGCGCGCGACGTCCGCGTACAGGCCGCGGCCCGCCGGGCGCGCCCCTCGCGTGAGGGATCCGCAACGTGCCGTAAACACGGCGAGCCTTTTGAATTAACGCGGGCGCCGTATACAGAAGTGCAGAAGTGGCAGAAGTGCGGCTCGTCCGTTTTACCGCGCACGCGCATTTCGCATCGCCCAGGGAATTCCGTAGTGCCGTATCCGTATCCGTATCCGTATCCGTATCCGCATACGCCGAAGGGCCCACCCCGCATCAGGGTGGACCCTCCGGTCGGTGCTGCTCGGTTCAGACCGTCTCCGGGAGCTCCTCAAGGCCCTCGGCGACGAGCTTGGCCAGACGGTCGAGAGCGGCGTCCGCGCCCTCGGCGTCGGAGGCGAGGGTGATCTCCTCGCCGCCCTGGGCGCCCAGGCCGAGCACCGCGAGCATGGAGCCGGCGTTGACCGGGTTGCCGTCGGCCTTGGCGATCGTCACGGGGACGCCGGCGGCCGTGGCCGCGCGGACGAAGATGGAGGCGGGTCGGGCGTGGAGGCCCTCGGCCCAGCCGACGTTGACGCGGCGCTCAGCCATGTGTTGCTGCCCTTCCAGGTGTTTCACACTTGTCTAGACCAGTGTCTCATGTCGACACGGGTGCTCTGCCGACCGTACGCCCTGGTCGTCCGGCCGTGCCTCATCGGTCACCCGGACCCCCGCTCCGCCACGGTCCATACGGCCCCGCGCCCCGTACCCTGGCCCCATGCAGACCCCGTCGGATCAGCAGGAGCGGCACGACTATCCCGCGCACTGGGAAGCCGATGTGGTGCTGCGCGACGGAGGCACCGCCCGGATCAGGCCCATCACGGCCGAGGACGCGGACCGCCTGGTCAGCTTCTACGAGCAGGTCTCCGACGAGTCGAAGTACCTCCGGTTCTTCGCGCCCTACCCCCGCCTCTCCGCCAAGGACGTGCACCGCTTCACCCACCACGACCAGGTGGACCGCGTGGGGCTCGCGGCGACGGTGGGCGGCGAGTTCATCGCCACCGTGCGCTACGACCGCATCGACGAGCGCGGCATGGCCGCCGTCGCGCCCGCCGACGAGGCCGAGGTCGCCTTCCTCGTGCAGGACGCCCACCAGGGCAGAGGGGTGGCCTCCGCCCTCCTCGAACACATCGCGGCGGTCGCCAGGGAGCGCGGCATCCGGCGCTTCGCGGCCGAGGTGCTGCCCGATAACACCAAGATGATCAGGGTGTTCACGGACGCGGGCTACCAGCAGAAGCGCAGCTTCGAGGACGGCGTCGTGCGCCTGGAGTTCGACCTGGAGCCGACCGACCGCTCGCTCGCCGTGCAGCGAGCCCGTGAGCAGCGCGCCGAGGGCCGGTCCGTGCAGCGTCTGCTGACGCCGGGCTCGGTCGCGGTCATCGGCGTGGGCCGGGCCCCCGGCGGGGTCGGCCGCAGCGTGCTGAGCAACCTCCGCGACGCCGGGTTCACCGGGCGCCTGTACGCGGTGAACAGCGCCTTCGAGGAGGGCACACGGATCGAGGGCGTGCCCGCGCACCCCTCCGTGACGTCCGTGGCCGAGCCCGTCGACCTCGCCGTGGTCACCGTGCCCGCCGACCGCGTGCCACAGGTCGTCGCCGAGTGCGGCGAGCACGGGGTGCGCGGGCTCGTGGTGCTCTCCGCCGGGTACGCGGAGAGCGGCGCCGAAGGGCGCGAGCGGCAGCGCGAACTGGTGCGCCAGGCGCGCTCGTACGGAATGCGCATCGTCGGCCCGAACGCCTTCGGCGTCATCAACACGTCCCCCGAGACGCGGCTCAACGCCTCGCTCGCCCCGCAGTCACCCGCGCGCGGGCGCATCGGCCTGTTCACCCAGTCCGGGGCCATCGGCATCGCGCTGCTCTCCGGGCTGCACCGCAGGGGCGCGGGCCTGTCCACGTTCATCGGCTCCGGCAACCGGGCCGACGTCTCAGGGAACGACGTCCTCCAGTACTGGTACGAGGACCCGGACACCGACGTCGCGCTGATGTACCTGGAGACCATCGGCAACCCGCGCAAGTTCACCCGCCTCGCCCGCAGGGCAGCGACCGCCAAGCCGCTCGTCGTGGTCCAGGGCGCCCGGCACAGCGGCATCGCGCCCACCGGGCACGCCGTGCAGGCCACGCGGCTGCCGTACGCCACGGTGTCGGCGCTGCTGCGCCAGGCGGGTGTCATCCGCATGGACACCGTCACGGAGATGGTCGACGCCGGGCTGCTGCTCGCCGGGCAGCCGCTGCCGTCCGGGCCGCGGGTGGGCATCCTCGGCAACTCCGAGTCGCTGGGGCTCCTCACGTACGACGCCTGTATCGCCGAAGGGCTGCGACCGCTGCCGCCGCGCGACCTGACCACGGGGGCCACCCCGGCCGACTTCCGGGCCGCGCTCGCCGAGGCGCTGTCGGACGACGGGTGCGACGCGGTGATCGTCAACGCGATCCCCTGGGTACGGGAGGACAAGGTCGCCGCCGATCCGGAGACGCTGGCCGGTGAGTTGAGCGCCGCCGCCGCGGGGTGCCCGGCGAAGCCCGTGGCCGTGGTCCACGTGGAGCTCGGCGGCCTCGCCGAAGCCCTGGCCGCCGCGGCCAGGACCCGGCCCGACGCGGCCCCCGGCGACCGGACCGGCCGCCCCGCGCCCGCGCCCGCGGACGACGCGCCCACAAAGCCCCCCGCCGGCCCCGCCCCCGCCGCGGACGCCCCCGAAGCCGGCCCCGCCCCGGAGCAGCCGCACCGCATCCCCGCCTACCCCGCGGCCGAGCGCGCCGTCCGTGCCCTCGCCGAAGCCGTCAAGTACGCCCAGTGGCGGCGCGAGGCGGCCGAGCCCGGCAGGGTGCACGAGTACGACGACATCGACGAGAGCGGGACCGCCGAGCGCATCGCGGAGCTGCTCGCGGGGGAGGACGGCCGCCGTGGCCTGACCCTCGCCACGGCCGACGCCGACGAACTGCTCGGGCGGTACGGCATCCCCGTACGCGAGGCACTGCCCGCGCCCGGCCCCGACGAGGCCGTGAAGGCCGCGCGCAGGCTCGGCTACCCCGTGGCCCTCAAGACCACCGCCCCGCATCTGCGGCACCGCGCCGACCTCGGCGGAGTACGGCTCGACCTCGCCGACGAGGAGCAGCTGCGACGGGCCTATCAAGAGTTGATCGACCTGTTCGGAAAGCCCGCCGAGCTGCGGCCCGTCGTACAGGGCATGGTGCCGCGCGGCGTCGACACCGTCGTGCGCGCCGTCATCGACCCGGCGGCCGGAGCGGTGCTCTCCTTCGGCCTCGCGGGCGCCCCGTCCGAGCTGCTCGGCGACACCGCGCACCGCCTGATCCCGGTCACCGACCGGGAAGCGGCCTCCCTGGTCAGGTCCATCAGGACCGCCCCGCTCCTGTTCGGCTGGCGCGGCTCGGCCCCCGTCGACACCCCGGCGCTCCAGGAGCTGCTCCAGCGGGTCTCCCAGCTCGTCGACGACCATCCGGAAGTGGCCGGCGTCTCCCTCGAACCCGTGGTGGTGGCCCCGCGCGGCCTCTCCGTGCTCGGCGCGTCGGTCCGGCTCGCACCCCCGCCCGCCCGCGACGACCTGGGCCCGCGGACGCTCCCCGGCTACTGAGGGCGCTTCCCGGCGCCGAGCCGCCCGCGGGGGGCCGTGGGCCCCGCGCCGGGCCGTAGGATGGACGGCATGGCAAAGACCGGTACGACGACCCAGGGGCTGCGCGCGGCGATCGAGCGCAGTGGCTACTACCCGGCCCTCGTGGCCGAGGCCGTGGAGGCCGCCATCGGCGGCGAGGCCATCGGGTCGTACCTGGTCCACCAAGAGACGACGTTCGACGCCAATGAAGTGCGCAGGCACGTCACGGTCCTCGTGCTGACCGGCACCCGCTTCATCGTCAGCCACACCGACGAGCAGGCGGCGGACGGCACCTCTCCGACGCCGTACGCGACGACCTCCACGGAGTCGGTCAAGATCGGCCGGATCTCCTCGGTCGTCCTCAGCCGCGTCGTCGCCAACCCGGAGAAGTACGTCCCCGGCACACCGCCCCGCGAGGTCGTCCTGACCATCGGCTGGGGCGCGGTCTCCCGCATCGACCTGGAGCCCGCGGCCTGCGGCGACCCCAACTGCGAGGCCGACCACGGGTACACCGGCAGCTCCACCGCCGACGACCTCAGCCTGCGCGTCAGCGAGGCCGGTGACGGCCCCGACGCCGTGCGGCAGACGCTCACCTTCGCCCAGGCGCTGTCCGAGGCCACCGCGGAGACCGCCCGCTGATGTCGCTGCCCGCCTGGGACGACGTGGAGCCGCTCGCCCTCGACACCGCCCCCGTGCCCGCGTACGGCTCGGGATCGCTCGCCGACCTGCTGCCCACGCTCGTCGCCCACCAGGGCGTGCCCGGCCACACGCCGGTCATCGCCGAGCTCGCCCCGGCCGACCGCAACTGCGTCTTCCTCATCGACGGCCTCGGCTGGGAGCAGCTCAAGGCGCACGCCGCGGAGGCACCCTTCCTGAGCTCGCTGATGCCGGGCTCGCGGGGCGGCACGGGAGAGCCGATCACCGCCGGTTTCCCCGCCACCACGGCGACGTCGCTCGCCTCGGTCGGCACGGGCCTGCCGCCCGGCGTGCACGGCCTGCCGGGCTACACCGTGCGCGACCCCGCCACCGGCGAGCTGATGAACCAGCTCCGCTGGAACCCGTGGACCGACCCGCGCACCTGGCAGCCGTACCCCACCGTCTTCCAGCAGGCCCACGAGGCGGGGGTGCACACCGCTCAGGTCTCCGCACCGACCTTCGAGCACACCCCGCTGACCAAGATCGCTCTCAGTGGCGGCACCTTCCGCGGCAAGCTCTCCGGCGAGGACCGCATGGACCTCGCCGCCGAGCAACTGGCCGCGGGCGACCGGTCGCTGGTCTACACGTACTACGCGGAGGTCGACGGCAAGGGCCACCGCTTCGGCGTGGACTCCGACGCCTGGCGCGGCCAGCTCATGTACGTCGACCGGCTCGCCCAGCGCCTCGCCGAGCAGCTCCCGCCGCGCAGCGCCCTGTACGTCACCGCCGACCACGGCATGCTCGACATCCCCTTCGACGAGCAGTCCCGCATCGACTTCGACGAGGACTGGGAGCTGCGGGCCGGCGTCGCCCACCTCGGCGGCGAGGGCCGTGCCCGCCATGTCTACGCGGTGCCCGGCGCGCAGAGCGACGTCCTGACGGTGTGGCGCGAGGTGCTCGGCGAGCAGTTCTGGATCGCCTCACGTGACGAGGCGATCGCCGCGGGCTGGTTCGGTCCACACATTGATCAACGTGTGTACGAGCGCATCGGTGATGTCGTCGCCGCCGCGTACGACGACGCCGCGATCATCGCCACGCGCCGTGAGCCCAACGAATCCGCACTGATCGGCATGCACGGTTCCATGACCCCCGTCGAGCAGCTCGTCCCCCTCCTCGAAGTACGGTCCTGACCGCACCCCCGCCCCGCCCCGCAAGTCTCGAAAGGTCTACCACCTCCCATGCCCGAGCTCGTGTTCTTCTCCGGAACGATGGACTGCGGAAAGAGCACCCTGGCTCTCCAGATCGGGCACAACCGGTCGGCTCGGGGGCTCCAGGGTGTGATCTTCACCCGGGACGACCGCGCGGGTGAGGGCAAGCTGTCCTCACGGCTGGGCCTTGTGACGGAGGCTGTCGAGGCGAACGAGGGGATGGACCTGTACGCGTACCTGGTCGCCCAGCTGACCAAGGGCGGCAGGGTCGACTACGTGATCGTGGACGAGGCGCAGTTCCTGGCTCCGGCACAGATCGATCAGCTCGCTCACGTCGTGGACGACCTGGAGATGGACGTCTTCGCCTTCGGCATCACGACGGACTTCCGCACGAGGCTGTTTCCCGGTTCGCAGCGACTGGTCGAGCTGGCGGACCGGATCGAGCAGCTCCAGGTCGAGGCTCTCTGCTGGTGCGGAGCCCGTGCCACGCACAACGCGCGGACCATGGACGGCGAGATGGTCGTCGAGGGGGCTCAGGTCGTGGTGGGTGACGTGAACCGGCCGATGGGCGAGACCGGTTACGAGGTTCTCTGCCGCCGTCACCACCGGCGTCGTATGACGGCCGCGTCCGCTCACGTGGGCGCGCTGTCCCCGGACGTCCTGCCGGTGTCGTCCGCTTGACGCCGCGGCGGCCATGGCCGCCACGGGCGCCCGCCGGTCCCGCGCTGAGGCAGTATGGGCGCGTGAGAGCCTGTGTCATAACCCCGGTCGGATCAGCGCGCGGCGTCTGGTGCGTGCGATCGCAAGGCGCCGGAGCGTCCTCGTAGCGGAGCTACTAGGGCGTTTCGGCAACGCCGCGAGCGTGCGTGCCAGGCGTCGCGCGCCCGGCCGGGGTTATGACACAGGCTCTGAGGGCATCGCCCTGATCGCGAAGTCCTCGCGGCTCGACGGCACTTGTGCCGCGGGCCACGCGGCCGCGCCGCTGCCGGACGAGAAAGGTACGACGGTTGACTGAGGAGAGGACGGTCCCGGTCCCGTCGTCCTGGATGACGCTGTCCGGCGGGCCCGGACGCGCCGTCGCCCGGGCGTGCGACATCGGTCTCGCGCTGGTGGTCCTGGTGGCGGCGGAGTACTACGACGCCGACTACGACCTGCTCCTGGGCGCGCTGATGGCACTGTGCCTGCTGGCCCGCAGACGGTTCCCCGGCACGGTGATGACCGTCATCCTGGCGCTGAGCGTCGTCCAGTTCGTCCTGCACGGGCTGTCCGACTCTCCTTCGGCGTCGGCGCCGGCCTCGTACAACGTGGCCGTCCTGTTCGCCATGATGTCGGTCATCCACCATTCACGTACCACCTGGATGCCGTATCTCGCGGGCGCCGTGGTGCTGCTGGCCACGGGGGCCGGGATGGTGGGGGTGCCGGCTCTCGGCATCGAGCCGTTCTCCGATCCCCAGACGCTCCTGACCTTCTGGGGACTGACGCTGACGGTCTGGCTGACGGCCTTCGCCCTGCACACGCGGCGCCTCTACGCCGAGAGCCAGGCGGCCCGCGCCCGGGCCGTCGAGGGGGAACAGGAGCAGCGGGTCCGGCTCGCCGCGGCCCGGGAGCGGGCCGAGATCGCCCGTGAACTGCACGACGTGGTGGCACACAGTCTGGCCGTGATGATCCTTCAGGCCGACGGCGCCGAGTGCGTGCTGCGGAAGTCGCCGGACATGGCGGAGTCCGCGCTGAAGGCGATCTCCGCCACGGGCCGGGACGCGATCGACGACATGCACCGCATCGTCCGGGTGTTGCGCGAGGGAAACCCGGACTCCGCCGACAGCGGCCCGCCACGGCGTCTGGTCAGCCTCGACGAGATCCAGGTCGTCGCCGAACGCGCACGGGCCGCGGGGCTGACCGTGGACGTGTCGGTCGAGGTCGGTGAAGGGCACCTGTCGTCGGCGGAGGAGATGACGGCCTTCCGCATCGTCCAGGAGTGCCTCACGAACGTGCTCCGCCACGCCGGATCAGGGGCCGGGGTCGACATCCGGCTCCATGAGGAGCAGGGCACACTGCTGATCAGCGTGGTCGACGACGGGGCGGGCACCCTCGCGGGCCGCGGCATCGGCGGGCACTCCGGAGGGAACGGACTCGTGGGGATGCGGGAGCGGGTGGAGCTCGCCGGCGGAAGCTTCGAGGCCGGCCCCCGGCTCGGCAGCGGATGGCACGTACGTGCCTCGATTCCGACAAGAGCGAAGATTCCGACAAGGGCGAAGATTCCGACGAGGACGAAGTGATGACGCAGGCAGACAGGCCGATACGGGTGGCCGTGGTGGACGACCAGCCGCTGATCCGGGCCGGCTTCTCCATGGTGCTGGCCGGTCAGGACGACATCGAGGTCGTCGGTGAGGCGGAGAACGGGGCGGACGCCCTCGACCTGCTGCGGAGGATCGAGGCGGACGTCGTCATCATGGACATCCGCATGCCCGTCATGGACGGCATCCAGGCCACGGAGCAGTTGATGCGGCTGGACGATCCGCCCGGCGTGCTGGTGCTGACCACCTTCGACAACGACGAGGACGCGTTCGCGGCGCTGCGCGCCGGAGCCGGCGGCTTCCTCCTGAAGAACGCCCCCGCCACCGAGGTCGTGAACGCCATCAGGGTCCTGGCCGCCGGGGAGTCGGTGGTGGCGCCGCGCATCACCCGGCTGCTCCTCGACCGGGTCTCGGACCAGCTGGCACCGGCGAACGGACAGGCCGAACGGCTGGACGCTCTCACCGCGCGCGAGCGGGACGTGCTCGCCCTGGTCGCCCGGGGACTGTCCAACGCCGAGATCGCGGCGGAGCTGTATGTCGCGGGGGCCACGGTGAAGACGCACCTGGGCAACCTCATGGCGAAACTGCACCTGCGCGACCGTGCCCAGGCCGTCGCGTTCGCCTATGAGTCCGGGCTGGTCCGTCCCTCCCCCTGAGGGTGCAGGAGTGCCCCCGGCTTCTGCCCCCGGGGGTGCAGGAACCACCCCGACCGAGGGGCCAGATCCGCTTCCTGTGATCTCGGATTCGTGGCCGATGCCCGGCGGGCCGCCGAACTCCAGACTTCTCACTGTCGCCGAACGCGGCCAAGAAGACACTGGAGAACTCGATGAACACCACGGCCACCACGCAGACCCGCAAGCGGAACCGCCTCGTCATCGGCACGGCCACGGCCGTGATCGCCGCGGCCCTGGTCGCCGGGGCGGGCTACTGGTGGCAGGACCGCGACGAGCTCAGCCAGGCGTCCGCCGAGGACTGCCGACTGGCGCAGAGCATCATCACCGAGGCCGAGGAGGTCTCCACCGGCCCCGTGCCGGAAGCGGAGAAGTGGTGGAAGGAAACGGGCGACGAGCGCCGCGCGAAGATGAAGGACGGCTACCTCGGAGCCAAGATCTCCCAGTACGAGGGCTGGGCGCTCGCGACCGCCAAGAAGTCCCCCGAGGCGCCGTCCGCGAAGGACGTGAAGAACCTCCAGGGCGAGGCACGGGGACACTGCTCGGATTCCGGCGTCACCCTGTCCATGCCGCCGCTCGGCTCCTGACCCGGAACGCGAGAGCCGTCACCCATGGCTGTCCACACCGCCGCCCGCGGCCACGCACCGGACGACGTCATCACCGCCACCGCCCTGGTGAAGACCTACCGTCAGGGAACCGCCGAGGTGCGGGCCCTCGACGAGGTCTCCGTCGGTGTCCAAAGGGCACGGTTCACCGCCGTCGTCGGCCCCTCCGGGTCGGGGAAGTCGACACTGATGCACTGCGCCGCCGGACTCGACACCGTCACCTCCGGCAGCATCGTCCTGGACGGAACGGAGCTCGCAGGGCTCTCCGACCGGCAGCTGACCCGGGTCCGCAGGGAGCGGATCGGTTTCGTCTTCCAGTCGTTCAACCTGCTGCCGCAGCTGACGGCCTACGAGAACATCGTGCTCCCCGTCACCATGTCCGGCGGGCGCCCCGACCGCGACCTGGCGGACCACCTCTGCGAAGTCCTGGGCATCGCCCACCGGGCGTCGCACCGCCCCGCCGAGCTGTCCGGGGGGCAGCAGCAGCGGGTCGCCGTGGCCCGGGCGCTGGTGGCCCGGCCGGCCGTCGTCTTCGCCGACGAGCCCACCGGCAACCTCGACTCCCGGTCCGGCGCCGAAGTCCTCGCCATCCTGCGCCAGTCCGTCGACGACCTCGGCCAGTCGGTCGTGATGGTCACCCACGACCCCGCGGCCGCGCGGTACGCGGACCGGGTGCTGACCCTGGCGGACGGACGCGTCGTGAAGGACGAGCTCGCCGCCGACGTCACGGGGAGGTGGCCATGAGAACCCCGTGGCGCGCGACCGTCCTGGGCTCGCAGGTGGCGGAACTCCTGAGGCGGCCGGGACGGTTCACGGCCACCGGACTGTCGCTGCTGATCGCGGCATTCGTCGTCTTCGGGGCCGTCATGGCCCAGCAGATCATCACCGCGACCGTCATCGAGAAGTTCCGCGGAACACCCGAAGCGGTGTCGCTGGTGGTCACGCCCGGCGACGGGGAGGACATCGGCGCGGCCCGCCTCCGCGAGATCCGCGAGACGCCCGGAGTCACCGAGGCCGTCGGCAGGATCACCGGCGGCAGCCCGCTGGGCGGCAGTGCCGTCGAACGCTACCTCGATCTGTCGGCCGACCCGGGCACCGGCGCCTTGGCGGAAGTCCGGCTGGTCAACGGCACGTATCCATCCGGCCCCGGCCGGCTCGCCGTCAACACGCGGGCCGCGCGGGACTACGATCTCGCTCCCGGATCGTCGCTCACCCTGCTGCGGCCCGAACCCGACGGCGAAGGCAGCCGACGGGTGACGGTCGAGGTCACCGGCATCGTCCGCGCCACCGCCACGAACGAGGCGGGGCCCACGGGCTACGCCCCCGGCCCCCAGCTCGGGAAGATGCTCGGCGTGTCGGGCTACTCCCGCATCGACGTCCGCACCGACACCGCGTCCTCTGCGTCCTCTGCGTCCTCCGCGTCCGGTTCCGGGCCCTCCGCGTCCGGTTCCGCCTCGGCGGAGTCGGCGGAGCGGATCCGGCGGGCGGTGCCCGGAGCGCAGGTGCGGTCCGGGGACGAGGTGCGGGACGAGGAGGCCCGCGAGGCGGTGGTGAAGGCGAAGGACGTCCTGGAGCTGGTCACCATCTTCCTCGCCGTCGCCGTCGGCGCGGCCGTTCTCGTCGCGACGTCCACCTTCCGCATCGTCTTCGCGCGGCGCGTACGCCAACTGGCGCTGCTGCGCGCCATCGGGGCGACTCGGCGCAGGCTCGCGACCGCGCTCGTCGTCGAAGGGGCGGTGGTCGGCCTGCTGGCCGGCGCGACCGGTGTCCTGGCGGCCTGGGGCTGCGGGCAACTCACCCCTCCGGTCGCCCGGCGATTCGGGCACGACCTGTACGCACCCTCCCAGGTCCCGCTGACGGAGGCCGCTCTCACCGTCCTCGGCGTCGGCCTCCTCGCGGTCCTCGCGGTCCTGGCCCCGTCCCTGACCGCCTCACGGATCTCTCCCATGCAGGCCCTGCGGAGCGCGGCCACCGGGGAGGGCGCGGCGAGCGGCGTCGGACGGACCGTGCTGGGCCTGGTGTGCGCGGCGGGCGCCGCGCTGCTCGCCTGGCAGCAGTACGACGGGCTGCCCCAGCCGGGCGACACGCAGTACGACCGGTTCACGGCGCTGACCGTCGTGGTGGTCTCGGGCGCGCTGGCCTTCCTGGCCCTGATCGCCCTCGGCCCCCGTCTGGTCCGGCCGGTGCTCGCGGCCGTCGCCGTGCCCCTGCGCCGCACCGGTGCGGCCGGCCGGCTCGCGGTCGCGGGCGTCGGGGGCGCGCCGGGCAGGGCGGCCTCGGTCTCGGTCGTCGTGGCCCTCGGCGTCTGCCTGGTCGGCTCGACGCTGACCTGCCTCGCCTCCCTGCAAGCCTACGATCGGCACCAGCAGGCGGTGGAGGCCCCCGCGGACTTCCACCTGCACGCGAGGGACAGCGACTCGCTGGACCGGTCGCTGGCCGCCGATCTGACGGCTCACCCCGAACTGATCGACGTGACCGCGTTCCGCACGGCGGAGGTCGTCGAGAGCACCCGCAGCGCGACGATCTCCGACCTCGGCCTCGGCACCGTCCGCTCCGGCGTGGGCCTGACCGCCCGTACGGGCACCCTGGACCGCCTCGAACCCTCCGAGGTCGTCGTGGACGCCGAAAACGCCCACCGGCTCGGCGTCGAAGCGGGCGACCGCGTGACGCTGAAGGCCAAGGGCCGCACCGTCCGCCTCACCGTGGCGGGGACGCTGCCCGGAGAAGGTCCTTACGGAGGGAACTTCTTCGTCACCGCCGAGGCTCTCACCCGTATGGGAGTGGGCGCGGCGCCCACCACGGTCATCGCCAATGCCTCGGAAGGCGGTGCCCAGGGGCGGATGGACGCGCAGCGGGCCATCACCGACACGTTGACCGGTCCCCAGCGTGGCGACGGCCGCGTCATCGCCGAGGACTCGGCCGGACAGGCAGGGGAGTCCGACGACCTGCGGACGATGGCCACGACAGTGATCATGGTCCTGGGGCTGACCGTCCTGGTGGCGGTCGTCGGAGTCGCGACCACGGCGAGCCTCACCGTCGTCGAACGCAAGCGCGAGTTCGGCCTGTTGCGGGCCCTGGGGCTCAGCCGGGCGGCCGTGCACCGCATGGTCACCGCGGAATGCGCGCTCTACGGCGTACTGGGCGCGGTCCTCGGTCTGGCCCTCGGCGTGCCCTACTCCTGGCTGGTGGTCCGCGTCGCCCAGACGAACGCCCCGTTCAGCGTGCCGACCGGGGAGCTCGCGGCGGTCTTCACCGCCCTCGTCCTGGTGACCGCCGCCGCGGGAATGGTGCCCGCCCTCAGCGCCTCGCGGACCTCGCCGACGGTCGCCGTGGCCCGGGCCGAGTAGGCCGAGCAGCCGGAAAGCGGGCGGCCGGCGGGCGGGCAGCCCACCAGGGGGCCTGGTGGGCATGGAGCCTCGTCGGTCTACCGCCGCCGTCCGCGCCGGGAGCGTGCGTCAGCTCTCGCGGTCGGAGCGTACGACGGTGAAGACCGCGCCCTCCGGGTCGGCGACGACCGCCATCCGTCCGTAGGCGTCGTCCCACGCCGGCCGGACCACGTGGCCGCCGAGCTCGACGACCCGGCTCGCCGCCTCGTCGGCGTCGGCGACCTCGAAGTACGTCATCCAGTGCGGGCCCCGGTCGCGCGGCAGCGCGTCGCCGACGCCGTGCATGGACGCCACAGGGACGCCGTCGATGCACAGCTTCACGTAGTCGAAGTCGGCCGAAACGACGGCGTCTTCGGTGAAGCCGAAGACGTTCCGGTAGAACGGGAAGACGCCGGAGGTCTCCCGGGTCAGCAGCTCGTACCAGGCGGGCGCCCCCGGCTCGCCGACCACCGCGGAGCCCAGGTGGCGGGCGGCCTGCCAGAGCCCGAACACCGCGCCCGTGGGATCCAGCGCCACGGCCATGCGCCCGGCCCGGCCCGCCGTGATGGGCCCGACGCCCACCGTGCCGCCGCAGTGCCGTACCGCCTCGGCCGTCGCGTCCGCGTCGTCCGTCGCCAGATACGGCGTCCAGGCGATGGGGAGCTGCCTGCCGGGCGGGAGCTGGCCGATGCCGGCCACCTCGTGGCCGTCCAGCAGCGCCCGCACATAGGGGCCGAGCTGTTCGGGTCCCGGGCGGAACTCCCAGCCGAAAAGCGCTCCGTAGAACTCCTGGGTCGCTTCCAGGCCGTGCGCCATCAGGCTCACCCAGCAGGGTGTGCCGGGTGTGCTCGGACCGGCTCCCGCGCCGTCACGCCGTCCGGCGGACGCCCGTGCCTCGGTCATCGTCACCTTCTCCTCGGCCCTTCGTGAGGGCCGCTTCGTCTTCTCCGTCGCGCGGGTGTGCCTTGGACGCACGCCCGCTGTCGCGCGGTGTGCCCTCGACGCACGCCCGCGCACCGTGCAGATGCTCGCACCACCCGTCGCGCCGCGCGTTCCGGCCGCGCCGCGTCGGCGGTTTCCCGCCTCCCGCGGAGGATGCCCGTTTCGCGGACGTCAATCCGCTGACCGCGGCCATCGATCCGCCGACACCGGCCATCGATCCGCCGACGCCCTATGTCCGATCACTGTCCGCTTCCTGTACGGGGAGTGCCGGGTTCCGTACACCCTGTGTCCGGGTGAGGTCCGGCCGAGCAGGCTAGCCGGAGCTCGGCCGCTCGGCCACCCCATGCGCAAGGATGGGCCCATGAACGCCATCATCTCCGTGACCGAACTCGCGAGCGACCTGACGGGCGAGAATCCGCCGGTCCTCCTCGACGTCCGCTGGCAGCACCAGGGTTCGATGCGCTCCGCGTACGAGGAGGGGCACATCCCCTCGGCCGTCTTCGTCGACCTGGACGCCGACCTGGCGGGACCTCCCGGACAGGGCGGCCGGCACCCCCTGCCCGACGTGGACCGTTTCGGGGCGGTGATGCGGGCGGCGGGGGTCTCGGCCGACCGGGACGTGGTGGTGTACGACGGTGGCCAGAACTGGGCGGCGGCGCGTCTGTGGTGGATGCTGCGCTGGACGGGGCACACGTCCGTCCGTGTCCTCGACGGCGGCATCGCCCTGTGGACGGGCCCCCTGGAGCGGGGCGCGGGACAGGCGCCGGCCGAAGGCTCCTTCGAGCCCGCCCCGAACAGCACGGACTACCTGGACGCGGATTCCGCGGCGGCTCTCGCCCGTTCGGGCCTGCTCCTGGACGCCCGCGCGGCCGAGCGCTACCGCGGCGAGGTCGAGCCGATCGACAAGGTGGCGGGCCACATCCCGGGCGCGGTCTCGGCGCCGACCACGGAGAACGTCGAGGAGGACGGCCGCTTCAAGCCGGCCGCCGAGCTGGCCGACCGCTTCGCGTCGCTCGGCGCGGACGGCGGCACGGAGGTCGGCGTCTACTGCGGCTCAGGCGTCTCGGGCGCCCATGAGGTGCTCGCCCTCGCGGTGGCGGGCATCCCGGCCGCGCTGTACGTCGGCTCGTGGTCCGAGTGGTCGGCGGACGGATCACGTCCGGTCGCCACGGGCGCGGACCCGCAGTAGCGGCCGGGCACACGCGCGGCGGCCCCGCACCTTCACGGTGCGGGGCCGCCGGCGTACGACCTGACTACTCCTGCTTCTTGCGGCGCGTGCCGAAGACGATCTCGTCCCAGCTCGGCACCGCCGCGCGGCGCCCAGGGCGCACGCCGTCGGCCTCGGCCTGACGGTCCGTGGAGCCGACGAGGCGGTCGCGGTGGCTGGCCACCGCGCGCGGCATGAGCACGTCCGCATAGGCGGCCCCGGCGCCGGCCGAAGCCGCGGGAGGATCCTCGGCGTCGGCCTCCTCCTCGGGCTCGTCCTGTGCGGGCACGGGCGGCAGTTCCGTGGTGGACGCGACCGAGGGGCGCTCGGGCACGACCATGTCACCGCGGAAGCTGGGCACGGCCTCCAGGAGGCTGGTCAGCGAGTCGCGCTCCTGTTCGGCCACCGCGGAGCCCGCGCCGACACCCTCCTCCGGCGGCTCGACGGGAACCGGCGGGATGCTCGGGCGGTCCATCTGCCGGTCGAGGGCACGGTCCAGCGGCCGGTCGAGCGGCCTGTCGAGAGGCCGGTCCCTGGGCAGGCGGGCGATGCGCGGCACGAACGGGAAGCTGGGCTCGGGCGCCGCGATGTCGTCGGTCTCACCGATCAGCGAGCGCGCCTCGTCGTCCACGGCCTGGACGAGCCGCCGGGGCGGGTCGTACGTCCAGCTTGCGGAGTGCGGCTCGGTCGCGACGCGGTAGACCAGCAGGACCTCCCAGGTGCCGTCGTCGCGGCGCCAGGAGTCCCACTGGACGGTTTCCTTGTCGGCGCCGCGAAGGAGCAGCCGCTCCTGGACGGCCTCGCCGAGCTGGGGCCCCGTGTTCTCGCCGGGACGGCGGACGGGAGTCTTCCGTGCGCGCTCGGCCATGAAGGCGCGCTCCGCGAGGACGGGTCCCTCGAAGCGGCGGACGCGGTCGACGGGGATGCCGGCGAACTGGGCCACTTCCTCCGCACTGGCACCGGCACGTATCCGCGCCTGGATGTCACGGGGGCGGAGGTGGCTCTCCACCTCGATCTCGATCTGGCCGAGTCGGGGCCGGTCACCGCGGACGGCCGCGCGCAACCGCTCGTCGATCGGAAGCGTGTACTCCGTGCTGTCCGCAGCTTTCAGCACCAGCCGTGTGCCGTCGTTGCTGACGGCCACGACACGCAGTTCGGGCATGGGGACCTCCCGGGTGGTGCCTGCCGACGTCACGTGCGTCGCTGCTTCCGCTAGTCGAGTGTGGCCTGCCCGGGTGCAGCCTGCCACAACCTTGCCGAGTTGCCCGGCGTGTCGGGCATGGGCCCTGCAGCGCCGTTATGGCACGGTTACCCTTTCGCAACCCTAAGTGACGAAGTTCGTCACCCTGTGCAACGAGCCCCCCACCCGGCGGTCCGTGGAGGCCCCGGGCATCCTGGCGGGAGACCGGACCCAGGGCTCGCAACAGTACTCCATTCGGGCCACGCGGGTGGACCGCCGCGCCGCCGAACTTCTCGTAGGTGAACGGAGTTGAACGCCTTCCCCGTTCCCGCGTTCGCACACATGCGTGGCGCACTTCACGGAATCACCCGAAACGGAACTAATCACTTCGCCCATGCGTCCCTTTCTCGTGCAGACAGTCGAGAAAGGCGAGAAAGGTAGGCAAGGGGCGGAGATGCGAGAAAAGCCGGATTACGGCAAGGAGTCGCAGGACCAGGAGGAGCCGAAGGAGAAGCGGCGCCTCGATCTCAGCGTGCCGCAGGTGGCGGGCAGCGCCATCGCCGCGGTCGTGGCGGCGAAGCTCGCCTCGAACCTCGGCGTCTACGGGACGATCCTCGGCGCCGGCGTCGTGAGCGGCGTGGCGACCTGTGGCGGCACCATATTCCAGCACTTCTTCAGGCGTACGGGTGAACAGATACGCGTCGTGGCCGTCCAGGCCAAGCCCAAGGCGCAGCAGGTTCCCGGGGCCAGGGCCTCGTCGGTGCCCGACACTTTCAAGCCACCGGAGACGTCCAAGATCTCCGGTACGTCCGGTACGTCCGGTACGTCCGCGGCGGCTGGGACCTCCGCGACGCCTGTGACGTTCCAGACGGCCACGCGCGCGGGGACCACTGCTGCCGGGCCCGTGACCACGACGTGGGGCAGACCCCGGACCGCCGAAGCCGAGGCCGAGGCCGAGGCCGACGAGACGACGGTGCTGCCCTCGCTCGCCGCGGCCGACGACGCCACGCGCGTGCTGCGCGCCGACGCCCTGCCGGGGGCACCCGAGACGGCGGTTCTCCAGACGGCGGTTCCCGAGACGGTGGCCATGCCGCCGCTCCCGGCCGGGGAGGTGGCCGAGGAGTTCACCGAGGGGACGACGCACCGCGCGCGGATCCGCAGCTGGAAGCGGCCGTTGATCGCGGCGGCCGTGGTGTTCGGCGTCTCCATGGGCGGCATCACCACATACGAGCTGGTGGCCGGCAAGGACTTCAGCGGCGGCGACGGCACCACCATCAGCAACCTCACGGGTAACAGGCACACCTCTCCGAAGGAGCCGTCCACGCCCGCCGACGAACCGACGGGACAGCCCTCGGACAACGGCACTTCGGGCACGGACGACGAAGGCACCCGAAAGGATGACGGCGGCGCCATGCAGGATCCGGAGGGGACCGGCGGCCGGACCCCCGGCACGGGTGACGGCACCGACTCGGGCTCCGGCTCCGGTTCCGGCTCCAAGGACGCCGACGAGAACTCCGGCGGCGACACCGACAAGGACACGGGCTCCGGCTCGGGGAACGACGACTCCCGGACGGACCCGACGCCGACCACGCCCCCGACGCCCACCCCGTCCAGCGGCACCGGCACCGGCACCGGCGACGGCACGGACACCGACGGAGGCGCACAGCAGGGCGAGACCCCCAGTCCGTAGGCGGGGTCAGTCGCCGAGGACCCGCCGCAGGTACTCATTGCCGAACATGCGGTCGGGGTCGAGGCGGTCGCGCAGCGCAGTGAACTCGCCGAAGCGCGGGTACGCCCCGGCGAAGTACTCCGCGTCGCGCGTGTGCAGCTTGCCCCAGTGCGGCCGCCCCTCATGGGCGGTGAAGATCCGCTCGGCGGCCGTGAAGTAGGCCTGGTACGGCGTGCCCTTGTACATGTGGACGGCGATGTACGCGCTCTCCCGGCCCGAGGCCGTGGAGAGCGCGATGTCGTCCGCGGGCGCCGTGCGGACCTCCACGGGGAAGCTGATCCGCAGCCGTGAGCGCTCCACCATGGCCTTCAGTTCGCGCAGGGTCTCCACCAGGGCCTCGCGCGGCACGGCGTACTCCATCTCCGTGAAGCGCACCCGGCGCGGACTGGTGAAGACCTTGTACGGGATGTCCGTGTACGAACGCGCGGAGAGCGCCTTGCTGGAGATCTTGGCGATGCCCGGGATGGTCGCGGGCACGGCCCTGCCGATGATGTTGACCACCTGGAAGAGGCCGTTGGACAGGAGTTCGTCCTCCACGAAGGCGCTGATCCGGCCGGGCGGGGCGGCGGGGCCATGGCCGCGGTTGTTGCGCTTGGTGGTGCAGTTGCCGGTGTGCGGGAACCAGTAGAACTCGAAGTGCTCGTTCTCCGTGAAGAGCGCGTCGAAGTCGGCGGTGACCTTGTCGAAGGTCATCGGTTCCTCACGGGCGGTGAGGTAGAAGACCGGCTCGATGGCGAAGGTGATCGCGGTGATGACGCCGAGGGCGCCGAGCCCGACGCGGGCGGCGGCGAAGACGTCGGGGTTCTCCTCCGCGGAGCAGGTGAGGACGGTGCCGTCGGCGGTGACCAGTTCGAGTGCGGTGATCTGGGCCGCGATCGACGCCGAGTCCCGGCCCGTGCCGTGCGTACCGGTGCTGACGGCCCCGGAGACCGTCTGCTCCATGATGTCGCCCATGTTCGTGAGGGACATGCCCTCGCGCGCGAGGGCCGTGTTCAGCCGCTTCAGCGGGGTGCCGGCCTCCACGGTGACCGTGCCGGCCTCGCGGTCGATCCGGCGGATGCCGGTGAGCAGGTCCGGGCGTATGAGGAGGCCGTCGGTCGCGGCGGCCGCGGTGAAGGAGTGCCCCGAGCCCACGGGCTTCGCCCTGAGGCCGTCCTCCCTGGCCCCGCGCAGCGCCTCTGCCAGCTCGTCCACCGAGGCGGGCGTGGCCACCCTGGCGGGCCGCGCGGTCACGTTGCCCGCCCAGTTACGCCACGTCGCTGTGCTCCTCGCGCTGCCCGTGCTCATGGGTCCCCCTCGGTTGCGGAACCGGCCGCTTCAGCCGGCGATACCCCAAGAACCCGATGACGGCCGCGGCGGCTCCGGAGACGCCCGGGACCGCGTACCCGGCGTCCGGGCCCGCGGCGTCGATCACCCAGCCGGCCGCGGAGGAGCCGAGCGCGACGCCGACCGCGAGCCCGGTGCTCACCCAGGTCATGCCCTCGGTCAGTTTCGCGCGTGGTACGTGCTGCTCGACGAGGGCCATCGTCGTGATCATCGTCGGCGCGATGAAGAGCCCCGCCACGAACAGCGCCACGGCCAGGAACAGCAGGTTCCCGGCCACTTGCAGCGGGATCATACTCACGGCCATCGCACAGACGCCCAGCAGCCACCTGGAGGCCGGCGCACCTTTGAAGTGCAGCAGGCCGTAGGCGGCGCCGGCGAGGCAGGAGCCGAGCGCGTAGACGGCGAGCACCAGGCTCGCCATGGACTTGTGCCCCTGGTCCTCGGCGTAGGCCACGGTGACCACGTCGATCGCCCCGAAGATCGCGCCGGTCGCCACGAAGGTGGCGACGAGCACCTGGAGGCCGCCGGAGCGCAACGCCGAGCCGCTGGTGTGGTGTTCGCGCGGGTGGGGGACGGGCTCGGTCTCCCGCTGGGCCGTCAGCCAGAAGACGCCCACGGCGAGGAAGGCCCCGGCGAGCAGCGGCCCCGCCTCGGGGAACCACACCGTGGAGAGCCCGATCGAGATGATCGGCCCGAAGATGAAGCAGACCTCGTCCACCACCGACTCGAAGGAGTACGCGGTGTGGAGCTGCGGGGTGTCGCGGTAGAGCGCCGCCCAGCGCGCCCTGATCATCGAGCCGACGCTCGGCACGCAGCCGACCAGCGCGGCGAAGAGGAACAGCGTCCAGTCGGGCGCCTCGAACTTGGCGCAGAGCAGCAGCCCGGAGACCGCGGCCAGCGAGACCAGCGTCGCGGGCCGGAGCACCCGGCGCTGGCCGTGCCGGTCCACCAGGCGTGAGATCTGCGGCCCGATCGCGGCGGCGGACAGCGCGACGGTCGCCGAGAGCGCGCCCGCGAGGCCGTACCGCCCGGTCAGCTGGGACACCATGGTCACGATGCCGATGCCCATCATCGACAGCGGCATACGGCCGAGGAACCCGGCGGTGGAGAAGGCCTTCGTGCCGGGGGCGGCGAAGATGGCGCGGTAGGGGCTGGGCACGTGGACTCCACGGGAGCGCCGGAGCGGCTCCTGAGGGGAGCGGCTCCGGTAAGGCGTAAAGGTGGCCCATACAGCTTACGGTCCCCGAGGGGAGTGCCGCACCGAAATTTCCGGGGCGGGACGCACGAGTTCCGGCCGGGCGGATGTGGCCTGGCCGGACGTGGGCCGGCCGGGCGTGGCCGGGGCGGAGGCCCTGCTCCGGCGTATCCGGCGAGCCCCTTTCCACGGCTGTCAGTGGCGGGTGGCAGGATCGGTTTCATGTCCGATGCGCTCGACCCCACTCCCTACGACGCCCTGCTGCTGCTCTCGTTCGGCGGTCCAGAAGGCCCTGATGACGTCGTCCCGTTCCTGGAGAACGTGACGCGTGGACGCGGCATCCCCAAGGAGCGGCTCAAGGAGGTGGGGCAGCACTACTTCCTGTTCGGCGGGGTCAGCCCGATCAACGACCAGAACCGCGCCCTGCTCGACGCCCTGCGCAAGGACTTCGCGGAGCACGGCCTCGACCTGCCGGTGTACTGGGGCAACCGCAACTGGGCGCCCTACCTCACCGACACCCTGCGCGAGATGGCCGGCGACGGCCGCCGCCGCATCCTGGTCCTGGCCACGAGTGCCTATGCCTCGTACTCGGGCTGCCGCCAGTACCGCGAGAACCTCGCGGACGCCCTGGCGACCCTGGAGGCCGAGGGGCTCGACGTGCCGCGCGTCGACAAGCTGCGGCACTACTTCAACCACCCCGGGTTCGTGCGCCCCATGATCGACGGTGTCCTGAAGTCCCTCTCCGAGCTCCCCGACGACGTGCGGGACGGCGCGCACCTGGCCTTCACGACCCACTCCATCCCGGACTCCGCGGCCGACACCTCGGGCCCGGTCGAGCAGCACGGGGACGGCGGGGCGTACGTCAAGGAGCACCTGGACGTGGCCCGGCTGATCGCCGACGCGGTCCGCGAGGAGACCGGCACCGAGCACCCCTGGCAGCTCGTCTACCAGTCGCGCAGCGGCGCCCCGCACATCCCGTGGCTGGAGCCCGACATCTGCGACCACCTGGAGGAGCGGCACGGCGCCGGGGTCCCGGCGGTGGTCATGGTCCCCATCGGTTTCGTCTCGGACCACATGGAGGTCCTGTACGACCTCGACACCGAGGCCGAGGCAAAGGCGGCGGAGCTCGGCCTTCCGGTGCGCCGTTCGGCGACGGTCGGCGCCGACCCGCGGTTCGCCGCGGCGATCAGGGAGCTGGTCCTGGAGCGCGCCGCGCGCGAGAGCGGCACCGCCGTCGCCCCCTGCGCCCTGGGAGCCCTCGGCGCCAGCCACGACCTGTGCCCGGTGGGCTGCTGCCCGGCCCGCGCGCCCAAGCCGGCGGCCGCCGGCGCCGACAGCCCGTACGCGTGAACCAGAGCACGCAGAGCATGAGGAGCACCATGACGGACGCCCTGAAGGCGTTGAAGGCCGAACTGCTCGACGTCGCCCTGGAGGCCGCGTACCGGGCCGGGGCCTTCCTGCGCGACGGCCGCCCCGCCGACCTCGGCGTGGCCGCCACCAAGACCAGCGCCGTCGACGTCGTCACCGAGATGGACATCGCCTCCGAGAAGCTGATCACCGGCTACCTCGCCGAGCGCAGGCCCGAGGACGGCGTGCTCGGCGAGGAGGGCGCGAACTCCGAGGGCAGCAGCGGCGTGCAGTGGGTCATCGACCCGATCGACGGCACGGTGAACTACCTGTACGGCCGCCCCGACTGGTCGGTGTCCATCGCCGCCCGCAAGGACGGCGAGACCCTCGTCGGCGTGGTGCACGCCCCGGTGCGCGGGGAGACCTGGCGCGCCGTCCTCGGCGAGGGCGCCTTCCTCGACGACGAGCCCACGCGCGTGCGCCCCGCGCCGCCGTTCGAGCAGGCCCTGGTCGGCACCGGCTTCGGGTACGTCGCCGAGCGCCGCGCCCAGCAGGCCGAGGTGGCCAGGCAGCTCATCCCGCGGGTGCGGGACATCAGGCGCGGCGGTTCGGCCGCGATCGACCTGTGCGACGTCGCGGCGGGCCGCCTCGACGCGTACTACGAGCGGGGCCTCAACCCCTGGGACTTCGCGGCGGGCGACCTCATCGCCAGGGAAGCGGGCGCGCTGACCGGTGGCCGCCCCGGAGAGCGCCTCTCGGGCGAGCTGGCCGTCGCGGCCCCGCCCGGCCTCTTCGAGGCGCTCCAGGGCCGCCTGGAGGATCTCGGCGCCTGGCACGACTGACCCCGCCCGGCCCCACGGCGGACACGCGAAAGCCCCGGTACCTGTCCACGGATACCGGGGCTTTCGCGCGATTGATCAGGCGTGCAGAGCGTTTACCTCGACGCCGTGCTCGGCGGCGAGGCGGTGGAGATCCTCCAGCTCCGCCTGCTCGACCTCGGCAAGGAAGTCGTCTCCCGTCTCACGGGCCATCGTGAGGTCGGACTCCGTGGCCTTTATGCGCTGCAGAAGACCTGCGGTGAATGCGTCCATGGTTGCGCCCCCTCGGCTGGGTCGTGGGTCGATGGCACGGGGGTGTGCCCTCAAGAAGGGGCGATCACGTCTCGCGCCGCCCTGGAGTAAGCGGTTCGTGGCACGCCACTGGCAAAGCGTGATCGCGGGTGTAAGCCCGTCCTCCCCCCGCTCGCCGCGGCAGAAACCTCAACCCTGCGAGAAAGTCCGGCATTCCCGGGGGCCGAGGCCGCCTTACAGCCGGTTTACGGCCGAAAGGGGCAGGATGGAGCCTTACCCCCAGACAGACCTGCCCGCAGGGGCACAGAGGAAGGACAGCGACGTGCGCGTACTCGTCGTCGAGGACGAGCAACTGCTCGCCGATGCGGTGGCAACCGGACTGCGCCGGGAGGCCATGGCCGTCGACGTCGTGTACGACGGGGCGGCCGCCCTGGAGCGCATCGGCGTCAACGACTACGACGTCGTGGTGCTCGACCGGGATCTCCCGCTCGTGCACGGCGACGACGTCTGCCGCAAGATCGTCGAGCTCGGCATGCCGACCCGCGTCCTGATGCTCACCGCGTCGGGCGACGTCAGCGACCGCGTCGAGGGCCTGGAGATCGGCGCCGACGACTATCTGCCCAAGCCCTTCGCGTTCAGCGAGCTGACGGCACGCGTGCGTGCCCTCGGCCGGCGTACGAGCCTGCCGCTCCCGCCCGTCCTGGAGCGCGCCGGGATCAAGCTCGACCCCAACCGCCGCGAGGTCTTCCGCGAAGGCAGGGAGATCCAGCTCGCCCCCAAGGAGTTCGCCGTCCTGGAGGTGCTGCTGCGCAGCGAGGGAGCGGTCGTCTCCGCGGAGCAGCTCCTGGAGAAGGCGTGGGACGAGAACACCGACCCGTTCACGAACGTCGTCCGGGTGACCGTCATGACCCTGCGCCGCAAGCTCGGTGAGCCCGCCGTCATCGTGACGGTCCCCGGCTCGGGCTACCGGATCTGACCCCCGGTGGCCTCGACCCCGGCGCCACCGACAGCGCCACCGAAGCCGACGTGGGACCCGAGAAAGGTCGAACCGCCCTTCCCGTGGCTGCGGCCCACGATCCGTATACGCCTCACCCTGCTGTACGGCGGCATGTTCCTGATCGCGGGCATCCTGCTGCTCTCGATCATCTACCTGCTCGCCGCGCAGGCGCTGAACGTGGGCAGCGAGCTGCCGTTCAAGATCGTCGAGGGCCGGGTGGCCAGCACGGTCTGCAACCTGCCGCCCAAGCCCTCGGCCGACGACCTCAACCAGGCCCTCGGCGCCTGCGTCAACGAACAGCGCCAGCACGCCCTCGACAACCTCCTGAGCCGTTCGCTGCTCGCTCTCCTCGGCCTCGCCGTGATCGCCTTCGCCTTCGGGTACGCGATGGCGGGCCGCGTGCTCTCGCCGCTCGGCCGCATCACCCGTACCGCCCGCAGGGTGGCCGGCACGGACCTGTCCCGCCGCATCGAGCTGGACGGCCCCGACGACGAGCTGAAGGAGCTCTCGGACACCTTCGACGAGATGCTGGACCGTCTTGAGCGGGCCTTCACCGCCCAGCAGCGGTTCGTCGGCAACGCCTCGCACGAGCTGCGCACGCCCCTGGCGATCAACCGCACGCTCCTGGAGGTCCACCTCTCCGACCCCGGGGCGCCGCCCGAGCTCCACCAGCTCGGCAAGACGCTGCTCGCCACCAACGAGCGCAGTGAGCAGCTCGTGGAGGGCCTGCTGCTGCTCGCCCGCAGCGACAACCAGATCGTCGAGCGCAAGCCGGTCGACCTCGCCGAGGTCGCCGACCGCGCCGTCGACCAGGTGCTGGCCGAGGCCGACGCCAAGGGCGTGGAGATACGCGGTGAGCGCGGGGTGGCCGTCGTCCAGGGCAACGGCGTCCTCCTGGAGCGCATCGCCCTGAACCTCGTACAGAACGCCGTCAGGTACAACGTGCAGGAGGCCGGCTGGGTCGAGGTCACCACGGAGGCCCAGCACGGCCAGGCGGTCCTGGTGGTCTCCAACACGGGGCCCGTCGTGCCCGCGTACGAGATCGACAACCTCTTCGAGCCATTCCGGCGGCTGCGGACCGAGCGCACGGGCAGTGACAAGGGCGTCGGGCTCGGCCTGTCGATCGCCCGGTCGGTCGCTCGGGCCCACGGTGGCCGTATCATCGCGGAGCCGCGCGAAGGGGGAGGGCTCGTGATGCGTGTCACCCTGCCCATCTGAGAAGGCGGCGCGGACGCGAGCGTCTGTTCGCTTTACGCGGAATTTTCGGGACCTGTTCCCGGCGAATCCCTGTGCGATCGATCACATATACGATTTTTTTACCACCTACTCTCCGTGATCATAAAAGTCCCCGGAAAGCCGGGAAAATCCGGGTTTTCAGGGGTCCTGATCACGGGAAGTACACGGGGTGGCGCCCGTGAAGCGCGACATTCGGACCGTGTACGGTCCCCATCGCCATCCAACCCATCGCCTCTTCAGGGGTGCGGTTGGGTGTCGATTGAGTAACAGACCTTGATGTGAGGCAAAATCTCCGCCTCGGGTCGGGCACAAGTCCGGCTCCTCACGCGTTACGTGCGCTGAGACACCGCAGACACCCAGAGGGGGAGAGCGACACATGGCAACGGACTACGACACCCCACGCAAGACCGACGATGATGTCAACGAGGACAGCATCGAGGAACTGAAGGCGCGGCGGAACGACAAGTCGACCTCGGCAGTGGACGTCGACGAATTCGAGGCCGCCGAAGGCCTTGAGCTGCCCGGCGCGGACCTTTCCAACGAGGAGCTCGCCGTCCGCGTGCTCCCGAAGCAGCAGGACGAGTTCACCTGCATGAGCTGCTTCCTGGTCCACCACCGCAGCCAGCTGGCCCGCGAGAAGAACGGCCAGCCGATCTGCCGCGACTGCGACTGAGGCGGGGTCGGCCAATGACTGGCTCGACCCCGTCCAGGAAGCGCCGCTTCCGCAGGCGTGGAGCGGACGAAGCCGGCGCCACGGGCGACGGCGTGCGTGACGACGGGCGAGGCTCTTCCCCCACAGGATCAGCCTCGCTCGGACCGGCGGGCGCCCTCACCTCGGCGCCGGACGAGACGGCGGACGACAAGGAATCCGAGGTTGCCCGGAGAGCCGGGGCCAAGGGCCGTGTTGCCGCCGTCACGGGCGGGATGAAGGAAGGCGTGCGCAAGAGCGGGCGCGGCGCCAAGGCCGCCATCGGCCTGCTCGCCGACCGGATCATCGACATCGCCCCACGGGTCCCGGTCCGCGACCTGGCGACCCTCCGCAAGCAGTTCCCGGGCCTCGGCCCCGAGCAGCTCGCGGACAAACTCATCGCCGGTGCGGCCAACGCCTCGTCCACCGTGGGCGCGGGAGTGGGCGCCGCGGCGATGCTTCCGGTGCCGCCCGCGATGCCCGCCGAACTCGCGGCGGAGATCACCGGCGTCGCCGCCATCGAACTGAAACTGATCGCCGAGCTGCACGAGGTCTACGGACGACGGCCCGAGGGCACGCTCGCCCAGCGCAGCACGGCCTATCTGACCGCGTGGACGGAGGAGCGCGGCGTCGACGTGGGCAAGCCGTCGACGCTCAACGCGGCACTCGGCGGGCAGGTCAAGCGGGAGCTGCGCCAGCAGATCATGAAGCGCATGGTCCGGAACCTGCCGAACCTCATGCCCTTCATGGTGGGCGCCGCCGTCGGGGCGGTCATGAACCGCCGGGACACCAAGAAGCTGGCCTCGCGGGTCCGTGACGACCTGCGGAAGGCCCAGGTGCCGTGGGACTCCCTCCGGGAGCTGCCCTCTCTCGAAGCCCCCGCGAACGCGTTGCCGCCCGGGGAGTTCCCCAAGGAGCTCGGTTCCTGAGGGCGCTCACGAGGCGCTGTCCCGTACCGACTTCAGGGCCTCCGCCAGGGCCTCCGGGTGCCTCGTGGAGAGGTAGGCGTACGGAGTCGGGTCCTGCGGGTCGGTGATGTTCACGCGCAGAGCCGTCGGGATGTAGGCGCGCAGCAGCATGAAGGCGCGCGGATCGGCCTTGTAGGTGCGCCACGCGCGCGTCTCCTCGCCCTTGAGGACCTCCGCGTCACCCAGCGCCGACACCGGGATCCTCGCGTCTCCCGCGACCAGCGAGCCCGCCACCACACGGATCCGCACCGAGCCGTACGCACTGGTGACGACCGCCGCCACGGCGGTCCCGCCGACCAGGCCGCCGAGGAGCGGCAGTGTGCCGAACGGCAGCAGGACCAGGGCCATCGCGACACCTGTCAGGAGCGAGGCGAGCCACCAGGAGCGGGGTGCGGTCAGGCGTTCTTCGTAAGGCTGCATGCGACCAAGCTTGGCACGGTGCGCCGACAGGCTGACGCGAAGGTAAGGTCTGCGCCTGTGAGTGGTACATCTTCAGCTCTGACGCCCCCGGCCGAGGCCATAGCGCCCGTACGCCATCCTGACGCGCCCGCTCCCGGCGAGCTCATCGGTGCCCACTACGAACACTGTTTCGGCTGTGGGGGAGGGCAGGCGCACGGACTGCACCTGGCGGCGCGCGCCGGGGAGGGTGTGGCGATCACCGCCGAGTTCACCGTGCGCGAGGCGCACCAGGGCGCTCCGGGCCTCGCCCACGGCGGTGTCCTCGCCACCGCGCTCGACGAGACGCTGGGCTCGCTGAACTGGCTGCTGCGGGTGATCGCCGTGACCGGCCGCCTGGAGACCGACTTCGTACGGCCCGTGCCGCTGGGTACCGTGCTGTTCCTGGAGGCCGAGGTCACCGCCGTCGCCGGACGGAAGATCTACTCCACCGCCACCGGCCGGATCGGCGGCCCCGAGGGCCCCGTGGCGGTCCGCGCCGACGCCCTCTTCATAGAGGTGAAGGTCGACCACTTCATCGACAACGGCCGCCAGGAGGAGATCCGGGCGGCCATGAACGACCCGGACCGGATCCGGCGCTCCCGCGCCTTCGAGGTGAACCCGTGACGTCCCCTGCCCCCGACGACGGCCTGGCCGAGCTGAACGTGCTCATCAGGCGCGTCGACCCCGACGTCCCGCTGCCCGCGTACGCGCGGCCCGGTGACGCGGGTGCCGATCTGCGGACGACCGAGTCCCGCGAACTCGCGCCCGGCGAGCGCGCCGTCCTGCCCACCGGGGTGTCCATCGCGCTTCCCGAGGGGTACGCGGCCTTCGTGCACCCCCGTTCCGGGCTCGCCGCCCGCTGCGGTGTCGCTCTGGTGAACGCCCCGGGGACGGTGGATGCCGGGTACCGTGGAGAGATCAAGGTGATCGTGGTAAATCTCGATCCGCGCGACAGCGTGCGGTTCGAGCGCTTCGACCGGATTGCCCAACTGGTGGTCCAGCGGGTCGAGAAGGTGCGCTTCCAGGAGGTGGCGGAGCTTCCCGTATCGGCACGGGCCGAGGGGGGCTTCGGGTCCACCGGCGGCCATGCCGCCGTGGGTGCCGGCTCGGGCGAGCGCACGGGCGTGGACCCGAGCACGAGCGCGGGCGAACAAACGGGTGGGAATCGATACGCATCGGTCGTATCCGATCGGGAAGGACAGTGACGTGTTCGGACGTCGCAAGAAGGACAGTGCCGCCGAGGACGCGGCGGGCGCGGACGAGCAGGTCGTCGACAGCGTGGCCGACGACTCGGCCGGCGAATCGGCCGACGCCACGCGCTCGCGCGTGAGGCTTGAACCCGAGCCCCGTCCCGACGGACCCTGGGACATCTCCGAGGTCCGCGAGCCCGGCGAGGGCCGGGTGGACCTCGGCGGTCTCTTCGTGCCGGGGGTCGAGGGCATGGAGCTGCGGGTGGAGGTCGCGGGCGACGCGATCGTCGCGGCCACCGTCGTCCTCCAGGACAGCGCCATCCAGCTCCAGGGCTTCGCCGCCCCGAAGAAGGAGGGCATCTGGGGCGAGGTCCGCGAGGAGATCGCCACCGGCATCACCCAGCAGGGCGGTGTCATCGACGAGGTCGAGGGCTCCCTCGGCTGGGAGCTGCGCGCCCAGGTCCCGGTGCAGCTGCCGGACGGCACGGGCGGTGTGCAGGTCGTGCGCTTCATCGGTGTCGACGGCCCGCGCTGGTTCCTGCGCGGTGTGATCTCCGGGCAGGGCGCGGTGCAGCCGCAGGCCGCCGGGCTCCTCGAACAGATCTTCCGGGACACCGTCGTCGTGCGCGGCGAGGGCCCGATGGCGCCGCGCGACCCGATCGTCCTGAAGCTGCCCGAGGACGCGCAGATGGTCGCCGAGGGTGTCAAGGAGGAGCAGCAGGAGGGCTCGCGCTTCTCCGGCGGCATGGGCCAGCTCCAGCGGGGCCCCGAGATCACCGAGGTGCGCTGACCCCTCGGACCCCGTGCCCGCGCGGCACGGAGGCCGACGGACACCTCGTGCCGGTGCGGCGTGAGGGCTGACGGCCGATCAACTCCCTTGTGGCCCGCGGCGGTTCCGGTGTGTCCGGAGCGTTGCGGGCCACAGACGTGTCCGCCCATACTGTGCCGGTCACTGGGGGGAGACCGTGACGGTGAGGGGATCGGGCGTACCCGCGGCGGTGCGGGGGAGCCGGCGTCACGGGCTTGTCCTGGGGGCCGCCGGGCTCGCGGTGCTGCTCGCGGCCACCGTGCTGGCCGCCCTCGCGGCCCTCTCCGAGAAGTCCGTCGAGGGCGCGGTGCAGCGGCGGCTCGCCGCGGACCGGGACGCCGTCGTGGAGATCGCAGGACCCTATGCGGCGGGCGGCGTACGGGAGCTGGACCGTGCCGCCCGCGCCGCCCTCGCCCGTACCTACGGCGACGCGCCCCAGCACACCTGGGCGGCCCTGCGGGCCCCCGCCGCCCGCAACGACGAGCTCACCGTCACCGAGGCCGCGGGCCACCCGCGCAGGGACGCCACGCTCTCCGTCGTCGCCCCACAGGGCGTACGGCGGCACGCCTCACTCGTGGCGGGGCGGTGGCCGCGCTCCCGCGCCGGGGCGGTCGAGGCGGCGCTGACCGAGACGGCCGCCGCCGAGCTGGCCGTACGGCCCGGTGATCCGCTCGTCGTGCGGGGAGCGGGCGAACGGCTCGTACGGCTGAGGGTCGTCGGGCTGTACGCGGCCAAGGAGCGGGCGCCCGCCGTGTGGGCCTCGCTGAGCAGTACGTTCGGGGGGCCCGACACGATCGCGGTGGTGCCGCGCCGGGCGTTCGCCGCGCGGCCCGGCCTCGCGGGGGACGCGGCGGCGATGTGGCTGGGCGTGCCCGACGTCGACGGGCTGCGGCTCGGGGACATCGAGGCACTGCGGGAGCGGGCCGGGCGGTTCGCGGGCAGTGACGCCGCGCTCTCGGTGCTCGCGGGGCGGGCCGCGGGCGACGGTGTTGACCGGGTCGACGGCAAGGACCTCACCGTGTCCGCGGGGCTGCGCGGGGCGCTCGGCCGGCTCACCACACCGATCGCCGTGGCCCGCGCGGGGCTCTACGTGCCCGCGACGCTGCTCGCGGCGCTCGCCGTGGCCGTGCTCGTCCTCACCGCGCGGCAGCTCGCCGAACACCGGCGCCCGGAGCTCGCGCTGCTCGCCGCGCGCGGGGCGGGCGCCCGGCGGCTCGTCCTCGCCACGGCCGCGCTGTGGGCCTGCGCGGCCGTGCCCGCCGCGGTGGCCGCGCCGTTCCTCGCGGGGCCGCTCCTGCGCGGGCTCGCGGCGGCCGGACTCGTCGAGGGCGAGACACCGGGATCGGCGGCCACCGGCCTCGGGTGGGCGGCGGCGTCGGCCGCCCTCCTCGTGCACGGCGCCGCGGTGCTGCTGCCGACGGCCCGGGCGGTGCGCGACCGGCGGGCGGTGGCGCGGCTGCGGCTGCGGGTCGCGCGGTTCGCGGGGGTCCAGCGGTGGGGGGCCGACCTGGCGCTCGCCGCGGTCGCCGTCCTCGGCTGGCTCCAGCTGCGGCAGTACCGGTCCCCGGTGACCGGCGGCAACGGAGTCGACCCCGTCCTGGTGCTCGCCCCCGTCGTGATGACCGTGGCCGCGGCGCTGCTCGCCCTGCGGTTCCTGCCGCTCCTCGCCCGTGTCATCGACCCCCTCGCGCGGCGGAGCAGGGGCCTCGCGCTGCCGCTCGGCGGCTGGCAGATCGCGCGGCGCGCGGCACGGCACGCGGGGCCCGCGCTCGTGGTGACGCTCGCCCTCGCCGTCGCGGCGCTCAGCAGCACGGCGCTGGCGATCCTCGACCGGGGCGACCGGGACCAGGCCGCGTTCCAGGTCGGCGCCGACCTGCGGGTCGAGCCGGGCGAGGGGACACCGGCCGGGGAGCGGCGCACGCGGTACGAGGCGCTGCCGGGGGCCGAGGCCGTCACGCCCGTGATCACCTCCGAGGGGTACGTGGGGCAGGACGCGGTGGCCGTCACGGCCGTCAACACGGAGCGGGGCCCCGCGCCGGAGCTCCGCGGTGATCTCGCGGACGTGCCCGTGAGCGAGCTGGTGGGGCGGCTGGGGCGGGGGATTCCCGCGCATGGGCTTCCGGTGCGGTTGCCGGTCGGCGGTGCCGAGCGGGAGGTGCCGTTGCGCGTGCGGATGTCCGCCAGTGGCCGTGGCGAGGCGGTGCCCGTACGGCTCACCGTCTTCTACGAGGACGCGGACGGGCTCGGGCGCTCCGCCTCCGTGGTGATCGAGGAGGGTGGGGCCAGGGTCGTGCCGTTGCGGGTCGCGGTGCGCGGGCCGTCCCTGCGGGTGCTCCAGGTCGAGCTGAGCATGGTCGGTGAGCGCGTGCGGCGGACCTACCGGGTCACCGTCGACCAGGTGCCGGGGTTGCGGACGCCCGCGCGGTGGCGGGACCTGCGGGCCGACGCGCCCGACCGGGGCGTGGCCGGGTGCCCGGGGGCCGAGCGCCGGCCCCGGGGGCAGCGGGCCGCCGAGGGGGACGCGCCCGGGCCCGTGCTCTGCCGGGACAGGGCCGCGGCAGGCACGCTCATCGACGCCGTGCTCCGGGGGCCCGACGGGCGGCTCGAATACCCGCCGTGGGCGGTGCGGCTCGGCACCGACCGGGCCGAGGGACGGCCCGCCGCGCCCGTCCTCGCGGACGACCTCCTGCTGCGCTCCGGGAGTGTGCGGGTCGGGGACACCCTGACCTTGCGGCGCAGTACGGGCGGGAGCGCGCGGGTCCGGGTCGTCGGGCGGATCGCCGGGGTGCCGGGGGTGCCGCGTGACCGGCCGCGGCTGCTCGCGGACTCCCGGTGGATGGCGGCGCAGTGGGCGTTCGGCGGGGCGTTGCCCGGGGCCGACGAGGCCTGGTGGGTGGGGGTCAGGGGCGATGACGCGCGTCCGGCGCTCGCGGCCGTGCGGGCGCAGCCGCGGCTCGGGCGAGCCGTTGACGTGCCGCGGGCGCGGGACGCCCTGGCGGCTGATCCGCTGCGGCGCGGGGCTCGGGGCGCGTTGACGCTGTGCCTCGTCCTCGCGCCCGCCTTCGCGGTCATCGCGTTTGCCCTGCATACGGCGGTCTCGGCGCGGGACAGGGAACGGGAGTTCGCTCTGCTGCGGGCGCTCGGGGCACGGCGGCGGGAGCCGGCCATCTGCCTCTGGGTGGAGCAGATCGGGCTCGCGGGCGTCGCGGCGGCGCTTGGCACCGCGCTCGGGGCGGGGCTCGCGGCCCTGGTCATGCCGGTGGTGACGGTGGACGCCGAGGGGCGACCGGTCTTCCCTTCGCTGGTGGTGCGGGTGCCCTGGGAACGGGTGGCGGTCACGGGGGTGGTCACCGCGGCGGTGATCTGCGCGGTGGTGGCCGTGGCCGGGCGCGTCCTGGGACGAGTGGACCTGACTCGGGTGCTGCGGGCGGGGGACGGGAGGTGAGGGGGCCGCTGCGGGACGTGCCGCTCGCCGTGGGCCTTGCCGTGTTGGTCGCTGTGCTGGTGGCGGTCGGGGCCGGCGGGGGCGGGGTCCTTGAGCGGCTCGGGGGAGAGGCGCTGCGGGAGCGGCTGACGCAGGTCCAGCGGGCCGCCCCCGGGGTGGTGCACAGTGCGCGCTTCGATCCGGAGGACGCCGGGTCCGGGGCGACGGGGGATGACTTCGGGGAGGTCCTCGGCCGGTACGCGTCGGCCATCGAGAACGCCTCGCCCAAGGCTCTGGCGGGCGGGCTCACGCATGACGCCACGCGGATCGTCCTGCCCACCGTACGGGCCGACTTCGGTCCCGCCGGCGAGGCCGCGCTCTCCCTCGTGTACGCCTCCGACGCCCCGGAGCCCGCTCGTTACGTGGCCGGGCGGGCGCCTCGGGGGCGGGGGGAAGCGGTCGAGCTCGCCGTGTCCACGCGGACGCGTGACGCGCTGGGGCTGCGGGTCGGGCAGCGGGTCAGGATCGGGGGCGAGGCCCTGGAGAACGTCGACTCCGTGGCGCGTGTCGTGGGGGTCTTCCGGGCCGACGGCGAACGGCGGCTCTGGTCCGAACTGCCCTTGGTCGTGCGCCCGTCGCGGGCGGCGGGTGACGCGGACGCCGGGGCGCTGATCGCTCCCCGTGGCGTCGAGGTCCTTCAGCGGCAGGCCGGCGTCGAGCTGACCGTCGACTGGAACATGCGACTGGCGCTCGGGAGCGAGGCCGCGGGCCGGTTCGCCGGCGCGGGCGGGGAGCGGGAGTTCCAGCGGATCATGGCCCGCTATCCGCCCTCCGCGCGCGGGGCGTTCTGCGCTGCCGAAGGGGCGTACGGAGGCAAGCTGTGCCTTCTCGGGAACCATCGCGCCACGGAGCTGGAGACCGCCACGGAGCTACCGGACGCCATGGCGGAGTTCTCCCGGCGGTGGACGCAGGCCCGTGTCGTGATCTCGTTCGCCTGGGCCACGCTGCTCGGAGTGGGGCTCGCCGCCCTGGTCGTGACGGCCTTGCTGGTGGTGCGGCGGGCGCTCGGCGGGGACCGGTTGCGGCGGGCGCGCGGGGCGTCGGCCGGCGGGATCGCCCTGGGACGTGCCGTGTGGAGCGCGCCCGCCGTCCTTGCCGGGTTCGGTGGTGGCTGCGCGCTCGCCGGGGCGGTGACGGGGAGCCCGCCCTCGTACGGGGGCGGGCTGGTCGTCGCCCTGCTGTGCTCGGTGCCGCTGCCCGTGCTCACGTGGGGTGCCTTACGGGATGCGGCCCTGACGCGTGGGCGCGCCGGGCACCGGGGCGGGCGGCGGCTGGTCGGTGAGGCCGTCGTGCTGGTGCTCGCCGTGGGCGGAGTGTTCGCGTTGCGGGCGCGGGGGACCGAGGGGAGCGCGGGGCCGGATCCGCTGGTCGCCGCCGTGCCCGTGCTGCTCGGAGTCGCCACCGTGGTCCTGCTGGTGCGGTGCTACCCCTGGCCGGTGCGGGCCGTGGCACGGTGGTCGGCCGGGCGGCGGGGTGTCGTACCGCTCGTCGCGCTGTCCCGGGCGGCCAAGGAGGCTCCCGCGCGCGGGCTCGCGCTGCTCGTACTGGTGGTGACGCTCGCGGGAGCCGTCTTCGGGGGGCTCGTCTCGGGGACCTTGGTGGAGGGGCGGCGGGCGGCCGCCGCCTGGCAGGTCGGCGCCGACGCGTCGTTTCTGGGGGCGGGGGAGGACCCCGCCATGGCGGAGCGGCTCACGCGCGCGCGTGGCGTGCGGGAAACGGTCGCGGTGCGGCAGTTGCGGATCGATCCCCTGAGCGAGGCCGACGGGGAGCGGTACGGGATCTCCAGCCTGGTCGGGGTGGACACGAGCGCGTTGCGCGGCGCGGACCCGGGTTCAGCCGCCGCCCGTGCGCTGGACGACGCCGGACTCGACGGGGGCGGCGAGGGCGGTGACATCCGGGTGCTGGCCTCCGAGGGGCGGGCCGGTGAGCTGCTGACCTTCACCCGGCACGGGAAGGAGACGCGGATACGCGTCGTAGGGGCGCTGCCCGACGGCGTGGCGGGTGACCCCGCCCTCGGCCCCGTACGCGGTGCCACCGAGGCCCGGCAGCGTCTGCTGCTCGCCGACTCCAGTGACCTGGAGGGGTTCGCGGCCTCCGAGTCCGAGGAGAGCGCGCTGCTGCTCTACGGGGAGCGGCTCGACACCGCCGCGCTGCGTTCGCTCGTGCCGCGCACGGCGCCCGGAGCCGCCGGCGGTGAGCTGCGCGTCCTCGCCGAGGAGCGGGCCGAGGCGGCGGACGACGGGCTTGTCGCCGCCGTGGCCGCCGCCTACACCGCGTGCACCGCCCTCGCCGTCGTTCTCGCGCTGCTCGCCCTGGTCATCGATCTGTCGCTGTCGGCCCGGTCGCGTGGGCGCGTCGCCTCGTATCTCCGGACGCTCGGACTCGGCGGCCGTGCCGCCTCCGCGCTGCATCTGCTGCAACTGCTGCCGATGGTGTGCGCGGCCGTCGTGGGCGGTGTCGCGCTCGGGCTCGGCCTGCCCTCGCTGCTCGGGCCGGTGGTCGACCTGCGGGCGTTCACCGGTGGGCCGGTCGTGCCGGAGCGGCACGTCGATGTGTTCTTCGTCGCCGCCCTCGGCGCGGGGCTCGCTGTGCTGGGCGCCGCGGCCGTCGCCGTGGAGAGCCGGATCGGGCGCCGGCGGCGGCTGGGCGCTGTCCTGCGGCTCGGGAGAAGTGATGACTGATGACCCTGTGAGCGGTCTTGCGGACCTTGAGGCGCGGGCCCGCGCCCGGAGCCGGCCCGCGGAGGAGGACGGGCTCGTCGTCTGCGACAACCTCGTGCGGATCTACCGGACCGACGAGGTCGAGGTGCAGGCGCTGCAAGGGCTCGACCTCGTCGTCGCGGACGGTGAGTGCGTCGCTCTGGTCGGCGCCTCGGGGTCGGGGAAGTCCACGCTCCTGTCGATTCTGTCCGGGCTCGACCTGCCCACCGCGGGCCGCGTACGGGTCGCCGGACACGATCTGCTCGCCATGGGGCGCCGAGAGCGCCTGGAGTACCGGAGGCGGACCGTCGGCTTCGTGTGGCAGCAGACCGGGCGGAATCTCCTTCCCCATCTGACCGCGCTGGAGAACGTGGCGCTGCCGATGCGGTACGCGCGCGTGCCACGGCGTACGCGGGGCGAGAGGGCCGCCGAGCTGCTCGGCGTGCTCGGCGTCGCCCACTGCCGTGACCGGCGGCCCGGCGAGCTGTCCGGCGGCGAGCAGCAGCGCGTCGCCGTCGCGGTGGCCACGGCCAACTCCCCGCGCGTGCTGCTCGCCGACGAGCCGACCGGTGAACTGGACACGGCCGGCGGCGAGGAGGTCTTTGCCGCCCTGCGCCGCGCGAACGAGGAGCTCGGCGCGACCGTGCTCGTCGTCACCCATGACCCGCTCGTCTCCGGGCAGGTGCGGCGCACCGTACGCATCCGCGACGGGCGCACCTCCGCGGAGACACTGCGCGAAGAGGGCGGTGCGGGCGAGGAGTTCACGGTCCTGGACCGGACCGGACGCCTGCAACTGCCGGGCGACCTGGTGGAGCGGTACGGGTTGCGGGGGCGGGTACGGCTCACCGCGGAGACCGGCCATGTGGGGATATGGCCCGATACGTAATATCTCGATACGTAATACAGGGTGTGATGCGGATGGCAGGGGCCATGGTCGTCGTCGAGGATCTCCACCGGACCTACGGCAGCGGCGCCGCCGCCGTGCACGCGCTGCGCGGCGTCTCCTTCGCGGTGCCCCGCGGCGAACTCGTGGCCCTCAAGGGGCGCTCGGGGTCCGGCAAGACGACGCTGCTCAATCTGGTCGGCGGGCTCGACACCCCGGACCGGGGGAAGGTCACCGTAGACGGCGTGGAGCTCACGGCGCTGGGGGAGAGGGGCCTGCTCGAACTGCGCCGTGACCGTCTGGGGTTCGTCTTCCAGTCCTTCGGCCTCATCCCCGTGCTCACCGCCGCCGAGAACGCCGGCGTTCCCCTGCGGCTGCGCAGGGCCGACCCACGCGCGCGTGAGGAACGCGTCGCCCTGCTCCTCGCCCTCGTCGGCCTCACCGACCACGCCGCCCAGCGGCCGGGCGAGCTCTCCGGGGGCCAGCAGCAGCGCGTGGCCATCGCCCGCGCCCTCGCCAACGAACCCGCCCTGCTGATCGCCGACGAACCCACCGGTCAGCTCGACGCGGAGACCGGGCACGCCGTGATGGAGCTGCTGCGCGCGGTCGTGCGCAGCCAGGGCGTCACCGCCCTCGTCGCCACGCACGACGCGGCCCTGCTCGACCTGGCCGACCGGGTCCTGGAACTGCGCGACGGCGACATCGCCCGGCGGTGACCTGCCCCGCCGCGCCACCGGACGTCGCGGGGCGAGGCGTATCAGGGTTGTGTCAAGGGTGGCCTTCCGGCGACCCTCCGTCCGCATTGCCGGGTTTGCTGGCCGTAAGGTCGGCCCTGCGTACACAGCGGTTCCAGAAAGACAATGAGGCCATGGCACGCGGCAAGCTTCGGATATACCTCGGTGCGGCACCGGGCGTCGGCAAGACGTACGCGATGCTCTCCGAGGCACACCGTCGTGTGGAGCGGGGCACCGACTGCGCCGTCGGCTTCGTGGAGCACCACGACCGGCCGCGCACCGAGGTGATGCTGCACGGCCTGGAGGAGGTGCCACGCTCCACCCTGGAGTACCGCGGCACCGTCTTCACCGAGATGGACGTCGACGCCGTCCTGGAGCGTGCTCCCGCCGTCGCCCTGGTCGACGAACTCGCGCACACCAACGTCCCGGGCTCGCGCAACGCCAAGCGCTGGCAGGACGTGGAGGAGCTGCTCGCCGCCGGCATCGATGTCGTCTCCACCGTCAACATCCAGCACCTGGAGTCCCTCGGCGACGTCGTCGAGTCGATCACCGGGGTGCGCCAGCGCGAGACCGTGCCGGACGAGGTGGTGCGCCGCGCCGACCAGATCGAGCTGGTCGACATGTCGCCCCAGGCGCTGCGCCGCCGCATGGCGCACGGCAACATCTACAAGCCCGACCGGATCGACGCCTCACTCTCGAACTACTTCCGGCCCGGCAACCTGACGGCGCTGCGCGAGCTGGCGCTGCTCTGGGTCGCCGACCGCGTCGACGAGTACCTCCAGCAGTACCGGGGCGAGCACAACATCCGCTCCACCTGGCAGGCCCGCGAGCGCATCGTCGTCGGCCTGACCGGCGGTCCCGAGGGCCGTACGCTGATCAGGCGGGCGTCCCGGATGGCCGCCAAGGGCTCCGGCAGCGAGATCCTCGCCGTCTACATCGCCCGCAGCGACGGCCTGACGGCCGCGTCGCCCAAGGAGCTCGCCGTCCAGCGCACCCTGGTCGAGGACCTGGGCGGCACCTTCCACCACGTCATCGGGGACGACATACCGTCCGCGCTGCTCGACTTCGCGCGCGGTGTCAACGCCACCCAGATCGTCCTCGGCTCCTCGCGCCGCAAGACCTGGCAGTACGTCTTCGGGCCCGGTGTCGGCGTGACCGTCGCGCGCGACTCGGGGCCCGACCTGGACGTGCACATCGTCACGCACGGCGAGGTCGCCAAGGGCCGCGGCCTGCCCGTCGCCCGCGGCGCGCGCCTCGGCAGGTCCCGGATCGTCTCGGGCTGGCTGGTGGGCGTCGCGGGGCCGGTGCTCCTGACACTGCTGCTCACCCATGTCGACGCCGACCTCGGCCTCGCCAACGACATGCTGCTCTTCCTGACGCTGACGGTGGCCGCCGCGCTCCTCGGCGGGCTGTTCCCCGCGCTCGCGGCCGCGGCGGTCGGCTCGCTGCTCCTGAACTACTACTTCACGCAGCCGCTGCACCTGTGGACGGTCTCCGACAACAAGAACATCGTCGCCATCGCCGTCTTCGTGGGCGTCGCCGTGGCCGTCGCCTCCGTCGTGGACCTGGCGGCCCGGCGCACCCACCAGGCGGCCCGGCTGCGCGCCGAGTCGGAGATACTCTCCTTCCTCGCGGGCAGCGTCCTGCGCGGCGAGACCAGCCTGGACGCCCTCCTGGAGCGGGTCCGCGAGACCTTCGCCATGGACTCCGTGGCGCTCCTGGAGCGGGCGGGCGACAACGATCCCTGGACCTGCGCGGGCAGCGTGGGCGAGGGCCGCCCCTCCGCCCGCCCCGAGGACGCCGACGTGGACGTGCCGGTCGGCGACCACATGGCGCTCGCCCTGACCGGCCGGGTCCTGCCGGCGGCCGACCGCCGCGTCCTCGCCGCGTTCGCCGCGCAGGCGGCCGTCGTCCTGGACCGCCAGCGCCTGCAGTCCGAGGCGGACCGGGCCCACGCCCTCGCCGAGGGCAACCGCATCCGCACCGCGCTGCTCGCCGCCGTCAGCCATGACCTGCGTACGCCTCTCGCGGGCATCAAGGCGGCGGTGTCCTCGCTCCGCTCCGACGACGTCGAGTGGTCCGAGGAGGACGAGGCCGAGCTCCTGGCGGGCATCGAGGACGGCGCCGACCGCCTGGAGCACCTCGTGGGCAACCTGCTCGACATGTCGCGCCTCCAGACCGGCACCGTGACCCCGCTGATCCGGGAGATCGACCTGGACGAGGTCGTCCCGATGGCGCTCGGCGGCGTCCCCGCCGGCAGCGCGGAACTGGACGTCCCCGAGACGCTGCCGATGGTGGCCGTCGACAAGGGCCTGCTGGAGCGGGCGGTGGCGAACATCGTCGAGAACGCCGTCAAGTACGCCCCCGAGGGCCGGCCCGTCAAGGTCTCCGCCAGCGCCCTCGGCGAGCGGGTGGAGCTGCGCGTGGTGGACCGCGGCCCCGGGGTGCCCGACATCGCCAAGGACCGCATCTTCGCCCCCTTCCAGCGGTACGGTGACGCCCCCCGCGGCGCGGGCGTGGGCCTCGGCCTGGCCGTCGCCCGCGGCTTCGCCGAGGCCATGGGCGGCACCCTCACCGCCGAGGACACCCCCGGCGGCGGCCTCACCATGGTCCTCACCCTGCGGGCGGCGGCCGGCCGGCCACCCGCCCGCCCCGATCTCTCCGCGCAGGTCACCTCGTGACCCCGCACCAGCAGTCCGACCGTAGGTCCGAAAGGCAGGCCAGCATGACCCGGGTGCTCGTGGTCGACGACGAGCCGCAGATCGTCCGCGCGCTCGTGATCAACCTGAAGGCGCGCAAGTACGAGGTGGACTCGGCCCCCGACGGCGCCACGGCCCTCCAGGTGGCCGCCGCCCGCCACCCCGATGTGGTCGTGCTCGACCTCGGCCTGCCCGACATGGACGGCGTCGAGGTCATCAGGGGCCTGCGCGGCTGGACGCGGGTGCCGATCCTGGTCCTCTCCGCACGGCACAGCTCCGACGAGAAGGTCGAGGCGCTGGACGCGGGCGCCGACGACTACGTGACCAAGCCGTTCGGCATGGACGAGCTCCTCGCCCGGCTCCGCGCCGCCGTCCGCAGGGCCGAGCCCACCGGGCCCGGCGAGGACGACGTCCTCGTGGACACCGCGGACTTCTCCGTCGACCTGGCCGCCAAGAAGGTCAACAGGAACGGCCGCGACGTCCGCCTGACCCCCACGGAGTGGCACCTCCTGGAGGTCCTGGTGCGCAACACGGGCCGCCTGGTCAGCCAGAAGCAGCTCCTCCAGGAGGTGTGGGGGCCCTCCTACGGAACGGAGACCAACTACCTCCGCGTCTACATGGCGCAGCTCCGTCGCAAGCTGGAGGCCGACCCGGCGCACCCGCGCCACTTCATCACCGAGCCGGGGATGGGATACCGGTTCGAGAAGTGACCGAGCGGGCATACGCACAGATGAGCGCACTGCTTCATCCGGTGTCAGCGGCCCCCGGTAGGCTTTGTGTATGAGTGCTGCCTCAGATTCCGAAAAGCCGGCAGGCCGTTTCCGGCGCATGCTCGACCGGCTGTCCTCCTCGCAGGAGGATCTGGAGTCGGAGGAGCTGCGGGAGGACGCCGAGACCGCGGGCTGTGTCCGCATCGGCGACTGCCACGACCGCCAGATAGTCACCGTTACTGGTACCTTGCGCACGGTCACCCTCCGGCCGCGCGCCGGGGTCCCCGCGCTGGAGGCCGAGCTGTTCGACGGCTCGGCGGCGCTGGACGTGGTGTGGCTCGGCAGGCGCTCCATCGTGGGAATAGAGCCGGGGCGCAAGCTGATCGCGTCCGGCCGGATCTCGATGAGCCGGGGCCGCCGGGTGCTGTTCAACCCCAAGTACGAACTCAGACCGCTCGGACGGGAGTAGCCGGTGACGTCCCTCGACGACAAGCCGAAGGACCATGGGAACGACGACCGGGACGCGGATTCCAGGTCCGTGACCGAAGCAGCGCTCTTCGAGGCCTTCGGCGGCGTGCGGGGCATGGTGGAGACGGTCGTCCCCGGCCTGCTCTTCGTGACCATCTTCACGATCAACAAGGACCTGCACATGTCGGCCATCGCGGCCCTCGCGGTGTCCGTGGTGCTCGTCGTGGTCCGCCTGGCCATGAAGGGCACCGTCAAGCACGCCTTCAGCGGCGTCTTCGGGGTCGCCTTCGGTGTGGTCTTCGCGATGATGACCGGCAACGCCAAGGACTTCTACCTGCCGGGCATGCTCTACACCCTGGGCCTCGCCCTGGCCTACATCATCACGACCCTCGCGGGCGTGCCGCTGATCGGCCTCATCCTCGGCCCGGTCTTCAAGGAGAACCTCTCCTGGCGCACCCGCAACCCCGGCCGCAAGAAGGCGTACGCGAAGGCCAGCTATGCCTGGGGCCTCATCCTGCTCGCCAAGTGCGCGATCCTCTTCCCGCTGTACTGGTGGGGTGACACGACGCAGTTCGGCTGGGTCCTGGTCGCCCTGAAGATCCCGCCGTTCCTGCTCGCCGTCTACCTCACCTGGGTCTTCCTGGCGAAGGCCCCGCCGCCGATCGACGTCTTCGCCGAGATGGAGGCCGCCGAGAAGGCGGAGGAGGAGCGCAAGCGGGAGCGCCGCGAGGCCTGAGGTTCCTTGCCCGTACGAGATGGGGGGCGCCCGGTGACTTCACCGGGCGCCCCCCATCCACGTACAGGCCGTGGCGGCTAGCCCACCGCGTCCTCGCGGCGCACGGAGAGCAGGTCCTCGAGCTGCTCCTCGCGGGCCTGGGCCGCGACGAAGAGGAGCTCGTCGCCCGCCTCCAGGGAGTCGTCCGCGGTCGGCGCGAGGACGCGCGTACCGCGGATGATCGTGACGAGCGAGGTGTCCTCGGGCCACTGCACGGCGCCGACCTGCGTGCCCGCGAGGGCCGACTCGGGCGGCAGCGTCAGCTCGACGAGGTTCGCGTCGCCGTGGCTGAAGCGGAGCAGCCGGACGAGGTCGCCGACGCTCACCGCCTCCTCCACGAGTGCGGACATCAGACGCGGCGTGGAGACCGCGACGTCGACGCCCCAGGACTCGTTGAAGAGCCACTCGTTCTTGGGGTTGTTCACGCGGGCCACGACCCGCGGGACGCCGTACTCGGTCTTGGCGAGCAGCGAGACGACGAGGTTGACCTTGTCGTCGCCGGTCGCGGCGATCACCACGTTGCAGCGCTGGAGCGCGGCCTCGTCGAGGGAGGTGATCTCGCAGGCGTCGGCGAGCAGCCACTCCGCCTGCGGGACGCGCTCGACCGAGATGGCGGTCGGCGCCTTGTCGATGAGCAGAATCTCGTGCCCGTTCTCCAGGAGCTCACCGGCGATGGAACGGCCCACCGCGCCGGCTCCGGCAATGGCGACCCTCATCAGTGACCGCCCTCCTCAGGGCCTTCGGCGAACGCCGCTTCGACCTTGTCGACCTGGTCGGTACGCATCATCACGTGCACCAGGTCGCCTTCTTGCAGGACCGTCTGCGAGGTCGGCAGGACCGCCTCGCCCAGCCGGGTGAGGAAGGCCACGCGTACGCCGGTGTCCTCCTGGAGCCGGCTGATCTTGTGCCCGATCCAGGCGGGGGAGGTGTGCACCTCGGCGAGCTGCACACCGCCGGTGGGGTCGCGCCAGAGCGGCTCGGCCCCGGAGGGGAGCAGCCTGCGCAGCATCTGGTCGGCGGTCCAGCGGACCGTGGCGACCGTGGGGATGCCGAGGCGCTGGTAGACCTCGGCGCGGCGCGGGTCGTAGATGCGGGCCGCGACGTTCTCGATGCCGAACATCTCGCGGGCGACGCGCGCGGCGATGATGTTCGAGTTGTCGCCGCTGCTGACGGCGGCGAAGGCGCCCGCCTCCTCGATGCCGGCCTCGCGCAGGGTGTCCTGGTCGAAGCCGACGCCGGTGACGCGGCGACCGCCGAAGCCGGAGCCCAGGCGGCGGAAGGCCGTGGGGTCCTGGTCGACGACGGCGACCGTATGCCCCTGTTGTTCCAGGGTCTGCGCGAGAGCCGAACCGACTCTCCCGCAGCCCATGATGACGATGTGCACGACCGTCCTTCCGGCTGTGTCAATACTCTGTGCTCGGGCTGAACGGTAAAAGCGTCTCAGACCGGAGCCCAAGCTACACACGCGCGGTCCGCGGACGGCACCCCCGTGCACCTGCCGGACGGGTCGGTCCCGGCCTCAGTCCACGCTGCGCAGCAGTCCCTCGACGGTCCGCAGTCGGTGGCCGATCTCCACGAGCTGGAGACGGGTCGCCTCCTGCTCGGACCTGGCGCGTTCGACGACCGTGCGGTACTCGTGCATGGCGTCGGCGTACTGCCGGTCGCGCTCGCGGTTGCGCTGCGTCTGGAAGTAGGCGACGGCGACGATCGCGCCGGCGAGTATCAGGAAGAATGCGACCGGGATGATCACGTCGTCCACTAGGGCGTCCCCTTTTCTGAGTGCTGTTCGTCGTCACCGGTCCGGTCCGTCCCGTCAGGCCGGGCTTTCTGGGCCTGACGGGCGGCAGCGGTGATCGTGTCCACGTTCAGACGCACGTCGAACGGCGCGAGTTCGAAGTACTTGAGCGCCTTGCCGTCGTCGGAGAGTTCCAGGCGGCCGACGACGAGGCCCGCCTTCTCCATGCGTTCGAGGTGCATGTAGAGCAGGGGGCGGGATACCCCGAGCCGCCGGGCCAGTTCGCTGACGTACAGCTGGCCGGACGAGAGCTCGTTGATGATCCGGATGCGCTGGGCGTGGCCGACCGCCGCGAGAAAAGCCAGGAGCTCCTCGCTGTCCATGGTCCGCCTTCGCGCTGGTCCCGAAACCTGTCAGCCAAGACTTACGCATGACGGGAACGGCTGTCAAACCCCATCTGTAGCGCCACCTGTAGCACCACCTGTAGCGGTCCCGCTGATGGTTGACATCTCGAACCTTCACCTGTCAGTGTCCTCTTACACATGGCATGGCATGAAGGATGAATGAAGGACGAGGGGTGGAGAAGCATGGCAAGGGGCGGGACGAGCAGGGGCAGACGATCGGTCACGGTGCGCGTCGCACGATGGAGCGCGCTGCACCCGTGGCGGGCGATCATCGGCTGGCTGGCCTTCGTGGTGCTGTGCCTCGGGGGCGGCATCGCCGCCGGCATGAATAGCGCCACCACGGAGGACTACCGCGTCGGTGAGGCGGGCCGGGCCGAAGCCCTGGCGGCCGAGGGCGGTGTCCAACTGCGGCCCACCGAGCAGGTGCTGATCCGCGCGGAGACGGGCCGGCTCGACGAGGCGGCGGCCGGCGAGGCGGTGAAGGACGTCACCGCGCGGATGAAGGCGCTGCCCGAGGTCGCGTCGGTGGCGCCGCCGGTGCGCTCCGCCGACGGACGGGTCCTGCGCGTCCAGGTGGAGCTGCACGGCCCCGACCAGGACGCCAAGAAGAACGTCATCCCGTTGCAGGACGCGACCGAGAAGATCAAGAAGGCCCACCCGGACCTGGTGATCGAGGAGACCGGCTCGGGCTCCGTGAGCAGGGGCGTCAACGACCAGCGCGGCAAGGACCTCGCCTTCTCCGAGACGATCACCCTGCCCATCACGCTCATCACGCTGGCCGTGGTCTTCGGCTCGGTGGTCATGGTCGGCGTACCGCTGCTGCTCGCCGTCACCTCGATCATGGCGACGATGGGCCTGGCGATGGCGGCCTCGCACCTGCTGCCCGACGCCGGGGTCGGGATGAACATGATCCTGCTGATCGGCATGGCCGTGGGCGTCGACTACACGCTCTTCTACCTCAAGCGGGAACGCGAGGAACGGGCCCGCGCGGGTGGCCGCCTGACCTCCGAGGCGCTCGTCGAGGCCGCCGCCGCGACGGCCGGCCGCGCGATCGTGGTCTCGGGTCTCGCCGTGATCGTCTCCACCGCCGCGCTCTACCTGGCCGGTGACGTCATCTTCGACTCCCTCGCCACCGGCACCATCCTGGTCGTCGCCGTCGCCGTGGTCAGCTCCGTGACCGTGCTGCCCGCGCTGCTCGTCAAGCTCGGCAAGCGCACGGAACGCCGTGCGGCCAAGCGCGTGGCACGGGGCAAGCCGGTACGCCCGTACGCGGAGGAGAAGCCCGGACGCCTCTGGAACGCACTGCTCACGCCCGCGCGCAAGCGGCCCGCGCTCACGCTCGGCCTGTCGGTCCTCGTCCTGCTCGGCCTGGCGCTGCCCGCGCTTGACATGAAGCTCAAGGACCCCGCCCGCGACAGCTTCTCGCGCGGGATCCCGGCGATGAAGGGGTACGACCGGCTGCTCGCCGCCTTCCCCGAGCAGCGTATGCGCCACCAGGTCGTGGTGCGCGCCGAGGCCTCGCGGGCCGACGAGGTCAAGGCGGCCCTCCGCCGGCTCGACCGCTTGGCGCAGGCCGATCCGCTCTTCTCGGACCACTCGGCGCGCGGCGGACCGGAGGGCGACCGCTCGGCGGCCGACGGCTCGGGCGGTGACTCCTCAGGTGGTCCGCTCCTCCGCTCCTCGGAGGACCTGAGGACCACGACACTCGAACTCAACGCGCCGCACCCCACGTACTCGGACAAGGCCGCCACCTCCCTGGCCCACCTCCGCGACGACTACCTGCCCGCGACCGTCGGCAAGCTGTCCGGCGGCGTCGAGACCGCCGTCACCGGCGAGGTGCCGCGCGGCACCGACTACATCGAGCACCAGAACCAGAAGCTGCCGCTGGTCCTCGGCTTCCTGCTCCTGATGACCTTCGCGATGACGGTGTACGCGTTCCGCTCGGTCGTCCTCGGACTGCTCGGCGTCGGGCTCAACCTGCTCTCCGCCGCCTCCGCGCTCGGGCTGCTCGTCCTCGTCTTCCAGGGCGACTGGGCCGAGGAGCTGCTCTCCTTCGTCTCCCTCGGCGGGATCTCCTCCCGGGTGCCGCTCTTCCTCTTCGTGATCCTCTTCGGGCTCTCGATGGACTACCAGGTCTTCGTGGTCAGCCGGATCCGTGAGGCCGCCCTGAACGGCGTGCCCACCAGGGAGGCTGTCCTCGGCGGCATCGCGTCCTCCGCCAAGGTCGTCACCAGCGCCGCGATCGTCATGGTCACCGTCTTCGCGAGCTTCGTGATGCTGCACATCCTGGAGATGAAGCAGATGGGCTTCGTCCTCGCGGCAGCCGTCCTGCTCGACGCCTTCGTGATCCGTGTCATGATCCTGCCCTCCGCGCTGCTCCTGCTCGGCCGCGCCACCTGGTGGCCGTCCGGCGCGGTCCGCCGCGCACAGGCGAGGGCGGTGCAGGATCGCACAGAGCGGTTCACCGGAGCAGATGGGGGTGGTGGGTGGGCGGCCACCCATTCCACCGCTTACGATCCTCTGCGTGTCCAAACTGACCGACGTGCCCAAACGGATTCTCATCGGGCGCGCACTGCGCAGTGATCGGCTCGGAGAAACGCTCCTGCCGAAGCGCATCGCACTCCCCGTCTTCGCGTCCGACCCGCTCTCCTCCGTGGCGTATGCGCCGGGAGAGGTTCTTCTCGTCCTCTCCATCGCGGGCGTCTCGGCGTACCACTTCAGCCCGTGGATCGCCGTCGCGGTCGTGGTCCTGATGTTCACCGTCGTCGCGTCGTACAGACAGAACGTGCACGCCTACCCGAGCGGTGGTGGCGACTACGAGGTCGCCACCACCAACCTCGGCCCCAAGGCCGGCCTCACCGTCGCGAGCGCCCTGCTCGTCGACTACGTCCTGACCGTCGCCGTCTCGATCTCCTCCGGCATCGAGAACCTCGGCTCGGCGGTTCCCTTCGTGGTCGAACACAAGGTGCTCTGCGCCGCGGCCGTGATCCTTCTCCTCACGGTGATGAACCTGCGCGGCGTGAAGGAGTCGGGCAAGCTCTTCGCCATCCCGACCTACGTGTTCGTGGCCGGCGTCTTCATCATGATCGTGTGGGGCGCCTTCCGGGGCATCGTCCTCGACGAGACGATGAAGGCGCCGACCGCCGACTACGAGATCAAGCCCGAGCACGGGGGCCTGGCGGGCTTCGCGCTGGTCTTCCTGCTCCTGCGCGCCTTCTCCTCCGGCTGCGCCGCGCTCACCGGCGTCGAGGCGATCAGCAACGGCGTCCCGGCCTTCCGCAAGCCGAAGAGCAAGAACGCGGCGAGCACCCTGACGCTGATGGGCGTCCTCGCCGTCACCATGTTCTGCGGCATCATCGCGCTCGCCATGACGACCAAGGTCCGCATGGCGGAGTACCCGGGCAAGGACCTCTTCCACAACGGAGTGCCGGTCGGCGCCGACTACGTCCAGAACCCGGTGATCTCCCAGGTCGCCGAAGCCGTCTTCGGCCACGGCAGCTTCCTCTTCATGATCCTCGCCGCCGCCACCGCGCTGGTCCTCTTCCTCGCGGCCAACACGGCGTACAACGGCTTCCCGCTGCTCGGCTCGATCCTCGCGCAGGACCGCTACCTGCCGCGCCAGCTCCACACCCGCGGCGACCGCCTGGCCTTCTCCAACGGCATCGTGCTCCTCTCCGGAGCCGCGGCCCTGCTGGTCGTCATCTACGGCGCGGACTCGACCCGCCTCATCCAGCTCTACATCGTCGGTGTCTTCGTCTCCTTCACGCTCAGCCAGATCGGCATGGTCCGGCACTGGAACCGCCACCTGGCGGGCGAGCGGGACCCGAACAAGCGCCGCCACATGATCCGCTCCCGCGCGATCAACACCTTCGGCGCGTTCTTCACCGGCCTCGTCCTGGTCGTCGTACTCGTCACCAAGTTCACGCACGGCGCCTGGGTCGCGCTGCTCGGCATGTGCATCTTCTACGTGACGATGAGCGCGATCCGCCGCCACTACGACCGTGTGGCCGAGGAGATCGCCGCCCCGGAGACCCCCGACGACGACAGCATGCGCCCGTCCCGGGTCCACTCGATCGTCCTCGTCTCCAAGATCCACCGCCCGACGCTGCGCGCCCTCGCGTACGCGAAGCTGATGCGCTCGAACACCCTTGAGGCGCTCAGCATCAACGTCGACCCGGCGGAGACCAAGGCCCTCAAGGAGGAGTGGGAGCGGCGCGGGATCACGGTCCCGCTGAAGGTCCTCGACTCGCCCTACCGCGAGATCACCCGGCCGATCATCGAGTACGTCAAGAACCTGCGCCGCGAGAGCCCGCGCGACGTGGTCAGCGTGGTCATCCCGGAGTACGTGGTGGGCCACTGGTACGAGCACCTCCTGCACAACCAGAGCGCGCTGCGCCTGAAGGGCCGCCTACTCTTCACCCCCGGCGTCATGGTGACGTCCGTCCCCTACCAGCTCGACTCCTCCGAGGCCGCGAAGAAGCGGGCCCGCAAGCGCTCGGAGTGGAACGCGCCGGGTGCGGTGCGCCGGGGCCCGGTGGAGAAGCCGAAGCGGACGAAGGAGCCGACGAGCAAGAAGGAGCCGACCAGCAAGAAGGGCTGAGGCCGGGGGCAGGGCTTCGGGCACGGCTTGCGGCACGGGCTTGCGGCACGGCCGTGGGCAGGGCTTCGGGCACGGCTCCCAGGCACGCCTCCGGGCACGGCTTCGACACTGCTTAGGCATGGCGCTGGCGTGGCTTAGGCAAGGCTTATGGCGAGCGGCCGGGCGGCACCCACGTAGACTGGTGGGCTGTTGTCCGGCCGTACCCCTTTTTACGTTGTGGAGCCACCCGCCATGCAGGCAGAACCGAAGAAGACGCAGGCGGGGAACGCGGAGGACGCGCGGCCCGCGGCCACGTCGCTGATCGGCCAGGAGTACGAGGTGGAGATCGGCCCCGTCGCGCACGGCGGCCACTGCATCGCCCGTACCGCCGAGGGCCAGGTGCTCTTCGTACGGCACACGCTGCCGGGCGAGAAGGTCGTCGCCCGTGTGACGGAGGGCGAGGAGGGGGCCCGCTTCCTCCGCGCGGACGCGGTGCGGATCCTGACGGCGTCCAAGGACCGCGTCGAGGCCCCCTGCCCCTACGCCGGCCCCGGCCGCTGCGGCGGCTGCGACTGGCAGCACGCGAAGCCGGGCGCGCAGCGCCGCCTCAAGGGCGAGGTCATCGCCGAGCAGCTGAAGCACCTGGCGGGGCTGACCCCCGAGGAGGCCGGCTGGGACGGCACGGTCATGCCGGCGGAGGGCGACAAGGTCCCTGCCGGAGAGGTCCCGTCCTGGCGTACGCGCGTGCAGTACGCGGTGGACGAGGACGGCAACGCGGGGCTTCGCCGCCACCGCTCGCACGAGATCGAGCCGATCGAGCACTGCATGATCGCGGCGGAGGGCGTCTCGGAGCTCGGCATCGAGAAGCGCGACTGGTCGGGCATGGAGTCGATCGAGGCGATCGCGGCGACGGGTTCGCAGGACCGCCAGGTGATCCTGGCCCCGAAGCCCGGCGCGCGCCTGCCGATCGTCGAGCTGGACAAGCCGGTGTCCGTGATGAGGATCGGCGAGAAGGACGGCGGAACGCACCGCGTCCACGGCCGCGCCTTCGTGCGCGAGCGGGCGGACGGCCGCACCTACCGCGTCGGCAGCGGCGGCTTCTGGCAGATCCACCCGAAGGCGGCGGACACGCTGATGCTCGCCGTGATGCAGGGCCTCACGCCCCGCAAGGGCGACACGGCCCTCGACCTCTACTGCGGCGTCGGCCTCTTCGCGGGCGCGCTGGCCGACCGCGTCGGCGAGAAGGGCGCGGTGCTCGGCATCGAGTCCAGCAAGCGCGCGGTGGAGGACGCCCGCCACAACCTGGCCGCCTTCGACCGCGTCCGCATCGAGCAGGGCAAGGTCGAATCGGTCCTCCCGCGCACGGGCATCACCGAAGCCGACCTGATCGTCCTGGACCCGCCGCGCGCGGGCGCGGGCAAGCAGACGGTCAAACACCTGGCGAGCCTGGCCCCGCGCCGCATCGCCTACGTGGCCTGCGACCCGGCGGCCCTCGCCCGCGACCTGGGCTACTTCCAGAAGAACGGCTACCGGGTGCGGTCGCTGCGGGCGTTCGACCTGTTCCCGATGACGCACCACGTGGAGTGCGTCGCGATCCTTGAGCCTGCCGCAAAGGGCGTCTGACCTGCGGGTTCGTGCGGTGTGCGTTATGTGTACTGTGGGCGTTACGGGCGATATCTTGACGCTGAAATGACGCTCTCAGAGGCATCGTGACGCTCATTTGACGCTCGTTCTGATGGCCCGTCAGGCGCCTTGCCCCGCTGATCAGGCGGCCTCCTGGCTGCGCGGGTGTGGCAAGGCGTCGGGCGCCTGCTACTGGGCCGAGTTGGTCCGCACCTGGTCCGGATCTTGAGGCGTGGTTTGTGGCGCTGAGGTGCGACTCCTGCGGTACGACATGGCACAGGTAGGCGGAGCCGTCTTCTGACGTCCACGTGGTCCGAAACGATGTCGTTTGCGTAGGCGGATTCTGTGGCCCCGGAGCGTCTACGGGGTTGGTGTCACGCCGGTGACGCCTGAGGCGCTTCTGGCGGCTTGGGTCGGCGGGGCAGCGGGCGAATGTGGGGGCGGCGAGGGTGGCCTGTCGCTCCAAGCGTGATCGGACCATCCCGGCGCCGCCCTGGCCAGGTCAGTCCATCGCGTCGGGCATCGTGAACCTGGACTTTGAACGCGCCGCTTGTTTGCGCGAGCTGTTGCGGTCGCCCTGTCACTCGGCCGCGTTGCGGTCAAGGCATGGAGATCTCCGAGCAGGTCGTCATCCCCGACGATTCCGATCGCACCTGGCGCTTGGTCATCGACCCGCAGCATGTCCGGCAGTGGCCTGACGCTCACCGGGGACGACACGCCACCGGCGCCACTGGGCGCCACCTACGCGGGCGAGGGACGAGTTCATGAGGCCGACGGCTCCGTCCCGTTGGGGGGGGATCACCCCACCCTGTGGGTATAGGTGGCTCCTTGGGGGATCGGGGTGCGGGCTGTAGTGAGTAGGGGCGGCTCTGACTCTAGCGTCTGACGGTGTGACACATACACGCCTCAGAGCAGAGAAATCCCTCATCAGAAAAGCCCGGCCGAACCGGTACGCGGTGGCTTTGGCCGCGGCATCGGCTGTGTTGGCGGTCGCCGTTCCCAGCGCGAACGCCTCGAACGCTTCTATCGCCTCGGCTGCGGTGCCCGGGCCCAGCGCGCCCGCCGGGTGCGACGTGGCGGCACGTGGAGCGCTCACGGCATCCCTGGACACCCTCGTCACCCGGCACGGGATCGCGGGTGCGGCAGCCGAGGTGGCCGGCCCCGAGTGCGGCCGCTGGAAGGCCGCGCGGGGCGTCGCCGACCGGGACACCGGGCGCCCGATGAACGCCGACGACCGACTGCGCATCGGCAGTGTCACCAAGACGTTCACCGTGACGGTGGTGGTGCAACTGGCCGCCGAGGGCCGGATCGAGCTGGACGCTCCGGTCGAGCGGTATCTGCCGGAGCTGATCCGGGGCAACGGCTACGACGGGCGGAAGATCACCGTTCGGCAGCTGCTCCAGCACACCAGTGGCCTTCCCGACTACGTCGAGGCCATCGCCGACAAACCCGTGAACGATTGGCGCTACCGCCACTTCGAGCCGCGTGAGCTGATCGCGACCGCGCTCACGATGGAGCGCCCGGCCAAGAAGTGGCACTACGCGACCACCAACACCCTCGTCGCCGGGCTCATCGTCGAGAAGGTGAGCGGGCACGGCATCGAGGCGGAGGTCTCGCGGCGGATCCTGGGGCCGCTTGGCCTGCGCGACACGTACTGGCCGGGCGATGCCACTCGCGTCCGGGGCGCGCACTCGCGCAGCTACTTCCCCGATCCGGGCGGCTCGGGCCGGCAGGTCGACGGTACCGAGTGGAACGTGACCTTCGGCGGTGCGGGCGGTGCCCTGGTCTCCAGCCCGGCCGATGTGAACCGGTTCTACCAGGGGCTGTTCGGCGGGAAGCTGGTGCCCGCCCGCTGGCTCGCCGAGATGAAGCGCACCGTGCCCGCCGACCCCGACCGGCTGTGGCCCGGCGCCCGCTACGGCCTTGGCCTGGTCTCGTCGCCAGTGAAGTGCGGCGGCACGTGGTGGGGACACGGCGGGACCGTGCCCGGCGGACACCGCGCGCTCGGTGCGAGCGGACCCGGCGGCCGCAGCATCGCCATCGCCCTCAACCAGGTCCCCGACACCGACAAGGCCGAGGCCGACTTCCGCGCCGTCGTGGACGGCGCCTTCTGCCCCACCAACCGCACCCACCCGTTCCAGGAGAAGACCGCGTGACCATGCTCAGCACCACCACCGTACGCCGCGCTTCGGCCGCGTGCCTCGCCCTCACCGCCGCCCTCACCGCGACTCCCGCCCTGGCCACGGCCACGAGCACGGCCGCGAGTACCAGCACGACCACGACCACGGCCACGACCTCGGCCACGGCCAAGAGCAGCACCGGGACCGGCCTCGACCGCTACTACAACCAGCGTCCGGGCTGGGGCAGTTGCGCCAAGGGCCCCGACGACGCGATGGGCCGCGACCTGGACAAGGCCGGCGTGCAGTGCGCCGACATACTCGTACCGCTGGACTACGCTGACCCCCGGGGCCGTACAATCACCGTCGCGATATCCCGGCTCAAGGCCACCGACACCCGCCACCGCATCGGCTCGATCCTGCTCAACAACGGCGGCCCTGGCGGCCCCGCCGTCCAGTCCCCGCCGGACGTGCGCAAAATGATGAAGAAGACCGGACCGCGCTACGACATCATCGGCTTCGACCCACGCTTCGTGGGCCGCAGCACCCCACTGGACTGCCGCTGGCCCGTCGACACCGACATCCGCTCGGCCGGTCTCAGCCGGGCGAGTTTCGAGCGCCAGGTCGCCTTCAAGAAGGGCCTGGCCGACAAGTGCCGCGCCACCAGCGGCTCCGTCCTGCCGCACGTCAGCACCCGCAACACGGCCCGCGACATGGACGTCATCAGGGGCGCGCTCGGCGAACGCAAGATCTCCTACCTGGGCTACTCGTACGGCAGTTACCTCGGCACCGTCTACACCCAGATGTTTCCCGCCAAGTACGACCGCTTCGTCCTCGACGGGGCGATCGCCCCGGCCGACTACGGCCCCCGGCTGCTGAAGGGCTCCGAGCGCGAGAACGAGCGTGCTCTCTCCGACTGGGCCGCCTGGGCCGCGAAGCGCCACGCCACCTACGGCCTCGGCAGCACCCGCGCCTCAGTGCTCGCCACCCTCGACCGCATCGTCGCGGCGTCCGCGCGCGGCCCGCTGTCCGTCGGCACGGGCGCCAGTACCTTCCAACTCGACGACACCCAGGTGCCGTTCCTCTTCATCGCGGGGAACTCGGACGACACCCCCGCAGCGCGGGCCTCGTTCGCCGAGCAGGTCTCCGTACTTGCCACGGCGGCGAAGGGACAGCTTACTGAACTGTCGCCCGAGTTCGCCGCCGCGCTGAAGTCCGCCCTGACCGGCGGATCGCCGAACTCCGGCGTGCAGGCCACGATCATCTGCGGCGACAAGCCGGCCCCTCGCGACCCCGAAACGTACTGGAAGGACATCCAGCGCAGCCGTGCCGAGCACCCGATCATGGGCCCGGTGGCCAACAACATCAGCACCTGCGCCTTTCTGGATGCGCCCCGTGAGCAGCCCACCCAGGTGCGCCGTGACGCCAAGATGCTGATCGTCGCCGCCACCGGCGACCCCCGCACCACCTACCGCAGCAGCCTCGACCTGCACAAGCAGCTGCCGAGCTCCAGACTGCTCACCCTCAAGGGCGCCAACCGACACGCCCTCTACGGGCTCTACGGCAACGACTGCGTGGACAACAAGGTCAACACCTACCTGGCCACCGGCAAGCTGCCGAAGAAGGACGAGACCTGCGTCAAGCAGGCCGACTAGCCAACCAGGCAGGCCAGAAGAAGGGCGCGGCTGCATCCTCCTGGGCCGCGACCCCACCATCTACAGATCTCGGGGCGGTTGGAAGTCGAGCCCGGTCTTGGCGATGAAGCCCTCGATGAGGCGGGGTCGGTACTGAATCCGTTTGAGCCGGGTCTTCACCAGTGCGGTGAGCTGGTCGAGGCTGTGTTTGGTGAGGTTGGCCAGTGACCTCCTCAGGTGCGACCACACGCCCTCGACTGGGTTGAACTCCGGAGCGTATGGCGGCAACTGGTAGGCGGTCAGCCATGGTCGCGTCGCGATCAGCCGTCGCATGGTGTGGCTGACGTGCGTGTTCAAATTACCCCAGACCGGGACGATGGGGCCGCCGAGCTGCTGATGAGCGGCATCGAGCAGGCGGGCGTAGTCGGTCTCGGTAAAGCCCTACGCCGGCCTTTGGAGGGGCCACGATCAACGTGAATGCCGTAGATCAGCCGTGGGCTGCGGCCGGCCTTCGTGCAGATCAGCGCCGCCATCGAGACCCGTTCGGTGCCTGCGGCGGTGACCTTCACGACTGGGGTGCGGCCCCGGTGGCGCCAGGTTCGGCCCTTTGGCGGCTCAGGCCCTGACCTGCCTCGCCCTCGAAGCAGAGCCAGGCGCACAGGTCCGCCGCCCTCTTTTTATGACGGGCCACTGCTCGTCCTTCCATCCGGCGATCCTCACCTCGTCCCGCTCGGTGGCCTTGCGGGAGGGGACCTGCACGCTCCAGCCGATGCGGTGCAGCAGCAGGTCGAGCCCGGCCAGGGTGCACTCGACCCCGAACCGGCGGCGCACGACCTCGCCGATGCGGGCCAGTGTCCACCACTGGTCGCTCCAGCCGGAGGCCGCAGGCCCGGCCTCCAACACCGTTTCCCACGCACGTAGTTGTACGACACTGAGCTTGCAGCGGGTGCCGCCGGGGCCCTTGGGTACCAGCGCCTGGCGGCCGCCCGAGGCCAGGGCCCGGCGCCAGCGGTTCGCCGACATACGGGTCACCCGGAACCGCCGGGCCACCTCCCGATCGCTGGCCCCCGCCTCGATCAAGTCAGCTGCCGCGAGCCGGTCCTGCTCACGCCGGTCGCGCTCATCAGCCGTCAGCCCACCGCCATCGGGATACCTCACTCCTCCGGCATAGCGCAGCCGACACCAACCGTCACGAACCGACGTAACCTGCACGGTTAAAGATCTCTAGAAGAACCCAAGCCCCTGAGGGCTGTAGGAACAAAGAATGTTCTTCGTCTGTTGGCAGTACGGAGATTATGCTGCGCTGACCAGCAGAAACGTTGTCTGCGCCTCTCGGTTTCCTGAGTCCGGCCCGCGTATGGCCTGATCTTGGTCGCGGTCGTCGGCTCTGCACGAGAAGGGTTCAGGTGGGCCTTGCTGGACCCTGTGGACTACGTCATGAAGTTGTCCACAGGGTCGGGCTGACCTGCGGCGATTCGCTGACTCGCGTCGCTGACCTGCGCTGACGCTTCTTTCGGAGCGTTTCGGCTTCGTGCTGCTTCGGCTTCGTGCTGCTTTACGTAGCCGACCCTCCCCACGCGCTCCCCAACGGGGCGGATACTTCCCAGACTCTCCCCAGGGGAGCAGACATGAGCAGCGGTGACGCGGCGGAGCGTCATCCGTGGCCGAGGCACGCTGGGTGACTGCCGCGAGGGCTGGGACGCTCGCGCTGGCGAACTGGGTGAACTGCGGCCCCCGCCTCGGCAGGAAGGATGTGCAGGATCTCGCTCGTGCCTCACATGCCGGCGGAACGCCCCCGCGTCGGCGGGAAGGACGGAGGGGGTCCGTTCATGTCCTGCCGGCGCTCGGTGAGACCTGAATGGGGTCCGTTTAAAAGCCGTTAACGCTGGCAGGGCCGACGACCTGATCAAGCTGGAGCGTTCCGCTGAGGAAACGTACGCACGGCTCGCGGGCTTCGACGGCGAGGAGTACACCGCGCAGTCGCGCAGGTGGGACGCCGCCGAAGCGTTCCAGGCCGCAGTCACAGCTCCCGCCGAGGCGTCGGGCTAGGCGCGGCACGAGGTCGAGCAGGCGCCGCAAGCGCAGTCGGGGCGGGCTGTGGTGATGCGGGACGTCATCCTATTCAAGGCGTTGCCAAGAGCGTGCTGAGTGACTGACAGTGAGGGCAGCGGGGACGGGGCCGTGCCGCTGATGGTGGGCCCGGGCCTTGCCGCTCCGCGGATAATGAGCGGCTCGCCTCCGCTCGCGTGGAAAGCACGTCACGCCGCGTCGCACTCAGCAGACGCTGTCCGGCTTACCTCCGCTGGCGCGGGGAGCAGGCTGCGTGAGCTGCGGGTTTAGTCGGCGCAGACCCGAGTTTCGTGCACTTTCACGGATTCGGTCATAGCCCTCATAAGTAGACCTTCTCCCGCCGTGGGTCTTAGCAGCTTAGCGTTGCGCAGAGCAGGCGGTGTGTAGGGCGAGGTTGGCCATGGTTGGGTGCGCTTACTCGTTTTGGTGTGGTGGGTCGGTTTGCCGTGATACTCACTGTGCATGATGGGTGGGGGTGCCCGGCAGACGCTGCTGTCGCGGCTGAGTGGTGTAGTGCGGTCGGTGTGGGCGAAGCACGACCGTGACAGTGACGGCTGGGTGCCGTTGTGGCGGCACATGGAGGACAGTGCCGCTGTCGCGGGGCTTTTGTGGGATGAGTGGCTGCCTGCCAGTGTGCGCCGGGTGATTGCGGCAGCTCTGCCGGGTGGTGAGGCGGGTGGGCGTGCGCTGGTGGTGTGGCTGGCGGGGGTGCATGACATCGGCAAGGCCACGCCGGCGTTCGCCTGCCAGGTGGAGCTGTTGGCGGAGGGGATGCGTGCTGCGGGGCTGGAGATGCGGTCGCAGCAGGCCATGGGGCCCGACCGGCGGTTGGCTCCGCACGGGCTGGCCGGGCAGGTGTTGCTGGGGGAGTGGCTGGAGGAGCGGTGCGGCTGGCCGGTGCGCCAGGCGGGGCAGTTCGCGGTGGTGGTGGGCGGCCATCACGGGGTGCCGCCGGAGTCGGGTCAGGTCAAGGCGCTGTTCGAGCATGAGGAGTTGCTGCGGACGCCGGGGGCGAGCAGCGTTTTGTGGCGGCAGGTGCAGACGGAGCTGCTGGATGCGTGCGCGGAGCAGTTTGGGGTGGGTGAGCGGCTGGCGCAGTGGCAGGGGGTGAGGCTGCCGCAGCCGGCGCAGGTGCTGCTGATGGCGGTGGTGATCGTTGCGGACTGGATCGCGAGCAACCCCGAGCTGTTCCCGTACTTTCCCGAGGCCGCGGCGCAGAGCGGGGAGCAGCGGCTGGTGGCGGCCTGGCGGGGGTTGGATCTTCCGGCGCCGTGGGCGGCGCAGGAGCCGGCAGGGCCGGCGCAGGAGGTGTTCGCATCCCGGTTTCGTCTGCCGGATGGAGCTGAGGTGAGGCCCGTGCAGGCGGCCGCGGTCGAGCTGGCCCGGGACATGGCGGTGCCTGGGCTGATGGTCATCGAGGCGCCGATGGGGGAGGGCAAGACAGAGGCGGCACTGGCCGTGGCCGAGGTGTTCGCGGCGCGCTCGGGCGCGGGCGGAGTGTTCTTCGCGCTGCCGACGATGGCCACGGGCAACGCCATGTGGCCGCGGCTGCTGGACTGGATCCATCAGCTCTCCGGCGACGACCATGCGCGTCACTCGGTGCATCTGGCGCATTCCAAGGCGGCGTTGAACCAGGAGTTCGCGCCGCTGCTGGCCCGCAGTGGGCACGTCGCCGCGGTGGAGGTGGACGGTAATGCCGTGCCGCTGCGCCGGCCGGGCGGCGCAGGGAGCGGCGCTGGTGGGGAGGTGGTAGCGCATGCGTGGTTGCGCGGCCGTAAGCGGGCCATGCTGGCCTCGTTCGTCGCGGGGACCATCGATCAGCTGTTGTTCGCCGGGCTGAAGAGCCGGCATCTGGCGCTGCGCCACCTGGCGGTGGCGGGCAAGGTCGTGGTGATCGACGAGGCGCACGCCTACGACACCTACATGAGCGTCTATCTGGACCGGGTGCTGGCCTGGCTGGGCGCCTACCAGGTGCCGGTGATTGTGCTGTCGGCGACGCTACCGCCCCTACGGCGGCGGGAGTTGGTGGCGGCGTACGCGGGCGGCGAGGCTGCTCACGGCGGCGATGATGCGGTGTCCTCGGGCGCGTATCCGTTGCTGACGGCGGTCGCACCGGGCGGCACCCCGGTGGCGCGGCGCCCTGGACCCTCGGGCCGGGGCACGGATGTGTACGTGGAGCGGCTCGCCGACGATGTGCAGGTGCTGGCCGACCGGCTGGAACGGGAACTGCAGGACGGCGGCTGCGTCCTGGTGGTCCGCAACACGGTCAGGCGTGTGCTGGAGACCGCTCAGGTGCTGCGGGCGCGATTCGGCGACAAGGCCGTGACGGTGGCGCATTCCGCATTCGTCGATGTGGACCGCGCGGCGAAGGACCGCGATCTGCTGCGCCGGTTTGGCCGGCCCGGTCAGGCGGTGGGCCGGCCGGAGGGTCCTCATATCGTGGTGGCCAGTCAGGTGGCCGAACAGTCCCTGGATGTGGACTTCGACTTGCTGGTCAGCGATGTGTGCCCCGTCGACCTGTTGCTGCAGCGGATGGGCCGGCTGCACCGCCACCAGCGTGGCACCGGCCAGGAGATGCGGCCGGAGCGGCTGCGGCGGGCGCGGTGTTGGCTGACCGGGATGGACTGGGAGGCGCCGGTGCCGGTTCCGGTGCGCGGGTCCATCGCGGTGTACGGGGCATACGTGCTGCTGCGGTCGGCGGCGGTGCTGCTGCCGCACCTGGAGGGCGGTCGGCGTCCGGTGCGGCTGCCGGCCGACATCAGCCCGCTCGTGCAAGGCGCCTACGGCCCGGAGCCGGATGCTCCCGTGTCCTGGCAGCCGGCGCTCGCGGAAGCGCGGAAACGGTTCGAGGCGCACCAGGTGGACCAGGCCGAGCGGGCGGCGGTGTTCCGGCTCGGCGAAGTCGGCCGTGCGGGATGGCCGTTGCTCGGGTGGGTAGCGGCCGGCGTCGGCGATGCCGACGACACCCGGCTGGGGCGGGCACAGGTCCGCGACAGCCGGGAAAGCCTGGAGGTCGTCGTCGTGCAACGGCGCGCCGACGGCGCACTGGTGACCCTCCCGTGGCTGCCCGAAGACGGCAAGGGCCGACAGCGCGGCGGTCTTGTCCTGCCTCAGGATCAGGCACCGACGCCGTTCGCGGGCCGCGTGGCGGCCAGTTGCGGGCTGCGGCTGCCGCTGCAGTTCTCCTACGCCCAAACCTTGGATGCTGCGATCGCGGAACTGGAGCAGCTGTACGTGCCCGCCTGGCAGGGCAAGGACAGCCCCTGGCTGTCCGACCAGCTCATTCTCGCGCTCGATGAGAATTGTCAGACCCAGCTGGCAGGCTACGCACTCCACTACAGCCCGGAGAACGGCCTGGAGGTGACCCGTGATGAAAAGCTGCCCTGACGGGGCATTAGCTGCCCCGTCAGGTGTATCCCCGCAGAAGCGGGGAGCAAGGTGTTACGTCCCGTCAAATCGGGACCATCCCAGCAGAAGCGGGGAGCAGGGCCTTGGCCTCGATGAACTCATCTTGCATACCGCTGATCCGACGCGTGAGCGTAGCCGAGTCGCCACTGTGCAGTTCACTCAGTCTGCAGCGTTTCGTGGATCTCTGGGCGGACGGGGCTCCCGGCTCGCCCACCGAGCCATCGGCAGGCACGCAAAAGCGGAGACTGAGCTGGCCAGAGTCGCGCTGTCCGGGCGCAAGAAGGGCAGCCATCGCCCCACTAACAGGGTCAACGCGAACGTTGCTACAACGCCGATGGACGCTAACACCCATCGTAACCATCCAGGCACTCATCCACGTCCCGTCAAATCGTTCCGTTGTCTTGGGCTGCACTGTGGAGACGCCGTGGGCGGGTGTCAAATGCCCCTGCTCAGCGTGAAGTTGACCTCAGTGCAGTCATGGTGCATGAGCCGGCTGTCGCTGCTGGGCGCAGGCGCCTACGAGTTCGGAGAGGCCGTGTGACTGAATTGGATGAGGGCCGCAACCGTGGGTCCTTTGACTTGACACGCCAATCTTGGATCGGCGTTATGGCGTGCGACGGCTCGCAGAGGGACCTGTCGTTGGCCGAGGTGTTCATGCGTGCCGGGGAGCTGCGCCGGATCGTCGGAGAACTGCCGACGCAAGAATTCGCGCTGCTGCGCCTGCTACTGGCCGTCGCCCACGACGCACTGGATGGGCCCCAGGACATCGACGGCTGGGCGGAGTTGTGGGAGGACCCGGAATGCTTTGCCCCGGTGGGCCGTTACCTGGACACCCATCGCGACCGCTTCGACCTGCTGCACCCGGTCGCCCCGTTTCTCCAGACGGCGGGCCTGCGCACGGCGCGGGACGAGGTGTTCTCGCTGAACCGGATCGTGGCCGACGTGCCCAACGGGGAAGCGTTCTTCACCGCGCGGATGCCGGAGGTGGAGCGGCTGACGTTCGCGGAGGCGGCCCGCTGGGTGGTGCACGCCCACGCCTACGACACCTCCGGGATCAAGACGGGCATGGTCGGCGACGCTCGGGTCAAGGGCGGCAAGGTGTACCCGCTGGGTACCGGTTGGGCCGGGGCGCTGGGCGGGGTGTTCGTGGAGGGGCAGACCCTGCGTGAGACGCTGCTGCTGAATCTAATCGCGGCCGACACCGATGGCCTGGAGTTTTCGGCCGCAGACCGGCCGGCCTGGCGCCGTGAGCCGTGCGGACCGGCCGGTGCGGAGCGCACTCCGGATGGGGTGCGGGATCTGTACACCTGGCAGACGCGGCGGCTGCGGCTGCAGCACGACGGTGAGGGCGTCACCGGCGTGGTGCTGGGCTACGGGGATCCGCTGTCGGCCCGCAATCAGCACCGGCGGGAGCCGATGACGGCCTGGCGGCGCAGCCAGGCGCAGGAGAAGAAGCTGCGCCGCTCGCCCGTCTACCTGCCGCTGGAGCACGATCCGGCGCGGGCGGCCTGGCGCGGGGTGGAGGCGCTGCTGACCGACCGGCCGGTGCCCGGCCAGGGGACGGAGGCGGCCGCGCGGCTGCGGCCCGGAGTGCTGGAGTGGGTGGCCCGGCTGGTCACGGACGGGGCGCTGCCGCGCCATTTCCTCGTCCGGGCCCGGGTGATCGGCGCCGTGTACGGGACGCAGCAGTCGGTCATCGACGACGTGGTCGACGATCATCTGGCGATGCCGGTGGTGCTCTTGCACCGTCAGGAGCGCGCCTATGCCCGGCAGGCGATCGACGCGGCCAAGGACGCCGACGAGGCAGTGCGCGCGCTGGGTGATCTGGCCACCGATCTGGCCCGCGCGGCCGGCTCGGACGGGGCCGGGGCACGTACCGCGGCACGGGAGGCGGGATTCTCCGCCCTGGAGAACCCCTACCGGCTGTGGCTGGCTGGTCTGGCGCAGGCCGGGGACCCGTTCGAGCAGCGCTCCGCCTGGCAGAGGGACGTGCACAAGCTGATCGTCCGGCTCGGGCAGCGTCTTATCGCGCAGGCGGGACCGGCCGCCTGGCAGGGCCGGACCGTGGCCGCCAAGACGGGCACGCTGTGGCTCAACGCCGGCCTGGCCGAACGATGGTTCCGCGCGCGCCTGACCACCGCCCTGGGACAGAGCACTGTTGCGGGCCCGCAGCAACAGGCCGCCGATCGCGCACCGGCCGAGCCGGACTCCTCCTCATCCATTACCGACCTGGAGGTGCCCGCATGACGAGTGCCACCGACACCCCAACCGTCCGCAAGCAGGTGGCCGACCTCGCCGCCTCCCACATCGCCCCCTGGCAGCGGGGCTACCTGGACGACAAACCCAAGCACGTGGCGGCCCTGGCCCGGCTGCGCCGGGGTGCGGGCCGCAATGCCGGCGCCCTGCCCGATCTGTGGGCGCTGATCGACACCACTGTGCTGCACGCCCAGCCCGAGGGCTCCCGCCCGCTCCGCGAGGGGGAACTGGTGCGGGCGGAGGACGCCTTGCACGCGGCGGTCACCCTGTGGGCGCTGCACCAGCAGTCCCGCCCGGTAGGGATGCACCGCCCCAACGCAGCCGGTCGCCCCACCGGTTTGGGGGCGGCGGTGCGGCGGTTGATGCCGCCTGGCGAGATCGACGATGCCGTGCGCAAGCGCCTGGTGCGTGCGGGCAGCGCGCCCGACCTGCCCAGTCTGTCCCAGCGGCTGCGGGACCTGATTGTCCTGCTGCGCCGCGCGGACATCCCGCTCGACTACGGCCTGCTCGCCGGCCAGTTGTATGCCTGGCAGTGGCCCGGCGGCGCGGACCAGGTCCGTACCGAATGGGGCCGCTCCTTTCACGCCTGGCAGGAACCCGCCGCCAACGACCCGACCACCTCCGCCGCCCCTAGCGCCCCCGCCCCCTCGGACAGTGACAAGGACACGCCGTGAGCCGCATCTTTTTGGACGTGCACGCCCTGCAGACCGTCCCGCCCAGCAACCTCAACCGGGACGAGACCGGCGCCCCCAAGACGGCCGTCTACGGCGGTGTACCGCGGGCCCGGGTCTCCAGCCAGGCGTGGAAGCGGGCCACCCGCACCTACTTCAGCGACGAGGAACTGCTGAATCCGAGCGAACTGGGCGTGCGGACGAAGAAGATCGTGGAGCTGATCGCCGGACGGATCACCGCCCTCGACACCACGATCGCCGACGAGCAGGCCCTTCTGTTGGCGGACGAGACGGTCAAGGCCGCCGGGCTGAAGACCGAGGTGCCCAAGCGGAAGGCGGACGCCGCCAAAGAGACCGGCACGCCGGCCGCGCCAGAGGCGAAATACCTCGTCTTCCTCAGCGCCCGGCAGATCGAGGGCCTGGCCCGCCTCGCCCTCGACGGCGCCGACGACATCACCGCGTACGTCAAGGACAAGAAGCACAAGGAGCAGATCAAGGAGATCGCCGACAGCCGCCACTCGGTCGACATCGCCCTGTTCGGCCGGATGGTCGCGGACGCCGCGGACTTCAACGTCGACGCGGCCGTCCAGGTCGCGCACGCCCTCAGCGTGCACCGCGTGGACAACGAATCCGACTACTACACGGCCGTCGATGACGAGAACCGGGAGGAGGAGACCGGCGCCGGAATGATCGGCACCATCGACTTCAACTCCGCCACCCTCTACCGCTACGCCGCCCTGGGCGTGCACCAGCTCGCCGCCAACCTCGGCCACGGCCTGCGCGAGGACGAGCCCGGCAGCGAACCGGTCCGCCGCGCGGTCGAGGCATTCCTGCACGGCTTCGTCGCCTCCCTGCCCACCGGAAAAATCAACACGTTCGGGCACCACACCCTGCCCGACGCCGTCATCGTCAAGCTGCGCACCACCCGCCCCATCAGCTTCGTCGCCGCCTTCGAAGACCCCGTCCGCGGCGAGGACGGCGGCCACCTGCGCGAGGCCGCCGACCGGCTCGCCGCCTACGTCCCCGACCTCGAACGCGCCTACGGCCAACCTGACTCCACCCAGACCTGGGTCCTGCGCGTGGGCCCCCACACCCTGCCGCTCGCGGACCTGGGCACCGAGTCCGACACCCTCGCCGGCCTTGTCACCGCCGTCGGGCAGGCGGTGGCCGACCGGCTGGAGCAGAGCGCATGAGCGTGCTCGCCCTGCGGCTGGCCGGCCCCCTGCAGTCCTGGGGGGCCTCCTCCCGCTTCACCCGCCGCACCACCGAGTCCGCGCCCACCAAAAGCGGCGTCGTCGGCCTGCTTGCCGCCGCCCGCGGCATCGAGCGCGGCGACGACACCCGCCTGGCCCCGCTCGCCGCGCTGCGCTTCGGCGTGCGCATCGACCAGCCCGGCACCCGTATCCGAGACTTCCACACCGCACACCACGCCGTCAGCGGCAAGTCGATGCCGCTGTCGGAACGCTTCTACCTCGCCGATGCCGTCTTCGTCGCCGCCCTCGAAGGCCCGCCCGCCCTGCTCGCCGAACTCGACCAGGCGGTCCGCACCCCGGTGTATCCGCCGTTTCTCGGCCGCCGCTCGTGCCCGCCCGCCCTGCCTCTCGAACTGGGCCTGCACGACGCAACGTTGGAGTCCGTCCTGGAACAGGTGCCCTGGCAGGCGTCCGCCTGGTACCGCAGAGCGCACGACACCGACCCGGCGGCGCACCAGCAGGGACGGCTGACCGTGCTGCGCGAAGCGGCCGCCGGCGAACAGCACTCCTCCGACCTACTGCGCGACCAGCCGGTCAGCTTCAGCGCGGCCCACCGCCGCCACGCGCTGCGGACCGTCATCACCACCACGGTGCCCCGGCCGATCCCGCCGGCGCCCCCCGTACACGATCCGTTCGAGGCGCTGGCCGCCGCCCACCTCAACGACGAGAGCGCCTGATGTACCTCACCCGCTTCCGCCTCAACACCGCCCGCCCCGGCGCCCGGCGCCTGCTGTCCTCCCCGCAGACCATGCACGCGGCCGTCCTGTCGGCCTTCCCCGACCTCATGCCCGGCGACACCCCGGCCCCGGGCGCGCCCCGGGTGCTGTGGCGGCTGGACCAGCAGGCCCGCGCCCAAGTCATCCTCTACGTCGTCAGCCCCGCCGCACCCGACCTCACCCACCTGGTGGAGCAGGCCGGCTGGCCGGCCGCAGCGGCCGCCGACCCGGACAATCCCGGCTGGCAGACCCGCCCCTACACGCCCCTCCTCGACCGCCTGACCGCAGGTCAGCACTGGTCCTTCCGGCTCACCGCGAACCCCGTACACACCATCCGACGCACCAAGGACGAGCCCCGCAAGATCACCGCCCACCTCACCCCCGTACACCAGAAGGGCTGGCTGCTCGATGAGCAGCGCCAGCAGCGCTGCGGCTTCCGCATCCTCGAAAAATCCGCACAAGCCCGCCTCCTGCCCGACGGCACCACCCACAAGGGCCGCCCGCATTCTGGTGACCGCTACGAACTCGCAGTCACCGACACCCGCACCCTTTCCTTCGCCAAATCCCGCGAAACAAACGGCAGCCGCCAGGGCAAGCCGGTCACCGTGGTGACCGCCACTTTCGACGGACGCCTGGAGGTCACCGACCCCGAGGCGCTGCGCCGCACCCTCACCCAGGGCCTCGGCAAAGCCCGCGCCTACGGCTGCGGCCTGCTCACCCTGGCCCCGCTCACCCCCGCCCGCCGGGCTACGGCATGACCTCGGTCGCCAAGCGTGCGGCCCTCACCCCGCGCCAGCTCACCCGCACCGGTGACCGCCTGTCCTTCCTCTACCTGGAGCGCTGCCTGGTGCACCGCGACGCCAACGCCATCACGGCCCAGGACGCGGAAGGCACCACCCACATCCCGGCGGCCACCATCGGCACACTCCTCCTGGGCCCCGGAACCCGCGTCACCCACCAGGCCATGACCGTGCTGGGCGAAGTAGGCGCGGCCGTCTGCTGGGTCGGCGAACACGGCGTGCGCTACTACGCCTCCGGCCGGGCCCTCAGCCGCTCCTCGGCCCTGATGGAGGCACAGGCAAAGCAGTGGGCCAACCCCCGCAGCCGCCTGGCGGTGGCCCGCGCGATGTACCGGCTGCGCTTTCCCGACGAGAATCCCGACGGGCTCACCCGCCAGGAACTCCTGGGCCGGGAAGGACGGCGCGTCAAGGACTGCTACCGCGCCCAGGCCGCCCGCACCGGCCTGCGCTGGCGCGGCCGCCGCTACACCCCCGGCGACTACGCCAGCGGCGACGCCGTCAACCAGGCCATCACCGCCGCCGCCCAGTGCATGTACGGCATCGCCCACGCCGTCGTCACCTCCCTGGGATGCAGCCCGGCCCTCGGCTTCGTCCACTCCGGCCACGAACTCTCCTTCGTCCTGGACATCGCCGACCTCTACAAGACCGAGATCGGCATCCCCCTCGCCTTCGACACAGCCGCCGAAAGCGAGGAAGACACCGGCCCCCGCACCCGCCGCGCCCTGCGCGACCGCATCACCGAACTGTCCCTCCTCGACCGGTGCGTCAACGACATCCAACGCCTCCTCCTGCCCCCCGACTCCATCAGCAGCACCGCCGCTTCTGCTCCCGGAACCGACCAGGACGTAGTCACCCTCCACAGCGACGGCGGCCACCAGGTCGCCTCCGGAATCAACTACGGCGGCCAAGAGCCGGGAGACTACGGAGATGAGCTCTGGTGACCGTCATCGTCCTCACCAACTGCCCCGTCGGCCTACGCGGCTTCCTCACCCGCTGGCTGCTGGAAATCTCCGCAGGCGTCTTCGTCGGCAACCCCTCGGCCCGTGTTCGTGACGTCCTCTGGCACGAAGTCCAGCAGTACGCCGGCCAGGGCCGCGCCCTGCTGGCCCACACCACCGACAACGAACAAGGCTTCACCTTCCGCACCCATGACCACGCCTGGCACCCGACCGACCACGAAGGTCTCACCCTCATCCACCGCCCCGCTCCGAACCTCCCGGCCGCAAGCGCACCGTCCCCGTCCGGACCGCCTACCGGTTGGAGCAGGGCTTCCAAGCGCCGGCGCTTCGGACGCCAGTAACACGAAATGGTTGCTTTGGTATATGTGTCGGAGTTGAAGAAAGTGCTGAAAAACAGGGTCTGGGCGTAAGAAACTCCCAGGTCAACCAGTCTGCTCCCCGCGCCCGCGGGGATGGTCCCGCACCCTGGCCGTCGTCCGCTCCTGCGACGAACTGCTCCCCGCGCCCGCGGGGATGGTCCCGCACTCCTCCCGCCAGTCCGCGAGCAGCGTGACTGCTCCCCGCGCCCGCGGGGATGGTCCCCTCCCAGAAGAACACCCCGGCGTCCCTGGCCGCGGTGCGGCTCTGCATCCTGATGGGTGGCGCGGCGCTCGTCGCGGCCGCGGTGCTGGTGCGCAGGCGCGGGTGAGTCATGTGTCCAGCCGGGCGGCGATCCCGTCGAGGACCATGCCGAGGAGCCGTTCGAAACGCCGGTCGCCGTCGTCTCGGAGGTGCCCGGCCTCCTTGACCAGTGACGCGCCTTCGCCGAGCCAGGCGTCGCGCTGGTCGATCGAGTAGCGCGACGGATCGGCCCCGGCGGCCTGGCGCCTCTCCTGCTCCTCGATGACGAAGCCGACGGCGAACGCGGTGACCAGGTCGATGGCGTCGTCCGCGTCGGCGGGCTTCCAGCCGGACGCGGTCCAGCGTTCGAACAACGGCTCCTTCATGCGGATTACGTCCGGGTCGGTGATCCGGGTTCCGCTGAAGATGCGGGCCCCGTCGCGGTGGAGCAGGTACTCCGAGCGCAGCACGCGGGCGTAGGCGGCGAGGTCGTCGCGCCACCCGTCGCCCGGCGGGATCGCGGCGAAGGCGCCGGCCACGCGGCGCATGACCTCGGTGGCCATCTCGTCGAGCAGCTCCTGCTTGTTGCGCACGTGCCAGTAGAGGGCGGAGGGGCGGACGTCCAGTCGGGAGGCGAGTGTGCGGACGGTGAGGGCGTCCATGCCCTGGTCGTCGAGGAGTTCGAGCGCCGTCGTGACGATCTGCTCCCGGGTGATGCCCTTGGTCATGCTTGACACCTTAACAGCGTTCAGTAATGCTGGTCACGGCCCTGAACTTAGTTAAGGAGAGCCCGTGATGCGTGCTGTAGTCGTCACCGCGCCCGATGCGTCGCCCGTCTGCCCCGACTTGCCCGAGCCGACGGTCCCGCCCGGTTCCGAGCCCCTGCATCTCGTCGGAGTCGGCCCGGACGGCAACCTGCGCGGGCCGGCCACCCGGCGGCACTACGGCCGCGTCCGGATGAGGTGTCCGCCGGTACGGGCGACTGGTCTGCACCGGGTGCGCGCGTCTGCCCTTCGGGGCGATGGGCGATGGGCGATGGGCGATGGCCGAGCGGCTGGTCGCTCCCTTCCAGGCGGAGGTTCCGGCGGCGGGGGCGGCTGGGATGGTCCCCACCACGCGGCGCAAGGAAATGGTCCCCACCACGCGGCGCAAGGAAGTGGGGGCGTCGGGCACCGTGCTGGTGCTGGGCGCCACAGGATGTCGGGCAGCCTCGCCGTGCAGGGGCGCCGGCTTTCGGGGCGGAGCGGGGCACCGCCGCCGGGCGCCGTCCGAAGGTGCTGGAGCGGCTGCGCGGCACGGGAGCGACGACCGTGTCGCCGGCCCAGGACTGGCCCGACGCCCCGGAGAAGGCCCTGGCCGATGCGGTGTCCGAGACGTCGCCCGGTCCCGTGCCGGACTGCCTGTGAGGGCTCGGCACCGAGGCCGCCTTCGCCGCGCTGGGGTGGGTCGCGACGGCGAGGACACCGAGGCGAACACGGCCTACGTGTAGATCGGCCGGCTCGCGGGCCTGGAGGCGTCGCTGCCCACGGACCTGCTGCGCAGCCGGCGAATCCGGATCACCGGGAGCGGCGTCGGATCGCGGTCAGCCGAGGAGATGCTCGCCGAGGCGCCCGAAGTCATGGCCCGCTTCGCCGACGGGTCCCTGCAACCGCCCTGCAACGGCCCTGCAACCGCCCTGCACCACCTTCCCGCTGAGCCTGGTCGGTGAGGCATGGGCACACACAGGCCGCAGCCGCGCCGTCGTCGTGCCGGATTGAGCAATCCATTCATCGGAACGTGACCTGAAAAGGAAAGCCATGCAGAAGCAGGAGAGGGCATTAGTGGTGAGGCTCGGGATCGCGGGGATGTCCGCGGCGATCGGGCTGCGCCGGGCCGGCTGGACGCCGGTGATCGTCGAACGGGCACCAGAGCGACGTACCGGGGGCTACTTCATCTTCATGTTCCCGGAGGGCGTGCGGGCCGCGGCCGACCTGGGGATCGCCGACCACCTGCACACCCGCAACCCGGAGTGGCGACCGGGCGGGAACTCGTGGTCGGTGGATCGCCGGGGCAGGCGGAAGCCGGCTCTGGGATTGCTGGACGCGCCCAGCGGGCTGGCGGCGGTGCTGCGCAGTGACATCGAGGCCGCTTTGTGGCAGGGCATCACCGGCGACGGGACCGAGGACGCGGTCGAGGTGCGGTTCGCGACCACTCCGGCCGAGATCACCGAGGGCGCCGACGGGGTGCGGGTCCTGCTCGAGGACGCCGGCACCGGGAAGCAGTACCGCGAGGACTTCGATCTCGTGGTCGGCGCCGACGGGATGCGTTCGAGCGTGCGCCGGATGGTGTTCGGTCCGGACGAGGACTACCTGGCGAACTGGAAGGCGATGATCTGCGCCTTCCAGCTCAAGGAGCAGGTGCCCACGTACGAGGCGAGCGACAGCATCATCGTCTCGCGCCCCAAGCGTGCGATGTGGGTGTTCGGACTCGCCGACCACGCGCCCTGCGCGTGGTTGACCTACCGCACCGAGGACATCCCGGACCGGTTCGCCGGGCCGTCGATCGAGCAGGTGCGCGCGGCCTTCTCCGGGATGGACGACGACCCCGTGGTGCGCCACGTCCTGGACTCCCTGGAACAGGCCCCTGACCACGTGTTCGACTCGATCCACCAGGTGAAGATGGACCGGTGGAGCAAGGGGCGGGTCGTGCTGGTCGGCGACGCGGCCTGGTGCATGAACACCTACTCGGCCATGGGCTCTTCGTCCTCGCTGCGCGGCGGCGCCGCACTGGGCGTGGCCCTGCGGGAGCACCCCGGCGACCTCGCCGCCGCCCTGGACGCCTGGGAGACCGGCCTGCGTCCCTACATCACCAGCCAGCGGCGCTCCGCACGGATCAAGCAACAGCGGTTCGTGCCGTCCAGCCGCCCGGTCCAGGTGCTGGTTTCGGGCGTTCTCGAGCTGATCCGCAGGGTCGTCCACCGCCGGCTGGCGGCGGAATTCACCACGGCGGCGGCCACTGTCCCGTCCGGCACGGCACGGTGACGGCCGTGCGGAAGAGGGCGTTGGTGGTGGGGCTCGGGATCGCGGGGATGTCTGCGGCGATCGGGCTGCGCCGGGCCGGTTGGACGCCGGTGATCGTCGAACGGGCGCCCGAGCGGCGCACCGGGGGCTACTTCGTCGGGCTGTTCCCGGAGGGTGTGCAGGCCGCGGTCGACCTGGGGGTCGCCGACCACCTGCACACCCGCAACCCGGAACGGCGACCGGGCGGGAACTCGTGGTCGGCGGATCGCCGGGGCAGGCGCAGGCCGGCTCTGGGATTCCTGGACCAGCCCGGAGAGCCGGCAGCGGTGCTGCGCGGCGACATCGAGGCCGCGTTGTGGCAGGGCATCACCGGCGACGGGACCGAGGACGCGGTCGAGGTGCGGTTCGCGACCACTCCGGTCGCGATCACCGAGGGTCCTGCCGAGGCGCAGGTCCTGCTCGAGAACGCCGCCACCGGTGCCCAGTACCGCGAGAGCTTCGACCTGGTGGTCGGCGCGGACGGGATGCGTTCGAGCGTGCGCCGGATGGTGTTCGGTCCGCACGAGGACCACCTGACCACCTGGAACGCGATGATCTGCGCCTTCCAGCTCAAGGAGCAGGTGCCCACGTACGAGGCGAGCGACAGCGTCATCATCGCGCGCGCCAAGCGGGCGGTGTGGGTGTTCGGGCTCGCCGACCACGCGCCCACCGCGCTGCTGACCTACCGGACGAGGGACATCCAGGAGCAGTTCAGCGGATCGCGGGTCGAGCGGCTGCGCGCGGTCTTCTCCGGGATGGACGACGACCCCGTGGTGCGCCACGTCCTGGACTCCCTGGAAGAGGCCCCCGACCACGTCTTCGACTCGGTGCACCAGGTGCGGATGCCGCGGTGGAGTACGGGACGGGTCGTGCTGGTGGGGGACGCGGCCTGGTGCATGAACCTCTACTCGGGCATGGGCGCCACGTCCTCGCTGCGCGGCGGCGCCGCACTGGGCGTGGCCCTGCGGGAGCACCCCGACGACCTCGCCGCCGCCCTGGACGCCTGGGAGACCGGCCTGCGTCCGTTCATCACCAAGCACCAGCGCACCGCGCGGCTCAAGCAGCAGATGTTCGTCCCGTCCAGCCGTCGGGCCGAGGCGCTGCGCTCAGTCCTCGTCGGTCTGGCCCGAAGGATCCGAGGCCGCCGGCCGGCGACGGAGGCGGGCGGACCGCAAGCCATGGCGCTGTCCGACACGTCGCGGTGACGACGGTGTCCGCGTCGACTGGCGCGGCGCCCTGGGGTTCTTCGCCTGCGCGTACCCGGTGGCGTCCGCGTTCGAGGCGCCGGCCATCGGAGAACTGCCGTTGGAAATCATAGGGCCCCGCCAAAGGGGGGGGCGACCCGAACCAATGACAACCCAGGTGTGTCGCCGAATTGAGGACGATACCGCGGCACGCTCATCGAGAAACGAGGAGAAAATGCTGAAATCGCTGGTGCGCAAGAATCTGGCCATTGGATTAGTGATCACGACCGTCATGACGACGCTGTCGGTGGTTATGGCGGACGACGGCAGCAAGATGGAAGAATTCAGGATGTCGCTGATGGTGGGCTTTTTGATAACGGGGGCGGTGACAGGGGTTACTTGGTTGGTGCAGCGGAAACGTTCGGCAACGTGACGGGCGTTGGAGCGCCGGCCCTGCCTTGCCGGCGCTCCAACGGCATGCGGGCAGGACGATCGGGTTCGGGAAGACCTGGACGACGTCGGTGCGGCGTTTGATTTCCCGGTTCGGCCGTTCCAGCGGGTTCGTTGGCTGGTTCTTCTTGTACTTCTGGCGCGGGAGGTCTGCGAACGCGGCCGGCTCTTCCTTGGCCTCCAGCAGCATCTCTCCGACCGCTCGGTCCCCCAACCTCGGCCGAAGCCGTACGCGGCCCTTGGCGCGGCGTCTGTCCAGCTTCTTGCCGACAGGCCAGGACAGCGGGGAATGAACCCGGCCGGCTCATGGTTCCCGTAACCGAATCTGATTCGGTTAATGGAAGGACAGCCATGACTGACTCCTCGCGGCGGGACGCACTCCTGGAAGCCCGCTACGGGCAGCAGGCGACACCGGGGAACATCATCTGGAACGAGCAGGTCGAAGCGCTGCTCGCGCACCGCTCAGTGCGCGCGTTCACCGACGAACCGCTGCCCGAAGGCGCTCTGGAGACGGTGGTGGCGGCCGCCCAGTCGGCGTCCACGTCGTCGAACCTTCACCAGTGGAGCCTCGTGGCCGTCTCGGACCCGGAGACGAAGGCAGAACTCGCGAGACTGACACACGGCGTGGAGTTCGCCGGGTTCGACTTCGTCGCCCAGGCCCCCAGCGTGCTGCTGTGGGTGGCGGACATGTCGCGCACCCACGCGATCAGCGTCGAGCAGGGCGCCAAGCCCGTCGTCACCGACTACGTCGACGCCTTCCTGATGGCGTCGATCGACGCGGCCCTGGCCGCCCAGAACGGTCTCGTCGCGGCAGAGGCGATCGGCCTGGGAGGCGTGTACCTGGGCTCGCTGCGCAACCACGCCAAGGAGCTCGCCGACCTGATCGGACTTCCCGCGTACGCCTACGTCGTATTCGGCATGGCCATCGGCACCCCGGACCCGCACCGCCCCAGCGCGGTGCATCCCCGCCCGGCGCAGGACGTCGTGCTGCACCGCGAGCGCTACCGGACACGGCCGACCAAGGAGTGGATCGAGGACTACGAGACCGCGTTCAAGGACTTCCGCGCCGAGTACGGACTGCGTGACAAGACGTGGAGCCACTCCGTCGTGGTGGGCACAGGCCTGGATTACATGGACGGGCGTGAGAACCTGCGTCGTACGCTGGAGGAGCGCGGCTACCTGCTGCGCTGAAGGGCATTCGACGGGAAGTGAGGGCGCCGGGCGTGGCCAGGCCGAAGACGCCGCTGTTGTCCGCCGCACGGATCGCGGACGGCGCGATCGAACTCGCCGACCGCACCGGTGACGTTCAGATGACTCAACTGGCCCGGCACCTCGGCGTCGCCCCGTCCTCCCTCTACTCCCACGTCACAGGCCGGGCGAAGGTCATCGACCTCGCCCGGCAGCGGATGCTGGAACGGATGGAACCCGTCGGCCCCGCGCACGACTGGCGCGAAGCCGTGGCCAACCTCCTGCGCCGGCTCGCCACCCTGTACTCCACACACCGACGCATCCTGCCGCTCCTGTCCACCACCGCGATGGCCTGCGACCGTTCCCTCGCGGTGTACGAGCCGATGTTCGCCGCACTGATCGAAGGGGGCTTCCGGCGAGACCAACTGCGCTTGGTCGTCGCCATGGTGGAGTTCCAGGCGTTCGGTCTCGCCCAGGGACTGCCGGCACCGGTCATGTCCGACCGCATCCGCGAGACCCTTCCCGCCTACACCGCATCAGTGGACCACTCGCGCTACGACCTGGCCACCGCGACCGAGTTCTCCGTGGCCATGGTCATCGGCGGGCTGGAAGCGATCCTGGCCCACGCCGGAGGGCCGTGACACACGGCCCTCCCCGCAGGCACTGAGGGAGGCTTTTCGGGCTGCCCGACGTCGCCGAGGGCTGCGACGTCCGACACAGGTGCACAAGGTGGTCTGGGTCCGCGGCTTCCACCGTGCGGCGCGGGGCGTCGGGCGCGACACTGCCCCGGGGTAACAGGGCGACGCCCAGGCCGTGACGGACGAAGTCGGCACCGGCCCCGATGGCGGTGATCTCGATGGTGACGTGGCGTCGAAGCCCGGCCGCGATGAACGCGCGATCCGTCACAACGCGGTTGCCGTAGCCGGAGGGGAAGTCGATGAACGCCTCACCGGCCAGCTCCCCGAGCGCCACCCGGCTCCGGTCGGCAAGCCGGTGTCCCGCAGGAACGACGAGGTCCAACGGCGTGGGCGGTGAGGTCTCTCCACTGCACGCTGGACGGCGGCGAGTCAGGAATCGACACGAACGCGAGGTCGAGGCTGCCCTCGGTGAGCGCATAGAGGAGCCCGGGTGAGCCGCCGTCTGACGCCGCGGTGGCCAGACGCACGGAGACAGCAGGGTGCTCGCGGTGGAAGCGGCCCAGCAGCTATACGTGGCCGCATTGGCTGGTTCGGGAGTACGGACTGTGCCAATCAAAGGCTTCGACGCCCCGCAATGAGTGCTCTGCCACGGCGTCACGTACCCGGCTCCGTCGTGATCGACGACTCCTGGGCCACCGCCGGCGGCGGGATACCTGGGTCGACACACACCTCCTGCCGGTCCCCGCCCGGTCGCTCGACGCAATGTCGACGACTGACCGAGCACAGAAGCACGCGGTGCCCTCCCTGTGCCGGCGCTACTGGCGATCCACGCGATCGACGTGATCCAGGTGGAAGGTCAGCCCGGCAACGGTGCCCGACTGGACGACGGGACCGTGCTGGACTCCGCCGCTGATGCGGTTGTCCACCGTGCGCCAGTTGTCTGCCGTGGACGCCGAGAGTTGCAGTAGCGAGGTCAGCAGAGCGCGCAGGGCCTCGTCGCTGCCGTCGTCACTGCTGTCGTCGGCTTCCGCGAGTCGGCGGAGACGGTTACCGAATCGTCGGCTGATCTCGCGGGCGGACCGTTCACGTTCCGTGGCGTCGGCGGCGAGGAGCCGGGTCCTCGCGTCCTGTAGGTCGTCGAACGCGTCGGGGTCCGCGCCTGTGCGGGTCAGGTACCGCCCGACGAGTTCCCTGGCGCGTGTCCAGGAGTCGGTGACCATGAGGGAGACCAGTGTGGTGGCGCCCGACGCCGCGAGTACGGTCAGTTCACTGTCCATGTTCTTCTCCTAGGCGAGGGGGGAGCCGGAGGCGGGCGCCTCGTCGTCGTCCGGAGCGAGGGACGCCGGTGGATCGAAGTGGTGCTGGATCTCCTCGGCGGTCTCGTGGCGGTTCTGCTCCTTGATGAGGCCGGCGATCTGTGCGGCGAGCATCGGGCGGCGTACATCTCCGTCGGTGAAACCGATGCTGTCGAGGAAGTCGGAGAGGCGCATCGTGGCCGTCTCCCGTCCCTGCGGCGCTGAGGGAGACTCCGTCTCGGGAGAGTCCGATGTCGTCGGCTCGCCGCCCTGCTGAGAGATCAGATCCTGAAGCCGTTCGGGAATGTCGGTGTCATTGGCCGCCGAGGTGAGCTGAGCGAGCAGGGCCAGGTCGTTCACCGTGCGTTCCACGTGCTCGTCGTTCCTGGCGAGCCACCAGACCACGGCGCTGCCGGTGTCCTTGAGGACGTCCTCGCCCAAGTACTGGCGCCTGCTCTGTTCGTACTTGCGCTGGTGCACCCAGACCGCCTCGTCCTTGCGTACGTCGGCGAGCTCGTCGAGGCGCTCCTGGTCCTGCTGCACCAGGACGAGCTGGATGTTCTCCGCCATCGCCTGGAGGTGCCCGGTGGACTCGGGCACCATCCTGCTGAGTGCGCCGGACAGTTCCTGCTCGACGAGTGAGGCCCGGACCGGTTCTCGTTGCTCGGTGATGGCGCGGGCCCGCTTCAGGACCGCGTCGACGGCGAGGCCCGCCGGATTGAGGACGGGGGCAGTCGTGGGAGCGTCGACGAGGTACCAGCGCACCGTCGCGGAGAAGACGAAGTCGTAGTCGGCCCACTTGCTGGGCAGCACTATCTGGCTGACGCGGTGTTCCGTGCGTTCCACGGGGGCGGCCGTGAGCTGCTCCTGGAAAGCCACCGGTACCGTGCCGCGGCGCATCGTGGCGATTCGGAAGACGGCCGCGGGGACGACGAGCAGCAACACTGCCAGCAGTGGCCAAGCCCATGCGGGCCACCGCTGCGTCAGACCGACGATGCTCAGCAGGAGACCGCTCAGAACGGTGAGGAAGACGGTTGTGGTTTTCCGTGCGGTGGTCATGGTCGAGTCCCCCTGGGTGAGGTTGTCGGCGGTGTGGCCGGAGCGATGCCTTGAGCCGCACTGATCTTGTGGAGCAGCAGACCGGTGGTCTCCGCGGCCCGCGCCGCATCCCCCGGACCGGTGCGCTCGGCGTCGCGGGCGCACGCGTACAGCAGGGCGAAGATCTTGCCCCGCTCCTCCGTGCACCGCTGTGCCGCGCTGACGAGGAGGTCGAGCAGGAGCCCGCCGTGCGGTCCGGTGCCGGCGGCCGCCCAGTGGAGCCAGCGTCGTGCTTCGGCCTGCCACTGCGGAGGCGGCAGCTCGGTGAGTACCGCGTGCCAGCAGGTTGTCAGGGAGCGCTGCACGCTCTGCTCGTCGACCAGCGCGTGCGAGGTGCCGGGGTGAAGTGTCAACAGGTCGGGGTCGCTGGCCTGGAGGAAGATCCCGAGATTGGCGGGTGAGAAGTCGGAACGGGCGAGACGGTCGAGCAGCACGCGGTGCAGCCGGCGGCTGCGCGCCACCAGATCGCACAGCGCCTGCCGGGCACGCGTCGTGCTGCGCTCACGCCGAGCCAGGTGGTAGAGCCTGACCAGGGCTTGATCGGGATGACTGGTCGCGAGGACGTCGGCACAGACGCGGACCAGCACCTGCGCGAGCTCCCCCTTGAGGCGCCGGTTGGCGCACCACTGGTAGATCTGCTCGCGGAGGTCCCTGGCGTGCACCGGGTCCGCCAGCCCGCGGGTGAGCGCATGAACGGCCGCTTCCAGGCGAGGCCGGCTCGTCGCGCCGGTGCTCCAGCGTTCGACGAGGGCCCCGAGCCCGTCCGCACGTCCGGTCCGCAGGTATTCAGCCGCCACGCGTTCCACCAGGCCGTCACGTACGACGGTGACGACGTGCGGGTCGTTCAGCTCCACCACACTCGCGGCCCAGGTGCCGAGGTGGGGGCGGAGATCGGGCATGTGGTCCCAGAAATGGGCACGAACGGCGGAGTCGAAGTCCAGCTTCTCGAACCGGACCTGCCCGTTGGGGGCGGCAGTGGCCGAGATCTCGATGAGTCGCTCGGCGAGGTCTCGGTGCTGCAGAGGCGAGTCGCCCGCCGGCGGAGGTCCGAGGGCGCTCAGCAGTTGCTCGGCCGCGCGGTGAACGACATCGGCATGCGCCCCGTGCAGCATGGACACGGCGATCAGCAGAGCTCGTTGCGGCGCCTCCCGCAGCGTGGTGACGAGCGCGGCGGCTTCCCTTCGGCCGTCATTCCGCGCCCGCCCGGCCGCCTCGCACCACTGACCGAATCCATCCCCGGGCTGACCGCCCTCGCGTGCCCGGCGCACCAGGTCGGCGAATTCCGCGATCTCCCGCATCGGCCTGTTCGCCGTCAGGAACCCGGTGACGGTGCCGTCCGGCCGGAGATACTGATCAGGCGGCACACCGTGCAGGCGCAGATGCCGCCGGAGAACGCCGATACCGGATGGCCGTTCGAGCACCACGCGGCAGTACTGCAGGTCCGGGTCGAGAACGCCGCGGTGCGGCATGACCACGACCAGATGAGCCCGCTGCTCCTGCACGGCCTTGCGCAGCGCCGGGAGGTCGGCCTGGGCCGCGGCCCAGCGACGGTCGTGGGCGGCGGAAAGGTCCAGCAGCAACTGATCACCGGTCCCGACCAGAGCAGGGTCCTGGAGGGAGAGCTCGCCCTCCTCACCGGGCAGGAGTTCGTGGAAGACACCACTGTCCCGGTGGTGTTCGTGCAGCAGTACACGGGCCACAGCCGACCGGCCGATGCCCGGGACACCGTCCAGGATGACGGTGCCGGTGTCGGCGAGTACGGCACGAGCCTCGCCCATACGCGGCGGAGCGACCAGTACGTAGCGCAGTCGACGGAGTTGGTCCTCGGCGACTCGGCGGAAAGCTGGTTTGTCCGAGTCCTGTAGTTGCGTGCCGATGTAGACGTCGCCAGGGCCCGTGACCGTGACACCCGAGTCCCGGACCCAGGTGCCGGTGTGCTGGTTCACCGGTCCTTGTCCTCGTGACCGTCCCGTTCACCGAACCGGTGCTGGATGGGGCCGTGGTGGTCACCCTCGAAGTACGTCGTCCCGTCACCCGAGATGTGACGGTCGCCCGAGACGTGACGTGAATGCGAGTAGATGTTGCCGTTCCCGGTGTGGACAGGACCGTGGGCGCCCTTGACGACCGTGCCGACGTCACCGGTGAAGTCACGGCTCTGTACGGCTGTACCGTTCACGGTCCCGATGGAGTTGGACACGCTGCCCGGCGCGGGCGTTCCCGCCTCGGTGCCGGACCGGTCGTCGAGGCCGGGGATCAGGTCGGTCATCAGATCACCGATGCGCGCGACACACACGTCGGTGTCACCGGAGTCGAACGCGATGGACTGGAGATCGGCGAGCCGTCGCAACGCGGGCGGCAGATCGGCCTTGCTCAGCCGGCTGGTTTTGCGTCCGTCCAGAACGGGGACCACGGGGACCTCACACTGGAAAGCCTCCTCGATCTCCTTGCGCACCCAGTCCTCGGGATCCTCCAGCCGGGTACGGAAGTTCGTCCAGTCCGGTCCGATGATGGCCAGAAGTACGGAGCTGCGCCGTACGGCGGACAGGAGCCGTTCGGGCCAGCTTTCACCGGGGACGATGGACTGTGACGCGTGGAACGCGTGTCCCGGGCCGAAGCGGTGCGACAGCCCTTGGCGGAGCAGGGCCGCAGTCTTCTCCCCGTCCCCGGTGCGGTAGTTGATGAAGATCTCGCTCATGACGGTGACTCCTCAAGAGGGGTGGTCGGGCCTGACAAGGTGCCGAGCCGCGGTGCCAGCCGGCGTACCGGCGGGTGGTCCGGGTAGCGGCCCAGCACCCGGACGAGCCGTCGGAGATCGGTCGTGACGGTCGCCGAGCGCACCGCCGCCACGCCGTCGAGCAGTGGCTCCGTCAGCGCGCACGCGTGGTCGATCTCGCCGGCGGAGGCATAGGCGAGCGCGCGGCGTACGCCGTACCGCACCTGTGTACGCACCGCGGCGGGGCCGACCTGAGTGAGCTGCCGATCCAGTTCCTCGCCCGCCTCGCGCGCTCGCCCGAGATCGACGAGGCACCAGCCGGTGACCATGCCGACCGAGTCGGGAAGATGCATGGAGCCGATCACCGGACCGTCGGCACCGTCGTTCCGGCGGGCGAGCAGAGTACGGGCCCGGTCCAGGGCACGGAGACAGGCGCCGACATCACCGGCGAGGGCATGGCCCTGCGCTTCGCGCTGTGCGGCGAGACCGCGGATCCGTGACGGCAGCACGCCGCTCTGCGCCCGGCGGGCCAGCGCGATCGTCTGCTCGGCGTCCTCCCGGTACAGGGTGACCAACGCCCTGCGGACCAGCGCGTAACCGGCCAGTGCCTGATCACCGCCGGCGGCGGCCAGGTCGACCGCACGCTGCGTCCACCACAGCGCCGCACGCTCGTCCCCGGTCTCCTGTACCAGCCAGCCCACGTATTCGGCGTACCGGGAACCGAGCGCCAGCAGGCGACGCCTGGTGTCGCTGTCGCTCTGCGCCGACAGTTCCCGCAGCGTGTGTGTCTGCGTGATCAGGACGGGCAGGAGCAGGCCCGGCTCCACGGCCTGGCCGAGTCTGCGGTAGTGCGTGAACAGTGAGCGTGAGGCTTCCAGCATGCCGGCGCCGGCGGCCGGGGAAACCGGACCCGATCGGTCCGACCTCCAGGTCATCAGTGAGGCGACACCGGCATTCATCACCTCACGTCGGCCCACGGGCCCGAACGAGCTCGGGCCGTCCGGTGACAGCTGCATCATCCAGTTCTCCTCCTCGATCTGGCCTGGCGCCGACACGGCGGGTGAATCGACAGCGGTAGGAGCAGGGGTGCTCAGGGTGATCAGCGCCCCATCGGCACCGAGTGCGGCGTCGCACAGCCGCGCGAGATCACGGCTGGGTGTCTTGATGCCCCGCTCGACCTTGCTGAGTTGTGCCTTGCTGTAGTGCACGAGACCGGACAGGCCCGTAAGGCTCAGTCCGGCCTCCAGGCGCCGCTTCCTCAGTTCCTCGCCGAACGGGGTGGACGGATGTGGCACGGGAACCTCCCAAACCCGGTCGTCCGGACTGAGGTGGCACTGCACGGAAGAGTGCGGTACCAACTCCCGGACGGACAAGGCGATCGAAGCTGTTTCCCGTTTCCTTCTCCGACAGCGAGGCGCCGCAAGCTCATGAGGGCAGTCGGGTTCGCCCTCATCTGGGCTGTCTGCTCCGTGCGTTCACCTCCGCGAGGAGGGCGCTCAGCAGCTCATTCCGCGTGAGGACGCGGAGGTGGCCGGGGTCGGCGTCCCATTCGCGGCCACCGGAGAGCGGGCGCAGTTGGACGCACGGGCCCTCGTGCCCCATGACCCGTCCGACGCGGTCGCGGGAGCTGTCGTGGACGGCTTCCCCGACAGCGGGGCCGCCGTCGGCATCCTCCGTCACCCGGAGAGTCCCTTCGTGATCACATCCGCGAGCATCAGGGCGATGGGCGCCGAGCACACCCCCAAGTGGACCAGGGCGTAACCGGCTTCGGCCTCGCGGTCGTCCGCCCAGGGCGTGCGGATGTCCATCGCGGGGAGTTGGATGCCGGCCTGGGAGAGGGCGGTGGCGAGGGCATCGCGGGCTTCCAGGGCTTCCTCGACGTCGGGGGCGGGGGTGGGGTTCATTTGGGTCCTCGTGGGTGCGGTTCGCTGATTTCATGACCGGCCTACGCTGGGTGAATTACGCTGAGTAGCCCGGCCGTCACGAGAATGCGCCGGGATGTGGGCGACCGGGTTGTGGACGGGGCGGTGGTTCCCCGTCGCGCGGAGGTGGTTCCACAGGTTCCACGTCGGTCCCGCGAACGCCCCCGGAAGGAGCGGTATGTCGCAACGACGCGTCATCACCGGTCGCAGTCAGGAACCCCGTCAGCGATTCGCCCAGGAGTTGCGGACCTTGCGGGCCGCGAGCGGGATCAGCCTGCGGGCGCTGGGTGAACGGCTGGGCTGGGACTGGTCGCTGTTCGGCAAGATGGAGAAGGGCGAGACACTCGGCAGCCCGGAGGTCGTCCAGGCCCTCGACACGCACTACGGGACGCCGGGCCTGCTGCTGGCCCTCTGGGAGCTGGCGGCCGGTGACCACACGCAGTTCCGCGAGCGGTACCGGCGGTACATGGCGCTGGAGGCGGAGGCGGGTAGTTTGTGGCACTTCGCGGTGAGCGTGCTACCGGGGCTGTTGCAGACAGCGGGGTACGCGCGGGAGGTGCTTGCGGCGGGCGGGCTCAAGGGGAAGGAGCTTGAGCAGCAGGTGGAGGCCCGGATGGGGCGGCGGGAGTTGCTGACGGGGGAGGATGCGCCGCCGTTCCGGACGATCCTGTCGGAGGCGGTGCTGCGGACGCCGTTGCGGGATGTGGAGGAGTGGCGGGGGCAGTTGGAGTACCTGTGGGAAGTGACGGAGCGTCCCCACGTGACGGTCCATGTGCTTTTGCAGAGTGCAGGTCTACACGGCCTCGTGAGCGCCGACATGTGGTACCTGCTCCTTCCGGATGGCAGGACCGTCGCGTATACCGAGAATGGATACCGGGGCGAACTCATCGAGGATGCAGGCCCGGTCGTGCGTTTGCAGAAGAGGTACGATGCGGTGCGCGACATGGCGCTAAGCCCGGCTGAGTCGCGCAAGTTCATCCTGCGGATTCTGGAGGAAGCAAAGTGCGATCCATCGACCTGACTGCCGCCTCCTGGCGTAAGAGCAGCTACAGCAACCAGGACGGTGGGGCGTGCGTCGAGGTCTCCGACGACTTCGCCGCTGCCGTCCCGGTCCGGGACAGCAAGGTTTCGCACGGTCCTGTCCTCGTGTTCCCCGCTACTGGTTGGGCCTCCTTCGTTGCGGCGATCAAGGGCGGGCAGTTGAGCGACTGAGAGGCCGGAGTTCAGGCGTCCCGGTCAGTAGGGGGTAATCGTGTTGACCGCCCCCGGCGAACAGTGCTGGAGTCGGCGCGTGGACAGCATCCCCGCCAATCGGCGGCTCTGGAACCAGATCAGCAGCGCCTACCAGCATCGGCACGACCCGCGAATCGGCGCCACACCCCGGCTGTGGGGCATGTACTCCATTCCCGACGCGCACCTGCACGCCCTGGGCGACGTCACCGGCAAGCGCGTCCTCGAACTCGGCTGCGGTGCCGGCCAGTGGTCCAGGGCACTCGCGGCCGAGGGCGCCACCGTGGTCGGGCTCGACCTGGCTGAGGCCCAACTCGCCGCGGCCAGTGGCGCTATGGGAGCCGTCCGCTACCCGCTGGTGCAAGGCGCCGCCGAGCGACTCCCCTTCGCCTCCGACAGCTTCGACCTGGTGTTCTGCGACTTCGGTGGGCTCAGCTGGGCGTCCCCGCATCTGGCCGTCCCGCAGGCCGCACGCGTCCTGTGCCGAGGCGGACGCCTGGTGTTCAACGTCGCCAGCCCATGGTTCGAAGCCTGCTACGACGAAGCCGCCAGTCGCGTGACCACGACGTTGCAGCAGGACTACTTCGGGCTGAACACCATCGCCGAAGGCGACGGCGCGACCAGCTATCAGCTCACCTACGGCGACTGGGTCAGGGTCCTGCGCGGCGCGGGTCTCGTCATCGACGACCTCATCGAGCCGCGGCCCGGACCCGGCACACCCAACGGCTACAACGAAACCGACCCACCCGACTGGGCACACCGCTGGCCGGCGGAACTGCTCTGGGTGACCCACAAGCCGTAGCACTCAGCCCGCCGCCCCCCGTGCCCCGCCCTCCGTCCCGTCCGGGCGCCACGTGGCCGTCACCGTCAAGTGGGCCTGGCCGCTGCCGTTCACGATGCCCAGTTTGAGGTCCTGGCCCACCTGCACGCCGAAGGTGACGGTGATCTCGGTGGGCGGCGTCGACGCGGTGTTCACCGCGGCGTGCACCTCTTGTACGAGCGGGCCGAGCGGCTTGAGCGTGGCGCGCAGCGTGTCGGTGGCGAGCGCGGGGATGTTCCGTGCGCGGGCGACGGGTACGGCGGGGCCCAAGCCGTTGGTGACGGGGCTCGCCTCCTCCGTCAGGACGAACCGGACCGTGGTCCCGTCGTCCAGGGTGAGTCGCGGCTGCTGAGAGTCGGTCAAGACGGCTCCTCCTGTGTGTACGTGGGTGTCTACCTGGTCGTCAGGAACACGGCGGTCCCTCGGGTGTGCCCTCGGGGAGCAGCCTGCGTTCCGCCGCGGTGTAGTCGCGTCCTGCGGCGTCGCAGAGCGCGCGGAATTGCGCCTCGGGACGCAGGTCGATGGTCTGTCGCGCCGTCCCCGTGTCCACCACCAATCGCTCCCCGTCGACGTGGAACAAACCCCTCATCAAGGGGACCGAGAAGTCGCTCCCGCCTCTGCCCGGGTCGACGAAACGGAGTCGATCGTCACGGAAGACCATCACGTGACCGTCCGTGGTGAGGCCGACGAGGCCGTCCTTGTCGTCCGCCCAGGGGATGCCGCGCGTGTATCGCTTCCTCTTCGGTACGTTCCAGACCCGCGCCTGCGCATCGTCGTTGACGACCGCGAGGTACGTGCCCGTCGGATCGAAGGCGAGCAGGGCTTCGTAGGGCGCACTGGCCGATCCGTAGCTGATGGGGGCGCCGTGCAACGTGTCGACGCGCCTGGGCGCCCGTAGGTCCCACAACGAGATCTTGCCGCGCCTGTCGGTGACCGCGACCTGCCCGGGGTGCCCCGGCCTCGCCACGAGCTGATCTCCGACGTAGCGGCCGTCGTCCGGACTCCCGTCCGCGGGTGTGCCCCGGTCGAGGGAGAAGGGGCGTGTTGTCACCCTTCCATCCGCGGCGTCGACCCGCGCCAGCCGTCCCCGGGAAAGCAACGCGATCTCACCGCCGCCGACACCGACCACACCCTGGATACGGTCGAGGCCCGGCAACGCGTCGTCCAGAGCCACGGGACGGGAACTGAGGTCGTCCGCCGCGTACGACCGGTTGAGGCCGAGGCCTTCGTCCCACACCACGAGCCGTCGGGAGTCGGCGGTCCACGTGACGGTCCACCTCACCGGCTTGTCACCCTTTGGTCCGGGAACCCGAATCGACCGCAGTTCCCTGCGGGAGGCGCCGAGGATCGCGAGCCGGCCCTCCGAGGAGACCTGGGCGAGGAGCCGCCCGTCCGGGGACAACGCCTCCGTGTCCACTTCCAGGATGCCGAACGGGGACCGCTTGCCGCCGATCGGTTCGGCCCGTGCCTCCACCAGGGTCGAACCGACGGCCGTCAGGACCGTGAGCCCGTTTCCCTCCCCCGGGAAGGCCGCGACAGCGGTCGCCACCACGGACGCGTCGCCCGAGTCCGGCACCCGGGTGTGGAAGGCGCGGCCGGTGCGCACATCCGTCAGGGTGTGTTCCGCGTAGTCGTGCCTCTCGCTCGCCGGATTGCGCGGCCGAGCGGTCCTGATCTCGTAGCGGCTGGTGGCGTCGGTGACGCTGAATCCGCCGGCGGCGGGTATCCGATACGGGCGTCCGGGTGCGCGGCCGAGCTTCAGCGCCCGTCCGTCGTCCTGGACGGCGATCTCCCCGCCCGCCCGCAGCGAGGCCGGTGTGGCCATGCGTGTGGAGTGCAGCCGGTGCCCGGACGACAGGTCCCGTACATCGACGACGTCCCTGGTCGCCGCGGAGGAGCGGAGTGTAGCCACCGCGTCCGCGTCGGCCGTGAACGCGACGTCGTCCAGGTCGGCCGGCAGCGCGATCCGGTCGATGGCCTTCCCCGGGTGTCCGGAGTCGGTGGCCCACACGTCCATGAAGGCCGAACCGCACTTCCGCGCCTCGGCCGCGCACCCTTCGTAGGGATAAAACAGCAGCAGACGCTTGCCGTCGCCGCTGAAGTCGAGGACCCTCCGCGGATCCTTCTTCTCCGCGTCGAGTCTGTGCGAGCCGGTCTCCAGGGTCACCGGGCGCTTCGCGCCGCCTGCGCTCGTCCGCCACAGCAGAACGTCTCCCTGCCCGGCGGCGACCGCGACATGACGCCCGTCGGGGCTCACCACGGTGACCAGGTTGCCCTCGGGAACGCCGCTGAGCTTCCGCGCGCGGGGCTCACCGTCACGGGCGCCGGTGACCACGGTGACCGTCGACCGTTCGCCGCCCGAGGGCTTCGATTCCACCACGAGCACCCGGCCGTCCTCGCTCGCGGTCAACTCGTCGACGTTGCCGTGCCACAGCGACGGGTGGGTGCCCGTGACGAACTGCCCCCGCATGTACTGGTTCATCAGCGCCTGCCGGGCACGTGAGGTGGGCTCCGTGTGCCATGCGGCCAGGGCCAACTGGAGCGCGGTGGCCGGGTCGTTCGGCGGGCGCTCCTCCGCCACCTGGGCGAGGGTGCTCGCTGCCTGGGTGCGGAGCTGGAGCTCGGTCCGCCGGAGGCTCTGGTAGGTGGTGAACGCCAGGATGACCGCGAGGACGGTCAGCACGCCCAGCACCGCCACGGCGGCCCGCCGCAGCCGGGAGCCACGCCGTGCGTGGTTCCTGCTGAGGTGGATGTACTCCCGTTCGGCCGACGAGATGTCGTCCGGGTCGGGATGCGCGCCGAGCCGGCACTCCGCCTCGGTCAGGTCCGTGCCGCTGAGCAGGCGGGCGGGCTCGCGCTGTTGGGACTGCCAGCGGTGCAGGTCGGCGCGTACCTGCTCCTGCCAGAGGCGGAAGTCGCGGGAATCGGTCAGCCACTGCCGCAGGAGGGGCCAGTGCGTGGTCAGTGCCTCGTGGGCCAGGTCGACGATCTCCTCGTGCCCGTCGCCGCCCGGCGCGTGGGAGAGGACGACGAGCTTGCCCGGCGCGAGCCGGTGTGCGAGCGCGACGAGTTCCGGTGCGAGACCGGCCGTGCGGGTGGGTCTACGGGTGAAGGTGTCGCCCTCACCCGGGCGGGCGAGCTGGACCAGGAGCCGCTGGGCGAGGACCTGATCGGCCGCGGAGAGGTTCTGGTGGGCGAGGTCGGCGTAGCCGACGAGCGCGCCCGCGACTCCGCCCAGGTCGTCGTAGGCCGCGTGGGTGAGCATGGCGCGGCTGCGCCGCCGCCACAGCTCGGTCAGCGCGAACTGGACCAGCGGCATACGGCCGGGTTCGTCGCCCGCGTCGGCGACGATCCGCTCCGGCAGGCCCGCCTCGAACCACAGCCCGGGGACGGTGTCGACCGGTGCCGTCACCGCCTGCCGGAGGTTCTCGGCGGCGAGAGGCGCGAGGAACCGGACGGCGTCGCTGATGAGGTCGGAGGTGCCGGCCGTGATCAGGACATCGAGCGAGTCGGGGCGTGCCGTCGCGATGATCCGCAGCTCCTCGCCCGCCAGGTCGGCCAGCAGGCCGAAGAGCGCACGGGCGGCGGCCGGTTCACCGGCCACGTACTCCTCAAGCTGGTCCACGAAAAGGACGCGTCCTGAGCCGCTGCTCCGGCCCAGCACCCGGGCGCGCACCTCGGAGGTGACGCCGTGGCCCGCGTCGAGCAGACCGGCCAGCTCCCGCGCTCTGGAGAGACGGCCGACCTCGCCCAGCCCAGGTTCAAGCACTTCGGTCAGCGCCCGCGCGACGACGTCGGCAGGGGGCACGCCCAGCAAGGGCCGCAGTTCCGTCACGTCGGCCCCGGCCGCCCGCAGCCGGGGAAGCACCCCTGCCCGCACGAGTGACGACTTGCCGCACCCCGAAGGCCCGGCCACGAGCGTCACGGCACGCGTGCGGACAGCGGCGAGCAGCCGTTCGGTGTCGGCGTCCCTGCCGTGGAAGAACTCGGCGTCGTCCTCGGTGAACGCGGCCAGGCCCTGGAACGGGCAGCGGGACTCCAGCGTGGCCTCGTCGATCAGATGGGCCGAAGGCAGCAGGTACGCGGTGCGCTCGCTCAGGTGGGCGGCCACCGTCATCCCGACGACGCCGCCTTGCGTGTGGTCCCAGACCGGCGCCCCGCTGAACCCCTCCGCGACGCGGGGGCCGGGCTCGTCCGCCTCCATCTGCACCCAGCCGGCCCCCTGACCGGCGCGCAGCGTCCCGTACGCCCAGATTCCCTGACTGGCGCCGGCCGGAAAGCCCATCGTCCGGAAGGTGTGCCCCCACACGCCCGTCCCGTCGACCAGGGGTGCGGGCCGCGCTCCCTCGACCGGCGCGTCGAGCCTCAGCAGCGCCACATCGGCGTCGCCCGTACGCCAGGACTCCACCGTCGCGCGCGCCCGGGGGCGGCCGGGGAGCAAGGGAAAGTCGATGTCGACGGCACCGTCCGGAGCTTCGTCCGGCCCGGTCTCCGACTCCGATGCCGATGCCGCTGCCGGTGACAGTGCTCTGACGACGACGTGCGCGCAGGTGCACACCACGTCCTCGGTGACCAGGAACCCGGCCCCGACGACCTCTCCGTCACTCGCGCGCACCCGTACCTGCGACGCCTCCAGGACGTCGCTTCCCCGTACAGCGGCCATGGGCAGCCCTCACATCCCCTGCGCCTTGGGGACACGTCAACAGCTAGGTGGCGCAGCCTTTCACTGGTGTCACTTTACGCACAACACCCGTGTGCAGCAGGGGCTTTGGGGTCACTTCGCCGTCGGCGGGGCGGTCGCCCGGGAGAGCAGGTGGAGTGCGGCCTGTGACGGGGAGCCCGGCTCGGTGACGGCGAGCACGATGTGCCGTTCGTCGTCCTGCGGGGAACGCAGGCTCTGCTGCGTCACGGTGAGGCTGCCGACCAGCGGGTGGTGCATCTCGTACTCCGCGGAGTCGCAGGGGCTGACCCGGTGGTCGGCCCACATGGCGGCGAACTCCGGGCTTTTCACGGTCAGTTCGCCGACGAGTGACGTGAGCAGCGCGTCGTCGGGGTGTCGGCCGGCCGTCATGCGGAGGTTCTCCACGACCGCCCTCGCCTTGCTCGGCCAGTCGGCGTACAGCGCGCGGGTGTGGGGGTCGAGGAAGACCAGCCGGGCCAGGTTGGGGCGGTTGCCGGGATCGGCCGGCCCGGCCGGGTCGACGTGGGAGGCGAACAGCGCGTGGCCCATGCGGTTCCAGGCCAGTACGTCACTGCGCCGCCCGCTGACGAGGGCGGGAACGTCACCGAAAGACTCCAGCAGGTGGGAGATCGCCGCGTCGACGTGTTCCGGCGGCGGGTGCTCGGCGACCGCGCGCCGCTTCACGCTGTCCGCCAGGTCGTGGAGGTGACGCTGCTCGGCCCCGTCCAGGCGCAGGGCCCGGCCGATGGCGTCGAGGACCTCCGGTGAGGCGCCCACGGACTGGCCCTGTTCGAGACGTGTGTAGTACGAGGAACTCACGCCGGCCAGCAGTGCCAGTTCCTCCCGGCGCAGGCCGGGGACCCGGCGCCGGTCTCCGTAGTCCCGGAGCCCGACGTCCTCGGGGCGCAGCTTGGCGCGCCGCGTCTGGAGGAAGTTCCCGAGTTCTCGCTGTCCGCTCATGAGGCCCAGTATGTGCGCCCCGCCGGCCGCGAACCTGACCCGGTCAGGGATAGGCACGGCCCGGTCTGGCTCGGCCGCCGCGATGCCGCTGACATGGGTCCCGCACCGTTCATCCGCCGCGACGGCGGCACTTTCCGTGCGGTGCGCCGCTTCCCGTCACCGGCCGCCGGTCGGCCCGACCCCTGCCCCTGACCCCTGACCCCTGACCTGTATGGAGAGCAACGTGAACACCATCACCCTGGGTGACATCAGCGTCACCCGCATCCGGGAGTACTACGGACCCGTGGACATGACTCCCGAGACGTTCTTCCCGGACAGCCCGGCGCAGGCATGGGAAGAACACCGCGCCATGCTGGTCCCGGAGTTCTTCGACGACGAGACCCGGATCGTCAACTCGGCGATCCAGACCTGGCTGTTGCGCAGCGAGGGCAAGATCATCCTCGTCGACACCGGCGTGGGCAATCACAAGGAGCGCCCGTACGCCCCTGTGTGGAGCCGGATGAATACCGGATTCCTCGACAACCTCGCCCGCGCCGGAGTCCGCCCCGAGGATGTGGACATCGTGATCAATACGCATCTCCACATTGATCACGTGGGCTGGAACACGTATCTCGACGGGCGTACCTGGGTTCCCACCTTTCCCAACGCCACCTACCTGATGCCCAAGGACGACTTCGACTTCTGGAACCCGGAGAACGGCCACAAGACCGTACTCGGGCGCGGCAACCAGAACGTGTTCGAGGACAGTGTCCTGCCGGTGCACCAGGCGGGCCGGACGCTGCTGTGGGAGGGCAGCCACCGGATCGACGCCGGGCTGCGCCTGGAGGCCGCCCCGGGACACACCCCCGGCTCCTCCGTACTGACGCTCGCCTCCGGCACGGACCGCGCGGTCTTCGTCGGCGACCTGCTGCACAACCCGGTGCAGATCCTCGAACCGGACTCCAACAGCTGCTTCTGCGAGGACCCCGCACAGGCACGCGCCACCCGTCACAAGGTGCTGGGCCGGGCGGCCGACGACAACGCCCTCGTCATCCCCGCGCACCTGGGCGGCCACGGCGCCGCGCAGGTGGCACGCGACGGCGGCAGGTTCGCCGTCAAGGGCTGGGCGCCCTTCTCCCCGTACGACGAACAGGGCTGAGCCAAGCCCTGAGGAAAGGCACTCCAAGTGAACCAGCACACCGGCCCCGCCCCCGTCGTGGCCACCACCCGGGGCTCCGTCCGCGGCCTGCGCCAGGGCGGCGTCCACACCTTCCTGAACATTCCCTACGCCGCTCCGCCCCGCGGCGCCGACCGGTTCGCGGGGCCCCGCCCGCACGAACCGTGGGACGGCGTACGGGATGCCACGATGCCCGGCCCCAACGCCCCGCAGTCCGAACGCAAGCTCGGCCGCGTGGACATGTCCCCCTACTTCGGCGCCGGCTGGAGCCGCGGCGACGACTACCTCACGGTCAACGTCTGGACGCCCGCCGACGCGGACGGCGACCTGCCCGTCATGGTGTTCGTCCACGGCGGCGGATTCGTCGCGGGGTCGACGCGGTCCGCGTTGTACGACGGCTCCGCCTTCGCCCGCGACGGCGTCGTCCTCGTCACCCTCAACTACCGCCTCGGCATAGGCGGCTTCCTCGACATCCCCGGAGCGCCCGCCAACCGCGGCCTGCTCGACGTCGTGGCCGCGCTGCGCTGGGTACGGGACAACATCGCGGCCTTCGGCGGCGCCCCGCACAACGTGACCCTCTTCGGCCAGTCGGCGGGAGCGACCGTCGTCGGGGGAGTCCTGGCCACTCCCGAGGCCGCGGGCCTGGTCCGCCGGGCGATCGTCCAGAGCGGCAGCGGCCTGGGCGCGTTCACGGCCGAGCAGGCCGCCCGCGTCACCGGCGCGGCGGCCCGGGCCCTGGGCATCGAGCCGCACGTCGACGCCTTCGCGCGGATCCCGGACGCCCGCCTGGTGGAGGCGGCGTCCGCGGTCACCGGCACGGACCTGCGGACGGCCACCCACCACGACCCGCTGATCGGGCTGAGCCCCTTCAGCCTGGTCCTGGACACCCAGCCGGCCGCCGGTGTCGCCGCGGGCCTCGCCGCCGACGTCGACCTGCTCGTCGGGACCAACACCGAGGAGGGCAACCTCTACCTGGTCCCGGTGGACGCGTACGCCACCTCGACCCGCGCGGACGTCGACGCCGTCGCGGCACGTGCGCACCCCGATCCGGGCCGGCTCGTGGACACCTACCGCGAGACCCGCCCGGGGGCGACCTTCGGTGAACTGCGGTCCGCCATCATGGGCGACGCCCTGTTCGGCGCGGGCAGCCGGGCCCTGGCCGACGCACATGCCGACGCGCAAGCCAACACGCGCGCCGGCCGGACCGGGGGCGCCACCTACCGCTACGAGTTCGCGTGGCGCTCCCACGCCCTGGGCGGAGAACTGGGAGCCACCCACACGATGGAGCTGCCCTTCGTCTTCGACCTCACGCGGCTGCCCCAGTTGTACGGTCCCCACGCCCTGCTCGGCCCCGACGGGCCCCCCGCCGATCTCGCCCCCCGCGTGCACGAGGCGTGGATACGGTTCGCCGCGACGGGCGACCCCGGCTGGGACCCGTACGACTCCGAGCGCAGGGCCACGATGCGTGTCGACGCCGACTGGGCCCTGATCGACGACCCTCGCGGCCGGGAACGCCGGGTGTGGACCTGACCCGGCGCTCCCTTGCCCCCGACACACGCTGCCGGGGCACGGTCACACGGTCAGCTCGCGTACGTCTCGAACTCGGCGATCCTCGGGGTGCCGGTCGAGCCGGTGATCTCGAAGGTGACCTTCTTCAGGGACGTCCGGGGGAAGGTGATGACGCCCGCGCCGCTGCCGGAGGTCAGGACCGCGCCGGTGTCGCCGTTGACCACGCGCCAGGCGCCGACGCGGCCCGTGGCACCCGCCGACTCGCGGATGTTCACCTTGGACACGGCGGTGGCGGTGCCCCACTTGATCGAGACGGAGCCGGTCGACCCGGAGGGCGACCAGTAGGTGTTCAGGTCACCGTCGCGCACGTTGCCGTAGCTCGTCCCGGAGGCCTTGTCGGAGCCGTCCGCGCCGGCGCCGATGCTGAGGTTGGTCCCGGTGGGCGGCGTGGGGTCGGTGGGGTCCGGCGTGGGGTCGGTCGGGTTCGGCGTGGGGTCGGTGGGGTCCGGGGTGGGGGTCTGCGGGGTGCAACTGCCGTCGGAGACCTTCATGCCCTTGCCGGCGCCCGCCGTCTGCGCCACGACGGACGGTACGCAGGAGGCCGCGTCGAGCGCGAAGGAGTACGGGATGGAGACCGTGGTGGTCGACTTGAGGTCCGGACCGGCCGGGTTGGTGTCGCTGCTCGGGGGCGACCAGGTCACGTTGTCCAGGATGTTGCCGCTGACCTGCCAGTAGCCCTTCGCGTCGGTGTAGAAGGTGCCGAGGACGTCCTTGGAGTCCTCGAAGTAGTTGTTGTCCACCTTGGCCTTGGCTCCGGCGCGGGAGTTGATCCCGGATTCCTTGAGCCGCGCGTAGTGGTTGTTGTACATGTGCGCGGTGCCGCCGCGCAGCAGCGGGGCGCGGGAGTCGATGTTCTCGTACAGGTTGTGGTGGAAGGTGACGAACCCGTTGGAGAGTTCGCTCTCGCTGGAACCGATGAGACCGCCGCGTCCGGAGTTGCGCAGGGTGCTGTAGGACAACGTCACGTACTGGGTGTTGTCCTTCATGTCGAAGAGGCCGTCGTAGCCCTCGGACTCGCCGCCCGAGGCCTCCAGGGAGGAGTGGTCGACCCAGACGTTGCGCACGTCGCTCTCCATGCCGATGGCGTCACCGCCGTTGGACGTGGGAGAACCGGACTTCTTGACGTTCTTGACGGTCACGTTCTGAATGATGATGTTGCGCGACTCACGGATGTGGATCCCGAGTTGGTCGAACACGGCGCCGCTGCCCACACCCACGATCGTGACGTTGCTGATCTGCTTGAGCTCGATCACCCCGGCCGCCGTGTTGCAACTGCTGCCGGATACCTTGGTGGTGTTGCCGTGGTTGATGGTGCCCTCGACCTCGATGATGATCGGGGTGCTGCTGCTGGCACGCCCGCACAGCGCGGCGTGGATGGCGGTGCCCGTGGTGGCCTTCACCGTCTGCCCGCCGGCGCCGCCCGTGGTGCCGCCGTTCTGGGAGGCGTAGCCGGTGGCGCTGCCGACGACGCCGGCGGGCGCCGCCGATGCCTCGTCGGACATCGTCAGGGCGGCGCCGGTGGCGCCGGCCAAGGCCATCACGGCCACGGCCGCGGAGAGCCGCAGGGCGATTGGTCTTCTCATGTTCGTATCCCTCTTCGTCGTTGACGGGCCCTGGTCCGGCTCGGCTTCCCGACCCCGGCCGGACCTCTCGCCGGACAGGTGGCGGCTACCGCGCGAGGGCATGACAGAGTCATGACAAGCACTGCCGCCGGGAAGCGGAGCTGATGGGAGCCGCGGTAAGGGGAAAGCGCTTTCTGCCGCGAGAATAGGGGGGTCGCGAGGAGGCTGACAAGGCTTGTGCAGGGGCCGAAATGCTCCTGGCGCGGCCCGCGTGCGGCGCCGCACGTGTCACCGCCGCACCGCGGCGTCCCCCTACCGCGTTCCGCCCGTACTCCGTGTCGGGTGCACGCGTTCAAGCTGGGTCCAGCCCGTCCAGCCGCGTTCCTTCAGCAGCTCGATCAGCCGACGGGCCGGCGGCAGGGTGGCGAACACATGGGTGTCGAGCAGCTCGGCGAACGGTGGTTCGAGGGCGGTGTCGTCGACGTAGGAGTCGCCCTGTTCGTCGGCCACTTGCGTGATGTAGGCGGCCAGCTCGTCGGCCAGTTCCACCAGCCGCGGGTCGTCGTCGGCGCGGTCGAGGGCACTGCTCAGGGTGAGATAGAAGTCGATGATCCGCGGGTCGGCGATCTGCTCCCGCTTGCGTGCCATCCACTCCGGGACGCGCTCGGGGGAGCGCGCGGCCAGCGGGATCCAGCCGTCGCGTTCGACCCGGACAATGCGTTCGTCGACCCCGAGGGCCCGCAGCCGGTCGAGGAACTCGACCACCTCCCGGGGCAGCGCCAGGCTGTCCCCGGCGGTGAGGCGGGCGATCCGCTCGCGGTGCCGCTGCCGCTCCCGGATCTCCGCCCGCAGCCGCTCGTCGATGTCGGCGACCGCCGCGGCGAACTCCTCCTCGCCGGCCCGCAACAGCTCCCGCACGCGCGCCAGCGGGACCCCGGCATCGGCGAGGGTGCGGATCCTGACCAACTCGACCACGGCGGCGGCGTCATACCTGCGATAGCCGGAGTGGTCCCGCTCCGGCTCGGGCAGCAGCCCCTTGGCGTGATAGTGCCGCACCGCGCGGACCGTCACTCCGGCATACGACGCCAGCTCGCCGATGGTCAGCATCAGATCAGTCTCCTGACGGCGGACACTAGCTCGCGGCCCGGGTCCGGTAGAGGCGCCGCGCCCAGAGATGACCGGTCAGCCCGATCACCACACACCAGCCGATGGCCAGGAGCACGTCCGGGCCATCGGGCGACCCGGCCAGCAGACCGCGGAAGGCGTCCATGACGGGGGTGTACGGCTGGTGCTCGGCGAACCACCGCAGTCCGGCAGGCATCGACTCGACCGGCACGAACCCGCTGCCCACGAACGGCAGCATGATGAAGATCATCGGCCAGTTGCTCGCAGCCTCCGGGTTCGGGCTGAACAGGCCGAGCGCCACGGTGAACCAGGTCATCGCGTACGACAGCAGCGCGAGCAGACCGGCCAGGCCGAGCCACTGCGGCGCCGAGGCCGCGGTCCTGAGGCCGAGCGGGAACGCCACGCCGAAGACCGTCAGGAGTGCCAGCGCGGTCTGGATCATCGCCCCGAGCACATGGCCGGTGAGCACGGAGACCCGGGCGATGGCCATGGTCCGGAACCGGTCGATGATCCCGCCCGTCATGTCGGCGGCGACGGAGACCGCGGTGCTGATGGACACGCTCGCCACCGCCATCACCAGGATGCCGGGAACGATGAACGTCAGGTAGTCGCCGCGGCCCCCCGCCGGGGCTCCGGGCAGGCCGGCGCCCATGGTGCCGCCGAAGACGTGGACGAACAGCAGCAGGAACAGCAGCGGCAGGCCGATCAGCATCAACGTCTGCGACGGGTACCGGACCATGCGCTTCAGGTTGCGGCGCAGCATGGTCGCCGAGTCACGGACGGCATACGTCGCGCCGCTCATGCCCGTACCGCCCGGGGAGTCTCGTCGGCGGCGGGGCGGTCCGTGAGAGCCAGGAACACGTCGTCCAGGCCGGCGGTGTGCACGGCGAGCCCGGTGACCGCGTCGTCGTCGAGCCCGGCCAGCAGGCGTCGCAGGGTGGTGAGGCTGCCGTCGTGCGGCAGGGACAGGGTGAGCGCGGCGGCGTTCGGGCTCGCCCCGGGGAACTCGCGCGCCAGCCCGGCCAGCCGCTCGCTGTCGGCGGCCTGTAGCTCGATGCGGCCGCCGGGGACCAGCCGCTTCAGCTCGGCCGCGGTGCCCTCGGCGACCAGCCGGCCACTGTCGAGCACACCGATCCGGTCGGCGAGCTGATCGGCCTCCTCCAAGTACTGGGTGGTGAGGAAGACGGTGGTCCCGTCCGCCACCAGCTCCCGCACGATCCCCCACAGGGCGCGGCGGCTGCGCGGGTCGAGGCCGGTGGTCGGCTCGTCGAGGAAGATCAGCCGGGGCCCGGCCACCAGGGTCATCGCCAGGTCCAGCCGCCGTTTCATGCCGCCGGAGTACGTCGCCGCCCGCCGGTCGGCGGCGGCGAACAGGTCGAACCGCCCCAGCAGTTGCCCGACCACGCTCTCCGCACGGGCGCGGTCGAGGTGGCCGAGGTCCGCCATCAGGCGCAGGTTCTCCCGCCCGGTCAGCAGCTCGTCCACGGCGGAGAACTGTCCGGTCACCCCGATCGACGCACGCACCTGGTCCGCCTCGCGGCGTACGTCGTGTCCGGCGACACGAGCCTCACCGGCGTCGGCGGGGAGCAGCGTGGACAGGATGCGGACCGTGGTGGTCTTGCCGGCTCCGTTGGGGCCGAGCAGGGCGTAGACAGTGCCCGCGGGGACGGTCAGGCCGACCCCCGCCACCACCTCGTGGTCACCGTAGGACTTGCGCAGCCCGGCGATCTCGATCGCGTTGGTTCTCGTCGTCATGCCTGCCATGCTGCGAGGTTGCCCCTGCGTCAGGGTCAACCGCGGCGCGGCCTCAGAGGCAGGCCCTCGGCGCATCGCCATCGGATGCGCCGACGGTCGCCGACCATGGAGCGGGACCCGGAGATGTACGCATCACCTCCCTGGTCCAGCGGTTACGTGTCGCGCAGGGCGGTGCGGGACCTCTTGCGTGCAGTTACGCACGCCGGTCTTCCTGCGGACCAGGGAATGGGCTCAGCCCGCCGGCGCGGGGTCCACCGCGTAGACGTAGCGGAAGGATTCGTACTCGCCGCAGGTCCAGAGGACGTTCTCGGTCTTGTCGTAGCTGAGGTCCTCGGGCCCGACAGACAGGTTGCTGCGGTGCGTCGGGCTGGTGGCGCCCGGCTTCCAGGAGCGCAGAGTTCCGCGGGCGTCGCCGGCGCTGACCGACAAGTAGTACGTGTCGTCGACGCTGACGGCGCCCTGAATGCTGCGCTGGCCCACGGTCCTGCCGCCGCGGCGGCGGGTGATCGTCCTGACGTCGGTGCCGACCAGTTCGTCCGGGGCGGTGCTCAGCTCTGTCAGGGGCAGGCGCAGCACCTTGGGGCGGGTGCGCTCGTTGGGGACATACTCGCTGGCCACCATGGTGTGGGCGGAGCCGGTGCGGTCGACGGAGACCGCTGAGTAGCGGAATCGCCGTCCCGCATTGTCGTAGGCGGCGATCTGCGGGAGCACGTACTTGTAGTTGTAGCCGTAGTAGTCGCCTGCGTCGCCGTTGCCGTCTTCGATGAGGCCGACCACGTTCGGGCGGTCGTCGCGCACCCGCATGATGCGGGTGAGGTCGAAGACGCGCAGGCCTTCGAAGGTGTCGGCGACGTAGAGGGTGTTGCCGTACCAGGCGATACCGCCTGCATGCCGCTGGATGGGGGCGAAGGTGGGGAATCCGCCGCCGGTGCGGTACGGCTCCACCAACAGGACGTGCCGGTACTTCGGCCGCGCGGTGCGCCAGTCCACAAGGGACAGGCGCATGCCCTGGTCGACGCGGCCACCGAGGTCGTACCAGCTCACCATGACCGTGCTGACCGGAGCGCCGAGGGAGTCGTAGGTGGTGCTGACTCCCTGCGGGCGCCAGCCGCTGGCCAGTTGGTCACCGGGAACCTGCCAGTGGAAGCCGAAGGCATACTGCTCGGCGATGTTCCGGCCCTCGGCGGTGTCGATCCTGGTGCCTTGGCGGTTGGCGTCGGCCAGAACGGCGTCGACGGAGACCGTTCCCAGCACGGCTGCAAGGGCCTCGACCGTGGCCGCGTACGGCGCGCGGTTGCCGCGGACGTCGGCGGTGAGTCGCTTGTCGAGTCGGTAGTCCTGAGGGGCGGCGAGTGCCGGGGTCGATAAGGCGAGGGTGCCTGCGGTGGCTGCCAGTGGTGCGGCGACTCCCGCACCGAGGAGCGTTCTCCTTGAGATAGTCATGACAATGGAGCGTATGAGCGGAATCTCAGCGACAGAAGAGGCGTTGACCGGATTACCGGGCGACGCGTCGGGTCATTTCGTTGGTCGTCTCCTACGTGTCCGTGTCCGTGTCCGTGGCTTGGGTGCGGCGGCGTCCCAGCAAGGCGGTTCCCGCGATCACCAGGCCGATGGCGGCGACCTTGGCCGCCCCCAGGTAAGCCGTCGGCGACCCCTCCGAAGTGCCGGGCAGTCCGAGGAAGACCCACGCTGCCGCGGAGGCGCCGAAGACGATCAGCCCGACCGCACCCCACGTTCCGATCCCCGCCCACCAGGGGTCCGGGGCGTGGGGCTGCTCGTCGTTCCGCTCAACGCCGTTGTCTGTCACGCTCTGTTCTCCCTGTGGTTCGCCTGGGACACCCGGATTGCCGTGACCTATTGTTGAGCAGCGTCGAGGTGGCAAGGGCAGGCGGGGGGCTCGTGGGTGGGACGCCATACACCGATTACCGCGGTGCTGCCGCCGTCGCTGCGCGCGTGGCTCGGGGTGGTCGCGGCTCTCGCCGCGCTGGTGGTCGTCGCGCTCGGGGTCATGTACGCGGGGCACAGCCAACCCGGCACGGTGGACCGGTGGTTCGTGGAGCCGACGGCGGACAGCGTGCGGCCGCCGTGGCGGTACGTCGCTCTGGCCACGGACTTCCTGGGGGAGCCCATCGGGGCGGCGGTGCTGGTGGTGGCCGCCGTGGCGGGCTGCCTGTGGCGTCGGCGGCCCCGCGCGGCGGTGTTCATCGTGGTCGGCGTCTGCGTGGCCGTGGGGACGACGACGCTGATGAAACCTCTGGTGGGACGCACCATCCACGGGGACGGCAACCTGGCCTATCCGAGCGGGCACACGGCCTTCCTCACCGCGCTCGCCCTCATGGCGGCGCTGCTCGCGACCGGCCGGCTCGGCCTGGGCAGGGCGGCCGGTACGTTGCTCACGCTCGCCGCGGCGCTGGCCGCCGGCGCCGCCATGGGCTGGGCGGAGGTCGCCCTGAGCGCGCACTACGTGACCGACGTCCTCGGCGGCTGGTGCACCGCGCTGGCGGTGGTACCCGTGACCGCGTGGCTGGTCGACCGGGCGGCCGACCGCCTCGTCGACCGGCGGGCCGAGCAGGGGGCCGAACGGATGGCCGGCGCCTCCGGTCAACGGGAATGTCGCTGACGCCGCGTCACCTCAAGCCAGGCGGCGGAACACCGGCCTCACCGGGCGGCCGCCCTGCCAGGGTGTGGGGTCGGCCGTGTCCAGGGCCTTTCGGTATACCGCGCATGCCTGCGCCACCACCTCCACGGTTCGGTCGATGTCGGCCTCGCTGAGCGCGCTGCTCACCACGAACGACGGGGCGAGCACCCCGCCCGCGAGGAGCCGGCGCAGGAACAGCGTGCGGTACCGCTGTGACGGCTGACCGTTCTCGTCGAGCGTGGCGAAGACCAGGTTGCTGGCCCGGCCCCGGACCACGACGTGGTCGCCGACGCCCATGCCCGCCGCGGCGTCGCGCACACCGGCCGCCAACCGCTCGCCCAGGGCGTGCAGTTGGGCGGTGATGCCCTCTTCGGCGTACGTGCTCTGCACGGCCATCGCGGCCGCCAGGGAGTGTGTCTCCGCGCCGTGCGTGGTGGACAGCAGGAACACCCGTTCACCGGAGTGGCGCAGCCCGCCCCGCTCCATCAGCTCGCGGCGCCCGGCCAGGGCGGACACGGCGAACCCGTTGCCCAGCGCCTTGCCGAAGGTGGAGAGGTCGGGGACCACCCCGTACAGGCCCTGGGCGCCCGCCTCGGACCAGCGGAAGCCGGTGATCATCTCGTCGAAGACCAGGACGCAGCCGTGCCGGTCGGCCAGTTCGCGCAGGCCCGCGAGGTACCCGGCAGGGGGCTCGGTGTGGCCCGCGGGTTCGAGGATCAGGCAGGCGATCTCGTCCTGGTACCGGGTGAGCAGCTCCTCCGTGGCGGCCAGATCCCCGTAGGGAAAGGACACCGTGAGGTCGGTGGTCGACGCCGGGACACCGGCGGGCATCGGCGTCGTACCGATGAACCAGTCGTCGACGGAGAAGAACGGATGGTCGCCGCAGATGGCCACCCGCGGACGGCCGGTGACGGCGCGGGCCAGGCGCACCGCGGCGGTGGTGGCATCCGAGCCGTTCTTCGCGAACTTCACCATGTCGGCGGTCGGCACGGTGGCCAGGAAGCGTTCCGCGGCCTCGACCTCCACGATGGACGGCCGGGCGAAGTTGCTGCCGCGGTCGAGTTCGCGTCGTACCGCCTCGGTCACGCGCGGGTGGACGTGTCCGAGGCTGACCGAGCGCAGGCCGGAGCCGTACTCGATGTAGCGGTTGCCGTCGACGTCCCACACGTGGGCGCCGCGGCCGTGGCTGATGACCGGGGCCAGGTCCTCGGGGTACTGGTCGTCACCCTTGGCGTACGTGTGCGCGCCCCCGGGGATCATGGCGTGCAGCCGCTCGTTCGCCCGCCGCGACCCGGCGAGGTTCATTTCCCGCGTATCCTCGCCCACTTCACGCCTCCTTCTGCTTCAGGGCCTCGGCGAGGCCCGGCGCCTCGCGGTCCCGCCGGGACATCAAGGTGACCGGCAGCGGCCAGGGGATGGCCAGCTCCGGGTCGTCGAAGGCGATCGTCACGTCCTCGGCCGGGTCGTGCGGGCGGTCGATCCGGTACGAGGTGTCGGCGGTCTCGGTCAGCGCCTGGAAGCCGTGGGCGCACCCCGCCGGAATGTAGAGGGTCGTCTGCGTCTCGCCGGACAGCTCGAAGAACGCGCGGCCGAGGTACGTCGGTGAGTCCGGCCGCAGGTCCACGACGGCGTCGAAGATCTTCCCGTACGAGCAGCGCACCAGCTTGGCCTCGCCGGCTCCTGAGCGCAGGTGCAGGCCGCGCAGCACGCCCCGGACCGAGCGGGACACGCTGTCCTGGGTGAAGGCGTGCGGGTCGAGGCCCACCGAGCGGACCACGTCGGCGTCGAACGTGCGGCAGAAGAAGCCGCGTTCGTCGGCGTACGGCGTCGGCTCGAAGAGGAACGCGCCCGCGATCCCCGGGACTTCTGTCGCTTTCATGAGACCTCTCGTGTGGCGGGGGAAGGGGAAGAGGGAGGGGGAGGGGCGGGGGTGTGGGCTTCTTTCGCGGGGAACACGGCGGTGGTCAAGGCGGTGAACTGGTGCTCCAGGTGCTCGGCGGCGCGCACGTTCCGCTCCGTGAGTGTCTGCCGAAGCTCCGCCGATTCCTCCTCCAGCGCCCGGAACTGGTCGAGCAGCCGGTCGGTGTCGACCTCGCGGGCCGGGTGGCAGTACGCGCCGAGACCCATCCGGTCCATGAGCGTGTCGCTCTTCGCCGAGTAGCTGAGCGCGAGCGTGGGGGTGCCGACCTTCAGCGAGCAGATCAGATTGTGGTAGCGGGTCGCCACGACGGTGTCGGCGGCCGCCATCTCCCTCATCAGGTCGGCAAGGGATTCCGTCTCGGCCGCGGTGACCAGCGGCGAGTCCACCGCGTCGAGGATCGCGGCGACCACCGGCCGGTCGACCTCGTCGCCGGTGAGCAGCCGCACCGGCCTGCCGGCCTCGGCCAGGGCGCGGACGAACCGCGTCGTCCCGTCGAGGTAGCGCCGGTGGATCTCCTCGGCACGGGCGCGGTCGTCGTTGCTGCCGTGGAAGGCCATGACGCCGACGCAGACCAGGTCCGAGGGCCCCGTGGGCGCGCTCGGCGGCGGCGTCGGCAGGGCGAACACGAGGTCCTGGTAGACCTCGTCGTGGGACGTGTCCACGCCCATCGCCCGCATCGCGTCGCGGGACATGTCGTCCCGGAACGAGCGGTACGTGGCAAGGCGCGCCGCCCAGCGGACCAGGGTCCGGGTCGGCCGGCTGCCGATCGTGGCGGCGCCGACGCTGACCAGCGCGACCCGGGTGCCCAGCAGCCTGCCGCTCGCGCAGAGCAGGAACAGCGAGTACGGGAAGCCCCACGGCCGCAGCGGCAGCGTGGCCTCAAGGACGCCGGTGCCCGGCACGATCACGACGTCGTGCCGGCGCACCCAGACGGCGGTGCGGACGGCGTCGACGAGTTTGCCGAGGCCCTTGGCCGCGATGGCGCCCGCACGTGACGCGGTCCGGTACTCCCCGCGGTACCAGTTCAGCCGCGTCGCGGGAATCCCGTAGCGGGCCGTGACGTCGTCGGGACCGCCGCACAGCGCGTCCACGACCGCCTCCGGGTGCGCGGCGCGGAGGTACCCGAGTACGGCCTCCAGCGACCCGTTGTTGCCGACGTTGCCGGAGCCGAGCAGACCGAACACCCCGACGCGCACCGGAGCCCCGTTCCCGGATCTCATGCCTGCCTCCCGTCGCGTCCGGCGACGACGGCGTCGACGGAGACGCCGGACAGGGCCGGGTCGACCGGGGCGCGGTCCTCGACCCGCTCGCCGACGCCGGGCCGGGCCCGGCTGGTCATCCACGCGGCCAGGTGGCGGTAGCACGCGCGCCGGTCGGCGACGGACAGCGGCGCCCGCCGGATCGCCGCGACGAACCCCCAGACGTACTCGGCGAGCAGCCGGGGCGTGGGGTGCAGCGGGCCCGCCCGGCGCGGGTCCAGGTTGACGCACCGCGAGCGCTTGGACGGGTTGGCCCGCTCGGCCCGGGTGGGGTGGTCGCGGCGGAAGTACAGTAGCTCCGGCACCTGGTGGAAGGGCCCGTGCAGGCCGATCTCGGCGACGAACGTGCGGTCCGCGTGGTGGTAGCTGTCGTGCGGCTTCACGCGGCGCAGCACGTCGGCGCGCATCACCCCGTAGAAGTCGTCGCCGCCGGGCTCGAAGAGCATGCTGCGGAAGCGCTCGGGCGCGCGCGGCGAGTCGGTGGCGAGTGTGTACTCGTAGGGGACCTTCACCTGTCCTTCGCCGTCGATGACCGCCTGATCGGCGTGGGCGAGGACGACGTCGGGCCGCTCGTCCAGCGCCTCGACGCAGCGCCGCAGCAGGTCCCGGGCGTACAGGTCGTCGTGCGACGCCCACTTGAACAGCTCGCCGCGGCACTGGGTGAACACGTAGTTGTGGTTCGGCGCGGCGCCGATGTTCCTGAGCAGCCGGATGTACCGGATGCGCGAGTCCCGGGCGGCGTACTTACGGCAGATGTCCTCGGTCCCGTCGGTCGACGCGTTGTCGGTGATGACCAGCTCGAAGTCCTCGTAGGTCTGGCCGAGCAGGGCGTCGAGCGACTCGGCCAGGTACTCCTCACCGTTGTAGACGGGCAGGCCGATGCTCAGCCGGGGTTGGGCGGTCATGACGTCCTCACTTCACGAAGGGATTTCTGGTGGCGCTCGCGCAGGGCGGACCGCAGTTGCAGCCACCACACGACGGAACCGCAGAGGGACGCGGCGGCGACGCCCCAGGCCGAGCCGATCGTGCCTGCCGCGAAGGCACCGCCGAGCCCGCCGCCGACATAGCAGGCGGAGGCGAAGAGCTGGCAGCGCAGGCTGCGCCGGGCCGCGGCGAGCGCGCGCAGTCCGGCCGCCGCGCCGCTGCCGAGGCCGGCGCCCGCGACACTGAGCGTGACCGGCACGATCAGAGCCGAGGCGGAGCTCCAGACGTCACCGAGGACGAACGTGCCGAGCCGGTCGGGGACCAGCAGCAGTGCCGCGCCCCAGAGCAGCGCGGCAGCGGCCTGGCCGGCGCCCAGCACGAGGCAGAACGTGCCGAAACGGTGCGGGGCCTGGCGCAGCATCCGTGCGGCCTCCGCGACGGTGACCAGCGTCAGCCCCATCAGTACGGCGAGGAACGGGCCGAGCAGCAGCTCGGCACCCCGGATCACCCCCACCGCGCTGACCCCGACGATCGCGCCGAGCCCGTACGCCCGCAACTGGCTGGCGCCGCTGACGCCGACGTTCTCGACGAGGTACCGGTAGCCGAGGTCGCGGTGCTCGCGGAGCCACTGGCGCGCTCCGGCCGGCCGGGGCCGGATGCCGGACTGGAAGCAGCCGTACACGGCGGCGACCGTGGCGGACGCGCCCCAGGCGAGGATGAAGGCGGTCACGGTGCCCACGCGCGCCGCCACCACCATGGCCGGCACGAGTGCGACGCCCCACACCACGTCGTTGACGAACGCCTTGCGGCCGTTGCCGGCGGCGAAGAACGAGTACCGCCAGGCGTCCTGGAGCAGCAGCCCCGGCAGCATGACGCCGAGACCGGCGAACGCGGGCCCCACCCGGCCGCCGACAGCGAGGCCGACCACCACGGTCACCGCGCCGATGGCGGTGCCGACGACGAGCGCGGTGCCCGACGACCGGGCCACCGCCCCGCGCCAGGACGCCTCGGGCACGCCGCTGAAGCGCACCACGAGCGGGTCGGTGGCAAGGCCGCGGGAGACGTTGAGCACGACGCCGTAGGTCACCCAGGCCAGGCTGAACACGCCGAACGCGGCGAGGCCCAGCGAGCGCGCCACGTAGATCCCCACCACGAAGTTGCTGATGCTGGAGGCCGCCTGGTCGGCGAGGCCCCAGGACAGCCGGCCGAGGATGGCCCGCCTGCCGGTGGGCCGGGCCGTCTTCTCCTCCCCGGTGGTCATGCGCGTCATGCCTTGATCAGCCCGGCGGCGTGCAGGGCGTCGGCCGCGGCGGTGACGGCGCCGAACGGCAGCCCGGACCGCTCGGCGACGTCCAGCAGGCCGTGCTCGCCGTCGGAGAGGCTGAGCACCCAGAGCATGGCCATCTGGGCCTGCTGCGCGTCGCTCCGGCCGCCGAGCGAGCCGTACAGCCCGCGCCGGCCCAACTGCGGTTCTCCGTACGGGCTGAGGTTGACGTACCGCCGGTTGCGGTCGAGCACGGCGAACGCCTCGTGGCAGACGGCGAGCGTGTCCGCCATCGCCTCCGGGGTGACGAAGTCCGGGTTGTCCGCCGAGGTGTGGTACTCGGGGTATCCGGCGTACGGGGTGCGGCTGAGCGAGCCCACGCCGAGGTCGAACCCGGGCGAGCAGTACTGCCGCTCGTCGTAGCCGTACGGGGTGAACTCCCGCACCTCGTGCGGGCGTTCGGAGGCGGTCAGCACATGCCGCATCACCCGGTCGATCTCCGCGTCGCCGCGCCTGCTCTGCTTGTACGTCAGGTGGCCCCTGTCGCCCGCGCAGGCCAGCACGAGACCGTGCTTGACCTGCTCGATCCGCTCCTTGTTGCGGGCCAGCCACGTGATCGCCCCGATGGTGCCGGGCGCGAAGATGAACCGGTAGGTGTAGTACGGCGTCTCCTCCGCCAGCGCCCTGGCCAGGAACGTCGCCACCGCGATGCCCGCCAGGTTGTCGTTGGCCAGCGACGGGTGGCAGACGTGGCAGGACACGATCACCTCGTCGGGGACCTGCCCGGGGACGACGTGCTCGGCGTAGGTGAGATGGCCGTCGGCGAGGGTGGAGTCGACGCGCACTTCGTACTCGCCGTCCGGCAGCGCGTCCAGGGTCTCCTGGGCCAGGCAGAAGCCCCACTCCGGCTTGTAGTAGCTGGTGCGGTACGGCACCCACGTCGGGTGGTCCGGCAGGGTGTGCAGGTGCGCGCGGAGTTCGGAGAGCGGCATGGTCGCCGACACCGGCACGCTGTAGCCGAGCACGTGCAGGCTGGACGCGGCGAAGTCGACGACGCGGTTGCCCGCGGCGTCGGCGATGTAGGCGTCCCGGATGTTCCACTCCTGCGGCACCGTCCAGTCGAGCACCTGCGTCCCGGTCGGCACCTCGTGCACCGTCAGCGGGACGTACTCGTCGACGATCTCCAGAGTGGCGCGCACCCCGTCGCCGGTGATGCTCCGGCACAGCGGGTACAGCCGCTCCACCAGTGCGTGCATCCGCTCGCCCGCCTCGGTCATCGGCGCCACCGCAGGGTGTCGTCGACGGTGCCGGCCTCGGACGCCGCGCGCAGCACGGCGAGGCGGGTGAAGCGCCGCTCGAAGTCCTCCCGGGTCAGCCCGTGCTTCCGGTAGGCGTCGGCGAGTTCGAGCGCGCCCTGCTGCACCGTCCACTCGCAGTCGAAGCCGGGTATCGCGGCGCGAAACCGGGAGAAGTCCACCCGGTAGGACCGCGGGTCGGCACCGGTCTCCCCGGTGATCACCACCTTGGAGCCGGGCACCGCGTCGGCGACCTGCCCGGCGATCTCGGCGACCGTGACGTTGTTGACCTCGCTGCCGATGTTGAACGCCCGGTCGTGCACGGCCTCCCGCGGCGCGTCGAGGGCGGCCACGAAGGCCCGTGCGATGTCGGCGGCGTGCACCAGCGGACGCCAGGGCGTGCCGTCGGACATCACGAGCACCTCACCGGACAGGAGCGCGTGGCCCACCAGGTTGTTCAGCACGATGTCGGCGCGCAGCCGGGGGGAGTACCCGAAGGCGGTGGCGTTGCGCAGGAACACCGGGCTGAAGTCGCCGTCCGCCAGCGCGTGCAGGTCGTCCTCCACCCGCACCTTGGACTCCGCGTACGGCGTCACCGGGTGCAGCGGGGCGTCCTCCCCGACCAGTCCTTCGCCGCCGGCGGCGCCGTAGACGGAGCAGGTCGACGCGTACAGGAAGCGCCGCGCCCCGGCGTCGCGGGCCAGCCGGGCCAGGCGTACGGACGCGTGGTGGTTGATGTCGTAGGTGAGGTCCGGTGCCAGCGCTCCGAGCGGGTCGTTGGAGAGCGCGGCCAGGTGGATCACGGCGTCCACCCCCGCCACGTGTTCGGCGGTGACGTCGCGCAGGTCCACCCGGTGCCCCGAGGGGTCCGCGGGTGGCGGGCCGAGGACGCAGTCGGCGAACAGGCCGGCGTCGAGACCGACGACTTCGTGTCCGGCGGCCACGAGCACCGGGGCCATCACGGTGCCCAGATAGCCCTGGTGTCCGGTGAGCAGTACGCGCAAGGTTCATTCCTCCAGGTCGAAAGTGCCGAGATCGAGCGTGAGTTTGGTGACGGCGAACGCCTCGGCGTAGCGCGCGTGGCTCTCGATGCCGCGGATACGGGCGAGACCGAGGAAGGCCTCACGGTCGTACCAGGGCCGGTGCCGCTGCGAGGGGTAGTGCTCCTGCAACAGCCGCACCTTCTGTTCGGCGATCTCCGGGGCCAGCGGCTGGTACGCCGCCATGCGGCCGAGGTCGCCGTCCCACTTGACGATCTCGTAGCCGAGTACGAGATGGTCGCGGAACGCGGTGGTCATGAGCTTCGCCAGGCCGCGGTGGTCCTGATGGGCGTCGTCGGTGCGCGGGGCGAGCACCAGGTCGGGATCGGTCTGCCCGCGCAGCTCCTCGACGGCGGCCTTGGCCTCCTCCCACTGCGCGGGCAGCCGGCCGTCCGCCAGTTTGAGCACGGTCAGCCGCAGGTCGGCGCCGGGGCAGAAGGCGGCGAGCGCGGCCTGCTCCTCCTGCTCCCGCTCACTGCCACCGCCGGTGAGCACCAGCGCGTCGACGCGGATGCCCGGTCGCGCGAGGCACAGCGTCAGGAGCGTGCCGCCGGCACCGATGGCGATGTCGTCGCAGTGCGCGCCCACCGCCGCGATCCGGTCCAGACGCCCGGTCCCGAGCCGTTTCACGCGCCCACCTCCGCGCCGTCCCGCTCCCACACGGCCCACGGGCGGTCGCCCCGGGTGTAGGCGTCGTCGAGCGCGGCCCGCTCCTTCACGGTGTCGGTCGGCTTCCAGAAGCCGCGGTGCTGGTAGGCCACCGCCCGGCCGCGCTTGGCGAGTTGGGCGCAGCCGTCGGCGACCAGGTCACCGCCCTCGGGGATGTGGTCGAAGACCTCCTGGCGGAGCACGAAGTAGCCGCCGTTCTCCCACAGCGGCAGTTCGCTCACCGCGGTGATGCCTCCCACCAGGCCGTCCTCGCCCAGGTCCACGCAGTGGAACGAGGACTGCGGCGGCACCACCATCATCGACGCGCCGGCGTCGCGCCCGGCGAACTGCTCGATCATCCGGGGCAGCGGGGCGTCGGTGAGCACGTCGGCGTAGTTGGCGAGGAACATCTCGTCGCCGTCCAGGTGGTGCCGCACCCGGCGCAGCCGCTCACCGATGGGTGACTCGATGCCGGTCTGCGCGAACGTGATCGTCCAGTCGGCTATGTCGGTGGACAGCAGCTCGGCCCGGCCGCCCCGCAGCACGAAGTCGTTGGACGTCGTCTCCTCGTAGTTGAGGAAGAAGTCCTTGATGTGGTGGGCGCCATAGCCCAGGCACAGGATGAACTCGGTGTGCCCGAAGTGCGCGTAGTAGCGCATGACGTGCCAGATCAGGGGCCGTGGGCCGACCATCGCCATCGGCTTGGGCACGTCGTCGGCGGTGCCGCTGCGCATCCGCATCCCGTAACCGCCGCAGAACAGTACGACCTTCATGCTGTGACCTCTTTCAAGGGCGTGCCCTCGACGATGCTCAGTTCCGGGATGGGGAAGACGAGACGGCCGCCCCAGGAGTGCACGAAGGAGAGCTGCTCGACCAGCTCGGCCCGCAGGTTCCAGGGCAGGACGAGTACATAGTCCGGCCGGTCGGCGGCTATCCGCTCGGGCGGCAGGATCGGGATGCGGGTGCCCGGGGTGAACCTGCCGTGCTTGTAGGGGTTGCGGTCGACCGTGTACGAGAGCAGGTCGGGCCGGATGCCGCAGTGGTTGAGCAGGGTGTTGCCCTTGCCGGGGGCGCCGTAGCCGACGACCGTCTCGCCGCGCTCGGCCGCTGTGATGAGGAACTTCAGGAGGTCCCTGCGCACCTTGGCCACCCGGTCGGAGAACTCGGTGTACCCGGACAGGTCCTGGAGCCCGGCGGCCTTCTCCCGGTCCAGGACGTCGGCCACCCGCCGCGTGGGTTCACCGGCCACCTCGGCCGGCCGGGCCAGGAGCCGGATGGAGCCGCCGTGCGTGGGCAGCAACTCGACGTCCACGAGCGTCAGTCCGCCGCTCGCCAGGGCCCGGATCGCGGACGCGACCGTGTAGTACTGGAAGTGCTCATGGTAGATCGTGTCGTACTGGTTCTGCTCGATCAGGGTCAGCAGGTGCTGCACCTCGATGGAGACCCAGCCGTCGTCGGCGACCAGGGCGCGCAGCCCCTGGGTGAAGCCGACCACGTCGGGGATGTGCGCGTACACGTTGTTGGCCACGACCAGGTCCGCCGGGCCGTGCTCGGCGCGGACGGCCGAGCCGGTGTCCGGGCTCAGGAACTCCGTGAGCGTGGGCACACCCGCCTCCCGCGCCGCGGCGCCGACGTTCACCGACGGCTCGATGCCGAGGCAGCGGATCCCCCGGTCCACCATGTGCTTCAGCAGGTATCCGTCGTTGCTCGCGACCTCGACCACGAAGGCGTCGGGCCCGAGACCGAGGCGCCGCACGGCGTCGGCGACGAACGTGCGCGCGTGCTCCACCCAGGAGGTCGAGAAGGAGGAGAAGTACGCGTACTCGCTGAACGTCTCCTCCGGCGTGATCAGCGGCGGGATCTGCGCCAGCCAGCAGTCGGTGCAGACCCGCAGGTGCAGCGGGTACGCGGGCTCCGCCCGGTCCAGTTGGTCCGCGGCGAGGAAGCTCTCGCACGGCGGCGTCGCCCCGAGGTCGACGACGCTCGCCATCGCTTCCGAGCCGCAGAGTCGGCATTGAGTCATCTGCTGTTCCCATCCCCCTTGCCCGCGGGGGTGTCCCCGCCGCGAGCCAGTGCTGACCGACCCGCGATCGCGGTGCGGTATCCCTCCACCAGGCGCTCAAGACCGACGGCCGGGCTGAAACCCTGTTCGTAACGGCGCCGGGCCGCCTGCCCCATCTCCCGGTTGCGGTCCGGATCGGCCGTGATCCGGCGGATGCGGGACGCGAGCGAGGCGGCGTCGCCCGGCCGGTGGAGCAGCCCGGTCACGCCGTCCTCGACGAGCTCGACGAAGGCGCCGTGACGCGCGGCGACGGCCGGGACCCCGGCCGCCATCGCCTCCGCGACCACCAGGCCGAACGTCTCCATGGCCACCGACGGAGTCACCATGGCGACCGACCGCGCGATGACCTCCCGGCACTGCTCCGGGTCGTACAGGCCGAGGTAGCGCACGTCGTCCCGGCCCGCGGCCCAGGCGGTCACCTCGTCCGCCAGCGGCCCCGCGCCGACGAACACGAGCGGCACACCCACTCCGCCGCTCGCCGCGATCTCGTCCCACGCGGTCATGAGCAGCCGCACGCCCTTGGCGTCCGCGAGCCGGCCGAGGAAGAGCAGGTGCTCGCCGGCGCCCGTGCGGCGGGCGACCGTGTCGGGCACGAAGTTGTGCTTCACCGCGAGCCGTTCGGGTGGCATGCCCGACCGCACCAGGACGTCGCGCTGCGCCCCGGAGATGCAGAAGAACCGCTCCACGCCGGACCACCACCGCCGCCGGTTGAGGAGAAGACTGACCGCGAGCGGCACCGTCGCGAGGCTGGAGTCGCGGTAACAGCCGTGCCGGACGGCGGGCAGCGACGCCTTCGTCCCGACGCACTCGGTGCACGGTCCGCCGTTCCGGTGCAGGGTGCCGGGCGGGCAGACCTGGGTGTAGTTGTGCAGCGTGGCGACGACGGGCACATCGGCGTCGGCGCAGGCGGCGAGGACCGAGGGCGACAGGAGCGGGAAGACGTTGTGGACGTGCACCACGTCGGGCCGCTCGGCGCGGAGCAGGGCCGCGAGCTCCGTGCGGACCGCCGGGTTCCACGGGACGAGGAGCGGCACCGCGACCTTGGCGAGCAGGGACCGGGCGGCTATGTCGTCGCTGCGCCGCTCGAACAACTCGACCCGGTGGCCGGCCGCGCGCAGCAGCCCCACTTCCTCGTCGACGACTCTGTTCTCCCCGCTCGGCTGCGCCGAGGAGTAGCGGTTGTGCACCACGAGGACGTGCATGGTCAGGTCACCTTCCGGTCCCGGGCCCAGCTCGGGACACGTCGTCGAGGGGCGGGCGGCACCGGCAGGGGCGTGGCCGCGGCGGGTGCCGCGAGCAGTGCGGCGGCCAGGGCCAGGTGCAGCAGATAGGGCGAGGCGTCGCCGAGGCCGGCCTCGGTGTACGACGAGATCCCGCAGTAGGTGATGAGGAAGATCGCGCAGGCCCGTTGCAGCGAGGGGGGCCGCAGCAGCGCGACGGCGCCGAGCACGGCCATGAGCGTCGCCACGACGGCAATACCGATCAGACCCTGCTCGTGGTAGACGGCCAGCCAGCTGTTGTCGATCGGCAGCCCGCCGAACGACTTGTCGCCCAGGCCCATGCCGAACCACTTCTCCGCGGTCGTCCGGTCCTCCGCGAGCAGGGCGTCCCAGACCTTGGCGCGACCGGTCAGGTTGGAGAGGTTCTCCTGGTCCTGCCCGCGCAGGAACCACGCCCGCAGCGCCGAGCTGAACACCACCGCGGCCACCGCGGCGCTCAGCACCGCCCAGGTGAAGAACCGGCGGGCGGCCGCACTGGTCAGGACGAGCGAGCCGACCGCCAGCGTCAGCGCTATGACCAGGCCGAGCGTGGCCGTGCGGGTGTGGGTGAACGCGAGCAGGACGAGTGAGGGCACGATGATGACCGTCGCGCCGGCCCCGTCGGTGCGGCGGCCGAGCACGAGCAGCACGGTGAGCCCGATGATCACTGCGGCGTACTGCCCGATCTGCGGCGGGGTGAGCGGCCACAACGCGCCGACGAGGCGCCCGCCGTAGTACTCGGGCAGGGCCGTTCCCGGTGCGATGACCAGGCCGACGGCCACCGAGCAGAGCACCGCGAAGTACATCCGGATGTGGTGCCGCACGAAGGTCAGGCCGCCGTCCCACCAGCGGCTGAGCAGCCACAGCGTGCCGACGAAGAGAGCCAGGCGGGTGCAGCGGAACAGCGCGCCGAAGCCGACCTCCGGGTCCACGCTGGAGATCACGCTCGGCACGAGCAGCAGGGTCAGCAGGAACACGAAGGCCCCGGCCCGGACGCGCAGCCGGAGATTGAGCGCGAGCGCCAGCGTGAACGCGGCGACCAGCGCGCCCATGGTGACCATCTGGATGAGGGAGCGGGGCAGCGGGACGATGGTCTTCGCCCCGGCGGAGCCGAGCGTGTTGAGGCCCAGCAGCACCCAGACGACCGCGACGGCCTTCGGTGCGCGGGCAGGACGTTCACCGCCCATCTCAATCACCGGCCCCGGAGGTGAAGGTGCTGCCCGCGTCCTGCCGGTACGGCGGGCTCTGCCACTGCCCGGAGTCGAGCTCCTGGCTCGTGTCCTCGGCGATGAAGCTCCACGGTCCGCGGTAGACGTTGTCGCGCCAGCGGTTGTGCTGCTTGTGGGTGATCGCCTCGGCCACCCGCTTGCCCTTGTACGGCGACCACTTCGGGTACGTGCCGTAGTTGGCGAGCACCGCCATGCGGCCGCACTCCACCGAGCACTTGACGACGGACGTGTCCAGCGTGAAGCGGTTGTCGTGGATGTCCACCCGCTGGGTCTTCCACCGGCAGTCGGCGTACAGGGGCGCGGTGGTGATCTTCGGCCGCTCGCAGCGGTCGGTGTCCTTCACCAGCAGCGTGCAGTAGCCGGTCGAGGTGTTGGCCGGGCTGTTGCAGAACCGGTCGGCGTTCTCCCACAAGGTGATGCCGGACCAGTTGTCCTCCAGCACGTTCCGGTAGATCTCGATCTTGTCCGTGCGGGCCTTGACCCGTGGCTCGCCGCCGGCCTCGGACACGTAGATGGTCGCGTACGGGAAGTCGTCGCCGCGTTTGGCGTACTTGCGGCCCTCGACCCAGTTGTTCCGCCGGATCGTGTTGTTCCGGATGACCGCGTTGTAACTGGTCTCGTACATCAGCGCGGCACCGTCGTTGGCTTCGAGGACGTTGTCCTCGATGCGGAAGTCGTTGTTGTTGTTGTCCGCCCACAACCCGGCCCCGCGGTTGTCGTGCACCCAGTTGCCGCGGATGTCGGCGCCGTCGACGGCCCAGAACTTGATGCCTCCGGTGCAGCCGCAGCCACGCCGCCGCCGCTCCCAGTCACCGGTGTTGTTGCCCACGATCTCGTTGCCCTCGACCACCAGACCCTTGATGGAGTCGCCGGTCTTGTACGCGTTCATTCCGTACTGCCCGTTGTCGCGCAGGCAGTTGGCGCGGACCTGCTGGCGGGCACCTGCCATCAGCCCGGCGCCGGAGTTGTACTGGATCTTCGCGTGCTCGATCACCCACCCGTCGGCCATGTCGTGGTTGACCACGCCCTCGTCGTGCGGTGCGACGAAACGCTCCACGGTCAGGTGGCGGATGGTGACGCCGGGGGCGGTGCCGCTGAACGCGTACTGGTTCTTCTTCCGGCCGTCGAGCACCGCGCCCGGCGCGCCGATGTAGCGGTTCCCCTTCTTGGTCATGACCTGCGCGTAGCGATCCGGCTTGAGCCTGTGCTTGCCCGGCCGGAGCCAGAACGTGGTGTTCGGGGGGCTGCTCCCGGTCTTCGCCGCCAGGTCACCGACGACCGAGGGGTCGACCGTCACCGCGCCCTTCGGTGCCTTCGCGGGCCCGGCCGTGGGCTTGGCGCACACCCGGGCCACGGACTTGGCGGGCGCCCCGGACGTGGAGGGCCCACCGGTCGGCTCCGCCGGTGCGTCCGACGTGCTCGTACACCCCGTCGCCACCAGCAGGACCACCGCCAGCGGTGCCGCGGACAAGCCCCCATGCCGCCACCTGATCACCACGCGTCCCCCCTAACCCCGGAACCTCAGTACGGTGGTGAACCCCTCCACGCCGTCGGCGAAGCCGGTGCCGATCAGCGCCGTGGCGGGTTCCTTGCGTCCGAAGCCGGGGGAGTACCAGCCCAGCGCCGGATCGGTCTCACCGCGGTGCGCCCGCCAGCTCAGCTGTCCGGGCAGGTCGAGCACCGCCGAGCGGTCCTCGCCGTCCCGGGTCCAGGTGAGCACCGCCCGGTTGCCCACCAGGTCCGCGGTGATCGCGGGGCCGAGGTGGAAGGCAAGCCGCGCGGCCCTGCCCTGGCCGCGCACCTGGTCGATCACGCGCAGCTCCCGGCTCGCGGCGGTCAGCTCCACCCGGCGGCGGTGCACGGAGCGCCCGTAGCCGTCGTGCTCGGCGGACCAGCGGGCCACGCCCTCGCCCGACGTGTCCGCGACCAGGACGCGGCCGCGGGCATGCCGGGTCCACAGGAACGGGCCGCCGGAGACGGACTGGTCGACGCCGTCCAGTTCCAGGGTGTTGTGGCCGAGGGTCGAGCGGAAGTACTGCCGCCACTGGGGCTGCCCGTGGTAGCAGAACGTCCCCGGGTCGGCGAGCACGTCGACCCCGTCGTGGCGGACCTCCACGGACAGCGCGTCGGCGTGGGCGTGCGCGGCGATGGACAGGAAGCCGTGCGGGCCACCGTCGCAGCGGCACCAGATCTCCCCCGGACCGCGCAGGATGGTCATGCCCGCGTCGGCGAAGTGGTCGGGGCGGCTCGCCGGGCGGGCCACGGCCGGTGCGGTCCCCTGCTTCGCGTACGGCCGGATGAGCGCGGCGAGGAGCGTCGTACGTACATCGGTGCCGGTCACCGCGGGCCACCAGGGGAGAGAGCCGAACACGGCGTTCCCGGTGGAAAGGAGCGAGGCCCAGCGGTCGGTGCCGCTACCGTCGACGATCAGGCCGTGCCCGTCGTCAGCGTCGCCCTGGCGCGGCGGCCGTAACCGGCCGTCCACGACGGCCGCGAGCGCGTCGGTCATGCGCAGCAGCACGAGCCGTACGGTCGCGGGGACCGGCACGTCCGCGGCGTCCGCCTCGGCCACCGCGGCCAGGCCGAGCTCAAGGACGAGCCCGTGGTACTCGGTGGCCAGCTCGCGGTTGAGGCCGGAGCCGAAGGTGTTGGCACGCAACTGCCGGTCCAGGGACCGCAGCGCGTCGTCCCGCCAGCGCGCCGACGACGGGAACCAGCCGAACGCGCAGGCCGCGGCGGCCTGCCCGGCGGCCTCCGCGATGACGTGGTTGTTCGCCGAGGACCCCCGGCTGGGGAAGGCGGCGAGCCAGCGCTGGTGGTGCCAGATCTGGCGCAGCGCCAGCGGGTTGTCCTCGAAGAGAGCGGCCGCGCCCGGCCAGCCGTCGAGCAGCCGGCGCACCCACACCCAGGACAGCAGCCGGATGCCCAGCTCGATGCCGCTGATCCAGTGCACGCCGCGCAGCGGCGGGTTGGCCGCCCACCACGACCGCAGGTGCTCGGCCACCCGCTCGGCGTACCGCTCGTTCCCGGTGACCGCGTAGGCGGCGGCGAGGACGGTGAGGTACTGGTGCCGGGACAGCTCCCAGATCTGCTTGATGTCGCCGACCGCGTCCTCGTCGCGGTACGGCACGTCGAAGGCGTAGCCCCAGGGAGCCCGGCGCCCGGTCTTCGGGTCGTACCACCAGTCCGGGTCGGCCAGGTCGTCGCGGTCCACCCCGAAGTACTCGGCGTGCCCGGCCATCAGCCGGTCCGCCTGGGCGACGAGACGTTTCGCGGCGTCCGGCGGCACGGCGGCGATCGTCCCGGCGGGCAGCGCCGCGGTGAACCGGGCGCCGGTCACGCTCGGGCAGTCCGGCCGTGCCGACCGCCAGAGCCGCCTGCGCACCGCGTCGCCCACCCGGCCGCCGACCTCCCGCGGCCCCATCCGGGCCAGCCGCCGCAGGTACCAGCCCGGACTTCCGGAGTTCACCGTCATCAGGGCCTCGCCAGGGTCACCGGCGCGCCGGTGACCAGGGAGGTCCGCACGGCGAGGGTGGCCGCCGTGGTGGCGACGAGCGACTCCAGCGGCACCGGCATCGGCCCGCCGGTCCGCACGGCCCTGACGAACGAGGCCAGCTCGGCGGACTGGCCCTTGTCCCTGGCCTTGGGCAGCCGCGAGCTGACCCACCGCTTGGAGCCGTATACCGACGCGCGGACGAAGTCGTCGAGCCGCAGGGCATGGCCGTCCGCGACCATGTCCAGCGTCTCCTTGGGGAAGCCGGCCGGTCCAGTGGTGACGTAACTGATGGTGGCGGTGGACCCGTCGGGGTAGCGCAGGACGACCTGGAGGTCCTCGTTGCCGGGGGCGGCGGTCGCGTACACGGAGACCGGGTCGGCGGCGAGCAGCCAGCTCGCCGTGTCGATGAAGTGCCCGCCCTCACCCGCGAACCGCGAGCCCTGGGTGCCCTGCTGGAGGTACCAGCTACCGTGCGCGAGGCGGCCGGCGTTGACCAGGTAGCGGAGGTTCGCGGGGCCGGTCCGGGCTCCGAACCGCTTCCTGGCCTCCTGGAGCAGCGGCGCGAACCGGCGGTTGAAGCCCACCTGTAGCCGGTCGTTGCCGGACTCCTCCACCGCGGCGAGCACGTCGGCCAGCTCGTCCTCGGTCAGCGCCAGGGGCTTCTCCACGAAGACCGCCTTGCCGGCGAGGAGCGCCTTGCGGGTCAGTTCGGCGTGCGAGCTGTGCCGGGTGACCACGAAGACCGCGTCGACGGACTTGTCGCCGAGCACGGCGTCGAGATCGGTGGTCGCCTCGGCGAAGCCGAACTTCCGCTTCGCGTTGGCCGCGGACAGCGCCGTCGTGGTGACGACCGCGGACAACTCCACGCCGTCGCGCCGCGCCAGGTGCGGCAGCAGCATCGACGTCGCGTAGTTCCCCGCGCCGACGAACGCCAGGCGCACCGGCGTTCCGGGCGTCCCGGCGGTCCCGGCCGGGCTCCGCTTCCCGTTCACGGCGGGCACGGCCACCGTCGGAGGCTCGGCCTCCACCGACTGCTCGGGGTAGCGGAACAGCACGGCGACGGCCTTCAGATCGCCGTCCTTCAGGCGCTGGTACGTCTCGGCGGCGTCGTCGAAGTCGGCGATGTGGGAGATCAGGGGCTCCACGTCGACGCGGCCTCGGGCGACGAGATCGAGGAAGCACGCCAGGTTGCGGCGCTCGGTCCAGCGCACGTAGCCGATCGGGTAGTCGCGCCCCTCCAGCTCGTACTCCGGGTCGTAGCGCCCGGGGCCGTAACTGCGCGAGAACCGGACGTCGAGCTCCTTCTCGTAGTACGCGTTCCAGGGCAGGTCCAGGCGGCACTTGCCGATGTCGACGACCCGGCCGCGGTCACGGCACAGCCGGGCGGCCAGCTCGACGGGCTGGTTGCTGCCGCCGCCGGCGGCCAGATACACCTGGTCCACGCCGTGGCCGCCGGTGAGTTCGGCGACGGCCGCCTCCACGGTCGCGGCCTCCGGGTCGCCGCAGGCCGCCGCGCCCGAGCGCTCGGCGAGCTCGCAGCGCGCCGGGTCGGGGTCGACCCCGACGACGCGCACCCCCGACGCGGTGAGGAGCTGCACCACCAACTGCCCGATCAGACCGAGGCCGATGACCAACGCGACGTCGCCGAGCTGGGGTTCGCCGCGGCGGACGCCCTGCATCGCGATCGACCCGACGGTGCCGAAGGCCGCGTGCCGCGGCGCGAGGCCGTCGGGCACCGGGGCGTAGAGGTTCTTCGGCACCCAGTTCAGCTCGGCGTGCAGCGCGTGCTCATTGCCGGCGCACGCCACCAGGTCGCCGACCGCCACATCGTCGATCCCGGCACCGACCTGCTCGACCACGCCGCACAGCGAGTAGCCGAGCGGCGTGTAGGAGTCCAGCTTGCCCATCACCTTGCGGTAGGTGGCGGGCACCCCGTTGGTGGCCACGCTCTGCATGACCTTGGCCACCTGGTCGGGACGGGAGCGGGCCTTGCCGACCATCGACATGCCGGCCTCGGACACCTTCATGAGCTCGGTCCCGGTGGAGATCAGCGAGTAGGCGCTCCGCACCAGCACGCCGCCCCGCTTGCACTCCGGCACGGGCACGTCGAGCAGCGCCAGCTCGCCGCTCTTGTAGTTCTGCACAACCTGTTTCACCGGAGCTCCTCTTGATTCTCGCGCTGTCAGGCCGCTTCGCCCCGGCCGGAGCCGGAGGTCGCGCCGCGGTACCAGTACTCAAGGGTCAGCACATGCCACAGATGCTTGGAGAAGTCCCGGTGCCCCGCGGCGTCCTCGGCGACCATCCGGGCCAGCGCGTCACGGCGCAGCAGCCCGGAACGGACGAGCTCGCCGTCGTTCACCACCTCGCGCACCAGCGGTGCCAGATCCCGGCTCATCCAGGCGCGCAGCGGTGCGCTGAACAGGCCCTTGGGCCGGTACACGATCTCCCGTGGCAGGACCGACCCTGCCGCCTCCTTCAGGACGGCCTTGCCCTGCCGCCCCACGATCTTGCGGTCGCCGGGCACGGTGAACGCCGCCTTGACCACCTCGACGTCCACGTACGGCACCCGGACCTCGGTCGACGCGGCCATGCTGGCGCGGTCCGTGTAGGCGAGGTTCAGGCCCGGCAGGAACATCCGGGAGTCGCCCAGGCACATACGGTTGACGAAGTCGTCGAGTTCGTTGTCCTCGTAGACGTCCGTGTGCTCGGTCAGCACGTCGTCGACCGTCCCCGCCAGGTCGGGATCGACCAGGCCGAGCAGTTCCTCCCGGTCGTACATGGTGTAGCTGCGCCGGAACGCGGTCTCCTCCGGCAGGTCGGCGAAGGAGAGGAACCGCTTCGCGAAGCGCACCGACCGGTACCCCCGGCGGGACGTGGCGACCGGCAGCCGGTCCACAACCCTGGACAGGCCGCGCCGCAGGGGCCGCGGGACGCGCTGGTAGCGCAGCGCGAGGAGGTTGGCCAGGTGCTTGCGGTACCCGGCGAACAGCTCGTCGGCACCCATCCCCGAGAGCATCACCTTGACCCCGGCCTCCCGTGCGGCCTGGCAGATCAGGAACGTGTTGATCGCGGCGGGGTCACCGATCGGCTCGTCCAGGTGGTGCGTCATCCGCGGCAGCAGGTCGAGCACGTTCGGGGCGATCTCGATCTCGTGCAGGTCGACGCCGAACTGCTCGGCCACCTGCCGGGCGTAGCGCAGGTCGTCCGGCATCGCCTCGAACTTGGCGTCCTCGGGCCGGAAACCGATCGTGTACGCGGAAATCCCGGGCTGCCGGCGGGCCGCGAGCGCGGTCAGATAGCTGGAGTCGAGACCGCCGGAGAGGAAGGTCGCCACGGGGACGTCGGAGAGCAGGTGCCGCCGGTTCGACTCCTCGACGATGGCCGCCAGGTCCGGCCGCTCGCCGCTGAGGGCCCGCTCCTGGCCCTCGGCGGCGACGTCCTTCAGGTTCCAGTACCGGCCGCGCTCGACCCGGCCGTCGGGGCGGCACCTGAGCCAGCTCCCCGGCGGCAGCTTCTCCGCCTCGCGGAACGCGCAGCGCGAGTCCGGCACCCAGTAGTAGAGCAGCGAGGCCACGAGCGCCCCGTGGTCCACCTCCAGCGACCCGCCGGTCACGGCGGCGAGCGCCTTGAGCTCCGAGGCGAACATCAGGCCCGTGCCGCGCCGGAGCAGGAACAGCGGCTTGATGCCCAACTGGTCGCGGGCGAGCACCAGGTCACCGGTCCGCTCGTCGAAGACCGCGAACGCGAACATGCCGCGCAGCCGCGGCAGACAGTCCGTGCCCCAGCGCCGCCAGGCCTCCAGTACCACCTCGGTGTCGGAGGTGCCGCGGAAGCGCACCCCGGCGCCCGTCAGCTCGGCGCGCAGGTCGGGCGCGTTGTACAGCTCGCCGTTGTACGTGAGGGCGAGGCCGTCCGAGACCATCGGCTGGGCGCCGGTCTCGGACAGGTCGATGATGGCGAGCCGGCGGTGCCCGAGTTGTACGTCGCCGTCGCCCAGCGGGTGGCCGTACCGGCCCGCCCCGTCCGGGCCGCGATGGGCGAGGACATCGGTCAGCCGGTCGGTCACGGCCTTCCCGTCCGGCCATCGGTACGTGCCTGCGATGCCACACATGTTCTACCGCACCTCCTGGTCGCTGTCCGGGACCCGTACGGCCGGCATCAAGGGCCGTTCCGTCCGCGGTTGGCCCTCTCCCACGGCCTCGACGGCGTGGGAGGTAACCCCATCGTTCTGCCGGGCCGGCCGCTCGCGATGGCCGCGCAGCGCGGTGTGCGGCCCGTCCCACAGCGTGCCGTCGGTGTGGTCACGCGGATCGGGGTCGATCAGCACCACGCCGATCACCGCGATGCGCTGGTCCGCGAGCTGCCGTGCCACGGTGTGCAGCCATGCGGCGCTGCCGTGCCCGGCACGCACGACGAGCACGGTCCGGCCACCGAGGTACTGGAGGTCGGTCCACGCCGTGCCGGGCGCGACCGAACCGACGCCGATCCTGCGCACCTGACGCGGCATGGACGCGGCACGCTCGCCGCCGACCACGCTCACGTCGTCCGGCATCCGGCGGCTGCCGGTGAGCTCCGTGCCGGGCAGCCCGTCGATGACGGCCACCGGCCCCTCCGCCGCCAGTGCCGCGGCGGCGTCGAGGGCGATCACGCTCGTACTGCGCGCACAGCCCAGTTCGAGCAGCGACACCGGTTCCGTGGAGCCGCGCACGGTGCGGGCCAGGGTGGTGGTGAGCCTCGCCCGTGCCGCCCGGGTCCGCCGGAGCTGCCACAGCCGGGCCGAGAGGCGGTGCGTGCGGGGCAGCTCCGCGATGACCGAGGCGCCCAGGTTCGCCGCGATCTCCCGGCGCAGCACGGGCCGGTCCGCCACCACGGAGCCGACCGCGGCCAGCGCGAGCCCCAGGGCGAGCCCGAGCGCGAGCCCGATCGCGGCGTCGGTGGCCGCGGTCTTGGGCAGGGAGTACCGCACCGCGCGCGGCGCGTCCACGATCTGCGTGCCGGAGACCAGCTTGGGCGTGCCGGTGCGCGCCTCCGCGGCGCGCTGGTCGAAGTCGGCGATACGGGAGTTGAGTTCCGCCCGGCGGGCGAAGAGCGACTCGGTGCTCGCCGAGGCCTCCGGGTCGGTGTCCGGCGAGCGGCCGCCGATCTCCTCGTTGACCTCGGCCAGCTCCTCCCGCATGCGGTCACGCTGGTCGAGCAGGGCCTTGGCCTCGGCCTTCGCGGTCTCCCGCATCCGCCGCACATGGTCCGCGATGAACGCGTCGGCCAGGGCCTGGGCCCGGGCCACCGCCTGTGCGTCGCTGTCACCCGTCACATCGATCCGGAGCAGGTTGTTGGTCAGGCCGGTGCCCCGGTAGTCCTGGATGAAGTCCTCCGGCTTCTCGGCGGACTTGAGGGCCTGCAAGGCCTTGCCGGCGATGCGCGTGGTCCCCAGCAGCTCGACGTCGGTGCGGATCAGCGTGCCGGTGTCGTTGGGCTGGTCCTCCGCGTGGGAGACCAGCACCTTGGTCACCGCGCTCGGCGGCGGCGGCAGCAGGACCGCCACCGCCACGCCGGCCAGCATCCCGAGCAGCGCCATGACGCACCAGAGGCGGCGGCGTCTGCGCACCGCCACCACCAGCGCGTGCAGGTCCAGCAGCGGAGCGGCTGCCGACGACTCCTCGGTCGTACGTGTCGTCACCCTGAACCTCCCCTCCCGTGGCCGGGGACCGCGAACGCCGGAGTGGCATCCTTCGGAGGCCGGCCGGCGGACGGTGTCGCGGGGGCCCGGACCGGACCGGCGACGACGACGCCCACGACCTCGTGCCTGCCGTCCGCACACGCCTCGGCGATGCCGGCGAGCTCACCGGCCGTCCAGTTGCCCGCGCTGAGCACGACCAGGGCACCGGACTCGGTGCCGCGGTCCGGCACCATCGGCTGCGACACCGGCACTTCCACCACCCGCAGCAGGGGATACCCCCTGCTCGAACTGCTCGACGAGGTCGGGGAAGCCTCGCTCCCGGACTCGGCGACGAGCTGCCCGGCGGCCCGGCGGGCGATCTCGTCGCCCTCCGGTACGACGACGAGGAGCCGCCGGGGGGCCGGCGACCGGTCCCGGAGGCGGGCGCACACCCGCCGGTAGCGGATACGCCTGCCGGCCTCGTCGCCGGACGCCCGCGGGGCGGGCATGTCCCACCGGGTGTCGAGGGCGAGGAACCGGCGGATCACGGGCCAGGGGCCACGGCCCTCGGGCCGGTGCGCGCGCCGTTCCTCCGGCACGTCGACGGTGCCGATGACCGCCGAGCCCAGCGCGGCGGCGATCTCCGGTTCGGTGCACAGCCGGCGGTTCGTCCGCGCGGCGGTGAGGTGGCCGATGACCGTGAGCACGAAGAACAGCAGCGCCCCGCCCGCGATGAGCTGCGTCCTCGTCGGCGGCGCCTCCGCGGTCGGCCGGGCCGCCGGGCCCATGACGACCATGCCGCCCTTGGCGCCCGCCGGGTCGGCCTCGTCCAGCTTCTTCACGGCCTCTTCCAGCGCGCTGCGGAGCTTCTCCAGGGAGGTGCGCGCCTGCACGCTCTCCACGGTCCGTCCCGGGTCGGCGGCTTTCGCCAGATCGCTGATGCGGCGGTTGGTCTCCCTGACCTTCTCCCGCAGCACCTCGGGCCCCGTGGCCGGTTCGGGGTCGGTGCCGTCACCGGTGAGGCGCGCGGCGAACGTGACGAACTCCCCGGCCATCCGGTCGGAGAGCCGCTGCGCGCGCTCCGGTGAGCCGGCCGTGCCCGAGATCTTGATGATGTTCCCGTCGGCAGCCTCGGCGCTCACCTGCTCCCGCAGCTCGGCCCCGCCGACACCCGCCCAGGCGAGCTTGGCCGCCGCGCGGTCGACCACCGACGAACTGGTCGCGATGTCCACCTGGGTCAGCAGCTCGCGCTCCTCCCACTGACCAGGCAGCAGTACCGATGCCGACGCCGTGTAACGCGGCGGGAAGAGCACCGAGACGCCGTAGCCGACCAGCGCGCCCACCACGGCCAGGGCGGCCAGCAGCCGCAGGCGCCTGCGGAGAATTCGCCCGATCGTGACCAGACGTATCGTTTCGTCGCTCAACGGTGCGGCCTCTTCCCTGCGCCGGCCGGGCCGCGCGCCGACACCGCGGTGCGGCCACGGCAGGCGGCGGCGTACGCGGCGAGCAGCGACGCCTGCGAGTTCCGCCACGAGAGCTTTCCGTCGATCCGCTCCTGGCCGATCTTGCCCATGCGGGCCCGCTTCTCCGGATCGTCGAGCAGCAGCGCGATGAGCCCGGCGAACGCGGCCTCGTCGTCGTCGGACGCGTAGACGGCGGCGTCACCGGCGGAGACCCGCGCCTCCTTCAGGTCGAACGAGACGATCGGCCGGCCCATCGCCATGTACTCCAGGACCTTGTTCATGGTCGACACGTCGTTGAGCGGATTGCGCGGGTCGGGGGAGAGGCACACGTCCGCGGTGGACAGGTAGCGCACCAGGTCGGCGTCCGGGATGCGCCCGGTGAACCGCACCTGGTCGCCGAGCCCGAGCTGCCGGGACAGCTCCACCATCGCGTCGAAGGCGTCGCCGCCGCCGACGAACACCGCGTGCCAGTCGGTCCGTCCGAGCTCGTCGCGGAGCTTCGCGAGCGCCCGCAAGGCGTAGTCGACACCGTCCTGCGGGCCCATGACGCCGAGGTAGCACAGCAGATGAGGCTTGCCGTTCTTCAACTCCGGCTCGGGCGGCACGGGTTGGAACCGGTCGGTCGCGGGCGCGCTGCGCACCACGAAGACGTCCTCGGGCCGCTTGCCGCCGCGGCGCACCGCGACGTCCCGGTAGCTCTCGTTCGTGGCGATCACGATGTCCGCGGCCCGGTAGGTCAGCCGTTCCAGTGCGCACACGCCGCGGTAGAGCAGGTCCTCGCCGCGGTCGAACCGGGAGAGGTACAGCTCGGGCACCAGGTCGTGCTGGTCGAAGATGAACCGCGCGCCGCGCCGCGTCAGCCACCGGGCCGGCAGGAACAGCAGGTCGGGCGGGTTGCAGGCGTGCACCACATGGACCGGGCCGACCTTGCGGGCCAGCCGGGCCGTGTGCCACAGCGCCGATCCGTACTCCCGCAGGTAGCCCGCGGGTCCACCGGTTGCCGCGCGCAACGGGTAGCGGTGGATGGCCACCCCGTCGATCACTGCCTCCGGCTCGGTGTCCCGCTTGCTGCCCTGCGGACAGATGACGTGCACCTCCCAGCCCGCGTCGCGCAGCGTCGTGCACTCCTGCCACACCCGCCGGTCGAACGGCACCGACAGGTTCTCCACCAGGATCAGCGCGCGCCGGCCCGGCCGGTCACTGCTGGTCGTGTTACCAAGCAAGGCCTATGTACCCCGGTTCGGTCCGGCGCGCGGCGGCGTCGGGAAGATGGATGAGATCGATGATGACGGGGCCCTCGCCATGGGGCAGGGCCGAGAGGACGGCCGGGTCCTTGGTCCCGACCAGGCACACCTCGGCGTGGTCGAGCACCTCGCCGACGGAGCCCGCCATCAGTTGCGCGAGGTGCGGCAGCCGGGTCTCGATGTACTCGCGGTTCGCGCCGAGCAGCCGCGAGAGGCTCACGTTGGCGTCGTGTATCCGCAGGTCGTACCCCTTGCCGTGGAGTCTCTCGGCCAGCTCGACGAGCGGACTCTCGCGGAGGTCGTCGGTGCCGGGTTTGAAGGAGAGACCGAACAGGCCCACCCGGCGCTTGCCGGTGCGCTCGACCAGTTCCACGGCACGCTGGAGATGGTCGGAGTTGGAGGGCAGCACGTGGGCGAGGATGGGCACCGAGACGTCGGCGCGCTGTGCCGCGTGGACCAGGCTGCGCAGGTCCTTGGGCAGGCAGGAGCCGCCGAAGGCGAACCCGGGCCGCAGGTAGGCGGGGCTGATGTTGAGTTTGCGGTCGGCCAGGAAGACGTCGATCACCTGGTGCGAGTCCACCCCGAGGGCCTGGCAGACCGCGCCCAGCTCGTTCGCGAAGCCGATCTTGAGGCCGTGGAACGCGTTGTCCGCGTACTTGATCGCCTCGGCCGTCGGCACCGGCACCCGGAACACCTCGCCGGGCAGGCTGTCGTACAGCGTCGCCACCACGTCGCCGCTCGCCGCGTCGAGTTCACCGATGACGGTCTTGGGCGGGTCGAAGAAGTCCCGCACGCTGGTGCCCTCGCGCAGGAACTCCGGGTTGACCGCGACCCCGAAGTCCACACCGGCGGTGCCGCCGACGGACTTCTCCAGGATCGGCACCAGCAGGTTCAGGCAGGTGCCCGGGAGCATGGTGCTGCGGAACACGACGGTGTGCCGCCCGCCCCGCTCGGCCAGCGCGGCGCCGATCTGCTCGGTGACCCGCTCCAGATACGTGGTGCACAGGCTGCCGTTGGGCTCCGACGGTGTGCCCACGCAGATCAGCGACACCTCGCTGGCCATGATCGCTTCGCGGACGTCGCCGGTGGCGCGTAACGCTCCGGTCCGCACGACCTCGTCGATGAGCTCGCCGATCCGCTCCTCCACCACCGGGGCCTTGCCGTCGTTGACCAGGTCGACCTTCACCTGGTTGACGTCCACCCCGATGACCTCGTGCCCCATGCCGGCCAGGCACGCGGCCGACACGCAGCCCACGTAACCCAGCCCGAAAACGCTGACCCTCATGACCCGTCCCCCCAAGGCAGGCCCTTTCGGCCCGCGGTCCGTACGCCGGCTGGACGCCGGTCCCCGCCCATCAGTAGGCCCCCTGCCCGTAGACCACGGCACGCAGCGTCTTCCACAAGATCACTGTGTCCAGGGCGAGCGACCAGTCCTCCACGTACCGCAGGTCGAGGCGGACCGCCTCCTCCCACGGCAGGTCGCTGCGCCCGCTGATCTGCCACAGGCCGGTGAGGCCGGGCTTGACGAGCAGCCGCCGCCGGATGTCCGGGCCGTACGCGGCGGACTCCTCCGGCAGCGGAGGCCGCGGGCCGACGAGCGACATCGACCCGGTGAGTACGTTGAAGAGCTGCGGGAGCTCGTCGATCGAGTACCGGCGCAGCACGGCTCCCACCCGGGTCACCCGCGGGTCCCGGCGGAGCTTGAACAGCAGGCCGGCGCCTTCGTTGAGGCCGGCCAGCTCGGCACGGGCCCCGTCGGCCCCGGTGACCATGGTGCGGAACTTGAAGATGGTGAACTCGCGGCCGTTCTTGCCGACCCTGCGCTGGCGGTACAACACGCCACCGCGGCTGTCCGCCAGCACGAGCAGCCCGACGAGCACCATCAGCGGCGCGAACAGCAGCAGCAGGATCGCCGCGCCCAGCCGGTCGACGACCCCTTTTATCGCACGGCGGCCCCCGGTGAAGGTCGGCATGCTGACCCGCAGCAGCGGAATCCCGAGCACCGCGTCGACGTGCAGCCGCGGCCCCGCCACCTCCATCAGTACGGGGGCCACGACCATCTCGGCGTCGCTGCCTTCGAGGTTCCAGGCCAGCCGCTGCAACCCGTCCGGTGACCAGTGCGGGTCCGGTGTGATCGCGACGACACGGTAGCCGTCGCGTTGGACGTGGCCCGCGACGTCCGACAGCCGGCCGACGACCGGCACTCCGTCGAGTTGGTCACCGTCGGACCCGAGACCGTCCGTCGTGCACACCGCGTCCACGCGCCAGCCCAGGTGCGGGAGCTTGCGGGCCCGGCTGATCAGGTCCTGCACGGTGGCCAGGCTCCCGGCGGCGAGCACCGGTCTCAGGCACTGCCCTTCCTTACGCTGTTTGTGCAGCCACAGGCGCAGGCAATACCGCGCGGTCATGGTGAGAAGACCGATCGCGGGAATCGCGACGAAGATCCATAATTTGATGTTGCGCGAGGTGAGGGCGATTCCGCCGAGCGCCAGTACGACGGCCGCCGTGAACACCGAGCGTCCCAGTCGGCGGAATTCCTCGGCGCCCTGACCGAGTACGGCCGGAGCCCACGCCCGGCTCATCGCGAGCGCTCCCAGTACGAGAAGCTCGGTGCCGAATGCGAGAATTCCCCATTTCTCGTGCCAGTTGGCCGCGTCCCGGGCCCCGAAGAAACTGCCGATGGACCCCACGACCAAGGCGGTGGTCACCGTATCGCTGGTGATCACGGTACGGCGATATCGCTGTTCCCAGTCGCTCGTGGGTCGGCTGATCGTCCCGTTCGCCAGGCGCCCGCGCGCCGGCGGAAACGGGCTGACTAATCCCCCCTGCCGCACAGAACCCCCCAGGTCCCCAGTGGTTCGACGTGTACGCCTAACACTGCCCCTCCCCCCGGGAGGCGCCCCCGCCCCCCGCACTGGTGCTCCCCCCGGGGGACCGAGTCCCCCCGTGCCGCGCTGTTCTTCCCCGCGGAGGGCCCCCACCCTCCGCACATGCCATTCCGGCTATTGCGGCGCTACTCGTTGGTCGTACGACCCGTTCCGGCGGCAGCGGAAACGCCCTGGCGTGCGAAAACGCGGTGGCGCGACGACGCGGTGCCGGCTGTCCGCAGCGTCGGGCCTAAAGATCATTAATTGGTCGCCTCGTGCCCGAACAGCTGAAGCACGGTCAATCTAGACCATGGGGCCCGGGTATGGAGAGGGGATGTGTGGAATTTGTGCTCAAGCTTTGGGGCTGGCCTGAATGATCAGTGATCATCGCGTGCACCGTGCCGCCACCGTGCCGCCACCATGTCAACCCGCGACCGGGTGCGCCCCCATCAATGAGGACGCACCCGGTCGCGCGTTACGGGACTGGCCGAAAGTGTCTAGAAATAGTGTTTGCGCCCGCCGACAGCGCGCCCGGTCGCGCCGAGGATCCACAGCACCGCGCCGACCACGACGAGTACCCCGCCGATGGTCGTCAGCAGTGAGATACCTGCCAGCAGGCCGATGATGAGCAGGATGGCGCCAAGAACAATCATTACGGCTCCGATCGTCAAGTCTTACCGGTGCGTGGGCCGCCGGCTTCGGTGGGCCCACAGTTCCCGGCGGCGCTGATTGGGTCGTGCCACATCCGTGTGCCCTGCGATCGGCCATCCATGCGCTAATTTGCTGATCGGTGGCTCTCGTGCTTGCCGGCATGGAAACGCGCCTTCTTCTGGCGATTCCCGCACGTGTTCATGTCGCACCATTTGCGGGTGCGACTCCGGCTGGTGTCGAAAAAGGCCGCCTGGCAGGTCGGCGATGCGCACAAGGCCAGCCTTCCCTCCCGTTCGCCCGAGATGACGCTGATCGCGTCGGCGGCGACAACGCCCAGGGCATCCTCCACGGAGGAATTCGAACCGAGCCGCCATTGCCGGTTTCCCTCGGGCGTCAGGACGGCCGCGGCCCGACCCTGAACGCTGCGGTCATTGATGATCTGCACAGCGGACGCGGGGAGGGGGTCTTCGCGCGCGGCCGCTGTCGCGGCGGCGTGAATCGACTCCCTCAGCTCCCGAGCGCGTTCGAGCTGGGCGGTGGTGCAGGACTCCACGGCGAGGCCACTCACCGTCAGCCAGTCGACGAGTCGGCCCGGTGTGGGAATGCGTTCCACGGCGTCGCCGCGACGCTCCGTCAGGGTCGCCGTGAAGCTGGTCGCCAGCACCTTGCCGAGACGGAAGTCAGGGAACTGAGCACGCATGGAACCACCTTAGCCGGTTGCAGGCCTACGCTGAGGGCTGCTAGAACCGTCATAGCCGGTTCGCCCGATGGCCAGGAGGTCTCATGTCGACCAGCGACGTACAAGCATGTGAATCCCGCGCACCCGACGCCGACCTCGACGATCTGCGCGCGCGGTTGGCCGCGGCGCGGCTGCCGGAAGCCGAGACGGTCCATCGCGCCGCGCCCGGCCCCGGCCGATGGGGGCAGGGAGTTCCTCTTGCCGACCTCGTGGATCTCGTGGACTACTGGCGCACCGGGTACGACTGGCGGTCGTTCGAAGCGCGCCTTGACCGGATGGGGCAGTTCCGCACGACCATCGACGGTCTGGGAATCCACTTCCTGCACCGGCGATCCGCGCGCGCGGACGCAACTCCGCTGATCGTGACGCACGGCTGGCCCGGCAGCGTCGCCGAGTTCATCGACGTGATCGACGAGCTGGCGGATCCGAAGGAAGCGGACGCGCCGGCGTTCCACGTCGTGGCCCCGTCGCTGCCAGGCTTTGGTCACAGCGACAAGCCGGCCACCACCGGGTGGGGAACCGAGAAGATCGCGGCCGCCTGGGTGGAACTGATGGGAAGGCTCGGCTACAGCGAGTTCCTGGCCCACGGCGGTGACTGGGGAGGCAATATCACCACGGTCCTCGGCGGCAGGTTCCCGGAGCACGTTCTCGGCATCCACACCACGTTCGCGGAGGCACCGCCCGGGCTGACGACGGACGGGCTGACGGCGGCCGAGCGTGCATGGACGGAGGAAACCCGCCGCTTCTGGCGCCACCGCGCGGCGTACGCGAAGCAGCAGGCGACCCGGCCGCAGACCATCGGATACTCGCTCGTCGACTCACCGGTCGGGCTCCTCGCCTGGATTCTCGACAAGTTCGCCGAGTGGTCGGACACCGACGACAGTCCTTTCGAGACGATTTCCAGGGACAGGGTCCTCGACGACGTCACCCTGTACTGGCTGACGCGGACCGGCGCGTCGGCAGCCCGCATCTACTACGAGAGCCACAATTCGCTCGACCCCGGGCTCCGGGTCGACGTCCCCTCCGCGATCACCATGTATCCCCGCGACATCGAGAAGTGCCCGCGCGGCTGGGCCCAGGAGCGGTACCGGCAGATCGTCCGGTGGAGGTCGCCCGATGCCGGGGGGCATTTCCCGTCGCTGGAGGTGCCCGAGTACTTCGTCAAGGACCTCCGAGAAGGCCTCGCGGCGGTGCTGGCCGCCGGCCGTGTGGCCCAGGGCGGGTGAACGGCAGGGGCTAGTCGAGGTGGTGGTCGTCTATGACGGTCTGGGCCGTGCGCTGTAGCGTCTGGTCGTTGGCGAAGGCGTGGGCCCGCAGCCGGGCGAGGGCGTCGTCAGGAGTGAGGCCGTACTTCGCGGCGACGACGCCGGCGGCCATGTGGACCACCGGCGGATAGCCCTGCGGCCCGCTCGTCGTGGGCTGTGAACGGGCGATGAGCACATGCGGGTGCTCGTCCAGCGCGAGGAGGGCGAGGATGCGCGCGTAGGCCGCGGCCCGGGTCCTCTGCGCCTGTGTGAAGGGGCGGGGCTCGCAACGGTAGAAGTCCGCGGCGCCGATCGGAACGTCGCCGATGGACAGGGGCAGGGCCAGCACGCAGCGGCCTCCCTGTTCGAGGACGATGGGAGCGTAGGTGGGCCACCGGTCGGCCGCGTCGTTCAGGTCGGGCACTTCGACGACGCCACGCTTCGTGTACGCCTCGGTGCACGGCCCCTCTCCGGCCACCAGCTGGGCGTCCTCCGCGCTGCGGGCGCGCTCGTCGGTGGCGCAGGCCATCAGCCGCAGCTCTCCGGCGATGACCAGGGTGACACCGGCGAAGTCGACGTCCAGGTCTTCGGCGCAGGCCCGGCAGGCGGTCACGAGCGTCGGGCCGCCGGTGGCGGCGGAGTCACTGACGTTCTGCCATGCCCTGGTGTAGTGGTCGTCGTTCACTGGCCTTCCCTGCGGAGTGCGTGGTCAGGGCCGCTGGATGGCGGAGGTGTCGAGGCTGCCGTCGAGGATCTGCCGGCACAGCACGGTCAGCGAGAGGCGATGGGCGCGCGCGTACCGGCGCAGCGCGCCGAACGCCTCGTCAGGGGTGGTCTGCCATCGCTCGGTGAGGACGCCCTTGGTCTGCTCGATGACGATCCGGCTGGACAGGGCGGCCCGCAACTGGGCCCGCTCGACGTTGCTGTGCACGATGGAGCGCTGTTGCAGGATGGCGATGGTCGCCACATCGGCGAGCGCCTGTGCCACCCGCGCGTCGGACTCGCTGAGCCTCTGCGCCCGGGTGTCGAAGAGGTTCAGCGCGCCCACGTTCTGCTGACGCAGGCGCATGGGCAGGGCGTGGGTCGTGGCGAAGCCCGCCGCCAGGGCCTGCTCGGCGAAGCGCGGGAACCGGGCGGTCTGCGCCGGCGAGGCGAGGGCGATGTTCAACTGGGCGGCACCGCTGCGCTGGGTCTCCACGCACGGCCCTTCGTCGGCCTGGATCGCGAAGAGTTCGAGCAGCCGGGTGTGTTCGTTGGACGCCGCGATCAGCTGGAGGCCGCCGTGGGGATCGGTGAGCAAGATGCCCACGGCGGACACGTCGAGGAGTTCGTCGCACCGCTCGCAGAGCTGGTGCAGGAAATCGATCAGATCGAAGTCGTCGACCAGCGTGTCCACGGCGTCAAGCATGGCCGCCAACAGGTTTTCCTCGCGCGTCATGGCCCGTCAGTCCCTTCACCGGCAACCGTTCCCGGCCCGGCCTCATCATCTCTAAAGCGCAGTCGTCTGGCCACCACGTCGTCGGCGACGTCGACCACCGAGCGTCCGTGGCGGAAGGCATGGGCTCTCAGGAACAGAAGCGCCTGAGCGAGGGGCACCCCGACCTGCACGCTGATCATGCCCGTCGCCTGGTGGACGGCGGCCCGGTAGAAGTCCGATCCGTTCTCCGCCGCGGCGAAGGCGTCCTGTGCCCGGCCGCCCCCCAGGAGGGCCGCGGTCAGGGCGCCCGCCACGATCCAGGCGTCGGTCATCCTGGCGTCCGGCAGCGGGCCGGGGGCCGCGCACTGCAAGGTCAGGGAGCCCAGGCAGGCGGAGCCGACGTGCAGCGGGAAACCGAAGACCGCGCCGATGCCGAGTGCCGTCATCTCGGGCAGCAGGCCCGGCCACCGGTCGGCCGGCAGGCGCGGCACGTACGGTGCGAAGACCGGCGCGCAGGAGGCGGCCGCGTCCGGGCCCGGCCCCTGGCCCAGGGTGAACTGGAGATCCTCCAGCCGGGCGCTGACGTCACCGGAACACCACACCAGTTCGCTCGGGCCGCCGTCGGTCGTCACCGACACGGCGAGCCCGTCCACCCCCAGGACCTGGGCGCACATACGGGGATCGGCGCCGAGCAGGTTCGTGTCGCCCGGGGCGGGTCGCAGGCTCCCCAGGACGACGGCAAGGTCATCGTCGGTCGGCATCTTCGCACCTCCAACCCAGCCGCTTCGGAGAGGTCGCCCTGCGGCGCGGGAACCAGTTTCGTGTCACGACCAGTCTAGACAGCCCCCGCCGTCCGACTTCGGGGAAGCGGTGCCCGGCGGACACGTCCCCACGCCTGTGGGACCGCATGCGGCGTAGACTGAAGGGCCACGCTTCGCCAGGTGGCACCGACCGCCGAGAGCCCCTCGCAGCAGTTTCCGCCCGGGGCGGCGTCGGCGGTGGGACCCGGAGATCGGAAGGCCGCCATGGCCGCGCACGCACGGGCTGTCGCCCCGCCCGTATCAGCATCGGTTCGCCCGTCATGACCGCCCGCCCGGGAGCGGCGGTGATCGCTGCCCGGTATGCCGGCCGGGCCCACCCGGCCCGTCTCATCAGCGAGGCGTGCCGAACGGCACTGCACGGCGAGTACTCGGTGGGACTGACGCTGGCGGCCCGGTCCGCGTACGCGGACCGGGTGTCGCTGTCCGCCACGGGCCTCCTGGCGGGGCCGGGGGAATCGCTGCAGATTAGCCTCGGGGAGGGGCCCTGCGTCCAGGCCCTGAGCCGGCACGCGCCGGTCGTGGTCGACGACGTCGACGTCGCGGACGCGACACGTCAGTGGCCGCTCTTCGCCCTGCGGGCCAGGGAGCACGGCATCCGCGCGCTCTACGCCCTGCCCGGGCAGGACGGCTCCGTGTCCGCCCGGCCGACCGACCTCGTGCTCACGCTCTACAGGGACCGCCCAGGCCCGGCGTCCGACGGGGACCTCGAAACCGCCCGGGACCACGCGGCCGCCGCCGACCTGCTGCTCGTCTCTCCCGCCGCGTGGTCGCCCACGCCGTCCACCGTGCCGAGCGGGGAGGACCCCGACGACGCCTGGCTCGTACCCGGCCCCGCGGTCGTGCACCAGGCCATCGGCGTGCTCAGCTACCGGCACGCCGTCTCGACGGGGGAGGCCCTGGCACTGCTCCGCGCCCACACCCGCAGGCTCGGCACGGACCTGCCCTCGCTCGCCCATGCCGTCGTCCACGAGAAGCGGGAGCTGCCAGGGCCGCCGGGCCCGGCCTCTTCGGGCCCGCCCTCTCCGGGCCCCCCGCGGACCTGACCGCGACGCCGTGGAACCCGACGCCGTGGAACCCGACGGAGTACGTGTCGCGGTCGCCGTCCGGGGCGCGCGGTGCTGTGATGGCCGGCAGAGGCGCCGGGCACCGGCCGGAAGTGTGCCGTGAGGAGAGGAGCAACCGCCATGACGGCGATGCCCGAGGAACGCCCAGGCAGGGACGGGCCCGAGCAGCAGGCGCTCTTCGGGTGGGAGGAGACCGCGCCGGAGACGGCTCCGCACCGGACGTTCCGGGACAGCCCGCAGGCGCGGCGGATGCTGGACGTACGGGAGGTCTACGCGGAGCCCGCCGCCCTCGACTCCCCGCGCGGCCGGCAGATCATGGCCCGGCTGCCGGGCGTGCGGGTGACCGAGGTCGAGGGGCACTGGCGCATCCCGTCCCTGCACGGCAACGACGGCAACATCGGGCGGTGGGTCCGCATCAAGACGCAGACCCTCGTCCTCGGGGTGAAAAAGGGACTCACCACCCGCGTCAACGGCAGGTCCGCCGACTGGATCGCCCCGGGCACCTCCAACGGGTGCGCGATGTCCTGCGCCTACTGCTACGTCCCGCGCCGCAAGGGTTTCGCCAACCCCATCACGCTGTTCACCAACATCGAGGCGATCCTCGCCCATGTGCGGCGCCACGTGCGGGCCCAGGGGCCCAAGACCACGCCCAACCAGTGCGACCCGCGGGCGTGGGTCTACGACTTCGGCGAGAACGGTGACTGCTCGGTCGACGACCTGGTCTGCGACAACACCGCGGACTTCATCGCCGCGTTCCGCTCCATGCCGACGGCCAAGGCGTCCTTCGCGACCAAGTTCGTCAACCTCGACCTGCTCGCGCTTGACCCGCGGCGGCGGACCCGTATCCGCTTCTCCGTCATGCCGCCCGACGACGCGAAGCTCCTGGACGTCCGCACCAGCCCGGTCCCCGAGCGGATCGCCGCCGCCGCCGACTTCCTCGACGCCGGGTACGAGGTCCACTTCAACCTCTCGCCGGTCGTGCTGCGGCCGGGCTGGGAGCGGGACTGGGCCGATCTCCTCGACCACCTCGACGACGTCCTGCCCGCCCGGGTGAAGGAACAGGCGGCGGCCGAGATCATCATGCTCACCCACAACCAGGGTCTGCACGAGGTCAACCTGGGCTGGCACCCCCGCGCCGAGGAGCTGCTGTGGCAGCCGGACATCCAGGAGACGAAGCGGTCGCAGAACGGGGCGCTCAACGTCCGGTACGCCATCGACGTCAAGCAGCGCTCACTGGCGCGCCTGCGCGAGCTGCTCGCCGAGCGAGCGCCGTGGCTGCGGGTCAGGTACGCGTTCTGAGGAGACGGACGGTTTCAGAGCCGTCTCCGTCCTCGTCACGCGAGGTTCAGTGCACCCAGCCCGTGTAGCTGCGACCACCCTGCGGCGCGCTCGGGCCCGCGTGGTGGGGGGACGGGGAGGACTGGGAGGGCTGCTGCGAGGTCAGCGTGGCCGAGACCGCTCTGACCAGCCAGGCGTTGACCGACAGCCCCTCGCGGGCGGCGGCCTCCTCGATCCGGGTCTTGAGCTGCTCGGGGGGCCGGAAGTTGATGCGGGACGTGACGCCGTCCTTGGCGCCGAGGTCGGCCGGCGGCGCGGCAGGCGGCTCCGGCGGAGCCGGCAGCGCGGCGCCGCCGGAGGCCGGTGCGAAGCCGTCCTCGACGTCGAGGGCGGCGGTTTCGGACGGCGGCCGTGTGACGACGAAGCCGGGGTCGAGGCCGCGCAGCCGCACCTCGACGGAGCCGGGGGCCAGTTCGCGGGTGATCTCGTCCGCGGCGGTCGACAAGGCGTCGAGGAGTACCAGCCGGATGGCGGAGGACAACGGCGCGACGAGGCGTTCGGCGACCTCGCGTGTCTGCGGGTCCCCCGCCTCCGCCGCGGTGGTCAGCTCCTGCCGCAAATTGTCGACGTACCGCATGAGTTCCATGGCTCATCCTCACGCTGACGCGACACGAGGAGCAAATTGGCGCCACAATGGCGTCACTCACGCGAGGTGTATCTGTACTTGGCGCCATACTTGCGCCAGTATGGCGCTACGAAACTGATGACGTACGTACGCAATCGGCTCACCAAGGAAGGCCGGCATGCCCACTTTCGACACTCCCGTACCGATCACCGCCAGGATCGAGATCTTCACGGGTGCCATCACCGTCACGGCGAGCGGACGGACCGACACGGTGGTCGAGGTCCGCCCCACCGACCGTTCCGACCCGGCCGACGTGAAGGCCGCGGAACAGGTGCGGATCGACTTCGCCCAGGACAGGTTGCACGTCAGGGCCCCGACGCAGATGCTCCAACGGCTCGGCACCCCGTCGCGTCGCGCCGGCTCCGTGGACGTGGCCATCGAGCTTCCCGAGGGCTCCCCTCTGCGGGGGAGCGCTTCCTCGGTGACGCTGCGCGGTGAGGGCCGCCTCGGCGAGTGCCGGTTCGAGGCCGCGTACGGCGACATCCGGCTACAGGAGACGGGACCGCTCCGGCTGACCACGTCACGCGGCGAGATCGGTGTGGCCCGGGTGGCCGGAGACGCCAAGGTCGTCAACGGCTCGGGTGGTGTACGCGTCGACGCGATCGACGGAGCGGCTCTGATCGGCAACGATCAGGGCGAGGCCAGGATCGGCGACGTCACCGGGAACATCCGTCTGATCGGCATGAACGGTGACTTCCACGTCGAACGGGCGCATGCGGGCGTCGAGGCCAAGACCGCCCACGGCGGCATCCGCATCGGTGAGATCAGCCGCGGCCGGGTCGTGGTGACGGCCGCGTCCGCCGAGATCGAGATCGGCATCAGGGAAGGCACCGCGGCGAAACTCGACGTGAGCACGGTGACCGGCACGGTCCACAACTCGCTGAGGGCCACCGGCGGACCCTCGAAGACCGACGAGATCGCCACGGTGCGCGTCCGCACCCACGGCGGCGACATCATCATCCGCCGCTCCAGCCCCGTACGGACGGGGGAGCGGTGATGACGGCGCGCGAGAAGGTCGTACTGGACGTCGAAGGCCTGCGCATGCGCTACGGCGCGACCGAGGTCCTCAAGGACGTGAACCTGCGGGTGCGCCTCGGCGAGGTGGTGTGCCTGCTCGGACCGAACGGGGCGGGGAAGACCACCACGCTGGAGATCCTGGAGGGCTTCCGCATGCGGTCGGCCGGCCGGGTCGAGGTGCTGGGCACCGATCCGGCGCACGGCGACGAGCACTGGCGGGCGCGGGTCGGCGTGGTGCTCCAGTCGTGGCGCGATCACGGCAGGTGGCGGGTGCGTGAACTCCTCGCCCACCTCGGCATGTACTACGCCCGCTACTCCACCGCGCGGATCGAGCGGCCATGGGACCCGGACGCGCTCATCGCCGCCGTCGGGCTGACGGCGCAGGCCGACAAGAAGGTCCGCATGCTCTCCGGCGGCCAGCGCCGGAGGCTGGACGTCGCGGTCGGGATCGTGGGCCGTCCCGAACTGCTCTTCCTCGACGAACCCACCGCCGGCCTCGACCCCGTGGCCCGGCGCGACTTCCACGACCTCGTCGACCGCCTCGCCGGCGAGCAGGACACCACGATCGTGCTCACCACCCACGATCTGCACGAGGCCCAGCAGCTCGCGGACCGCATCATGATCCTCGACGGCGGGCGGATCATCGCCGACGGTACGGCGCGGGAGCTCGCCGAGCGGATCGCCGGCGAGGGCGCCACGGATCTCGAAGTCCGCGAGGCCACGCTTGAGGACACCTACCTCTCGCTGGTGCGACCCGTGAGCGGGCCGGGGGAGGCGACCCGATGAACGAGACGGCACTGCGGGCGGGCTGGTCCCGCGGCGTGATCGAACTGCGCCAGTCGTTCACCAACGCCTCGGACCTGTTCAACCACTTCTTCTGGCCCGTGCTGATGCTGGCCGTGACGTTCTTCCTGCGGGACGTGTCCTTCGGCGGCAGCGGCTTCGAGCTGGGCACCCTGGTGCTGCCCGGCATCCTCGGCATGAACGCCGCGATGGCCATGGTGTCCATGAGCCAACTCCTCACCGCCGAGCGGGAGGACGGGACGCTCCTGCGGGCCAAGGCGACGCCGCACGGGATGCCGGCCTACCTCATCGGCAAGATCATCTCGGTGGCGGGCGGTGTCGTCGTCGACCTGGCGATCTTCCTCGTACCCGGGCTCTTCCTCGTCCCCGGCCTCACGATCGGCAGCCTGGGTTCCTGGCTCACGCTGGGCTGGGTGCTGGTTCTCGGCCTGGTCGCCACCCTGCCGATCGGGGCGGTGCTGGGGTCGGTGTTCAGCAGCGCCCGCAGCCAGGGGCTGCTCACCCTGCCGATCCTCGCCATGATCGGAATCTCCGGGATCTTCTACCCGGTCACCTCCATGCCGGAGTGGGCGCAGTGGATCGCCCAGGTCTTCCCCGTCTACTGGCTCGGCCTCGGCATGCGCTCGGCCCTGCTCCCGGAGGGCGCCGTCACCGTCGAGATCGGTGACTCCTGGCGGCACCTGGAGACCGTCGGCGCTCTGACCGGATGGGCGGTCATCGGTCTCGTTCTCGCCCCCGTCGTACTGCGGCGCATGGCCCGGCGTGAATCCGGGTCGACCATGGCCGAGCGCCGGGAGAAGGCTCTTCAGCGGGTCGGCTGACCGGTCCCCGCGGGTCGGCCGGCCGCGGCCTCCGCGGCGTCCCGCCCCAGCAGTGCGAGGCGCCGCAGGGCGGGCAGCGCGTCGGCGAGCGCGCCGCGCTCCTCGGGGGTGAGCAGCGCGATGAGCGGCGTGAGCTGCTCAGCCCGTTCCCGGCTCCGCGATTCGCCGACGCCGCGGCCCTTCTCGGTGATGCGTACGAGGACGGCGCGGCCGTCGCACGGGTCGCCGGCGCGTTCCACGAGGCCGTCGCGTTCCAGTCGTCGGACGATCTGGGTGAGTCCCGGCCGGCTGAGCTGCTCGCTCACGATCAGCTCGGCCAGCCGTTTCGGGCTGCCGTCGCGGGCGAGGGCGTCGAGCACCGACAGCGAGCTGAAGGCGTGGTTACCCCGACGTGGCAGCCGGATGTAGAAGCGGTTGAAGTCCTCGACGGCGGCGATGAACTGAGTCACATTCAGATGGGTTCCGGAGGCACGCACCCGGGGGAGCCTATAGCTTGCGGAGTGGCGATGTATTGATAACTTACACAAGTTGCTTATGGTGTTTCGGGTGGTCGCCACGGCGTGACGCGCCATGGGGCCGCCCTCTCCGACCGTCGAGCTCTCAGAGCCCGTGTCATCACCGTTGTGAGAGGAACGCATGACTGTTCGTGTAGGTATCAACGGATTCGGCCGCATCGGGAGGAACGTCTTCCGGGCGGTCGCCGCCAGGAACGCGGACCTGGAGATCGTCGCGGTCAACGACTTGGGCGACGTTCCGACCATGGCCCATCTCCTGACCTACGACTCGGTCCTCGGCCGTTTCCCCGAAGAGGTCACCGCCGAGCCCGACGCGATCCGGGTGGGTGACCGCAAGGTCAAGGTCCTCGCCGAGCGCGACCCGGCCCAACTGCCCTGGGGCGACCTGGGGGTGGACGTCGTCATCGAGTCCACGGGCATCTTCACCAAGGCCGAGAAGGCCCGCGCGCACATCGACGGCGGCGCCAAGAAGGTGATCATCGCCGCCCCCGCGAGCGACGAGGACGTCACGATCGTCCTGGGTGTCAACGACGACATCTATGACCCTCAGCGCCACACGATCATCTCCAACGCCTCCTGCACCACCAACTGCCTGGGCGTGCTGGCCAAGGTGCTGCACGACTCGGTCGGCATCGAGTACGGGATGATGACCACGGTCCACGCCTATACGCAGGACCAGAACCTCCAGGACGCCCCCCACAAGGACCTGCGTCGCGCGCGCTCGGCCGCCGTCAACGTGGTGCCGACGTCCAGTGGGGCCGCCAAGGCCATCGGCCTCGTCCTGCCCGAACTCAAGGGCCGCCTCGACGCGTTCGCGCTGCGGGTCCCCGTGCCGACCGGTTCGGTCACCGACCTGACGGTCACCACGAGCCGCCGTACCACCGTCGAGGAGATCAACGAGGCGTACGCGAAGGCCGCCGAAGGCGCGTACAAGGGACTGCTCTCCTACACCGAGGCGCCCATCGTCAGCTCCGACATCGTCACGGACCCGGCCTCCTGCGTCTACGACGCCGGGCTCACCCGGGTGATGGGCCCGCAGGTCAAGGTCGTCGGCTGGTACGACAACGAGTGGGGCTACTCCAACCGCCTCATCGACCTCGCCCTGAAGGTCGGCGGCTCGCTCTAGAGCCTCTCGCGGACCCGGGTCGTGCACGGTCCCGGCTCGACGCGTCGCTGCCGCGGGGCATCGAGCCGGGCCGTCACGGCCGGTCCTGGTTGCCGAGTTCCGCGAGGCGGGAGAGGGCGGGGAGCGCCGCGGTGATCGCCTGCTGGTCCTCGGGTGTCAACTGGGCGACGAGCGGGAGCAGACGACGGATCCGGTCCTCCAGGCGCGACGTGCCGACCTGCCGGCCGGCCTCGGTGATGTGGACGAGGACGGCGCGTCCGTCCGTCGGGTCGGGACGGCGTTCCACGAGCCCGTCCTGTTCGAGGCGCGTGACCAACTGGGTGAGTCCCGGCTGGCTGATCTGCTCGGTCTTGGCGAGTTTGGTGAGCCGTGTCGGGCCGCGGGAGGTCAGGGTGTCAAGGACCGACAGGGTCGTGAACGACAGCGTCTGGAGCGCCGGCAGGCGAATGTAGAAGCGGTTGAAGTTCTCGATCGCCGTGATCAGGGCGCCCACGTCCAAGTGGTCCCGCGGGCTGTTGGTCTGCGAAGTGGTCACCCTAGAAAAATAGCGCACACTTATATAGTCTCGTTGATGCATTGGTGGTCGGCGCCTCGCGGCGGTACGCGGGCCGCACCGGACCTCCATGGCGCAATGGCGCGTCGGTCCACGTCAGTAGCGCAGAGCGAGGAACGCATCTATGCCTACGCGTATCGGCACCAAGGGATTCGGGCGGATCGGCCGCAGCATCTGTCGCGCGGCGGCCGCACGGAGCACCGACCTCGGCAGCGCGACTTCCCCATAACGCGGCGCCGCCAAAGCCGTATCGCTCTCATCGCGGCAAAAAGCAGACACTGACGCAGAATTCCCGCCGCTGTCGATCCGGGGTGCTTTCAGCAGAATGCCCACACCCTCGGGGAAATGAGCCTGGCCACGTGAAGGAAATTCCGAGGTTACCGTTCGACAACCCGTCCATCATGGGCATCGCACCCCAGATGCGCGCACTCCAGCGGGAGGGGCCGATCACCAGGGTGCGTACCGCCGGTGAGGACGCCTGGCTCGTCACCCGCTACGACGAGGTCAGGACGCTGCTCGCCGACCCCCGCCTCCGCCTCAGCAACCCCGACCCGCAGCAGTCGGCCCACAGTGCGGCCAGGGGCTTCATGGTCGCGCTGATGGCCGGGGACGACTGCGAGACCGAGCCCGCCAGACACGCGCAGATGCGCGCCCTGCTCGTGCCCCTCTTCTCCACGCGCCGGATGCGGCAGATGCAGACCCGCATCGAGCACCATGTGGACGAGCTGCTCGACCAGTTGGCCGGCGGTGCTCCGCCGGTCGACCTGCACCGCGCGCTGTCGTTCCCGTTGCCGACCATGGTGGTCTGCGACCTGCTCGGTGTGCCGCTGGAGGACCGGGAGCGGTTCGGGCAGTGGGCGAGAGGCACGTTCGACAACAGCGACGACCAGCACGCGGCGAACACCTTCAAAAAGGTCGTCGACTACATGATGGAACTGGTGGCCCGCAAGCGGACCGAGCCGGGCGACGACATCCTCTCCGAGCTGATCGCCGCCAAGGACGGGGCGCTGTCCGACGAGGAGATCGTCCAACTGGGCGCCGCCGTCCTGCTGTTCGGCTACGAGACCACCATCGTCCGCATCGACCTGGGCACCCTGCTGCTGCTGCGCAACCCGGTCCAGCGCGCGCAGCTCGTCGAGAACCCCGGCCTCGCCCCGGCGGCGGTCGAGGAGATCCTGCGCCTGAGTGTCGGCGGCAAGGGGTCCAACGCGCTGATACCCCGCTACGCGCACGGCGACATCACCGTCGGCGACACGGTGATCCGGGCCGGGGACGCGGTGAAGCTGGCCATCGGCGCGGCCAACATCGACGGCCGGGCCTACCCCGACCCCGACGTACTGGACCTGACCCGGGACAGACCCAAGTCCCACCTCGCGTTCGGGCACGGCGCCCGCCACTGCATCGGCCGCACGCTGGCCCGCATCGAGCTGACGGCGGTGTTCGAGCGGCTGTTCCGCAGACTGCCCGACCTGCGGCTCGCGGTGCCCGAGGAGTCACTGCACTGGCAGGAACACCGCATCACCGGCGGGTTCGACGACATCCCCGTGACGTTCTGAGCGGCGCACGCCCCGGCCACCGATCCGCCCCGAGCAGGAACCTCCGTACCGAGCACGCTCCTTTCCCCCCGCGCGGACATCACGAGGACAAGGAACCATGACGGACACTTTCAGCGACTACGTCGACTGCACGCCTCTCATCGACGACCGTGCGGCCCTCGACCGGTTCTACGACGAGCACGGCTACGTCTACCTGCGCGGCGCCCTGGACCGCGAACTCGTGCGGACCGCCGCCGAGCAGATGCTCCACGGCCTGATCGCGCTCGGCCATGCCGCCCCCGGCACCACGCTCGACACCCTCGGCATCGAGTCCTTCGAGGCGGTCGACGAGGTCGCGATGCACGACCACGTCAAGTACGACGACCTGTGGAACCACCCCTCGACCCTGAAGGTCTGGGAGAAGGTCTTCGGCGAGCCCGTCTTCGTCTTCAAGTCGACGACGATCCGCTACTACCCCTCCGCCGCGGGCTCCGCGGAGCCCAGCTTCCTGACGCCGCTGCACCAGGACGGCTTCTACATAGGCCCGAACAAGGACTTCCGGACCGCCTGGATACCGCTCCTGCCGACGACCCTCGGCACAGGCGGCGTCGCCGTCGCCGACGGCAGCCACAAGAAGGGCCCGCGCGAGCACGTCGTCACCGAGAACTTCCGCCGCTTCGGCCACCCCGTACGCGGTATCCCGGCCCAGGAGTTCGGCGCGGACGAGCAGCTGCTGTTCTCGCCCATGGAACCGGGCGACGTGATCATCTTCCACGCCTTCATGTGCCACAAGTCCCTCCCGAACGTCTCGGTGGACCCGCCCGCCATGCGGATGTCCATGGACACCCGCGTCCAACCCGCCTCCTCGCACCGCGGGTTCAACGCCCTGACCCCTTGGCCGGAGTCCGCGAGGGACCCCTCCAAGGGCATCCTGTCGAAGATCACCGGAACCCCCACCACCATCGAATGACCTCGTCACCCCCGCATCCGCCGCAACCGTCCCCCACCAACGCCCGGGTAGGCAACGCATGACGAAACGCGAGGGTCTCCCCTCCTTGCAGGGACCCAACGCGGCACAGGAGCCCTCGGCCGGCCCGAAACCGGCCGCCGCGGGGCTCAGCGGCATCGCCTTCGTGGTGGTGCTCACCGGATACGCCCTGTCCATCGTGGACGCCTCCATCGTCAACGTGGCACTGAACCCGATCAGTGACGACCTCCACGGCGGCCCCGCCGCACTGGAACTGGTCGTGTCCGGCTACGGCCTCACCTACGCCCTCGGCCTGGTGCTCGGCGGCCGCCTCGGCGACGCCTTCGGCAGACGGCGCCTGTACGCCTACGGGCTCGCCGCGTTCACCCTCACCTCGGCGCTGTGCGGACTCGCCCCGACCATCGAGTTCCTCGTCACGGCGCGGCTGCTGCAAGGCGCCGCCGCCGCGATGCTCGTACCGCAGGTGCTCGCGACGATCCAGGCGGCCACCGAGGGCCAGGCGCGCGCCCGTGCGATCGGCATGTACGGCGCTACCGCGGCCCTCGGCATGGTCATCGGGCAGATCGTGGGCGGCCTCCTCGTCTCCCTGGACATCGCGGGGATCGGCTGGCGGGCGGTCTTCGCGATCAACGTGCCGATCGGCGTGGCCGCGCTGCTGGCGGTCCGGCGCGTCCCCGCGACCCGGGCCGACACGAAGCCGTCCTTCGACCCGAAGGGCACCGCGCTGTTCGGCGTCACCATGGTCAGCGTCCTGGCCCTGGTCGTGGCAGGCCCCGAACTGGGCTGGCCGCCGTGGCTGTGGTCGCTGCTCGTGGTCGCCGCGGTGGGGGCGGTGGCGCTGGCACGGGCCGAACGCGGTCTTGAGGCGCGCGGCGGCTCACCGCTGCTGTCCCCGTCGGTGCTGTCCCATCCGGGGATGCGCAGAGGGCTCGCGGCGATGGTGCCGTTCTCGGCCGGCTTCGGCGCCTTCCTGTTCGTCTACGCGCTTCTCGCGCAGGGGCACTTCGGCCTCGACGGGCTCGAATCCGGCGGAGTGCTGACGCCGTTCGCCGCGGCGTTCTTCGTGGTGACGCTGTTCACCCCGAGGATCGCGGCGGCCCTGGGCGCCCGGATCGTCACCCTGGGCGCCCTCGTCCAGGGCGGTGGCCTGCTGCTGCTCGCGCTGGTGATCGGCCTCGGCTGGCCGCACCCCTCACTGGTGCTCGTGCTCGTCGGGATCGGCCTCTACGGCGTGGGCGCGGCGCTGACGGGACCGACGCTGTTCCGGATGATCCTCGCCGACGTACCCCCGGCGCAGGCCGGCATGGGCAGCGGTGTGCTGGTCACCAGCCAGCAGATGGCGACCGCGCTCGGCGCGACCGTCGGCGGAACCGTCTACCTCTCCCTGGCCGACTGGCAGTCGACGGTGTCGGCGGCCGTGTCCGTTCTCGCGCTCCTGGCATGTTGCTCGGTGACCGTTCTCATGATCAGCCTGAAGCTCCCCGACCCCAGGTGACACCCGCGCCCGTGAACGGCGCGATCTGATCCAGTCCTTCTCGTGGGCAACGGCGCGCCGTCCTTCGGCGTACCCGTGCGCAGAAGCGGAGACAGCCAAGTGCACTTACCGACAAGGGCAGCCGTGGTGACCGGCGCGGCCAGCGGCATCGGCCTCGCCCTCAGCGCCCGCCTCGCCCGGGCCGGCGCCGGCGTGATCATGGCGGACATCGAAGGCGACGCACTGCGCCGCGGGGCCGCCGAACTCACCGCCCAGGGCGCCCGGGTCACCGCGGTGACCGCCGACCTGACCGACCCGGACGCCGTCGAACGGCTCGCGGACACGGCGTTCGACCTGCTCGGCGACGTCGACGTGGTGTGCAACAACGCCGGGGTCCTCGGCCCCGTGGGGCAGCCCCTGTGGGAGGTGCCGCTGGAGCGGATGCGGCAGGTCTTCGAGGTGAACCACTGGGCGCACGTCCTGGTGGCCCGGGCCTTCGTGCCGCGGCTCCTGGCGCGCGGCAGGCCCGCCCATCTGATCCACACCGCCTCGATGTCCGCCTTCGTCGTCGGCGCGGGCAGCGCCGCCTACGCCGCCTCCAAGCACGCCGACCTCGCGGTCGCCCGCAGCCTGCGCGCCGACCTGGAGGGCACCGGCGTCCGGGTGTCGGTGCTGTGCCCCGGACGGGTCGACACCCCCATGGTCCAGGGTCTTACGGCTCCTCGCGGTGCGGGCGGCGACACCTCGGTGAGCGCCGAGGACGTCGCCGAGATCGTGTGGGAGGCCCTCGGCTCCGACCGCTTCTACCTCTTCAGTAACTCCGACGCCCCGCCGCGGTTGCGCGAACAGTTCAACGATGTATGGCGTCATGTCCCCCTTTCGCCCCCTTCCCCCGAGGAGGAGCTGTGGCCCGCGCCGAAGGCGACGACCGTAGCGACGACCGTAGCGACGAAGCACTGAGAGCCTGTGTCATACCCCCGGCCGGGCGTGCGACGCCTGGCACGCACGCTCGCGGCGTTGCCGAAAAGCCCACGTGGCTCCGCCACGAGGACTCTCCGGCGCCTTGCGATCGCACGCACCAGACGCCGCACGCTGATCCGACCGGGGATATGACACAGGCTCTGACCATCGACCTGGCAGCGGTGCGGGAGAAGTACCGGGAGGAACGCGACAAGCGCGGCGCGGGTCGCACCTACCAGTTCGCGCGCGGTGACTTCAGCCGCTACGCGCGCGACCCCTACACCGAGTGGCGGGAGCGCGAGCCGCTCACCGACGAGGTGGACGTCGCCGTCGTCGGCGCCGGCATCGGCGGCCTGCTGACCGGCGCCAACCTGCGCAAGGAGACCGGCCTCGACCGCATCCGGCTGATCGACGAGGCCGGCGACGTCGGCGGCACCTGGTACTGGAACCGCTTCCCCGGCGTCCGGTGCGACGTCGAGAGCTACATCTACATGCCGCTGCTCGAAGAGACCGGCACGATACCCACCGAGAAGTACTCCACCGGCCCCGAGATCTTCGCCCACCTCCAGCGGATCGCCCACCAGTACGACCTCTACCGCGACGCCCTCTTCCAGACCACCGTCACCGAGCTGCGCTGGGACGAGGCCGCCGACAGGTGGCTGGTGAGCACCGACCGCGGGGACCTGATCCGGGCCCGGTACGTGGCCATGTCGATCGGTCTGATGCACCGCCCCAAACTCCCCGGACTGCCGGGCCTGGAGACGTTCGCCGGGCACTCCTTCCACACCAGCCGCTGGGACTTCGACTACACCGGCGGCGACAGCACCGGCGGCCTGACCGGGCTGAAGGACAAGAGGGTCGGCGTCATCGGCACCGGCTCGACGACCATCCAGCTCGCCCCCCACCTCGCCGAGTGGGCCGAGCAGCTCGTCCTCTTCCAGCGCACCCCGGCCACGGTCGACGTCCGCGGCAACCGGCCCACCCCGCCCGGCTGGGCGGACACCCTCGAACCGGGCTGGCAGCAGCGCCGGATGGAGAACTTCCACGCGCTGACCTCCGGCGTCCCGCAGGACGAGGACCTGGTCCAGGACCGCTGGACCCAGACCACGGCGAAGCTGGCCGCCGCGATCCTGCCCACCGGCGACACCGGGGGTGACCCCCAGGAGCGGGCGCTCGCGGCCGAGCGGGCGGACTTCCTGAAGATGGAGGAGCTGCGCGCCCGCATCGACGGCGTCGTCACCGACCCCGCGACGGCCGCCGCCCTCAAGCCGTACTACCGCGTGTACTGCAAGCGGCCCTGCTTCCACGACGGCTACCTCCAGACCTTCAACCGGCCCAACGTGACCCTCGTCGACACCCAGGGGCAGGGCGTGGAACGGCTCACCCCGGGCGGGGTCGTCGCGAACGGCCGGGAGTACCCGGTCGACTGCCTGATCTTCGCCACCGGGTACGAGCACGAGTTCGCCGTCCCGTACACCGACCGCGCGGGCTACGACATCGTCGGCCGCGACGGCACGAGGCTGTCCCAGAAGTGGGCGGACGGGGCGCGCACCCTGCACGGACTCCAGGTGCACGGCTTCCCCAACTGCTTCATCCTCTCCAAGGTCCAGGCCGGCCGGCACGTCAACATCGCCTACATGCTGGGGGAGCAGACCCGGCACCTCGCACACATCGTCAAGTGCGTGGAGGAGCGCGGCCACCGGGTCGTGGAGGCCTCGGAGGCCGGCGAGAAGGAGTGGGTCGAGGAAATCCTCCGGCTCGCCAGCAACGACCTCGGCTTCCTGGAGAACTGCACGCCCGGCCTCTACAACAACGAGGGCGACCCGAGCGGACTGCCCCTGCTCAACTCCAGCTACGGCGGCGGCTCGGTGGAGTTCGTGAACATCCTCAGGCGCTGGCGCCGGGCGGGCGACCTCGCCGGCCTCGATCTGCGCTGACCACCCCATCCCTTCGTGAAAGGCGGCAACGCCCATGGACGTCACGCCGATACCCGGCGCCGCTCTCGGCGCCGTCGTGGACGGCGCCCATGTCACCGGCGACATGGACAAGACCCAGGCCGAGGAGATCTGGGCGGCGCTCGACGCGCACCTCGTACTGGTCCTCCGCGGCCACGAGCCCCCCTCCGACGAAGAGTTCCTGGCCTTCGGCCGCCGCTTCGGGTACATCCCGAAGACCGGCCTGACCAGCGGCGCCCACCCCGACCACAACGAGATCCTGATCGTCTCCAACCTGGTGGAGGACGGCCGCAAGATCGGCGTCGGCGACGCCGGGTGGATGGGCTGGCACACCGACTACTCCTTCCGCCCCCGCGTCTCCCGGGTCGGCTTCCTGGAGGCCGTGGAAGTGCCGTCGTCCGGCGGCGAGACCCTCTTCACCGACATGTACGCCCTGTACGAGTCGCTGCCCGCCGAGGAGCGCCGCCTGCTGCACTCCTACCGGGTCCGCCACGCCCTGCGCACCGGGTACGAGGAGACCATCGAGGAGGAGCTCCAGGGCGAGGTGTCCCTCGGCGAGGGCACCGGGCGGATCAAGGCCGAGGACGGCACCTCCACCATCCACCCGCTGATCGCCCGCAATCCGCGCACCGGCCGCCGGTCGGTCTACGTCAGCACCCTGAACACCGAGCGGATCGTGGACCTCACCCCCGAGGAAAGCCGCAAGCTGCTCGACGGACTCCTCTCGCACGCGGGCAAGCCCGAGTACACCTACACCCACACCTGGCGGCCCGGGGACATCGTCATGTGGGACCAGCTCGGCACCATCCACGCCAAGCAGGCCTTCGACCCTGCCGAACGACGCGTCATGCGCCAGGTCGTCGGCATCTTCGACGACCCCACCGACCCCTGGCGCGCGGAGGCCACCGCATGAGCACCGCTCCCGCCTGCCTCCGCCACAGCCGCGTCACGATCACCCCGGCGCTGCGCGCCGCCGTCGACCGGCTCGACCACCGCTCGCGTCACCAGGCGGCCTACCACTTCGGCTGGATCACCGCCGGCGGCGCGCCCACCAGCGCGGACGCCGGCAAGGCCGTACGGCCGGCGCTCGCACTCCTGTCGGCCGAGGCGGTCGGCGCACCGCCGGAGGTCGCCCTGCCCGGCGCCGTCGCCGTAGAGCTGGTGCACAACTTCTCCCTGGTGCACGACGATCTGATGGACGGTGACGAGGAACGCCGCCACCGCCGCACGGTGTGGAAGCTGTGGGGCCCCTCCAGCGCCATCCTGACCGGTGACGCGATGCTGGCGCTCGCCCAGGAGGTGCTGCTCGACACCGGTCTGCCGACGGCGGCGCCCGCCGCCCGGCTCCTCGCGCGCACCACCCGGCATCTGATCCGCGGCCAGGTCCAGGACCTGTCCTTCGAACAGCGCGCGCACGTCACGGTCGACGAGTGCCTCGACATGGCCGCGGGCAAGACCGGCGCGCTGCTCTCGGCGAGCGCCGCGATCGGCGCCGTCCTCGCCGGGGCACCGGAGACGACGGTGGACGCGCTCGCGCTCTACGGCGACCACGTCGGCATCGCCTTCCAGCTCGTCGACGACGTTCTCGGCATCTGGGGCGACCCGGCCGTCACCGGCAAGTCGGTCCACTCGGATCTGCGCTCCCGCAAGAAGTCCCTGCCGGTGAGCCACGCACTGAACCAGGACGGCCCGCTCAGCGGCGAGCTGGCCACCTGGTTCGCCACCCGCGGCGAACCCGACGAGGAGGAACGGCGCCGGGTGGCCCGCCTGATCGAGGGCTCCGGCGGCCGTGACTGGGCGCTGACCGAGGCCGCCCGGCGGATGGCGCTGGCCGAGGACGCGCTGCGCGGCGTCGAGCTGGACGCCGGCGCGCGGGACGAACTCCTCGCGCTCGGACGGTTCGTCGTCGACCGGCAGATGTGAGCCCCGTCTGCCCCCACACCCGCCCCGGCCCACCACACGTCGTACGCCCGCCCCGCTCCACCACACCCGCCCCGCTCCACGACACCCGCCCCGCTCCACCACACCTACGCCCCCTCGCCCCCACCCGGGCGCGCTCCGCGCCCTGTTCCGCAGCCCAGGGAGTATCCCCATGCCCCAGGACGTCGACTTCTCCATACCGCTGCCCGGCCGCCGCAGCCCCGACCACGCCAGAGCCGAGGCCGTGCACATCGAGTGGCCCCGCTCCCTCGGCCTGATCAGCACCGAGGCCGCCGCCGAGCGCCACCGCAAGGGCGGCTACGCCGACCTCGCCTCCCGCTTCTACCCCTCCACCACCGGCGCCGACCTCGACCTCGGCGTCGACCTGATGTCCTGGTTCTTCCTCTTCGACGACCTCTTCGACGGCCCGCGCGGCGAGGACCCCGTGCGGACCAGGGAGCTCACCGACGCCGTCGCCGCCGCCCTCGACGGACCGCTGCCCGCCTCCGCGCCCCTGATCGCGCACGGCTTCGCCGACGTCTGGCGGCGCACCTGCCGGGGGATGTCGAAGGAGTGGCGCGCCCGCAGCGCCCGGCACTGGCGCAACTACTTCCAGGGCTACGTGGACGAGGCGCGCGGCCGCCTCGACGACACGCCCTGCGGCTCGGCCCGGGAGTACCTCGCCATGCGCCGCCACACGATCGGCGTGCAGCCCACCGTCGACCTCGCCGAGGCCACGGGACACTTCGAGGTGCCGCACCGGGTCTTCGACGGTGCCGTCGTGTCGGCGATGCTGCGGATCGCCGTCGACGTCAACCTGATGCTCAACGACATCGCCTCCCTGGAGAAGGAGGAGGCGCGCGGCGAGCTGAACAACATGGTCTTCATCCTGATGCGCGAGCACGGCTGGCCCAAGAGCCGCAGCATCGCGTACATGCAGGACGAAGTGCGCGTACGCCTGGAGGAGTTCCTGCTCCTGGAGAGCATCCTGCCCAAGGTCTGCGACGCCTTCTCCCTCACCGCGGACGAGCGCGAGGCCGTCGAACGCTACCGCCTGGACGCGGTGCGCCCCGTCATCCGCGGCTCCTACGACTGGCACCGCTCCTCGGGACGTTACGACGCCGAGTTCGCGCTGGCCGCGGGCCGCCAGGGCTTCCTGGAGGAGCTCGGCAGCGTCCGCTGACGGCCCCCGGCCACCCCACCCCGTACCACCCGAGGGAAACAAGGAGAAACCCCATGGTCCAGCAGAGCGCCCCGACCTCCCCGACCTCCCCGACCGAGCGGCAGACCTTCGTCGCGGGCACGGCGCCCGGAGCCGCGCCCTTCGTCGGGCACGCCTGGCAGATGATGCGCCGCCCGCTTCAGTTCATGTCGTCGCTGTCCCGGCACGGCGACCTGGTGAAGATACGCCTGGGCCCCACCGAGGCCCACGTACCGACCCATCCCGCCCTGCTCCGCCAGGTCCTGACCAGTGACAACGAGTACGACAAGGGCGGCATCTTCTACGACCGCGCCCGGGACATCGCGGGCAACGGCCTGGTCACCTGCCCCTACGCCGACCACCGGCGGCAGCGCAGGCTCATGCAGTCGGCCTTCACCCGCCCCCAGCTCAAGCGGTACGCCTCGGCGATGCACGCCGAGATCGAGACCACCGCCGAGCGCTGGAGCGACGGCGTGGTGGTCGACGCCTTCCCCGAGATGTACGGCATGGCCCTGCGCACCGTGGGCCGCACGCTGTACTCGACGCCGGTCAGCAAGGAGCTCGCCGACAGCGTGGAGCGCGCCTTCGACGCCGTGCTCAAGGGCCTCTTCCGGCAGATGTTCCTGCCCGCGGTGGTGCGCAGGATGCCGAGCCCCGGCAACCGGCGCTACCGCGCCAACCTGGACTACCTGCACCGGACCACGCAGACGCTGATCGACGACTACCGCCGCGACGGCGCCGACCACGACGACCTGCTCTCCGCCCTCCTCGACTCGCGCGACGAGGACGGCGGCAGGCTCGGCGACACGGAGATCCACGACCAGGTCATCACCGTGATGGCGGCCGGCACGGAGACCGTCGCCGCCACCCTCACCTGGATCTTCTACCTGCTCTCGAAGTATCCGCGGATCGAGGAGGCGCTGTACGCGGAGATCGACGAGGTCCTCGAAGGCAGGGCCCCGGAGTTCGACGACGTCGCCCGGCTCCAGCTCACCGACCGCATCATCACCGAGACCCTGCGGCTCTATCCGCCGGCCTGGCTCTTCACCCGGCTGACCTCCACCGACCTCGACGTGGCGGGGCTGCGGCTGCCCGCGCAGAGCACCGTCGTCTTCAGCCCGGCGGCCGTGGCGCTCGACGCCGGGTCCTTCCCCGGTGAGCGCCGGTTCGACCCCGACCGCTGGCTGCCCGAACGGGTGACGCCGCAGGCCCGGCAGTCGTTCATGGCCTTCGGCACCGGCGCCCGCAAGTGCATCGGCGACCTCTACGCCCGTACCGAGGCCACCCTCGCGCTCGCCACCATCCTCAGCAAGTGGCGGGTCACCTGCGAACCGGGCGTCGACGTGCGCCCCGTCCCGCTGGCCACCGTCTACCAGCCGCGCACCCTACGCCTGCGGATGACCACCCGTACGCCCGGGGCGTAGAGAGCGGGCGGGGCGGGAGTGGTGCGTACGGCCATGGAGGGTTCATCCGTACAGTGACCGGCACCGCAGCGAGACAACGAGGAGCGTGCCATGCCCGACGACCCCGCACTCACGGGAGACCTCGCCGACCTCTACCGCGACCTGCACGCCCACCCCGAGCTGTCGTTCGAGGAGCACCGCACCGCCGCCGAGGCCGCCCGTCGCGCCGCCTCGTACGGCTACCAGGTCACGACGGGCGTGGGCCGCACCGGCGTCGTGGCCGTGATGGCGAACGGCGCGGGCCCGGCCGTCCTGCTCCGCGCCGACATGGACGCGCTCCCGGTGGCCGAGGGCACCGGCCTCCCGTACGCCTCCCGCACCGCGGGCGTCATGCACGCCTGCGGCCACGACATGCACGTCACCTGCCTCCTCGGCGCGCTGAAGGTGCTCGCGGACCGCCGCGAGGACTGGTCGGGGAGGATCGTCGCCGTGTTCCAGCCCGCCGAGGAGGCGGGGCAGGGCGCGCGGGAGATGATCGCCGACCGGTTCTACGAGCGGTTCGGCACCCCCGACGTCGTCCTGGGCCAGCACGTCGCCCCGCTGCCCGCGGGCATGATCGGGGCGCACGCGGGCCCCGCCTTCGCGGCGAGCGACTCGCTGACGGTGCGCATGTTCGGCAAGGGCGGCCACGGTTCACGCCCGGAGGCGACGATCGACCCGGTGGTGATGGCCGCGTCCACGGTGATGCGGCTCCAGACGGTGGTCTCCCGCGAGGTCGCGGGCGGCGAGACCGCCGTCGTCACCGTCGGCGCGCTGCGGGCGGGCACGAAGCACAACGTCATCCCCGACGAGGCCGAGCTCCAGATCAACATCCGTACGTACACCCCCGAGGTCCGCACCCGCGTCCTCGCCGCCGTCGAGCGGGTCATCAAGGGCGAGGCGGCCACGGCCGGCGCGGAGCGGGAGCCCGAGACCACGGAGGTCGACGCCTTCCCCGTCGTCGTCAACGACGCGCACGCCGTGGACAAGACGATGGCCGCGATCGGCGCCGTCATCGGCGCGGAGCGGATCATGGACCCCGGCCAGGTGACCGGCAGCGAGGACGTCGGCTGCTTCGCCACCTCGGCGGAGCCCGACATCCCGCTCTGCTACTGGCTGTTGGGCGGCGCCGACCCCGCGAAGGTGATCGCCGCGCGACAGGCGGGCACCTTCGAGCGGGACATCCCCTCCAACCACTCGCCGTTCTTCGCCCCGCTGATCGAACCGACGATCACCACCGGGGTCACGGCGCTGACGACGGCCGCCCTCGCCTGGCTGGACGGCCGTCACGAACGCACCGGCTGAGAGCCTGCCGGCTCCGAGGGCTCAGCCCTTGTCCTCCAGGTCGCCCTCGGTCTCCAGGTACGCCTGCCGCAGCGCTTCGAGCACCGCCGGGTCCGGCTTGGCCCACATGCCGCGCGACTCCGCCTCCAGGAGCCGCTCGGCGATGCCGTGCAGCGCCCAGGGGTTGGCCTCCTGGAGGAACTGCCGGTTGGTGGGGTCGAGGACGTACGCCTCGGTGAGCTTGTCGTACATCCAGTCGGCCACGACGCCCGTCGTGGCGTCGTAGCCGAACAGGTAGTCCACCGTCGCGGCGAGTTCGAAGGCACCCTTGTAGCCGTGGCGGCGCATCGCCTCGATCCACTTCGGGTTGACGACGCGCGCGCGGAACACCCGCGAGGTCTCCTCGACCAGCGTGCGCGTGCGGACCGTCTCGGGGCGCGTGGAGTCCCCGATGTACGCCTCGGGGGCCGTGCCCCGCAGCGCGCGCACGGTCGCGACCATGCCGCCGTGGTACTGGAAGTAGTCGTCCGAGTCGGCGATGTCGTGCTCGCGCGTGTCCGTGTTCTTGGCCGCCACCGCGATGCGCTTGTACGCCGTCTCCATCTCGGCGCGCGCCGGGCGCCCTTCGAGGCCGCGGCCGTACGCGTAGCCGCCCCACACCGTGTACACCTCGGCGAGGTCCGCGTCCGTGCGCCAGTCGCGGGAGTCGATGAGCTGGAGCAGCCCCGCGCCGTACGTGCCCGGGCGCGAGCCGAAGATACGGGTGGTGGCCCGGCGCTCGTCGCCGTGCTCGGCCAGGTCGGCCTGGGCGTGGGCGCGTACGTAGTTGTGCTCGGCGGGCTCGTCGAGGGAGGCCGCGAGGCGCACCGCGTCGTCGAGCAGGCCGATCGTGTGCGGGAACGCGTCGCGGAAGAAGCCCGAGATGCGCAGCGTCACGTCGATGCGGGGCCGGCCCAGCTCCTCGTACGGGATGGCCTCAAGGCCGGTGACGCGGCGCGAGGCGTCGTCCCAGACGGGGCGGACGCCGAGCAGCGCCATGGCCTCGGCGACGTCGTCGCCCGCCGTGCGCATGGCACTCGTACCCCACAGGGAGAGGCCCACGGAGGTGGGGTAGTCGCCGTTGTCGTTCTTGTACCGCTCGATGAGCGAGTCGGCCAGGGCCTCGCCCGTCTCCCAGGCGAGCCGGGAGGGGACGGCCTTGGGGTCGACGGAGTAGAAGTTGCGGCCCGTCGGCAGGACGTTGACCAGGCCGCGCAGCGGGGAGCCCGAGGGGCCCGCCGGGACGAAGCCGCCGTTCAGGGCGTGCACGGAGTGGTCCAGCTCGGCGGTCGTGGCCGCCAGGCGCGGCACGACCTCGCGGGCCGCGAACTCCAGGATGGCCCTGACCTGCTCGCTCTGGTCGGCGGGGACGGCGGAGAGGTCCCAGTCGGCGTCGTCCATCGCCTGGACGAGGGCGCGGGCCTTCGCCTCGGCCTCGTCGGCGCTCACCCGGGTCGCGGCGGACTCGTCGAGGCCCAGCGCCTCGCGCAGGCCGGGCAGGGCCGAGGTGCCGCCCCAGATCTGGCGGGCGCGCAGGATCGCCAGGACGAGGTTGACGCGGGCGGCGCCCGCCGGGGCGGTGCCGAGCACGTGCAGACCGTCGCGGATCTGCATGTCCTTGATCTCGCAGAGCCAGCCGTCGACGTGCAGCAGGAAGTCGTCGAAGCCGTCGTCGTCCGGGCGGTCCTCCAGACCCAGGTCGTGGTCGAGCTTCGCGGCCTGGATGAGGGTCCAGATCTGCGCGCGGATCGCGGGCAGCTTCGCCGGGTCCATGGAGCTGATCTGCGCGTACTCGTCGAGGAGCTGCTCCAGGCGCGCGATGTCGCCGTAGGAGTCGGCGCGGTCCATCGGCGGGACCAGGTGGTCGATGAGCGTGGCGTGCACGCGGCGCTTGGCCTGCGTGCCCTCGCCCGGGTCGTTGACCAGGAACGGGTAGACGAGCGGCAGGTCGCCGAGCGCGGCGTCGGGGCCGCAGGCCGCCGAGAGGCCCGCGTTCTTGCCCGGCAGCCACTCCAGGTTGCCGTGCTTGCCCAGGTGGACCATCGCGTCGGCACCGAAGCCGCCGTCCTCGGCGGACGCGGCGATCCAGCGGTACGCGGCCAGGTAGTGGTGCGAGGGCGGCAGGTCCGGGTCGTGGTAGATCGCGATCGGGTTCTGGCCGAAGCCGCGCGGCGGCTGGATGAGGATCAGCAGGTTCCCGCGGCGCAGGGCCGCGAGCACGATGTCACCCTCGGGGTCACCGCCGGCGTCCACGCGGGAGCGGTCGAGGAACATCTCGCCGGGCGGCGGCCCCCAGTGCTCCTCGACGGACTCCCGCAGCTCCTGCGGCAGCGTCGCGTACCAGCGCTTGTAGGCGGCGGCCGGGATGCGGACGGGGTTGGCGGCGAGCTGCTCCTCGGTGAGCCAGTCCTGGTCGTGGCCGCCCGCGTCGATCAGCGCGCGGATCAGCTCGTCGCCGTCGCCGGAGACCAGGCCCGGGATCTCCTCGGTGGGTCCGAAGTCGTAGCCCTCGTCGATGAGCCTGCGGAGCAGCGCGACGGCGGACGCGGGGGTGTCGAGGCCCACCGCGTTGCCGATGCGGGAGTGCTTGGTCGGGTACGCGGAGAGGACCAGGGCCAGGCGCTTGTCGGCGGCCGGGATGTGCCGCAGACGGGCGTGCCGCACGGCGATCCCGGCGACGCGGGCCGCGCGCTCGGCGTCGGCGACATAGGCGGGCAGGCCGTCCTCGTCGATCTCCTTGAACGAGAACGGCACGGTGATCAGCCGCCCGTCGAACTCCGGCACCGCGATCTGGCTGGCCGCGTCGAGCGGCGAGACGCCCTCGTCGTTCTCCTGCCAGGCCGAACGCGACCCGGTCAGGCAGAGCGCCTGGAGGATCGGCACGTCGAGGCCGGTCAGCGCGCCCGCGTCCCAGGACTCGTCGTCACCGCCGGCCGACGCCTCGGCGGGCTTGGTGCCGCCCGCCGCGAGGACCGTCGTCACGATGGCGTCCGCCGCGCGCAGCTCCTCGATCAGCTCCGGCTCCGGGGCGCGCAGCGAGGCCACGTACAGCGGCAGCGGGCGGGCGCCCGCGTCCTCGATCGCGCCGCACAGGGCGTCCACGAACGCGGTGTTGCCGCTCATGTGGTGGGCCCGGTAGTAGAGCACCGCCACGGTCGGGCCTTCGACGTCACGCGCGGCGCGCTCAAGCGGGCCCCAGGACGGCGCCGCCGCGGGCGGCTCGAAGCCGTGGCCGGTGAGCAGCACCGTGTCGGAGAGGAAGCGGGCGAGCTGCTCCAGGTTGGCGGGGCCGCCGTGCGCGAGGTAGGCGTGCGCCTCGGCGGCGATGCCGATCGGCACCGTGGAGGAGGCCATGAGCTGGGCGTCGGGCGCCTGCTCACCGGTGAGCACGACCACCGGCAGACCGCTGGCGGTGAGCTGGTCCAGGCCGTCCTGCCAGGCACGGACACCGCCGAGAAGGCGTACGACGACCAGGTCGGCGCCGTCGAGCAGGGAGGGCAGCTCGGCGAGGTCCAGGCGGGAGGGGTTGGCGAACCGGTAGTCGACCGGACCCCCCGCCGCGCGGGCGCTGAGCAGATCGGTGTCGGAGGTCGACAGCAGCAGAAGCATGCGGGCGCAGGCCTTCCTCGGGGTGTCCGCGCCCCGGGTGGTCGTATGGACGGCAGGAGTTCCTGGCTCACCCCACGTGGGTGGGGCTCACAGTGGCGGGACCGCGCCGGATTCACACCGGGCTTCCTCCTTCGGGCCCCTGTCGGGCCCACGCCGTCGCTGGCGTCGGCGGACCTGGCGGACCGCCGTCTGCATAGTAAGTCCTGCCCGCGCCGGAGCGGGCGGCAGGCTGCCCCGACGGCCCTCGTCGGGAGGCGACTGCCCGGAAGCGCGTGGGTATGCTCGCCGCCATGCCGCCCACCCGAGCGACCTCCACGAACAAGGGCGAATCCCTCATACGTGACCGGGGCGACGCCTGTCCCGGAGCCCTGCGCCCGCACCTCGCCGACGACGGTGCGCTGGTCCGACTCCGGCTGCCCGCAGGGCTCCTGACCGGCCGTCAGGCGCTGGTCCTGGCCGACGCGGCGGAGCGCCTCGCGGACGGCCGGCTCAGCGTCACCTCGCGCGGCAACGTCGAGCTGCGCGGCCTCGCCGAGGACTGCGGCTCCCCCCTGGCCGCGCTGCTCGCGGACGCCGGCCTGCTGCCCTCCGCGCGCCATGAACGCGTACGGAACATCGTGGCCTCCCCGCTCGCCGGAATCGACGGAAAAGGCCTCGCTGACGTGCAGTTGTGGGCCCGTGAGCTGGACGGGCTGCTCTGCGCGGAGGAGTGGACCACCGCGCTGTCCGGCCGCTTCCTGTTCGCCCTCGACGACGGGCGCGGAGACATGGCGGGGCTCGGCGGCGATGTGACCTTGATCGCAGAATCGGGCGGGACGGCGGTCGTGCGGGTCGGGGCCGTGGCGCTGCGGGTGGCCGCCGCGGACGCCCCGCGCGCCGCCCTCGCCGCGGCCGGGGCGTTCCTCGCCGCGGCGCGTGAGGCGGGGAACGGGGCCTGGCGGGTGCGGGAACTGCCTCGCGGCTGCGAGGCGGGGGTCGCCGAGGCGCTGCGGCGGGCGTCGATCCCGGCGGCGCCGACGACCGGGGAGCCGCTGGCCGCGGGGGAGCCGCTGACGCCGAGTGCGGGGGAGCCGGCGGTTGCGCCGCCGCCCGGGGTCATCGGCCGTGCGGTCGCCGTCAACGCCCCGCTCGGCCGGGTCACCGCCGCCCAGTGGCGGGCCCTCCTGCCGCTGCCCGCCGACGAACTGCGGGTCACCCCGTGGCGTGGCTTCGTCCTCCCCGGCTTCGCCGACGCGACGGCGGCCCACGCCCGCCTGGCCGCACTGGCCGACGCCGGGTTCATCACCGACCCCGCGTCACCCTGGCTCGGCGTCGGCGCCTGCACCGGACGCCCCGGCTGCGCCAAGTCCCTCGCCGACGTCCGCGCGGACGCCGTGCCGGGCCTCGGCGGCCTGCCCGTCCACTGGTCGGGCTGCGAGCGCCGCTGCGGACACCCGCGCGGTGACTGGATCGACGTACTCGCCACCGGTGAGGGGCGGTACGAGGTGACGGCGCGCACCGGCGGCACGGCGACCCCCGTGACCGGCACCACCCTCACAGAGGCGGTCACCACGGCACGTACGGCACAGGCACGTACGCGTACGACATCGGCAACCACAACAACGGCCACCACCACAACGGCCACGAAATGAGCGAGAGCACAGTGTTCGACTACGAGAAGGACGGCGCGGCGATCTACCGCGAGTCCTTTGCCACCATCCGCGCGGAGGCGGACCTCGCGGGTCTGCCCGCCGACGTCAGCCAGGTCGCGGTGCGGATGATCCACGCCTGCGGCATGGTCGACCTCGTCCGCGACCTCGCCTTCAGCCCTCGCGTGGTCGCCGACGCCCGCAAGGCGCTGCGCGACGGCGCCCCGATCCTGTGCGACGCGAACATGGTCGCGAGCGGCGTCACGCGCAAGCGGCTCCCGGCCGGCAACGAGGTGGTCTGCACCCTCACCGACCCGTCCGTGCCCGACCTCGCCGCCCGGCTCGGCACCACCCGCAGCGCCGCCGCCCTGGAACTCTGGCGCGACCGCCTCGAAGGCTCCGTCGTCGCCATCGGCAACGCGCCCACCGCGCTCTTCCGCCTCCTGGAGATGATCGAGGCGGGCGCCCCCCGCCCGGCCGCCGTGCTCGGCATACCGGTCGGCTTCGTCGGCGCCGCCGAGTCCAAGGACGCGCTCGCCGAGCACACCTCGGGCCTTGAGTACCTGGTCGTACGGGGACGTCGCGGCGGCAGCGCGATGGCCGCGGCGGCGATCAACGCGATTGCGAGCGAGGCGGAGTGAACACCGAGACCACTGAGCCGGGGAAGCTGTACGGGGTCGGGCTCGGCCCCGGCGACCCCTCCCTGATGACCGTACGGGCCGTCGAGGTCATCGCCGCCGCCGACGTCGTCGCGTACCACTCCGCGCGGCACGGCCGTTCCATCGCCCGCTCCATCGCGGCGAAGCACCTGCGGGACGACCACATCGAGGAGCCGCTGGTCTACCCCGTCACCACGGAGACCACCGACCACCCCGGCGGCTACCGCGGTGCCCTCGACGAGTTCTACGAGGCCGCCGCCGGGCGCCTCGCCGCGCACCTGGACGCCGGGCGCACGGTCGCCGTCCTCGCCGAGGGCGACCCGCTCTTCTACGGCTCCTACCAGCACATGCACAAGCGCCTCGCCCACCGCTACGAGACCGAGGTCATCCCCGGCGTCACCTCGGTGAGCGCGGCGGCGGCCCGGCTCGGCGAACCCCTGGTGGAGGCCGAGGAGATCCTCACGATCCTGCCCGGCACCCTCCCGGAGGAGGAGCTCGCCGCGCGTCTCGCGGCGACGGACTCGGCGGTCGTCATGAAGCTCGGCCGCACCTTCGGCAAGGTGCGCGGCGCCCTGGAGCGCGTGGGCCGCCTGGACGAGGCCCGTTACGTGGAGCGCGCCACCATGGACGGCGAGCGCACAGGACGCCTCGCCGACGTGGACCCGGAGTCGGTGCCGTACTTCTCGGTGGCCGTGCTGCCGAGCCGGGTGGCCCCGCTGACCGGCGGCCCCGCGCCGGAGCCGGCCGCGGACGCCCGCGGCGAGGTCGTCGTGGTCGGCACCGGGCCCGCGGGACCGCTCTGGCTGACCCCCGAGACGCGCGGCGCGCTCGCCGCCGCCGACGACCTGGTCGGCTACACCACCTACGTGGACCGCGTGCCCCACCGCCCGGGACAGCGGCGGCACGGTTCCGACAACCGCGTGGAGTCCGAGCGCGCCGAGTTCGCCCTGGAGCTGGCGCGGCGCGGGCGGCGCGTGGCCGTCGTCTCGGGCGGCGACCCCGGCGTCTTCGCCATGGCCACGGCCGTCCTGGAGGCCGCCTCGCAGGACGCGTACGCGGACCTTCCGGTGCGGGTGCTGCCGGGGGTGACCGCCGCCAACGCGGCCGCCGCCCGCGTGGGCGCCCCCCTCGGCCACGACTACGCCACCATCTCGCTCTCCGACCGCCTCAAGCCGTGGGAGGTCATCGCCTCACGCCTGGCCGCGGCGGCCTCCGCCGACCTCGTCCTCGCCCTCTACAACCCCGGCTCACGCAGCCGCACCTGGCAGGTCGGCAAGGCACGGGAGCTGCTGCTCGAACACCGGGCGCCCGATACTCCCGTGGTGCTCGGGCGTGACATCGGCGGTCCCGAGGAGAGCGCGCGGGTGGTGCGGCTCGCGGACCTCGACCCTGCCGAGGTCGACATGCGCACGCTGTTGATCGTGGGCTCCTCGCAGACGCGGTGGACGCGGCGGGCCGGCGGCGACCAGATCGTCTGGACGCCCCGGAGGTACCCCGAGGGCACGGAAGCGACGTAGGGCCGGTTAGGCGCGCCGCCGCACCCAGGCGGCCGCCTCCTCCGGAGTCGCCGCCACCGGTACGCCCCCGAGCGTCGGCGGGCGCCGCACGACGACCACCGGCACCCCCGCCTCGCGCGCGGCGGCCAGCTTCGGGGCCGTCGCCGCGCCGCCGCTGTCCTTCGTCACGACCACGTCGATCCGGTGCCGCCGCAGCAGTTCACGCTCGCCGCCGAGCGTGAACGGGCCCCTGTCGAGGAGCACCTCCATCCGCTGCGGGAACGGCGGCTCCGGCGCGTCCACGGACCGCACGAGGAACCGGAGCGCGTCCAGCTCGGGCCGGGCGAAGGCGGCTAGCCCCATCCGCCCGGTGGTGAGGAAGATACGCTCGCCCAGCTCGGGCAGCACCCGTGCCGCCTGCTCCAGGGAGTCCACCGCATGCCAGTCGTCGCCCGGGGACGCCACCCAGCCGGGCCTGCGCAGGGCGAGCAGGGGAACATGGGCCGAGGCGGCGGCCGTCGCCGCGTTGAACGAGATCGTCCCGGCGAAAGGATGGGTGGCGTCGATGAGCAGGTCCACGCGGTGCTCGCGCAGCCAGGCCGCGAGCCCCTCGGCCCCGCCGAAGCCGCCGACGCGGACCTCGCCGGGCGGCAGCCGGGGCGCCGCGACGCGCCCGGCGAGGGAACTGGTGACCCGAGGCCCCGCCTCGCGCGCCTCTCCCGCCTCGCCGGCCCCGCCCACCAGAAGTTCGGCCAGGCGGCGGCCCTCGGTCGTTCCCCCAAGAATCAATACGTGCACGGAGTCCGGTTTCCTTCATGAGTGAGGCAAAGGGCGGGCGCAGCGCCCAACTCAAGCACACCGGTCTGCGGCCCGGCTGGACGACCGGCGCCTGTGCGACGGCGGCGACCACGGCCGCGTACACGGCGCTGCTGACCGGCGACTTCCCCGACCCGGTGACCATCACGCTGCCCAAGGGCCAGACGCCCGCCTTCGCGCTCGCCGCGGAGGAGCGCGGGGACGCGTACGCCATGGCGGGCATCGTCAAGGACGCGGGCGACGACCCGGACGTCACGCACGGCGCGCTGGTGCGGTCCACGGTGCGGCGGCTGCCGCCGGGCTCGGGCGTCGTGTTCAGGGCGGGCGCGGGGGTCGGCACGGTCACCCGCCCCGGCCTGCCCCTGGACGTGGGCGAACCGGCGATCAACCCGGTGCCCCGGCAGATGATGCGGGACCACGTGGCGCGGGTGGCGCGGGGCGCGGGCACGGCCCCGGACGTGGAGATCACCGTCTCCGTCGACCACGGCGAGGAGATCGCCCGCTCCACGTGGAACCCGCGGCTCGGCATCCTCGGCGGCCTGTCGATCCTCGGCACCACCGGCATCGTCGTGCCCTACTCCTGCTCGGCGTGGATCGACTCCATCCGCCGCGGCGTCGACGTGGCGCGGGCGGCGGGGCGCACGCACGTGGCGGGCTGCACCGGTTCGACCTCGGAGAAGACGGTCGTGGCGGAGTACGGCCTCCCCGAGGAGGCGCTGCTCGACATGGGCGACTTCGCGGGCGCGGTCCTGAAGTACATACGCCGCCACCCCGTCGCCCGCCTCACCATCTGCGGCGGCTTCGCCAAGCTCTCCAAGCTGGCGGCGGGCCACCTGGACCTCCACTCGGGCCGCTCCCAGGTCGACAAGGGCTTCCTGGCGGACCTGGCGACACGCGGCGGCGCCTCCGAAGCCCTGGCCGGCCGGATCGCCGCGGCCAACACGGGGCTTGAGGCCCTGCGCCTGTGCGAGGCGGCGGGCGTCCCGCTGGGCGACCTGGTGGCGCAGACGGCCCGCGACGAGGCCCTCGCGGTACTGCGGGGCGCTCCGGTCGAGGTCGACGTCATCTGCATCGACAGAGCGGGCACGGTGGTGGGCCGGAGCTGAGCGCCCCGCGTGTGGTCAGCGGTTCACCCAGTCCGGCGTCCACACGTCGTGCGGGGTCCGCGGGCCTGTGGTGCGCAGATGCTCGCGCAGCTCGGTCAGTACGGGGTGCTGGTCTCCGCTGCGGAACAGCAGCATGTGCGGGTAGACCGGGGTCGGGTCGTGCAACGGGATGCGCCGCAGGTCGTGGGTCTGGGGCCACAGGTACCGGTCCCCGCTGCCGACGAGGGTGGCGAGCGAGGCCGAGTCGGCCAGCGTGTCCATCAGGGCCTCGTCACCGAAGTTGGGGCCGAGCGCGTCGATGCTCAGGCCGAAGGCCTCGGACAGCGCCCGGTAGAACGCCGCCCACTCCGTGCCCGGCATGATCCCGGGGATCCAGATGCGGTGACCGGCCAGGTCCGCGGGGCTGACCCGGGGCGCGTCGGCCAGCGGGTGGCCGGGTCCGACCAGGAGCTCCAGGGGTGCGTCCAGGAGCCGTTCGACGCTGATGCCGGTCGGGACCTGGTCTCCCGGCAGGGCACGGAAGGACGCGTCGACGGTCCCTTCGAGCACCGCCTGGGCGGCCTGGGCGGCGTTCTCCGCGCTCAGCGTGACCGCGTGCAGGTCCGTCCCGGGGCGGGAGCGGTAGAAGCGGTAGACGGTCTGGGCCGGGAGGATGCGCCGATTGAGGACGTCGACGCGCAAGGGACGGCTTCCGGGGCGCACGGCCTGCTCGGCCTGTTCGACGGCCGCCACCACCTTCTTGGCGTGCGGCAGGAAGACCTGCCCGTCCGGGCTCAGCCGGGAGCCTCGGGAGGTCCGCACCAGGAGCATGACGTCAAGGTGCCTCTCCAGGGCCGCGATCCGCTTGGAGACCGCCTGCTGGCTGACCCCCAGCTCGTCGGCCGCGGCCTGGAACTGGCCGGTCTCGGCGACGGTCGCGAACGTCCGCAGCGCTTCGATGTCCACGCCGCCACCCTACTTCCCCGACCCGACCACTCCCACAACCATTGGTTGTACCGGGAGTGGTGCGGGGTTGTTTGATCGAATGCTCCGCGCGGTGCTGAGATCAGCACATGTCCACCCGCACAGAGCAGATCATGTATGTCCAGACCCCTGAGTTCGCGCGCCATGCGGAACGGATCGTGGAGGTAACGGATGCGACGTCCCGACTGAACGTGCTTCCGTTCAGCGACAGCGAAGGGCGCGCGGAACTACTGTCCGTTGTGTTCGGTGGCCCGCTCCCGGAGTCGGTGACGATCTACCCGCCGTTCTTCACCGAGCACGGGCTGAACACGACGTTCGGGGAGAACGTCTTCGTCAACCAGGGATGCACCTTCATGGACAGGGGAGGCATCCGTATCGGCAACGGCGTCATGATCGCCCCGAAGGTCAGCCTCATCACCGGAGGCCATCCACTGCCCCTGGCCGAGCGCCGCGAGTACCTCTCCTTCGCCCCGATCGTCATCGAGGACGACGTATGGATCGGAACGGCCGCCGTGATCACGCAGGGGGTGACCGTCGGTGCCGGTGCGGTGATCGCTGCCGGTGCGGTGGTCACCCGCGACGTCCCCGCAGGCACCGTGGCCGCGGGAGTCCCGGCCCGGCTGATCAAGCCGACTGGCTGAGCCGGGCAGGGCTGCCGGCCGTGTCTCTCACTCAGCACTCAGGGAGAGCGCGATGACACGCTCAGCAGACGTGCCGGTCCCGTTCCGCCGAGTACAGGTGACTGTCACGGAACTGTGAGGCGCCGAGCGTGCGGCCCACCATGATGACGGCGGTCCTTACGATGCCCGCGGCCTTCACCTGGTCCGCGATGTCCGCCAGCGTGCCCCGCAGGATCACCTCGTCGGGCCGGCTGGCCAGGGCGACCACGGCCGCGGGGCACTCGGCGCCGTAGTGGGGCAGCAGCTCCTCGACGACCCGGTCCACGTAGCCCGCGGCGAGGTGCAGCACCAGCAGCGCGCCACTGCGGCCCAGCGTGGCCAGGTCCTCGCCCTCCGGCATGGCCGTGGCCCGCTGGGCGACGCGCGTGAGGATCACCGTCTGGCCGACGGTCGGCACCGTCAGCTCCCGCTTGAGGGCGGCCGCCGCCGCGGCGAACGCGGGAACGCCCGGCACCACCTCGTACGGCACCCCCGCCGCGTCGAGCCGCCGCATCTGCTCGGCGACCGCGCTGAACACGGACGGGTCGCCCGAGTGCAGCCGTGCCACGTCGAGACCCGCCTCGTGCGCACCCACCAGCTCGGCGGTGATCCGGTCCAGGTCGAGCTGCGCGGTGTCCACCAGGCGCGCGCCCTCGGGGCACTCGGCGAGCAGCTCGCGCGGCACCAGGGAGCCCGCGTACAGGCAGACCTGGCAGGCCGCGAGCGTCCGGGCGCCGCGCACCGTGATCAGGTCGGCGGCGCCGGGGCCCGCGCCGATGAAGTACACGGTCATCGCTGTTGTTCTCCAGACATTCCGGACTCGTTGACGGACCTCGTGTTGACGGACCTCGTGTTGTCGGACCTCTTGGTGACAGTCCACTGGGTGACCGGCATGGCCTGGCGCCACCCGGTGAAGCCGCCGACGGGGACGGCCTGCGCGACGGCGAGCCGCACCAGCTCGCCGCCGTGAAGCCGGTAGCGGTCGGCGAGCAGGGCCTCCGACTCCAGCGTGACGGTGTTGGCGACGAGGCGTCCGCCGGCCGGCAGCGCCGCCCAGCAGGCGTCGAGCAGACCCGGTGCGGTGAGGCCGCCGCCGATGAACACGGCGTCGGGGACGGGGAGCCCGGTGAGCGCGGCGGGGGCCGCGCCGGTGACGACGCGCAGCGCGGGGACGCCGAGCCGCTCGGCGTTGCGTCCGATCCGCTCGGCGCGCACGGTGTTCTTCTCGACGGTGACCGCACGGCAGGAGGGGTGCGCCCGCATCCACTCCACCGCGATCGACCCCGAGCCGCCGCCCACGTCCCAGAGCAACTCGCCGGGGGCGGGCGCGAGGGCCGCGAGGGTGGCGGCGCGGACATACCGCTTGGTGAGCTGCCCGTCACTCTCGTACGCCGCGTCGGGCAGCCCCGGCACGGCACCGAGCCGCAACGCCTCTGGGCTGCGGCTGCACTCGACCGCGAGGATGTTCAGCGGGTCGCCGGGCGGATGTGACCAGGCCTCGGCCGTGTCCTCGTACGACTTCTCGCGCTCGGAGCCCAGCTGTTCCAGTACGCGCAGCCTGCTCGGGCCGAAGCCGCGGTCGCGCAGCAGGGCGGCGACCTCGGCCGGCGTTGCGGCGTCCGCGCTGAGGACCAGCAGCCGCCGCCCGTCGTGCAGCGCGGCGGCCAGGCGCGCGGCCGGGCGTCCGACGACCGTGACGACCTCCGTGTCCTCGACCGGCCAGCCCAGGTGCGCGCAGGCGAGGGAGACGGAGGAGGGGTGGGGCAGGACGCGCAGGGCTCCCGGGCCCAGCTCCTCGGTCAGGGCGCGGCCGATACCGTAGAACATGGGGTCGCCGCTGGCCAGGACGGCGATCCGGCGTCCCGCGTGGGCGGCGAGCAGGGCGGGCACGGCGGGGCGCAGCGGCGAGGGCCAGGCGACGCGCTCGCCGGGGCAGCGGGAGAGCGGCAGCAGGCCGAGCTGGCGCGCGCCGCCGATCAGGACCTCGGCGTCGGCCAGCGCCGCGCGCGACGCCGCGGAGAGGCCGTCCCAGCCGTCGGCCCCGAGCCCGACGACAGTGACGGCCGGTATGCCTTCGGGGGAGGCGGGAGGTGCGGGGCTCAACTCTGTTACCTCGGGGTTCGGGAGGGGACTGCGCGACCGCACTCTACTGCTGACCAGGCCCGGCGCCCTTATCGCGCCTCACGTGCGACAAGCCGTACCGGATGTTCGCGGCGGGTCATTCGTGTCGGTGTTGGGCTGAACGGGTGACTTGGCGTAAGAATTGGCCGGTGCAGATTTCACGTGCGAGCCAGGACGGGGTGGGCCAGTGAGTAACAGTCAGCGCCACGACGTCACCGATGAACAGTGGGAAGGGCTCGCCCAGGTCGTACCTCTGCGCAGCCGCAACGAATGGCCCTCGTGGCCCGGGCACCGTGCGATGCCCGAGGCCGAGACCGAGACGCGGCGGCGCTTCGTGGTGATGCGGGTGAACGTCTTCTCGGACGCCCGCGAGGTGGCCGAGACGGTCATGGCGCAGATCCCGGTCCTCCTCGACCTGACCGGAGCCGAGACCGAAGTGGCCAAGCGCGTACTGGACTTCAGCAGCGGCGTGGTCCTCGGCCTCGGCTGCGGCATGCACCGGGTCGACAAGAACGTCTTCCTCCTGGCGCCGCCCGGCACGGAGGTACAGGGGCTGGTGGAAGCGGTCTCCCAGACCTGAGCTTCCGGCGCCTTCGGAGCTTCCTGGGCTTCCGGGAGCGTCGGGGCTTCCTGAGCTTCCGGTGCTTCCTGAGCGGTGCTATCCGCGGCGCGGCTGGTTGAAGCGCAGCATGTTGCCGGCCGGGTCGCGGAAAGCGCAGTCACGGACGCCGTAGGGCTGGTCGACCGGCTCCTGGAGCACCTCGCCGCCCGCGGTCCTGACGCGCTCGAAGGTGCCGTCCACGTCGTCGGTGGAGAAGATCACACCGCGCAGCAGGCCCTTGGCGAGAAGCTCCGCCATGACCTGCTTGTCGGCGGGCGACGTGGCCGGGTCGGCGGCCGGCGGTTCGAGCACGATCTCCACGCCCGGCTGCGAGGGCGAGCCGACGGTCACCCACCGAAGCCCTTCGTACGAGACGTCGTTGCGCACCTCCAGGCCGAGGGCGTCACGGTAGAACGCGATGGCTTTGTCGTGGTCGTCGACGGCGATGAAACACTGCGAGAGCTTGATGTCCATGCCCTAGAAGCTACGGGCGGCCCGCGGCTTTCGCTTCTCCATTCCTGACCGGTCTCAGAAGGAACTTCGCCACGCACGCGGGGATGGGCTCACCCGGCTCGTGCGACCGTGCCCGGTAGGCGCTCGGGCTCTCGCCCACCAGCTCGGTGAAGCGTGTGCTGAACGACCCGAGCGACGTACACCCGACCTCGAAACAGACGTCCGTCACGCTGAGATCACCCCGCCGCAGCAGCGCCTTGGCGCGCTCGATGCGACGGGTCATGAGGTAGCTGTACGGGGTCTCTCCGTAGGCGGCCCTGAAGCTGCGCGAGAAGTGGCCGGAAGACATGAGGGCCACGCGCGCGAGGGCGGGGACATCCAGCGGCTGGGCATAGTCGCGGTCCATCACGTCCCGCGCCCGGCGCAACTGTCTGAGGTCCTCCAGATTCACCCGCCCAGGATCGCACGGCGGTGCGCCGCCTTAAACCTCTGGCCGTCCCGCGCGCGGGATCTTCGCCGCTAATGCCCCGATCGTAGGAAGGCCGGACGGACGGAACGGTTCGCCGGGCAGACCGCCGCCTACCTTCCGGACATGACGGTGCTCACATGACGCGCTCACGTGACGGTGGTCACTCGACGCGCCCACATGACGGAGGCCATGGCGGGGATCAGGACGGGGTTCAGGACGGGGATCAGGACGGGGTCCATGGCGGGGTGCAGGACGGGGTGCAGGACGGGGTCCATGGCGGGGTCCATGGCGGGGTTCAGGACGGGGTTCACATGCAGGTTCTTCCTCCGGTCGCGGCCCCGTGGCCGCCCACGGGCAGGGACCGGCCGCGCGTGGTCGAGCTGAGGCTGTCCGCCTTCGCCGGGCACCGCGGCGCGGTCCTGCCGCTCGGCCCGCTGACCTTCGTCACGGGACCCAGCGGCAGCGGCAAGTCCAGCGCCCTGCGCGCGTACGAGGCCCTGGCGCGGCTCGGCGCGGGAGCCGAACTGGTCGACGTCTTCGACGACCCCATGGCCTGCGTACCGGAACGCGCCCGCGCCGACACGCAGCGGCGGCGCGGGTTCCGCATAGGCTGCTCGGTCGACGGCCCCGCGGGCACCGTCCGCCTCGACCTCGCCGTCCAGGCCGAGCCCGAACTCCGCGTCGTGGGCGAGCGGCTGACCCGCGACGGCCTCGTCCTCCTGGAGACGGCGCTGCGTGACCCGGGGCGGCCGGTGGTCCAGGCGGCCTGGCACACCGCGGGCACCGCGCCCGTGACGCGGGCCCCGATGCCCGACGACCGGCTCGGCACCGCGCTCGTACCGCTGCGCGTGGCGGGCTCCACCGACGGGCAGCGCCTGGTGCTCGCCGCCGCCGAGCAGGTCGTGGTCGCTCTCCGCTCGGCGTTCGCCTGCGACCCGCGGCCCGGCCGGATGCGCGCCCCGGTGCCCGCGGGACTCATCGGCGGCGGCCGTCTCCTCGGCGGCTGCGACAACCTCGCCGAGGTGCTGTGGCGGACCCGGGCCGAGTGCGCCGTGCGCCACGCGGCCCTCGTCTCGGCGGCGCGCGACGGCTTCGCGGGGCCGGTCGTCGACGTCGCGGCCGAGGAAGCGGAGGACGGGGCGGTCGCCGCCTACGTGGACCGCGGGGACGGCGTACGCACCCCGCTCGCACGCCTCGGCGACGGCGAGCTGCGGTACCTGGCCCTGGCGTTGGTCCTGCTCACAGGCCCCGGAGTGCTCGCCGTCGACCCGGCGGCCGAGGTGCCGGAGGCCTGCCAGACCCTCACGGTCCTCGCCGACGGCCTCGACCACCGCCTGGACGCACGGCAGGTCCGCGCGCTCGGCGAACTGGCGGCGCGCACCTGCGCGCGCGGCCACATCCGCCTGGTCGGGGCGGTACGGGACGGTGCGGCAGCGGCCCGCGTCACCGACGCCTCGGTGGTAGACCTTGAGCCGTGACAGAGGAACGTGATGCAGAGCGGGACGCGCGGCGTGACCTGGCGGGGCTTCAGCGGAGGCTGGCCGGGTTCGCCGCGGCCCGCGACTGGGGGCGCTACCACACCCCGAAGAACCTGGCCGCCGCGCTGAGCGTGGAGGCGTCGGAACTGGTCGAGATCTTCCAGTGGTTGACGCCGGAGGAGTCGGAGCGCGTGATGGCGAGCCCGGACTCGGCGCACCGGGTGACGGACGAGGTCGCCGATGTCCTCGCCTATCTGCTCCAGTTCTGCGAGGTCCTGGGGATCGACCCGCTCGCCGCGCTCGACGCGAAGATCGACAGGAACGAGCGGCGGTTTCCGGCGCCGGGAGCCTGAAAGCGTCCCTCGTCCCGTGCCCTTCTCCAGATGTTCGTCACTCTCCGGAGTTATGGACTTGTCCAAACCGACGTGGTTGTCCACAGATTTCCGGTCTCCCCTGGCTTTTCGCCCGGATGGGTATCACTCTGGGTAGTGGATACGGGAGTTCGGGCGGCGCGCGGCGAATGCGTGCGGGATGCGTACGGGATGCGTGCGCGATGGATGCGGGACAGATGCGGGACGGATGGGGGGTGGCTCATGAACGCGATGCGGCTCATCGAGGCGAACCGGCGTGCCCTCGCGCTGTGCGAGGACCCGGCCGAAGTGGTCGCGGAGGTCTGGCAGTCGCAGGCGCTCGCGCAGGCGATCGGCAGCCGCCTCGCGGTCGCGGGGCCCCCGGAGCTGCGGGGCGAGGCGCTGGGGCTGAGTGAAGTCGGCGGCAGGGCCTGCATCGTGCTCGACGCCCCGCGTCTCGGCACCGAGGACATACGGGCGGCGCGGTTGTCGGAGACCGGCGACGCCCAGGAGGTCCTGGTCGCGCTCGACGGGCTCTTCGGGGAGGTCGGCATCGCGCTCGTCGGGGTAGCCATGGGCGCCGCGGAGGAGGGGGTCTACTGGCAGTGCATGGAGGCGATCGACGCCGCCGACGAGTCCAGGGACCGGGTCCTTGAGATGCTGCGCAGGCTCGCGGCGCGGGAGCAGCGCCTGCCGGAGGCCGACTCGGCGGCGGGGCCGTCATGAGCCCGGCGTCGGAAGCGACCGGACCCGCCACCGGAAGCGGGGGCGGACGGGGCGGCGGCTGGGGCCGTCCCCGGGGGCCGTTTCCCGGGGCATGGTGGCCCGCACGGCTCACGCGCCTCCCCCGGGGGAGGGCGGTTGACGCGAGCGACGCCCCGACTGCGGCCGTCGGCGTGGCGGTCAGTGTGGGGGCCAGTGTGGCGGCCGGAGTGGCGGTCAGTGTGGCGGCCGGCGCGGGTGCCGGAGCGGGTGTCGGCGCGGGGCCGGGTGGTCCGGTCCGCCCGGGCCGACGTTCATTCACCCGGCACGACCGGGCACGGGGGAGGACGGGCACGGGTCGTCGTGGCGACGGATTTTCACCCGACCGGGGCGGCGGACGCCCGGCGGGACCGGCGGGGCCGAGGGGCGCGCGAGCGTGCAGGATGGAGCCATGGATCTTCGAATCTTCACGGAACCCCAGCAAGGGGCGACCTACGACACCCTGCTCACCGTCGCCAAGGCCGCCGAGGACCTCGGCTTCGACGCCTTCTTCCGCTCCGACCACTATCTCCGCATGGGGTCGTCCGACGGCCTGCCGGGTCCCACGGACGCGTGGATCACGCTGGCCGGGCTGGCGCGGGAGACCCGGCGGATCCGGCTGGGCACGCTGATGACGGCGGGCACGTTCCGGCTGCCCGGCGTCCTGGCGATCCAGGTGGCGCAGGTCGACCAGATGTCGGGCGGCCGGATCGAACTGGGGCTGGGAGCAGGCTGGTTCGAGGAGGAGCACCGGGCGTACGGCATTCCCTACCCCAAGGAGAAGTTCGCCCGCCTGGAGGAGCAGCTCGAAATCGTCACCGGCCTGTGGGCGACGGAGGAGGGCAGGACCTTCACCTTCGAGGGCAAGCACTACCAGCTCACCGACTCCCCGGCCCTGCCCAAGCCCGCGCAGAGCAAGGTGCCGGTCCTGATCGGCGGGCACGGGGCCCAGCGCACCCCACGCCTCGCCGCGCGGTACGCGGACGAGTTCAACATCCCCTTCGCCTCACTGGAGGACAGCGAGCGGCAGTTCGGACGGGTCCGCGCGGCGGCGGAGGAAGCCGGGCGCAGGGGCGGCGACCTGGTGTACTCCAGCGCGCTTGTCGCCTGCGTGGGCAAGGACGACGCGGAGGTGGCCCGGCGGGCGGCGGTGATCGGCCGTGAGGTGGACGAGCTGAAGGCCAACGGCCTGGCCGGTTCGCCCGCGGAGGTCGTCGACAAGATCGGGCGGTACGAGGCGATCGGCGCGAGCCGCATCTACCTCCAGTGCCTCGACCTTGCCGATCTGGACCACCTGGAGCTCATCTCCTCCCAGGTGCAGTCACAGCTGTCCTAGCCCGCCGCCTGCCGCCTGCCGCCCGCCGTCTGCCGGGCGGCCCGCCCGGCCACAGACATGGCCGCCGGACGCACCCCTCCGGCGCCCGGCGGTCAGCGGACGGCGGCTCGTGCGAGGACCTGTTCCGTCTCGGAGGGGAAGAAGCCGGTGATCCCCAGCATCAGGCGCAGGGCAGTGGTCACACGCGGGGGCAGCGGCTGCGCGATGCCGGCGGGGACGAGGGCGGCGCCGGACGGCTCCGTGCGTGCCGTGTCGAGCTCGTCCCAGGCCCGCTGGGCCTCACCGTTGCGTATATGGACCAGTGCCCTCCGTACGCTGCTCGACGCGTGCTCCGAGACACGCAGGAGCGCGACGATGGCCGAGGCCGCCGGATCGGAGGCCGGATCGGAGGCCGGACCGGACGCCGTGGAGGGCGTGGCGGTCGTGGGGCCGGGGAGGGCGCACTCCCGGGCCGCCAGACGGAGATGACTGCTCGCCTTGTCCAGGATCTTGACGATCGCGCACAACCGCCCCGTGTCGAACGGCGTCATACGATCACTCCTCTGCGATGCCGATGCTGGCCGATACCGATACCGATACCGATACCGATGCCGATGCGATGCCGCGCGCGGGAACACGCGCGAGAGCAGGACTGACAACAGGCGTATCACCGTCGTGCGCCCTGCCTGAACGTCATACGGGGAGCGCACACGGTGCGCAGAGAGGGCAGGGGCCCGCCACTCCTCCCGCGCTTTCCGCCGGGGGGCGCACGCCCCACGCGGGGCCTCGCGCGGGGGCATCGGGGCCTCACGTGGGGCGTAGACGGGTAGGGGGAAATTCCAGGGTGTGCCCGTGGTGATCGCTGTACGTTGAAGAGGCGTGCCGCCGTGATCACCGGAAGCGCGCACTTCCACTGCCGCGGTTCATCGGCGCCCGGCCCGGAGGCACTCGCGTGCACCGCGCCGGGACGCCCGCTGCGCACCGCGGCTCAGACCCCGTTTCGAGGCCCACTCACCGTGTTCCTTACCGTCACCACCACCGGTACCCCCGAACGCCCCGCGACCGACCTCGGGTTCCTGCTGCACAAGCACCCCGACAACGCGCAGGCGTTCTCCACCTCCTACGGCACGGCGCACGTCCTCTACCCCGAGGCGACCGCCGAGCGCTGTACGGCCGCGCTGCTTCTCGAGGTCGATCCCCTCGCGCTCGTGCGGCGCGGCAGGGCGAAGGGCAAGGGGCAGGGCGGGGCGCCCGACGCGGCCCTCGCGCAGTACGTGAACGACCGGCCCTACGCGGCGTCCTCGCTCCTGGCGGTGGCGCTGAGCACGGTGTTCTCCAGCGCGATGCGCGACGTGTGCAAGGCGCGGCCCGAGTTGGCCGGGCAGCCGCTGCCGCTGAGCGTGGAGGTCCCCGCGCTGCCCGCGCGAGGCGGTGCCGCGCTGGTGCGGAGCCTCTTCGAGCCGCTGGGCTGGTCGGTGTCGGTGGAGCCCGTCCCGCTGGACGAGCGGTTCCCGGAGTGGGGCGACTCGCGGTACGTCCGCCTCGTACTCGACGTGCCGGACGGGAAGCTGACCCTGGGCGAGGCCCTTCGGCACCTGTATGTGCTGCTGCCCGTCCTCGACGACGCCAAGCACTACTGGGTCTCCGCGGACGAGGTGGACAAGCTGCTGCGGGCCGGTGAGGGCTGGCTCGCGGACCACCCGGAGCAGGACCTCATCACCAGCCGCTACCTCTCGCGGCGCTGGTCCCTGACCCGTGAGGCGAAGGCGCGGCTCGAACTGGTGCGGCTCGCCGACGCCGACGACTCGGACATCGACGAGATCGACAACGCCGTCGACGAGGAGAGCGACACGGAGGAGGCTCCGGTGCCGCTCGCCGTGCGGCGGCGCGAGGCGATCCTCGCCGCGTTGGCCGAGTCGGGGGCCTGTCGCGTCCTCGATCTGGGCTGCGGGCAGGGCCAGTTGGTGCAGGCGCTGCTCAAGGACGTCCGGTACACGGAGATCGTCGGGGTCGACGTGTCGATGCGCGCGCTGACCGTCGCCTCGCGGCGGCTGAAGGTGGACCGCATGGGCGAGCGCCAGGCCGGGCGGGTCAAGCTGCTCCAGGGTTCGCTCGCGTATACCGACAAGCGGCTGAAGGGGTACGACGCGGCGGTGCTCAGCGAGGTCATCGAGCACCTGGACGTGGAGCGCCTGCCGGCCCTGGAGTACGCGGTGTTCGGCTCCGCGCGGCCCCGGACGGTCCTGGTGACGACGCCGAACGTCGAGTACAACGTCCGCTGGGAGACCCTCCCCGCGGGTCACGCCCGCCACGGGGACCACCGCTTCGAGTGGACCCGCGAGGAGTTCCGCGCCTGGGCGACCGAGGTCGCCGGACGGCACGGGTACGGGGTGGAGTTCGCCCCTGTCGGCGACGACGACCCCGAGGTGGGCCCGCCGACCCAGATGGCGGTCTTCACGCAGGCCGAAGGGGCGCGGAACGGCAAGGACGTGCGCGCGAAGGGAGCGAAGGCGGCATGACGAACCACAACGACGCCCAGCAGCACGACCCGAGCACCCCGCGACCCCCCGCCCCCGGCCCCCCGGAACCTCCGGCAACCACCCCGCCTCCCGGCACCCCTGAACCTCCGGCCCCCGCCCCCGCCGGCCGCGTGCTGCCCGTGACCGATCTCTCCCTCGTCGTGCTCGTCGGTGCCACCGGGTCCGGGAAGTCCAGCTTCGCGCGGCGGCACTTCAAGGGGACCGAGGTCATATCCAGTGACTTCTGCCGCGGGCTCGTCGCCGATGACGAGAACGATCAGAGCGCCAGCGGCGACGCCTTCGACGTGCTGCACTACATCGCGGGCAAGCGGCTGGCCGCCGGGCGCCGTACGGTCGTCGACGCGACCAACGTGCAGAGCGAGAGCCGCAAGCAGCTCGTCCAGCTCGCCAGGGAGTACGACGTCCTGCCGATCGCGATCGTGCTCGACGTGCCCGAAGAGGTCTGCGCGGCGCGCAACGCCGTGCGCGCGGACCGCGCCGGGCTGCCGCGCCGCGTCATCCAGCGCCACCAGCGCGAACTGCGGCGCTCCCTGCGCCACCTGGAGCGCGAGGGCTTCCGGAAGGTGCACGTGCTGCGCGGGGTCGAGGAGGTCGACCGTGCCTCGATCGTCACCGAGAAGCGGTACAACGACCTCACTCACCTCACCGGCCCCTTCGACATCATCGGCGACATCCACGGCTGCGCCTTTGAACTGGAGACCCTGCTCGGCAAGCTCGGTTACGTGGACGGCGAGCACCCCGAGGGCCGTACGGCCGTGTTCGTCGGCGACCTCGTCGACCGGGGCCCGGACACCCCGGGCGTGCTGCGCCGCGTGATGGGCATGGTCGGCGCCGGCACCGCCCTGTGCGTGCCCGGGAACCACGAGAACAAGCTCAGCCGTTACCTCAAGGGCCGCACCGTCCAGCACACCCACGGCCTCGCCGAGACGATCGAGCAGCTCGACGCCGAGAGCGAGGAGTTCCGCGCGGAGGTGCGGGAGTTCGTGGACGGACTCGTCTCGCACTATGTCCTGGACGGCGGAAAGCTGGTCGTCTGCCACGCCGGGCTGCCCGAGAAGTACCACGGGCGCACGTCGGGCCGGGTGCGCTCGCACGCGCTCTACGGCGACACCACCGGCGAGACCGACGAGTTCGGCCTGCCCGTGCGCTACCCGTGGGCGCAGGACTACCGCGGCCGTGCCGCCGTGGTCTACGGCCACACCCCGGTGCCCACCGCGTCCTGGCTGAACAACACCATCTGCCTGGACACCGGCGCGGTCTTCGGCGGCAGGCTGACCGCGCTGCGCTGGCCCGAGCGCGAGCTGGTCGACGTCCCCGCGGAGCGCGTCTGGTATGAGCCCGCCAAGCCGCTGCGCCCGGAGGCGCCCGGCGGCCACGACGGACGGCCGCTCGACCTCGCCGACGTGCGGGGCCGCCGCGTGGTGGAGACCCTGCCCCGCGCCTTCGGCTTCCTTCCGGAGGGGGAGACCCCGATCGGGGTCCGCGTCAGCGTGCGCGAGGAGAACGCGGCGGCGGCCCTGGAGGTCATGAGCCGCTTCGCCGTGGACCCGCGCCTGCTGCCGTACCTGCCGCCGACCATGGCGCCCACCCCCACCTCGCGGCGCGAGGGCTACCTGGAGCACCCGGCGGAGGCCTTCGCCTCGTACGCGCAGGACGGCGTCGGCCGTGTCGTGTGCGAGGAGAAGCACATGGGCTCGCGTGCGGTGGCGCTGGTCTGCCGGGACGCCGACGTGGCCCGCGAGCGCTTCGGCGTCGGGGACACCCCGGCCGCGCCGGGCGGTGGCGAGGCGCCGACCGGCTCGCTCTACACCCGTACGGGCCGCCCGTTCTTCGGCGACTCCACCGTCACGGAGGAGATTCTTGCCCGGCTGCGCGCCGCCGTCACGGAGGCGGGCCTGTGGGAGGAGCTGGACACGGACTGGCTGCTGCTCGACGCCGAGCTGATGCCCTGGTCGCTGAAGGCATCGGGCCTGCTCCGCACCCAGTACGCGGCCGTGGGCGCCGCGTCGGGAGCCGTCTTCCCCGGCGCGGTGGCCGCCCTGGAGGCCGCGAAGGCGCGTGGTGTCGACGTGGGCGCGCTCCTCGCGAGGCAGCGGGAACGGGCAAGGGACGCCGCCGCGTTCACCGAGGCGTACCGGCGCTACTGCTGGCCGACCGATGGCCTGGAGGGCGTGCGCCTCGCGCCGTTCCAGATCCTCGCGGTCCGGGGCCGCAGCCTCGCCGCGCTCCCGCACGACGAACAGCTCGCCCTGATCGACCGCATGGTCGAGCACGACGGCACCGGGCTGCTCCAGACCACCCGGCGCCTCTACGTCGACACCGGCGACGAGGCGTCGGTCGGCGCCGGCATCGACTGGTGGCTGGAGATGACCAGCCGCGGCGGTGAGGGCATGGTCGTCAAGCCGGTCGCGGCCCTGGTCAGGAACGGTCAGGGACATCTGGTGCAGCCGGGCGTCAAGTGCCGTGGCCGCGAGTACCTGCGGATCATCTACGGACCGGAGTACACGCGCCCGCAGAACCTGGAGAAGCTGCGCGAGCGCTTCCTCGGCCACAAGCGCTCGCTCGCCACGAGGGAGTACGCGCTCGGCCTCGAAGCCCTGGACCGCCTGGCCGAGGGAGAGCCGCTGTGGCGCGTCCACGAGGCGGTGTTCGCGGTCCTGGCCCTGGAGTCGGAGCCGGTGGACCCACGGCTCTGAGACGGGCCGCGGTTCTGGACGGGCCGCGGCCGGCCCGGGGCCGCCACGAGGTAGCGCATTGACTGCGCGCGGTCCGTCCCGCCGGGGAAAGATGGACCCCATGGGATTCCATGTCGACTCCGAGGCCGGGCGGCTGCGCCGCGTCATACTGCACCGCCCCGATCTGGAGCTCAAGCGTCTGACGCCGAGCAACAAGGAAGCGCTCCTGTTCGACGACGTCCTGTGGGTGCGCAGGGCACGCCAGGAGCACGACGGGTTCGCGGACGTCCTGCGCGACCGGGGCGTCGCCGTGCACCTCTTCGGTGATCTGCTCAGCGAGACCCTGGACGTGCCCGCGGCCCGCGCCCTCGTCCTCGACCGGGTCTTCGACGAGAAGGAGTACGGCCCGCTGGCCACGGACCACCTCCGGGCCGCGTTCGAGACGATGCCGTCGCCCGAGCTCGTCGAGGCGCTGGTCGGCGGGATGACGAAGCGTGAGTTCCTGGAGCTCCACGCCGAGCCGACGTCCGTGCGTTTCCACTGCATGGACCTGGACGACTTCCTGCTCGGCCCGCTGCCCAACCACCTCTTCACGCGCGACACGTCCGCCTGGATCTACGACGGCGTCTCCATCAACGCGATGCGGTGGCCCGCCCGGCAGCGCGAGACCGTGCACTTCGAGGCGATCTACCAACACCATCCGCTCTTCCGCGACGAGGACTTCCACGTCTGGTCACAGGGGCAGGCGGACTACCCCTCGACCATCGAGGGCGGTGACGTCCTGGTGATCGGCAGGGGCGCGGTGCTCATCGGCATGAGCGAGCGCACCACTCCGCAGGCGGTCGAGATGCTGGCGCACAAGCTCTTCGCGGCGGGCTCGGCGCAGACCATCGTGGCGCTCGACATGCCGAAGCGACGGGCGTTCATGCACCTCGACACGGTCATGACGATGGTCGACGGCGACACCTTCACGCAGTACGCGGGCCTCGGCATGCTCCGCTCCTACACCATCGAGCCGGGCGTCGGCGACCGGGAGCTGAAGGTCACCGACCACCCGCCGGAGCACATGCACCGGGCGATCGCCGCGGCGCTCGGCCTGGACTCGATCCGCGTCCTCACGGCCACCCAGGACGTGCACGCCGCCGAGCGCGAGCAGTGGGACGACGGCTGCAACGTCCTGGCGGTGGAGCCGGGGGTCGTGGTCGCGTACGAGAGGAACGCGACGACCAACACGTTTCTGCGCAAGCAGGGCATCGAGGTGATCGAGATCCTGGGCAGCGAGCTGGGGCGCGGCCGGGGCGGCCCGCGGTGCATGAGCTGTCCGGTCGAGCGGGACGCGGTGCCGGGGGCCTGACCCAGCCTGCCGGCCGTGCCGAGCCGGGTCTCGACAGGCCGAGCCGGGTCTCGACAGATGGCCTCGACAGACCTCATGCATAGAATTGTCGTTGATCGTATATAGTTCCAATGGTTCCCGTAGTCCGATAGTCCGATCGATGGTTTCGCCGTCCACGTATCCGCACCTAGGAGCGCCACCATGGCCACCCACCTCTCCGGCCGCCACTTCCTCAAGGAGCTGGACTTCACCGCCGACGAGTTCCGTGGCCTGGTCGCTCTCGCCGCCGAGCTGAAGGCGGCGAAGCGGGCGGGGACGGAGGCGCGGCGTCTGACCGGCAAGAACATCGCGCTGATCTTCGAGAAGAGCTCCACCAGGACGCGCTGCGCCTTCGAGGTCGCCGCCGCCGACCAGGGGGCGTCGACGACGTACATCGACCAGTCCGGCTCGCACATAGGGAACAAGGAGTCCGCCAAGGACACCGCCCGGGTGCTCGGCAGGATGTTCGACGCGATCGAGTTCCGCGGGGACGCCCAGGACACCGTCGAGACGCTCGCCGCCCACGCGGGCGTGCCCGTCTACAACGGTCTGACCGACGTCTGGCACCCCACCCAGATGCTCGCCGACATCCTGACGGTGACCGAGCACACGGCCAAGCCCCTCACTGATGTCTCGTTCTCCTACCTGGGCGACGCCCGGATGAACATGGGCAACTCCTACCTGGTCACGGGCGCCCTGCTCGGCATGGACATCCGGATCGTGGCGCCCCGCGCCTACTGGCCGTCCGAGGCGACCATCGCGGCGGCCCGCGAGCTCGCCGAGGCCAGCGGGGCGCGCGTCACGCTCACCGAGGCGGTCGAGGAGGGGGTCAGGGGTGCCGACTTCGTCGCCACCGACGTCTGGGTCTCCATGGGGGAGCCCAAGGAGGTCTGGGGGGAGCGCATCGCCGACCTCGCGCCCTACGCCGTGACGATGGACGTGCTGCGCGCGACCGGCAACGCGGACGTGAAGTTCCTGCACTGCCTGCCGGCCTTCCACGACCTGGGCACCGAGGTGAGCCGCGAGATGCACGACAGGTTCGGGACCACGTCCCTGGAGGTCACCGACGAGGTCTTCGAGTCGCCGTACTCGGTCGTCTTCGACGAGGCCGAGAACCGTCTGCACACGATCAAGGCGGTACTGGTCGCGACGCTAGCCTGAGCCGCGCCTCAGCCCCGGGACGGCAGCCTGAACCACACCGCCTTGCCGGAGTCCGTGGCGCGGTGGCCGCAGGACGAGCTGAGGGTGCGGATCAGGAGGAGGCCGCGGCCGTGTTCCTGCCAGGGGTCCGGCGGCCCCGGGGGGCAGGGTGAGGTGAGGTCGCCGGGCGGCAGCGGGCTCGAATCGCGCACCTCGACCTGGCAGCCGGTCGGCAGGAGCTCGATGACCAGCTCTATCGGGTCCTTGCCGTCGGTGTGCTCGACGGCGTTGGCGACCAGCTCGGCGGTGAGCAGCTCCGCGGTGTCGGTGTCGGCGGGCGACTCGATCTCGGTGAGCGCCGTACGGACCAGGGCGCGCGCGACCGGCACGGCTGCCGTGGTGTGCGGCAGCTCGATGCGCCAGGAGGCGGGTGAGGGTAGCTCGTGCAAGGCGGGTCCGTTCCGGGCAGCAGGCGGTCCTGCTTTCAACCGTACGAATCGTAAGCGCTATATCGACAGGGACCACGGTCGGGCACCTGGGGGGCATAGGACCCCCGTATGGCGGTATCGCGTGCTCGTGACGACAGTCACCGTTCGGTGATAACTTCGTGAGGCAGCGAACTCCAGCCCCCAGGCCGAGGAGGCCGCACCTCATGAGTCCCTTCACCGGCTCCGCAACCCGCACCCCCGACTGGCGCCACCTGCGCCTGGCCGTCGACGACGGGGTCGCCACGGTCACCCTCGACCGTCCCGACCGGCTCAACGCGCTCACCTTCGGTGCCTACGCCGACCTGCGCGATCTGCTCGCCGAGCTCTCCCGCGAACGGTCCGTGCGCGCGCTCGTGCTCGGCGGCGAGGGACGCGGCTTCTGCTCCGGCGGTGACGTCGACGAGATCATCGGCGCGACCCTCGCCATGGACACGGCCCAGCTGCTGGACTTCAACCGCATGACCGGGCAGGTCGTGCGGGCGATCAGGGAGTGCCCCTTCCCGGTCGTCGCCGGCGTGCACGGCGTGGCCGCCGGGGCCGGTGCCGTGCTCGCCCTCGCCGCCGACTTCCGCGTCGCGGACCCCTCGGCGAAGTTCTCCTTCCTGTTCACCCGGGTCGGGCTCTCCGGCGGCGACATGGGCGCCGCCTACCTGCTGCCCCGCGTCGTCGGCCTCGGCCACGCCACGCGCCTGCTCATGCTGGGCGAGCCGGTGCGCGCCCCCGAGGCCGAGCGGATCGGCCTGATCAGCGAGCTGACGGAGGAGGGCAAGGCCGCCGAGGCCGCGCAGGCCCTCGCGCGCCGCCTCGCCGAAGGACCCGCCCTCGCGTATGCCCAGACCAAGGCCTTGCTCACCGCCGAGCTCGACATGCCGCTCGCGGCCTCCGTGGAGCTGGACGCGGCCACCCAGGCGCTGCTCATGAACGGTGAGGACTACGCGGAGTTCCACGCCTCGTTCACCGAGAAGCGCCCCCCGAAGTGGCAGGGCCGATGAAGACCGCCCCCACCGAAATCACCGCCCCCGCCGAAGACACCGGCCCCGCCCCCACTCCAAGCGCCGTCCCGGCCCCGAGCGCCGCCCGCACAGCGCACCGCATCGCCGTCATCGGCGGCGGCCCCGGCGGTCTCTACGCCGCCGCGCTGCTCAAGCGCCTGGACCCCGCCCGGGAGGTCACCGTCTGGGAGCGCAACGCCCCGGACGACACCTTCGGCTTCGGCGTCGTCCTCTCCGACGAGACCCTCGGCGGCATCGAGCACGCCGACCCCGCGGTCTACGCGGCCCTCCAGGCCGAGTTCGTGCGCTGGGACGACATCGACATCGTGCTCCGCGACCGGCGGCACACCTCCGGAGGCCACGGCTTCGCCGCGCTCGGCCGCCGCAGGCTCCTGGAGATCCTGCACGAGCGCTGCCGCGGCCTGGGCGTAGAGCTCCGCTTCCGCGCCGAGGCGCCGCCCGCCGCCGAGCTCTCCACGGCGTACGACCTGGTCGTCGCGGCGGACGGCGTGCACAGCCTCACCCGCGAGGCGCACGCCGAAGCCTTCGGGCCGCACCTCACGACGCACCGCTGCCGGTACATCTGGCTGGCCGCCGACTTCGCCTTCGACGCGTTCCGCTTCGAGATCGCCGAGACCGAGCACGGCGTGATGCAGCTCCACGGCTACCCCTACGCGCGCGACGCCTCCACCGTCATCGTCGAGATGCGCGAGGAGGTGTGGGAGGCGGCCGGCTTCGACGGGCTCGACGAGCGCGAGTCCACCGAACGCTGCGCCAAGATCTTCGCGGACGCGCTCGGCGGACGCCCCCTGCGCGGCAACAAATCCTCCTGGACCACCTTCCGCACGGTCGTCAACTCCCACTGGTCGCACGGGAACACGGTCCTGGTCGGCGACGCCGCGCACACCGCCCACTTCTCCATCGGCTCCGGCACCAAGCTCGCCGTCGAGGACGCCCTCGCCCTCGCCGCCTGCCTCCAGGAGCAGCCGGACCTGCCCGCGGCGCTCCAGGCGTACGAGGCCGAGCGCCGCCCGGTGGTCGCCTCCACGCAGCGCGCGGCCCGAGCGAGCCTGGAGTGGTTCGAGCGGATCGCGGACCACCTCGACCAGCCGCCGCGCCAGTTCGCCTTCAACCTCCTGACCCGCAGCCGCCGCGTCACCCACGACAACCTCCGGCTGCGCGACGCGGACTTCACCCGCGCCGTCGAGCGCGAATTCGGCTGCCCGCAGGGCACTCCGCCGATGTTCACGCCCTTCCGGCTGCGCGGTCTGACCCTGCGCAACCGCGTCGTCGTCTCGCCGATGGACATGTACTCCGCCGTGGACGGCGTCCCCGGCGACTTCCACCTCGTCCACCTGGGTGCCAGGGCGCTCGGCGGCGCGGGCCTGGTCATGACGGAGATGGTGTGCGTCAGCGAGCACGGCCGCATCACGCCGGGCTGCGCAGGGCTCTACACCGCTGAGCAGGCCGAGGCCTGGCGGCGGATCACCGACTTCGCGCACGCGCGGGCCCCCGGTACGGCCATCGGCGTGCAGCTCGGCCACTCGGGCCGCAAGGGCTCCACGAAGCTGATGTGGGAGGGCATCGACGACCCGCTGCCCGAGGGCAACTGGCCGCTGCGGGCCGCGTCCCCGCTCCCGTACAAGCCGGGCAGCCAGACCCCGCACGAGCTGTCCGGGGCGGGTCTGGCGGAGATCCGGGACGAGTTCGTCGCGGCGGCCACGCGCGCCGAGCGGGCGGGCTTCGACCTGCTCGAACTGCACTGTGCGCACGGCTATCTGCTCTCCGGGTTCCTCTCCCCGCTGACGAACCGGCGCACGGACGCGTACGGAGGCACACTCGAAGCGAGGCTCCGCTTCCCCCTCGAAGTGTTCGACGCGGTCCGCGAGGCATGGCCGGCGCACAAGCCGATGACCGTCCGGATCTCCGCCACCGACTGGGCCGAAGGCGGCACGACCGCACAGGACGCCGTGGAGATCGCCCGCGCCTTCGCCGCCCATGGGGCCGACGCGATCGACGTCTCCACCGGCCAGGTCGTCGCCGACGAACGCCCCGCCTACGGCCGCTCCTACCAGACCCCCTACGCCGACCGCATCCGCAACGAGACGGGCATCCCCGTGCTCACGGTCGGCGCCATCTCGTCCTGGGACGACGTCAACTCCCTGCTCCTCGCGGGCCGCGCCGACCTCTGCGCGTTGGCCCGCCCGCACCTCTACGACCCGCACTGGACGCTGCACGCGGCCGCCGAACAGGGTTACGAGGGTCCGGGCGCCCCCTGGCCGATCCAGTACCGCGCGGGCAGCCGCCGCCCGCAGACGGGCCGCACGGACGCCCCGAAGCCGCGGCTGACGCTCAAGAGCCGGCATCCGGCGTGACGAAGCGCGCCCCGGCCGCCCGGAGCCTGCCGTCGAGCGCCGTGAACACCGCGGCCGAGCGGGCGCCGGGCCAGTCGGCGGGGAGCAGCTCGGCGGGGAGCCCGGGGTCGGCGTAGGGGAGCTGCCGCCAGGAGTCGAGGGCCAGGAGGTAGTCGCGGTACGCCTCCCGCGGCGCCGGGTCGGCGCCCTCGCGCGCCTCCCAGGAGCGGAGCACCGGCTCATGGCGGTCGAGGAACGCCTCGTGCTGCTTGGCCAGCGAGGTGAGGTCCCACCAGCGGGACACCGCCTCGGCGGTCGGGGCGTAGCCCAGGTGCTCGCCGCGGAACAGGTCCACGTAGGAGGCCAGTTGCAGGCGCTCCAAGGTGTGCCTGGTCTCTTCGTAGAGGTGCGCGGGGGCGATCCAGACGCCCGGCGCGGCCGTGCCGAAGCCCAGGCCCGCCAGGCGGGAGCGGAGCACGTGCCGCTTGTGCCGCTCGGCCTCGGGCACGGAGAACACGGCGAGGACCCAGCCGCCCTCGCGCCCGGCGGCGGCCGTGCCGTAGATGCGGCGGTCACCGTCCTCCAGGAGCTGACGGGCGTCCGGCGAGAGCGCGTACCCCGCCGCCCCTCCTTCCGTGCGGGCGGGCACGAGCAGCCCGCGCCGCTTGAGCCGCGAGACCGACGAGCGCACCGAGGGCGCGTCGACGCCGACCGGCGCGAGGAGGCGCACCAGGTCGGCGACCGGGACGGGGCCTGGCGCGGCGCGACCGTAGGCGCCGTAGAAGGTGACGATCAGGGACCGTGGAGTGTGCTGCTCGGACACGTGATCACTCTACGGGCCCCGGCCCGCCCGCTGTCGGGCCCCGCAGCCGGAAGCGCTGGAGCTTGCCGGTCGCGGTCCGGGGCAGCGCGTCCAGGAAGACGATCTCCCTGGGGCACTTGTAGGGCACCAGTTCCGCCTTCACGAAGTCCCGCAGCCCGGCCGCGTCGGGCTCGGTCCCCGCGCGCGGGACCACGTACGCCACGGCCACCTGTCCGCGCAGCTCGTCGGGGTGGCCGACCACCGCCGTCTCCGCCACGTCGGGGTGGCGCAGCAGGGCCTCCTCGACCTCGGGGCCCGCGATGTTGTACCCGGCGGAGATGATCATGTCGTCGGCGCGTGCGACGTAGCGGAAGTAGCCGTCGGCGTCCCTGACGTAGGTGTCGCCGGTGATGTTCCAGCCGTGCCGTACGTACTGGAGCTGGCGCTCGTCGGAGAGGTAGCGGCAGCCGACGGGGCCGCGCACCGCGAGCAGTCCGGGCTCGCCGTCCGGTACCGGGGCGCCGGAATCGTCGACCACGCGCGCGTGCCAGCCGGGGACGGGACGTCCCGTGGTGCCGGGCCGTATCGCGTCGTCGGCGGCGGAGATGAAGATGTGGAGCAGTTCGGTCGCGCCGATGCCGTTGATGATGCGGTGTCCGGTGCGTTCGTTCCAGGCCTGCCAGGTGGCCGCGGGCAGGTTCTCGCCGGCCGACACGCAGCGCCGCAGGGAGGAGACGTCGTACGCGTCGAGCTCGTCCAGCATCGTGCGGTACGCGGTCGGGGCGGTGAACAGCACCGATATCCCGTGCCGTCCGATGGCCGGGAGGAGTTGCCTGGGGCCCGCCTGCTCCAGCAGGACGGACGAGGCGCCGAAGCGCAGCGGGAAGATGACCAGTCCGCCGAGGCCGAAGGTGAAGCCGAGCGGGGGACTGCCGGCGAACACGTCGTCGGGGGTCGGTTTCAGTATGTGCCGTGCGAAGGTGTCGGCGATGCCGAGCACGTCGCGGTGGAAGTGCATGCAGCCCTTGGGGCGTCCCGTGGTACCTGACGTGAACGCGATGAGCGCGACGTCGTCGGCGGCGGTGTCGACGGCGTCGTACCGCTCGGGGTGTCCGGCGGCGCGCACGAGCAGGTCCTCGGGCCCGTCACCCCCGTACGTGGTGATGCCGAGGCCGGGCACCCCGGCCTTGCTCAGGTCGTCGACGGACCGCACGTCACACAGGGCGTGCCGCACCTCGGCGATCTCGCACATGGTGGCCAGTTCCTGCGCGCGCTGCTGGGCGAGGACGGTCACGGCGACGGCGCCCGCCTTCATCACCGCGAGCCAGCAGGCCGCGAGCCACGGGGTGGTGGGCCCGCGGAGCAGCACGCGCCGGCCGGGCAGGACGCCGAGATCCTCGGTGAGCACGTGGGCGATCCGGTCGACGTGGCCGCGCAGTTCGCCGTACGTCCAGGTCTCGCCGGACGCGGCGTGGAAGGCGGGACGCCCGGCGCCGTGCCGCGCCACCGTCCGGTCGAGCAGCTCGGCGCCGCAGTTGAGGCGGGCTGGGTAGTGCAGTTCGGGGCGGTCGTGGACGAGGGCGGGCCACTGCTCGCGCGGCGGGAGGTGGTCCCTGGCGAAGCTGTCCGCGTGACCGGACGGTGTCAGCCCTGGGATGCCGGTGGTTGCCATGGCGGCTCTGCCCCCTTGCCTGCCGGACGGGCGCTGTGGTGGGCTCGCCCGACGAGCGTATCGTGATGGTGACGACAGTCAACGGTGCGCGATAAAGGAGGGGCCGGGGATGCCGACATTCTCTCTCGATCCAGCACAAACCACCTGGTGTACGGAGCTGCGCACACTGACCGCCGACCGCCTGCGTCCCCTGGCGGAGAAGGGCACCCCCGGCCATGTGAACCGGCCACTGGTCGAGGCGCTGGGGGAGCTGGGGCTGCTGAGGCGGCTGTTCGAGGGGCCGGGCACGGCCGGGCGGCCCGGAGGTGAGGACGTCGGCTCGGGAGCCCTGGGGCTCTGCCTGATGCGTGAATCCCTCGCCTACGCCTGCACCGAGGCCGAGACCGCGCTCGCGCTGCAAGGGCTCGGCGCCCACCCCGTGCACGCGTACGGCACCGCCGTCCAGCGCGAGCGGTGGCTGCCCGAGGCCGCGGCGGGCCGCGCCGTCGCGGCGTTCGCGCTCTCCGAGCCGGGGGCGGGCTCGGACGCGGCGGCCCTGTCCCTCGCGGCGGTCCCCGACGGTCCCGGCGGCTGGCGCCTGACCGGCGAGAAGTGCTGGATCTCCAACGCCCCCGAGGCCGACTTCTACACCGTCTTCGCCCGTACGGCACAGGGCGCTGGGGCCCGCGGCGTCACCGCCTTCCTGGTCCCCGCCGACCGCGAGGGCCTGACCGGCACCGCCCTCGACATGCTCTCCCCGCACCCGATCGGCGCGCTCGCCTTCGACGGCGTCCGCGTCGGCCCCGAGGACGTCATCGGCGAGGTGGACCGCGGCTTCCGCGTGGCGATGACCACGCTGAACCGGTTCCGGCCCAGCGTCGGCGCGTTCGCGGTGGGCATGGCGTCCGCGGCCTTGGACGCGACCCTCGCCCATACCGCGCGGCGGGACGCGTTCGGCGGGACCTTGGCGGACCTCCAGTCGGTGGCCCACCAGGTCGCCGAGATGGCGACCCGTACGGAGGCGGCGCGCCTGATGGTCTACGCGGCGGCCGCGGCGTACGACCGCGAGGGGGCGCGGGGGCCCGGCATCGCGCGCCGCGCCGCGATGGCGAAGCTGCTGGCCACGGAGACGGCGCAGTACGTGGTCGACGCGGCCGTCCAGTTGCACGGCGCGCGGGCGCTCCAGCGGGGGCACCTCCTGGAACACCTCTACCGCGAGGTGCGGGCGCCCCGTATCTATGAGGGGGCGAGCGAGGTGCAGAGGTCGATCATCGCGAAGGAGCTGTACGGGTGAGTGCCCCGCCGGGTGCCGATGCCGCCGACGTCCCCCGTGCGCGTCCCCGTCCCCGTGCGCGTCCCCGTCCGCGAGCGCGTCCCCGTCCGCGGGCGCGTTGTGGCTTGTCGCGCAGTTCCCCGCGCCCCTGACGGGGCGCCTGCACGAACGCCCCCTTCCACCTCGACCGAGGAGTCGTAGCCCCATGACCCTGCACCGGCTCAACCCCGCCGAGTTGTCCCCCGCCACCGGCTTCTCGCACGCCGTCACGGCCACCGGGTCACGCCTCGTGTTCCTCGCGGGGCAGACCGCGCTGGACGGCGCGGGCAAGGTCACCGGAGTGACGCTGCCCGAGCAGTTCGAGCGCGCCCTCACCAACCTCCTCACCGCCCTGCGCCACGCGGGCGGCACCCCCGCCGACCTCGCCCGCGTCACCGTCTACGCCACGGACGTCACCGACTACCGGGCCTGCGCCCCCGACCTGGGCCGCATCTGGAAGAAGCTGGCGGGCCGCGACTACCCCGCGATGGCGGTGATCGGCACGGCCCGCCTCTGGGACGAGCAGGCGATGGTGGAGCTGGACGGAGTGGCGGTGCTGGACTGAGTGGCGGCACTGGATTGCGTGGCGAACACGTCCGGTGGCCGGGCCGGTCACGGTGAAGCGGGCGGACAGCGGGGCGATGTCGGCCATGGGCGCAGGGTTCTCGACGCCCTGGCGTCCCGCGAGGGGCCTGGCCCCGGCCGGCGGCACGCGGCACTGCGTCGAGGCCGCCGCCCGGACGGGCGGTCTCCGTCGGTGAGGGCCACGCCTCAGGTCTGTGACTGGTTTGCCCTTTGTTTCGGATCAGTAAAGACTGTCGGGCGTAACGGCGTGAGGCGTGCCAAATCCTCCTTTTCCGTCCTTGTCATTTGATGGCCTGTGCATCAAAGTCCTTCACGATCTGTACACAGCTGGCCACAGCTGTGAAGGTACTCGGGGGGAACAGGGTCGTGCTGGCGATAGCCTCTGCGCGCTTGCGTGCGCTGATGGTCGTGCTCGTGCTGTCTGTGGTGGCGGGCGGCGGATGGCTGGGGAAGGTGTCGGCCGACGACGGCGAGCCCGCCGTACGGCCGGTCGGCAGCACGGGGCGCATGCCCGTGCCCGCCGCGGTGCAGAAGCCCATGACGCCCGCGGAGCGGCGCGCGCAGACCGCGGTCCGTGGCGAGGGCGCGAAGTCGCACGAGTTGCCGACGACGAAGAGCCGCCCCGCGACCGCCCGCCAGATGGCGCTGTTCGAGCGCAATCAGCGAGCGGCGAAGCAAGGGGCACACGGTCAGCGGGCGTCGAGGTCGGCCGTGCGGGCGAAGGCCGACGCGGCCGGGCCCTCGTACTCCAGCGGATCGCTCTACCAGTACACCGTGGACCCGTTCGGGAACACCGCCGCCCAGCAGGGCGGCTGGCTGATGGCTCTGGGCAACCACATCGGCGCCGCGGTGCCGGGCGAACCGCTCCAGGTGTCGGCGGCGATCTGGCAGACCGGGGGCGCGGACGACGAGGTGCACCCCGTCAAGGTGCGCTGGAAGGTCACGGACTACTGCGCGGGCACACCGGACAAGGTCCTGGACTTCGGACAGACCGTGCAGGCGCCGACGCTCAACACGGGCCGGACGTTCCCCGTGGTGAACGCGTCCATCACGCTGCCGACCACGGTGTGCGACAGCTCCAGCCCGTCGTACTTCGTCTACGTCTGCACGACCGTGGCCGACGACCCCACGGATAAGGAGTCGTGCGGCTCGTACAACCTCTTCTACATGGTTCCGGCCCTGCCGGAAGGCGCTGCCTGCGCCGCGCTGTGCGGCGACGCGAGCGGCTCGGCGGGGACGACCGTACTGCGTGCGGACCCGGTGAACACCGCGACGGGCGCGTTCACCGAGTCCTTCACCGACGCCCGTGTGGCGGCGCCGGGCGTGCCGCTGACCGTGGGGCGCGTGTACTCCTCGGACAACGCCGAAACCGGAGCGCTCGGCAAGGGCTGGCAGCTCCCCTGGGAGACCCGGCTCTCGGTGCGGTCCGACGGCGATGTGGTCCTCATCGGTGAAGGTGGCGCCCGGCACACATATGCCAAGAAGAGCGGCGGAGCGTACGCGGCCCCCGGGCAGGCCCGTTCCACGCTGTCCGCCGACGGCAATGGCTACCGGCTGACGACGGCCGACCACCGGGTCTACTCCTTCACTTCCGAGGGCCGCCTCTCCGCGCTGAAGGACCGGACCGCACGCGGTCTGACGTTGGAGTACACCGGCACCAGACCAACGAAGATCACGGACGCTGCCGGGCGCGCGGCCACGCTCTCCTACTCCGGTGACCGTCTCGACCGGTTGACGCTGGCCGACGGGCGTCTGGTCGACTACGACTACACCGACGGCCGGCTCACCGCGGTGAAGGCCCTCGACGGCGCCACCGAGAGGTACGGCTACGACTCGGGCGGCTTCCTGGACGAGGTCACCGGGGCCGACGGCAAGGTCGTCACGCAGAACGTGTACGACGACAAGGGACGGGTGACGTCCCAGACCGACGGGGCCAAGCAGGAGACCCGCTTCGCGTACCGCAGGAACGGCGAGTTCGACCAGGCCGACATGACGGCGCCGGACGGCGGCGTCTGGACGGACATCTACTACAGGAACGTCCTGTTCACCCAGCTCGACCCGCTCGGCAACAGGAGCTACTACCGCTACGACGAGCACTTCAACCGCACCAGCGCGGTGGACGCCGAGACCCGCGAGACGCAGTGGGACTTCGACACCACGGGCCGCCTGAAGCGCCGCTCCTCCGGAGCCTCCGACGAGACGTGGTCGTACGACAAGGCCGGCAACGTCGAGTCGCACACGGACGGCGAGTCGAACAAGACGGTCTTCGGGTACAACGCGAAGAACCAGCTGACCTCGGTCGACGGACCGCTGACCAAACCGGTGACATACGCGTACGACGCGGCGACGGGCCTTGTCGAGACAGCCACGTCCGCACGCGGCGAGACCACTCGCTTCGGCCACGACGACGACGGCAACCTGACGTCCGTCACCAAGCCCGAAGGCGGCAGGAGCACCTTCACGTACGACGCGTCCGGACGCCTGAAGACGGCCGTCGAACCGCGGGGCAACGAGACCGGCGCGGACCCGGCGAAGTACACCACCGCTTACACCTATGACGCGGCCGACCGCCTCGAGACGGTCACAGACGCGCGCGGCAAAGTCACGGCGTACGACTACGACCCGATCGGACGTCTCTTCACCCGCACCGACGCGAACAAGCACGTCACGACGTACGCGTACGACGACGCGGGCCGCCCCACGGAGGTCACCGACCCCGTGGGGAAGAAGCGGATCATCGGCTACGACCAGGCGGGCCGCGTCGCGTCGGTCACCGACCGCACCGGCGGCACCACCTCGTACCTGTACGACAAGGCCGGACGCCAGTCGCGGATGGTGACCGCGCGCGGCAACACCGAGGGTGCGAAGCAGGCCGACCACACCTGGAAGTTCGGCTACGACAAGGTTGGCAACCGCACGTCCGTCACCGACCCGCAGGGCAGGACGAGCGCGTTCACCTGGGACGCCGACGACCGCCCGCTGTCGACGACCGACCCGCTCGGCCACACCCGCTCGGTGGAGTACGACGACAACGGCTCCGTCACCAGGACGGTCGACGGCCTCGGCCACGGCACCACGCTGGCCTACGACGACGAGGGCCGCCTGGAGTCCTCGAAGACGTGGTCGAGCCACATCACCCGGTACGAGTACGACGACGACGACAACCTGACCGCCGAGGTCTCCCCGGCGAAGGAACGCACCACCTACACCTACGACGGGGACAGCCGCCTCGCCACGTCGGTCGACCCGCGCGGCAACGCCGCCGGCGCCGATCCCGCCGAATACACCTGGACGTACGGTTACGACGCGGCGGGCCACGCCACGACGGTCACCGACCCGCTGGGGCACAAGGCGACAACGGAGTACGACGCGGTCGGCAACGTCACCGCGGTGGCCGAGCCCGGCAACAAGCCGACGGTCTACGCCTACGACGCGCTGAACCGCGTCGACCTCGTCACCCATCCCGACGGCGGCACCACGGACCCGGCCTACGACAAGGCCGGCTTCCTGGAGACCAGCAAGGACGCGAACTCCCACGTCACGAAGTACGGCTACGACGCCGAAGGCCGGATGACGTCGGTCACGAACCCACGGGGCGAGACCGTCGGCTACACCTACGACGCCGAGGGCAACCGCACCACAGTCACCAACGCGCGCCACCAGACCATCACCACGACGGTGGACGCCCGGCTCCTGCCGACCAAGGTCACCTACTCCGACGGCACGCCGGCGCAGTCGTACACCTACGACGACGCGGGCCGACCCCTCACGGTCAAGGACGCCACCGGCTCCCGCACGCTCACGTACGACAAGGACGACAAGGTCGAGACGATCACGTCGCCGGGCGCCGCCAAACCCTTCACCTACCGGTGGAACACGGACGACACCCTCAAGTCCCGCACGTATCCGGACGGCCGGGCGATCTCCTACACCTACGACGACACCGGCCGGGTCAAGACCCAGAGGACCGACGGCAAGGACACCGGCTACCAGTACGACGAGGCGGGCAACCTCACCTCGGTGACACTGCCGACGACGACGGCGCGCACCGAGAGCCGTTCCTACGACCGGGCGGGCCGCCTGGCCTCCCTGACGACCCCGTCGGGCAGCAACTCCTTCGCGTACGACGACGCGGGCCGGATCATCACGGACACCCCCAAGGGCGGCAAGCCCTCGCGGTACGCGTACGACAGCGCGGGCCGGATGAAGCGGGCGTGCACCGACACGGGCACCGCGTCCTGCCTGCCCGGCACCGGCGGCGAGACGTACACGTACGACAAGGTCGGCAACCTCGACTCCGCGACGGCGTCGGGCACCACGACGACGTACGAGCACGACGAGGCCGACCGGCTCAGCTCCGCGAAGAAGGGGGCGACGACCACCGAGTTCGGCTACGACGCGGACGGCAACCAGACCAAGGACGGCGCCGACACCTACACCTACGATCCGCTGGGCCGGGTCAAGACGGCCAAGGTCGGCTCCAACGCCTACGCGTTCCTGTACGACGCGGACGGCAACCGTACCGTCAGTCAGAAGAACAGCAAGCTCGCCCGCACCTCCCGCTGGGACATCAACAACCCGCTGCCGCAGGTGGCCACCGACACCGACAGCGCCGGTGCGCTGATGGCGGACTACCGCTACGACCCCGACGGCACAGCACGGTCCATGGACCGCACGCAGGGCACCTTCCACTTCACCCAGGACCGCCAGAACTCCGTCGGCACGGTCTTCGACTCGGCGGGCAAGGACAACTACCGCTACACCTACGGTCCGTGGGGCGAATCCACCGGCAAGGCGACGGTCAGCGGGGGCCAGAGCAGCATCTTCGGGTACACGGGCCAGTACAAGGACCAGTACCTGCCGGACAGGCTCCTGCTGCGCGCCCGCTCCTACGACACCGGACAGAGCCGCTTCACGACGCAGGACCCCGTCCCGGCGGCCCTCGACAACTCCAGCAAGTCCTCCTACGCCTACGTGAACAACGACCCGTCGAACCTCGCCGACCCGTCCGGGGCGTGCCCGTGGTGCATCGGCGGCGCCATCGGCGGTGTCATCGGCGGCGGCGTCTACGCCCTGACGCACCAGGACGACTTCGACTGGGGGGACTTCGCGGGGGCCACCGCCAAGGGCGCCGTGATCGGCGCGGGTGCCGGGTTCCTCGCCCCCGCGGGGATGGGCTTCGCCACCTCGCTCGGTCTTTCCGGGGGGCGGGCCCTGGCGGTGGCGGCGGTGACGGACGCCGCCATCGGAGCGGGCTACACGTACGCCGTGAACACGGTTCAGTGCCAGCCGACCAGCCCCTCCGATCTGTTGATCGGGGCCGCGGGCGGCGGCCTCGCCCCACTCCTCGGGCCCGCCTTCCGCTACGGCAAGGGGCTTTTCGGGAAGTCGGGCGCCTCGGCCGACGACCTCTCGCAGTGGTCGCTTCAGCTTCCGTCCAACCGGGGCTGGGCCGGGAAGAAGATCACGCCGGCCGCGTTGGAGACGCACGCCCCGCCGTCCGGCTGGACCCCCGAGGGGCGGCTCGCGGAGGCCGAGAGCATGGTCGACGATTTCGCCCTGAAGAACTACACGCGCAAGACGGGCAATCGCACCTATGTGGGCGCTGTCAACACCGAGACCGGGGAGATCGCCCTCGCGTCCTCCGGCGGCAGATACCCGGGGGCGAGCTACTGCGCCGAGGGCAATGTGTGCTTCGCTCTCGGGGGCGATGCCTCAAAGGTCAAGTTCACGAACGCCAAGCATGTCGTCAAGGACGGTGCCTCCAAGGTCACGAGGAACAAGAAAGTCTGCGTGAACTGCCAGCACGACTACGATCCACCTCAGTTCATCGACGGTGTGCAGCACGTCAAGGGTGGACGTTGGGACAGGCTGAGGTGAGGGCAGTGAATTCTTTCGATCTCTTGCAGGTGGAAATCTCCCGGCATGACTGGGCTGGAATGACGTGCGGATGCCGCAGATCGGCCGAGCACATTCCGCGGGACTTCCTGCGCTCTCTGAGCGGCCCGCCTCCGGAGGACCTCGGGGAGGGCTGGGCGGACAACCACGCCGTGGTGCAGTCGAACCTCATGCGGCCCGCCGTGGCCACGGCGAGCATGGTCATGGCGGCGCTCGCGGCGGGCGCCCCGTACGAGCACCGGCATCAGCTGATGTGGGTCCTGCACGCTTTGGTCCACGGCGAGCAGGACGAGATCGCCGAAAAGTGCCTCGACGTGGTCCGCGGCGGTTCCTGGATCCTCTACGAGGAAATCTGCTCCGGCCGTTCCATCGAGGCGGCGTCCTACGCCTACGAGATGCTGGAACTCTTCCCGGAAGAGGACGCCAGGCTGAAGAGCGTTCAGCGGGTGGCGCGCGAGAACCTCTCGTACGACCTTCGCTGACGGAAGTCCACGCCATTGAGGGCGTGGATCGTCTGCCACACATGATGGGGAACGAAAAAGAATGTCAATACGCAACAGGTCCCTCTCACGGATCGCCGTGGTGACCCTCGGTATGGCACTGGCGGCGGGGTCGACGCTGGCTGTCGCGCAGGACATCTCCGTGACGTCCTCGAACGGCGGTTACGCGGCCGCGTGGAGCTACGGCACCAACAGCAAGATCGGTCTCGCCGACCGCAAGGCCGACGGCCGGTCCGTGAAGGCGGAGTACAACCGCCGAGCCCACGACACCAGGAAGTTCACCCTCTGGAACAAGAAGGGGAGCGGCAAGAGGACCTACAGCGGCGTCGGCAGCAAGGTCTGGGACGCCCGCGCGTGCGTCGTCATCAACAACTGGCCCGACGACTGCGGCCGTTGGTGGAGCGACGACCACATCGTCACCGGCGACTGACCGGGCCGGTCGGTCCGCTGTGACCTGCCCGGGGCGCACGAGCCCCGGGCAGCTCTGTACCCGTGAAAGCAGACAGGAATCCGTGACGCCCTCCCCGCCCCTGCACATCGCAGGCCTCACCTACGAGATCGACGACAGACCGCTCCTGGACCGCGTGGACCTGGAGGTGCGCGCCGGTGAATCCCTGGCCGTGACCGGGCCCTCCGGTTCGGGCAAGAGCTCGCTGCTGTCCATCGTCCTTGGCCTTGTCCCCGCGAGGGCGGGAAAGGTCATGGTGGCAGGCGAGAACGTGGTCGGAATGAAAGGCCGCCGCCTCTCCCGGCACCGCAGGAAGAACATCGGCATGGTCTTCCAGTTCGGTGAGCTGCTGGCGGAGCTGTCCCCCGTGGAGAACGTCGCGATCTCCGCACTCCTGGACGGCGTCCCCCGCGAGGACGCCTACCGGCGCAGCCACGAGCTCCTGGCGGAGCTCGGCGTGCGGGCAGACGGCGCACTCACCGGTGAACTGTCCGGCGGCGAACGCCAACGCGTCGCGGTCGCCCGTGCGCTGATCGGCGAACCGGCGCTGCTGCTGGCCGACGAACCGACCGGAGCACTGGACGCCGGGACCCGGGACCTCGTCGCGGACCTCCTCTTCGACCTGCCGAGGACTCGGAACTGTGCCCTGCTCGTCGTCACCCACGACCCCGCGATAGCCCGGCGTGCGGACCGCACGCTGAAGCTGGACAGCGGCAGCCTGACGGCGGCGCCGTGACGGGCGGCGGCCGCCGTCTCACCTGGCAGCTGTTGCGCCTGGGACACGCGGCCCACCACGGCGCCGAGGCGGGGCGTACACGACGTGCAGCGCTGTTGCTCGCGTCGGCGGTGCTCGCCCTCACCTTCTGCTCGTTCGTGCTCGCCTCGGCGACCTGGGACGGGCGTGCGGAACGCGGTGCCGCCCGGACCCCGGCGCTCGCCGAGAGCGGCGAGCAGGCGAAAGCCCTGTGGAGCCGCTACTGGGACTCCTACGAGGGCCGTCAGTTCACCGTGGTGGTGATCGCACCGCTGGAGGACGACGCGCCGCTACCGCCAGGCGTCGGACACTGGCCCGCCCCCGGCGAAGTCCTGCTGTCACCGGCGCTCGCCGAAGCCCCACGCGCCGAAGGCTTCACCCACCGGTACGGAAGAGTCACCGGGCGGGTCGGCAGCGAAGGACTGGCTTCACCCGGCGAGCGCCTCGCGTACGTCAGGCCGACGGCGGACATGCTCCGGACGGCGGACCTGGAGAAGATCACCGGCTACGGCGGGCACTGGATCCCCTTCGGCGACCTGCGGGTCGTCGGTGAGGAGACAGCGATGTGGGCCCTGCTCGCGGTGCTGCTCGGGCTGCCCGCGCTGGCTCTGGTCGTCGCGGCCGCCCGTACCGGTGCCGCCGGCCGGGACCGCAGGGACGCCCTCTTCGACGCACTGGGCGCGGGCAGGGGTGCCCGGCTGTGCGTGGACCTCGGGGGCGCCGTCCTTCCTGTCACGCTCGGGACACTGCTCGCCGGGGCGGTGCTCGCACCGGCACTCCTGAGTGACGTACGACTGCCGTGGATCGGCTACACCTTGGCCGCCGCGGACATCCGTGCGCACATCGTCCCCGTCACAGCGGCCATGGTGCTCGCGGCGCTGACGACCCTCGGCCTGGTACTGCTGCTGCGACCCGCCCCCGCCCGCCGGTCCGGGACGCGGTCGAACCAGCCCACGAGCGCACAGGCGGGCCCGCTGAAACTCCTTGCCCTCGGCGCCTTCCCCATCTTCGTGATCATGGCGGTGTTCTCGGGGCCACTCCTCGGCGGGGCACAGCGCTCGGCCATCGCCTACCTCTTCGCGGTAGCGGGGGTGTGGGCGACACTCCCGTGGGTGCTGGGCTGGGGCGCGGGACGGTGGAGCGGAAGGGCAGCGGGTTCGGTGCGGCACCGGGGTGACCCCGCCCTGCTGATCGCCGTGCGGACCACGGCCGCACGACCGGCCGCCGTCGTCCGTCTGGTGGCGGTCCTGGTGGTCGCCATCGGTGTCCTCGGCCAGGCGCAGATCCTGTCCAGCCTGCTGTCTGTCATGCCCGGTCACGAGAGGACGCCGGGCCGGGCCGAGAGCGCGGCCCTCGTCCGGTCGGCCCACCAGGGTGAATTGCCTCAGGCTTTCCGGTCCTCGCTGCCCCGGACGGCGCGGGTCGTCGCCCTGGGGCGGCTGGGCGAGGGGCCGGAAGCGGTGCGCGTCATGCAGGCGCCGTGCAGCGACCTGGCCCTCCTCCACCTGCCGTGCCCCCCGCGGGGGAAGCAGCGGCAGGTCGCGCTCGGCGACCTCGAACGGCGGATACACGGCGCGGGTCCGGGGCCCGGCGGGGAGCCGGTCCTCGTGCGGTCGGGGCCTGTGGAGCCGCTCACCGAGGGCGAAGGGCTACAGGCGCTGGTCTTCGAGCCAGGTGGTTCCCGCCTCGACCTGCCGACCGTCAAGCGCGCCGCACATCTGCACCTGTCCGCGAAAGCCGTCGTGGAAGGGCATCGCGAGAGTACGGAACAGCCCTCCGAACTAAGTCACCAGTCCCGGTGGATCCCGTTCCTGGCAGCCCTGGGCGCCGTGATCCTGCTCCTTGCCATGGCGATCGCGGCCACCGCCCAGTTCCTGCGCCTGGCCCGGGCACTCGCACCGCTGAACGTGCTCACGGGGGACCGCCGGGTGTTCCACCGGACCGCGGCGTGGACCTTGGGCGTGCCGCTCTGCGCGGCGGGCGCCATCGGTGTCGGCGTCCACCTCGTCCTCGTCCAGCCGGTCACGGGCGGTGCCTACGGCGGCGAGGTGTCGTGGCCATTGCTGGCGGCCATGCTGGCGGGCACGGCACTGACCGCCCTGGTCGCCGCGCTCGTCGGCGGGACCGTCGCCGCCAAACGCGCGGCCTCGTGGGTGCCGCGCCCCGACTGAGATGCCCCGCGCGGGAGCACGGGGCCGGCCGGACAGCAGCCCTCAGATGTCGCGGAACGTCTCGATCTGGGCGCCCACCGAGTTCAGGCGTTCCGCCAGGTCCTCGTAGCCGCGGTTGATGACGTACACGTTGCGCAGCACCGATGTGCCCTCGGCCGCCATCATCGCCAGCAGTACGACCACGGCGGGGCGCAGGGCCGGCGGGCACATCATCTCGGCGGCGCGCCAGCGGGTCGGGCCCTCGACCAGGACGCGGTGGGGGTCCAGGAGCTGGAGGTGGCCGCCGAGGCGGTTGAGGTCGGTGAGGTAGATCGCGCGGTTGTCGTAGACCCAGTCGTGGATCAGCGTCTTGCCCTGCGCCGCCGCCGCGATGGCCGCGAAGAAGGGGACGTTGTCGATGTTCAGGCCCGGGAACGGCATCGGGTGGATCTTGTCGATCGGCGCCTCCAGCTTGGAGGGCCGGACGGTGAGGTCGATCAGGCGCGTACGGCCGTTGTCGGCGAAGTACTCCGCCGTGCGGTCGTGGTCGAGGCCCATCTCCTCCAGGACCGCGAGCTCGATCTCCAGGAACTCGATCGGCACCCGGCACACCGTCAGCTTGGACTCCGTGACGACGGCGGCGGCCAGCAGGCTCATCGCCTCGACCGGGTCCTCGGAGGGGGAGTAGTCCACGTCGACGTCGATGGTCGGGACGCCGTGCACGGTCAGCGTCGTCGTGCCGATGCCCTCGACGCGCACGCCGAGCGCCTCCAGGAAGAAGCACAGGTCCTGGACCATGTAGTTCGACGAGGCGTTGCGGATCACCGTGGTGCCCTCGCTGCGGGCGGCGGCGAGCAGCGCGTTCTCCGTGACGGTGTCCCCGCGTTCGGTGAGGACGATGGGCCGGTCGGGGGTGACGTTGCGCGCGACCTCGGCGTGGTACAGCCCCTCGGTGGCGGCGATTTCGAGGCCGAACCGGCGCAGCGCGATCATGTGCGGCTCGATCGTGCGGGTGCCGAGGTCGCAGCCGCCCGCGTACGGGAGCTTGAAGCGGTCCATGCGGTGCAGCAGCGGGCCGAGGAACATGATGATCGAGCGGGTGCGGCGTGCCGCCTCCGCGTCGATGGCGTCCATCTCCAGCTTCGCGGGCGGCACGATCTCCAGGTCGACGCCGTCGTTGATCCAACGGGTGCGTACGCCGATGGAGTTGAGCACCTCCAGGAGGCGGTACACCTCCTCGATGCGGGCGACGCGGCGCAGCACGGTCCGGCCCTTGTTGAGCAGGGAGGCGCAGAGCAGCGCCACGCACGCGTTCTTGCTCGTCTTGACGTCGATGGAGCCGGAGAGCCGGCGTCCGCCGACCACTCGCAGGTGCATCGGCCCGGCATAGCCGAGCGACACGATTTCGCTGTCGAGCGCCTCGCCGATACGGGCGATCATCTCAAGGCTGATGTTCTGGTTGCCGCGCTCGATGCGGTTCACCGCGCTCTGACTTGTGGAGAGCGCGTCGGCGAGCTGCGTCTGCGTCCAGCCCCTGTGCTGGCGGGCGTCGCGGATGAGCTTGCCGATACGTACGAGGTAGTCGTCTGCCATGTGCAGCAGGTTATCTCAGATATGAGATGACGCGCGCGCTGGGGTGAGCCAAAGGGGGAATCGCGGCGGCATCAGGGGGGCCACCTGGGGAGCCATCAGGGAGCCATCAGGGGGGCCGTGCCGTCCACCCACTCTGCCCCCGACGCCCGTGAGCCGCATCTCGGCAGCGCTGAACCGGTGACCGGACACCACGTCACATCGCGGCCCCGTCCCGGACCCGGAGGGGCGCGCGCTCAGCCCGCCGCCGAGGGATGGTCGACGTACCCCTGCGCCCCGCCGCGGTAGTACGTGGCAGGGTCGCCCGGCGACGGCTCCCGGCCCGCGGCGAACCTGCTGACCAGGTCGGGAGTGGCGATGAAGTGCCTGGCGAAGGACACGGCGTCGGCCACGCCCTCCTCGACGGCGGCGTTCGCCGAGACCCGGTCGAAGCCATTGTTCACGATCAGGGGGCCTCGGAAGAGCCGCCGGTAGCGGGTGAACTCCGCGAAGTCCCCGCCGCGTTCGTCGCGGTCCCGTCCCCGCAGGTGCAGATACGCCACGGGGTGGTCGTTCAGCACGGCGACCAGTTCGTCGTACGAGGCGAGCGTCGCCGCGTCGGCGGTGAAGCTGCCGCCCTCCCAGTAGGGCGAGAGGCGGACGCCGACGCCCCGCCCGTCCCACTCGGCAGCCGCCGCGTCGATCACGTCGAGCAGCAGACGCCGCCGCCCCGCGCGGTCACCGCCGTAGGCGTCGGTACGGCAGTTGAGCGCCGGGTTGAGGAACTGGGCGGGCAGGAACGTGCCGAGGGCGCCGATCTCCACCCCGTCGAACCCTGCCCGCCGGGCGTTCGCCGAGGCCAGGCGGTACTCCTCGACCGTCGCCCGGATGTCCGCGAGCGTCATCGCGCGCGGCGTGACGGTCGCCTTGAACCCGTCGGAGGTGAAGGCCCTCTCGTCGGGATTGACCGCCGAGGGGCCGAGTGGCAGTGCGCCGCCCAGGTGATCGGGGTGCGAGGCCGCGCCCGTGTGCCAGAGCTGCTGGACGATGCGGCCGCCGAGCCCGTGCACCGCATCGGTGACCCCGCGCCACCCCGCGACCTGTGCCTCGCTGAAGACCCCGGGCACGTCGACGAAGCCGATCGCGCGCTCGCTCACCCAGGTCCCCTCGGTGATGATCAGCCCCGCCCCGGCCCGCTGCCCGTAGTACGTGGCGTGCATCCCGGTCGGCGCGAGGGCGGCGTTCGTGGCGCGGGCCCGCGTGATCGGGGCCATCACCACACGGTTCGGCAGGCGAAGCCCACCGAGGTCGAGGCCGCGCAGCAGGGGTTGGGTGCTGAGGGTGGTGGTCATGGCGTTCCTCCATCGGTGATCGGTGATCGGTGATCGGTGACAGGAATTGGACGGCGACAGCAATCGGGTGACAGCAATCGGGTGACGGGGATGGTCACCACGGCTCGGCCGTGTACGTCATGTAGGTGACGGGACACGACGAGGAAAGGTGACCGATGGAACGGGACAGGGACATGAACGGGGGTGCGCACGGCGGGGTATACGGGGACGCGCGACGCGGCGCGTACGGCGACGTGCACGGCGATGCGCAACACGACGCGCAACGCGACGCGCACGGCGGGGTATACGGGGACGCGCAACGCGACACGCACGGCGACGCGTGCGACGAGGCGCGACGCGACGCGCACGGCGGCGCGTACGGCGGCGCGCAACGCGACGCGCACGGTGACGCCCGCGGTCGGCGGCAGGAGCTGCTCGCCGAGCGGTTCGAGTCGCACCGCGGCCACCTGCGCGGCGTCGCCCACCGCATGCTCGGCTCGCTCGGCGACGCCGACGACGTCGTACAGGAAGCCTGGCTGCGGCTCAGCCGCGCCGACGCCGACGCGATCGGGAACCTCGCCGGCTGGCTGCGTACCGTCGTCTCCCGCCTCTGCCTCGATCTACTGCGTTCCGCCGCGCTCCGGCATGAAGAGCCGGCGGGGGAGCGGCTGCCCGAGCCCGTGGGGACCTCCGGGGCATTCGGGGAGGGCGCGGGGCCCGAGGAGGAGGTGCTGCTCGCCGACTCGGTGGGCCGCGCGCTGCTCGTCGTCCTCGACACGCTGGGCCCCGCCGAACGGGTGGCCTTCGTGCTGCACGACCTGTTCGCCGTGCCCTTCGTGGACATCGCCCCCGTCGTGGAGCGCACCCCGGTCGCCACGAAGAAGCTCGCGAGCCGCGCCCGCCAGAAGGTCCGCGGTACACCGCGCGCGACCGCCCCGCGGCTTGTAGGGGACCGCCGGGTCGTCGAGACGTTCCTCGCGGCGGCCCGCAGCGGCGACCTCGAAGCCCTGCTCGCGGTCCTCGCCCCGGATGTCGTACGCAGGGCGGATCCCGCCGCGCTTCCGGCGGGCCGGTCGGTGGAGCTGCGGGGCGCCAGGGCCGTGGCGGAGGAGAGCGTTCTCCTGCGGCGCAACGCCCGCTGTGCCGAGGCGGCGCTCATCGACGGCTCGGTGGGCCTGGTCGTCGCCCCGCGCGGACGGCTGCTCCTGGCGCTGCTGATCAGCGTGGAGGCCGAGCGGGTGGCCGCGTACGAGGTGATCGCCGACCGGAAGCGGCTCCGCGAGCTGCGCGTGACGCTGCTGCCGGAGGCCTGACGCCTACGGGGTGGCTGTAGGCAGCCCCGGCCCGCCGCCCCTGGTGCCCCCGCTGTCCCGGCTGGCCTCGCTGCCCCCGCTGTCCCGGCGGTGCGTGCCGTGGGCGGCTGTGGTCAGCCCGCACCGGCCGTTCTCGCAGGAGCGCTGGAGGCGGCCCCGCGAGATGGTCTGCATCAGCCCGACCGCCCAGCACGTCGGGCAGCCGCGAAAGGAGAGCAGGCCGACCGGCAGCAGAACCAGGCTGACCAGTCCGACCACCGGGATGAGGGCGACAGAGCCGGCCAGCGCGCCGAACCCCACGACACCGCGCAGGATGTGCTCGGGCAGAGACTTGCTCGCGTAGTCGGGACCGGGGCCCCCGGGGCGGGAGCCGGGCCCGGAGCCGCGTTCAGTCATCGTGTCCTCCAGAGGCTGATGCAGGAGCTGATCCAGCGGCTGACGCGGAAGCTGATCCCGGGGCCGTCCGCAGCGACCGCTGGACCGCCGCACGGGCCCGGTGCAGACGGGACTTCATCGCCGCCGTACTGAGGCCCAGCGCATCGGCGACCATCCGGCCGCTGTGGCCCTGGATGTCCCGCATGATCAGTACGCGACGCTGGTCGGGGGGCAGCGCGGCGACCGCGGCCGCCACCCTGCCCGCGTCCATGCGCTGGAGCACCTCGTCCTCGGCCGAGGCCACGGGGGTGTCCTCCCGCAGCGGCGCGCCGTGGTCCCGCAGCCGGGCCCGCGCACGCCGGAGGCACTCGTTGCGGACTATGCGGAACATCCAGGACGCCAGGGCGCCGGAGGCCCGTAACGTCCCGAGCTGAGGGAACGCGGGTGCGTCGCCTGCCTGGCCGGGGGTGAGGACGAATGCAAGGGGTCGGCAGCGGCCGTCGGCAGCGAGGTGGATCTTGGTGGTCAGACCGCCGCAGGACCGTCCGAGGGCATGATGGTCGGGCTCGTCGGCCAGGGCCCCTTGGCGGGCGCCGGCGGCATGCTGGTGAGCGCGGACGACGGTGGAGTCGACCGCGATGACCCAGTCGAGGTCCCCTTCGGAGTCGGCCTGGGCGAGCAGAGCGGTGAAGACCTTCTCCCAGGTGCCGTCGGCGGCCCACTTCCGCAGCCGATTGTGGACGCCTTTCCACGACCCGAAGTGCTCAGGCAGGTCCGTCCACGGCGTCCCGGTGCGGTACTTGAACGCGATCGCGTCGATCACCTGCCGGTGATCCCGCCACCGCCCTCCCCGCTTCGGAGTCCGGTCCGGCAGCAACGGCTCGATCCTCGCCCACTGGGCGTCAGCCAATATCACACATCAACCAACGATCAGACGATCCGAAGACAACTCCCTGGTGGCCGCTTGGGGCTTCGCGCGTCGGCCCGCGGAACTTTTTTCCAAGACGGGGCGGTTCGGGTCCGTCAGGGTGGGGGCATGCACAGCGACGAAGTGGATGCCGGGGCCGTGGCCGTGGACCATGGTTCCGACGGCGACCATGCAGCTGACAGCGGGTGGGAAGTAGTGCGGCCCGTCGGCGCGCCTGCCGTTCCCGGTGTCCGGATGGCCGGCTTCCGGGATCGCGTCGGCCAGGCACTGGATCTGCGGGTGCTTCCCCAGCCTGCCGTGGTCGTCGTCATCGGCCTGGGGAACGACCCGTTCACGGTCGAAGGCGGCACCACGCAACGACCCTCGGCGAGCCCGAACCCTCATTCCAGCCTCGTCGCGTCGTTGTCGCCCGGTTCCACACGGATCCACGGCCGGGACGTCGAGTGCATCGAGATGTGCCTGTCGCCCGGCGCCGCTTACGCGCTGCTGGGTGTGTCGCCGCACGAACTGGAAGGGGGGGTCGTCGGCCTGGAAGACCTGTGGGGGCGGCAGGAACGGCAGCTCCGTGAACGGGTGGCCGCCGCCACCGCGTGGCAGGAACGTTTCACGCTGGTCAGCGAGTTCCTCACCCGCCGGGCTGCCCAGGGCCCGTCAATGGCACCCGAGGTCGCCGGTGTGTGGGACACCATCGTGACGCACGGGGGCCGGGTACGGGTCGACGACCTCGCCGCGTCCTGCGGGTGGAGCCGCAAGCGGCTGTGGTCCCGGTTCAATGCCCAGATTGGCCTCACACCCAAGCGCGCCGCCATGCTCGTCCGCTTCGACCAGGCCGCCCAGTCCCTCCGCGCGGGTGGCAACGCCGCGGACATCGCCCTGGCGCACGGATACGCCGACCAGTCCCACCTCCACCGCGACGTCCTCGCCTTCGCCGAGTGCACGCCCGCTGTCCTGGCCGGCCTCTGACCCGCACCCCCGAACACCAGAGCCACCCATCCCGACGAGGAAGGAAGTCATCCGTGAGCACCGTAGACACAGCTGCTGCCCAAGAGGCCATGGCCGACCGAGGCCTGATCGTCCAGCTCGCCTTCGGCAGCATGGCCTCGCAGACCTTGCGCGCCGCATTGCGGCTCGGAGTCTTCGACCTGATCGGCGACGGCCGGCGACCGGCCAGCGAGGTAGCCGCCGAAGCAGGAGCCGAGCACCAACCCATGACGAGGCTGTTGCGCGCCCTCGCCGGCCTGGGCCTGATGCAGGAGCACGAACCCGACACGTTCTCAGTGACTGCCGCCGGTGCCCTTCTCGATTCCAGCCGCCCCGACTCGCTCGTCTCGTTCGTCCGGATGTTCACCGACCCGGCGATCGTGCGGGCCTGGGACGGCCTAGACAGCAGCGTCCGCACCGGCGGCATCGCCTTCGACGCCGTCTTCGGCACCGACTTTTTCAGCTTTCTCGGCCGACACCCCCAGCTGTCCGCCGACTTCAACGCGGCGATGAGCCAGGCCTCCGAGGAGACGGCCGCCGTGCTGCCGCACGCCTACGACTTCAGCCGCTTCACTTCGGTCACCGACATCGGCGGCGGCGACGGAAGCGTCCTGGCCGGCATACTCGCCGCGCACCCGGCGCTCACCGGCGTCCTCCACGACACCAAGGACGGTCTGGCCCAGGCACCGGGGACGCTTGACCGGCACGGGGTGGCGGACCGCTGCTCCCTGGCCGCAGGCGACTTCTTCCGCTCCGTGCCCGGCGGCTCGGACCTGTACCTGATCAAGAGCGTCCTGCACGACTGGTCGGACGATCAAGCGGTCACGATCCTCGGCCACTGCCGTGAGGTACTACCGCCCGGCGGCCACGTCCTGATCGTGGAGCCGGTGCTTCCCGAAGTTGTTGGTACCGGCGCCGCCGCGCACGCCGCAGACGGCGGGATCACTTACCTCAGCGACCTCAACATGCTGGTGAACCTGGGCGGGAGGGAACGTACCCGCAAGGACTTCGAAGAGGTGTGCCACCGCGCGGGACTGTCCATCGTGTCGGCGACCCCGCTGCTGGAGGCGGCCCCCTTCTACCTGATCGAGACCATGGCCTGCTGACCACGAGCACGCACCGGGGCAGGGGGCGACTGACCTGCAGGACGCGGCCCCCGGGCGCCCACTGGACCGGCGGCGGCGGTGGTGCCGCAAACGGCCGTGGCCGCGCGGACGCACGTCTTCCGCTGGGGCCGGTGGCCATGCCGACAGTCGTTCAGGACGAAAGGGGCCCCGGCCAGTGCGCCGGACGGCCACTCCCTCGGCCGGGTCTCGCGGCGTACCGACCACCAAGATCCACATGGCGTTCAAGCAGCGGCGCGGCCTGACCACCCGTTATTTGACAAGACCGCCATCATCTACCTCGCCGGACTCCATCTCGCCGCCGTCGACATCTGGTCTAGCAAGGTGATCCGAAGGAAACAGCCTAGGCCACCTGGCTTCTATGGTCCTGCGTGCGGCGTCGGCGGGCCTTCTCGCGGCAGCGCTTGGAACAAGGTCGGGACGAGAGTGGGCTCGCTTTTTTGCCGGTTCCTCATGGCTGCGGGTAGCGCTTCATGTGACGACCGCGGTGGACGTAGTAGAGCAGGGACGAGTAGGAGACGGAGTAGTCGTGCTCGTCCATCAGTTCCGCCCAGATGGCTCTGCCGCGAACCCCTCGGGCGAGCATGTCGTCGACCAGGCGGATGACGGGGACCATGACCGGGTCCTTGCGGAACTTCACATCACGATCAGCGGGCCGTGCGGTGTCCAGCACGAGCCGGATTGTCCGCTGCGGGACCTCGTAACGGTCAGCCAGTGCACGGACGGTCATGGTCCCGTCGCGGGCGTCATCGGAGATGAGGTAAGTGAGTTCACCACGACCCGGGAACAGTTCCTTGCCTGGGTAGCGGGGGTTGGGCTTGGCGCGTCCTCGGGGCGAGCTTGCGTCCGCGAGCGCGCGTTCCAGCACCTCGGGAGAACGCCCGGCGGCGTCGGCGAGCCGGTCCAGGAGGGGTTTGCCGAACCAGAATGGCGGCCCGCAGAGATATCCGTGCAGATAGCTGGGCTTGAGGTGATTGGCGCGGGCGAGACGCCGGATGAAGGAGTCGGTTTCCTCACCGAGTCGCGGTGCAATCTGGACGGGCAGCCGGGCCAGCCGGCCCGACAAAGACCCGGTCATAGGGTGGCTGCCTGCTTCAACGGCTTCGCCGTGGTCTCCGCCGCATGGTCCAGGGGGATCGCGTCGATCCCTTCCTTGGTCACGCGTTCTGTGCCACTGAGGATCGCGTCGATCGCGGCCCCTCGGATCGCGTGGGACAACGCGCCGATCATCCCGGCAGTCCGGTTATGGAGGTAGCGGTCCAGCTTGACCAGGCTCCCCGGTGGGTGGTCGTGCAGGAGCAAGGTCTCCTCCATAGTCGCCACGAGCCCCTTCCACTCGTCGCCGTAGGGAAACGGGCGGGTGGGGACGAGGGTAAAGCGGCCCGCGATCTGGGCTCCCCGGGTGCCGGCCAGAAGCTCGCTGGTCTCCAGGCCGATGCCTGCGTAGACGAAAGTGGCAGGGATGCGCTCGGAGAAGTACTTCAAGGTGTCGGAGACCTCACCGCCGGCCCGGGTGACCTGCGAGATGTTGTGGATTTCGTCGACGAGCACGAGACCGGTGCGGGTATCAGTGCAGACACCGACGACGGCCTCGATGATGTCCGTCATGTTCGACCGGGCCCGGACCGGAAGGCCCAGAAAGCGGGCGAACTCGGCTGCAACCATGCGGGCGGTCGCGGCGGGAGGGACCGTGATGTAGAGAACGGGAATGCGGTCGGCGACGTTGGGGTGGCGGGCCCGATCGAGGAGTTCATGGGCGCGCCCGAGCTGGGTGATGGCGCTGGTCTTGCCCGTTCCGGGAAGCCCGGAGACCATCAGGCCGCGGCGGGCGCTGATCGCGTGGCGGTTGAGCAGGACCAGCCGACGGCCGCAGACCACGGTCTTCTCGACGAACGAGGTAGCGACCACGAGCATCCGGGCATGGTGGTCGAGCCGGTACTCGTCGTCGAGATCCCGCTCGGTCTCGGACAGCCGCTTCAGTTCGCCGGCAGACAACAGAACCGGGGGTGCGGGCGGGTCCTCGATGGATTTCCGCCATCCCTCCAGGGTGGTCAACTGCCGGTTGGCTTCGGCGTCGATCTCGCCCAACGCGACCTGTTGGGATGCCGGGTCGGAGATGGTCACGTGCGCCTCCAAGGGTTGGCCAGTGGATCGAACAGGCCCAGCGGGATGACCTTCGCCACCTCGGTGTCCGCATCGTCAGGCACGGGCTCGACGCCCGAGGAGTCAGGGCTCGGCCGATCGGTGGCGGTGGCCCGGGTGCGGGCGGCGATCCGCCGGTCTCGCTTTGAGCGTTTGGCTGGCCGGTCTGCTTCCGTGGCAGGGCCGTCGTGAGCCCGCCGCAGCAGGGCAGCGGCAGCATCGGCGATCTGTTCTTCGCTCCCGCCGGGCACCTGTTCACGGGCGTGGTCCCAGGCCATCTCACCGAACGGGACGCCGACGCGGTGCAGGTGCTTCCAGAACACCGTGATCCACCGGGCCGGCTCGCTGCGGCGGTCGCGTACCCAGATGCGGGAGACGTCGTAGGGGTCGTAGTGGATCTCCCATAGCCCCTTCTTCTCCGCCACCCCGGAGTGCTGGCGGCGCATGGGGGTCAACTCGCGAGCGTCGTAGGTGCGGTGATTGATCCGGATGCCGTAGGCGTTGATCGCCTGCCAGCGTTCGGGCAGCAACTCGATGTAGTCCTCGCCGCTGAGCGGGGCCGGAACGTAGCCGCACGACTCCAGCAGCGTCGCGTACTTCTCGTTTGGCGAGAACGCCCGTTTCGGTGAGTCCGGGTCCCGTAGTGCATCGTGCGGCCGGTTCTGCCAGACGGCGACGGTCCACTCCTCCAGCAAGCTCTGCAACTCGGGCAAGGACCACAGTGGCCCGTTCTCCAGCCCCCGGCCCCGGCGGTCCACTGACCGGCCGGTGTAGCCCGCGACGAACTGCGCGAACAGCGTCGCCACCGAACCCAGCGTCTTTTCGATCGCGCCCTTCTCGAAGGGTGATGCCTTGTGCGTCGGCTGAAGGCTGATGCCCAGGTAGCGGCAAGAGGCGCGGAAGTTGTTCGAGATGAAGACTTTCCCGTGGTCGCAGACGATCGTGTCCGGCACGATCACCGGCTTCGCAGCAGCGTGCTCCAGTCGCTCGTCCAAGGCCAGCAGCCGCCGGTGTGGCATCGCCGACCGCGACATCCGAAGGGCTTCTGACCAGCTAGGACGCATCGTCTCCGGGGTGATGCTCCGGGCCAGGAGGGCAGAAGCGTCGGCTGCCTTCGTCGTCGGTCGCAGCACCACAGCGGCCAGTGACCTGGTCGCCAGGTCGATCATGGCCGTCAACTCGACCTTCTCGGCAATGCCGTCGTCCAGTCGCACCAGGACGTCCAGCGGTGTGGAGTCGATCTGCATCCATTCGCCCGGCGCGCAGGCGGGCACCTCCCCGAACGGGCCGGTCGGACGCGCGTTCACCGAACGGCGCGTGGTTGCCGAGCCTGTCGCGTGCGTGCCGGCCGCCAGCCTGTCGAACAGCCGGTAGAGCGTGCGCTCAGACGGCATCTCGACACCTTCCGCGTCCTCATGTGCGTTCAGGATCTGGGTCGCCCGCCAGACCACGAAGCCGATCGTCTTCGACGACGCCTCGGCGGTCTCCTCGATCGCCTCCCGCATCGCCTCGACCACCGCCGGGGCGACCCGGCCGAACGACGGCATCTGTTTGGCCGACCGGCCGTCGGCCAGTCCGACCAGCCCGTCGCGCTGGTAGCGCTGGCGCCTCTGCTTTACGCCGCTGGCCGTCATCGCGTGCCCGGCCGCCGTTAGCTCGGCAGCCTTGGCCCGCTCCCGTTGAGCCAGCGAGTTCCGTTCCGGATCGAACTCCGGCCGTGGCGCCGTCCCTGCTGGAGCATCCGGCGGTAAGCCGTCCAGAACCTCCAGAATGTGCGTCTCCCACCAGCGGGCCTGTTCAGCGGCGCTCTCCGGGAATTCCGCGATCCTGCCCGTCGGAGGCACCCGTCGCACTTTCCCCGTCACCGTCCACCTCCGTCCGCCAGGCGCACGATGGTGGACGCCCCCAGCAACTCGACCGCCAGTCCCTCGGCGGCCACTTCCTGGAGCCAGAGAAGATGGAACAAGGCAGGCAGCGTCTCAAGCCGGTCGCCGGCGGCATCGGCTCCGATCATCAGCGGGACCGGGGCCGAGAGAGCTGCCCGGAGCCGGTTCACGACTGGTCCGCGCAGGCACCGAGGGTGCCGGTAGCGCGACAGCCACCGGACATTCGCCAGCAGCACCGCCTCCGGCGTCCCGACCCGCTCGAAGCCCCATCCCGCCTGGCCGCAGGCCAGGCGGGTGACCTCGAACGCCTCCGCGTCCTTCGCCTCGATCCGTTCATCAGCGCGGACATCGACGACCACCGCCGAGCCGTCCGTGTGGCGTACGAAGTAGTCCGGAGCGTGCCGACGCTCCCGCTCGCCGTCGTGCCAGTGCAGCCAGAACGGTTGCGAGGCGATCCCCACCACCTCAGGATCGAAGTCCATCAGCAAAAGCCGGTCCCGCTCCAGCCACGATTCGAAACCGACGTGCTGCCCGGTCGTTGCCGCCCAGTACCAGCCGGAGAAGTGACGCTCACCGCGTGACCAGCGAAACGGTCGTACGGCGGCCACGTCCTCGAACCGGGCCGTCACACAGTCCAGCAGCGGACGCCGCTGACGCTCGCGTACAGCATCCACGTACGACAGCTCGACGTACGGCTCCGCAAGCTCCACCCCGACCCGTACGGCCACTCAGCACCCCCAGCGCGTTACCTCGTACGACTAGGTTCGCTGTCAAGGAAGCCGGAACGACTGGGTTCGCTGTCAAACGACTCGATTGGATGACAGCGGTCAGCCGGGCGTGCCTCGTCGTGCGGGCGGGTCATGTACTAGAGTTATCTCGACATCGAGATATCTGCCGAGGCGCACCAGAAGCCGCCACTCGGTAAGGGTTACCTAACTAAGCCTTACCTTAGCGGATCGACGAGGAGTCGTGGCGGCAGGATGTGACGGAAACGCGCACAAAATAGAAGGAGACTGTCGTGTCGGCGAACAGCTTCGACGCCCGCAGCACGCTGCGCGTGGGCGACGAGTCGTACGAGATCTTCAAGCTGGACAAGGTCGAGGGCTCCGCACGCCTTCCCTACAGCCTGAAGGTCCTGCTTGAGAACCTGCTCCGTACCGAGGACGGCGCGAACATCACCGCCGACCACATCAGTGCCCTCGGCAACTGGGACTCGCAGGCCCAGCCCGCGCAGGAGATCCAGTTCACGCCCGCCCGCGTGATCATGCAGGACTTCACCGGCGTGCCCTGCGTGGTGGACCTCGCCACCATGCGCGAGGCCGTCAAGGAGCTCGGCGGCGACCCGGCGAAGATCAACCCGCTGGCCCCGGCCGAGCTGGTCATCGATCACTCCGTGATCGCCGACAAGTTCGGCACGGCGGAGGCCTTCGGCCAGAACGTGGAGCTGGAGTACGGCCGCAACAAGGAGCGCTACCAGTTCCTGCGCTGGGGCCAGACCGCCTTCGACGAGTTCAAGGTCGTCCCCCCGGGCACCGGCATCGTCCACCAGGTCAACATCGAGCACCTGGCGCGCACGGTCATGGTGCGCAACGGCCAGGCCTACCCCGACACTCTCGTCGGCACCGACTCGCACACCACGATGGTCAACGGCCTGGGCGTCCTGGGCTGGGGCGTCGGCGGCATCGAGGCCGAGGCCGCGATGCTGGGCCAGCCGGTCTCCATGCTCATCCCGCGCGTCGTCGGCTTCAAGCTGACCGGTGAGCTGAAGCCGGGCACCACCGCCACGGACCTCGTCCTCACGATCACCGAGATGCTGCGCAAGCACGGCGTCGTCGGCAAGTTCGTCGAGTTCTACGGCGAGGGCGTCTCCGCCACCTCCCTCGCGAACCGCGCCACCATCGGCAACATGTCCCCGGAGTTCGGCTCCACCGCCGCGATCTTCCCGATCGACGACGAGACGCTGAAGTACCTGCGCCTGACCGGCCGCGACGAGCAGCAGGTCGCGCTCGTCGAGGCGTACGCCAAGGAGCAGGGCCTCTGGCTGGACCCGGCCGCCGAGCCCGACTTCTCCGAGAAGCTGGAGCTCGACCTCTCCACGGTCGTCCCCTCCATCGCCGGACCGAAGCGTCCGCAGGACCGCATCGTCCTCGCCAACGCCGCCGAGCAGTTCAAGAGCGACGTCCGCAACTACGTCGACAGCGTGGACGAGGCGGGCAAGGAGTCCTTCCCGGCCTCCGACTCCCCGGCCACCACGAACGGCGTCCCGTCGAACCCGGTCCTCGTGACCGCCCCCGACGGCTCGACGTACGAGCTGGACCACGGCGCGGTGACGGTCGCGGCCATCACCTCCTGCACCAACACCTCGAACCCGTACGTGATGGTCGCCGCCGCGCTCGTCGCGAAGAAGGCCGTCGAGAAGGGCCTGACCCGCAAGCCGTGGGTCAAGACCACCCTCGCCCCGGGCTCCAAGGTCGTCACCGACTACTTCGACAAGGCGGGGCTCACCCCCTACCTCGACAAGGTCGGCTTCAACCTCGTCGGCTACGGCTGCACCACCTGCATCGGCAATTCGGGCCCGCTGCCCGACGAGGTCTCGAAGGCCGTCAACGACCACGACCTGGCCGTGACGTCCGTCCTCTCCGGTAACCGGAACTTCGAGGGCCGCATCAACCCCGACGTCAAGATGAACTACCTGGCGTCCCCGCCGCTGGTCGTCGCGTACGCCCTCGCCGGCTCGATGAAGATCGACATCACCACCGAGGCCCTGGGCGCCGACCAGGACGGCAACCCGGTCTACCTCAAGGACATCTGGCCCTCCGAGGCCGAGGTGAACGACGTCGTCGCCAACTCCATCGGCGAGGACATGTTCAACAAGTCCTACCAGGACGTCTTCGCGGGCGACGCCCAGTGGCAGGCGCTGTCGATCCCCACCGGCAACACCTTCGAGTGGGACACCGAGTCGACGTACGTCCGCAAGCCCCCGTACTTCGAGGGCATGACGATGGAGACCACCCCGGTCTCCGACATCACGGGCGCCCGCGTCCTGGCCAAGCTGGGCGACTCGGTCACCACCGACCACATCTCCCCGGCCGGTGCGATCAAGGCCGACACCCCGGCCGGCAAGTACCTCACGGAGCACGGCGTGCAGCGCCGCGACTTCAACTCCTACGGCTCGCGCCGAGGCAACCACGAGGTCATGATCCGCGGTACGTTCGCCAACATCCGCCTGCGCAACCAGATCGCGCCGGGCACCGAGGGCGGCTTCACGCGTGACTTCACGCAGGAGGACGCGCCGGTCTCGTTCATCTACGACGCCTCGCGCAACTACATCGACCAGGGCATCCCGCTGGTCGTCCTCGCGGGCAAGGAGTACGGCTCCGGCTCGTCCCGCGACTGGGCCGCCAAGGGCACCGCGCTCCTCGGCGTCAAGGCCGTCATCGCCGAGTCGTACGAGCGCATCCACCGCTCGAACCTCATCGGCATGGGCGTCCTGCCGCTCCAGTACCCGGAGGGCCAGACCGCCTCGTCCCTCGGCCTCACCGGCGAGGAGACCTTCTCCTTCTCCGGCGTGACCGAGCTGAACAACGGCTCGACGCCCCGCACGGTCAAGGTCACCACCGACTCGGGTGTCGAGTTCGACGCGGTCGTCCGCATCGACACGCCCGGCGAGGCCGACTACTACCGCAACGGCGGCATCATGCAGTACGTGCTGCGCAGCCTGATCCGCAAGTAAGTCAGCGCATACGGCGAGCAGTTGAGGGCCGCACCCCGTTCCGTACGGGGTGCGGCCCTCGCGCGTTCGCCGCGGCGGTTCCTAGCCGCCGTACGGAACCGTGATCAGTTCCAGCGCGTGGCCCGCCGGGTCAAGGAAGTACACGCCCTTGCCGCCGTCGTTGCGGTTGATCTCGCCCGGCTGTTTTTGGTGCGGGTCCGCCCAGTGCTGGATGCCGCGCGCCGTGATCTTCTCGTACGCGGCGTCGAACTCCGCCTCCGAGACCAGGAAGGCGTAGTGCTGCGTGGCGATGTGTTCCGCGGGCACGGTGGCGAAGTCCAGGGTGACTCCGTTGCTCAGGGCCACCGCGACGAACGGGCCCCATTCACCGGTGACTTGCAGGCCCAGCAGCTCCGTGAAGAACTCCGCGGATTCCCGGTTGTCCCGGGCGTGGACGATGGTGTGGTTCAACTCGACTGACAAGGAATGCCTCCAACAGGCATCTCCTGACACCTCCATGCCTCACCCGGCCGGTGACCGACACGCGATGTCGCCGTGGATCTTAAGCACGACGACAGCGCGTTGTCGAGCGGCTTCCGGTCGTCATCACCGGCCCTGGCTCAGCGCCTGCGGTCCGCGATGGTGCGCAGCGCCGCATGTGCTTCCTCGCTTGTGAGGCCCTTCGTTCGGCAGTACGTGAGGACGTGCGCGTCGGCCTCCTCCGTGTCCAGCGCCGCGAGGCCACGCAGTGCGCTGCCGCGCAGGCGGGAGGCGTGGTCGGCGGTGAGCAACGACGCCAGGGGTGCGACACAGTCGGGGGAGTGGCGGTCGGCGAGAGCCCCGACCGCGGCCAGGTGGACGTCCGCGGCCTCCGGCGAGGTAGTCAATACGGCCAGCCCTGCCACCGCTTCGGTCCCCGCGCACTCGGCGAGCGCCGTGACCAGTTCCTCCCCCACGTCTCGTCGGAACCGCCCCGCCAACGCGGCGAGGACGGGCACCGCCGGGGTGCCCATGCGGCCCAACGCCCGTACCGCGCTCCGCGCGACGTCACCACTCGCGTCCGTCGAGGCGGCCTCCCCGAGAGCGGCGGCCGCCTCCCGGCCCGGGAAGCGGCCCAGGCCCTGCGCCGCCTGCACCCGCACCGGCTCGGACGGATCGTGCACGGCGGTCAGCAGCACCGGCAGCGACTCGCGCGCACCGATGAGGCCCAGCGCGTGCACCGCCCGCGCGCGCAGCGTGCCCGGCTCCTCGTCGTCGCCCACGAGGGACGAGAGGCGTGCGGAGGCCGGTTCGTGCCGCAGGTCGCCGAGCGCGTCGGCGGCGGCTGTTCGTACGTCTTTGGGGTTCTCCGCGCCGAGTGCGGCCAGGAGCAGCGGCGCCGCGTCCGCGCACTCCAGCAACCCCAACGCGACCGCGGCGCCCCGGCGTTGTCGCCGAGCTCCGGGGGAGTCGTCCGCCAGCATCGCGAGCAACTCCCGTACGGGCGGCGCGGCCAGTGCCGAAAGGGCCCGCGCGACCGTGTCGCCGGTACGGTCGTCACCCAGCGCGGCGAGCAGCGCTTCGGTCGCCGCTCTGCCCCCGACGGCGCCGAGCGCCGATGCCGCCGCCCTGCGCACCATCGGTATGGACTGCTCGCCGAGCAGTGCGACCAGGTTCGGTACGTCCCTGCCGTCCTTGCCGAAGCGTGCGGGGCGTTCCTGGATGTGCGCGCAGACCGTGACGGCGGCGCAGGCCGGAGTACGGTACTCGGCCGGTTGCCACGGCGCGGCGCCGTGGACGTGGCTCCGCAGTATCTCCAGGCCGTAGTCGGTCCTGGCCAGGAGCGTGGCCGCGGGGCGTGCGGTCGCCGCGTCCGGGTCGCACAGCGCGCGCTTCAGCATCAACTCGACGTCCAGGCCGGCCGGTGGCGGCCAGCAGTCCTCGGGCAACTGTGCGAGCGCCAGGACGGCTCCCTTCCGCAGGCGCGGTGAGCTGCCTTCCGACGCCGCCAGATACAGCAGGGCGGGTGCGGTACGAGGGTCACGCATCGCCCCCAGTGTTTCCACGGTGTGCACCTCGTCGCGGGGAAGCAGCGCCCAGAGCGCGGCCAACAGCGCGGGGACGGCCTCCGGCGGGCGCAGCCGGGCGACCGCTTCGACGACCATGTGTGCCGGTCGCGGATCGCCCAGCCGGTGGACGAGTTCCCTGACCGCCTCGGGCCCGCCCACCGCGCCCAGGTCCTCGTACATCCGGGCCCGTGCCCAGTGGTTCGACTCGCCGCGCTGTACCGGCCTGAGGATTCGGGGCAGGGCGCGGCGGTCCCGCAGCTCCGCGAGGGCGGACAGCGCGTGCACGTGCAACCGCTTCGGGTAGGCGTCGGGCCGGTTCACGCAGTCGAAGAGGGCGTCGGCCGCCTCCCGCCCGCCGATGTCCCGCAGCAGGTCGATGGCCCACATGTGGTGCGGGGAAGGGCCGGACCGCATGACCTCGCCCAGGCCCGCGACATCACCCTCCAGCCGCATCCGCACGATGTCCGGCTCCACGTCAGGCCTCCCGTCGCGTGTCCTCGTCCGCCATCGCCACGTACAACGGCGTGCCTACGACGATGTCGACCTGTCGTCCGTCCCGTCCGGTCGCCGTGCCGTGCAGCAGCCGTCGTGCGAGGAACTCGCTGTAGACCGGCGGCTCCGACAACGACTCGGCGAACTCCAGGACGTCATGTGCCGCGTCCCGTCCGTGCGGACGCCCTGGCGTGTCGTCCAGCAGCCTGAACAGTGACGGCAGCATCGAGTAGCTGCGCTGGATCGTCTCGGGCGCGGTGCGCTGTCCGAGGAGGTGGTGCGCCGAGCCGATCAGCGCGATGACGGTGTCGCCGTCCCGCCCCGTCATGAACGTCGGCCCCTCGGGAGACCCGTACCCGGCGACCCGCAGCTCCAGGTCACCCCGGAACCAGGGCCTCGGCTCCGTCATCCAGCTGACGTCGAACTCCCGCTCCAAGTAGGCCTCGACGAGGTCCAGCTTGTCGTACGAGGTCACGTCCGCACGCGGCGACTGAACGGCGACGCTGAGCACCTTGAGGTCGACCTTCGCCTCGACGGCGAGCCGTTTCAGCAGCTTCGGCGGGATCTGCTCGTACAGCATGTCCAGCTTGGTGCCGGAGACGTAGAGGTAGTACCTCACGTGCCGTCAGGGGAGCTTCAGGAACGCGGTCCAGGTCTCGGACGCGACCGTGAAGTGCGGGCCGTCCGGGTTCTTGGAGTCGCGGATGTGTACGGCGGTGGGGTGAGCGGCGACCTCGACGCAGGCGCCGCCTTGCTCACTGCTGTAGCTGGACTTTCGCCAGTCGTAGGCGACTTCGAGGCATTCGCCGCCTTCGCTGCCGCTGTAGGTCGACTTGAACCACATAAGCGCGGTGCCGCTCATCGCTCTCCTAGCAGGTTCTCCAACAGGCCTCTGGTCTCATGGGGGTTGAGGGCCTGAGTCCGCAGCATCGCACACTTGCGCTCCAGAATGGACACCTCATCAGGGTCGGCGATCAGTTGGCTGCCTCGCTGTGCTCGTGGCCGCTCTGTCCGACAAGTGGGGCGTGACGGAGCGCGACCCCGGCAAGGTCGTCTGGGCCGAGTTCGCAACCCGGCCGCAGACGACCTCCTCGCCATCAGGCGCCCGTGCCGTCAGCCGAGCAGTTCCACCTCCGCCAGGGTCGCGGAGCCGTCCGGCACCAGCCGGTAGTGCCCGTACGTTCCCGGACGGTCGACCGTGAACGCCCGGGTCTGCTGGTCCCAGGCGAAGGATTCGCCCGAGCGCTTGTCCAGCGTCCGCCACTTCTTGCCGTCGGCGGAGCCCTGGAGCACCCAGCTCTTGGGCGCCTTCGCCTTGTCCGTGGACGACGTCAGCGTGTACTGCACGGCCTTCGTCCTGCCCGCGACCGGCAGCTCCACCGGGGCGGAGGACGTGGCGTCCGTCGCCGAGGTGTTGTCGAAGAGCGCGCCCTCACCCTTGAGGGCGTCCTTCTTCGGCGACGGGACCTTGTCGTCCTTGGTGATCGAGGTCGGCTGGGCCTTCTTGCCCGAGCCCCACGTGGACGGCTTCGGGCCCATGTCGAACTCCAGGACACCGCCGCGGGCGATGGCCGTGTGCGGGAGCGCCGTCGAGTTCCACTTCTTGCCGTTGACCTTCAGGCCCTGCACGTAGATGTTCTCGGCGCTGTTCTTCGGCGCCTTGACGACCAGGTCGCGGCCGTTCTCCAGGTGCACGGTCATCTTGGTGAACTGGGGCGAGCCGATGGCGTACTCGCCGCTGCCCATGACCAGCGGGTAGAAGCCGAGGGAGGAGAAGAGGTACCAGCCGGACTGCTCGCCGTTGTCCTCGTCGCCGTGGTAACCCTGGCCGATCTCGCTGCCGGTGTAGAGGCGGGAGAGGACCTCGCGGACCTTCTCCTGCGTCTTGTGTGGCTGCCCGGCCGCGTCGTACATGTACGCGGCGTGGTGGGCGACCTGGTTGGAGTGGCCGTACATGCCCATGCGGACGTCGCGCGCCTCGGTCATCTCGTGGATGACGCCTCCGTAGGAGCCCGCGAACTCGGCGGAGCCCGTCTCGGGGGTCGCGAAGTACGTGTCGAGCTTGTCGCCGAGGCCCTTGCGGCCGCCGTAGAGGTTGGCGAGGCCGCGCGAGTCCTGCGGGGCCGTGAAGGCGTAACCCCATGCGTTGGTCTCGGTGTAGTCGTGGCCCCACACGCGCGGGTCGAACTTCTCCGAGTCCACGCGCCAGACACCCTTGGCGTCCTTGCCCTGGAAGAAGCCGGGTTTCGTGCCGGCGCCCGCGGCCTTGCCGTCGAAGAGGTGCACGTAGTCACGGGCACGGTTGAGGAAGTACTCGGACTCCTCCTTGTAGTGCTTCTCGCCCGTCTTCTTGTAGAGGGCGGCGCCCATCTTGGAGATGCCGTAGTCGTTGAGGTAGCCCTCAAGCGCCCACGACAGGCCCTCGTGCGTCTCGCTGGGCGTGTAGCCGAGGAACGGCGACGTCTTCATGCCCTTGCGGCCGACGCCCGGGGCGGGCGGCGCGACCGTCGCGTTCTTCAGCGCGGCGTCGTACGCGGCCTCGGCGTCGAACTTCACACCCTTGGTGTACGCGTCGGCGAACGCCACGTCGGACGACGTGCCCGTCATCAGGTCCGCGGCACCCGGCGAGGACCAGCGCGAGGTCCAGCCGCCGTCCTTGTAGTGCTGCACGAAGCCGTCGACCAGCTCACCCGCCTTCTTGGGGGTGAGCAGGCTGTACGCGGGCCAGGTCGTCCGGTAGGTGTCCCAGAAGCCGTTGTTCACGTACGGCTTGCCGTCGACGATCTTCGCCCCGGTGCGGGTCGGCGTGTCCTTGCCGGTCGCGGGCGAGAAGGGCGAGGCGTACTGGTGCTTGGCCTTGCCGTCGGCCCCCTTCACCTTCTCGAAGCCGGAGTTCGGGTAGAGGTAGAGGCGGTACAGGGAGGAGTACAGCGTCGTGCGCTGGTCCTCGCTCGCGCCCTCGACCTCCACCTTGCCGAGGATGTCGTCCCAGCTCTTCTGGGCACGGTCCTTGACCCGGTCGAACGAGGTGCCCTCGGGTATCTCCTGGTTCAGGTTGGCCTTCGCCTGGTCCAGGCCGATCAGGGACGTGGCGAGGCGCAGGGTGACCGTGCGGTCCTTGCCGGGCTTGAAGCGGAGGTAGCCCGTGACGTCGCCGCCACCGCCGCCGTCCAGCTTGCCGCCCGCGGTGGTCGGGGTGTCGAAGGTGCCGTAGACGAACATGCGGGTGGCGCCGGTCGACAGGCCCGACTTGACGTCCGAGAAGCCGGAGACGATCCCCTTCTCCTTGTCGAGGGTGAGGCCGCCCTTGTCGTTGACGTTGTCGAAGATCACGCTCGCGTCGTCACCGGGGTAGGTGAACCTCATCATCGCCGCGTGGTCGGTCGGCGCCATCTCGGCCTTCAGGCCATTCTCGAACGTCACGCCGTAGTAGTGCGGGCGCGCCGTCTCCTTCTCGTGCTTGAACGGCAGCGCGCGCTTGGTCCGCGACGCGTTCGGGGTGTCCTTGTCCACGGACGGCATGAGCTGGAACGTCTGCCGGTCACCCATCCACGGGCTCGGCTCGTGGCTCGCGCCGAACGCCTGCATCGTCGGCAGGTTGTCGTCGTTGTTGCCGCGCGCGTAGTCGTACAGCCAGCTCAGGGAGCCCGCGTTGGTGACCGGCGTCCAGAAGTTGAAGCCCTGCGGGACCGCCGTGGCGGGAATGTTGTTGCCGCGCGAGAAGCCGCCGCTGGAGTTGGTGCCGCGCCGGGTGTCCGCGTAGTCCGAGGGGTGCGCCTTCGGCTTGGCGGGCGCCACCTGCTTGAGCGACACGTCGTCCAGCCAGCCGCGGAACTTGGCCGGGCCCTTCGGTGCGTCGTACGCGATGAGGACGCGGTCGACCGTCTTGCCGCGCGCGACGTCGCCGATGTGCGAGGCGACGTTGTTCCACTGGTTGACGTAGAGCACCTTGGCGGCGCCCTGGCCCCGCGGGGTGAGCGCGAAGCCGTGCTTGTCGACGGCCTTGAGGTCGCTCAGATAGGTGCCGTCGGTGAAGGCCAGGTCCACGGCCACGTTCGTGGCGGCGTAGTCCAGGTCGCCCTCGGCCATCGAGGGGAAGACGCGGTAGCCCAGCTCGGTGTCGCGCTTCACCGGGACGTTGACGTCGAAGACCTTGTTGTACGAGTAGCCGTGGCCGTCCGCCTTGTGGCTGCCCGCATAGCGCAGCGCGTGCTTTCCGGTGAACCCGGCGCGCGCCTTGGCGGTGGGGGAGCCGCTGGGACCGCGGTCCACCAGGCTCAGCATGTCCTCGGGGGCGGGCGCCTCGGAGCCGCCCACGGAGAGCTGGACGTCGGCGAGTTGCAGGGCGTCGGAGGCGCCGTTGTTGCCGGTGACGTCGATGCGGAAGTGCGAGTAGGCCGTCGCGTTGTCGAAGTCGTACTTCTTCGTCTTGTGACGGCCGTCGAACGTCTCGCCCTTGCGCTCGTCGAGGACCTTCCAGTCCTCGCCGTCGGTGGAGCCCTTCAGGGTCCAGTCCTTGGGGTCACGCTCGGCGTGGTCGTTGGCCGAGGTCAGCGCGTACGTCACGGCCTTGGCGGGCTCGTCGAGGTCGAACTCGACCCAGCCGGCCTTGTCGAAGGTGAGCCACTTGCTGGTGGCCTCGCCGTCGATGAGGTTCTCCGCCACCTCGCCGGAGCCGGCGTTCTCGCCGCTGGCCCTGACGTCGGTGACGTGGTTCATCACGCTGCCGGGCAGTCCCGAGCTGAACTCGCCGTTGACCCCGGCGGCCTTCTTCTTGCCGTCGGCGCCGGTCTCCACGGTGTTCAGCCAGTCCGGCACGGCCTCGCCCTCCTCGAACGAGGAGAAGAACTCGGCTTCCGTACGCGGTGGTTTCTCGGGCCCGGCGACGGCGGCCCCCTGGGCCGCCACGACGAGCGCCAGCGCCACCGTTCCGATGGCGGCTGCCGAGCGCGCCCCGGGAATCCCCGGACGCTGGTGTCTGTATCGAGGTCTGCGAGCCGGCTGCGGCATCCCCGAGCCCCTCCCTGCGGTTGGACAACGTTGTCACGATCGCTACGCAAGGTCTAGTAGGGAGTGAAGTGGTGAGGGGTGTCAAGGCTGTTGCCGGGATTCGCGGGGCGGGAGTCACCGTTGGTGGCCGACTGCCCGCCGGTGCGGGGCGACGGTACTCTCACCTGCGGAACGGGGGAGGTGACGGGGGCATGGAGCCGCTCGGGACCGGCGATCCGGAGTCGATGGGTGTGTACGCGCTGTCCGGAAGGCTCGGCAGCGGAGGCATGGGAGAGGTGTTCCTCGGCCGGGCGCCGGACGGGAGCCTCGCCGCGATCAAGGCGGCACGGCCCGAACTCTCCCACGACGTCGCGTTCCGCCGCAGGTTCGCGCGCGAGGTGGACGCCGCGCGCAAGGTCGACGGGCGGTTCACCGCGGCCGTGCTCGACGCCGATCCGCACGCGCCGCGGCCGTGGCTCGCCACCGAGTACATCCCCGGCGTGTCGGTCTCCGAGGCCGTCGCCACGGGCGGGCCGCTTCCGGAGGCGTCGCTGCGGGCGCTGATGGCGGGGACGGCGGCGGCGCTCGCGGCGATCCACGAGGCCGAACTGACGCACCGTGACCTCAAGCCCTCCAACATCCTCCTCGCCGAGGACGGCCCCCGCGTCATCGACTTCGGTATCGCCCGCTCGGTCGCCCACTCCCAGATCACCCGGACGGGGCAAGTGCCGGGCACTCCGGGCTACATGGCTCCTGAGCAGCTCCGCGGCTCGGAGATCGGCCCGCACACGGACGTGTACGCGCTCGGGGCCACCCTTGTCTTCGCGGCCACGGGGGAGGGGCCCTTCGGCCACGGTGACGTCTTCGCGATGATCTACCGCACGATGGAGCAGGAGCCGCGGCTCGACGGCGTGCCCGGCTCGCTGCGGACCGCGGTGGCGCGCTGCCTGGCCAAGGCCCCGGCGGAGCGCCCCACGGTGGCCTCGCTCCTCGCGGAGTTCTCGGTACCCGCCACCTTGCCGGAGGGGCGACCGGGTCGGTGGCTGCCGGACGAGCTCACGACGTTGGTGCGGGGGCGGGCCGGGGCGGCCGGCGGGGCGGTGTCGGAGCCGGAGGCGGTGTCGGAGCCCGGGGCGCGGTCTCCCGCGACTTCGGCTGGGGCTCTGCCGCCGGGCGTTGCTCCTCCGCCGGGCGTGGGACCTCCTCCCGCCGTGACTCCGGCCGCCGTGGCTCCCCCTGCCGTGGCTCCTCCCGCCGTGGCTCCTCCCGCCGTGGCTTCGGCCGCTGCCGGCGTGCCCCGCAGGGGGCTCTCCCGCCGAGCGCTGCTCGCGGTGTCGGCCGCGGGCGTCGCCACGGCCGCGGTGGGCGGGACGTTCGCCGTGCTGCGCGGCCGGGACGACGGCGGCGGAGGCGAAGGCGGAGGTGGGTCCGGCGGCGGGAAGGGCGGCGCCGAGGCGGGAACCGCCGCCGATCCGTTCCAGGTGGCGAAGAGCGGGGGCCTGTCGCTGCTGCTCTTCGACGGCCCGTACGGCAAGGACATGCTCGCCGACGCGGTGCGGCGCCTCGGCGAGGCGTACCCGGGCATCGACGTGGCGGAGGAGTTCGCCCCGGACCCCGGCAAACGCGCTCCGTCCGAGCTGGTCGACGGATCACCGCCGGATCTGATCCAGAACTCCGGCGAGGGCTTCGCCGATGTGTGGACCTTGGCCAAGGGCGGCGGCCTGCGCGAACTCACCCCGTTGCTCGACGCCCCGGCGATCGGCAGCCCCGGCAAGAAGGTGCGGGACATGCTGCTGCCGGGCGCCGCGGAGGGGGGCGGGCCCCGCGGGGAAGGGCCGGTGCACGGCATCAACTACCTGCTCACGGTCTACGGCCTCTGGTACTCCCGCAAGGCCCTGCGCGACCTGGGCAAGAGCTACCCCCGCACCTTCGACGACCTCCTCGCGGTCTGCGCGGCCGCCGATCGGCGGGGCATGGCCGGGCTCGTCTACCCGGGCAAGTACCCCTACTACCTGTGGTTCGCCGTGGCCGCCTCCGTGGCCAAGCGGGGCGGCGGGCAGGCGCTCGACGCCCTGGTGGACAACAAGCCGGGGGCCTGGCGCGCGCGGGCCGTGCGGGACGTCTTCGAGGCGTACGCCGAACTGGGGCGGCGCGGCCATGTGCTGAAGCAGTCGGCGGGCTACGACCACACCCAGGCGCAGACCCGGTGGACCGAGGGCGAGGCCCTGTTCATCCCGAACGGCTCATGGCTGGAGAAGGAGTCCCGGCCGCCCGAGGGCTTCGACCCGGCGGTGGGCCCGCCGCCGGCCGTCTCCGGGGACGACCGACTGCCGTTCGGGACCGTCGCCGTCAACTACGGCGAGCCCTTCGTCGTACCCGAGCGGGCGAAAAATCCCCAAGCGGCCATGGAGTTGCTGCGCATCATGCTCGGGCGCCCGTCGGCCGGGCGGTTCGCCGCGCGGCACGGCGCCCTGCCGGCCGTCCGGGGCGCGGGGGAGTGGAAAGGGCTCACCGCCGGCGCCGGGTCGGCGATCGCCGCGTACGAAGGGGCCAAGGGCAACGCGTTCGACTGGAGGGGCTTCGAGGCCACCGAACTCCAGGACGTGAGCGGCCGGGCGCTGAGCGAGATGCTGCTCGGCCGCGCCACCCCGGGTGAGACGGTGGACCGCATCCAGGACGCGGCCGACGAGCTCTGAGGGCCTCGCGGGAAAGTCCATGGAAACCGGCGCGAAAGTCCACGCGTCGCGAGGGCCAGGTGCGAGAGGTTCGACCAGGGAACGTCGCAGGTCTCAACTCGGAAACCCTGCGGGGCAAACGTGTATTCGATCTTGCCCGGTGGAACGCGAGTGGACTATACCTGTCGGCGTCCCACACCACCGCGGTGCCGGGAGGGTCCGGTTCACCGCCTGAGTCCTGGAGAAGGCGAGGACTTGAGCATGGGATCCACCAGCGTCAACCGTCGTGATGTCATGAAGAGGGCGGCGGCAGCGGGTCTGCTCGCGGTGCCCGCTGTCGGGGCACTCAGTTCCTGCGCCAGCGGAGGCGGCTCGGAGAACAAGGCCGAGAAGGGCAAGAAGACCAAGAAGAACCCGCTCGGCGTGAAGGCGGACGCGGGGCTCACGGTCTACATCTTCAACGGTGGCTACGGCGACAAGTACGCCCAGTACGTCACCGACATGTACGCCGACAAGTACCCCGAGGCGAAGCCGGACCAGAAGGCCACGGAGAAGATCGCCACCCAGGTGCAGCCGAAGATCGTGCGCGGCAAGCCCACGGCGGACGTCGTCAACAACTCCGGCGCCGAGCAGATGAACATCGGCAAGCTCGTCCACAACAAGCAGGTCGCCGACCTCGGCGAGGTGCTCGACGCCCCCTCGTGGGACGACCCGGACGTCACGGTGCGCGAGACCCTGGTGCCGGTCGTCGAGCAGATGGGCCGCTTCGGCGGCAAGGAGTGCTACCAGCTCAACGTCGCCCTGACGGTGTACGGCAACTGGTACTCCAAGAAGCTCCTGGAGGACGGCCTCGACTCCGCGTACCCGAAGACCTGGGACGAGATGCTCGCGGTCTGCAAGAAGGCCAAGGCGAAGGGCATCCACGGCTGGAGCTACCCGGGCGGCCACCCCCGCTACATGTTCTTCAGCATGTACGCGATGTTCGCCCAGCGCGGCGGCCGCGGCGTCACCGAGGCCATGGACTACCTGGAGCCGGGCGCCTGGCAGCACGACGCCGTCAAGGACGTCTTCGAGGCCTGGGAGGAAGTGGTCGCCAAGAAGTACGTGCTGACCGGCTTTGACGGCACCGAGGCGCACACCGAGATGCAGACGGCCTGGACGCAGGGGGGCAAGTGCCTCTTCGTGCCGAACGGCTCCTGGGTGGAGAACGAGGCCAAGGACACCACGCCGAAGGACTTCGCCATGACGGTGGGGGCGACCCCCTCGCTCGACTCCGGCGACAAGATGCCCTTCGGCACGCTCTACGCCCCGGCCGGTGAGCCCTTCGTCGTCCCCGCCAAGGCCGAGAACCGCCAGGGCGGCCTGGAGTGGCTGCGGATGATGTACAGCAAGAAGGCCGCCCTCAACCTCTTCAAGGAGGTCGGCTCGATGCCCGTCGTGAAGGGCGCCATCGACGGCGAGGACCTGCCGTCGGGCACGGCGAGCGCGCAGGCGGCCATCAAGGCGGCCGGCGACAACATCGTCATCCCGCAGTTCATGGACTGGTACAACGAGCTGTTCCGCGAGGACTTCAACAACATGGTCCACAAGTTCATGCAGGGCCAGATCGGCCCCAAGCAGGCCATGGACACCATGCAGAAGGCCACCGAGCGGATCCTGAAGGACCCCGACATCAGCAAGGTCAAGAAGGCCTGACGAGCGAGGCGGAAGAGCGGGCGGGGCTGAGCAGCATGAAGACCGACTCCCTGGTGGGCAAGACGCCACCTCCCAAGAAGCGGGCGGACCGAGGGCCCGCGCCGGGCCCACCGAGCCGGCTGCTGTTCCTCGTCGCGATCCTGCTGCCGCCCCGCTTCACCCCCGAACGGGTCCGCTACGACCGGCGTTACCGCACGCTCGACAAGTACCGCTTCATCGTGGGCTTCCTGGCCGTGCCGCTCGCGTTCTACGCGCTGTTCGTCGTCTCGCCCTTCCTCCAGGCGATCTACTACTCGTTCACCGACTGGTCCGGCGGTCCCGTCGCGAACTTCGTCTGGTTCGACAACTACCAGAAGATGTGGAACGACGAGCGGTTCTGGGACTCGTTGCAGGTCAGCACCCTCCTGCTCGTCATCGCCCCGGCCCTCACGCTCGTCCTCGGCATGTTCTTCGCCTACATGATCACCGCGGGCGGCCGGCACCGCAGGGGACAGGCCATCGCGGGCGTCGCGGGATCGTCCTTCTACAAGGTCGTCTACTTCTTCCCGCAGGTGCTCTCCGTCGCCATCATCGCCGTCGTGTGGGGACGCGTCTTCAACACCCGCAGCGGTCTGATCAACGGCGGCCTCGACAAGGTCGGCGTCGCGGGACCCGCTTGGCTCGGCGGCGACCAGACCCTCGCCGTGATCGCGCTGCTCACCGTGATCAGCTGGAGCTTCATCGGCTTCTACGTGGTGCTGTTCTCGGCGGCGATGGGCTCGATCCCCAAGGACGTCTACGAGGCGGCGCTGCTCGACGGCGCGGGCCGGGCCCGCACCTTCTTCAGCGTGACGCTCCCGCTGATCCGGGACACGGTGCGCACCGGCTGGATCTACATGGGCATCCAGGCGCTCGACACCTTCGCGATCTGCCTGGTGATGGTGCCGCCGCACGTCCTGAAGGTGACCCCCGTCTTCCTCTACGAACGCTTCCGCGACGGCCAGTACGGCTACGCCACGTCCATCGGCGTCGTCCTGCTCGTCCTCAGCATGGCGTTCTCCCTGATCGTCATGCGGGCCGGGAATCGCGACCGGATCGAATACTGAGACCGCGGGAGCCACTGCATCATGACCACGACCACCACCACCGCGCCCCGCCTCGAAGCCTCCGACGCGCCCCGCGGCGAGAAGGAGAAGGGTGCCACCCTCAACGTCTTCTCGCACGCCTTCCTCGTCCTGTGGGTGATCCTCGCCGCCGGTCCGCTGATCTGGGTCGCGCTCACCGCGCTGCGCCCCTCGGCGGAGATCCTCAGCGACCCGATGGGCTGGCCCGCCTCCTTCCACTGGGAGAACTTCGCCAACGCGTGGAACAAGGCCGACATCGGCCGCTACACCATCAACTCGCTGATCATCCTGTCCGGTTCACTGACCGGCACGATGCTGCTCGGCTCGATGGCGGCGTATGTCATCGCCCGCTTCACCTTCCCGGGCAACCGCCTCATCTTCATGCTGTTCGCGGGCGGCATGATGTTCCCCGTCATCCTCGCGCTGGTCCCCCTCTTCGCCGTCATGGAGAACTTCGGGCTGCTTGAGACCCGGCCGGGGCTGATGATCGCGTACATCGCGTACTCGCTGCCGTTCACCACCTTCTTCCTGACCTCCTTCTTCCGTACGCTGCCGACCGGCGTGCAGGAGGCGGCGATGGTCGACGGGGCCTCGCACACCCGTACGTTCTTCCAGATCATGCTGCCGATGGCCAAGCCGGGCCTGGTCAGCATCGGCATCTTCAACTTCCTCGGCCAGTGGAACCAGTACCTGCTTCCGCTGCTGCTCAACAACGAGGAGAAGGACAACTACGTGCTGCCGCAGGGGCTCGCCTCGCTGGCGGTCTCGCAGGGGTACCGCGGGGACTGGGGCGCCCTCTTCGCGGGCCTGACGATCGCCATGCTGCCGGTGCTCGTGGTGTACGCGGTCTTCCAGCGCCAGGTGCAGGCCGGTCTCACGGCCGGTGCTCTCAAGTAGGCCTGGCAGTAGGTGATTTCAGGTTGGCCACGAAAGTGGTCTAGGCCTGTTGAGGCGAAACGTCACGTGAGTAATGTCGGCGCGACGGCGCCGCAGGGTGCGACTGTACGCGCTCAAGTCGACAAGGATGTCGAAGGGTTGAACAGCATGAGGAATCGAATGGTCGCCACCGGTGCGGCAACGCTCTGCATGGCACTCGGACTTACCGCTTGTGGTGGCGACAGCGACGAAGGCGACGGCAAGACGATCAAGCTCGTCGCGGCCGACTACGGCGACAAGGCCTCCAACGCCTCCAAGGTGTACTGGAACGAGGTCAAGAAGGAATTCGAGAAGGCCAACAAGGGCTACAAGGTCGACGTCCAGGTCATCAACTGGAACGACATCGACAAGTCCGTCAAGAACATGATCCAGGCGGGCGACGAGCCGGACCTCCTCCAGACCGGCGGCTATGCCGACAAGGTCGCCGACGACCTGCTCTACAAGGCCGACGAGGTGATGTCCGCCAAGACGCGCGACAACCTCATCCCGACCTTCGCCAAGGCCGGCGAGGTCGACGGCACGCAGTACGGCATCCCGTGGGTCTCCTCCAGCCGCGTGATGTTCTACAACAAGGACGTCTTCAAGAAGGCCGGCGTGAAGACCCCGCCGAAGACCTGGGACGAGCTCGCCGCGGCAGCAAAGAAGATCAAGTCCGCCAAGGCCGCCGAGACTCCGTACGCCCTGCCGCTCGGCCCCGAGGAGACCCAGGGCGAGACGATGATGTGGGAGCTCGGCAACGGCGGGGGCTACACCGACGCGGACGGCAAGTACACCCTCGACAGCGCCCAGAACGTCGAGACCTTCGAGTGGCTCAAGACCAAGCTGGTCGAGCCCGGCCTCACCTACGCCAACCCCGCCTCGACCGACCGCAAGACCGCCTTCGGGGACTTCGCGGCCGGCAAGGTCGGCATGCTGAACGGCCACCCGAGCCTGATCCAGATGGCCAAGGAGGGCAACGTCGACTACGGCGTCGTGCCCATCCCCGGCAAGACGGGCCCGCTCGACAGCACCCTCGGCGTGGCCGACTGGATGATGGCGTTCAAGGACGGCGGCGCCGAGAAGGAGGCCGTGAAGAAGTTCCTGGACTTCACGTACTCCAAGAAGATGCTGGCGTTCGACGAGATGTACAACCTCATGCCCGTCACGCAGGACGCCCTGAAGCAGATGCAGAGCAACGGCAAGCACAAGGACCTGGAGCCGTTCTTCCAGGTGCTGCCGAGCGCCAAGTTCTACCCGCTGGGTGACACCTCCTGGGACGTCGTCTCCGCCGAGATGAAGAAGACCGGTGGCAAGGCCGTCTCCGACGACCCCAAGCAGATCCTCGGCGACCTCCAGAAGAAGGCGGAGACCGCGGCGGCCGAAGCCAAGTAGCCGCTGTCCCGACCCAGTTCGCACAGCTCGCCCAGTTCGCCCAGTTCGCAAGGAGTCCTTGTGTCCCTGAAGGCCCCTCCGTCCCCGGCCGCCCGCGGCGGCCGGGGACGGGGCGGGCGCGCACCGGGCCGCGTGAGCCGCCGCAGCGGCATCGCCCGGCTCGGCCCGCTGCCCTGGATAGCGCCCGTCATCCTGCTGATCCTCGCCGTGGTCGTCTGGCCCGTCGTCGAACTGATCCGCACCTCGTTCCTCAACGTCTCGATCTCCGGCAAGGTGCGCGGCAGCGCCGGGACCGACAAGTACAAGAAGCTCTTCGAGGAGAGCGACCTCGGGGCCGTCCTGCTCTGGACCGTGGTGTGGACGATCGTCGTCGTCGGCTTCACGATGCTGTTCTCGCTCGCCCTCGCGCAGCTCTTCAACCAGAAGTTCCTCGGGCGCCGCATCGCCCGCTGGGCGCTCATCGCCCCCTGGGCGGCCTCCGTCCTGATGACCGCCATCGGCTTCAAGTGGATGCTCAACCAGACCGCGGGCGTCCTCAACACCGTGATGCTGGACCTCGGTCTCATCGACAGCTCCAAGGACTGGCTGGGCAAACCGGAGACGGCCTGGCCCTGGATGATGGCCGTCGCCGTGTTCGTCTCGCTGCCCTTCACCACGTACACGCTGCTCGCCGGGCTCCAGACGATCCCGCAGGAGATCTACGAGGCGTCCCGGATCGACGGGGCGGGGACCTGGCACACGTACCGGTACATCACGCTGCCGATGCTGCGGCCCGCGTTCCTCGTCGGCGTGGTCATCAACCTCATCAACGTCTTCAACTCCTTCCCGATCATCTGGGCCATGACGCAGGGCGGCCCGGGCTACGACACCTCCACGTCGATGGTGTTCATGTACAAGCTGAAGGAGACCGACATCGGTGAGTCCGCGGCCATGTCGGTCGTGAACTTCCTGATGGTCGTGGTGCTCGTGCTGATCTTCCTGAAGGTCAGCCGGTGGAACGAGGAGGACTGATGGCCACCGCCACGGCGCCGCGCAAGGCGCCGCACAAGAGCCCGGGGGCCTCGAAGAAGCGCTCCTTCCGGCCGCGCACCCTGGTCTACACGGCCGTCGCGTGGCTGCTCGCCGCGCTCTTCCTGGCGCCGTACCTGGAGATGATCGTCACCGCGCTGCGGCCCAAGGACGAGCTGCGGGACCGCACCTACCTGCCCCAGGACCTGGAGTGGGCCAACTTCGTCAACGTGTGGAAGGAGTCCGAGCTCGGGCAGAACCTCCAGGTCACCCTGCTGGTGGCGGGCGGCGCCACGCTGCTCGTGCTGATCGTCTCGCTGCCGGCCGCGTACTACACGGCGCGCATGCGCTACCGGGGCCGCAAGCTGTTCCTCCTGCTCGTCCTGGTCACCCAGATGTTCCAGCCCACCGCCCTGCTGGTCGGCCTCTACCGCGAGTTCCACCAGCTCGACATGCTCAACTCGGTCTGGACGCTGATCCTCACCAACGCGGCGTTCAACCTCGCCTTCGCGGTGTGGATCCTGACGGCCTACATCAGCTCCATCCCGCCGGAGCTCGAAGAGGCCGCCATGGTGGACGGCACCAGCCGCTTCGGGGCCATGATCAAGGTGACGCTGCCGCTCGCGCTGCCGGGCGTGGTCACCGCGGTGATCTTCACCTTCATCACCGCCTGGAACGAGTTCGTCATGGGGCTCACGCTCACCACCGAACCCGCCAAGCAGCCGCTCACCGTGGGCATCAACAACTTCATCGGCAACTACACGGTGCAGTGGAACTACCTCTTCGCCGCCTCCGTGGTCGCGATCGTGCCGGTCATCGTGCTGTTCGCCTTCATCGAGCGGCATGTGGTGAGCGGGCTCACGGCGGGGTCGGTGAAGTAGCGGGGCGGGCCCTTGCGTGCAGGGGCCAACTCGCCCAATTGCCCCCGGACGGCCCGCCGTGCGGTCAGAATTGGCGGCATGTCGAGTCAAGGTCAGTTGGAGCTGGACGTCCGGGCGCTCTCCGAGGAGAGCGCCGTCAGGGCCCTCGCCGTCGTGGTGGAAGAGCGGGGGCTCCTCGGGGAGGCGAGCCGATGCCCCTGGGACGGCGCCGAGCTGTCCCGGGTGGTGGCCGCCGGGGACCTCGCGGCGTATCTGCCGCCGGGCCGGCCGGAGGCCACCGACGGGGAGCTCGCCCGGGCCGCCCTGGAGTATGTGGCGTCCCTGGACGAGGGCATGGCGAGCACGGTCGCCGAGGCCGTGGAGTACGCGCGCTCGCCCATGGAGCGCGTGGACCCCGTCTCGCTCTCCGTCACCGTCCTGGTCGTCGTGCTCCTGCAGACCGAGGTCGCCGTCAAGCGGGACACCCGCGGCAGGTGGAGCTTCACCATCCACAAGCGGGCCATGCGGGACGCCGCTCTGGGACGGGTCTTCACGGCCCTGCTCTCGCGGCTCACCGGCGGCAAGTGACCGGCGGGGCGGCCGGGGGAGCGGGGGCACCGTGGCGGTATCGGCGAGGGCGTCGTACGACTGGCGCTGCGAGAGGTGCGGTCGCGCATGCGCGGCCCCGGTGTGGCGCGTCGTCGACGCCCGTGAGCGGGCCGACGTCCTGGCTCCGCCGGCCACCGGCCTGGCACGGGCCGAGTGCCCCGGCTGCGGGGAGCGGACGGACATCGGCGCCCCGCTGCTCGTCCTGCGCCCCGGCGAGGTGGCGCCGCTGCTGATCGGCCTCTCCATCGAGGAACTGCGGGGCGACCCGTCCCGGGCGGCGCTGCCCGTCCTCGAAGAGGCGGAGCGGGCCGGGGCCTTCCGGGGGAACGCCTTCACCGGGCAGGCGATCCCGCTGCCGCGCAGACTGCTGCCGGTCGTCCTGGCCCGGGACCTCGAACGCGACCTGGCGGACACCGCCTCCGCGTGCGAGGAGCTGGCCCCCGAAGGACAGCCGACGGTCGACAACTACGGGACGTTCCTCCACCATCTCGCGGCGAACCGCGAGGACGCCCGCGTGAACCGGCTGCTGTACGCCGTGCTGTCGACTCCGCCCGACGAGTTCGACGAACTCCTGCGCACGGAACCCGACCTGACCGCCGGCACCACGGTGCGCGACGCCGGCCGTGAGGAGCTGCGCGCCGCCGAGGGCACGCCCCTCGAATCCGTGCTGCGCAGGCGCCAGCGGCTCCTGGACGAGCTGTGCGACGGCCACACGCCGCCCCGCGAGGCGGCACGCCGCTACTTCGCGTCCCTGAGCCGGTTCGGCGGCGATCTGCGCACCCGGCTCGACGAGCTGTACGAGCGCGCCTTTCGCACCGAAGGACCCGACGGCATCCCGGTGGCCCGCGAGGCCCTGGCGCTCGCGGCCGACCTCGGCCAGGAGGACATGGAGACCGAGCTGGCCGCCCTGCTCGGCGAACGCCTGGCGGGCGCCGTCCACGCCGGGGCCGACACCGACCTCGCCGAGGCGTACCAACTCCTCGAACACGCCCTGTCTCGGACGCCCGAGGGCTCCCTGGAGTGGGTGCGGACGGCCAACAACCTCGCCAGCGCGCACTACGCGCGCGACGACGGCGACCGCCTGGAGGTCTGGGAGACCGCCCGCGACCTCCTGGCGCGCGCCGGCCGCCTCGACCGGCGCGAACACCCCGAGTTCTGGGCCCGGATCCAGACCAACTACGGACTGCTCCTCTCGGAGCGCCCCGGCGGCGGGACCGCGGACCTCACCCTCGGCATCGACCGCATCAGGGCGGGCCTCGCGGAACGCTCCCCCGAGCGCTCCGCGGTCAACTGGTCCTACTCCATGGTCAACCTCGGGCTGCTGCTCCACCGCCGCGCCGAACCCGGCGACCCGCACCAGGCGGAGCAGTGCTACCGCGACACGCTGCGCCACCTCGCGCCCGATGACGACTCCGCCCTGTGGTCACAGGCGCAGATCAACCTCGCCGACCTCCTGCTGAAGCGCGAACCCCCGGACGCCCACGGCGCGCGGGCGGCGGCGACCGCCGCGCTCGGCCTGTCCGCCGCGCGCCCAGGCTTGCTCAACACCGGCCGCATCATCTGGCTGCTGGCCCGCGCCAGCGATCTGACCGACGGCCACGGCAGCCCCGAGAGCGTCCGGCTGCGGCAGGCGGCCCTCGCCGCCGCACCGCCCACGGTCGCGCCCTCCCTGCACCTGAACGTCGCCCGGGAGCTGATCAACTCCCTCGCCGGCGCCGAGCGCTGGACGGAGGCGGCCGACGTCGCGGCGGACATGCTCACCGCCGCGAGCGCGCTCTACGACGCCCAGGTCACCGTCGAGAGCCGCCGCGGCGTCCTCGTACAGGTGGACCGGCTCGCCCGCTGGGCCGCCTACCTGCTGGCGCGCGCCGGCCGCCCGGAGCGCGCCGTGGAGGCCCTGGAGCGCGGCCTCGCCTGCGAACTCTCGGCCGTGGCGGGGCGCGGGGCGGCGGAGCTGACGGAACTCGAAGGCGTCGACCCCGTCCTGGCCTGCCGCTACACCCGGGCGCGGGCCCGGTACCGCTCATCGGTCACCGAACCGTCCGCGCTGGCGCACGGACCGGTCGGGCCGGGGGCCCGCGAGCAGGCGGCGGCCGAACGCGCCCTGCGCACGGTGGTCGAGGAGATCCGGGCGATCCCGGGCTTCGAGGACTTCCTGCGCACGACCGAGGTACGGGACATCGCCAGGGCCGCGGGCGGGGTGCCGCTCGCGTACCTGGTGAACGCGCCCTGGGGCAGCTATGTCCTGATCGTCCCCGGCGACGGCGAAGGCGGCGGTGGCAGGGGCGGTGACGGGCCGGTCGTACGGGCCGTGCACGTCCCCGAGGTCAGCAGCGTCACGCTCCTGCACCTCCTCGTCGTGGACCCGGAGGACGAGAGCGCGGGGCTGTGGCTCGTGCAGCAGGCCACACGACTCAGGCGCCGCCGGCAGCTTCCGGCCACCCTGGAGCGCCTCGGGGCCCTCGAACCGCTCATGCGCCCGCTCGCCGACCTCCTCGCGCGGGACGGGCGGCACGAGGCGGTCGTCGTCCCGACCGGACTGCTCGGCCTGGTGCCCCTGCACGCCGTGCCGCTGGGGCCCGGTCCCGGCGGGGCGGGGCGCGTGCTCGACGACGCGGGCACCCTCACCGTCGCCCCTTCCGCGGCCGTCCACGCCGCCTCCCGCGCGCGGGCCGAGCGCCCCCAGGAGGCGGTGCCGCGCCTGGTGACCGTCACGGACCCGGACGGCTCGCTGCCCGGCAGCCGCAGCGAACGCGCCGAGATCGCCGCGCTGTTCGCGGCCCGGGGCGAGGTCAGCGGCGCCGTGGGGGAGGAGGCCACGGTCGGCTGGCTGCTCGGCCACCTCGCCGAGGCGTCGTATCTGCACCTGAGCTGCCACGGCAGCGCGGGCTCCGAGGGCCGGGGCGCTTCCCTGGCGCTCGCCGACGGCCACCTGGACATGGACACCCTCGTACGGCACCAGCTCCCCGTCTGCCGCCTCGCGGTGGCCAGCGCCTGCCAGTCGGGCCACTACGGCATCATCGAGGCCCCCGACCAGTTCCTCGGACTCCCGGCCGGGTTCCTCCAGGCCGGGGCCGCCTGCGCGGTGACCAGCCTGTGGCAGGTGGACGACCTGGCGACCGCCTTCCTGATGACCCGCTTCCACGAACTCCTCGCCCGCGCCCACGCCCCCGTACCGGCGTTGCGCCGGTCGCGCCGCTGGCTGCGCGGGCTCACCCGGGACGAGCTGACGCGGTACACCCGGGAGCATCCGCACCTCGCGGAGCTGACCGGGCGGTACGCGGGGCAGGGGAGGGCGGGGGACGAGCGGCCCTTCGCCTCGACCGTGCACTGGGGCGCGTTCACGGCGTGGGGGACCTGAGCGGGCGGGCCCGCCCGCAGTGTCACCCCCGTCGCGTCGGACCGTACGCGTCGAGCGTGTAGCTTGCGGAACCGCCGGGCGCCTGCGGGGCGGTGACCCGCATGAGCGTGTAGCGGCCCGCCGCGAGGCCGGAGACGGTCACCGTCACCGCGTACCGGGCCTCGCGGCCCTCGGCGCAGCTCGGGGTGCAGACCCGTTCCCACCCCTGGCCGGTGGCGCGGCCGGTGGGGGCGCCCCAGCCGGTCCAGGTCAGGGAGTCGAGCCCGGCCCCGCCGTCGCCGCAGGCCAGGATGAGCGAGGCGGGCCTGTCCAGGGCCTTCCCGCCGCAGTCGGCGATAACCGCGGGCCGGGTGCTCGGCCGCGTCCCGGCCGGCGTCGGGAGCCGCCGGGCGGGCTCGGGGGCGGGGGAGGTTTCGGCGCGGGGTGTGGTCGGCGCCGGGGTCGGTTCCCGCGTCGTGACGGCCGACGGGCGCGCCGCCCCGGTGGCCGGTTCCGGGGACGCCCGGACCGCGGTCGGGGTGACCCGTGGGCGGGTGTCGGTGCTGTGGGAGCCGTCCTCGCGTCCGGTGTTCAGGGTGTGAAGGGCCGTCGCGGTCAGCGCGCCGACCGCGACGGCGGCCACCGCGGCGAGGGCGAGGGCGCGCCGGGACGGCCGCTGCGCGGGCGCCGCCTCGCTGGGCGGGCCCCCGAGGGGCGGGCTCTCGACGGGGGCGGCCGCCCCGGCGTCCCGGTCGTCCGTGCGGCTCGCCAACTCCGCGCGCAGCCGGGCGATTTCCTCCTGCTGGGCCGCGATCAGCTCGTGCACCTCGGTCGGCCAGGGGCGCGCCGACGGCGTGAGGCGGCCGATCTCCGCGAGGAGCCGTGCGGGCGTCGGCCGCTCCTCGGGGTCCTTGGCCAGGCAGCGTGCCCCGAGGGTGCGGATCGTCGCGGGAAGGCCGGAGAGGTCGGGTTCGGTGTGCACGACGTTGTACAGGGTCTGCGGCACGCCGGGACCGGCGAACGGGCTCCGGCCCGTACACGCCATGACCAGCACCGCGCCCAGGGAGAACACATCGCCCGCCGGGCCGGGCGGCAGGCCCTTGGCCTGTTCCGGGGACATGAAGCCGGGGGAGCCCACCAGCCATCCCGAGGTGGTGAGTTCGGTGCCGTCCTCGCTGTCGGCCGCCCGCGCGATGCCGAAGTCGATCACGCGGGGCCCGTCGTCGGCGAGCAGGACGTTGGAGGGCTTCAGGTCGCGGTGCACCAGGCCCGCCCGGTGGATGTCGGTCAGGGCGGAGGCGAGCCCCTGGGCCATGCGGAGCACGGCCTCCTCCGGCAGCGCGCCGACGGCGGCCACCGCCTCCTGGAGCGAGGGGCCCGGGACGAACTCCGACGTCAGCCAGGGTTCAGCCGCGTCCGCGTCGGCGTCGATCACCGCCGAGGTGTGCGTGCCCGACACCTTGCGCGATGCCGCCACCTCCCGGCGGAACCGGGCCCGGAAGCCGTCGTCCGCCACGAGCTGCGTGTGCACCTGCTTGAGCGCGACGAGCCGCCCGTCGGGAGCGCTGCTCAGCAGGACCCGCCCCATGCCGCCCCGGCCCAGCTCCGCGATCGTGCGGTACCGCCCGACCTCGGTCGGATCGGCCGCCGTCAGTCGTTCCACCGCGTCCCCCTCTCCCGCCGCGTCCCCCGGTCCGCCGGGTCCCCTCCGTCAACGGCATTCCCGGAACTGACGGGCCGTAGACGCACCGGACGAACCGCCTGACAACGTAGGGAACGAAGGCCCCGCGCGTCCCGGCCATCGGTGAGATCGGCTGATTCCGACACCTCTTGCACGCTGCGGCGGCCGGGCCGGCCCCCCGGCGCCGGTTCACGGCACGGCCGGCAATGCGGCCGTGCGGAGCTGGTCCGTCCGGTGAGCGGGGCACGTGGGCGGTGAGGTGACCCCGCTCGGATCTCCGTCAAGGACTTGACTGCGGCATCTCCTACAGCCGAGTTTGGAGTTCACAACTTGTACATGGCCTGGTACCCACTCCGGGGACTGGTGTCACGGGGGGCTTCGTGCCGCCCGAAATAGGGCAAAGGGTGGATGAGTCAATGGAGACTCCGGGGTCGCAGTCCTCTCTGCACCGGGCCAATCTGGAGCGGGTCGTACGCGCGGTGCGGCTCGCCGGATCGCTCACGCAGGCGGAGATCGCGAGGGCGACGGGCCTGTCGGCCGCGACGGTCTCCAACATCGTCCGCGAGCTGAAGGACGGCGGAACCGTCGAGGTCACCCCCACTTCGGCGGGCGGCAGGCGGGCCCGCAGCGTCTCGCTCAGCGGGGACGCGGGCATCGTCATCGGCGTCGACTTCGGCCACACGCACCTGCGCGTGGCGGTCGGCAACCTCGCCCACCAGGTGCTCGCGGAGGAGTCCGAGCCGCTGGACGTGGACGCCTCGGCCGCGCAGGGCTTCGACCGGGCCGAGCAGCTCGTCAGCAGGCTGATCGCGGCCACCGGCGTGGACCGCGAGAAGATCGCCGGGATCGGGCTCGGCGTGCCGGGGCCCATCGACGTGGAGTCCGGGACGCTCGGCTCGACCTCCATCCTGCCGGGCTGGACCGGCACCAAGCCCGCCGAGGAGCTCGGCGCCCGCCTCGGGGTCCCGGTGCACGTGGACAACGACGCCAACCTCGGCGCGCTGGGCGAGCTGGTCTGGGGCAGCGGCCGCGGGGTGCGGGACCTGGCGTACATCAAGGTCGCGAGCGGTGTGGGAGCGGGGCTCGTCATCAGCGGGCACATCTACCGCGGGCCCGGCGGCACGGCCGGGGAGATCGGGCACATCACCCTGGACGAGTCGGGCCCGGTCTGCCGCTGCGGCAACCGCGGCTGCCTGGAGACCTTCACCGCCGCCCGGTACGTGCTCCCGCTGCTCCAGTCCTCCCACGGCACGGATCTGACCATGGAGCGCGTGGTCGGCCTCGCGCGGGACGGCGACCCGGGCTGCCGGCGCGTGATCGCGGACGTCGGGCGGCACATCGGCAGCGGCGTGGCGAATCTCTGCAACCTGCTCAACCCCTCCCGGGTGGTGCTCGGCGGGGATCTCGCGGAGGCCGGTGAGCTGGTCCTCGGGCCCATCAGGGAGTCGGTCGGGCGGTACGCGATCCCGAGCGCCGCGCGGCAGCTCTCGGTCCTGCCCGGTGCCCTCGGCGGTCGCGCGGAAGTCCTCGGCGCGCTGGCGCTCGCGCTCAGCGAGATGGGCGATTCAACCCTTTTGGACGGAACGCTGCCCGCGAGCGCACCTGCCTTCACTTAGATAACGCATGGCACCGTTGTCATCTCGTTAAGGATTTACTCCTTGACGCTGGTGTGGCGGCCGAGTTGACTTCGAGCCACCTCGGCCGCAACGACGCGGCCTCGTCAGGGAGGCACCCCACATGAACGCAAGGACGCGTCGCGTCGTCATAGGCACGGCGGCGGTTTCGATGGCACTGGCCATGACCGCCTGCGGCAAGGCCGGAGACGGCGACGACAAGGGCAGCGACGCCGGCGACAGCAAGACCATCGGTCTGCTGCTCCCCGAGAACAAGACCACGCGCTACGAGACCTTCGACCGCCCCATCATGGAGGCGAAGATCAAGGAACTCTGCTCGGACTGCGAGGTCAAGTACAACAACGCGGCTCAGGACATCGAGACGCAGAAGAAGCAGTTCGAGGCCCTTGTCACCCAGGGCGTCAAGGTGATCATCCTCGACTCCGTCGACTACAAGTCGACCAAGTCGTGGGTCAAGCAGGCCGACAAGCAGGGCGTCAAGGTCGTCGCCTACGACCGCCTCGCCGAGGGCCCGCTCGCCGCGTACGTGAGCTACGACAACGAGAAGATCGGCCGCCTTCAGGGCGGGGCCATGGTCAAGGCGCTCGGTTCCGACGCCAAGGACGCCAACGTCGTCATGATCAACGGCTCGCCGACCGACCCGAACGCCCCCTTCTTCAAGAAGGGCGCCCACTCGGTGCTCGACAAGCAGGTCAAGAAGATCGCGTACGAGCAGGACATCCCGGACTGGTCGCCGGACGAGGCGAACCGCAAGATGTCCTCCGCGATCGACAAGCTCGGCAAGGACGGCATCCAGGGCGTCTACGCCGCCAACGACGGCATGGCGGGCGGCGTGATCACCGCCCTCAAGCAGCGCGGCATCAAGGTCCCGGTCGGCGGCCAGGACGCCGAACTCGCGGGCATCCAGCGCCTGCTGAGCGGCGACCAGGACTACACGATCTACAAGCAGATCAAGCCGGAGGCCGAGACCACCGCCGAGATCGCGGTGAACCTGCTCAAGGGCAAGAGCATCGACGCGATCGTGGACCGCAAGGTCGACTCGCTCAGCGGCGACTTCAAGGGCATCCCGGCCAAGCTGTACGACGCCCAGGCGATCACCAAGGACGACGTCGCCGACACGATCGTCAAGGACAAGGTCTACAAGGTCAGCGAGATCTGCACCGCCCAGTACAAGAAGGCGTGCGACACCGCGGGCATCAAGTAGTCCGCAGGTCCCCTCGGTACCGGTCCGGTGCCCGCCCCGACACACCGCCCCGCAGACGGGGGGCGGGCACCGGACTCCCCTCTCGCACAGCTCTTGCTGCACCACCATCCCCGCCGGTCAGGCGGCGAAGGAGATGATTCACGTGTCCGCTACGCCCGTGCTGGCGTTGCGCGGGGTCTCCAAGCGGTTCGGCGCCGTCCAGGCGCTCACGGACGTTGACCTCGAAATCCACACCGGTGAGGTGGTCGCCCTCGTCGGCGACAACGGCGCCGGAAAGTCCACTCTCGTCAAGACGATCTCGGGCGTTCACCCGATCGACGACGGCACCATCGAGTGGGAGGGCAGGAGCGTCCGCATCGGACGGCCGCACGACGCCCAGAACCTCGGCGTGGCCACCGTCTACCAGGACCTCGCCCTCTGCGACAACCTCGACGTCGTCGCCAACCTCTTCCTCGGCAGCGAGCTGAAGAGCGCGTCCGTCCTCGACGAGATCAAGATGGAGAAGCGGGCCAGGGAGCTCCTGGACACCCTCTCCATCCGCATCCCCAGCGTCCGCATCCCGGTCGCGGCGCTCTCCGGCGGTCAGCGCCAGGTCGTCGCCATCGCCCGCGCGCTGGTCGGCGACCCCAAGGTCGTCATCCTCGACGAGCCCACCGCGGCCCTCGGCGTCGAGCAGACCGCACAGGTCCTCGACCTGGTGGAGCGGCTGCGCGAGCGCGGCCACGGCGTCATTCTCATCAGCCACAACATGGCCGACGTGAAGGCCGTCGCGGACAAGGTCGCCGTGCTGCGGCTCGGCCGCAACAACGGAATCTTCTCCGTCGCGGACACCACCAACGAAGAGATCATCGCCGCCATCACCGGCGCCACGGACAACGCCGTGACCCGCCGCAGGGCGCGCACGGCCACGGCACCGAAGGAGGACGCGAAGTGAGCGACCTCGCCAAGACCCCCACCGGCAAGGACTCGGGTCCCGCGACCGACGCGCCCGCCTCGGCAGCCCCGAGCCCCGCCGTCGACCCGCGCCTGCTCGTCCGTGAGGAGGGCCTCGCCGGCTACCTCACCGAGTTCAAGCGGAAGCTGCGCGGCGGTGAGCTGGGCTCGCTGCCCGTCGTCATCGGGCTGATCGTCATCGCGGTCATCTTCCAGATGAAGAACGACCACTTCCTGGACGCGAGCAGCCTCGCGAACATCGCGGTCTTCACCTCCGGCCTCGGCATCATGGCCGTCGGCATCGTCTTCGTCCTGCTGCTCGGCGAGATCGACCTCTCGGTCGGCTCGGTGGCCGGCATGGGTGCGGCGGTCTGGGCCGTGCTGAGCGTCACCCACGGCCTGAACGACTGGCTCTCGGTGCTCATCGCCATCGCGTCCGGCATGGTCATCGGCGCCGTCCACGGCTTCTTCTTCGCCAAGATCGGCGTTCCCGCCTTCGTGGTCACCCTGGCCGGCTTCCTCGGCTGGAGCGGTCTCCAGATCTGGCTCATGGGCGGCGAGGGGAGCATCAACACGCCCGAGGGCAGTGTCGTCGAGGACCTGACCGGTCACTTCTTCGCCGAGAAGGGCGCCGCGTACGGTCTGGCCGCCGTCGCGATCATCGCGTACGCGGGTTCCCTGCTGCTCGACAGCAAGCGCCGCAAGGCCGCCGAGCTGCCCTCGCGTCCGGTCAGCGAGATCGCGCTCCGCACGGTCGTCGTCGCCGTCCTCGCGGGCGGTGCCGCGTACCAGCTGAACGAGCCCCAGGGGGCGCGCGGCCTGCCGCTGGCCCTGGTGCTCTTCCTGGCCGTCCTGGTGATCGCGGACTTCGTGGCGCGGCGCACCACCTTCGGCCGCCAGGTCTTCGCGGTCGGCGGCAACGCGGAGGCGGCCCGGCGGGCCGGCATCAACGTCGACCGGATCAGGATCACGGTCTTCGCCATCTCCGGGATGCTCGCCGCGTTCGGCGGTCTCTTCATCGCCAGCCTCTCCGGCGGCGCGACCAAGAGCCTGGGCGGCGGCAACACGCTGATGATGGTCATCGCCGCCGCCGTCATCGGCGGCACGAGCCTCTTCGGCGGGCGGGGCAAGGTGTGGTCCGCCCTGCTCGGCATGCTGGTGATCCAGTCCATTCAGCAGGGGCTGAACCTGCTCGGCATGGCGAGTGAGATCCAGTACATGATCACGGGTGCGGTTCTGCTGGCCGCGGTGGTCATCGACTCCGTTTCGCGGCGTACGCAGAAGTCCGCGGGACGGGCGTAGGCGCCCAGCGGGTTCCGGCACGCCTGTCTCCGCGGGTCCACCGCGGCTGATCGCGCCCGCGCGGCGGAGCCGCACATGTCACGGCCCCGCGCCCCTACTGGGGCGCGGGGTTTTTGTCTGTCCCAGTGGCCGGGAACCCGCCTCCCGGACGCGGGCGGCCGTAGCGGAACATTAGACTCGGGTGTCCCGGCAACGCTCGAACAGCACATCTCAGCTCTAGCAAGGAGGCACGGGTGCCGCTGCTGAACCGCATCACGGGACCGCGCGATCTGGACCAGCTCAGTCCCGAGGAGCTGAGCCAGCTGGCCGGAGAGATCCGCAGCTTCCTCGTCGAAGCGGTCGCCAAGACCGGTGGCCACCTCGGCCCCAACCTGGGGGTGGTCGAGCTCACGATCGCCCTGCACCGTGTCTTCGAGTCGCCCAAGGACAGGGTCCTCTTCGACACCGGCCACCAAAGCTACGTGCACAAGCTGCTCACCGGCCGCCAGGACTTCGACAAGCTGCGCAGCAAGGGCGGCCTGTCGGGCTACCCCTCGCGCGCCGAGTCCGACCACGACGTGATCGAGAACAGCCACGCCTCCACGGTCCTCGGCTGGGCCGACGGCCTCGCCAAGGCCAACGAGGTGCGCCGCAAGGACGACCACGTCGTCGCCGTCATCGGTGACGGCGCGCTCACCGGCGGCATGGCCTGGGAGGCGCTGAACAACATCGCCGCCGCCAAGGACCGCCCCCTGGTGATCGTCGTCAACGACAACGAGCGCTCCTACGCTCCGACGATCGGCGGCCTCGCCAACCACCTGGCGACCCTGCGCACGACCGACGGCTACGAGCGCTTCCTGGCCCGCGGCAAGGACATCCTGGAGCGCACCCCGGTCGTCGGCAGGCCGCTCTACGAAACGCTGCACGGCGCCAAGAAGGGCCTGAAGGACTTCATCGCCCCGCAGGGCATGTTCGAGGACCTCGGGCTGAAGTACGTCGGCCCGATCGACGGCCACGACATCGAGGCCCTGGAGTCCGCCCTGACGCGCGCCAAGCGCTTCGGCGGCCCGGTCATCGTGCACTGCCTCACCGAGAAGGGCCGCGGCTACCAGCCCGCCGAGGAGGACGAGGCCGACCACTTCCACGGCATCGGCCCGATCCACCCCGACACCGGGCTGCCCATCGCCGCGGGCGGCATGGACTGGACGTCCGTCTTCGGCGAGGAGATGGTCAAGCTCGGCCGGGAGCGCGAGGACATCGTCGCGATCACCGCCGCGATGCTCCAGCCGGTCGGCCTGAAGAAGTTCGCCGAGGAGTTCCCCGACCGGGTCTACGACGTGGGCATCGCCGAGCAGCACGCGGCCGTCTCCGCGGCGGGCCTGGCGACCGGCGGCGTCCACCCCGTCTTCGCCGTCTACGCGACCTTCCTCAACCGCGCCTTCGACCAGCTCCTGATGGACGTGGCCCTGCACAAGTGCGGCGTCACCTTCGTCCTGGACCGCGCGGGCGTCACCGGCACCGACGGCGCCTCGCACAACGGCATGTGGGACATGTCGATCCTCCAGTGCGTGCCGGGCGTGCGGATCGCCGCGCCGCGCGACGCCGACCAGGTCCGCCTCCAGCTCCGCGAGGCCGTCGAGGTCGACGACGCCCCGACCGTCGTGCGCTACTCCAAGGGCGCGGTCGGCCCGGCGGTCAAGGCCGTCGGCAAGGTCGGCTCGATGGACGTGCTCCGCGAGGCGGGCAGCGACCGCCCTGACGTGCTCCTCGTCTCCGTGGGCGCGCTGGCCCCGATGTGCCTGGAGATCGCGGGTCTCCTCGACAAGCAGGGCATCACCACGACCGTGGTCGACCCGCGCTGGGTCAAGCCGGTCGACGAGGCGATGGCGCCGCTGGCCGAGCGGCACCGCGTCGTCGTCACCGTCGAGGACAACTCCCGCGCGGGCGGTGTCGGCTCCGCGATCGCCCAGGCCCTGCGGGACGCCGGCGTCGACGTGCCGCTGCGGGACTTCGGCATCCCGCCGCGCTTCCTCGACCACGCGTCGCGCAAGGAGATCCTGGCCGAGATCGGCCTGACGGCGCCGGACATCGCCCGCCAGGTCACCGGGCTCGTCGCCAAGCTCGACGGCAAGTACGAGCGCTCGACCGCCGGCGTGGACTCCGTGGAGCCCGCCCGCGACTGACGGCGAGACGTTCGGCCGATGGGCCGGTCCCGGCACCCTGTACGGGTGGTGGGACCGGCCCATTCGCGTGAACGGAACCGCGCCGGGGCGTACCGGGCAGAAGGTCTCTCGATCATGTCGGGGACGACAAGCGTGGGAGGTACGCCCGTGAGCAGCACCCTCTTCAGGACGAAGAGCGTCGAGCAGTCCATCAGGGACACCGAGGAGCCGGAGCACGCGCTCAAGAAGTCGCTGTCCGCCCTCGATCTCACGGTCTTCGGCGTCGGTGTCATCATCGGCACCGGCATCTTCGTCCTGACCGGAAAGATCGCCAAGGAGACGGCGGGCCCCTCGGTGGCCCTGGCCTTCGTCGCGGCCGGGCTCGTCTGCGCGCTCGCGGCCCTCTGTTACGCCGAGTTCGCCTCGACGGTGCCCGTGGCGGGCTCCGCGTACACCTTCTCGTACGCCTCTCTGGGGGAGTTCCCCGCCTGGATCATCGGCTGGGACCTGGTCCTTGAGCTCGCGCTCGGCTGTGCGGTGGTCGCGGTCGGCTGGTCCGGCTATCTGCGCTCGCTCCTGGACAGCGCGGGGCTGCACCTGCCGCAGGCGATGAGCGGGACGCACGAGGGCAGGTTCGGCTTCGACCTGCTGGCCTGCGTCCTCGTGCTCGCCCTGACCGGCATCCTGATCGCGGGAATGAAGCTCTCCTCGCGCGTCACCAACGTCATCGTCGCCGTCAAGGTCACCGTGGTGCTCCTGGTCGTGATCGTCGGCGCGCTCTTCATCACCGGATCAAACTACGACCCGTTCATCCCGCCGTCAGAGCCGACCGAGGGCAAGGGCGGCATCACCGCCCCGCTGGCCCAGCTCATCTTCGGCTTCACGCCCTCGCACTTCGGCGTGATGGGCATCTTCACCGCGGCGGCCGTGGTGTTCTTCGCGTTCATCGGCTTCGACATCGTCGCCACCGCCGCCGAGGAGACCCGTAACCCGCAGCGCGACGTGCCGCGCGGCATCCTCGGCTCGCTCATCATCTGCACGCTCCTGTACGTCGCCGTGTCCGTCGTCGTCACCGGCATGCAGAAGTACAGCGAACTCTCCACCGACGCGCCGCTCGCGGACGCCTTCAAGGCCGTCGGGCACCCCTTCTGGGCGGGGCTCATCAGCTTCGGCGCGGCCGTCGGCCTGACCTCGGTCTGCATGATCCTGCTGCTCGGCCAGACCCGTGTCTTCTTCGCGATGAGCCGCGACGGGCTGCTGCCCCAGACCTTCTCCAAGGTGCACCCGAAGTTCGGCACGCCCTACCGCTCGACGATCCTGCTCGGCGTGGTCGTGGCGGTCGTCGCGGGCTTCACCTCCATCGACGAACTGGCCGAGCTGGTCAACATCGGCACGCTCTTCGCCTTCGTCGTCGTCGCCCTCGGCGTCATCCTGCTCCGCAAGCAGCGCCCCGACCTGCCGCGCGCCTTCCGCACCCCGCTCGTGCCGTTCGTCCCGATCCTCTCCGTGCTCGCCTCGCTGTGGCTGATGCTCAACCTGCCCGCCGAGACCTGGCTGCGGTTCGCCGTCTGGATGGTGCTCGGCATCGTCGTCTACTTCGCGTACGGGCGCTCGCACAGCCGCCTGCACACGGGCGAAGGACGGTAGCGGCACCCCATGCCCGCGGGGTCCGCCACTTCGTCACCCTCCGTCCGCGCGCTCGGGGAGGGGGCGCCCGGCCGAGGCACCTACTGGGCGCGGCTGCTCCCGCTGCTCGCCGCCCTGGCCTGCGTGACCCGGCTGCCCTCCTTCCGCCGCCCCCTGTGGAGCCCCGACGAGGGCTATCTCGCCGTGCAGGCGCGGATGCTGGCGCAGGGCGGCGCGCTCTACGAGACGGTCGTCGACCGCAAGCCGCCGCTCGTCCCCTGGCTGTACGCGGGCTCCCTGGCGCTCTTCGGCGACTCCTCGCTGCTCGCGCCGAAGGTGCTCGCCGCCGCCGCGCAGCTCCTGACCGCGGTGCTCCTCGCCTCGCTGGCCCGGCGCCGCTGGGGGAACCGGGCGGGGCGCACGGCGGGCGTCGTGTACCTCCTCATCTCGATCGGCCTCAACCCGCAGGACACCCAGGCGGCCACCTTCGAGGTCTTCATGCTGCCGTGCACGGCGGCCGCCGTGTGGTGCGCCGACCGCCGCCGGTGGGGTGCGGCGGGCACGGCGGTGGCCTGCGCCTTCCTCGCCAAGCAGACCGGGGGCGCGGTGCTGCTCCCGGTGGCGTGGCTGCTCTGGCGGGGCGGGGGCCCTCCGCGCCGCGGGGCCTCCCGGCGGGACGTGGCGCGCCTCGCGGCGGGGCTGTGCGGTCCCGTCCTCGCGGCGGCCCTCGTCACGACCCCGCGGGGCTTCGTCTTCTGGACGGTCACGGGCTCGGGCGCGTACGCCTCGTTCACCGGCTCCGAACTCCACGTGCTCGGCCGGGGGCTCATCAACGCCCTGCTCCTCGCGGCGGCCTGCGCGGGCATCATCCCGCCGGTGCTGCGCGCCCTGCGGGGGGTCCTCGGCGGGGCGACGGACCTGTGGCTCTGGCTGGCCTCGTCGGCGGCCGCGGTACTGCTCGGCCTCCACTTCTTCGGCCACTACTACCTCCAGCTCATGCCGCCGCTCGCCCTCCTCGGCGCGGCGGCGCTGCGAGGTCTGCCGCGCGAACGGACGGCCAGGGCGCTCATCGCCACGGGGTGCTCGTGCGCGGTGTTCCTGGCCTGGGGGCTGCTCGCGCCGCGCCCCGACCTCGCGCACGCGGGGCGGCTCGCGGAGGCGGTGCGGGAGCGGACCGACCCGGGGGAGCGGGTGCTGGTCTGGGGGATACACCCGGAGACGTACTGGCTCGCCGACCGCACCCCGGCGAGCCGCTACCTCACGGCCGGCCTCCTCACCAACTACAGCGGCGGCCGCAACGGCCCACGGGTGGGCGAGAAGTACGCCGTCCGCGGCGCCTGGCCCACCTTCCACGACGAACTGCGCCGCCACCCGCCGGCCCTGATCGTCGACGACTCCCGCGGCAAGCCGTACGGACCCGGCCGGGTGCCGTCACTGGGCCGGGTCCTCGCCGAGGGCTATCGGGCGGTCGGGAGGGTGGACGGGGCGGTCCTCTACGCACGGACGGGCGGGCATCGAGGCGCGACAGGCCAGGGGTCAGGAGGTTTCTGACGGGGCGTCCTGGCGGCGCCAGGTGCGGGTGAGGCCGGTCAGGGCCTCGATGGCCTTGCGCGCCTGGGTGTGGTCCTCGCGGATGCCGCGGCCGAATTCGAGGTGCAGCCAGGGCACGTCGTGGAACGCGGCGGCCCGTCCCTGCACGTTGGAGCGGCCTTCGAGCGGGCAGGACCTGGCCCAGGCGCGGCAGACGTCGAAGCCCTGCTCCCGCAGCGTGTCCGCGAGGTCACGGCCCTCGGTCACGGCATGCCTGCCCCGGCCCGTGGAGGCGACGACGTCGTGCTTCGGTGCCGAGTCGTCGGCCATGCCGTGGAGCTGCACGCCGGGCAGTCCGCGGCGCACCAGTTCGGCGCAGATGGCGTGAAAAACGCTGTCCCTGCGGTGCGCGACGTCCGCCGTGTCACCACGCCCGGATTCGCGATGTGCACCCGCGATGACAAGCATGCCGCCCGGGGCGTGGCTGAGGAGCTGCGCGCCGAGCCGTTCGGTGTACCGGTCGGCCACGGGGTGCGGCACCTGGACCGACCAGCGGACGGGGGAGTCGAGGTCGATGTAGACCCGCCCCCAGCCGCGCGGGGCCGCGCCGCCCTCGGAGCGGTCGGCGACCTCCGCGTACCGCCGCCCGCCGACCGGGTCCTTCACCGTGCGGACCGCGAAGTCGACGTCGGCGAGGCGGCGCTCGGCGGCGGCGCGCTTGCCGTCGAGGAGCAGGGCGACGCTCGTGGCCAGCGTGCGCCGGTCGTCCCGGGTGGGGCGGCGGTAGCCGCTGTCCTCGTCGAAGCCGGCGGTGTAGTCGGTGATGACGCGTTCCAGGCCGTCGTCCGGGCCTTCGTCCGGGCGGCCGTCCGGTGTGGAGCCGGCGGGGCTCCGGCTCCCTCGCGAGGGCTCGTGGCCCGGGTCGGACGACCCCGAGCCGCACTGCGACAGGCTGAGGACGCAGGCCGTCACGCCCGCGACAACCCCGAGCTTCTTTGCGATCGTGACCAGCCGTGTGCGGTAGCTCTTCATGGTTGTATAAAGATATCCCTGTGATGACACGTCCCCCGCGCCGGCATTTCGTGACCTGTGCGGCTTCCGCGTTCCTGCTCGTCGGCACCGCCACCGCCTGCGGCTTCGTCGGCGACGACGACGAGCCCGCATCCGACGGCGGCCCCTCGTTCACCGTCGCCGCCGCGGGCGACATCTTGATCCACTCACCACTGACCGATCAGGCCCGCAAGGACGCCAAGACCACCGGCAAGGGCGAGAAGGGCATCGACTTCGGGCCGATGCTGGCCGGGGTCAAACCCGTCATCAGCAAGGCCGACCTCGGCATCTGTCACTTCGAGACCGTGACGGGCAAGCCTGACGGCCCCTTCGAGGACTTCCCCGATTTCATCGTGCCCCCGCAGATCACCACGGCGATCAAGGGCGCCGGCTACGACCAGTGCTCGACCGCGTCGAACCACACCCTCGACCACGGCCCCGCCGGTGTCACCCGCACCCTGGACGCGCTCGACAAGGCGGGTCTGCGGCACACCGGGTCGGCGCGCAGCGCCGCGGAGGCGGGCAAGCCGCTGATCACCGAGGTGAAGGGCGTCAAGGTCGCGCAGATAGCCTTCTCCTTCGGGTTCAACGGCCGTGAGGTCCCGAAGGACAAGCCGTGGATCGTGAACCAGATCACGTTCGACGCGATCGCCGCCGCCGAGAAGAAGGCGCGCTCGGCGGGCGCCGAGGTCGTGATCCTGAGCATCCACTGGGGGCGCGAGCACCAGCCCGAAGCCACCCCCTCGCAGCTCGGGCTGGCCCGCAGGATCGCGCGCGAGACCGGCATCAACCTCGTCATCGGCCACCACGCCCACGTCGTCCAGCCGATGGAGAAGGTCGACGGCACCTGGATCGCGTACGGACTCGGCAACCAGGTCGCCCGGCATGACGCGCCGAGCGGACTGACCGAGGAGGGCGTCGTCGGCTGGTTCGAGTTCGTCAAGCGCGGCGGGGAGTGGGACGTCGACGCCAAGTACGTGCCCACGCTCATGGACATCCCGCCGGACCAGGACGGGACCGGCACCCCGCCCAAGGGCGCCGTCAAGGACCACCGGCTCCTGGATGTGGCCGCCACGCTGGAGGACGGCGAAGGGCTCGGCGAGCAGCGGCGCGCCCGCTACCGCCTGGCCTTCGAGCGCACCAAGGGCACGCTCCTGAACCGGGGCGCGGCCAAGGACGGCCTCGAACCGCTTGAGTCACTACCCGGTGACTGACCGCGGCACTCCGGTCATCAGTGCGACCTAGCTCACACTTTCCCGATCCCGTACATCTCTTCGAGGGGTTCACGGGTCCAAGCTCTCCGGAAGGCATCACTATGCGCTTCCGCGTCCCGCATCACCCCCAGGAGAGGAGCACCCCTTGGCCGCTTCGCGTTCGAAGCGGCGGCACAAGGTCCGCCGAAGGACCGACATGTCTCTGTTGGGTGGCATACGTCCCCCCATCGCCGTGCTGTCGGTCCTGCTCCTCGCCCTTGCGGGCGTCACCGCTCTCACCCTCGGCCGCGCAGGCCAGGAAGCCGTACCCAAAGCGGTCAAACTGTCCCAACAGCACTTCGCCGAGGACGGCGCCATCGCGCTGCGCGCCTCCATCGACGAGTCGGTCACCGACCTCGCCCGGAACGCCGAGCTGTTCAGCGCCGGCGATCCGGTGCCCCCGGACGCCGTCCTCGACAAGATCGGCAGCGTCTACCAGAAGTGGAGGGGCACCGCGGTCGTCGAGATCTCCTCGGGCAAGCTCCTCGCCGCCCGTGGCGAGAACCTGCCGCTGACCGCCATCGACCGCGGCAAGCTCGCGGACAAGGACGGTCTCGCGCCGCGCATGGTGCGCCTGGAGAACGGCGAGACCCGCCTGCTCTCCTTCGCCCTGCTCACCTGGAAGGGGCAGCCGCAGCAACTCCTCGTCGCCTCCGGCAGCCTGCGCTTCCCCGGCATCAGCCTCGGCAAGTTCCGCTCCATCGCCGTCGTCGGCCAGGACGGGCACATTCTGAGCGACGACGGCATCGCCGACCCCGCGCAGGCGGAGGGCGACGGCGAGCGCGAGCAGATCAAACAGGCCGACAAGCAGCTCAAGGCCTTCGCCACCACCGCGGCGAAGAAGTCCCGCACGCACCCGGTCATGTCCAAGGAGCCGGGATCCGGCGGCTTCCTCGGCGTCAGCGGTCACCTCACCGGCGACCGCCATCTCGGCGAGCGTTCCGTCGCGGGGTACGCGAGCCTCGCAGGACCCGAGGCGGGCGAGTCCACCGTCGCCACCCGGCTCGGCCTCACGGTCGTCGCCATGGTGCCGGTCGCCGAGGACCCGACGGCCACCACCAGTTCGGCCTTCGGGCTGCTGGCCGCGGCCGCCCTGCTGCTCATCGGCGGCGTCACGGTCTTCCTGCTCCTGCGGACCGTGCAGCGCCCGCTGATCCAGCTCTTCCTGGAGGGCCGCCGGCTGAGCCGGGGCGACCTCGAACGGCCCGTCTCCGTGCCGCGCCGCGGCGAGGCCGCCCGCATCGGGGCCGCCCTCGAACGGCTGCGCCGCCAGTTGCTGGGCGCGCCCGCCGACAAGCAGGAGCGGTCCGCCCGCAAGGGCAAGTTCGGCAGCCGTACCCTCATCGCGGTCTGCGCGGTCCTCCTGCTCGCCTGGTCGGCACCGCTCATGCTGATGCTCAACCGCGCGGGCGACAGTGTCGTCGTACCGCAGCAGATGGTCAACGACCAGCGTGAGCGCACGGACACCCTCACCGACCGGGTGCGCCGCGCCCTCAACGAGGGCCACGCCGACCTCACCTCGGTCGCCTCCCTCATCGGTGACCGCACCGAGGCGTCGGACATGTCCAAGGTGCTCGAAAGCACCATGCACCAGCACAGCCGCTACCAGTCCCTCTACGTGCTCGACGCCAAGGGGAAGGTCCTCGCGAAGGCGGGCGACGACCCCCGCAGCCCCTCGGGCAAGGGCCCGTCGAACAAGGCCGTCCGCGTCATCGACGAGGGCGGCAAGGAACCGGTCATCATCGGCACCGCCGAGATGTCCGGCCGCGAGGGCGCTGCCGTGGTCGGCGAGTTCCGCATCGAGTTCCTCAACTCGCTCCTGAAGCGCCCCGGGCTCGGCCAGGTGCGTGTCGTCGACGAGAAGCGCAAGGTGATCGGCGCCAACTACGGCTACCAGGAGTTCGAGAGCCTGCCGGGCGGGCGGCTCAACGGGCTCGCCGAGGGCACCGCGCAGAAGGTGGGCGGCAAAGCGCGCCCCAGCGGTGTCCTCTACCGCGACGGCGACGAGATCCAGATCGCGGCGGCGGCGCCCTTCGCGGGCGGCGGCGCGGCGGCCTCCCTCGGCTGGACCGTCGTGAGCTGGCAGCCCGCCTCGGGTCTCGCCATCCCCGAGTACACCCTCCAGAACCGCACCGTCCTCGCCGGACTCCTCGGCATCACCGCGGCGGCGGCGTGTCTCGGGTGGCTGCACATCGTCGTCGTACGACCGCTGCGGCACCTCGTCGAGAAGGCCGAGGCGCTCGCCGACGGTGACCGCCGCACCGTCCTGTACCCGACCCACCACGACGAGGTCGGTGCCGTCACCCGCAGCCTGGAACTGATCAGGCAGCAACTGCCGACGGGCACACAGCGCAAGCGGGACGGCGCCACGGCCGGCCTCGCCGGAAGGAACTGAACCCCGTGCTCTTCCTCTACACCGTGCTCGTGGTGTGCAGCGCCATCCTGCTGGCGGCCGGAGTCGTCGAACAGCGGCGGCACTTCGCCAGCCTGGAGCACATCCCCACCCGGGTGCTGGTCAACGGCATCCGAGGCAAGTCCTCCATCACCCGCCTCTGCGCGGGAGCCCTGCGCGGCGGCGACCTCACCACGGTCGCCAAGACCACCGGCACCGCCGCCCGCTTCATCCACCCGGACGCCACCGAGGAGCCCGTCTACCGCAAGTTCGGCATCGCCAACGTCGTCGAGCAGATCGGCATCGTGCGGCGCGCCGCCGCGTACAACCCGGACGCCCTGGTCATCGAGTGCATGGCGGTCATGCCGGCGCTCCAGGAGATCAACCAGTCCAAGCTGATCCGCTCCACCATCGGCGTGCTCTGCAACGTCCGTGAGGACCACCTCGCCGAGATGGGCCCCACCCTGGACGACGTGGCGCGCTCGCTGTGCCGCTCCATGCCGGAGAACGGCATCTGCGTCACCGCCGAGAAGGATCGTTTCGACATCCTCCAGGAGGAGGCGGACGCGCGTAACTGCGAGCTGATCTACGCCGACCCCGAGACGGTGAGCGACGAGGAGCTGCGCGGCTTCAGCTGGTTCACCTTCAAGGAGAACGTGTCGATCGCGCTCAAGGTCGCCGAGCTCGTCGGCGTGGGCCGCGAGGTCGCCCTCCAGGGCATGTACGACGCCCCGCCGGACCCCGGTGTCCTCTCGGTCGAGCGGTACGCCACCGAGGACGGCAAGAAGCTGCGCTTCGCCAACGTCTTCGCGGCCAACGACCCCGAGTCGACGCTGATGAACATCAACCAGCTCCTCGACCTCGGCGCCATCAACCGCCCGCTCAACGTGGTCATCAACTGCCGTCCCGACCGCGTCGAGCGCAACGGCCAGATGGGCGAGATCATCCCCGACCTCCAGCCGGAGAAGGTCTTCGTCATCGGCCACCCCGCCAAGTCCGCCATCGACGCGATCCCCGCCGACTGGCGCGGGCGCGCGGTGGACCTCGGCGGCGACCGGCGCGACCCCGAGGAGTTCATGAACGAGATGCTCGGGCTGCTCGGCCCGGACTCCTCGCTCGTGGCGATCGGCAACATCCACGGCCAGGGCGAACTGCTCCTGGAGCACCTCGCGGAGCTGCCGCCGGACGAGAGCGAGGAGCAGGCTCCGGAGGAGCCCGCACCGTTCTACGAGCCGCACGTCGACCCGTACCAGCACTACCCGGAGGCGTACGAGGAGCGGTACACCCCGGTCCACACCCAGCAGATCCAGCAGTTCCACGCGCAGCAGGCCCAGAACCAGCAGGTCCAGAACCAGCAGATCCAGAACCAGCCGTACCAGGATCAGCAGTACTACGCCCCGCAAGAGCACTACCAGCACCAGCAGCAGCACCAGCAGTACGACCAGCACCAGCAGCACCAGCAGTACGTGTCCCACGAGGGCTACGCCCCGCAGGAACCGCAGTCCCAGCCCCCGGCACCCCGCGGCCTCTTCGAGCCGCGGGTGCCGCCCGCACCGCCCGCCCATGACGACGACCAGCAGTGGCACAGCCCAGGAGAGCCCCGTTGATTCCCTCCGTCCTCACCCCCGAGATCGCCGCGGTCGGCATCGCGCTCGGGCTGCTCTTCTCCCTGGTCTGCTACCTGACGACCAACCTCTCGCCCGGCGGCATGATCACCCCGGGCTGGCTCGCCCTGACCCTCGTCGAGGACCTCCAGCGCGCGGCCATGGTGCTCGGCGTGACCGTGCTGACCTACCTCGGCACCCTGCTGATGCAGAAGTACGTGATCCTCTACGGCAAGCGTCTGTTCGCCGCGGTCGTGCTGCTCGGCGTCACCCTCCAGGCGACCGTGATGATCGTGCTGTCGATCGAGTTCCCGCTCATGTACGCGAACCAGACGCTCGGCTTCATCGTCCCCGGCCTCATCGCCTACCAGCTCGTGCGCCAGCCCAAGGGCCCCACCCTGCTCGCCACCGGTTCGGTGACGCTCATGGCCTACGTCATCCTCACCGCCGGGATCCTCCTCGGCTTCATGCCGTCCGTCTGAATCGCAGGAGTCACCGATGCCGCCCAAGAAGAAACGTCCCGTCGTCCACGCGGCGACCGTGCTCGCCCTCCTCGCGGGCAGCGCGTACCTCACCGTGGAGCTGCGCAAGGACGAGGAGGCCAAGACCCCCACGGTCCAGGCCGTCACCGACACCCCCGGCCTGCAGAACAGCAACGGCAAGCCGGGGAGCGGGAAGCAGAAGTGGGAGCGCCTGAAGAACCCCGACCGCTCCGTCCTGCGCACCGAGGACGGCAAGGTGCTCGCCTCCTTCACGGACGGCGCCCGCACCGCGACGCTGACCGGCCCGAGCCGCACCTTCACCGAGCCGGCGAACACCAAGTCCCGCGTCGTCACCAACGACTGGGTGCGGCTGATGCCGGAGACCTGGCGCGAGGGCGCCGAGAAGGAGAAGTGGTTCAAGGACTGGTACAAGGAGTTCTCCGGCAGCGAGGAGGACGACATCTTCGCGATGGCCTTCCAGTACGTGCAGGGCGCGCCGGTCAAGAAGGACGACGAGGGCATCGCCTACGCGGGCGACGCCGACTTCGGCCCGATCAACCCCGAGGGCAGTTCCGGGAACGACCTGCGCCTGGAGCAGTCGGACTTCTTCGACTACCTCGGCATCCCGTACACGTTCCGCGACGGCACCACCATCCAGCCGGAGGCGCTCCGGGCCCGCGCCATGGACTGCTCCGGGTTCGTCCGCACGGTCTTCGGCTACCGCGCCCGCTACCCCCTGATGTCCAACGACCAGGCCGGTGACGGCCTGCCCCGCACCGCCAACGGCATGGCGCGCGGCAAGGCCGGTACGGAGGTCATCAAGCTGAAGGGCGTCTCCGCGGCGGACCGCCCCAAGTCCATCGACGTCATCCAACCCGGTGACCTGGTCTTCTTCAAGCTGGACGCCCGCACCAAGGAGCGCCTGGACCACGTGGGGATCTTCCTCGGCCACGACGCCGACGGCCACAAGATCTTCATCTCCAGCCGCGAAGAGGTCAACGGCCCGACGATCGGCGACAAGGGCGGCACGTCACGCCTGGACGGCAACGGCTACTACGCCTCCACCCTCCGCAGCGCCAAGCGGCTCTAGGGGCACATTTCACGGGCGTACGGTTCGGGGGCCCGCGCACTGGGCCCCCGACTCGCCCACCCTCCGGCGCAGTTCCCGGTCGGCCGTGATGACCAGGCAGGGACGGCCCGCGGCCTCGGCGGCCAGTTCCGCGATGCGGTCGTCGCCGCTGCCGGGCGCGCTCTCCACCCGTACACCGGGCACGGACTCCACGCCGCGCGCGGCGCCCTCCACGACCAGGACGATGTCCAGCGGCCCCGGATGGCCGGGCAGCCCTTCCTCCGCGTACGCGACGAGTCCGTCCCGCAGCCGCTCGGCGGCCCCGCGGCGGTCGTGCCACCAGCCGTCGGGGACGGACCCGACGACGTTCGCGGCGTCGACGACGACGAGAGTTCTCATGCGGCAAACGTAAACTAACCAGTAGAGCGTTGTGCGCACGTGGTCGTGGAAGGGTTGCCGCCGAGTCATGCCGTCGAGGTCGAAGCCGGTGATCACCGGTGTTCCGGAGAGCGCCCGCTGGCTGCTGAGCGGCCGTGACGGCAGGCTCACCGCCTACGTCAGGGCCGAGGGCGGACTGCTCCGCTGGACGGAGACCACACCCGGCGGCCCCCACTGGACGGGCCCCGACTTCTTCGAGGCGCCCGACCTGACCTATCTGACCCTGGCCCAGGGCGCCGACGGGTACGTGCACTTCCTCGGCCGCCGCGAGCGGCGCGACGGCGAGGGGAAGCCCCTCGTCGACATCGTGCACTCCATCCAGTACCAGCCGGGGCGGCCCCTCATGGACTGGCGCTCGGTCGGCAACCCGCACACCAAGCTCGTCGAGCGCGCCCCGCACCTCGGCGCGCCCGCCGCCGCGGTGGACGCCGCGGGAACCGTCCACGTCTTCGTGCGGGACGCGGTGAACAGCGTCCGGATGCGCCGCGAGGGCAAGGGCGGCAAGTGGGAGGGGTGGAAGGACTTCAAGGTCCGCCAGGCCCTGGACGGCATCGTCGCCCTCGCCACGTCCACCGGCCGCGTGGAGGTCTACGCACCCGGCGCCGAGGCGACCCTGCGCTGGGCCCAGGAGACCCAGGGCGGCGAGCTGCTGCGCGCCGACGACGTCCCGCTCGCCCCCGCGCCCGCCTCCGGCACGGCCTTGGAGACCGGCCCCGACCGCCTCACGTACTACGCCGCGGGCGCCGACGGCGGCGGGGTCCTCGCGTACCGCCCCGCGGACGGCGGCGCGCCCGTGCCGCTCGGCGGCGCTCCGGGGACAGGCGCCACGGCGGCCCTGCGCACGCCCATAGAAGGCCACGACTGCACGGTCCTCGCCCACCGCGCGGCCTCGGGCCGCCCGGCGATCGGCGCGTTCCCCACCGAGGACGAGGGCGCCGGCCTGTGGTGGGCCGAGACCGGCGAGCCGTGCCTCGGCGCACCGGCCCTCGCGCTCGACGCGCGCGGCCGCGTGGTCATCGCGGCGGTCGGTCTCGACGGGACGCTGCGCCTGGCCCGCCAGAAGGCGGAGCAGGGGCTCGCGCTGGAGGCGTGGACCGCGCTCTGAGGGCCCGCACGACGGCGGGGCCGTACGGAAGTGACTTCCGTACGGCCCCGCCGTCGTCTGCGTTTTCGCGGGTTACGCCGGGACGCTCGCCACGCCCCGGTCGAGGAACCGCTTGCCGTTGACGCGCTCGCTGACGCCCTCGCGGTCCAGGTACGGCGTGATGCCGCCCAGGTGGAAGGGCCAGCCCGCGCCGGTGATCAGGCAGAGGTCGATGTCCTGGGCCTCGGCGACGACGCCCTCGTCGAGCATGAGCCCGATCTCCTGCGCCACGGCGTCCAGGACACGCTCCCGCACCTGCTCCTCGGTCAGGACGCTGTCGCCCTGCTTGAGGAGAGCGGCGACCTCCGGGTCCAGCTCCGGCTTGCCGGAGTCGTACACGTAGAAGCCGCGCTTGCCCGCCTTGACGACGGCGGCGAGGTTCGGGGAGACCGTGAAGCGCTCCGGGAAGGCGCGGTTCAGGGTCTCGGAGACGTGCAGACCGATGGCCGGGCCGACCAGCTCGAGGAGCACCAGCGGCGACATCGGCAGACCGAGCGGCTCGACGGCCTTCTCGGCGACCGCGACCGGGGTGCCCTCGTCGATGACGTTCTGGATCTCGCCCATGAAGCGGGTCAGGATGCGGTTCACGACGAACGCCGGGGCGTCCTTCACGAGCACCGCGGTCTTCTTCAGCTTCTTGGCGACACCGAAGGCCGTGGCCAGCGACGCGTCGTCCGTCCGCTCGCCGCGCACGATCTCCAGGAGCGGCAGGATCGCGACCGGGTTGAAGAAGTGGAAGCCGACGACCCGCTCGGGGTGCTTCAGCTTCGACGCCATCTCGGAGACGGAGAGCGAGGAGGTGTTGGTCGCGAGGACCGCGTGCGCCGGGGCGACCGCCTCGACCTCGGCGAACACCTGCTGCTTGACGCCGATCTCCTCGAAGACGGCCTCGATGATGAAGTCGGCGTCGGAGAAGCCCTCGGCCTTGTCGAGCACACCGCTGACCAGGGCCTTGAGGCGGTTGGCCTTGTCCTGGTTGATGCGGCCCTTGCCGAGCAGCTTGTCGATCTCGGCGTGGACGTAGCCCACGCCCTTGTCGACGCGCTCCTGGTCGATGTCGGTCAGGACGACCGGCACCTCCAGGCGGCGCAGGAAGAGCAGCGCGAGCTGGGAGGCCATCAGGCCGGCGCCGACGACGCCCACCTTGGTGACCGGGCGCGCCAGGCTCTTGTCCGGGGCACCGGCCGGGCGCTTGCCGCGCTTCTGCACGAGGTTGAACGAGTAGATGCCCGCGCGCAGTTCACCGCCCATGATCAGGTCGGCGAGCGCGGTGTCCTCGGCGTCGAAGCCCTTCTGGAGGTCGCCGTCCTTGGCGGCCTCGATGATCTCCAGGGCGCGGTAGGCGGCCGGAGCGGCCCCGTGCACCTTGGAGTCGGCAATGGCACGGCCGCGGGCGACGGCGGCGTCCCAGCCCTCGCCGCGGTCGACCTCGCCGCGGACGACCTCGACGGAGCCGTTCAGGACGGAGGCCGTCCAGATCAGCGACTGCTCCAGGAAGTCGGCGCCCTCGAAGAGCGCGTCGGCGATGCCGAGCTCGAAGACCTGCTTGCCCTTGAGCTGACGGTTCTGGTTCAGCGAGTTCTCGATGATGACCGAGACGGCCTTGTCGGCGCCGATCAGGTTCGGGAGCAGCGCGCAGCCGCCCCAGCCCGGGACCAGGCCGAGGAAGACCTCGGGCAGCGAGAAGGCGGGCAGCGCCTTGGAGACGGTGCGGTACGAGCAGTGCAGACCGACCTCGACGCCACCGCCCATCGCGGCGCCGTTGTAGTACGCGAAGGTCGGCACGGCCAGGCCCGAGAGCCGCTTGAAGACCTCGTGGCCGCCCTTGCCGATGGCGAGCGCGTCCTCGTGGCGCTTCAGCAGCTCCACGCCCTTGAGGTCGGCGCCGACGGCGAAGATGAACGGCTTGCCGGTGATGCCGGCGCCGACGATCGCGCCCTCGGCCGCCTCCTTCTCGACCTGGTCGATCGCCGTGTTCAGGTTGGCGAGGGACTGCGGGCCGAAGGTGGTCGGCTTGGTGTGGTCGAGGCCGTTGTCGAGCGTGATGAGCGCGAAGCGGCCCGCTCCCGCGGGGAGGTCGAGGTGGCGTACGTGCGCCTGCGTGACGACCTCGCCGGGGAACAGCTCGGCCGCGCCCTTCAGGAGCTCAGTGGTGGAGCTGCTCACTTGTCGCCTCCGGCGTCCTTGTGGTTCGGGTTCTCCCAGATGACCGTCGCGCCCATGCCGAAGCCGACGCACATCGTCGTGATGCCGTAGCGGACCTCGGGCTGCTCCTCGAACTGCCGCGCGAGCTGCGTCATCAGGCGCACGCCGGAGGAGGCGAGCGGGTGGCCGAACGCGATGGCGCCGCCGTACTGGTTGACGCGCGTGTCGTCGTCCGCGATGCCGTAGTGCTCCAGGAAGGCGAGCACCTGCACGGCGAAGGCCTCGTTGATCTCGAAGAGACCGATGTCGGAGATGTCCAGGCCCGACTTGGCCAGCGCCTTCTCCGTGGCCGGGATCGGGCCGTAGCCCATGACCTCGGGCTCGACGCCCGCGAAGGCGTACGAGACGAGGCGCATCTTCACGGGGAGGTTGTTCTCCCGCGCGAACTCCTCGGAGGCGATCAGCGAGGCGGTGGCGCCGTCGTTGAGGCCCGCGGCGTTGCCGGCCGTGACGCGGCCGTGCGTACGGAACGGCGTCTTGAGCCCCGCGAGGTTCTCCAGGGTCGTCCCCGGACGCATCGGCTCGTCGGCGGTGGCCAGGCCCCAGCCGGTCTCACCGGCCTCCTCGTTCGTGCGCCGTACGGAGATCGGCACCAGGTCGGCCTGGATCTTGCCGTCGGCGTACGCCTTGGCGGCCTTCTCCTGCGAGCGCACGGCGTACTCGTCGGCGCGCTGCTTGGTGATGGCCGGGTAGCGGTCGTGCAGGTTCTCGGCGGTCATGCCCATGAACAGGGCGGACTCGTCGACGAGCTTCTCGCTGACGAAGCGGGGGTTCGGGTCGACGCCCTCGCCCATGGGGTGGCGGCCCATGTGCTCGACACCGCCGGCGACGGCGATGTCGTACGCGCCGAAGGCGACGCTGCCCGCGACCGAGGTCACGGCGGTCAGCGCGCCGGCGCACATGCGGTCGATGGAGTAGCCGGGCACGGACTGCGGGAGCCCGGCCAGGATGCCGGCGGTGCGGCCGATCGTCAGACCCTGGTCGCCGATCTGCGTGGTCGCGGCGATGGCGACCTCGTCGATCTTGGCGGGGTCGAGGTCCGGGTTGCGGCGCAGCAGCTCCCGGATGGCCTTCACGACGAGGTCATCGGCACGGGTCTCGTGGTAGATGCCCTTCGGACCCGCCTTGCCGAACGGGGTGCGGACGCCGTCCACGAAGACGACGTCCCTGACGGTACGAGGCACGATGGCTCTCCTCCAGGGTGCGGTTGCGCCACACCTGCGGCGCGCTTCCTCCGCTCACCCTACTTGCCGGTAACTATGCGGCCAAGGGAGGGCTCGGGGAGGCGAACGTCACATCTGGCCGCGGGTCGCTCAGGCGAGGGCCGCCACCAGTGCCGGGGTCACGTGGGTGATCTGCCAGGGGCGGGCGCCGTGGGAGGCCAGGGCCTCGGCCACGGTCCCGGCGTCCACCGGAGCCGGGGGCTCCCAGCAGACGCGGCGGACCGTGTCCGGGGTGATCAGGTTCTCCTGCGGCATGTTGAGCTGCTCCGCCAGCGCGGAGACCGCCGCCCGCGCCGCGGACAGACGTGCCGCCGCCGCGGGGTCACGGTCCGCCCAGGAGCGCGGCGGCGGAGGACCGCTCACCGCCTGCCCGGGCTGCGGAAGCTCGGAGTCCGGCAGTGCCTTCGCCCGGTCGACCGCCGCCTGCCACTGTTCGAGCTGGCGCCGGCCCATGCGGTGCCCGAAGCCCGAGAGGCCCGCGAGCGCGTGCACGTTGGGCGGCAGCCCGAGCGCCGCCTCGACGATCGCCCCGTCGCTGAGCACCTTGCCGGGCGACACGTCCCGCCGCTGGGCGACCTTGTCACGCGCGGTCCACAGCTCCCGTACGACCGCCATCTGACGGCGCCGCCGCACCTTGTGCATCCCGGACGTCCGCCGCCAGGGGTCCTTGCGGGGCGGCGCGGGCGGCGCGGAGGCGATGGCGTCGAACTCCTCGCGGGCCCACTCCAGCTTGCCCTGCCGGTCCAGCTCCTTCTCCAGGGCGTCGCGCAGGTCGACCAGGAGCTCCACGTCCAGCGCCGCGTACCGCAGCCAGGGCTCGGGCAGTGGCCGGGTCGACCAGTCGACGGCGGAGTGCCCCTTCTCCAGGACGTACCCGAGGACGCTCTCGACCATCGCGCCGAGACCGACGCGCGGGAACCCGGCGAGCCGTCCCGCCAGCTCGGTGTCGAAGATGCACGAGGGGATCATGCCTATTTCGCGCAGGCACGGCAGATCCTGCGTGGCCGCGTGCAGGACCCACTCCGCGTCGCCGATGGCCTCGCCGAGGCCGGAGAGGTCGGGGCAGGCCACGGGGTCGATCAGGGCGGTGCCCGCGCCCTCGCGGCGGAGCTGGACGAGATAGGCGCGCTGGCCGTACCGGTAGCCGGACGCGCGCTCGGCGTCCACGGCCACGGGGCCGGTGCCGCGGGCGTACGCGGCGATCATCTCGGCGAGGGCCTCCTCGTCGGCGATCACCGGCGGAATGCCGTCGCGGGGCTCGAGCAGCGGGGTCGGCGCCGTTTCGACGTCGTCCGGAGGAGCGCCTCCGGTGGTTCGCAGTGAGCTGTCTGCTGCGGTCTCTTGGGCGTCGGTCACCTGTCAAGGGTATCTGTGTATGCGCGGCGCCCGTCGACGGAACGTTCCGTCGACGGGCGCTAAAGGGTTGTAAATCAGTCAGTGGATGATTCCGGTGCGCAGGGCGACCGCGACCATCCCGGCCCGGTCACCCGTGCCGAGCTTGCGCGCGATCCGGGCGAGGTGGCTCTTCACGGTCAGGGCGGACAGGCCCATCGAGACGCCGATGGCCTTGTTCGACTGGCCTTCGGCGACCAGGCGGAGCACCTCGACCTCACGGCCGGACAGCTCGCGGTAGCCGCCGGGGTGGCTCGGGGTGCCCGGAGGGCGGCGGTGCATTCGGGCGGCGGCCGAGCCGATGGGGGCGGCGCCGGGGCGGGTGGGGAGTCCGACGTTCGTACGCGTGCCGGTGACGACGTAGCCCTTGACGCCGCCCGCGAGGGCGTTGCGCACGGCACCGATGTCGTCGGCGGCGGAGAGGGCGAGGCCGTTGGGCCAGCCTGCCGCGCGGGTCTCGGAGAGGAGCGTCAGGCCTGAGCCGTCGGGGAGGTGGACGTCTGCGACGCAGATGTCCCGGGGGTTGCCGATGCGGGGACGAGCCTCCGCGATGGACGAGGCTTCGATGACGTCGCGTACGCCGAGCGCCCACAGATGGCGGGTGACGGTGGAACGGACGCGGGGGTCGGCCACGACGACCATGGCGGTCGGCTTGTTCGGGCGGTAGGCGACCAGGCTTGCGGGCTGCTCGAGGAGAACGGACACCAGGCCTCCTGGGGGTGGCGGGACGGGGCCGGCTCGGGGATGAAGCCGGGCGAAACCGTGCTTTCAAGGTCACAAACCTCTTCGGCAGCAAAGGCGCCCGCCTTTAGGAAATGATCAGGATTTGGTGCGTAATAATCGGGGCAATTCGGACGCGCACTCGATCATCCGAAGATCGAACCGAGTGGTCACTCTTCCGGGTGACCACGGAAGAGGCACCCCCGGCCGAACGCTCCGGCGCACACGAAACCCACCCGTTGGATCAACGGGTGGGCAGGGCGACCGGACCAGCGGAAGCGGATCAGGGGGAGAGCGGCCCCCTCCGCTGCGGCAGCGACACCACGGACGCGTCGCCCGGCGCGGCCGGCGGCAGCCCGGCGACCTGGCAGAGCAGCTCGCACCACGCGGCCAGGTGCGTCGCGGTGTCCGGCACCCCGCCGGCGCCCTCCCGCGGCGTCCACGAGGCCCGGATCTCGATCTGCGAGGCGGGCGGGCGGTCCGCGAGCCCCCCGAAGTAGTGCGATCCGGCGCGCGTCACCGTACCGCCGGCCTCCCCGGCGGAGAGCCCGCGCGACTGAAGTGCGCCGGTCAGCCAGGACCAGCACACCTCGGGCAGCAGCGGATCCGCCGCCATCTCCGGTTCCAGCTCCGCCCGCACCAGCGTGACGAGCCGGAAGGTGCCCTGCCAGGCGTCGTGCCCCGCCGGGTCGTGCAGCAGCACGAGGCGGCCGTCCGCGAGGTCCTCCTCGCCGTCCACGACCGCCGCCTCCAGCGCGTACGCGTGCGGCGCGAGCCGCTGCGGTGCCCGCGTCGGATCGATCTCGATCTCCGGCCGCAGCCGTGCCCCCCGCAGCGCGTCGACCGCCGTGCGGAAGGGCAGCGGAGCCGAATCCGCCACCTTCCCCTCCGAACTCTCCATCTCGCCAGCGCCGTCCGACCGTTGTCCCTGAGCCGCAGCCATGCGGGGAAGGTTAAGGGGAACGGCGCCTTCGTGCAGGGAGAGACACCCGTCGGAGGGCTCCCGGTCGACGTGGGAGACTTTCCGGGTGAGTGCCAACAGCAGCCAGAGCCCCGCGGGCCGGCGAGACGCAGCGACGTACGACTCCCCGTTCATGAAGGCGTGCCGGCGTGAGGCCGTGCCGCACACGCCGGTCTGGTTCATGCGGCAGGCGGGGCGCTCACTGCCCGAGTACCTCAAGGTGCGCGAGGGCACGGCCATGCTGGAGTCCTGCATGCGGCCCGACCTGGTCACCGAGATCACGCTCCAGCCGGTGCGCCGCCACAACGTGGACGCCGCGATCTACTTCAGCGACATCGTCGTGCCGCTGAAGGCGATCGGGATCGACCTCGACATCAAGCCCGGCGTCGGGCCCGTCGTCGAGAACCCCATCCGTACGCGTGCCGACCTCGCGCGGTTGCGGGACCTCACGCCGGAGGACGTGCACTACGTCACCGAGGCGATGGGCATGCTGACGGCCGAGCTCGGCTCCACGCCGCTCATCGGATTCGCGGGCGCGCCTTTCACCCTCGCGAGCTACCTCGTCGAGGGCGGACCGAGCCGCAACCACGAGCACACCAAGGCGCTCATGTACGGCGACCCGCAGCTCTGGGCCGATCTCCTGGACCGGCTCGCGGAGATCACCGGGGCCTTCCTGAAGGTGCAGATCGAGGCGGGCGCCAGCGCCGTGCAGCTCTTCGACTCCTGGGTGGGCGCCCTCTCGCCCGCCGACTACCGGCGCTCGGTGATGCCCGCGTCGGCGAAGGTCTTCGACGCGATCGCCTCGTACGGCGTGCCGCGCATCCACTTCGGCGTCGGCACGGGCGAGCTGCTCGGCCTCATGGGCGAGGCCGGTGCCGATGTCGTCGGCGCCGACTGGCGGGTGCCGGTGGACGAGGCGGCGCGCCGCGTCGGACCCGGCAAGGCGATCCAGGGCAACCTCGACCCGGCGGTCCTGTTCTCCACGCGCGAGGCCGTCGAGACGAAGACCGACGAGGTGCTCGCCGCGGCGAAGGGCCTGGAGGGGCACATCTTCAACCTCGGCCACGGCGTCCTGCCGACCACGGACCCCGACGCGCTGACCCGGCTCGTGGAGTACGTGCACGAGCGCACGACTGTCTGAAAATTGTCCGGAAACGGTCCCTGCCCGCTCGGGCAGGGACCGTCTCGGGCAGGGACCGTTTCCGCTCAAGCGGGCCGGGGGGCGCCGGGTGCGCCGTCCGAGGTCCAGAGCGTGGCCACCGAGTCGCGCAGGGAGAACCGCGGCTGCCAGCCCAGTTCCCACTCCGCCGCGGTGATGTCGGCGCACTGCCAGGGCACCGCCGTGGCACGGCCGGCCGCGCCGGCCGTCTCCAGGAGCTCGCCGGTGAAGTCCGCCGCCCTGACCAGGCCGTGCGCCAGGTCGCGCACCGGGGCCGCCCGCCCACCGCCGACGTTGACCAGCCGCGGCAGCCGCCCCGGCAGGGCCAGGGCGAGCGCCACCGCCCGCGCCACGTCGCGTACGTCGACGAAGTCCCGGTGCGCCGACAGATCGCCCACCTTGACCGTGCCGTGCGGGGTCTGGGCCACGGCCCGGCTCAGCTCGGCGGTCAGGCGTCCGGGCAGCCCGACGGTCGGCGCGCCGGGGCCCACCGGCATGGTGACCCGCAGGACCAGGGCGTCGAGCGGGCTCTCCAGGACGGCGAGCGTCCCGGCCAGCTTGGTGGCGCCGTACGGGGTGACCGGGCGGGCGGGAGCGTCCTCCGGGGTCCGCTCGCCGGCGCCGGTCGGCCCGTACTCGGCCGCCGAGCCGAGGTGCACGAGGCGGGCCTCGGGCAGCGCCGCCGCCATGGCCGCGCAGAGCACGGCCGGGCCGCGCGCGTTGACCTCGGCGAGGGGCAGGGGGCTGCCGCCGACCGAGCCCGCGCAGTTGACCACGGCGTCGGGCGCCGCCTTGGCGAGCCGCTCGATGAGCCCGTCGAGGGTGCACGTGGCGAGGTCGATCCGCGGGGCGTCGCCGGGGGCGCGGCCGGCGCGCAGCAGCCGCACGCCCGGCAGGCCGTGCAGCCGCTCGGCGATGTGCCCGCCCAGAAATCCGGTGGAGCCGAGGACGAGGATGCGCACGGTCGCCTCACGCTTCCTTGAGGAGGGGGGAGCCGTCCGGCTCCGCCGGTGAGCCGGGCAGCGAGAGCGTGAGAGGCGGAGCGCCGGCGTCGAGAGCCGCCGCTCGCGGGGTGTTCTTCATCGGGTGTGTGGTCCCCACCTGTCGCAGTGTGTGTCCGTGCCGCTCTGACGCGTCACATGGTGCGTCCCGTCTGGAGGATCTGTGCTGATTCCGTGAAAGCTGGCGGAAAAGAGACGGCACTCACCTATCGGGACAGAAGGCGAGCCGAGGTGGGGGTGTGCGCAGGGGAAGAGGGGCCGAAACAGGGCATGTGCGGGGCGTGAACGCGGACAGGGGCGTCGCCGTCAGCCCGCCCGGACCGCCGCCACCGCCTTGCGCGCCGCCACCAGGACCGGGTCCCACACGGGGGAGAAGGGCGGCGCGTAGCCCAGGTCCAGGGCCGTCATCTGCTCCACCGTCATCCGTGCCGTCAGGGCGACCGCCGCGACGTCCACCCGCTTGCCCGCGCCCTCACGGCCGACGATCTGGACGCCGAGCAGCCTGCCCGTGCGCCGCTCGGCCAGCATCTTCACCGTCATCGGGGCCGCGCCCGGGTAGTAGCCCGCGCGACTCGTCGACTCGATGGTCACCGCCACGTACCGCAGGCCCGCCGCCCGCGCCTCATTCTCGCGCAGACCCGTGCGGGCGATCTCCAGGTCGCACACCTTGCTGACGGCCGTGCCCACCACGCCGGGGAACGTCGCGTAGCCGCCGCCCACGTTGGAGCCGATGACCTGCCCGTGCTTGTTCGCGTGGGTGCCGAGCGCGATGTGGCGCTCCCGGCCCGACACCAGGTCGAGCACCTCCACGCAGTCCCCGCCGGCCCAGATGTCCTCGTGGCCGCGCACCCGCATCGCCAGGTCGGTCAGCAGGCCGCCGTTCTCGCCGACCGGCAGCCCGGCCTCCTCGGCGAGCGTCGTCTCGGGGCGGACGCCGAGGCCGAGCACCACGATGTCCGCCGGGTACTCGGCGTCCTCGGTGGCCACCGCCCTGACCCGGCCGTCGTCCCCGGTGAGGACCTCCGTGACCTCGGCGTCGTTCACCATCTCGATGCCCATGCCGGTCATCGCGTCGTGGACCAGGCGGCCCATGTCCGGGTCGAGCGTGGACATCGGCTCCTTGCCGCGGTTGACGGCCGTCACGTCGTAGCCGCGGCGGATCAGCGCCTCCGCCATCTCGACGCCGATGTAGCCCGCGCCGACCACCACCGCACGCCGGCCCTCCGTACGCGTCAGGGCGTCGATCAGCGCCTGCCCGTCGCCGAGGGTCTGCACGCCGTGCACACCGGGGGCGTCGATGCCGGGCAGCGGCGGGCGGATGGGACGGGCGCCGGTCGCGATGACGAGCTTGTCGTACGCCGTCCAGTACTCCTCGCCGGACGCGAGGTCGCGGGCCAGTACGCGCCTGCCCGGGACGTCGATGCGGAGCGCCTCCGTGCGCATCCGCAGGTCGATGTCGCGCTCGCGGTGCTCCTGTGGCGTGCGCGCGATCAGGTCGTCCCGCTCCTCGACGTCGCCGCCCACCCAGTACGGGATGCCGCACGCGGAGTACGAGGCGAAGCCGCCGCGCTCGAACGCGACGATCTCCAGCTCCTCCGGCTTCCTGAGCCTGCGTGCCTGCGACGCCGCCGACATGCCCGTCGCGTCGCCTCCGATGATGACCAGTCGCTCTCGTGTGCCGCTCATACCCACACGCTACGGCCCGCCCCCGCTACGGCGAGCGCCGCAGCCTCGGACGCACCACCCGCAGCCAGAGCACGACCAGCAGCGCCGCCACCGCCGCGAACGGCAGCACCGCGGCGAGCGCGACCCCGATCCAGCGCAGCACGGTGACGAACGCGTTCCAGCCGCCCGCCAGCGCGTCCACGAGCGTCGGATCGCCGTCGTCGTTGCCGGTGTCCTTCGGCGCCGCGGCCTCGGTGAGCGACAGCGTGACCGTCGCCATGGTCGTGCGGTCCTTCAGCGAGGCCCGCTGGGCGAGCAGCGCCTCCAGATCGGCCTGACGGGTGCTCAGCTCGCCCTCAAGGGCGACCACGTCGCTCAGCTTCGTGGCCTTGTCCATCAGCTCCCGTACGCGCGCCACGCTCGCCCGCTGCGACGCGACGCGGCTCTCCACGTCGACGACCCGGTCCGTGACGTCCTTGGCCTTGGCGTCCCTGCCGACCAGCCTGCCGGTGCCCTCCAGGGCGGCGAGGACCCCCTCGTACCGCTCCTGGGGGACGCGCAGCACGACGCGGGAGCGGTCGCGGCCCGTGCCGTCGCGTGAGGTCTTCTCGTCGCCCACGATGCCGCCCGCGTCCTCGGCGGCCGTCCGGGCCCGCGCCAGCGCCTTCGGCACGTCCTTGACGCGGACGGTGAGTGTCGCGGTGCGGATGATGTGGGTCCCGTCCGGCTGCCGCGGCTGCTTCGCGCCGGACGCGCCGGGCTTCGCGGCGGACTCGTCCGCCCGGCCGCCGTCCGGGCCCTCGGCGCCCGTCCCCTTCTGGTCCACGGCCGCCTTGTCGCCGCCGGCTCCGCCGTCGCTGTCGCTGTCGCCCGCGGTGCACCCCGCGAGCGCCAGCGCGGCGGCCAGCAGGACCGCGGGCAGGACCCGGACCGCGCGGAGCCGGGGCCCGCGGGGGCGGCCGGAGCCTTTCGCGGCGGAGCCGTGCTGTTCGCTCGTGCCTGATGTGTCCATGGACGTTCCCCCCGGGGGCTCGGTGACTGGTGCTCCTTGGACGCCGGAGCGGGGCGAAACGGTGGTCGCCGGGCGGTCCCGATGCGGTCACGGTCGGGACTCGGCCGCCCGAGAGCCTGTGTCGGGGGACCGGAGCGGGCTCTGAGAGAGTGGGGACATGCGCGAAACGGACACACGTACGGGTAGCGGCCACGCCGTCGTCATCGGGGGCGGCGTCGCCGGCCTCGCGGCGGCGCACCGGCTGCTCGTCACCGCCCCGGGCACGCGGGTGACGCTCCTCGAAGCCTCCGACAGGATCGGCGGCAAGCTGCACGCCGGGGAGATCGCCGGGGTCCGCGTCGACCTCGGGGCCGAGTCGATGCTCGCCCGCCGCCCCGAAGCCGTCGCGCTCGCCCGCGAGGTGGGCCTCGGTGAGCGGCTTCAGCCGCCCGCCACCGCGACCGCGTCGATCTGGACCCGCGGCGCCCTGCGCCCCATGCCCAAGGGCCACGTCATGGGCGTCCCCGGCGACGCCTCCGCGCTCGCCGGGGTGCTCTCCGACGAGGGCCTGCGCCGCATCGAGCAGGACCGTGAACTGCCGCCCACCGAGGTCGGCGACGACGTCGCGGTCGGTGCCTTCGTCGCCGAACGCCTGGGCCGCGAGGTCGTCGACCGGCTCGTGGAGCCGCTGCTCGGCGGCGTCTACGCCGGGGACGCGTACCGCATCTCGATGCGTTCGGCCGTCCCGCAGCTCTTCGAGGCCGCCCGCACGCACGCCTCCCTCACCGAGGGCGTGCGCGCCATCCAGGCGAAGGCCGCGCGGAACCAGCAGACCGGGCCCGTCTTCATGGGCATCGAGGGCGGCGTCGGGCAACTGCCCCTCGCCCTCGCGGACTCGGTACGCGCGCGTGGCGGCGAGATCCGCACCGGGACGCCGGTCACCGGACTGCGGCGCACCCCGCGGGGGTGGCAGGTGAGCACCCGCGACGACGCCATCGACGCCGAGTCCGTCGTGGTCGCCGTGCCCGCCTACGCCGCCGCCGCGCTGCTCGGCGTCGAGGCGCCCGCCGCCGCGGCCGAACTCGCCGGCGTGGAGTACGCCTCCATGGCCCTGATGACCCTCGCGTACCGCCGCCGCGAGGCCGACCTCCCCGAGGGCAGCGGTTTTCTCGTGCCGCCCGTGGACGGGCACACCATCAAGGCGTCCACCTTCGCCTCGCGCAAGTGGGGCTGGATCGCCGAGGAGGACCCCGACCTGCTGGTGCTGCGCACCTCGGTGGGGCGGTACGGGGAGAGCGAGATCCTGGGGCGCGACGACGCCGAGCTGCTCGACCTCTCACGGCGCGACCTGCGCGCGGCGACAGGTCTTGCCGCCGAGCCCGTCGCCACCCGCGTCACCCGCTGGCACGACGGCCTCCCGCAGTACCCCGTCGGCCACCACGCGCGCGTGGCCCGCATCCGCGAACACGTGGGCAGGCTGCCCGGCCTCGCGGTGTGCGGAGCGGCGTACGACGGTGTGGGCATCCCGGCCTGCGTCGCGAGCGCGAACGCCGCCGTCGACCAGCTCGCCGGCGACCGGACCGGTGTGGAGGAGCTCACCCGCAACCCGGTGCAGAGTCTCCACGGGGCCGGAGGAGAATAGGGGCATGAGTGACGACGCCATCGCCAAGAGCCCGAACGCCGGCAAGAAGGCCAAGGACCTCAACGAGGTCATCCGCTACACCCTGTGGTCGGTCTTCAAGCTGCGGGACGTGCTCCCCGAGGACCGCGCGGGCTACGCCGACGAGGTCCAGGAGCTGTTCGACCAGCTCGCCGCCAAGGACATCACCATCCGCGGCACGTACGACGTCTCCGGCCTGCGCGCCGACGCCGACATCATGATCTGGTGGCACGCCGAGACCAGCGACGAGCTTCAGGAGGCCTACAACCTCTTCCGCCGCACGAAGCTCGGCCGCGCCCTGGAGCCGGTCTGGTCGAACATGGCGCTGCACCGCCCCGCCGAGTTCAACAAGTCGCACATCCCGGCCTTCCTGGCCGACGAGACGCCGCGCGACTACGTCAGCGTCTACCCCTTCGTGCGCTCCTACGACTGGTACCTGCTGCCCGACGAGGACCGCCGCCGCATGCTCAAGGACCACGGCATGATGGCCCGCGGCTACCCCGACGTGCGCGCCAACACGGTCGCCTCGTTCTCGCTCGGCGACTACGAGTGGATGCTGGCCTTCGAGGCCGACGAGCTGTACCGCATCGTCGACCTCATGCGTCACCTGCGTGCCTCCGAGGCCCGCATGCACGTCCGTGAAGAGGTGCCGTTCTACACCGGCCGCCGCAAGTCCGTCGCCGACCTCGTGGCGGGCCTGGCGTAGCCCCGAAGCCCGTCAGGGCGACTCCGGCTCCGGCTCCTGGCGCGGTGCGCACGACGCGCCCCGCGCCGGGACACGGCCCTTCAGGAGATACGCGTCCAGGTGCCGGTTGACGCAGGCGTTGGTGCCGCCGCCCACCCCGTGCGTGCCCGTGCCCCGCTCGGTCACCAGGGCCGAGCCGCCCAGCCTGCGGTTCAGCTCAAGGGCGCCCTTGTACGGGGTCGCCGCGTCGCGCTCGGCGGCCAGGATCAGGGTCGGGGGCAGCTCGCCCTCGGCCGCGCGGACGTCGACCTGCCGCTGCCGGGGCATCTGCCAGTAGGCGCACGGCAGGTTCATCCACACGTTCTCCCACGTCTCGAACGGTGCCGAGCGCGCGAGCAGGGAGTTGTCGCGGTCCCAGGTCTCGAAGTCCGTCGGCCAGGGGGCGTCGTTGCACTCCACGGCCGTGTAGACGGAGCTGACGTTCTCCGCCTCCGCCGCCCCGCGCGGTTCCGGCGCGGCCTGCTCGATCAGCGGCTTCGGGTTGCCCTTGAGGTACTCCGAGAGCGCCGCCGCGCGCATCGGCCAGTAGTCGTCGTAGTACGCGGCCTCCAGGAACGCCCCCTGAAGCTCGCCCGGGCCGACCTTGCCGCCGGCCGGCCTGCGGGCCAGCCTCTCGCCCGCCTTCTCGTAGCTGCGCAGGACGGCTTCCGGCGTCCTGCCCAGGCCGTACGCCTTGTCGTGCTTGGCCGTCCACGCGCGGAAGTCCGCCCAGCGCCGCTCGAAGGCCGCCGACTGGGCGAGGTTGTTGCCGTACCAGATCTGCGAGGGATCGGGGTTCACCGCCGAGTCGAAGACCATGCGGCGCACGTGCGAGGGGAAGAGCGTCGCGTAGACCGCCCCGATGTAGGTGCCGTACGAGGCGCCCACGAACGTCAGCTTCCGCTCGCCGAGCGCGGCCCGCAGCACGTCGAGGTCGCGCGCGTTGTTCAGCGACGTGTAGTGCCGCAGACCGGGGTTGCGGGTGGCACACCCGCGCGCGTACGCCTTCGCCTTGGCGACGCGCTCCTTCTTGTACGTGGCGTCGGGGTGGCTCGGCGCGCTCGTGGGCGCCTTGGTGAGGTGCTTCGGGTGCCGGCAGGAGAGCGGGGCGGAGCGGCCGACGCCGCGCGGGGCGTAACCCACCAGGTCGTAGGCGGCCGCGACGCGCTTCCACTCGGGCATGATGCCCATGGCGGGGAAGGCCATGCCCGAGGCGCCGGGCCCGCCCGGGTTGTAGAGCAGCGAGCCCTGGCGCGCGACCGCCCGCTCGCCGGCCCTGCCGGTCGCCTTGGCCCGGCTGACGGTCAGCCGGATCTGCTTGCCCCGGGGGCGTGCGTAGTCCAGCGGCACCACGACCGTCCCGCACCGCAGGGACGGGGGCAGGTCCTCGGCCTTGGCGCAGGCGTCCCAGCGGATTCCGGCGGCCTCGGCGCGCTCGGCGGCGACGGAGACGCCCCGCTCCTCGGCGGAGGGTGTGGTGGCGCCGCTCGCGCTTCCCGCGGGGGCGACGACGAGGGCGGTCAGGACCAGGGATCCGGCGGTTCCATAACGGGCGGCTGCTGCTCTCATCGCGCTTCATACCCCTTTGGTCCGGGTGTGCGGTCCCGGTGACGTCGGCGTGGAACAAAGGGGATGATTCGTGTGATATTCGGTGAAGTAAAGCACCGGCCCGTCGGTGTCGGCTCAATGCCCCCGTTGAGCGGCCTCTCCGTCCGCCCGGCCCGCCCGCCACGAGAAGGCCGCGCGCAGCTCCGGGTCACGGGCGGCGCGCACTCCTCGTACCGCCACGGTGGTGAGGTGGTCGCCGCCCGCGTCGAGCGTCCCCAGGAGCCGCTGCCCCGCGGGTGAGGCCCAGCGCGTGTACGGATGGGCCTCGACGCGGGCGATCAGCAGACAGCCGACGCACAGCAGCAGCGGCAGCGCGAACCATGCGGCGACCGGCAACTCCCCCGCCACCGCGGGCTCCTGACCCGGCATGAGCGCCGCGACGGCGCCGAGCGCGAGCACCGCCACCGCCGTGGCCCGCACCTGGCGCACCCCGGCCGCCACGCCGTCGCCCGCGCCCTGCGGAACGGCGAGACCCGCGGCGACGAGCCGGTCCGCGAGGGCCCGCACGGCGTCGGTGGTGGCCGCCCCGCGGCGTATCGGCGCGATGCGGGACTGTCCGCCCCGCCCGATCGCGCCGAGCACCGAACGCTCGATGTCGTCGCGCCCCTCCGGGTCGACCACGGTCGCCCAGCCGGTGTGCGCGATCAGCAGCCGCCGCGCCCCGGCCATCGTGACGAGCGCCAGGTCGGCGACGCGGGCGGGGCCGCCGGACAGGAACGCCGCCTCGTAGAGGGTGAGTTGACGGCCGCGTGGCACGGCCGTCTCCCGGGCGGCGGCACGGGCGGCCGCCACGCAGAGCCTGCCGCAGGTCAGGCCGGTCGCGGCGCAGGCGAGGAGGAGCAGGGGGACCCAGAACATGGCGGTGTTCTATGCGAAGGCGGTGCTTCGCGCCACAGCATTTTCACCATGCGGACACGTGGTGACGGGCGGATAACGTTCCGCTTGTGGAGGCCGCTCAGGCTACTCCGGCTTCGGGCGGGACGCGGCCGGGGGCAGGGGATACGTGGCGGACGGGGTGACGGGCGCGGCCGGGGCCGGTGACGCGGTGGGGCCCGGCGGGGCGGGGGAGCGGGTCGCGGGGGCCTGGCCGGGAGCCGCGTCCCGCGCGAGGCCGTCGAAGTCGACCAGGCCGGTCTTCTCCAGGACGGTGATGTGGTCGAGGACCGTCGTGTTCGCGTCGTCGGCGAGCTTGCGCACCAGCGAGTTGCGGGTGTTGGCGCGCACCTCGGCCACCACCGAGAAGACCGTGCCGTGCGCCCGGCGCAGGATGTTGGCGAACTTCTCGTCGTACGTCCCGCCGCGCGCCGCGCTCAGCTCGGCGAGCCACTGCCGCTGCTGCGGGCTCGGCTGGCTCGGCAGTTCGAGGCGCAGCCGGGCGGCGACCTCGCGTACGCGTGCGTCCAGGAACGTGTGGCCCTCCACGAGGTGGTCGCCCGCGGTGCGCACCGCCCGGGTGGTGCCGCGCTCCTGTGCCTGCTGGCCCGCTGGCAGCTCCCACAGGCCCGCGAGGCGCACCTTGCCGACGAAGTCCCTGTCCAGGGCGGAGAGCGGCCCGAAGTCGGTCGACACCGTCTCCGCGTTCAGTCTGTCCAGGCCGGTGCCCGAGCGGTCCTCGTAGGACCACAGGGGAAAGATCAGCGCGGCGAGCGTCGCGACGAGCCCCGTGACGACGAGGCCGGTTCCGTTGATGATTCGGGATCGCATGGTGCCTCCTGTTGCGGCACCGCACGCTGGGGTCTGTCGTTTGGATCAGGTCGGCTGGAAGGGGCGGTGCCTTTGGACTGGCCTGAGCGGGGTCTGGTGCGTGCAGCTGCAAGGCGGAGGAGGGCGACAACGCGGAGCGTTGGCAACCGACGACAACGCGGCAGATGTGCGTGCCAGGGCCCGCGACGCCGGGCTGATCTAAACGACAGACCCTAGTGCGCCCGGAGTGGCCTAGTGAGGCGTTACGGCGGGGTGTACGTCAGCCTCCGTACGGCGTCACCGGGCCGGGTGGCGCGGCGTGCGCCGCCCATTAGGAGGAGGACGAGCTGCCGCAACTGGACCCACCGCCACCGCCACCGCCCGAGCAGGACGAACCGCCCGAGCAGGCGCTGCCGCTGCCCGAGCAGGCCGCGCCACCGCCGCCTCCGGAGCACGCGCCACCGCCGCCTCCGGAGCACGCGGAACCGCCGCCTCCACCGCTGAAGCCGGAGTTGGACGCGCACCAGGCCGGTGCCCCGGCGATCCAGAGGTTCGGGTTCTGGTACGGCAGCGGCGCCGGGGACCAGGGAGGCACCGCGAGACCCCGGGCCCGGGCGGCGGCGATGAGCTGGGACCGCAGGTCGGGGTGGGCCGCCGAGAGCCCGCGGGTGGCCACGAGGTGGGCGGCGCCCGTCACGTGCCGGGACGACTCGACGTACTGGTGCAGGGCACGGCGTCCGGCGGGCGTGAGCTGCCCGGACGTCAGGCCGAGACAGAGGCAGCCGACGCCGATGCCGAGGGCGGCGGCGGGGAGCAGGACGTACAGGATGCTGTCGAGAAGCCGGTCCGGCTCCGTGTGGTCGGCGTTGGCGTACTGCACTGCCGTCAAGATGCCCGCCGCCATGCACCCGAGGAAGGCCAGGAAGACCTGCGCCCCCGCCCAGCGCCGCCAGGTGCGCCGGGCCCCGGGGCGCACGAGGAGCCTTCGCCCCGCGAGCGCCTCGCCCGTCTCCTGGACCGGGCGGCTGCGCATCACGGCGGCCCGCAGCCAGTGCAGCGCGCCGCTCGGCGCCGCCGTGTGGGCGTCGATGACCGCCTGTTCGGCGGCGTTCCGCGCGGTCGGCCGCGTGATGCCGACGACGCCGGGGCCCGCGACGACGAGACGGCCGTCCTCGTGCAGCCCCGCGATCACCGCGTCGGCGGCGCGGGCGGGACCGCCGGAGAGGAACGCGGCCTCCAGGGTGCCCCGTACGAAGGCTCCGTCCTCGGCACGGGAGCCGTCGCCGTGCGGGGACCCGCCGCGGCGAACCGACACCACGCCCGTGACCAGCAGCGCGGAGGAGATCAGGACGGCGGTCGCGTACACGATCGGTGCGACGCCCATGGGGTCACCGCCTCAGCAGGACGCGGCGGGTGGCGTGCAGCAGTCTGGCGGCGGGCCGCCGGGAGAGCGGCGCCGGGCCCGAGCGTTCGAGCCACCAGTCACTCAGCAGCCGCCGGGCGTCCGGCGACGCGGGCCGCCCCGCGAGCAGCAGGTGCTCGGCGAAGCCGAGGGCGTCGTGGCGGTAGCCGCCGGTCATGGGGCGTCTCTGGGCGTACGAGAGGAACTCGGCGCGGTACGCGGTCGCGAGGATCTCCGGCAGCTCCGGCGCGACCTTCGCGACGACATCGGCCCGCTTGGCGGCCAGCGCGTGGCTCTGCACCTGTAGGCGCGCGCGGTCGAAGCCCTCGGGCGCCGGGGTGCCCGCCACGAGCGCGGAGAGCAGGGCGGCCTGGGAGAGCGCGGTGCGCTGCCGGGCGGCGCCGGAGGCGGGCGGCACGGCGTCCGGCGGGGCCGGGGCCGTGCCGCCGGGCGCCTCCGAGGTCTTCACCGTGGCCCGGATGGCGTCCAACTCGCGTTCCAGCTCGGCCGGTTCGGGAAAGTTCTCGTCCCGTTCGAGGAGGACGCCGGGCGGTGCGGTGCGCGAGGCGAGGTCGGCCAGGATCGCGAGGACCGGCTCAGGGACGGGGTGCGCGTGGCTGTCGTGCCAGACCCCGTCCCGCTCGAAGCCGCCCGCGACATGGACGTACGCGATGGCCTCGACCGGCAGTTCGTCGAGCGCCTCGGCCGGGTCCTCGCCGCGGTTGACGTGGTTGGTGTGGAGGTTGGCGACGTCGATGAGGAGCCGTACGCCGGTGCGGTCGGCCAGCTCGTACAGGAACTGCCCCTCCGTCATCTCCTCGTCGGGCCAGGCGAGGAGCGCCGCGATGTTCTCCACGGCGAGCGGCACGGGCAGCGCGTCCTGCGCGACGCGGACGTTCTCGCAGAGCACGGCGAGCGCGTCGCGGGTGCGGGGCACCGGCAGCAGGTGGCCGGCCTCCAGCGGCTGCGTGGCGGTGAGGTCGCCGCCGGCCCGTACGAACGCGATGTGTTCGGTGACCAGCGGCGAGCCCAGGGCCGTGGCCCGCTCGGCCAGTGCGGTCAGGCGTCCCTCGTCGGGAAGGTCCGCGCCACCGAGGCCCAGCGAGACGCCGTGCGGCACGACGGTGACGCCGCGCTCGCGCAGGCGCACCAGGGAGTCGGGCAGATGCCCCGGACAGACGTTCTCCGCGACGGCCTCGACCCAGTCGATGCCGGGCATCGCCTCCACGGCGTCCGCGATCTCAGGACGCCAGCCGATACCGGTCCCCAGACGCTCCATGTCTCCCCCTTCGTCCCCCGAGTCCCCCGGTCGCCCGGTCACTCGTCCCCAGGACCATCACCTGGACGCGACCGGCCGAACCCCGGAAGAGAGACGTTCAGAGCTACATTTGAGGTTCCGGCCGGCCGGTGTCGATGCTCCCCGGCGGCCCCGGCGACGGACGCGACGTGGTGGACACCTCGCCCTCGGGCCCGGCGGGCGAGGGCTCGCGCGGGGTGGCCCCGGACGGCGGGGGAGGCCCGGTGGGGCCGGCGGTGGCGGCGCCCGCGGCGCCGTTGGCGATGTCGTCGAAGTCGACGAGCCCGGTGGCCTCCAGCATCGTGATGTGGTCGAGGACCGTCTGGTTGGAGTCCGTGGCGAGCTGCCTGACCAGGGAGTTGCGAGTGGTGTCGCGCACCTGGGCGATCACGCTGAACACCTTGCCGTGCGACACGCGCAGCAGGTTGGCGAACTTGCGCTGGTACGTCTCCCCGCTCGCCTCCGTCAGCTCGTCCAGCCAGCCCCGCTGCTGGTCGGTCGGCTGGTTGGGCAGCTCGACGCCGAGCTGCGCGGCGGCAGAGCGCACCCGCTCGTCGAGGTCGGTGTGCCCGACGATGAGGTGGTCACCGGCCTCCTTGACGGCCTCGGTCGGCGCACGCTCGACGGCCTGCTGGCCCGCGGGGATCTCCCAGAGCCCGGCGAGCCGCACCTTCACGAGCAGATCCCGGTCGGCCGCCGAGAGCGGCCCCCACCGGGTGGCCACCGAACCGGCGGCCAGATGGGCCTCACCCGTACCGGAGCGGTCGGCGTAGGACCACACGGGGAACGCGATCGCGCCCAGCGTGGTGACGAGTGCCGCGATGATCAGAGCCGTGCCGTTGACGCGCCGCAAGGTGCCTCCCGTGTGCTCCCGTAGTCACCGTGCTCCCGTACTCACCGGTGATACCGAGGAGTACGGAAGATACGGGCGGGGCGTTCAACCGCGCGAGAGTCCGTACGCGGTCTCGTGCGCCCCACGCGCGGGGTCACGCCCCAGCAGGGCCAGCGTCTCGTCCAGGGCGGAGGCGCCCGGCGGCGTGGGCAGGGGCGGCGCGAAGGCGGCGCCGGGGCCGCGGCGTCCGGGGTCCGTGGGCACCCGGCGGGCCACGGCGAGCGCGGCGTCGACGACGGGGCCGGGCAGCCGGACGGTGAGGCCGAGGGTCCGCGCCACGTCCCAGGCGTGCACCACCTGGTCGACGAGGTGGAAGCCGACGGCGACGCGCCCGGGGAAGCGCCCGCCCAGCTCGGGCAGGTCGAACCGCCGGTCCAGCGGGCTCCCTTCGTGCTCCTCCGCGAAGGCGGCGAGGACGTGCCGCACGGACTCCTCGTACCGTGTGAGCGGGTCGTGTCCGAGGTCCTGCTCGATCCAGTGCGTCAGGTCGGCGCCCACGCCGCGTGCCGCCGCCGCGAAGCCGTGGTGCTGGGCGGTCATGTGCGTCACCAGCCCGCGCAGCGTCCAGCCCTCGCACGGGGTCGGCAGCTCCCAGTCGGCGGCGTCACGGGCGGCGGCCAGGACGCGCAGCGACTCGTGGACGGCGATGCGGTCGAGGGCGACGAGGTCGGTCATGGCGTGCCTGCTTCCTCGCGGGGGCGGCGGGGTCCGGGGGGAGCTGAGGGTGGAGGCATGAGGCGAGCATAAAACTAAACGAACGGTCGTGCAGTTAATTTCCGGAGACGGGATGGTGACGCCCGGCCCCCGGCCCCCGGCCGATGGGCCGCTACACGGCGGCAGTCGGAAGCGCGCCCACCCGCCCCGGATCGGTCGCGGCGGCGCGCAGACGGTCCGTGATGGCGACGCGGGCCCTGCGGTAGGCGTCCGGCTCGCCGTGCAGGACGGAGTGGGCGTTGGCCGTCTCCATGAGGGCGATGAACTCGAAGGCGAGCTGGCCGACGTCCGTGTCCGGCCGCAGCTCGCCGCTGTCGACGGCCTCGGCGAGGCAGCGCTCGACCCGCGCGCTCCAGTCACGGTTCGCGAGGACCAGGGCGTCGTGCACCGCACCCTCGCGGGCGTCGAACTCGGCGATCACCCCGTAGAAGAAGCAGCCGCCGGGAAAGACGCGCCGCTCGGAGTAGGCCAGCCACCCCGCGCAGAGCCGCCGCACCCGCCCGAGGCCGGGCGGGGCCTCCAGGGCGGGTTCGGCCACCGCGTCGAGGAAGATGCGCCCGGCGGCCCTGATGGTCGCGAGCTGTAGCTCCTCCTTGGACCCGAACAGGGCGAACACCCCGCTCTTGCTCAGCCGCAGTTCGGTGGCGATCCGCCCGAGTGACAGCGCGTCGAGACCCTCGACGGAGGCGATGTCGACGGTCCGGCGCAGGACGAGCCGCCGGGTCTGGTTGCCCCGCTCGACGCGGCCGTCGGGGCGCGGGCCGCGGCCGGCGGTCATGACGGGGACGCGTGGAGCGCCGGATGGTCGGCGACCACCGTGCAGGAGCCCGGGGCGATCTCCGTGAAGCCCGCGTCGCGGACCACCGGGAGGCCGCTCGTGGTCAGCGCCTGCCACTGGGCGGGGGCGGCCGTGCGGACCGAGAGGGGGAAGCCGGCGCCGTGCCAGGCCGCGCGGTCCTCGGGGGACAGCTCCCACCACGCGAGTTGGGCGCCGTGGCCCGCCTGCGCCATCGCCTTGCCCGCCGACATGTCGACATCGGGGCTCATCCAGAGCACGGGGTGCGTCGCGTCGGCCTCGCCCGGCGGCTCCGGGTCGTCCAGGTCGGTGCCCGAGACCTGGAGCTTCGCCAGCTCCTTGGGCCAGCCGTCCAGCGGGACCGGCGGGAAGACGCGGACCTCCGCCGCCTTGCCCGTGACCGTGATGCCGGGCAGCGCCTCGGCCTTGCGCCACTCGCCGCCGCGGGCCCTGCGCACCACCTTGCGGATGCGGGCGTCCTGCCAGTCGCGCATCGCCCCCGCCCACTCGCCGTCGCCCAGCGAACGCTCGTCGCTCAGCATCACCAGCACGGCACGGGCCGCGGTCTCCAACGCGTCCGTACGGGCCGGGGGAGCGGCACGCTCGATGCGGGCGACGAGGGGCAGCACGAACTGCGGGGCCTCGTCGCGCGAGGTGCTCGCGTGGCGGAAGGGGCTGTCCGCGGTGCGCTCGTCGTCGTCCTGCGTGCCGGTGGGGATCGTCTCGTCGCTGCTCACGCGCCCAGTCTGCCAGGCAGGAGATCCGCCACGCGTGGCCCGCCCCGTACGCGAGGATGGCCCGCATGGAACGTGATCTCGTCCTCCGGCTCGGCGGCGTCGGCCGCCGCTACGGCCTGCGTGGGCCCTGGGTGCTGCGCGGCGTGGACCTCGGCATACGGGCGGGCGCCCTGACCCGGGTCCAGGGCGCCAACGGGACCGGGAAGTCGACCCTGCTGCGGCTGCTCGCCGGTATCGACGCGCCCTCCGAGGGGCGGGTCACCGGGCGGCCGCGCACGGCGTTCGTCCCCGAACGCTTCCCCGCCGCCATGCCGTTCACCGCCGTCGGCTACCTCACGCACATGGCCCGCGTGCACGGCCTCGCGCGCGGCACGGCCGGGCGGAGCGCCGAGCGGTGGCTCGAGCGCTTCGGCGCCGGCGGCCTCGCGCGCACCCCGCTTGCCGAGCTGTCCAAGGGCGGCAGCCAGAAGGTGGCCGTCGCGCAGGCCTTCCTCGCCGATCCCGAGCTGCTGGTCCTCGACGAGGCCTGGACGGGCCTCGACGTCCTCGCCCGCGCCGAACTCGACCGCGCGGTCGCCGAACGCACCGCCGCCGGCGGCTCCGTCGTCTTCGTCGACCACGACCCCCGCCGCCTCGCGGGCGCCGCGGACGAGACGTACGCGGTGGCGGGCAGCGCTCTGGAACGGCGTACGGAGGAGCAGAGTCCGCGGGGCGCCGGGCCGCGCGGCCCCGTCGTCGTCATCGTCACGCAAGGGCCGCCGGGCGCCGGGCTCCCCCCGGCGGCCGAGGCGATGGCCATCGGCACGGACACCGACGCCGTTGACGGAACCACGCGGCTCACGGTCCCGGAAACCCACTCCGACCTGGTTCTACGAGAACTCCTGACGGCACGGGTGCCGTGGCATGTGGTGGGGATGACGTCCACCGCTCGCGAAGGGCAGGCGCCCCGATGACCGCGCTCCTCCGGTACCAGGCCGCCCTGCTCGTGCGGTCCCAGCGGTGGCTCGCGCCCGTGATCCTGTACGCCGTGTTCCTCGGCGTCGGCGTGCAGAGCGGGCAGCCCGTCCTGGACTCGCTCGCCTACGCCGCCGCCGCGCTGCTCCCCGTGGCCGCCTGGCTGGTGCGGGTCTGTGCCGGGAACGAGCCGGCCGCCGCCCGCGGCTGCACCGCCGCCGCGGTCGGCCCGGCGCGCGCCCATCTCGCCGCGCTGCTCACCGCGTTCCTCGCGGCGGCCGCGCTCGGCGTGGCGGCGGTGCTCATCGTGACCGCGATCAGCGACGCGGCGAGCACCAACGGCCGTATCCCCGTCCCCCGACTGCCCGCCGGCGCGGCCGGGCTGCTCGCCATGCTGGTCAGCGCCTTGCTCGGCACCGCCATCGGGGCGCTCACCAACTGGCCGCTGCTCCGCTCCCCGGCGAAGACCGTGCCCGCCATGCTGCTCGGCGCGCTGCTGCTGCTCGTCACCACGGGGTCCCCGGCGAAGTCGGTCCTCGTCGATCTGACCACGGGCTCACGCGAGGGGGCCGTACCGGTGCCGTGGGCAGCGGGACTCGCGGCCCTCGCCCTGGCGGTGGCCGCGGTCTGGCCCGCCTGCGTGCTCAGCTCGCGGCGCCACTGACCCCCTGCGCGTGCGCCGGAGCGACCGGGTAGGCTGCCCGCCTTCTGTACCGCGACAACGGGGAGAATGCCGCATGCGCGACGTCACAGGCGTCCGGCGCCATCGCGTGGTGACCGGCCATCGCGTGGTGACCGGCGCCGTGCTGGCCGTCCTGCTCACGGCCTCCGGGTGCGGCACCGGTTCCGCACCGGCCGGCTCCCGGACCACGGGCTCCGAGTCGTCACGCCCCAGCGGCGCGGCCACCTCACCCCGCTGGGAGTTCGAGCACATCGCGGACTTCAACGGCGGCTTCACCGACGTCGCCGCGCTCGGCGAGGACGACATCTGGGCGGTCGGGACCGAGAACAACGGCAAGGCCAACGCGCATCTGCTGCACTACGACGGCGAGCGGTGGCAGCGCGAGCCCCTGCCCGAAGCCCTGGGCGGCACCGACTACCCGCCCGTGCTCGAAGAGGCCGGCGACGACGCGCTGTGGTTGCGGCCGCAGAATTACGGCGCGGTCGACGGCCCCCACGCCTGGGCGCGTTGGGACGGCACCCGCTGGTCCGCCGTGCCGAACCCGCCCCCGGGCGACGTCGGGGACCTCGATGCCGCGGGCCCGCGGGACATCTGGGCCCTCACGGGGGAGCGGACCGCCGTGCACTGGGACGGCACCCGCTGGACCACGACGCGACTTCCCCACAGGACGGTCGACCTCGCGGTGGTGGGGCCGGACGACGTCTGGGCGGTCGGCAGCCGTTCGACCGGCCCCGGCACCGACCACGGCCACGGCGGGTCCTACGACCAGCCCGCCTCGGCGCACTGGGACGGCACGGCGTGGCAGCCGGTGGAGACGCCGCAGTTCCGCTTCGACGATCCGGTCCCGCCGGAGCCGGGCGCGGGCCTCATCAAGGTCTTCGCGCTCGCGGACGGTGAGGTGCGCGCGTACGGCAGCAACTCCTTCAACCACGGCGAGGTCGAGGACGAACCCGCCGAGGAGTTCATCCGGCTCCGCCGTGACGGCTCCCGGTGGGTCGACCAGAAGGAGGCGCCGGGCGGGTGCGCCCTGCGCCTCCCGGTGGCCAAGGACGACGAGGGCCTGTTCCTCGACGGCAACTGGTTCCTGGACGACGACGGCCGATGCCTGAAGATCAAGCGCCACCGCCTGCCCCTGACGACAGGGGCCCGCGAGGACTCGGGCCAGATGCTGTGGCTGGAGGAGATCCACCGGGTGCCCGGAACGGACGAGTGGCTCGGCGCGGGGAAGGTCGAGGTGACCCAGTCCGGCGACCCCTTCGGCGCCCCCGTCCTCGTACGACTGGAGCGGGGCGGGCAGCGAGGGGAGTGACGCCGGGTCAGCCCGAGCACGCCGAGCGCTGGGCCTCCTGCCAGGCGCAGACCGGGCAGAGGGTGATGCCCTTGTGGGACTCCGGGTACTCCGTGGGCTCCTGGCAGAGCACGCACGCGGCGAACGGGCCCGCGCCCGTACCAGTGCCCGTACCCACACTCGAACCCGCTTGCGCTTCCGTGCTCGGAGCGGCGCAGTAGTTGTCGTCGTCGGCCATACGACCAGGCTAACTCCGTGGTCGCACCGAGCCGATCTGCTCCGAGACCCGGACGAACCGGTACCCGCGCTCGCGGAGCTCGGGGACGATGGTGCGCAGGGCACGCTCGGTGGCGGGGGCCGCGCTGCGGGTGCAGTGCATGACGACGACCGAGCCGGGCCGCACCCCGTCCAGGACCTGCCGGGCCACGGCCGCCGCGTCCGTGGCGAAGGCGTCGCCGCTGACCACGTCCCACTGCACGGCGGTGACGCCGCCGGGCGCCAGCGCGCGAAGGGCCGGCTGGTCGTAGCAGCCGCCGGGGAAGCGGAAGTACGGCACGTACCGCTCGACGCCCGCCTTGTGGAACGCGTCGAAGGCGCGCTCCAGGTCCGCGTGCATGCGGGCCGGGGGGACGGTGGGGAGGCCGTAGCAGTCGCCGGTGAAGGCGTAGTGGCTGTACGAGTGGTTGGCGATCTCGAAGAGCGGGTCCTTGCCGATGGCCTTGGCCTGGGCGGGGTACTCCTCGGCCCAGCGCCCCGTCATGAAGAACGTCGCGGGGACCTTCAGCCGCCGCAGCGTGGCGACGAGCGCGGGGTTGTCGAACCGCTCACCGGCGGCCGCGCGGGGCCCCTGGTCGGCCGTCATGTCGGCGTCGAAGGTGAGGGCGACGGTACGGCCGTGCGTCCGCGAGCCGTAGGTGAACACCGGGGTCAGCCCGGCCGGGCCCGGCGCGAGCGTGGGCGGGGCGGAGCGGGAGGCGGCAGCGGGGGGCCGCTCGGCGCGCACGGGCCGGGCGTCACCGGAGCAGCCGGCGAGGACGGTGGTCAGGGCGCCGAGGGCACAGAGCGCGGCGCTTCTCCGTACGAGTGCGTTCACGGGGTGACGGTATACGCATAAATACGACAAAACGATTATCTGGCCGGTGGGCACACCGTGCCGCCACCCGTCCGGGCCGCACGGCGCCTACGTCGATGCGCATGCCCCCGGCCCGCTCACAGCCACCCGTCCAGCGACTCCATGAACGCCTCGAAGTCGTCGCGATGGATGGTGTGCCCGGCGCCCTCGACCGTGCGCACCTCGAACCCCCGCAGCTTCAGCTCCGCCCTGCGCGCCTCGTCGACGAGGCGGCCGAGGCCCGCGACCTGCACGAGCGAGGGGACGACCGGCGCGGCCGGCGTGTGGTCGACGGCGTACCGACCGGTCAGGGAGAGCGCGGTGTCCGGGTCCCAGGCGGCCAGGGTGGCCACCTCGATGTCGACGTCCACCGCGTCCCAGCGCGGGTTGAAGCCCGCTATGGCCCCCCGCGTGACCTCCTTGAACTGCACGAACATCGCCGGGTCCACCGACCCCGCGCTGCCGAGCGCCCACGCCGGATCGGAGTAGACGGCCCGCGCGGGCGCGAGGCGTCCCACGGCCAGGGAGAGCGCGAGAGCGCCGAGGGAGTGCCCGATCGCGAGCTCCGCGCCGGCCGGCAGTGTCTCGACGAGGTCGTCCGCGAAGATCTCCACGCCGTACTCACCGCGCCCGCTCGCGCCGTGGCCCCGCAGATCGACCCCGATCACGCGGTACCCCTCGTCGGCGAGCGCGGGCCCCACCCGGCGCCAGGTCCGGTGGTCGGACATGATCCCGTGGACCAGAAGGGCGACGCGGTCGCCGGTGCCCCATTCATGGGTGTGCAGCTTCATGGCGCTGGAGCCTTTCTCTCGCGTGGGTGCGTGGGTGCGTGGGTGCGTGGGGGACAGGTTGATCCTGCTGGATCCGGTACGCGGACGTGACCGCGCCCCCCGGAAGAGCGCCCGACGCGCCCGACACCGCACGCCGCACCCGCTGGGGCCGCGAAATACGGTTGGCACGGCGGGGGCCGGGCGAGGAAGGTGAACCGCCGACCGACCGATGATCGTGACGACGAAAGGCCCCCGATGCGTTCGACCCTCTTCAATGTCGCCTTCGACTGCTCCGACGCGTACGGACTCGCCCAGTTCTGGAGCGAAGTCGTGGGCCACCCCCTGAACGACGACGACTTCCCCGGTGAGTCCACGGCCGTGGTCGCGCTGCCGACGGGGCCGCGGCTGTACTTCGCGGAGGTGGCCGAGGCCAAGACCACCAAGAACCGCGTGCACCTGTGCCTCCGGCCGGACGGCCCCCGTGACGCGGAGGTGGAGCGGCTCAGGGCCGTGGGCGCCACGGTGATCGCCGACCGGCGCACGGCCGACGGCGCCGGCTGGGTGGTCTTCGCCGACCCCGAGGGCAACGAATTCTGCGTGCTGCGCAGCGAGGCCGAGCGGGTGGCAGGGGAGGCCGCGACCTGCGGTTCCGCCACGGCTACGGGGATGTGACGCCGTCTCCTGGGGCCTCGCGGCGGAACAGTGCCGTCCAGAGGAACGGCTCGCCGAAGTGCGGGGACTCCGGGGGCTCGGCACGCATGCGGCGGAGTTCGACCTCCGTCAGGTCCGCGAAGACGCGGCGCAGTGAGTCGTCGTCGTACGCGATGCCGCCGTGCAGCCCGGACTGCCGGTAGAAGGCCGCGTCGGGGAGTTCGGAACCCATGCCCGAGGGGCCCGCAGCGAAGCAGCACAGGGAGAAGTGGCCGCCGGGGGCCAGGGCGCGGTCCAGGAGGGCGAGGTAGCTGACGCGTCGGTGCGGCGGCAGGTGGTGGAAGCAGCCGGAGTCGTGGATCAGGTCGTACGGTCCGTCCGGCACGGTGCCGTCGGAGGCGAAGGCGTCGCCGAGGTGGAAGCGCACGTCGGCACCCGCTTCCCGGGCGCGCTCCTCGGCCCAGTCGATCGCGGTGGGAGACAGGTCGACGGCGTCCACCTCGAAGCCCGCGGCGGCCAGGTACAGGGCGTTGCGGCCGGGGCCACAGCCGAGGTCGAGGGCGCGGCCGGGCTTCAGCAGGCCCCGTTCGACGTACGAGGCGAGGTTCTCGTCGGGCTTCGCCACGAAGAACGGCACCGGCTTGGCGCGGTCCGCGTAGAAGCCGTCCCACCAGGAGGCACCCTCGGCCGTCCAGCGGTCGGCCTCCGGCGCGAACAGGCCGTCCAGGAGTCGCATCACGTCGTCGATCGTGCGGATGTCGCGTTCCATCAAGTCCCCTTACGTGAGGGGGAATTGTAGCTCCGGGGGGTGATGTAAGCCCAGGTCAGGCGGGGTTTGCGGGTGGGGTGCGGAGGCTGTCGGCGGGCCTTGGGCGGCCTGGCGCGCGGGGGTCGGACAACACCCTCCACCGCCGGGGCGAAAAGGCGTCCGCATGGCCGCCGAAGGCCGTACGGGGGCTGTGCGCGGCGGCCCCCGAGCGGCTTTCCCGGCGGCCCGCGGCCCGCGGCCCGTCGCCGGGTGTGCGCGGTCGAGGGGGGACGGAACCGGCGTGTTCACGCGAAGTATCCCCAGAAGTAATCGCGGCTGGTTGGATGTGCGGGCGCCGGGCCGACAGCCGCTCGCACCCGTCCGTGACGGCGTCAACTGCCGCCGCCCGCGACGGCGGTCGCCCCACCCCTCACTCCCGGGAGTCCCCTTGCCGTACTCAGCGCCGAACAGGTCCCACGCGGCCGCGGTCGCCACCGTCCTCGCCGCCGCCACGCTGGCCGCCGTCGCCCCGTCCGCCCACGCGGCCGCCGCGCCGCCGCCGCTCAAGGTGCTCACGTACAACACCTTCCTGTTCAGCAAGACGCTGTACCCGAACTGGGGCCAGGACCACCGGGCCAAGGCCATACCGGAGGCCGGGTTCTTCCAGGGGCAGGACGTCGTCGTGCTCCAGGAGGCGTTCGACAACACCTCGTCCGACGCGCTGAAGAACACCGCCGCGGGCCGCTACCCGCATCAGACGCCCGTGATGGGCCGCTCCAAGAGCGGCTGGGACGCGACCGGCGGGGCGTACTCCGCGGTGGCGCCCGAGGACGGCGGCGTGACGGTCCTCAGCAAGTGGCCGATCGTCCGCAAGGAGCAGTACGTCTACAAGGACGCCTGCGGCTCCGACTCGTACTCCAACAAGGGCTTCGTCTACGCCGTCCTCGATGTGAACGGCGTCAGGGCGCACGTGGTGGGCACCCACACCCAGTCCACCGACCCGGGCTGCGGCGGCGGCGAGGCCGCAGCGACGCGCGCGAAGCAGTTCAAGGAGCTGGACGCCTTCCTGGACGCCAAGAACATCCCGGCCGACGAACAGGTCATCGTGGCGGGCGACCTCAACGTCGACGGACACAGCTCCGAGTACGCCTCGATGCTCGCCGACGGCGGCCTCGCCCCGGCCGACGCCCGCACGGGCCACCCGTACTCCTTCGACACCCGCGACAACTCCATCGCCGCCGAGCGCTACCCGGACGACCCCCGCGAAGACCTCGACCACATCCTCCACCGCAAGGGCCACGCCCGCCCCGCCACCTGGCACAACAACGTGCTCAAGGAGCAGAGCGCCCCCTGGACGGTGTCGAGCTGGGGCAAGAAGTACACGTACACGAACCTGTCCGACCACTATCCCGTGACGGCGTACTAGGGGTTCGCGCCGGCCACGGCAGGGCGGCCGATGGCCCCGTCCCGGAGCGGGACGGGGCCATCGGCCGTCTCGGGGCCGCTACTTGTGCCAGGGCCCCGTCACCGCGAACGTCGTGCCGGGGGTGTAGCAGTTGACGTACATCGTGTCGTGGTCCGGGGAGAAGGCGGCTCCCGCGAACTCGCCCCACTCCGGCTCCTCGGGGGTGCCGATGTTCTGGCGCCCCCGGGCCATCGGGTAGACCTCGCCCTGGCGGGTGACGCCGTACACGTGCTGGGCGCCGTTGCCGTCCTCGGACACCATCAGGCCACCGCTGGGGGCGAGGCAGATGTTGTCGGGGGACTCGCCGGGCAGCTGGATGTCCGTGCTGGGGCCGAAGACGATCACCAGGGTGAGGCGTCGCCGCGACGGGTCGTACCGCCAGACCTGACCGAAGTGGTCACCCGCCGAACCCTCCCCCTTGCGCGCGAAGGACGAGACGAAGTAGACCGACGAACCGCCCCAGTAGCAGCCCTCCAGCTTCTGCGCGTGGGTGACGCCCTTCTTGCCGAAGTCCTGGTGGCGGATGGGCGTCTGCTCGGCCAGCGGGTCGGGGACGTCGACCCACTCGATGTTCTCGAAGGTGGCGCCCGTCTCCTGGACCGAGGACAGGTCCGGCAGGCCCGGCACCCGCATCGCCTGAAGGCTGCCGCCCGCGCGCAGCGACCCGCGGCCGCCCTCGGGCTTCTTCGGCAGGAAACGGTAGAAGAGACCGAAGGGCTTGTCGAAGGCGTCCTCGGTCTCGTACACGATGCCGCGCCGGGGGTCGACGGCGACCGCCTCGTGCTGGAAGCGGCCCATCGCGGTGAGCGGCACCGCGCCGGTGCGGTGCGGATCGACCGGGTCGACCTCGAAGACGAACCCGTGGTCCTTGGTGTAGCCGTTCGTGCCGGCCTTGTCCTCGGTCTCCTCACAGGTCAGCCAGGTGCCCCAGGGGGTCGGACCACCCGAGCAGTTCACGGCCGTCCCGGCGATCGCCACGCGTTCGCCCAGGACGTTGTTTCTGGAGTCGAGCGAGAGCGCCGTACAGCCGGCCTTGGCCATCGGGTCGTAGGTGAGGCCCTTGACGGTCGGCACGCCGATCTTGCCGTTGACACGGTTCTCGTGGTTGCGGACGAGGTGGACCCCGCCCTTCCGGCCACGGAAGGCGGCCATGCCGTCGTGGTTGCTCGGCACCTTGCCCTCACCCGAACGGAGGTCGTCCCCCTCCCGTGAGAGCACCTTGTACCGAAAACCTTTCGGCAGGTCGAGCAGACCCTTGGGGTCGGGTACGAGAGGGCCGTAGCCCGCCTTTCCCTGTGCGGCGGCGGTGCCCGCGAAGAGCTCCGAGAGAGCGCCGGTGAAGGCGATCCCGGCCCCCACGGCACCGGTACGGGCAAGAACCTGACGTCGAGTGGCAGACATTGGGCAACCTCCTGCTGGCGGACAGGAATATGACCGGATGTGTGTACCACGCGCCTTGGTGCTCGGGAACCATGCGCGTAGACATCTGTTTCCGCGCCGTCCACACCTGCCCGGCGGCGGGCGCCGTCCGGCGCGCTGCCGAAGGCCGGATTCCGCGTGCTGCCGTCTACCGCGCGCCCACGAGCCCCTTGGCGTCCCTGGCCAGTGCGGTCAGCCGGGATATCGCCCGGAAGTACTTCTTCCGGTAGCCGCCGTTCAGCATGTCCTCGCTGAACAACTGGTCGAAGGGCACGCCGGAGGCGAGTACGGGCACCTCCCGGTCGTACAGCCTGTCGGCGAGCACCACCAGCCGCAACGCGGTCGACTGGTCGGGCACCGGCGTGACGTCCGTCAGGCAGACGGCCGCGATGTCGTCGGTCAGTGCGCCGTACCGGCTCGGGTGGACCTTGGAGAGGTGGTCGAGGAGCTGCGGGAAGTCGTCGAGCGAGGCGCCTTCGGTCGCGTAGGCCGCCTTGGTGACCTGCTCCTCGGAGTACGGCGCGGGGGCCTCGGGAAGGCCGCGGTGCCGGTAGTCGTCGCCGTCGATGCGCAGCGCCCTGAAGTGCGCGGAGAGCCCCTGGATCTCGCGGAGGAAGTCGGTCGCGGCGAAGCGGCCCTCACCGAGCTTGCCCGGCAGCGTGTTCGAGGTCGCGGCCAGCGCCACGCCCTGCTCCACGAGCTTGGCGAGCAGCGACGAGACGAGCACGGTGTCGCCCGGGTCGTCCAGTTCGAACTCGTCGATGCAGAGCAGCCGGTGGCCGCCGAGGGTGCGCACCGTCTGCTGGAAGCCGAGCGCGCCCACGAGGTTCGTCAGCTCGACGAAGGTGCCGAAACCTTTCTGCTCGGGCGCCGCGGGGGTGGCGTGCCAGAGGGACGCCAGGAGGTGGGTCTTGCCGACGCCGTAGCCGCCGTCGAGGTAGATGCCGCGCGGGCCCGTGGGAGCGGCGGGCTTCTTCTGGAACCAGCGCCTGCGGCCCGCCCCGGAGGCGTGCGCCCCGCCGAGCCCCGCCGCGAAGCCGCTCAGCGCGCGGACCGCCTCGGTCTGGCTGGGCTGAGCGGGGTCCGGGATGTACGTGTCGAAGCGTACGGAGTCGAAGCGCGGCGGCGGCACCATCTCGGCGACCAGGCGGTCGGCGGGGACGTGCGGCTCGCGGGCGCACAGGGACTGCGGGACCGCTTCGGCGGTGGGACGGCGCACGGAGGCGGCGGGGGAGGACGACACGGTTCCCCAGCTTAAACGGCGTGCGAGACTGCCGACATGCGACGCCTGTTTCCTGTGACCGACCAGACAGCAGACTCGAGAGCCGCGGGCGCTACGGGGCGCGCGGGGGGCCGGGGGGGTGGCCATGCGGGCGATGGTGTGAGCGGCCACGCGGGCGACCACTCGGGCGGCCACGAGAGCGCCGGCGTGGGAGATCACTCCGGCGGTCACTCCGGCGACCGCCTGGGAGAGCACTCGGGCGGCCAGGAGTGGGGGCTCGACGTGCTTGCCGAGGCCTATGCCTATCCCGCCGGTGCGGCGACCTGGCTGCGCGCCAACATGGTGTCCACGCTCGACGGCGCCGCCCAGCACGACGGCCGCTCCCAGCCGATCTCCAACGACACCGACATGCGGATCTTCGGCACCCTGCGCGGCCTCGCCGACGCCGTGGTCGTAGGCGCCGAAACGGTACGCCTGGAGGGGTACCGCCCCGCACGCGCGCGTGCCGCCTTCGCCGAGCGCAGGGAGGCGGCAGGTCAGACCCCGGCGCCCGCCATCGCCGTGGTCAGCGCGAGCCTGGACCTGGACTTCTCGCTCCCGCTCTTCACCTCGCCCCTCACGCCCACGCTCGTGGTGACGGGGGCCGCCGCGCCCGCCGACAGGATGGAGGCGGCCAGACAGGCGGGCGCCGTGGTGGTGATCGCCGGTGAGGGCGCGACCGTGGCGCCGGAACGGGTGGCGCCGGCCCTCGCGGAGCGGGGGCTGACGCGGCTGCTCACCGAGGGCGGGCCCCGGCTGCTCGGGCAGTTCGTGGCCGCCCGGGCGCTGGACGAGCTGTGCCTGACGGTGTCGCCGATGCTCACCGCGGGGGACGCGCAGCGGATCGCGGGCGGGCATGCGCTGGCGACGCCGGATCAGTTCGTGCTGACGTCCGTACTGGAGGAGGCCGGGTTCCTCTTCACCCGATACCGTCGAAGCTGACAATAGGCGGAATCACTCGTTCCGTTTGGCTTCGGCTGGGCACACTAGAACTCGCAGGCCCCGTGCGGCCACGGGGCAGGATGGTTTCTGCGCGGGCCTCCATGGGCGGCCCACGGATGAGAGGGGCGCGCCTGTCGTGTTCACCAGCGTATTGATGATCGAGAAGGCCCTGACCTCCGCGGACGTGGAGTTCGTCACCACCTTGCACGGGGACGAGCCGGTCAGTTTTCACGTGCTGCTCCAGCCCCGGGGGGACCAGGCGGACCGGCTGCTGCGGGCCATCGACGACGTGGCCCTCGGCGAGCTCGACGAGGCGGCGCGGGAGGGGTCGACCCCCGAGGGCGACGAAGCGGCCGGACCCGCCGAGCAGGCGCTGCGGGTCTCCCTCGTCGCGTTGCGGGCCGCGGGGTGCGAGGCGCGGGGGCGGCTCATCGAGGACCATCCGCTGGACGCGCTGAAGACGCTGGTGGGTGAGGTGGGGGCGGACGAGGTGATCGTGCTGACCGACCCCCACTATGTGGAGGAGTTCTTCCACCGGGACTGGGCGTCGCGGGCGCGGCACAAGGTGGGGGTGCCGGTTTTGAAGCTGTTCTCGCACACCGAAGCGTAGGCTGGCCTGGGGCCTTGGGGGTGGCTTTGGTTGCCCCCTGCGTGGGCTTGCGGCGGCCTCTGGTGGTGGGTGTGGGGTCGTCGTTGTCTGTCTGCGGGGTGGGTGTGGCCGGTCGCGCAGTTCCCCGCGCCCCTGGTGGGGCGGGTGTGGTTTTTCGTCTGCGGGTTGGGTGTGGCTGGTCGCGCAGTTCCCCGCGCCCCTGACGGGGGCTAGTCGCGGCGTTCCTCGTGTCCCTGACGGGGGCGTGGCGTGGCGTTCCTCGCGTCCCTGACGGGGGCTGATTGCGGCGTTCCCCCACGCACCTGACGGGGGCTGGTTGCGGCGTTCCCCCACGCACCTGACGGGGTGGTCGCGGCGCGGCGTTCTCCCGCGGCCCTGGCGGGGGCTGGGCGTGGTGATTGCCGTGGCCCTGGTGGGGCTGGGCGGTGGGTGTTTTGTGTGGCCCTGAAGGGGTGGGGAGCGGGAGGCAATAGGCTGGGGTTGATCGGCCGTACGTTTCGTCGGCATCTTCGTCGTATCAGGGAGACACACGCATGGCACCCGGCCTTCCTACCGCCATGGACCGACCGCACTTCATCGGCATCGGCGGCGCCGGAATGTCGGGGATCGCGAAGATCCTGGCCCAGCGCGGCGCCAAGGTCGCGGGCAGCGATGCCCGGGAGTCCGCCACCGCGGAGGCGCTGCGTGCGCTCGGCGTCACGGTCCACATCGGGCACGACGCCGCCCACCTCGCGTCCGACGCGACCTGCGTCGTCGTCTCCTCCGCGATCCGCGCCGACAACCCGGAGCTGGCCCGCGCCGCCGAGCTCGGTATCCCGGTCGTGCACCGCTCGGACGCCCTGGCCTCGCTGATGGAGGGCCTGCGCCCGATCGCCGTGGCGGGTACGCACGGCAAGACGACCACGACGTCGATGCTGGCCGTCACGCTCGCCACCCTCGGCCTCGGCCCGTCGTACGCGATCGGCGGCGACCTCGACGTGCCGGGCTCGAACGCGCTGCACGGCGAGGGCGACATCTTCGTCGCCGAGGCCGACGAGAGCGACCGCAGCTTCCACAAGTACGCGCCCGAGGTCGCCATCGTCCTGAACGTCGAGCTCGACCACCACGCGAACTACGCGTCGATGGACGAGATCTACGAGTCCTTCGAGATCTTCGCGGGAAAGGTCGTCCCCGGCGGCACCCTCGTCATCTCGGCGGACCAGGAGGGCGCGGTCGAGCTGACCCGGCGCCTGCGCGACCTCGGTGGCCTCAAGGTCGTCACGTACGGCGAGTCCGAGGGCGCCGACCTGCGCATCCACAAGATCACCGCGCGGGGTCTGACCAGCGAGGTCACCGTCGTCCTCGACGGCAAGCTGCTCACCTTCACGGTCTCGGTCCCCGGCCGCCACTACGCCAACAACGCGGTCGCCGCCCTCGCCGCCGGCGTCGCGCTCGGCATCCCGTCCCGGAACCTGGCCGGCGCCCTGAAGTCCTACACGGGCGTCAAGCGCCGCCTCCAGCTCAAGGGCGAGGCCGCGGGCGCCCAGGTCGTCGACTCGTACGCCCACCACCCGACCGAGATGACGGCCGACCTGGAGGCGATGCGTTCCTCCGCGGGCGACGCCCGCATCCTGGTGCTCTTCCAGCCGCACCTGTTCTCGCGCACCCAGGAGCTGGGCACGGAGATGGGCCAGGCCCTGGCGCTGGCCGACTCCTCCGTCGTCCTGGACATCTACCCGGCCCGCGAGGACCCGATCCCCGGCGTCACCAGTGCCCTGATCATCGATGCGGCCCGCGAGGCGGGCGCCGAGGTGCGGGCCGTCCACGACAAGGACGAGGCGGTGCGCGAGATCGCGGGAATGACGAAGCCCGGTGATCTCGTTCTCACCATGGGAGCGGGCGACGTCACCGACCTCGGCCCGCAGATCCTGGCCCACCTGTCGAAGTAAGGGGATTGCACCCATGGCGTACGACGTCGAAAAGCCGGACGAGCAGTGGCGGGCGGAGCTGACCCCTTCGGAGTACGCGGTGCTGCGCCAGGCCGGTACGGAACCAGCGTTCGTCGGTGAGTACACGGACACCAAGACGCAGGGTGTCTACTCCTGTCGCGCGTGCGGCGCGGAGCTGTTCACCTCGACGGAGAAGTTCGAGTCGCACTGCGGCTGGCCGAGTTTCTTCGACCCGAAGGACACGGACGCGGTCGAACTCCTCCAGGACACGTCGCACGGCATGGTCCGCACGGAGGTCCGCTGCGCCCGCTGCGGCTCCCACCTGGGCCACGTCTTCGAGGGCGAGGGCTACGCCACGCCGACCGACCAGCGTTACTGCATCAACAGCATCTCCCTGCGCCTGACGCCGACCGAAGGCTGACGCCCGCCGAAGGCCGACGCCCGCCGAGGCCGGAAACACGTGCCGCGCGCCCGGATGCGGGCGCGCGGCAGAGGAACAGGTCGTAGGGCGTGGCCCGGGCAGCGGCTAGAAGGTCAGCTTCCAGCTGTTGACGTAGCCGGTGTCCTGGGACGCCACGTCCTGGACGCGGAGTTTCCAGTCGCCGTTCGCGGCCTCGCTGGAGGCGTTGACCGTGTAGGACGCGATGACGTTGTCCGCCGAGTCGTTGCCGCTGGAGCTCTTCAGGCGGTACGCGCTGCCGTCGGGGGCGACCAGGTCGACCACCACGTCGCCGCGCCACGTGTGGCGGATGTCGACGTCGACCTTGAGGGCGGCCGGGGCGTTGCCGGTGCGGCCCGTGACGTTCACCGTCGAGGTCACCGCGGCACCGTTGTCCGGGATGGGGACATCCGTGGTGTTCTCGTAGACGTCACCCGGCGGGACCGGTGTGTCCGTGGCGAGGGTCCAGACCGCGTGGGCGATGGCGTCGCTGTTGCGGTCGAGGGCGGTGTCGCTGATGTTCGACGTCGAGTCGCACGACGAGTGGTAGCAGCGGTCGAAGGCCTGGCCGGCCGTGCCGCCCCACTTCTGGGCCTGCGCACTGGTCTTGGCGCGCTCCGCGCCGCTGAAGAGACCGCCGACCGGGATGCCGACGTTCTTGAACGGGGCGTGGTCGGAGCGGCCGTCGCCGTCGGTCTCGATCTCCGTGGCGACGTTCAGGCCCGCGTAGTAGTCCTTGAACGTCTTCTCGATCGTGGGATCGTCGTCGTAGACGAAGTAGCCCGGGTTCGGGGAGGCGATCATGTCGAAGTTCAGGTAGCCGCTGACCTTCGAGCGCTCCGTCGTGGGCAGGTTGTTGACGTAGTGGCGCGAGCCCACCATGCCCAGCTCCTCCGCGCCCCACCAGGCGAAACGCAGGTGCTTGGTGGGCTTGAGCTGCGCACGGGACACGGCGAGCGCCGTCTCCAGGACCCCCGCGGAGCCCGAGCCGTTGTCGTTGATCCCGGCGCCCGATGAGACGCTGTCGAGGTGCGCTCCGGCCATCAGGGTCTTGCTCGTGTCGCCGCCCGGCCAGTCGGCCACCAGGTTGTAGCCGGTCGCCCCGCTGGACGTGAACTGCTGGACGGTGGTGGTGAAACCGGCCGCGTCCAGCTTGCCCTTCAGGTAGTCGATGGAGGCCTTGTAGCCGGGCCTGCCGTGCGCGCGGTTGCCGCCGTTGGCCGAGGCTATGGACTGGAGCTGGGAGAGGTGCGCCTTGACGTTGGCGAGCGGGATGTCCGGCGCCGCGAGCGTCGAGGAGGGCGCCTCGGGGGCCGCGGCGGCCGAGGGCGCGGCGGTGGCGAGCAGCCCGGCGGCGGCGAGGACGGCGACGCCCGCCGTGGTGCGTCTCAGGGCCCGGGGCAGGGCAGGTCGGACGGATCTGGAGAGACTCATCTGGGGCTCCGAATTCCGGACAGAAGTGGGGTCGGAACGTGCGAGGCGCCCTGCGACGCGGGTGTGTCGCGGGGCGCCTTTGGAGCTGTGCGTTGCCTGATGTTGAAGGCGGGATGAGGTCTCGTCAAGAGGGGAATCCGGTCACAATGCGGGCAGGGGTGTTCGTATACCGGACCGCGCCTGGTCGACGCCCCGCCCCGCGGCCTCGGGTCAGAAGAAGACTCCGCAGCGCAGCAGCACATTCGCGTACGGGCGGGCCTCCCCGGTGCGGACCACCAGGCGGGCCCCGGCCGTGAGACCCTTCAGCTCCTCGTGGGAGATCAGGTCGAGCGCGGGAAGGCTCTCGCGCAGCAGTCGCGCCGCCGCCGGGTTCGCCTCCGTCGTCTCGTGCGCCGCCGTTCCGCCCTCCACCACCAGCTCGGCGAGCAGGCCCTCAAGCACCTCCGCGAACGACGGGACCCCGGCGCGGAACGCCAGGTCCACCACGCGCGGACCCGCCGGGATCGGCATGCCCGCGTCGCACACCAGGACCGTGTCACCATGGCCCAACTCGGCCAGCGCGCCCGCGAGATGGCGGTTGAGGATGCCCGACTTCTTCACGAGGACGACACCTCCGGCGCGACCGAGGCCAGCTCCGCCGCGGTCGGGTACGAGTCCTGCGCGCCCTTGCGGGTGACCGCCGCCGAGCCCACCCGCGCCGCGTAGGCCGCCGCCGTCGCCAGGTCCTCGCCGAGGCCGAGGCGCCAGCCGAGCGCGGCGGTGAAGGCGTCGCCCGCGCCGGTCGTGTCCACCGCATCCACCCGCGGGCTCGCCACCCGTACGGGCTCCTCGCCGGGCTCGGCGGTCAGCGCGCCCTCCGCGCCCAGCGTGATCACCACCGAACGGGGGCCGAGCGCGAGCAGCCCCCGGGCCCACTCCCGCGGGGTCTCGCCCGCGGCGTCGCCGAGGATCACCCGGGCCTCGTGTTCGTTGACCACCAGCGGGTCGCAGGCGGCGAGCACCTCGTCCGGCAGCGGGGCCGGCGGCGAGGGGTTCAGGACCAGGCGGGCCCCTGGCCGCAGCCCCCGCGCCACCTCCGAGACCGTCTCCAGCGGGATCTCCAGCTGGGTCGAGACCACCCGCGCCGCCGCGAGCAGGCTGCCCGCCGCGCGGATGTCCGCGGGGGTGAGGCGCATGTTGGCCCCGGGGGAGACCACGATGCTGTTGTCGCCCGACGGGTCGACCGTGATCAGCGCGACGCCGGTCGGCGCACCGCCCACCAGGACGCCCACGGTGTCCACCCCGGCCGCCCGCTGCGCGTCGAGCAGCAGCGTGCCGTGCGCGTCGTCGCCCACCCGCGCGAGGAGCGCGGTGCGCGCCCCGAGCCGGGCGGCGGCCACCGCCTGGTTGCCGCCCTTGCCGCCGGGGTGGACGGCCAGGTCGGAGCCGAGGACCGTCTCGCCGGGCGCCGGCCTGCGCTCCACACCGACCACCAGATCGGCGTTGGCGGAGCCCACGACCAGCAGTTCGTAGTCGTCGTTCATGTGCTGTTCCCTGCTTTCGTACGGTGCTGACGTGGTGCGCGGCCGGAAGGGGCCCCGCGCACGGGGCCCCTGGACGGAGCGGTCAGGAGAAATCCTTCACGTTCTTCACCGTGACGACCTTCACCGGGACCTTCACCATCTCCTCGACCTCCTTGCCCTGGGCCGCCCGCACCGCGTTGCGCACCGCGATCCTGCCGAGCTCCCTGGGCTGCTGCGCCACGGATGCGTACAGCGTGCCCGCCTCGACCGCCTTGAGGCCGTCCGGGGTCCCGTCGAAGCCGACCACCGGCACCGACGTGCCCGCCTTGCCGCCGAGGGCCTTGACCGCGCCGAGCGCCATCTCGTCGTTCTCGGCGAAGACGCCGTTCACGCCCTTGTGGGACTGGAGCAGGTTCGTCATGACGTCGAGGCCCTTGGTGCGGTCGAAGTCCGCGGGCTGCTTGGCGACGACCTCGATGTCCGGGTACGCCTTGATGCCCTCCGCGAAGCCCTGCCCGCGCTCACGGCTCGCCGATGTGCCGGCGGTGCCCTGGAGGACGACGACCTCGCCCTTGCCGCCCAGCTTCTCGGCGAGGGACTTCGCCGCCAGCCTGCCGCCCGCGATGTTGTCGGAGGCGACCAGCGTGGCGGTCTCGGCCTTGTTGACGCCGCGGTCGGCCGCGACCACCGGGATGTCGGCCTTGTTGGCGCCGCGCACGGCGGGGCCCGCCGCGTCGGAGTCCACCGGGTTGACGATGATGGACTTCACGCCCTCGCCGGTGAAGTTCTGGAGCTGGTTGGACTGCTGCGAGGCGTCGTTCTGCGCGTCGGTGACCGTCAGGTCGACGCCCGCCTTCTCGGCCTCGGCCTGCGCGCCCTCCTTCATCTGCACGAAGAAGGGGTTGTTGAGGGTGGACAGCGACATGCCGACCTTCGTCGACGTGCCCGACGAGCCCGAGTTGAAGAACGACACCGCGCCGATCACGGCCGCCACGACCACGGCGGCCACCGCGTACTTGACCGCCTGCGGGCCCTTGAGCCCGGCCCCCGGCGCGCCCGACGAGGCACCCGGGGTCGCCCCGGCCTTGCGCCGCAGCGTGTCCAGGAGGACGGCCAGCGCGATGACGACGCCGATCACGACCTGCTGCCAGAAGGCGGAGACCGACAGGAGGTTGAGGCCGTTGCGCAGCACCGCGAGGATCAGCGCGCCGACGAGCGTGCCGGACGCCTTGCCGACCCCGCCCGCGAGGCTGGCGCCGCCGATCACCACCGCGGCGATGGCGTCGAGCTCGTAGCCCTGCGCGGCCTGCGGCTGCGCCGAGACCAGGCGGGAGGCGAGCACGATGCCCGCGACGGCGGCGAAGAGCCCGGAGAGCGCGTAGATGACGAGCTTCTGGCGCTTGACCCGCAGTCCGGAGAGGCGGGCCGCCTCCTCGTTGCCGCCGATCGCGTACATGGAGCGGCCGATGAACGTACGGCCGAGCACCACGGCCGTGACCAGGCCCATCACGACCATCACGATCACCGGGACCGGCAGCCAGCCGCCGACCGTGTCACCGAGGTGGGAGACCGAGTCGGGGAACGGGATCGGGCTGCCCTGCGAGATCACCAGGGAGAGGCCGCGGGCCACCGACAGCATCGCGAGCGTCGCGATGAACGGCGGCAGCTTCCCGTACGAGACGAGCAGCCCGTTGACGAAACCGCAGGCCATGCCCGCGGCGACGGCGAAGATCACCGCGAGCCAGACGGGCATGCCCTGGGAGGTCGCCGTCCAGGCGAGGACCGTGGCCGAGAGCGCGGCCACCGAACCGACGGACAGGTCGATGCCCGCCGAGACGATCACGAAGGTGACGCCGAACGCGAGGATCGCGGTCACGGCGGCCTGCACGCCGACGTTGAGCAGGTTCTGGGTGGTGAGAAAGTCGCCGGAGAGCAGCGACATCGCCACGACCAGGACGATCAGGGCGCTGAGCGCGCCGTTGTCGAGCAGGACGCGGCGGAGCGAACCCGCGCCACCCGCGTCGCGCTTCACGGTTTCAGTGGCCACGGGAGCCCTCCGCTTCTTCTTCTTCGTTCGGTGTGGCGTTCGGTGTGGCGTTCGGAACGGGGTTCGGTACGGGGTTCGGCGCGTCCCGCGGCGCGGCCGCGTTGCTGACGGCCAGGGCCATCACCGCGTCCTGCGTGGCCTCTTCGGCGGGCAGTTCGCCGGCGATCCGGCCCTGGGCCATGACCAGGACCCGGTCACTCATGCCGAGCACCTCGGGCAGGTCGCTGGAGATCATCAGGACCGCGTGCCCGGAGGCCGTCAGTTCGTTGATCAACTGGTAGATCTCGACCTTCGCGCCCACGTCGATGCCGCGCGTCGGTTCGTCGAGGATCAGCACCTTCACGTCGGCGAGCAGCCACTTGCCGATGACGACCTTCTGCTGGTTGCCGCCGGAGAGCGTGCGCACGTGCTGGCCGAGCCCGGCCATCCGTACGCCCAGCTGTCCCGCGATCCGGGCCGCGTCCTCGTGCTGGCCCTTGAGGTCCACGAACCCGGCGCGGGTCGCCGACCGCAGCGTCACCAGACCGAGGTTCTCGCTGACCGAGGCGTCCAGGACCAGGCCCTGGCCCTTGCGGTCCTCGGGTACGAGGCCGATGCCGGCGCCCATCGCGGCGTTCACGTCGTGGCCGGGCAGCCGCTCGCCGCGTACGTCGACGGTGCCCGCGTCGTACGGATCGGCGCCGAAGACCGCGCGCGCGACCTCCGTGCGCCCGGCGCCGACCAGACCCGCGAGGCCGACGACCTCACCGGCCCGCACCTCGAAGCTGACGTCGTGGAAGACGCCGCCCCGGGTGAGGCCCTCGACGCGGAGCAACGGCGGGCCGACGTCCGGCCGCTCGCGCGGGTACTGCTGCTCGATGCTGCGGCCCACCATGAGCCGTACCAGCTCGTCCTCCGGGGTGGACGCGGGCACCTGCTCGACGCTGCGGCCGTCGCGCAGGACGGTGACGCGGTCGCCGAGCGCGGCGATCTCCTCCAAGTGGTGGGTGATGAAGACGATGCCGACGCCGTCCGCGCGCAGCGTGCGCACGATGTCGAACAGCTTCTCGACCTCCTCGGAGGTGAGGACGGCGGTGGGCTCGTCCATGATGAGCACGCGCGCGTCCAGGCTGAGCGCCTTGGCGATCTCGACCATCTGGAGCCGGGCGATGCCCAGTTCGCGCACCTTGGCGCGCGGCGAGACCCGGAGCCCGACCCGCTCCAGGAGGACCTGGGCGTCCGCCTCCATCTTCTTGCGGTCGACCATGCCGAGGCGGCGCGGCTGCCGGCCCAGGAAGATGTTCTCGGCGACCGTCAGATCCGGTACGAGATTGAACTCCTGGTAGATGGTGGCGATGCCGAGCCGCTCCGCGTCCTGCGCGCCGTTGACGCGCACCTCGCGGCCCTCGGCGAGGATGCGGCCGCTGTCGGGGCGGTAGGCGCCGGACAGCATCTTGATGAGGGTGCTCTTGCCCGCGCCGTTCTCGCCGAGCAGGACGTGCACCTCTCCGCGCCGCAGGTCGAAGTCCACGGAGTCGAGCGCGACGACTCCGGGGAAGGTCTTGCGGATGCCCTCGATGCGCAGCAGCTCGTGCGCGTCCCGCTCCTGTGGTTGCGGCTGCTCCCGCTGCCCGGGGCCGCGCCGCGCCTCGTCCTTGCTGCTCACGGATTGCTCCTTCGTACGCGGGTGTCCTCGCCGCAGGAACGCCGGACGACGAGACGGGCGGGCAGGGTCACGGAACGGGGGCTCCTGCCCTCGATCCGGTCGACGAGCGCGTGCACGGCGGCCCGGCCCAGCTCCGCCGTGGGCTGGGCGATCGCCGTGACCGGCGGGTCGGTGTGCACGAACCACGGGATGTCGTCGAAGGCGGCGAGGCCGATGTCGTGCGGGACCCGCAGGCCGTGCGCGCGGATCGCGTCGAGGGCGCCGAGCGCCATCAGGTTGTCGGCGGCGAAGACGGCCTCGGGCGGCTCGGGCAGGGCGAGGAACCGCTCCGTGGCGCGGCGCCCGCTGTCGGCCTGGAAGTCGCCCTGCCCGATGTACGCGTCGGGCAGCGCGATGCCGTGCTCGCGCAGCGCGTCCCGGAAGGCCTCGACGCGCTCGCTGCCGGTGGTGGTGGCCGCGGGGCCCGCGATGATGGCGAGCCTGCGGTGACCGAGGCCGTGCAGGTGGGCGACCAGGTCACGCACGGCCTGCCGGCCGTCTGAGCGGACGACGGGGACGTCGACGCCGGGGATCCACCGGTCCACGAAGACCATGGGGGTGCCGGCGCGCACGGCGTCGAGCATCAGCGGGGAGCCGCCGTCGGTGGGGGAGACGAGCAGGCCGTCGATCCGCCGGTCGAGCAGCGTCCGTACGTGGTGGTCCTGGAGCTCGGGCCGTTCGTCGGCGTTGCCGATGATCACGCTGTAGCCGAGGGCGCGGGCGGCCTCCTCGACGGAGCGGGCCAGCTCGGTGAAGTACGGGTTGAGCACGTCGCTGATGACGAGGCCGAGCGTGTGCGTCTGGTGGGTGCGCAGGGACCGGGCCACGGCGTTCGGCCGGTAGCCGAGCGCCTCGACGGCGGCGAGCACGCGCTGCCGGGACCGGGGGCTGACCGAGGGGTGACCGTTCAGCGCCCGCGACACCGTGGCCACGGAGACCCCGGCCTCGGCCGCGACGTCCTTGATCCCCGCCGAGCCGGTCGAGCCCGCCGAGCCCGCTGAGCCCGCCGAGCCGGGCGAACCGGGTGAGCCGGGTGCCCCACGTGCCCCGGGCGGCCGGGGTGGAGTGAGTGCCATCGCCGCTTCCACCTCCTTGTGGAATCGATTACACGGAGGATTGGAAACGATTACACGGGTCGCTGGCAAGAGGCGAAAGAGGCCTCTGGGGCTAGTGAGACCTGATTGTGATGATCCGGGCCAACGGCCCGCCGGGGCTCAGCCCACCCGGAACGGCACCGTCAGCCACGGGCTGTCCGGGTCCGTGGTCAGGGCCCGGTGGGCGTGCAGGACGTCCGTGTACCAGGTGCCGAACGACTCCTCGTCGAAGTGCAGACAGCGGCCCAGGACGTAGCCCGCCGAGAACTCCTCCCACGAGGCGTACGAGGACTCCGCCGCCCGGGACGCCCGCTCGACGGCCGCCCGCATCTCCGCCTCGGTCGCATAACGCGCGCCCCTGCCCCAGCGGGCCATCTTGGAGGCGCGGCCGATGTCCCAGGGCGCGACGGTGCGCACGAAACCGTCCGGCGGCAGCAGCTCGTCCGCGCGGAAGCGGGCCTCGTAGCGCAGGACCTTGCCGACGAGGTCGCGCATGGCGGTCACGAAGTCGTCCAGGCCCGGGTCGTCGCCGGGGCGGTGCGGGGTGTCGGGGCCGCCGGTCTCCCTGACGCGGTTGCGCAGGGTGACCTCGACGCACTCCCGCCACCGCTCGGGATCGAGGCGCGGGCCCACCTCGGCGATCACCGCGACGCGGGCGCCGAGCACGAAGTCCCAGTACCAGGGGCTGACTTCGCGCGTGAGCAGGCGCTCCTGCGTCGCCAGCCACTCCTCGCGGTTCTCGACGCCCCAGGACTCGGCGAGGCGGCCGACCTCGTTGTGGTGGCCCGCGCCGTGCCAGTCGAGGGTGTTCCAGGGCGCGCCGTTGGCGAAGCACAGGTGTGCGCCGCAGGCGAGGCCGTGCAGGAGCGGGCCCGGCGCGGGCGCCCCCGTGCGGCGCGTCTCTATGCGGTCGCCGAGGCCGTCGTGCCGGTGGTGGCGCTCGTGCAGGTCGGCCCAGACCCGGCGCTCCTCGTCCGTGGTGAGGAAGTACTGCTCGCACGGCGTCCGCACGTTGACCGCGAGGAAGTCGACGTCGTCGGGGCAGCCCTCGGCCAGCGCGCCGAGCGTCACGAACTCGTAGACCACCGCCGGATGCGGGCGCGGGAGCAGCCCGGCCGTGTACACCTGCGCCGCCTTCCTGCCGTCCGGCAGGTCGACGGTGAGCAGCGGGCTCGTGTCCGCGTCCGGATCCTTCTCATGCAGCGCCACCGGGCGGTAGAGGCCCTCCACGGCGATGGCCCGCAGATAGGTGTACGGGTCGTCGGCCTCGCGGAGTTCGTACAGGTGCGCCTCCAGGTCGGCGGGGGCCTGCCAGGCACTGCCGTCCTCCGGGGCGGGCACGCACGGGAAGATCTCGTCGTGGAACTCGTCCTCGCCTGCGGCCATCGCGTTCTCCGGTTCCGCTTCCGATCGGGGTGGATCTTGCAGCCTACGTGGATCCGCTTCGGGGGTGCGTCCGCCGGGTTGCTCCTCGCTGCCGGGTGCGGGTCGTTCTCGGCCGGTCGCGCAGTTCCCCGCGCCCCTGACGGGGCGCCTCCGGGCGCCGGTGCGGGAGTCGCGTGTCGAGACGGAGGTGAAGTTGGCGGACGGCCTGCGAGGGGGCATCCCGGTTGGTCACAATGTGGCATGGCCATCCGTCGCCTCAGTTACCGACTCGACCAGGAGCCGGACACCGGAGCCGTCCGTCTGATCCCCGCGCAGCCCGTGGGCTCCTCCCGCCAGGCACCACAACCCCTTGTAGACGCACCGGAGTTCGGCCCCGCCGTCGAAGACGTCATAGGCGCGGGCTCCGAGTTGAGCTACACCCTGCTGCCGGACGGCGGCCGGCTCCTGTGCGCCACGCTGCCCGGCCGGCGCGTGGAGGTGCTCCACCTGAGCGCGGACACGCCAGGGCCCGGCTCCGTGTGGCCGATCGACACCTGGCGCTCCGACACCTGGGAGCCGGAGGCGGGGGAGGCCCTCGGTGCGGGGTTCGTCGAGTCGGAACTGCCCGTCACGCGGGCGCACTTCGACAGCGAGCGCCTGGTGGAGTTCGCCAGGGCGCGCGCCGAGCGGGTCGCGCCCTTCCTCACCGATGTGCGCCGTCTCTTCGGTGACCCGGCGGGACGGCAGATCGTCCTGGTGGAGGAGGACCCCGAGACCGTCGCCCACTGGGTCGCGCTCGCCTGCGCCTCGCTGCCCGAGAGCTACGTACCCGTACTGACGTTCACCACGTGGACCGCGGAGCCGTACCGCGCCCCGCAGCAGATCATCGGCATCGGCCCCGACGCGGAGTTCGACCGGAGCGACGACGCGACGGTCGCGTACCTGTACCGCGTGCACGACGGCACCGGCGGCCGCCAGAGCCCACCCCCCGCGGGGACCGACGCCTGGGCGCAGCTCACCGCCGAGCGCTGGATCTCCGGCAGCCCGCCCGCGCCCGGCACGGGAGCGCGCACCCACGACGCGTTCGCCCTGATCCCGCTCATCTCCGGCGCGCCCGGCGGCGCAGGGGACGGCGGCCGAACGGGCGCGGCGGCCCTCACCGGCGCCGATCTCGCCGGGTTCGGCGGCGCGTCGCTGCGCGCCGTCGTCGACGCCTTCGCCAACTCCGTGACCAGGGGCGAGACCGACGCCCGTACCGTCGACGAACTCGAAAGACTGTGCAGGGAACTCGACGGCGAGCAGGCGCTCGCCGCGCGGCCCCTCGCCCTCGCCCTCGTCAAGCACCGCCTCGACGTGTCCCGCACCCGCGGCGCCCTCCCCGACCTGTCCGCCTTCGAAGGGCTCCCGCTCGGCCAAGACGCCTGGCGGGAACTGCGCGAGGAGTACGGCGAGCGCGCCGACGAGGCCCTGCGCCGGGCGGTGCGCGGGCCCGTCCCCACCTGGACCGAGCCGCTGCGGCTCGCCCTCGCCGTGGGCGCCGACAACGGCCCGGGGCTCGCCGAGGCCATGGACCGGCTCGCGGAGGCGCTGCTCCGCCCCGACCAGCGCGAGTGCGGGCACGCCGTGCGGGTCCTGGAAGACCTCGACCACGTGCCCTTCACCCGCCGGGTACTGCACATGCTGACCGTGGACCTCAACACCCGCAAGCTGGACCGCATGCGGCAGCTCGCCAGATCCCCGCAGGGCGTGTGGCTCCAGCGCAACATCGAGGAAGCGCCGCTCACGGTGCGCCTCGCCGCCGCCGCGGAGCTCTGGGCAGGCCCCCCGGACCACCTGCGCGGCGCGGACCTGCTGGAGCGGCTCATCGGGCTCCTGTCCGGGCGGCGCGTCAGTGACATCGTGACGATGAAGCTGCTCTACCGCCTCGTGTGGCGCAGCAAAGTGCCCGACCGCGCCGACGTCGCCCGGGTCGCCCGCACCTGCACGTCCCGCCTCATCGTCGAGGCCGGCCTCGGCCGCGCCATCATCGGCTGGGTCAGGGACCCGGACCGCTGCGATCCGGAGCTGGTCGCCTTCGCCCGCGACATGCGGGGCGACAGGCAGCTCGGGGCGGCCGACCGGGCCGCCGCCGACCTGCTCGTGACCGCCCAGGACCTCGCCGACGGCCGGCTGGGCGTCACGCGGGACTCCGTCGGCCGCCTCGGCGAGCTGGGCCACAGGGCCGCACCGCTGAGCCGGGTGCTGCGGCAGGGCGTCGACGAACGGGTGGGATACGCACTGGCCCGGGCCGACGCGCTCGACGTGTGCGAGGCCCACGGACTGCGCATCCTCGTCGCCGCGAGCCCGGAACTGCTGAGCGCCTACCGCGCGTACTTCCTGGACGACCGCGTCCGCGACCAGATGCGGCACCAACTGCCGGACACCCCCGCCGAGTTGGCCGCGTACCACCACATCTGGCGCCCCCGGCAGCGGCACGGCGTCACCGAGCAGTGGCGCGCGGTCGCCGAGGAACTGCTCGACCAGGTGCTCGCGTCCGTCGTAGCGGACATGGACGAGCACCAGCTCGGCCGGGTCGCCACCGTCATCCAGCGGGAGGGCCAGGACCTCCAGGGATGGACGGCGTGGCGCAACCGGATCAGGCAGAGCCACGAGTGACCCCCACACCCGCGCCCCACGGGGCCCCGACCGCGGGCCCGACCGCACCCTTCACGCTCCACAGGAAAGGACCAGCGTGAGCGACACCACCCAGATCCTCGCCGACAACTTCCCCGGCGGCAGTATGGCCAGCCGCCCCGTCCACTTCATCTGGATGCTCGACTGCTCGGGCTCCATGGGCGTCAACGGCAAGATCGGCGAGCTCAACTTCGCCATCCGCGAGGCCATCCCGGAGATGCAGCAGGCCGCCCAGTCCAACCCCGCCGCCTCCCTCCTCGTGCGGGCCATCACCTTCGCCAGCGGGGCGAGCTGGCACGTCAGCGACCCCACCCCGGTCGACCAGTTCTCCTGGGAGGACGTCCACATCTACGGCGGCACCGACATGGGCGCCGCGTTCAAGCTGGCGGCCGGCGCGCTCCAGACCCCGCCGATGCCCCAGCGCGCCCTGCCGCCGGTGCTCGCGCTCGCCTCCGACGGCCAGCCCACCGACGACTGGCGTGCCGGTCTCCGCGCCATCGACGGCACCCCGTGGGGCAAGCGGGCCGTGCGCGTCGCGGTGGCCATCGGTGACGACGCCGACAAGAGCATGCTCAAGGAGTTCCTCGGCAACCCCGAACTGGAGCCGCTCCAGGCGAAGAACCCCCGCCAGCTCGCCGCCGCCATCCGCTGGATGTCCACCGCGGTCGTCAAGGACGCCTCCACGCCGAAGGTCGACGACGGCTCGAAGGCCGCGACGCCGATCGACGTCCCGTCGATGACCAAGGGCGAAGACGACATCTGGTGACCGAACCGGGGGCAGTGACGGAACGCGACCCGGCGGCCGGCCGGGCGACGGCCGCACCCTGGACGCTCATCAGTGGCGCCGTCAAAGGGGTGGCGAAGAAGTACAGCCAGGACCGCAGCGCGCTCGTACCCGTCGCGGGGGGGCGCGCGGTCGTCCTCACGGTCGCCGACGGACACGGCAGCGCCGCGCACTTCCGCAGCGACCTGGGGGCGCGCTGGGCGGTCGAGGAGTTCACCGCGTGCGCGCGCGCCTTCGCACGCGAGGTGGTGCGCGTCGGCGGTGACGCGGCGAACTGGACCGGCCTGCGCGAGGAGGCACGCAGGCTGCCGCAGCAGGTCGGCCACCGCTGGCACGAGCGCGCCCTGCTGCACGACTGCAACGCGCCCGCCCACGGCCCGGCCGCCCCGCGGCAGACGGCCGGGGAGCGGGAGCGCAAGGAGCCCCCGGACCTCGCCGCCTACGGAAGCACGCTCATCGGAGCCGTCCTCACCGAAGGCATGGTGTTCTGCTGGCAGTTGGGCGACGGTGACTTCGTCCTGGTCGACGACACCGGCACCCCGCACACCCCGCTCTCCACCGGGCCCGACATGGGCGACGAGACCGACTCGCTCTGCGCGCCCGAGCCCTGGCGCAAGATGCGGTCGCACTGGCAGCCCTTCATCGGCGGGCCACCGCCGTGCGTGCTGCTCTCCACCGACGGGCTCTCCAAGAGCTTCACCGACGACCAGGGGTTCCTGGACTTCGCCACCGGCGTCCGCGGCCGAGCCGCCGAGCAGGGTGTCGCGGCGGTCCAGGCCCAGCTACCGGACTGGCTGGCGCGCGCCGCCACGTTCTCCGGGGACGACACGACCCTCGTGGGCGCCATCGCGGCGTCCACGCAGCGCAGCGACGACAGTCGAGTGCAGGACGACAGCTAGTGCAGGAAGGAAAAGCATGACGAACGGCATGCTCGCCGCCGGAAAGACCCTGGTGGCCGAGTCGGGGGAGAAGCTCAAGGTCGCCGAGCTCTTCGGCTCCGGCGGCCAGGGCGAGGTCTACCGCGTCCAGACGCCCACCGGCGACCGCGCGGTCAAGTGGTACTACCCGCAGCTCGCCGACGCCCGGCAGCGGACGATCCTCGAAGGGCTGATCGACAAGGGCTGGGACGACGACCGCTTCCTGTGGCCGCGCTCCATCGTGATGGACCCCGAGGGCACACAGCCCGGCTTCGGCTACGTGATGGACGTGCGGCCCGCCCGCTTCTGCGACCTGCCCGCGCTCTTCCGCCGCGACCCCTCGGTCTCGGCGGCGACCATGCGCACCCTGGTCACCGTGGCCCTGCACACCGTCGAGGCGTACCGCGCGCTGCACTCCCGCGGCATCGCCTACCGCGACATCAACTGGGGCAACATCTTCTTCGACCCCCGCACGGGCGACATCCTGGTCTGCGACAACGACAACGCCGTCGTGGAGGGCGCCGAGGCGGCCGTCGAGGGCACCATGGACTTCATGGCGCCCGAGCTGGTCCGCGGCGACCGGGGCGCCATGCCCGGCACCCAGAGCGACCTGCACTCCCTCGCCGTACTCCTCTTCTACCTCCTGATGAACGACCACCCCTTCAACGGCGCCCTCCAGTTCAACATCCGCTGCCTGGACCCGGCGGCCAAGCGCAAGCTGTACGGCACGGACCCGGTCTTCGTCTACGACCCGAACGACACCCGCAACCGCCCGGTGCCCAGCGAGCAGCCGACCATCGTCGCGAGCTGGAACGCGCTGCCGCAGATCCTGCGCGGCCTCTTCGTCCGCACCTTCACCGACGGCCTGAAGAACCCCTCGCTGCGGGTGCGCGAGTCACAGTGGCGCGAGGCGCTCAGCCAGGTCCTCGACGCCATCACGCAGTGCGGCGTCTGCGGCAAGCAGAACCTCACCCAGCCCGACGGCGCACCGCCCGAGTGCTGGAAGTGCCGCAACACCCTGACCCTGCCGCCGCGCCTGGAGATGGTCACCGGCACCGGCACGCTCCGCACCCGCCGCGGCATCCGGCTGGCTCCGAACGCCCGCGTCTACGCCCACCACCTGCGCGACGACCCCGACCGCCACGACTTCAACGCCGTCGTCGGCGAGGTCACCGAACACCCGCAGCAGCGCGGCCGGTTCGGCCTGACCAACCGGACGCACTCCGTGTGGACGGCGCGCAAGGACGACGGGACCGTACGCGACGTCGACCCGGGCAAGACCATCGCGCTGCGCTCGGGGCTGCTCATCGAGTTCGGCGGCGGCACGGAGGCCGTGGTCAAGGAGTAGCGCGCCCACGAGCCGCCTCACGTCCGCCACCAGCGCCGCCAGAACGACCACCACCGGGGCGGCGCGGGGGGCGGCAGCGGCGGGGGCGGCGGTGGCGCCGCGGGGAGGGTCGCGCGGGCCGGTGCCGTGTCGATCGCCACGGCGTCGGGGCGGGGCAGCGGCACCGCGGTGACCTGGCACGCCTCGGCGGAGACGGGGATCTCCACCTGCCCGGCCCGCAGCGCGCTGCGGGCCACGCGCCGCTCACCGCCGCGGAGCCCGTCGCTCCACGCCACACGCACCAGGACCGCGGGCTCGGGCCAGTCGAAGGTCAGCGCGGCACGGTCGGCGCTCAGCCGTCGTACGCGCAACTCCCCTATGACCGCCGGATGTTCTATGACGATGCTCGGCCCGGACACGGCCCGGTCGCCCAGGACGCTCACCGCCGTCATCCGTACCCGCCGCTCGGGCGGTGGTGTGAGCTCCACGAGCGACTCGGCGCCCGCCGAACTCGCGGGCAGCCGGTCCACCGTGCCGACCAGCGCGGAGACGTCCGTGCCCGGTGCGACGGGCCCCGAGGTCCACGGCAGCAAGTGGCTCTCGCCGACCGCGGGCTGCCGCCAGGCGATGGTGACGCGCCCGCCGTCCGGGTGTCTGCGCACGGTGAGCTCCTCCACCGGCGAGGGCCACCGTTCGGCGCGGGCGGTGACGAGGACGCCGCGGGACCACACCAGGTCACCGTCGGCGTCGCGGTAGCCGGAGCGCACCTCGTACGTGTACGTGCCCGCGGGGAGCGGCACGTCGAGCAGCCGGTCGTGCTCGCAGGGCACCCGCACCATCGATCCCTCGCCCCAGCCCTCGGCGTCCTCGCCCGCCCCGGAGCGCGTGACGCGTACCTCGGCCGCCGCCGGGTCGGGCCGCCAGCGCAGCCGGAGGCCGCCCGGCACGGCGTCGGCGCGCAGCTCCGTCACGACGGGCGTGATCAGCACCGGGGCGGTGACGCGCGGCACCCCCGCGATGCGTGACCGGCGCAGCGGGAACACGGCGTACCGCAGGGTGCGGCCCACCGGGGCGTCGGCGTCGACGACGGCGAGGCCGCGCTCGTCCGCCGCCGTCTCCACCGCGAGGTGCGGGGCGCCGTCGGGGAAGCGGAGCACCCGGTACGAGACCCCGTCGGCGCGGCGCGGCGGCGCGCACCAGGCCAGGCGTACGGCCCGGTCGTCCGTCGCGGCCGTCACCGCCGCCTCGGCCGGGGCGAACGGGTCGTCGGCGAGGAGCGCCGCCACGCGCAGCAGCCCCGTCTGGGCGTCCGCGTCGTCCCTGGCCAGGCGGACCGCGGCGAGCCAGGACCTTGCGGCGGCCCGCAGCGAGCCCGCGGACTCCTGCCGGCCGGCCTCGGCGGTCAGCCCGCGCACCTCGGCGGCGCGGGCGCGGACGCCGTCCACGAGCGCGGCCAGGCGGTGGTCGTCGGGGCCGTCCGGGTAGGCGGAGGCGAGCGGCAGCCGTGCCACGACGCCCTCCGCCTCGCGCAGCCGCACGCCCGGCCATACGTCGTTGAGGGTCTCGGCGGCGTGCCGGGCGGGGCCCGCCTGCGGGAACCCGGCGGCCACGGCGGCGGCCAGCGCACCGGCTTCGCCCCGGTGCACCCCGAGCGCGGCGGCGTCGGCGGCGGTCGGGCGCTCCCCGCCGTCCCGCAGCCGGCAGCACACCTCCCACAGGATCAGCCGCCGCAGCCCCATCGCGTCATCCCGTACGAGGGTCTCCAGGGTGTCCACCAGGGCCGCCGCGGCGAGGGCGCGCGTGTCGGCGGCCGACAGCCAGCGGCGGCGGGCCTCCTGCACGTGGGGCAGATCGACGCGTACCCAACTGCCCCCGCGGCCGGGGAACCAGAGCCCGTCCAGGATGCGGAATCCGTCGTCGGTGTCGGCCTTGGGGAGCGTGCCGAAGACCGCGTTCGCCGAGGGGGCCGCGGGCGCGGGCGGGCGGAGTACGTCCGCGGCGTGCCGGAAGGACAGGGCCGTCAGGGAGTCGTGCAGGTGGGTGTAGCCGCGCATCGCGGGGGTGCGGGGCAGCGTGGGCAGCGGCGGGCGGGTGCCGCTCGCCCTCGGGCGCTGGCCGGGGCGCAGGACCGCCATGGCTCAGCCGCCCGGCGCGGTGTAGAAGTACACGCGGACCACGGCGGTCTCCGGGCGCTTGCCGAGGTTGTGGAAGTCGTCCGTGGCCGTCTTCTTGGTGAACATGTCGCCGCGGCCCTTGCCGAGCAGGGCGTTCACGCGGTGCGCGTAGACCGTGCCGTTGGGGCCGCCGCCGAAGGTGAGGACGAGCGCGGCCGTCCGTCCCTTCCACTTACCGGTGTCCTTGCTGATCTGCTTGACCAGGTCGCCCTTGTCCCTGCCGGAGACCTTGAACTCCTGGGGGTTGCGGTCCACGGAGCGTGGGCCCGTGGGGGTCGGGGTGGGCTTGCCCGGCGACGGCTTGGGCCGGTCGTCGGCCATCGGGTCGGGCCGGTCGGCCATGGACACGAGCGCGAGCACGAGCAGCAGGTCGGCGAAGAGCCACCCGGCGAGCACCACCGCCCCGAGCCGCCCACCACGCCCCCCACGTCCACGCGCCCCCCGCTTCCGCGTCACGCGGAGCCCCCGTCACGGGGCCCGGGCGGGGGCAGGCGGGTGGTCGGCGGGTCGAGCGGCTCGTCGAGGGGCCGGGTGGGGGCGGGGAAGGGGGTGCCGGCGGGGGCTGCTCCGGAGGCGTGGGGTGTGCCGTACCCGGCGGGAGTTCCGGCCGGAGCTCCGGTGGGCGTGGCGGGCGTGGTGCTGTCTCCGTGGCCGCCGTAGGGCCCGCCGTTCGCCCCGTTCGTCCCGTACGCGGTGGTGGCGTCGGGTTCGGGTTCCGGGGTGAGCGGGAGGCCGAGGGACATCGCTCCGGCGAGCGTGCCCATACGGGCGTCCAGGCGGGCCGCGGCGTCCTGCCAGTGGGCCGCCGCCGCGTCCCAGCGCTCCGTGGCCTCCCGCATGCCGTCCACGGCGTCGCCCGTGCGCCCGGTGCTGGCGATCAGGGCCTGGGACGCCTGTTCCGTGGCCTTGACCACCGACTCCGACCTCACCACCAGCGACTGCTGCGCGGTGACCAGGGCCTTGAGGGACGCCTCCACCGTGTCGCCCACCGACTTGACCTGGCCGGCGATCTTGCCGGCGGCGATCGCGTTGGCCCGCCCGGCCTTGGCGGTCTCCGCCGTGCCGTTGTGCAGCGTGGTGTCGATGCGGTCCGCGACGGCGCCGAGCTTCGGGACCTCGGTGGTCAGGGTCAGCGCCGCGTTCTTCAGCGCGTCGGTGGCCTGCCCCACGGACGCGGTCGCGCCGCTGAGCGCCTTGTGGCTCTGCACCGCCTTGGCGGTCAGGTCCCCCATCTGCTTGGCGGCCTTCGTCAGCTCCGCCGCGAACTGCTGCGGCGAGGCACCGCGGTGCGGCGCCAGCACCATCTGCGTCCGGGTGAGGACCGAGGCGAGCTCGGCGAGGATCCGCTCCCTGGCGGCCTCCTGCGCGGCCTCGTCCCGATCGGCCCGCACCCGCACGCGCGCGTGCCAGACGGAGAGCGCCACCAGCAGGGCGATGAGCAGGACGGCCATCAGGGCCACGTTCTCGAAGCGGCCGAGCGAGGACAGGTGCCCGCCGAAGCCCGACTGCCAGAGCTGGAGGAAGGGGCGCGTCGCCTGCCGGGGCTCCTCCTCGGCCAACTCGCCGTACGCCCGGACGGCCTCGCGCAGGCCGTACCAGGTGATCAGGAGCGGCACGAACACCAGCACCCCGAGGGCCGCCTCCAGGAGACGGTCCCGCTTGCCCGACGTCTGTTCGGGGGGTGACGTGACGCTTTCGGGCCGTACGTAGGCCTGGACGAGGTCGACCTCCGCCCACTGGTCGAGCTGCGACATGGAACCCAGATCCTTGTGCAGCACATCGAGCTCGGCGGAGCGCGGCGACAGCTCGGGCAGCGCCGCGAGACGCCGCAACTCCTTGATGATCAAGGCTTTGTCGAGCAGTTGTGCGGGCGTCAAGCGCTTTCCTCCTGGCTCGCGGGGTGGCTCGCGGGGTGGCTCATGAGGTGGGGTCCGTGCCCTCTATCCGAGAACGTCCCCTCTGCCACGCCGGTTCCTGCCGTCACGGTTCAGCCGCCGCAACAACGCCTCGGCGTCGGCGTGTTCAGGATCCCACGTCAGGCACTTCCCCAGGGCCTCAATCGCCTCATCCCGCTCGCCGCGCCGGTCCAGTTCCACGGCGTGCCGGTAGGTGCGCTCGGCGAGCAGGCCACGTACCCGTACGTTCGTCGGATCGTGGCCGTACGCGCAGTTGAGCCACCGCTCGGCGTCGGCGAAGTGCTCGGGGGACATGTCGGCCATGGCCGCCGCGCAGTGCACGTCGATCATGGCGTCCAGCATGTCCGCGCCGGCCGGCCTGGTCGCCGCGTCCTGCCAGGCGATGTGCGCGGCCTGCACGGCATGGTCGTAGTGGCCGAGCGAGAGCAGCGCCTGCGCGCGGGCGAGCTGCCGCCGGGAACCGCGGTCGAGCTCCGGCGCGCCCCCGGACTCCGCGAGGGGCCCGGACTCCGCGGGGGTCCCGGACTCCGCGAGGGGCGCCGGCTCGGGCGGGGGCGAGGGACGGTCCAGGCCGTCGAGCAGCTCCTGCGCCTCCGCGATGATCTCGCGCAGCAGCGCGGACGCCTCGCCCGTCCGCCCCTGCCCGATGAGCAGCCGCGCCCGCTCCACATCGCGCGCCTCATGAGCCGCATGGGCCTCACGGCCATCGTGCGCGACGCGCGGGTCGCGCACCGGGGGCGGTACGGAACGCCGCCCCACGGAGGCCGGCTCCTCGGCGTCATGGCGGCGGGCCGCGTCCCCGGACGGGCGTTCCCCGTCGCCGCCCACCAGCGTCGCCGTGAGCGGCGGCGCGTCGGAGAGGGTGTCGGCGAGCGCGGCCGGTTCCAGCGGGCCCTCCTCCAGGGCCGCGGGACCCGAGGACGCGGCGCCGCCCGCGAGCCGCAGCGCGTGTTTCAGCGCGCCGAGGGCGAGCAGCTCGGGAGCCGCCCGCACACAGTGCCGCCCGAGCCCGGCGACCCGTGAACGCACCTGTTCCATCCGGGTGTTGCCGCCCACCAGGAGCAGCGTGTCCACGTCCTCCTGCCGCATCCCCGCCCGGTCGAGGAGCGCCTGCGCCCGGTCCAGGGTGCGCCGCACATGCCGGTCGACGTACGCGTCGAAGTCGGGCCGGTCGATCCGCACCTGAAGCGGCGGCCCCCCGCCGAACCGCAGCCCGAGCACCGCGGCCGGCGGCCCCTTCGGCCTGCCGAGCGCCTCGCGCGCCTCCTGCCCGCGCGCGCGAAGGCCCTGCCATACGGAGGTGTCGGGGCCCCCCGCCCGCCACGCGCCGCCCCGCGGAAGGAGCCGGACCGCCGAGGTCAGCAGCCCGGCGTCGAACGCGCGGCCCCCCGACGTCGTCCCGCCCTCGTAGCCGAGCGAGCGGAAGTGGCCGCGCACGCTGCGGATCAGACCGAGCTCGAAACCCTCGTACCCCATGCCGTAGACCAGGCACGTGCCGCTGTCCCGCTCCGTGGTGTGGCCGATCACCGCGGCCATGGAGTCGCTGACCAGGCGCGCCGGTTCGAGGCCCGCCTCGCGCGCCGCGTCCCGCAGGGCCGCCCGCTGCGCCGAGCCGAACCGCGCGGGCACGCTGATCACGGTCTGCGTCACCCGCCCGGGCGCCGCCGCCTCCACGCGCTCGCGCAGGGACCGCAGCCTGCGCACCACGATCTGGTCTGCGTCGGCCGCCCCCTCCGGCGTGCGCACCGGACGCCCGCTGCCCAGGCGGCTCTTGAGGCTGGGGAACGTCACCGGCAGCGGGCCCATCTCCGCCGGCTCGCACAAGAGCCACGGCCCGTCCTCCTCCTGCTCCAGGCGCCGGCCGGGCCCCTCGGGCAGGGCGAAGAGCGCCCGCAGGCCCGTGGCGCCGAAGTCGATGCCGAGGCTGACGGGGGCCGCCCCCGGCGCGGAGCGGCCGTCCTGCCGCGCCTGTGTCATCCGCCCGCCGTCTCTTCGGCGAACCGCAGGATGCCCTCGTAGTCGGGCCGGTCGGGGAGCGCGGGCACGGCACGCTCCGACTGGGCCACCGCCACCAGGTTGACCAGATTGCGGGCCTGCTGGGCGGTCGCGACCCGGTTGCCCTGCCGGTGGGCCTGCTTGACGTACTCCACCGCTTCGTTGATCTGCCGCACCGTCTCCGGCGGCGCGCCCTCCGATGCCAGCTCGGCCTGCCGGAACTGGCTCGCCAGGCCGCACTGGCGGTACATGTCGTCGAGCAGCAGCTCGGTGAGGCGCTTGTACTCGCCGCTGTCGCCCATCGCCACCGCCCGCTGCGCCTGCTCGATGTCGCGGCGCACCTTCATCGCCTGCACCGGCTCGATGTAGGGCCCGTACCGCTTCAGGAAGTTGTCGGCCTCCCGCTCGGCGAACGCGAGCTGCTCGCGCAGGACCGCGCTGTCCAGCTCCTCCACCGGCTCGGGCGGCGGGGTGCGGGGCTTCTCCCGGTTGGGCGTGGCCTCCAGGACCATGTCCGTGCCGCGCACGCTGACCTTCACCGTGATGATGCGGTCCGCGGAGTAGTTGAAGGAGACGTCCACCTGGCGGTTGATCTCGATCTCCTGCGGCAGCTCGAACTCCACCACGCCCTGCTCGTGGTTCTCGCTCGCCACCTTGCTGTCGCCCTCGTACACCGGCACCCGGATACGGCGGCTGTCGGTGGCGTGGAAGGTGCGCTGGCGCGGCTCGGAGAGCGGGTACGGCGAGCCGGCCTCGATGATCTCCACGAACACGTCGCGCTGGCTGCCCTTGATCGCGGCGATGCCCATCGCCATCGGCGTCGACTCGTACAGGCCCGTGTCGCCCCTGGACCGCCCGTCGGCCAGGCTCCGGCCGCAGGCCGAACAGGCGATCGCCCCGTACTCGTTGACCTTCGCGCACTGCGGGTCCGAGCACTCCACGCCGTGCAGCGTCTCGGCGAGGACGCCCGCGCCGAAGGCCACGCACTCCATGGGGTTGATGTTCCTGCGGACCTTGGCCACGCCGAAGAACGCCTCGACCGCCTCGTACACGGGCCGGGTGAGCGTGCCGCCGCCCACGAGCAGGACGTCGGAGATGTCGTCCGTGGACAGCTCGTAGCGCGCGAGGGTCTCCTGGACCAGCGCCATGGTTTTGCTCACCAGCGGCGAGATCATCGCGTGGAACTCGGCGCGCGTCAGCTTCATCTCGACGTCCAGCACGCCGTTCTCCCCGCGGTAGGCCGCGGGGACCACGATGTACGTCTCGTCCAGGTCGTTCAGCTCCCGCTTGGCGCGCTCGGCGGCCTTCTTCGCGTGGAAGAGGAACGCCTTGTCGCCCGACGGGTCCACGTGGTGCTCCTCGCGCATCCACTCGATGATCCGCTCCACGATGGCCAGGTCGAAGTCGTCGCCGCCCAGCCAGATGTCACCGGCCGAGCGCAGCACCTGGAACTGGCTCCTGCCCTCCTGGTCCTTGACCGCGTTGAGCACGGAGATGTCGAAGGTGCCGCCGCCGAGGTCGTAGACGAGGACCCGGCTGCGCGCCCCGCCCGGCTTGTGCAGGCCGAAGGCGACGGCGGCGGCCGTCGGCTCGTCGACGATCTTCTTGACCACCAGGCCCGCCTTCTCCGCGGCCTCGCGGGTGGCGGCGCGCTGGGCGTCGCGGAAGTAGGCGGGCACGGTGATCACGGCGTGCGTCACGGGCTCGTTGAGGATGCGTGAGGCGTCCCTGACCAGCTTGTCCAGGATGACGCTGGAGATCTCGGCGGGGGTCCGGGCGCGACCGCCGAGCACCACGTGGGCGCGCGGGTCGTCGTCGGGGCCCGCGACGATCTCGTAGCTCATCCGGTCGCGCGCCTGCGCCACGGAACTGTCGGCGAAGTCCCGCCCCATCAGGCGCTTCACGGAGGCGATGGTCTCCTTGGGCTGCATGATCGCCCAGTTCAGCGCGTCCTCGCCGACCAGCGGCTGGTCCTTGCCGTCGCGGTGCATGACGCCGACGACCGAGGGGGTGAGCCGCTCGCCCTTGCTGTTGGTGAGCACCGCGATGTCCGCGCGGTGCGGATCGTGGGCGGCGACAGCGCTGTTGGTCGTGCCGAGGTCGATGCCGATGGCCTTCATTCCCGCTCCGTTCCTTGCTCCGTCTCGCCGCCCGCGGCGACGACCACCCGGGCGGCACGCAGCACCTGCCCCCGGTACCGGTATCCGCGCTGCACCGTCTCCAGGACCTCGCCCGCCTGCGCGCCGGGCGGCGCGGCACGGGCCTCGGTCACGTGGTGTGTCGCGGGCTCGGCCCGCTCGCCGCGGCGCCCCACCGGTTCGAGCCCTTCGTCGGCCAGGGCCGTCTCAAGCTGTCCCGCGATCAGCGCGACACTCCTGCGGTACGTGACGACGTCACCGGCGGCGCCGTCCGCGAGGAGCCGGTCGAAGGAGTCGAGCACATCGGCACAGCGCAGCAACAGCCGCTCGGTGAGCGCCTGATGGGCGGCGTCGCGGGCCGCCAGGTCGCGGGCGTGCTCGTAGGCGAGCCGGGCCGTGGGATCAGACATCGAAGCGAACGAGGTCGGCCACGAGGCGCGCGGCGGTCTCGGGGAGAGGGCAGGGCGACGGGTCCTGCTCACGGCCCTGCGGGGGGTCCTGTCGTGGGGATTCCAAGGCGAGCTCCCGGTCGGTTTCCGCCGCGGCCGGCGGCAGTTCGGCTTCCATGTCCACGTCGTACAACAGCAGATCGACGAGCAGCCTGCGGCGTACGCCGCGCAGCTCGTCCCAGGCCTGCTGGGTGACCGGCGTCATCAGATGCCGGGCGAGCAGCTCGAAGGAGACGTCCCGCATGTCGGCGTGGGTCGTCCAGGGGGTCACGCCGGCCGGGGCGAGCGCGTCGTAGGGGAAGGGGCCTTCCCAGCTCGCTTCGGGGTCCTTGATCACGCGACACTGCCTCCTGCTCGGTTCTCGGGTGCCCTGCTGCCGGGCCTCAGCTCGGTGTGCCAGCGGCGCACCGCGTCCAGGAGCGCCCGTCTGATCCGGCTGTTCGTGGGCTCCGCGCGGGTGGCGCGGAACAGATGGTGCAGCGCCCACAGGGTGTCCCCGCGGTTCAGCGCGAGCTCCGCCTTGTCGGTCAGCTCCGCCGCCCAGGCGGGCAGATCCTCGTCGTCCGGCGGCGTCTCCTGGCCGTCGCTGCGGATCAGGTCGCCCATGCCGCCGACACCGAGGTGCCGGGTCAGCAGCTTCTCCATCTCGTCCAGGGCCTCGCCGAGCGTCTCGCGGTAGCGGTGCGTCAGGGCCTGCCCGAGGCCCACGTCGAGCAGCCCGAGCGCCTCGTGCAGCAGCTCCAGGCGCTCCGGCACCTCGTACGTACGCTCGTCCAGCGTGAACACCAGGGCCCGCGCCAGGTTGTCGCGGGCGTGGTTCGACTCCGGATTGAGGGCGAGGGCGCGGCGCAGGTCGGCCTCGGCGCCGTACACGTCGCAGCGCATGCCGTGCTTGGTCCGGGTGTAGCCGCGCCACACCCCGCGCAGGGACAGCAACGCCGACAGCTTCGCGTGCAGTTGGCCGAGCAGCTCGCGGTCGAGCGGGTGCAGCACGGTGACCGCCGACTCGACGAGCGTGACGGCCTCGTCCAGGGCGGGGCCCAGCGGCGGCCCCTCCTCGGCGGACAGCGCCTCGACGCGGCCGAGCACCGTACGGATGACGGCCTTCTTGGACCGGGCCTGCATCCCGGCCCTGCGGGACACCTTCACCAGCTCCGCCCACTGCTCCAGAGCCGTGCCGAGGCCGCCGTCGCCGCGCGTCAGGGCGGCCCTGCCGAGCGCGAGACGGACATGGACGGCCAGTTCCACGCCGTCCTGGAGCAGCCGGGCGTGGCGGCGCGGCAGCCGGGCGTAGGCGGGGTTGTCCCGCAGGAAGGCGAGGCAGTGCCCGCACTCCTCGGCGTGGCCGGCCGACGAGGCGGGGCCCGCGCAGTCCTCCGGCAGGGTGGTCAGCGTGCGCAGCTCGGGCAGCTCGCGCAGCGCCTGCTCGAACTTGCGGACCTCCGAGAGCGCGAAGCTCCGCGCGAGCCCCGAGAAGGCCCAGCGCAGCTCGCGCACCGCGTACTCACCGGGGTCCTTGCCCTGCTGCGCCGCCGCGTCCAGGCTCGCGACGAGGTCACCCAGCGGTGCCTGGAGCCGCAGCAGCCGCAGATAGCGCGGGCCGCACGCCAGCGTGGCGCCCGCGCCCGGCACGGACGGCAGGCCCCCCACGTCCTTCAGGACCCGCGCGCCGCCCAGCTCCGACTCCAAAAGGCCCGCCAACGCCTGGTAGGCCGCCGCCTGTTCGGGCCTGCCCTGCTCGGTGTGGCGCTGCTCGAAGCCCGAGAGCTGCCCGAAGAGGTGCTGATTCAGCTCCCAGCGCAGCGCCGCCATGTCCTCCGGCGTCAGCTCCCGCTCGTACGCGGTGGCCCGCTCGGCACGCCAGCCGTCCCAGTACTCGTCGTCGCTCAGCAGGGTCGCCCAGTACACGAGCGCGGCCTCCCACGCGCTCACCGCGTGCTCCCACGCACCGCTCTGCTCCAGCTCCTGCGCCTGCCACAGCCGGGCCACCGCGAGGCCGTGCACCACCGCCATGTCGCCCGGCGCCGCCCGCAGCCGCCGCTCCCACTCGGTGGCCGCCGCCTCCCTGTCCCTGGCGAGGAGGAGCAGCAGCGGGGCGTCCTGGGGGAAGCGTTCGCACAGGGTGTCGAGGAGCGCGGGGCCCTCGTCGGGGGAGAGCTGGGCCAGGGCGTCCCGCAGGGCCGGGGCGGCGTGCCACCGGTAGAGCAGGGCGTCGAGCTGGAGCCGCCGGCCCGGCAGCCGCAGCCGCTCCAGGGCGACGCGCTCGTGCCAGGACATCGCACCGCGTTCGAGCAGCGCGTACGAGGCGTTCTTGACGACGTCCATCGACGCGCCGGGGTCCACGCCGGCGTCCCGCAGGGCCAGATACGGGAACGCCTGGTCCCGTACCGCGAAGGGGTCGGCCACCAGGGGCGCGCTGGTGAGACCGTCCGCCCAGGGCAGCAGCCCGACCAGCCGCCGCAGCCTGCGGCACCGCACGTCGGCGCGGTCGAGCACACCGAGGGCCCTCTCGTACGCGGCCACCGCGCCGCTCCACTGTCCCGCGGCCTCCCGGAGCCGGCCCTCGGCGTAGGCGAGATGGGCGTCGGCGTCCCGGTGCCCCGGGCACCGCCGGAACGCCTCGGCGGCCCGCTGCCACTCCTGGTGGGCGTCGGCGAGGCGCCCGCGGGCGTACGAGGCGAGCGCGGGCGCGTCCCCGTACCCGCCGAGGGCCTCGGCCTCCTGCACGACGCGGGTCCAGTCCCCCTCGGCCTCGGCGAGCCGCACGCGCGCGTAGCGCCCCCGGGTGTCCGCGTCGACGCCGAGCGCCCCGTCCACCGTCCCGTACGCCTCGACGACCCGCCGCCACGCCTCGCTCGTGCCGGCCTCCGCTTCGGCGATGCGGGCCCGTGCGTAACGCTGCCGGGCCGGGGCGTCCACCCAGTCGTCGGGCAGCGTTCCGTAGAGGCCGTCGGCGTCCTGCCAACGCCCGGCGAGCTCGTGGGCGCGGGCCAGGGCGTAGCGGTAGAGGTGGGTGGGCTCGTCCCCTCCCGGGCCCGGTTCCGCCGGACCCCGCGGGAACGCCCCCGCGTAGATCTCGCAGGCCCCCGCCCAGTCGCCCGCCTCCTCCGCCCTGCGGCCCTCCGCCTTGCGGCGCAGGGCGGACACCGTGCCCTCACGTGCTCCGTCCGGCACGCCGGAGAGCAGGCCGAGGACCGCCGTCCAGTCGCCGCGCAGATCGGCGGCGACACGCGCGCGTGCGTAGCGCCGGCGGACGCCCACCTCGCCGTCGGCGTACGTGTCGGGCAGCCGGCCGAAGCCGTCGATGACCCCGGTCCACTCGCCCCGCTCGTCGGCGGCACGGCCCCGCGAGTACAGCACGCGGTCCGGCACGTCCAGGACCTCGGAAGGCAGCCCCGCGAAGTGGCCGAGGGCCTCGGACCAACGGCCGACCTCCTGGCAGAGGCGGCCCCGTGCGTACGCGCGAAGGTGCGGGGCGTCCGACACCACCCCCTCCGGAACGACGACCCCGGGCCCGTCCTCCCCGGACACCTCGCCGAACGCCTTCTCCGCCGTCGCCCAGTCGCCCTCCGCCATCGCCGAGCGGCCCTCGGCGTACCGGCGCAGGGACACGGTGGCGCGGTAATCCGCGGGCATGGGGGCGAGGGACTCCAGTGCCGTGCGCCAGTCGCCCGCCTCCGTCGCCGTGAGCGCGGACCCGTACACGTGGTGGCGCAGCTCGCTCAGGAGCGGTTCCGTGTCCCACCCCTCCGCGGAGGCCGCCGCCAGGTCGGTGAGGGCGTCGACGGCGCGGCCCGCCTCCGCCGCGCCCCGGCCCCGCGCGTACAGGAGCCGCACCGCGCTGTCCCGGAAGCCGGCCGCCTCGTAGGCCGGGACCGCCGCCGCCCAGTCGGCCACCGCCTCCGCCGCACGCCCCGCCGCGTACGCGCACCAGCGGTCCTGGCCCGCCCGCGCGAACGCCTCCCGCGCCGCGGGCCAGTCCCCGTCCTGCGCCGCCGCCCGGCCCCGCGCGTACGCCGAGCGCTCCATCGCGTCGTCCAGGTCCGCGCACCCGGCGTACGCGGACTCCGCCGCACGCCAGTCCTCGCGCTCCTCGGCCGCCAGGCCCGCCACGTACGCGGCACGGGCCCGCGCCACGGCATGGCCGGGACGCAGGGCGAGGACGGTCCCGTAGGCCTGGGCGGCGGCCGCCAAGTCGCCCGCGCCACGCGCCTGTTCGGCGGCCTCCAGGGTCCGCGCCACATGCAGTTCGTCGCGCGCGGCGGCGAGCCGCGCCGCCACGTCCCGAGGGCCCCCGGGCCACGCGGCGAGCACCTCCTCGTAGCGGCTGATGGCAGTGGTCCAGTCCGCCGCCGCCTCCGCGGCCCGCCCCTCGTCGACGAGCGCGGCCATCCGCCGCAGCCCGGCCACCTCCGCGGTGAGGCAGGCCGGCGCCGGTCCTGGCAGGTGCTCGCCGACCACCGTGAGCTGGTCCTCCGCGCCCGCCGCGTCCCGCTCCCCGGCCAGCAGCTCGCAGAGCTTCTCGATCTCTGGCCAGGCCAGTTCGAAGGCGGCCTCGGCCTGCATCCGCCGCTGCTCGTCGGCGTACTGCCGGGTCGGCGTGCGCAGGGTGCGCTGGACCTGTTCCCAGTGCCCCAGATCCCGCATGTGGCGCGCCGCGCGGATCAGTACGGTCGAGTCGACGTGACCGAACTGGCTGTTCAAGGCCTTCAGCGCGGCCGCGCCCTCGCTCAGCGGGTCCGCGACCGCCCCGCCCTCGTCCCGCACCTCGCGCGCCTTGAACAGCCAGCCCTGCCGGCACTCCTCGTGGAGGAACAACGCGGGCGTCGCCCACTCCACCGCCGTGTGCTCCGACTGGTGGGAGATGCGCAGCCGCGCGGTGGCCATGGCCTCGTCGATCGTCTTGTTGGCGGCGATGCCTTTCAGGAGCTCGGGGCTGAACGCGCCCGCCGAGACGTCGCTGACCTTCCCGCGCATCGCCACCACGGCGGGCACACCGGCACCGATCAGCGCCTGCGCGAGCCCGGAGAAGGGTTCCAGGTGCGAACTGTCCGCCCCGGAGCAGAGGTTGAGCGCGACGAGGCGCAGCCGCCGGGCCTTCAGGAGCATCGCGCTGAGCAGGTCGGCGGGTACGCGGTCGACACCGCCGCCCTCCGTCTCCAGGGACACGACGCCCTTGCCCAGTTCGTCGTCGTACGTCCCATGGGCGATCAGCAGGACGGCCGTGGGCAGCCCGGAGTGGGCGGCGAGCGCCGACTCCAGTTTCGCGCGCGTGGCGCGCTCCACCACCGTCGTCTGCACGGCCACCTCCGGCAGGTCGTGCCGGAGGGCGGCGATCTCCGCCGAGGCCCGCAGCGGGTCCAGACCGGCGGGAGACGCGCAGGCCACAAGGAGCCTGATCAGGCTCGGCTCGTCGGCGGAGTCCGGAAGGCGCTGGCCCAGCGGCCCGCCGGGCAGCGAACGCGCCAGGGAGTAGCCGTGGTTGAGGGCGAGCGACTGCTGGGGGCTGCCGGGCGGCGCGCAGAGCGCCTCCAGGGGGAGGTCGCGCAGCTCGGGCGGCAGATCGAAGCGGAGCCGCAGGCCACGCGACGGCCGCATCCGCTGGGCCCTGCCGAGCGACGCGTCGACGCAGGCCCCGACGTGCTCCCCGACCGCCTCGCACGCCGCCTCCGCCTCGCCCGTCTTCTCCCCGGCCCGGCCGGGCTCGCCGAACAGCAGCTTGAACACCCCGCGCCCCAGCTCCCTGAGCTGCGCCACGGTGTGCTGCTCGCCCATCGGCCCCCGGCCGAGCTCGGCGGTGATGAGCCGGTCCCACTGCCGGCGGAAATCCGCGGGCTCCCGGCCGACGGCGACGATCTCGGCGGCCGACGCGGGGCCGCTCGCCGTCACGAGATAGCGGGCGGCGCCGACGCGGCGGACCCGGATGCGCAGTTCCTCGTACGTGAGCACGGCCGTCACCGCTCGCTCTCGTCGGGCTGCCACATCACGTGGTCGAGATCGGCGACCGCGGCCTCGCGCTGCTCCTCCAGCTCGGGGTCGTCGGGGAAGTGGCCGAGCGCGGCGGTGAGCCGGTCGATGGCCTCGCGCAGGGCCGCCCGCGCGCCGGAGAGGCTGCCCGAGCTCCAGCGGGCCGCGGCGAGCCCGCGCAGCACGATGCCGAGGCTGATCTGTGCCCGCAGCAGATGCGGGTTGAACGCGACGGAGCGGCGCAGGTCGGCGGCGGGTCCGTCGAGCGGCTCCTCCTGGCCGTTGGCCACGGAGATGCCGCGGTCGGCGAGGACGCGCGCCAACTGCCCTTCGAGCCGCCCGCGTTCGTTGGCGCCGATCACCGAACGCGTCGTCTCCAGGGTGGAGACCGCGAGGCTCAGCCGCCCGTCCTGGTGGGCGGCGCGGGCGGCGCCGAGCGCCATGTCGACGATGGCCGTCTGCGTCTCGCGGTACCGCTCGATCTCGCGGCTGTGGACCAGCGCGCGCCGCCAGTACGCGGCGGCCGCCGGGAAGTCGGGCCGTGGCTCGGTCAGTTCGGCGCGGCCCATGCTGAGCCGCGCCTCCAGGGCCAGGCCGCGCGCGTCCAGAACGAGCCTGCGGTGCTTGTCCACGAGCCCGGCGTACCCGGGGTTCAGCTCGTCGAAGCGCGTACACCCCGGCTCGCACACGGCCGCCGCGCCGGGGCCGCTGCCCCGCGCCCGGCAGCCGGGGCAGCGCAGCTCGGACAGCGCGGCGAGCGCGTCGGCGGGCTTTCCCTGGCCCAGCAGGAGCTGCGCGAAGCCCAGCTCGGAGAAGGCGTACGTAAGGGAGGCGTACGCGGGCGAGGCGTGCGCGGCCGAAGGAGCGGCGCCCGTGGCCGTGGTTCCCGGCGGGGCGGTGGCCTCCGCCTTGAGGGCGCGGGCCTCGTGCGCGGCGGCGAACGCCCCGAACTCCGCGGTCAGGCCCAGCTCCGCCACCCGCAGCGGCCCGCAGAACAACGGCACCCCGCCGCCGTCGGCGGACGGAAAGCCGCCCACGGCCGCGAGCAGCTTCGCCGCGTCGGCCTCGCGCTGGAGCAGCGGTCCCGGTGCGACCCGCGCCCCGGAGCCGTCGTCGGGCATCCGCCGCTCGATGAGCTCGCGGAGCCCGGCGCGCACCACGGGCACGAGCGACTCCTCCACGGGCACGCCGTACCGCCGGCCCGCGGTGGCCCGCAGCCGCTGCCAGAACATCGCGTCGTGCAGCACGGCCGCCCACGCGGCGACGCACCGCTCCCACTTCCGGCCGTCGGTGTCCTCGGGGGAGTGGAGCAGGGCGAGCGCCAAGGTGTGGGACACGCGATGGTCCGCGGGGTCGCGCCGGACCGCCGCGTCGAGCAGCTCCAGGGCCGCCGCGCGCCGTCCGCCGCGGACGAGCACCACGGCGTGCAGGGGCGCGAAGCCGCCGAAGTCGCCGTCCAGGCGCCGGGAGGCGTCGACCAGGGCGCAGGCCCGCCGCCAAGCCCCCTCCGAGGCCCCGTCCGCAGCCTTGTCCGCAGCCCCGTCCGCGGCTCCGGTGCTGTCCAGCAGCCGGGTGAGCGCCGCCCGGCGCAGCCGCAGGGCCACCTCGCGGTCGGAGCGGCCCGACAGCGCGGCGAGGAGCCAGCGGGCCTCGTCGTCCAGAGGTGCGCCGCGGGACGCCTCGCGGAGGTCGGCCAGGGCGGCCGCCGGGTCACCGGCGCGGGCCCGTACGTACGCGCGCTGCACCAGGCTCCGGCCGTGCGGGACCGCGCAGGCAAGCGCGGCGGTGAGATGGCGCTCGGCGGCGGCGAGGTCACCGCGGTGCGCGGCGGCACACCCCAGCCAGTGCAGCGGCCCGGCGGCCGTGGGCCGCAGCCGCCGTGCCCGCTCGAACTCCGCTACGGCCTCGTCCTGTTCACCGGCGGCGAGCCGCACCCGCCCGATCCCGGTACGGGCCCGCGCGGCGACACGCCGCTCCAACGTGTCGGCGTCGGCGTCGGGGCCCGCGGCGGCCTCGGCACCGGCCCCCGTGCCCGCCAACGCCTCCCGGAACCCGGCCTCGGCCGCCGCGGTGTCCCCGGCGGCCAGGGCCTTCTCCCCGGCGGCGCACGCCCGTTCCGCGCGGCCGAGCTCCGCCGCGATCTGCGCACTCACAGTCAGTCCCCGTTCCACGGCGAACGCACCGCCGCGTCCTTCGGCCGGCGGTCAGCCGGCGGCCTCGTCAAGGAGCGAGCGCCAGCGTCCCTGGGCGCGGTCGTAGTGCAGCGGTCCCACCGAGTACGCCGTCAGGTCGAGTCCGACGAGCCGCTCGTACGCCTCGGCGGGCAGGTCGGCCTCAAGGACGATGCTCAGCCCGCCCGCCGGGTCCTGGAGCAGCAGCGGCCGCGCCTCGCACGCCTCGCCGAGGGCGCCGGGAGCGGGCGACGCGGGGCGCGCCAGCTTCCGTACGAGCCCCTTGAACGCGGTGTACGCGTCCTTGACCGCCTCCGCGCCCAGACCGCTGAGGAACGCGTGCAGCGGCAGGGAGACCAGGATCACCCAGGGGATCTCCGCGCCACCGCGGTGGTCGATGGCGCGGCGGATCCGGACGGGCGGTGCGCCGAGCCCGGTCAGCGCGGCGACGAGTTCCTCGGCGAGGTCGTCGGGGACCTGTGGGTCGAGGAGCAGTTCCGCTCGCAGGGGCACGTCGGTCATGGAGGCTGTTCCTTCCGGGGACGTGCACCGCAGCCTAGGGGCGTGGGCCGAGGGCCCGAAGGGAAACCGGTGATTCACCGGGGGGCCGGTGCCCCGGCGAGGCGCATCGGGGCCGCTGCCCCTGCTCCCCGTGCGCCCTCGACGCGCCCCGCCGCGCCCCCTGTTCACGCGATGGTGCGATCATCGGCAACCGCACGGATGGTCCCGGAGGGCCCCGGGTAGGGCGGGGCCATGACGCAGCCGTTCGAACTGCCGCACTTCTACATGCCGTACCCGGCGAGGCTCAATCCCCACCTCGACGAGGCGCGCGCGCACTCCTCCCGGTGGGCGCGCGACATGGGCATGCTGGAGGGGTCCGGCATCTGGGAGCAGAGCGACCTCGACGCGCACGACTACGGCCTGTTGTGCGCGTACACCCACCCCGACTGCGACGGCCCCGCGCTGTCACTGATCACCGACTGGTACGTGTGGGTCTTCTTCTTCGACGACCACTTCCTCGACATGTACAAACGCACCCAGGACCGCCCGGCGGGCAAGGCCCACCTGGACCGCCTGCCCCTCTTCATGCCGATGGACCTGGCGACCCCGTTACCCGAACCGGAGAATCCGGTGGAGGCGGGCCTCGCCGACCTGTGGGCGCGCACGGTGCCCGCGATGTCCGCCGACTGGCGCCGCCGCTTCGCCGAGTCCACCGAGCACCTCTTGGACGAGTCCCTGTGGGAGCTGTCCAACATCAACGAAGGGCGTATCGCCAACCCCGTCGAGTACATCGAGATGCGCCGCAAGGTGGGCGGCGCCCCCTGGTCGGCGGGGCTCGTGGAGTACGCGACCGCCGAGGTCCCGGCGGCCGTGGCGGGGAGCAGGCCGCTGCGGGTGCTGATGGAGACGTTCGCCGACGGCGTCCATCTGCGCAACGACCTCTTCTCCTACCAGCGCGAGGTCCACGACGAGGGCGAGCTGAGCAACGGCGTGCTCGTCCTGGAGACCTTCTTCGGCTGTACGACGCAGGAGGCCGCCGACACGGTCAACGACATCCTCACCTCACGCCTGCACCAGTTCGAGCACACCGCCCTCACCGAAGTGCCCGCGCTCGCCCTGGAGAAGGGCCTCACGCCACCCGAGGTCGCCGCCGTGGCCGCGTACACGCGGGGGCTCCAGGACTGGCAGACCGGCGGCCACGCATGGCACCTGCGCTCCAGCCGGTACATGAACGAGGGCGCCCTCACCACCTCACCGCTCGCCGGCCCCACCGGCCTCGGCACCGCCGCCGCCGACATCCGCGCGCTGCTCGCCTCCGCGGGCGCGGAACGGTTCCGCGCCTACACGCACGTGCCGTTCCAGAAGGTGGGGCCCTCGCTGCTGCCCGACTTCCACATGCCGTTCGAGCTGCGTCTCAACCCGCACCTGGACGCCGCCCGCCGGCACGTCACCACCTGGTCGCACGCCATGGGCATCCTCGCGGAGGGCGTCTGGGACGAGGACAAGCTGGATGCCTACGACCTTCCGCTGTGCGCCGCGGGCCTCGACCCGGACGGCACACCCGAAGCCCTCGACCTCAGCTCCCAGTGGCTGGCCTGGGGCACCTACGGCGACGACTACTACCCGCTCGTCTTCGGCCACCGCCGTGACGTCGCCGCGGCGAAGATCTGCACCGAGCGCCTCGCCGGATGCATGCCGATCGGTGGCGAAGCCGTCACCGTCCCCGCGAACGGCATGGAGCGCGGCCTCGCCGACCTGTGGCTGCGCACCACGCGGAACATGACCGCGCGGCAGCGCGGGACCGTCAAGGCCACCATCGTCGTCATGACGGAGAGCTGGCTGTGGGAGCTCGCCAACCAGCTCCAGAACCGCATTCCCGACCCCGTCGACTATCTGGAGATGCGCCGCGCCACCTTCGGCTCCGAGCTCACCATGAGTCTGTGCCGCATGGGCCACGGCCCGTCGGTGCCGCCCCAGGTCTACCGCAGCGGCCCTGTCAGGTCGCTGGAGAACGCCGCCATGGACTACGCGATGCTCCTGAACGACGTCTTCTCGTACCAGAAGGAGATCGAGTACGAGGGCGAGATCCACAACGGCATCCTGGTCGTGCAGAACTTCTTCGGCTGCGACTACCCGACCGCGCTCGGCATCGTCCACGATCTGATGACCCAGCGCATGCGGCAGTTCCAGCACGTCGCCGAGCACGAGTTCCCCGTCCTGTACGAGGACTTCAACCTGTCGGCCGAGGCACGCGCCACCATGGACGGCTACGTCGTGGAGCTGCGGAACTGGCTGTCGGGCATCCTCAACTGGCACCGCGGCTGCCGGCGGTACGGCGCCGAGGACCTTGCCCGGCGGGCCCACGGCTTCGTACCCGATCTGGCGCCCCGGGGCCTGACGTCACCCGTTCGTGAGGCGTCACCGCGGGGGTGCGCCGGGTAGGGCTGTGGCCGGAGGTCAGCCATGGAACACAGTGCGTTGCGGCCCAAGCCGTTGCCGGGGCAGGACCATTCCGGCGCGCCCCGGAGCCGGACTGACGACCCCGCGGGGAGCCGCGGCGACCGCCCCTACGGGGTGAGGCGCCGCGGCAGGCGCCTGGCGGCCCTGCTCTGCGGCCTGGGCGCCGCCGTCCTCCTGGTGGTCTGCGGGGTCGGCATCGGCACCGTCGGCGCCACGGTCATCGGGATGAGCAGGCTCGCGGAGATGCGGGAGGGGGCGGGGTACGCCGTGGAGCGGGCCGGAATGACGGGCCCGGGCGGAGCGGGGAAAGCCGTGGCGAAGGGCGCGGGAGCGGCGGACACCAGGGCCATGGGCGGCGCAGGGGACCCGGCCGCCGCCCGGGAGCGGGAGACCCCGCGGACCCCCCGGCCCCCGGCCCGCACGGCGACCCTCGGTGTCGAAGCCGTGGACGCTCCGCGCGGCCCCGGCGCCCTCCTCGTCGGCTTGCACGTCCCGGGGCCCGGCCACACCGCGGGCCTCGCACGCGGAGACACCCTGCTCGCCTTCGGCCGGTCCCGCATCGACTCCGCGGCCGAACTGGCCGCCAGGGTCGCCGCCGCCCGGCCGGACAGGACGGTGACGCTGACGGTCCGCCATGCCACAGGGGAACGGCAGCTCGTCCGGGTCAGGCCGGGCGTCGTGACCTGATCGGCGCCCTTGGGAGCCCTAGACGGCGGCCAGGACCGCGCACGACTCCCCGGGCAGCCGCAGCACGCCGTCCGCGCCCGGGGCCTCGATGGGCTCCCAGGCGGCGAGCACGCGCGCGTGGTCCCCGCCGAGCGGGATCGCGGCGGCCTCCTCGCCGAGGTTCAGGACGACCCGCAGATCACCGCGCCGGCACACGAACCAGCGCGCCGCCTCGTCGTACGCGACCCGCACCGCAGCCAGGTCGGGATCGGTCAGGTCGGCGCGGGCGGCCCGCAGCGCGATCAGCTCGCGGTGCCAGGCCAGCAGGCGCGCGTGGTCGCCGGTGTCCGGCTCCGACCAGTCCAGGCAGGACCGGTCCCGTGTCGCCGCGTCCTGCGGGTCGGGGACGTCCTCCTCGGCCCAGCCGTGCTCCGCGAACTCCCGGCGCCTGCCCCGGCGTACGGCCTCGGCCAGTTCGGGGTCGGTGTGGTCCGTGAAGAACTGCCACGGCGTCGACGCCCCCCACTCCTCGCCCATGAACAGCATGGGCGTGAAGGGACTCGTGAGCGTGAGCGCCGCCGCGCAGGCGAGCAGCCCGGGGGGCAGGGAGGCGGAGAGCCTGTCTCCTTGCGCCCGGTTGCCGACCTGGTCGTGCGTCTGCGCGTAGCCGAGGAAGCGGTACGCGGGCGTCCGCGCCCGGTCCACGGGGCGGCCGTGCGCGCGCCCGCGGAACGACGAGTACGTCCCGTCGTGGAAGAAGCCACGTGTCAGCGTCTTGCCGAGCGCCGCGAGGGGGGCCCGCGCGAAGTCCGCGTAGTACCCCTGCCCCTCACCGGTCAGCGCGGTGTGCAGCGCATGGTGGAAGTCGTCGTTCCACTGGGCGTGCAGGCCCAGGCCGCCGCTCTCGCGCGGGGTGATGATCCGCGGGTCGCCGAGGTCCGACTCGGCGATCAGGGACAGCGGCCTGCCCAGCTCCCCTGCCAACGCGTCGACCGCCGTGGACAGTTCCTCCAGGAAGTGGCACGCGCGCGTGTCCACGAGCGCGTGCACCGCGTCGAGCCGCAGCCCGTCGAGCCGGTAGTCCCGCAGCCAGGCGAGCGCGCTGCCGGTCAGATACGCCCGCACCTCGTCCGAGCCCGGCGCGTCCAGGTTGACCGCCGCGCCCCACGGGGTCTGGTGGCTCTCCGTGAAGTACGGGCCGAAGGCGGGCAGGTGGTTGCCCGAGGGCCCGAGGTGGTTGTGGACCACGTCCAGGATCACGCCGAGCCCGTGCGCGTGCGCCGCGTCGACGAATCGCTTCAGCGCCTCGGGGCCGCCGTACGGCTCGTGCACCGCCCAGAGCGACACCCCGTCGTAGCCCCAGCCGTGGCGGCCGGGGAAGGGGCAGAGCGGCATCAGTTCCACATGGGTGACGCCGAGCCGGGCGAGGTGCCCCAGGCGCTCCGCCGCCGCGTCGAGCGTCCCCTCGCGCGTGAACGTGCCCACGTGCAGCTCGTACAGGACCGCGGCCCGCACCCCGCGCCCCGCCCACGGCGTCCGCCACGCGTACCGGTCGTGGTCGACGACCGCGCTCAGCCCGTCGGGGCCGTCCGGCTGCCGCCGCGAACGCGGGTCGGGCAGCGTCGGGCCGCCGTCCAGCGAGAACCCGTACCGGGTCCCGTCCGCCGCCTCCGCCTCGGCCGACCACCAGCCCGCGCGCCCGCGCACGCGTTCCATCGCCCGCCCGGCACCCGCGCACTCCAGCACGACCTGCTCGGCCTGTGGCGCCCACACCTCGAACCTCACCGACGGTTCCCCCTCGTCCGCTGTCCGGCACACCTGTGTCCCATGGTGCGTCAGGAGCCCCTGCTTCGTGGGCCGAAGTGATCGATCGGCCGCCGCCCGACCCATTCTGGACACCCGGGGCGGCGTTGCCCGACAATCGGCAGGTGACATCCTCTTTCGAGTTCTCCACGTACCCCGCGCGGGTGACGGACGTCGAGCGCGACCGGGCGCTGGACGCACTCAAGGAGGGCGCGGCCTCCGGCCGACTCTCGCACGACACCTTCGTGCGGCGCATGGAGCGGGTCCTCGCCGCCCGCAGGCCCGACGAACTCGCCGCTCTCACCGCAGACCTGCGGACCGAGAAGCCGTGGGCGCGCAAGGTGCTTGGCGGCGTCGAGGCCGTCTCCGGATTCACCATGAAGCTGCGCAGGGCCTGGCAGTCCGAGCGCCTGCCCAAGCTGCTCCTGCCGGCCCCGGACACCCAGCGTCCCCTCCTCATAGGCAGGGAGCCGACCAACGGACTGCGGCTCAGCCACGACACGGTCTCCCGCATCCACGCCGAGCTGCGCCGGCAGGGCGGCATGTGGGTCCTGCGCGACCTCGGCTCGACCAACGGCACCACGGTCAACGGCCGCAGGGTGATCGGCGCCGCCGTCGTCCAGGACGGCGACCAGGTCAGCTTCGGGCAGATGAGCTTCCGGCTCGCGGTGGCCTGAGAAGCCGACGGGCGCGCACCCCTCGCCCTCGCCGGCTAGCCCTCCGTCCGTTCGAGCAGCGCCACAGGCGACTCCGCGAACAGCTCCGCCACGCGCGCGTGGCCCTCGAAAACACGCTCAGGGGCGAGCAGGTCCGTCCACCGCCCGGCCGGCAGCGGCAGCTCCGTCCCCCGCCAGCCGCCCGCGTCCGCGAGGCGCAGCGACAGCCGCGTCGCCGCCGCCACGACCTGCCCGGAGCGCGCGAACGCCACGCAGTGCGGCGCGCCCGGCCCCTCGGCCGTCAGCGGCTCGTACGTCGCGGCCCCGCCGAAGAGTTCGGGGCGCCTCCTGCGCAGCCGCAGGACCGCCGCCGTCAGCGCCGTCTTCTCCTCGGAGAGGTCGCAGCGCTCCCCGCCCGTGTCGAGCCGCTCCAGGACATGCCGCTGGAAGCGCACGGGGCGCCGGTTGTCGGGGTCGACCAGTGCGCGGTACTCGCCCTCCGTGCCCTGGTACAGGTCCGGTACGCCGGGAGCAGCCAGATGGAGCAGGGCCGCGCCCAGCACGTTGGCCCGTACATGGGCGTCCACTTCGCGCGTGAACGACGCGACCGCGTACAGCGGAGGACCGCACGGCCCCGCCTCCACGAACGCCTCCACCGCCTTCTCGTACGCCTCGTCGGGCTCGGTCCAGCTCGTGTGGAGGCCCGCCTCGCGCACGTGCTTGACCAGCGCGTTCCGCAGCCGTGCGTCGTACGGGAAGCCGAACCCCACCGACGTCTGCCAGGCCGCCCAGGCGAGCTGCGGGTCGGGCGCGCTCGTCCCGCAGGACCGCGCCGTCTGCTCGGTCAGCGTGGCCAGCAGGTCGGCCCACCGGTCGGGGCATTGCGTGAGGACCGAGATGCCCGCCCGGACGTCGGCGCTCCGCTTGGTGTCGTGCGTCGAGAGGACCGTGCCGGAGTAGGGCCAGTCGCGCTGCACGCGCGCGAAGTACTCGTGGAACTCCGCCAGGGAGACCGCGGGCCGCTCCGGCGCCCCGCCCACCTCCGCGGCCGACAGCAGCGGCGCGTGCCGGTAGAACGCGGTGTCCTCCAGGGCCTTCGCCCGCAGCGCGGAGGCGACCTGCGCGAACCGCGCACGGAACCCCGCCACCGCCTCCTTCGGGCGCCCACCGTCCGCCGCACCGGCCCGGCCCAGCGCCAGGTCCCGTACGACCGTGACCGTCTCCGCCTCCTGCGGCACGGTGAAGACGGCCCGCGCCTCCTCCGCCGCCCGCTCGGTCAGCACGGTCTCGGGGGCGGCGCCCCCGGTGGCGTACGGCCGGTAGACGGGAACGCGCACGAGCAGCTCGCGCAGCGCCGTCCGGATCGCCCAGGGCGCGTGGTCCCGCAGCGCGGGGTCGGCCGCGCAGATCGCGGTGGCCTCGCGCGTGAGGCGGTCCACCTCGGCGGCCAGTTCGTGCGTGACGACCTTGTACGCGGCGCGCCGCGCCGTCGCCTCCCACTCGCCGCCCCGGTCGGCCGGCGGCGCGGCGAAGCGCCGGTACTGCCCGAGCAGCTCGCCCGCGCCCGCCGGATCGGTGAGGACGCCGTCCAGGTGGCGCAGCGCGTCGTAGCCGGTGGTGCCCGCGACCGGCCAGGCGGCGGGCAGCCGCTCGCCGTCGGCGAGGATCTTCTCGACGACCGTCCAGCGCCCGCCCGTCGCCTCGTGCAGCCGTTGCAGATACGTTCCTGGATCGGCGAGGCCGTCCGGGTGATCGATCCGCAGGCCCTCGACCACGCCCTCGTGCAGCAGCTCCAGGATCTTGGCGTGGGTCGCCTCGAAGACGTCGGGATGTTCGACGCGCACCCCGATGAGGTCGGAGACCGTGAAGAAGCGCCGGTAGTTGAGTTCCGTACGGGCCAGCCGCCACCAGGCCAGGCGGTACCACTGGGCGTCGAGCAGCTCCGGCAGCGGCAGGTGCTCGGTGCCCTCACGGATGGGGAACGCGTGTTCGTGGTAGCGCAGGACGTCGCCCTCGGCCCGCAGCGCCCCCAGCTCGTCCCCGAGCCTGCCCCCGAGCACCGGCAGCAGGACGCGCCCGCCCCCGGCCTCCCAGTCGATGTCGAACCAGTGTGCGTACGCCGAATCGGGCCCTCCGCGCAGTACGTCCCAGAGCGCGTGGTTGTGCCGCGGCACGGCCGCCATGTGGTTCGGCACGATGTCCACCACCAGGCCGAGGCCGGCCTCCCGGGCCGTGCGCGCCAGGGCCCGCAGCCCCTCCTCGCCGCCCAGTTCCTCCCGCACGCGCGCGTGGTCCACCACGTCATACCCGTGCGTCGAGCCGGGCACCGCCTCCAGGACCGGTGACAGGTGCAGATGCGACACACCGAGGGCGGCGAGATACGGGACGGCCGCCTCGGCGGCGGCGAACGGGAAGTCCGGCTGGAGCTGGAGCCGGTACGTCGCGGTCGGCGGAGGCGGCACCGCGGGGCCGGAACGGTCAGGGGTCATGCGAAGGTACGTACCCGCCAGGACGCCTTTCGTGTCATCCGCTCCTGCCGGTCACCCTCTTCGGCGCGTCGTCATGCCGGCCGCCGCAGTACCGTGAGGCTCCGGTCGGTCAGGGTCAGGCGGTCACCGGCCCGCACCTTGGGGCCCGCGTCCGGCTCCACCCCTTCTTCGAGCGCCGTGTCGACCACGATCTGCCACTGCCGCCCGTGGTTGACCGGAACCACGAACTCCAGGGGCTCCGGCGAGGCGTTGAACATCAGCAGGAACGAGTCGTCGGTGATCCGCTCGCCGCGCTGCCCCGGCTCCGAGATGGCGTTGCCGTTCATGAACACGCTCAACGCGCGCGCGTGCGACGCGTCCCAGTCGCTCTGCTCCATCTCCTCGCCCTCCGGAGTGAACCAGGCTATGTCGGACAGCTCGTCGCGGGTGCCCTGGACGGGGCGGCCGTGGAAGAACCGGCGCCGCCGGAAGACCGGATGGTCGCGCCGGAGCATCGCCATCGCGCGCGTGAAGGCCGGCAGGGAACTCTCCTCGTCCGGCCAGTGCACCCACGCGACCTCGTTGTCCTGGCAGTACGCGTTGTTGTTGCCGCCCTGGGTGCGGGCGAACTCATCCCCGTGGCTGAGCATCGGCACGCCCTGGGAGAGCATCAGCGTGGCGATGAAGTTGCGCATCTGCCGCTCGCGCAGGGCGAGGACGTCCGCGTCGTCGGTCTCGCCCTCGGCGCCGCAGTTCCATGAGCGGTTGTGGCTCTCGCCGTCCCGGTTGTGCTCGCCGTTGGCATGGTTGTGCTTCTCGTTGTACGAGACGAGGTCGTGCAGGGTGAAGCCGTCGTGGCAGGTGGTGAAGTTGATGGAGGCCAGGGGCCGCCGGCCGTCGTCCTGGTAGAGGTCGGAGGAGCCGGTGAGCCGGGACGCGAACTCCGCGAGGGTGCGCGGCTCGCCCCGCCACAGGTCGCGCACCGTGTCCCGGTACATGCCGTTCCACTCGGTCCACAGCGGCGGGAAGTTGCCCACCTGGTAGCCGCCCTCGCCGACGTCCCAGGGCTCGGCGATGAGCTTCACCTGGCTGACGACGGGGTCCTGCTGCACGAGGTCGAAGAACGACGAGAGCCGGTCCACCTCGTGGAACTGCCGGGCGAGCGTCGCCGCGAGGTCGAAGCGGAAGCCGTCCACGTGCATGTCGGTGACCCAGTGCCGCAGCGAGTCCATGATCATCTGGAGTACGTGCGGCGACCGCATCAGCAGTGAGTTGCCGGTCCCCGTGGTGTCCATGTAGTAGCGGGGATCGTCGCTGAGACGGTAGTACGAGGCGTTGTCCAGGCCCTTGTAGGACAGCGTGGGGCCCAGGTGGTTGCCCTCGGCGGTGTGGTTGTAGACGACGTCGAGGATCACCTCGATGCCCGCCTCGTGCAGCGCCTTCACGGCCTGCTTGAACTCCAGGACCTGCTCGCCCCGGTCGCCCCAGGAGGCGTACGCGTTGTGCGGGGCGAAGAAGCCGATGGTGTTGTAGCCCCAGTAGTTGTTCAGGCCCATGTCGACCAGGCGGTGGTCGTTGACGAACTGGTGGACCGGCATCAGCTCCAGAGCGGTCACGCCGAGGCCGGTGAGGTGCTCGATGACCGCCGGGTGGCCGAGCGCCGCGTACGAGCCGCGCAGGTCGTCGGGGAGGTCCGGATGCAGCATCGTCAGGCCCTTCACATGGGCCTCGTAGATCACGGTCTGGTGGTACGGGGTGCGGGGCGGCCGGTCGTCGCCCCAGTCGAAGTACGGATTGACCACCACCGACGTCATCATGTGGGGGGCCGAGTCCAGGTCGTTGCGCTTGTCGGGGTCCTCGAAGTGGTAGCCGTACACCTCCTCGCCCCAGTCGACGTGCCCGCTCACCGCGCGCGCGTAGGGATCGAGCAGCAGCTTCGCGGAGTTGCAGCGGTGCCCCTGTCCGGGATCGTAGGGACCGTGTACGCGGAAGCCGTAGCGCTGCCCGGGCATGACGCCGGGGAGGTAGGCATGCCGTACGAACGCGTCGGACTCACGCAGCTCGATGGCTGTCTCCGAGCCGTCGTCGTGCAGCAGACACAGCTCCACGCGCTCCGCGGCTTCGGAGAAGACCGCGAAGTTCGTGCCGGCTCCGTCGTACGCGGCGCCTAAGGGGTACGCCTGTCCAGGCCAGACCTGCATGCGGAGTCTCTTTCACTCACGCCCCCTCTGTTCGGGGCACATTGGCCAGAGTCTGCCCAAAAGTGGGGCAACCACTGCGTAGTCGAACCCGTCTAACCCGCTGACCACATACTCGGCATGCCCACAAAAGGGATGCCAGGGGAGTAGGGGGAGTTAGTGCGCGAGATAGTCAGACGCCACCTGGGGAAGGTGGTGGCGGGCGCGGCAGTCGCGGCGGCCGCCACCGCCGTGCTGGTGGGCGCCGTTCTGCCCGGAGCGGGGGCGGGCGAGTCGGGGGACCGCCAGGCCAACGCGGCAGCACAGGAACAGGACGCCATCGCCAAGAACGGCGTCGTCGAGGAGGCGCCCGAGGAGGGCGCGAGGGGCGTCGGCAGCGATCCGCTGACCGACGAGGAGATCAAGCGGGCCGAGAAGGTGTCGGTGTCCGCGCCGATGCGCTCCAGCGCCCGGGACGTCGAAGGGGACCGCGGCCCGCAGCTGCTGTCCACGAACCTCAGCGAGCCGGACCCGACCGACATCGGCGCGGCCGCGGAGCGCAGGGCCGAAGTCGTCTACTACGACTACAAGAAGGACGCGGTCATCACCAAGACCGTCAACCTGGAGACCGGCAGGGTGGACGACACGACGACCGCCCAGAACGTCCAGCCGCCGCCCAGCCAGGAGGAGCTCGTCGAGGGTGCCCGGCTGCTGATCGCCGACCCGCTCGGCAAGGGCCTGAAGAAGGACTTCAAGCACGCCACCGGCAAGGCGCTCACGGGCCCCGGGCAGCTCGAACTGAGCGGCATGGTCTTCCGCAAGGAGACCGTCGAGCGCGTGCCCGCGGAGCTGACCGAGTGCGGCAAGCACCGCTGCCTCCAAGTCGTCACCAAGGTCAAGAGCGGCCCCTGGATCGACACCAGGTCCCTCGTCGTGGACCTGAGCACCGGCACCGTGGGGCGCCTCGGCTGACCCGGCCGCGCGCGGCACGGCGATCCGTGCCCGCGCCCGACACCACACTCGTTTCTCCTCGTACGAGGGAGTTCACTCCGCAATGCACGTCAACAGACTTTCGCGCGCCCGCGGCCGGGCCACCATGGCCGTCGCGGTCTCCGCGCTCATCGGCGGCGCCCTGAGCGCCACCACCCCCGCCTCCGCCGCACCGCAGGCGCCGAGCGCGCCCGCCGCCGCGGCCGACTGCAGCGACGCCTACAAGATCGAGCAGACCCTCGACGGCGGCACGACCTGGCGCATGTGCTGGCACTACAACACGCTCTCCGGGCTGATACTCGACAAGATCAGCTACCAGCCCAAGGGCGAGCCCAAGCCGATCCCCGTCCTGACCAGCGCCCGCCTCGCGCAGGTGCACGTCCCCTATGACGACGGTGAGGCCGAGTACGACGACGTCACCGGCACCGACTTCGGCCAGGCGCTGCAGAACCTCAAGACGAGCGAGTGCCCCGGCGGCACCATCAAGACCGTCAAGGTCCCCAACCGCGGCAACGTCAAGGGCCTGTGCACCACCACGCGCGCGCGTGGGCACGCCTACCGCCTGAACGACGACCCGAGCACCGGCGGCACCGGCAAGGTCTACACGGGCCAGGGCAAGGACCTGCTCGTCTACACCGTGAACAAGGCCTCCTGGTACGAGTACATCACCGAGTGGCGCTTCTCCTCGGACGGCACGATCAGCTCCAACGTCGGCGCGACCGGCAGCCTCTCGCCGTACGACTACGACGGTGGCGACAGCCGCGGCTGGCCCATCGGCAAGGGCGACCAGGCCAAGGCCGAGAGCCACGCGCACAACGTCTTCTGGCGGCTGAACTTCGGCCTGGACGGCTCCCCGAAGGCCAAGGTCGAGCAGTACGACTCCAAGGTCACCCCGCCCACCGGCCAGGGCAGCCCCAAGACGAAGACCACCCGCACCAAGGTCAGCAAGGAACTCGCGGGCGACCGCAAGGACATGCGCTGGTGGCGCGTCGTCAGCGGCGCCGGCAAGAACAAGGACGGCCACCCCAGGTCGTACGAGATCGTGCCCGGGGCCAGCAGCAAGCACGCGGGCCGGGAGTTCACCAAGCACGACGTGTACTTCACCCAGTACAAGAAGTGCGAGCAGTACGCGAGCAACAACCCGGGATGCGCGGGCGGAGCGCCGACCAGTGTCGACAAGTGGGTGAACGGCCAGACGATGACGCACCCCGTCACCTGGGTGCACGTCGGCTTCCACCACATCGCCCGTGATGAGGACCAGCAGCCGATGCCGGTCCACTGGCAGGGCTTCTCGCTCGCCGCGCGTGACGTCACCGCTATGAGTCCGCTCACTCCGCAGGACCTCGCCGGGCAGAACGGTCAGCCGCCGATGGGCGGTTGAGAAACGACCCTGCCCATCGGGCTGCACCGCCCGCCGCTCCCGGAGTACCCTTCCTTGATCGTTGACCGGGGGAGTGTGCGGGGGAGCGGAAGGCGGGTGCGCGGGTGAGCTCGGGTGGGCGGGAGCTGCCCCCAGGTGACGAGGGTCACGAGGGGGGCTCCGCGGACGTACCCGCCGGAGCGGTGTCGCTGGCGCGGCCGATGGAGACGGCGTCCCAGATAGGTCCGGAGCTGGAGTGGGACGCCGACGCCTGGCGCGAGGTCCGTACGCGCGCCCAACGGGCCGGGCGGGCCTACATCTGGCTGAACCTGGTGGAACAGCGGCTGCGCGCGGTCGTGGCCGCTGTTCTGCGCCCGATCTACGTACCGGTGCACGGGGACGACTGGGTGGTGGCCGCCGCCGGGCCCGCCGGCCAGGAGTGGGTGCAGCGGGCGGTCGCCGTGCGCGAGGTGAGCCGCCGCAAGGGGTACCTGCTCGACCCCGCCGACGACAACGTCCTCAGCTTCCTCACGCTGCCCCAGCTCCGCGAGCTGATGGTGCAGCACTGGCCGTGCTTCGAGCCGTACCTCGACGAGCGGCGCGACGTCGAGCTCGCCCTGGACGAGCTGGAGGTCACCCGCAACGTCGTCTCGCGCAACCGCGCGCTCTCGGAGGCGGTCCTCGCCCAGGCCGAGCGCGCCTCGGCCAGGCTGCTCGACATCCTCGGCGCGGGCACCGACACGCCGTCCGGGCGGCGCCTGCCCGTCGACGCCGTCGAGGACCTGGTCGGCGACCGGTACGCGGACGTGGTCGCCGTCCACTCCGACCGGGTGCGGCTCCTGCGGCAGTTCCCCGCGGAGGACATCTTCGGCGGTGCCCGCCGCCTCGACGCGATCGGGATCGGCCTCAACCTCCTCGCCCAGAACTTCTCCGGGCGCCGTCTCGTCAGGCTCGCGGAGTCCGGCTGCCGGGCGCGGCTGCTCTTCCTCAACCCGGCGAGCAGCGCGGTCAAGCGCCGCGAGCGCGAGCTGGGCATCAAGAAGGGCGAGTTGAGCCGTACGGTCGAGATGAACATCCTGCACATGCGCCGGGTCAGGGCGCGCCTGCGGGACCCGGGCGCCTTCGAGATCCAGGTCTTCGACGAGACGCCGCGCTTCACCGCGTACCTGGTCGACGGGGACGGGCCGGACGGTATCGCCGTCGTCCAGTCGTATCTGCGCAGGACGCGGGGGATGGAGGCGCCGGTGCTCGTGCTGCGCGGCGGTGGCCGGGTGGTCAAGTCGGACGATACGGGCGAAGGCGGTCTTTTCGCCACGTATCGCGAGGAGTTCGAACTGGCGTGGGCGGACTCGCGGCCGGTCTCGTGAACGCTGCTCTGCCGTTGTCAGTGGTGCGTGCGATCGTGGTGGTCACTGGGGGAAAGCACCACGAAGAAGGGGGCGGCCATGGGCTGGCACCAAGAGCTGATGGTCGGGTTCGACCTGGAGACCACGGGGACAAACCCGGCCGAGTCACGCATCGTCACCGCGGCGGTGGTGGAGCTCAAAGCCGGTGAGACGCTGGGGCACCGCACCTGGCTCGCGGACCCGGGCGTTCCGATACCGGCCGACGCGGTCGCCGTGCACGGCGTCACCAATGAGCGAGCGGTGGCCGAGGGCAGACCCGCCGACGAGGTGGCGGGGACACTGGCCGACGTCCTCACGTCGTACTGGCTGTCGGGCGTCCCGGTCGTCGCGTACAACGCGGTCTTCGACCTGAGCCTGCTCTCCGCCGAACTGCGGAGGCATGGCCTGCCGTCCCTGCGCGAGCGCCTCGACGGCGCCGAGCCGGGACCGGTCATCGACCCGTACACGATCGACCGCCGCGCGGACCGCTACCGCAGGGGCAAGCGGAATCTGGAAGCGGTCTGCACGGAGTACGGCGTGGTCCTGGAGTCGGCCCACGACGCCCTCGCCGACGCCCTCGCCGCGGTCCGCCTCGCCCGCGCGATAGCCGGCCGCCACCCCAAGGTCGCCGCTCTCGGCCCGGCGGAGCTGCACCGCCGCCAGACCGAGTGGTATGCGCAGTGGGCGGCGGACTTCCAGAGCTTCCTGCGCGGCAAGGGCAACGCGGACGCCGTGGTGGACGACGTGTGGCCCCTGCGGGAGAGCTAGCGGGGCTCTTCCGCAGGACTCCTGCCGCAGGACTCCTGCCGCAGGGCTCCTGGCGCAGGGCTCCTGGCGCCGGGCTCAGAAGGGGTACCAGCGGACCTCGGGATCGCCGTCCCGCAGGGACGCCACCCGGCGGCGGAACTCGTCGAGCGCCTTCGGGTTGGCGGGCGCGTGCTGGGCGACCCAGGCGCAGCTCGCGGTCTCCCTGGCCCCGCGCAGCACGGCACACCCGTCCCACTCGCGCACGTCCCAGCCGTACGTCGACACGAAGCCGTCGTACGCCTCGGGCGCGAGGCCGTAGCGGTCGCGGGAGAGCGCCATGACGACCAGGTCGTGCTCGCGCAGGTCCGAGGAGAACGTCTCCAGGTCCACGAGGACGGGGCCTTCCGGGCCGACCAGGACGTTGCGGGGCAGCGCGTCGCCGTGGATCGGGCCCGGGGCGAGGCGCGGGACCAGCGCGGCCGAGGCGGTGGCGAAGCCGTCCCTGCGCCGGCGGAGGTAGTCCGCGTCGGCCGGGTCGATGGCGTCGCCCGCGAGCCGCAGCCAGCGCTCGACACCCCCGAGCAGTTCACGGCGGGGCAGTTCCAGGGAAGGGGGTTCAAGGGCGTGTACGAGACGGATGAGCGCGGCGAGGTCACGCGGCTCGGCGGGGCGCACGGCCTCGGGGAGCCGGTGCCAGACCGTGACCGGATGGCCGTCCACGAGGCGGGCCCCGTCTTCGGCGGCGCGCACGGCGGGGACGCCGGCCTGTTCGAGCCACCGGGCGACGGCGAGTTCCCGCTCGGCCCGGGCGAGCAGTTCGGGGGCGGCGCGCCCGACCTTGACGACGAGATCGCCGGCGGCGAACACCGCGTTCTCACCGAGCGCGATCAGCTCGGCCCCGCTCGTCGCCACCGCCGGAGCCGCCGCGCGCAGTACACGCCGCGCCTGTGCCTCGTCCATCCCGTGCCTCCCGCACCCATCACCCGGATCGCCGACAGTCTCGCATTCGCACTGGCCAAGGCGTGTGCGCGGGCTGCGCAGCCGCTTGACGTATCAAGATCACATCAGCACGATGACGGGGGCCGCCAGGGCGGCCGGACCCACACCAGCCGCCCAAAGGAGCCGATCCCGTGACATTGGCGACCGCGACGAAGCGGTCAGCGAGAGGCACGCCAGGTTCGCGACCGGCGGACCACGGCGCGTGGTTCCTCGTGCTGCCCGCGCTGATCCCGATCCTCGTCCTCAGCGTCGGCCCGCTCCTCTACGGCATCGCGCTGGCCTTCACCGACTCCCAGTCGGGCCGCACCGAACCCACCCAGTGGATCGGCGGGCTCAACTTCCAGGACCTGCTGCACGACACGCTGTTCTGGGACTCGTTCCGGATCGGCCTGCTGTGGGCGTTCGGCGTCACCGTGCCGCAGTTCTTCCTCGCGCTCGGCCTCGCCCTGCTGCTCAACCAGCCGCTGCGGATGCGCTGGCTGGCGCGGGCGCTCGCGATCATCCCGTGGGCGATGCCGGAGGTCGTCGTCGGCATCATGTGGCGGCTCGTCTACCACCCGGACGCCGGCGTGCTCAACGAAACGCTCTCCGGCCTCGGCCTCGGGGAGGGCAAGGACTGGCTGACCGGCACGGCCACCGCGCTCTTCGCCGTGATCGTCGTCGGCATCTGGGCGGGCATGCCGCAGACCACCGTCGCCCTGCTCGCCGGACTACAGAACACGCCGCGCGAGCTGCACGAGGCCGCCGCGATGGACGGCGCGGGTGCATGGCGACGGTTCCGCACCGTCACCTGGCCCGCGATCAAGCCGATCGCCCTCGCCATCACCGCGCTCAACTTCATCTGGAACTTCAACTCCTTCGCCCTGGTCTACGTCCTCACCCAGGGCGGCCCCGGCGGCCGCACCCGCCTGCCCATGCTGTTCGCCTACGAAGAGGCATTCCGCTACGGCCAGTTCGGCTATGCCGCCGCCATGGGCTGCGTCATGGTCGCCGTGATCTCGGTGATCCTCGCCTGCTACCTCGTGGGCCGCCTGAAGGGAGGCGACGAGGCATGACGCGTACGAAGAAGACCACGCGCGCCGCGCAGTACGCGGCGCTCGCCGCCTACCTCGTCTTCCTGGCCTTCCCGTTCCTCTGGCTGATCTCGACGGCCTTCAAGCCCGCGCGGGAGCTGGGCAGCCTCCACCCCACGTGGATCCCGCAGGACCCGACGCTGGAGAACTTCCGGCAGGCCTTCGACGAGCAGCCGCTGCTGCGGGCCGCGGGAAACTCCCTGGTCGCGGCGGGCAGCGCGGCCCTGATCGCGGTCGTCGTCGCGACCCCGATGGCGTACGTCATGGCGCGGCACCGCAGCCGCCTCGCGAAGGCGGCCACGGGCTGGGTGGTGATCAGCCAGGCGTTCCCGTTCGTCCTGATCATCATCCCCCTCTTCCTGATCCTGAAGAACCTGCACCTGATCAACTCCCTGCTCGGCCTGATCATGGTCTATGTGGTGTGGTCGCTGCCCTTCGCGCTGTGGATGCTCGTGGGGTACGTCCGTGCCGTGCCCGCCGAGCTGGAGGAGGCGGCGGCGGTGGACGGCGCGAGCAGGGTGCGGACGTTCGTCTCGGTGGTCGCGCCGCTCCTCGCGCCCGGCATCGTGGCCACCGCGATGTTCGCCTTCATCACCGCGTGGAACGAGTTCTTCTTCGCGCTCGTCCTGCTCAAGACCCCGGAGAAGCAGACGTTGCCGGTCATCCTCAACCGTTTCATCGGCGCGGAGGGCGTCGCGGACCTCGGCCCGCTCGCCGCGGCGGCCTTCCTCGCGACCATCCCCTCGCTCGTCATCTTCGCGATCATCCAGAAGCGGATCACGGGCGGCATGCTGGCGGGGGCGGTGAAGGCGTGACGCGTACCCCACGGTTCCGCTCCGGCCGCGCCCGCCTCCTCGGCGCCGCCACCGCGCTCACCCTGCTGCTCGCCGGATGCAGCGGCGGCGCGGGCGACGACGACGGCCGGATCACCCTCCAGTTCCAGTCCCTGGCCTGGCAGAAGGAGTCCGTCGACGCCAACAAGGCACTGGTCGAGGAGTGGAACGCCACGCACCCCGACGTCAAGGTCGAGTACGTGCAGGGTAGCTGGGACAGCGTCCACGACCAGCTCCTCACGTCCTTCGAGGGCGGCGAGGCGCCGGACATCATCCACGACGCCTCGGACGACCTCGCCGACTTCGCGTACGGCGGCTATCTCGCGGACCTCGGCGACCTCCTGCCCGAGCGCCTCAAGTCGGACATCCCGCAGCGGAGCTGGGAGACGACGACGTTCGGCGGCAAGGTCTACGGAGTCCCGTTCCTCCAGGAGCCGCGCGTCCTGATCGCCGACGCGAAGTGGCTGAAGCGGTCGGGCGTACGGATCCCGACCCCCGAGAAGCCCTGGAGCTGGCAGGAGTTCAGACGCGTCACCGCGCGGCTCGGCGACGGCAAGGACGGGAAGTACGGCGTCGCCTGGCCGCTGAAGGAGCCGGTCTCCGCGACGCTCAACCTCTCGCTGTCCGCGGGCGGCCAGATGTTCCACCGGGGCGAGGACGGCAAGGTCGACGTCCGCTTCGGCAAGGGCGACGAAACCATGCCGCGCACGGTCCACGACCAGGTGAACAAGGACAGGAGCGCCTCGGACGTCACCCTCGGCATGGGCGGCTCCGACACGCTCCCCGGCTTCTTCGGCGGCAAGTACGCGATGGTCCCGCTCGGCTTCTCCTACCGCCAGCAGATCGCCCAGCAGGCCCCCAAGGGCTTCGACTGGCAGGTGCTGCCCGCGCCCGCGGGTACGGAGGGGCTCGCGCAGGGCGTCAGCCCGCAGACGCTGTCCATCTCGGAGGACAGCCCGCACAAGAAGGAGGCGGCGGAGTTCATCGACTTCTTCCTCCAGCCGCAGAACATGGTGAAGCTGGCGCGCGGCGACTGGATGCTGCCGACCGGCGAGGAGGCGCTGAAGGACCCCGCGCTGCACACGGAGAAGCACGACTGGGCCACGGGCACGGCCCTCGCCGAGCACCTGCGCTCGGCCCCCGCCCAGGCGGTGCGCGGCTACCCGGAGTGGAAGGACAAAGTGGCCACCCCGGCGCTCCAGGAGTACTACAGCGGCGCGATCGACATGGCGGAGCTGCGCAAACGCCTGGTGGAGGACGGCAACCGAGTGCTGGCGCGCTACCAGCGGTAGCGGGCGGGGGCCGACCTCACACGGCCACCGGCCTCCCTCACACGCCCACCGGCCTCGTCACGTTGTACTCTGCAACCATCCAGGGGAAGGGTGGAACGTGAGCGAGCCGGACAAGTCCCCGGCCCCGGCCGGGGTGACGGCGGATTCCGCGGCAGGGGAGCCGGGTGAGACGGCGCCCCCGTCACGGGATGCCGCCATCGAGACCATCCAGCGTGAGATGACCGCCTTCGCGCGCCGCGCCCGTGCCACCGCCGCGCGGATGCACCCCGAGCTCTCGCTCGTCTCGTTCACCCTCCTCGGGCACCTCGAGTTCCAGGGCGGCTGCCGGGCCACGGATCTGGCCGCGCACTACACGCTCGACAAGTCGACGATCAGCAGGCAGGTCGGCGCGCTGGAGAAGGCCGGGCTCGTCGAGCGGCGGCGGGACCCCGCCGATCACCGGGTGCACGTGCTGCACCTCACCGAGCGGGGGGACGAGGTCCTCGCGCAGGTCGGCAACGCCCGCCGGATGGCCTTCCGCGAGCGGCTCGCCGAGTGGAGCGGGCCGGATCTGTCCCGGTTCGCGGAGTATTTGCTGCGCTACAACGAGACTGCCGCCGGGGAGCCCGGTATCGAGTAGCCGCCGCTGACGCGTGAAAGGTGTTGCACGAGACGTCTCGTCTTGTTTAGGCTGCCGGGTATGACCACACCCCGGCCCGCCCATATCGCCATGTTCTCGATCGCCGCCCATGGCCACGTCAATCCGAGCCTCGACGTCATCCGTGAGCTCGTCGCCCGGGGGCACCGCGTCACGTACGCCATTCCGCACGCCTTCGCGGAGAAGGTCGCCGAGGCCGGTGCCGAACCCCGGCCCTACACCACGACACTGCCCTCGCCGGACGCCGACCCGGACGCCTGGGGCACCGAGCTGATCGACCACATCGAGCCGTTCCTCGCCGACGCGATCCAGGTCCTGCCGGAGCTGGCCCGCGCGTACGAGGGGGACGAGCCCGACCTCGTACTGCACGACATCACCTCGTACCCCGCGCGCGTCCTCGCCCGCCGCTGGGGCGTCCCCGAGATCTCGCTCTCGCCGAACCTCGTCGCTTGGGAGGGGTACGAGGAAGAGGTCGCCGGACCGATGTACGCGGAGCTGAAGGCGACCGAGCGGGGGCAGGCCTACTACGCGCGCTTCACCGCCTGGCTGGCCGAGAACGGGATCGACCAGCACCCTGATTCCTTCGTCGGCCGGCCGTCGCGGTCACTCGTGCTGATCCCGAGGGCGCTCCAGCCGCACGCCGACCGGGTCGACGAGAGCGTGCACACGTTCGTCGGCGCCTGTCAGGGCGACCGGGCGGCGCAGGGCGCCTGGGAGCGGCCCGCCGATGCCGGGAAGGTGCTGCTCGTCTCGCTCGGTTCCGCCTTCACCAAGCAGCCCGCGTTCTACCGTGAATGCGTCAAGGCCTTCGGGGACCTGCCGGGCTGGCACGTGGTGCTCCAGGTGGGCAAGCACGTCGACGTGGGCGAACTGGGCGGCGAACTGGGGGATGTGCCGGGGAATGTGGAGGTGCGGTCCTGGGTGCCGCAGCTCGCGGTGCTGAAGAAGGCCGACGCCTTCATCACGCACGCCGGTGCGGGCGGCAGTCAGGAAGGGCTCGCCACCGCCACGCCGATGGTCGCCGTACCGCTGGCCACGGATCAGTTCGGCAACGCCGACATGCTCCAGGGGCTCGGCGTCGCCCGGCATCTGCCGATGGCGGAGGCGGACGCGCCGGCGCTGCGCGAGGCGGTCCTCGCGCTGGTCGACGACCCCGAAGTGGCGCGCAGGCTGGCGGAGATCCAGGTCTCCATGGCGGCCGAGGGCGGCACGACGCGGGCGGCCGACCTCATCGAGGCGGAGCTGCCCAAGGCGAAGGCGTGACCCGACCCGGCCCGACCCGATCCGACCTGGGCCGGGGCCGTCTCGTCGTTCGCCATCGAAATGAGCGGGGCCCGGTGGTTCCACTTTCGATGTAACGCTCCGTCACGCTTTTCGGTAACGCTCAGGTAACGTGGCCTTGTTCTGGCAGGGCTATTGACTCGTCCTGAAAGGCAGACCGTTACCCCCCGTTAAAGGTTGCACGAGGGGGATCTTGTCCCTTGAGCGAATATCTCCCTAGCGTGAGGTGAACTTTCGTCGAACACCAGGAAGTTGACCCCCATGCGCCGAGACATACCGCCCCTCGCCGAGGTGCGCCGCATCACAGAGAAGAAGCGCGACGCGTGGTGGACCGTGTTGCTCGTCGACCCGGTCGCCACGCCGCTCGTACGGTTCACCGCGATGCGCACGAACATCACGCCCAACCAGATCACGTGGGGTGCGTTCCTTCTGGGGCTCGGCTCCGCCGCGTGCTTCGCGTTCGGTGACTGGAAGTGGCTCGTTCTCGGTGCCGTCGTCTACCACCTCAGCTTCATCCTCGACTGCATGGACGGGAAGGTCGCCCGGCTCACCGGTCAGGGCTCCGTCTTCGGCGCCTGGCTCGACTTCGTCTTCGACCGCATCCGCGTCATGGTCTGCGGCGTCGCCCTGATGGGCGGCCAGTACGAGCGCACCGGCGACACCTTCTACATCTGGCTCGCGCTCGCCGTGGTGGGCCTCGACACCCTGCGGTACATCAACTCCCTGGAGATCTTCAAGATCCGTCACACCATGCGCAAGCAGATCAAGACGCGCATGCGGGCGGCGCGGCGGGCGCAGAACGAGGCGGAGCTCGCCTTCATGGAGGACCTGCTGCGGGACAACCCCCAGGCGGACATCGAGCAGGACCTCCAGAGGGCGCGCGGCGAGGCCCCGTATACCGTGCCCGCTCAGGCCGTGCCCGCTCAGGCCGTGCCCGGGACCGGGACCGAGGCTGAGGCCGGGAACGACGGGGAAGAGGGGCCTGCGGGCGCCGAGCCCAAGGCTCGGGTCATCGACCTGCACCAGGAGTTCCGGCGCAAGTTCCCGCTCTATCTGCGGGCCCGTTCCTTCCTGCTCCGGCACCGCATCCGGGCGCACCTCGTCAGCGGCATCGAGTTCCAGATGGGCGTCTTCATGATCGGCCCGCTGTTCGACGTGGTGATGCCCGCGACGATCGTGTCCGGCGTGCTCCTGCTCGTCTTCGAGCTCGCCATCATCTACAAACTGCTGCTCTCGACGCGGGACTTCACGCGGACGATCGACTCCTTCGAGGAGGAGCGGGTCGCCACCACGGTGTGACGTGGTGTGGGGCCCGAGTTGGGGGGATTCGGGCTCTGGATGTCCGTTCCCGTGTGACAGATCCCCTTTGTTATTACAGAACCTTGTTGAACAAGTCACAGCTGCATGAAGGTATTGATCTGCGCGCGTCAATCCGTCAGGGTTTCGTCCCAACACCCGGAGATCTTCCGGGCCGCAGGGGCTGTCGCGACGGCTTTGTCGCCACGGCGCACCCCACGCGAGACAGCTGAATACCCCCCACATCCCCCCACATGCACCACGAGGAGACCCCTCTTCATGGCAACTCACAAGCGCGCTCGCTCGATGAAGCTCACCGCCGCGATAGCCACCACCGCCACCGCGATCGGCGTCACGGTCTTTGCCACCTCCTTCGCCGGTGCGGCCACCCCCGCCGAGGGCAAGGTGTACGGCGCCGAGGCCAAGGGCGCCGTCGCCGGCAGCTACATCGTGATGATGGACGAGAAGGCCGACAAGGGCGACAAGAGCGACCTGGCGCAGGAGTACGGCGGCGAGCTGAAGCGGAACTACTCCTCGGCGATCAACGGCTTCTCCGCCAAGGGCCTGAGCGAGACCGAGGCCAAGCGCCTCGCGGCCGACCCGGCCGTCGGCAAGGTCGTCCAGTCGAAGAAGTTCACCATCGACGCCACCCAGGACAGCCCGCCGTCGTGGGGCCTCGACCGCGTCGACCAGGCGGACACCGCGGGCGACGACAAGTACACCTACCCGGACGCCGCGGGCGAGGGTGCCACCGCGTACGTCATCGACACCGGTGTCCGCGTCAGCCACAAGGACTTCGGTGGCCGCGCCACCTCCGGCTTCGACGCCGTCGACAACGATGACGACGCCGACGACGGCAACGGCCACGGCACGCACGTCGCCGGCACCATCGCCGGTGAGGCGCACGGTGTCGCCAAGAAGGCGAAGATCGTCGCCGTGCGCGTCCTGGACGACCAGGGCTCGGGCACCACCGAGCAGGTCGTCGCGGGCATCGACTGGGTCACCAAGAACCACCAGGGCCCGTCCGTCGCCAACATGAGCCTCGGCGGCGGCGCCGACGAAGCCCTCGACGCGGCCGTGCAGAAGGCCATCGCCTCGGGCGTCACCTTCGCGGTGGCCGCGGGCAACGAGTCGACCGATGCCTCGCAGGGCTCCCCGGCCCGCGTGAAGGAGGCCGTCACGGTCGCCTCCTCCACCAAGGACGACGAGCAGTCCGACTTCTCCAACTACGGCGACGTCGTCGACATCTACGCCCCGGGCTCGGACATCACCTCCACCTGGAACACCGGTGACGACGCCACCAACACCATCTCCGGTACGTCGATGGCGGCCCCGCACGTCGCGGGAGCTGCCGCCGTCTACGTCGCCGCCCACCCGGACGCCAAGCCCGCGGACGTGGCCACGGCCCTGACCGAGGGCGCGACGCCCGACAAGATCTCCAACCCGAGCGAGGGCACGCCCAACAAGCTCCTGAAGGTCGTCGAGTAGTCTCGCCGTCCCGATGGACCGCGGCCGCCGTGCCCACCCCCACGGGGCACGGCGGCCGCTTCGCCATGACCTGGAGATGACCCGTGACTGACCGCAACCCCGCCGTCGATGCCGCCATCGACGGCGAACTGCACCTCCTGGACCCCGAGGTCCGCGCGTCGCCCGAGCTGTTCGGGGCTCTGCTGCACCCGGAGTTCACCGAGGTCGGGGCCTCCGGGACGCGCTGGGACCGGGCGTCGATCGTGCGGGTCCTCATGGCCCGCCCCGAACCGGGGGCCATCCCCACCACGACGTCCGGCATGCGGGGCGTGCAGCTCGCCGAGGACCTGGTGCATCTGACCTTCGACACGGACCGCGACGGCCACAAGGCCCACCGCAGCTCGCTGTGGCGGCGTACGGACGACGGCTGGCGGCTCTGGTACCACCAGGGGACGCCCTACGAAGAGGAGTGAGCTCCTCCGGTGGGCGGCGGCGCGGGGAGCCGTGAGGTGAGGAGCAGAGTGGTCCTGCCGTTCTCCTCGTGGACCTCGTGGCCCTGGGTGTAGCCGAGGCGCTTGAGGACGGCGAGGGAAGCGGTGTTCTCCGAGTCCACGGTCGCGTGCACCTCGGCAAGCCCCAGCGTCTCGTGGCCGTACGAGGTGAGCAGCCGCGCCAGCTCGGTGCCGAGCCCGAGGCCCCAGCTCTCCTTGGTCAGGCCGTACACGATCTCGTGGCCGTCCAGCCAGCTCTCGGGGGATGGCTTGATCTCGGCATGGCCGACGTAACGTCCGTCGTGGCGCACGGCCCAGACGGGGAAGCGCTCCTCGGCGTAGACGAGGCTGAATATACGGCCGAAGAGTGCCCGGTCCTCGGCGGCGCTCTGCACGCCCTCACCGAACCAGCGGCCCACGGCGTCGTCCTGGAACAGTGCGACGAAGTGCGTCTCGTCGGAGGCGACGTAGGCGGTGAGCGCCAGGCGTTCGGACCGCAGTTCGGGTGTCATCCGCGAGACGGTAGAGGGCCGGGGGCCTGCCGAGCAAGCGATTTGGCCCGGCCTTGGCCAACGGTTTGGCGTGGCCCGGCGTGATCCGGACGAGCGGCTCTAACCCGCCGTGCGGGGCAGGCCAATGGGGTTCGGGAAGGGGAGGATGCCGGAGTCCAGGACGGAGCGGGCGGCCGGGAGCAGGGCGGTGAGCAGGGCGTCCGTCGTCGCCCTGGTGAGGGGGCGCAGGAGGTGTCCCGAGAGGCGGTCCGTGTCGTCCTCCACCAGCTCGCGCTCGGTCACCCCGCGCTCGGTGACCCGGCCCGAGCCGTCGATCAGGCCCCGGCCGCGCAGCCGGTCCACGGAGAGCGCCCACTCCTCCTCGGTCCAGCCCCTGGCCTGCCGGATGCCGGCCGCGTCCACCCGGCCGGTGACGGCGGCGAGCGCCAGCGCCTCGGGGGCGTCCAGGCCGTGGTCGGCGAGGACCGCCACATGGGCGTCGCCGCGGAACTCGCGTACGCAGGTCGCCAGTTGCCAGAGCTGCTCGACCGGATCGGAGCGGTCGGCGAGGGAGCGGTTTGCGGCGAACAGGGGGCGGGCGAGCGGAGGCGCGCCCTCCACGGCGGCCGCCAGGGGCCCGTTGACCGCGGCCGCCAGGCTGTCGACGTCGGGCACGAGGCGCCGCAGCGCGCGTGCCGTGTGCCGGGCGCGCTCCTCGACGACACGGTCCGGCGACACGTACTCCCAGGCCGACGGCAGGGCGCGCTCGACCATGCCGGGCGCGAAGACCCCGAGTGCCGCCGCGGCGACGCCGGGCCCCACACGGCCCATCGGGGCGGTGCGGCCGGCGAAGTACCCCATCCAGAAGCCCTTGAGACCGAGGGCACGGCCGAGGCCGCGGCACTGCTCCTCGAAGTAGATCACCGCGTGCAGAGGTTCGGTCCGCAGCCACAGCGTGCGGGATCGGCTCGGGGTCATGGATCCACAAGCTAGGCCAGTGCGGGAGTCCGCGCCAGAGGAGCCGTCCGGCGGGTGCCGGAAACATGGGCCTCGTCGTAGCGCCGCAGGAGCAGCCCGGCCACCGCCGGTGCGGGGCCGAGGACTTCCGCGAGGACGTCGGCCCCGGCGGCGCCGCGCGCGATGCGGTCCGGCAGGAAGCCGGGGGCGAGGACGTACGGGGCGACGGCCACCCGCCGCACCCCGGGCTCGGCCCGCAGCGCGCGCACGGCGTCCTCGGTGCGCGGCAGGGAGGCGGAGGCGAACGCAGGCCGCACGGCGCACCAACCGGTGTGCCGCCACTCCCGCGCGATGTCAGCGATCACTGCGATCGCCTCCGGGTCGGAGGACCCCGCCGAGGCCAGGACGACCCCGGTCGAGGACTTGTCGGCGGGGTCGAGCCCCGCCTCGTACAACCGCTGCTCCAGAGCGGCCGTGAGCAGCGGGGACGGGCCGAGGACCGCTGCCGTGCGGATGCGCAGTCCTGCGGGGGCCCGGCGCAGGACGGCCGGGATGTCGGCCTTCGCGTGGAAGGCGCGCGTCAGCAGCAGGGGGAGCGCGACGACGTCCCGCACGCCTTCGGCCGCGAGACGTTCCAGGACGCCCGGCACCGTGGCCGCGTCGAAGTCCAGGAAGGCGGTCTCCACCCGCAGCCCCGGGCGCAGCGACCGCACCCGGCGCACGAGCGCGTACACGGTCTCGGCGTGCCGCGGGTCGCGGCTGCCGTGGGCGATGACGAGCAGCACGGGCCGGTGCATGGGGCTCGCGGGGTACCCGAGACGCAGGGGTTGCGTGGGATGCATGGCTGTCAGCTCCGCACGAGGAGACCGCGGCCGCGCAGGACCCGCCGCTCCAGCGGACTGAAGATCAGCAGGTCGATGGCGATGCCGACGACGAGGATGAGCAGAATGGCCAGGAAGATCATGGGCATCGAGCTGGCGTTGCGGCCGTTCTCCAGCAATTGGCCGAGTCCGATGCCCAGCTCGGGCGAGGACGCGATGATCTCGGCGGCCATCAGCGACCGCCAGGAGAACGCCCAGCCCTGCTTGAGCCCCGCGAGATAGCCGGGCAGCGCGGCCGGGAGCACGATGTGCCAGGTGTGCCGCAGCCCCGTCGCGCCGAGCGTGCGGCCCGCGCGCAGGAACAGCGGCGGCACCTGGTCGACGCCGGAGACCAGGCCGTTGGCGATGGAGGGGACGGCGCCGAGCAGGATCACCGCGTACATCATCTTGTTGTCCAGGCCCAGCCAGAGCACGGCGGGCGGCACCCACGCCACCGACGGCAGCGACTGGAGGCCGGAGAGGATCGGGCCGATGGCCGCCCTGATGAACCGCACCCGCGCCACGATCAGGCCGAGCGGTGTGCCGATCACGAGGGCGAGCAGGAAGCCCAGGAGGCCGCGCGAGACGGACGTCCAGATGTAGTCGAGGAGCGTGCCCTGGAGCCAGGCATCGCGGACCTCGTCCCAGACCGCGGACGGCGAGGGCAGCTTGCTCGGGTCGTCCACGATCCCGAAGGAGACCAGCGCCTGCCAGACCACCAGGATGAGCAGCACCGCGGAGAGCGGCGGCAGCACCTTCTGTACGAGGACCTGGCGCACCGGGGTGCGGACGGGTCCCGCCTGGGACTCCAGGGCGTCGAGCCCCGCCTCAAGACCCGCGAGGTCCTGGCCGTCGCCGGCGTTCTTCGCCCCGTCGGCCGACTTCGCCTCTCCGGTCGTCTCAGTGCTGGCCATGGCGGCGGATCTCCCCACGCAGTTGTTCGGTGATCTCCAGCGAGAGCTCCGCCACGGCGGAGTCCTCGATGCGGCGCGGGTGCGCGATGTCGACCCGCCACTGGTGCGCCACCCGGCCGGGACGCGAGGAGAGGAGCACGACGCGCTGGGCGAGGCGCACGGCCTCGCGGACGTTGTGCGTGACGAAGAGGACGGAGACGTTCGTCTCGCGCCAGACGCGGGTCAGCTCGTCGTGCAGCACATCGCGGGTGATGGCGTCCAGGGCCGCGAACGGCTCGTCCATCAGCAGCAGTTGGCTGTCCTGGGCGAGCGCGCGGGCCAGGGCCACGCGCTGGCGCATGCCGCCGGAGAGCTCGTGCACCCGCTTGCCGTACGCCCCGTGCAGCCGGACGAGTTCGAGCAGCTCCTCGGCGCGCGGGCGGCGCTCCGCCTTCGGTACGCCGCGCAGCTTCAGGGCGAGTTCGATGTTCTTGCCCGCGGTCAGCCACGGGAAGAGGGCGTGCTCCTGGAACATCAGGGCCGGGCGGCCGTCGGTCGCGATGGACCCGGCCGAGGGCTTGTCGAGCCCGGCCACGAGATTGAGCAGCGTCGACTTCCCGCAGCCCGAGGCGCCGAGCAGCGTCACGAACTCGCCGGGCGCGACATCGAGGGTGATGTCGTCCAGGACGAGCTGGGGCCCGGCGGGGCCGTCGAAGCGCTTGGACACGTGCTCGATGCGGGCGGCGTGCGTGGCCGCGGTGCCGATGTCCTCCGCGGCCTTGGCGAGGGTGGTCGCCATGGTCGTCACCTCCAGGGAATCCAGGGAACGGGGCGTCTTCGGTGGTTACTCGACGCCGAGACCGGCGTCGTCGACCGGGGACTCACCCGCGGCCTTGAGGACCTTGTTCAGCGGACGCAAGTCGTAGATGCCCTTGAGGTCGGGCTTCTCCAGGAGCCCCGCCTCGACCGCGTGGCCGGCCTCGGCGTCGAGCGTGGCGGCCAGCGGATCGTCGGTGGTCCGGATGGACTTCCAGGCCGGGTCGAGCACCTTGGCGGGCAGTGCCTTGCCGGAGTCCGCCTTGAGCCGGGCGTTGGCGGCGGCCTTGGCCTTCTCCGGGTTCTTCTCGATGAAGGCGTTGGTCTTCACCGAGCCACGCAGGACGGCCTCGACGACCTTGGGGTGCTCCTCCAGGAACTCCTGGCGCACGATGATGTTCGTGATCACGAACTTCTTGTCCGGCCACAGGTCGGCCTCGTCGAGCAGCACCTTGCCGCCCTCGGCGACCAGCTTGGACGCGGTCGGCTCGGGCACCCAGGCGCCGTCGATGGAGCCCGACCTGTAGGCGTCCGGGGTGATCTTGTTGTCCGTGCGGACCACGGAGACGTCGCCCTGGCCGCTCTGCGCGTCGACCTTCCAGCCCTTCTCGGCGATCCAGTTGAGGAAGGCCACGTCCTGGGTGTTGCCGAGCTGCGGGGTGGCGATCTTCTTGCCCTTGACGTCGCTCTGGGAGGTGATCTTCTTTGGGTTCACCACGAGCTTGACGCCGCCGGAGGCCGAGCCGCCGATGATCCGCAGGTTCTTGCCCCGGGACTTGGTGTAGCCGTTGATGGCGGGGGAGGGGCCGATCCAGCCGATGTCGATCGACCCGGCGTTCAGCGCCTCGATCTCCGAGGGGCCGGCGTTGAACTGGGAGTACTTCGCCTCGGTGCCGCCCAGCTCCTGCTGGAAAATGCCCTCGTGGCTGCCGACCAGAGCGGTGGCGTGGGTGAGGTTCGGGAAGTACCCGATCTTCACGCTGTCCAGGCCGTCGATCTTCTTCGCCCCCGCGGCGATCTTCGACCGGCCGCTCTGCTCGTCCGCCTGGGAGCCGTAGCCGCAGGCGGTCAGGGCCAGGGCGAGCAGCGGCAGGGCGGCGAGGGCCGCGCGGGTGCGGGGGCCGGTGGCGTGGCGGCCGGTGGTACGGGGGCCGGTGTGGCGGGAGGTGTGGCGGGCTGGCACGGGAGGGGGTCCTCTCGTCGGCCCGGCGCTCACGCCGTCAGGGCGCGGCCGGGGCTCTCGGCGGTATATGTCTTCGTGGGGCGGTGGTGCGGTGGGCGCGCGAGCGGTGCGCGTACGTCATCGCGCACATCGGGCGACGCCCCCCTGGCCACTGCCGAGGGCGCCGCTGCCGATGCGGCCGCCCTCCTTCGCGAACGTCGCGAACACGTCGACGTAGAACATGGTCAGAAGTCCCAGCCCTCGTCGTCCGCCGAAGCCAGGGCCGCGGCCGCCGCCTCGTCGGAGTCCGGCGCGGCGAAGGCGGTGCCCGCCATGCCGGCCGCGAGCGTCGTGCCGTCCGCCGGGTCGATCAGCAGGAACGACCCGGTGCGCCGGGAGTCCGCGTACGCGTCGAGGGCGAGCGGCTCGGCGGTGCGGACGAGCACCCGGCCGATGTCGTTGGCGACCAGTTGGCCGGGTGCCGGGTGCTGGGAGAGGTCGTCGAGGGTGAGCCGGGAGGGGATCTCCTTGACGATCGCCTTGACCGTGCGGGTGGTGTGCTTGAGCAGCACCCGCTGGCCGACGCCGAGCGGTGCGTCCGCGACGTGGCAGACGGTGGCCTGGATGTCCTGCGTGGACGGCGGGACGTCCTTGCTCGGCACGATCAGGTCGCCGCGCGCGATGTCGATGTCCTCCTCCAGGAGCAGCGTGATCGACTGCGGCGTCCACGCCACGTCCACCGGCTTGCCGAGCAGGTCGATCCCGGCGATCTTCGAGCTGCGGCCCGACGGCAGGACCGTCACCGACTCGCCCACGCGGAAGGTGCCGGCCGCGATCTGTCCCGCGTAGCCGCGGTAGTCGGGGTGCTCGGCGGTCTGCGGACGGATCACGTACTGCACGGGGAGGCGGGCGTGGCAGGTCGCCAGGTCGTGGCTGACCGGGACCGTCTCCAGGTGTTCGAGGACGGTGGGGCCGCCGTACCAGTCCATGTGGGAGGACGGCTCGACGACATTGTCACCGGCGAGCGCGGAGATCGGGATGGCGGTGATCTCCGGGACGCCCAGCTCACCGGCGTACGCGGTGAACTCCTCGGCGATCCGCGCGAAGACCTTCTCGTCGTAGGAGACGAGGTCCATCTTGTTCACGGCGAGCACGACGTGCGGGACGCGGAGCAGCGCGGCGACCGCGGCGTGCCTGCGGGTCTGCTCGATGACGCCGTTGCGGGCGTCGACGAGGACCACGGCGAGGTCGGCCGTCGAGGCGCCGGTGACCATGTTCCGCGTGTACTGCACGTGCCCCGGGGTGTCGGCCAGGATGAACCGGCGCTTGGGGGTCGCGAAGTAGCGGTAGGCCACGTCGATGGTGATGCCCTGCTCGCGCTCGGCCCGCAGGCCGTCGGTGAGCAGCGCCAGGTCGGGCGTGTCCTGGCCGCGGCCCAGCGAGGCCCGCTCGACGGCTTCGAGCTGGTCGGTGAGGACCGACTTGGAGTCGTGCAGGAGCCGGCCCACCAGGGTGGACTTGCCGTCGTCGACGGAGCCTGCGGTGGCGAACCGCAGCAGGGTGGTGGCCGACAGATCGGCGAACTGCTCGGTCACGGCGGTGGTGTTGCTCATGGTTAGAAGTACCCCTCGCGCTTGCGGTCTTCCATCGCGGCCTCGGAGAGCTTGTCGTCGGCCCGCGTCGCCCCGCGCTCGGTGAGCCGGGACGCGGCGATCTCGGTGATGACGGCGTCCAGCGTCGTCGCGTCCGAGTCGACGGCGCCCGTGCAGGACATGTCGCCGACCGTGCGGTAGCGGACGAGCCGCTTCTCAACGGTCTCCTCGTCCTTGGGGCCGCCCCAGTCACCGGCGGTCAGCCACATGCCGGACCGCTGGAAGACCTCGCGCTCGTGCGCGAAGTAGATCTGCGGCAGGTCGATGTCCTCGCGGGCGATGTACTGCCACACGTCCAGCTCGGTCCAGTTGGAGAGCGGGAAGACGCGCACGTGCTCACCGGGGGCGTGCCGGCCGTTGTAGAGCTGCCACAGCTCGGGGCGCTGGCGGCGCGGGTCCCACTGCGAGAACTCGTCCCGCAGCGAGAACACCCGCTCCTTGGCGCGCGCCTTCTCCTCGTCACGGCGTCCGCCGCCGAAGACCGCGTCGAACTCCTCGCTCTGGATCTTCTCGGTGAGCGGCACCGTCTGGAGGGGGTTGCGCGTGCCGTCGGGGCGCTCGCGCAGCTTGCCCGCGTCGATGTACTCCTGCACCGAGGCGACGTGCAGGCGCAGCCCGTGCTGGGCCACCACCCGGTCGCGGTACTCGATGACCTCGGGGAAGTTGTGCCCGGTGTCCACGTGCAGGAGCGAGAAGGGGACGGCGGCCGGGGCGAACGCCTTCAGCGCCAGGTGCAGCATCAGGATGGAGTCCTTGCCGCCGGAGAAGAGGATCACCGGCCGCTCGAACTCGCCCGCGACCTCGCGGAAGATGTGCACCGCCTCGGACTCCAGGGAGTCGAGGTGGCTGAGCGCGTAGGGGCTGTCGGTGCCCTCGTCGGTCACGGTGGCCACGGTGGTCATGCCAGACCCCTTTCGGTGAGCAGAGCGTGCAGGGCCGCGGCGGACTCCCGCACCGTCTGGTGCTGCGATTCGATGCGCAGGTCGGGCGACTCGGGCTCCTCGTAGGGGTCGTCGACCCCGGTGAGCCCGGAGATCTCGCCCGCGGCCTGCTTGGCGTACAGGCCCTTCACATCGCGTACGGAGCAGACGTCGACCGGCGTCGCGACGTGCACCTCCAGGTACGGGGTGCCGCCGCTCTGGTGGCGCTTGCGCACCGCCTCGCGGCTGTCCTCGAACGGCGCGATGACCGGTACGAGGGCCAGGACGCCGTTACGGGCCAGGAGCTCGGCGACGAAGCCGATGCGCTGCACGTTGGTGTGCCGGTCCTCGCGGCCGAAGCCGAGGCCCGCCGAGAGGAACTCGCGGATCTCGTCGCCGTCGAGCACCTCGACGCGCCGGCCCCGCGCGCGCAGCAGGCCCGCCAGCTCGTACGCGATGGTCGTCTTCCCTGCGCTGGGCAGGCCGGTGAGCCAGACGGTGGCTCCGGTCACGTGACTCTCCTGAATCCGCTGTCCCGCGGTCATCCGTGGATCCCGCACTCGGTCTTGGCGCTGCCGGACCATCGTCCCGCCCGCGCGTCCTCGCCCTCCAGGAGACGGCGGGTGCAGGGCGCGCAGCCCACCGAGCCGTAGCCGTCCATCAGGAGGGGATTGGTGAGGACGCCATGCTCGTTCACATACGCGTCGACATCGTCCTGCGTCCACCGCGCGATCGGCGAGACCTTGACCTTCTGCCGCTTCTCGTCCCAGCTGACCACGGGGGTGTCGGCGCGAGTCGGCGACTCGTCGCGGCGCAGCCCCGTCGCCCAGGCCGCGTACCCGGTCAGGCCCTCTTCGAGAGGTTGCACCTTGCGCAGCTTGCAGCACAGGTCGGGGTCGCGGTCGTGCAGCTTCGGGCCGTACTCGGCGTCCTGCTCGGCGACGGTCTGCCGGGGCGTCAGCGTGATGACGTTGACGTCGAGCACGGCCTCCACGGCGTCGCGGGTGCCGATGGTCTCGGGGAAGTGGTAGCCCGTGTCGAGGAAGACGACGTCCACGCCCGGCATGGCACGCGAGGCGAGGTGGGCGACGACCGCGTCCTCCATGGAGGAGGTCACGCAGAACCGCGGGCCGAAGGTGTCCGCGGCCCACTTCAGGATCTCCGCGGCGGAGGCGTCCTCCAGGTCGCGCCCGGCCTGCTCGGCGAGCGCCTTCAGCTCGTCGTTCGTACGGGTCTCACGCGCTTGAGTGGCCGTCATATCCGATCCCCTCCGCCGTCGGTGCGCTGGACGCCCCGGGCGAGGAGCCCGAGGAACTTGAGCTGGAAGGCCCGGTTGCACGCCGCGCACTCCCACGCGCCGTGGCCGGTCTCGTTCGGTCGCAGGTCCTCGTCACCGCAGTAGGGGCAGTGGAAGGGCGCCGCACGCTCGCTCACTTGAGGTCCTCCTCGCCGGCGCGGGCGGCCCAGGCGGCGAACCGCTCGCCGTCCTCGCGCTCGGCCTGGAAGCGCTTGAGGACCCGCTCGACGTAGTCGGGCAGCTCGTCGGCGGTGACCTTCAGGCCGCGGACCTTGCGGCCGAACCCCGCGTCGAGCCCGAGGGCGCCGCCCAGGTGCACCTGGTAGCCCTCGACCTGGTTGCCGTCGTCGTCAAGGACCAGTTGGCCCTTGAGGCCGATGTCGGCGACCTGGATGCGGGCGCAGGCGTTCGGGCAGCCGTTGAGGTTGATGGTGATCGGCTCGTCGAACTCCGGGATGCGGCGCTCCAGTTCGTCGATGAGCGAGGCGCCGCGGGCCTTGGTCTCGACGATGGCGAGCTTGCAGAACTCGATGCCGGTGCAGGCCATGGTGCCGCGCCGGAAGGGCGAGGCGTTGACCCGCAGGTCGAGCGCTTCGAGCGCGGAGACGAGCGGCTCCACCTGCTCCTCCTCGACGTCGAGGACGATCATCTTCTGTTCGGCGGTGGTGCGCAGGCGGCCGGAGCCGTGGGCCTCGGCGACGTCGGCGATCTTCGTGAGGGTGGTGCCGTCCACGCGGCCGACGCGCGGGGTGAAGCCCACGTAGAAGCGGCCGTCCTGCTGCTTGTGCACGCCGAGGTGGTCGCGCCAGACGCCCGCGGGCTGCTCGGGCGCGGGGCCGTCGGCCAGCTTCCGCTCCAGGTACTCGTCCTCCAGGATCCGGCGGAACTTCTCCGGGCCCCAGTCGGCGACGAGGAACTTCAGGCGGGCGCGGTTCCGGAGCCTGCGGTAGCCGTAGTCGCGGAAGATGCCGATGACACCGGCGAACACGTCGGGTACGTCGTCCAGGGCCACCCAGGCTCCGAGGCGCACGCCCAGCTTGGGGTTGGTGGAGAGGCCGCCGCCGACCCAGAGGTCGAAGCCGGGGCCGTGCTCGGGGTGGTGCACGCCGACGAAGGCCACGTCGTTGATCTCGTGGGCCACGTCGAGCTGCGGGGAGCCGGAGATCGCCGTCTTGAACTTGCGCGGCAGGTTGGAGAACTCCGGGTTGCCGATGAAGCGGCGCTGGATCTCGTCGATGGCGGGGGAGCCGTCGATGATCTCGTTCTCGGCGACGCCCGCCACGGGGGAGCCGAGGATGACGCGCGGGGTGTCGCCGCAGGCCTCGGTGGTCTGGAGCCCGACGGCTTCGAGCCGCCGCCAGATCTCGGGCACGTCCTCGATGCGGATCCAGTGGTACTGGACGTTCTGCCGGTCGGTGAGGTCGGCGGTGCCGCGCGCGAACTCCTCGGAGATCTCACCGATGACGCGGAGCTGCTCGGTGGTCAGCCGGCCACCGTCGATGCGCACCCGCAGCATGAAGTACTCGTCGTCCAGCTCCTCCGGGGCGAGGACCGCGGTCTTGCCGCCGTCGATCCCGGGCTTGCGCTGGGTGTACAGACCCCACCAGCGCATGCGCCCGCGAAGGTCGTTGGGGTCGATGGAGTCGAAGCCGCGCTTCGAGTAGACCGTCTCAATACGTGTCCGCACGTTGAGACCGTCGTCGTCCTTCTTGAACTGCTCGTTCCCATTGAGCGGCGTGAAGTGACCCACGGCCCACTGGCCCTCGCCGCGGTGACGGCTCGCCTTGCGGCGGGGCGTGGCTGGGGCGGGCTTCTCTGGCGTGGCGGGCATGGATTTATCGTCCTTCGGGCAGCGGGAATGCGGCTCTGACCTGCGGGTATCGGCACATGCGAAAAGTGCGCGCGGCGCTGCGCAGGGAGAAAGTCAGGGAAGACCGGTGATCAGATGGGCGGCGGTGCTGAGTCGATCAGCAGGCCGGACACATGGCGCTGGACATGCGGCCGAGGTCGACGTGACGCCGACTCACCAAGGCAGTTCCAGTGCGATCCATGACGGAAGCGTGTCACGGGACTTTCGGCCCAGTCCAGCATTATCCAAAATGCGGACACCCTTGTCCCGTATCGTGGACAAGGGTGTCGTCGGTCACATCGGCGGGGGCCGGTGTCAGTCCCTCGCGGCCCCCGGCCACGGCCCCGGATTCGGCACGTCGGGCTCCTGCTCGACCTTGGTGTCGAAGAGGCGGAAGCCGCGCCGCAGGTAGTTGTCCATGGCGTGCTCGCCGTCCTTGGAACAGGTGTGCAGCCAGACGCGTTCGGTCGGCGCGAGCCCCGGCCACCGCTCCGCCAGGTCCCACGCGCGCGCGAGCCCGTACGAGAGGAGGTGGCCGCCGATCCTGCGGCCGCGGAAGGAGGGCAGGAGCCCGAAGTAGACGATCTCGACGACGCCCTCCGGCCCGTCCCCGCTCTCGCCGCGCGCCGCCAGCTCCACGTACCCGGCCGGCGTGCCCCTGTCGTAAGCGACCCAGGTCTCCACGCCCGGCCGGCCGAGCAGCTTCTCCCACTCGGCGTACGTCAGGGACAGCCGGTCGGTCCAGCGGATGTCGCCGCCGACGGAGGCGTAGAGGAAGCGGCTGAACTCGGGCGAGGGCACTTCGGCGCGCACGACGCGTACGTCGCCCTCGGGCGCGGCGGCGGGCAGCAGGTCGCGCGGGGAGGTCTGCTCCAGCGACCAGGTGGTGACAGTGAGACTCATGGGGCTCAGCGAATCATGGGCGCTCACGGCCCCGCCACGCACCGCCCCCGGCGCACGGCGGGCGCGGTCGAGTGCGGCAGGAGGCCGGAAGGGTCGTCCGGCAGGATCACCTCGACCCGGACCTTCTCGTGGAAGCGGTAGGGACGGTTTTCGAGGAGCCCGCCCAGGTAGCGGCGGACGCGGGACAGTTCGGCGCGGACCGTCACCGTGCGGGCGGGGTCGCCGAAGAGGTCGCGGGCCAGGTCGGAGGCGCTGCGGCCCTCGGGGTGCGTGGACAGGACGTAGAGCAGCTCGGCGTGACGGGGGCTCAGCTCATGGGTCCAGTCGCGGGCGCCGCCGAGCGCCGTGATCGTCCAGTGGCGGGCGCCTCTGACGTTCAGGACGAGCCGGGCGGCCGCGGGCGGCTCCGGTTCGTCCCCGGGGTTCTCCGGGCGCAGCAGCCAACCGCCGGGCAGCGGCTCCACCCGGCAGACGCCGAGCGAGGGCAGCCAGGACCGGCCCGCCATCAGCGACTTGGGCAGGGCGAGGCGGTCCTCCAGGGGCATCCCCGTGACGGTGGCGGTCCAGCCGTGCACGTCCACCGCGAGCGCCCGGCCCTCCAGGCGCGCCAGGATGGGGGCCGCCACCGCCCGCAGCCGGTTCAGCGACCTCTCGTGCCGCTCCCGCAGCCGGGCCTCCGCGAGTTGGGCCACCGAGTCGACCAGGGCGAGCGTCGCCGGGTGCATGGTCCGCAGCGGGCCGCTGACGTCGATCACGCCGAGCAGCCTGCCGTCGCGCGGATCGGTCACCGGGGCGCCCGTGCACGTCCACGCGTGCTGGGTGCGCACGAAGTGCTCGGCGGAGAACACCTGCACCGGGCGCCGCACCACCAGCGCGGTGCCGACGCCGTTGGTGCCCACGACGTCCTCGCTCCAGTCCGCCCCGGGCGTGAAGCCGAGGGCGTCCGCCCGGCGGAGCACGGCCGCGCTGCCCTCGCGCCACAGGACCCGCCCGTCCGCGTCGCAGACCACCATGATGTGCTGCGCGGCGTCCGCCACGGGCACCAGGGCGTGGCGCACGACAGGCAGCACCTCCGCCAGCGGCGAGGCGCGCCTGCGCTGCTCCAGCTCCTCCTCGTCCAGCGGACTCGACCGGTGGCCGCGGTCGGGGTCGACGCCGCCGGTCATCATGCGCACCCAGGAGTCCCCGATCACCGGACGCGGCAGGACGCGCGGACGCCGTCCGGAGAGCGTGGCGTCGCGCACGCCCGTCAGGAGCCGCGCGGCCTGGGCGCGGTCCATGGCGGAGATTCGTTCGAGGTCGATCGTGGAGGGAGCGTTCATCACCGCGGAGTCCTTTCGAACCGGACCGGTGTACCGGGCTTCCCTTCATCGTGCCCTGTGGCCACGCCACCACGTGATGGCTCGGCAGTGAATCGACGGGGGCGCCGCCGCCGCGCGTTGCAACCTCCTGCAACCCTGGCGCGGTCCCGGCAGGGGGACGAATCTGTACCCAACGCCGCCCGTGCGGTGTTCACGCTCCTCAAGGGGCCTGAAGTGCGGGGGTGGTGCCGTGTCGGCGCAGCACCACCCCCGTGTCGGTTCCCGGGCGGCCCGCGCTACGGCCGCGCGGCGGCCCGCTCCACCACCGAGGCCAGGTCCAGGGTGTGCGGCAGGGTGCCGAACGCCGTGCCCCAGTCGCCGCCGAGCCGCGAGGCGCAGAACGCGTCGGCGACCTCCGAGGGCGCGTACCTGACCAGCAGCGATCCTTGGAGCACCAGCGCCATGCGCTCCACCAGGCGCCGGGCCCGCGCCTCGACGCCCGCCAGGTCGGCCAGCTCCGTCAGCAGGTCCTTGATCGCGCCGTCCAGGCGGTGGTCGGCGCCGCGCGCCTTGCCGACCTCCTGGAGGAACGCGTTGAGCGCCAGCGGCTCGCGCTGCAACGCCCGCAGCACGTCCAGGGCCTGTACGTTGCCCGAGCCCTCCCAGATGGAGTTGAGCGGTGCCTCGCGCAGCAGCCGGGGCATGCCCGACTCCTCGACGTAGCCGTTGCCGCCCAGGCACTCCAGGGCCTCGCCGACCATCGGCGTACACCGCTTGGTCACCCAGTACTTCGCCGTGGGCACCGCGAGGCGCAGGAACGCCCGCTCCTGCTCGCCCCCGTCGTCGTACGCGGCGGCGAGACGCATCGCGAGCGTCGTCGCCGCCTCCGACTCCAGGGCCAGATCGGCCAGTACGTTGCGCATCAGCGGCTTGTCGATGAGCTTGCCGCCGAACGCCTCCCGGTACGTGGCGTGGTGCACCGCCTGCACGACGGCCTGCCGCATCAGGGCCGACGAACCGATCACGCAGTCCAGGCGGGTGGCGGCCACCATCTCGATGATGGTGCGCACCCCGCGGCCCTCCTCGCCGACCCGGCGCGCCCACGTCCCGTCGAACTCGACCTCGCTGGAGGCGTTGGACCGGTTGCCCAGTTTGTCCTTGAGCCGCTGGATCGCGAAGACGTTGCGCGTGCCGTCCTCCAGGACACGCGGCACGAGGAAGCAGGTCAGCCCCTGTTCGGCCTGGGCCAGGACGAGGAAGCCGTCGGACATCGGCGCCGAGCAGAACCACTTGTGGCCCGTCAGCTCGTACGTCCCGTCCTCGGCCAGGGCACGCGCGCGTGTCGTGTTGGCCCTTACGTCGCTTCCGCCCTGTTTCTCCGTCATGCCCATTCCGAAGAGAACACCGGCCTTCTGCGACGCCGGGCGAAGCCCCTGGTCGTAGATGGTCGAGGTCAGGCGCGGCTCCCACTCGGCGGCCAGCGCCGGGTCGGCGCGGAGCGCGGGCACCGCCGCGTGCGTCATGGAGACCGGGCAGCCGTGCCCGCCCTCGGTCTGCGACCAGACCAGGAACCCGGCGGCCCTGCGCACATGCCCGCCGGGCCGCGTCCACGCGGCGGTCAGGCCCGCGCCGACCGCCTTGCCGAGCAGCCGGTGCCAGGACGGATGGAAGTCGACCTCGTCGATCCGGTGCCCGTACCGGTCGTGCGTGCGGAGCACGGGAGGGTTCTCGTCGGCCAGCGTCCCCCACTCCTGTGCCTGGGCCGAACCGGCGCTGCGGCCGAGCAGCGAGAGCTCGTCGCGGGCCTCGCCCAGGAGCGCGGGGTCCAGATGCCGCTCCACGCCCTCCACGAGGGCCCGGTCGGACGCGAATACGTCATATCCGACCAGGGGCGGAGCCTGGTTGGTCACTGTGTGGGTGGTGGCTGCCATGCCGCTACGGTAAGGAGGTGCACCAGGCAAAAGAAACACCCGGGCAGCCCGCGGGGCGCTGGAACCGGGCCCGCGTTCTGTATCGAAACGTCTCCAAGCGCAGGACCGCCTGGCTGCTGCTCAAGGACACCGTCAACTCGTGCATCGAGTACCGCATCCTCGGGCTCGCGGCCGAGGCGGCGTTCTTCACGCTGCTCTCCGTGCCGCCGCTGCTCCTGAGCCTGATCGGGCTGCTCGCCTACGTCGACACGTGGACGGGCGCGGACACCATCGCCAGCGTCCAGAACAACATCCTTGAGGCGTCGCGTACGGTCCTGTCCGACCGGGGGGTCAGCCAGATCGCGGAGCCGATACTTCAGGACGTCATCAAGGTCAGCCGGCCCGACGTCATCTCCATCGGCTTCCTCTTCGCCCTCTGGTCGGGCTCGCGCGCGGTGAACGTCTTCATCGACACGATCACCGTCATGTACGGCCTCGACGGGGTGCGCGGCATCGTCAAGACCCGCATCCTCGCCTTCGGCCTGTTCCTCGTGGCGCTGCTGATCGGCTCGGTGGCGCTGCCGTTGATGGTGGCGGGGCCCGACGCGGTGGTGGACCTCCTGCCGGGGTCCACGACGGTCGTCCAGATCCTCTACTGGCCGGTCGTCGTCCTCCTCTCCGTGGTCTTCCTGACGACGCTCTACCACGTGTCCGTGCCGGTGCGGTCGCCGTGGGTCGAGGACATGCCGGGCGCGCTGGTCGCGCTCGGCATGTGGGTCCTCGGCAGCTTCCTGCTCCGGATCTACCTCACCAGCACGGTGGAGGGCCCGACGATCTACGGCTCGCTCGCGGCGCCGGTGGCCGTGCTGCTGTGGATCGGCGTGTCGGCCTTCGCGGTCCTGGTGGGCGCGGCCGTCAACGCGGCGATCGACCGCGTCTGGCCGTCCGTCGCCACGGCCGTGGCGCGTGCGGCCAACGACCGCATAAGGGAGGCGCAGGCCGCGGAGGTGGTGGCCCGCGCGGCCGCCGCGCGCGAGGCGTACGCGGACGTGGACCCGGACGACCCCGAGATGCCCTCGGAGTTCCCGGAACGCTGGTCCCGCTTCCTCCCCCCGGACGACGTGACGTCACGCCTGCGGACCCACGCGAAGAAGTCCGGCGAGCAGCCTCCTCCGGAGTAGGCGGGAAATTCAGCCCCTCCGGCGTTTGAGGAGCGGGGTCCGGGGCGGAGCCCCGTGGGGGTGCGGACCGGACCCCGCCGGGCCGGGGCGGTCACTGCCAGGCGCCGGCCCCCGCGCACTCGCGGGCGAAGGCAGTGAAGTCCCTCGGGGCGCGCCCGAGGACCTCCCGCACCCCCTCGGAGAGCTCCGCGTTGCGTCCGTCCAGGTTCGTCTCGAAGAGTTCCACCAGGAACTCCGCCTCGTGCGGCGGAACACCGAACTCCGCGAGAGCGGCACCGTACTCGGCGGCCGACACCGGAACGTACGCGATGTCCCGCCCCGTCGCCGCCGAGACCTCCGCGACCGCCTCGCGGAAGGAGAGCAGCCGCGGGCCCGTGAGGTCCAGGACGCGGTCGGCGAAGCGGCGGTCGCCGCCCGTCAGGACCGCCACCACCACGTCCGCTATGTCCCTCGTGTCGATGAACGGCTCCAGCACCTCGCCCGCGGGGAACACCAGCTCCCCGGCGCGCATGCCGTCGAGCAGCGGGCCCTCGCTCAGGTTCTGCGCGAACCACGACGCCCGTACGACCGTCCAGCGCGCCCCGCAGTCCCGTACCGCCTGCTCCGTCGCGTGCGCCTGGTGCTCGCCGCGCGCGGAGAGCAGGGTCAGCCGCCGCACGCCGAGTTCGACCGCGAGCCGCGCGAACGCGCCGACCGCTTCGGCCGCGCCGGGAGCCCCGACATCCGGCACGTACGCGATGTGCGCCGCGTCGGCGCCCCGCAGGGCGTCCGCCCACGTCGACCGGTCCGCCCAGTCGAACCGCACCGCCCCGTCCCGCGAGCCCGCCCCGTTCCGCGAGGCCGCCCGTACCGTGAGTCCGGCCGCCTGCGCCGACTCCACGACCCGGCGGCCCACCCGCCCGGTCGCGCCCGTCACCAGCAGCGTCCGGATGCCCGCGTCCGTCATGTCCGTGTTCGTCGTCATGGGTTCAGTCAACCGGCCCGCCGGCCCCGCGCCCATCGGCGAAAAGCTCACGGTCATACGCCTGCGTCTACGCTGCCGCCATGGACGTACTGGCAGGCTTGCTGGAAGGCCCGCGGGCGCGCGGTGCCTTCATGATCCGGGCGCTGTTCGACCCGCCCTGGTCCGTGCGCATCGCGGACGAGGCCCCCCTCTCCGTCATGATCATGGTGCGCGGCACCGCGTGGATCCGCACCGGGAACGGCGGGCCGGCGCAGCGCGTCCGCCCCGGTGACGTCGCCATCGCCCGCGGCCCTGACCACTACACCTGCGCCGACGAGCCGGACACCGCCCCCTTCGCCGAGATCCGGCCCGGCCAGCGTTGCGTGCCGCTGGACGGCGCCCCCGTCGCCCGCTACGCCGACCTGGGGCTCCGCGCCTGGGGCGAGTCCCGTGACGGTTCCGTGGAGATGCTGATCGGCACCTACCAGATGCGGGGCGAGATCACCGGACGGCTCCTCGACGCGCTGCCGCCCCTCCTCGTGCTGCCCACCGAGGTGTGGGACTGCCCGCTCACCCCGCTGCTCGCCGAGGAGATCAGCCGCGCCGACCCCGGCCAGGAAGTCGTCCTCGACCGCCTGCTCGACCTGCTGCTCATAGCCGCCCTGCGGGCCTGGTTCTCCCGGCCCGAGGCCGAGGCCCCCGCCTGGTACCGGGCGATGGGCGACCCCGTCGTCGGCCGCGCCCTGCGGCTGCTCCAGGACGACCCGGCGCACCCCTGGACGATCGCGGACCTCGCGGCGAAGGCGGGCGTCTCGCGGGCCGCGCTCGCCCGGCGGTTCACGGAACTCGTGGGGGAGCCCCCGATGACGTACCTGACGAACTGGCGGCTCGCGCTCGCCGCCGACCTGCTGCGCGACAGCGGGCTGACGATCGCCTCCATCGCCCGCAAGGTCGGCTACGGCAGCGCCTTCGCCCTCTCCGGAGCCTTCAAGAGGGTGTACGGGGTCAGCCCGCAGGAGCACCGCGGCCGTGGCGGCGTAGCCTGACAGGCGTGGTCGATCAGCACGTCGCGCGCTATCACGAGCGGCCGTCGCGGCTGGCCGGCGCGGTCGTCTGGACCAGCGTCCCGGCCGCCGTCGGTGGTGACGACGGCGTGCGTCCCGTGCTCCCCGACGGCTGCATGGATCTGCTGTGGAGGCAGGGGCGGCTCTTCGTCGCCGGGCCGGACACCCGCGCGTACGTCCCGGGCGGCACGGAGACCGGCGGGCGCCATGTCGGTGTCCGTTTCCCTCCCGGCACCGCCCCGGCCCTGCTGGGCGTACCGGCCCACGAACTGCGGGACCAGCGCGTCGACCTGGCCGATCTGTGGACCTCGGCGCGGGTCCGCCGCCTCACCCGGTGGGTGGACGCCGCGGACGACCCCATGGCCGCTCTCGAAGCCGTCGCCGTGGAGCGCGCCGCCGACGCCGCGCCCCCCGACCCGCTCCTCGCCGAGGTCGTCCGCTGCCTGGACGCCGGGCGTCCGGTCGCCGAGACCGCCGCGAGGGTCGGGCTCAACGCCCGCACGCTGCACCGCCGTTCACTGCACGCCTTCGGCTACGGGCCCAAGACGCTGGCCCGGGTGCTGCGGCTCCAGCGGGCGCTCGCCCTGGCCCGCGACGGCCTGCCGTACGCACACACGGCGGCCGAGGCGGGCTTCGCCGACCAGGCCCATCTCGCCCGCGAGGTACGGGAGCTGACGGGCCTGACGCTCGGCGGGCTACTGAACGGGCAGGTGGTCGAGGGGCGCGAAGAGGTCGACTCCGTTGCCGTCCGGGTCGAGCACGGTGGCGTACCGCTGCCCCCAGGGAGCGTCGAACGGCTTGAGCTCGCTCTCGTGCCCGGCGGCCATCAGCTCCGCGTACGAGGCGTCGACGGCCTCGGGGGAGGCGCAGAGGAAGGCGAGCCCGATCCGGCCGCCGCCGGCCGGCTGCCAGCCGGGGTGGAAGGACCGGACGGTCTCCTCCGTGTCGAAGGCGATGCGCAGACCGCCGAGGACCTGGGCCTCGACGTGCGGGGCGCTCTCGGCGTCCTCGGGGAAGCGCAGGCCGAGCCGCCGGTAGAAGGCGAGGGACGCGGCCATGTCGGAGACGACGAGGCCGATGAGGTCGAAGCGTGGGATCGGTGTGCTGTTCATGCCTCGCAGCGTAGGAAAGCATCCGGTGCGGGGTCTTGAACGAAACGGACACGGCGTGCCCCGGCCGCGGCCCACGGGCCGTGCGCGCAGACGCCCGACAGACCGCCCGCGCAGACGCCTTGAGAGCCGTGTGGGTGACCGGCTACGGCGATGAGTTGACGAATGTCCAGGCTCCGCCCCCGCGCGACCAGCCAGAACACGGCCAGATGGCCGAGACGTGCCCCCGCCGCCTGTCACCCTCCCCCGATCCCCGCTACGTTGGAGGGTATGGATTATCCCGGTGACAACCGGCTCGCGGCGGCCGTCGTGGCCCATCATGGCCGCGTCCTGCTCGTGCGTCGCAGTGAGACCGAGCGGTTCCATCCCCGGGTGTGGGGCGTGCCGTGCGGAAAGCTGGACCCGGACGAGAGCCCGCGCGACGGCGTCCTGAGAGAGCTCAAGGAGGAGACCGGGCTCCTCGGCGAAGTGATGCACAAGGTCGGCGAATCCTCCTTCCTCAGTGTCTACCACGGCCACGAGGTGAAGAACTGGCAGGACAACTTCCTCGTCCGCCCCCTCACCTTCGACGTGACGCTCCCCCTGCCCGACCAGGCCTACCGCTGGCTCGCACCGGCCGACTTCGGCTCGGTCGACATCGACGACTACAACCGCGAGATCGTCCGCCAGGCCTTCAGCTAAAGCCTCGCGCCAACCGATCAGCCTCGCGTCAACCGATCAGCTCCGCGAGTACGGACAACTCCGCCAGGTAGTCCGACACCTCCAGCGGCTTCTTCCTCGCCATCGCGCCCGCGTCCGCCGCGCCAGGTCCCGTGAACACGTCCGTGTACCGGCGCCGCTCCGCTCCCGTCTCCAGGAACAGCGTGACCGTGGGGCCCGCGGAGGCGCACCACGCCCGGTGCAGGACGTCCGGCGGCAGCGCGTAGCCACTGCCCGCCGCGTACTCCATGGTCAGCGTGAGACGCAGCCGGGCGCCCCCCGCCGGCTGGAGCAGCCAGTCGCCCCCGTCGCCCGACAGCGACTCGCGGTACCACGACGCGGGCACGCCGCCGTCCGACGCCGCGTGGGCCGCCTCGTACAGCTCCATGCCGAGCGCGCCCCGCACCACGTGCGACGCCAGCGGTGAGCGGTGGTTGTGGACGTCCTCGCGGGCGCCGGCGCCCGGATGCCAGATGTGGGCGCGCAGCATGTGCCGCGGCCCGCCGTCGATGAGCAGCAGTTTGTCGAAGCCGAGGACGTGCCGGTACGACAGGAGAGCGCATCCCGAGGGGTCGCCCTCGCCCTCGGCCAGTTCCCGTACGAGGGGCAGGAGCCGTTCCTCGCGGCCGAGTTCGGAGATGACCGTCCGGGCGGACCGCACCAGATCGTCCCCCGTGGCTTCGTCGAGGGCGTCTTCGAGGAGCCGTCTCGCGTCGTGGACGTGCCGACCACCCAATGGATTCTTCCCCTCGTCAGCCGCGCAAGCACCCGCGCACGCGGAGCCGGGGGTTCAGTCACCCGGCTGATACATCCATACGGCATGTGCCCGCAGCACCGAAAGCCCTTGGTAGGTCATCCACAGCGGGTGGGCGAGATCGTCACCGTCCCACGTCCAGATCCCGTCGCTCTGCTGCCGCCAGACCGAGGCGGCGGCACCGGCCAGCATCTCCTGCCAGGCCGCGTCCAGCCCTCCCTCGGCCGCGGTCTCCCTGGCCCCCGGCGTCAGCAGGGCCCGCATCACCCAGGCGGCCGAGAAGTGCCGTACGGACAGCACCTCGTGCCGCGAGGCGTCGACCGGATGCGGGCGGCGCACCGACTCGTGGCCGCTCTCCAGGTCCTCGCAACCGTCGTGGGCGGGCCCCGGGCAGGCCAGCAGCCAGCGGATGCCGTCCTGACGGGTGGCACGTGCGTTCGCGTCCTCGCCGAGCACCCGCGCCGTCCGGTCGAGCGCGACCACGGCCTGCGCGGTGTGCACGGGCGACGGCACGACCGGGCGCCCGCCGAGCGGCGCGAGCCGCGCGCCCCAGCAGCGCCGGTGCTGCCGGGCCGGATCGGTGACCGCTCCGTCGACGAGCGCGTCCCGCAGCCGCGGCAGGGCGTCCGTCCCGGGCGCCGCGCGCAGCAGTCCGCGCAGCACGGTGGTCACCACGTGCGTCATCTCAAGCCCGGCGGGCTCCATCTCGTGCCGGAACCGGTCCGCGCACTGCTCCGCCTCCGCGGCGAGCCGCTGCGGGTCCGCGCCCGCCCGCGCGAGCGCGCCGAGCACCAGGGCGGTCACCTCGGGGCGCGGCACGGCGCCCTGCGAACGCGCCGCCCAGCCGCCGTCGGGCAGCCGCAGCCGCCAGAGCGTCTCGACCAGCTCCGAAGCGCGCAACCGCCCGTCGGGTACGCCGAGTTCGAGCACCGTATGCAGTCCGTACGCCGTCCCTGTCGCCGTCGGCCGCACCGGCTGGGACTGCTCGTCCAGCGCGTGCGGCCAGCCGCTGAGACGGCCCCGCAGCGGATCGTCGAAGACCGTGAGCCGGGCGGCGAGGGTTTCGTACGTGGCCGCCGACAGACCCGGCAGCGGGCCCGCGCCACCGCCCCGCGTGGCCGTGCCGGGACCCCGCTGCGGCGGAACCCCGTCGAGCGTCCCCGTGACCCCGCTCCCGCCCGCCCTCGCCCGCATCAGGGCCCCGGCCAGCCAGGCGCAGAGCCCGGTGCCGACGCCGCTGACCAGGGCGAGCGAATAGCGTGCGGTGTCCCCGTACAGGGCAACGGGCAGCAGCCCCACCAGGGCCTGGAACACCGCGTACCCCACGGCGATCGGCCCCAGGGCGCCGAGCCATGACACGAGCCTGCCGGCTGGGGGCTCGGGCGTGGGCTCGGGCGGCGCGGAGGGCCCGCGCGCGGGTGCGGTTCGCATGCTGCTCGCTCAGCGGTTCGCGGTGTGCTTGATGAACTCCCCCCAGGCCCGGGGCGCGAGGGCCAACTGGGGCCCTCGGGGGTTCTTGGAGTCTCGTACGTGGATGGTGGACGGGCAAGAGGCGATCTCGACGCAGTCGCCCTCGCTGCCGCTGCTGTGGCTGGATTTGCGCCAGCCATGGGCTACCTCGACGCAGTCGCCTTGGCTGCCGCTGCTGTAGCTGGACTTGCGCCAGATGAGGGCGACTTCGATGCAGTCGTCGCCCTGCGAGCCGCTGTAGCTGCTCTTGAACCAGGCCAGTTCGTTGGTGCTCATAGCGCTCCTCGCATCCGCTTCAGCAGGCTCACGGAGTCCTCGGGGGTGAGAGCCTGCGAGCGCATCTTGGCATACCGCTGCTGGAGCACGCTGATGTCTTTCCGGTCTGAGATCAGCAGTCCGGCCTGCTGGCCTTCGGAGTACGCGAACCACTGGTGGTCCTGGGCTTCCAGGAGTTGCAGAGGGCCGTCTAAGCCCGAGTGCGTCGGCTGTTGCAGCGGCATGAGCTGCAACTCGACGTTCCAGTGCCGCTCGTTCAAGTCGAGCAGACGGTCGATGATCTCCCGCGTCACTTCGTGACCGCCGGTGCGCCGCTCAAGGACGGACTGCTCCAGGATGAAGCTGAACGAGGCGGCCGGTTGCCGGTCGACACTCAGCAGCCCCTGCCGTGCGAGCCGCGCGGCCACGCGCTCCTCCATCTCTTCGGGAGTCGGCAGGGGTGGCACGCACCAGCTCACGGCCTTCGCGTACGCCTCGGTCTGCAACAGGCCGGGGACGACCCGGCATTCGTACGTATGGAGAGTGACCGCCTGCTCCTCCAGGCTCGCCCACTGGCGGAACCAGGCCGCCAGGCCGGGCTGGCGGGTCACTCTCTGCGCGGCCTTGCGGAGGATGCCGAACGCGTCGAGGATCTCCTCGGCCCGTTCCACGAACCGCGCCGGAGGCAGCCTGCGGCCCTGCTCGACGGAGGCCACGAAGTGGACGGAGTACCGCACGCGCCGGGCGAACGCCTCCTGCGTGAGGCCCGCGCGTTCGCGGAAGCCTTGAAGGACCGCGCCGAAAATCTTGAGACTGTCGCACGGCTCGGGTTCGCTGCTGATGGTGTCGGCGGCCATGGCTGATACCCCCAGGTGTCTGATGTTCTGATGGTGAACCCCGCCAAGCCCCATATGGTCACGGACGGTGACCAGTACTGTCTACCCCTCGTACTCGTACGCTGATCCGGCGTACGGGTCGGGTACGGGCTCCACGCCTGGTCAAAGCCGCGCGCAAGCGCAACCGTGGGCGCATGACAGTGCGAGCCAAGGCCCAAGCGCCAGTTACCGTACGTATGTTCACCCAGTGCTTCAGCTCCACGCCGAGGGGCGCGCGGCTCGCGCGGCGGCTCGTGGCGCACCGTCTGGACACCTGGGGGCACCCCTACGCGGGCGTGGTCAACGAGACCGTCGCGCTGATCACGGCCGAGCTGGCGGCGAACGCGGCTCGGCACGGGCGGACGGTGACGGTGCGGGACTTCCGCGTACACCTGACGGAGGCGGTGGACGGCACCGTACGGGTCGAGGTCACGGACACGCGCGGGGAACGGCTGCCGGTCATCGCGGGGGTGGTGGACCCGGAGGCGGAGTCGGGCCGGGGGCTGCTGCTCGTGGAGGCGCTGGCCTGCCGATGGGGAGTGATGCCCCGCCCGGACGGCCCCCCGGGGAAGACCGTCTGGGCGGAGCTGAAGGTCAGCGTTCCGTCAGACTGAAGGTGTACGCGAAGTCGGCCACGCGTGCGTGGAGTTCGTGCTGCGGGAGCACGCCGGGCCCACAGGAACCCGTGCCGATGCCGTGCTGGCCGCTGTCGAGGTTGACCCAGACCGTGTCGCCGGGCGTGAGGTCGGGTCGGTGGGCGGCGGCGTCGAGCTGTTCCGTGGTCCAGCGGCGGACGGTGAGCCACGGCTCGTCATCGGTGTCGATCCGGAGGCCGTCGATCTCGGCCCAGCGGATGCCGGGACGGGCGCCGTTCTCCTGCGGGCGGACGTACGGGGTCTGCATGGCGTCGACGTCCGCTTCGTACAGGCCGAGCATCGAGGCGGCGCGACTGTCCGGGTAGGCCTCGCCGGGGCCGCCGCCGAACCACCGGACCCGCCCGGCCGCGCCCGGCAGCCCGAAGCGGACGCCGAGCCGGGGAAGCGGCACCTGCCAGTCACCGTCCGGCGCCACGGAGACGGCGAGGCGGAGCCGGGTCCCGTCGGAGGTCCAGCGGTAGGTGACACGCAGCCCGAGGTCACTGGCGGCCGGGGCGACGCGCGTGCGTACGGTCAGGGCGTCGTCGCCCGGTTCGACGGCGTCCACGCGGTGTTGGACGCGGTCGAGGCCGATCGCGCGCCAGCGTGCGGCGACGGAGGGCTCGGGGCGCCACGGCATGCCGTTGTCGTTGTCGGTGGGGGCGCGCCACACGTCGAGGCGCAGGTCCCGTACTGCCAGGTCGCCGAGGGAGAGCAGCGTGCCGTGGGCGTCGAAGACGGCGGGGCCGAGGGTGATCCGCCGGCCGGCAAGGGCAGGGTGCGTGCCGCCGGGCGCGGGGCGGACCGTGCCCGGCCGCACGGGCAACTGGGCCCAGGCGACGACGTGTCCGCGTGGCGCCCACGCCGTGTCCTCGGCGAGCACGGCCCGTACGGTCCACAGCGTCTCGGCGTCCGTGCCGCGCGTCGGGGCGGGCGGCAGTTTCACCTCCGTCCGCTCGCCGGGCGCGAGGGGCGGCACGGTCAGGTCACCGGCGGCGACGCTCACGCCGTCCACCTCGTACGACCAGGTGAAGGCGAGGTGGGAGAGGTCGGTGAAGTCGTACAGGTCGGTGATCCGGACGGTTCCGTCGCAGCCGTCGCCGCCCTCTCCGCCGGCGCCTTCGATGCGGACCGGCTCGATCACCTTCTTGTACTCGATCAGGCCGGGGGAGGGCGTGCGGTCGGGGAGGACGAGGCCGTCGCAGACGAAGTTGCCGTCGTGCGGCCGCTCGCCGAAGTCACCGCCGTAGGCGTACTCGTACGTGGGATGGGCGAGGCCGTGGTCGATCCACTCCCAGACGAAGCCGCCCTGGAGGCGTTCGTACGTCTCGAAGAGCCGCTGGTACTCGGTGAGGCCGCCGGGTCCGTTGCCCATGGCGTGCGCGTACTCGCAGAGGATGAAGGGGAGCCCGGCGCGCCTCTCCGGCCCTCCGTCCTCTCCCCGTCCGATGCGCTCGACCTCGGCGTGGTCGGCGTACATGCGGGAGTAGACGTCGGTGTCGGCGCAGGAGCGGTCGCCCTCGTAGTGGATGAGGCGGCTGTCGTCGCGGGCCCGGATCCACTCGGCCATGGCGGTCAGGCCACGGCCCGTAGCGCACTCGTTGCCGAGCGACCACATGATGACCGAGGGATGGTTCTTGTCGCGCTCGACCATGCGGGCGGCGCGGTCCAGGAGCGCGGGGGTCCAGCGGTCGTCGTCCACGGGGTTGGCGCGCCAGTCGAAGGCGTGGAAGCCGTGGGTCTCCAGGTCGCACTCGTCGATGACCCAGAGGCCGAGTTCGTCGCAGAGGGCGAGGAAGGCGGGGTGGGGCGGGTAGTGGCTGGTGCGGACGGCGTTGATGTTGTGCCGCTTCATGAGGAGGACGTCCGCGCGCATGGTCCCGGCATCGAGGGTGCGGCCGGTCTCCGGGTGGAACTCGTGGCGGTTCACGCCCCGGAAGAGGAGGGGGCGGCCGTTGACCTTGATGAGCCCGTCTTCGAGGGCGACGGTGCGGAAGCCGATGCGGAGGGGGATGCGTTCGCCGGGGGTGGCGAGGGTGGCGTCGTAGAGGCGGGGGGTCTCGGCGGTCCACGGCTGGACGGGGAGGGTGACGGATTCGCCGGTGGCGATGTCGATGCCCAGTTCGTCGAGGGTGACGCGGCCTCGCGCGTCGGCGTCGACCCGTAGGGTGCCGGTTCCGGTGCGGTGGTCGTAGGCGGCGTGGACGAAGTGGTCGCGGGCGGAGTGCTCCGGGCGGTGGAGGAGGGTCACGTCGCGGAAGATGCCGGGCAGCCACCACTGGTCCTGGTCCTCCAGGTAGGAGCCGGAGGACCACTGGTGGACGCGGACGGCGAGGACGTTGCCCTCGGGGCGCAGCAGCGTGCCCACGGCGAACTCGTGGGCGAGGCGGGAGCCCTGAAAACCGCCGAGCTCCGTGCCGTTGAGCCAGACGCGGGCGTAGGACTCGACACCGTCGAAGCGGAGCGTGGCGCCGCCGGACGCGGGCCAGTCCGGGGGGAGGTCGAAGGTGCGGAGGTGGTCGGCGGTGGGGTTCTCGGTGGGGACGCGGGGCGGGTCCACGGGGAAGGGGTAGAGCGTGTTGGTGTACTGCGGCGCGCCGTGGCCTTGCAGCACCCAGTGCCCGGGGACGGTGATGTCGCCCCATGGGGCGTGGCCGTACCCGTCGTGCTCGTCGTACCCATCCTGGGTGAAGCGGTCGTCTTCGGCGTCAGCGGTGGGGGAGAGCCGGAACCGCCAGGTCCCGTTGAGGGAGAGGGAGGGGGCGTCGGACTCCGGATACCAGGCCCGGGGCGGGAGGGTGCCGCTGCCGGGGGTCAGATCTTCGTGACGGGAGAGATCCATGCCTCCCATGCAACCCTGCGGGCGCGGCTGGTCACAATTGCTTCGGGGCGGGAGTTGTTGGACTGCGGCCCCGGCGGGGGAGCAAGAATAAGCCCCTCCGGCGATTGAGGAGCGGGGTCCGGGGCGGAGCCCCGTGTGGGTCGGGGCGGCTTCGGGGGGAGGCCGGTTCCGTGAGGTCAGGGCAGCTTCGGCGGAGGGCAGGCGTGGGACCTGGCCGAGCGGGCGGCGAACTTCCGCAGGGCCGCGCGTTCATATGTCAGGTCCGCCGCCGGCTCCTTGGTGAGCCGCTCGCCGTCCTCCGCGTCACCAGAGTCACCAGTGCGGACCGTGTACAGCGCCGGGCCCCCGGCCCGGCACACCGCGCTCGCCCACTGGCCCCCGCCCGGCAGCCGCCCCGCCGGGGCCTCGCCGGGTACGGGCTTCTCGGAGTACCGGCCGTAGCGGTCCTGCTGACGCAGCCGTTCCGTCTCCGCGTACGGCCCGTAGTACGCGACCAGCGTGAGGCGGCGCTCGGCGGCTCCGGCCGGAGTCCCCGTACCGCCGCCGCCGAGCACGCACACCTCCACCGGCCCGCCGCCGGGCCCCGCGTCCTCCCACGCCTGGGTGATCCGCGAACCCCGGCCGGGAAGGCCCGCGCAGGTGCCGGACGCGTCGGCCGGCTTCACGTGCTCGTCGGCACCGACCGGCAGGGGAACCGTCCGCAGCGGCTCGCCGAGCTTCGCGTCGCAGCCCCACTTCTCCGAGGCCTTCTCGGCCGTGGCGGTGGCGACGCGGGCGAAGGCCGTACGGAGCCGGGGGTCGTCGAGCGTGGCGTCCTCCTCCTTGGTGTCCACGGTGACGAGAAGCCCACCCGCACCGCCGCTCCCGGTACAGCTCAGCAGCACCGCCGTGCTCGCCGACTCCCCGCCGGACGAGCCGCCGAAGACCTCGCCCGCGCTGAACATGCCCTGCCAGCCCTGGCCGAGCCCGGCGGGCGGCAGCTCCGTCGACACGCGCGGATACTGGGCCTCGTAATGGTCCGCCGACGTGGTGGCACGCCATCCGTCGCCGCCGGACTTCAGCCGCCGCGACACGCTCTCCACGGTGACCTGGACGGACGCGTCGTGCGTGGGGTGCCCCGCGTTGCGCTCGTTCCGGCTGCTGACGGTGCACGTCACCTGGCGCGCGTCCCCGCCGTTGGCGTCCCCGCTGTCGGCGTCCTCGCCCCGGACCTCCACGTCGATCCTGCCGCGACCGGTCCTGTAGGGCCCGTCGCCCAGCACGGCCCGCATCTCGGCCGACGGCAGCAGCCCGCCGCACGCCTCGTCCAGTACCTGCTGCGCCGCATGGCGCTCACGGGGCCCGCCCCACCAGTAAAAGGCACCCGCGATCAGCGCGAGGGCGACCAGCGCCCCGCAGGACGTAAGCGCCACGCGCCCCGCCCTCGAACCCCAGGTCAGCCGCGCCACTCCGCCACCTCTCCCATGATCTTCGTGGACCGGCAGTGCGCGCGCCGGGGCCAGCCGTCGGGCGCCGCCAGATAGCGGTCGAGTACGGCACGGGCCTGGCGGGACAACCGCCGCCGGTCCTCCGGTTCGAGCACGGCCTTGCCCTCGTCGAGGCCGTCGCGGTAGGTGAGCTCGGGGGTGACCGCGACGCGGTGGTAGGTCGGCCCCGCGTCGCACTCCGCACGGGCCCACAGCGCGAGCGCCGGGTCGTCGCCGGACTCCTCGACCGTCAGGGGGCCCTCGGGGTCGGGATTATCAGGGTCGGGTGCGTCGGGGGCGGGCGCGTCGGACTCGGACCCGTCGCCAGAGTCGGGGACGTCGCCGGAGGCGGGGACGTCACCGGAGTCCTCGTAGTGGTCATAGGCGCCGGCGGCGAGCACCCCCGACCAGCTCTCCGCCTCGGCCCCCTTGATCTCGAACGCCCCGGGCGAGCCGATCGTGTCGTCCCAGTGCCGGTCGCACGAACCGGTGCGCGGGCTGTAGCCCGAGGCGCCGTCCGCCTTCCCGCCGGGCTTCCACGTGCCCGAGGCGAAGGCGGGCAGCGCCTTGGGGTCGAGCCAGTCGCAGAGCTTCGGCGCCTTGGCCGGGGCGGAGCCCGCCGCGCCCTTCGCGCCCAGCGGCTCGCCGCCGCAGCCCTGCTTCCGCGCCACCCAGTCCGCGACGCGGACCGCCGTGCGGGACGCGAGGAGACTGTCGGCGCGCGGGACGTCGTACTCGTCGGCCGCCGAGGGCAGGGCCACCGTGACGAGCAGATCACGCGCCGGGCGGACACGCCCCCGCAGGCCTTCGGGGCAGTCGGCGAGGAGCCGGGCCGTGACCTCGCTGCCCCGCATCCGGGACTCGGTCGACACGGAGCCGAGCGCGCTCTCCGGCAGCGGGAGTCCGAAGCCGCCGTCGACGGCGATGGGGTCCGTGCGGGTCAGGACGGCCTCGGCACGTACCCGCGCCATCGCGTCCGGCTCCCAGGCGTCACCGCCGCCGCCCCACGACAGGGTGCAGTCGAGCAGCGCCCGGCTCTCCTCGCGGGGGCGGAGCATCGTGCCGAACTCGTTCAGTACGCCACGCTCGTCGTCCGGCACCAAGGCGCCCAGCTCATCGGGGAGCAGGCCCTCGCAGGCCCGCGCGAGCTGCCGCCGGTTGTCCGCGAGCCGGTCCTCGCGCTCCGCCGACCTCGCCACGCCGTACCAGGTCACGGACGCCGCGATCACCAGGACCGCCGCCAGACCGGCCACCAGCCAGGTGCGCCGCCGCACCGAGCGCATCCCGGTCATGGCGCCCCTTTCCCCCGTGTACCGCACCAAGATCAGTGGGGACCGTATCAACACCCGGGCGAACGGTCGTGCGGGGACCCTTGTGGCGGCTGGGGGCATCTGCTTGACTCCGGCCGCCTGAACGTACGTCCGAAGCCCATTCGGTCCCGCTGCCCCGCGCCTTCGCGGACGGTCCCGAGTAGGTTGCTGTAAAGCCCCGAATGCGTTCCCGACCCACGTACACCTGTCCGCGTGACCTGTCTGCGCGTGACCTGCCTACGCGTGACCTGCCTACGCGTGACCTGTCTGCCCGTCACCTGCCCGTCCGTCATCTGCCTGTCAATCTGTCGTCGTTCGGCGGTGGAGGCCCGCATGGAGATCACCCGCAGAAGCCTGCTGTCGGCCCTGGCGGCCGCCGGACTCCTGGCGGTGGTTCCGCGGGCCCCCGCGGACGCCGCCACGGCGGCCGAGGACCGCGAGCGGCTGCTCGCCAACACCGTGGACGTCTTCGCGGGGACCACCGCGTCCAACGCCCGGCCGGAGACGGCGGGGAAACTCGCGGCGATCGACAAGGCCGCGCGGGCGAACCTCAAGGCCATGGATGACGCGGGCGACGGCGAGCTCTTCGACGGCCTGGTCCTCGGCACCGACGAGGCCAACCTGAACACCGCCTACCGCCGCCTCTACGAGATCGCCCTCGCCACCCGCACGCCCACCACGGGCACCTCCTCCGGGCTGTACGGGGACACCGCCGTGCGGCGCCGCGTCATCGACGGCCTGGTGTGGCTGCACGAGCGCTACTACGGAGACCAGTCGAAGGGCTACTACGGGAACTGGTTCCACTGGGAGATCGGCATATCGCAGCACGTCAGCAAGACGCTCGTACTGCTCGCCGACGAAGTGCGCGCCTACCGCCCGGAGTTGGTGCGCACCTACGTCGCCTCCATGGACGCCTACCTCCGCAACGGCACCGGCGGTGACGTCGACCTCGACTCCCGCTTCCACACCGGCGCCAACCTCGCCGACATCACCACCAACCGCATCCTCCAGGGTGCCCTCCTCGGCGCGGACGGCGACGCCCGCGTCCGCAAGGCCCTGGTCGACCAGCTCACGGTGTTCGTCACCATCGACCCGTACCGCCTCTCCCACGGAGTGACCGACGGCCACTACGCCGACGGCTCCTTCATCCAGCACGGCTCCGTCGCGTACACGGGCTCGTACGGAAAGGGCCTGCTCAGCCGGGTCGTACAGACCCTCAAGATCCTCGAAGGGACCGGCTTCGCCCACGGCGAGGAACTGGTACCGACGGTCTTCGGCTGGGTCAGGGACGGCTTCGCCCCGCTCATCTTCGAGGGCTGGATGATGGAGATGGTGAAGGGCAGGGCGGTCGCGCGCACCGACTCCGGCTACACCGACGTGGCGGTCGTCGTCGAGGTCGTCGTCGACCTCTCCTCGCTGGCCGGCGGGGCCGCGGCGGCGGCGCTGAAGGGGTACGTCAAGCACCTCGAAGCCACCTCGCGCGCCCGCCTCGACCCGGCGCGCTTCGTCTCGCCCCTCAGCATCGTGCGCCACGCCGACATCGTCGCCGACGACTCCGTGGCCCCCGCCGACCTCAACCCCGGCGAACGCAGCGTCGCGTTCAACGCCATGGACAAGACCGTCCACCGCAGACCGGGCTACGCCTTCGCGCTCGCGCGCAGCTCCGACCGGATCAGCAAGTACGAGTACATGAACGGCGAGAACCTCATGCCGTGGTTCCAGGGCGACGGCGCGCACTACCTGTATCTCGCGGGGCAGGACCAGACGCAGGCGTACGGCGTCGACTACTACACGACGGTCTCGCCGTACGGCCTCGCCGGCGTCACCGCCCCGGTCGAGCGGCGCAGCACGGTCCCGGAGGCCTACGGGAAGCCGTACTACGACAACCCGGGTCACCCGCTCCACTTCACGTCGTCCTCGGAGTCGCAGAACAAGTACGTCTACTTTCCGCGCGGCACCCACCGACACTCCGGCGGGGCCGTCCTCGGGGCGTACGGAACCGCCGCCATGGTGCAGTCCAGCGATGCCGCGTACCGCGACCGGGAGCTGCTTCCGGATGACTTCCTGGTCTACCGGGGGGCGTCGGCCACCAAGTCGTGGTTCCTGCTGGACGACGAGATCGTGGTGCTCGCGGCGGGGGTCGGGGACCTCGGGGAGCCCGGAGGGTCCGAGGGCTCCGAGGGCTCCGAGGGCTCCGGGGGCTCCGGGCGGCGGGCCGTGACGACGACCGTCGACGCCCGTATCGCCGCTCCCGGCGACCGGGTCACGCTCACCGGGGCGCGCGTCGACGGCCGCGCCTGGACCGGCCCCGGCACCGCCGACCTGCGCTGGCTGCGCTACGCCAACGCCACGCGGAACACGTCCGTCGGCTACGTCTTCCTCGACACGCCGCCGGTCCGGGTCAGTCTGGACCGCGTCACCCGGAGCCGCCGGGTCGTGCGCACCGCCAACCCCGACACGGCCGTGACGCGGTCGGTGTTCGGCGTGACGGTGGACGCGGCGGCGGGGGCGCGGGCGGGGCGATACGCGTACGCCTTGCTGCCGAACGCCACGGAGGAGGGGGTGCGGGGGTACGGCGACGGCGACCGTCACGGGGTGCGTGGCCCGCTCAAGGTGCTCGCCAACTCCCCCCGCCTCCAGGCCGTGACGCACGGCGGCCTCGGTCTGACGGGGGTCAACTCCTTCACCGCGGGGCGGCACGAGACGGCGGACCTGCGGATCGACGGCCCCGCCTCGGTCCTCGTACGCCGCCGCCGGACCCGGAAAGGGAACACCACCGCCGTCGCCGTGTCCGACCCGACCATGGGCCGGGACACGGTGACGGTCCTGCTGCGCGGCCGCCGGCTGCGCGTGGTCACGGCCGACCGCGGGGTACGGGTCGGCGCGGCGCCGGGCGGAACGCGCATCGACGTCGACACGCGCCACGCGTACGGCAAAAGTTTCACGGTGACGCTGCGGGCCTGATCCGTGCTCAGGCCCCTGGTCCTGATCCGTGCTCCGACCGGCCCAAGGGTCCGGTTCACTTGCGAAGCCGGGAACGGTACTCGCCGGGGGCCATGCCCCGGGCACGTCTGAAGGCACGGCTGAAAGCGTGCGGAGAGCCGTATCCGACCGCGCCGGATATCGACTCGACCGGCTCGTCGGTATCGCGGAGCCGGACGGACGCCAGGTCGATGCGCCACTGCGTCACGTACGCGCCCGGCGTCTGCCCGAGGGCGGACCGGAAGCGCCTGGACAGCGTCGCCCGGGAGACGCTCGTCGCGGCGGCCAGGGCCTCCGTGGTCCAGGGGTGTTCCGGGTGGGCGTGGACGCATGCCAGAGCATCGCGCACGACCGGATCACGCATCGCTGCCAGCCATGAGCCGGACTGCTCCTGCGGGTGGCGGGCCAGCCAGGCGCGTACGAACTGGACGAGCAGGAGGTCGACGATGCTGTTGATGGCGGCGGTGGTGCCGATCTGCGGCTGGGCGAGCTCGGCGGCGAGAAGCTCGACGGTCCTTCTGAGCTGCGCGTTCTCCCGGGCCGTGACGTGCATCGGCCGAGTGAGGGAGGTGAGCACCGGTGTGCGCACCTCCGGGTCCTGCTCATAGTGCAGGACGATCACTTCCGTCCGCACCGGCGCCGAGCCCAGACGCAGGGCCCGGCCATCGACAAAAGCCCGGGCGGCCGCTTCACGGTCGCAGGAACCCAACGTCACGTCGGCGCCGCCGGCTATCCCGTGCGTGGTGCCCGGCGACACCAGGACGGCGTCCCCGGCCTGCACCTGAAGAGGTTTCTCGCCCGTGACGTGGAGCCACATGGTGCCGCGGGACACCACATGCAGTGCCGCTCCTGGAAAGGAGTCCAGCCGCAGGCCCCAGGTTCCTCCGGCCTCCAGCTTGACCCCGAGCGCCCCGCGCGCACCCGAAACACGCAGGACCTCCGCCAGTACATCCATGGGTCCATCCTCGTCCACCACGGCGAACCGCCCACCGGCGGGCGACGGCACACGTGTCCTCGTCCAGAGCTTCAGGCCACGTCAAGAACGACCTTTCCGTGCACCTTCCGCGCGAACAGCGCCTGGACGGCGTCGTCCACGCCCTGCCAGTCGCCTCGCAGTCCGACCGGTGCCGAGAGCCTCCCTGCGGCCATGAGGCCCAGCAGGTCCGTCAACTCCCCGCCGGTCGGCGTCATGTCGCCGTAGGTGGTGATGCTGCGGGGCTCACCGAAGCCGAACAAGGCCCCTGCCGGGAACGTGGTTTCCTGCCCCGAGGAGTAACCGACCAGGTGGATGGTGCCGCCCTCGGCGAGGGAACTCCACGCCTGGGCCAGCAACGGCCCGCCGACCGTGTCCAGGACGAGGTCGAACCGGTCCCCGGCCTCAGTCAGATCGGTCAGGTCGGCCAGGTCGGCCAGGTCGGTCAGGACCCTGTCGGCGCCGAGTTCACGGAGCCCGGCGGCCCGCTCCGGCGAACCGACGAGTGCCGTCACCCGGGCGCCCGCCAGCGCCGCCAGTTGGACGGCGAAGTGCCCCACGCCCCCACTGGCGCCGGTGATCAGCACGTCGCGCGCCAGCAGGGAACGCTTGCGCAGCACCCGGAACGCGGTGACTCCGGCGATCCCCAGCGCGGCGGCGTCGGCCAGGTCCACGCCCTCGGGGACGGTGCCGAGCGAGGCGGGGCTGACAGCCACCCGCTCCGCCCACGCGTGGGGAGCCATTCCCACCGCGACACGCGTCCCTTCGGGCTGCCCCGAGCCGTCGGACGCGGCGCGCACCACGACACCGGCCGCGTCGTGACCGTGCACAGCGCCGGCCGGCCACTGACGCACGTAGTTCAGCTCTCCGAAGTTGAGACCGATGTGCCGTATCTCCACCAACGCCTCACCGGCGGACGGTACGGGCTCATCGACATCGGCGAACCGGACGGGTCCGGCCTCACTGTGATCGACCACAAGGGCGCGCATAAGGGGTGTGTCTCTTTCTCTCGGGGGGCGCCTGAAAGCCTACGCAGGACCGGGAAAGCGACCAGAGCCGTGAGAATCAACCAGTTGACGATCTGTGTCAGATGACTCCGGTGACTCCGGAGGCGTCAGAGCTGCCGCCCGGTGACGGTGATGGCCCGCACCGGGCACGCCCGTACGGCCTCCTTGACCAACGGGTCACCGGCGCCGCCGTCCTCGCGGCCCCGGATCACCTCGCTGAAGCCGTCGTCGTCCTGGGTGAAGACGCCGGGCGCGGTCAGCGCGCACATGCCCGCACCGATGCACCGGTCGTGGTCCACACGGATCACCGTGCCGGTCGCGTCGTCGCTCATCACGGCCGCCCCTACCAGGTCACGGGGAGTTCCAGCATCCCCTGGATCGTGTCGCCCGGTTTGAAGGGGATGTCCTCGGCGGGCATCGCGAGGCGAAGGCGTGGCAGGCGCTCGAAGAGGGAGCTCAGGGCGATCTCGATCTCGGCGCGGGCGAGGTTCTGCCCCAGGCACTGGTGGATGCCGAACCCGAAGGCGAGATGGTGCCGCGTGCCGCGGTGCCAGTCCAGCTCCTCGGGCGATTCGTAGGCCGTGCCGTCGCGGTTCACGAGGGACGTGGAGAAGATGACGCCGTCCCCGGCGCGCACGGTCTCGCCGCCCACCTCCAGGTCCTCCTTGGCCACCCGCATCAGCCCGTCCGCGATGGACAGATAGCGCAGCAGCTCCTCGACCGCGGCGGCCATCAGCGGCTGCCCGGCCGCCACGCCGGTCCGCAGCTCGGCGAGCCGGTCGGGGTGCTGGAGCAGGGTGAACGTACCGAGCGAGATCATGTTCGCCGTGGTCTCGTGGCCCGCGACGAGCAAAATCGTGGCGAGGCTGACCAGCTCCTCGCGGTCCACCGCGCCCGAGGCGAGCTGCTGGTGGATCAGCTCGTCGAGGAGCCCGTCACCCGGTTCGCGCCGCTTCTGGTCGATCAACGCGTAGAAGTAGGCGTCCAGTTCATCGCGCGCCGCCTGGATGTCCCGCGCCCCCGGCCCGCGCAGCAGCCGGCGTGACTGCTCCTCGAAGAACTCGTGGTCGGCGTAGGGGACGCCGAGCAGGGCGCAGATGACCATGGACGGCACGGGCAGCGCGAACGAGTTCACCAGCTCGGCGGGCGGCCCCTGTTCGACCATGGTGTCCAGGAGCCGGTCGACGGTCTCCTGGATGCGGGGCCGCAGGGCCGCGATGCGCTTGACCGAGAAACTGGGGATGAGCATCCGGCGCTGGATGTTGTGCTTGGGGTCGTCGACGCCGAGCAGGGCGATGCTCCGGTTGCGCACCTGGGCCAGGCGCTCGCTCTGCATGGGGAAGCCCTCGTGCTCGCGGTCCGAGGAGAGCCGCTGATCGGCGAGGAGCTCCCGGGCCGCCGCGTGCCCGGTGACGAGCCACACCTGGCGTCCGTCGAACAGCGTGACGCGGGTGAGCGGGGCGGCCTCCCGCAGCGGGGCGTAGCCCGTGGGCGGGTGGTAGGGGCAGGCGCGGTCCTGGGGGAAGGGGATGGGGTCGCTGGAGCGGTTCGTGGTGGGCTCGGGGGTGGTGGGGTGTGTGGTGGGGTGCGTGGTCGGGGGGTGGGTCTGGGTGGACTCCGGCATGGCGTACCTCGCAAGCGCAGACGTTCCCTTACGTGAAACCATTGGATGCCTAGGGCATCTATCTCGTCCACGGCAAGACCGGCCAGATCGTCCGGGGGCGGGTTCTGTCCGGAACCCATCCCTCCGCGAGGGGGCGGTGGGGAGGCCGCTCGGCGGCTCGGCGGCTCGGCGGTCTGGCGGCTCGTGCGAGGATCTTGCTCTTCGGCGGAGTGGCCGCCGCTCTGATCGGTGTGATCGGTGTGATCGGTGTGACCGGTGTGGCCATGGTGGAGGTGGGGGCATGTTCGCGATTTCCCTGGGTGGCGAGGACGGCGCGGAGCTGCGCCCCCTGGAGCCGTGGCAGGCCGAGGAGTTCTTGGCGCACATGGACCGCGGCCGGGACTACATAGGCCAGTACGTCGGTCTGCCGGACGTCACGTCCGACCTCGCGTCGGCGCGGAGATGGCTCCGGGTGTTCGCCGACAAGGCGGCCTCCGACACCGGCCGCCTCTACGGGATCTGGCTCGACGGTCGCCTCGTCGGCGGGGTCATGCTCCGGGTCTTCGACAGCGCGAACGGCGCGTGCGAGGCGGGCTGCTGGCTGGAACCGGACGCCTCGGGGCGCGGTCTGGTCACCAGGGCGGTGCGTGTTCTCATCGACTGGGTGTTCGATCAGCGCGGAATGCACCGGGTGGAGTGGCACGTGGCCTCGGAGAACCGCCCGAGCATCAAGGTGGCCGAGCGCCTGGGAATGAGCCGTGAGGGGGTCCTGCGGGGCAACTACCTCTACAAGGGCGTACGGCAGGACACGGAGATCTGGTCGGTCCTCGCGGAGGAGTGGCGCGCGGGACGTGGCGCGGGACATGGCGGGGAACGTGGCGCGGGACGTGGCGCGGGACGTGGCGGGGAGGGCTGACGGCAGTGGAGGTGGACCCGGAGTTCGGTGACCCGCGGCTGGCCGCGCTCTACGACCCGCTCGACCCCGACCGCGGCGATCTGCTCCCGTATCTCCGCATGGCGGAGGAGTTCGGGGCGCGCCGGGTCCTCGACATCGGCTGCGGTACGGGGGTGTTCGCGCTGCTGCTGGCCGAGCGGGGGATGGACGTCATCGGCGTGGACCCCGCGAGGGCGTCCGTCGACATCGCCCGCGCCAAGCCGGGCGCGGAGCGCGTGCGCTGGCTGCACGGGGACGCCACGGCCTTGCCGCCCCTGCGGGTGGACCTCGCGACGATGACGGCGAACGTGGCCCAGGCCATCGCGGACCCCGAACCGTGGCGGGCGACGCTGCGGGGCGCCCACGAGGCCCTGCGGCCGGGCGGCCGCCTGGTCTTCGAGACGCGGGACCCCGCCCGTCGCGCCTGGGAACGCTGGAACCGCGCCGCCTCGCACCGGGTCACCGAGATCCCGGGGGTGGGCCCGGTCGAGAGCTGGGTGGAACTGACGGCGGTCGAAGGGCCGCTGGTGTCGTTCCGCTGGACGTACGTGTTCCGGGCGAGGGACGGCGAGACGCTGACATCGGATTCGACGCTGCGGTTCCGCGAGCGCGGGGAGGTGGAGGCGGACCTGCTCGCCGAGGGATACGCGGTGGACGACGTACGGGACGCGCCGGACCGGCCGGGGTGGGAGCTGGTGTTCGTGGCGCGACGGGGTGAAGAGAGCTGAAATCGGCAGGGACGTGGGTCAACGATGGCCGAGGTCCGCGTATATGCCTATCTGTATGGCCAGCACCACGAGAGCTGCGACTTCGAGCAGTGAGACGCTGAGCAGAATCCATGTGAGGTGCCCGTTCACCCAGAAGGCGACCAGAGCGGCTGTTGAGCCTCCACAGAATGCCAAGAGGTCCGCGGCGAGCTGGAGCCTTTTCCGTGACGTGCGGCGGCGGTCTTGGCGGTGAGCCGCTTCCCAGCCGAACACGATGCCCTCTTGTTCCGTCACAGCGGAGAGCTGAGGGCCCAGGTTCTCTCGGACATAGTGGCCGATCGCCGAGATCTTCTGGTCGTTCACCAAGTAGGTCCAGCCCAGCAGAGTGGATATGGGCGGCAGGAGCAGCAATAGAGCGGTTCGACTGGGGGACGGAATCGTGGCGGCGATCACGGCGGCGGTCGCGGCCAGCATCGCGTAGATCAGGTTGTCGCGCAGGCTGATCCGGCCCTTCTGCTCCGCCTTGATCTGCTCGTACTCGACGAGGAGCACACGACCTGGTGTGATCTCATCCGGTTCCGCCATCGCGTCCCCTTCTCCTCGGTGACGGGTGCTCCGGGCGACACGATTACAGGAGATACGGCAGCAGGGACCTGAAGACGGCCGCCGCGTTCTGACTGGCGACAGGGTGATGGTCGTCGCCCTTCCGCGCGTCCGCCGCGTCCGAGATCCCACGTACCACGAGCCAGGCATGTGCCGCGCCGATCGCGCCGACGGCACCGTGCACAGCCGTCGCGAGACCAGCGCCTTCCGTCTCCACTGCCAGGATCTTCTCGTTGTACTGGCGCAGGTAGGTGCGTTCTTCGGCGTCGACGTCCGCAAGCACGGCTTCGCCGGAGCCCACCAGACCGCGCAGCGCTCGATGGCCGGGAGAGTCTGGTAGTGCCCATGGCTCACCGTGCGCCGTGAAGAATCCATTGAGGGCGTGTTGCATGCCGGCTGTGACCGTATGGCTCTGGCCTCTGCGGTGTACGCCTTGAGGTGTCACCTTGCGCGGCTCGTAGTGCACGACTTCTTGTGCGACGACGACGTCACCCAGGTGTACATCGGGATGTATGGAGCCACCGATTCCCACCAGGGCCACAATCCTCGGTGCGTACTCCCTGCGCAGTTGGTCCACCGCGCCGCCGGCGAAATGCTGTCCCGGGAGAAGCGACTGGGTGACCGTCACTCGGATGGTCCGAGTACCGGTGCCCCCCGTGAACTCGTGGAACAGTACGCCTTGCTGTGTGCGGACTTCAGCGTGGCTGCCCCATTTCGAGAGTTCATCGAGCACGGCCTGCGTTTCCACGGTGAGGACCGTGATCACTCCCACGTCCCATACATGTCGCTCCGCGGGGCCGGGCGCCTCTGAGGTCGGGGCGAGTACGGGATGGGCAGCGTCGGCACTGCGATGTGAAACGCTTGTGTTCTTCCCCATGGCGACCGAGCCGCTGACAGTGACATCCCCGGACCCGGTGTTGCTGATCCCGTAGTTATGCATACGAAATCCCCCCTTGAGTCACTTTGTGACACTGGTTTCCTGCCCCATCGCCGTATCGCTGACATTGACGCTCCCGGAACCCATGTTGATGATCCCGTTGTTGAGGATGGCGGTGGCGCGCTGCATGAACTCCGTGGTGTCGACCTCGTGGCTCTTGAGGAACTCGCCGACCGTGGCCAGAAGGCGCCGTTCGATCACCTTCGAATGCTTGGAGACATCGAACGTCTGGAAGTAGCTCTCGTCCGCGGCGATCGCGGCCATCTCGCGTGCGCTTCTCACCGCGCCTATGTCGAACCCGCGCTTGAGGCTCTCCGCGGTGGAGTCCATACCCGCCCGCGTTGCCTGCAACAGCAGGGCAGAGGCGGTGAGCAGGCGAACGGGCGCGAGGGCCGCCTGGGGGAGTCGCTGAAGGCTCCTGGCCGCCGCCCGGAGAACTGCCATGCGTCCAGTGCCGCCGACGACATCGACGATGTGGTACTCCAGCCTCGTCGGCGCGAGCCCGCAGATGGTGAACTCGATATAGAGAGTTCGCCCTTGGAGCGAGACGTGGACGAAGATGGTCGTCACGACATCACCACCCCATGACTCGACCTGACACGTCAGATAGTGACGGGCGGTCTCCGGGGGGTTATTGAGCATGCGTCGTATGAAGTCGTCCCCAGGCGGAGCCGCCAGTTCACTCGCATGGCTCTGGGCGTATCGGCCCTCGACGAAGAGGGAGTCGTCCACCTTGATCCCCGGAAGCCTTGTCTCGGGGTCTTCCTCCGTGCCCAGCGCGGAGATCGCACGTCGTAGTTCTTCGACGATCTCCCATGTGAGGAAAGGCTTCTCCGTGAACTCCTCGTCCCGGTCGGCGGCGAGATCCTTGGCTTTGACCAGCCGCTGGGCGAAAGACCAGGTACGTAGCATTCTGCCGCTGCCTATGAATGGCTCTGTGCCCGAGTACACCACCACCGGATGCCGCTGCTGCGCATCGATCGCGGACAGACGCTGACTTGTCCTCATGGGTGATTCGGAGTCGGCCTGCCGACGCAATCGGTTCAGAGCGAGCTGGCGAAGAACTCCGATAGCCGAAAGAGTGGCGCACAGGGCGAGAGCGACGACAGCGGCCATGAGCAGTCCTCGTGCCCCGCGCGTGTGCACCAGGATGATGAGGGTGAGAACCGTGAGCAGCAGGGAGGCGCACAGACCACGCACGAGAGACTTGCCCGTCAGCCCAGGATGGGGCTCCTCCTCCTCTTCCTCCTCTTCGTCATCGGCCTTGCGCAGACTGGAGAAGCGGCTGGAGAGGCGCGCGAACGACACGGCCAGGAGAGTGAGAACGGCCAGCGTGGCCGTGGCGAGAAGCGCTGCCAACGGGACGAGGGCGAAGGCCATTCCCACGGTGACCAGGAGCAGGGTGTCCTCGATCACGGACAGGCGCCAGGCACGCCAGGCGTGGGACAGGACAGGTATGAGGTCGAACCCGTACGAGGGGGCGGCCCGCCGTCTTCTCGCGTTGTAGACGTGCTGGATGACCGCGGTGCGGTAATGAGCATCCACGTAGACGCCCGCGCACAGACGTCGGGTCGCCGCTCTGTCCTGCTTCTCCAACGGTCCAACGGGTGTTCCGGGCATCGCCATGCGTCCCCCACCGTGTCCCGCCCCCGGGTGTGGCAGGCATAGTAGCCACCCGTTGCCTTCGAGCAGTAGACGATTGCCGGACTATCTCTCGCCGGACTATCTCTGCGGGTCGGCGGCGTGGGTCGTTCCGGGAAAAGGAGTGGCATCGCGGCAGGGACCAGGACTAACGTCTGCCGCGTTACCAGGAGGCCGACCGGCCACCGAGTCGGCTCGACGAGCAGGAACAGGAGGTGTTGACGATGGCTGTCATCGCGACGGGCATGGCCTGCATCCGTGAGTTCATCAAGTCCACCTCCTTGGCCGCCGGCTGACCGGAGCTTCTCCTTCTGCGTGCCGCAGGGCGCGTATCGCCGGGGCCTTCTGTGAAGGGTCCCCCTTGTCCTCCTCTTCGTCCTCACCCTCCTCACCCTCTTCACCCTCTTCTTCTTCCTCTTCGTCTTTCCCATCTCCCTCTGCGTTCTCTGCGTTCTCATCCGCCTCCGGCGGTTCCTTCGCGCATCCCCTCGCCCCGTACGGCTGGGACGCGGAGTGGGAGGCCGAGTTCGCGCCGTACGCCGCGCGGGGGCTGCTCGCCGGGCGGGTCGTCCGCGTCGACCGCGGCCAGTGCGATGTCGTCACCGCCGAGGGGCCTGTGCGTGCCGACACCGAGTTCGTCACGCCGCGTGATCCGCTGAAGGTCATCTGCACGGGTGACTGGGCCGCCGTCGACGCCGACGACCGCGACCCCCGCTACGTACGCGCGTATCTGCCGCGGCGTACGTCCTTCGTGCGCTCCACCTCGTCCAAGCGGTCCGAGGGGCAGATCCTCGCGGCCAACGTCGACCACTCGATCATCGCGGTCTCGCTCGCCGCCGAGCTCGACCTGGGCCGCATCGAGCGGTTCCTCGCGCTCGGCTGGGAGTCGGGCGGGCAGCCGGTGGTCGTCCTCACCAAGGCCGACCTCGTGCCGGACTCCGCCACGCTCGCGCACCTCGTCGAGGACGTGGAGACCGCGGCGCCCGGCGTGCGGGTACTGGCGGTCAGTGCCACGTCCGGGGAGGGCGTGGACGTCCTCGCCGCGGTCGTCTCCGGCGGGACCTCGGTCCTGCTCGGGCAGTCCGGTGCGGGCAAGTCGACGCTCGCCAACGCGCTGGCCGGGGCGGAGCTCATGGAGGTGCAGGCCATCCGTGACGTCGACGGGAAGGGACGGCACACGACCACCACCCGTAACCTCCTGGTGCTGCCCGGGGGTGGGGTTCTCATCGACACGCCAGGGCTGCGGGGCGTTGGCCTCTGGGACGCCGAAACCGGGGTCGGGCAGGTCTTCTCCGAGATCGAGGCACTGGGGGAGGGGTGCCGGTTCCACGACTGCGCGCATGCCTCGGAGCCGGGGTGCGCGGTGCTCGCCGCGCTGGCCGACGGTTCGCTGCCCGAGCGGCGGCTCGACAGCTACCGCAAGCTCATCCGCGAGAACCAGCGGATCGTGGCCAAGACCGACGCTCGGGCCCGTGCGGAGCTCCGGCGGGTGTGGAGGCTGCGGGGCGCGGAGGGCAAGGCGGCTGTACGGGCCAAGCGGGGGCGCTTTTAGCGGTCCTTCACCTGCGGTGGGCTTCAGGGCTGGGCGGGTGCCGTTCGTCTGCTTCTGTTCCCTGCGGGGGGTGTTGGGGGTTGCTCGCGAGTTCCCTGCGGGGGCGTCGGGGTTGCTCGCGCAGTTCCCCGCGCCCCTTGGGGGGCTGATCCGGGTCGTTCGTCCGCGGCCTGTTCTGGGTTGCTCGCGCAGTTCCCCGCGCCCCTGACGGGGCTCGGACGGCCGTTCCCGCGCCCCTGACGGGGCTCGGACGGCCGTTCCCGCGCCCCTGGCGGGGCTCGGACGGCCGTTTTTGGGTGCCTTGCCGGGGGCAAGTCCGTGTCCGAAAGCCGCCAGCGGTGTCCGGGGCAGTGGACGCACACTGGATGGTGTGATCGATGAAGAGACCAGGTACGAGGCCGTGCGGAGTCGGGACGGTCGGTTTGACGGGGCGTTCTTCTTCGCTGTGGAGACCACCGGGATCTACTGCCGGCCGAGCTGCCCCGCCGTCACGCCCAAGCGGCAGAACGTCCGGTATTACGCCACCGCGGCCGCCGCCCAGACCTCGGGGTTCCGGGCCTGCCGGCGCTGTCGGCCCGACGCCGTGCCCGGCTCCGCCGAGTGGGACGTGCGCGCCGATGTCGTCGGGCGCGCCATGCGCATGATCGGTGACGGCGTCGTCGACCGGGAAGGCGTGCCCGGGCTCGCCGTCCGGCTGGGGTACAGCGCCCGGCAGGTGCAGCGGCAGCTCACCGCCGAGCTGGGCGCGGGGCCCGTCGCGCTCGCCAGGGCGCAGCGGGCCCACACCGCCCGGGTGCTGCTCCAGACCACCGACCTGCCCGTCACGGAGATCGCCTTCGCCGCCGGGTTCGCCAGCGTGCGGCAGTTCAACGACACGATCAAAGCGGTGTACGCCCTCACCCCGACCGGCCTGCGCGCCGCCGCCCCGAAGCGGGGGGCCGGGCGGGCCACCCCGGCCGCCGGGATTCCGCTGCGCCTCGCCCACCGGGGGCCCTACCAGTCCGCCGCCGTCTTCGACCTGCTCGCCCACGAGGCGCTGCCCGGCGTCGAAGAGGTCGCGGGGGAGCCCGGCAGCCGTACGTACCGGCGTACTCTCCGGCTGCCCCACGGCACCGGCATCGTGGCCGTCCAGGAGGCCCACTCCGCCCCCGCACCCACCGCCGCCGTGCACCGCGGCGGCTGGCTCGACGCCCGGCTCCACCTCAGCGACCTGCGGGACCTGACCACGGCCGTGCAGCGCCTGCGCCGCCTCTTCGACCTGGACGCCGACCCCTACGCGGTGGACGAACGGCTCGGCGCCGACCCACGCCTTGCCCCGCTCGTCGCCGCCCGGCCGGGGCTGCGCTCGCCGGGCGCCGCCGACCCCGAGGAGTTCGCCGTGCGCGCGCTCGTCGGGCGGGCGGGAGCCGCGCGGCTCGTCCAGCGGTACGGCCAGGCCCTCGACACCGCGTGCGGGCGTCTCACCCACCTCTTCCCCGCGCCCGCCGCGCTCACCGCCGAAGCGGGGCCCTTGGGCTCACTCGCCGCGGCACTCGCCGACGGCACCCTGCGCCTCGACGCCGGGGCCGACCGCGACCAGGCCGAGGCCGTCCTCGCCGGCCTGCCCGGCATGGAACCCCGTACCGCCGCGTTCATCCGCATGCGGGCGCTCGGCGACCCCGACGTCGCCCCGCCCGGCGAACCCGAACCCGTACGCGACACCTGGCGCCCCTGGCGCTCCTACGCCCTGCGCCACCTCAGGATGAACGTCACGAACGTCTCAAACGTATCGAACATCTCGAACGTCTCGAATGTCTCGTGAGGGGGGCGAGTCCTAGGAGCGCCGCGGTTCTGGTGTAGACGGTGCGGGCGACTAGTCGCCTTCCAGGCCCCAGCTATGGATGCGCCGCGGCCGGATGCGGATCAGTTCCTCGCTGAAGCCCGGGCCCAAGTCGTGGGGGCCGGTGAGGAGTTCGGCCTCGCCTCTGATGTCGATGCCCCGGACCCTCCACGGCTTCAGGGTCACGATGTCGTCGACGACCAGGGACACCTTCGGGTTCGCCCGGAGGTTGCGCCACTTCTTCGTGGTGCCCAGGGCGTGCCCGCCGACCAGGATCGTGCCGTCGTCCTGCGGGAAGAAGCCGACGGGGTTCGCCTGGGGCTGGCCCTTCGGGTCGACCGTGGCCATCCGCCCCAGGCGCTGGGACTTGAGGTACGCACGCTCGGCCTCGCTGAATTCGGTCATGCGGCGAGCCTCGCACGCGCACCCCCGCGACCGCATCGCTCACGTACCGCCCGCCCCGCGCGGGGCGGCCCGCGACGCCGGGATGATCCAAGCGGCAGGCCCTAACCCCCGATGCCCTAACCCCCGATGCCCTAACCCCAGAACACCGCCCCCAGCCACGCCCCCAGGATCAGCAGGCAGGCGAACAGTTCCGTCAGCACGCTGGTGCCGCCGTTCCGCATGGCGGTCCGTGTCGCCGTCACCGCCTCGCCGTGGCCGCCGAGCCGCAGCCGTTCCCCGGTGTAGATGCCGCCGACGAAGCCGGGCAGGGCGCCGAGCACCGGGATCACGCAGAAGCCGAGCAGTGCCCCGGCCCCCGCGAAGAAGGCCATCCGGGGCGTCGCGCCGCTCGCCCGCAGCCGCCGCGGGGGCAGTTGCCAGCGCACGGCCTGCGCCGCGAGGAGGACGAGGGACGCCCCGACGAGGATCATCCAGGCGAGGCCGTTCGGGTCCTGCAAGGCCCACCACAAGACCGCGGCCCATACCAGCCACGGCCCCGGCACCCCGGGCACCAGCACTCCGCACAGGCCGAGCAGCATCACCACAGCGACCAGCAGGAGTTCCCAGACTCCCATCTGCCCAGAATGCGACAGATTCGGAGAAATCGCAGGTCAGATTAGCCCCGGGGCCGGGGCGGGTGGGGCCGGCGTGCCACCCACTGCCGTTCGTACGCGTGCCAGCCCAGTTGCAGCCGCGTCGTCACGCCCGTCAGCTCCATCAGCCGCTTCACCCGGCGCTGCACCGTGCGCAGCCCGAGGTCGAGCTGTTTGGCGACGCTCGCGTCGGTCAGGCCCGCGAGCAGCAGGGAGAGGATCTCCAGGTCCGTGCCGTCGGGGCCGTCGGGGGCCTCTTCGGAGAGTGTGCGGCCGTCCTCGCCGATGCGCAGCGGCAGCGCGTCCCGCCAGACCGCCTCGAACAGTCCTGAGAGGGATTCGAGGAGGCCGCTGGCGTGCACCACCAGCGCGGCGGGCCCGGCGGTGCGCGAGGTCAGCGGCACCATCGCCAGGCCGCCGTCGGCGATCACCAGCTTGGTGGGGACGCGGTCCACCGCCCGCACCTGCTCGCCGCGGCCGATCGCCGCCGAGAGCTCGACGAGACCGGTCGGCAGATCCAGGACCGAGCGCTCGACCACCACGCGGTAGCGCACGCCGCGGCCGGCGGCCTGCTCCTCGGCGCTGTTCTCCATGCCGGAGACGGCGATGGGGCTGCCGGTCACCAGCGCGCACACCTCGTCGCTCGCCCCGAGCTGGAGCTGGAGGAAGCGCTGCGAGACGGCCGCCGCCCCGGTGACCACCTCGACCAGGTCGTGGACGGTGGGCTCGACGGCCCGCGCGCGGTACTCCTCGGCGAGCAGGGTCGCCGCCAGCTCCGCCTTCTCCAGCTCGTGCCGCTGCTGGGTGAGGAGCGCGCCGAGCGCGACGCCGGGCGGTGCCGCCACCCAGCGGCCCGCCCTGCCCGAGGCCTGCGCGGCCAGGCCGTGCCGCTCCAGGCGGCGCAGCGCCCGCTCCGTCTCCGGTTCGGCGAGGGTGAGCCTGCGTGCCAGATCGGGCACGTCGGCGGCGCCCACCGCCACAAGGGCCCGGTACGCCGACTCGTGCGTCTCGTCCAGACCTATCGCTGCCAGCATGCGGCGACGTCCCTCCCCGGGTTCCGATCCGACTGCTCCGACTCCGACCGCTCCGACCCGGCGGTCGCGTGGCGGGAAACGGCCACGGCGTAAACCCGCCCCGCACATCATCCCCGTACCGTTCGCGGATTGAACGCGCTGCTACGGGGCACGCGGCCCGGCGAGCGGGTCCGGCTCTCAGAGCCACACCGACACCGCCGGGCGGGCCTCCCGTGGGGGGTGGGTCCGCCCGGCGGCCTCCGGTCGGGGTCCCGGCCGCTCCCCGTCGTCGCCGGAAGGGCCGGGAGGGCGCGGAAGGGCCGGAATTTCCGGAAGCACCGTTTTCGTGCGGCCCTCGCGGTGGAAACTTGGGGGCATGAGCCAGCAGGGGGAGAGGCATACCGGCCGCGACGACGACTGGTGGGGGAAGCTGTACGACGATGCCACGCGGGACACGGGCCCGGCGCCCGCGGCGGACACCCTCGACGACCGGTTCGCCTCGGCGGCGGACGCGGTGCAGGAGGACATCCCCGCCCCGCGTTCCGGCGACTCCCCGGGCGGCGGCCTCCCGGAACCCCCCGCGCAGGCGCCGCCCGAAGCGGTGCCGCCGCCGCGGAACCCCGACCGCCCCGCCTCGGGAGCACCGCTCACCACTCCCGTCACCCCCGCGCCCTGGGAGCCGCCCGCCGGGCCCAGCGGTCCCGTGACGTTCGGGTCGGGGGCCGGGCCCGTGCCCAGTGCCGAGGCGCCCCCCGAGGAGCCCCCGCCGCCGGGCGAGCGGAGCGGCCACCGCGAGCCGGAGCCCGGCCCGGTGGAACCCGGCCGCCCCGCGGAACCCCGCCCCGCGCGATCCGGCCGCCCCGCGGAACCCCGCCGCCCCGCGGAGCTCGACCACGTCGGCGACGGGCCGCCGACCTACGAGGCCGAGCCCACCGCGCTGCCCGCGGCCGACCCCGACGACCTCGGCGATCTCATCGCCGACACCGTCCTCGACGGGGCCAGGTACGGCACCTGGACCCTGCGCGCCGCCTCCCTGCGCGGCGACTCCGCGAGGTACCGGGGCGAGCCCCGCCGCGACTCCCTGCTCACCGCGCGCTTCGGCAGCGGGGACGAGGCCCTGCTGCTCGTGGCCATGGCCACCGGCGCCCGCGCGACCCCGGGGGCGCACCGGGCCGCCGCCGAGGCCTGCGAGGGGATCGGCAGGGCCGTGGGCCGCAGCCACCGGCAACTCGCCGAGGACATCAGGGGCGCCCGGCGCGGCGACCTGAAGTCGGGCCTGCACCGCCTCACCGACCGCAGCCTCGGCAAGCTCCGCGCCCGCGCCGTCGACCTCGGTCTCGACCCCGGCGAGTACGCGGCGTCCCTGCGCTGCCTCCTGCTGCCCGCCGACCCCCGGTGCCGTACCCGCGTGTTCTTCGGCGTCGGCGCGGGCGGGATCTTCCGGCTGCGGGACGGCGCGTGGCAGGACATCGAGCCCCGCTCCGCCGCCGCCACCGGCGACGCCGTGGTCGGCTTCGGCTCACCGCCCCCGCGGACGCCCGAGGACGACCGCCTCACCATGGACCTGAACATCACCACGCCTCCGAGCCCCTACGAACGGGCCCACGAGCCGCCCCGCGAACCGTTCCGGTTCCGCGCCTCCGTCGCCCGGCCGGGTGACACGCTCCTGCTGTGCAGCGGCGGCCTCGCCGAACCCCTGCGCGGCGAGCCGGAGCTTCCCGAACACCTCACCCGCCGATGGCACAAGAGCGGCCCGCCGGGGCTCGCGGGGTTCCTGGCCGACGTCCAGGTGCGGGCCAAGGGGTACGCGGACGACCGGACGGCCGCCGGCGTCTGGGAGGCATGACCGCCGCACCTGTGAATTCATGGACCCAGCGGGGGAACGAGGACCGGGTCCACGGATCACCAGGCTGGAGAGGTGCGTACGGCATGGCCAAGCAGAACATCGCCGAAATGTTCGTCGACATTCTCGTCCGCGCGGGCGTGCAACGCCTGTACGGAGTCGTCGGCGACAGCCTCAACCCGGTCGTGGACGCCATCCGCCGCACCCCGGAGATCGACTGGATCCAGGTCAGGCACGAGGAGACCGCCGCCTTCGCGGCCGGCGCCGAGGCCCAGATCACCGGAACGCTGGCCGCCTGCGCGGGCTCCTGCGGCCCCGGCAACCTCCACCTCATCAACGGCCTGTACGACGCCCACCGCTCCATGGCGCCCGTCCTCGCCCTGGCCTCGCACATCCCCTCCAGCGAGATCGGGCTCGGCTTCTTCCAGGAGACCCACCCCGACCGGCTCTTCCAGGAGTGCAGCCACTACAGCGAACTGATCTCCAGCCCGCAGCAGATGCCCCGGCTGCTCCAGACCGCCATCCAGAACGCCGTCGGCCGCTCCGGCGTCAGCGTCGTCTCGCTGCCGGGCGACATCGCGGGCGAGCCGGCCCCGGCCAAGGCCGCCGAGACCGCCCTGGTGACATCCCGGCCCTCGGTGCGCCCCGGCGACGCGGAGATCGAGAAGCTCACCAAGATGATCGACGCGGCCGACAAGGTCACCCTGTTCTGCGGCAGCGGCACGGCGGGCGCCCACGCCGAGGTCATGGAGTTCGCCGAGAAGATCAAGTCCCCGGTGGGCCATGCCCTGCGCGGCAAGGAGTTCATCCAGTACGACAACCCCTACGACGTGGGGATGAGCGGACTGCTGGGCTACGGCGCCGCCTACGAGGCCACCCACGAGTGCGACCTGCTGATCCTGCTCGGCACGGACTTCCCGTACAACGCGTTCCTGCCCGACGACGTCAGAATCGTCCAGGTCGACGTGCGCCCCGAACACCTCGGGCGCCGCTCGAAGCTGGACCTCGCGGTCTGGGGCGACGTCCGCGAGACCCTGCGCTGTCTGACGCCGCGCGTCTCGCCCAAGACGAACCGCAAGTTCCTCGACAAGATGCTCAAGAAGCACGCGGACGCGCTCGAAGGCGTGGTCAAGGCCTACACCCGCAAGGTCGACAAGCACATCCCCATCCACCCCGAGTACGTGGCATCCGTCCTCGACGACGTCGCCGCCGACGACGCGATCTTCACCGTGGACACCGGGATGTGCAACGTCTGGGCGGCCCGCTACCTCAGCCCCAACGGCAGGCGCCGCATCATCGGCTCCTTCAGCCACGGCTCGATGGCGAACGCCCTGCCGCAGGCGATCGGCGCCCAGTTCGTCGACCGCAGGCGCCAGGTCGTCTCGATGTCCGGCGACGGCGGCTTCTCGATGCTGATGGGTGACTTCCTCACCCTCGTCCAGCACGACCTGCCGGTGAAGGTCGTGCTGTTCAACAACTCCTCGCTCGGCATGGTCGAGCTGGAGATGCTGGTCGCGGGCCTGCCCTCGTACGGCACGGACAACCACAACCCGGACTTCGCCGCCATCGCCCGCGCCGCCGGTGCCTACGGCATCCGCGTGGAGAAGCCCAAGCAGCTCGCGAGCGCCCTGAAGGACGCCTTCTCGCACAAGGGCCCCGCCCTGGTCGACGTCGTCACCGACCCGAACGCCCTCTCCATCCCGCCCAAGATCAGCTCGGACATGGTGACCGGCTTCGCGCTCTCCGCGGGCAAGATCGTCCTGGACGGCGGCGTGGGCCGGATGGTCCAGATGGCCCGCTCCAACCTGCGGCACGTGCCGAGGCCCTGAAAATACACACGCTCTCAGGCCGGCCGCAGCCGCAGGGTGACGATCTGGAACGGCCGCAGGGTGAGCGTCAGTCCGGCCTCGCCCGTCTCGGCGTCGTGCAGCGGCCGTTCGAGCAGGTCGGTGACCTCCGCCCGCGCCACGGGGAACGACGTGGCGAGCGTGGCCGCTGCCCGGCCGCCGCGCGACTCGTAGAGACGGACGATCACGTCCCCGCCGCGGTCGTCGGCGAGCTTGACGGACTCGACGGTGACCCCCGGGTGGTCGACGCTCACCAGCGGCGCGAGCACGGGCGCGGAGGCCACGCGCAGCGGCAGGTTCAGCGCCAGGCCCTGGGCCACCGCGTCGCCCGTCGTCGCCCCGGGCAGCAGCGCGTACGTGAAGCGGTGCGTGCCCTGGTCGGTCTCGGGGTCCGGGCTGTGCGGGGCCCGCAGCAGCGTGAGCCGCACGGTCGTGCCGAGCGCCCCGCCGTGCTCGGCGCGGGTGACGTCGTGGCCGTACGTCGCGTCGTTGAGCAGCGCCACGCCGTAGCCCTCCTCGGCGACGCGCAGCCAGCGGTGCGCGCAGATCTCGTACCGCGCGGCGTCCCACCCGGTGTTGGCGTGGGTCGGCCGGTGCACATGGCCGAACTGGATCTCGGCGGCCGAGCGCTCGGCGTGCACATCGAGCGGGAACGCGGCCTTGAGCACCTTCTCCGACTCGCGCCAGTCGACGTCCGTGACGACGTCGAGCCGCCTGCTGCCCGCGTCGAGCCGGATCTCCTGGGTGATCCGGGACTTCCCGAAGGCGCGCACCACCCGCACCGCGACCCGCAGCGGCCCGTCCTCGACCAGCTCGACGGAGTCGGCCCCGGTGAGGTCGGTGTGCCGCCGCCGGTAGTGCTTGTCGAGGTCCCAGGCGTCGTAGTGCGTGGGGTGGTCGGGGTGGAGCTGGAGGAGGTTGCCGGGGGCGGCGAGCACCTCGCGCCCGGCGTCCAGGTCCATGACCGAGGTGAGCAGCCCGGCGGCGTCGACGCTCACGCTCAGGTGCTCGTTGGTGAGGAGGATGGTCTCCCCGGTGGTGTGCGCGACCGCGCCGGACCCGGCGCCGCCGGCGGTGTCCAGGCTCCGCGTGCCGAGCGCCGGCACATCGACGCGCGCCAGGGTGCCCTCTGCGGTGTCCACGACCTCGTCACGGGCGTACGGCGAGGCGTTCAGGACCGCGGGGCCGCCCGCGCCGAGCGACCGCACGGCCGCCGCGGTGACCTCGTCCAGCTCGGCGAGGACCCGCTCGTAGGTCTCCCGCGCCTCCCGGTGCACCCAGGCGATCGAGGACCCCGGCAGGATGTCGTGGAACTGGTGCAGCAGCACGGTCTTCCACAGGCGGTCCAGGGTGTCGTACGGGTACACGTACGCGGGGTTGCGCACCGCCGCGGCCGTGCACCACAACTCCGCCTCGCGCAGGGCGTGTTCGGTGCGGCGGTTGCCGCGCTTGGTCGCCGCCTGCGTCGTGTACGTGGCGCGGTGCAGCTCCAGGTACAGCTCGCCCGACCAGACGGGGGCCAAGGCGCCGTACTCCTCCTCGGCCGCCGCGAAGAACGCCGACGGCTTCTCGATCTCGACGCGCGGCGAGCCCTCCAGGGAGCGGAGCCGCCGTGCCCGCTCCATCATCTCCCGGGTGGGTCCGCCCCCGCCGTCGCCCCAGCCGAACGGCACCAGGGAGCGGCTCGCGCGGCCCTTGTCGGCGAAGTTCCGCTCGGCGTGCGCGAGTTCGGCGCCGTGGAACTGGGAGTTGTAGGTGTCCACGGGCGGGAAGTGGGTGAAGACGCGGGTCCCGTCGATGCCCTCCCACCAGAAGGTGTGGTGCGGCATCTTGTTCGACTGGTTCCAGCTCAGCTTCTGCGTGAGGAACCAGCGGATGCCCGCGAGCTTCGCGAGCTGCGGGAAGGCGGCGGTGTACCCGAAGGAGTCCGGCAGCCAGATCTCCTCCGTCTCCACCCCCAGTTCCTCGCGGAAGAACCGCATGCCGTGCGTGATCTGCCGGGCGAGCGCCTCGCCGCCCGGCATGTTGGCGTCCGACTCGACCCACATCGAGCCCACCGGCGCCCACGTGCCGTCCGCGACCGCCTTCTTGATCCGCTCCCAGATGTGCGGCTGGTGCTCCTTCACCCAGGCGTACTGCTGCGCCTGCGAACAGGCGAAGACCAGCTCCGGATACTCCTCGGCCAGGGCGGTCACATTGGCAAACGTCCGCGAAGCCTTGCGTACCGTTTCCCGCAGCGGCCACAGCCACGCCGAGTCGATGTGCGCGTGCCCGGTCGCCGACACGCGGTGCGCGCTGGCGTGCGCGGGCCTCGAAAGGACCTCGGCGAGCTCGGCGCGCGCGGCGGCGGCCGTGCCGGACACGTCGTGCAGATCGAGGGCGTCGAGCATGTCCTCCAGGGCGCGCAGGATCTCATGGCGGCGCGGCCGGTCGGCCTCCAGTTCGGCCATCAGTTCGGTCAGGACCTCGATGTCCAGGACAAGTCGCCACACGTCCTCGTCCAGTACGGCCAGATCGGCAGACGCGAATCGGTAGATCGGAGTACTGCCTGCGGTCAGGACGTCGCCAAGGGGCGTCGGCACGAAGTCGTGCAGTACGGCAGGGTTGGCCGCCGCCTCCAGGAGTAGGTGCACCGGCTCACCGCCCTCGGCCGGTGAGGCCACGGGAATATGCCGGTTGCGCGGGTGAACTCCCTTGATCGGGACGCCCGCCGCGTCGTACACGAGCCCTTCCGCCTGGAATCCCGGTCCTTCACCGCTGAACCCGGGGTCGACGACCACTTCGACCCGGCGTCCGCGCCACTGGCCCGGTACCACTCCCTTGAGCCGGAACCAACTCGTTGACCAGGGCTTTCCCCACTCCATGCCGGTCTCGAAGGGCTCGTACGACGCTTCGAGCGCGGCCGAGACGGGCACCGGCTCGCCCGGCGCGTGCCAGACGGAGAGGGTCAGCGGCGCCTTTTCGGCGTACTGGGCGGGGCGGATGAACTGGCGCAGCGCCCGCTCCAGGCGGCCTTCCACCAGCAGTCTGTCGTCGTGCACGCGGGCTCCTCGGAACGCTCGGAGGCGGGGGTCCACGGCTTCACTTCCCCGTGGGCCCAGGGAACACCCCTGCCGATGGTTGACGATTCGACAGGAGTGCGGGTGCGGGCCCGGGGCATGCATTCCGAGAAGAAGTTCGAGCTAGGAGGCCAAAACATCGCTCTGTGGGCGGGGAACATGACGAGGCAGACACGTGGACGTGCCCCCGGGGGGCTGGGGGACTCGTCGCCGAGCGCAGCGGAAAGGAACGCCGGTGAGCTGCCGGTGGGCCCGGGCACGGCCCAGCTCAGGCGCAAGCTGGCGAAAGCGGATCTGCGCGCGGTGTCCGAGGTCAGGAGAGCCCTGAGGGAATTCCTGAGACCCTGGGAAAGGCCGGGGACGGCAGACGTGGCCGAACTGCTCACCAGCGAACTGGTCACCAACGCACTGGTGCACACCGATCACGACGCGGTCGTCACCGCGACCGTGAGCCCGCGCGGCCTGCGCGTCGAGGTGCGGGACTTCACGGGAAGCCGCCCCCGACCACGAACACCGGCCACCGACGACGGTACGCACGGCCGGGGCCTGGTCCTCGTCCAGTCCCTCGCCGACGCGTGGGGGGTGCGTGCCCACGGCGTGGGCAAGGCGGTGTGGTTCGAACTGGGCAGCGGCAGCGGCAGCGGCAGCGTGGCCTGAGCGGCGGTGGCACGGGCCTGGCGGTGGCACCGCCTGGCCGGGGCACCGCCGCTCTGTGCTTGCCGGGCGGGGGCGGGGGTCAGCCGAACTGCTGCTCCAGGTCCTTGAGCTTTCGCTCCAGGGAGTCGAGCCGGGGCAGTGCCTGGGTGTCGTCCTCCGCCGTGAGGTCGACGGTGACGGCGGCATCGGAGTCACCCTTGACGGCCTGGAGGGAGGGCCGGGCGCGTAGCGGCGGCTGGTCCTGCGCCGCTATGGCAGGGTCCGCGCCGACCTGCGCGGACCCGGCACCCGACGGGACGGCCTGCACGTCGACCTGGCGGCCGCCCCTGGCGTAGCCGCGCTGACCGCGGCTGATCGCCTTGAGCTGGGCGCGCTCCAGCTTCTCCTTGTCGCGCCGGTGCAGCCGGGTGCGTTCCTTCTCCTTGCGGTCCTCCCGCACCTCCTCGACGGCCTCGTCCAGGGAACGCACGCCTTCCAGGAGCATCAGCGACCAGGCGCCGAAGGTCTCCCGGGGCGCGCGCAGCCACCGCACGATGCGGATCTGCGGCAGCGGACGCGGCACGAGGCCCTGCTCCCGCAGTGCGGCCCTGCGGGTCTGCTTCAGCGCACGGTCGAAGAGCACCGCCGCCGAGAGCGACATCCCCGCGAAGAACTGCGGGGCACCCGCGTGGCCGAGGCCCCTCGGCGCGTGCACCCAGTTGAACCAGGCCGCGGCCCCGGCGAACGTCCACACGAGCAGCCGCGAGCCGAGCGCCGCGTCGCCGTGGCTGGCCTCGCGCACGGCCAGGACGGAGCAGAACATCGCCGCGCCGTCCAGGCCGAAGGGGACGAGGTACTCCCAGCCGCCGGAGAGGCTCAGGTTCTGCCGGCCGAAGCCGACGAGCCCGTGGAAGGAGAGCGCGGCGGCGACCGCGGCACAGCAGAACAGCAGGACGTAGGAGGCGCTGCCGTAGATCGCCTCCTTGCGCCTGCGGCGCTCCTCGCTGCGTTCCCACGAGTCGTCGGCCGAGGCGCCCTTGCCCGTTTTCGCGGGGCCGCGCTTCCCGCGCGCGAGCACGGCCACCGCCACCAGTACGCCCAGGAGCAGGACGCAGCCGGGGAGCAGCCAGTCCAGCGATATGTCGGTCAGTCTCATCTGGGGTCCCTTGCGTCGCGGTAGGGCGTTTCGGCGCCATATTGACCCGATCGCGAGGGCCCACAAGGGATTTCGGGGCAAGAAGACGCCAAGGGGGTGCCAGGGAGAACGGAGAACGCGCTTTTACTCGAACACGCCTCGGAGGAGCGGGCGTTGGGTTCGATTAGGTGGACGCGAAAGGGTGGTTCGAAGCGCGGCGCGGGTTCAGTTCGGCGTAGCGGCGGCGCTCAGCCGGGCGACGCGCTCCGCGTCACAGGTGCGCGGACAGGTGACGCAGGTGTCCTCGGGGCGCAGGGTGTAGAACATGCAGCAGCTCGCCCGGTCCCGGGTCGGCAGCGCCTCGCCGTCGGGGCCCGTCAGCTCCCGGAAACCGGCCGTGCCCACGTACGGCTTGGTGGCGCCCGGAAGCAGCCGCTCCAGCTCCGTCATGGCGCGCCGTTCCTCGCCGAGGAGATGCGCGACGTACCAGAGGCCCTCGACGATCTCGTCGGTGGCGACGCTCCACAGGGCGCGCGAGCGGCGCCGCATCCGGGGGCCGAAGCCGTCGAGGAGCGGACCGAGGTGCTCGGCGACCGCCTCCCTGACCTCCGCGCGCAGCGCCTCCTCGTCCGGTACGACACGGGCGCCGGGCAGCGCGGCGGCCGGGTCGTCCGGCAGACAGGCGAAGCTCTCGGCGCGTACGGCCATGCGGCCCAGGGTGCGCTGGAAGGAGACGTTCCGTACGGGGTAGCGCGGGACGCGGCGGTGCAGGAACCAGGGGACGGTGATCAGCAGGGTGGCCGGCCAGGCGTACCGGTGCAGGCCGAAGCTCGCGATCACGTCCGGCCGTGCCCGGACGCCGTAGTCCTTCAGCACCTGCGCGCTGTCCCAGGCCAGAAACGCGTCGAGGTCGGCCCCGCCCTCCGCGAGCCGGGCGGCGGTGACCCAGCCGCCGCCCTGTGGGGCCTGTTCCTCGTGGCCGAATTCGGTGACGCGCAGGCCGGAGTACACCTCGGAGAGGCGGGCGTAGGAGTCCGCCACGGCGCTGGGGGCGCTCAGGGCGGGCGCTGCCAAGGTCTGAACGGACATGCGGGGACCACCGAATCGCGATCGATTGCAGGTAAGCCTTACCTTACCCGACATGATCGAGGTTTCAACCGCGGACGTGTCCGCCTAGGGTGCCTCTCGTACCTTTTCGGTGGCTGGACGCGAATGGACGCGGGTGAACGTGGTGGAGCAGGCCGGAGCGCGTGGGGTGGACCGCGTCGCGGGGATGCCGCGCCTCCGGGTGCCGGAGCAGCCGGGGCCGGGGGACCGCAGGCCGACCGTGACCGCGCGCGGGGAGCACACGCACGGCGCGGCCGAGCAGCCGCCCGGGGCGGAGCGGCCGCGCGGGGTGGACCAGCCGCGCAGGGTGGTGCGGCGCACCTCCGTACGGGGGCAGATCCTCGACGCGCTGCGGGCCGCGCTCGTGAGCGGCGAACTCAGGCCGGGCGAGGTCTACTCCGCGCCGGTGCTCGGCGAGCGCTTCGGCGTCTCCGCGACCCCCGTCCGCGAGGCCATGCAGCAGCTCGCCACGGAAGGGGCCGTCGAGGTCGTCCCGAACCGCGGCTTCCGGGTCACCGAGCACAGCGCCCGGGAGCTGGAGGAGCTGGCGGAGGTGCGGGCCCTGATCGAGGTGCCGGTGATGCTGCGGCTCGCCCGCACCGTCCCCGCGGCGCGCTGGCGGGGGCTGTTCCCGCTCGCCGAGGCGACCGTGACGGCGGCGGCGGGCGGTGACCTCGCGCGCTACGCGGAGGCGGACCGCGCCTTCCACGGCGCGGTGCTCGCCCTCGGCGGCAACCAGCGGCTCGTCCAGGTCGCCGGCGATCTGCACCGGCGCTCCCAGTGGCCCCTGCTCGGCGGCCCCGCGGCGGGCCGCAGGGCCGGTCTCGTGGCGGACGCGGCGGAGCACATGGCCCTCCTCGAAGCGCTCGTGGCCCAGGACTTGGACGCCGTACCGCCCCTGGTCGAAAAGCACTTCGCGGAAGCGGACGGCAGGCCCTAGGGTTCCGCCGGGCCGCCGCTCCCGCCCCCCTCCTCAGAGCGCCGGTGCCGGTGGGGTCAGGTGCTGGGAGAGCCAGGCGGGCACGCCCCCCAGCAGGCGGAAGAGGCGGGTGGCCTCCGCGCGCAGCCGGGTGGCCTCCGGCTCGGGCTCCGCGTCGGCGAGGGCCGCGAGGGCCGGGGCGGTGCCGACCAGGTAGCCCAGTTCCTCCCGGATGCGCAGCGACTCCGTGAAGCCGTGCCGCGCCTCCGCCAGCTCTCCGTCGCGCAGGGCGAGTCCGGCCAGGTGCCGCCAGGTGAACGAGAGCAGCAGGGCGTCGGCGTGCGCCGTGGCGCCGGCGTGAGCCCTGCGGTACGCGGCCTTCGCGGCCTGCGGGGAGCCCGCGATGTGCTCGGCGATGAGCCCCCGGCGGAAGTCGAGCAGGGGGCGCCGCGCGGCGTTCGGGGCGAGCAGCGCGGCGGCCCTGCCGAGCGCGGTCCGCGCCTCGTCGGCCCGGTCGCGTACCCCCAACACCGTGGACGCGTACGCCAGTTGGCCGCGCTCGCAGGCCGCGGCGCCCCGGTCGTCGTCGTCCTCGGCCAGGGCCTCCGCGGTGCGCAGGCCGTCCTCGGCCTCGCCCCAGCCGTCCCCGGTGAACAGGCAGCGCTCGACGAGGAGCGCCGTCCGCTGCACCGCGGGGCCGGGTCCGGGCCGCGGGGCCAGGAGGGCTGCCGCGTCGGTCCAGCAGCCGCGCGAGCGCAGCCGCCATACCGCGGTCTGGAGTGGATCGTCCCCTGCAGTCGTTCCGGTACCAGACATGGCGGTATGCGCCACGTTGCCCTCCCCGAGCACACCATTGAGCTGTTGAGTCGTGGGCGCATCTCAGCACGGATGGCGGCACCGGGCCAAGAGGCCGGGTGAAAGAATTCACAAAGGGTGGGCGGGGAAACGGTCCTGGGCCGGCCGGCGGACGCGGCCGCCCAGTCCCGCTTCCGGGGTCTTTCCTCAGCTCATGCGCAGGGCGAGGAAGAAATCGAGCTTGTCCTCCAGGCGCGAGAGGTCGCGGCCCGTCAACTGCTCGATACGGCCCACCCGGTAGCGCAAGGTGTTGACGTGCAGGTGCAGCCGCGCCGCGCACCGCGTCCACGAGCCGTCGCAGTCGAGGAACGCCTCCAGGGTGGGGACCAGCTCGGCCCGGTGGCGCTTGTCGTACTCGCGCAGCGGGTCGAGGAGGCGGGCGGTGAACGCCCGGCGCACGTCGTCCGGCACGAAGGGGAGCAGCAGCACGTGGGAGGCCAGCTCCTGGTGCCCGGCCGCGCAGACCCGGCCGGGGCGGGCGGCGGCGACCCGGCGGGCGTGCCGCGCCTCCTCCAGGGCGCCGCGCAGACCCTCCGCCGAGTGGACGGAGGCGCTGACGCCGAGGGTGAGGCGGCCGTCGTCGTCCAGGCCCGCCGAGAGCGGGCCGCGTACCGACTCCAGGAGCGCGTCGGCGAGCAGGCCCGTCTCCGAGCCGTCGTGCTCGGTGGAGACCGCGGGGAGCGGCACCAGCGCGATGGCCTCGTCGCCGGTGTGCGCGACCGCGATGCGGTCGGAGGGCTCGGATCCGGCGGCGAGAGGGGCGACGAGGATCTCCTCCAGGAGCGACTGGGCCACCGGGCCGCTCTCGATCGCCGCGTCCTCCCACTCGACGCGGGCCACCACGACCTGCCAGTGCGGGGCCGCGCCGAGGCCGGGCAGGAGCACGGGCGCCGCCACCCGCAGGCGGGCGGCGATCTCCGCGGGGGCCGCGCCCGTCTGCACCAGTTCCAGGACGTCCTGGGCCAGGCGGCGGCGGACGGTGCGGGCCGCGTCGCGCCGGTCGCGCTCGACGGCGATGAGCTGGGTCACGCCCTGCAACAGGTCGAGGCGCTCCTCGGGCCAGTCGCCCGCGTCGGCCTCCACGGCGAGCAGCCAGTCCGACAGGAGGGTCTCGCGCACGTCACGCGTGGCCCCCGCCGCGCCGCGCGCCTGGCCCCCCGCGGCGGGCAGGGCCGCTCTGGGCCGAATGGGGAACAGCGAGTACGTCACGCCCTCCACCGCCACGCGGTGCGGGCCGCGGCGGCCGGTGCGGGTGGCGGCCAGGTGCTCCCCGGCGAGGCGGGCGCGGACGGGCCGTGGCAGGGCCGTGCCGCCGGCGCTCGATCCCGCGACGGTGCGTCCCGCGGGGGAGAGGACCCAGGCCCGCAGGTCCAGGTCGGTGCCGAGCAGGTCGAGGACGACGTCGGGGCCGCCGCCCGTGGGGCCGGAGGTCATCAGGCGCCGGTGGCGGTCGACCACGGCCGCCAGGTCGCCCGCGCGCTCGCCGGAGACCTGGCGTACGACGTGCTCGGTGATGGTCGCGAAGGCCACCGACTCGTTGACCGCGAAGAGCGGCAGACGGTGCCGGGCGCAGGCCTGCACGATGTCGTCGGGGACGGCGCCCAGCTCGGCCTCGCCGGCCGCCAGGGCCGTGACCCCGGCGTTGGCGAGGATGCGCACGAAGGGTTCGGCGTCCCCGGCGTCGCGGCGCCAGGCGAGGCCGGTGAGGACCAGCTCACCGCCCGCGAGGTAGCGGCTGGGGTCCCGCAGGTCCGTGGTCATCACGCCGCGCACGGTGCGGTCCAGTTCGTCCTCACCGCCGAGCAGCCGCAGGCCCAGCGCGTCGGTGTCAAGGAGTGCGCGCAGCCGCATGTGTCGTCGCCGCCGATCTGTCTCGAATGGGGTGTACAAGAAAAGGCGCTCCGTAGCGCCGGGGCTCTGTGTCGTCGGGTGCTTCCGGTTTCCCGGGGGATTCCGCGAGGTTGCTGGGGCCCGTTCTTCATACGAATCTACAAGACGCGCGGGTTGGCCAGCCAACTCCTTCATGGTTTCGGTGACTGACCCCATCGGAGTACCGGGCGGTGTACTTGCCCCACTCCGCGTTAACAGCACATGAACGAGCAGTCGAGGGACCAACGGCCCGGGTGGCCTGATCGACGTCCCTCTCAGCGAACGACCCTCGATACGAAGAAGAGAGCCTCATGGACTTCCTTCGCCCCGCCAGCTGGGAGGAGGCGCTCGCCGCCAAGGCCGAGCACCCCACGGCTGTGCCGATTGCGGGTGGCACCGACGTGATGGTCGAGATCAACTTTGACCACCGGCGTCCCGAGTACCTGCTCGACCTCAACCGCGTCGGCGAGCTGTGCGAGTGGGAGGTGGGCGAGGAGACGGTCCGGCTCGGTGCCTCCGTCCCGTACACGCAGATCATGGAGGAGCTCCGCACGGAGCTGCCCGGTCTCGCGCTCGCCTCGCACACCGTCGCGTCCCCGCAGATCCGCAACCGCGGCGGTGTCGGAGGCAACCTCGGCACGGCGTCCCCGGCCGGTGACGCCCACCCGGCGCTGCTCGCCGCCGGCTGCGAGGTCGAGGTGGAGTCGGTGCGCGGCTCGCGCCTCATCCCGATCGACGACTTCTACACCGGCGTGAAGCGCAACGCGCTCGCCGCCGACGAGCTGATCAGGGCCGTCCACATCAAGAAGGCGGACGGGCCGCAGCAGTACTCCAAGGTCGGCACCCGCAACGCCATGGTCATCGCCGTGTGCGCCTTCGGCATCGCGCTGCACCCGCAGAGCCGGACCGTGCGGACCGGCATCGGCTCCGCGGCCCCGACCCCGATCCGGGCGAAGGCGGCCGAGGAGTTCCTGAACGCCGCGCTCGACGAGGGCGGCTTCTGGGAGAGCAAGAAGATCATCACCCCCTCGATCGCCAAGCAGTTCGCGGAGCTCGCCTCCGGTGCCGCCAACCCGATCGACGATGTGCGCGGCACGGCGAGCTACCGCCGGCACGCCGTCGGCATCATGGCCCGGCGCACGCTCGGCTGGACCTGGGAGTCCTACCGCGGCAAGGGCCGCAGCACTGAGGGAGTCGCATCATGCGCGTGAACTTCACGGTCAACGGCCGTCAGCAGGAAGCGGACGACGTCTGGGAGGGCGAGTCCCTCCTGTACGTGCTGCGTGAGCGCATGGGTCTGCCGGGCTCCAAGAACGCCTGCGAGCAGGGCGAGTGCGGTTCCTGCACCGTCCGCCTCGACGGCGTTCCGGTCTGTTCGTGTCTGGTGGCGGCCGGTCAGGCCGAGGGCCGGGACGTCGTCACCGTCGAGGGCCTCGCCGACTTCGCCAGGCAGCGCGACGAGCGGGGCGGCCACGCCGCCGGCGCCTGCGGCACCTCGCTCCAGGACGCCCGCCAGTGGCAGGCCCAGGGCACCGACCCGCAGGCCGGCGAGGGCGGCGTTTCCCCGCGCGCGGATCTCTCTCCCGTGCAGCAGGCGTTCATCGACGCCGGCGCCGTCCAGTGCGGCTTCTGCACCCCGGGCCTGCTCGTCGCGGCCGACGAGATGCTGGAGAAGAACCCGCAGCCGACCGACGCCGACATCCGCGAGGCGCTCTCGGGCAACCTCTGCCGTTGCACCGGCTACGAGAAGATCCTGGACGCCGTCCGCCTCGCGGCCGCCCGCCAGGACCGTGGACTCCAGGAAGGCGTGGTCTGATCATGGGAACGACCGGAGCCCCCACCAAGATCACCCAGGGTTCGCAGACCAAGGGCGGGATCGGCGAGTCGACGCTGCGCCCCGACGGCACCCTGAAGGTGACCGGCGAGTTCGCGTACTCCTCGGACATGTGGCACGAGGACATGCTCTGGGGCCACACGCTCCGCAGCACCGTCGCGCACGCCGAGATCGTCTCGATCGACACCGCGGAGGCCCTGGCGATGGACGGTGTCTACTCCGTCCTGACCTACGACGACCTGCCGACCGCGACGAAGAACTACGGCCTGGAGATCCAGGACACCCCGGTGCTCGCGCACGGCAAGGTCCGCCACCACGGCGAGCCGGTCGCCATCGTGGCCGCCGACCACCCGGAGACCGCGCGCCGCGCCGCGGCCAAGATCCGGATCGAGTACAGGGAGCTGCCGCTCATCACGGACGAGGCCTCGGCGACCGCTCCCGGCGCCGTGCTCGTCCACGAGGGCCGCGAGGACCACCACATCGGTCACGTCCCGCACCCCAACATCGTGCACCGCCAGCCGATCATCCGCGGCAACGCCGACGAGGCCGCGAAGAGGGCCGACGTCATCGTCACCGGCGAGTACACCTTCGGCATGCAGGACCAGGCCTTCCTCGGCCCGGAGTCCGGTCTCGCCGTGCCGTCGGAGGACGGCGGCGTCGAGCTGTACGTGGCCACCCAGTGGCTGCACTCCGACCTCGGCCAGATCGCCCCCGTCCTCGGCCTGCCCGAGGAGAAGGTGCGCATGACGCTCTCCGGCGTCGGCGGTGCGTTCGGCGGCCGCGAGGACATCTCGATGCAGATCCACGCCTGCCTCCTGGCGCTGCGCACCGGCAAGCCCGTCAAGATCGTCTACAACCGCTTCGAGTCCTTCTTCGGCCATGTGCACCGCCACCCGGCGAAGCTCCACTACGAGCACGGCGCCACCAAGGACGGCAAGCTCACGCACATGAAGTGCCGGATCGTCCTGGACGGCGGCGCCTATGCCTCCGCGTCCCCGGCCGTGGTCGGCAACGCGGCCTCGCTGTCCGTCGGCCCGTACGTGATCGACGACGTCGACATCGAGGCCATAGCGCTCTACAGCAACAACCCGCCCTGCGGCGCCATGCGCGGCTTCGGCGCGGTCCAGGCGTGCTTCGCGTACGAGGCACAGATGGACAAGCTGGCCGCGAAGCTGGGCATGGACCCGGTCGAGCTGCGGCAGCTCAACGCCATGGAGCAGGGCACGCTGCTGCCGACCGGGCAGCGGGTCGACTCACCGGCCCCGGTCGCCGAGATCCTGCGCCGCGTCAAGGCCCGCCCGCTGCCGCCCGAGCGCCAGTGGGAGTCCAGCGAGGGCGCCGACGTGCGCCAGCTTCCGGGCGGCCTGTCCAACACCACGCACGGCGAAGGCGTCGTACGCGGTGTGGGCTACGCGGTCGGCATCAAGAACGTCGGCTTCTCCGAGGGCTTCGACGACTACTCCACCGCCAAGGTGCGCATGGAGGTCATCAACGGCGAGCCCGTCGCGACCGTGCACACGGCCATGGCCGAGGTCGGGCAGGGCGGTGTCACCGTCCACGCGCAGATAGCGCGGACCGAGCTGGGCGTCGCGCAGGTGACCATCCACCCGGCCGACACGCAGGTGGGCAGCGCGGGATCGACGTCCGCGTCGCGCCAGACGTACGTGACCGGCGGCGCCGTCAAGAACTCCTGCGAGCTGGTGCGCGAGAAGGTCCTGGAGATCGGCCGCCGCAAGTTCGGCTCCTACCACCCCGCGTGGGCCACCGCCGAGCTGGTCCTCGAGGGCGGCAAGGTCGTCACCGACGGCGGCGAGGTCCTCGGTGACCTGGTCGACGTCCTGGAGGGCGAGAGCGTCGAGGTCGAGGCCGAGTGGCGCCACCGCCCCACCGTGGCCTTCGACCTCGTGACCGGTCAGGGCGACGGCCACGTCCAGTACTCCTTCGCCGCGCACCGCGCGGTCGTCGAGGTCGACACCGAGCTGGGCCTGGTCAAGGTCATCGAGCTCGCCGTCGCCCAGGACGTCGGCAAGGCGCTCAACCCGCTGTCCGTGATCGGCCAGATCCAGGGCGGCACCACCCAGGGCCTCGGCGTCGCGGTCATGGAGGAGATCATCGTCGACCCGAAGACCGCGAAGGTCAGGAACCCCTCCTTCACGGACTACCTCATCCCCACCATCCTCGACACGCCGACCATCCCGGTCGACATGCTCGAACTCGCCGACGAGCACGCCCCGTACGGGCTGCGCGGCATCGGCGAGGCCCCGACCCTGTCCTCGACCCCGGCCGTCCTCGCGGCGATCCGGAACGCGACGGGTCTGGAGCTCGACAAGACGCCGGTACGCCCCGAGCACCTCACCGGCACGTAGTCCCCGCCGGGGCAGAGTCATCCCCCTCCGAAGCCCTCCGAGCGGTGCGGGCGAATCCAGGAACGTCACACTTCCCCGCCCGCACCGCGCGGAGCCCAGCTCCCCTCCCCACGTGGGAGCGTCGTTCGTCTCGGGCCGTCCCCCGGGTCGTGCAGCCAATGCACCATCCCAAACCCCGCCACTCGTGCGGGTGCCCCTGTGAACCTTGGGAGTAGGCAACATGACCCACTCATCAGTGGAGCCCAAGACCACCGCGGAGGACGCGGGCCCCGGCTCACGCGTCCCGGCCGGCAGGTCCTGGCTCGACCGGTACTTCCACATATCCCTGCGGGGATCGACGGTCGCGCGCGAGGTGCGCGGCGGCATCACCACCTTCATGGCGATGGCGTACATCGTCCTGCTCAACCCCGTCGTGCTCTCCGGCAAGGACGCGGCGGGCGACACCCTGGGACAGAAGGCCCTGGTCACCGCGACGGCACTCGCCGCGGCGGTCACCACGCTCCTGATGGGCTTCGTCGGCAAGGTGCCGCTGGCCCTGGCCGCCGGGCTCTCCGTGTCCGGAGTGATCTCGTCCCAGGTCGCGCCCGAGATGACCTGGCCGCAGGCCATGGGCATGTGCGTGATGTACGGCGTGGTGATCATGCTTCTCGTGGTCACCGGGCTGCGCGAGATGATCATGAACGCCATCCCGCTCGCCCTGAAGCACGGCATCACCATGGGCATCGGCCTGTTCATCGCCATCATCGGCCTCGTCAAGGGCGGCTTCGTGCACCCCGGCAAGGCGGCGCCGCTCTCCCTCGGCCCGGCCGGTGAGCTCACCGGCTGGCCCGTGCTGCTCTTCGCGGGCACCCTGCTCCTGATCTTCATGCTCCAGGCGCGCAACACCCCCGGCGCGATCCTGATCGGCATCATCACCGGCACCGTCGTGGCCGTCGTACTCAACGCGCTCGGCGTCATCGACCCGAAGCAGTGGGCGAACGGCGCCCCCGAACTGCACGGCGGCGCGGTCTCGTCACCCGACTTCTCGCTCCTCGGCGACGTCGAGTTCGGCGGCTGGGGCGAGGTCGGCGCGATGACCGTCGGCATGATCGTCTTCACCCTCGTGCTCGCCGGCTTCTTCGACGCGATGGCCACCATCATCGGCGTCGGCACCGAGGCCAACCTCACCGACGAGAAGGGCCGCATGCCGGGCCTCTCCAAGGCGCTGTTCATCGACGGCGCCGGCGGTGCCATCGGCGGCGTGGCGGGTGGCTCGGGACAGACCGTGTTCGTCGAGTCCGCGACCGGCGTCGGCGAGGGCGCCCGCACGGGCCTCTCCTCCGTCGTCACCGGCCTCTTCTTCGCGGCCTGCCTCTTCTTCACGCCGGTCACCGCCATCGTGCCCCAGGAGGTCGCCTCCGCCGCGCTCGTCGTCATCGGAGCGATGATGATGATGAACGCACGGCACGTCGACTGGGCCGACCGCGCCACCGCCATCCCGGTCTTCCTGACCGTCGTGCTCATGCCCTTCACGTACACCATCACCACCGGTGTCGCGGCGGGCGTCATCTCCTGGGTCGCCATCAAGATCGCGCAAGGCAAGGCCCGCGAGATCGGCGCCTTCATGTGGGGCCTGACGCTCGTCTTCATCGTCTACTTCGCCCTCAACCCCATCGAGAGCTGGCTGGGCGTCCACTGACACCCGGCCCCGCCACATCCGCGAAGCCCGGCACGCCGGGCCGCCGAACGCCTTCGAGGAGGCCGACATGCTGGACATCGCCGACGAGCTGGACCGGTGGGTCGAGCAAGGACGTGACTTCGCCGTCGCCACCGTGGTGGCGGTCGGCGGGAGCGCGCCCCGGCAGCCCGGCGCCGCCCTCGCGGTCGACGCCGACGGCACCGCCATCGGCTCGGTGTCCGGCGGATGTGTGGAGGGCGCCGTCTACGACCTGTGCCAACAGGCGCTCGCGGACGGCGGGACCGTGCTCGAACGCTTCGGCTACAGCGACGAGGACGCCTTCGCCGTGGGCCTGACCTGCGGCGGTGTCATCGACATCCTCGTCACCCCCGTCCCCGCCGGCGCCCCGGCGAGGCCGGTGCTCGCCGCCGCCCTCGCCGCCGCGTCCGCGGGGGAGGCGGCGGCCCTCGCCCGGGTCACCTCGGGCCCCGCCGAACTGCTCGGCCGCGCCCTCCTGGTGCGCCCCACCGGGCAGTACGAGGGCGGGCTCGGCGGACATCCGGAGCTGGACCGCACGGTGACGCAGGAGGCCCGGGCGCTGCTCGACGCCGGGCGCACCGCCACCGTGGAGATCGGCGAGGACGGTTCGCGGTGCGGATCGCCGCTCGTGGTCCTGGTCGAGTCCAGCGTGCCGCCGCCCCGCATGATCGTCTTCGGCGCGATCGACTTCGCGTCGGCGCTGGTGCGCGTCGGCAAGTTCCTCGGTTACCACGTGACCGTGTGCGACGCCCGCCCCGTCTTCGCGACACCCGCCCGCTTCCCCGACGCCGACGACATCGTCGTCGAGTGGCCGCACCGGTACCTGGAGCGCACCGGCGTCGACGCCCGCACCGTGCTCTGCGTCCTGACCCACGACGCCAAGTTCGACGTGCCGCTGCTCCGCCTCGCGCTGCGGCTGCCCGTCGCCTACGTCGGCGCCATGGGCTCGCGCCGCACCCACGAGGACCGCAACCGCCGGCTGCGCGAGGTCGGCGTCACCGAACTCGAACTGGCCCGCCTGCGCTCACCCATCGGCCTGGACCTCGGGGCGCGCACCCCCGAGGAGACCGCCCTCTCCATCGCCTCGGAGATCGTCGCCGACCGCCGCGGCGGCAGCGGCGTATCCCTCGCGGGAGCGCACACCCCCATCCACCCGGTCACCGGGGGCACGCCTGCGGAACGGATCGGCTCGGTGGCCTGACGGCTCCTGTGTCATGACACGGGCTCTCGGCCCCGCCCCGACGCCCCACCCCCGGTGAGCCGACGCACGACCCGGCGGAACATGACGCGGCCCGCGGCGGCGAGTACCCCGTCGAAGAACCCCGGCAGCCACCGCACACGCAGGTCCTCGTGCCAGGACACGGTGGAGCCCGTGACCGCTTCGCGCACCTGGAACTCCGCCCACCCCGTGACGTACGAGCCCCGTTTCTCCAGGCGGCACCGGCCCGGGGCGGCGCCCCGCGGCGGGCGCCACTCGACGACCTCCATCGTGTCGTCGAAACCGGCGGGCCCGAGCGCGGTGCGGGCGACGAAGAGCGTGCCCACGGCGGTCGGCGGCGGCGTGCGGACGGTGACGCGGGTGAAGGGCACGGAGTCGCCGTGCCGCTCCCACTCGGTCAGCCGCTGCCATGCCTCGGCGGGAGACAGCGGGGAGTGCTCGGCAAACTGGAAGACGGCCACGCCTTCGAGCGTGCCAGAGAGCGGGGCCGTACGGGCCCTCCGACGCGGAGATCCAGCGCCGACAGGCCCTAGCGGTAGACCTTGCCCGGCTCGGCCTTGCCGGGGGCGAGGAGCTGGGGGACCGTCACGAAGACGTAGCCGCGCTTCTTCAGCTCGGTGATGATGCCGGGCACGGCCGGCACGGTGCCCTTGTAGATGTCGTGCAGCAGGATGATGCCGTCCCGCTCGGTCTGGTCGATGACCCGCTTCTGGATCAGCGCGGAGTCATTGGTCGTGTAGTCCTTGGCCGTGACGGTCCACAGCACCTCCGAGAGGCCCAGCTCCTCGGAGAGCTTGTTGATGTCTCCGTTGGTGCGTCCCTGCGGCGGCCGCATCAGCGTGGGCTTCTTGCCTATGAGCTTCTCTATCGCGTCGTTGGGACGCTGGAGCTCCCGGCGCGCCTCGGCCTTGTCGATCTTGGTGAGGATCTTGTGGGACCAGGTGTGGCTCGCGACCTCGTGGCCTTCGCGGTCCATCTGCTTGACCAGCTCGGGGTACTTCTCGATGTGGTTCTTGCCGAGGGTGAAGAACGTGGCGGGCACGCTCTCCCGTCTGAGGATCTTCAGCAGCCGGGGCGTGTTCTCGCTCGGTCCGGCGTCGAAGGTCAGGGCGACGCACTTGGCCTTGCGGCAGTCGACCGTCCCGAACTTCGCGGCCTTCGCCTCGGCCGCCCCCTTCCGTACGGAGCTGGGGGACGTGGTCTCCAGCTTGGTGCATCCGGTCAGCGCGAGGGCGAGTGCCGCCCCCGCCGCGAGGACGGGGGCGGCACGACGCAACCTCTTGGGCCGGGTCGTCATCTTGCAGGCAGCAGGCGTGTTCACAGCGGACATGCGAGCACTATACACGCGGCGTATACATCGAGTTCATAGTGGCCGCCGCAGCCCGTGCCGCGAGCAGGTCGACGCGATTCTCAGACCGCGAGCACCCTGATCGCCGGGTGGATCGCCGTGTTCAGGTAGAGCCGCTCCTTCTTGCCCTCCTGCTCCAGCTCCATCACGAGCCGGTACCTGTAGAGGCCGGGCTTGGCGGTGCTCATCACCGTGCCGGCCCAGTAGTAGTAGACCGGCGTGAACTTGTCGCGCATGCGGTCCGGCATCCCGTAGATCTTCAGTTCGTTGAAGATCCTGCGCTCCGCGACGTCCTCCTCGTCGCCCAGCTCGGTGTCGAGGAACACGATGTTGTTGATCTTCGGCATGGGCGGCCACGTGCCGTCGAGGCGCTTCTCCATGTCCATGGGGCGCACGATCCAGTTGAGGACCTGCCCCTGCTTGCAGACCGTCTCCAGGGACGACGTGCCCTGCCCCTTGCCGCCGACGCTGTTGTCCATCATGTACATCGCGTCGCCCAGCGAACCCGTCTCCGTCGCCCGCTCCATGTTGATGAGCGTGACGATGTTGAGCTGGACCGAGTTGAGCTGGCCGGGATTCTGCTTCTCCTGCGTGCCCGTGGCTGTGCGCGCCGCCGTGCCCGTGCCTGTGCGCGTGCTCGTGCTCGTGCTCACCGCTCCTCCTTCGCGTACGCGGTCATGGCTGCCCGGGTCACTGGCCGACGAGGGACGACGACAGGGTCGCCGTGATCGGCTCGTCCCGCGTGCCCAGCCTGAACGCGATCTGGTAGGTGATCGGTTCGGGGCTCGTCTTCTTCACGGTCCCGGTCCAGTACGAGACGTCGGTGCCGGGGTAGACCTTCCGCTCCGGCTCGCAGATCTCGGGGTCGATCACGATGCTCTCGATGCTGACGTAGGCCTCGCACTCCAACGCCAGACAGTTCCACAGCAGTTGGTCGCCGCGCACGGCCCTGGTCCGCAGCTCCTCGGTGCCGAACCCGGTGGAGCCGCCCGAGCGGTTCGTGTCGTACATGTACAGGTGGCCGACCGTGTCGCCGGCCGCGAGCGCGCCCACGGCGTCCACGACGGCGGTGATGGAGATGGGTCGTTTCGCGGCGGTCTCCCGCGGCGGCTTCGTCTTGGTGGTCATCCGTTCCTCCTCATCCGGTGGGATCTTCAGGCGCCCTGGCCGGGGGGCGTTTGCGGGATCGGCAGCGGGCCGACACCCGCCTTGGTGAACGCGTTGCGCCGCGGCTCCGAGGAGATCTTCAGGGCCGAGGGACAGGTCAGGTTCACCGGTTCCCACCGGAGCTCGCCGTTGACCTGCGCCAGCTTGTGGAGCTGGATGCGCATCATGTACGAGTACGTGCCGGGGCGGGACGTGTCGACGCTCGCCGACCAGTACCAGCCGTCGGTCACCATGTCCGGGGAGCCGTACTCCGCCGGATACATGATCTTGGCGTCGACCGCCTCACCGTAGATGTCGGTGATCACCGGGGCCGGGTAGCTGTGCGCGCCCGTGCTGTCCTCGGCGACGACCTGCCCCGTGACGTCGAGGATCTTGGCGCCGGACATCCTGCCCCTGGTGCGCCGCGTCGTCTTGACGCGCGTACCGGTCTTCCTGCGGATCCGGGTCAGCTCGGCCGCCGCGTCCGTGCCGGCCACCGAGGACTTGTTCGCGAGGTCGTGGAGCTCGGCCAGGGCCTCCTCGTCGCTCTGCCGTGCCCGGTCGGCCTCGTAGCCGCGCGGGACGGTCGGCGGGAGGGAACCCAGGCTGTACGGCAGCCAGTTGAGTACCTGCTCGCTGGCCTGGGAGCCGTCGCGCCAGTAGGAGCCGTGGATCGCGGTCACCAGCCCGCCGGTCCCCTGGTTCTCGGAGCCGTGCAGTTTCATGTTGTCGAACAGGTAGGTGTTGTCTTCGAGCGTGCTGGTCGCCAGCGCGTTGCCGACGTCCACGAGCACGATGATCGCCAACTGTTGGGGCATGTTTCCGCCTTCGTCGTCGTTCCCGGCACGGCCTTCGTCGGATCGGCCGCTACTGGCACATCAGCGCGGGCGTCTCGACGTGCATGACGCTGTGTGCGCCCTCGTACATCTGGAACTCGATGCGGTACTGGTAGGGGATGCCCGGGGTCATCCAGTGCGGCACCACGCCGGTCCACACATCGAGGTCGAGCTTCGCGCCCTCGGCGTCCTCTCCGCCGTGGGCCTCCGGCTCGTGTGCGCCGGGCACCTGCTGTCCGTACGTGTGCGGGCCCTGCTCCGCCCGGCCGTGCACGTCAGGGGCGTGCACGTCGGCGTCGTGCGCCTCATGGCCATGTGTGGCATGGCCGTTCGACGGCGCGAACGAGATGTTCTTGATCTCGACCGGTGTCTGGAGGTCCACGGCGAGCGCGGTCCACGAGACGACCTGTCCCGGTTTGACGATGGTGACGAGGTCCGCCGTTCCCTGGTGGGAACTGTCGAACGGTCCGTCGTCGACCATGCAGAGGTTGCCGTCGTGCAGTCCCCTGATCGACAGAGCCCCGATCACGTCGACGACGGCGATGATGTTCACCTGCGATTTCATTCCACTCCTGTTCTCGCACCTGGTGGTCGCGCGCGGTGTCCCGCGCCTAGCCGCGGTCCCGCACCAGCGGGACCTTTCCGACAGCCGTCCGCTCGATCTCCGCGGACAGCCTGGGTACGAACGTGAGCTGGAAGGTGTAGCCGGTCGCCTCGAACGACGCGGCGTTCGCCTCCCCGTGGTTGAAGAGCGAGAGGGCGCGCGGCAGGGCGTTCACGAAGAGCCGCTGGAGGCCGTAGGGGCCGAGCACCGTGTCGGCCCGGTAGGTCAGGCCGAGCACGTCGTCGACCGACACGACGAGCTGGATCCGCTTTCCCTCGCGGTGGTTGATGAACTGCACGTCGTGCGCCACCGCGTCCAGGTCGACCACCTCGGCGGCCCGCAGCTCGTCGCGCAGCACGGCGTACGCGCGCACCGCCGAGTACTGGCTGTCGTTGATGTGCAGCACGTCGCCGGTGCGCCCCGCGAACTCGAACTGCCGCGTCTTCGGCCCAGGCCCCTCCGTGCGCGGCCGGTGGATCATCCGGTCGCCCAGCTTCAGGCGCAGCAGCGGCGTCTCGTGCGCGTGCAGCCGCGTGACGACGAGCTCGCCCTCCTCGCCCTCGGCGACCTGGCGCCCGTCCTCGTCGACGATCTCGATGAAGTGCAGCCCCGGAACGGCCGACAGGTCGGGGGACTCCGCGTTCAGCTGGAGCCCCACGGTCTCCGCCTGGGTGGCGGCGAAGTAGCTGAGGATCGCCAGGTTCGGGTAGAGCGCCTTGAGCTCCGTCCGCTTGCGTTGCGGCAGTACGCCGCTGCCGTACAGGGCGACGCGGAAGCTGTCGCGGTACTCCTGGCGCATGCCCGCGCCCAGCTCCGCGAGGATCGCGATGCCCGCGGAGATCCCCATCAGGGCCTTGGGGCCCCGGTAGGAGAACATGTGCTCGAGGACCGGGGCGGTGACGGGCCCCGCTCCCACGTAGTTGACGCCGGGCACCTGCTGGAGGACCCCGCCGACCATCGTCCCGCTGCTCCACATCTGGTAGTCGGCCAGCGTGGTGAACAGCCACTTCGGGTCGGTGCCCGCGAGGTGCGGCGCGAGCTGATGGGCGCCCATGAAGCGGCCCGCGATCTCGTACGTGTCGCGCAGCTCCCGCAGGGCGTAGACGACCTCCAGGGGGCGGCCGCCGCTGGTGCCGCCGCTCGCCACGATCTCGAAGTCGCCGCGGGTGAGGGGCACCACCATGCCGGGCCGCGACTCCATGAAGAAGTCGCGCTGGACGTCCTTGTCGGAGAGCGGGACGCGCTGCCACTCCTCGTACGTGCGCGGCGCGTCCGTGATGCCGGCGCCGCGCAGCCGTTCGCGCCAGAGCGGATTGAGCAGCACCGTGTGGACCATCTGCTGGAGCCTGCGCAGGACGAGGGCGTCCTGTACCTCGTGGGCGATCTCGCTGTAGAGGGTCTGGCAGACTCTCTCGCACTCGCGCATCTTGCTCGCGAACGAGGGAAGCACGGTCACGGCCTCGATGGACTCCGGCCGCAACTCCCATTCGGGGATGAGCCATTCGGCCAGTTCACGGGCCCCGCTCGGAGCCGATGGCTCCGGTGGAACACGCGTTACCTGTGGAGCGTGAGATGTACTCAACATCCGTCCTCTCTAGGCTTTTCCGGTTCCCTCGTCGCCCGCGATCAGGTCCTGCCCCGTCCTCCTGATTTCGGAGAGCAGCATCCTGAAATGCTCCGTGGTGATCTGGTGGTTCATCATGACCACGCGCAGAGCGGCCACTCCGTCGATGTCCACCTTCGATATGAAGAAATTTCCCTCGCTCTTGACGCGGTTCCTGATGGCGACCTGGAGGTGGTGCAGCGCCTTGCTCCCGAGTTTCTTTCCCGGCCCCCCGCCGAGACCGGCCGGGTGGTACCGGAAGCAGAGAATGTTCGCTTCGGGGCGGTGCGGGGTCTCGAAGTCGGGATCGGCCCGCAGAATGGAGTGGGCCTCGCCGGTCAACCGGCACAGATACTCGATCTTCTCCGCGAAAAGCGACCTGCCATAAATGGCCCACAGTGCCCAGAGAGTCATGACCATCGGCCGCTTCGTGCACTCGAAGTTCTTGCCCCCGCTGTCGAAGGCGGTGTAAATGTCCTGCTCCTCCTCGAAGACGTAGCTGGCCTTCTGCCGGAACGCGGAGAGGGCTGTTTCCCTGTTCCGGTAGAAGAGCATCGTGCAGGGCGCGGGCACGAACATCATCTTGTGCGCGTCCCAGGTCAGGGAGTCCGCCTTCTCGATGCCCCGCAGCTTTCCGCGGAGCGTGTCGGAGACGAGCAGGCTCGCGCCGTGCGCGCCGTCGACGTGCAGCCAGAGGTCCTTCTCCGCGGCCAGGGCGGCGAGGTCGTCGATCGGGTCGAAGGCACCGACCGACGTGCTGCCGGCCGACGCGACCAGGCAGAAGACCTTGAGGTTCTGCCGCTCGGCCGCCGCCAGGGTCGCGCGCACCTCGCCCACGTCGATCTGCTGCCGGCTGTTGAGCGGCAGGCGGACGAGCTGCGCGTCGCCGATGCCGAGCACGCCGGCCGCCCGCGCCACGCTGTAGTGCACGTCCGCGCCCACGGCGATGGCGGGCCTTGGCTGGCCGCGGACGGCGGACGCGCCCTGTGACCAGTAGCCGGGCAGCTTCTCGTTCCGCGCCGCGAGCAGCGCGGTCAGGTTGGCCAGCGAGCCGCCCGAGGTGGTCACCATGGTGAAGCGGTCCGGGTCGTAGCCGATGAAGCGGTTCAGCTCGTCGGCCATGATCCGCTCCACGGCGTTGGGCAACTGCCCCGCCTCGTAGAACGACGCGGGCTGGCTGACCATGGAGCTCACGAAGTCGATGACGCCGGCGAGCGGCACGACCCCCGAGAACTGCCGCCCCATGTAGCCCGGCGAGAGCACCTGGATCCCCGTCCTGACGTACAGGTCGATGATGCCCGTGAGCCGCTCCTCGTCGAAGGCGGCGACCGTGTCGTGCTCGGTCGTCATCAAGGCCCTCGCCGACCGGGTCAGCTGCTCGGGTTCGATCAGTTCGAGGCCCCTGATCGAGATGTCCGACAGGTGTTTCTCCAGTTTCGCGAGGGCGGTTTCCGAGTTCTCCCTGAAAAGCTGCGGATCGAACGCTTCAAGCAGTAAGCCGCTCGGTTCCGATCCGGGATCACTCGACCGAGATTCCGTCACTAGGGTCCCCCCTCTTCTGTGGAAATTCCCCCTGCTGCCCTACGTACGGCGTATGGGGTGAGGGCATGCGGCAGCGCCAAGGAGACGACGCGACCCGGCTGGTCGAACCGGATCGCGGCGTCATTCCACACGTGAAGCATCGAAATTCCGCACACGAAGCGCCGAACGCCGTACGTACGGGATTACCCCTCCGAGAACTGCACCCGCCACAACCGTCCCCCCGGCATGGTCAGTGCCTGCCCCCCACAGCGAACACCGTATGTGTTGCTGATCGGTGGAGAAATCGAAACTCTGTGTCTGTCCGAAAAATGTTGCGCACGTCATGATGGACCGTCAATTCCCATGAGCCACACGCGTTCCCACGGGTATCGGGGGTGCCGGGGCGAGGCCCGTGATTTCCGGACACCGTGCCTGTGGCATGTGCACGGCCAAAATGATGTCAGGGCAGCGCTGCGATGGGGCAGAGGGCGGCGCAAGGCGTTTCCTGCCAACTTCCGGTCCATTACGGGGGATGTGTTTTCGGTGCCTGTCGAATCCTGTCGGCAGGGTGGTGTTTCCGCCGTCGCGCGGATGTTCCGGCCATGACGGCGGCGCGCGGGCCCGGCACTTTCGGAGCGGGCGGGCCGGAACTGTTCGAACCCGGCCCGTACGTCCGGTCCGGCGCAACTGGCGCTCTCACGCCGCCCTTACGCGCAACGCCGGGCGAGGGAAGTGGTGCGCAAGACCACACGCGGCACGGTTGTACGCCTGGCGCCCCGTGTGGCTAGGGTGCCAGGGATGTCTCGCACCGACGCAGTACCCACGAACTTGGTAAGACGCAGGATCGCCGCTCCGGGTTGCCTGCGGGAGGTGCCGTGAGCGACACAGCGCGCCTGCCCGGCCGCCATCGCGCAGCCCTCCCCGAGGCCGTCCCCGCGCCCGCGCCGACATCGACGCGGACGCCGGCCGCGAGACCGGGGCGGCACGGCAGACCCCGCGCGTCGGGAGCGCCGGGGCCGGGCGCGGGCGGGCGCAAGCCGGGCAAGCAGCGGGACGCCTTCTTCGACAACGCCAAGTACCTGGCCATCGTCCTGGTGGCCATGGGCCACGCCTGGGAGCCGCTGCGCGACGACAGCCGGAGCGCCGCCGCGCTCTACATCACCGTCTACGCCTTCCACATGCCGGCGTTCATCGTCATCTCCGGCTACTTCTCCCGCAGCTTCGACGCGAGCCCCGGCCGCATCAAGCGTCTGGTGACCGGCATCGCCGTGCCCTATGTCCTCTTCGAGGTCGCGTACACCTTCTTCAAGCGCTGGGCGGGCGGCGACCCCACGTACCCGATCAGCCTGCTCGACCCCTGGTACCTCACCTGGTTCCTGGCCGCGCTCTTCGTCTGGCGGCTCTCGACGCCGCTGTGGAAGGTCGTGCGGTGGCCGCTGCCCCTGGCGCTGGCCGTGGCCGTGCTCGCCTCGGTCTCGCCCGACATCGGCGACGACCTGGACCTCCAGCGGGTCCTTCAGTTCCTGCCGTTCTTCGTGCTCGGCCTCGTCCTGAAGCCGGAGCACTTCCAGCTCGTGCGCCGCCGCGAGGTGCGGCTGCTCTCCCTGCCGGTCTTCGCCGCGGCCCTGGCCTTCGCCTACTGGGTCGCCCCGCGGATGAGCGCGGCCTGGTTCTACCGCCGTGACAGCGCTCAGGAGTTGGCGGCCCCCGGCTGGACGGGCGTCCCCATGACGCTCGCGATGTTCGGCTGCTCGGTGGTCCTGGTCGCCTGCTTCTTCGCGTGGGTGCCGCGCCGGCACATGTGGTTCACGGTGCTCGGCGCGGGCACGCTCTACGGCTACCTGCTGCACGGCTTCCTCGCCAAGGGCTCCCGCTTCTGGGACTGGTACGACGCCGACTGGCCGCACCGGCCGCTGGGCGCGATCACCGTCACGTTGTTCGCCGGCGCGGTGATCACCCTCCTGTGCACCCCGCCCGTGCAGCGCCTCTTCCGCTTCGCCATGGAGCCGAAGATGGTGTGGGCCTTCCGGCGGGACGCGGCCGAGCTGCGCAGATCCGCGTGAACGCATATCCGCGGTAAACCGCCCCTGAGTACTTCGGACGCACTCTCCGTAGTTCCGTCGGAGCACCCGGCGACGCAAGTCGCCGCGTGACTTTCGCCCGCTAATCGACACCGTCGACCGTGTTTAAAAAAGGAAATGCCAGCTATATTTCGGGCCGGGCGGGTACAACCCCTGTATGGAAACAATGGAACTCGCAGCTTCGCACACAGCCCACCTGCTGATGTGGCTCGCCGGGCTCGTCGTGGTCGGCGTCCTGCTGAGCGCCTTCTACTTCGGCCGGCGCGCCCAGGCACGGCAGATCGACCCGCCGAACCCCGAGAAGCAGCCGAAACGTCCGTACGACGGCCCGGTCAGGGAGGAGCGGGAGTACCGCGAGCCGAACGAGATGCCGCACGACGGCCACCGTCTCCTCCCGCACGAGATCCAGGGGGGATACGGCAACTGCAGCAGCCATCCCTGTGAATCGCAGGACCCGGAGGACCACAGGAAAACCAGCGGGGGCGGCGGCTTCGGCAGTGGCGGACTCGGCTGATCCGCGGGGCCGCTGAATTAACCGTGCCTATTGCCGCCCGGCCGGCTGTCCGCCCAGCCCTGCCGCTGTCTCTCGCGCAGCGGCGGGGCTTTCTGCTTTCTGCCGTGCTGCTTTCCGCCGTGAAAGAAGCGGCCTGTCACCCGGTTCACCCGGTTGCCGTACGCCGCGTAGCCGTCTCTCTCCGTTTCGCAGAGGCTTACCGAGAAATCGGTGCGCACGGAGGAGACCTTGATGACCACAGCTCTGTCGGGAAACTGGGAACACGCCGTCGTCACCGGCGGAGGGGGATTCGTCGGCTCGCACCTGTGCGCCGCCCTGCTGGCCGCGGGCACCGACGTCACCTGCGTGGACGACTTCAGCACCGGACGGCCGGAGAACCTCTCACCGCTCCTCGACCGCCCCGGCTTCACGCTCATACGGGCCAACGTCGCCGAAGGCCTCGGCGTCGACCGCCCGCCCGACCTCGTCCTCCACTTCGCCTCCCCGGCATCGCCCGCCGACTATCTGCGGCTGCCCCTGCACACGCTGGAGACCGGCAGCCTCGGCACCCGCAACGCCCTGCGGCTCGCACACCGCACCGGCGCCCGCTTCCTGCTCGCCTCGACGTCCGAGGTCTACGGCGACCCGCAGCAGAACCCGCAGGACGAGCGGTACTGGGGCCATGTGAACCCGGTGGGCCCGCGGAGCGTGTACGACGAGGCCAAGCGCTTCGGCGAGGCCCTGACCACGGCGCACGCCGAGGCCGAGGGCACCGACACCGGCATCGTGCGGCTGTTCAACACCTACGGGCCCCGCATGCGCGGCCACGACGGCCGTGCCGTGCCGACCTTCGTCCGGCAGGCCCTGGCCGGTGAGCCCCTGACCGTCACCGGTGACGGGAACCAGACCCGCTCGCTGTGCTACGTCGACGACACCGTGCGCGGCGTCCTCGCGGCCGCGGCCCACGGCATGCGCGGCCCGGTCAACATCGGCAACCCCTCCGAGATCACGATGCTGGAGCTCGCCCGGCTGATCATCGAGCTCGCCGGATCGCGTTCGGAGATCCGCTTCATCGACCGCCCCACGGACGATCCGGCCGTCCGCTGCCCGGACATCACCCTGGCCCGCGACAAGCTCCAGTGGGAGCCGCGCGTCGACGCGACGGACGGCCTCCGGCGCACGATCGAGTGGTTCCGCGGCACAGCGGACCACTGACCGCAGGGCGGCCCAGACCCAGCCCGGTCATGTCCCCCGTCCCCGCGACCGCCGAAAGAAGGCCGGTTCTCCCATGCGCATCCTCGGAATCAACGCCCTCTTCCACGACCCCGCCGCCGCCCTCGTGATCGACGGCCGAACCGTCGCCGCCGCCGAGGAGGAGCGGTTCTCCCGGCGCAAGCACGGCAAGCGGCCCGTGCCGTTCTCGGCCTGGGAACTGCCCGAGCAGGCCGCCGCCTGGTGCCTGAGCAGGGCCGGTCTCCGCCCGGAGGACCTCGACGCCGTCGCCTACTCCTACGACCCGGGCCTCGCGCGGCCCGCCGAGTCGATGGGGCTCGACGACCCCTGGGACCACCTGCGCCAGACGTACGCCCGTGAGGCGCCCGGCTTCCTCAAGGCCGCGCTGCCCGGCCTCGACCCGGCCGTCGTCCGCTTCGTGCCGCACCACATGGCGCACGCCGCCTCCAGCGCCTTCGCCGCGCCGGGCGCCGAGGAGTCCTCGGTGCTCGTCCTCGACGGCCGGGGCGAGCGCGCCTCGCACCTCGCCGCGCGGCGCGTGCGGGGCGAGCTCCGGGCGCTGTACGCGCAGGACCTGCCGCACTCCCTCGGCCTCGTCTACGAGGAACTCACCGGGCACCTCGGATTCCTCCGCTCCTCCGACGAGTTCAAGGTCATGGCCCTCGCCTCCCACGGCAGCCCGCGCATGCTCCCCGAACTGCGCCGGCACGTGTACCCGACCGGCGACGGAGGATTCCGCGCCACCGCGGTGCCCTGGCATGAACTCTGCCCGCCCCGCGGCGCCGACGAGCCGTGGACGCAGGCCCACGCCGACGTGGCCGCGAGCGCCCAGGCCGTCCTTGAGGAGACCATGCTCGACCTGGCGCGCTGGCTGCACGGCAAGACCCACGACAGCGTCCTCACCCTCGCCGGCGGCGTCGCCCTGAACTGCGTCGCCAACTCCCGCATAGCCAGGGAGGGCCCCTTCTCCCGGGTGTGGGTGCAGCCCGCTGCCGGTGACGCGGGCACGGCCCTCGGCGGCGCGCTGCTGCTCACCGCGGGCGAGGGCGTCGAGCCCGAACCCATGACCGGCGCCGACCTCGGCCGCGACTGGACGGACGCCGAACTGGGCGCCTGGCTGAAGACGGCCGCCGTGAGCTTCGAGCGGCCCGCGGACATCGCGGGGACCGTGGCGCGGGCGCTGGCCGACAACCGGATCGTCGCCTGGTTCCAGGGCCGCTCCGAGTACGGCCCGAGGGCGCTCGGGCACCGCTCACTGATGGCCCACCCCGGCCACGCGGGCAACCTGGAGCGCCTCAACGACGTCAAGGGCCGCGAGCAGTTCCGCCCGGTCGCCCCGATGGTGCTCGCCGAACGCGCCCCCGAGATCTTCGACGGGCCGCTGCCCAGCCCGTACATGCTCTTCGTGCACGACGTGGCCGAGTCCTGGCGGGAGCGGATACCGGCCGTCGTGCACGTGGACGGCACGGCCCGCATCCAGACCGTCGACGCCGCGCGCGAGCCCCTGGTCGCCCGCATGCTCGGCGAGTTCGAGCGGCTCACCGGGCTGCCGGTCGTGGTCAACACCAGCCTGAACACGGCGGGCCGCCCTATGGTCGACGACCCGCGCGACGCCCTGGAGTGCTTCGGCTCCTCGCCCGTCGACCTCCTGGCCATCGGCCCGTACGCGATCCGCCGCCAGGACCTCTTCCGCGCCGACCTGCGCGCCGACGAGAACGGCGGTGCCTGATGGCCACCCACGAGCGACGGCACGAAGGCGCCGAAGGCACGTACGCGGTGGTGATCCCCACCCTCGGACGGCCCAGCCTCGGCGCGACCCTGCGCGCCCTCGCCGACGCGACAGGGCCGAAGCCCGAGAGCGTGATCCTCGTCGACGACCGGCCGCACAAGCACGGCGCCACACCGCTGCCGGTCGACGTCCCGGCCGCCCTGCGCCCGGTCACCGCCGTGGTGCCCGGCAGGGCGCGCGGCCCCGCCGCGGCCAGGAACACCGGCTGGCGGGCGGCCATGCGGGTGCCGTGGGTCGTCTTCCTCGACGACGACGTGGTGCCGGGACCCACCTGGTGCGACGACCTCGCCCTCGACCTCGCCGCGGCCACCCCCGCCAACGGCGCCGTCACCGCCCGCATCGACGTACCGCTGCCCGCGGACCGCAGGCCGACGGACTGGGAGCGCAGCACCGCGGGGCTCGCCACCGCCCGGTGGATCACCGCCGACATGGCCTACCGCCGGGAGGCGCTCGAAGCCGTCGGCGGCTTCGACGAGCGGTTCCGGCGCGCCTTCCGCGAGGACGCCGACCTGGCGCTGCGGGTGCTCGCCGAGGGCTGGACCGTAGCCCGCGGGGCGCGCTCCACGGCCCATCCGGTACGCCCGGCGGACCGCTGGATCTCGCTGCGCCTCCAGCGGGGCAACGCGGACGACGTGCTCATGACCCGGCTGCACGGCCCCGACTGGTGGACCCGCGCCGCGGCCCCCCGCGGCAGGCTGCCCCGGCACCTCGCGGTGACCGCGGCGGCCCTCGGCGCCCTGGCCTGCGCCGCGCTGCGCAGGCCCGCGGGCGCCACCGCCTGCGCCGCCGGCTGGCTCGCCGGAACCGCCGAGTTCGCCCTGGCCCGCATCCTGCCGGGCCCCCGCCACCGCGAGGAGGTGGTCGCCATGGCCGTGACCAGCGCGCTCATCCCGCCCGCCGCGACCTGGCACTGGCTGCGCGGCCACATCGCGCACCGCGGGGCCGCGCCGCTGCGGCCGGTGTCCGGAGCGTCGAGGCCGCCGGGTACGCCGCGTCGGCCGCTCGCCGGGGAACAGGCCGGCCGATGAACCGGCACCCGGCCGCGCAGACCCGGCCGCCGACGATCACCACGGCCATCGCCGAGACCGCCGACGGGCCCTGGCTGATCGACGGTCCCGCCCCGCCGCGCGGCCCGGGCGCGGCGGACCGGGACCTCCCCGCCGCCGTCCTCTTCGACCGGGACGCGACCCTCGTCGCCGACGTGCCCTACAACGGCGATCCCGCGCGGGTGCGGCTCATGCCGACCGCCCGCGAGGCCGTCGACGCCGTACGGGCGGCGGGCGTCCCGGCCGGCGTGGTGAGCAACCAGTCGGGCGTCGCGCGCGGCCTGTTGTCGCGCGCCCAGGTCGACGCGGTGCGGCGGCGCGTGGAGGAGCTCCTCGGCCCGTTCGCCGTCTGGGCGATCTGCCCGCACGGCCCCGGCGACGGCTGCGGCTGCCGCAAACCGGAGCCGGGGCTCGTCCTCGCCGCGTGCGCACGGCTCGGTGTGCCCGCCGGGCGCGCCGTCGTCATCGGCGACATCGGCGCCGATGTGGACGCCGCGCGCGCCGCCGGTGCGCGCGGTGTGCTCGTGCCCACCCCGGTCACCCGCGCCGAGGAGACCGCCGCCGCGGACACCGTGGCCCCCGACCTGCTCACCGCCGTCCGTCTCGTCCTCGGCCGCCCGGACCCGGCGGACGCCCCGCCCCACCCGCCGACCGGACCGGGCCACGCGCCCGGACCGGAACGAGGAGCGACCGTATGAACATCCTGCTGTGGCACGTGCACGGCTCCTGGACGACAGCGTTCGTGCAGGGGCCCCACACCTACCTCGTTCCCGTCACACCGGACCGCGGCCCGGACGGCCTCGGCCGCGCGCGCACCTTCGCCTGGCCCGACTCCGTACGGGAGATCACCCCCGGGGAGCTGCGCGACGCGGAGGTGGACCTCGTCGTCCTCCAGCGTCCGCACGAACGCGACCTGGCCGAACAGTGGCTCGGCGGGCGGCGCCCGGGCCGTGACGTGCCGGCGGTGTACCTGGAGCACAACGCGCCGGACGGCGACGTACCGAACACCCGGCACCCCTGCGCCGACCGCGACGACCTCACGCTCGTGCACGTCACGCACTTCAACCGGCTGTTCTGGGACAACGGCGGTACGCGCACCGAGGTCATCGAGCACGGCATCGTCGACCCCGGGCACCAGTACACCGGACGGCTCGCCCGCGCGGCCGTCGTCGTCAACGAACCGGTCAGGCGCGGCCGGTACACCGGCACCGACCTCCTGGCCGACCTCAGCGAGGCGGCGCCCCTGGACGTCTTCGGCATGCGCACCGAGGGCCTGGCCGCGCACCTCGGCGTGGCCGAGGACCGCTGCCGCGCCGCCGACCTGCCCCAGGGCGAACTGCACGCCGCGCTCGCGCGCCGCCGCCTGTACCTGCACCCGGTGCGCTGGACGTCGCTCGGCCTGTCCCTCCTGGAGGCCATGCACCTGGGCATGCCCGTCGTCGCGTTCGCCACCACCGAGGCGGTCGAGGCCGTACCGCGCGGCACCGGCACCCTGTCCACCCGCCCCGACGTCCTCGCGCGGGCGGTCCGGCACTACCTGGCGGAACCGGAGGCGGCGGCCGAGGACGGCGCCCGCGCCCGCCAGGCGGCACTCGAACGGTATGGACTCAAGCGCTTCCTCGCCGACTGGGAGCGCGTGATGACGGAGGCGTGCTCATGACCTCGTCCCTTGACCCCTTCGACCCCGGCACCCCCGGAGCGCTGTCGATCGCGCTCGTCTCGGAACACGCGAGCCCGCTCGCCGCCCTCGGCGGCGTGGACGCCGGCGGACAGAACGTGCACGTCGCCTGCCTCGCGGGTGCCCTCGCCGACCGCGGCCACCAGGTCACCGTCTACACCCGCCGCGACGCGCGCGACCTGCCCGACCGGGTGGCGCTGCGCGACGGCGTCGAGGTGCGCCACGTGCCCGCGGGCCCGCCCGAGCCGATCCCCAAGGACGAACTCCTGCCCCACATGGCGGAGTTCGGGCGGTACATGGCCCGTAGCTGGCGCAACCGCCCGCCCGACCTGGTGCACTCGCACTTCTGGATGTCGGGGCTCGCCTCGCTCCGGGCCACGCGCGAGACCGGCCTGCCGCTGCTGCACACGTACCACGCCCTCGGCACGGTGAAGCGGCGCCATCAGCGGCTCGCCGACCCCAGCCCGCCGCGCCGGGTCGCCCTGGAGACGGAGGTGGGCCGCGGCTGCCACCGCATCATCGCCACCTGCCGCGACGAGGTCGCCGAACTGGGCCGCATGGGCATACCCGCCGCCAAGGTCGGCATCGTGCCCTGCGGCGTCGACACCGACCTGTTCACCCCGCGCGGCCCGGTCGCCGAGCGCGGCCCTCTGCGCCACCAGCTGCTCCAGCTCGGCCGGCTCGTTCCGCGCAAGGGCGCGGCGGTCTCCATCGCCGCGCTCGCCCTGCTGCCCGACACCGAGCTGGTGATCGTCGGCGGTCCTCCCGCCGACCGGCTCGGCCAGGACCCCGAGGTGCGCAGGCTGCGCGCCCTCGCCCGGGAGGCGGGCGTCGCCGGCCGGGTCCGCTTCACCGGCGGCGTGCCGAGCGTGGACGTGCCGCCGCTGCTGCGCGCGGCCGACGTGGTGGTGTGCCCCGCCGACTACGAGCCGTTCGGCATCGTCCCGCTGGAGGCCATGGCCTGCGGCAGGCCCGTGGTCGCCAGCGCGGTCGGCGGACAGCTCGACACCGTCGCCGACCCGGCCACCGGGCGCCTGGTGCCGCCCCGCGACCCCGCGGCCCTCGCCCGCGCCGTCGCCGAACTCCTCGCCGACCCCGCGGGGCGCGCGGCGGGCGGCGAGGCGGGGCGCCGCAGGACCCTGCGCCGGTACGGCTGGCCACGGGTCGCCGCGGCCACCGAGGCCGCCTACTGCGCGGTGCTCGACGCCCGGCCCGTCGTGACGGGCGTCGGCGCGGTGTGAGGCCCTGCCCATCAGAAGGAGGTGCGGGCCCGCCGCCGTCCCCCGTGGACGCGGTACGCCCGAACAGCATGAGCGAATTCTCTGCACTCGACGCCGCACATCTGCACTGCCGTTCCCTGGAGCGGGCGATCGTCCGGCTGCGCCGGGACGGCCTCGGCCGCATCACGGACTGGGGCGGCGCACTCGCCGCCGCCCTGCCCGCCGGGAGCCGGCTGCTCGCCGCGGGCAACGGCGGCAGCGCCGCCCAGGCGCAGCACCTGACCGCGGAGCTGGTCGGCCGCTACCAGCGGGAGCGGCCCGCGTACTCCGCGATCGCCCTGCACGCCGAGACGTCCACCATGACCGCCATCGGCAACGACTACGGGTTCGAGCATGTGTACGCGCGCCAGGTCGCCGCCCACGGCAGGCCCGGGGACATCCTGCTGCTGCTCTCCACCTCGGGCCGCAGCGCCAACCTCATCACCGCCGCCGTGGCGGCGCGGGCCGCCGGGCTGCGCGTCTGGGCGCTCACCGGGCCGGGCCCCAACCCCCTCATCGAGGCCGCCCACGACTTTCTCAGCGTCGCGGGCGACACCACGGCGACCGTGCAGGAGGCCCACCTCGTCGCCGTCCACCTGCTCTGCGAGGCCTTCGACGCGGCCGTCGCCGAACCGGCACAGGCCGCGGTGCGGACCGCCGCGCCGAGTGTGATCCGAGTCAACGGGAGCGTGTCATGAAGAACACCGGTCCCAAGCCGCTCGTCGTCGTCGGGGACGTCCTGCTCGACGAGGACATCGAGGGCGTCGCCACCCGGCTCTCGCCGGACGCCTGCGCACCCGTCGTCGACGTCACCGTCGACCGTCGGCACCCCGGCGGCGCCGGTCTCGCCGCCGCGCTCGCCGCCCGCGGCGGACGCGAGGTGACCCTGGTGACCGCGCTCGGCGACGACCCCGCGAGCGAGGCCGTGCGCCGCGAGCTCCGCGGCCGGGTGCGCCTGGTGGAGCTGCCGCTCGAAGGCACCCTGCCGGTGAAGACCCGCGTCCTCGCCTCCGGGCGGCCGCTGGTCCGCATCGACCGGGGCGGCGGCACACCGGGCGAGCCCGACGCCGCGGTGCGCGACGCGCTGGCCGGGGCGCACGCCGTCCTCGTCGCCGACTACGGGCGGCACACCGCGAGCGCCGTACGCGAACAACTGGTGGCCGTCACCCCACGTACGCCCCTGGTGTGGGACCCGCACCCCAAGGGCGACGACCCCGTGCCCGGAGCGCGGCTGGTGACCCCCAACGCCGCCGAGACCCGGGCGCTGTGCGGTGGCGAGGACGAGACGCTGCGCGCCTACGCGGGGCGGGGCGCTGAGCTGGCCGAGCGCTGGCGGGTCTCCGGCGTCGCGGTGACCCTCGGCGACCGGGGCGTCCTGCTCACCCGCCCCGGCTCGGGCACGCCGATGCTCGTGCCGTCCCCCTACCGCGCCACCGGCGACGCGTGCGGCGCCGGTGACTGCTTCGCGGCGACCACGGCCGCGGCGCTCGCCGACGGCGCGCTGCCGGAGGAGGCCCTTCAGCGGGCCGTCGCCGAGGCCGCCGCGTTCGTGTCGGCGGGCGGCGCGACGAACCCCGCGCTGTGGCGGACGACGCCCGCGGCGCCGCCCGAGGAGAGCGTCCGCGCCGACGCCTTCGCGCTCGCGGAGCGGGTGCGGGCGCGCGGCGGCACGGTCGTGGCGACCGGCGGCTGCTTCGACCTGCTCCACGCGGGCCATGTCGGCCTCCTGGAGAGCGCCCGCGGCATCGGCGACTGCCTGATCGTCTGCCTGAACTCCGACGAGTCCCTGACCCGCCGCAAGGGCCCCGGCCGCCCCCTCAACCGGCAGGCCGACCGCGTCCGCGTCCTGGAGGCGCTGGGCAGCGTCGACGCGGTGGCGGTCTTCGAGGAGGACACCCCGCAGAACCTCCTGGCCAGGCTCCGCCCCGACGTGTGGGTCAAGGGCGGCGACTACTCGGTCGAGGACCTCCCCGAGGCGGAGACGCTGCGGGCCTGGGGCGGCCAGGCGGTGGTCCTGCCGTACCTGGACGGCCGCTCGACGACCCTGCTGGCCCGCAGGGCGGCAGCGGCGGTGCCCGCCGCCCAGCGGGAGACACCGTGACGTGGTTACGCGGCTGTGCTCAGGGCGGGCTGGGCCGTGGCCTCGTTCGTGTCCGTCCTGATCAGCACCGGGGAGCCGGTGCCGCGCCTGCGCAGCAGGAGGCCCGTGCCGATCGAGCCGGCGATGAGGAGGCCGCCCGCGACGAGGGCGCCGCGCGCGCCGGCCAGCTCCATGAGGAGGCCGAGCGCGGGCGGGCCGCCCAGGCCCCACGCCGTGCTGATGCTGCCCCACACGCCGAGCACGCGGCCGCGCATGTGGGCCGGCGGGTCGGTCTGGAGGACCGTCGTGCCCGCGGTGTCGGAGACCGATTCCACGACGGCCATCGGCAGTACCAGGACGAGCAGGACCGCGAAGGTGGGGGAGAGGCCCGCGAGGACCTGCAACAGGCCTCCCGCCGCGGCCAGCGTGCCCACCAGGCGCACGGACGGCTTCCGCAGCCGGGCGCCGAGTACCGCGCCGATGATGCCGCCGACCGCCAGCACCGTCGAGACCGTGCCGAACGCCCCCGCGCTCCCGGCCAGCGGCCCGGTGACCAGCACGACCAGCGTGAGGTTGTAGTTCCGTCCGAAGACCGCGCTGATCCCGGTGACGCCCGCGAGAGCGACCAGGCGGGGCCGCCGCATGAAGTAGACGAGGCCCTGCCGCACGGTCATGTTCTCGCCCACCGTCTCGGTGGAAGCCTTCGCCGCGGCGGCATCCTTCGGCCGCTCGGCCACCGCCCCGCGCACCGCCCCGTAGGCGGGACGCAGGAAGGGTATGACCGAGGCCACGAAGAGGAACGACACGCCGTTGGCGGCGTAGGCCGCGGCCGTGCCGAGGAAGCCGACCGTGACACCGCCGAGCGCGGCGCCCGCGAGCCGCCCCGCGCTGTGCACGAGCGAGCCCACGCCGATGGCCGAGGGCACGTCCTCCGGGGGCACGAGGTCGTTGCCGAGGAGGGAGCACGCGGGCCCGTCGACCGTGGCGATGACGCCGGTCACGGCGGCGAGCCCCATGAGGACGGTCAGGTTCAGCCCGCCGCACGCCACCAGGACGGCCGTCGTGAAGGCGATGACGCCCAGGAGCGCCTGGCTGACGGCGGCCGTGAGCTTGCGGGGCCAGCGGTCGACCGCGGCGCCGCCCACGACGCTCATCAGCAGCGCGGGCGCGGCCTGCACGGACATGGAGAGGCCGGTGGCCGCCGCGGAGCCGGTGATCTGCAGCACCAGCAGGTTCTGCACGGTGAGCTGCATCCACGTACCGGCGTTCGACACGAAGTTCGCGACCGACCACCAGCGCATGCTGCGGTACTTCAGCGACCGCCACGGCGACCGCGACGCGTCCGGGGCCGGGGCCGGTGTGTGAACGGGCTCGGACGGGGCAGGAGAGGACTGGGGAGAAGAAGAAGACACAGGCTACTCGGGGCTCGGGCGAGTCGGCGGGGACTCAAGCGTGGTTCCGGCGGCGTTTCAGGACGCGCGCAGCTCTGCGCGGTCGCTCCACCGGATCTGTTCGGCACCGTGTCGCCGAGTAGGCGTCTCCTGGCCGGCGTCACGTCGTCGCGGACGCTCCGGAGTACGGCGATGACCATCGTGGCAGATGGCCCCGAAGCGCTTCTGCCCCGCTTCGGGACGCTTCGCCCCCGCGGACGGTCGAGGAACACCAACTCCCGTCCCGCACACGGACATTCGCGCTTCTGGTGTGCTTGCTCACACGCTTCTCCGGCCGCTCCCGACGTGCCGTGCGGCGTGCTCCGGGTCACAGTGGTGGGTGGTGCGGTCACCCAGCGCGAACCGTCCATCCGCACCCCGGAGCAAGGAAGGCACAGCATGGGCGCCGCAGCACAGATCGACCTCCACGGCAGACGCGCGCTGGTGACCGGCGCGGCCCGGGGCCTCGGCGCCTCGATCGCCTGGCGCCTCGCCGCGGCCGGGGCGGCCGTCCTGGTCGCCGACGTCCGCAAGGACCTCGCCGTGGAGCTCTGCGCGGAGCTCACCGGCGAGGGGGGCGACGCCCGCTTCGTGGAGATGGACGTACGCGACGCCGTGGGCGTGGCCGCGGTCTTCCGGGATCTCGACGAGGCAGGGGAGCCGGTCGACATCCTGGTCAACAACGCCGCCGTGGACGTCTCCAAGCCGATCGAGCACCTGACGGCCGACGAGGTGACCCGGGTCGTCGAGACCAACCTGCTCGGGCCCATGTACCTCTGCCTGGAGACCTACCGCCGCATGATCGCCCGTGGCGGCGGCCACATCGTGAACATCCTGTCCACCGCGGCGAACCGGACCTGGACCGAGGCGGGACCGTACGCGTCGGCCAAGTCGGGCCTGCGCGCGTTCACCCACACGCTCTTCAAGGAGGCGCAGCGCGACTGCGTCGGCATCGGCGTCACCGGCGTCATCGCGGGCGGCATGGAGACCCCGTTCATCATGGAGCGCTTCCCCGACGCCGACGTCACGATGCTCCAGAGCCCGGACATCGTGGCCGACACGGTCCTGTACGCGCTCTCGGTCCCGGCGGGCAGCGTGGTGGGCGAGCTGGTCGTCGTGCCCCGCAGGGAGCCGTCCTGGCCCTGAGACGTCGGCGAAAGAAGGTGCTCCCATGCGTCGGCCCACCCACACGCGGCCTCCCGGCACGGAGGCGATGTTCTCCATGGCTCCCGTGGCCCCGCCCCCCTGGCGGCACGCCCTGGTGACCGCAGGTACCGGCTTCCTCGGCTCGCATCTGTGCGAGCGCCTGCTCGACGCGGGCGTCGCGGTCGACTGCGTGGACGACCTGCCGCTCGGCGCCGCCCGCGGCATCGCCCACCTCGCCGACCACCCCCGCTTCCGCCACCTGGAGCGGAACCTCGCGCGGCCCGGCACCCCGGACACCCTCGCGGGACCGTACGACCTGGTGCTGCACCTCGGGTGCCTCGCCCCACCCGCCGCCGCGCGGCAGCGCCCGCTGGACGCGCTCGACGCCGCCAGCCTGGGCACGCGCAACGCCCTCGCCGTGGCCGGCAGGGACGGCGCCCGTTTCCTGCTCGCCTCGACCTGCCACGCCGAGGGGGCCGCGCCCCGCGACAGCGCCCGTGACGAAGCGCGGCGCTTCGCCGAGACCCTGACCACCGCCTACGTGAGCGCGGAGGAGGCCGACGCCGGGATCGTGCGGGTCTTCCCGGCGTACGGGCCGCGCATGGGGCCCGGCGACGGCCGCATGGTCCCCGGACTCATCCGGCAGGCCCTCGACGGCGAACCGGTCACCGTCCCCGGGGACGGCAGCCACGCGCCCTCCCTCTGCTACGTCGACGACACGGTCGACGGCGTGCTCCTGGTGGCCGCGAGCCGGTCGGTGCGGCCGGTCGACATCGGGGGCGACGACGGGACCACCGTGGCGGAGATCGCCCGCAAGATCCTCGCCCTGACCGGCTCCGACGCGCCTGTGCGGTACACGGGTCAGGACGTCCCCGAGCCGCCCCGGCCCCTGACGGGCTTCGCCCACGAACTCTTCGGCTGGACCCCGAGGACCGACTGGGACGACGGGCTGAAACGCACCATCGCCGACTGCCTCGAACGCCGCGCCGAGGCCCGCTCCGAAGGTGAACGCCGAGGCGTGCCGGGCGCGGAGCGGGGCACCCGGCATGCGTGCTCGTGGTGAGAGGGAGGATGTGTCATGAAGGCGCTCGTGGTCTGCCCTGACAGCATGTCCGGGGTGCTCCTGGCGGGTCCGGCGGTCCGCGCCGTCGCGGCCTCGGCGGACCACGTGACGGTGGCGTGCGGACCCCGCGGCGCACCCGCGGCACGGCTGCTGCCCGGCGCCGACGACGTCCTCGTACCGCGGGCGCCGTGGGAGGGCGAAGGACCGCCGCCCGTGGACGACGCGGACCCGGACGGACCGCTCCGGCGCCTGGCGGAGGCGGCGTTCGACGTCGCGCTCGTCCTGGCCTCCCCCAGGGAGAGCCCGCTGCCGGCCGCGCTACTGCGGGCGGCGCGGGTGCCCCGCGTCGGGGGCGACGGCACCGCGCGCGACGCCGAGGCGGCGCTCGACAGCGCCGCGGCCCTCGGCTTCCACCCGCGCCGCGGGGACGACGGCAGGCTCCGCGTCCACCCCGGCCCCGACACCACCGGCCTCACGGGCAACGGCCCGTACGTCGTGCTGCACCCGGGCGCCGGCGGCCCGGCCCGCGCCGGAGGCGCCGAGCGCGCGGCCGAGGTGGTCGCCCTGCTCGCCGACGGCGGCCACCGCGTCGTCGTCACCGGCGGGCCCGAGGAGACCGGCCTGACCCGGCGGGTCAGCGGCGACATCGCCGTCGACCTGGGCGGCCGCACGGACGTGCGGACCCTGTCGGGCGTCCTGCGCGCCGCCGACGCCGTCATCGCGGGCCGTACGGGCCCCGCGTACCTCGCCGCCGCCGCGGGCGCCCCGGTCGTCTCCGGCTCCCGCGGCACGGCCCTCGACGTGGTCCGCACGGTGCAGAAACTGCTGGCGCGGCGGACGGCTTAGCCCGACCGCTGGGCGGAGGCGGCGGCCGTCGCGTGCTCGTGGCCCCGCAGGTGGTAGACGTTGAACGCCTTGCGGATGACCGGCTGGGCCACGTTGCGCACCGGCACGCCGCCGCTGGTCATCCCGTGTTCGGTGCCCGCGTGCGCGTGGCCGTGGACGAGGAGGTCCGCGCCCACCGCGTCGACGGCCTCGGCCAGCAGATAGCTGCCGAGGAACGGATAGATCTCCAGGGGTTCGCCCGCGAGGGTGTCCGGCACGGGCGCGAAGTGCGTGAGCGCCACGCGGGCCTCGCAGCCCTGCTCGGCGAGGTCGGTGAGGGAGGTCCGCAGGCCGTCCGCGCAGCGGCGGGTGTACCGGATGAAGTCCTTCATCATCCGCTCGCCGAACTCGCTGCCGCAGCGCCCGACGAACCCGCCGCCGAACCCCTTGGTGCCCGCGACGCCCACGCGCGCCCCGTCGATCTCGACGACCGTGCCCTCGCCTTCGAGCACCCGTACCCCCGCGTCGCGCAGGATCGCGGTGACCTCGTCGGGCTTGTCGTCGTGGTGGTCGTGGTTGCCGAGCACGGCGATGACGGGGACCGGCAGGTCCGTGATCTCCTCGGCGACCACCCGGGCCTCCTCCGGTGTGCCGTGGCGGGTGAGGTCGCCGGCCAGGAGCAGCAGGTCGGCACAGTCGGGCAGGGTCTCGAAGGCGGGCCGGAGCACTCCTCGGCTGTCGAGGCCCATGTGGATGTCCCCGACGGCGGCGACGCGGATCATGACACTTCCTCCGGGTGGTCCGGGGTCGCCGTCTCGGCGACCACGATGTCGCAGTGGACCGTGAGCCCGTCCAGTTCCTCGCGCACGGTGCGCAGGAGTTCCTCGCGGCAGTGCGCCGTGGGCACGGTCCCGGCGACCGTGACGGACGAGCCGCGGTTCTCCACGCGCAGGCCCAGCTCGCCCTGTTCCTCGGCGGCGAGCCGTTCCTGCAAGTGGGCGATGCGGTACTCGACGTTGGCCGGGTCGTTCATCGGTCTCCTCCTCGCGGTGCGACGACCTGAAGGCGTTCCAGCAGATAGAGAAAGGCGGCCGGCATCGGGGCGTCCTCGCAGTCGCGGCGGACGGTCTCCCAGTCGACCATCTCGCGGAGCTGCCGCGCGATCGGCAGGACGGCGCCGAAGTCGCAGTGGTGCTCGGAGAACGCGGCGAGCAGGGCCCGCATCAGGTCGGTCGGCGCCAGGACCGGCATCCGTACGGAGTCCACCGGCAGTTCGGTGGCCCGGGCCAGCAGCTCGGCGGTGACGGGCTGATGGGCCAGCTCGAAGATGAGGTCGATGTCCTGGCCCAGGCACTTGGCCTTGAGCAGCCAGTCCTCGGGCGGCTGATACACCGTCAGTCCGGCTTCGGTGAGCGTCGCCGCGACCGACCCGGCGTCCTCCGGCTTGATGCAGAAGTCGGCGTCGTGCTGGAGGTTGCCCGCCCCGCCGTGCGCGTACACGGCGACGCTGCCCGCGAGGGCGAACTCGTGGCCGTTCCTCTTCAGCAGGGCGCCCACCTGCTTGGCCGCCTCCAGGATGGCCTGGTTGAGGTCGGGCGGGAGTTCCTCCGAGGGGACGTCGTGCCGGGCCTCGTTCACCCCGATGGGCCCGCCCGCCGGGCGCAGTTCGGTGACCGGCTGCTGTCGCTCGCCGGCGGCGTGGTCGGGAGTGGCGTTCTCTGCGTTCCGCGTCACCTGCTGCTCCGTTTCCGGACGCCGGCTGCTGCACTGACCGTGCAGGTCGGCCGTCTGAGACGATCCCTGCTCCAGGCACCACCGGTACCCGGTCCGCCGACTTCGACACGGGCCGCTTCGCCGCCGGCCCTCTGACGTGCGGGGCCGCGCGATGTCGCTCTCTCCTTATACCGCAGGGCCACGGGGGGCACCTCAGGGCCGCCGCCAGGCGTCGCTGTGGAGGTGGGAGCCCGCCTGGGGGCCCATCCGGACCATGCCGCCGTCGGCGACGTAGGAGGCGCCGGTCACGTACGAGGCGTCGGGGCCCGCGAGGAACGCGATGACGGCGGCGATCTCACGGGCGTCGCCGGGGCGGCCGAGCGGGATGCCGGGGCGGCTCTCGGTGTGCACGTCCGTGTCCTCCTGGCCGGTCATGGGCGTGGCGATCTCACCGGGGGCCACCGCGTTGACGGTGATGCCGTGCTCCGCGAGCTCCAGGGCCATCACCTGGGTCAGCAGCCCGAGCCCGCCCTTGGCCGCGCAGTACGGGGCCGCGCCCACGCGGGGCTGGTGCTCGTGCACGGAGGTCACATTCACGATGCGGCCGCCGTCGCCCTGCCGGATCATCCGGCGCGCGGCGTGCTGACCGCAGAGGAACGGGCCGATGAGGTCCACGTCGACGACGTGCCGCACGTCCTCGTGGGTGAGGTCGAGGAAGGGCGTCGCGGTACCCGTCCCCGCGTTGTTGACCAGTACGTCGATCCGGCCGAGCCGCTCGGCGAGCCGGTCGACCACGGCCGCCTCATCGGGCAGCCGGCTCAGGTCCATCCGGGCGACCTCCGCGCGCCTGCCGTGGCCGCGCACCTCCTCGGCCGTCCGCTGCGCGCCCTCCTCGTCGGTGTGCCAGGTGATCCCCACGTCCAGGCCGGCCGCGGCGAGCCGGACGGCCGTGGCGCGGCCGATGCCGGAGTCCGCGCCGGTGACGACGGCCGCCTTGGCCGGGGGAGCGGTGAGGTCGGTCATGGGGGTCTCCCTTGGGGCTTTTCGGGTGAGGGCGAGGCGAACGGGTACCCGGTGGCGCACGCCACGAACGGACACGGCCGCCGCCCCGGGCGACCATGGACATATCGGAATGTACCGGGATGAATGGGAGACGTACCTCGTGAGTGAGAGCACCCCGTCACAGGCCGAGGGCGAGCGGGACACGGGGCCCGACGACACGGGCCGGCCGGCCCGGGACGAGCGGCCCGATCCGCCGCGCACGACGCCCTCGCAGGCCGAGGGGGACGACGACCAGGACGCGGGCGACACGGACGGGTGAGCGCGGGCGGTTCAACCCGCACCGACGGCAGCCCCGGACACACCACGGCACATCAATGATCACCAGGCACGGAGCACGTGCCGATCTCGGGTCGAAGGAGCAGAAGCAGTGACCGACGTATCGAGCAAGGGCCCCGCCCCGGACGACAACCGGGAGACGCTCACCAACCGGCAGGGCCACCCGGTCCACGACAACCAGAACCAGCGCACCGTCGGCGCCCGCGGCCCCGCGACGCTGGAGAACTACCAGTTCCTGGAGAAGATCAGCCACTTCGACCGCGAGCGCATCCCCGAGCGCGTCGTCCACGCCCGGGGCGTCACCGCGTACGGCTTCTTCGAGGCGTACGGGACCTTCGGCGACGAGCCGATCGCCCGCTTCACCCGGGCCAAGCTCTTCCAGGAGCGCGGCAAGCGCACCGACGTCGCCGTGCGCTTCTCCACCGTCATCGGCGGCCGTGACTCCTCCGAGGCGGCCCGCGACCCCCGCGGCTTCGCCGTGAAGTTCTACACCGAGGACGGCAACTGGGACCTCGTCGGCAACAACCTCGGCGTCTTCTTCATCCGCGACGCGATCAAGTTCCCCGACGTCATCCATGCGCTCAAGCCGGACCCCGTCACCTTCGAGCAGCAGCCGCGCCGCATCTTCGACTTCATGTCACAGACGCCCGAGTCCATGCACATGCTGGTCAACCTGTTCAGCCCGCGCGGCATCCCCTCGGACTACCGCCACATGCAGGGCTTCGGCGTCAACACCTACAAGTGGGTCAACGAACAGGGCGAGTCCCTCCTGGTCAAGTACCACTGGATGCCCAAGCAGGGCGTCCGCAGCATGACCGCGGAGGACGCCGCCAACGTACAGGCGCAGGGCCTCGGACACGCCACCAAGGACCTGTACGAGGCGGTCGGGCGCGGCGACCACCCCGAGTGGGAGCTGCTCGTCCAGGTCATGGACGACCACGACCACCCCGAGCTGGACTTCGACCCCCTCGATGACACCAAGACCTGGCCCGAGCAGGACTTCCCGCCCAAGGCCGTCGGCCGGATGGTGCTCGACCGGATGCCGGACAACTACTTCGCGGAGAACGAGCAGATCTCGTTCGGCACCGGCGTCCTCGTCGACGGCCTCGACTTCTCCGACGACAAGATGCTCGTGGGCCGCACCTTCTCCTACAGCGACACCCAGCGCCACCGCGTCGGCCCCAACTACCTGCAACTCCCGGTCAACCACGCCAAGAACGCGAACGTCCGCACCAACCAGCGCGACGGACAGATGACCTACCACGTCGACCGCGGCGGCGAGAACCCCATCGTCAACTACGAGCCGTCCATCACCGGCGGCCTGCGCGAGGCCCAGTACTCCACGGTGGACGAGCAGGGCCCCGAGATCCGCGGCAGGCTCACCCGCAAGCGCATCCCGCGCACCAACGACTACCTCCAGGCGGGCCAGCGCTACCTCCTGATGGAGCAGTGGGAGCGCGACGATCTCGTGGAGAACCTCGTCGGCATGCTGTCCCAGTGCGACCGGGCGGTGCAGGAGCGGATGGTCTGGCACTTCCTGCTCGTCGAGAACGACCTCGGCCTCAGGATCGGCGAGGGCCTCGGCATCGGGCCCAAGGACGTCGCGGGGCTCCAGCCGCTGGCGAGCCAGGACCTGACCGAGGAGGACCGCAAGCGGCTCGCCAACCTCGGCGAGAATCCGCCGCGCGACGTCGAGGGCCTGACCATGACGCACTGCGTCCCCGACGAGCGACACGTCGTCTCGCGCTGACGCGGCCATGGTCCCCGGGGGCCGACGCCCGGCCCCCGGGGCGGCGGGAGAACCCCCGCCCCTGAGCCCGGCACCGGCCCCGACGGCCACGCCCCGTCAGGCGGCCGGTGCCCCGGCCGTGGTGGTCAGGGAGAGCGCGTCGCCCTCGACGTCCACCGTGACCCGGCTGCCCGGCGTGAGCCGGCCGTCCAGGAGCAGCCGGGAGAGCCGGTTGTCCACCTCGCGCTGAATGGTGCGGCGCAGCGGACGCGCCCCGTACTCCGGCTGGTGCCCGGTCCGCGCCAGCCAGTCCACCGCCGCCGGGGTGAATTCGATGGTGACGTCCTGCGCGTGCAGCCGGCGCCGGGTCTCCTCCAGGAGGAGGTCGGTGACCTGCCGCAGCTGCTCGTCCGTGAGCCTGCGGAAGATGACCACCTCGTCGATGCGGTTGAGGAACTCCGGCCTGAAGTGCTCACGCAGCGGCCGCATCACCTGCTCGCGCCGCGCCTCCTCGTCCGCCTCGGAACCGTCCGCGCGGAAGCCGAGGGTGCCGCCGCGCCCGGTCAGCGCCTCGGAGCCGAGGTTGCTCGTCATCACGATGACGGTGTTGGTGAAGTTCACCGTCCGCCCCTGCGCGTCGGTGAGGCGGCCGTCGTCCAGGACCTGGAGCAGGGTGTTGAAGACATCGGGGTGGGCCTTCTCCACCTCGTCGAGCAGCAGCAGCGAGTACGGGTGACGGCGTACGGCCTCGGTGAGCTGGCCCGCCTCCTCGTGACCCACGTACCCGGGCGGCGCCCCGACGAGCCTGCTGACGGTGTGCCGCTCCTGGAACTCGCTCATGTCCAGGCGGACCATCCGGTCCTCGCTGCCGAACAGCGCCTCGGCCAGCGCCCGCGCCAGCTCCGTCTTGCCGACGCCCGTCGGGCCGAGGAAGAGGAAACTGCCGATGGGCCGGTCCGGGCTCGAGAGGCCCGAGCGGGAGCGCAGGACCGCCTCCGCCACCGCGCTGACGGCCTCCTCCTGCCCGACGACCCGCTCGTGCAGATGCCCCTCCAGGCCGAGCAGGCGCTGCTTCTCCTCCTGCGTGAGGGTGCTCACCGGGATGCCGGTCTGCCGGGACACCACCTCGGCGATGTCCTCGGCGGTGACCTCCACGATCTGCCCGTCGCCCGGCTCGCGGCTCTGCCCGGCATCGATCTTGCGGGCGAGGTCGGTGACGCGGTCCCGCAGTTCCATGGCGCGCTCGTACTGCTCCGCCGCCACCGCCTGGTCCTTGTCGCGGGTGAGCTGCTCCATCTCGCGCTCCAGGGCGCGTACGTCGGTGCCCTTCGTGCTGGCCCGCAGCCGCACCCGCGCGCCCGCCTGGTCCATGAGGTCGATGGCCTTGTCGGGCAGGAAGCGCTCGGTGAGATAGCGGTCGGACAGCTCCACGGCGGCCAGCAGCGCGTCGTCGGCGTAGCGGACCTGGTGGTGCGCCTCGTAACGGTCGCTCAGCCCCCGCAGGATCTCCACCGCGTCCGCCGGGCTCGGCTCGGCGACCAGGATGGGCTGGAAGCGGCGGGCGAGCGCGGCGTCCTTCTCGATGTAGCGCCGGTACTCCTCCAGGGTGGTCGCTCCGATGACGTGCAGCTCACCCCTGGCGAGGGCGGGCTTGAGCATGTTGCCCGCGTCCATCGAGCCGCCCTCGGAACCGCCGCCGCCGGCCCCGACCATGGTGTGCAGCTCGTCGATGAACACGATCAGCTGGTCGGAGTGGGCGCGGACCTCCTCGATGATGCTGTTCAGCCGCTCCTCGAAGTCACCGCGGTAGCGGGTGCCCGCCACGACGCCGGCCAGGTCGAGGGCGATGACGCGGCGGCCCGCCAGGGTCTCCGGTACGTCGCCGTCGGCGATCCGCTGGGCCAGGCCCTCCACCACGGACGTCTTTCCGACGCCCGCGTCACCGATCAGCACCGGGTTGTTCTTGCCGCGCCGGGAGAGCACCTCGATGGTTTGCTCGATCTCCTCCTCGCGGCCGATCACCGGGTCCACGCCGCCCTCGGCGGCCCGCGCGGTCAGGTCCCGCCCGAACTGGTCGAGGGTGGGTGTCGCGCCGCCACCGCCGCCCTGCCGCTGCTCGGCGGGCCCCGGCTGATGGCCCTGCGGCGCCTGCGAGGGCGGGCCCGGGTCGAAGCGGGCCGCGTTGAGGATGTGTCCCGCCGCGGAGTCGGGGTTGGCGGCCAGTGCCATGACGATGTGCTCAGGGCCGATGTACCCGGCGCCGACCGCCCGCGCCACCTCGTGCGCGTCGAGCAGGGCACGCTTCACGGCCGGGGTGAGCGCGACGGCCTGCGTGGGCACGGCGCCCTCGGTCTCCGCGGAGTGCCGGTCGATCTCCTCGGCGATCTGCTCGGGGTCGGCCCCCGAGCGCGCGACCAGGCCGCGGGTCGGCTCGATGGTCAGCGCCGCCCGCAGCAGATGCTCGGTGTCGAGGTTGCTCCTGCCGTGCTCGGCCGCGTACGAGGCCGCTTGGGCCACGAGCTGCCGCGCCTGGCCGCTCATCATCCTGCCGATGTCGATCTGCCGCCGGCCGCTGCCGAGGAACCGTGCGAAGAGCTCCCCGAACGGGTCCTGCCCGAACCCTTCGGGGCCGATGAAACCGCTGCTCATAGCCGTCCGTTCCGGTGTCCCGGTTCGGCCGGGACACCCTGGTGCGTGATCGTGTCGTACCCGTTTCGCGTGCCCCCGCCGGGCGGGGTCAGTCCTGGCCGGTGGTCCCTACGGAGCGGGTGGCAACTCCTCGTCGGGGACGACGTGGACCGCGGCCTCCTCGGCGGACGCCGCGCCCCCGTCGATCCCCTCGTCCGTGGCGACGACCTCCTTCGTGGTGTCCGTGTGCGCGCCCTCGTCCGGGGCCACGAGGCGGCCCGCACGGCGCTCCCCGGCCTCCGGGTCCACGGGCTCGCCCTCGCCGTCCGGCAGGTCGCCGACGCCGTCACCGTCCACGGGCTCCGTGTCGGGCACCTCCTGCGCGAGCCGCTCGTCGAGCGTCTCGCCCTCGTGCTGCTCCTCCGCCGTGGTGCCCGTCTTGTTGACGCCGAGGGGTTTCTCGGGCGGCGAGTAGCCCTCGTCGAGCATGTCGTCGTAACTACGCTCGTCCACCGCGTCCTGGAGGTCCAGCGGAGCCGCGTCCTCCTGCTCCTCGTTGTCGCCGGTGGGCTGGTAGGCGTCGTCCGCCATGTTCTGGTCGCTCATCACTACCTCGCGCTAGGGGTCGTCAGAGATCGCGCTTCGCCCTTAGATCGTCGCGCGTAGGTGCTCGAAGTGCCCGCGGCGCACTGGGCCAAACGCCGACGTGAACGACGTCGCGCCCCACGGCGTGGTGGCCGTGGGGCGCGTGGTGACGTCACTCGTCGGTCAACCGGACCCGGCCCGGTACATGCCGCTCCTCCTGCCGCGTCCCGCGCCGCCCCGCGACTCCGCCTTCTTGGCGGCCATGGCGGCGGCCATGGCGAGCAGGGTGGCGACGGCGCCGGTGATGACATTGCTGACCACGGTCCGCGTGGTGCTCTGGTCACCCGCGACGACCCAGGGCGCGACGATGGTCCACAGGCCCAGGGCGCAGGCGGCCCAGGCCATGCTGTGGCTCCGTTCGTAGGCCCGCCCGAAGCCGCCGCTCATCAGCAGCGCGTAGGAGATGCCGACGATGAGGTTGACGACGCTCAGGCGCGTGAGGCCGTTGAAGCCCGCGATCCAGGGCGAAGCGGCCAGATAAAGGCCTGTCACGAAGGCCAACGCGTCGATGGCCTGCACCTTGGGCGTGCTCGCCATGCGCTCGGCACTCTCGTGGCGGGCCCGTATGTCGGCGATGTCCGGGTGCGTTTCCATGGACGGCGACGTGGAAGAGGTTGTCACTGCGCCCACCTCCAGCTAGGTGGTTCCGGGCTGCTCGAAGGCGAGGCGGAAGACCTCGCCGTGCGTCCAGAATACTAGGCTATGTCCGTATTGTCGTACCGCCGGTCACACCATCTCCGGTTGCGCTTCCGTCGCCTTCGGTGCAGGGGCGAGCTTCGGTTCCCAGAGCTTGGCGGTGCGCATGTAGCCGTAGATCACCGAGACCATCGCCAGGACCATGAGGGGCCCGAAGACGTACGGGTGCTCGGCCATCGGCATCGGTATGAAGCGGTACGACAGCAGCAGCAGGGTGAAGACCGCGGCGCCGTAGGAGACCAGTTGGATCGCCGACCGGTCCCAGCCGCGGTCGAGCGCGCGCATCGCCGCGTCGATCGTGAACGCGAACACGACGCCCGCGATGATGTCCGCGCCGTAGTGGTAGCCGAAGCCCAGCGTGGCGCCGAGCGTGGCGATCAGCCAGAACGTGCCCGCGAACCGCAGGAGGCGCGGGCCCCTGCGGGAGTGGATGAAGATCGTGGTGGCCCACGCCGTGTGCAGGCTCGGCATGCAGTTGCGCGGGGTGATCTCGTTGAAGTCCATGTGCTGCGGGGTGCTCAGCGGCGGCATGACGTCCGGCCACAGGTCGGCCGTCGCGAACTGCCCGCCGTCGGCGCCGTACGCGAAGATCGGGCCCACCACCGGGTAGATCATGTAGAAGGCCGGGCCGAGCAGGCCGATGACCAGGAAGGTGCGCACCAGGTGGTGGCCCGGGAAGCGGCGCTCGGTCGCGACGTTCCGCAGCTGGTACAGGGCGACGATGACCGCGGCCACGGCGAGCTGGATGTACACGTAGTCGAGGACGTGCTCGCCGACCGGGCCCGAGGCCTCCACCAGGCGGCCCACCAGCCAGGACGGATTGCCGAGCGCGTGATCGGCGGTGCCCACGTACTGGTCGAGCACCTGGGGACGGGTCTTCGAGGTGATCAGCAGCCAGGTGTCACCGGTCTTGCGGCCCGCCACCAGGAGCAGACCGAGACCGACGCCCTTCAGGAGCAGGACGCGCTCCGAGCCGGTGCGCCGGACGACGGCGAAGACCGCGACGCCGATGATCACCCACAGCGCACCGTTGCCGAACATCATCTTGGCGTCGACCAACCAGCGCACCAGGAAGAAGACGACGTCGATGCCGACCGCGACACCGGCGGCGATGAACCGCTGCCGCCAGGTGAGCACCACCATCATCAACGCCATGCTGGCGTACAGCAGCGGCCCCGACTTGGGTGCGAACACCACCTCGCGTGCCTGATTTGCGATCGGCCCCGGCAGGCCGTAGTGGCGCGCGGCGATCTCCAGCGCGACGAGGAACCCCAGCCCCACCACGACGACCGCGGTCCACAGCAACGCCCGTGGCCGGCGCCAAGCGGTGAACAGGTTTCTGAAGTTTTCCCGCGAAGCTATTCGCGATGCCATAGATATCAACTGTTTGGCCGATGTGTTAGATGTCGGAACAAGGTGACCCTCTTGAGCCAGATCATGCTAACGGAGCAGTCGGCCTGGCTTCCCGGGGTTACGCCCGGCAGTCCTGGAGCATCTCGGCCACGAGGAACGCCAGGTCCAGGGACTGGCTGTGGTTGAGGCGCGGGTCACAGGCCGTTCCGTAGCTGCGCGCGAGGTCACCGACGCCCACGTCCTGCCCGCCGCCCAGGCACTCGGTGACGTCCTCGCCGGTCAGCTCGACGTGGATGCCGCCGGGCTGGAGGCCCAGCGCCTTGTGCACCTCGAAGAAGCCCTTGACCTCGTCGATGACGTCGTCGAAGCGGCGGGTCTTGTAGCCGCCGTCCGCGGTGAACGTGTTGCCGTGCATGGGATCGGTGATCCAGCAGGCCTGGATGCCGTTGGCGACGGCCTTCTCCATCAGCGCGGGGAGCACGTCCCTGACGCGCTCGCGGCCCATCCGGGTCACGAAGGACAGGCGTCCGGGGTGGCGTCGCGGATCGAGCCGGTCGGCGTAGGCGAGCAGATCGTCGGCGGTGGTGGAAGGGCCGAGCTTGATCGCGACCGGGTTCTCGATCTGCGAGAAGTACTCCACGTGCGCGCCGGACGGCTCACGCGTACGTTCACCGATCCAGAGGAGGTGCGCACTCGTGGCGTACGGTCTGCCGGTGTCGTCGTCCGGACGCGTGAGCGCCGACTCGTAGTCGAGGAGCAGCCCCTCGTGGCTGGTGAAGAACTCGGTGATGTGCAGCCCGCGCGGATCGACCCCGCAGGCGCGCATGAAGGCCATCGTCCGGTCGATCTCGGTGGCCAGCCGCTCATAGCGGCCGGCGGCGGGGGAGTCCGTCAGGAAACCCTGGTTCCAGGCGTGGACACGGTGCAGGTCCGCGAAGCCGCCGTCCGCGAAGGCGCGGACCAGGTTGAGCGTCGCGGCCGACGCTTCGTACACGTCGCGCAGCCGTGCGGGGTCGGGGCGGCGCGCGTCAGCCGTGAAGGCCCGGTCGTTGACGGCGTCGCCGAAGTAGGAGGGCAGGGTCACCCCGTCGCGCGTCTCGGTGCGGCTGGACCGGGGCTTGGCGTACTGACCGGCCATCCGGCCGATCTTGACCACGGGCACCGAGGCCCCGTAGGTGAGGATCGCCGCCATCTGGAGCAGCGTCTTCAGCTTGCCCTGGAGGGAATCGGCGGTGACCCCGCGCAGGGTCTCCGCGCAGTCACCGCCTTGCAGGACGAACGCCTCCCCGCGCGCGGCGGCGGCCAGCCGGGACCGCAGCCGGTCACATTCGGCGGGCTGCACGAGCGGGGGAGCGGCGGCCAGTTCGCCGGTGACGCGGCGCAGCGCGTCCCGGTCGTGCCAGTCCGGCTGTTGAGCGGCGGGCAGACCGCGCCAACTGTGTGCCGCGGCCGGCTTCTCCATCGGATTCATTCGTTTCCCATTCCGGTGAGTGGGGTGAGTGCGTCATCAAATCCGCGCCGTCACAAAAGGGTCAAGCAATGCGGTGAATGGACCGTAGCGGTACCCGGGAATTGGTCTGGTCCCCCTCTCGCGGTGCCTGCTTGGCTGACCGGACCAATCCAGCGGATCAATTCGAATGAGGCCCGCATGCCCGGCAGGACAGGAACGCAGACAATCTCCAGGGGGGTGTCCGCGGAACGCGTCGGCGTACGCGTCACCACCACCGGACTGCCACCGCACGCCCCCTTCGACCTCTACGCGCTCCTGCGCCGTGAGCGCGGCGGGCAGGACGTCTTCCTCACCGAGAGTCCCGTCGGACCCGAGCAGGACCGCAGGCCCGCGGTCGTCGGCTGCGGGCGCCTGGCCGAGATACGGGTGTACGCGACGCACATCGAGGTGGACGGAGTGCCGGAGCTGCGCACCGCGCTCGTACGCGTCGCGGAGCAAGCCGGGATGACGGCGGACCAGGAGGGCGACGCGGCCGGTCACGATCCGGCGGGCCGGGAGCCGGCACGCCGGACCTTCCGCTCCCCGGCACAGATGTGGGAGCTCCTGAGCCGGGCGCAGACGCTCTTCGGCCTGGACACTCCGGTGCCCGAGGACCGGTACGCCTTCGGGTTCCTGAGCACCCTGTCGTACGAGGCCGCCTGGCACATGGAGCGGTTCCGGCCGCGCGCGTCGGCGTCCGCCGTCCCCGACATCACGCTCACCCTCTTCCGCGACACCGTGTGGTACGACCGTGACTCCGGCGGCGTCGAGCTGCGCCGGGCGCACGGCCCCGGCTTCGATCGGGTGCCCGTTCCCGACATGAGGGAGCTGGCCGAGCGGGCGCTCGGCTCGCCGTCCCTGGGCCACCCCGACGCCCCGGCGCCGCGGTCCGTGCGCGACACCGTGGACCGGCAGACCTTCCTGGGCTGGGCCGAGCGGTGCCTGGAGCACATCCGGGTCGGGGACGTCTACCAGATCCAGATCGGCCATCGGATCGACGTGGAGAGCGACCTGGCCCCGGTCGACGTGTACCGGCGGCTGCGCGGCCGCAACCCCTCTCCTTACATGTACCTGGTGCCCCGCGCGGGCAGCACCCTGATCGGGGCGAGCCCCGAGCTGTTCGTCAGGACCGAGGGCGACCGGATCGTCATGCGGCCGATCGCCGGGACCGCCCGCCGGGGGCCGGACGCGGCGGCCAACGAACGGGGCGTGGCCCAGATGCTCGCCAGCCGCAAGGAGCGGGCGGAGCACATCATGCTCGTCGACCTGTGCCGCAACGACATCGGCCGGGTCAGTGAGCCGAGCACCCTGCCGGTGGACCGGCTGCTCTCGGTGGAGAGCTTCTCCCACGTCTTCCACCTGGTCTCCACGGTGACCGGGCGGCTCAGGACCGACGCCGACACCTGGGCGGTACTCCGCGCGACCTTCCCGGCGGGCACCATGAGCGGCGCCCCCAAGATCCGCGCCATGGAGATCATCGACACGCTGGAACGCGAGCCGCGCGGCGCCTACGCGGGAGCGGTCGGCCTGATCGACGTGCGGGGCTGGAGCGAACTCGCGCTGTGCATCCGCTCCGTGGTGTACGACGGGCGTACGTACTCGACGCAGAGCTCCGCGGGCATCGTCGCCGAGTCCGACCCCGGCGCCGAGTGGGCGGAGACGCTGGCCAAGATGGGCGCCACCTACTGGGCGCTCACCGGCGTGGAGCTGGAGGCGACGGGATGAGGGTGCTGCTCGTGGACGCGTACGACAGCTTCGTCCACATCATCGACCGCTATCTGCGCACGCTCGGCGCCACGACCGAGGTGGTGCGCTCCGGCACCCGCACCGAGGCCCGGCTCACCGCGTCGGCCCCCGACGCGGTGGTACTCGGCCCGGGGCCGGGGCACCCCGCGGACAGCGGCCACGTCGAGCTCGTCCGCGCCTTCGCCGGCCGGGTGCCGCTGCTCGGGGTCTGCCTGGGACACGAGGCGATCGCGCTGGCCTTCGGCGGACGGGTGCGGGTCGCGGAGCACATCATGCACGGCCGCACCAGCACGGTGCGGCACGACGGGGAAGGACTGTTCAGGGGCGTCGGCGACGCGGCGGAAGTCACCCGCTACCACTCGCTCGTCGTGGCCGAGCCGCTGCCGGACGAGCTGGTGGTCACCGCCCGGTCGACGGACGACGGGTACGTCATGGGGCTGCGGCACCGGACCCTTCCGGTCGAAGGGGTGCAGTTCCATCCGGAGTCCATCGCCACCGGGGGCGGGCTCGCCATGCTGGGCAACTTCCTCGCCGGATGCGCCACGGGTCAGGCGATGCGCGCCGCCGCCGGCGAGCTGCGCCCCGAGACATCGGTGTAGGCGGCGCCCAACTGCCGCAGGGCCTCCGCGAGCCCGGATCTGGGCAATGACGTGTAGCCGACCACCAGAGCGGGCCGCGCCCCCGCCGGCCCGCCGTGGAACTCCCGTCCGCCGCGTACCAGCACCGACCGGTCCAGTGCGGCGGCCACCAGGGCGGCCTCGTCGGTGCCGTGCGGCAGGCGCACGTAGGCGTGCAGGCCCGCTTCCGCGCCGCCGACGCGCGCCTGCGGCAGGGAGTGCCGCACGGCGTGGACGAGGGTCTCCCTGCGCAGCCGGTAGCGGGCCCGCAGCCTGCGCATGTGGCGGTCGTACGAGCCCGATCCGAGCAGCTCGGCCAAGGCGAGCTGGGTGAGGCTGTCCGAGCCGAGGTCGCGCCGGGAGCGGGCCCGTTCGAGCGGCGCGAGGAGTTCGTCGGGCACGGCGAGCCACCCCAGCCGGAGCCCGGGGACCAGGGACTTGGAGGTGGTGCCCGCGTACACGACCCGCTCGGGGGCGTGCCGTTGCAGCGCGAGCGGCCGGGAGCGCCGGTCGAACCAGAAGTCGCCGTCGTAGTCGTCCTCGATCACATAGCCGTCGACGTCCCGGGCCCACCGGGCCAGTGCCGCGCGCCGCTCCTGCGACATCGTGACACCGGTGGGGAACTGGTGGAACGGGGTGACGAGGACGGCGCGCGCTCCGCTGCGGGCCAGGGCCTCCACGTCGATCCCCTCGTCGTCCACCGGGACGGCACGGGTGCGCAGGCCCGCCTCCCGTACGAACTCCCGCTGCCGCAGCAGCCCCGGCTCCTCCATGGCCAGCACGTCGATGTGCGACTCGGGCAGCGCGGCACAGAGCAGGCCGAGGCCGTGGGCGAACCCGGACACCACCATCACCTGTCCCGGTGTGGTGCGCACGCCCCGCACGCGCCCCAGATGACGGGCCAGTTCCTCCCTCAGGGCCGGTGCCCCGGAGAGCGGCGGATAGTCGAGATCGGACTGCCGCGCCGTCTGGAGGACCCGCTGGTAGCCCGCGAGCCACTCCCGGTAGGGGAAGTGCGACACGTTGGCCCTGCCGGTGCGCAGGTCCCAGCGGACGGACGGCACCCGGCCCTCGTCCAGCAGCGTGGGGACGACCGTCTCCGGCGTGGTCGACAGATGGCGGGCCACCCGGGTGCCGGAGCCCTGGACCGCCTCCAGGTAGCCCTCGGCGATCAGTTGGCCGTACGCCTCCACGACCACGCTCCGTGACACGTCGAGATCGTCGGCCAGGCGGCGGCTCGGCGGCAGCCGGGTCCCCGGGTGCAGCACCCCTTCGGTGATCTCGCGCTTGAGTACGCGCTGGATCTGAGTGGTGAGGGATTCCCCGGAATTACGCGAGACGTCGATCGAAGTGCGCCAGCTCATTTCCCGACTCCTCCCGTGCGTAATTGGACCGCACTGATTTCCTCAAATGGTCTGGTGGACCGATGGCCGCGGCTCACAGAATGAGGTCCGGTGAACCGAGCCAACCGCATGGGGCGCTGCCCGCGAACTCAGGGAGAATTCGACGTGACCGGAAGCACGCATGCGGGGGACTGGCCCGCCCTTCTCACCGCTCTGCTCGCCCACCGCGACGTGACGTCCGACGACACCGCATGGGCGATGGACCAGATGATGAGCGGGACGGCGGGCGCCGCGCGGACGGCGGCGTTCCTGATCGCACTGCGCGCCAAGGGCGAGACCGTGGAGGAGATCGACGGCCTGGTGCGGTCGCTGGCGGCGCACGCGCGCCCCCTCGACGTGCCGGGCCCGGCCCTCGACATCGTCGGCACCGGCGGTGACGGCGCCCGGACGGTCAACGTGTCCACCATGGCGGCGATCGTCGCGGCGGGTGCCGGGGCGCGGGTGGTCAAGCACGGCAACCGCTCCGCCTCCTCGGCCTGCGGCTCCGCCGATGTGCTGGAGGAGCTCGGCATCCCGCTCGACCTGTCGCCGCACCACGTGGCGGAGACGGCGGCCCAGGCGGGGATCACCTTCTGCTTCGCCCCCGGCTTTCACCCCTCGATGCGCCATGCCGCGGGGGTCCGGCGCGAGCTGGGCGTACCCACCGTCTTCAACGTGCTGGGTCCGCTGTCCAATCCGGCGGCGCCCGCCGCGCACGCGGTCGGCGTCGCCGACCGGCGGATGGCTCCGCTGATCGCCGGGGTGCTCGCGCGCCGCGGCACCCGGGCGCTCGTCTTCCGGGGCGACGACGGGCTCGACGAGCTCACCGTCAGCACCACGTCCACCATCTGGTCGGTGCAGGCCGGTGAGGTTCACCGGACCCGCCTCGACCCGCGCGACATCGGCATCGGGCGCGCCCCGGTCGAAGCGCTGCGGGGCGGCGACCGGGTCCACAACGCCCGGGTGGCCCGAGCGGTGCTCGCGGGGGAGCGCGGTCCCGTCAGGGACGCCGTGCTGCTTTCGGCGGCGGCCGGGCTGGCCGCGCTGGACCCCGACGACCGGCCCGTGACCGAGCGGATCGCCGCCGGGGTGGAGCGTGCGGCCCTGGCCGTCGACTCCGGTGCGGCGGCGCAGGTCCTGGACGACTGGATCACCGTGACCACCAAACTGACCTCCGCCACAGCTGCCTCCACCGGTTGAGCCGGAGCCGCACGACACCCGTCGGCCGGAGATCTCAGCCGATGGACATCCGTGGCGCGATCAGCGCCGGCGCTCCGCCACGGATGTCCATCGGCTCATCCGCATGTCGTCCTCACCATGACTCGGGCCGACCAGTTGCTTCCGGCCGCCGGTTGTGCTCACTCGCGGCATCCGGACGACGGGCCTCACCGGATCATGCGGCCTGTGGCTATGCGCAGCCCATCGCGCGGTTATTGAGTGGACAACCGGCCCTGAAAACCCCCTGGTTGAGGCGTTCTGAGGTGTTCGCGCGCTCAGCGGAAGCTGTCATACCTGGCGGGATTTGATGGCTGTTCACGCCTTGGGCGTGCGAAGATCTCGTAGTCGTTGGTGTCCGGGAAGGAAGCGTTCCAGGAGATCGTCTCTCACACGACGGGGGAGTTCGCGCGATGGCACATCAAGGCCAGGGTCGGCGTTCGATGCTCAGAGAGGGACTCGCGGAGGGAGAGGAAAGGGACGGTGTGTCCCGGTTCGGCCTGGAGTTCAAGATACTGGGGCCGCTGGAGGCCGCCGTCGACGGAAAGCCGCTCCAGATTCGCGGCGTGCGTCAGCGGGCGGTACTCGCCCACCTCCTCCTGGCCCAGGGGGGAGTGGTTTCGGTCGAATCCTTGATCTCGAACGTCTGGGACGGGAGACCGCCGAACACCGCGCGCACCCAGGTTTCGATCTGCGTGGCGGAGCTCCGCAAGCTGTTCCGGAGGGCCGGATGCACGGGCGAGGTGATCGCCACCGTTCAGCCCGGCTATCAGCTCTCCCTCGCCGGGCACCGCCTCGACGCCATGGAGTTCACCCGCGGAGCGGAGCGCGGGTACGGCCTCGGGCGGGAGGGGAACCTGGCGGAAGCGGCCGAGTTCCTCAGACAGGCGCTGGCGCTGTGGCGCGGGCCGGCGTTGAGCGACGTGCCCGCGCAGTTCGCCGAGATGGCGGCGACACGCCTGTCGGAACAGCGGTTGCTGGCGGCGGAACAGTTAATGACGTTCCGCCTCGAACTGGGTGAACACCGGTCCATCATCGGCGAGTTGAGGGCCCTGCTGCACACCCATCCACTCCGTGAGCAACTGCGCGCCACCCTCATGCGGGCCCAGTGCCGCGCGGGTCAGCGGGCCGAGGCGCTGCACACGTTCCGCGAGGGCCGCACGCTGTCGATCGACGAGCTGGGCCTTGAGCCGGGCGCCGAACTCCAGGCGCTCCACGACGCGATACTCAACGACACGTCCGTCGCCCCCGCGGTCGCCGAGGGCCCGCCCGTGGAGGCCGAGCAGCTCGGCCGGCCGTGCGAACTGCCGCTCGGCAACGGCGACTTCATCGGGCGTACGGCTGAACTGCGGGAGCTCGACTTCCTGCTGGCCGCCGAGCCCGGGCGGCGGCGCACCGCCGTGTGCTTCATCAGCGGCAGCCCCGGCAGCGGCAAGACCGCGCTGGCGGTCCACTGGGGGCGGGCGAACGCCGGGCACTTCCCCGACGGCCAGCTCTACGTGGACATCCGGGACGCGGCGGCCGGGACGCCCGAGCGCACGGCCCTGCTCGTCCTTCAGCGGTTCCTGCGCTCCCTCGGCATGCATCCCGACCTGGTGCCGAAGGGCCTCGGCGAGTGCTCGGCCGCGTACCGCAGCATGCTCGCCGACCGGCGCGCGTTCGTCATCATCGACAATGCCACCGCGTTCCGGGAGGTCGAGCCGCTGCTGCCGGGCGGTGGACAGTGCTGCGTCCTGATCACCGGCCTCGAACAGTTCATGCACGGCCGGGGCATGAAAGGCCTGCGCCTCGGCCCGGTCGAGCACGACGACGCCATCGCGCTCCTGGCCGCCAGCACGGGGCGGGAACCGGCCACTGCCGAGGCGGAGGCCGTGGACCGGCTCCTGGAGCTGTGCGGCCGGCTGCCCCTGGCCATCCGGGCCGCCGGCATGAGGCTGGACAGCAAACCGCACTGGAGCGTCGAGGACCTGGTCACGCGGTTGTCCGACCCGGCGCGCCGCCTGGACGTGCTCAGCCATGGCGAGAGCTCGCTGCGCGCCTGTTTCGACCGGGCGCTGCGCCATGTGCCGCAGGACACGGCGGCCGCGTACCGTGCGCTGAGCGCCAGCCCCTCCGTCGACTTCGACGTACGCACGGCGGCCGATGTGCTGCGCACCAGGGCCGCGGACGCCGAGGACACCCTGGAACGACTCGTCGACCTCAACCTGCTGGAACTCAACCTTCTCGGATTCAACATCCTTGAGGGGCGAAGACGAATGCGGCGCGGCGCCGGCCTGCGCTACCGCTATCCGCACCTTCTGCGGCTGCACGCACAGCAGTTGCTCCACGAGGAATCCCTGGAGCGCACCACGTTACGGCTGACGCAGCACGTCCGGCCGACCCGTCTGGCCTCCGGCGCGTGCCCGACATAGTCCCGCGATAAAGCCGCCATAGCCGAGTTACGCAGAATGATGAGCACGCACGATCGAATCCGCGTGTTTCCACGTGTTCTGCGTGGCTCGGCTGAGCCGCGCCCGATTTCGGAGGTTCAACGATGCGTTCTCGGGTACTTATGTCGGTGGCCACCGCCGGTGCCGCGCTGGCTGCGACCCTCGGGTCTGCCATTCCGGCGCAGGCGGCTCCGGCGGACAAGCCCCAGGTGCTGTCGAGCTGGACCCAGACAAGTGCTTCCAGCTATGCGGCGTGGAACAGTGCCCGGCAGAACCAGGGCAATTGGTCCGCCTACGGGTTCGACTGGTCCACCGATTACTGCACCTCGTCCCCGGACAACCCGTACGGCTACCCTTTCAAGCTGTCATGTGCACGGCATGACTTCGGGTACCGCAACTACAAGGCGGCCGGTCAGTTCGCCGCGAACAAGGCCCGCATCGACAGCGCCTTCTACGCCGACATGAAGCGCGTCTGCGCCGGCTACGGCGGGGAGCAGCGCACCGAGTGCGACAGCCTGGCGAAGGTCTACTACGAAGCGGTGCGCATCCTCGGGGTCAAGGAGGCGCAGGCGCACGTGAAGGCGGCGTGACACACGTTCCCGCGTAGGCAGTGTCCCGTCGTCAGTGTCTCGGTGGAGGGCAAGGAACGTGCAGAGGATTCACTTCACGGTCGAGGACCTGGCGCGCACCCGGCTGAGCCCCACGCTCGGCCCGGTCGCCGAGACCGTGTTCGCCCTGGGAATGCTCGGCAGGCCGGGCGCCGCCCCGCACCTGCGCTGGCGCAGCCGCCTCGCGAAGCACTTGCGGCAGCGCACCGTGCCGGCCGGCCTCCTCGCCTCGCCGCAGAGCCGGGTGCGCGCCCCCGGTGACCTGCTCTGCCTGGTGGACAGGTCACCGGACGCGGACGACGGGCCGCTGCGCGCACTGGGGCTCTCGCGCGAAGAGGCGCTGACGGCGGTCTGGGACGTGTGGCACTGCGCCGTGGCGCCGTACTGGAACCGCGTGCGCAACCAACTGGAGTCCGAGTGCAACGCGCGCGGCCGGATCACCATGTCGGGCGGCGTCGACCGGCTGCTCGAAACCCTGCACTCCAGGATCCTCTGGCGCAGTCCGGTGCTTGAGGTGCCGGGACCCGACCGGGACGTGCACCTGGACGGCCGGGGCCTGCTCCTGGTGCCCTCCCTCTTCCTGACGCACCAGCCGGGCATGCTGATCCGCTCCGAGCCGGAGTCGGGCAACGCGGCCCTGGTCTTCGCGGTGCCGCCGGACTTCCCGCACGCCGCCGGCCTGTGGGACGAGCCCGACCACATCGTGCAGGCCCTGCCCGCGCTGGTCGGCCGGACCCGCGCCGCCGCACTGCAAGCGCTCACCGTCGCGTGCACCACCTCCGAACTGGCCCAGAGGCTGGGCATCTCCTCGGCCGGCGCCAGTCAGCACACGGCAATTCTCCGGGAATCCGGACTCATTACGACGCACCGCAACCGAAACACCGTCGTGCACACGGTCACTCCACTGGGAATGGCATTGCTCGGGGTGCGGAACAGGGATGCCGACGCCTTCGAGCCCTGGGGCGGTGTCGAATCACGGGTGCCCGCGGCATGAGACAGGGCAACCACCCCCGTCATGCCGTCATTCAGGCGACAGTGAAAGACGCAGTTGGCGCCGGAACCGTTCATTAAGCCCCCGCTTAAAAACGGTGACAGGCGATCCGGCGGGCCTCACAGCAATTGTCGACCAGTCCTCTTCGCCCTGAATCCCGTCCTTGACGCCGACTTCTCGCGACGGATAGCTTCGCAATGCGCTGGCGACTGTGAACAGATAATTCCCATCGGAGAATTGAGGAATCCACGGGCCATGTCCGATGCATCGAAACATCCCAGCGCGACGGAACTCCTCCGGAATTGGGCCGCCGACCGCCCGGGGCAGGATTCCCTGATCTGGGTGCGCGACCCCGAGCAGGATGCCGCGACCCGCCTTTCCTACGCCGAACTCGACGCGCAGGCGCGAAAACTGGCCATCCTGCTCACCGGCCGCCACCCGGCCGGCTCCCGCATCCTGCTGCTCTACCCGCCGGCCGAATTCATCGTCCCCTTCGTGGCCTGTCTGTACGCCGGGATGGTCGCCGTGCCGGCGCCCCTGCCAGGACGCTTCGCCCACGAGCGCAGGCGGGTGCGGGCCATCGCCGCGGACTCGCGGGCGAGCGCCGTGCTGACCGACACCGCGAACCTGCCGGCGGTCGAGCAGTGGGCGGCGGAGGAAGGACTCGACGAGCTCCCCGTCATCGTCACCGACGACGGTGAGCTCCCCGACGGAACGCAGTGGTCGGCGCCCCGTGCCGACCACGGCACGCTCGCCCTGCTCCAGTACACCTCCGGGTCGACCGGCACGCCCAAGGGCGTGATGATCAGCCACGGGAACCTGCTCACCAACGCGGCCACCCTGTGCTCCACCCTCGATGTGCCGGCGGACGCGAGGTTCGGCGGATGGGCCCCGCAGTACCACGACATGGGCCTGATGGCCCAGACGCTGCCCGCGCTCTTCCGGGGCAGCACCTGCGTGCTCATGGACCCGACGGCCTTCCTCAAGCGGCCGCACCACTGGCTGAAGATGATCGACGCCTATGACATCACCTGGTCCGCCGCCCCCAACTTCGGCTACGACTACTGCTCCCGCAAGGTGACCGACGAACAGATCGCGGGGCTCGACCTCTCGCGCTGGCGCTACGCGGTCAACGGCTCCGAGCCCGTACAGGCCGGTTCCATGACCGAGTTCGCCAAACGGTTCGCGGCCGCCGGGTTCCGCGCCGAGGCCGCGTCCCCGTGCTACGGCCTCGCGGAAGCCACCGTGTTCGTCTCCGGCGCACCCCCGCGCGTACCCGTCGTCACCAAGGTCGACGCCGAGGCCCTGGCCCGCCGCGAGTTCCGCCCCACACCCTTCGCCGACCAGGGGCGTGACCTGCCGAGCAACGGCACCGCGCCGGGCTACGAGGTCGCCGTCGTCGACCCCGCGTCCCGGGAGTGCCTGGACGCCGGGGGCATCGGCGAGATCTGGCTGCGCGGACCCAGCGTCGCCCAGGGGTACTGGGGCGACGAGACGGCCACCGACGCCACGTTCCGCGCGGTGACCGCCGACGGCAGGGAGGGCTTCCTGCGGACCGGTGACCTGGGCGCCGTGCACGACGGCGAGCTCTACGTGACCGGCCGCATCAAGGACATGATGATCTTCCGCGGCCGCAATCTGTACCCCCAGGACATCGAGTACGAGCTCAGGGCCCACCACCCCGAACTGGGCAACGTGGGCGCCGTGTTCGCCGTCACGACGAGCCCGCACGCCGACGGCGACACCGAGGAGAACCTCGTCGTCACCCACGAGGTGCGCACCGGACTGGACGAGCAACGACTGGCCGGGCTCACCGCCCGCATGAAGCAGAGCGTCGCCCGGGACTTCGGGGTCGTACCGTCCGCGGTGGTCCTGGTCCGCCGCGGTGGCATCCGCCGCACCACCAGCGGCAAGATCGAGCGCGCCGCCATGAAGGAACTCTTCACCGACGGACGCCTGGACAGCGTGTACGCCGACAACGCGACGCCGGGAGCGGCGGTATGACCACACCCGGGGCGTCCGAGGCCGAGATACGGCAGTGGCTGGCCGGGCGGATCGGTCACCTCATGGGCAGGGAGGGCCAGGACGTCCCGCCGGACCTCCTGCTGGCCGAGTACGGCGTGGACTCCCTCCAGGCGGTCTCCCTGATCGGTGAGATCGAGGACCGCTGGGGACTGACCCTGGACGCGGCGCTGACCTGGGAGTACCCCACCATCGCGCTCCTCGCGGAATTCCTGGCGGCCGAGATCGCCGTCGACGCGGTCGGCTGACCCGCACCGCAGCTCCGAGCCCCTGCCCGTGGAGACGGCACTCCCGGAGAGGGCCGCGCACTCATCGAAGAAGTCCCAGAAAGGGCAGGTTGAGTATGTCCGAGGGTGGATCCACGCGTCACCGTGCGTCGGCCGCACAGTTGGGTGTCTGGGTGGCACAGCAGTTGGAGCCGGCCGGGCCGCTCTACAACTGCGGCGTGTTCTTCGACATCGACGCGCCCCTGGACCCGGACCTCATGGAGCGCGCCGTCACCCGCGCCGTGGAAGAGACCGAGGCGCTGCGGGTGCGCTTCGGCGAGGACGACGAGGGCCTGTGGCAGGAGACCCTCCCCGGCACCGCACCGCTGGACCACGCCGACCTGAGCGGCGAGCCCGACCCGTACGCCGCGGCCCTGGCCAGGATGAAGGCCGACCTGGCCGTACCGGTCGACCTGACCCGCGGGCCGCTCTACGGACACACCCTGATCCGCGTCGCGCCCGACCGCCACCTGCTCGCCTTCCGCTACCACCACATCGTCCTCGACGGCTGGGGCCAGATCCTGCACTGCCGGCGGATCGCGGAGCTGTACACGGCGTACACGCGGGGCGCCGAACCACCCACCACCCCCTTCGGGCCCCTGTCCCAGCTCCTCGACGAGGACACCACGTACCGCCGTTCGCCCGTCCACGAGCGGGACGGCGCGTACTGGCGGGACGCCCTGGCCGACGCCCCCGAGGCCCCGCGCCTCGCACCGGGCTCCGCACCCCCCGCCCACAGCGACCTGCGCGCCGCCACCCGGCTCTCCGACGAGCAGGTCAGCGCCCTCACGGCGGCGGCCAAGGCGGCCGGCACCCGCTGGACCGTGGTGTTCACCGCCGCCTTCGCCGCCTACCTCCAGCGGCTGACCTCCGTGTCCGACGTCCTCATCGGATTCCCGATCGCCGCGCGCACCGGCCGCGCCGCCCTCACCACCCCCGGCATGCTCGCCAACGAGGTACCGCTGCGCATCCGTGTGCGGCCGTCCGACACCATGGCCGACCTGACCGCGCACGTGGCGCGGCAGGTGCTGGCTGCGGTCAAGCACCAGCGCTACCGCGGCGAGGACATCCACCGGGACCTGGCGCGCAACGCCACGAACCCGCTCGCGGGCCCCGTCGTCAACGTCGTCGGCCACGAGCAGTCCCTGGACTTCGGGGGCACCACCGCCACGGCACGCCAGCTCTCCACCGGCCGGGTGCGGGACCTGTCCGTACACATCAGCGGGACCCCCGACGGCGCCGGCGGCATCCGCGTCGACTTCGACGCCCATCCCGCCCTGTACAGCGACGCCGAGCTCCACGCCCATCGCGACCGGTTCCTCGCCCACCTCTCCCGGCTCGTCGCCGACACCTCCCGGCCCATCGGCCGGGCCGACCTGCTGGACACCGACGAATACCGCCGCGCCGTCGTGGAGTGGAACGACACCGCCAAGGACGTGCCCGCGACCACCCTGCCCGTCCTCTGGGCCGACCAGGTACGGCGCACCCCCGACTCCCCGGCCGTCACCTCGGGCGAGCAGGTCCTCACCTACGCCGAACTGGACGAGCGCGCGGACCGTCTCGCGCGGCGGCTCAGGCGCGAGGGGGCGGGCCCCGAGAAGTTCGTCGCGCTGGTGCTGCCCCGCTCCCCGGAACTGGTCGTCGCGCTGCTCGCCGTGGTCAAGGCGGGCGCCGCGTATGTGCCGGTCGACCCCGACTATCCGGCCGACCGCGTCCAGTACATGATCGACGACTGCGAACCGGCGCTGATCGTCACCGGCACCCGGCTCGCCGACCGCGTCCCGGGCCCCGCGTCCCGGCGCGTACTGATCGACGTGCCCGACACCACCGCCGCCGCGCACGACGGGCCGGGCGGCCCCGCGGCCGACGACCGCGGGCCCACCGCACCGCTCCTGCCGCACCACCCCGCGTACGTCATCTACACCTCGGGATCGACCGGCCGCCCCAAGGGCGTCGTGGTCGAGCACCGCTCCCTGACCGCCTACCTCCAGCGGGCCCGCGAGGCATACCCCGCCGCGGCCGGCGGCTCCCTGCTGCACTCCCCGGTCGCCTTCGACCTCACGGTCACCGCGCTGTACACCCCGCTCGTCAGCGGCGGCCACGTCCGCATCGGCGAGCTGGACGAGGAGACCGCGGACGCCGGCCAGCGGCCTTCCTTCATGAAGGTCACCCCGAGCCATCTGGAGCTCCTCGACGCCCTCCCCGACGCCGCGTCGCCCAGCGACACCCTCATCATCGGCGGCGAGGCGCTGCACGGCAGCGCCCTCGACACCTGGCGCCGCCGGCACCCGGACGCCGTGGTGTACAACGCGTACGGCCCCACCGAGGCCACGGTGAACTGTCTGGACCACCGCCTGGAGCCGGGCGAGCCCACCCCGGACGGACCGGTACCCGTCGGCCGTCCCTTCTGGAACACCCGTGCCTACGTGCTCGACAGCGCCCTGCGCCCCGTCCCGCCGACGGTCGTGGGCGAGCTGTACATCGCGGGCACGGGGCTGGCCCGCGGCTACTGGCAGCGCCAGGGCCTCACCGCCGAACGCTTCGTCGCCGACCCGTTCGCCCCCCTGCACGGCGCCACCGGCGCACGCATGTACCGCACGGGCGACCTCGTACGCCGGCGGCACGACGGCACGGTCGAGTTCGTGGGCCGCGCCGACGGCCAGGTCAAGATCCGCGGCCACCGCATCGAACTCGGCGAGATCCAGGCCGCCATGGCCCAACTGCCGGAGGTCGCCCAGGCCGTCGTCATCGCCCGCAGCGACCGGCCCGGGGACATCAGACTCGTCGGATACGCCGTCCCCGCGGGCGGCGCCCATCCGGACTCGCTGCGCGAGCAGCTCGCCGACGTCCTGCCCGAGTACATGGTCCCGTCCGCCGTCGTCCTCCTGGACGCCATCCCGCTCACCCCGAACGGGAAACTCGACCGCAAGGCGCTCCCCGCGCCCGAGTACGCCGACGACGCCCCCGCCCGCGCTCCCCGCACCCCGCAGGAGGAGCTGCTCTGCGAGTTGTTCGCCCGGGTGCTCGGCCTGCCGCACGTCGGCCCCGACAGCGACTTCTTCGCCCTGGGAGGGCACTCCCTGCTCGCCACCCGGCTCATCTCCCGCGTCCGGGCCGCCTTCCGGGCCGAGACGACCGTCCGCCAGCTCTTCGACACGCCCACCCCGGCGGGCCTCGCCCTCGCCCTGGCATCCGCGGGCGCCGTCGGCGAGCCCCCGCGCTCCGCGGGGCCGCGGCCCGCACGCATACCCGCCTCCTACGGGCAGCGCCGCTGGTGGTTCCTGGACCGCATGGAGGACCAGGACACCAACGCCACCCACAACGTCCCGGCCGCTCTCCGGCTCTCCGGCACCCTGGACCGTGCGGCGCTGCACGCCGCCATGGCGGACGTCGTCCACCGCCACGAGCCCCTGCGCACCCTCCTCACCGAGGACTCCGAAGGGCTGCGCCAGACCGTACTCAGCCCCGAGGAGGCCCGTCCGTCCCTCCCGGTGACGCCCATCGGGCCCGCGGACCTCGACGCCGGTCTCGACCGCGTGGCCGGTGAGCGCTTCGACCTGTCCACCGAACCGCCGCTGCGCACCCGGCTCTTCCGGACGGCCGACACCGAGCACGTACTGCTGCTCGTGGTCCACCACGTCGCCGCGGACGGCTGGTCCATGGAGCGGCTCGTCCGCGACATCGCCACCGCCTACGCCGCCCGCCAGCGGGGCAACGCACCCGACTGGGACCCGCTGCCCTTCCAGTACGCCGACTACGCGCTGTGGCAGCGGGACGCGCTCGGTACGCCCGGCGACCCCGAAAGCCTCGCGGACCGGCAACTGGCCTACTGGAAGGAAGCCCTGGCCGGCCTGCCCGAGGAGCTGCCGCTCCCCGTCGACCGGCCCCGGCCCGCCGTCGCCACCGGCGCGGGCGCCCACTTCGAGTTCGACGTGCCCGCCGAGCTGCACGGCCGGATGGTCACCCTCGCGCGCGCCCACCACGCCAGTGTCTTCATGGTCGTGCAGGCGGCCCTCGCGGCCCTCCTCTCACGGCTCGGCGGCGGCGACGACATCCCGATCGGGTCGCCGATCGCGGGGCGCACCGACGAGGCCGTCGAGGAACTGGTCGGCGTCTTCGTCAACACCCTGGTGCTGCGCACCGACGTGTCCGGCGCCCCCGCCTTCAGCGAACTCCTCGCCCGCGTCCGCGAGACCGACCTCTCCGCGTACGTCCACCAGGACGTGCCCTTCGAGCGCCTCGTCGAGGAGCTCAACCCCGTCAGGTCGCTGTCCCGCAGCCCGTTGTTCCAGGTGATGCTCGCCTTCCAGAACACCTACCGCCACGACGGGATCAACGCGCTCAGCCGGCTCTCGGGGCTCGACGCCGAACTGCTGCCGAGCCACACCGGCACGGCCGAGTTCGACCTCTCCTTCGACCTCGGCGAGCGCTTCACCGCCGACGGCACCCCGGCCGGCATGTACGGCGGCCTGGAGTACAGCACCGAACTCTTCGACCCGGCGACGGCCCGCGCCCTCGCTGACCGTCTCCTGCGCGTCCTGGACCAGGTGTGCGCCGATCCGGGCCGTCGTGTGTCCGATCTCGATGTGCTGTCGGGTGAGGAGTCGCGGCGGGTGGTGGTGGAGTGGAATGCGACGGGGGCGGTGGTGCCGTCGGTGTCGTTGGCTGATCTGTTCGTGGAGCAGGTGGGTCGGACGCCTGACGCGGTGGCGTTGGTGTTCGAGGGTGTGTCGTTGTCGTATGCGGAGTTGGACGCGCGTGCGTGTGGTGTGGCGGAGTTGTTGGTGGCGCGTGGTGTGGGGGTGGGGGACCGGGTCGGGGTGATGGTGCCTCGGTCGGTGGAGCTGGTGGTGGCTTTGCTGGCGGTGCACAAGGTGGGTGGTGCGTATGTGCCGGTGGATGTGGATTATCCGGTGGAGCGGGTTCGGTATGTGGTGGGGGATGCGGCGCCGGCGTTGTTGTTGACGGTGTCGGGTGTGTCGGTGGATGTGCCGGGTGTTCCGGTGGTGTGTGTGGAGGGGGTGGGTGCGGGTTCGGCGGGCGGGTTCGTGCCGCGGGCGTTGCCGGGGGGTGCGGCGTATGTGATGTATACGTCGGGTTCGACGGGGCGTCCCAAGGGTGTGGTGGTGCCGCACCAGGGCATCGTCAACCGCCTCCTGTGGATGCAGCACGCATACGGGCTCACGCCTGACGACCGGGTCCTCCAGAAGACACCGGCCGGCTTCGACGTGTCCGTGTGGGAGTTCTTCTGGCCGCTGATCACGGGCGCGACCCTGGTGGTGGCGCGGCCCGAGGGGCACCGTGACCCGGCCTACCTGGCGGACGTGATCCGCCGGGAGGAGATCACCACCCTGCACTTCGTGCCGTCGATGCTGCGGGTCCACCTGACGGAGCCGACCGCCGGCGACTGCCCCTCCCTGAAGAGGGTGTTCAGCAGCGGTGAGGCGCTCCCCGGTGAGCTGTGCGACCGCTTCCACGAGGTGGTGGGCGCCCAGCTCCACAACCTCTACGGGCCGACCGAGGCGTCGGTGGACGTCACCTACTTCCCCGCCGTCGCGGGGGGTGGTGTGTCGGTGCCGATGGGTCGTCCGGTGTGGAACACGTCGGTGTTCGTGCTGGACGGTGGTCTGCGTCCGGTGGCGCCGGGTGTGGTGGGTGAGTTGTATCTGGCGGGCGTGCAGTTGGCTCATGGGTATTGGGGCCGGGCGGGGTTGAGTGCGGAGCGGTTCGTGGCGTGCCCGTTCGGGGTGGCCGGGGCGCGGATGTACCGGACCGGGGATCTGGTGCGGTGGACCGTGTCGGGTGATCTGGTGTTTGTGGGGCGTGTGGATGACCAGGTGAAGATCCGTGGTCAGCGGGTGGAGTTGGGTGAGGTCCAGGCGGTGGTGGCGGCTGCTCCGGGTGTGGGGCAGTGCGTGGTGGTGGCGCGTGAGGAAGGGGTGGGGGACTGGCGGTTGGTGGCGTATGTGGTGGCGGTCGCGGGTGGTGTGGTGGATGGGGGTGTGGTGCGTGAGTGGGTAGCGGGGAAGTTGCCGGAGGGGATGGTTCCGTCGGCGGTGGTGGTGCTGGACGGGCTGCCGGTGACGGTGAACGGGAAGCTGGATCGTGGGGCGTTGCCCGCTCCGGAGTACCGGGTGGGTGCGGGGCGGTTGCCGCGTGGTCCGCGGGAGGAGATCCTGTGCGGTCTGTTCGCGGAGGTGCTGGGTGTTCCGCGGGTGGGTGTGGATGACTCGTTCTTCGACCTGGGCGGACACTCGCTGCTGGTGACGCGGCTGGTCAGCCGGGTCCGCACCGTCTTCGACGCCGAACTCCCCATTCAGCGCGTCTTCCGCACACCCACCGTGGCGGGGCTCGCCGAGGCCCTGGAGACCGCGGAGACCGGACGCGTCCCCATCACCGCGGGGCCGCTCCCCGACCGGCTGCCCCTCTCCTTCGCCCAGGAGCGGCTGTGGTTCCTGCACCGCTTCGAAGGGCCCGCAGCCACCTACAACCTCCCCCTGGTGCTCGATCTCTCGGGACACCTGGACCGGGACGCGCTGCGGGCCGCGCTGGCCGACGTGGTGGCACGCCACGCGCCGCTGCGCACCGTCTTCGCCGAGGACTCCGAAGGGCCGTACCAGCGCATACGCGAACCCGCCCGCCCCGAGCTTCCGGTCGTCCGCCTCGTCGGCGCCGATGAGTCCGAGGTGCGCGGGCACATCGAGACGGCGGTGCGCACGGGATTCGACATCGCCGCCGAACCGCCGCTGCGCGTCACCCTCTTCGAGACGGCGGCGGACGAGCACAAACTGCTGCTCCTGCTCCACCACATCGCCGGCGACGGCTGGACCCTGCCCGTACTCGCCGAGGACCTGGCGACGGCCTACACGGCCCGGCTGAACGACACGGCACCCCACTGGACGCCGCTCACCGTGCAGTACGCGGACTACGCGGTGTGGCAGCGGGAGGTGCTGGGGTCCGGGGACGATGCGGATTCGTTGCTGGGGGGCCAGTTGGCGTTCTGGCGTGAGGCGTTGGCGGGGTTGCCGGAGGAGTTGGTGCTGCCGGTGGACCGGCCGCGTCCGGCGGTGGCGTCGTACCGGGGTGAGCGGCTTGAGTTCGAGGTCCCGGTGGAGCTGCACGCGCGGGTGGTGGAGGTGGCGCTCCAGCATCGGGTGAGTGTGTTCATGGTGGTGCAGGCGGCTCTGGCGGTGCTGCTCTCGCGCCTCGGTGCGGGGACGGACGTGCCGATCGGGACGCCGGTGGCGGGTCGTACGGACGAGGCGGTGGAGCGGCTGGTGGGCTGCTTCGTGAACACGCTGGTGCTGCGCAACGACCTGTCCGGCGAGCCGACGTTCGCCGAGCTCCTGGAGCGGGTGCGCGAGACCGACCTCGCGGCCTACGCCCATCAGGACCTGCCCTTCGAGCGGCTCGTGGAAGAGCTCAACCCCGAACGCTCCCTCGCCCGCCACCCCCTCTTCCAGGTCACCCTCACCTTCGACACCGAAGGCTCCGCCCATGAGCGGATCGGCCGGGCGATGCCGGGCCTGTCCGTCGGCGAAGGCACAGCCTGGACCGGCTCCGCCAAGTTCGACCTGGTCTTCGGCTTCGCCGAGCGCCACACCACGGACGGCGCCCCCGACGGGATGCGCGCCGCGCTGGTGTACAGCACCGACCTCTACGACCCCGAGACCGCACGGTCCATGGCCGACCGTCTGCTGCGGCTCCTCGACACCGTCACCGCGGCGCCGACCGAGCGGGTGGCGCTGGTGGACGTGCTGGCCGACGACGAACGCGTGGCCGGCGCCGAGCTGCCGCCCGAGGGCGTGCGCTCGACGCTGCCCGCGCTGTTCGAGGCGCAGGCCGCGCGGACGCCGGAGCGTGTGGCGGTGGTCTTCGAGGACGTGTCGTTGTCGTACGCGGAGCTGGACGCGCGCGCGGAGCGGCTGGCGCACCTGCTGATCGACCGGGGTGTGTCAGCGGGTCAGTTCGTCGCGGTGGCGCTGCCCCGCTCGGTCGACCTGGTCGTGGCGGTCCTCGGCGTGCTGAAGGCGGGCGCGGCGTACGTGCCGGTGGACCCGGCGTATCCGGTGGACCGGATGGACCATGTGCTGCGGGACTGCCGGCCCGAGGTGACGGTGACGTCCACGGGCGTCGCGGACCGGCTGCCGGAGGGAACCGGTGGCGGACGACTGCTGGTGCTGGATGATCCGGTGACGGTGGCGGAGTTGGCGGGTCTGCCGGTGGTGGGTGTGGTGGGCCGGCGTGGGTGTGTGGTGCCGGAGCATCCGGCGTATGTGATCTATACGTCGGGTTCGACGGGGCGGCCCAAGGGTGTGGTGGTGGCGCATCAGAATGTGGTGCGGTTGTTCGGTGCGACGGATGAGTGGTTCGGGTTCGGTGCGGATGATGTGTGGACGTTGTTCCACTCGTTCGCGTTCGACTTCTCGGTGTGGGAGTTGTGGGGGCCGTTGCTGCGGGGTGGCCGGCTGGTGGTGGTTTCGCACGAGGTGAGCCGGTCGCCGGCGGATTTCCTTGATCTGTTGGTGCGGGAGGGGGTCACGGTCCTCAATCAGACGCCGTCGGCGTTTCATCAGTTGAGTGCGGCGGATGCCGAGCGGCCTGAGGTGGGTCGTGGGCTGGCGCTGCGGTATCTGGTGTTCGGTGGTGAGGCGTTGGAGCCTTCTCGGCTGGCGGACTGGTATGGCCGTCATGGTGATCGGTCGCCGGTTTTGGTGAACATGTACGGGATCACTGAGACGACGGTGCATGTGACGTATCTGCCGTTGGACGCGTCGTCGGTGCGGGGTGGTGCGCGCAGTGTGATCGGGGTGGGTATTCCGGATCTGCGGGTGCATGTTCTGGATGAGTGGCTGCGGCCGGTTCCCGTGGGGGTGGCGGGTGAGTTGTATGTCGGTGGGCGGGCGCCTGCGGACGGGTATTTGTATCGTGCGGGGTTGACGGCGGAGCGGTTCGTCGCTGATCCGTTCGCGGCTGATGGTTCGCGGATGTATCGCACGGGTGATCTGGCCCGGCGGTTGCGTGGTGGGGGTCTGGAGTATCTGGGCCGTTCCGACCACCAGGTCAAGATCCGTGGTTTCCGTATCGAGCTGGGTGAGATCGAGGCCGTACTCGCCCGCCATCCCGGGGTGGGCCAGTGCACCGTCGTGGTCCGCGAGGACCGCCCCGGAGACAAACGCCTCGTCGCCTACAGCGTGCCCACGGCCGGCCCCGTGCACCACGCCGCCCTCCGCGAGCACACGGCGGCCGCGCTCCCCGACTACATGGTCCCCTCCGCGTTCGTCACGCTCGACGCCCTGCCCCTGACCCCCAACGGCAAGCTCGACCACAAGGCGCTGCCCGCCCCCGGGACGAGTGCCGCCTCCGGGACGAGTGCCGCCCCCGGAGGCCGGGCGCCGCGCAACCCCCGCGAGGAGATCCTCTGCACGCTGTTCGCCGAAGTCCTCGGCGTCCCCGAGGTCTCCGTCGACGACGACTTCTTCGCCCTCGGCGGCCACTCCCTGCTCGCCACCCGACTGGTCGGCCGCATCCGCGGCGCCCTCAAGGCCGAACTGTCGGTACGTACGCTGTTCGAGTCGCCCACCGTCGCCGGACTGTCCACCCTGCTCTCGTCCGCCGACCGTGCCCGCACCGCCCTGACCCGCGCCGAGCCACGCCCCGGGCGCGTCCCCCTCTCGTACGCACAGCAGCGGCTGTGGTTCCTCCAGCACCTCCAGGGCCCCAGCCCCGCCTACAACATTCCGGCGGCGCTGCGGCTCTCCGGCGACGTGGACCGCGAGGCCCTTGAGGCAGCCCTGTCCGACCTCGCCGAACGCCACGAGTCGCTGCGCACCGTATTCGCCGAGGACGAGCACGGTCCGTACCAGAAGGTGCTCTCCCCGGCCGAGGCCCGGCCCGGACTGCCCGTCGAGGACATCACCGAGGAGCGACTGGCCGAGCGGCTCGCCGACGCGGCCCGCACCGGCATCGACCTGACCGCCGACACACCCCTGCGGGCCCGGCTGTTCGCCCTCGCCCCCCAGGAGCACGTACTGCTGCTGGTGATCCACCACGCCGCCACGGACGGCTGGTCACTGCTGCCCCTCGCCCGCGACATCGTCACCGCCTACGCGGCGCGGAGCGAGGGCAACGCCCCCGACTGGGCACCGCTGCCCGTCCAGTACGCCGACTACAGCCTGTGGCAGCGGGCGCGGCTCGGCTCCGAGGACGACCCCGAGTCCCCGGTCGCCCGCCAACTGGCCCACTGGACGGCCGAGCTCGCGGACCTGCCCGCCGAACTGGCCCTGCCCACCGACCGCCCCCGCCCGCTCGTCGCCTCGGAGGACGGAGACGAGGTCGGCTTCGACGTGCCCGCCGAGGTGCACCAGAGCCTGCTGCGGCTGGCCAGGGAGAGCGGAGCCAGCCTGTTCATGGTGGTGCAGGCGGCGCTCGCCGCGCTGCTGACCCGGCTGGGCGCGGGGGCGGACGTGCCGATCGGCACACCGGTGGCCGGGCGCGACGACGAGGCCGTCGAGGACCTGATCGGCTTCTTCGTCAACACGCTGGTGCTGCGCACCGACACCGCGGGCGACCCCACGTTCACGGAACTGCTCGACCGGGTCCGCGCCACCGACCTCACGGCCTACGACCACCAGGACGTCCCCTTCGAGAGGCTGGTCGACGCGCTCAACCCGGAGCGTTCGCTCGGCCGCCACCCGCTGTTCCAGGTGTCCCTGCGGGTCGACACCTCCGACCGGCAGTCCGCGCTCGACACGATCGGCCAACTGCCCGGCCTCGCCGTCACCCGGTACCCGGTGAGCACGCGCGCGGCGAAGTTCGACCTCGCCTTCGCCCTGGAGGAGTGCCACACCGCGCAGGGCGGCCCCGGCGGTCTGCGCGGCGTCCTGGAGTACCGCACCGACCTCTACGACCGGCCCACCGCCCGCTCGGTCGGCGAACGCCTGGTCCGCGTCCTGACGGCCGCCGCCGGACAGCCCGGCCGGCGCATCGGCGCACTGGACGTACTGACCGAGGACGAGCATGACGGCCTTCGGGCCATGGGCGCCGAGCTGCCGCCCGAGGGCGTGCGCTCGACGCTGCCCGCGCTGTTCGAGGCGCAGGCCGCGCGGACGCCGGAGCGTGTGGCGGTGGTCTTCGAGGACGTGTCGTTGTCGTACGCGGAGCTGGACGCGCGCGCGGAGCGGTTGGCGCACCTCCTGATCGACCGGGGTGTGCGGCCGGGCGACTTCGTCGCGCTGGCTCTTCCTCGGTCGGCGGACCTGGTCGTGGCGGTCCTCGGCGTGCTGAAGGCGGGCGCGGCGTATGTGCCGGTGGACCCGGCGTATCCGGCCGACCGCATCCGGCACACCCTGCTGGACTGCCGTCCTGTCCAGGTGCTGACGAGCGCCGACGTCGTCACGGGGCTGCCGGACGACATCGCCGGTGAGCCGCTGGTGCTGGATGATCCGGTGACGGTGGCGGAGTTGGCGGGTCTGCCGGTGGTGGGTGTGGTGGGCCGGCGTGGGTGTGTGGTGCCGGAGCATCCGGCGTATGTGATCTATACGTCGGGTTCGACGGGGCGGCCCAAGGGTGTGGTGGTGGCGCATCAGAATGTGGTGCGGTTGTTCGGTGCGACGGATGGCTGGTTCGGGTTCGGTGCGGATGATGTGTGGACGTTGTTCCACTCGTTCGCGTTCGACTTCTCGGTGTGGGAGTTGTGGGGGCCGTTGCTGCGGGGTGGCCGGCTGGTGGTGGTCTCGCACGAGGTGAGCCGGTCGCCGGCGGATTTCCTTGATCTGTTGGTGCGGGAGGGGGTCACGGTCCTCAATCAGACGCCGTCGGCGTTTCATCAGTTGAGTGCGGCGGATGCCGAGCGGCCTGAGGTGGGTCGTGGGCTGGCGCTGCGGTATCTGGTGTTCGGTGGTGAGGCGTTGGAGCCTTCTCGGCTGGCGGACTGGTATGGCCGTCATGGTGATCGGTCGCCGGTTTTGGTGAACATGTACGGGATCACTGAGACGACGGTGCATGTGACGTATCTGCCGTTGGACGCGTCGTCGGTGCGGGGTGGTGCGCGCAGTGTGATCGGGGTGGGTATTCCGGATCTGCGGGTGCATGTTCTGGATGAGTGGCTGCGGCCGGTTCCCGTGGGGGTGGCGGGTGAGTTGTATGTCGGTGGGCGGGCGCCTGCGGACGGGTATTTGTATCGTGCGGGGTTGACGGCGGAGCGGTTCGTCGCTGATCCGTTCGCGGCTGATGGTTCGCGGATGTATCGCACGGGTGATCTGGCCCGGCGGTTGCGTGGTGGGGGTCTGGAGTATCTGGGCCGTTCCGACCACCAGGTCAAGATCCGTGGTTTCCGTATCGAGCTGGGTGAGATCGAGGCCGTACTCGCCCGCCATCCCGGGGTGGGCCAGTGCACCGTCGTGGTCCGCGAGGACCGCCCCGGGGACAAACGCCTCGTCGCCTACGCGGTTCCGGCCACCGGCGCCGCGGCCGACCCGGACCCGGCCGCCTGGCGGGAACACCTCGCGCGGGAACTGCCCGGCCACATGGTGCCCACGGCCGTCATGCCGCTGGACGCCCTGCCCCTCACCCCCAACGGCAAGATCGCCCAACAGGCGCTGCCGCGACCCGAATACGGCGGCGGCACCGGACGTCGCGCCCCGTCCACCCCCCGCGAGGAAGCGCTGTGCGCCCTGTTCGCCGAGGTGCTCGGCCAGGACGAGGTCGGCGCCGACGAGGGGTTCTTCGGGCTCGGCGGCGACAGCATCATGGCCATCCAGCTCGTCAGCAGGGCCCGCCGCGCCGGACTCCAGCTCTCCGTCCGCGACGTCTTCGAGTACCAGACGGTCGCGGCCCTGGCCCATGCCGCGTCCGACGTCGACGGAGGGGCGGGAGACACCGAGAAGTACGTGAAGGGCACCGGCGACGTACCGCTCATGCCCATCACCCACTGGCTCGCCGAACTGGGCGGCCCGACCGACCACTTCAGCCAGTCGCAGATGGTGCGGGTGCCCGCGGGCGCCGACCCCGACAGGCTGGCACGGACGCTGCAGACCGTCCTCGACCACCACGACGCCCTGCGCATGACGCTCCACGTCACCGAAGGCGGTGGTGACAGCGGCGACATCGTCGGCCTCGGCGCCCCGGGCTGGCGACTGGAGGTCCCCGAAGGCCCCGGCCCGCGCGCGGCCGACGTGCTGCACCGGGTCGACGTCTCCACCATGGACGACGAGGACATACGGGCCCTGATCCCACGGGAGGGAGCCGCGGCCCGCGCCCGGCTCGCACCCCGCGACGGGGTGATGGTGCAGGCCGTGTGGTTCGACGCGGGACCGCACCGGCAGGGCAGGCTGCTCCTGGTGGTGCACCACCTCGCCGTCGACGGCGTCTCCTGGCGCATCCTCCTGCCGGACCTCGCGGAGGCCTGGCACGGCTGCGCCTCCGGCGGCACCCCGCGGCTCCAGCCGGTGGGCACCTCGCTGCGCGGCTGGGCGCACCGGCTGACCGAACTCGCCGGCGACCGCCCCGACGGCACCGAACTCGCGCTCTGGCAGGACATCCTCGCCCCCTCGGCGCCGCCACTCGGCACCCGCCCCCTGGACCCGGCGCGCGACACCTACGCCACCGCCCGGCACCTCTCGGTGACCTTGCCGCCGGATGTCACCGAGGCCGTACTGAGTTCCGTCCCCGCCGCCTTCCGCGCGGGGCCCGACCAAGTGCTCCTCGCCGCGTTCACCCTCGCCATGGCCGAATGGCAGGACCCGTCGGGCCCGCACGGCGCGGGCCGCCCGGGGCGGGCCGCCGCCGAGGTCCTGCTCGACCTCGAAGGACACGGCAGGGAGGAGGAGTTCGCGGGCGGCGCCGACCTGTCGCGCACCGTCGGCTGGTTCACCAGCATCCACCCCGTGCGCCTGCGGGCCGGCGACATCGACCTGTCCGACGCGTGGGCCGCGGGCCCAGCCGCGGGCGACCTCGTCAAACAGGTCAAGGAACAGCTCCGCGCCATCCCCGACCGCGGCATGGCCTACGGACTCGCGCGCTACCTCGACCCCCGCACCGCGGGCCCGCTGGCCGCCCGCCCGCAGCCGGAGATCGGCTTCAACTACCTGGGCCGGTACGCCGTGGGCACGGACCAGGACCCCGCCGACTGGACCATCGAGGCGGGCGTCGACACCGGCCCCGACCACGACCCGCGCATGCCGTTGCCGCATGTGCTCGAACTGAACGCCGCCGCCCGGGACACCCCCCGCGGGCCCGAACTGGCCGCCGTCTGGACGTGGGCCGCGGACCTGCTCACCGAAGACCGGGTCGAAGAACTGGCCCGCCTGTGGTTCCGGGCGCTCCAGTCCCTCGCCACACACGCCGAACGCCCCGACGCCGGCGGGCTCACCCCGTCCGACGTGGGCCTTTCGACGATCGACCAGAACGAGATCGACGAGTTCGAAGAAGAGTTGACCCAGGAGTGGGAGACGCACAAATGAGCCGACAGCCGCGGACCATCGAGGACATTCTCCCGCTCTCGCCGTTGCAGGAGGGCCTCCTCTTCCACAGCGTCTACGACCGCTCGGGCAACGACGTGTACACCGCGCAATCGGTGTTCGAGCTGGCGGAACCCCTGGAAACCGGCGCCCTGCGGGCCGCCGTGGGCGGCCTCCTGCGCAGGCACGCCGCCCTGCGCGCCTGCTTCCGCGAGCGCAAGTCGGGCGACTGGGCGCAGTTGGTGCTGCGCGACGTCGAACCCGTATGGCAGGAGACCGACCTGAGCGGCCTGCCCGAGGCCGAGCGCATCGCCGAGGCGGACCGCATCGTCGCCGAGGACCGGATACGCCGCTTCGACCTCTCCAGGCCGCCCCTGATGCGCTGCACCCTGCTCAGGCTCGGCGGCGGAACCTACCGCTTCCTGCTGACCAGCCACCACCTGCTGTTCGACGGATGGTCCCAGCCCGTCCTGGCCCGCGAGCTGTTCGCCCTGTACGAGAGCCGCGGGGCCACCGACGAGCTGCCTCCCGTGCGCCCCTACCGCGACTACCTGAGCTGGCTGGCCCGGCAGGACCGCGACGAGGCCGTCCGCGCCTGGAGCGAGGCGCTCGACGGCATCACCGACGCCACCCTCGTCGCGCCCGGCGCCGACCGCGACCCCGTCGTACCCGAAGAGGTACGCCTGGAACTGACCGAGGCGGACACCACCGCCCTGCTGAACTGGGCACGGGAGAACGGCCTCACCCTGAGCACCGTCGTGCAGGGCGCCTGGGCCCTGGTGCTGAACGCCATGACCGGTCGGGACGACGTCGTCACCGGCGTCACCGTCAACGGGCGCCCGCCCGAGGTGGCGGGCGTCGAGTCGATGGTCGGCCTGTTCATCAACACCGTGCCGCTGCGGCACCGCATCCGCTACGACGAGTCCCTGACCGCGATGCTGCGACGCCTCCAGAGCGAGCAGTCCCTCCTTCTCGCGCACCAGCACATCGGACTCGCCGAGATCCAGCGCCAGGCCGGCGTCGGCGAACTCTTCGACACGCTCTGCGTCTTCCAGAACTACCCCTCCAGCGGGGCGGGCCGCCGTACGTCCACGGGGTCCCTGCACGTCAAACGGGTGGACAACCGGGACGCCACGCACTACCCGCTGGCGCTGATCACCGCCCCGGGCGACCGGCTCGGCTTCCGGCTCGACCACCGCCCCGACACCTTCGACCGCGCCGGCGCCGAAGCGGTGCTCGACAGGCTCGCGAAGGTGCTCGACGCGCTGATCCGCGACCCCGAACGCTCCGTGTCCGATCTCGATGTGCTGTCGGGTGAGGAGTCGCGGCGGGTGGTGGTGGAGTGGAATGCGACGGGGGCGGTGGTGCCGTCGGTGTCGTTGGCTGATCTGTTCGTGGAGCAGGTGGGTCGGACGCCTGATGCGGTGGCGTTGGTGTTCGAGGGTGTGTCGTTGTCGTATGCGGAGTTGGACGCGCGTGCGTGTGGTGTGGCGGAGTTGTTGGTGGCGCGTGGTGTGGGGGTGGGGGATCGGGTCGGGGTGATGGTGCCTCGGTCGGTGGAGCTGGTGGTGGCTTTGCTGGCGGTGCACAAGGTGGGTGGTGCGTATGTGCCGGTGGATGTGGATTATCCGGTGGAGCGGGTTCGGTATGTGGTGGGGGATGCGGCGCCGGCGTTGTTGTTGACGGTGTCGGGTGTGTCGGTGGATGTGCCGGGTGTTCCGGTGGTGTGTGTGGAGGGGGTGGGTGCGGGTTCGGCGGGCGGGTTCGTGCCGCGGGCGTTGCCGGGGGGTGCGGCGTATGTGATGTATACGTCGGGTTCGACGGGGCGTCCCAAGGGTGTGGTGGTGCCGCACCAGGGCATCGTCAACCGCCTCCTGTGGCTCCAGTCCCAGGACCCCCTCGCCGCCGGCGACCGGCTCCTTCAGAAGACACCCGCGGGGTTCGACGTCTCCGTCCCCGAGTTCTTCTGGCCCCTGATCACCGGCGCGACCCTGGTGGTGGCGCGGCCCGAGGGGCACCGTGACCCGGCCTACCTGGCGGACGTGATCCGCCAGGAGAAGATCACCTCCGTGCACTTCGTGCCGTCGATGCTGGGCGCGTTCCTCTCCGAGCCCGCCGCCGCGGAGTGCACGTCCCTCACCCGCGTCTTCTGCAGCGGCGAGGCGTTCCCCGCCGAACTGCGTGACCGCTTCACCGGCGTACTGGACGCCCGGCTGCACAACCTCTACGGCCCCACGGAAGCCTCCATCGAGGTGACGCACTTCGAGTGCACCGGCGGTGCGGGGGGTGGTGTGTCGGTGCCGATGGGTCGTCCGGTGTGGAACACGTCGGTGTTCGTGCTGGACGGTGGTCTGCGTCCGGTGGCGCCGGGTGTGGTGGGTGAGTTGTATCTGGCGGGCGTGCAGTTGGCTCACGGGTATTGGGGCCGGGCGGGGTTGAGTGCGGAGCGGTTCGTGGCGTGCCCGTTCGGGGTGGCCGGGGCGCGGATGTACCGGACCGGGGATCTGGTGCGGTGGACCGTGTCGGGTGATCTGGTGTTCGTGGGGCGCGTGGATGACCAGGTGAAGATCCGTGGTCAGCGGGTGGAGTTGGGTGAGGTTCAGGCGGTGGTGGCGGCTGCTCCGGGTGTGGGGCAGTGCGTGGTGGTGGCGCGTGAGGAGGGGGTGGGGGACTGGCGGTTGGTGGCGTATGTGGTGGCGGTCGCGGGTGGTGTGGTGGATGGGGGTGTGGTGCGTGAGTGGGTAGCGGGGAAGTTGCCGGAGGGGATGGTTCCGTCGGCGGTGGTGGTGTTGGACGGGCTGCCGGTGACGGTGAACGGGAAGCTGGATCGTGGGGCGTTGCCCGCTCCGGAGTACCGGGTGGGTGCGGGGCGGCTGCCGCGTGGTCCGCGGGAGGAGATCCTGTGCGGTCTGTTCGCGGAGGTGCTGGGTGTTCCGCGGGTGGGTGTGGATGACTCGTTCTTCGACCTGGGCGGGCACTCGCTGCTGGTGACGCGGCTGGTCAGCCGGGTCCGCACCGTCTTCGACGCCGAACTCGCCATCCGGCAGGTGTTCGAGAACACCACCGTCGCGCAACTGGCCGCCGTGCTCGACAGCACCGCCGCGGCACGGACCCGGGTCACCCGGCCGGAGACCAGCCCCGACCGGCTGCCGCTCTCCCTCGCCCAGGAACGGCTGTGGTTCCTGCACCGCTTCGAGGGGCCCGCCGCCACCTACAACCTCCCCCTGGTGCTCGACCTTTCGGGACACCTGGACCGGGCCGCGCTGCGGGCCGCGCTGGCCGACGTGGTGGCACGCCACGCCCCGCTGCGCACCGTCTTCGCCGAAGACTCCGAAAGCGCCCACCAGATCATCCGCGACGACGTCACGCCCGAGTTCACGGCCGTCCGCGTCGACGCCGAACGGCTCGACGAGGAACTCGCCCGCGCCGCACGGCACCCCTTCGACCTGACCACGGAAGCCCCTTGCCGCACCTGGCTCTTCGAGCTGCCGGACGACCGGTACGTCCTGCTCTTCCTGGTGCACCACATCGCGGCCGACGGCTGGTCCGTACGCGTCCTCAGCGACGACCTGGCCACCGCCTACACCGCCCGCTGCTCCGGAGCGGCCCCCCAGTGGGCCGAACTGCCCCTGAGCTACGCGGACTACGCGGTGTGGCAGCGGGAGGTGCTGGGGTCCGGGGACGATGCGGATTCGTTGCTGGGGGGCCAGTTGGCGTTTTGGCGTGAGGCGCTGGCGGGGTTGCCGGAGGAGTTGGTGCTGCCGGTGGACCGGCCGCGTCCCGCGGTGGCGTCGTACCGGGGTGAGCGCCTTGAGTTCGAGGTCCCGGTGGAGCTGCACGCGCGGGTGGTGGAGGTGGCGCTCCAGCATCGGGTGAGTGTGTTCATGGTGGTGCAGGCGGCTCTGGCGGTGCTGCTCTCGCGCCTCGGTGCGGGGACGGACGTGCCGATCGGGACGCCGGTGGCGGGTCGTACGGACGAGGCGGTGGAGCGGCTGGTGGGCTGCTTCGTGAACACGCTGGTGCTGCGCAACGACCTGTCCGGCGAGCCGACGTTCGCCGAGCTCCTGGAGCGGGTGCGCGAGACCGACCTCGCGGCCTACGCCCATCAGGACCTGCCCTTCGAGCGCCTCGTGGAAGAGCTCAACCCCGAACGCTCCCTCGCCCGCCACCCCCTCTTCCAGATCATGCTGGCCTCCGCCGAAGGCGGGACCCGGGACCTGGACGGGCTCCCCGGCCTGACCGCCCGCCCACGCCAAGTCGGCACCAGCACCGCGCAGTTCGACCTCTACCTCACCATCAAGGAGCGGCGCGCCGCCCGGGACGCGGGCGCCCAGGGCATCGGCTGCTCCCTGGAATTCGGTACCGACCTCTACGACCTCGGCACCGCACGGTCCATGGCCGACCGCCTGCTGCGGATCCTGGACGCGGCCACGGAGGCGCCCGGGACCGCCATCGCGGACTTCGACGTACTGGAACCGGACGAGCGCGAGCGGGTCCTGTCCCACTGGAACGACACCGCGACCACGCTGCCCGCGGCGCCGACCACCGGATCGCCGAGCGAGCTGATCGCACAGCGGGCCGCGCACACACCCGACGCGCCCGCGGTCGAGTACGAGGGCCGTACCCTCACCTACCGCGAGCTCGACACGGCCGCCAACCGGCTGGCCCACCACCTCATCGCCCACGGCTGCGGCCCCGAGCGGTACGTGGCCCTCGCGCTGCCCCGCACCGAGCAGTTGATCGTGGCCATGCTCGCGGTGCTCAAGGCCGGCGCGGCCTACCTCCCGGTCGACCCCGACTTCCCGGCCGACCGGATCGCCATGATGGTCGCGGAGGCGTCACCGGCCCTGCTCCTCACCACGTCCGAAGCCGCCGGCGCCCTCCCGGAGGACTGCTCCGACCGCGTCGTACGACTGGACGCCGAGGAGACCCGGTCGGCCATCGGCGCACGCCCCGACCACGCCCCGACGGACGCCGACCGCACGGCTCCCTCGCACCCCGCCCACCCCGCATACGTCATCTACACCTCGGGCTCCACCGGCCGCCCCAAGGGCGTCGTCGTACCACGCGGCGGACTGCTCAACTTCCTGCGGGACATGAGCCACCGGGTCGTCATGGCGGCCGGTGACCGTCTCCTCGCGGTGACCACCGTCGGCTTCGACATCGCCGCCCTGGAGATCTTCGGCCCGCTGCTCAACGGTGCCACCACCGTGCTCGCCGGCGCCGACACCGCCCGCGACCCGGCCGCCCTGCGCGCACTGCTCGCCGACCGGAACATCACCGTCATGCAGGCCACCCCCAGCCTGTGGCACGCGATCACCGGCGACGGTGGCGCCGCCGGGCTGCGCGGAGTGCGCGTCCTGACCGGAGGGGAGCCGCTGCCTGCGGACCTGGCCCGCACCCTGCGCCGGAACGCTAGCTCCGTGCTCAACCTGTACGGGCCGACCGAGACCACCGTCTGGTCCGCCGCCGCCGACATCGGCGAACGCTCCGAAGCCGCCCCGGACATCGGCACCCCCATCGCCAACACCCGCACCTACGTGCTCGACCGCGCCCTGCGGCCGGTGCCCCCGGGCGTCCCCGGTGAGCTGTACATCGCGGGAGCGGGCGTCGTGCGCGGCTACCTCGCCCGCCACGACCTCACGGCCGAGCGGTTCGTCGCCGACCCCTACGGCGCCCTGCACGGCGCCACCGGGTCCCGGATGTACCGCACGGGCGACCTGGCGCGCTGGACCGCCGACGGGCGGCTCCACTTCGTCGGACGCGCCGACGACCAGGTGAAACTGCGCGGGTTCCGGATCGAGCTCGGCGAGATCGAGACCGCCGTCGGCAGCCACCCGGACGTCCGCAGGGCCGCCGCGGCCGTCCGCGAGGACCGCCCGGGCGACAAGCGCCTGGTGGTCTACGTCGTCCCGGCGGACGGACGCCTCCCGCAGCCCGCGAGGCTGCGCGAGCACGCCGCCGCCGCGCTGCCGGACTACATGGTGCCCTCGGCGTTCGTGACGCTGGAGGCGCTGCCGCTCACACCCAACGGCAAGCTCGACCGCAAGGCGCTGCCCGCGCCCGCCCGGGACGGCGGCACGGACGGCGAGGGACGGGAGCCGCGCTCCCCGCGCGAGGAGATCCTGTGCGCGCTCTTCGCCGAGGTGCTCGGCGTACCGCGCGTCACGATCGACGACGACCTCTTCGACCTCGGCGGGCACTCCCTGCTCGCCACCCGGCTCATCAGCCGCATCCGCGCCACCCTCGGCGCCGAACTACCCCTGCGCGCCCTGTTCGAGGCACCCACGGTCGCCCGCCTCGCACCGCGGCTCGACGGCGCGGACCGCGCCCGGCAGGCCGTGACGGCCGGCCCCAGGCCCGACCGGCTCCCCCTGTCGTACGCGCAGGAGCGGCTGTGGTTCCTCAACCGCTACGAGGGCCCGTCCGCGACCTACAACATGCCGCTCGCGCTGCGCCTCACCGGCCGCCTCGACGAGCAGGCCCTGCGGGCCGCGCTGGCCGACCTCGTCACCCGGCACGAGCCGCTGCGCACCGTCTTCGCCGAGGACGACCACGGTCCGTACCAGATCGTGCGGGACGCCGCCCCCCTCGTCCCCGAGACCGTGTCCGTGCTCCCGGACGAGCTGGACGAGCGGCTCGCCGAAGCCGCGGGGTACGGGTTCGACCTGGCCGCCGAACCCCCCGTACGCGCCTGGCTGCTGCGGCTCCCCGAGCCGGCCGACGGGACGGACCCGGAGCAGGTGCTCCTGCTGCTGGTGCACCACATCGCGGCGGACGGCTGGTCGCTGCCCGTCCTGTCCCGGGACCTGAACGCCGCCTACACCGCACGCCGCGCCGGACGGCAGCCCGACTGGCGGCCCCTGCCCGTCGGGTACGCCGACTACGCGCTGTGGCAGCGACGGGTCATCGGCGACGGCGCCGCCGCCGGAACCACGGGCGCCGCCGATCCGGCCGACACGCCTGTCACCAGGCAGCTCGACCACTGGCGGACGGCGCTGGAGGGCCTCCCCGAGGAGATCCCGCTGCCCGCGGACCGGTCGCGGCCCGCCGTCCCCACGCACCGCGGCGACCGGGTCGGCTTCGCGGTACCCCCCGCGCTCCACGCCGAACTGGCGCGCCTGGCCCGTGAGAACCATTGCAGCCTGTTCATGGTGGTCCAGGCCGCCGTCGCCACCCTGCTCTCCCGCCTCGGCGGCGGCACCGACATCCCGCTGGGCAGCCCCGTCGCGGGCCGTGCCGACGAGGCCGTCGAGGACCTGGTCGGCTGCTTCGTCAACACGCTCGTGCTGCGGACCGACCTGTCCGGCGACCCGACGTTCCCCCAGCTCCTGGAGCGGGTGCGGGAGACCGACCTCGCCGCCTACGCCCACCAGGACGTGCCCTTCGAGCGTCTCGTCGAGGAGCTGAACCCGGAGCGCTCCGCCGCACGGCAGCCCCTGTTCCAGGTCCTGCTCGTCGTCGACAACGCCGTACGGGACGGCGCCGTGCACCCGCTGCCCGGAGTCACCGCGGCGGTCCAGCGGGTGAGCACCGGCGTGGCCCGCTTCGACCTGCTGCTCTCGTTCTCCGAACGGCGCGACCAGAACGGCGCCCCGGCGGGGATGGACGCGGCGCTGGAGTTCAGCACCGACCTGTTCGACCGGGTCACGGCCGATGAGATGACCGGCCGTCTGCTGCGCCTGATGGACGCCGTCACCACCGGCCGCGACCAGTCGGTGCACGCCATCGACGTGCTCGGGCCCCAGGAGCGCGAGCTGGTCCTCACCCGGTGGAACGACACCGCCCGCGAGGTGCCCGCCGTCACGCTGCCCGGCCTGTTCGAGCGGCAGGCGGCGCGCACGCCCGACGCCCCTGCCGTCGTGGGAGCCGGCACCACGCTGACGTACCGGGAGCTCAACACCCGGGCCAACCGGCTCGCGCGCCACCTCATCAGCCGCGGCGCCGGCCCGGAGCGGTGTGTGGCCCTGGCGATGCCCCGGTCCGAACGGTGGATCGTCGCCCTGCTCGCGACCCTCAAGACCGGCGCCGCGTGGCTGCCGGTCGACCCCGGACTCCCCGCGGAGCGGCGGGAGTTCATGCTGGCCGACAGCCGGCCCGTCCTGGTGCTCGGGGCGGACGAACCGGAACCGGCCGATGGCCCCGGCCCGTCCCCGCTGCCGTCGGACGGCGACGTCACCGATGCCGAGCGCTCCACCCCGCTGCGGCCCTGCCACCCGGCGTACATCATGTACACCTCGGGCTCCACCGGCCGCCCCAAGGCCGTCGTCATGCCTGCCGAGGCCCTGGTGAACCTGCTGGACTGGCACAGCGCCACCCTGCCCGGCGGAGAGGGCACCGTCACCGCGCAGTTCACCGCGATCAGCTTCGACGTGTCCGCGCAGGAGATCCTCTCCACGCTGATGTACGGCAAGACACTCGCCCTCTGCCCCGAGGACGTGCGCCGCGACCCCGACGCGCTGGCCGCCTGGCTCGACCGGCACCGGGTGGCGGAGCTGTACGCGCCGAACCTGGTGGTGGACGCCGTCTGCCGGGCCGCCGACGAGCAGGGGCTCGCCCTGCCCGCGCTGCACCACATCGCCCAGGCGGGCGAGGCCCTCACACCGGGCGGCGCCATCCAGCGCTTCCACGCCCGCAGGCCGGGCCACCGGCTGCACAACCACTACGGCCCGACCGAGACCCATGTCGTCACCGCGCACACCCTGCCGGACGACCCCGCGGCATGGCCGGGTTCGGCACCCATCGGGCGCCCGGTCGGCAACACCCGCGCCTACGTCCTGGACAGCCGGCTGCGCCCGGTCCCGGTCGGCACCGCGGGTGAACTCCACATCGCGGGCACCGGACTGGCCCGCGGCTACTGGGACCGCCCGTCCCTGACCGCCGAGCGGTTCGTCGCCTGCCCCTTCGGCAGGCCGGGAGAGCGGATGTACCGCACCGGTGACCTGGCGCGGTGGAACCGCGACGGGGAGCTGGAATACCTCGGACGCGCCGACGAACAGGTGAAGATCCGCGGCTTCCGCGTCGAACCCGGCGAGGTCGAGGCACGCCTGGGAGACCACCCGGACGTCGCCCGCGCCGCCGTGGTCGTACGAGAGGACACCCCGGGGGACAAGCGGCTCGTCGCCTACGTCGTACCCGTGGACGGAGCGGTCCCGGACCCCGAGGCCCTGCGGGCGCACACGGCGGACACCCTGCCCGAGTACATGGTGCCGTCCGCGGTCCTCGCCCTGGCCGCGCTGCCCCTGACCCCCAACGGCAAGCTGGACCGGCGGGCACTGCCCGTACCGAGGTACGGACCCGACAGCGGCGGGCGCGCCCCGCGCTCCCCGCGCGAGGAACTCCTGTGCGGCCTGTTCGCCGAGGTCCTGGGCACGGCCGAGGTCTCCATCGACGACGACTTCTTCGCCCTGGGCGGCCACTCGCTGCTCGTCACCCGGCTCGTCAACCGCGTCCGCGCGACCCTGTCGGCCGAGATCTCGGTCCGGCAGGTCTTCGAGTCACCCACGGTCGCGGCCCTGGGCACCGCCCTCGACGGCGCGGAGCGGGGCCGCACCCCGGTCACCGCCGCCACCCCGCGCCCGGCGCGCCTGCCGCTGTCGTTCGCCCAGCAGCGCCTGTGGTTCCTCGAACGCCTCCAGGGCCCCAGCCCCACGTACACGATGCCCGCGGCGGTACGGATCTCGGGCCGGATCGACACCGGCGCGCTCCGCCAGGCGCTCGCCGACACCGTGGCACGGCACGAGGCGCTGCGCACGCTCTACGCCGAGGACGCCGAAGGGCCGCACCAGGTGGTGCTCGACCCCGGAACGGAACCCGAGCTGCACACGGTGGCCACCACCGGGGACGAACTGGACCGGCGCGTCGCCGAGGCCGCGCGGCGCCCCTTCGACATCCGCTCCGGACTCCCGGTGCGCTGGCACCTGTTCACCCTCGCCGAGGACGACCACGTCCTGCTGATGCTGATGCACCACATCGCGGGCGACGGCTGGTCGATGCCGCTCGTCGGACGGGACATCGGCGCCGCCTACGCCGCGCGGTGCGCGGGGGAGCGGCCGGACCTGCCGCCGCTGCCGGTGCAGTACGCGGACTACGCCCTGTGGCAGCGTGCCCTGCTCGGCGAGGAGGGCGACCCCGACAGCGTGCGGGCGCGTCAGCTCGACCACTGGCGGGAGACGCTGAGCGGCAGCCCGCAGGAGCTGACGCTGCCCATCGACCGGCCGCGCCCCGCCAACGCCAGCCACCAGGGCGACCTGGTCGGCTTCGAGATACCCGCCGGGCTGTACGCGCGGCTCCGGCTCCTGGCCCAGGAGACCCGGTCCAGCCTCTTCATGGTTCTCCAGGCCGGTCTCGCCGCCCTGCTGACCCGGCTCGGCGCGGGCACGGACATCCCGCTCGGCGCCCCCGCGGCGGGCCGCACCGACGACGCGGTGGGCGAGGTGGTCGGCGTCTTCGTCACCACGCTCGTCCTGCGCACGGACACCTCGGGCGACCCCACCTTCGCCGAGCTGATCGAGCGGGTACGCAGGACCGACCTGGCCGCCTACGCCCACCAGGACATCCCCTTCGAACGCCTGGTGGAGGTGCTCGCCCCCGAACGGTCCCTCTCCCGCAACCCGCTCTTCCAGGTGGCGCTCGCCCTCAACAACACCGCGAGGACAGGCGTCTCCGAGGCGCTGACACTGTCCGGCACCGACATCGCCCCGTACGAGGTCAGCACGGCCACGGCCAAGGTCGACCTCGCGTTCGCCCTCCACGAGCGGCCCGGGGCCCACCAGGACGGTCTGCACGGCGTCCTGGAGTACAGCACCGACCTGTTCGACAGGGACACGGTGGCGGAGCTGGCCGAGCGCTTCGTGCGCCTGCTCGAATCGGCGTCCGCCGACCCCGGCCGGCGCATCGGCGAGGCCGAGGTGCTCGACGCCGGTGAACGGCACCGCGTCCTGGAGCGGTGGAGCACGACGGGTGACGCCCTGCCGCCGCGCACCCTGCGGGCCATGTTCGAGGAGCGGGCCGCCCGCACGCCGGAGCACATCGCCGTGGAGAGCGGCGGACAGCGCCTCTCGTACGCGGAGCTGAACGCGCGGGCCAACCGCCTCGCCCGCCTCCTGGCCGCGGCGGGAGCGGGCCCCGAGGGCCTGGTGGCCCTGGTCCTGCCGCGCGGCGAGACATGGGTGGTGGCGATGCTCGCCGTCGTCAAGGCCGGGGCCGCGTGGGTGCCGGTCGACCCCGCCTACCCGGCCGACCGCATCGCGTACATGATCGATGACGCCGCGCCGGTCCTGGTGCTCGCCGACTCCGGCACCCGGGCCGTGGCGGAGTCGGCCCTCGGCGCCGCCGCGACCGAGCGGCTCGTCGACCTCGACGCGCCGACGGTACGCGAGCGGATCGCCGCGTCGGCGGACACCGACCCGGCGGAAGGCGACCGGAGCGTGGGCGTGGCGCGCGCGGACAACACCGCGTACGTCATCTACACCTCGGGCTCCACCGGCCGCCCCAAGGGCGTGGCGGTCTCCCACCGCGGCCTCAACTCGCTGCTCACCAGCCACATCGAGAACCTGGCGATGGACACGTCGAGCCGGGTGCTGCAACTGATGTCGCTCAGCTTCGACGCGGCCGTCGCCGACGTCACCCAGGCGCTGGTCTCCGGGGCGACGCTGGTCCTCGGCCCCGCCGACGTCAGGCTCACCGGTGACGAACTCGCGGATCTGCTGACCGGGCGGGCCGCCACCCACGTACTGCTGCCGCCGCCGCTCCTCGCCACCGTGCCCGAGGAACGGGCCACGACCCTGCGGACCGTCATGACCGGCGGCGACGCCTTCGGACCCGAACTGGCCCGGCGCTGGACCCGCGGCGGGCGCAGGGTCATCGACGCCTACGGCCCGACCGAGGCCACGGTCACCGCGACCATGAGCGCACCCCTCGCCGAGGGCGAGGCACCGCACATCGGCCGGCCGGTGGCGGGCACCCGGGTGTACGTACTCGACGAGGGACTGCGTCCGGTGCCCCCGGGCGTCGGCGGCGAGCTGTACATCGCCGGCGCCGGTCTGGCCCGCGGCTATGTGCGGCGCGCCGCGCTGACCGCGGAGCGTTTCGTGGCCTGCCCGTTCGGCGGGCCGGGGGCGCGCATGTACCGCACGGGCGACCTGGTGCGCTGGCGCCGCGACGGCACGCTGGAGTTCCTGGGCCGGGCCGACGACCAGGTCAAGATCCGCGGTGTCCGCGTCGAACCGGGCGAGATCCGGGCCGCCGTCGCGGACCTGCCCGGCGTCGCGCGGGCCGAGGTGGTGGTGCGCGAGGACACCCCGGGGGACCAGCGCCTCGTCGCCTACGTGGTCCCGGCGGACGGTGCGTCGCCGACCCCTGCGGCGCTCCGCGCAGGCCTGGCCCTGACGCTCCCCGGCCATCTGCTGCCCTCGGCGTTCGTGCTCCTCGACGCCGTGCCGCTGACCCCCAACGGCAAGCTCGACCGCACGGCGCTCCCGGTACCCGAGCACACCGCCGAGGGCCCGCGGCGGGAACCGCGCACACCCCGCGAGGAGATCCTGTGCGCCCTCTTCGCCGAAGTGCTCGGTGTGCGGCAGGTGTCCGTCGACGACTCGTTCTTCGACCTCGGCGGACACTCGCTCCTCGCCACGCGGCTCGCCGGCCGCATCCGGACCGTCCTGCGCACCGAGGTCGCCGTCCGCACCCTCTTCGACTCCCCGACCGTCGCCGGGCTCGCCGCCGCGCTCGACGGCGCCGCCGGCACCCGCGCCCCCCTCACGGCAGGCCCCCGGCCGGACCGCACCCCCCTGTCGTACGGACAGCAGCGGCTGTGGTTCCTCAACCGCTTCGAGGGACCCGGCGCCGGCTACAACATGCCGCTGTCCCTGCGGCTGTCCGGACCGCTGGACCGCGCGGCCCTGGCCGACGCGCTGCACTCCGTCGTGGTCAGGCACGAGCCGCTGCGCACCGCCTTCGGCGAGGACGACCAAGGTGCCTACCAGCGGGTGCTGGACGCGGACGAGGCGGACATCCGGCTCGCCGTGCTGCACGTCACCGAGGAGGAACTCGACGACAGGCTGGCGGTGGAGGCCCGGCATCCGTTCGACCTGAGCACCGAACTCCCGCTGCGGGCAACGCTGTTCGCACTCGCGGAGGACGAGCATGTCCTGCTGCTGCTGATGCACCACATCGCCGCGGACGGCTGGTCGATCCCGCTGCTCGCCCGCGACCTGACCCGCGCCTACACCGCCCGGCTCAAGGGGGAGGAGCCCGATACGCCCGGCCTCCCGGTGACGTACACCGACTACACGCGCTGGCAGCGGGAGCTGCTCGGCTCCCAGGACGACCCGGACAGCGAGATCGGCGCCCAGCTCGCGTACTGGACCCGGGAGCTGCGCGGGCTGCCGGAAGAGCTCGCCCTGCCCACCGACCGCCCCAGGCCCGCCTCTCCCTCCTACCGGGGGGACCGCTTCGAGATCACCGTCCCCGACGCGCTGCACGCCCGGCTGAGAGAGGTCGCCCAGGCGCACGACGCCAGCGTCTTCATCGTGCTCCAGGCGGCCCTGGCCACCCTGCTGTACCGCATCGGCGGCGGCAGCGACATCCCGGTGGGCTCCCCCATCGCCGGGCGCACCGACGAGGCGCTCGACGACCTCGTGGGATTCTTCGTCAACACCCTGGTGCTGCGCACGGACGTCTCGGGCGGACCCACCTTCGCCGAGCTCGTCGAACGGGTCCGCGAGACCGTCCTGAGCGCCTACGCCCACCAGGACGTGCCCTTCGAACGGCTGGTGGACGCCCTCAGCCCGGAACGCACCCTGGCCAGGCACCCGCTCTTCCAGGTGGTGCTCTCGCTCAACAACACCGACCCGGTGGCGCCCGGCGGCGACGCGGGGAGCCACGGCCTGCGGGTCACCGCACACCCCGTGGGGACCGGCACCTCCGGCTTCGACCTCCTCTTCGGTTTCGGCGAGGTCCCCGCCAGGGACGGCGCCCCGGGCGGCATGTACTGCTCGGTGGAGTACAGCACCGACCTCTTCGACGAGGGCACCGTACGGGCCGTCGCCGACCGCTACCTGCGTCTCCTCGACGCCGTGACGAGCGACCCGGAACTCTCCGTCGACCTGGTCGACGTCCTGGAACCGGCCGAACGCGAACTCGTCCTCGGCACGTGGAACGACACCGCGCGCGAGCTGCCCCGGGAGACCTGGCCGAGCCTGTTCGAGGCACAGGTGCGGCGCACACCGCACGGCACCGCCGTCGAGTACGAGTCCACGGCGGTGTCGTACGCGGAACTCGACGCACGGGCGAACCGGCTCGCCCACCACCTCATCGACCTGGGCGTGGGACCCGAACAGTTCGTGGCCGTGGCACTGCCCCGCACCGACGAACTCGTCGTCGCGCTGGTCGCCCTGCTCAAGGCGGGCGCGGCCTACCTGCCCATCGACCCCAACTACCCCGCCGAGCGCATCGCGTACATGCTCGGCGAGGCCCGCCCCGCGCTGTTCGTGACCACCGCTCCGACGGCCGCCACCCTGCCCGCCGGCGACGCGCCCCGGCTGCTGCTCGACGACCCGGCGACGCGTTCCGCCGTCGCCGCGCGGCCCGCCCACGACCCGGCGGACACCGACCGGACGGCGCCGCTGCGGCTCGACGGCGCCGCCTACACGATCTACACCTCCGGCTCGACCGGCCGCCCCAAGGGCGTGGTCGTCCCCCACACGGGCCTGGCCTCGCTCGCCGCCGCCCACGCCGAGAAGCTGGCCCTGGACGACGCGAGCCGGGTGCTCCAACTCGTCTCGCCCAACTTCGACGCCGCCATCGGCGACTTTGTGATGACGCTGCTCACGGGGGCCACCATGGTCCTCGGGCCGGTGTCGGGGCTCGTCGGCGGCGACGAACTGGCCGACCTGATCACCCGGGCGCGGGTGACGCACACGGCGCTCCCGCCGACGCTCCTCGCCACCCTCGACCCCGAGCGGGCACCCACGCTGCGCGGAGTGCTGATGGGCGGCGAGTCCTTCTCCGCCGAACTGGCCCAGCGGTGGTCACAGGCGGGGGTCCGGGTCATCAACGTCTACGGCGCCACGGAGTCGACCGTACTCACGACCATGAGCGACCCGCTGCGCGGTGACACCGTGCCGGACGCCGGAGGCCCCATCCCCAACGACCGCCTCTACGTCCTGGACAGCGCACTCAACCCGGTGCCGCCGGGCGTCACGGGCGAGGCGTACCTCGCGGGCGAGGGGGTGGCAAGGGGCTATCTGAACCGGCCGGGACTCAGCGCCGAACGGTTCGTCGCCGACCCGTTCGGCCCCGCGGGCGCCCGCATGTACCGGACGGGCGACCTGGTGCGCTGGACCTCCGACGGCTCGGTGGTGTTCGTCGGCCGCGCCGACGAGCAGGTCAAGATCCGCGGTTTCCGCGTCGAACTCAGCGAGATCGAGGCGGTACTGGCTCAGCACACCTCGGTCGCGCAGGGCATGGTGACGGTCCGCGAGGACCGCTCCGGTGACCGACGCCTGGTCGCCTACCTCGTGGGCGCCGCCGGAGAGGTCGACCCGGGCGAGATCCGCGCCCACCTCACCCGCAGCCTGCCCGACTACATGATCCCGGCCGCACTGATCGGCATCGAGGAGTTCCCGCTCACCCCCAACGGCAAGCTCGACCGCACGGCGCTGCCCGCACCCGACTTCGGTACCGGATCACCGGGCGGGGCAGAGCCGGGCAACGAGCGCGAGCGGCTGCTGTGTGAGCTGATCGCCGACGTCCTCGGCCTCGAAGAGATCGGCGCCGACCAGGAGTTCTTCGCGCTGGGCGGCGACAGCATCATGTCCATCCAGCTGGCCAGCCGGGCCCGCAGGCGGGGCCTGGTCATCTCGGCGAAGGACGTCTTCGAGCACAAGACCGCCGCCGCGCTCGCCCGCGTCGCCACCGAGACCGACGGCGCGAGCGTCGAGGAGGAGGGCGCGGGCATCGGGCCGCTCCCGCTGACACCGATCATGCACTGGTTCGCCGAACTGGGCGGACCCGTCGACGAGCTCCACCAGTGGCGGGTGCTCCAGGCGCCGGACGGCTGCGACCAGGACCGTCTGACGGCCACCGTGCAGGCCCTGCTCGACCACCACGACGCCCTGCGGCTGCGCCTCACCGTCGACCCCGGCGGGCCGCGGGAGGGCGAGGGCGCGGGCGACGGCTGGCGGCTGGAGGTCAGCGGCCCCGGCACCGTCCCGGCCGGCCCCATGGTGCGGCGCGTCGACTGCGCGGGCATGGACGAGGACGCCTGCCTCAAGCTGATGGTCGAGCACGCGCACGCCGCGCGGGAGCGGCTCTCCCTCGAGGCGGGCACTCTCGTACAGGCCGTGTGGTTCGACCGGGGAGCGGAAGAGGCAGGGCGGATCTTCCTGAGCGTCCACCACATCGCTGTCGACGGAGTGTCCTGGCGCATTCTGCTGCCGGACATCGAAGAGGCGTGGCAGGCGGTGGCCGCCGGGCAACCGCCCGCGCTCCAGCCGGTCGGCACGTCCCTGCGCGGCTGGGCCCTGCGGCTGGCCGACTGGGCGCAGCATCCGGCGCGGGAGACGGAACTCGCCCACTGGCAGGAGGTGCTGTCCCACGACGAACCGCTCATCGGGAAGCGGCCGCTCGACCCGGAGCGCGACGTGAACGAGCGCGGCGCGACGCTCGCCCGCTCGCTCTCGCCCGACCTCACCCAAGCGGTGCTGACCACCGTTCCCGAGACCTTCCGCACCGGTGTCGACGAAGTCCTCCTCACCGCGCTTGCCATGGCCGTCGCCGAGCTGCGGGGCGACGGCACCACCGGAGTCCTGGTGGACCTGGAAGGCCACGGCCGCGAGGAGGAGACCCTGCCGGGCACCGAACTGTCCCGGACCGTCGGCTGGTTCACCAACATGTACCCGGTGCGCCTGGACACCGGCGTCTACGACCACGCCGAGGCCCTGGCCGCCGGGCCCGCCGCGGGCCAGGTGCTCAAGCGGATCAAGGAGCAGTTGCGCGCCGTACCGGAGAACGGGATCGGCTACGGCGCGCTGCGCCACCTCAACCCCCGCACGGCGCGCGGACTCGCCGGACGGCCCGGGGCCCAGATCGGCTTCAACTACCTGGGCCGGTTCACCGAGACGGAGACCACCGAGGGCTCGACCGACTGGTCGGTCCTCGCCGACCTCAGCGGAGTCGGCGGCCAGGCGCCCGGAATGCGGCTGCCGCACGCCGTCGACCTGGCGGCCGTGACCCGGGACGGCGCGAACGGACCCGAGCTGACGGCCCACTGGCTCTACGCGAAGCACGTGCTCTCCCAGGAGGAGGTACGCCGCCTCGCCGACGCGTGGTTCAGAGCGCTTGAGGCACTGGTGGAGCACGCCCGTCGGCCGGCCACCGGCGGATACACCCCCTCGGACATGCCTCTGGTGGAGCTGAGCCAGAGCGAAATCGATCTGCTGGAAGGCGACTGGAGGATGTCGGAATGAGTCAGCCCGGGCTGGAGGAAATCCTGCCGCTGTCACCGCTGCAGGAAGGGATCTTCTTCCACAGCGTGTACGACGAGACGGCACCGGACCTGTACGCGGTGCAACTCGTCGTCGATCTGGAAGGGCCGCTGGACCGCGTGGCCCTCAGGGCGGCGGCGGACGGCCTGCTGCGTCGCCACGCGAACCTGCGGGCGAGCTTCCGCTACGAAGGGGTCAACCGCCCGCTCCAGATCATCCACCGCGAGGTGCGGGTGCCCTGGAGGGACGTGGACCTCACCCCGCTGAAGGAGGAGGACCGCGCGGCCGAGGCCGACCGCGTCGTCACCGAGGACCGGGCCCAGCGCCTCGATCCGGCCAAGCCGCCCCTGATGCGCTTCACGCTCGTCCGCATCGACGACGACCACCACCGCTTCCTGCTGACGTTCCATCACATCCTGCTCGACGGCTGGTCGCTGCCGGTCCTGTGGCGGGAGCTGTTCGCCCTCTACGGCAGCAAGGGCGACCCGTCGAAGCTGCCGCACGTCCGCCCGTACCGCGACTACCTCGCCTGGCTCCAGGGCCAGGACCGGGTCGCCGCGGAGAACGCCTGGCGGGAGGCGCTGGCCGACCTTCAGGGACCGACGCTGGTCGCGCCCGGCGCGGGCTCGGGGACGAAGGTGCCGGGGCAGGTCAACGTACGGCTGTCCCGGGAGGTGACCGAGCGGCTCACCGACTGGGCCCGCGACGAGGGCCTGACCATGGGCACCGTCCTCCAGGGCGTCTGGGCCGTGGTGCTCTCCCGCCTCACCGGACGCGACGACGTGGTGGCCGGGGTCACCGTCTCGGGGCGGCCGTCCGAGATCGACGGCATCGAGGGCATGATCGGCCTGTTCATCAACACGGTGCCCATGCGCGCCAGGCTCCGGCCGGCCGAACCGATGGCCGCGTTCCTGCGGCGGCTCCAGGAGGCGCAGACCCGCCTGCTGCCGCACCAGCACATCGGCCTCGCCGACATCGGCAAAGCCGTCGGGGCCGAGGGCCGCGGCGGACTCTTCGACACCCTCACCGTCTTCGAGAACTACCCCGGAGGCGGCGGCGGGGGAGCGTCGTCCGCGGCCCTGAAGGTGACCCGGGTCGACAGCCAGGACGCCAACCACTACCCGCTGTCGCTCATCGGCGCACCGGGCGAGCGCATCTGGCTGCGCCTCGACCACCGCCCCGACCTGTACGACGAGACCGCGGCGCGGCAGATCATGGACCGGGCCGTGCGGGCCCTCGAAGCGGTGGCGGCCGACCCCCGGAGCCCGGTCGCCCGGATCACCGCCGCGTGCGAGCCGGGCGGCGGCACACTTCCCCCGGGCCTGGCCGGAGCCGAGCGGGCCGTCCCCGACGCTCCGCTCGCCCGGCTCTTCCGGGACCAGGTCCTGCGGGTGCCCGACGCCCCGGCCCTGGTCCACGACGGCGGCGAGGTCACCTACGCCGAGCTCGACGAGCGCGCCAACCGGCTCGCGCACCACCTGATCGACGAGGGCGTGCGCCCCGACTCCCCGGTCGTGCTCCTGCTGGACCGCTCGCCCGAGGTCCCCGTCGCCGTCCTCGGCGTCCTCAAGGCGGGCGGCCACTACGTGCCCCTGCACCACAGCTACCCGCTGGAGCGGATGAGGCAGGCCGTCGCCGACGTGGGGGCGCGGGTGGTGGTCACCGACCTGGCCACGGCCCCGCGCGCCGCGGAACTCGGCCTGCGTACCGTCGTCGTGGACGGGCCGGACGGCCAGGAGTGGCCGTCCACCGACCCCGGCGTGTCCGTGAGCGCCGACCAGGCGGCGTACACGATGTTCACCTCCGGCTCCACCGGCAGGCCCAAGGGCGTGGTGGTGACCCAGCGAGGCGTCGCCGAACTCGCCCTCGACACCCGCTGGCGCGGCGGCGCCCACGAGCGGGTCCTGATGAACGCGACGCTCGCCTTCGACGCCTCCACCTACGAGCTGTGGGTCCCGCTCCTGGCCGGACACCGGATCGTCGTCGTCCCGCCGGGCGAGGTGGACGTGGACGCCGTGGAGCGGACCGTCACCCGGCACCGGGTCACCGGCGCCCTGCTGACCACCGCGCTGTTCAACCTCCTCGCGGAGGAGCGCCCCGGCGTCTTCGCCGGTATGCGCGACATCACCACGGGCGGCGACGCGGCCTCGGCCGAGGCGTTCCGCAGGGTCCTCGAACACTGCCCCGGCGTCACCGTGTCGAACCTGTACGGCCCGACCGAGATCACCATGAACGCCACCCACCACGCCGTCACCGACGCCGGTTCGCTCGGGTCCGTGGTCCCCATCGGCGGCCCCATGGACAACACCCGGCTGTACGTCCTGGACGCGAACCTGCTGCCCGTGCCCGACGGCGTGCCGGGGGAGCTCCACGTCGCGGGCGCCGGCCTGGCGCGCGGATACGCGGGCCGCACGGCCCTGACCGCGGAGCGGTTCGTCGCCGACCCGTTCGGGCCGCCGGGCTCGCGGATGTACCGCACCGGCGACCTGGTGCGGCGCACCGCGGACGGCGTCCTGGAGTTCGCGGGGCGCGCCGACCACCAGGTCAAGATCCGCGGCTTCCGGATCGAACCGGGCGAGGTGGAGTCCACCGTCACCAGGCACCCCGCGGTCGGCCAGACGGTGGTCCTGCCGCGCCTGGACAGGGCCGACGAGAAGCGCCTGGTGGCCTACGTGGTGCCCGCGTCCGGCGGCGAGGACACCCTCGACGTCGAGGAGCTGCGCGCGCACACCGCGCAGTCCCTGCCCGGCTACATGGTGCCCACCGCGTTCGTACCGCTCCTCTCGCTGCCCCTCCTGCCCAACGGCAAGGTCAACCGCAAGGCCCTCCCCGAACCCGACTGGGACACCGCTGTGCTCGGCCGCGGCCCGCGCGGCCCCCGCGAGGAGATCCTGTGCGGCCTCTTCGCCGAGGTGCTCGGAGTCGCCAGGGTCGGCATCGACGACGACCTCTTCGAGCTCGGCGGGAACTCGCTCATGGCCACCCGCCTGGTGAGCCGCATCCGCTCCACGCTCAAGACCGAACTCGCCATCCGCGAACTGTTCGAGGCGCCGACGGTGGCCGCGCTCTCCGAGGTCCTCGACCGCACCGGAGGCGTCCGCACCGGCATCCTGCCCGCATCGCCGCGCCCGGCGCGCGTCCCGCTGTCCTTCGCCCAGCAGCGCCTGTGGTTCCTGCACAAGGTGGAGGGGGCCAGTCCGACCTACAACCTCCCCGTGCCGCTGCGGCTGAGCGGCCGGCTCGACGACGCGGCCCTGAGCGCCGCGCTCACCGATGTCGCGGCCCGCCACGAGCCCCTGCGCACCGTGTTCGCCGAGGACGCCACGGGCCCGTACCAGAAGGTGCTGCCCGTCGCGCCCGTCGACGTGGAGACCGTGCCGACCACCGAGGAGCGGCTGCGCGGCCTGCTCGACGGGGCCGTGGAGCACCGCTTCGAGCTGAGCGGTGAACGGCCCCTGAAGGTATGGCTGTTCCGGCTGTCACCGACCGAGCACGTCCTGCTGCTGCTCATGCACCACATCGCCGCCGACGGCTGGTCGATGCCGCTGCTGCGGCGCGATCTGACCGTGGCCTACGCCGCGCGCGTCGCGGGCCGAGCCCCGAACTGGCAGCCCCTGCCGGTGAACTACGGCGACTACGCCGTCTGGCAGCGGGAGATGCTGGGCTCGGAGGACGTCCCGGACTCGGCCATGTCCCGCCAACTGGCCCACTGGAGAGAGCAGCTCGCCGGCCTGCCGGAGGAGCTCGCGCTGCCCGCCGACCGCGAGCGCCCGCGCGTGTCGAGCGGCGACGGCGGCATGCTGATCTTCGACGTGCCCGAGCGTACGCACAGCGGCCTCGCGCGGCTCGCCCGCGACACCCGCTCCACGATGTTCATGGTCGTCCAGGCCGGACTCGCCGGACTGCTGTCCCGGCTCGGCGCGGGAACGGACATCCCCATCGGCACGCCCATCGCGGGGCGCACCGACGACGCCATCGGGGAACTCGTCGGCTTCTTCGTCAACACCCTCGTCCTGCGCACCGACGTGTCGGGCGACCCCACCTTCAAGGAACTCGTCACCCGGGCCCGCGACACCGACCTGGCCGCCTACGCGCACCAGGACATCCCCTTCGAGCGCCTCGTCGAGGTGCTCAACCCGGAAAGGTCGCTGTCCCGCCACCCGCTCTTCCAGGTCCAGCTCTCCTTCAACAACAACGACCAGCAGGCCGCCGCGAGCGTGCAGGGCCGGCTGCCGGGGCTGACCGTCACCAACGAACCGGTCACCGTCAACACGGCCAAGTTCGACCTGCTGTTCTCCTTCGCCGAGCGGCGCGGCGCCGACGGCACACCCGCCGGAATGCAGGCGTCGTTGGAGTACAGCCGCGACCTCTTCGACGACCGCACCGCCCGGTCCCTCGTGGACAGCCTGCTCAGACTCCTCGACATCGCCGTGGAGAACCCCGCCGCGCGGGTGCGGCGCATCGACGTGCTCTCCGCCGAGGAGCGCCACCAGGTCCTCACCGGGTGGAACGACACCGGCGGCGAGCGGCCGTGGCAGAGCCTGCCGGAGCTGTTCCAGCGGCGGGCCGCGCTCGTCCCCGACACCCCCGCCGTGGTGTGCGAGGAGGTGGCCCACGACGGCACCCCCGGGCCGGTCGAGCGGCTGACCTACGCCGAGCTGAACGCGCGCGCCAACCGGATCGCCCGGCTGCTCATCGACCTGGGGGTCGGCCCCGAGACCTACGTGGCCGTGGCCATGCCCCGCTCCCCGCTCCTGGTCACCGCCGTATGGGCGATCCTGAAGACCGGCGCCGCCTACGTGCCGGTCGACCCCGCCCAGCCGGCCGAACGCATCGCCTACCTGCTCTCCGACGCCGAACCCACCGTGGTGCTCACCACCGTGGCGCTCGCGCACCTCCTGCCCGGTGAACCCACCGACCACCTGCTGCTCGACGACCCGGCCGTACTCGACACGTTCGCCGCCTACCCGGACACCGACGTCACCGACACCGAACGCCCGCCGCTGCTGCCCGACCACCCGCTGTACGTCATCTACACCTCGGGCTCCACCGGGCTGCCCAAGCCCGTCGTCATGCGGGCCTGCGGTCCGGCGAACCTGATCGCCTGGCAGGACGCGCTGCTGCCGCGGAACAGGGTCACCGCCCAGTTCGCCCCCATCGGCTTCGACGTGTCCGTCCAGGAGATCCTCTCCGCGCTGGTGTACGGCAAGACGCTGGTGCAGTGCCCCGAGGACGTACGGCGCGACTCCGAACGCCTGGTGGCCTGGCTCGACCGCCACCAGGTGCAGGAGCTCTTCGCGCCCAGCCTCGTCGTGGAGGCGATCAGCGAGGCGGCCCTCGAACGCGGCATGGACCTCCCCGCACTCCGCGACATCGTGCAGGCCGGGGAGGCGCTCATCCCCAGCGAGTCCGTCCGGGCCTTCCACGCGCGCGCGGCGGGCCGCCGCATGCACAACCAGTACGGCCCCGCCGAGACCCATGTGATGACCGGCTGGGTCCTGCCGGAGGACGCCGCACAGTGGCACCCCGTCCCCACGATGGGCGGGCCCATCGCGGGCGCCCGGCTGTACGTGCTCGACGAGGCGCTGCGCCCGGTCGCGGCAGGCCGCTCCGGCGAGCTGTACCTCGCGGGAAGCGGTGTGGGCCGCGGCTACCTCAACCGTCCGGGCATGACGGCCGAGCGCTTCGTCGCCGATCCGTTCGGCCCGCCGGGCGGGCGCATGTACCGGACGGGGGACGTGGTCCGCTGGACGCCCGAGGGGCAGGTCCGCTACATGGGCCGCGCCGACTTCCAGGTGAAGATCCGCGGTTTCCGCGTCGAACCGGGCGAGGTGGAGGGCGTGCTGACCCGGCACCCGGCCGTGGCCAAGGCGGTCGTCCTGGCCCGCGACGAAGGCCGGGGCGAGAAGCGCCTCGTCGCCTACGTGGTGCCGGACGGGCCGGCGCGGGAGCCCGGAGCGGTCCCCGGCGACGAGGAACTCGCCGCGCACGTCCGGCAGAGCCTGCCGGACTACATGGTCCCCTCGGCCTTCGTGACCGTCGACGCCTTCCCGCTGACCCGCAACGGGAAGCTGGACCGCCGCGCACTGCCCGCGCCGGGGCTGCGCCCCGCTTCCCTCGTCCACCCCCGCACGCCCGAGGAGAAGGTGCTCGCCGACCTCTTCGCCGAACTGCTCGGCGTCCCCGCGGTCGGCATCCACGACGACTTCTTCCGGCTCGGCGGCCACTCCTTCCTGGCGACCCGGCTCGTGCGCCGCGTGCAGTCGGACCTCGGGGTGGAGATCTCCGTACGCACGGTCTTCGAAGCGCCGACCGTGGCCGGGCTCGCCCGGGAACTGGGCTCCGACACCTCGCGGGACCCGCTCGCCGCGCTGCTGCCGCTGCGCCCCAGAGGAGAGCGCCCCGCCCTGTTCTGCGTCCACCCGGGCTCCGGCACGAGCTGGTCCTTCGCCGGTCTCCTCACGCACCTGGACACCGACCAGCCCGTCTACGGGCTCCAGGCCAGGGGGCTGACCGAGCCCGACGAGATGCCGGGCACGATCAAGGAGATGGCCGCCGACTACATCGAGCGGATGCGCACCGTACAGCCGGCCGGGCCGTACGCGGTCCTCGGCTGGTCGTTCGGCGGCCTGGTCGCGCACGCCATCGCCGTCCAACTGGAGGAGATGGGCGAGGAGGTGAGCGTGCTCGGCATCATGGACACCTTCCCGCCCGACCTGGAGGCCGAGGCGCCCGACTGGTCCGACGAGGAGATCATCGCGCCGCTCCTCGCGGACGGCTTCGACTTCGACCTGACGCAGCTCGCCGAGGACCGCGAAGCCGTCCTGGGCCGCTACGCGGCCTACCTCGACGAGGAGAACAGCCGGCTGGCCGCGCTGGGCGAGGCGGGTCTGGTGAAGAGCATGAACGCCTATGTCCACAACAACCGCCTGATGCGGACGTTCGATCCGGGCGTCTTCGGCGGGGACCTGCTGTTCTTCACCGCCGCCCGCCCCACCCCCGGCATCAGCCACCCCGACGAGGTGCGCGAGAGACTGGTGCCCGAGTCATGGCGGCCCTACGTCAAGGGCACCATCACCGACCACGTGGTGGACACCACGCACGGCGGGATGCTCGCCGACACGGAAGCCGTCGCCGCCATCGGCAGGGCACTCGCCCGGGAGCTGTGAAAGAGACCCGATGACGGTGGGACATTTGGCTGCCGCTTAATGACGGTGCCCCTTTCGACGGCCGGTGCTAGCTTCGGTGCCGGCCGTCGACGCAAGGATCCGACACCAGGACGAAGAGGTAATCCGCGGCATGACGGAACTGATCCAGGCCGTAGACCTGGCCGACCCGCAGACCTTCAACGATCAAGACCTGACGGAATTCTGGCAACGGCTCAGGTCCGAGAGCCCGGTGTACTGGCACCCGCCGCTCGGCAAGAATCCGGGCTTCTGGGTCGTCAGCCGGTACGCCGACATCATGGCGGTCTACCGCGACAACGTGAACTTCACGTCGGAGCGCGGGAATCTCCTGGTCACCCTCCTGGCCGGCGGGGACTCGGCGGCCGGTCAGATGCTCGCCGTCACCGACGGCCACCGGCACCGCGAACTGCGGAAGATCATGTTGAAGGCGTTCTCTCCGCGCGCCCTGGAGCGGATATCCGACCGGGTGCGGACCAATACCAGGAGACTGGTGGCCGAGGCGGTCGAACGGGGCACCTGCGACTTCGCCGAGGACATCGCGAGCCATATCCCCATGGGCACCATCGCGGATCTGCTGGGCGTTCCCGCGGCCGACCGTGAATTCCTCCTCTCCCTGACGAAGTCGGCCCTGAGTTCCGATGCCGCCGACAGCCAGGAGATGGACGCGCTCATGGCGCGCAACGAAATCCTGCTGTACTTCGGCGAGCTCGTCGAAGAGCGGCGCAATGCCCCGGGCGACGACGTCATCAGCGTGCTGGCGGGCGGAGAGATCGACGGCCAGGCGCTCACCGAGGACGAGATGGTCCTCAACTGCTACAGCCTCATCATCGGGGGCGACGAGACGAGCCGCCTCTCGATGATCGACTCGGTGTTCACACTGTCGCACCACCCGCGGCAGTGGCAGCTCCTGCGGGCCGGCGAGGTGAGCCTCGGCACCGCCGTGGAGGAAGTGCTGCGCTGGGCCTCACCCGCCATGCACTTCGGGCGCACCTGCCTCAAGGACACCGAGGTCGGCGGAGTGCGGATCGAGGCGGGAGACATCGTCACCCTGTGGCACTCCTCGGGCAACCGGGACGAGGCCGTCTTCGCGGACCCCGGCACCTTCGCCCTGGACCGCAGCCCCAACAAGCACATCACCTTCGGGTACGGGCCGCACTTCTGCCTCGGCGCCTACCTGGCCCGCGTCGAGCTCTCCGAACTGCTCTCCGCGCTGCGCACCTTCAGCAAGGGCTTCGAGATCGCCGGCCCGACGCAGCGCATCCACTCCAACTTCCTGACCGGATTCAGCGAGCTGCCCGTGCGCTTCGAGCCGGATCCGGCGGGACTCGCCCGCTACGAAGAGACACCTGACGCGGCCGTCTGACCGCGTCACCAGCCGAGGAGGACACAGATGAGCACCAACCCGTTCGAGGACGCCGAAGGCACCTACCTGGTCCTGGTCAACGACGAGGGACAGCACTCCCTCTGGCCGTCATTCGTCGACGTACCCGCGGGGTGGCTGGTCGCCCTGAAGGAGACGGACCGGCAGTCGGCGCTCGACTTCGTCAACGAGAACTGGACCGACATGCGGCCCAAGAGCCTGATCGACGCCATGGAGAAGGCCGACGCCGCCTGAGGCGGACCGACACGAGGAAAGGGGCCTCACGCATGCCGCGCGTGACCCGGCTGCCCGCACGCATCCGCAGGGCGGTGAGCTCGCTGGTGGCCGGGGCCACGTTGGTGGGGCTCACCGCCCTGCCGGCCTCCACCACACCCATCGACGCGGCGGCCGGCCACGACCGCCGGGCCGTGATCCAGTACACCGAGTACGGCGTCCCGCACATCACCGCCGACGACTACCCGGGGCTCGGCCACGGCTACGGCTACGCGTCGGCCAAGGACAACGTCTGCGTCCTCGCCGACGCGTACGTCACGGTCAACGCCGAGCGCTCCCGCCACTTCGGCGCCGACGCCCCCGCCAACCCGGGCGTGGGCGCGGCGGCCGACAGCCTCACCAGCGACCTGTACTTCCAGCGCCTCAAGGACTCCGGCACCGTCGAGCGGCTCATCGCCGAGCCGCCGCCCCTCGGCCCGGAACCGGAGGTCGCCCAGCTCGTGCGGGGCTACGTCCAGGGCTACAACCGGTACCTCGCCGAGGCGCACGAGCGGGGCGGCATCACCGATCCCGCCTGCCGCGGCGAGAAGTGGGTCCGGCCCATCGCCACCATCGACGTGTACCGGCAGATCCACGCGGTCACCACGATGTCCGGGTCCGGCATCTTCATGGACGGCATCACGGGGGCCCGCCCGCCCGCGGAGTCCGGCGCGACCCCCCGGCGGCCCGCCGACGCGGCGGCCGGGCTCGCCGCAGCGGTCCGCGCCGCCCGGGGAGAGGGCGAAATGGGCAGCAACGCCCTCGCCATCGGCGCCGAAGGCACCCGCGCCGGCCGCGGCGTACTCCTCGCCAACCCGCACTTCCCGTGGCAGGGCATGCGCCGCCTGTGGCAGAGCCACCTGACGATTCCCGGCAGACTGGATGTCTCGGGCGCCTCGCTGCTCGGCTTCCCCGCCGTAATGATCGGCCACAACCACGACGTCGCGTGGACCCACACGGTCTCCACCGCGAGCACCTACGGGCTGTACGAGGTGCCGCTCGTCCCCGGGGACCCGACGCGCTACCTCGTCGACGGCGTACCCGAGGCGATGAAGAGCCACCGCGTCCGCGTCCGGGTCCGCGAGAAGGACGGGACGATCCGCACGGTCGAGCGGACGCTGTGGGACAGCCGCTACGGGCCCGTGCTCGGCGCGGGCCCCGGCGGCTTCCCGCTGCCCTGGAGCAAGGACACCGCCTTCACGCTGCGGGACGCCAACAAGACCAACCTGCGGGCCATGAACAACTGGCTCGCCCTCGGCCGCACCCGTGACACGGGTGACGTACGGCGTGCGCAAGCCCGCACCCAGGGCCTGCCGTGGATCAACACCCTGGCGGTGGACCGCAGGGGAAAGTCGTACTACTCCGACATCCAGGTCGTGCCGCACGTCACCGACGACCTGGCGAAGCGATGCTCCACCCCGCTGGGCGAGCAACTGCTGGGCACCAGCGGCGTACCCGTCCTGGACGGCGGCCGCGGCGCCTGCGCCTGGGGGAGCGACCCGGACGCGGTGGAGCCCGGCCTGCTCGGCCCCGGACGGCTCCCGCGACTGGAGCGCGACGACTACGTCACCAACTCCAACAACAGCCCCTGGCTGACCAACCCCGAGGCCCCGCTGACCGGTTACCCCCGCGTCGTCGGGGACACCGGCACCCCGCGCTCACTGCGCACCCAGGAAGGCATCCTCTCCGTACAGCGACGGCTGGCCGGCACGGACGGGCTGCCGGGCAGGGGATTCTCGCGCACCACGATGGAGCGGATGCTCTTCCGGGACCACAGCAGAGCCGCCGAACTGGCCGCCGCCGACACCGCGAGGATGTGCCGGTCCTTCCCCGGCGGAGCGGCACCGTCCTCCCACGGCCCCGTCGACGTGTCGAGCGCCTGCCGGGCGTTGGCCGACTGGGACGGCCGCTACGACAGCCGCAGCCGTGGCTCGCTGCTCTTCGCCCGTTTCGTCGCGAAGGCCGCCACGGTGAAGGACGGCCCGTGGAAGGTGCCCTTCGAGCCGTCCGACCCCCTGCGCACACCGCACACCCTGGCAGTGGACAGGCCCGAGGTGCGGCGGGCGTTCGGTGACGCGGCCGCGGAGCTCCGTACCGCGGACATCCCCCTGGACGCCCCGCTCGGCGACCACCAGTACGTGGTGCGCGACGGCGAACGCATCCCCCTCCACGGCGGCCCGCACGAGACCGGAGTGCTCAACGTGATCACACCCCGGACGGCCCCCGGGGCCGGCACCCCCGACGTGGCGACCGGGTCCAGCTTCCTCCAGGTGACGGAGTTCCCGGCGAAGGGCGCCCCCCGCACCTCGTCGCTGCTCACCTACGGGCAGTCCGCCGACCCCACGTCCCCGCACCACGCGGACCAGACACGGCTCTACGCCGAGGGAACCTGGGTCCGCGAGCGCTTCACCCAGCGGGAGATCCAGGCCTCGCCCCGACTGCGGACCATCACCCTGACCGGGAGGTAGGAGAACCATGCCCCTTGTCACCGTCAACGGCATCCGTCTCCACTACCAGGACAGCGGCTCCGGCGAACCGGTCGTCATGATCATGGGTTCGGGAAGCGGGGGCAGCGCCTGGCACCTGCACCAGGTACCGGCGCTGACGGCGGCCGGCTACCGGGTGATCACCTTCGACAACCGCGGCATCCCGCCCACCGACCTGTGCGCCGAGGGCTTCACCGTCCACGACATGGTGGCGGACGTCGTCGCGCTGACCGCCCGGCTCGGTCTCGGCCGGATCAGGCTGGTCGGCACCTCCATGGGCGCCTACGTGGCCCAGGAACTCGCCCTGGCCCGGCCCGACCTGGTGTGCCAGGCCGTACTGATGGCGAGCCGGGCCCGCAGCGACACACTGCGCGCGGCCCTGGCCGGGGCCGAGAAGGAACTGCACGCGTCGGGGGTGCCGCTGCCCACGCGCTACCGGGCGGTGATCCAGGCGATGCAGAGCCTCTCCCCCCGGACGCTCGACGACGAGCAGGCCGTGGCCGACTGGCTGGACGTGCTGGAGATGTCGCCCCAGGACCCGGTGGGCCAGGGCGCCCAGCTCGCCCTGGAGCCGATGCCCGACCGCCGCGACGCGTACGCCGGTATCCGCGTCCCCTGTCACGTCATCGCCTTCGCCGACGATCTGATCACCCCGCCGCGGGCCGGCGAGGAGCTGGCGGCCCTGATCCCCGGCGCCGGCATCGACGTCATCCCCGACGCCGGGCACTACGGCTATCTGGAGAACCCCGAGCCGGTCAACAAGAGCATCCTGGAGTTCTTCCGCTCCGACGCCCCGGCCGGTGCCCCGGCCCGCGCCACGGACTGACGCCGCCGAGCACGAAGGAGGGGCGGTCGCCGACGGCGACCGCCCCTCCTTCGTGCTCGGCGCGTCTCCGCGCCCGGCTCACTCGGCGGTCAGCAACCACAGCCAGGTCGAGGGAGCACCCAGCGGCTCACGCCGCTCGACCCGCAGTCCCGCCCCCGCGAAGGCGTTCTCGTAGGTCGTCCGGTTCATGATGGGCGTGTCCATGAACGCGTGCACCAGCTCGAAGCCCGCCGAGAAGACCGGCAGCGGCCCCTGGCGCTCCTCCCAGTCCTGGGCCACGGTGTCGCCGATCAGGAACCGCCTGGCGTCCGGGAAGACCCGGCGCAGCGTCCGCATGACCCCGACCGGGTCTCCCGTCGCGTCGAACAGGTCGTGCATCATCAGGAAGCTGGAGACCAGGTCGACGCCGGGGAACGTCCGCTCGGAGAAGGACAGGACGTCGCCGTGCACGATCTCGATGCGGTCCGAGAGCCCCGCTTCGGCGACCCGCCCGAGCGCCTGCGCGCAGGCGGCCCCGTTGATCTCGATCCCGGTGCCGCGCCGGGCCGCGTCACCGCCGCACAGCCGCAGCAGCCGGGTGGCGTCCCCGCAGCCGAGGTCGGCCACCGCGCCGAAGTCGACCGTGGCCAGCACCTCCTTCTCCAGCGGCAGCATCAGCTCGCGTCCCACCTCGCCCGAGCCCACGGCGACCATCGCGCCGTCGCGGTCGATGTCCCCCTCGAAGACCGAGGTGCCGAGGGCGAGACCGGACAGTCCGCGCAGGACGTCGTGGTAGCCGCCGACACCCCAGGTGAAGAAGCCCCTCAGCCGGACGAGGTCGCGGCCGGACGCCGTCAGGGAGACCGTGTGGGCGTCCCCTTGCCGCAGCTCGACGTAGCCCAGCAGGGCCGCCACCCGCAGCATCGCCGTGAGGCCCGTGGCATCCGTGCCCGTCGCGGCGACGAGCGAGTCGAGCGTGCACGTGGGCTGCGCCGAAAGACGCTCCCACACACCCAGCCTGGTCAGCGCGAACACCACGTTGGCGCCGACGTAACCGTTGAAGAGGTCCTCGGGTGTGACGGCGTCCCCGGTCGGCACGGAGATCACGTCCCGTGCGCCGCCCAGGCCGTGGCCGCGTGCGGCGTGCGAGCTCGGAGCGGCGAGCAGCTTGCCGACCGCCTCGCAGAACCGGTCGGTGTCCTCGGACGTCCCCACGGTGACCCGCACCTGGCCCGGACGCCCGAAGAACGTCAGGTCACGTACCAGGATGCCGTGCTCGTCGGCGAGCCGCGCGGTGAAACGGGCGCTGTCTCCCGGCGTCTTGACCATCACGAAGTTGGTGACCGAGGGCACGTACGCCACACCGAGGCGCTCCAGGCCCCGGCACAGCCGCTCCCGCTCGTCGGCGGTGCGCCCGCGGACCTCCTCGATGTGGTCCGGGCTGTCGAGGGCGGCCACGGCCGCCTGCTGCGCCAGCCTGTTCACGTTGAACGGCAGCGCCCGGCGCACTTCCTGGATGCCGGCCACGAGGTCCGCGGGGCCGACCGCGTAGCCGGCGCGCAGGGCGGCGAGCCCCCACGCCTTGGAGAAGGTCCGCAGCACGAGCAGCCGTCGGCCCGCGCGCACCGCGTCCAGGGCGTGCTCGAAACCGGGCCCGGCGAACTCCATGTACGCCTCGTCGAAGACCGGCACGGCTCCTGCGCTCTCCGCGGCCGTGATGATCTCCTCGACGGCGGCCGGGGCGAGCGCGGTGCCCGTGGGGTTGTGCGGGTTGCAGACGAAGACCAGGCAGGCGCCTTCGAGTGCCCCCACGAGACCCGCGGCCGGTACGTGGTCGTCGATCAGCGGGACCTTGCGAACCGTCGCGCCGGCCACGGCCGCCGACGCGGCGTACCCGGGGAACGTCGACTCCGTGACGACGACGGTCCGGCCGGGGCCCGCCGACGCGAGCGTGACGAGCAGCACGAGCTCGTCGGCACCGTTGCCCACGGCCACCATGTCCGAGGGGACACCTATGTGTTCGGCCAGCCGCTCCCGCAGCACGGTCGCCCCGCTGTCCGGGTAGGTGGCGCACCGGCCTTCGAGTTCCTTGGTGACGGAGGCGATGACCCCGGGCGGCGGGCCGTACGGGTTCTCGTTGCAGTGCAGTCTCAGCATCCCGTCGCCCCTCTCGTGCTCGTGGTGGAGGGCGTGGAGTGTCGAAGGGCTGCTCACGGTGTCTCCTTTGACGGGGAAGTGCCTGTGTGTGGCGTGCGCGCGCCCGGCTCCTGGTTCCGCCGGGCGCGTCTACTGGCCGAGGCTGACGCCGGGCGACTGGAAGGCGGGCCCGAGGACGGTCTTCGCGCCCTCCGCCGAGGGGATGGCCAGCAGCTTCTTGGCCTCGATCTGCACCTGGAACATCAGCCCCACGGCGTCGTCCAGTTCTTTCGGGTGGCCGTTGAACACTCGGTTCAGGCTCTTGAGGAGGTTGGTGTAGGACACGTCGCAGCGCAGTGACTCGCGCCGGCCGAGGGAGTCCGCGGGCAGCCGGTAGGTGTCGGGGTCGTCGACCATCGGGTGGACCCCGTCGGGGTCGAAGGGGATCGCGGGACCGGAGTAGGTCCACTTGCCCTTGCTGTCGAGCGCGAGCTGCCGCCCCTCGACGATCTCCGAGAACATGTAGTAGTGGCCCAGCTCGCCGGGGTCGCCCAGGCCGTCGCCGTCCAGGTCGTGCGGGGAACCCTCGCCCTGCTCCACGATCTGATGGATGGCCAGCAGGGCGGAGCGGCTGTCGGTGACCTTGTAGAGCGTGCCCGGCGCGTCGGGCCAGCCGACCTGCCGGTCAGGGTCCCCGCTGAACAGCTTGCCGTCGTCGTCCAGGCGGATGATGGCGCGGGCGATGTGGTTGTAGAGCCATGCGATGGTCTGCGGCTCGTACTCCGCCTTCGAGAACCATTTCCTGAGCTTCTCGACGGCGTCGTCGTCCACGTGCCGCACCTCGCCGTCACGGGTGACGCGCACGCTCTTGGGGGAGATGACGTGGCCCTTGAACGGCTTGCCGTCCACGGTCGGGTGCTGCGGCTGCTCGATCGTCATGAAGACGTCGCGTACGTGCTCGATCGACAGCTTGCGGAGCCTGACTTCGAGGTCGGGCAGGACGCCCGCGGGCAGCGCGCCCGGATAGACCGGCACGAACCCCGGGCGGCCGATCCGGGGCTGCCCGCCGACGGCGTTCAGGAGGTTGCACACCTGGGCCATGTGCTGCATCTCCTCCAGCACGACGGCCCGTATGAGCTGGGCGATCTTCACGTTGTGGCCGGGTTTGACGGACATCAGCGCGGCCAGGTAGGGCGGCATGGTCGCCAGTTCGACGAGCATCGCCTGCTGGAGTACGTCCCTGAGTTCGTCGGCGGTGGTGATGTCGAGCAGCGGTGGCAGGGGCCCGCTGTCCAGCCAGCTCACGATCATGTCTCGCTTTCCTGGGGAGAGGTCCCGGGTGACCGGCATGTGGGTGGGGGAGTCGGGCGACGCGAGCAGGGTCCGCCGGACGTAGGTGCGGTGCCGCAGGACGTGGTTGTAGTTGCCCAGGTCCATGACGTCCCGCATCACCGGGTAGAGGTTGGCGTACTGCTGGAAGAGCGGCCGTACGTCACGCAGCCACGTCGGGCGTCGGGGGGCCCGGTAGGGGTCGAAGACGCGGATGGAGAGCTTGCCGTCCGGCTCGCCCCGGCGGCGCAGCGGCCCGTAGGACACCTCGGCCAGCGCGCCGTCGATCTTCTTGCGGGGGTTGCCGGGGTCGGTGCCCGTGAGCGTCACCACGGCGCGGCCCTTGGCGTCGGTGACGGCCTCGTCGGGGACGGACAGCGGCTTGGCGCCCTTGCCCGCGTCGAGGAACAGCCGCATCGCCTTGGCCGGACGGCCGAAGCGTGTCGCGTGGAGCGTCGTGGAGGCCGTCCTGTCCGGGCTGTCGGGGTGCAGCCGGAAGACGAAGCCGTCGGCGTGGACCCATGAGGCGTCGGCGTTCTCCGCCAGGAGGACGACGGGCGGGTCCGCCGTGCTGACCACGGCGATGCGGCGCCGGGAGATCAGCGCGAGCTGTTGCCGGGTCAGTCCCGCGGTGGCGATCCCCGCGTCGCGTTCGTAGAAGCCGGAGTCGATGCCTTCGAGGGGGGCGAGCGTCTCGGGTTCGCCGGCTTCGTCGAGGACCGCGAGGGCGAGCGGGCCGACGTCCTTGAGCGGGCCGCCGCGCTTGGTGGCCGGAATGCTGTTCCCGAGGTCGACGAAGACGGTGGACGACTGCTCGTCGACCCGGCACGGCGCGTGGAAGAGCGGGCTCTTGTCGTCGGTCTTGCGCAGCCTGCGGCCGGCGACGAAGCGCCGGGGCTCGCCCGAGAAGAAGGGGCCGATGGAGCCGACGATCCGCCCGAGGGTGATGTTGTCGGGCCATTTCTCGACGCCGTCCTCGACGGCGTCCATGGTGACCTTGATCGAGAGCATGCCGTCCTGGGTCAGCGCCCGCAAGGCGCGCAGGAAGGGGGACGTGAGCTCCGACGCCCATTCCAGGTCGGTCAGGACGGAGTGGTACGCCCCGGAGATGTCGGGGCGGCCGGAGGGGAGGGTGGCGCGCGGCCACATGTCCTCGACGGCGGAGGGGAGATAGGCGCCCCGCAGCAGCTCTCGGCCGTCCTTGTCCAGGAGACGGGGGCGCCAGCCGTAGATCTCCGGCACCATCTGGTTGTGCGGGTCGAGGTCGACCATCTTGCCGTTGGTCCGCAGGTCGTCGTCGACCAGCCGGCCGCCCACGACGGGGTCCTTGCGGCCGGCGGTGAGCCGGCGGCCGTCCTTGAGGCAGACGCTGGTCACGGAGACGTCGGCCAGCCGCAGCGTGCCGGGGCCGCGCGGATTCCACAGGCCGTTGACGTCGGGCAGGTCCATCCGCCACTGGTAGCGCGGCTCGAAGAGGTCGTTGTCGAAGTACTGCGGCACGTTGTTGGCCGTGGCCACGTCCGTCTGGATGGTGCCGGCGAAGTTCAGCCTGGGGAACCCGAGGTAGGACACGCTGTCGGTCCCCCTAGCGGCTCGTGGAGGAGGCCCAGCGGATCTCGACCGGGAGTGTGGCCGGTGCGAGGTTCACCCGCGGCGCGGGGTAGGACAGCGGAGCGTCCCGGGAGACCGTGACGCTCGAACAGCGGTCCATGAGCAGGGACATCGCGGTCTCGGCCACGACGCGGGCCAGCGGAGCGCCCAGGCAGAAGTGCATGCCGTGCCCGAAACCCAGATGACGGTTGGGCGTGCGGCGGATGTCGAAGCGGTCCGGGTGCGCGAACTGGGTCTCGTCCCAGTTGGCCGACGCCGTCCAGACGATGACGGGAGCACCGGCGGACACCGCGTGCCCGCCGATGAGGCAGTCCTCGGTCGCCAGGCGCAGGGCGCGCGGCAGCGGCCCGCGGTAGCGGAAGACCTCCTCGATGGCCGAGGGGATCAGGCCGCGGTCGGCCCGTATCGCGGCCGCGGCCGCCGGGTTCTCGTCCAGGCACACGACGAGGTTCGCCAGCAGCATCGTCGTGGTGTTGTGCCCGGCGAGCAGCATGACGGCGGCCAGGCTCACGACGTCCTGCGCGGTGAGCCGCTCGCCGTCCACCTCGGCCGTGGCCAACCGGCTGAGCAGATCGGTGCCGGGCTGCTCGCGGCGTCTGCCGACCAGCTCGTGCAGGTACTGCTCCAACTGCTCCAGCTCGCCGCCGAGTTCGCCGCCGCCGTCGGCGGCCTGCCCGGTCGGGTCGATCAGTGAGGCCGCCCAGCTCTGGAAGGCGCGCCGGTCGTCGTGCGGCACCCCGAGGAGTTCGCACAGCACGATCATCGGCAGGGGATAGGCGAACCGGTCGAGCAGGTCGAACCGCTCCAGGCCGTCGAGTTCGTCCAGGATGCCGGTGGCCGTCTCGGCGACCCTGGGCGCGAGGCGGTTCACCAGGCGCCGCGAGAACGCCTGGCTGACCAGACCGCGGAACGAGCGGTGGGTGGCCGGGTCCATCGTGAAGAAGCTGGCCGACGTCAGCCGCTCGATGACCGGCGGTACGTACGTGTCGATCCCCGCGGCCCGGCTCGCCGCGCGCATGTCGGCCGAGAAGGACGGGTCGGACAGGACCCGCTGCGCCTCGTCGTAACCGAATACCTGCCAGGCGCGGAAGGACTCGTCATATCCGACAGGAGCGGTGTGCCTCATGCGCGTCAGCCATGAATTCAATGCCGCCACCTCCTCGTCCGGAGGCCGGGCCGCATTGTCGGTGATTTCTGGCCCAGAAGGCAGCATGATACTCCAGCGGAGGAATGTGACGGCTGACGGGCTACTGGAGACTAACTCAGCTCCGTTGCCCTGTCAGGGTCGTTCGTTCCGCTGCCGGGTGAAGCGGGCAGGCATTTCCGGTGGGAAAAGGGCCCCTGCCAGTTTCTTTTGTTCCCTGCTTAATCAGCGTTCTTGTGGGACGGGAAGTCCCGGGCCCCGCGGGGGATGTGAGGGCCCGGGACGATCAGGGGAGGCGCCGCCCGCTACGGGGGCGGACGCGTCAGGCGTCGCGGGAGCGCAGCACCCAGTAGCCGGCCGCGTTGGCGACCACGGCCCAGAAGACGAGCAGCGCGACCGCCGCGGGGGCGCCGTACGTGTCGTTCTCGGAGACGCCCATCAACGCCATGCCTGCCGGGCCCGGAAGGTAGTCGGCGGCCTTCGCGAGGAACTCCACCGAGACGGACTGGAGCGTCATGGGGAGCACCAGCAGCACCAGGAACCCGACGGTGAGGGTGCCCGCGACACTGCGCATCGCCGCGCCGATGCCGGTGATGATCACGCCGACCGTGCCGAGGTAGCCGCCGACGGCCAGCGCCTGGCGGGCGACGTCGCCCGCGCTCACCGGGTCCGCGACATCGCCGAGCGACGCCAGGGCCGTGCCGAGCGCCACGGGCGTGAGCACCAGACCGGTCACGAACAACACCGGGAACAGCACGAGGCTCTTGGCCAGCAGCATGCGGTGACGCACCGGCACCCACTGGAGGGTGGAGCGGATGCTGCCGGTCGCGTACTCGGACGCGATGACCATGGTCGCCATGGCCAGCACCGCGAACTGGCCCATGAAGATGACGCCGGTGCCGATGTTGTCCAGCGGCGCGGTCGGCAGCCCGCCGGCCGACGCCGACTCGTCGGAGGACCGGGCGGAGACGCCGGAGATGACGGTGTAGGCCATGAGCAGTGCCGCCGTCGCGACCAGAGACACCCAGGTGGAACGTACGGACCACAGCTTGGTCCACTCGGCCGCCGTGGCCCCCGGCAGTCCGCCGCGGCCGTGGGTCGCTGCCGCCGGAGCGGTCGTCGTCTTGTCGTTCATGCGTCCGGACCGTCCGTTCGGTTCGCCATCCGGGAAGTGCCGTACTCCAGGCTCCCGGAGGTCAGTTCCATGTACGCCTCTTCCAGCGAGGGCTCCTGCATGCGCAGTTCGTGCAGCCTGACCGCGGCCTCGTGCGCGAGGTCGCCCACCCGCTCAGGGGTGGCACCGCGCACGACCAGCACGTCCTCGTCCGAGCGGTCGGCCGTGAAACCGGCCGCCTCGATGCTCAGCGCCAGCTCCTCACGGCCCCGCGGGTCCGGGACCCGCACGCGCACCGTGCCCAGCGCGCTGCGTTCGATCAGCTCCATGATCGGCATGTCGGCGATCAGCTTGCCCTTGCCGATGACGACGACCTGGTCCGCGGTCTGCTGCATCTCGCTCATCAGGTGGCTGGAGAGGAAGACCGTACGGCCCTCGTCGGCCAGCGAGCGGGCGATCCCACGGACCCAGCGCACCCCGTCGGGGTCGAGGCCGTTCACGGGCTCGTCGAAGATCAGCACCCCCGGGTCGCCGAGCAGCGCTCCCGCGATGCCCAGGCGCTGCCCCATGCCGAGCGAGAACAGCCCGACGCGCCGTCCCGCGACCGTTGTCAGGCCGACCACTTCGAGCACCTCTTCGACGCGCCGCCCCGGGATGCCGTTGCTGCGGGCCATGGACAGCAGGTGGCTCCTCGCGGTCCGCCCTGGGTGCAGCGCCTTGGCGTCGAGGAGAGCCCCGACCTCCCGCAAGGGGTAGCGCAACTCCTCGTAGGCCTTGCCGTTGACCAGTGCCTTTCCGGCGGTGGGCCGGTCCAGGCCGAGAATCATGCGCATCGTCGTGGACTTCCCCGCACCGTTGGGACCGAGGAAGCCGGTCACACGGCCGGACTTGATCTCAAGGCTCAGATCGTCCACGGCGGTGACCGTGCCGTAGCGCTTCGTAAGCCCGCTGAGGCTAATCATGCATGCTCCCTGTTGGTGCGCCGGTGGCTCCACCGTACGTATCGGGGCAGCCCGGCACATCTGACGATGGAAATCGACCGCATACCACTTTCGTAGGGGGGGCCGCAGCTTCCGGCCGCCTCCCGCGGCCCCTGGTGGAGCGTCTTTCATCGCTCACTTAATGGCGGTGACTGTCGCTTGCCCCAGTTGTAGGGTCATTTTTCGTTGCGGTAAAGGGTGGGCGCCTGGACGGTATTGAATTATTGACTGAGGCCGGAGGCCCCGACAATGAACGCCGGATTCGGCAGACGGACCTTCATCCGCACGACAGCGGGCACCGGCCTGGCCGCCGCGTCCGGCACCGCCTGGGCGGCGGAAAAGCCGGGCGTCGCCGTGCCCGAGGACCCGGAGAAATCCACGGACCCGTACGAACGCGCCGTGCGGGACGCCCGCATGGAATGGGCACGCATACCGGAAAGCCCTTCCGGCGCACCGTACTTGGGCAACGGACGAATGGCGGCACAACTCGTCACGGCGCCCGGCGGCCGTGCCGTGCGCCTCCTCATCGGCCAACCCGGCACCCGTCCCGCGGACCCGCTCCCCGGCCGACTGGACCTCGTCCCGCTCGGCACCCCCACCGGGCTCTCCTGCGCACTGGACCTGTGGCACGCCGAGCTGACCGGACGGCTCACCACGACCAGGGGCAGTGTGGCCTTCAGCGCGCTGGTGGACAGGAACGGCCCGGCACTCCTCCTGCGCGCGACCGCGGAAGGAGGAGAGCGGGTCTCCTTCACCGCTCCGCCCCCCGACGGCCGGACGCGACCGCTGACCTGGGTCCACCAGGGCGACGGCGCACACAAGCTGCTCGCCGCCACGTCCGGGACGGGGAGCGGGACGGACGAGGCCGCGCTGCGCACGCTCCTCACGGCCGACCCGGACGCCGTGATCGCGCGGCATCGCGCGTGGTGGCGTGACCACTACCGGCACGCCTACGTGTCCCTGCCGGACCGCACCCTCCAGCGGTTCCACTGGATCCAGATGTACACCCTGGCAGCCGTCGTCGACGCCGCCCCCGAGCGCGTCGGCCAGGCCCCCGCGCTGCTCGGCCCGTCCGGCCACCTCGGCATCGGCCCGGTCGCCACCGCGCTGGAGCGGGGGCCGCACCACAGCCACCGCCATCTGACCAGCGCCCTGCCCGGAGTCGGCTCGAAGGCCGGACGTACGGAACACCCGGTGCGCGCGTCGGGCGCGCTCGCCCTGTGGGAGGCGTACCGCTACACCCAGGACCGGCGCCTTCTCCAGGACCTGCTGCGGCCCGCGCTGCGCCGGGCGGTGGACTACTACGCCGGCTTCCTCTACGAGGGCGTGGACGGCCTGTTGCACCTGCCCGTCACCCACTCGCCGGGCCAGGCCGACGTGACCGACTGCACCTACGACCTCGCGCTCGTGCGGTGGGCGGTGACGACGCTGATCGACACCGTCCGCAGGCTCGGTGACGACGAGCCCCGTATGGCGGACTGGCAGGACATCGCCGCGCGGCTCACCCCGTACCACCGCGACGACACCGGCGTCATGGTCGGAGCGGGCGTCCGGGCGAGCCGCTCCCACCCGGTGCCCTCGCATCTCCTGTGGCTGCTGCCCCTGCGCGAGAGGGCGGGAGACGACCAGGGGCGCCGCGACGCGCGGCGCAGCTTCGAGCACTGGGCGAGCAGCCGGGACGCCTGGCACGGCGGATCGTACGCCGTGGCCGCGGCCCTGGCGGCGGCCCTGGGCGATGCACGCCGGGCGCTGGAGATGCTGCACCACCTCACGGGGACGGGGGGCGCGGCCGAGGGCGCGCTGTCCCCCAACTCCCTCTACGCCCACGTCTCCTCACCCTTCGCCGCGGCCCCCTTCGACGCGGGGCAGGCCCTCCTGGAACTCCTCGTCGGAGCCGGACACGGCCCGGTCGACGTGTTCCCGGCCGTGCCCGACGACTGGCCGGACGTCCGGATCGCGGGGCTGCGCGCGCCGGGCGGCTTCGTCGTCGACGCGGCGCGCGAGGACGGCCGCACGCGGTGGGTGCGGGTGCGCAGCGAGGCCGGCCGGCCGCTGACCCTGCGGCACGGCATCGAGGGAGACGTCGAGGCGTGGGTGAGCCCGCCCGGCGACGACGGCCCGGGCCGCCGGGCCGAGATACGGCGCACCGGCCCGCGCACGGCTCTGTTCCGGCCCGTCGAGGGCGGGACGCTGACCGTCGTACGCCGCGGCACGGCCCCGGACTTCGACGCGTACGACGTGCCCACCGCGGGCGGCGCCCGCCGCTGGGGCGTACCCGGCTGACGGGTGGAGGCGCCGGAGAGTTGACGGGCGGAGGCGCCGGAGACATGACGGAGCGGGGCCGGTGGATGTTGTCCACCGGCCCCGCCGCCGTCCCTCCGCTGTGCCGAGCCCCTTCCGTCCCCGGCTATTCGCTGGCGATCGCCGCCAGCATGTTGGTGTTCGCGGCGCGCCGGGCCGGCCACATCGCCGCCAGTACGGCGGCGACGCCGATCCCGACCAGCGCGATGCCGATCGTGGCGTACGGCATCGAGAAGTCCCACAGCCGCTGCCCGAACATGGCGTGCTGCATCACGGCACCCGCCGGAACCCCCACGACCACTCCGAGGAGCGCGCCGAACAGGGAGATCGCGATGGACTCCGACCTGATCATCCGGCGCACGAGCAGCCGTTTGGCGCCCACCGCCCGGATCACCCCGATCTCACGGGTGCGTTCCATGACGGACAGCACCAGCGTGTTGATGACGCCGAACACCGCGATGGCGATGGCCACGCCGAACATGGCGTACATCAGCGTGAAGGCGAACTGCTGCTGGTCCACGCCCTGTTCGACCAGGCCCTCGCGGTCGGTGACGGACACGTCGGGGCGGTCGCGGAACGCCGCCTTGATGCTCGCGCGCGCCTTGTCCGGGTCGGCCCCCGACGCGTACAGGAGGGTGATCTGGTTGCGCAGCGACGGCGGTGCCTCCGCCGCGTTCAGGAAGATGCTCGCCTGGAGCTCGGTGGCGTCGTAGACGCCCACCACCGGCTGGGTGACCGACGTCTGGGAGTCCAGCTCCAGGGTGAGCTTGTCGCCCATGCCGAGCTTCAGCATGTCGGCCTGGTTCTTCGAGATGACCACGCCCCGCGTCAGATCGGCGCTGCCCTCCGTGATGTCGGGCGTCAGCACCGTCTTCAGCGCCGCGGGCTCGATCGCGGAGATCCGCCGTTCCGTCTTGCCGCCCGGGTAGGACAGGCCGACCAGCACGTCGCGGCTGGCGGCGACGTGGTCGACGCCCGGCAGCCCGCGGACCCGCTCCGCCTCCGCCGGGGTGAGGGTCGACTCGCCCCCGGCCGCCGACTGGAGCACGGTGGTCGTGACCGGCACGTTGCTCCGGGTCGTCGAGGCGATCAGATCGGAGAAGGACGCGCTGAGCGTGGCGAAGGCGCACACCAGGCCCAGGCCGACCGTGATGGCGGTCGCGGTGCCCGCCGTACGCCGCGGGTCACCGGCCGCGCTGCGCAGCCCCAGGCGTACGGCAGGGCCGCTCCGGCCGCCGATGATCCTGGTGGCGGGGCGCAGCACGTTCTCGGCGAGGAAGGGGGCGAGCAGGATCACACCCACGACACCGAGGACGGCACCGACCAGCGCGATGACGCGCAGCATGTTGGACGAGCTCGGGTCGGCCGTGGCGATGACCATCGCCGCGGCGACGACCAGGAAGCCCACGCCCAACAGGTTCCGGCGCCGCTTGGTCTCCCGGGGGACCACGGCGTCGGTGCGCAGCGCGGCCACCGGAGGCACGGAGGCGGCGCGGCGCGCCGAGTTGTACGCGGCCAGCACCGTCACCAGCACGGCGACGCCGAAGCCCAGCAGGATCGCGACCGGCCGGACGGTGAACTCCACGTTGTCGTCGGGACGCATCACGTTGATCATCAACGGGCCGATCGCGACACCCGCCAGGGAGCCGATCGCGCCGCCCACGACACCCAGTACGGCCGCCTCCACGATGATCGCGGTCCGCACCTGCCTCCTTCGCGCGCCAACGGCACGCAGCAGCGCGAACTGCCGGGTGCGCTGGCTGACGAGCATGGTGAAGGTGTTGGCGATGACGAACATCCCGACCATCAGCGCGACCGCGGCGAACGGCAGCATCGTGAGCCTCAGGTCCTGGGCCTCGGTGTCGGACTGGGCGGCCGCGGCATCGGCCAGGGACTTGCCCGTCGCCACCGGGTAGTTGCCGGGCATCGCGTCGCGCGCGGTGTCCGCGAGCGTGGCGGCGGCGGTCCCGGCCGCGGCCGTCAACTCGACGCGGTGGTAGCGGGAACCGAGGAGCTTCGCGGCGGTGGCGTTGTCGTAGGCCACCACGGGAACGGCGTCCGACGCCTCGTCGGAATCCGCCTCCGCCTCCGGGCCCAGGCGGTGGTACGTGAACAGCGCGGTCACCTCGGCGCGGTCCGTGCGGCCCCCGGACAGCAGGATGCGCACGGTGTCACCCACCGAGTACCCGGCGCTCTCGGCGTCGGTCTTGTTGAGCGCGACCTGGCCCTTGCCCCGGGGGGCCTTCCCCGCGTCCACGGTGAAGCGCTCGTCGCTGCTCCAGTTGGTGCCGGCCCGGTCCAGGATCGTGGTCGCCTTGGTCAGCTTGCCGTCGGGCCCGACGACGCCGGCCCGCCCGACGACCACCCCCTGGGCCTCGGAGACCCCCGGCAGCTTCGCGAGCCGGTCGCGCTCCGCCGCGCCGAGCACCGCATCCTTGCCGGGGCTCTGCACCGCGACGCTGACGTCGTCCCGCGTCTCGCGCAGGGTGAGCGTCGCCGCGATGGAGTCGCTCACCACCCAGCTCCCGACCGTCGCGGTGACGCCCAGGGCGATGGCCACGAGCGTCATCACCACACGGCCCTTGTGCGCGAGGAGATCGCGCAGCATGGTCCTCAGCATCAGGCCACTGACCCTTCGAAGGACTTCATGCGCTCCAGGACGCTGTCCGCGGTCGGCGCGAGGATCTCGTCGACGAGGGCACCGTCCTTGAGGAAGAGCACCCGGTCGGCGAAGGCGGCGGCACTGGGCTCGTGGGTCACCATCACCACGGTCTGGCCGAGGCCGTCGACGCTCTGCCGCAGGAAGCGGAGCAGCTCCGCGGACGCGGTGGAGTCCAGCGCGCCGGTCGGCTCGTCGGCGAACACCACGTCCGGCCGGGTCACCAGTGCCCGGGCGCAGGCGACACGCTGCTGCTGACCGCCGGAGAGCTGGCTCGGCCGGTGGCTCAGCCGGTCCCTGAGGTTCACCGTGGTGATGATCCTGTCCAGCACGTCCTTGTCCGGCTTGCGCCCGGCGAGGTCGAACGGCAGCAGGATGTTCTCCAGCGCGGTGAGGGTGGGCAGCAGGTTGAACGCCTGGAACACGAAGCCCACGCGGTCCCGGCGCAGATCGGTCAGGGCGTTGTCGCTCAGCCCGGTCAGCTCGGTGTCACCGATCCACACCGAACCCTCGTCGGCCTTGTCGAGACCCGCGACGCAGTGCATCAGCGTCGACTTCCCGGAGCCGGAGGGGCCCATGATGGCCGTGAACTCCTGGCGCATGAAGCTCACATCGACGTTCTCGAGGGCGGTCACCCGCGCGTCACCGGTTCCGTAGTGCTTGCCGAGCCCCGTGGCCCGGACAGCGGCTGTCGTTTCTGTCATGGCAGCGAGTCTGCGAGAACGGGGTCCCTTGCCACGTCGCCGGAAAGTCCACGGTCCTGCCCCACTTAGGTCACGGTGACACCCAACTTTCGTGGGGACGGTTCCGGACACAGGGCGGAGGACGGGGCTCCGGTGAGCTACTACGCTCAGTGTGTGACACGACGTACGCCCACAGCCACCGAACGGGCATTTCGAGCACACTTACGGCGATGGCTGGACCGCTGGGGGCTGAGCGTGCTGTCGACCGCGCTCGCCGTCGGCGCGTTCTTCCCCATCGACGGCCGCCCGGTCCCGCAGGTGCAGGGGGAGTTGGGGCTCACCCCGTGGCCCGCCCTGGTCCTGGCCGTGCTCATCGCGGTCACCTCCGTGGCCGCGGTCCGGGCCCTCCCGGGCACGCGCTGGCCGGTCGTCGTGGTCGGCTGCGCCTCATGGGTGCTGACATCCGTCTGGGCCACGCTGTGCGTGGCCTCGTACGTCGTCGGCTCGACCGTGCACAGGCCGCGCCAGCAGATGTCCTACGTGATGGGGGCCAGCGCGATCACGGTGCTGCCGACGGCCACGGGCCTGGCCTTCGGGCTGCCGGGGGTCTTCTGGGCGGACATGCTCTCGTCGCTCGGCGGCGCGGGGCTGTTCGTCTGGCTGCCCTTCGCCCTCGGGCTGTGGAACAAGGCCCGCAAGGACGTCGTGGAGAGCCTGCGCGAACGGGCGGAGCGGTTGGAGCGCGAGCAGGTGGCCCGCGCCGAGCAGGCGCGTCTACAGGAACGTGCCCGCATCGCCAGGGACATGCACGACGTGGTCGCCCACCGGGTGTCCCTGATGGTGCTGCACGCGGGCGCCCTGGAGATCAACGCGAAGGACGAGAAGACCGCACTCGGCGCGGAACTCATCCGGACCACGGGCCGGGAGGCCCTCGCGCAGCTCAGGGACGTCATCGGCGTGCTCAAGGCAGTGGACGGCGCGGGAATCGCCCTCGGACCGCAGCCCACCCTGGTGGACCTCGAACGGCTCCTCAACCAGTCGCGGGCCGCGGGCATGTCTGTCCGCAGGCGCGACGAGGGAACCCCGCAACGCCTGCCCACCCTGCTGGAACACGCCGCCTACCGCGTGGTGCAGGAAGCCCTCACCAATGTGCACAAGCACGCCGGAGCGGCCGGCACCGAGGTCGTCGTCCGCTACCACGACCACCACCTGGAGATCAACGTGCACAACGAAGCCCCCGCGGGGCCCGTCGAACTGCTGCCGGGCAGCGGCATGGGCCTGGTCGGGCTCCGCGAACGTGTCGAGCTGCTCGACGGCGAGTTCACCGCGGAGCCGAGGCCGGACGGCGGATTCACCGTCCGCGCACGGCTCCCGATTCCCCCGCACGACATGGAGGAGCAGAAGTGATCCGGGTCCTGGTCGTTGACGACGAAGCGCTGGTACGGGCCGGATTGCGCATGATCCTGGATCCGGCCGACGACATCGAGGTGGTCGGCGAGGCGAGCGACGGCAGCGAGGCGGTGACGGCTGTCGCCAAGCACCGCCCGGACGTCGTCCTCATGGACGTCCGCATGCCCGGCATGGACGGACTGACCGCGCTCAAGGAACTGCGCCGCTCGCCCAACGCCCCCAGCGTCATCATGCTGACCACCTTCGACCTCGACGACTACGTGCACACCGCGCTGCGCAGCGGCGCCGCCGGGTTCCTCCTCAAGGACACCTCGCCACGCGACCTCGCCGGCGCGGTGCGCACGGTCGCCGAGGGCAGCGCGATGCTCACCCCCCGGATCACCAAGCGGCTGATCGACACCTTCGCCGGACTCGAATCGGGGGACTCCGCGAACGCCCGCGAACGGATGGCGGTGCTGACCGAACGGGAGGAGGACGTGGTCCGGGCGGTGGCCAGAGGCCTGTCGAACGCCGAGGTCGGCCGCGCACTGTCCATGAGCGAGGGCACGGTGAAGTCCCATGTGAGCCGAGCCCTGGCCAAACTCGGCCTCTCCAACCGCGTCCAGGTGGCGCTGCTCGCCCGTGACGCGGGCATGAGCTGAGGCCGGAAGACGCTGGTCCGACCGTTCGTCCCGTCGGGGCCACCACGAAAGTGGGGGCCACCGCCATCGTTCGTCCGTAGTGAGCGGACACCAGCGGTCATTACGGTCTGGATCAGTTCATTGGTCACGACCGGTGTGGAGGGGATCCAGGAATGGATGTGCGGTCGAGGGGGGCGAAGGGAACGGAGAGAGCCGGCGGTCATGACACCGTCGGCCCCTTCTTACCGGGGGGTGCCGGGGGTGCGGGAACCGGTCGCACCGTCCGGGACATCGTGCGCGCCAACGTGTGCACCCGCGTCAACGCCGTCATCGGTGTGCTGCTCCTGATCGTCCTGGCTGTCGGGCCCGTCCAGGACACCGTCTTCGGCGTCGTCGTCCTCGCCAACATCCTGCTCGGCGTCGTCCGGGACGTACGCGCCGAACGGGCCCTCGACCGGCTCACCGCCACGGGCGGGGCCCGCCCGGCCTACGAGCGGATCGGCCTCGGCGACATCATCCGACTCGGTCCCGGGGACCAGGTCGTCGTCGACGGCACCGTGCTGGAGGCGGACGGCCTGGAGGTCGACGAGGCGCTCCTGACCGGTGCGGCCGACCCCGTGCTCAAACGCCCGGGCGACGACGTGCTGTCCGGGAGCTCCGTCGTCTCCGGCTCCGGCGCGCTCGCCGTCGAGAGGATCGGCCGGGACACCCGCGCGGCACGGCCGGCGGAGAAGACCGCCCGCTGCACACCCGTCGAATCCGAACTGCGCGACGGCGTCACCACCCTCGTCAGATACGCCACGTACGCCATGATCCCGGCCGGGATCGCGCTGTTCATGCATCAGTTGACCATCGGCGGCGGCGATGTGCCCGAGGCGGCACGGCGGATGGTCGCAGGCGTCCTCCCGGTGGTCCCCGACGGGCTCGTGCTGCTCGCGTCGGTCGCCTTCGCCGGAAGTGTCGTCCGGCTCGGGAAGCGGAAGTGCCTCGTGCGGGAACCGGCGGCCGTCGAAGGGCTCGCGCGCGTGGACACCGTATGCCTGGACAAGACCGGGACCCTGACGGAGGCGTCCATGGACGTCCACGAGGTGTACCGGATCGAACGAGACGTAGGGGTGGAGGACGTACTCGGCGCGCTCGGCGCACTCGGCGCGCTGGATGCCCACCCCACCGCCGGGCCGCGGGCCGCCATCGACGTCTTCCCCGCGCCCGAGGGCTGGACCGAGAAGGAACGCGCCCCGTTCTCCGCCGCCCGTCGCTGGAGCGGTGCGACCCTGACCGGCCGGGACGGTGCCACCGTGACGTGGCTGCTCGGCGCGGCCGACGTGCTGCTCCCGGCAGGTCACTCCGTACTGGTCGCCGTGGACGCCTACGGTGAGCGCGGCCTGCGCGTGCTGCTCCTGGCGCGCTGCTCCCTCCCGCTCAGCGAGGTGCTCGCCGCGCCGGAGCGGGGCCCCGGCGCGACGGACCCGGTGGCTCTGGTCGTCATCGCGCAGCGCACCCGCAAGGAGGCCCCCGACGCCCTCCGCTACTTCGCGGAGCAGGGCGTGGACGTCAAGGTGATCTCGGGTGACGACGCGCTCTCGGCGGGTGCCGTGGCCCGCGGGTCGGGACTGCCGGACGGCGACCGCCCCGTCGACGCGCGGAGGCTCCCCGATGACGAGGGCCAACTGGCGGAAGCCATGGAGGGCACCGCGGTCTTCGGCAGGGTGGGGCCCCGACGCAAACGCGACATGGTCACCGCCCTGCGGTCCCGCGGCCGCAGGGTGGCGATGACGGGGGACGGGGTGAACGACGTACTCGCGCTCAAGGAGGCGGACGTCGCCATCTGTATGGGAACGGGAGCCCCGGCCGCCCGCTCGGCCGCCCAGATCGTGCTCCTCGACAACGACTTCTCGGCCCTGCCGTCGGTGGTGGCCGAGGGCAGACGCGTCATCGGCACCATCGAGCGCGTGGCCAAGCTGTTCCTCACGAAGACGACGTACTCCGCCCTGCTCGCCGTCATCGTCGTCCTCGCCGACGTTCCGTACCCGTTCCCGCCCCGGCATCTCACGCTGATCGGCTCGCTCACCATCGGCATCCCCGCCCTCTTCCTCGCCCTCGCCCCCGGCACCGGGCGCCCGCGGCCCCACTTCGTGCGGCGGGTGCTCTGGTTCGCCGTCCCGTGCGGGGCCGTGACCGCCGCGGCCACCATGGGGTCGTACGCCGTCGCCCGCGCCGTCCATGGAGGGGACCTGGAGGCGCAGACATCCGCCACGACGCTCACGGCCTTCCTCGTCGGACTGTGGGCGCTGTCCATCGTCGCGCGCCCCTGCACCTTCAGGCGCGTACTGCTGGTGCTCGCGATGGCGCTGTCCTTCGCGGCGGTCACCCTGGTACCGCACCTCCGGTCCTACTTCGACATGGAGTTGACCGGCACCACCGCGCCGTGCGCCGCGGCCGGTATCGCCGTCGTGGCCGGTGTGCTGCTCGAAGGCGTCTGGCGCGTCGCGCGCCACAGGACGGCCACGCGATCCTCTCCCCGGCCCTGATCGTCTGTGAGTCCCGCGCGTCAGCCTGTGGTGTCCCGTGTCAGGTGTTCACTTTCCGACAAGCGCCCGTGCGCCGGTGGGCACAGGTCTTCGGCCGGCCGATCTAGCGTCGGCATGGCGGCCCACGTCGGTGGAGCCCGAGGCGCGAGGAGAGGCAGACATGAGCGCGAACGAGCAGGCGGATGTGGTGGTCGTCGGGTTGGGCCCGGGCGGTGAGTACGTCGCGGGCACCCTCGCCGAAGCCGGCCTCGACGTGGTGGGGGTCGAGGCGGAACTCGTCGGGGGCGAGTGTCCGTACTGGGGATGCGTGCCCAGCAAGATGATGATCCGGGCCGGGAACCTGCTCGCCGAGGCGGGCCGGGTGCCCGCTCTCGCCGGCGAAGCGGTCGTCACACCGGACTGGGGCAGGGTCGCCGGACGTATCCGCGACGAGGCCACCGACGACTGGAACGACCAGGTCGCCGCCGACCGTCTCGCGGCCAAGGGCGGTCGCCTCGTCCGGGGAAGGGGCCGGCTCTCCGGGCCGCGCCGGGTGATGGTCGGCGACCGCACGATCGAAGCCCGGCGCGGTGTCGTGCTGGCCACCGGCACCCGGCCCCGGGTCCCCCCGGTGCCGGGCCTTGAGGGAACGCCGTACTGGACCAACAGGGACGCCATGGCGGCCGAGGAGCTGCCGGAGTCGATGATCGTGCTCGGCGGGGGCGCCATCGGCGTCGAACTCGCCCAGGCCTTCGCCCGCTTCACGTGCGTGGTCACGGTGATCGAGGGGCAGGACCGGCTGCTTTCGCAGGAGGAACCGGAAGCCGGTGAGCTGGCCACGGAGGCTCTGCGGGCGGACGGAGTCACCGTACTCACCGGTGCTCGGGCACAGCGGATCAGCCATGACGGCACCGAGTTCACCGTCCGCGTCGAGGGTGAGGGGGAGCCGCTTCGCGCCGAACGGCTTCTGGTCGCCACCGGGCGCCACACCGACCTGACCGCGCTGGCGGTCGACACCGTGGGGCTCGACCCGACGGCGGGAGCCGTGCACACGGACGGGCAGATGCGGGCGGGGGAGGGGCTGTGGGCGGTCGGCGACATCACGGGCCGGGGCGCCTTCACCCATGTGTCGATGTACCAGGCGCAGATCGCCGTCAGGGACATCCTCGGCCGGCCCGGCCCCGACGCCGACTACCGGGCGCTGCCCCGCGTCACCTTCACCGATCCGGAGATCGGGGCCGTCGGACTGACGGAGCGGCAGGCGCGTGAGCGGGGGCTGCGGGTACGCACCAGTGTGCTGCCCGTCGCCTCGTCCACGCGCGGCTGGATCCACGGGCCGGGCAACGAGGGGTTCATCAAGCTTGTCGAGGACGCGGACCGCGGCGTACTGATCGGCGCGACGTCGGCCGGCCCCGCGGGCGGCGAGGTGCTCTACGGACTGAACGTGGCCGTCCACGCCGAGATACCCGTCGACCGGCTCCAGCACATGATCTACACGTACCCCACGTTCCACCGGACGGTCGAGGCCGCGCTCGGAGCCCTCCGCTGAACCGCCGCACACCGGTCGCCCACGAGATCCCGGCGCCCGGACGACGGCGGACCATGCCGGGCCGCGACCCCGGAGAGCCGCGCAGGACCACCACATCGCTGGAGCTCCTCTTCGACCTGTGCTTCGTCGTCGCGGTGGCACAGGCGTCCGGGAGTCTGCACGGGGCGCTGGCCGAAGGGGAGTACGCCACCGGGGTTCTGCGCTTCGCGCTGGTCTTCTTCACCATCTGGTGGGCGTGGATGAACTTCACCTGGTTCGCCTCCGCCTACGACCCGGACGACGTCCCGTACCGGTTGACGGTGCTGGTCCAGATCACCGGGGCGCTCGTGATCGCCGCCGGCGTTCCGCGCGCGTTCGAGGAGGGTGACCTGAGGGTCATCACCGTCGGATACGTCCTGCTGCGCATGGCGTTGACCGCCCTGTGGCTGCGCGCCGCGTGGTCCGACCCGTCCCGGCGGGCGACCACCCTGCGCTTCGCCGCCGGAGTGACAGCGTGTCAGGTCGGCTGGGTCGGGCTGCTGGGCCTCCCGGCCTCGGCACGCCTTCCGGGGATCGTGGTGCTGATCGTCGCGGAGGTGTCCGTCCCGGTGTGGGCCCAGTCCGCCGGGATGACCCCATGGCATCCGCGCCACATCGCCGAGCGCTACGAACTGTTCACCCTCATCGTCATCGGAGAGTCCATCGCGGCGGCCACCGTCGCGGTCCGGGGCGCCTTCGACCGGCACCACGGCACCGGTTCGCTGTACGCGGTCGCGGCCGGTGGCCTGTTCATGGCCTTCGCCATGTGGTGGCTGTACTTCGCCAGGTCCGCGCATACCCTGCTCGCCACCACGCACCAGGCCCACCGCAGGAGATTCACCTGGGCCTACGGCCACTACCTGATCTTCGCTTCGGCGACCGCCGAGGGAGCCGGCCTCGCCGCGTACGCCGATCACGTCACGCGTCGGACGGACGGCTCCGCGTGGGCCGCGGGCGCGGCGGTCACCGTCCCCGCGGCCGTCTTCCTGATCACCGTCTGGGCCGTGCACCTGCGGCCCCATCAGAGGACCGTGGCTCAGCGGGTCCCGTATCCCATCGCCGCGCTCGGCGTCCTGCTGGCCGCCTTCTCCCCCGCACCCGCCCTCACCGCCGGAGCACTACTGGCGGCCCTGCTCGTGGTGGCGACGAGGGAACAGCGGTCCCCCTGACGTGAACATACCGGTAGGAACGACGTGAACACCGTACTGTCAAAGAAAGCCCTCCCGGAGGCCGGTTCGGCCTGGGCCCCGCTCGCGGCCCGTGTCTTCCGGGCGCTGTGGATCGCGCAACTGGTCTCCAACATCGGCAGCTGGATGCAGACCGTGGGCGCCCAGTGGCTGCTGATCGGCCATGACGCCGCCCTGGTGACGCTCGTGCAGACCGCGTCCGGTCTCCCCGTCGTCCTGCTGGCTCTGCCCTCAGGCGTGCTGGCCGACCGCTTCGACCGTCGCGCGGTGCTGCTGACCGCTCAGTTCGCCATGCTCGCCGCCTCCACCACGCTGTCGGTGCTCGCGTTCGCGGACGCGCTCACCCCGGCTCTGCTGCTCGGTCTCACCTTCCTGCTGGGCTGCGGCACCGCGCTGATGGGCCCGGCCTGGCAGGCCATCCAGCCGGAACTCGTGGAACGCCCCCAGTTGGGACAGGCGGCGGCGCTCGGCGCCGTGAACATGAACCTGGCTCGCGCCCTCGGCCCGGCACTCGGGGGAGCGGTGGTCGCGGCAGCGGGCGCGGGCTGGGTCTTCGCCTTCAACGCGGCCTCCTACCTCGGCACCGCGGCCGTTCTGGTGCTGTGGAGACGGCCCGAGGCGGCACCGCAGGCCGTCCGGGGCGAGAAGCTCCTGACGGCCCTGCACGCCGGCCGCCGCTATGTACGGAACGCGCCCGGCGTCCGCCGGGTCCTGCTGCGCACCGTGCTGTTCATTCCCGGCGCCGCCGCCCTGTGGTCGCTGCTTCCGCTGGTCGCGAGCCGCTCCCTCGGCCTGGGCTCTGGCGGGTACGGGGTGCTGCTCGGCGCGGTGGGAGCCGGAGCCGTGGGCGGGGCGTTCGCGCTGCCCGCGATCCGCCGCGCGCTGGGCGTCAACGGCACTCTGGCCGCGGGAGCCCTCGTCTTCGCCGGAGTCCTGGCGGCCTTGGCCACGATCCGGGCCCCATGGCTGGCCACGGTCGTGCTGCTGCCCGCCGGTCTGGCCTGGATCGGCGTGCTGTCCACCCTCAACGCGGCCGTCCAGGCACGGCTTCCCGGCTGGGTCAGGGCCCGCGGACTCGCCGTCTACCTCCTGGTCTTCCAGGGCGGGCAGGCGCTGGCGGCACCCCTATGGGGTGCGCTGGCCGACAGTTGGGGGCTGACCGTCTCCCTGCTGGCCGGCAGCGGGCTGCTGCTGGTCGGCGCGGTGATCGGCCGTCGCCGGCCGCTGCACGGAACGGACGGTGTCGATCCGTCCCCGTCCGACCACTGGCCCGTTCCGCCCCTCGTGTTCGAGCCCGGCCCGGCCGACGGCCCCGTGCTGGTCTCTGTCGTGTACCGGATAGCGGCCGAGAACAGGGCCGCCTTCATCGTGTCCATGGGCCAGGTGGCCCGCTCACGCCGACGCACGGGAGCACTCACCTGGGGCATCTACCAGGACGGCGGCGATCCGGGACGGTTCGTCGAGAACTACCTGGTCGCGTCCTGGTCGGAGCATCTCGCCCAGCACCACGGCCGGCTCACGGCCACCGACCGCCGTCACGAGGAGAGGGCCCGCGGACTGCTCGTCGAGGGCACCGCGCCGGAGGTGAGCCACGCGTTCGACGCTGCCGCGGGACCGACCGTGCCCGAAACGGGGGCGTCCGGGGCGTCCCACACTGAGGCCTGCCACTCGCTGGGCGACATGCCGTAGGCAGCCCTGAAGACCCGGCTGAAGTGTGACGCGCTGGTGAAACCCCACCGGTGTGCCACGACGGCCACCGCGAGCCTGCGATCCGGTGCCCGGCTGAGTTCGTATCGGCAGGCCTCAAGCCGACGCAGGCGTATCAACTGGCTCACTGTCGTGCCCTCGCTCTGGAAGAGCTTGTGCAGATAGCGGACGGAGATGTGGTGAGCGAGCGCGATCGACTCCGGTGACAGATCCGGATCAGCCAGATGCAGCTCGATGAAGGCCCGGATGCGTGAAAGCGTCTGCGCGCCGACGCCTGAAGAGTCGGCCTGCTCCCCCTCGACGACCTCGGTGACGAATGCGGAGAGGAGGTCCACGGCGTTGCGGGCGATGCGGTAGCCGATGTGCGTCCGGTGGAACGCCGTCTCGGAGGCGAGCGCGGACAGGAAACCCGACACCAGTGCCCCCATCCCCTCTTCGCAGCGCAGGGGCACGCCCATGACCCGGCGCAGGTCGGAATCGGCGACCTCAAGGCGGCGCCGCGGCACACGGAAGACCGTCATCCGGAACTGGTCGCCGAAGCGCGGGGAGTCACGCAGCCCCGCGTCGCAGAAGACCAGGTCGCCCGGCTTGAGGAAGACCTCGTCTCCGTCGTGCCGGACCGCGACCGAACCGTGGACATGCAGGGCGACGTACAGGGCGTTCTCATCGCGGGCGGCCGAGAGCCAGGGCAGGACGGGGGCCCGCTCCTCGTCGGAACGCAGGACGAAGGTGCGCAGGGAACCGAGACCGTCCGTGGCGGTCAATATCGCTGACATGCCTACCAGCGTGGCTCTCGCACGGGGGCAGACGCATCAGTCGGCCGACTGGTCTGCCTGGTCTGCTTGGTCTGCTTGGTCTGCCTGGTCGCGGTGGTGCGGATGCCGGTCGCCGCCACCGCCAGGTCGATGGCGGTAGCGGCGGCTCCGGCCCCGGCTCATCGGACGGAGTGGATCCGGGCGGCCAGGAGGTTGGGGTCGTTGTTGGTGAAGTAGGCGCCGCTGGCGATGTAGGCCGTGTTGCCGCGTACGGCGAGCGAGGTCGGGTTCTCCAGACCGTCGGCGCCGGTCAGCATGACGGTGTGGCTGCCGCTCGGCCTGACCAGGGCCACCTTGTTGTCCGCGTTGATCGCGGCAAGGAGGGTGTTGCCGCGGCCGGTGAACGCGAAGTCGTCGATGTTGGTCAGGCCGGTGGCCCGGGTCTCGACCCGCCCGGCGGTGCCGTACCGGGTGACCGGGACGCGCAGCACGGTGCCCTTGTCCAGGTTGGACGCCCAGACCGCCCCGTTGTGGATTTTGATGCCGTTGGCTCCGAGGAATCCCTCGGCGGCCAGTTCGGGGTCGGTGGCCCACCGGGTGGGCGTGCCCCCGGTGACAGGCACCCGCCAGATGGTGCCGAGGACCGAGTCGGCCACGTACAGCCGGCGTTCGTGCTGGTCGAGGGCGAGGCCGTTGGGCAGGCCGTCGGCGGGGAGCGCGGCGATGCGGTGCGGGGCGCCGCCGGGGCGCAGGCGCCACAGGCCGGTCAGGTCGCCGCTGCCGGTGGCGTACAGGAAGTACAGGGTCCCGTCGTGGGCACGGACGATTCCGCCGAGGAAGGGCGAGGAGAGGGCGGGGGTCTCGGCGCCGGCCGGAGGCTTGGGCAGGGTGGCGAGGACGTGCACCCGGCCGTCACGGTCGATGCGGGCCACTTGACGGCTGTAGGCGAAGGTGACGACGGCGCTGCCGCCGGGCTCCAGAGTGATGTTCTCCGGGCGCTGTCCGTCGGCGATGTCCAGGTGGGCGACGAAGCGCACGTCCGGCTTCGGGGCGGCCGTGGCCGCCGTCGTGGGACCGGCGGCGGTCACGGCGAGGGCCGCCGCGACGGCCGAGGCCAGGAGGCCGGCGCGGGTCCCTGTGAGGAATCTGGGCATGCGGGATCTCTTCTCTTTCTCTCTGCTTGCAGGGGCCCCGGTAGGGGATGGGTTCCGAGGCGTACGTCAGTGGCCGGAGTGGCCGGAGCGGCCGGAGTGGCCGGAGCGAACGGAGCGGACCGCTCGCAGGATCAGGCCGGTGACAGGACCGGGATCGCTCACGGCGGCTGCGTGCGGGGCGCGGACGGTGACCGTGTGGGCACGGGCACGCTTGGCCATCCAACGCACGGCGGCCGGCGGGATGTTGCGGTCCTGGGTGGCCACGAGGCACCAGCTGGGGATCGACTTCCACGCGGCCGCGGTGGCCGGCTCCTGGAGAGCCGCCAGGGTGATCGGACGCTGACCCGCGGCCATGACCTGGGCGGTCGTGCGGGGGACACCGGCCGCGAACTGCTTGCGGAACAGGTCCTTCTTGATGACCAGCTCCTCTCCCTGTCCGCCGTCGGGCAACGGGTAGTACTGGGTGGCGGTGGCCTGTCCCAGGGTGCTGCCGGGGAACTTGTCGGTGAGCTGGAGCGCGCTCTCGCCGACGTCCGGAACGAAGGCGGCTATGTAGACCAGCGCCTTGACCTGCGGGGCGCCGGCCGCGGCCTGGCTGATGACCGCTCCGCCGTAGGAGTGCCCCACCAGCACGACCGGTCCGGTGACGCTGTCCAGAACGCTGCGGATGTACGCGGAGTCGCTTGCGAGGCCGCGCAGCGGGAGGGCCGGTGCCAGTACGCGGTGACCCTCCCGCTGGAGGCGTTCGACGACCGCGCTCCAGCTGGAGGCGTCGGCGAACGCGCCGTGGATCAGGACGATGGTGGGTGCGGCGGGGCGCCCGTGCCGTTCGGCCGGCCGGGCGGCCGTCGCCGACTGCGCGGCTTGCGCGGCCTGTGCGGTACCGGCGGTCCCCAGGGCGGCTGCGCCGGCCAGGAGGGACACGGTGACGGTGCGGCGTGAGATCGGTGGGTTCAACGTTCGCTCCCTGCGGAGGGCTGGAAGGGCGGAGGAGTGGAAGGGCGGAGGAGTGGAGGCGGCCGTGGGGGTCAGCCGGAGACGGCCCGTACGGCTTCCTCGATCAGGTCGACGACGCGCTCGGGGTGGGCGAGCATCACCAGGTGGGAGGAGTCGACCTCGACGGTGGTCATGCCGGCCCGCTGGTAGCCGTAGCGCTCCACATCGGGGTTGATGGTGTGGTCGGACGAAGCGACCAGGCCCCAGGACGGCTTCGTCTTCCAGGCCGCGTCCGGGGCCGCGTCGGCAAAGGCCTGCGCGGCCAGCGGGCGCTGGGACACGGCGAGGACGGCGGCGAGCTCCGGGTCGACGTCGGCGGCGAAGATGGCCGGGAACTTGTCGGTACGGACCGACACGTCGGTGCCGGGCGTGGCCGAGCCCTCGATCGGGAAGGGGGTGTAGACGAGTGCGGCGGCAAGGTCGCTGTCCGGGAAGCGGCCCTGTAGTTCGCCCAGGCTCTCACCCTTCTCCAACGCGTAACCGGCCAGGTAGACCAGTGCCTCGACGTTGTCCTCGGTGCCGGCGACGGTGATGACCGCGCCGCCGTAGGAGTGGCCCACCAGGACGACCGGACCGGGTATCTGCCGGACGACGGAGGCGACGTAGGCGGCGTCCCCGATCAGGCTGCGGTTGGGCACCGCAGGGGCGACCACGTCCAGGCCGCGGGCGATCAGCCGGGGGATGACCTCGGCGTAGCTGGAGGCGTCGGCGAAAGCGCCGTGCACGAGGACGACGGTCGGCTTGTCGGAACTGGGCATGGGAAACTCCCTCATCGGTGGGGTGGTCGGGTGTGTCGCGCGGCTGACGGCCGGGCGGGGCTGCCGTGGTGGGCCCCTGCGCCGTGAGATGCCGCGGCCGGTCGCGCCGACACGTGAGCAACCCTAGGGACGGCCGGGCGGGGTATTTGTCTGTCCGCGCCCCGGCTGTGGCCTGTACGTGTCCACGTTCCGCTGTCGCTGTTCAAAGGCGGCGCCCCGGTCAGCCGTTCCACTCCGCGGGGAAGTCGAGGAGTTTGACCGGTCAGGGGCCGAGGACGTCCCGCAATTGGGCGCGTCCCGTGATGCCGAGCTTCGGGAAGATCTTGTGCAGGTGGAAGCCGATGGTGCGGGGGGACAGATAGAGCCGGGCGCCGATGTCCCGGTTCGTCAGTCCCTCCGCGGCCAGTCGGGCGATCTGTAGCTCCTGCGGAGTCAGGCCGGCCACGGCCTCCGGGGCGGCGGAGGCCGACACGGCCACGCCGGCCGCGCGGAGTTCGGCGGTGGCGCGTTCGATCCACGGGCGGGCATCGAGCCGCTCGAAGACCTCCAGGGCGCCGGTGAGCAGGGGACGTGCCTCCGCGACCCGTCGGCGACGGCGCAGCCACTCGGCGAAGTCCAGTTGTGTGAGGGCGCGTTCGAAGGGCCAGTGCGCGCCCGCGGGATCGGCGAGCGCCGCAAGGAAGTGCGGTTCCGCGTCGTCGGGCCGGCCCAGCAGGGCCGAGGCCCGGTGCACGATCGCGTCCAGGCGGCTGGAGCGGGGTGAGCCCAGGTGGTCCTCGACGGCCAGGAGCACGGCGCGGGCGTCGTCCGCCCGGTCGGCGCGTACGGCGGCAGCGGCGAGGTCGGCGAGGTAGTAGGGCGAGGCATGGTGGTGCACGGGGAGGGGCGGGGAATCCTGTGTGAACACGCGGCGGAGGTGCTCGTACGCCGCCCCGTGGTCGCCTTCCGCGAGCGCCGCCATGCCGAGTGCCTGGCAATGGCGGACGTACAGGCTGCGGGACTTGCTCAGATCGGCGCCGCGGACGGCCGCGGCGGCGCGCTCCCGGGCGCCGGCATGGTCACCGCGGACGGCGCGCAAGGTGGCCTGGAGGATCGGTGCCCCCACGGCGACGTTCTCCGCGCCCGCTTCCGCCGCCAGGCCGTAGGCCTCCTCGGCCGCGGACCCGGCCGCCGTCCACGCTCCGCTGTCGAACAGGGCGAGGGCGAGGGCCTGGATGACCGTGCAGTTGGTGCCGGCCGTGGAGACCGGGCGGAAGTGGTCCATGGCCTGGCCGAGAACACGTACGGACAGGTCGGTCTCGTCCAGGATCCAGGCGGTGGCGCCGAGCATCACGAGGTCGCCGAGCGGGGCGGGCTCCGAGCCCCCGCCGTCCCGCAGACCGTCGACCACGCCGTGCAGGCGTTTCACCGCCTGCTCCCGCCCGGTGAAGGGACGGGCGACCGCCTCCGCCCACAGCCTGTCGCTCCGCTCCGGCTGCGGGGAGATCAGGTCCCCGATGCGCTGGAGTTCGGCGCGGTGGACGGGATCGCCGGAGTTGTAGGCCGGGGTCGCCGCCGTGCCCAGCGCGTCCAGGGCCAGGGCGGGAGCCGCGGTGGCCATGGATTCGGCCACCGGCAGCAGGAATCCGAGCGCGTCCGCATGCCGGAGCGTGACGGACAACGACCAGCCGCCGCACAGTGAGGCCTCGGCGAGCAGCTTGGGATCGTGTGTCAGGGGGCCCACACGGGCAGCGATCTCCCCGACCCACTGGGGATACCCGGCGTACATGGCGGAGACCGCGGCACCGAGCAGGCGCCCGGCACGACGCTCCGGGTCCGGGGTGAGTTCGGCCGCTCGTTCCAGCGCGGTGGCGGCGGCCGCGTAGCCGCCGCGCCGCCGGGAGCGCTCGGCGCTCCGCGCCAGGGCGTCGGCGACCTCCTCGTCCGGGCCGAACGCGGCAGCGGCGAGGTGCCAGGCCCGACGGTCGGGTTCGTGGGCGAGCGCGGCGGCGAGTGTCAGATGGACTTCACGGCGGTCGGCGAAGGAGGCGGCCTGGTGGATCGCGAAGCGGATCAGCGGATGGCGCAGCAGGACGTCGCCGTTCTCCACCCGTACGAGCCCCGCCTCCTCGGCGGGCCGCCAGACCTCGGGGTCCTCCAGGCCCGGGACGGCGTGCAGGACATCGGAGAGCCGGTCGGTGCCGGCGGCTGCCGCCAGGAGCAGAGCGTGCCGGGTCTCCGGCGGAAGGGCGGGCAGGTCGGCCGCGAAGAGACGTTCGATCCGGGTGGTGAGGGGGAGGGCGTCGATCGCACCGGGCCTCTGGAGACCCGGCCCCTTGGCGAACGCCCGAGCGAGTTCGATGAGGGCCAGCGGGTTCCCGGCGGCCTGTTCGATGATCTCTGCCCGGGCCTTGCCCCGCGGTGGATGCGGCTGGTCGTCCAGGAGAAGCCCGGCCTCCGCCCCGTCGAGGGGGCGGGTCGCCAGATGGGGGAAGTCACGGTCGAAGCGCGCCGGCACGGACTCGTCCCGTGCCGCGAGCAGCAGGGCGATCCGTTCGCCTTCCAGACGCCTGGCGACGAACGCCAGCACGTCCAGGGAGCAGAGGTCCAGCCATTGGGCGTCGTCGACGACGATGAGCAGGGGCCGTTCCGTCGCCGCCTCCGAAAGGAGGGTGAGCACGCCGGATCTCATCACGAACGGCTCCGGGATCTGCTGTCCGTCACCGTCACTGTCACCGTCACCGTCGGCCATGCCGAACGCGTGCCGCAGGGCGTCGCGCTGACGCCTCGGCAGCCGGTCGATGTCGCGGAGGACGGGGCGCAGCAACTGGTGCACTCCCGCGAAGTCGAGGCCCTGCTCGCCCTCGCAGCCACGTACGCGGAGCACTCGCCTGCCTCGTGCCGCGGCCACGTCGGCGGCGTGGTCGAGCAGGGTGCTCTTGCCGGCGCCCGGCTGACCGGTCAGCACGAGCACCTTCGAGCCGGAGCCGTCCGCGGCGTCGACGAGTCCGCTGATCCACTCCAGCTCGCGGGCCCTGCCCCGGATGCCCCGCGTGCGAGCCTCTACGGCGCCGACGTCCATGCTCTCCTCAGTCCCGCCCCCTGAAAAAACCTGCTCAAGGCGTTGACGCCATTTTGCCAGGCTCTCCTGCCGGCATGACTGGTCACATGACAGAAGCGGCCTGCCCGCCTTCCTGCCAGCATCCACGAAGGGGCGGGACCCAGCCGCTCCGCACGGGAAGCTCGGAGTGCGATGACGGTGTTCGAAGCGAGACGCGTGGCGGTGCCGATCGGCAGGGAGGAGGAGACCGGCCGGATCCTGCGGTGCCTCGACGTGCGTTCCGGTCCGCAGGGTCTGCTCGTGCTCGGGGAGACCGGCACCGGCAGGTCCCTGTTGCTGCGGTTCGCCGAGGAGACGGCCGCGGCGCGCGGGTCCCGCGTCCTTTCGGCGCGGGGCTGGGGCGCGGAGGAACCGGCGCCCTTCGCCGCACTGCACCGGTTGCTTCTGCCGGCCCTCGGGGGAGCCGGGCCGCAGGAGCGAGGTGCGCTGTGTGCCGCCACGCTGGCACTCCTGACCCGCATCGCCCGGACGAGCCCGCTGCTTGTGGCGGTGGACGACGCTCAGGACTGGGACGACGCGTCCTTGGACGTCCTGTTCTCCGTACGGCGGCAGCTCACGGACCAGGCGGTGACCATGCTGTTCACCGTACGCGGTGAAGGCCCCCCGCCCCGAGTCCCGGCGGATCTCCCCGTCCTGCGGCTCGGGCCGTTGCCGCCCGGAGCGGCGGCCCGCCTGCTGGACGCGCAGCCCGACGCGCCCCGGGGGCGGCTCCGCCTCGACCTGCTCCGGCAGGCGGAGGGCAATCCGCTGGCGCTCGTCGACCTGCACCGGGCAGCACGCGCCGGTGCCGGGCCGGCCCCGGCCCCACCGGTGTTCGCGTCGCGGCTCGACGGTCTCCCCGAGGACACGCGGCGCGCGTTGCTCTACGCCTCGGCCGCGCTGCGGGAGGAGGAGCTCCGCATCGTGATGGCCGCCCTGGGCACCGACGACCTCACCGTGTGGACCCCGGCGGAGGAGGCCGGCCTGATCACAATCACCGACGGCCGCCTCACGTTCGGTCACCCGCTGGCGCGTGCGGCGGCTCTCCACCAGCAGCCCGCGAAGCTGCGGCAGCGGGCCCACCGGGACCTCGCGGCGGCGGAGGGCCAGAGCCCGGCGCACCGGGCATGGCATCTGGCCGCCGCCGCGATCGGCCCCGACGAGGAGGTCGCCTCGGCCCTGGAGCGGGCGACCGCCGTGCACGCCGCGAGCACGGGCGACCACTTCGCCTCGGCGAAGGCGCTGGAGCAGGCGGCACGGCTCAGCGGCAACGACGTGGACCGGGCCCGCCGACTCGCCGCCGCCATGGCCGCGGTGAGCACCCTCGGGGACCCGGAGTGGGTCCGCGACCTGTACGCGGAGTTCTCCCGGGTCGGCCCCGGCCTGTACGCGGAGTTCTCCGTCGGCCGCGACCCGGACCTGCGCTGCAAGGCGGTCTGCGCCATGGCCGCCGCGCTGTCGCTGCTCTCGTTCCAGCGGGAAGCCTTCGGGCTCCTGCTGGACCTGTGGCGCGACTCTCCCCCGCGTACCGCGGCCACCTCCCTCGCGTTCACCGCGCTCGCGGCGGCGATCACCCAGCAGTCCGGTCTGCCGGAGCATCGTGCGGAGCTGCCGCGCCTGCTCGACCACGCACGCCGGCCGGCCCGGGCGACACCCGCGGCGGAAGACGACCGTGCCGCGCTCGACGGGCCGGCCCCACTGACCCGGCTGCTGATCCGCGCCTCGGTGGCGTACTACACCGACGAGTCGGAGCAGTGCGCGGAGATGTACCGGCGGGTGAGCACGGTGCGCGATCCCCACGGGACGTGGGGATCGCGGGTGTGGACGCTTCCGCACCACGTGGACACCCTCATCGCCATGGGCCGATGGCCGCAGGCCCAGGCCCTGATCGACGAAGGGCGCTCCGATGCGGTCGTCCACCGGCTGCCCCGAGTCGACATGGACCTGGAGGCGCTGGAGGTGACCCTGCGCGCGCTGCGGGGCGACAGCCTGCCGGACATCCCGTTCACCAGCCCGCACTGGCGCACCGTCAGCCTCGGCGAGAACGGCGCCACCCGGGCCAGGATGCTGCGGGCCAGTGGGCTCCACGCGCTGGCCGTGGGGGACGCGGAGCGCGCGTTCCGCCATTTCAGGTCCCTGTTCGGCGAGGACGGAACGCCCGTGGTCCCCTACCTGTCTCCGCGCTCCATCGGTGAGCTGGCCACCGCCGCACAGCGCGTCGGCCGGAGCGAGGAGGCGGCGCGTGTGCTGGGCGCGGTGCGGGCGGATCTGGGTGAGCGGCCGACGACCCGCATGACGCTCCTGATGCACCACGCGGCGGCGCTCGTCGACGGGGCAGCGGACCCCGAGCACCACTTTCGGCTGGCCCTGGTCAACCCGGAGGGCGACACCTGGCCGATGGAACGGGCGCGGGCCCGCCTGCACTACGCGATCTGGCTGCGCAGACGCCGCAGGCCCCTGGAGGCCCGCGCGCAGTTGACCGCCGTCCTTGAGGTGGCGGCCAGGCTCGACGCCCGGGCGCTCGCGGACGCGGCCCGCGGCGAACTGCGCGCGACGGGGGTCACCGACGCCTCCGCGTCCACCACGGCCTCGGCCGAGGGGCTTGCCGAGCTGACGGCCCAGCAGCGTCAGATAGTGCGGCTCGCCGCGGGCGGCCTGTCGAACCGCGAGATCGGGGACCGGCTGTTTCTTTCGCCGCGTACCGTGGGCTCGCACCTCTACAACGTGTATCCCAAGCTCGGCATCAGCAGCCGCCATCAACTTCGGGACCTCCTGCACGACACCTGACGTGCGGACGACCACCACCCACCCAGGGGCCCGAGCGAGAGGCGGAACGAATGCGGCCGGAGCCTGACCGGGAGGGGCCCGCCGAGCAGCCGCGGCCCGTGGTCCTCGATCCCCTGGTGCAACGGCTCGTCGACGCCTCGGCGACACCGCCCTTCCTCCATGAGCTCCGGCCGGAGACCGCGCGCCAGGCGCTGCAAGAGGCCCAGGGCGATCGGATCGACGACTTCGACGTGGATGCCACCTTCCACGCGGCGCCCGTGGGGCCCACCGGTCTGGTGGGCTTCTGGGTCTTTCGGCCGGCCGGGGTCAGCCGGCCCCCCACCCTGCTCTACGTCCATGGGGGCCGCTGGATGCTGGGCGACGCTCAGACGCACGCGCGGCTCGTCAGCGAGCTGGTGCGCGAAGCCGGTGCCGCGGCCGTCGTTCCCGAGTACAGCCGCACGCCCGAGAGCCGCTATCCGGTCGCCCTCGAAGAGTGCTACGCCCTGCTGACCTGGACGGTCGAACAGGCCGATTCGCTCGGACTCGACACCGAACGGCTCGCGGTCGCCGGCGACTGCGCCGGGGCCACCCTCGCCACGGCGCTCACGTTACTGGCGCGGGCGCGCGGGGGTCCGCAGATCCGCGCCCAACTGCTGTACTACCCACTGACCGACGCCCGTTGCGACAGCCCGTCACAACGGATGTTCGCCACGGGACATCAGCTCACCCGGGATGCCGTGCGGTCCTACTGGCGGGAGTACGCCGTCGATCCCCGGCAGCGGGACGAGCCGACCGCGGCGCCGCTGCGCGCGAGTACGGCCGAACTGGCGGGGCTGCCAACGGCGCTGGTCGTGACCGCGGAGGCTGATGTCGCCCGCGACGAAGCGGAGGAGTACGCGGACCGGCTGCGCCAGGCCGGTGTCACCGCGACCGCGGCACGATTCCAGGGCACGGTCCACGACTTCGTGTCCATGACCGCCCTGCGCCACAGCCCGCCCACGCTCGCGGCGGTACGGCTCGGCGGGAGATTCCTGCGCGCTCACCTGAGGTGAGGGCGGCGGGGGACATCGGCTGCGGACCTTGTCGCCGTCGGTTGTGCGCTGTCATGCCAACTCCTGGGCGCAGAGGATCAACAGGATCGGTCGGGTCGCTCCTAGCGTGAAGGAGTGCCGAGCCGCGGAGGCGGCGGGCACGTTACCGATTGCTTCGAGAGGACCCCTCATGTTCGACATCAACAAGGTGCAGGCCGCCCCGAGCAAGGATCTGCTCACGCCGGACAACTCGGTCATGCTGTTCGTGGACCACCAGCCGCAGATGTTCTTCGGCACCGGGAGCGGCGATCGCGCCGCGATCATCAACAGCACCGTGGGTCTTGCCAAGGCGGCGCGGGCCTTCGACGTGCCGGCCGTTCTGACCACGGTCGCCGCCGAGTCGTTCTCCGGTCCCCTGCTGCCGCAGCTCGCCGAGGTGTTTCCCGGCCAGGAGGTCATCGACCGTACGAGCATGAACGCCTGGGAGGACGAGGCGCTCGTGGCGGCGGTCAAGGCGACCGGGCGCAAGAAGATCATCCTCTCCGGCCTGTGGACCGAGGTCTGCCTCGTGCTGCCGGCCCTCTCCGCCCTGGAGCAGGGTTACGAGGTGTACGTGGTCTCCGACGCGTCCGGCGGCGTCAGCCCGGCCGCCCACGAGCACGCGCTTCAGCGGATGCTGGCCGCCGGCGCGGTGCCGGTGACCTGGGTACAGGTACTCCTTGAGTTGCAGCGCGACTGGGCGCGCCAGGAGACGTACCCCGCGGTCATGGAGATCGTCAAGGCGCATGCGGGCGCGTACGGCCTGGGTGTCGTGTACGCGCAGAGCGTCATCGGCGCGCACGCGGCGGGCTGACCTCCTTGGACACCGGCATCCTGATCCTGCGTCTGCTGGTGGGCCTGCTCGTCGCCGGCCACGGGGTGCAGAAGATCAGTTCACACCTGGGCGGCAGGGGGCTCGAGGGCGGCGCGGAGGAGTTCCGCGCGGACGGGTTCCGCGGCGGAGTGCTGACCGCCCTGGCGGCGGGCGGGGGGCAGATCGGATCGGGTCTGCTGCTCGCCGCCGGCGTCCTGACCCCGCTGGCGGCGACCGGCGTCATCGGGGTCATGACGGTCGCTCTCACCGTGAAATGGCGCCACGGGCTATGGGTGCAGAACGACGGGTACGAGTATCCGCTCGTCCTCGTCGCCACCGCCGCGGCTCTCGCCGCCACCGGCCCCGGCGCCTGGTCCCTCGACGCGGTCCTCGGCCTCACGCCCTACCCGCTGTGGTGGGCCGCCCTCGCACTCGTGGCCGGCCTCGGCAGCGGGCTGCTCACGCGGCTCGTCCTGCACCGGTCCGCGGCCCCGGCGATCAGCGGGCGCTGAGCGCGCCGCAGACCGGGTCCGGCCGCCCCCTCCCCCCGACCGGGCGGCCGGCCCCTTCCCGGCCTCTTTCCCACCCCTTTTCCCACCCTTTTCCCGAGCAGGAGCACTCGATGGACACCCTCACGGCCCAGCCCGGCGGCGGCCAGCCGCTGCTGCACCAGAAGGGCGCCGAGACCCAGGCGTTCGGCACGCTCAAGCAGCTGCCGATCGGGCTCGGCCATGACACCCGCATGTACGCCTGCCAGCGGCTGAACCGCGTACTCGCCGACACGCAGATCCTCTACGCCCTCTACAAGAAGCACCACTGGCTCATGCGCGGGGCGACCTTCTACTCGCTCCACCTGATGCTGGACAAGCACGCGGAGGCCCAACTGGCCATCGTGGACGCGCTGGCCGAGCGGGTCCAGAGCCTCGGCGGCGTCGCCGTCGGAGACCCGCGCCACGTCGCGGAGCTGACCGCCATACCCCGGCCGCCGGATGGCGTCGAGCCGGTGCCCGTCATGCTGTCGCGGCTCCTCGACGCGCACGAGCGGATCCTGATCGAGGCGCGGGACGCCGCCGCCCGGATCTCGGCGGAAGGCGACGAGGGCAGCACCGACCTCCTCGTTTCCGACGTCATCCGCACCGGCGAGGCACAGGTGTGGTTCCTGGCCGAGCACCTCGTGGACACCCCTCTGGTACGCGGCTGACGACTCGGGTCCGCGATCACCGAACTCGTCGCACGCCGCGGCCGTCCCCCATCCCCTACATCCCCGCAAGGAGAGCCCTTCATGAAGAACCGACCGACACTCGAACCCGCCGCGCAGGCCTTCGCCGACGCCACCGCCCAGCCGCCGTTCCTCTACCAGATCCCCGTGGCGGACGGCCGCAAGGCCGTCGACGGTGTCCAGAGCGGCGAAGGTGTCCCGCTGCCCGCCGTCGACGAGGAGTGGATCACCGTCCACGGTGGCCCGACCGGCGACGTCCGTGCCCGGATCGTCCGCCCGCGCGGCGCGACCGGCCCGCTTCCCGTGGTCCTCTACATCCACGGCGCGGGCTGGGTGTTCGGCAACGCCCACACCCACGACCGCCTCGTGCGCGAGCTCGCCGTCGGCGCGAACGCCGCCGTGGTCTTCCCCGAGTACGACCTCTCTCCCGAGGCCCGCTACCCCGTCGCGATCGAGCAGAACTACAGCGTCGCCCAGTGGGTCACCCGCGAGGGGCACCACAAGGACCTGGACGGCACCCGGATCGCCGTCGCCGGTGACTCCGTGGGCGGCAACATGAGCGCGGCCCTGACCCTGATGGCCAAGCAGCGCGGCGACGTCCCGCTCGTGCAGCAGGTGCTGTTCTACCCGGTGACCGACGCCGGCTTCGACACCGGTTCCTACCACCAGTTCGCGGAGGGCTACTTCCTGCGCCGCGACGGCATGCGGTGGTTCTGGGACCAGTACACGACCGACGAGGCCGAGCGCGCCCAGATCACCGCTTCCCCGCTGCGCGCCACCACCGAACAGCTCACCGGACTGCCGCCGGCCCTGGTCATCACCGCCGAGGCCGACGTCCTGCGCGACGAGGGCGAGGCGTACGCGGCGAAGCTCCGCGCCGCCGGCGTCCCCGTCGTCGCACTGCGCGTCCAGGGGACCATCCACGACTTCGTCATGCTGAACGACCTGCGCCGGACGCAGGCCGCGGAACTGGCCATCGGCGTCGCCACCGACGCCCTCCGCAAGGCCCTCGCATGACCGGGCCGTCGCCGCACGGAACCCCCGTGCACGGGCCGTCGGCAAGCATGCCGGTGGCGGGCCTCGTCCCCGGCCCGCGCCGGGAACACGAGCACGCCGACCTCCTCGTCCGCAACGCCAAGGTCTTCACCGGTGACGCCGCCCGACCCGAGGCCCGCGCCGTCGCGATCCGCGACGGCCGGGTCGCGGCCCTCGGCGACGACCACGCCCTCGCCCACCTCGTCGGCCCGGCAACGAAGGTCGTCGACGCTCTCGGCCGCCGGGTGATCCCCGGCCTCAACGACTCGCACCTGCACGTGATCAGGGGCGGCCTGAACTACGTCCTGGAACTGCGCTGGGACGGCGTGCGAAGCCTCCGCCACGCCCTCGCGATGCTGCGTGAGCAGGCCGGCCGCACCCCGAAGGGGCAGTGGATCCGAGTGGTGGGCGGCTGGACCGCCGAGCAGTTCGCCGAGCGCAGGATGCCGACCGTCGCCGAACTCAACGCCGCCGCCCCCGACACCCCCGTCTTCGTCCTGCACCTCTACCAGTCGGCCCTGATGAACCGGGCCGCGGTGCGGGCGGCCGGGTTCACCCGCGACACCCCGGACCCCCGCGGCGGCCAGATCGTCCGCGGCCGGGACGGCGAACCCAACGGCGTGCTGCTCGCGGCGCCGGGCGCCCTGATCCTGTACTCGACCCTGGCCAAGGCGCCGGTCCTCGACGAGGCCGACAAGCGGACGTCGACACGCCACTTCCTGCGTGAGCTGAACCGCTTCGGACTGACCTCCGCGGTCGACGCCGCCGGCGGATTCCAGAACTTCCCCGACAACTACGCCACCGTCATGGACCTGGCGGCGTCGGGCGAGCTGTCCCTGCGCATCGCCTACCACCTGTTCCCGCAGACGGCGGGCCAGGAGCTGGCCGACCTGAAGCGCTGGACGGAGATGGTCAAGCCCGGCGACGGCGACGAGTGGCTCCGGCTCAACGGCGCGGGAGAGAACCTGACGTGGGCCGCCGCCGACTTCGAGAACTTCTCCGAGCCCCGGCCCGAACTCGCCGCGGGATACGAGGCCGAGTTCGAGAGCGCCGTACGGCTCCTGATGGAGAACGGCTGGGGCTTCAGGCTCCACGCGACCTACGACGAGACGATCCGCCGCGACCTGGCCGTCTTCGAGAAACTCGCCGCGGAGGGGTTCTTCCCCGGCGGCAACCGCTGGCTCTTCGACCACGCGGAGACCGTCTCGGCCGGCAGCCTGGACCGGATCGCCGCCCTCGGCGGTGCCCTCTCCGTCCAGAACCGCATGTCCTTCCAGGGCACCGCCTTCCGTGACCGCTACGGCGCCGAGGCCGCCGCCCACACCCCGCCGGTCCGGGCCATGCTCGACCGGGGCCTGACCGTCGCCGCCGGCACGGACGCCACCCGCGTCTCCTCGTACAACCCGTGGGTGGCGCTCCACTGGCTGGTGACCGGGCGCACCGTCGGCGGCACGGCCCTCAGCCCGGCCGGGACCTCGATCGACCGGGAGACCGCCCTCGGCCTCTACACCCGCGGCGGGGCGGAGCTCACCGGCGAGCAGGACGTCAAGGGAATCCTCCGCGAGGGCTTCTACGGCGACCTCGCGATCCTGTCCGACGACTACCTCACCGTGCCCGAGGCCGTCATCCCCGACATCGAAGCCGTTCTCACGGTCGTCGGCGGCCGGATCGTGCACGCCTGTGCCGAGTACGCGGGTCTCGACGAGGCCATCCCGCCGGTGAGCCCGGTCTGGAGCCCCGTGGCCCACTTCGGCGGCTACCAGAGCGGCGCGCGTCAGGCGTCCCTGGTGGCCGAGGCCGTCGCCGAGTCCGAGCAGCACCGCCGTTGGCGTGTCGCCCGCGGCTCCGTTCCCGATACGACGCCGTCCTTCGTCGACCCCTGCTTCGAGCACTGAAAGAGAGATCCACCCGATGTCCGCAGCTTCACCCGCCGACGGCGGCGACTCCCCGGCGGCCATGCCCCCCGGACGCAGTTTCGAGCCGGACCTCCGGTCGATGACCCGGATCAACCTGCGCCCCATCGCTTCCCCCATGCCGCTGGGCTTCTTCGCCATCGCCATCGCTTCCGTGATGACGGGCTGCCTCCAACTGGGGCTGTTCGACGAGGCGGCCCGCCCCGCCGTCGCCTTCACGGTGCTCCCGGCCTTCGCCCTCCAGCTCCTGGTGAGCATCCTGGCCTTCGGCGCCCGTGACGTGATCGCGGCGACGCTGATGGCGGTGTTCGCCGGTAGCTGGCTGGCGTACGCACTCGTCATGTTCAGCGGCGTGGCCGACGGCCTGAAGGTCCTCGGCGTGTTCAACCTGGCACTCCTCGGTTTCGGGGCCCTGATGACCGCCGTGACGCGGCCCAAGCGCGCGCTGTGGTTCGTCATCGTGGTCTCCCTGCCCCGCTGGGCGGCCACCGGCCTCGCGGGCATCACCGGTGCCGAATGGCTGACGCTCACGGCCGGTGCGCTCGGCTTCGTGGTGGCGCTCGTCGCGATGTACACGGCGTTCGCCCTGATGCTTGAGGACATGCGCAGCGAGCAGGTCCTGCCCATCGGCCGCAGCGGCCCCGCCCACTTCGCCGTGGAAGGAGATCTGGCCGTCCAGCTGCGCAACCTGGAACGCCAGGCCGGCGTGCGCCGCACGCTCTGACCCGGCCCCACCCACCCCGCCACCACACGACCGCACAGGAGCACCCATGGAACCGCAGGTGACGGACCGGCCCGAGAGGTCCCGGTACGAGATCCTCGCCGGCGACGACGGCGCCGAGACCGCGGGATTCGCCGAGTACCACCTCTCGGAGGGCGAGATGGCCTTCCTCCACACCGAGATCGACAGCCGGTTCGCCGGCCGCGGCCTGGGCGGCGTCCTCGCCAGGGGAGCGCTCGACGACGCCCGGACCCGTGGGCTGCGCGTCCTGCCGTACTGCCCGTTCATCCGGGGCTGGATCGTCAAGCACCCCGAGTACACCGACCTGGTTCCCGAGGCGAGGCGCGCCCGCTTCAGTCTGGGGAAAGACCAGTCGAGATCGAACGATTAGTCGTTTTTATTCGAGCGCTGGTAACTTCTGATCGCCCCCAGACCTCTTCGGCGGGCGATCGGAGGAGATACGCCCATGAGGTTCGGCGCGAGGCTCGCGCTCGCCGTCATCGCCCTGGCCTCCCTTGCCACCGCCTGTGGTGTTCCGCAGGACAGTGGTCAGCGGTCGCATGCCGCCGCGGACTGCGGGCCGTATGCCAAGTACGGCAAGCACCCCGGCACCCAGGTCACCGTCTACGCGGAGAACCGGGACCGGGAGGCGGACCTGTTCGAAGAGACCTGGGCGGACTTCGCGGACTGCACGGGGATCGACGTCCAGTACGAGGGCGACGGGGAGTTCGAGGCCCAGATCCAGCTCCGGGTGGACGGCGGGGCGGCGCCGGACGTGGCGTTCTTCCCTCAGCCCGGCCTCCTGGAACGCTTTGCGCGAGCGGGGAAGCTCAAGCCCGTGAGCGCCGGGGTCGCGGCCCTCGCGAAGGAGGGCTGGTCGGCGGACTGGAACAGCTACGCGACCGTGAAAGGCACCCTCTACGGCACGCCGCTGGTCGCGAACGTGAAGTCGTTCGTCTGGTACTCGCCGAAGTTCTTCCGCGACAGGGGACTGAGCGTTCCCCGCACCTGGTCCGAGCTGATGGCCGTGACGGAGAAGATCGCGGCGTCGGGCGTCAAGCCGTGGTGCGCGGGCATCGAGTCCGCCGAGGCGACCGGCTTTCCCGTGACGGACTGGATCGAGGACGTCCTGCTGCGTCAGCAGGGGACGCACGTCTACGACCAGTGGGTCGCCCACAAGATCCCGTTCAACGACCCGCGGGTGATCAAGGCCATGGACACCGTGGGGTCCATCCTCAAGAACGACCGGTACGCCAACGGCGGTTTCGGTCCGGCCCGTTCGATGGCGTCGATCCCCTTCCAGGAGGCCGGCACACCGATTCTCTCCGGTGACTGTGCGATGCACCGCCAGGCCTCGTTCTACGCCGACATGTGGCCGAAGGGCACCGGGATCGGACCGGACAAGGACGTCTACGCCTTCCTCCTGCCGGGGGCCGAGCCGGCCGACCACCCCGTACTGGGCGGTGGAGTGTTCGCCGCGGCGTTCGCCGACCGTCCCGAGGTACGGGCCTACCAGGAGTACCTGGCCTCCGCGGACTTCGCGAACGCACGGATGAAGAAGGGACCGTTCGTCTCGGCGAACAAGGGCGTGGATCCGGCGAATGCCGCCACCCCGGTCGACAGGCTCTCGATCCAGCTGCTCCAGGACCCCGGGACACGGTTCAGGTTCGACGGTTCGGACCTGATGCCCGCTTCGGTCGGCGCCGGGACGTTCTGGAAGGGATCCGTCGACTGGATCGGCGGCGCGAGCACCCGGCGGTTCGCCGAGTCCATCGAACGGTCCTGGCCGAGCCACTGATGCCGTTCGACGTCGTCGCCCAGCAGCCCAAGCTGCTGTACCTGCTCCAGGGCCTCGCCGCCTTCGCGGCGGTGGTCTCCCTGATCGTGCTGGCGCTGCACCGGGGGCCGGTCAGGAGAAGGGCCGCGGTCCTCCTCCTGCTGACCCCCGCGCTGCTGCTGCTCACGGTGGGTCTCCTCCTGCCCGCTCTGCGCACCCTGGCGCTGTCGTTCACGGGGAACGGGGGAGACGCGTGGGCCGGCTTCGACAACTACGTGTGGATGTTCACCGACCCCCGGGCGTTGGTCGCGCTGGGCAACACCCTGGCCTGGGTGGTGCTCGTGCCGTCGCTGGCGACCTCCGTCGGCCTGCTCTACGCGGCGGCCGTCGTACGGTCGCGGTGCGAAGCGCTCGCGCTGTCCCTCGTCCTGATGCCCATGGCGATCTCGCTCGTCGGCGCGGGCGTCGTGTGGAAGTTCGTCTACGCCTACCGCCCCGCGGAGGGCGCGCAGATCGGGCTGCTGAACCAGGTCGTCGTCGCGTTCGGCGGCGAACCGAGGCAATGGCTCGTGGACTCCCCCTGGAACGTCCTGTTCCTCATCGTGGTGATGGTGTGGGCCCAGGCGGGCTTCGCGGCCGTCCTGCTGGCCGGCGCGATCAGGGCCGTTCCCGCAGAGCTGACCGAGGCGGCCCGACTCGACGGCGCGTCCCCCCGGCAGATCTTCTGGCGGATCACCATGCCCTCGATCCGGCCCACGCTGCTCGTCGTGGTCCTCGCCCAGGCGATCGGAACCTTCAAGGCCTTCGACATCGTCAAGACCATGACCGGCGGACAGTTCGACACGGGCGTCATCGCCCACGAGATGTACGACCAGGCCTTCCGCTACGGCGAGACGGGCCGCGGCGCGGCGCTCGCCGTGCTCCTCTTCGTCCTCGTCACTCCCTTCGTCGCCCACCAGGTCCGGGCGCAGCGGAGGGCGGGGTGAACGGCGTCCGGGAGCGCCTGGCCTCCCGCGCCTTCACGTCGGTCGCCGTGGTGATCGCGATCCTCTGGACGACACCGACCCTCGGCCTCCTGCTCTCCTCGTTCCGCCCCGAGGAGGAGATCAAGACGACGGGCTGGTGGACCGTGTTCGGCACGCCGCACCTCACGCTCGACAACTACGGAGAGGTGCTGTCCGGCGGCGGAAACGGGTCGGGGCGGCTCGCGGAGTACTTCGTCAACTCCGTCGTCATCACCCTCCCCTCCGTGCTGTTCCCGCTCGTCCTGGCGTTCCTGGCGGCGTACGCCCTGGCGTGGATCGACTTCAGGGGGCGGGACGCGCTCGTCGTCGGCATCTTCGCGCTCCAGATCGTGCCGCTCCAGATGGCGCTCGTCCCCCTCCTGAAGCTGTTCTCCCAGGGCTGGCTGTTCCTGCCCGCCTGGGACCCCACCGGCCCCGCGCGTTTCGGCCAGGCCTGGTTCGCCCACACGGTGTTCGCGCTGCCGTTCGCGGTGTTCCTCCTGCACAACTTCCTCGCGGGGCTGCCCCGGGACCTGATCGAGGCCGCGCGCGTCGACGGCGCGTCGCACGGGACGCTGCTGCTCCGGATCGTGCTGCCCCTGGCCCGCCCGGCCCTGGCCTCCTTCGCGATCATCCAGTTCATCTGGGTGTGGAACGACCTCCTCGTGGCTCTGACGCTGTCGGGCGGGACGGCCGAGACCGCGCCGATGACGGTCAGACTGGCGAGCCTGGCCGGGACGTACGGCAACGAGTGGCAGCGGCTCACCGCGGGAGCCTTCGTGGCGGCGTTCGTCCCGCTGCTCGTCTTCTTCGCCCTCCGGCGGCACTTCGCACGGGGACTGCTCGCCGGGTCGGTCAAGGGATGAGCCCCGGCCGGCACGAGGGGGAAGGCAGGGCGGTGCCCGGGAGCGCGGCGCTGAGCCGGCCCGGGCTGCGGGGCCGCGAAGCCGAGCTGGAGCGGCTGCGCGCCCTGGTCGACGCGGTGCGCGACGGCGAGGGAGGAGCGATCGCGCTGCTCCTGGGCGAGCCCGGGATCGGGAAGACCGTACTGCTGCGGGAGACCGTCTCGATCGCGCGGGCGCACGGGTTCCACGTCAGCCACGGACGCGCCGAGGAACTGCACGAGCTGGCACCGCTCGCCTCGCTGGCCTCCGGCCTCCTGCACGGTGACCCGCCGCTGCTGTCCAGCACGGATTTCGCGGACCTCGCGGGCCACCACGACCAGCGCGTCTGGCTCGTCGAACGACTGGCCCAGCTCATCGAGGAGCGCTCGGCGGACGCGCCCGTACTGATCGCGGTCGACGACGTCCAATGGGCCGACCCGCTGAGCCGGTTCGCCCTGAGCGTCATGCCGGCACGGCTGCTCAGCTCCCCGGTCCTCTGGCTGCTCACGGGCAGGAACGACCCGGAACTGTACGGGCGGGGGACACGGACGACGACCCTCCCCCTCCGGCCGCTGTCCGGCACGGCCCTGGCCGAGCTGGCACGGGACGTCCTCGGCGGGAACGTGCCGACGCGGATCGCGGAACTCCTCGACGGGGCGGGAGGCAACCCCTTCCTCGCGGCCGAGATGCTCACGGGCATCGCGGCGTCGGGCGCGGACACGCAGGAGCCGCCGGAGCGGCTGGTCCTCGGTGTACGCGACCGGCTGGCCGATCTCCGGCCGGACACCCTCCACTTCCTGCGGATCGGCTCGGTCCTCGGCCGCGCGTTCTCGCTCGCGGACGCCGCCGCCCTGTGCGGCCGGCCCGCGTCCGGCCTCAGCGCCGAAGTGGGCGAGGCGGTCACGGCCGCCCTCCTCCACGACGACGGCGAACGTCTTCTGTTCCGCCACGACCTGCTCCGTCAGGCGGTGTACGCCGACCTCGTCCCCTCCGTACGCCGGGCGCTGCACCGCGAGGCCGCGAGCCGGCTCGTCGCGGCGGGCCGGAGCTCCACCGACGCGGTCCCGCATCTGCTGAAAAGCGCCGAACCCGGCGACCAGGAGGCGATCGCGCTGCTCGGCACGGCTGCCGCGGACGTGATCGCCGTGATGCCCGACCTCGCGGCCGACCTGGCCGTACGCGCCCTGGAACTCGTACCGCCCCATGCGCCCATGGTCTTCGACGTGGGGGAACGGGCCGTCGTCGCGCTGACCCGCGCGGGCCGGTACATCCAGGCACGGGACACCGGGGACATGCTGCTCGCCCGGCAGCCGCCCCTGGACGTCTTCGCCCGCCTGCAGTCCGTGCTCGGCGACACGCTGTGGCACCTCGACGACGTCCACGAGCTGACCCGCCGCTCGACGGCGGCACTGGCAGCCGTCACCGACCCGGTGATCCGCGCCCGGCTCACCGCCCGCCAGGCCCTCGCCCGGTCCCGCGGACGCGACCTCGGGGCCGCCCGCGAGACCGGCGAACGGGCGCTCGCCGAGGCGGAGCGGTCCGGCGACAGGGAGGCCCGTGTCCTCGCGCTGTGGGGTCTCGGCGAGATCGCCCTCAACGCGGGCGACTGCGCCGCCGCCGTCGAACACCACACGGCGCTGAGCGTGTTCGACACGGCATTCCTGCCCGAGGAGGCCGTCGCCCGCATCCACCTGGACGACTTCGACACCGTACGGCGACTGATCCGTACGGCGGGCGACGCGCCCCTGCGCCCCGCCATGCTGATCTGGGCGCAGGGAACCCTGAACATGGGGCTGGGCCGGCTCGACGACGCGGACGCCGACTTCGTCACCGCCGAGCGGCTCGAAGCGGACCTCCACGTGCCCGGCAACCTGGTCAACATCCGCGTCAACCGCGGCATCCTCGCGATGCTGCGCGGCGACCGCGAAGCCGCGCTGGAACACCTGGACGTCGTGCGGGCGGCCGTGGCCGAGCGGCCGAACACGGGCAACCACGCCACGCACCAGTACTTCGAGGCCGTCGTCGCCGAAGCCGGGGGCGACCACGCGGCGGCGGCCGAACTGGTCCGGTCCGTACAGCGCGACCATCCCTTCTTCCGCTGGCGGCTCCTGCGCCCCCATGTCGTCCAGGCCGTGCGGATCGCCCTGCGCGGCGGGGACCGGGACCTGGCCGAGGGCCTCGCGGCCCAGGCGGCGGAGCACGCCGCCCGCAACCCTTCCGTGCCGACCGCACAGGGGACGGCCGCCCACGTGGCCGGCCTGGTGAACGCCGACCACGGGCTCCTGGAGCGGTCGGTCCGCGTGCTGCTCACCGGCCGGAGGCCGCTGCCCCTCGCCGCCGCTTCCGCCGACCTCGGGCGCGCGCTTCTCGCGGCCGGCGACCCCGCCGCGGCACCCGCCCTGACCAGGGCGCACGACCTCTACGCCCAGGCGGGGGCCGACGCCGAGACAGAGCGGGTGCGGGCCGACCTGGAACGGGCCACGAGCCGCTCCGGCCGACGCACCGGAGGCCCCCGGCCGCGCCTCGGCCAGGGCTGGGACGCGCTCACGGCCTCGGAACGCAAGGTGGCCCGGCTGATCGCCGCGGGCCACACCAACCGGTCGGCCGCGGAGGTCCTCGTCGTCTCGCCGCACACGGTCAACACCCATCTGGCGTCGATCTTCCGCAAGCTCTCGGTGCGCTCGCGGGTCCACCTGGCCCGGCTCGTGCTCGCGGAGGACGACGCCGGAACAGACACCGGCGCCTGAGTGACCTCGGCGTTCCCGTGCAAGGTGTGGTGCGCGGTACGGCAACAGGAGGTGCGGGACCGGTCCTAGCGTGACGGGCATGCCGCGCTGCTCCGACGCGCGGACCAGCCGACCCGAAACGAGGAAACATCCATGCCGTACATCACCGTGGGCCAGGAGAACACCAACCCCATCGAGCTGTACTTCGAGGACCAGGGCGCCGGTCAGCCCGTTGTCCTCATCCACGGCTTCCCTCTCGACGGCCACTCCTGGGAGCGCCAGAGCGCCGCGCTCCTCGACGCCGGCTACCGCGTGATCACGTACGACCGCCGCGGTTTCGGGCAGTCCTCCCAGCCGACCACCGGCTATGACTACGACACCTTCGCCGGCGACCTGAACACCGTCCTTGAGACCCTCGACCTGAAGGACGCCGTCCTGGTCGGGTTCTCCATGGGCACCGGCGAGGTCGCCCGCTATGTGTCCACGTACGGCTCCGGCCGCGTCGCCAAGGTCGCCTTCCTCGCCTCGCTCGAACCCTGCCTGCTGAAGAGCGACGACAACCCCGACGGCGTCGCCCCGAAGGAGTTCTTCGACGGCATCGTCGCCGCCGTGAAGGCCGACCGCTACGCCTACTACACGGCCTTCTTCAACGACTTCTACAACCTCGACGAGAACCTCGGCACCCGCATCAGCGAGGAAGCGGTCCGCCACAGCTGGAACACCGCGGCCCGCGGCGGCTCCTTCGCCGCGTCCGCCGCGCCGGCGACCTGGTACACCGACTTCCGCGCCGACATCCCCGCCGTGGACGTGCCCGCCCTGATCCTGCACGGCACGGCCGACCGCGTCCTGCCGGCCGAGGGCACCGCGCGCCCGTTCCACAAGGCGCTCCCGTCGGCCGAGTACGTCGAGATCGAGGGCGCCCCGCACGGTCTGCTGTGGACCCACGCGGAGGAGGTCAACACCGCCCTCCTCGCCTTCCTGGCGAACTGACGCCCCCCGTTGAGACGATCCCAGGAAAGCAGACACCCCATGCAGTTCGGCATCTTCACCGTCGGTGACGTGACCACCGACCCCACCGACGGTCGCACCCCGTCGGAGCACGAGCGCATCAAGGCGATGGTCGCCATCGCCCTCAAGGCGGAGGAGGTCGGCCTCGACGTCTTCGCGACGGGCGAGCACCACAACCCGCCGTTCGTCCCGTCGTCGCCGACGACCATGCTCGGCCACATCGCCGCCCGCACCGAGAAGCTGATCCTTTCCACGTCCACGACGCTGATCACCACCAACGACCCGGTGAAGATCGCCGAGGACTACGCGATGCTCCAGCACCTGGCCGACGGCCGGGTCGACCTCATGCTGGGGCGCGGCAACACCGGTCCGGTCTACCCGTGGTTCGGGCAGGACATCCGCCGGGGCCTCGACCTCGCCAGGGAGAACTACGCGCTGCTGCGCCGGCTGTGGCGCGAGGACGTCGTGGACTGGGAGGGCACGTTCCGTACGCCGCTCCAGTCCTTCACGTCGACACCCCGGCCCCTGGACGGCGTCCCGCCCTTCGTCTGGCACGGATCCATCAGGTCCCCCGAGATAGCGGAGCAGGCCGCCTTCTACGGCGACGGCTTCTTCCACAACAACATCTTCTGGCCGGCCGACCACACCAGGCGCATGGTGCAGCTCTACCGGCGCCGGTTCGCGCACCACGGCCACGGCCGGCCGGAGGACGCCGTCGTCGGCCTGGGCGGACAGGTCTTCATGCGCAAGAACTCCCAGGACGCCGTGAACGAGTTCCGTCCCTACTTCGACAACGCTCCCGTGTACGGACACGGCCCGTCGCTGGAGGACTTCACCGAGCAGACCCCGCTGACGGTGGGCTCTCCCCAGCAGGTCATCGAGCGGACCCTGTCGTTCCGGGAGAGCGTCGGCGACTATCAGCGCCAGCTTTTCCTGATGGACCACGCGGGCCTGCCCCTGAAGACCGTCCTCGAACAGCTGGACATCCTCGGCGAAGAGGTCGTGCCCGTGCTGCGGAGGGAATTCGCCGCGGGCCGGCCGGCCGACGTGCCGGAGGCTCCCACACACGCGTCCCTGCGAGCCGTCCGGGAGGTGACCGCCGCATGAAGCTGACCGTCGTCTCCGCGGGGCTGAGCACCCCCTCCTCCACCCGCCTGCTCGCGGACCGGCTGGCCGAGGCGGCCCGCGACGAACTCGCCGCCCGGGGGCAGGCGCCGTCGACCGAGGTCGTGGAGTTGCGGGAACTGGCCGGCAACATCGCCGACCACCTCGTGACCGGCTTTCCGCCGCCGCGGCTGAGCGCCGCGATCGACACGGTGACGACGGCCGACGGCCTGATCGTGGTGACCCCCGTGTTCGCGGCCTCCTACAGCGGTCTCTTCAAGTCCTTCTTCGACGTGATCGATCCGGACGCCCTCTCCGGGAAGCCGGTCCTGACCGCGGCGACGGGCGGCACCACCCGCCACTCCCTGGTCCTTGAGCACGCCGTACGCCCGCTCTTCGCCTATCTCCGTGCCGTCGTCGTGCCCACCGCCGTGTTCGCGGCCTCCGAGGACTGGGGCTCGGGCGGAGACGAGTACACCCACGGCCTGTCCGGCCGCGTCCACCGGGCGGGCGCCGAGCTCGCCACGCTCATGGCGGCGCGCCCGGCCGGCGGGGAGCCCGAGGACGACGTCACCGTGCTCGAAAGGCAACTCGCCGACCTGCGCTTCGACTGAGACGGCCCCGTGGCCGGGTGCCGGGCCACGGCGGAGTGGTGGGCTCGCATGGTTCATACTGTTCCGCCGTATGAGCGTGAACCGAGAGACGACGAGGACCGTGCCCGGCGACCTCGGTCGTGTACGGGCTCCCCTCCACGGCAGGGACGCCGAACTGGCGTTCATCGAGGCGCGGCTCGACGCGCTCGACCGGGGCGAAGGCGGGATCATCCGCGTCGAGGGCCCCGTCGGCATCGGCAGGTCCAGGATCCTCGCGGAGGCCGCGGCAGCCGCCGAGCGGCGCGGAACGAGGGTGTTCGAGGGAGCGGCGGCCCCCGGCGAACCGTTCGTGCCGCTCGGCCCGCTCCTCGACGGGCTGCTCTCCGGCGAGGAACCGCTGTCGGGCGCCGTCCGCCTCAGGGACCTCGCCACGACACCCGGCCGGCGCTTCTGGCTGCTCCAGGAACTGGGGGACCGCTTGCGGGAGACGGCCCGGAACGGCCCCCTGCTCGTCGTCCTCGACGACCTCCAGTGGTGCGACGACCTGACCCTTCTCACCTTCAACACCCTCGCGGCCGGACTCTCCTCGCACGCCATCCTGTGGCTGGTCGCCGTGCGCGGTGGCAGCGTGCCGTCGGGAGTGCGCACGACCCTGGACAGGATCCGGCGGGCGGGCGCGCACGAGCTGGCGCTGGGAACGCTCGACGAGCGGGCGACCGCGGGGATCACCGAGGACGTCCTCGGTGCCGCTCCCGGCCCGGACGTCCTCCGCGTCGTCCGCCGCGCCGGAGGGGTCCCGCAGCTCCTGGTCGAGCTGCTCGGCCCGCTGCGGGAGGCGGTGACGATCGAGAACGGCACGGCCAGGCTGTCGGCCGGACCCCCCGCCCCACGGGAGCTCCCCTCGGTCGTGCGCCGCCTCGACCAGCTGTCCGACGAGGCACGGGAGCTGGTCCAGGCGGTGGCAGCCATGGGCGGCCCGGTCACCATCGCGCTGCTGGCCGAACGGCTCGGCAGGTCCTCGGCGGCCCTCATCACCGCGGTGCGGGAATCCCTCGACGCCGATCTGCTCGCCGAAGACGGCGATCACCTCGCCTTCCGCCACGACCTGATCCGCGAGGCCGTGGAAGTCGGCCTCCCCCTGTCCCTGCGAAGGACCGGGCACGACCGGGCCGCCGAGCCGCCGCAGGGAGACGTGATGGAGGCCGGCCGGCTGCGTACCGAGGCGGCGGAACTCGCGGCCACCGCTCCGGGACGTGCCGCGGAACGGAGCCTCAAGGCCCTCGAACTCACCACCGCGGACGCCCCGGAGCGGCCGCGGATCGTCGCCGAGACGATCCCGCTGCTCTGGCAGACGGGCCGGGCCGCCCCAGCGCGTGAGCTGGGAGCCGCCACCCTGGCGACCGGCGGTCTCCGACCGGAGGACGAGGCGCGCATACGCCTCGCCCTGGCACGCCTCGCCGTACCGTTCGACTTCTCCGAGGCGATCCGGCAGGCCCGCGCGGGGGCGGCACTGCCCGGGACCCCCGTGGACGTCAGGGGACGGCTGCTCGCCATGCTCGCCGTGGGCCTGTCGATGTCGGGCGAGCACGCGGCGGCCGAACAGGTCGCCGCGCAGGCGTGGGAGACCGCGGCGGCAGCGGGGGACCGGTCCGCCGAGGCCACGCTGACGACGGTCCGCTCGGCCGCGAGTTTCCACCGCATGGACTTGACCGAGGCGTTCCGCCAGGCCGAGCGGGCCGCCGCGCTGGCCGACGCCCTGGGCGTCAGCACCTCGCTGTGGGTCCCCGAGGCCTTGTGGCACGCTCTCCTGTCGAACACCACCGGACGCTCGGGGCAGGCGCTCGCCGCCGCGGAGGACGGCATCCGGATCACCGGGGAGCAGGGCCGGACGGCGGCCACCCGTATGTGGCTCATGACCCGGTCCCGCATCCTTCTGGAGGCCGGACGGCTGGCGGACGCCCGGGCGGACGCCGAAGCCGCGTCCGCGACAGCCGACGATCCCGGCCCCGGCAACCTCGCCGATGTCACGCTCCGGTACGTGATGATGCGCGTCGCCCTCCACACCGGCGACCGGCGGACCGCACGGGCGTACGCGGCGCAGGCGCGGCGCATGCGGAGCGACGACGCGCCCGTCGTCCGGCACTTCGGCTCCTGGATGCTGGCACTGATGGCCGACTTCGAAGGCCGGCCCGACCGTGCCATGGCCGAACTCGACGAGACGATGACGTCACCCGCCGCGGACCGGCCGGCCTACGCCGGCTTGGTCGACCCCGCCGACGCCCCGGTCCTCGTCCGCCTTGCGCTGCGTGCCGGCGCGCACGAACGGGCCGCGCAGGCGGTGACCCTCGCCGAGCGCATGGCCGCGCTCAACCCCGGCCTCACGCTGCTCGCCGCCACCGCCGCGCACGCCCGCGGGCTCCTGGACAACGACCTCGCCCCTCTCGTACGCGCCGTCCGGCTGTACGAGGACTGCCCCCGGCCGTTGGCCCGGGCGTCGGCACTGGAGGACGCCGGACGCAAACTGGCGGCCACCCGCAGGTCCGAAGCGGTGCCGTACTTCGAGGCGGCCCTCGCGCTCTACGCGCGAGCGGGCGCCGAGCGGGACGTCGCACGCGTCCGCCGGCGCCTCCGGGCGGCCGGTGTCCGCCGCCGGCCCTCGACGGCCGGACTCTCCGGCGCGTGGCCCGAGCTGACGGCCGCGGAGATACGGGTGGTACGGCTCGTGGCCCGCGGGCTGACCAACCAACAGGTGGCCGAGCAGCTCTCCCTCTCGCCGCACACGGTGGGTTCGCACCTGCGCCGGGCCTTCACCAAGCTGGACATCACCTCGCGCGGGGCGCTGACCCGGCTGGTGAAGAAGCGCGACAGCGGAGAGTAGTCGCTTCGTATCCCCTGCGGGCGTCATGACAATGCACGATTCGTGTGATGTGCCGACGCCGTCGCTTCCTCAGACTGATCAAGAGCCGCGGACATGGAGTAGCCCGCGGGGAACGTTGGTCGAGAGAGGAACAGCGTATGACCGCAAGGCTCCAGCGAGCCCGCCCAGGAAGCCCCGAGCTCCAGGCGCTCGTCGACGAGCTCGCGGAGCGGCTCGGCCGGTCCGTCGCCGTCGACGACCCGCTGGTCCGCATGGTCTGCACGAGCCGCCACTTCGGCGACGAGGACCGGGTCCGCATCGGCACCCTGTTGCAGGGCCGCGCCGACAACGCGACCATCCGGTACGTCCTCGCCCAGGGCGTGACCCAGTGGTCCCGGGCCGGATTCATCGACGGCCGCGACGACCTCGGACTGCTGCCCCGCTACGTGGTGCCCCTGCGCGAGCGCGGGCATCTCCTCGGACTGCTCATGGTGGTCGTGCCCGGGAAGACGCTCACGGACGACGAGACACGTGCCATCGCCCGGTCCGCGGACGCCATGGCCGCCCAGATGCACGGAGAACACATCGCCGGCGACACCCGGAAGGCCGACGAGCGGGACCTCGTCCTCGAACTCGTCGGCACCGACGCCGCCGCCCGTACCACCGCACGGCGGCGGGGCAAGGAGCTCGGACTGCTCGGAGCGGCCGAGCACGTCATGGTCACCATCGTCCGGCTGAGCTGCGCGACGGACCTCGTCCGGCAGTGCGAGGCGGCCCTGTGGGGAGCTCTGGAGGGGTTCCGGCAGACACGTTCGGCCCAGGGCCTCATCGCGGTCGACAAGGAGCGGGCGACACTGCTCCAGCTGCGCGACCGCCCACCCGGCCAGGACGAGGTCACCGCTCAGTCCGCCCGCATCCTGGACGAACTCCGCACCTTCATCGGCCCCTCGGCGGACGCCGTGATCGGCGTCGGCGGCCGGCACGCCGGCCTGGACGACGCCTGGACGTCGTACGAGCAGGCGCTCGTGGCGGCACGCGCGGCGCGCCGGCTGCCCACCCTGAAGAGCGCCGGTGACTGGGAGCTGCTCGGGGAGTTCGCGGTGCTGCTCCAGCTCCCCGAGCACGCCCTGAACGCGTCCTTGATCCCGAAGCCGCTCCGTGTCCTGAGCGGCACTCATGGCGGCGACCGCCTGCGGGACACCCTGCGCTGCTTCCTCGAACACGCGGGATCGATACCCCGGACCGCGGACGCGCTGGGAATCCACCGCACCTCGCTCTACTACCGCCTGCGCCAGATCCAGGAGATCACCGGACTCGACCTCGACGAAGGCGCCCACCGGCTCACGCTGCACCTCGGCCTCAGGATCGAGGAACTCCTCGCCCCGGGCGCCGACGGGGCCGTCTGACCACGGACGCGCTCCGGCGACGCGACTTCGACAAAGCGAGAAGGATTCACGCCTCGATTCCTACAGCTCGCGGTGGTGCGGGCGGCCTGCCCCATTCGATGATGTGAGAGACGGGCGGGTACCGATGTGCCGCCTCTGACCAGGGGAGAGGTCATGAAGGAACTGATCACGACGGACGGCGCACGGCTCGCGTACCAGGACACCGGCGGCGCGGGCGTCCCGCTGGTGATGCTGCACGGCTGGGGGCAGACGCAGGCGATGTTCCGCCACCAGGTCGAGGGGCTGGCGCCCGGCCGCCGCGTCGTCACCGTCGACCTCCGCGGCCACGGGAAGTCCGGCAAGCCGCGGCACGGCTACCGCATCGCCCGGCTCTCCCGCGATGTGTCCGAACTCGTCGAACATCTCGGTCTCGACCGTTTCGACGCCCTGGGCTGGTCCATGGGTGTCTCGGTGTGGTGGAGCTTCATCGACCAGTACGGGACCGGACGGATCCGGCGCTTCGTCGCCGTCGACCAGCCCGCGGCGGTCGCCGCCGTGCCCTGGACGACCGAGCGGGAACAGCGGGACTCCGGTGCCATCTTCGATGTGTCGGGGCTGTTGTACCTGTGCGCGTCCCTCGCGGGGCCGGAGGGTGACACGGTCCGCGCCGAATTCGTGCGCGGCATGTTCTCCGGCGAGCCCGACCCCGAGGTGCTCGCCTTCGTCGACGAGGAGATCCGGTCGACACCCGCCTACGCGGGCGTACCGCTGCTGTTCGACCACTGCGCGCAGGACTGGCGCGACGTGCTTCCCCGGATCGATGTGCCGACCCTGGTGATCGGCTGCGAGGGAAGCCATGTGCACCCCGACTCCCAGCGCTTCGTCGCCGAGCGGATTCCCGGCGCACGCCTGCACGTCTTCACCACCGACGTGGCGAGCTCGCACTTCCCCTTCCTGGAGAACCCGCCGGCCTTCAATGCCGTGCTGGAGAAGTTCCTGGCCGAGGAGACGGCGAACGGGGTGTGAGTCCGCCCTCCGCCCGCACGTACCACGCACCTACGGCTAGGACCCCCATGACCCTCACACTGATGTCTCGTGTGCCCGAACGGTCGCCCCGACAAGCGCCCGATCCCGCCTCGCCCTCCCCCCGCTCGGGGTGGCTGGTCCAGATGCTCTCCGAGATGCCGGAGACGAACGACCGGAACCATGTCTACCTCGGCGTCCATGTCCGCGGGCCCGTCACCGTCGTCCACGGGCGTACCGAGACCCTGCTGGAGCCGAACGACCTGGTCTTCTGCGACCCGGCCCGACAGCACCTGCTGCGGTTCGGCGAGGACTGCCGGATGATCTTCTTCCGGGTGCCTCGCTGCTATCTGGGCGTCACGGAGCCGGAACTGAACCAGGTGCTCGGCGTACCCGTGCGCGGCGGGGAGGGGATCGGGGCGCTGGCGTCCGACTTCCTGACCGCGCTCGCCGCCAAGGCCGAGTTCCGCCGCTCCACGATCGGGGACCGGCGCGCCCGGACGGCCGTTCACCTCCTCTCCGTCCTGGTGATGGAGCTCCTCGAAGCGGAGACGACGGGCGAGGCCGAGGACGCGTCCGGGGCCGGCAACGAGATGCTGTCCCGTATCCACGGCTACATCGAAGAACATCTGATGGACCCGGACCTCTCCCCGGAGTCGATCGCACGCGCCCACCACATCTCCGTCCGGTACCTGCAAAAACTCTTCCAGAACGACGGCAGCACGGTGAGCCACTGGGTGCGGCGGCGCAGGCTCGAGTTCTGCCGGCTCGAACTGGGCCGCTCCAACCGGAGGATCACCATGGCCGCGGTGGCACACCGCTGGGGCTTCAGCAGCCCCTCGCACTTCAGCCGCACGTTCCGCGGGGCCTACGGCATGAGTCCCAGCGAATGGCAGGCGCTGGCGACCTCGGCCTTCACGACGCCTGCCGGCGCCCAGGACGAGCGAAGGCGCTGAGGCGTGACGACGCCCCACACGTGGCCCGACACCGAGAAGAGAACTCGCATGACCAACCCCACCGTCGTCCTCGTGCACGGTGCCTTCACCGACGCGACAGGCTGGATAGGCGTCATCTCGGAACTGCGGCACAGCGGTATCCCGGTGATCGCCCCGTCGAATCCGCTGCGGGGCCTGGCCTCGGACGCCGCCTACCTCGCCTCCGTCCTGGCCCAGGTCGAAGGTCCCGCCGTACTCGTCGGCCACTCGTACGGCGGTGCGCTGATCACCGTGGCCGGCGCCGCGGAGAACGTCGTGGGGCTCGTATACGTGGCCGCCTACGTGCCCCACGAGGGGGAGAGCCTCGGCCAGCTCCAAGAAGGCTTTCCCGAGTCCCCGCTGACGGCCAGCCTGAAGGCGTGGACCTACCCGCTCCTCGACGGCGACTCCGGGGTCGAGGTCACCATCGAGGAGACAGCCTTTCCCTCCGTGTTCGCGGCGGACGTGCCCGAGAGCGTCGCCGCCGTCCTGGCAGCGGCCCAACGCCCGCTCGCCACGGCCGCCTTCACGGAGACCGCGTCCGCGGCGGCGTGGCGGACCAAACCGTCCTGGGCCCTGGTGACCGGGGCGGACCGCACGATCAGCCCCGAGGTCCAGCGCTTCGGCGCCGCACGGGCCGGCGCCGTAGTCGTCGAACTTCCGGACGCCTCGCACGCCGTCGCCCTCTCCGAGCCCACCCGGGTCGCCGACCTGATCAGGGACGCGGTCTGTGCGACGAGCTGACAGCTGAAGTGGTCCGCCCGGCCCCCCGCTAAGGCAACAGCCCCGCCCGCCGCGCCGCCACCACCGCTTCGAGCCGCGTATGCGTGCCCAGTTTCCGCATGGCCGAGCGCAGGTAGCCCTTGACCGTCTCCGGCCGCAGGCCGAGCCGTTCCGCCGCCGTCGCGTTCGTGACGCCCGCGGCGACACAGGCCAGGACGTCCACCTCCCGGGGCGCCAGCCGGACCGGGCGGGACCGCTCGCCACCACCGTCCGGCACCGCCCTCGCCGACTCCAGGCGGCCGCACACCGCAAGCAGCTCCGCCCGCAGCGCCGGGTCCGTGATCCGCGGGGCCAGGCCACGCAGCGCGCCGTGCGCCTCGCGGACCTGCTCCCAGGCCCCGGGGCCCGCCACCGGCTCCCGCGCGGCCACGAGCAGCGACCGCACCTCGTCGCGGACGACCAGCGCCTGCTCCACGTCCCGCGCCGCCGCCACCGCCGCCGACAGGGCCCGGTCACCGAGCGGCTGAGCGGTCCGCAACGCCCCGTACAGAACGCCCCGCACCCGCCGTCGTACGACCACTGGCACCGCGAGCACCGACCGCAGGCCCTCGGCCTCGACCGCCGCGTCGTACTCGTGGCTGATGTGCCGGGATTCGCTGTAGTCGGTGACGGCGCACGGCCGGGACAGGGCGATCGCCTTGCCGCCGAGGCCATTGCCCGAGGAGACCGCGAGCCCGCACAGCGCCCGCGTCCCCGTGCCGCTCAGCTCCGCGATCCGCACGTGCCGCTGCCCTTCGAGCAGTCCGCCGAAGGCCACCGGAATGCCCGTGGCCCGGCGCAGCCGCAGCAGAGCGGTCCGTATCTCCACCGTCTCGCCGCCGTCAGCCGCCACGCGCCCGCCCTTTCACCTCGCGACACCCCCGTTCGGGGGTGGTGGGACCGCGTCTCGAATTACACGATGTCCCACAGCGTCCGGCAATGAGTACGGCAGAGCCGCCACAGCAAAAGCACAGCAGTACGAGCCACGGAATCGAGCAGGGGTGCGCATGACGACGACCGGGACCAGCGCCACGGAGCAGTTCCGTACCGCACGGGACTTCTTGCTGCGGCACCGAGAGGACTACGCCGCCGCATACGAGGGCTTCGCCTGGCCGCGGCCCGAGCGGTTCAACTGGGCGCTCGACTGGTTCGACGCCATCGCGGAGGGCAACGAGAAGACCGCGCTGCACATCGTCGAGGAGGACGGCACCGAGGCCCGCCACTCCTTCGCACACCTGTTCACCCGCTCTAACCAGGCCGCCAACTGGCTGCGCGAGCGAGGCGTACGGGCCGGCGACCGCATCCTGGTGATGCTCGGCAACCAGTCCGAGCTGTGGGAGATCGCCCTCGCCGCGATGAAGCTGCGCGCCGTCGTCATCCCGGCGACCCCGCTGCTCGGCCCCGTCGACCTCCGCGACCGCATCGACCGCGGCCGGGCCCGCCACGTCGTCGTACGCGCCGAGGACACGGAGAAGTTCGACGACGTGCCCGGCGACTACACACGCATCGCGGTCGGCACCGCGAGCGGCCGGAACGCGGGCCGGCGCCGCCCGTACGACCAGGAACCGAACACTGGCCCCGGCACAGGTACCGGCACCAGCCCCGGCCCTGGCCCTGGCCCCGGCTGGAAACCTTACGAAGGCGTGGCCGACGCACCGACCGTCTTCGAGCCCGACGGCATCACCCGAGCCGACGACCCCCTGATGCTCTACTTCACCTCCGGCACCACCGCCCGCCCGAAGCTCGTCGAGCACACCCACGTGTCCTACCCGGTGGGCCACTTGGCGACGATGTACTGGATCGGCCTCAAACCCGGTGACGTCCACCTCAACATCTCCTCGCCCGGCTGGGCCAAGCACGCCTGGTCGAACCTGTTCGCCCCGTGGAACGCCGAGGCCACGGTCTTCATCCACAACTACTCCCGCTTCGACGCGGGACGGCTCATGGCGGAGATGGACCGCGCCGGAGTCACCTCGTTCTGCGCGCCGCCCACCGTGTGGCGCATGCTGATCCAGGCCGACCTGACCCAGCTCCGCACCCCGCCGCGCGAGGTCGTCGCCGCGGGTGAGCCGCTGAACCCCGAGGTCATCGAGCAGGTGCGGCGCGACTGGGGCGTCACCATCCGCGACGGCTTCGGGCAGACCGAGACCGCCGTACAGGTCGCCAACTCACCCGGCCAGCCGCTGAAGCCGGGTTCCATGGGCCGCCCGACGCCCGGCTACACCGTCGTACTCCTCGACCCGGTGACGGGACAGCCGGTGGCCGACGGGCCCGACGCCGCCGGCGCCGCCGCCGAGGGCGAGATCTCCCTCGACCTCGGCAAGGACCCCGTCGGCCTGATGGCCGGCTACCACGGCGACCCCGAGCGCACGGCCGAGGCCATGACGGGCGGCTACTACCGCACGGGCGACATCGGTTCGCGCGACGCCGAGGGCTACATCACCTACGTGGGCCGGTCCGACGACGTCTTCAAGGCCTCCGACTACAAGATCTCCCCGTTCGAACTGGAAAGCGCCCTCCTGGAACACGAGGCAGTGGCGGAGGCGGCCGTCGTCCCCGCACCGGACGCCGTGCGGCTGGCCGTCCCCAAGGCGTACGTCGTGCTGACGCAGGGCTGGTCGCCGGGCGAGGAAACGGCAGAGGCGATCTTCGAGTACACCCGTTCGGTGCTGGCCCCCTACAAGCGCCTGCGCCGCATCGAGTTCACGAAGGAACTACCCAAGACGATCTCAGGAAAGATCCGACGAGTCGACCTACGGCAACGGACGGCGGAGGGGTCAGGGGACGAGTGGCTGGAGCACGGCAAGAGCTGAATTCATCAGCGCGTCAGCCGTCGGCCTGAGGACCGCCAAGGTCCGGTCCTACGGGTGACTTCCAGGGCGCATGGGTGGGGCGGGTTGCTGCTCGCCGCCTTCGAAAAGATGCTGATACATCTTCTGGAGATAGTCATACAGGGACTCCTCGTTGGCGAACTCGATATCCGTAAGTCGAGTCACGAGCTTGCTCCATAGTGAGGTACACCTTGATGAACGTCTCGAGTTCCCTGTTCATGGGCAACCTTCGTTCAGGGTTATGGGTGACGGCCTGGTGCCGGTTCGAGCACGGGCCACCGCGACGTAAACATGCCTGCCCCGTTTTCGGATGGGGCATGGTCGCAGGTCACGTCGCTCCTTCAGGTGCGTGAGGGTCGACGCGGCGCTGACCGGCGGGTCACACTTGACGCCGTGCTTCACAAAGGCTCGGTGGCGTCGGTGGCTTCGACAGGGGTTTTGGGAGCGGCTCATGGATGTGTTGGCAGGGATGCCGGGTGCGCGGTTCACGGAGAACGCCCTCCTGCAGTGCGAGCAGTACGAGGCGACCGCCGTGGGCTCGGGCGCGGGGTGCCGCGAGGAGGACTTCCGGTGAGCGCACACCCGTACGCCGATGAAGACAGCGGGGCAACTCCGCTCTCGTATGCCCACGGCACCAGCGGCACCCCGCTCCTAGGTGACACCATCGGGCGCAATCTCGACCGGGCCATCGCCGCCTGGCCCGACCGCGACGCCCTCGTGGACGTAGCGGCGGGTGCCCGCTGGACGTACGCCGAGTTCGGTGCCGCCGTCGCGCGGCTCGCGCGTGGCTTCCTCGGGTCCGGGGTCGCCAAGGGGGACCGGGTCGGGATCTGGGCGGTGAACTGTGCCGAGTGGGTGCTCGTGCAGTACGCCACCGCGCGGATCGGCGCCATCATGGTGAACATCAACCCGGCCTACCGGGCCCACGAGCTGGAGTTCGTGCTCAACCAGTCAGGGGTCTCCCTCCTGGTCGCCTCGCAGGCGCACAAGAGCAGCGACTACCGCGCGCTCGTCGACGAGGTGCGGCCCCGCTGCCCCGAGCTGCGCGCCGTCCACTACATCGGGGACCGTTCGTGGGACGAGCTCCTGGGCGCCGCCGACTCGGTCGGGGCGGAGCAACTCCTCGCGCGTGAGGCGGAGTTGAGATGCGACGACCCCGTCAACATTCAGTACACCTCGGGAACCACCGGCTTCCCCAAAGGGGCCACGCTCTCCCACCACAACATCCTGAACAACGGCTACTGGGTGGGCCGCACCGTCGGCTACACCGAGCAGGACCGCGTCTGTCTGCCCGTGCCCTTCTACCACTGTTTCGGCATGGTGATGGGAAACCTCGGCATCACCTCCCACGGCGCGTGCATCGTCATCCCCGCCCCGGCCTTCGACCCCGTGGCCACGCTGCGCGCCGTCGAGCGGGAGCGATGCACCTCGCTGTACGGCGTGCCGACCATGTTCATCGCGGAGCTGAACCTCGCCGACTTCGCCACGTACGACCTGAGTTCACTGCGCACCGGCATCATGGCGGGCTCGCCCTGTCCCGTCGAGGTGATGAAACGGGTGGTCGCAGAGATGCACATGGCGGAGGTCTCCATCTGCTACGGGATGACCGAGACCTCGCCCGTCTCCACCCAGACGCGCCGCGACGACGACCTGGAGCGCCGCACGGGCACGGTCGGCCGGGTACTGCCGCACATCGAGGTGAAGGTCGTCGACCCGGCGACCGGCGTCACCCTGCCGCGCGGCGCCTCCGGGGAGCTGTGCACCCGCGGGTACGGCGTCATGCTCGGCTACTGGAACGAACCGGCACGCACCGCCGAGGTCATCGACGCGGGCCGCTGGATGCACACCGGTGACCTCGCGGTCATGCGCGAGGACGGGTACGTCCAGATCGTCGGCCGCATCAAGGACATGATCATCAGGGGTGGCGAGAACGTGTACCCGCGCGAGATCGAGGAGTTCCTGTACGGCCATCCGGAGATCGCCGACGTCCAGGTGGTGGGCGTCCCCGACGAGCGGTACGGGGAGGTGCCCCTCGCCTGCGTGATCCTGCGCGAACCCGGCGGCACGCTGACCCTGGAGGAGCTCCAGGGCTACTGCCGGGGGAAGTTGGCCCACTACAAGATCCCGGCGGCGCTGCGCATCCTGGAGTCCTTCCCCATGACGGTCTCGGGGAAGGTGCGCAAGGTCGAGCTCAGGGAGCGGTTCAGCGAGTGACTCCGCCCGGTCCGGGCGTGAGTTCTCCTTCTGTGAGGTCGCGGCGCATGCAGAGGCGGGGCCACTGGTCGAGGCCGAGCTCCGCCTCGTGCGCGCGGATGGCGCGGAGCGCCGGGGTGAGTTCCGCTTCCGGGAGCGGACGGAAGCCGATGCGGGCGTAGTACGGGGCGTTCCAGGGGACGTCGGTGAACGTGGTGAGGGTGAGCGCGGTCCTGCCCTGTGCGCGGGCCAGGGCCGCCACATGCTCGATCAGGGCACGGCCGACGCCGCGGCGGGCGGCACGGGGGTGCACGGAGACCTGCTCGATGTGTTCACTTCGGCTGTCCAGCGTCTCGCTGATGACGTACGCGATGGGCGTCCCGCCGCTGCCGTCGTCACCGCCATCGTCGACGTCCACGGCCACCCAGGCCCGGCCCGCCGCGCGGAATCGCTCCAACTCCTCGACCGTCGGCGGCTCGTCGTCCGCGATGGCCGCCATGCCGAGCGCGCGGAACGGTTCCCCCGCGGCGCGCTCGATGTCCTGGAGCGAGGGGAGGTCGGAGGTGGCGGCGGGGCGGATGCGGATGTGGGTGTGGATGTGGGTGCGGGTCGGCATGGGGTGAGTATTTCGTGCCGGCACGGGCAGGGTGGCCCTGGCGGACGGCCGCGCGCTCACGCGCCCGTGGCCACCAGCTCGTCCGCCGCGCCGTTGACCGGCTGCGGGGTTCCCGTGAGGTCCAGCGTGAACAGCGGCACGCCTAGGGTGTCCGCGCGGGCGCGGGCGGTGTCCGTATATCCGGCGAGGGAGAAGAAGGCGCAGGCGAGCGGCGTCTCGGAGGGGCCTGTCATGGCCGTGAGCCACAGGCACTCGATGTCGCGAGGGGTGGTGCGCCGCAGGGCCGGATCCACCTGGGCCAGCATGCCGCGCGCGGTGATGCGCACCGCCGAGGGCCGGGCGCGGGGGGTGCTGCGGGTGTCGGAGTAGCCGAGCCAGCGCAGGTACAGCGCGCTGACGGCGACCGCGTCGCGGGCGTCCCGGACGGGCAGGGGCCGGAAGGCGGGGCGGGGGCGCGGGGCTGTGCGGGGAAGCGGGATATGGGCGGGCGCAACGGGACGCACAGCTTCGGCCGGCGCCCCGGCGGCCTCGCCGACAGGTCCCTCGGCGGCCTCGTCAGAGGGCCTCACGGTGGCCTTGTCGGCAGGCCCCGCGGCAGTCTCGGCGGCAGGCCCCGCGGTGGCCTCGTCAGAGGGCCTCACGGTGGCCTTGTCGGCAGGCCCCGCGGCAGTCTCGGCGGCAGGCCCCGCGGTGGCCTTGTCGGCAGACCCCACAGCGCCCTCGCCGGCACTCCCCTCGACAGACCCCGCCGCGGTCTCCTCGGCAGACCCCGCGGCGGCCCCGCCAGCAGACCCCACAGCGGCCTCCTCGACTCCCGGCGGCAACTCCTCCCCGGGAGCGCTGGCATGCCCCGGACGGCTGGAGCGCCCCGGACCGCTGGAGCGCCCCGGACCGCCGGCGTGCCCCAGGCCGCTGGGGTGCCCCGGATCGCCGGCGCGCCCCGGAGCCCTCAGGGCCGGTATCACCGGCACCCGCAGGACGCGCCCGCAGTCGCAGTCCAGTTCCGGCTGTGGCCACTGTCCCTGGCGGCCGCAGGCCCAGCAGCGGACCGTGACCCACTCGTCCGCCCAGCTCCGGTCGGTGACCGGCGTCAGCGGTGCCCCGCGGGCCACCGGCGGTGACACGGGCGCTCCGCAGGCGCAGGGGAGGGGCGGGGCCTCGTACAGGTGCTCGCGCCGGCAGCCCGGGCACCGCACCGGAACGCCACCTGCCGTCATCGTCTCCACCGCCCGCTCTGTACCGCCCGCCACGTAAGCCCGCCCTGTAACGCCCGCCCTGTAACGCCCGCGGCTGTACCGCCCGCCGTACGCCATAAGCCGTCCCCCCATCCTCCACCCGGAGGGCTCCGCGTGAGGCGCGTTACGCACATTGCGCAGAGCCGGGGTGCCGTACTCCACGCGGCCGACGGCCGTGTCCCGCAACCGCGTTCCGCGGCCGTATCACCGGCCGTCTCTTGACGGTCTTCGCCGAACCCCCTTACATTGCTTCCATATAGCAGAACATTATTTCCACAATGCGGAAACAGAAGCTCACCGCGGGGCGCGACGGGAGCCGGATCCGCCAGCCGTATCCGGCAGCAGAAAAGCTGTCGAAGCTGTCGAAGCAGGAGAACCCCATGGCTCGTATGACCGCTGTCCGCGCGGCAGTTGAGATCCTCAAGCGTGAAGGCGTCGTCAACGCGTTCGGCGTCCCCGGCGCCGCGATCAACCCCTTCTACAAGGCGCTCAAGGAGGGCGGTGGCATCGACCACACCCTCGCCCGCCACGTCGAGGGCGCCTCGCACATGGCCGAGGGGTACACCCGCGCCAACCCCGGCAACATCGGCGTCTGCATCGGTACGTCGGGCCCGGCCGGAACCGACATGATCACCGGCCTGTACTCCGCGATCGGCGACTCGATCCCGATCCTGTGCATCACGGGCCAGGCACCGACGCACCTGCTCCACAAGGAGGACTTCCAGGCCGTCGACATCGCGACGATCGCCAAGCCGGTGACCAAGATGGCCGTCACCGTCCTGGAGGCCGCGCAGGTCCCCGGCATCTTCCAGCAGGCGTTCCACCTGATGCGCTCGGGCCGTCCCGGACCCGTCCTCATCGACCTGCCGATCGACGTCCAGCAGACCGAGATCGAGTTCGACCCCGAGACGTACGAGCCGCTGCCGGTCTACAAGCCGGCCGCCTCCCGTGCCCAGATCGAGAAGGCGATCGGCTTCCTCCTGGAGTCCGAGCGGCCGCTGATCGTCGCGGGCGGAGGCATCATCAACGCCGACGCCTCCGATCTGCTGGTCGAGTTCGCCGAGCTCACCAACACCCCCGTCGTGCCGACCCTGATGGGCTGGGGCACCATCCCCGACGACCACGACCTGAACGCGGGCATGGTCGGCCAGCAGACCGGCCACCGCTACGGCAACGCCACGTTCCTGGAGTCGGACTTCGTCCTCGGCATCGGCAACCGCTGGGCCAACCGTCACACCGGCTACAAGCTGGACGTGTACACGCAGGGCCGCAAGTTCGTGCACGTCGACATCGAGCCGACGCAGATCGGCAAGATCTTCGCCCCCGACTACGGGATCGCCTCCGACGCGAAGGCCGCCCTCGAACTGTTCGTCGAGGTGGCGAAGGAGCTGAAGGCCGCGGGCAAGCTGCCCGACCGCTCGCAGTGGGTCGCCTCGCACCTGCGGCGCAAGGAGACCCTCCAGCGCCGCACGCACTTCGACAACGTGCCGATGAAGCCGCAGCGCGTGTACGAGGAGATGAACAAGGCCTTCGGCCCCGAGACGCGGTACGTCACCACGATCGGCCTCTCGCAGATCGCCGGCGCCCAGATGCTGCACGTCTACAAGCCGCGGCACTGGATCAACTGCGGCCAGGCGGGCCCGCTCGGCTGGACCATCCCGGCCGCGCTCGGCGTCGCGAAGGCCGACCCGGAGACCCCGGTCGTCGCGCTCTCCGGTGACTACGACTTCCAGTTCATGATCGAGGAGCTGGCGGTCGGGGCGCAGCACCGCATCCCGTACGTGCACGTCCTCGTGAACAACGCCTACCTGGGCCTGATCCGCCAGGCGCAGATCGGCCTGGACATCAACTTCCAGGTCAATCTGGAGTTTGAGAACCAGAACAGCCCGGAACTCGGTGTGTACGGCGTCGACCACGTCAAGGTCGCCGAGGGCCTGGGCTGCAAGGCGATCCGTGTCACCGACCCGGCCGACCTCGCCGACGCCTTCGAGCAGGCGAAGAAGCTCGCGGTGGAGCACCGCGTGCCGGTGGTCGTCGAGGCGATCCTGGAGCGGATCACGAACATCTCCATGAGCCCGACGGCGGACATCAGCGCCGTCAAGGAGTTCGAGGAGATCGCGACGGAGCCGGCGCACGCGCCTACGGCGATCCGCCCGCTGAAGGTCTGACACCTCCGCCGAAGCCAGGGGCGGTCCACCCGAGGGGGGTGGACCGCCCCTTCCGCGTACGCGGGGCGTTGTCAGTGCCGGGCGGCACACTGGCGGACATGACGACACGGGCGGACATGGCGCTGGAGTGGCAGTTGCGCGCGGTGAGCGAGGGCATCACCGACGAGGGGGTGCGGGAGGCCGTGTCCGGCGTGGTGGCGCACATGCACGGCGGGCGGAGCAGCAAGCGCCGGGGCGGCAAGGAGCTCGCCCGGCTGCTGACGCTGGCCCGGGAGGCGGCGGCGCGCGCGAGCGAGTGGGAGGCCGTCCGGCAACTGCACGACTCACTGGCCTATGCGGAGGGACGCATCCTCCAGCAAGACTTCGAGGAGCGCTACCGACTCTTCCAGGACGGGGCGCGCAACGAGACCAGCCGTGATTTCCTCGCGCACACGATGTGGGCGACCCATCACTGGATGGTGTCCGCCGCCCAGGAGCATCTGAAGGACCGGCCTGACGCCACCGCCGCGGAGCTGGTGGAGCACTTCCGGGCGCAGGGCGAGGACACCCGGTTCATGGAGGCCCCCGAAGACCGCCCGGGACGTTACGTCATCCCGCGCGGCCGGGCGGAGACGGCGCTCTGGCTGGCGCGCATTCTGCGCGATGACCGCGTCGACGTGGAGGACCCGGCCGAGGCCGCCCGGAAGATCGTCACCTCACCGGAGGCACTGGCGCTGCTGGCCTCCGACGACGAGGGGCAACTCCTGTTGCGAGCCGCGGAATTGCGGCGCCGGGCGGCCGGCCTGGAGGCGCTGCGCACGGTCGTCGAGGACCCCGGCGCATCCGAGCACGAGTTGCAGCGGGCTCTGCAGGGCCAGCCCTGGATCTTCGGTGGCCGCTATGTGGGCGAAGCCGCCCAACGGCGCCTCGTGCCCGGTGACGAGGTGGACATACCCCTGCTGCGCGGCGACGGCGCACTGCACATCGTCGAGCTCAAGCGCGCCATGGGCCTCGACGGGCCGCTGGTCAAGCGGTATCGCAACGCCTGGGTGCCCACTGCCAGAGTGCATGACGCCGTAGGGCAGGCCGTCAACTACCTGACGGGCCTGGACGAGCACCGCGGTGAAATCCGCGAGGAGTTCGGCATCGAGGTGCGCAGAGCCAGTGCGCTGGTCCTGATCGGCCACCCCGCCCTGCAACCCGACGTGCCCGAGGAGGAGATCGACGACGCGCTGCGGACGTTCAACACCCACACCGTCCGTGTCGAGGTCCTCACCTACAAGGAGCTGATCGACAACGCCCACCGTTCACTCGCCGGACCCACGGGCACATGAGAGCGCCGGGTACGGGACCGCCCGCACCCGGCGCTCCGGCCGTGAGAAACGTGGAGTTGATGCCGCCCGACCGCGCGCGACTGGCGGAACATGCATGCGCGCTGCCGGGCGGAGTTCATGGTGCCTCAACGCCCAGGGGCGAGGGACCGCGGCGGATGCGACGGGCCGTGGGGTCCCCTCTCTCAGGTCGAGAGGGAAGCCGCGGCCCTTCACCACCGCACTGGCTCGCAGAGCCGCCGCGGACCGGCCTGCCCGACGGCGCCACGTACCACCCCTCATCCGGGTGCGTGACACGGGTCGGGCTCAACACCGGGGGCCGACCTCCCGTCGGCCCCCGGTGAAGCTGTAGCGCCTCAGTCCTCGCGCAGGGCGCGGACGGCCTCCTCGAGGCGCTTGCCGTAGTCGGCGTCGGCGGCGTGGAAGTGGGCGAGGTTCTTCTCGATGACGTCGTCGCGGGAGACCTGCGAGAGGCCGCCGGCGATGTTCGCCACCAGGCGCGCCTTCTCGTCCTCCGAGAACAGGCGGTACAGCTCACCGGCCTGGAAGAAGTCGTCGTCCTTGGTGTGGGCGGGGGCCTCGTGCGTGCCCGTGTGGCCGTGGACGGCGAGCGGGGCGGAGAGGGCCTGGCCGGTCTCGACGGGACCGTCGTACGAGTTGGGCTCGTAGTTCTTGCGGTCACGGCCGTAGGCGTTGGACGCCATGAGACCGTCGCGGCCGTAGTTGTCGGCCTTCGTCGCCTTCGGCGCGTTCACCGCGAGCAGGGTGTGGTTGACGCCCAGGCGGTAGCGGTGCGCGTCCGCGTAGGCGAACAGGCGGCCCTGGAGCATCTTGTCGGGGGACGGACCGATGCCGGGCACGAAGTTGTTCGGGGAGAAGGCGGCCTGCTCCACCTCCGCGAACACGTTGTCCGGGTTGCGGTCGAGGACCAGACGGCCCACGCGCTGGAGCGGGTAGTCCTTGTGCGGCCACACCTTGGTGAGGTCGAACGGGTTGAAGCGGTAATCGGCCGCCTCCGCCGCCGGCATGATCTGCACGTGCAGCGTCCAGGACGGGTTCACGCCGCGCTCGATCGCCTGGAGGAGGTCGGTCTGGTGGCTGTTGGCGTCCTTGCCCGCGAGCTCGGCGCCCTGCTCGGCGGAGAGGCTGCGGATGCCCTGGTTCGTCTTGAAGTGGTACTTGACGAAGAAGGCCTCGCCCTGCGCGTTCGTCCACTGGTAGGTGTGCGAACCGTAGCCGTTCATGTGACGGTACGAGGCGGGGATGCCGCGGTCACCCATCAGCCAGGTCACCTGGTGCGTGGCCTCGGGGGAGTGCGCCCAGAAGTCCCAGACGTTGTCCGGCTCCTGCTTGCCCGTGAAGGGGTCGCGCTTCTGGGAGTGGATGAAGTCGGGGAACTTGATCGGGTCCTTGATGAAGAACACCGGGGTGTTGTTGCCGACGAGGTCGTAGTTGCCCTCTTCGGTGTAGAACTTCACCGCGAAGCCGCGCGGGTCACGGACCGCGTCCGCGCCGCCGAGGCTGTCCGCCACGGTGGAGAAGCGGGTGAACACCTCGGTGCGCTTGCCGATCTCACCCAGGAAGTCGGCGTGGGTGAAGCCGGTGACGTCGTCGGTCACCTCGAAGTAGCCGTACGCGCCGGAGCCGCGGGCGTGCACGACACGCTCCGGGATGCGCTCACGGTTGAAGCGGGCGAGCTTCTCCAGGAGGTGCTGGTCCTGGAGAAGGATCGGGCCACCAATGCCGGCGGTGGCGGAGTTCTGGTTGTCGGCGACGGGGGCGCCGGACTCGGTCGTGAGCACACGCTTCGACATGGTGGCGAGGTTGACCTTCCATACGGAACTGCTTCGACTGGTGACGGTGTTCGGGAGCGTATGGAGCCCTGAGCAGCTACGTCAACAGTTTGTTGAAGTTTTTGGTGGGTGTTGCACGAGCCGCGATCCAAGAGCGGTGCGGCAAGGGTGACAAGGGTTCCGGGCCGCGGCGGCGCCTGGGCGCGACAGGACAGGTGTCAGCGCCGCCACGGCCCGGAAGTTCAGGGGGAGCCCGGTGGCTAGAGCTCGGCGCCCGAGAGGCGCTCGACGGAGCGCAGCAGGGCGGAGTGGTCGAGGCCGCCGTCACCCTGGGCGCGCAGCGAGGCCACGAGCTGGGCGACCACCCCGCCGACCGGCAGGGCGGCGCCCACGTTGCGGGCGGCGTCGGTGACGATGCCCATGTCCTTGTGGTGCAGGTCGATCCGGAAGCCGGGCTTGAAGTCCCGGTTCAGGAAGTTGTCCTTCTTGCGGGTCAGGACGGTCGAGCCCGCGAGGCCGCCGTTCAGCACGTCGAGCGCGGCCTTCAGGTCGACGCCGGACTTCTCCAGGAAGACCACGGCCTCGGCGCACGCCTGGATGTTGACGGCGACGATGAGCTGGTTGGCGGCCTTGACGGTCTGGCCCGAGCCGTGCGGACCGCACAGCACGATGGTCTTGCCGAGCGCGTCGAGGAGCGGCTTGGCCTCGTCGAAGTCGGCCTGGTCGCCGCCGACCATGATGGAGAGCACGGCCTCGATGGCGCCCGCCTCGCCGCCGGAGACCGGGGCGTCCAGGACGCGCAGGCCCTTGTCCTTCGCGGCCTTGGCCAGGTCCACGGAGGTCTGCGGGGTGATCGACGACATGTCGACGATCAGCGCGCCGGACCTCGCGTTCTCCAGGATGCCGTCAGGACCGTACGCGATGGCCTCGACCTGCGGGGAGGCGGGCACCATCGTGACGATGACGTCGGCGTCCCCGACGGCCTCGGCGATGGACTTCGCCGCCGTACCGCCGGCGGCGGCGAGCCGGTCCAGCTTGTCCTGCTCCAGGGTGTAACCGGTGACGGAGTAACCCGCCTTGATCAAGTTCTCGGACATGGGGGAGCCCATGATGCCGAGGCCGATCCACGCGATCTTGGGAAGGTTGCTCATGAGGGTGCCTTTCTAACTGCGTTCCTACGTCGCGGAGTCAGCCGCGGGGCGAACGGGTGGGTGGGAGGAAATCGCCGCGAAGAGGCGGCTAGTTCCCAGCCGGCAGCCAGCCGAAGGCCTCCGCGCTGGGCCTGTCGCCCGGCTTGTACTCCAGGCCGACCCACCCCTCGTATCCAGCGGCGTGCAGCTGGTCGAGCAGGGCTTCCAGCGGCAGCGACCCCGTGCCGGGCGCGCCGCGGCCGGGGTTGTCCGCGATCTGCACGTGCCCGGTCTTGGCGGCGTACCGCTCGATGACCGAGGGCAGGTCCTCGCCGTTCATGGACAGGTGGTACAGGTCCATGAGGAACTTCGCGTTGCCGAGCCCGCTCGCCGCGTTCACCTTGTCCACGATCTCGATCGCCTTGGGGGCGCTCACGATCGGGCACTTGGGCGACTCGGGCGCGTTGAGCGCCTCGATCAGCAGGATCGCGCCGACGCGGTCGGCCTCTCGGGCGGCGAGCACCAGGTTCTCCAGGGCGAGTTCGTCCTGGACGGCCGGGTCCACTCCGTCGACGCGGTTGCCGTACAGCGCGTTGAGCGCCGTGCAGCCGAGGGACTTCGCGAAGTCGGCGGCCACCGCGAGGTTGGCGCGGAATTTCTCGCTCTCCTCGCCGGGCACGGAGAGGGCGCCGCGGTCGGGCCCGGGCAACTGGCCGGCGTAGAAGTTCAGGCCCACCAACTGGACGCCCGCGTCCTCGATCGCCTGCTTGAGGGCGTCGAGCTCGGACTGCTCGGGGGTGGGGGCGTCGACCCAGGGCCACCACAGCTCGACCGCGCCGAAGCCGGCCTTCGCGGCGGCCGCGGGGCGCTCCAGGAGCGGGAGCTCGGTGAAGAGGATCGACAGGTTCACATTGAAGCGCTGGTCGGAGTATCCCATGGGGCTTCCGCGCTCCTTCCGTATTGCGGAAGTTCATTTCTGCTTGATGGAAGAGTGCCTGTCGTCCACGGAAGCTGTCAAGAGGGCCCTGCCGAAAATTCAGCCGACGGCAGTAGGTTGGCGGCGTGCGATTGAGAGTGGAGTTCACGACCGAACCGTTCGACCTCGACGAGGCCCCGCCCCATGCCCTGGTGGCCCGTGAGGTGATCCAGAAGGCCCCGCTGGACACCGTCGACGTGGGCCCGTTCGGCAACACGGCCGAGGGTGACGTCGACGCGGTCCTGACCGCCGTCGACGCGATGCTGCGCCAGACCCTGGGGGCGGGCGCCACCCGCGTCTCGCTCCAGGTCAACGTGATCGGTGAACCGGGGGAGCCGCGCGAGCCGGGGGAGGCGGATAAGTGACCGTTTTCGGGGACGACCCCTTCGTCACCGCGGTCAAGCCGCTGGTGGACGCCATGGGCGGCACGATGATGCCGCCCGACCAGGCGGGGGCCGACGACGTGGTCCTGGCCTGGGAGGGCGAGGACGTGGTGGCCGTGAAGCTGCCGCAGCTCGCCGACTCCCTGGACCACATCCTGCTCGCCCTGGAGCGCAAGCGGGGCCGGCCCCTCGCCGAGCTCGACCGGAAGGCGAAGCAGGAGGTCGTGCGGATTCTGGAGGCGCGCGGCGCGTTCGCCGTGCGGCACGGCGTCGAGACGGTCGCGGGCGCGCTCGGCGTCTCCCGCTTCACCGTCTACAACTACCTGAACAGGGAGAGCGCCGCGAAGGGCGAATGATCCCCGTCCGTCCCACGAATGATCCACGTCCGTCCCCCGCCGCGCGATCACGCTGCGCGGCCGAGCCGTCACCCGTCCAGCCGGGTGGCGGCTTCTTTGTTCAAGTTATTTCAACAAACTGTTGACGCCGTGTTCTTCAAGGTCTTAGCTGTTCCGCAGCCCGTCCAGCACAAGGCCACGGAGGCTCCCGTGACTTCGAGTAAGACGCCGGGCATCGCCCGGTTCAATGCCTTGCCGGAGGCCGCGGCCACCGCCGCCCTCCATGAGGCCTGTGCCTCTTCGGCGTGGGGGAGCAGACTGCTCGCCCAGCGCCCCTACGCCACCGTCGAAGCCCTCTTCGCCGCGAGCGACGCCGCCATGGCGGAGCTCACCGCGGACGATCTCGCCGAGGCGATGGCGGGGCATCCGCCGATCGGCCGCCCGAAGCCGGGAGACCCGACCTCGTCCCGTGAACAGCGGGGCATGGCCGGCGCCTCCGAGGAGCTCAAGGCCGAGATGCTCGAACTGAACCTGGCCTACCAGGAGAAGTTCGGTCACGTCTTCCTGATCTGCGCCACCGGCCGCACCGGTGAGCAGATGCGGGACGCGGTCAAGGAACGGATCGGCAGCTCGCCCGAGCAGGAGCGGGAAATCGTCCGCGCCGAACTGGGCAAGATCAACCGCATCCGTCTGACCCGCCTCCTGGAACAGGAATCAGCATGAGTACGGAAACCACCGCCTCGGTGTCCACGCACATCCTGGACACCAGCGTCGGACGCCCCGCCGCGGGCGTCGCCATCTCCCTGTCGGCCCGCAGCGGCTCCGGCGAGAAGTGGCAGGAGCTCGGCGGCAGCGCGACCGACGCCGACGGACGCTGCAAGGACCTGCCGGCGCTGCCGGAGGGCACCACCCACGTACGCCTCGACTTCGAGACCGAGGCGTACTTCCTGAAGTCGAAGAACCAGCAAGCCGAGGCGCAGCAGGACGCCCCCGCGAATCGGGACAGCGGCACGACCGGAGCGTTCTTCCCGGAGGTGGCGATCACGTTCGCCGTCACGCCGGGCGAGCACTACCACGTACCGCTGCTGCTCAACCCGTTCGGCTACTCCGTTTACCGAGGGAGCTAGCAGACATGCCCACCATTCTGGGACAGAACCAGTACGGCAAGGCTGAGAACCGGGTCGTAAAGATCACGCGGGACGGCGACACCCACCACATCAAGGACCTGAACGTCTCCGTCGCCCTCTCCGGCGACCTGGACGACGTCCACTACAACGGCTCGAACGCCAACTGCCTGCCGACGGACACGACGAAGAACACCTGCTTCGCGTTCGCCAAGGAGTACGGCATCGACTCCGCCGAGCAGTACGGCATCCACCTCGCCCGGCACTTCGTGGACAGCCAGCCCTCGATCCACCGCGCGCGGATCCGGATCGAGGAGTACTCCTGGGCGCGCATCGGCGGCTCCGACAGCAACGCCAAGTTCATCGGCGCCGACGAGGTCAACCACTCCTTCGTCCGCCAGGGCCAGGAGACGCGGCTCGCCCAGATCACCTACGACGGCGAGAAGTTCGAGGTCCTCTCGGGTCTGAAGGACCTGACCGTGATGAACAGCACCAACTCGGAGTTCTGGGGCTTCATCAAGGACAAGTACACGACGCTCAAGGAGGATTACGACCGCATCCTCGCCACCTCCCTGTCCACCTGGTGGCGGCACAACTGGACCAGCGACGAGCAGCGCATGCCGAGCTGGGAGCGGTCGTACGAGCAGGCCAAGAAGCACATCCTGCACGCCTTCGTGGAGACCTACTCGCTGTCGTTGCAGCAGACGCTCTACCAGATGGGCTCGCGGGTCATCAACAACCGCAGCGAGATCGACGAGATCCGCTTCTCCGCGCCCAACAAGCACCACTTCCGTCAGGACCTCTCGCCCTTCGGCCTCGACAACGAGGCCAAGGACGGAGCCGTCTACTACGCCGCCGACCGCCCCTACGGCCTCATCGAGGCCACCATCCTGCGGGACGGCGTCGAGCCGAAGATCCCGGTCGACATGACCAACCTCTGACGCGGGACGCGCGCCCCCGCCCCACCGCAGCGGGCGGGGGCGCGCCACACCGGAGGGAACAGCAATGGCACAGCCTGCATCGGGGCCGGCAGAAGGCCCGTGTTCCACCCCATCGGAGATGACAGCGGGAACGGAGCCGACGAAAGACGCGTCAGCCCTCGACTGTCACCCGGTGGACGAGAAGCTCCACCCCTCGCGGCTCGTCCCCGCCGCGCTCCAGCACATCGCCGCCATGTACGCGGGCGTGGTCACCCCTCCGCTGATCATCGGCCAGGCCTGCGGCCTGGACACCGTGGCACAGACCCGGCTGATCGCCGCCGGACTGCTCATCGCCGGTCTCGCCACCATCCTTCAGACCCTCGGGGTCAAGGGCTTCGTCGGCAACCGCCTGCCGTTCGTGAACGCCGCCTCCTCGGCGGGCATCGCGCCCATCCTCGCCATCGCCGAGACCAACGCCAAGGGCGGGCAACTCCCCGCCATCTACGGCGCGGTGATGGTCGCCGGTGTCTTCTGCCTCGTCATAGGCCCCTTCTTCGGCCGGCTACTGCGCTTCTTCCCGCCGCTGGTCACCGGGGTCGTCATCACCCTCATCGGCGTCACGCTGATGCCCGTGCCCGTGAAGTGGGCGCAGGGCGGCGACGACACCGACCCGACCTTCGGCGACATGAAGTACCTCGCGCTCGCCGCCTTCACGCTCGTCGTGATCCTGGTCTTCCAGCGCTTCGGCCGCGGCTTCCTCAAGCAAGTCGCCCTGCTCGCGGGCATGTTCATCGGCACGCTGGCCGCCATCCCGTTCGGCATGGCGGACTTCACCTCCGTGCAGTCCGCGCCGCTGGCCGCGCTGCCCACGCCGTTCGCCTCCGGGGCGCCCACCTTCCAGCCCGCCGCGATCCTCTCGCTCTGCATCGTGATGCTGGTCCTGATGACCGAGTCCTCGGCCGGCATGCTCGCCCTCGGCGAGATCTGCGAGCGCAGGACCGACGGCAGGACCATCACCCGCGGGCTGCGCACCGACGGCATCGCCACCCTGGTCGGCCCCGTCTTCGGCGGCTTCCCGACCTCCGCCTTCGCGCAGAACGTCGGCGTGGTCTCGCTGACCCGCGTACGCAGCCGCTACGTCGTCGCCGTCGCCGGTGGCGCGCTCATCGTCCTCGGCGCCTTCCCGGTGCTCGGCGCGGTCGTCAACGTGGTCCCCATGCCGGTGCTCGGCGGCGCGGGCATCGTCCTCTTCGGCTCCATCGCGGTCAGCGGCATCCGTACGCTCTCCGAGGCGGGCCTCGACGACAGCTCCAACATCATCCTGGTGGCCGTGTCGCTCGGAGCGGGCATCATCCCGCTCGCCGCGCCCACCTTCTACGCGGAGTTCCCCGCCTGGGCGCAGACCGTCCTCGGCTCCGGCATCAGCGCCGGCGCACTGGTCGCCGTCTCGCTCAACCTGTTCTTCCACCATCTCGGCACCCGTGGCTCCTCGGCCGCGGCACTCAAATCTTCCTAGGGTCATGCCGTGCCCGCATCGCAGCGCCACGAGTAGAAGAGGAAGCACCATGGCAGCATCGGCACCCCAGGAAGGCGCCGTCCGGCGCCTCGTCATCGAGAACGCCGCCATCGCGACGGTCGACGCCCACGACACCGAGTACGCCTCGGGGTACGTGGTCGTCGCGGGCAACCGGATCGAGTCCATCGGCGCCGGAAAGGCCCCCGAGGGCCTTCAGGGCGTCATACGCCGCGTGGACGCCACCGGCCACCTCGTCACCCCCGGCCTGGTCAACACCCACCACCACTTCTACCAGTGGATCACCCGGGGCCTGGCCACCGACCACAACCTGTTCAACTGGCTGACGGCGCTGTACCCGACGTGGGCGCGCATCGACGAGCAGATGACGTACGCCGCCGCGCAGGGCTCCCTCGGCATGATGGTCCGCGGCGGTGTCACCACCGCCATGGACCACCACTACGTCTTCCCCCGCGGCTCCGGCGACCTCTCCGGGTCGATCATCCGCGCCGCCTCCGAGATGGGCGTCCGGTTCACCCTGGCCCGCGGCTCCATGGACCGCAGCGAGAAGGACGGCGGCCTGCCGCCGGACTTCGCCGTGGAGACCCTGGAGGGGGCGCTCGCCGCGACCGAGGAGACGGTCGAGCGGCACCACGACGCGTCCTACGACGCGATGACGCAGGTGGCCGTGGCCCCCTGCTCGCCGTTCTCCGTGTCCACCGAACTCATGAAGCAGGGCGCCGAGTTGGCCCGCCGACTGGGCGTACGGCTGCACACCCACGGCAGCGAGACGGTCGAGGAGGAGAAGTTCTGCCACGAGCTCTTCGGCATGGGCCCGACCGACTACTTCGAGTCGACCGGCTGGCTCGGCGATGACGTGTGGATGGCGCACTGCGTCCACATGAACGACTCCGACATCGCCGCCTTCGCCCGCACCGGTACGGGCGTGGCCCACTGCCCCTCGTCCAACGCGCGCCTGGCGGCCGGCATCGCCCGCGTCCCCGACATGCTGAGGGCGGGCGTCCCCGTCGGCCTCGGCGTCGACGGCACCGCCTCCAACGAGTCCGGCGAACTCCACACCGAGCTGCGCAACGCCCTGCTGATCAACCGCCTCGGTGCGCACAGGGAAGCCGCGCTCAACGCCCGCCAGGCCCTGCGCCTCGGCACCTACGGCGGCGCCCAAGTCCTCGGCCGGGCCACGCAGATCGGCTCCCTGGAGGCCGGCAAGCTCGCCGACCTCGTCCTCTGGAAGATCGACGGCATCGGGCACGCCTCGATCGCCGACCCGGTGACCGCCGTCGTCTTCGGCGCGGCGGCCCCGGTCACACTCTCCCTCGTCAACGGTGAACCGGTCGTCGAGAACGGCCGCCTGCTCCACGCCGACGAGGACGCCATAGCCCGCTCCACGCGGGACGAGGCGCAGCGACTCGCGCGGATCGCCGCCGGGAGCTGACAACGAGAACTCCGGTCGGGGGGGACGGCCCCCGACCGGACTTGAGCAGCCGAGCGGGCTGCTCAAGTGCCGCCCCGGGAACGTGGCCCAAAGCTTCACGTTCCCGGGGCGGTCAGCACTACCTGGGCGCATTCCCACAACCGAATACCGAGCGTTCCCCGCACCACGCACCACCTCCCAGAAGCGAAAAGCGCCGGTGTCCAGCCGGTACTGGAAAACAACCGGAGGAGCCACAGTGGCCACTCAGCCCAGGTTCACCAAGCAGGGCACCACCCCGGAGCCGTCCGACAGCGACGGCGAAGCCTCCATACCTCCACCCGTGCACCCGGTCGACGAGAAGCTTCCGCCCCTGAAGATGGCCACCACCGGCCTTCAGCACGTGGCCGCCATGTACGCGGGCGTCGTCGCACCGCCGCTCATCGTCGGCGCCGCTGTCGGCCTCTCCGCGAAGGAACTCACCTTCCTGACCGGCGCCTGCCTCTTCACCGCGGGCCTCGCGACCTTCCTCCAGACGCTCGGCATCTGGAAGATCGGCGCCCGGCTGCCCTTCGTCAACGGCGTCACGTTCGCCGGTGTCGCCCCCATGCTCGCCGTCGTCGACTCCACCAAGGACAAGGACGACGCGCTGCCGATCATCTTCGGCGCGGTGATCGTCGCCGGCGTCCTCGGCTTCATCGCCGCCCCGTTCTTCTCCAAGATGGTGCGGTTCTTCCCGCCGGTGGTCACCGGCACGGTCATCACGCTCATCGGCATCTCGCTGATGCCGGTCGCCTTCGGCTGGGCGCAGGGTCCGGTGCCGGGCGCCGACGACTACGGCTCGATGAAGAACCTCGGCCTCGCGGGCATCACCCTCGTCGTCGTGCTGCTGCTGCGCCGCTTCACCACCGGCTTCGTCAAGCAGATCGCGGTCCTGCTCGGCCTGGTCGTCGGCACGCTCATCGCGATCCCGTTCAACGCCACGGACTTCAGCCCGATCGGCGAGGCGGACATCGTCGGCTTCCCGTCGCCCTTCCACTTCGGCGCCCCGCAGTTCGCGGCCGCCGCGATCGTCTCGCTCTGCGTCGTCATGGTCGTCTCGATGACGGAGTCCACGGCCGACATGCTCGCCCTCGGTGAGATCGTCGACCGTCCCGCCGACGAGAAGACGATCGCCGCGGGTCTGCGCGCCGACTGTCTCGGCTCGGCCGTCAGCCCGCTCTTCAACGGCTTCATGTGCAGCGCCTTCGCCCAGAACATCGGCCTGGTCGCGATGACCAAGATCCGCAGCCGGTACGTCGTGGCCGTCGGCGGCGGCTTCCTCGTCCTGATGGGCCTCTGCCCGATGGCCGCCTCGCTGATCGCGGTCGTGCCGCGTCCGGTGCTCGGCGGCGCGGGTGTGGTGCTCTTCGGCTCGGTCGCGGCGAGCGGCATCCAGACGCTGGTCAAGGCCAACCTGGAGAAGGACAACAACGTCCTGATCGTGGCCGTCTCGCTGGCCGTCGGTCTGATCCCGATCGCGGCGCCGGAGTTCTACCACGCGTTCCCGGAGACCGCGAAGATCATCCTCGACTCGGGCATCTCCACGGGCTGCGTGGCGGCCGTCCTCCTGAACCTGGTCTTCAACCACATCGGCAAGGGCCGCGAGGACGACGACGTCACGGCGCCGATGGAGGGCGGCGGGGCCATCGCCGAACAGCGCACGCACTCCTCACACAAGGGGTCTTCCGCTGCCGGGGTGCACTGACGTAACGTCGTGGCGCCGTCGACCGTATGGCGGAAGTTACTTTCCAGTCGGTTACGTTGGCCCTGTTCCGCGTCTCAGTGAACTCCCATGGAACGGGGCCGGCTTCCGGCGTCACGCAACGGAAGAAGCGCCATCCATGAGTTCTGAAGCGAAGACCGCGGACGCGAGCGCCGCCGCCCCCGAGGTCCACCCGGTCGACGAGATCCTGCCGCCGGGCCGCATGCTCGTCGCCAGCCTCCAGCACGTCGCCTCCATGTACGCGGGCGCGGTCTCCGTCCCGCTCGTCGTGGCCGTCGCGGCGAAGATGTCACCGGGGGACACGGCCGTACTCATGGGCGGCAGCCTCCTGATGGCGGGCGTCGCGACCCTGCTCCAGACGCTCGGCATCGGCAACTTCATCGGCTCACGGCTGCCCTTCGTCAACGGCGTCTCGTTCGCGGGCGTCGGCGTGATGCTGACGATCATCGCCACACAGGGCGGCGTCGAGGCGGGCATGCCGATCGTCTTCGGCGCCATCATCGTCTCCAGTCTCTTCGGGCTTGTGGTCAGCTCGTACTTCTCACGGCTCGTCCGGTTCTTCCCGCCCGTCGTGACGGGCTCCGTCATCACCCTGATCGGCGTCTCGCTGATCCCCATCGCCTACGACTGGATCGTCGACGACTCGGCGAGCGGCACCCCGGAGCCCAGGAGCATCGGACTCGCGGGCGCCACGGTCCTGGTCATGCTGCTGCTCCAGCGGTTCACGCGCGGCTTCCTCAAGCAGATCAGCATGCTCTTCGCACTGGTCTTCGGAACGCTGCTCGCCATCCCCATGGGCCTCGCCGACTTCCCGAAGCTGGACGGCGCCGCCGCGGTCGGCATCCCGTCCCCGCTGCACTTCGGCGCCCCGCAGTTCAACCTTCCCGCGATCATCTCGATGTGCGTCGTGATGCTGGTGATCCTCACCGAGTCGACCGCCGACATGATCGCCCTGGGCAAGATCGTCGACCGTGAAGTCGACGAGAGGACCATCGCCCGCGGCCTGCGCGCCGACGCGCTCGGCTCCGCGCTCAGCCCCCTCTTCAACGCCTTCCACGCCAGCGCGTTCGCCCAGAACATCGGCCTGGTCGTGATCTCCAAGGTGCGCAGCCGCTTCGTCGTCGCGCTCAGCGGCGCCATCCTCGTCCTGATCGGCCTCAGCCCGGCCGCGGCGGCGCTGATCTCGGTCGTCCCGATGCCGGTGCTCGCCGCCGTCAGCCTCTTCCTCTTCGGCTCGATCGCCGTCAGCGGCATCCAGACGCTGCTCCAGGCGGATCTGCACCGCGGCGACAACGCCCTCATCGTGGTCGTCACCCTGGGCGCGGGCCTGGCTCCCGCCCTGTCCGACGGCTTCTACGACGCGTTCCCCGCCTGGGCCCAGATCGTCCTCGGCTCCGGCATCTCCACGGGCTGCCTGCTCGCCGTGGCGCTGAACCTCGTCTTCAACCACCTGGGCAAGAAGGCGGGTCCGGCCCCCGCGACGGCGGACGCCGAAGCCGCCGTCACGCACTGAGAGCCCGTGTCCGGAGCCGAAGCGGTCAGGGCCGGTCGTGCCAGGCGAACGCCGAGATGCGCCAGCCCTCGGGGGTGCGGACGAACTGGATGGTCTTGGTGCCGCCGCCCTCGAACGGCTTGCCCTCCAGGAGTCCGGCCTTGGCGTACTCACCGAAGCGTGAGGCGACGCCACCGGTGATGTCCGTCCGCGCGGAGGTCTCCCACTCGGAGAACTCGGTCACCCGGCCGCCCTCGGCAAGGAGCTCCTCGCGCGGCCCGATGAACTCCTCCACGGTGAACGCGTGGTACTCCGGCGCGGTCACGACGATGACGCCGCCCGGCAGCATCAGCCGGCGGATCCGGGCGACGTCGGCGGTCTTCCCGTCACGGTTGTCGAAGGAGCCGAAGAACTCGGCTGTGAGCGCGTCTATCTCGGCCTGGGACATGCCGGGACAGTACACCGCCCGTCATCGCGCACGGCGGCCGAGTCGGCGAATCCGCCGCGGTCCTCGTCGACCCGGCCGGCCGGTCAGCCGATGCGGTACGAGTCCCCGTACACCTTCCACTCCAGCGGAGTGTTCAGGCCGAGGTTCCGCTTCCGCACGAACACCCGCTGGGCGGTGTCGACCCGGCTGGTGTCCTCGTGCGCCTCCTCCTGCTTCATCGCCCAGACGCGCGCGTCGAGGAAGGCGTTCAGGTACGACACCTCGTCACCGCCCCGCGCCGGCGGCGCGGCCGAACGCAGCGCGCGCTTACGGATGTTGCGGAAGCTGGTGGGGTCGCCGCCGTCGCCGTGCATCACGATGGCGTCGTAGTAGCAGAACTGGCCCAGCACACCGATGCCGTCCGCCTTGCCCTGCTTGACCGCCGGGTTGAAGTAGACGCGGTCGCGCTCGTCGTTCTGCGCCTGCTGGAAGGCCGGGTCCTCGGCGGCCCGCTCCCAGTCGCGCTTGTAGTGGGGGTCGAGCCCGTCGTGCGAGTCCGTCCCGTCGACCTCGCGCAGCGCGGGCAGGTACGTGGCGAGGACGTTGCCGGGCTTGCGCCGGGTGTACAGCTCGACGAGGTCGAGCATGTCGCCGGTGCCGGAACAGAAGCCGATGATGCCCGCGGTGTAGCCGCGGCCGTCACCGATGTCCTCGCAGTAGCGGTAGTAGCGCTTCCAGTCGAGGCTGGAGTTCTCGGCGCTGCAGATCAGCTTCATGGCGATCTCCTTCTTCGCCGGATCGTCGAGCCCGGCGGCCCGCGCGGAGGTCTGCCCGGCGGACGCCGTCCGCGTGGCGATGACCGGGCCCGCGACGACGGTGGCGCCGAGGAGGGCGAGCAGGGTGCGGCGCGAGGTGAGCGAGGCGTGCGAGGCGTGCGGGGGGTGGGGGGTTTGCACGAGGGCCTCCAGGGTGGGGAGTTCGTCGATCCGCGTACTGTTAGGAAGGTTTCCTACCAGAGATTCGGTGTGACGTATACCCGTCAAGCGGAGGTCGGCGGGGGTGCCCGGGCCGCTAGCCACGTCATCACGTCGTCGCGTTGATCATCCAGTGGGTGAAGGCGGCGTAGCGCTCGGCGGATTCGGCGGCCCCGTCGGCGTGCTCGACCGCGGCGGAGTGCTCGCGGACCCGCTCGAACCGGGAGCGGCGGGCGCTCTCGTAGCGGGCGAGGGCGGCGGCCGTGCCGGACCCGCTCGCCAGTTCGGCGCGGAGCACTCCGGCGTCCTCGATGCCCAGGGTGCCGCCCGCCGCGATGTGCGGGGACAGGCCGTGCGCGGCGTCCCCGATCAGCGCGACCCGGGCGGTCGTCCAGCGCGGCAGCTCGGGGACGAGCATGATCTGATTCTCCAGGATGGACTCCTCGGGCGTCGAAGCGATCATCTCCAGAAGCTCGTCGTGCCAGCCGGACTCGGCCACGTTGCGGGCCCGCCGCAGGGCGCGGTCCCGCTTGCCGCCGACCAGTTCACCGGCGTCGAACTGGCCGATCCACCACATGGTCTGGCCCTGCGCCACCCGCGTGTAGCCGCCTCGGGTCCGCGCGGGGCCGATCGTGACGAACGTGCCCTCCGGCCGCTCGTTCCCGGAGGGCACCACGGCCCGCCAGGCGTAGTTGCCCGCATGCGCGACCGCCGCGCTGCCGGGCACCAGGGAGGCGCGCACGTCGGAGTACACGCCGTCCGCGCCGATCAGCAGATCCGCCCGCAGCGGCGCACCGTCGGCGACGTGCACTTCCACGTGTGTGTCGTGCTCGGTGAAGCCGGTGACGTGTGTCCCCAGGCGGATCTGGTCCTTGCCGACGGTGTCGGCGAGGAGGTTGTTCAGGTCCGGCCTCGGCACCATCAGGAACTGGTGGGCGGCCGGGTCGTAGCCGGCCGCGCGCATCGGATGTCCGGCGGCGTCGAAGAACCAGGCGTCGACGGTCTCGCCCATGCGCCGGACGTCGTCGCCGACGCCGAGGACGTCCAACTCCCGCAGCGCGTTGGGCCACAGGCCGATGCCGGCCCCCGCGGCCCGCACCTGCGGAGCGTGCTCCAGCACGATGACCTCATGCCCGATCAGCCGCAGCGAGGCCGCGGTGGTGAGCCCGACCAGACCCGCTCCCACGATCACAGTGCGCATCGTTCCTCCTCTTGCCGTCCGGTGTGTGCCGCTCTCCTCATGCGGCAAAGTTAACACTAACCGTTAGTGTTTTATAACCGATGCACGTTCCTAACGGTTATTGCCTTGGTTGGACGGACGGCCGGCCGGCCGGGTCAGGGCTGGGTTTCGAGCCACTCCCGGAACGTGGGGCCGGCGAGCTCGGCGTGCGGGCCCGGCAGGAACCCGCCGGCCGCCGCGATCTCGGCATCGGGCATGCCGGAGCCGTCGACCGCCACCACCTCGATGCCCCGGCGGGCGCCGAGGAGTTGGGCCGCTTCGGCCAGGGTCTCCCTGCGGGGTCCGGCGACCTCGGGGATCGGCGCACCGGGGCCCGGCTGCGCGGCGTGGGGGTCGATGGCCAGGTCGGCCAGCGTCTCGGCCACGGTGCGGCAGGCCACGAGCTGCGTGGGCAGGGCGGGGACGTAGGCGACGTCGCCCTGCCGCCAGTCCAGGACCTGACCGACGAACTCGTGGAACTGCGCGGCCCGCAGGATGCGGGCGGGCAGCGGGCCGGACAGATTGACCTCCTCGTGCACCTGCTGGGCGGCGAGGAAACCGGCGGTGGCCTTGTCCGCGCCGATGATGGACACGGCGACGATCCGCTCGGCTCCCGCGCGGCGGCCGGCCTCGTGCAGGTTGCCGGTGGCGGTACGGAAGAAGTCCGTGGCGGCCTCCTGGTCTGAGGCGTGCCATGACGCGACGTCGATGATGACGTCGACACCGATGAGCGCGTCGGCCAGGCCCTTGCCGGTGATCACGTCCACGCCGGTGGCACGGGACATCGGCACGACCGTGTGCCCCCGTTCCGTGAGAACGTCCACGACGTGGCGTCCCAGCCGACCGGTCGCTCCTGCCACGGCGAACTTGCTGCTGCTCATGTTCCCTGCCCTTCTCGATGCGTACGCACGGCGTCCTGACACACACGAGACGTCGGCCCCCCGTCGCCCGTAACACCGGCGGCGGTGTGACGCAGGCCACCCGTCGCGAGTGTTACGGGCGACTCGGCACCGACGTCTCATGCACGGACCATGGCTGCGCATGGCGGGGGAGCGGACGGACGGGAGCTGGGATGAGCGAGTGCGGGGGACGGACGGCGGACACGCCCGAGCCGCTGGACGGCGCTGCCCGGGCGGCGGTGCCGGACGCCGCCACCGAGGTGTTCGTGGCCCACCGCAATCTGTTGTTCACCGTCGCCTACGAGATCCTCGGTTCGGCCGCCGACGCCGAGGACGTACTACAGGAGGCCTGGCTGCGGTGGACGGCCGTCGATCCGGCGACGGTGCGGAAGGAACGTGCGTACCTGGTGCAGATCGTCACCCGTCAGGCGCTCGACCGGATGCGCGCGCTCGGCCGGCGCAAGGAGGCGTACGTCGGCCCGTGGCTGCCCGAGCCCTTGCTGACCGCGCCGGATGTGGCCGAGGACGTCGAACTGGCCGACAGCATCTCGATGGCGATGCTGCTGGTCCTTGAGACGCTCACGCCGGTCGAACGCGCGGTCTTCGTGCTCCGCGAGGTATTCGACCTCGCGTACGACGAGATCGCCGAAGCCGTCGGCAAGAGCCCCGCGGCGGTCCGCCAACTCGCCTACCGGGCACGGGCGCACGTCGCCGCACGCCGGCCACGCGGCACGGCCTCCCCGGCCCAGACCCGGGCCGCGCTCCACGCCTTCCAACAGGCGGTGGAGACCGGGGAGTTGCAGAGCCTGCTCGACATCCTCGCCCCCGACGTCGTCGCCCTGAGCGACGGCGGCGGGGTCCGGCACGCCCTGCTGCGGCCCATCGTGGGCGCGGACAAGGTCGCCCGCCTCCTGGCCGGCGGCTGGTGGAGGCGCGACGCCGCGAGGTCGCTGGAGCCGGTACAGATCAACGGCGGCCCAGCCCTCCTCGTCCGGGTCGAAGGGCAGGTCGACGGCGTCGTGGCCGTGCGCGTCGAGGACGGCTGGGTCACAGGCGCCTACCACGTCCGCAACCCCGACAAGCTGTCGCGTGTGACCCGGGAGGCCGCCGTCAGCCGCTGATCCCGCGAGTCGGCGGATCGAGCGCGGCGATGGTCTCGGCCAGCCACGCCTTCTCCTCCCGGCCGGTGGCACGGGCGATCCGCAGCATGCCCCGGCGGAACGGATCCGGCGCGTCCTCCGCGCGCACGGGTTCCCCGTCCCGGTAGAAGAAGCTCGCCGGGGCGTCGAGGAAGGCCTGGCGGCGGCGGAGCACCGCGGCCTGCTCCGCCGGGTCGGGCAGGTGCCGCAGGAACGCGAGCAGGGTGAAGAACCGCTGCCCGTCGGTGATCTCCACGTCCTTGGGTTCCCGCAGCCGCGCGAGCAGCCGCGTACGGCCCGCCCCGGTGAGGGAGAGGACCCGGCGGGGCGCGGCGCCACTGCCGGGTTCGCTGCGCTGCTCGACGAGGCCGGCCTTGGCCAGCCGGTTGATCGCCGGGTAGAGGGCGCCGTCGCTCACCGGCCGGATGTGGCCGTTCAGGTCCTGGATGCGGGCCTTGAGGTCGTAACCGTGCAGGGCTTCCTCGTGGAGGAAGCCCAGAATCGTCAACTCCAGCACGTGCGGCGCTCCTTGTCCCTTGAACTCTCGGTCGTCGGCCCTTGTCCCTTCCCCGCGGATGATGCTATCTCTTTTCGCTGTACCTCGAATCGAGGTACAGCGAAAAGGGGGAAGGTCATGAGTGCGAAGGAGCACCGGCGGCGGCTGGTGTCGCTCGCCCTGCCGGTCTACTGCGAACTCCTGGCGGGAGTCGCGGCCGGGATCATCAACATGGTGTGGGTGGCGGGGCTCGGCGGGGACGCCGTCGCCGCGGTGGCCGTCGCCACGAACGTCGAGAACGTCCTGCTCGGGGTCATCCTCATGGCCGGTTCCGGTACGACGGTGCTGATGGCCCGTGCCCGTGGGGCGAAGGACGTGGCGGCGGCGCGGTCCGCGGTGCGCGGGGGCTGGGCGCTGTGGGCGCTGCTCACCCCCGTGGTCGCCGTCGGCGGCTACGTCTGCCGCGAGCCGCTCGCCCGTCTGGTCCTCGGCGACGGCGGCCGGGCGCCGCACCTCGCGGCGGAGTACTTCGCCGTCGCGCTGCCCGGCGTGGCGGTCTACTTCGCCACGAACGTCGTCGACGGAATCCTCAAGGGCTCGGGCGACACTCGTACGCCGATGCGGCTCTCCCTGCTCGCCAACGGGCTGATCCTCGTCCTGGACCCCCTGCTCATCCTCGGACTCGATCTCGGTGTGCGCGGGGCGGCGATCGCCACGGTCACCGGCCGTACGGTGGCGCTGATCTGCGGCTTGGCGGTGCTGCGCCGTTCGCTCCGCCGCTCGTGGCGCGGCCCGTCGAGGGTGGGGCGCCGACGCGGCGGGCTCCCGGCGGCCCGTGCGCTCGCCGCCGACGCGCGGCGGACGGCCGCGACCGGGCTGCCCATGTCCGCCGACTTCGTCGTCCGCATGGCCGGCTCGCTCGCGCTCGTCGCCGTCGTCGCCCGGATCGGCGTGGACGAGGTCGCCGCGTACGGCATCGCGACGAAGGTCATGTACGTCGCGACCATGGCGTTCTACTCCGTACGCCAGGCCGCCGCCATCCACACCGCCCACCTGCTGGGCGCCGGGCGCGACGAGTGGCGGGCGGTCGGCCGCCAGGCGCTCGTCGCCGCCGGGGCACTCGGCCTGGCGGCCGCCGTGACACTGCTCGCCGCCGCGCCCTGGATCATGCGGGCCTTCGGAGCCGGGGGCGAGGTGGCCGACGCCGGGGCGCTCCATCTGCGGTGTCTGGGGCCGTACTTGGTGCTGCTCGCGTGCTTCATCGGGGTGGCCGGTGCCTTCGAGGGCAGCGGCGGCAGTCCGGCCCTGGCCCGCGTCACGGCGTACGGCTCCGTCGTCCAACTGGCCCTGGGCCACGCGCTGGTGGGCTACGGGCTCCCCGGGATCTGCCTGGCCATGGCGTGTGCCGTCGCTCTCCAGTGCGCGGCGCTCGCTCGTCTCGGTCGCGGGAGGTCCGGATCAGCGCGGTGTTCGGATGCCGTCGATGATGGTTTCGACGATGTGGTCGGCCGACGTGAGGATGGCGCCGATCGAGTCGGCGGAGGCGAGCAGCTCCGGCAGTGACTCCGCGGCCTTCATTCCCGCGCTGCCCAGGTCGCCGCCTCGCGTGTGAGGAACACGAGGTCACTCGCCTCGACCGCACCGCCCGGCCCATCGGGCCGAGGCCGCGCCACTACGCTGGGAAGTACCCACTATTTCCTGCGGTACTTACCTTTCAGTAAGGGGACCAGTGATGGCCAAGGCGCCGAGACGCGGGCCTTACATCTGTGGCATCGACGCCGCGCTCGACGTGGTCAGCGGTAAGTGGAAGGGGCTGATCCTCTGGGAGCTCGACGCCCATCGCGTACGCCGCTTCGCCGAGCTCCGTCGCGGTCTGCCCGGAGTGAGCGAGAAGATGCTGACCCAGCACCTGCGTGAGTTGGAGGAGGACGGAGTGGTGCACCGGAAGGTCTATGCCGAGGTGCCGCCACGGGTGGAGTACTCCCTGACCGAGCACGGGCACACGCTCAACCAAGCGCTCGGGCCGCTCGGTGCCTGGGGCAGCGAACGGATACGCCGCGAGGGCTCCGACGTGGTCGACGTGGCCGAGCTCTCACGCGGCCAGTGACTGCTTTCGCACGCGGAACCGGAGCATCGTGACGGCGCCCGACCGGGTGTTGCCGAAAGGTTCCAGGTCGATCCTGCCGAGGGTCGAGGGCGAGAAGCGGACACCGTCGCCGAGTAGCACCGGCAGGACATACACCAGGATCTCGTCGACGAGCCCGCGCCGCAGGCACTGGGCGGCCACGTCGGCACCGAGGATCTCCAGGTTCCTGCCGCCCGCGGCGCCACGTGCCGTGGCAACGGCTTCCTCCAGCCCACAGGTGAGGAACGTGACGGTGGGGTCCGGTTCGCCGGGGGGCTCATGGGTGAGGACGAACTGTGGTCCCCCGTCGTAGGCGGTGTCCTGGTCGGCCATACGCTTGGCGACCTCGTACGTGCCCCGGCCGACGAGCATGGCGCCCGTGGCCGCCATGACCTCCGGGAACACGTCCGCAGTCAGGTACTCGGCGATCCAGTCCATCGCGTGGCCAGGGCCGGCGATGAAGCCGTCCAGCGACATCGCCCTGTTCACGACCACTTTGCCGGTGCCGGTGCTCACATCGCTCATGCGTACCCTCCAAGAATCCGGTCTACTCCGGGCGGGTGCTGCCGTTCGGGTACCAGGCCATCATGTCCGTGTACTCGGCAGGGACCTTGCCGTCGGAGGTGAGCCAGTCGGTCTCCCCCTGCTCCCATTCGAACGCGAGGTGTCGGGCCGCGAGTTCCTCGACGAGCTCGGTGGCGAGACGGGACGCCTCGAAGAGGTCCTGATCGGGGGTCTGGGAGCTGGCGGCGACGACGAGGCCACGGACTTCGGCGGAGTGGCCGTAGCGGAATGCCCCGTTCCCGAGCAGGTGGGGGTCTGTGTGGACGGCCACTCCATTGTTGTGACCGAGACGGCGGTGCGCTGAGGCCTTCGCCGCGGCCTTCGGGAGGAAGCCCCGGGCGTCGCTCCCGACGGTGATGGCGCCCAGGACGGCGTCGGCTTGGCCGACGCGGGCGTCTGCCGTCGGGTCGAGGATGACGAAACCCATCGCGAGCCGGGGGTACGGGCCGCGTGGGGCGTGGCCCGGCGTGGTGGTGGAGTTCCGGAGGATGCTCTCGGCGCGCCGTTCGCCCAAGGACTGGAGCAGGGACGTGAGTTCGGCGTCGTCCAGCATGTACGCATAGGGGTTTCGCCGCACTGCGGCCTGGACCTGCGGACTGTTGGGCACCGCTCTCTCCGATTCTGTGCTGCTGCGACGGTCGATGGTTCCGGTGACCGTTACGCGTGCGTTGGATGTCCGTTGCGTTCGCTATGTCGCTCTGTGTGCGTTCTGGGTCATTCCGCATGCGCCGCATGCTTTTCGCGTCCAGTAAGTACTTTCACGGTATTCGCGAGAACTTGGGTTCCGCGTCACTCGTGCGATATTTCGCGCCCTTGCGCGAGTACCGTCGGGCGGCGCCGGTGGAACGGCGGTCTCCGTGCCCGATGGGCGAATAGGTGACCTTTTCGGCGATGCCGTGCCAATTTCTTCGCCGGGTGGATCATGCCCGGCCATAGCGATCTTTGCAACGCCCGACCGCGGTGCCGTGCTCGCTGTGAGTGAGGTGGTATGCACTCTGAGCAGGGATGGTACGAGGGTTGGTGACTTCTCAACTTGGTGTGCGATCCGGTCCGTTGGCGTCCTGACCAGGCAAATGACCTTGACCCGCCGACGAAGTCTCGCCTAGTGTCCGGAACCGGCCCACAGGTATAGACCAACTTGTGGAGGCCTCGTCGAATTCCCGTAGTCGGCTGCTCCGTCCATGCTATGCAGCGTTTTCCACGCAACGCTGCGCCGACGAAACATAGGTAACGAAGGGGTTGTTCAGTTTGACCACGCAAGTGGTTTCCGAGTTGGCCCAGAAGTTCGCAGACGACGGATACGCCGTGGTGGGAGAAGTCATCTCGCCGGGTGATCTCGACGTCTACAGGGCGATCTACGACCGGCTCCTGAGCGGAGACATCGAGACCGGGGACAAGCGGTCCGACCTCGGCTCTCACGTCGCACGCAAGGAGGGGGTGCGCGAGAACATCACACAGATCATGTGGCCGTCCGCGCTCCATCCCCCTCTGCGTGAACTCCCGCTGCACAACAAGGCGTTGGCGGTCGCTCGCGAACTCATCGGGGACGACGCGGAACTCGACTTCGACATGATGATCCACAAGGATCCGCACACGGCTGTGGCGACCCCGTGGCACCAGGACGCGGCCTACTGGGTCGACATGCCCGACCGCCGCGCCGTCTCGATCTGGATAGCGATGGACGACGCGAGCCTGGACAACGGCTGCATGTGGTATGTCCAGGGCTCCCACAAGAAGCCGATCCGGCCGCACCGACCCACCAGCGACGGCAAGAACATCGAGTGCGACTGCTCGGAGGACGAGCCCGGCGCCACCCCCGTGCCCGTGCGGGCGGGCGAGGCAGTGGCGCACTCCGGGTCCACCCTGCACTACTCGCGAGGAAACACCACGAGCGGTACCCGCCGGGCGTACATCCTCAATTACCGGCCCGCGGCCATGATCCAGCTTGAACGCGAGCGAGGCGCCGATCACGGCCTGAACGAGAACGTGCGGCAGATCCGCAACTCCGACGCCCAGGACTGATCGCGCGGCGGAGGGCCGACGCCCCGTCCGCACACGCAACCCGAGATCGCCGGGCCGGCCCCCACCGCCGGCCCGGCACCGACGAACCGGAAGGTGATCCGTGAAGGCAGTCGTGCTCACAGGCGCGGTGATGACCCACCCCAGAAGGTTTGCCGCGGCACAGGAGATCGCCGCGCTGGATGCCCGGGGCCGCATCCAGGTCATCACGGACCCCGACCCTTCGGGGCCCCCGACCGCCCTGCGGACCGCCAATCCGTCCTGGAGCTGCGTGGGAGAGGAGGCGACCCATCACATCGTCTTCCAGGACGACGTGATCCTGGCCGAAGGATTCTTCCCCCATGTCGAGCAGGCCGCCGCGGCCTTCCCCGGCGAAGCCGTCGCCTTCTACGAGGGCTGGGAAGGCCGCAACAGCGGCGTCGTACGCCTGGGAGCGCTGACCGGCGCCCACTGGGCCCACGCCATCGACGAACACGTGCCGTCACTCGCGCTGATGCTCCCCGCCGAAGCGGCGCGAGGGTACGCCCGGTTCGCGGCCGAGCACGGTGATGGCTGGCCGTACGACGTCCTGGTGCAGCGCTACCTCAAGACGCTGCGGATACCGGTCCGGCTCGCGGTTCCCAGCATCGTGGACCACGACGACGTTCCCAGCCTGGCCGGCAACAGCAAGCACGGATGGCGGCGAGCGACGTACTTCACCGACCGGGCGGGCGAGGTCACCGACACGGTTGCCCCCGCGTTCCCGGTGGTGCCGTTCTTCCAGTACGGCGAGGCCAAGTGCGGCGTGCGGTACGCGGAGCGCTGGGAGTTCCTGGACACCGAGACGTACTTGCGCCGCATCCACATGGCGGAGGCCTGCGACAGCGGCTTCGCCGAGGCCGGGCAGCCGGAACTTCCCGCCGAGGCCCGCCGACACGTATGGCTCACGGCCTTCGCCACGGGAGTCGTCTGCGAGGACCTCGCCGCAGGCCCCGTCGACCCCGGTGTGGCGAGTGCCGTGATGGACTCGCTGGGCCCCGGGGGCCTCTGCGAGGACTACACCGGAGCAGAGCTCATCGATCTGATCCCCGGGCTCCGCGCACTTGCCCTGGAGGCGTTCGACGCCGGCCGCGCGGCACGGGCGGCCGGCGGGGACCACCGTCTGCCGCTCACGGCAGAGGCCGGCCCAATGACCGATCCCGTCGTCGTCACCGGTGGCGACCGGGCCTTCGGCGCTCGACTGGCCCGGCTGCTCGGGGACGAGGGCCACGGCGCGACCTATGTCGGCGAACTCGGCACCTACGAGGGACAGACGCCCCGCGCCCTGATCCACCTCGGCGACCGCAACCGTGGAACCCGTACGACGGAAACGCTCGCCCACGCGGAGAAGCTGGGGATCCAGCGCGTGGTGCACCTCGGCTCAGCCGCCGTCTACCGCGGCGCGGCGGCCGACCGAGGCACGGAGGACGCCTTGCACGCCCGCCCCCTCGACGAGGAAGCGGCCGCCTGGTGGGACGAGGAGCAGGCGCTCCTGCGGTGGGGCGCGGAGACCGCCACGTCCGTGCAGATCGTCCGCCTCGCGGAGCAGGTGGGGCCGCACGCTCCGCTGGAGGGCGTCATGGCCACCTGGATGCTCCAGGCCTGGACCCGCCGCCCCATGGTCCTCGTCGAAGGGCGCGACCACCAGATCGTCGACCACCGCGACACCGCGGGAGCACTCGCCGCCATCCTCGCGGGCCCGGCGCGTTCGCCCGTCTACAACGTCGCCTCGGCGCACTTCGAGGAGACCGAACTCGCGGAACTCGTCGCCGAGACGGCGCGCCGCACCCCGTGGGAGCAGAGCCCCGCCGACCCCACCCAGAGCCGGCCCCGTATGACCACCGCTCTGATCACCGCGGAGACGGGCTGGCGGCCCTCCGCGTCCTTGCACAGCGGGGCGCGCGCGCTCGCGCAGTGGCTCGCCTGCGACATCCACGACCCCGATACGGTGGCACCGCACCGGAGCAGCGATGCCTGACGAGCAGACCCGTCTCGCCCAGGACGCCGACGCAGGACCCGGACTCTTCTCCCGGCGGTACGCCGCCGCGACCACGACCTTCGCCGTCGTCATGTTCCTCACCGGCTTCGCCGCGCTGGCCGTCGTGCCCACGCTGCCGACCGCCGCGAAGGACCTTGACGGAGTGCCGCTGTTCCCGATGGTCGCCGGCTGCTTCGTGGCAGCCAGCCTCCTCGGCGGAGTCCTGGGCGGACACTGGGCCGACCGGGCCGGTGCCCGCCGTCCGCTGGCGCTGGGCATGGTCCTGGCGGTGGTGACGCTGCTGGTGTCCGCGTCCAGCGTCTCCATCTGGCAGCTCGCCCTGGGCCGGTTCGTCGACGGCCTGGCCGCGGGGATGGTCGCGGTGTCGGTGACCACCGCGATCGGCCAGTCCTACCCGGAGTACCTGCGCCCCCGCATGCTGGCCATGATGAGCGCGAGCTGGGTCATTCCGTCGCTGGTCGGCCCGCCCCTCGCCGGTGTGGTGGCCGAAATCTGGTCCTGGCGTGCGGTCTTCTACGGCCTCGCCGCGCTCACCGCGCTGCCCGCCGTCGTCCTGGTGTTCGTCCTGCGGTCGAGCCCCGCGGGCGGCCAGGACTCCGCCCCCGCCGACCTCCCGCCCAAGGAAGAACGCGCCGCGCGTCCGCCGCTGCTGGTCGCCGCACTCCTCAGCCTGGGAGCGGCGCTCGGCCAGTACGGCGTGTCCGAGTGGGATCTCCACCACCTGCCCTTCGTCGCCGTGGGCGTCGCGCTCCTGGTGGCGTTCGCCCCCAAGCTGCTGCCCCCGGGTACGTGGAGCAGCGCGCGGGGGCTGCCGACCGCGGTGCTCATGCGCGGACTCACCTCCGGCAGCTACTTCACCGTCGAGGCGCTCGTGCCCCTGATGCTGATCACGGAGCGCGACGTCGACGCGGTGGTGGTCGGTGTGGCGTTCACCGTCTCCGCCGTCCTGTGGGCGGGTGCCTCCTGGGTACAGGGCAACCTCCTCCAGCATGTGGCCCGCCATCGGCTCGTCACCGTCGGAGCGCTGGTCATGGCCGCGTCCGTCGGCTTCGCGGTGATGGGCAGCTTCTCCGGCGTGTCCCCGTACACCGCGGTCGCGGCCATGCCGCTCGCCGCCGTCGGCATGGGCCTGCTCGACCCCTGCGTCACGGTCCTCTCCCTCAGCCACAGCGCACCGCACCGGCAGGGACACACCACCAGCGCGATGCAGACCAACATGAACCTCGGGCAGGTCGTGATCCTCGCCCTCGCCACCGCGGTCCTCAACGGCTGCCTGGCCATAGGCACGAGCACGCTCGGCGGCTATGCGACCGCGTTCGCGCTGCTGCTGGTGCCCACGCTCCTCGTGGCTCTCGTGGCCGTCCGCGCGCGCAGCAACTGAGAGCAACCGAGAGCAACTGAGACAGAGAGCCATCCCGGCGAATCCCGCCCCCGCACCCTCCCCACTCCACATTCAGAAGGAGCACGCTGTGCGCAGCGATCTCGTTGTCATAGGCCTCGGGTACGTGGGCCTGCCCTTGGCGGTCGAAGCCGGCCGCTGCGGCCTGACCGTCACGGGCCTGGACCGCAATGCCGAGACCGTGGCCAGGCTCAACGACGGCATCTCGCACGTGGACGACATCGACGACGCCGCCGTGGTGGCCCTGCGTTCCCAGGGCTTCACCGCGACCACCGACGAGCACGTCGTCGCCGAGGCGGACACCGTCGTCATCTGCGTCCCCACCCCGCTGTCCCCGCACGGCGGCCCTGACCTGGCCATGGTCGAAAGCGCCTGCACCATGATCAGCCGCCATCTGCGACCGGGCACCCTGGTGGTGCTCGAATCGACGACCTACCCCGGCACCACCGACGAGGTGGTCCTGCCCCTCCTCGAGAAGTCGGGGCTCAAGGGCGGCACGGACTTCCACCTGGCGTTCTCACCCGAACGCGTCGACCCGGGCAACAAGATCTACGGCATCCGCAACACCCCCAAGGTCGTCGGCGGATACACGCCCGACTGCGCCACCGTCGCCGCCGCCTTCTACGGAAAGTTCGTCGACGTCGTCGTCCAGGCCGCCGGCACCCGCGAGGCCGAAATGGCCAAGCTCATCGAGAACACCTACCGGCACGTCAACATCGCCCTGGTCAACGAGATGGCCATCTTCTCGCACGAACTCGGCATCGACCTCTGGGACTCCATCTCCTGCGCCGCCACCAAACCCTTCGGCTACCAGGCGTTCCGCCCCGGCCCCGGCGTGGGCGGGCACTGCATCCCGATCGACCCCAACTACCTCGCCCACAAGGTCCGTACGCTCGGCTACCCCTTCCGCATGGTCGAGCTGGCCCAAGAGATCAACACCCGCATGCCGCGCTACGTGGTCGAGCGGGCACAGCTCCTCCTCGACGCGAGCGGCACCACCCTCAGCGGAGCAAGGGTCCTGCTCCTCGGCGTCACGTACAAGGCGGACATCGCCGACCAGCGTGAGACCTCCGCCCGGGACGTCGTCAGAAGGCTGCGCACCCTGGGCGCCGAAGTCTCCTACCACGACCCGCACGTTCCCGCCTGGGAGGTCGACGGCACACCCGTGCGGTCCGAACCGGAGTTGACGGCCGCCCTGGACGGCACCGAGCTGGCGATCCTCCTCCAGCGGCACTCCGTCTTCGACATGGAGACCATCGAGCGCCGCGCGCCCCGGCTGCTCGACACCCGGGGCACCGCCCGTGTGCAGGCGAACGTCGCACGCCTGTAGTACCGGCGGCAGCCCACTTCCTCCCGGCCCGGACCATCACTCATCCACTCATCACTGTCAGGAGCAAAGTCATGTGCGGTATAGCAGGGTGGGTGGACTTCGCCCACCCCGTCGACAGGGGCCTGGCACAGGCCATGACGGACACCATGTCCCGCCGCGGCCCCGACGCGGAGGGGCTGTGGACCGACCGCCACGCGGCCCTCGGCCACCGGCGCCTGTCCGTCATCGACCTCGAAGGCGGCTGCCAGCCCATGGCCGCCGACGACCCCGCCGCCCCGGCTGCCGTACTGACCTACAGCGGCGAGACCTACAACTTCCGGGAGCTGCGCACCCAGCTCAGCGCCCTCGGCCACCGGTTCACGACGCGCAGCGACACCGAGGTCGTCCTCCGCGCCTACCTTCAGTGGGGCCCCGCGCTCGCGGACCGCCTCGAAGGCATCTACGCCTTCGCCGTCTGGGACACCCGGCGCCAGGAGCTCGTCCTGGTCCGCGACCGCATGGGGGTCAAGCCCCTCTACTACGCCCAGACCCCGACAGGGATCCTCTTCGGGTCCGAGCCCAAAGCGATCCTCGCCCACCCCGCGTTCAAGGCCGAGGTCGACGCCGACGGGCTCCGCGACATCCTCTCGGTGGCGAAGGTGCCCGGGCATGCCATGTTCCGCGGCATGCGAGAGGTTCCGGCGGGATGCACCGTCCGTGTCAACCGGGCGGGGCTCACGGAGAACCGCTACTGGCGGCTGCGGGTCGCCGAGCACACCGACTCCCTGGAGCAGACCATCTCCACGGTGCGCACCCTGCTCGAATCAGTGGTCGAACAGCAGATGGTCTCGGACGTGCCGCTGTGCACCCTGCTCTCCGGAGGCCTCGACTCCAGCTCGCTCACCGCACTCGCCGCCCGGGTCGGACGCCGCAAGGGCATCGGACCGATACGTTCCTGCTCGGTCAGCGACCCGGACATCGACGGCACGGCCGGAGCGGACGCGAACCAAGACCACGTCTACGCGCGCCTGCTGGCCGAGCACGTCGGGTCCCTGCACAGCGAACTGCCCCTGCGCGCACCCGACCTGCTCGCACCGGAACTGAGGGCGTCCGTGCTCGACGCCTACGATCTCCCCCTGGCCAAGGGCGACGAACACGCCTCGCTCCACATGCTGTTCGGCATCGTCCGCGGGCATTCCACCGTCGCGCTCTCGGGAGAATGCGGCGACGAGGTCTTCGGCGGCTACCGCTGGCAGCGCGACCCCGACGCAGTGTTCGCCCCCACCTTCCCCTGGGTCCACGAAGGCCGGCACAACTACCAGGGCAACGACGTCCTGTACGCCCCCGAGCTCCTCGCCAAGCTCGACCTCGACTCCTACGAACGTGACTGCCACAGCGCCGCGGTGGCCGAGATCTCCGCGCACGAGCATCTCGACGACCCGGACGAGGCCCGCTACCGGGAGGTCACCTACCTGGCGCTCACCCGCCACGCGCAGGTGCTCTTCGACCGCAAGGACCGGATGAGCATGGCCTGTGGGCTGGAGGTGCGGGTGCCCTTCGCCGACCACCGCCTCGTGGAGTACACCTTCAACATCCCGTGGGCCATGAAGAGCTTCGACGGACGCGAGAAGAGCCTGCTGCGGGCAGCCATGAAGGATTTGCTGCCCGAAGCCATCTCCCAGCGCGTCAAGACCCCCTACCCCTCCATCCGCGCGGAGGCCTACAACCAGACCCTCCGCGAGCGGCTGGCACATCTCGTCCAGGACGGTTCCAGTCCCCTCACCGACTACCTGGCCCCCGGCCTCACCGAGGGCCTCCGCCGGAACGGGCCCGCGGCGCTGGAGAAGGGCATGAGCCGGGCGGCCCTGGAGACGACGCTCCAACTCGACGCATGGCTGCGCACCTACGACGTCGCCATCACCCTCTGATCACCGCGGAGGCATGAGGAGGGCGAGCCGGTGCCCGCCGATCGGCACCGGCCCGCCTTCCTCGTCCTTCTACGGCTTGCGCCCCACCGCTCCATAGGCGTCGACCCGCACCGGGTCCGCCGTCTCCGCGCGCCAGCGCGTGACCTGCTCGACGCCCGGCTCCAGGAGTTCGAGGCCGTCGAAGAAGGCGCCGATCTCCTCGACGCTGCGGACGTAGTACGGGATCGCGCCGCTCCTGTTGTACTCGTTCGACGCCGCGATCATGCCGTCGCTGGTGGCCGTGGAGTCGCTGATGACGAGGTGACTGCCGGACGCCAGCCCGGCCAGGAGGCGGGTGACCAGGTCACGGGCCTTGCCGTGATCGGCGACGTGGCCGAGGGTGTTGAGGATGATCAGGGCGACCGGCTGGGAGAGGTCCAGGGTCTTCGACGCCTCCCGCAGGATCGCGTCGGGGTCGTACAGATCCGCGTCGATGTACGCCGTCTCGCCCTCGGGCGTGCTGGTCAGCAGGGCGCGGGCGTGCGCGAGGACCAGCGGGTCGTTGTCCACGTAGACGATGCGGGAGTCCGGGGCGACGCTCTGCGCGACCTGGTGGGTGTTGTCCGCCGTGGGCAGGCCGGTGCCGATGTCGAGGAACTGCCGGATACCCTGCTCGCCCGCGAGGTGGGTGACCGCGCGGCCCAGGAAGAGACGGCTGTGGCGGGCCACGTCGACCAGGCCGGGGAAGATCTCCTTGATGTGGTCGCCCAGTTCGCGGTCCTTCTCGTAGTTGTCCTTGCCGCCCACGAAATAGTTCCAGAACCGCGCCGAGTGCGGCTTGCTGGTGTCGATTCGCGCGCGGATCTCGGCGGCGGAGTCGAGTTGCGGGTCGTGGTCGGACACGGGAGCCTCCCTGAAAACCTGCGTCGAAGTTCGACGATCAAGCATCAATCTAGACGGTCGGCCCCCGCCGCGGGTTCCCGCCCTGCCCCTCGGGGCAGGACGGCAACTCGGTCCCGCGGCAGCCCGCTTGGCCGCGGGCCGTGCGGTCGTGTCGCGGTCGGGTCACCAGATGGCCGGCACCCACTCCGGGTGGTCGATGAACGGGTTCCTGTTGTGCTGGTACTTGTCGAAGATGACCTGGTTGCGGTTCTTCTCGAAGGCGTCCGGCGGGTCTTCCTCGCTCCACTGCTTCAGGACCGAGAGGCGGCCGATGGCGGGGGCGCTGCCGTTGTCGACCTTGTCGTTGGGCTCCAGGTCGGGGAAGCCGCTCTCGCCGTCGTAGCGCACGGCCATGTAGAGGATCATGCGGGCGACGTCGCCCTTGACCGCGTCACGGGGCTCGAAGGAGTCGCCGTCGGTGAGGTTGCCGGGGGCGCCGCCCACCGCGCCGCCGCCGTTGTCGAAGTCCTTGTTGCCGCGGATGCTGTTGACCTTGACGTCCTCGGGGCGGAGGTGGTGGATGTCGGTGCCCGGACCGGTCGACGTGCCGAAGTCGCCGTGGGACTTGGCCCAGACGTGCTCACGGTTCCAGTCGCCCTGGTCGCCGCCGTTCGCGCTCTTGCTCCGCGAGGTGCCGCTGTAGAGCAGGATGACGTTCGAGCTGTTGGCCGGGTCCTGGTCGGTGGCCTTCAGGGCGTCCCAGACCTGGGCGTACGACAGCTTGGTCTGGTCGCTGATGATCGTGTGCAGCGCGGACTTGAGCTCGGGGCCGCTCTTGCCGAGCGCGTCCTGGTAGTACGTGTCGTCATAGGCGCCGACGGCTGCGGGCGCCGCCGCCGGGGCGGGGGACGCGGTGGCCGTGGCGGCGGTCGGCACGGTGATGCCGACGAGCACCGCGGCGGCGGCCAGGGCCAGGGGTTTCCAGCGGCGTACGCGCGGGACGGGCATGTGGGGGGTGTCCTCTCCCGAATCCGACCTCGCGCGCCGCGCGTCCGCCCAAGGGGCGCGCGGTCTACGCGAGTTGACTGGTCAGTCACCGGGAGAGTGGCACGGATGTGCGTACGATCGTGTGAACGGTGTGGGGTGGTTCGGTGACGATGTCATGTACACAGCCATTCTGGCCGTCCGGCGGTCCGGGCCACCACGGCCGTCCTGGCGCGGGGCGTGAGGCGCGTGCTCACAGCCCCAGCAGGGCGGGCTCGCTCGCCAGCGCTCTGAAGTACTCCCGCGGGTCCGCCACGAGCCGCCGCTCCTTGAGGTCCATCAGGCCGCCCACCGAGGTGAACGTCGCGGCCACCGTGCCGTCCGCCTTCGTGACCGTCTGCTCGATGCGGAACGTCTTGCCGGCGCCCCAGAGAAACGCGCAGCTCACCGTCGTCTCGTCGCCCGCGCGCAGCTCGCTGCGGTAACGGACGGTGTTCTCCAGGGCGACCGGGCCCACGCCCTTGTCGAGGAGGTCGCTCTGGGCTATGCCCGCCGCGCGGAGCAGGGACCAGCGGGCGTGCTCGGCGTACTGGAGGTACACGGCCTGGTTGAGGTGCCCCTGAGTGTCCGTCTCGTACCCACGGACGTCTACGCGCACGGAAAACGGCTCTGTCACGGTGTTCCCTTCGGTATCTCTCGGATGTGCTCGGTGCGTTCGACTCGGTTCAGCCCGGTCCAACTCTGCTTCGCCGCGTGCGATTCCGGTGGCTCATGCCCTCCGCGGCGAGGCCAGCAGATAACGGCCCCCGCCGCGCGCCCCCGCGTACTCACCGACCTGCCAGCCCGCCCGCTCCAGGGCCGCCGCACAGGCCCGCAGCCCCTCCGGCGACGGATCGCGCACGGCGACGGCCTCGGGCTGCGGGGTGCCGGTCACCTCGTAGCCCTCGCGGTCGGGGGCCGCCGGGGAGCGGCCCGCGGTCTCCAGGGCCAGGGCCGCCGCCTGGGCCAGATGCGTGCGCTCCCAGGCGCAGGGGCGGTCCCGGGAGCCGTCGGGGTTGGTCATACGGCGCAGCTCGACGAGGCCCTCCCAGGCGCTGCGGACCTCCCGCGCCCGCGCGGGGCCCTCGCTGTCGGGCGCCGACGTCTCCGTGCCGGTGCGGGCGGCGAAGACACCGGCGGCCGGTGCGGGCTCCGCCGGCTCGGGGGCGACAGCGGGGGCCGCGCCCTCATCCCGCAGGCGATGGCCCGCGGGGGTCAGGAAGAACGCGCGCGGCGGCCGGGGATGGCGGAAGGCGAGCCGGGCCCGGACCAGGGCCGTGAGCTGGGCCTCCGTGCCGGACAGGCGGCCCGTGTCCGGGTCCGCGGCCTCGATGATCCGCCGCTGGGCGGCCGTGGGTGGCTTCACCGCGCGTGCACCCCTTCCCCCGTGAGTCCATCGGCTCCGTACGCCGTCGCATCCGTCTGCTGGTTCCGATACTGCCTCGCGGCACTGACAACGGGCCTCTGGGAGCGCGGTGGAGCAGGCCGCGGTCTGGCTACGGCCGCTGGTTCCAGCTCGCCACCACGGGTCGGCCGTGCTCCGTGCTCAGGCGGCAGACCGTGCCCGTGGCCAGGAGGAACATCGAGCCGCCGGACACCGGCAGACCCAGGCGGCGGGCCGTCAGGACGCGGAGGAAGTGGCTGTGGGCGAAGAGGACGACACTGCCCTCGTAGTTGGCGAGGGCCGCGTCCACCTTGGCCAGCATGCGGTCGGCGCGCTCACCCACCTGCGCCGGGTTCTCGCCGGGGTGGTCGGGCGGGCCGAGGGCGACGCCGTCGTCGAAGAGGTACCAGTTGGGCCGCGTGCGGTGGATCTCGACGGTCGTGACGCCCTCGTACGCCCCGTACTCCCACTCGCGGAGGTCGGGGTCGACGCGGGCGTCCGGGAATCCGGCGAGCTCCGCGGTCTCCCGTGAGCGCTGCCGCGGGCTGGTGAACGCCGTGCCGATCCGGAACCTGCCGATCAGCGGGGCGAGCGAGCGGGCCTGCTCCCTGCCGTTGTCCGTCAGGGGGATGTCCGTCCAGCTCGTGTGCTGTCCTGAGAGGGACCACTCCGTCTCGCCGTGCCGGACGAGGAGCAGATCGCCCATGTCGCGCCAATCCTGTTCTTCCGGGGGTGGCGGTGCCGTGCGGTACCGCCACCCCCGAGACTGCCATGCCCCGCAGGTCAGATGCCCCTCGGGACTCGCCTCATCGGCGGTTCACAGTCCCTGCGGCACCCGTGCGGGGCGGCCGGAGCCGCGCGTCAGGGCGTAGCCGCCGACGCCCGCCAGGGCCGCGAGGACACCGCCGGCTCCCGTCCAGAGCCAGCGCGAGGACCACCATCCGGAGGACCAGCCGTCCTCCGGTTCGGTCATCTCGGCGGGCCGCTGCTCGTCCGAGCCCGCGCCCGGCACCAGCGGCTCCGCGAGCGCCCCGTCCACGGCCTGCGCGCCGCCCGCGTCGGTCGCGGTGACCTTGGCCTCGGCCCGTACCGGCAGGCCGAGGTCGTCGGCCTTCAGGCCGGTGACCGTGAGCCGCAGGTAGTACGTGCCCGGCAGCGGATCGTTGGCCCACTGCTCCGACCAGGCCCTGACCGTCCGCAGCGAGCAGGACAGGGACACCGAGGCGGCGTCCTGCGCGGCGGTCCTCTTCGGCGTGCCGAGGCGGCAGGCCTGACGGCGGCGCAGCCCGTCGTAGACGTCGACCTGCCAGGTGGAGGCCGCGTGCCGGGCGGCGGCGTCCGGCAGCTTCACCGTGGCGTGCACGGTGGCCCGCTGTCCGGCGTCCACCGGGAACGCCCAGTACAGGTAGTCGCCCGTGGACGCGTCCGCGGTGGCCTCCTGGTCCTGGCGGATCGCGGTGGCGGTGCGGAAGGAGGTGCCCGCCTCGGAGGGGGCGTCGCTCTTGTCGTCGCCGGCACCGTCACCGGCGGCGGACGCGGTTCCGGAGAAGGTCAGGAGCGCCGCACCGGCCAGCAGCAGCGCCCGGCGCAGCACACGTGTCGTACGCATCAGTTGGTCCTCCAGACCGCGAGACGCCAGCGTGAGACCCAGCCCCAGATCAGCCCGGCGAGGAAGCCGACGAGCACGAGCAGGCCGAGCAGCCACCAGCCGTGGCCGAGTCCGAAGGACGCCACGTCGGACGCCTCGTCGGGGGAGTCGACCAGGTCGACGGCCAGCTCGATCGGCAGACCTGGTGCGGTCTTCACCGAGGCGGGCGCCGAGAAGGAGTTGCTGACGCGCAGACAGACGGTCTCGGCGGTGCCCTCCTCGTCCTCGTCGTCCGCTTCGGGGGTCGGGTGGCGCAGGCCGGTGGAGATGACGTCCGTGCGGCCGTCGCCGGACTCCTGGCCGCGTACGATCTCGCGTCCGCCCGGTGTCTCGGCCCGCAGCAGCACGCCGTAGTCGGGGTTGACGGCACGGTCGGCCGAGACGCTCACGGAGGCGCGCAGCTCCTTGCCCGCGGGGACCGCCACGCGGTACCAGCGGTGCTCGCCGAACTTCTCGCGGTCGGTGTAGAGGCCCGACTTCAGCTCGGGCGCGTCGGTGCACCGGGCACCACCCTTGGCCTCCACCGGGGTGACCACCGGGTCGGCGGCGCGGTCCACCAACTGCTTGACGCGGCCGGCCAGTTCGTCGGTGTGCCGGATCGAGGTGTACGTACCGCCGGTCGCCTCCGCGATGCAGCTCAACTGCTCACGGGTCTTGGCGTCGGGGACGAGGCCGAGGGTGTCGATGGTCAGGTGGATGCCCTTGGCGGAGATCTCACGGGCCACGACGCACGGGTCGAGCGGCTGGCAGGTGTCCTCGCCGTCGGATATCAGCACGATGCGGCGGCTGCGCTCGGCGGTGTCGTCCGTCAGGTCGTCGGCGGCCTTGAGCAGCGTCGGGCCGATCGGCGTCCAGCCGGTCGGCGCCAGGGTCGCCACCGCGGTCTTGGCGTCGGTGCGGCCCGATTCGTCGAGCCGCTCCACGGGGTAGAGCAGCTCGGTGTCCTTGCAGCCCGTCTTGCGGTCGTCGCCGCGGTAGTTGGCGCCGAGGGTGCGGATGCCGAGCGCGACCTCGTCGGGGGTGGCGTCGAGCACCTCGTTGAAGGCCTGCTTCGCGGCGGCCATGCGTGATGTGCCGTCGATGTCGCGGGCCCGCATGGAGCCGCTGACGTCGAGGACCAGCTCGACCTTGGGGGAGGGCTGTGCGGGTTCGTCGCCGTCGTCGTCGGCGGCTGCGGGGCCCGCCGTGACGAGCCCGGCGGTCAGGGCGGCGAGCAGGGCGAGAGCCCAGGCCGCCGGCCGTTGTCTTGTGATCATCGCCGGATCTTATTGATCATGGCGGCACATCCCCAAAACGGCGGCTACGAGGGCTTCAGCTCCCGGCCGCCGAAGACTCCGGCGCCGTCCGCCTGCTTCCACCAGGTCTCCAGCGCCGTCCGGTCCATGGTCCGCCAGTCCGGCGTGGCCAGGACGAGCGCGTCGCCGAGCCGGCGCCCGAGGTCCACCATCGCGTGGCCGGAGAGCGTGCGGTCCCTGTCGTACGCGCTCAGGGCCTCGTCCCAGGTGTCCGCCGCCGCGAGACAGGACTCCAGGACCGTCGCGTCCTGGAGCGCCTTCACCGCGCCCGCGCCGGTGTGCGGCCGGGCCACCGCCGCCGCGTCGCCCGTCAGTAGGACGCGGCCCGCCGTGCAGTGCGGCGCCGCGAAGTCGTACAGGGGCTGGAGGAACCGTTCGCCGGGTGCCGTCGCGTGCAGCAGCGCGCCCCAGTACGGCGGCAGCAGCTCGTCGGCCACGTGCCGCAGATGCGCGGTGAGTGCCTCGGTGAGGCCGCCGGGCGGCAGGCTCGCGGGCCCGGTGAGCCGCAGGTCGAGGCCGAGCCCGAGGTCCAGGTCCGGGGGCGGCGCGGTGTACAGGACCCAGTTGACGCGGCGGCCGCCGGACCCGTCCGGGATGCGGTAGACGATGAGGTGGCCGCCGGGGAAGACGACGTACGCGCAGATCTCGCCGGGCCACAGCGCCGGATCGGCGAGCCGGTCCTCGGGGAAGGCGCCGCGCCAGGCGAGGTATCCGGCATACGCGGGGCGTACGTCGCCGAAGACCGCCGCGCGGGCCGTCGAGCGGTAGCCGTCCGCGCCGATGACCAGGTCGAAGCGCTCGGAGCCCGCGGAGGTCCCCACCCGGATGCCGTCGGCCCCGGGGCGCAGCGCCTGCACCGGAGTGCCCGCCCGGAAGACCGCGGCCCCGGGGACCCGGTCGCGCAACTCGCGCCACAGCGGTCCCCAGTTGTACGTACGGAACGGGAAGGGCATCTCCGCGATCTCCCGGCCCACCGGGGAGGCGGTGGAGCCGTCGCGCACGTACCAGCGCCGCCGCCTCATCTGCACCCACGCCATGCCCGCGTCCAGGTACCCGGCCGACTCCAGCTCCGCGTACCGCGCGTCGTGCACCGCGAGGCCCACCCCGCGGTCCGCCAGGTCACTCGTCGCGCGCTCGTACACGGTGATCTCATCGGCGCCGCCGCGGTGCGCGGCCAGCGCCGCCGCACATCCGGCGATGCTGCCCCCCACGACGGCGACCCTGCCCCCACGCATCATCGGGCCATCCTGGCAGCCCCGGTGACCATCTGTCAGGGCAGGGAGACCCCGCGCCCGGCGAAGAACGGCTCGAACTCGTCGGCGGGCAGCGTGGCGGTCCTGGTCGCCGCGTCGACGCCCGAGGGGTTGTGGAAGTGCAGCCCCTCGGCGGTGCGGCCGGTGAGCAGGACCAGGTGGCCGCCCCTGCCGGGCGCGGGACGGTCCGGGCGGCGGATCTCGAAGTGGACGGAGGCGATGACCCGGCGTCCCTCGTCGAGGAGCGTCCCGATCTCCGCGACGGTCAGGTGCCGGTGGACCGTGGCGTCGACGCCGTGCGCCTCGCGGGCGTACTCGGCGAAGGGCGCGTAGATCATCCCGCGGATCACCCCACCCTCCTCGGTGTACGCGCCGTACTTCAGGGCGCCGTCACGCAGCTCGAAGAGGGAGGGCGCGTCGGCGCCGAGCGCCATCTGGTAGCACGTCAGGCCGCAGAGGTGACCGCACCAGCGCGCGTAGTCCTCGACGGTGGCGGCGCCCGACTCCCGCCACGCCGGGTCGGCGGCGCGGTCGAAGTCCTCGTACACGATGGGCCCGACCAGTTCGGGTGAGGCGAACTGCGTACGGGAGGTCGTACCGCAGGTGGGGCAGAGGGGCACGTCGCTCCCGGTGGGCCGTGGCGGAACTGGCTACTGGCGGTAGCCGCTGAGGAAGCGGCCGATGCGGCTGATCGCCGCGTCCAGGTCGTCAGCGTAAGGGAGGGTGAGGATGCGGAAGTGGTCGGGGCGCGGCCAGTTGAAACCGGTGCCCTGCACGACCTGGATCTTCTCCTGGAGCAGCAGGTCGAGGACGAACTTCTCGTCGTCGTGGATCGGGTGCACCTTCGGGTCCAGGCGGGGGAAGGCGTACAGGGCGCCCTTGGGCTTCACGCACGAGACGCCCGGGATCTCGTTCAGCTTCTCCCAGGCGCGGTCGCGCTGCTCGTGCAGCCGGCCGCCGGGGGCGGTGAGCTCGCGGATGGACTGCCGGCCGCCGAGCGCGGCCTGGATGGCGTACTGCGCGGGGGCGTTCGGGCACAGCCGCATGGAGGCGAGCATCGTCAGGCCCTCCAGGTAGTTCCTGGCGTGCTGCCGCGGTCCGGTGACGACCATCCACCCGGACCGGAACCCTGCCACCCGGTACGTCTTCGAGAGCCCGCAGAAGGTGAGGACGACGAGATCCGGGGCGAGGGCGGCGACGCTGTGGTGCACGGCGTCGTCGTACAGGATCTGGTCGTAGATCTCGTCGGCGAAGACCATCAGGCCGTGCCGCCGCGCGAGGTCGAGGATGCCCTCCAGGATCTCCTTGGGGTAGACGGCGCCCGTGGGGTTGTTGGGGTTGATGATCACGACGGCCTTGGTCCGGTCGGTGATCTTCGCGGCCATGTCGTCGAGGTCGGGGTACCACTCCGCGGACTCGTCACATACGTAGTGCACGGCCTTGCCTCCGGAGAGGGTGGTCACGGCCGTCCACAGGGGGAAGTCGGGGGCGGGGATCAGGACTTCGTCGCCGTCCTCCAGGAGCGCCTGCACGGCCATGGTGACCAGCTCGGACACCCCGTTGCCGAGAAAGACGTCGTCCACGGAGACGTCGTCGAGGCCGAGCGCCTGGTAGCGCTGGGCGACCGCGCGGCGGGCGGAGAGGACACCGCGCGAGTCCGTGTAGCCGTGCGCGTTCGGGAGCATCCGGATCATGTCCTGGACGATCTCCTCGGGCGCCTCGAAGCCGAAGAGCGCGGGGTTGCCGGTGTTGAGGCGCAGCACGCTGTGGCCCGCCTCCTCCAGGGCGTTGGCGTGCTCGATGACGGGGCCCCGGATCTCGTAACAGACCTCGCTGAGCTTGCTCGACTGCCGGAACTCCATGCGGTGCGCCTCCCGTGACGTGTGTTACTTGGTTTTACCAAGCCCGCGCTTGGAAAGTCCAACAAGTTGCCTAGACTATGTCGCATGCCACCTCAGTCACGGCCGTCCGCCCGCGCCCGCCGAAGCTACGACCAGTACTGCGCGGTCGCCCGCGGCCTCGACGCCGTCGGGGACCGCTGGACGCTCCTGATCGTCAGGGAGCTGCTCGCCGGACCCCGTCGCTACACCGACCTGCACGCCGACCTGCCCGGCGTCAGCACGGACGTCCTCGCCTCGCGCCTGAAGGACATGGAGCAGCAGGGCCTGGTGACCCGCCGCAAGCTGCCCCCGCCCGCGGCGGCGTACGTGTACGAACTCACCGCCCGGGGCCGGGAGTTGCAGCCCGTCCTGCGCACCCTCGCCGCCTGGGGCACGCCCGCCCTGGCGGAGCGCAGGCCCACGGACGCGGTGCGCGCGCACTGGTTCGCGCTGCCGCTGCTGCGGTCGCTCACGGGGCTCGGGGCGGCGGGGGTCGTGCAGGTCAGGCTGGCGGAGGGCGAGTTCCACGTACGCGTGGGCGGCGATGCGGAGGGCTTCGGCGACGGGCCCGCGCCGGAAGCTCCCGACGTGCTGCTCACGCTGGACGCGCAGACATGCGTCGAGGTGAGCGGGGGCGCGCTGACGGTGGGCGAGGGCTTGCGCCAGGGGCGGATCGAGCTGTCCGGGGACGGGGTTCTGGCGAAGGCACTGCGGGAGACGTGAGGCGAGGTCAGCCACCCGCGGCCCTCCGGCTACCGGCGCATCGCGGGCACCGTGGGTTCGGGAGCGGGTTCGGGAGCGGGCGCCGGCTCCGGGGCCGCCGCCGCTTCTGCCTTGCCGCCCGGGAGCCAGTGCAGCCACCGGGGGAGGGCCCAGGCATGCCGGCCCAGTAGAGCCATGACCGCGGGAAGCAGCACACCCCGCACGACGGTGGCATCGATGATGATCGCCATGGACATCCCGACGCCGAGCATCTTGTACTCGATGGCCGACAGCGTGACGAAGACGCTGAAGACGGCGACCATGATGACAGCCGCGCTGCTCACCACGCCGGCGCTCGTGGCGATACCGCTGACGACGGCGGCCGTCGGCTCCTCACCTGCCCGCCGCCGTTCACGGATCCGGCTCAGGATGAAGATGTGGTAGTCCATGCTCAAGCCGAAGAGCAGCACGAACATGAACAGGGGCAGCCAACTGGTCACTCCGCCGTACGGGGTGAAGTCCAGGAACGAACTGAAGTGACCGTCCTGGAAGACCCAGGTGACGGCACCGTAGGCGGCAGTGATCGACAGCAGGTTGAGGACGATCGAGATGACCGGGACGGCCAGCGACCGGAAGGCGACGAGCAGCAGGACGAAGGCCACGGCGAGCACGAACGTGAAGACGATGGGCGTGGTGTCCTTCAGCGTCCTGGTGAAGTCGTACGGCTGGGCCGTCTGACCGTTCACCGCGTACTCGATGCCGTCGACCTCGCCCAGAGTCGCCGGCAGGAGGTCCTGGCGGAGGGTTTCCAGAGCGGCGTTCGAGGTCGCGTCGGTCCCCGAACCGGCCAGCGGCACCTTGACCACGAGTGCGTCACCCACCGCGGCGCTCGTGATGGAGGTGCTGATCCGCCCGTCGGTGTCGGCCGCCCGTTCGCGGAGTGAGTCGACCGCCTGGCGCACGGCGGAGCCACCCACGTTGTCGCCCCAGACGACGAGCCGAGCCGGAGACGGATCACCGGGGAAGGCCTTGTCCATACGGGCCACCGTCTCGACGGCGACATGGGAGTGCGGCAGGCTGTCCGTGACGGACGGGTCCTGGAGGCGCATGTCGAGGGCGGGGAGCGCGACCGCCAGCAGCGCGAGCAACGCGGCGCCGCCCCACGCCAACGGACGACGCACCACGGCCCGGGCCACCGTGCCCCACACCCGTGACTCCGCCGCGGCGGTCCGCCGGCGGCCCAGCCAGGGGATCCGGCCCTTGTCCACGCGGTGGCCCAGTAAGGACAGGAGAGCCGGGAGCACGGTCATGGAGCCGATCACCGTCAGGCCGACGACGATGCTGGTGCCGACGGCAAGCCCGCGGAAGACGTCCATGCCGGTCAGGTACAGGCCGGAAAGACAGAGCATCACGGTGACGCCGGAGAGAACGACGGCGTGCCCGGAGGTGCGGGAGGTGACCTTGAGGGCTTCCTGGGAGCTGTGGCCCCGCTGCCGCTCCTCACGCTCGCGGCGCAGGTAGAACAGGGAGTAGTCGACGCCGACGGCCATGCCGATCAGGAGCACCACGGAGGAGACGGTGCTGTTGACGGGGATCACGTGGCCGAGTGCCTGGAGGGAGCCGAGGGCGGAGAGCACCGCGGTGATCGAGAGCAGCAGCGGGACACTCGCCGCGATCAACGCGCCGAACACGATGAGCAGGATGACCAGGGTCAGCGGCAGCGAGATGACTTCGGAACGCTGGAAGTCGTCGTCGTAGGCGTTGTCCACCGCGGTCCGCGTACTCATGTCGCCGGCCTCGCCGACCCAGACGTTCTCATGGCGGTCCTGGACGGCGTTGATGGCCTTCCACGCCGTTTCGGAGTGCAGGCCCAACTCCTCGTCAGGACCGGAGACCTCGAAGGTCACGAGTCCGGAGCGGCCGTCCTCGGAGAGGAGGCTGTCGTTGCCTTTGTCCAGAGGCGAGCGAACGTCGGCGACCGACGCGGACTCGCGTTCCAACGTCCGCACCATGTCGGTGACCGCCGCCTGGATCTCGGCCGAGGAGAACCGGGTCCGGCTGTCGGCCTCGCGCGGCTGGATCAGCACGTTCTCCTGGACGGGCTCGTCGGTCTGCTGGGACCGCAGCACTTCCTGGGCCCGTCCCGATTCCCCTGGGTCACTCGTCAGGGCTTCGGGGCCCGAAACCATGCCGCCGGCCAGTATCGCGGCGAGGACCAGCGCGAACCAGCCCGCGACAGCCGTCTTGCGATGTCGTACCGACCATGCGGTGATGCGTTCGACGAAGGTGCCGCGGGGGCCGCCGAACGCCTCGTCGGGACGTGGCTTGCCAATGCCCGGCATGACGTGTTGTCCTTCCTCAGAGGGTGTCTACCTGCGAGAACTCGCCTACTGGCGAGATGGAGCGCCTTCCATACCTGGGCCGACGAGTTGCCGCTCGTCGGCCCGGGGTCTTTCGGTGGTGGTGCGTCCTGTGGTGGTGCGTCGAGATCCCTATTCGGTCTCTTTGAGGATCCGTTCGACCCCGTCCAGGGCCCGAGTCGTGGTGGTACGCGTCCAGATGACGACCACGATCACGGACGTGATCAGGATGAAGACGCCGATGATCGCGGCTACGGCCTGCCACTGGTACTCGTCATCCATCGGATGACTCCTTTCGTCCGGACTGTGATCCATCACCTGGCGGCGTGAGGGTCTGGGCGGCGTCCGTGATGGTCTCCGGGTCGAGGAGGAACGCGAACGGGGCCACCTCGTAGTACTTCATTGCCTTCCCGTCCTCCGAGAGCTGAAGTTCAGCCGTGACCAGCTCAGCCGCCTCCAGCTTGCGGAGGTGCACCTGTAGCAGGGCGCGGCTGATACCGATCTCGCGAGCCAACTCGCTCACGTAACTGCGCTTGCCGGAGAGCGCTGCGATGATCCGCAATCGATGCGGATTGGCGAGCGCCGACGCGACCCGCAGCATGTGGTCGCCATTCATCCGCCGCATACCAGCTCCTTGCTCGTGCTAGTAAATCCTTGCAGGTGCCTAGAGTTATGACAACCCTTCCGTCACCTGCGCGAGCTCGTACTTCCTGCCGGCTGGTCAAGCTGGAGATCCGCCCAGCAGACCCAGGACGGGCCCTGCCGCCACGCCGAGTCCGAGCGAGAAGGCGGTGGCCGTGTACGCGGTCAGGCGTGACGCGCGATCGCTGTCGGCGTGCTGCGGTGAGGTGCTCCGGGAGACCGTGGGCACGATCCAGCGCAGGTAGTAGAAGAGCGACACCACGGTGTTGGCCGCGCCGAGCACCGCCAGCCAGGCGTGCCCGCCGTCGACCACCGCGCCGAACACCTCCAGTTTGCCCAGGAACACCGCGGTAGGTGGCGTACCGACGAGCCCCAGCAGGCAGATGACCAGGCTCGCGGCCAGCAGCGGACGCTCCGCGGCGAGCCCGCGATAGTCCTTGAGCGTCCGTGCGCGGGGCAGCGCGCAGACGACCGCGAACGCGCCGAGGTTGGTGACGGTGTACGCCGCGAGGTAGTACAGCAGGGCCTGTTGGGAGAGGTCCGAGCGCCCGGCGACCGCCACGGGCAGCAGCAGATAACCGACCTGACTGATCGTCGAGTAGGCGAGCAGCCGCTTGACGTCCTCCTGGAAGAACGCGCCGAGATTGCCGAGCGTCATGGAGGCGGAGGCCAGCACCGCGACCAGCGCGGGCCACGGCAGCGAACCGCCCGCGAACACCACGTCACCGAGCCGGAAGAGCGCGGCGAGCGCCCCGGTCTTCGGCAGGGTGGTGAGCAGCGCGGCGACCGGTGCGCGGCTGCCCTGCACGGCGTCGGGCACCCAGAAGTGGGCGGGCACGCCACCCGCCTTGAATAGCACTCCGGCCAGCAGCCCGATCGCTCCCGTGGCGACGAGCATCTCGGGCGCGTCACGCAGGGCGTCCCCGAGCATCGGGTAGCCGGTGCCGCGCCCGGCCGCGTACAGGATGGTGATGCCGGTCAGCATGAGTACGCCGAGCAGGGCGCCGATCACGTAGTACTTCAGCGCCGCTTCGGTGCCCGGGCCGTCCTTGCGGAATCCGGCGAGCGTGTACGCGGGAATGCTCGCCAGCAGATACGCGGCGGCGAGCAGCAGCAGGTCTTGCGCCCCGGCCATCATCAGCGCCCCGAGAGCGGCGAGCTGCACCAAGACGTAGAACTCGCTCTCCCTGGCGTCTGCACGGAGGGAGCGGAAGGAGATGCCGAGGACGAGCAGCGTGCCGCCGAGCACCACGATCCGGGAGGTGCTGGTCACCGGGTCGATGGCGAAGCCCTCACCGAAGGCGGTGGTGACCGGACCCGCGGCCGCGACGGACGCGGCGACGATCCCGGCCGCGCACGCCACGGCGGTCAGCAGCCCCACCACCCACTGCCGTCCGCGCGGCAGCCAGGAGCCGAGCAGCAGTCCGAGTACGGCGGACGCGGCAAGGAGTACCTCGGGGAGGAGATCGAGGGGGTTCTCGTTCATCTCGGTCATCGGGCGAGTAGCTCCAGGACGGCGCGGGAGGCCGGCTCGATGACGTCGAGCAGGAATCGCGGCGCCACCCCGAGCAACACGGCGAAGGCCAGCAACGGCACGACGGCGCCGGCCTCGTGGGCGCGCAGGTCGGGGAAGGCGCGGGGCGTACCCGGAGCGTCGGGCAGTCGCAGTGGCCCCATGAGTACGTGCCGTAGCGCACGCAGGAACAGCCCGGCCGTGAGCATGATGCCGATCACCGAGAGCGCCGTGGCCAGCGGTCGTGGCCCCAGGCTGCCGGTGAAGATCTGGAACTCGGCGATGAACCCGGAGAACCCGGGAAGCCCCAGCGAGGCGAAGGCGGCGACGCCGGTCAGGGCGGCGAACACGGGGGCGGCGGCGGCGACCCCGGAGTAGGCGCTCATCTCGTACGTACGTCCGCGCTCGTACATGATGCCCGCGAGCAGGAACAGCGCGCCGGTGAGCAGACCGTGGCTGACCATCTGTGTCACCGCTCCCGTGACGGCAGGCGAGCGGGCCTGCGCGGAGGTGTCGGCCGTCGCGGCAGCCGCGCCGACGGCGAGCACGATGTAGCCCATGTGGTTCACGGAGGTGTAGGCGATCATCCGCTTGAAGTCGGTCTGTGCCAGGGCGACGAGTGCGCCGTGGAGGACCGAGACGACACCGATGACGACCAGGACGAGGGCGTAGCGCCGCCAGGCTTCCGGGAGCATCGGCATGGCGATGCGGACGAACCCGTACGTGCCCATCTTCAGCAGCACCCCGGCCAGGATCGCCGACCCGGCGGCGGGTGCCTCGACGTGGGCGAGCGGCAGCCAGGTGTGGAACGGCACCGTCGGTGTCTTCACGGCGAGGCCCACGACGATGGCGAGCAGCACCAGGGCGGCGTACACGGAGCGCCCGGCGAGCGGGTTCCGCTCGGTCAGCTCGACCATGTCGAAGGTGTGCGGGGAAGCGGCCAGATACAGGCCGATGAAGCCCAGCAGCAGGGCCAGCGATCCGATGAACGTGTAGAGGAAGAACTTCAGCGCGGCGCGGGCCGCCCGCTGGTGGCCCCACCCGGCGATGACGAAGTACATCGCCACGATCGACAGGTCGAAGAAGACGAAGAACAGGATCAGGTCGAGCGCGGCGAACAGGCCCAGGCAGGTCGTCTCCAGGAACAGGAAGAGCGCCGCGAATTCCCGGATACGGCGGTCCTCGCGCAGGCTGTACACGGCGCAGGCGAGGAAGAGCAGACAGGTCAGGGCGAGCAGCGGCAGCGAGAGGCCGTCGACACCGACGTGGTAACCGACGCCCGCGCTGGGAATCCAGCGGGCGCGCACCTCGTACTGCGTCCCGCCGTCGGCCTGGTATCCGGCCCACACGGCGATGACGAGCGCGAGCTCAGCGGCCGACGCCGTCACCCAGACCGTACGGAACACGGTCGCGGAGGCACGGCGCGGCACGGCGAACAGCAGCAGCGCCACGGCCGCGGGGGCGAAGACGAGGGCGGTCAGCAAGGGGGGTCACCTCACGAGGACGAACACGACGGCGAGGACGGTGAAGGCCGCGACGGCCTGGGCGAGGTACTGGTGAAGCCGGCCGGTCTGCGGTCGGCGGGCCCAGCGGCCCAGGGCGCGAGTGCCGGCCGCGACCGCGCCCACAGCGCCGTCCACCGACTTCTCCACGGCTCTGTCCGACCAGCGGGCGAGCCGCATGGCTGCCCCCGCTGCCCCGTCGACGGCGCGGTCCAGAGCCTTGTCGTCGAAGGCCGCCGCGGCGTGCGCGAGCCGCAGCACGGGGGCGACGAGCAGGAAGTGGGCGGCGCGCTCAAGGCCGAGCCAGTCCGTGAGCCCTGACCTCACCCGCTCGGGCAAGGGCAGCCGACGCGTACCCCAGGTCCAGACGGCCGCGGCCGCGAGGAGGGCCAGCGAGCCGGAGAGCGCGAACTCCGGGATCCGGGGGGCCGGTTGACCGGTGCCGTTGAGCACTCGTGCGACGCTGTCGCGCAGGGGAGGGAACGCCAGTGGCGTCAGCGCGACGCAGGCCAGGGCCAGCAGAGCCAGCGGTGGTACGGCGCCACCGGGGATCTTCCGGGTATCGGGCCGGGACACCGTGGGGCGCCATACGAACCACAACACCTTGGCGCTGTAGACCGCGGACAGCAGGGCGGCCGCCAGCCCGGCCGCGTACAGCCAGGGACCGGCCTCCAAGGCCCCGGCCAGCAGCACGTCCTTGGCGGCCCACAGCGAAAACGGCGGGAGCCCGGCCAAGGAGAGCCCGCCCACGGTGAACGCCGCTCCGACCGTCCACCGGTGGCGAGCGGCGCCGGACAGCGCGGGCAGCCGTTGCGTGCCGAGGGCGGTCAGCCATGCTCCGGCACAGAGGAAGAGCAGGCTCTTCGCCGCCGCGTGGGCGGTGAGCTGGAGGGTTCCGCCGGTGGTCGCGCCGACCCCGGCCGCGAGCACCATGAAGCCGATCTGCGCACAACTCGACGCGGCGAGCAGTTGCTTGAGATCGGTCTGCGCCACGGCGACCAGGCCCAGACAGATGGCGGTGGCCGCACCCGCCCAGGCGACCACGTCGTCGCCCCAGCCCGAAGCGTCGAGCAGCGGCCCGGTCCGCAGCAGCAGATACGCCCCCGCTACCACCATCGTCGCCGAATGCAGGAGCGCGGAGACGGGGCTCGGCCCCCGCATGGCCTTGGACAGCCAGAAGCTGAAGGGCAGTTGGGCGGACTTGCCGAGGGCGGCGACGATCAGGCCCGCGGTGACGAAGGACAGCCACGGCTCCTCGGCCCGGGCGAGTCCGTCCAGGGAGAGCGCAGGGACCTGCCCGCTCGCGAGCGCCGCGCCAGCGGCCAGGTAGAGGCCGAGGTCGGTGGTGCGGGTGGTGAGGAAGGCGGTGTCGGCCGCGCTCGTACGCTCCGGATCCCGCCACCAGTAGCCGATCAGCGCCCACGAGGTGGCGCCCATGACCTCCCAGCCCATCAGGAGCACCGGCAGGTTCGCGGCGGTCACCGTGACGAGCATGCTCCCGGCGAACAGCAGCATCAGCCCGAAGAAGCGCGCCCGCGCCTCGCCCGCGCCGAACTCCGCCGCGCCGAACTCTGCCGCGCTGAACAGCAGTACGGCGAGCGTGACCGCGGTGACCGTGATGGCGAGCACCTCGGAAAGCCCGTCTGCCGCGAGCCGCACGGGCATCCCGTCGAGGAACGGGGCCCGAGCGGTCGGATGCCGGGAGGCGGCGGCGACGGCGAGCCCCAGCGCGGTGGACGCGACGGCGAGTGCCACGCCCGGCGCCGCGCGGTCGGCCACGCGTCCCGCCACGAGAAGCAGCAGGCCGGCGCCGATCGGCAGGGTGATCAGCACCCACAGCAGGGCGCTCACCCCTTGAGCTCCGCCGCCATGTCGGTCATGTCGATCTCCCGTGACCGGAACAGGGCGGTGACGACGGCGAAGCCGACCGCCATCTCCAGGGCCATCGCGGTGACCGCGAGCACGATGAGCACCTGTCCCTCGGGCGCGGCCGGAGCGATGTGGTGCCAGGCGGTGGCGGCGGCGAGGATGACGCCGCCCAGCATCAGTTCGAGCCCCATCATCAGCATCACGATCGACTGCTGGGTGAGCGCGCCGAACAGCCCGACGCAGAACAGGGCCGCGGCCGCCAGCAGAAGCAGTTCCAGGTTCATCGCCCTACACCGCCTCGCACGGGGTCGTCCGCACGCGGTGCCCGCAGATCGTCGCCGAACCGGTCGTAGCGTCCGCGTCGCGTGGCGAGCACCACGGTGGCAACGATCGTCGCGAAAAGCGCCATCCCGAGCGTCATCATGGTGAGCATCTGGGATCCCATCAGGGACATTCCGAGATCCCTGGTCGGATCGGCGGGCGGCTCGCCCTTCCGTGCGGGCCACCGGGCCAGCAGGATGCCGGCGGCAAGGAGCGCGAACACCAGGCCGCAGATGACCGCCGCGCCCTTCTTGTTGTGCACCATCGTCATCGGCATGAACCCGGCCGGGTTCATCATGTACATCACCATGAAGACGGCCATGATGGCCATCTCGATGGTCATCATCAGCACGATCACGATGCCCAGGTAGTCCAGCCCCAGCAGCACGACGAGACCGCCCACGCAGAGCAGCGAGGTCAGCAGGGAGAAGGTCGCGCGCGCCATGGAGTCGAAGCGGAACACCATCACCCCGCCGGCGATCGCCAGACTCGTCAGCATCCAGAAGACCGCGGTATCCATCGGTGTACGTCACCTCGCTTCCGTCATCGGTCGAGCACCACCACGGCCACCAGCAGGGCCTGAAGGATGGCCAGTGGGGTCAGGACGACCCAGGCAAGCTCCACGTAGCGCTCCATGCGCAGGGTCGGGATCCGGCGCCGTACCCAGACCAGGAAGGCGAGCACGGCGGCCGTTTTGAGCAGGGTCCACGCCCAGCCGGGCAGCAGCGGTCCGTGTCCGCCGCCCAGGAACAGCGGCACGCTGAACGCGGCAGCCACCACGAGCAGCAGCCACCGGCCGCCGAGGAACAGCACACGGTCGGTGCCGGACAGCTCGGCGGCCGGCCCGCCGGCCACGTCCCGCCCGGCGGGCTGGTCGAAGGGCCCCCAGAACGCCATCGCCATCGCGCTGAGCAGATAGATCCCGAAGGCGGCGGGCATCCACACCGCGAACCACAGTCCGGCCTGGTCGTCGACCACCTCACCCACCCTCAGCGACTCCGCGCCGAGCGCGGCCGTCGTGATCGCGAACATGTGGGGCAGTTCGTACGCGAGCCCTTGGGCCAGGAACCGGTAGCCGCCGATGAGCGACAGTGTCGAGTTCGGCCCCCAGCCCGCCATCCATACGGCCGCCCAGGCCAAAGCCTCCATCGCGTTGAACCAGACGATCCCGTCCGGGAGATCGCTCACTGGCCGGAAGCCCAGCGGCAGCACGACGGCGGCCATGACGGCGGCGACGGGGAGCAGCGCGGTGCCGACGCGGGTCAGCAGCACATCGGCCGCCCGGGTGCGGCGCGGTTGCCGCACGAGCTGCCGCAGTACTTCCCGTCCGGGGACCATCGCGCTCGCGGCCGCCGAGCGCAGCGACAAAGGCCGTCTGGTCCTCGTGCCGGTGAGTACGGCATCGAATCCGGCCGTCGCCAGCGCCAGGGCGATCAGGAGGGCGGGCAGAACGAGGACCGCCCACAGGGGAGCCCGCTCAGCCATGGGTCATCGCCGATGTCGCCAGGTACGACAGCTCGTCGAGATCCGGGTCGAGGCTCGCGATGATGACGCGGGCGCAGGCGAACTCCGTGCCCGCCAGCAGGTGGGGGAGGGCGTCGAGCAGTCCTCGTGACGGTGGCACCGCACCGTCGACTCGCCCGCGAGGACCTACGGCCCGAGTCGTCCCAAGCGGCTCGTCGGCCTCACACGCGGCCGCGCTCCGCCCGACCTCGTCGAGCCACACGAGCATCCGGCTGTGTACGTCTCCGTCCGCGGCCGAGGCCGGCCCGCTCACTCCGCAGCGCGAGGCACGCTCCGCGGGAAGCACCCCGAGGCCGGACGTCAGCCACCGCAGCGTCCGCGAACGTTCCGCCCTGCGGATCACGGGGCGCACGAGCGAACAGAGCTCACCCGACCCCGCCCCGGCCAGGCCCCGGTCCCGGGCGTCGCGCGCCCGGGCCGCCATGTCGTCCCATCCCGCCACGGCGAAGAACCGGCCCAGACTGTCCAGATGGGCCGCGCACCGCCGCCGCGCGGCCTCTCCCTCGGTGACCCGCCCGCCCGCGGCGGCACGTAGCCACGGCTCGCTCCAGAAGGGCGGACGCGGCGAGGGGGGCGCGGCCGCCGACTCGACTGCCGCCTCTTGGACGACATCGCCCTGGAGTGAGACACGCAGGATCAGCCCCGCGGGCCAGTCCGGCAGCGCGGGACCCAGAGGTACGTGCAGGCGGTCGAGGATCAATCCGTCCCGGTCGTCCGCGCGATCGGCCATGGGCAGCCCGGCCACGACCGCCATGTCGTGGCCCGCGTGACCGTGATCTCCGAGCGCGAGCTCGGCCAGACCCTGATCGAGGACGGGGCCGACATGCTCGGCGTCGGAGACCGTCACCAGGGCCTTCGGCGCCGGGATCGCGCCCCAGACGGCCCGCGCCCAGTCGTCGCCCGCGGTGCCGGAAGCGCCCGCGACGACCAGCAGATCCGCCTGCCCGGGCCCGGCCACGCACGGCCACGCACGGCGTGTCAGCTCGGCCTCGACGGCGAGTCTCTCCCGCGTGCCGCCGGGGCCGGCAACGATCAGAACCCCCGGGCGGTGCATGGCGGTTCGGGCCAGCCTGCGCCTCAGGTCCACCGGAAGGCCCCCTCCCGCCAGGCGTATCCCACACCCGCCAGCAGCACACCGAGGAAGAGGAACATCTCGACGACAGCGCTCACGCCGACCGCCGAGACGACCTTCGTCCACGGATACATGAACAGCATCTCCATGTCGAAGGCGAGGAAGACCATCGTCACCGGATACCAGCGCACATGGAATCGAGAGAGGGGGTGCTCACGGGGCTCGAACCCACCGCTGAACGGCCCGGTGCCGAGGGGCGCCCGGACCGCCGTCAAGGCGACACCGACGGCGTGCAGCAGGAAGACGGCGGCAATGACCAGCACGAGCAGTGCCAGCACCGGCTGCCAGTGGGATGTCTGCATGCGGGCCCCTTCCCGACGACCGCCCTTGCGCCGCGACTACCGCCAGGCAGCATGTCAGCCATGCGGGAAGTCTGGAACGTACGACACTGCGAACATTGCGGCATTTCTCCCGCCGTCCGAATCTCTCCCGTCGTCCGAACCTCTCCTGTCGCGGGGCCGATCGGGCACTCCTCGCCCGCGATCACCCTCGGTTACTATGCTGACTTCATGCCGGAGGAAGAGATGGGTGGCCCGGGAACATGCTGAAGGAGGTCACCGCGACCCGCTACGTCGAGCCCCTGCACACCGGCGGCTCCGTGCCCGGTGTCGTCGAGGCCGACGACCTCGGGACGTACGTCGTGAAGTTCACCGGGTCCGCGCAGGGACGCAAGGCCCTGGTCGCCGAGATCATCGTCGGCGAGCTGGCCCGGCGGCTGGGGCTCCGCTTTCCCGAGCTGGTCCTCGTCCACTTCGACCCGGCGGTCGGCGCGCACGAGCCGCACCAGGAGGTGCGGGACCTGCTGCGCGCGAGCGCGGGTCTCAACCTCGGCATGGACCTGCTGCCGGGGGCGCGCGACTTCACGCCGGAGGCGATCGACGTCGACCCGCTGGAGGCCGGCAAGGTCGTCTGGCTCGACGCGCTCACGGCCAACGTGGACCGGACCGTGCACAGCTCGAACCTGATGGTCTGGCCCACCTTCGGCGTGCTGCCGCCGAAGCTCTGGCTCATCGATCACGGGGCGGCTCTGGTCTTCCACCACCGGTGGGGGGCTTCGGCGCCGGACAAGGTGTATGACTTCCGGCACCATGCGCTGGGCGGCTACGGGCCCGACATGGCCGCCGCCGACGCGGAACTCGCGCCGCTGGTCACGGAGTCCTTGCTGCGGGAAGTCACCGGGCTCGTGCCGGACGCCTGGCTGGACGACGAGCCCGGCTTCGGCTCGCCGGAGGCGGTCCGGGAGGCCTACGTGGAGTTTCTGCTGGCCCGGGCCCGGTCCTCCGCCGTGTGGCTCCCGAGCGGTTTCCCCTCGCGGGACGAGCTGGCCGCCGCGGACGCGCGGCGCGCGGCGGATACGGAGAGGGCTCGGCCCGCCTGGCTGAAGCGAGTGCCCGATCTCCACGGGAAACCCGGCGCTCAGCAGGACTGGTCCGCTCACCTCGGCTGAGGACTCCGCCCGGCGGTCTGCGCGGGCGCCCATGAACGAAGCCCCCGGCGCCGTGCGGTGCCGGGGGCTCAGTCGGGGGCGGCTGGGCTTAGCGGAGCTGCTCGTACGCCGGGAGGGTCAGGAAGTCCGCGTAGTCCTCGTCCAGGGAGACCTGGAGGAGGAGGTCGTGGGCCTGCTGCCATTTGCCGGCCGCGAAGGCCTCATCGCCGATCTCGGTGCGGATGGCGTCCAGCTCCCGGGCGGCGACCTCGCGGGCCAGGTCGGCGGTGGCCGTCTCGCCCGTCTCGAAGACGACCCCGGCGTTGATCCACTGCCAGATCTGCGAGCGCGAGATCTCGGCGGTGGCCGCGTCCTCCATGAGGTTGAAGATCGCGACGGCGCCGAGGCCGCGCAGCCAGGCCTCGATGTAGCGGATGCCGACCTGCACGGCGTTGACCAGGCCGTCGTACGTGGGCTTCGCGTCGAGGGAGTCGATGGCGATCAGGTCCTCGGGCGCGACCTTCACGTCCTCGCGCAGGCGGTCCTTCTGGTTGGGCTTGTCGCCCAGGACGGCGTCGAAGGACTTCATGGCGATCGGGACGAGGTCCGGGTGCGCCACCCACGAACCGTCGAAGCCGTCGTTCGCCTCGCGGTCCTTGTCGTTCTTGACCTTCTCGAACGCGACCTTGTTGACCTCCGCGTCCCTGCGGGACGGGATGAAGGCCGCCATGCCGCCGATCGCGTGCGCGCCGCGCTTGTGGCAGGTGCGGACGAGGAGTTCGGTGTACGCCCGCATGAACGGGGCCGTCATCGTGACCAGGTTGCGGTCCGGCAGGACGAACTTCGAGCCGCCGTCACGGAAGTTCTTGACGATGGAGAAGAGGTAGTCCCAGCGGCCCGCGTTGAGCCCGGACGCGTGGTCGCGCAGCTCGTAGAGGATCTCCTCCATCTGGTACGCGGCGGTGATCGTCTCGATCAGGACGGTCGCGCGGACCGTGCCCTGGGGGATGCCGACGTGGTCCTGGGCGAAGACGAAGATGTCGTTCCAGAGGCGGGCCTCCAGGTACGACTCCGTCTTCGGGAGGTAGAAGTACGGGCCCTTGCCGAGCTCGATGAGGCGCTTGGCGTTGTGGAAGAAGTAGAGCCCGAAGTCGACGAGGGCGCCGGGGACCGGCTTGCCGTCGACCTGGAGGTGACGCTCGTCCAGGTGCCAGCCGCGGGGGCGCATGACGACGGTGGCGAGCTCGTCGGCGCCCTTGAGGGCGTACGACTTGCCGGTGCGCTCGTCGGTGAAGTCGATGCGGCGCTCGTAGGCGTCGGCGAGGTTGAGCTGGCCGAGGACCACGTTCTCCCAGGTGGGCGCGGAGGCGTCCTCGAAGTCGGCGAGCCAGACCTTGGCGCCCGAGTTCAGGGCGTTGATGGTCATCTTGCGGTCGGTCGGGCCCGTGATCTCCACGCGGCGGTCGTTGAGCGCGGCCGGGGCTTCGGCCACCCGCCAGGAGTCGTCGGCGCGGATCGCGGCCGTCTCCGGGAGGAAGTCCAGGGTGGAGGTGGCGGCGATCTCGGCACGGCGCTCGGCGCGGCGGGCGAGGAGTTCGTCACGGCGGGGCGTGAACAGCCGGTGCAGCTCGGCCACAAAGGCGAGGGCCGCGTCGGTGAGCACCTCTTCCTGCCGGGGCAGGGGCTCTGCGTCGACGATGGCCAGCGGCGACGGCGCTAGTGCGGACATGAACTGTCACTTCCTTCAGAGAGCTGCACGGACGGTGCCGGGCGAGCCGCCGGGCAGACACGGTGGCACGGGGTGCCACCAGAGCCGAGGTACGGCTTCCGGGCCCTGTCCGAGGTAACGGGCCTTCTGGTCAGTGGATACTAGTTTCCTCATGGTGGAAGTTCAATGGTTTGTTGATGTCGAGATTCTTTTGGTCGACAGAACGTGTCGCTGAGTGCCACGCCGGTCACTCGCCGTGCGCCGCGGTCCCGGAACCCCGGGGGGCGGGCTCCAGGCGGCTCAGGTCCGCCGCCGTGTCGATGTCGTAAGCCTCCGCCACATCCCCGCACTCGACGAGAGCGATCGCCTCCGCGTACTGCCTCAGATAGGCGCGTGCCCCGCGGTCGCCGACCGCACTCGCCTCGATCCCGGCCCAGTGGGCGGAGCCGAACAGGACCGGGTGGCCGCGCACGCCGTCGTACGCCGCCGCCGCGAGCGTCGCGGGCGACCGGTACGCGGCGCGCACGCGCGCGGTGGCCGTCGGGCCGATCCCCGGCTGGTCGACCAGCGAGACCAGCGCCGCCGCCGCGCCGGTGTCCCGCAGCGAGGCGAGACCGGCCCGCAGCGACGAACCCATGCCCTGCGTCCAGTCCGGGTTGTCGACCAGTACGCAGCCGGGGAGCGAGGCACGCGCGCGTACGGTGGCGGAGGCGGCGCCGATGACCACGTGCACGCGTGCGCATCCGGCCTCGCGCAGCACCCGTACGGCGTGCTCGACCAGGGGGCGGCCCCGGTGCTCCAGGAGCGCCTTGGCCCGGCCGCCGAGGCGCCGCCCGCCGCCTGCGGCGAGCAACAGTCCGGCCACCTCGCCGGCCTGCGGGTTCATCGGTTCTGTCGTCATGCCTCCTGCATACACCCGGGCGCCAGGGCGCATTCCGGCCGGGCGGCGGCCGGGCGGCGGCCGGCAAGTGGCGCACCGGGCCCACGTAACGGTTTACTGATCCGCGGCTCCCGGGCGCCTGACCAGCGCCCTGGCGGGGCAGAAAAAGACGCACGAGACTGACGCACGACGGTGTGCGAGGGGGGAGAGCCGTGTTGCGAAGCACGGAACAGAGACGAGCGGCGGGGAACGCCGGGAGCACCGGTAACGCCCGGAGTGCCCGGAGCGCCGGGAGTGACGGAAGCGGCGAGGATCCTCGGGTTGTTGGGCTGCGGGCCTCCGTGGCGCGGTTGCGGCGGGAACTTGCCGTCCATCCGCCGGAGTTCACCGACCGTGGCATAGCCGAGGACGAACTGGCCGCCCTCGCGGAAATGGCTGACGGCGGTAACCCCGAGATCCCGCGCCTGCGCCGCTCCCTGCTCCTCGTGGCCGGCGCGATCGGCTCCGTCAGTGCCCTGGCGCCGGGGCTCGCGGAGGTGCGGGGCGCGGTGGAGATGTTCGGCACCCCGACCGGGCCCAGGGCCTAGGGCCAAGGGCCGGCCCAGCCCCCCGTCACGCGACCCAGCGGCGGCCCTGGGGGTCGTCGGTGGGGGTGCGCAGGTCGCCCGCCAGCGTTGCCGCCAGGCGTTGCGCGGCCTCCTCCAGCGTGGCCGGCGGGAGCGTGTAGGGGATGCGGAGGCGGTGTTCGTGGGTGCCCGGGTCGGCGCCGAAGCGGGAGCCGCCCTCGATCCGCACGCCCTGGGCCGGCGCCGCACGGGCCAGGGCCGACGCGATGGGGCGCCCCAGATCCACCCAGAGCGAAAGCCCGCCCGGCGGCGTCCGCCAGCGCCACTCCGGCAGATGCCTGGCCAGCGACGCCGCCAGGGCGTCCCGCCGCTCCCGCAGCATCGGCAGCCGCTCGCCGAGGACCCGGTCCATGTCGCGCACCAGATGCAGCGCCACGAGCTGCTCGATGACGGGCGTCGCCATGTCGGTGGGCACCCGCGCCATCGCCAGTTCCGTGATCAGCCGCGTACCCGCCCGCACCCAGCCGATCCGCAGCCCGCCCCAGTGCGACTTGCTCAACGACCCCACGGTGACGACCTGTTCGCCCACGCCGTGCGGCGCCAGCGAGGCGAAGGGCGTGGGCGGCGGCCCGTCCAGGGCGATGTCGGTGATGGTCTCGTCGATCAGCAGCCAGGTGCCGGTGGCGCGGGCCGTTTTTAGGACGCGTACGCGCTGCTCGCGCGGCATCAGCCCGCCGGTCGGATTCTGGAAGTCCGGTACGAGGTACGCCATGCGGGGCGCCGCCTGCCGCAGCGAGGACTCGACGAGCCCGATGTCCCAGCCGTCCTCCGTGACCGGAACCGGCACCGAACGCAGCCCGGCGTTGCGGATCGCGTCCAGGGCGTTCGGGTACGAGGGGTTCTCGACCAGGACGCGGTCGCCCGGCCTGCCGAGGAGCGAGAGCGTCAGGGACAGCGCGTGCTGGGCGCCGGTCGTGATGAGGATCTGGTCGGGGAGCGTGGGGAGCCCCCGCCGGGTGAAGCGGTCGGCCACGGCCGCCCTCAACTCCGGTATGCCGTACGGGTGGTAGCCCGCCGTCGGCGCGTGCTCGGGAAGCATCGCGGCCGCCGCGCCGAGCGCCGCGGCAAGCTCCGGCTCCGGGGCGCCGGGCGCCGCCACCGCCAGATCGAGCACGTCGTCGCCCGCTGGGAACGCCGCCACGGCGGCCGGCCGCTGCCCCTCCGGCAGCTCGGTCCAGGTCCCCGCGCCCCGCCGGCTGCGCGCGAAGCCGCCCTCGCGCAGCACGTCGTACGCCGCCGTGACCGTGGCCCGGCTCACCACGAGCGCCGAGGCCAGCTCGCGCTCGGCGGGCAGCCGGGTGTGCAGCGGGACACGGCCGTCCAGTACGAGGGTGCGTATGCCGTGCGCGAGCGCGCGGTAGCCGGGGTGCTCGCCCACGGCGCCGACGAGCAGCGCGGCGAGCTGACGGCTGCCGAGTCTTCTGTCCACCACGCGGACCACATGCCCCTCTGCCATGCCAACTCCTGCTGATTGGCCCTGCTGTCCAGGCCAATCAGCGTACAGAGTCGGCGGTGGCGGGTGTGCGGCGGCTATGTGGCCTGGGAGGTACCGGTGGCATCGACAGCGGGGACGGAGAGCGTGGACGGGCGCGTCGTGGTGGGGGTGAGCGGCTCGCTCGCGAGTCTCGCGGCGCTGCGTGCCGCCGCCGACGAGGCCCGGCGGAGCGGGCGCCTGCTGGTGGCGGTGACCGCCTGGGAGCCGCCGGAGGGCGAGGCGCTGTATCTGCGGCACCCCGACCCGGCGTGGGCGCGGCAGTGGCGGGCCGAGGCGCGGGCCCGCCTCGACGGAGCCTTCGACGCGGTCTTCGGCGGCGCGCCACCCGGCGTCCGGTGCGAGCGCCGGGTGGTCAGGGCCCGTCCGGAACGCGCGCTGCCCGGCCTGGCCGTCCACCCGTACGACCTGCTGGTCCTCGGTACGAGACCCGGCAGACGCCGCCCGGGCAGGCTGCGCCGGCGGGTCGGTGCCCGCGCGCTCTGCCCGGTCCTCACCGTTCCCGCACCGGCTGTGCCGAGGGGCCTGCGCAGGACGCTGCGGCGGGTGACCGTGGAGAACATCGCGCTGGTGGGGCGGTAGGACACGCCGGAAAGGGGTTGGGGGTGGGTTCAGGGGCGGTCGCGGATCAGGCCGCGGGAGGTCGCCGCGGCCACCGCGGCCGTACGGGAGTCCACTCCCAGCTTGGCGTAGATGTGCACCAGGTGGGACTTCACCGTGGCCTGGCTGAGGAACAGCTCCTTGCTGATCCGCTGATTGGACAGGCCGTCCTTCACCAGGCGCAGCACCTCCAGCTCACGGCGGCTCAGCGCCTCCGCGGGCGCCCGCATCCGGTCCATCAGGCGGTGGGCGATGGCGGGGGCGAGCGCCGAACGTCCCGAGGCCGCGGTGCGGACCGCAGCGGCCAGTTCCTCGGGCGGCGCGTCCTTGAGGAGGTAGCCCGCGGCGCCCGCCTCCACCGCCGCGAGGATGTCCGCGTCCGTGTCGTACGTGGTGAGGACCAGGACCCGCGGCGCGCCCTCGCGCGCGGTGATCGCCGCCGTCGCGGCGGCTCCGTGCATCCCCGGGCCGAATTGGAGGTCCATCAGGACCACATCGACGCCCTCCGGCCCTTCCGGCCCCTCGGTCCCTTCCGGCCCCTCTGTCCCCTGCGCGGTGGCGCGTTCCACGGCGGCCTCCGCCGTCGCCGCCTCCGCGACGATCTCGAAGTCCGGCTCGGCGTCGAGGACGGCCCGCAGGCCCGCGCGGACCACCGGATGGTCGTCGGCGAGCAGCAGCCGGATCCTCGGTGCCCCCGCCCCGGGTGCGAGCGTCACGCCGCGTCCTCCTTCGCCAGTACCGGCAGCGGCAGCGAGATCGCCACCGCCGTGCCCTGACCGGGAGCCGACTCCACCGTGAACGTACCGCCGAGTGACGCGGCACGCGCCCGCATGGCGGGCAGCCCGAAGCCGCCGTCACGCTCACCGGCGCGACCCCGGCCGTCCGCCGCCGGGTCGAAGCCGCGGCCGTCGTCGACCACGTCCAGCGTGACCGAGGAGTCCATGAACGTCAGGGTGATCTCGGCGCGGCCGGCCTCCGCGTGGCCGACCGTGTTCGCCAGGGCGGACTGTGCGACCCGCAGCAGCGCCACCTCGTACGGCGTGGGAAGCGCCGTCGGCGTCCCGCTGAGCGAGAACCGGACGCGCGGCCCCGTGCTCGACGCGCTCAGCCGCTCAAGGGCTCCCGCGAGCGAACCGTGCGCCAGGCCGGGGGGCGACAGGGCGCGTACGAAGCGCCGGGCCTCGGCGAGGTTGTCCTGCGCGGCCTCGCGCGCCCGCTCGATGTGCGGGGCCGCGGGGGAGTCGTCCGGCAGCGCGCGCTGGGCGGCCCGCAGCAGCAACTGGATCGAGGACAGGCCCTGCGCCAGCGTGTCGTGGATCTCCCTGGCCAGGCGTTCGCGCTCGGCCAGTGTGCCCGCGGTGCGTTCGGCGGCGGCCAGTTCGGCGCGGGTCGCCATCAGCTCGTCGATCAGCTCGCGGCGGCGCTCGCTCTCCCGGTACAGCGCCTCGTACCCCACGACCGTGGCCACCGCCACGGCCGCGCCGAGCAGCGGCCCTAGGAAGCTGCCGGGTGTGACCCGCGCGCTGTGCAGCAGGAAACTGGCGATGGCGGCCGCCGCCGTGCCGAGGACCGCGGGCAGCGCCCAGCGCCTCGGCAGCAGGTGGAGCTGGAGGAAGTACAGCGGGAAGGCGGCCCAGAGCCCGTCCGGCGAGAGCACGAGCAGCACCAGCCAGCAGGCGGCGAGCGCCGCCAGCCACCCCACGGTCGCACGCCGCGAGCGGCCCACCGCCGGGTGCAGCGTGCCCGCCGTGTACACGGCCCCCATGGCCAGCGCCGCCGCGGCGACCCCGAACCGGTGCTCGGCGCCGCCCGTCAGCGCCTTGACCGCGGCGAGCGCGAGAAGCCCCGCGAGGAGGGCGTGGAGGCAGAGGCGGATGGTCGGGGGTACGGGGACCGGCCGGCCCGGCGGGGGGCTCGTGGCTCTGCGGGTGCGTGGCATGGGGCGTCTCGTGTGGTCGGGCGGGGGGCCTTTCGGTCCTTCCACGGTACGGGCACAGCCCTCGCTCGATCGTCAACCGAAAGGTTGAGCGGCGGTTCCGCACTTCGATACGGGTGAACCGTGCTGTGGCGCGATGCCCGGGCCCCGGCCTGGCCCGCAGGGTGGAGGCATGTTCGTCGCATGGAGAGACCTGCGGTTCGCCAAGGGGCGGTTCGCCCTCATGGGAGCCGTCGTCGTACTGATCACCCTGCTCGTGGGGCTGCTGTCCGGCCTGACCGCCGGGCTCGCGAGGGAGAACACCTCGGCCGTCACCGGGCTGCCCGCCGACCACCTGGCGTTCGCCGCGCCGCCCGACGGCCAGTCCGTCTCCTTCACCAACTCGTCGCTGGGGCAGGGCGCCTGGGAGAAGTGGTCCGGGCGTCGCGGTGTCACATCGGCGCACCCCATCGGCATCAGCACCCTCAACGCCACCTCCGGTGACCGGTCGGCCGCGGTCTCCGCGTTCGGCGTGGAGCCCGACTCCGGTATCGCCCCGCGCGGGGTCACGTCCGGAGGGGCCGTGCTGTCCGAGAAGGCGGCGGCGGAACTCGGCGCGGGCGTCGGTGACCGTGTGCGGCTCGGGGGCGGTGCGGTCGAGGAGCGGGTCGTACGGGTCGCGTCCGACGCCTCGTACAGCCACACCCCCGTGGTGTGGGTCGGCCTCGACGACTGGCAGAAGCTCTCCCGGCGGGGAGCGTCGAAGGAGCCGCAGGCGACCGTGGTGGCGCTCCGTACCGCCGACGGCGTCGATCTGGCCGCCGGGGACCGGGCCGCGGGGACTGAGACGAAGTCGCTGGACGGCGCGCTCACCGCGATCGGCTCCTACCAGGCCGAGAACGGGTCCCTGCAATTGATGCGGGGCTTCCTCTTCGTGATCTCCGCGCTCGTCATAGGCGCCTTCTTCACCGTCTGGACGATCCAGCGGAGCGGTGACATCGCCGTCCTGAAGGCGTTGGGCGCCTCGACGCCGTATCTGCTGCGGGACGCGCTCGGGCAGGCGGTGGTCATGCTCGTCGCCGGTACGGCGCTCGGGACGGGCCTGGCCGCCGCGGTGGGCGGGGTCATCAGCGGCGGCGACGTCCCGTTCGTCCTCGAACCGTCGACCGTGCTGTGGCCGGCCGCGGTCATGGTCGCCCTCGGGGTGCTCGGAGCCGGTCTTTCCGTGCGGCGGATCACCGCCGTTGATCCGTTGGTCGCGCTGGGGAGTGCTCGATGAAGTCAGCAGACGCGTTCCGGTCCACCACGTCCTCGTTGTCGGTGGAGGACGTCACCCTCACGTATCCCGACGGGGGCGGGCGGCTCACCGCGTTGGACGGGGTGAGCCTCATGGTGCCCGGCGGCACCATGACGGCCGTACTCGGCCCGTCGGGTTCCGGGAAGTCCAGCCTGCTGGCGGTGGCGGCGACGCTGGTCACGCCCGACCGGGGGCGGGTCGTGATCGACGGCGTCGACACGGGGGCCCTGAGCCGGGCGGAACAGGCCGCGCTGCGGCGACGGCGCCTCGGCCTCGTCTTCCAGCAGCCGAACCTGCTGGCCTCGCTCACGGCGGTGGAGCAGCTTGAGCTGATGGCGCACGTGGACGGCAGGCGGGCCTCCCGGCAGGTCCGTGAGCGGGCGAGGGAACTGCTGGCCGCGGTCGGGCTCGCGGGGGAGGCGGGGCGGCGCCCGCACCAGTTGTCCGGCGGGCAGCGGCAACGGGTCGGCATCGCGCGGGCGCTGATGAACTCACCCGCGGTGCTGCTGGTCGACGAGCCGACCAGCGCGTTGGACCACGAGCGGGGAGGCGCGGTACTGGACCTGCTCGCGGATCTCACGCGGGAGCGCGGCACGGCGACGGTGCTGGTCACGCACGACCGGTCGCGGCTGAGTGTGGCGGACAGGGTGGTGGAACTGTCGGACGGCAAGGTCACCGCGCCACCCTTGGGCGGCTAGCCGCCTCACCTCGGCTCCCGAGGGCCCGGTGGGCCCACCGGCCCCGTTCCGGCGGCCGGGGCTCAGGAGCCGGTGGCCGTGGCCGACAGGGCGGCCGAGAGCTCGACAGCCACCTGCTGCAACACCGGCACGATCTTGTCCGTGGCCGCCTCGGTGACCCGGCCCGCGGGCCCGGAGATCGAGATGGCCGCCGCCGTGGGGGAGTTCGGCACCGGCACGGCGAGGCACCGCACACCGATCTCCTGCTCGTTGTCGTCGACCGCGTACCCCGCGCGGCGGACCTCCTCGAGCGCGTCGAGGAACCCCTGCGGCGTGGTGATCGTCTTCTCCGTGGCCGCCGGCATCCCGGTGCGCGCGAGCAGCGCCCGGACCTCCTCGGGGGGCGTGTCGGCGAGGAGTGCCTTGCCGACGCCCGTGGAGTGCGGCAGGACCCGCCGGCCGACCTCGGTGAACATCCGCATGGAGTGCTTGGACGGCACCTGCGCCACGTACACGATCTCGTCGCCGTCGAGCAGCGCCATGTTCGCCGTCTCGCCGGTCTCCTCGACCAGGCGGGCGAGGTAGGGCCGGGCCCAGGTGCCGAGCAGCCGGGAGGCGGACTCGCCGAGGCGGATCAGGCGCGGGCCGAGGGAGTAGCGGCGGTTGGCCTGCTGGCGTACGTAACCACAGGCGACCAGCGTGCGCATGAGGCGGTGGATCGTCGGCAGCGGAAGCCCGCTGCTGGCGGAGAGCTCGCTGAGGCCGACCTCGCCCCCGGCGTCCGCCATCCGCTCCAGCAGATCGAAGGCGCGCTCCAGGGACTGGACGCCTCCACTCGCGGCGGGAGGCTTTGAGGCGGCGACTTCAGCAAGGGCGTCGTTGGCGCTTGACGTCGGCACGGCGCTTTCCTTTCGGTGCTGGCGGGCAAGTCAGCAGCCTACCGGGCGGTTCCCCGCCAGGGATCTGGCGCGTCGTGACGTCGTAGCCGGTCGGGTCGCCCGCTACGTTTTGGTGTGCGGAATTGTATTTCCACCTTGTGGAAATGTCTAGTGGCGACCTCCTCGCCGCGCGCACGCGAACCCCACCGCCGATTCCACCCTTGACGCCGGAAGACCGAGCGTGAAAACTTCTTCAACAGAACGTTGAATTCCGTTAAGCGGAAGCAAAAGGTCTGTGTAGCGGAACAGAAGAGAGAAGAGAGGGGACACGGGTGTCCGAGCGAGACGTGGACGTCGTCACGAGTGCCGCGACCGGCGAGGTGGAGCTGGTGCTGCGCTCCACACGCGTCGTCACCCCGGAGGGGACCCGGGCCGCCTCGGTCACCGTCTCCGGCGGGAAGATCGTGGCCGTCGCCGCGCACGACGCCGCCGTACCCGCCGGCGCACGTCTGGAGGACCTCGGCGACGACGTCCTGCTGCCCGGCCTCGTCGACACGCACGTCCACGTGAACGACCCCGGCCGCACGGAGTGGGAGGGCTTCTGGACCGCCACCCGCGCCGCGGCCGCCGGCGGCATCACCACGCTCGTCGACATGCCGCTCAACTCCCTGCCGCCGACGACGACGGTCGACAACCTCCGCACCAAGCAGGAGGTCGCCCGGCCCAAGGCCCACGTCGACGTCGGTTTCTGGGGCGGCGCCCTCCCCGACAACGTGCAGGACCTCAAGCCGCTGCACGACGCGGGCGTCTACGGATTCAAGTGCTTCCTCTCGCCCTCCGGCGTCGATGAGTTCCCCGAGCTCGACCAGGACCAGCTCACCGCCTCCATGGCCGAGATCGCCGGGTTCGGCGGCCTCCTCATCGTGCACGCCGAGGACCCGCACGAGCTGGACGCCGCCCCGCACCACAGCGGCCCCAGGTACGCCGACTACCTTCAGACCCGGCCCCGCGTCTCGGAGGACACCGCCATCGACGGGCTCATCGCCGTCGCCAAGCGGATCGGCGCGCGTGTGCACGTACTGCACCTGTCGTCCTCCGACGCGCTGCCGCTCATCGCCGCCGCCAGGCGCGAGGGCGTCAAGCTGACCGTCGAGACCTGCCCGCACTACCTGACCCTGACCGCCGAGGAAGTCCCCGACGGCGCCAGCGAGTTCAAGTGCTGTCCGCCCATCCGGGAGGCGGCCAACCAGGACCTGCTCTGGGCCGCGCTGGCCGACGGCACCATCGACTGTGTCGTCACCGACCACTCGCCGTCCACCGCCGACCTGAAGACTGACGACTTCGCCACCGCCTGGGGCGGCATCTCCGGCCTTCAGCTCAGCCTGCCGGCCGTCTGGACCGAGGCCAGGAAGCGCGGCCACACCCTTGACGACGTGGTGCGGTGGATGTCCACCCGTACCGCGGAACTGGTCGGACTCGACCAGAAGGGCGCCATCGAGGCCGGCCGCGACGCCGACTTCGCGGTCCTCGCGCCCGACGAGACCTTCACCGTGGATCCCGCGGAGCTCCAGCACCGGAACCGAGTCACGGCGTACGCGGGCAAGACCCTCAGCGGCGTCGTGAAGTCCACCTGGCTGCGCGGCGAACGCATCCTGCACGGCGGCGAGTTCAGCGAACCCGCGGGCCGACTTCTGGAAAGGAACAACTGACACCGTGACGGCGCAGAACATAACCCCCCTGGCCTCCTTCACCGGCGACGCCAGCCCCTACGGCGGCGGCGAGCCCTACGCCGACTACCGCACGGCCGACTTCCCCTTCACCCAGTACGCCAACCTCGCGGACCGGCAGCTCGGCGCCGGAGTGATCGCCGCCAACGACGAGTTCTTCGCGATGCGCGAGAACCTGCTGCTCCCGCACGCCGCCGTGTTCGACCCCGAGCACTTCGGCCACAAGGGCAAGGTCATGGACGGGTGGGAGACCCGCCGCCGGCGCGGTGTGTCGGCGGAGCACCCGTGGCCGACCCAGGACGACCACGACTGGGCGCTCGTACGGCTCGGCGCGCCGGGTGTCGTACGCGGCATCGTCATCGACACGGCCCACTTCCGCGGCAACTACCCGCAGGCCGTGTCCGTGGAGGGCACCAGCGTCGAGGGCTCGCCGACGCCGGAGGAGCTGTGCGGCGACGACGTGAAGTGGACGACCCTCGTCCCCCGCACGCCGGTCGGCGGTCACGCCGCCAACGGCTTCGCCGTCGACGTCGAGCAGCGCTTCACGCACCTGCGCGTCAACCAGCACCCGGACGGCGGCATCGCCCGCCTCCGCGTCTACGGCGAGGTCGTCGCCGACCCCAAGTGGCTCGCCGCGCTCGGCACGTTCGACGTCGTCGCCCTGGAGAACGGCGGCCAGGTCGAGGACGCATCCGACCGCTTCTACTCGCCGGCCACCAACACCATCCAGCCGGGCCGTTCCCGCAAGATGGACGACGGCTGGGAGACCCGCCGCCGCCGCGACACCGGCAACGACTGGATCCGCTACCAGCTGGTGCAGCAGTCCGAGATCCGCGCCGTGGAGATCGACACCGCCTACCTCAAGGGCAACTCGGCCGGCTGGGCCGCCCTCTCGGTGCGTGACGGCGAGTCGGGGGAGTGGGTCGAGGCCCTGCCCCGCACCCGCCTCCAGCCCGACACCAACCACCGGTTCGTCCTCGACGCGCCGGTCGTCGGTACGCACGTCCGCGTCGACATCTTCCCCGACGGCGGCATCTCCCGCCTGCGCCTGTTCGGCTCGCTGACCGAGGCCGGCGCGGCCAGGCTGGCCGCCCGCCACCAGGAGCTGGGCGGCTGATCCGCACCCCCCCTGAACGCGGGGCGCACCGGGTGAACCGCCCCGGTGCGCCCCGCACTCATGTCCCGATGTCCACCGTCCTGATGTCCACCGTCCTGATGTGCCCCGCACCCGTGCTCCGGGCGGGGCGCGTCAGGCGGCGTGACCGCCGTCCACCGACAGCTCGGTGCCGGTGACGTACGCGGCGTCGTCCCCGGCGAGATAGCCGACCAGGGACGCCACCTCGTCGGCGGAGCCGAAGCGGCCGAGGGCCGTCATGCCGCTCTGCCCCTCCGCGAAGGGGCCGTCCGCCGGGTTCATGTCGGTGTCGATGGGGCCCGGCTGGACCAGGTTCGCCGTGATCCCGCGCCCGCCGAGCTCCCGTGCCAGCGCCTTGTTCAGGCCGATCAGCGCGGCCTTGCTCGTCGCGTAGAGCGTGCCGCCGGGGCCCGGGACGCGCTGGGCCATGCAACTTCCGATGGTGATGATCCGGCCGCCGTCGCGGAGCCGGGCGGCGGCCGTCTGCGAGGCCAGGAAGACCCCTCGTACATTGACGGCCAGCACGCGGTCGAGGTCCGCGAGCGTCAGGTCGCCGATGGGGCCGAGCACACCGATCCCCGCGTTGTTGACCAGGATGTCCAGGCCGCCCAGGTCGTCGGCCGCGCGGTCCACCGCGCCCGCCGCGTCGCCGGCGTCCGCCGCGTCCGCCCTGATGGCGACGGCGCGCCGCCCCATGGCCTGGATCTTGGTGACCACCTCGCGGGCCGCGGCCTCGCCCTGTACGTAGGTGATCGCCACGTCCGCGCCCTCCTGAGCCAGGCGCAGCGCGATCGCCGCGCCCATGCCGCGGCTGCCGCCGGTCACCAGGGCGGTCCTGCCGTTGAGAGAAGACATGTCCGTACCTCTTTCATTCACGCGTGGTTTCCGCCGCTCTTGGGCGAGAAGTGCTTGCGGGTTCAATGAAAGTGGTTCGGGGTCAGCGGGGCTGGCGGGAAATGGACACGGAGTCCTTGCGGGCCACGACGATGGCCGCGGGCGCGGCGGCGAAGGCGAGGATGCCGGACAGGACGGCGAGGACCGGGTAGCCGGCGAAGGCGACGACGATGCCGGAGACCAGGCCGCCCACGGCGCCCGCGACGGCGATGGCGACGTCGACCAGTCCCTGGACCTTGGCGCGGGTGGCGAGGACCGTGCTGTTGGTGACGATCGCGGTGCCGGTGATCAGGCCGAGGCTCCAGCCGACGCCGAGCAGGACGAGGGCGAGGGTGATCAGGGCGAACGAGTCGCCGGGCGCGAGGGCGGCGGCCACTCCCGCGGCGAGCAGCGTGCCGGCGGTCACCACGCTCATCGTGGTGGCACCGAACCGGTCGACGAGGCGGCCGGCCAGCGGCGACGGCAGATACATGGAGCCCGTGTGCAGGGCGATGACCAGTCCGGACGCGGCGGTGCCGAAGCCGTGGGCGTGCATGTGGATGGGGGTCATGGTCATCACGGCGACCATGACGAGCTGACTGAGGACCAGGACCATGACGCCGACGAGCAGTCCGGGCCCGGACCGGGAGGGCGAGTCCGCGGGCGCGCCCTCGGCCGGGGCCGCGGGACGGGCGCGGGCGAGCAGCAGCGGGTCGGGCCGCAGCCATACGAGGAGGGTGAGCGCGGCCAGCGTGAAGGCGACCGTGGAGAGGAGGAACAGGCCGGTCAACTCGGGCAGGCGGAGGGCGGTCGCGAGGTGTCCGGCGGGGGTGACGAGCAGCGGTCCCGCGATGCCGCCGGCGGTGGTGGCGACGATGACGGTGGAGGTGGCGCGGGCGCGCTGATGGGGTGCGGCGAGGTCGGCTCCCGCGTACCGGGCCTGGAGGTTGGACGTGGTGCCGGCGCCGTACAGGAACAGGGAGACGAAGAGCAGCGCGGGGCTGTCGAGGGCGGCCGCGACGACGACACCCGCACCGCCGAGGGCGCCGGTCAGGTACCCGGCGGCCAGCCCCGGTCGGCGGCCGAGGCGCTGGGAGACGCGTCCGATGACGACGGCGGCGACGGCGGAGCCCGCGGTGAGCAGGGCGATGGGCAGTCCGGACAGCGAGGTGTCGTGGAGCATCTGCCCGGCAAGGAGACCGGCGACGGTGACACCGGCGGCGAGGCCGACACCGCTGAGGACCTGGGAGACGAGCAGCACGGTCAGCGTGCGCTTCTGCACCGCGGATATGACGGGGGCGGGAGCGGCGGCGGGCGGGGTGCGGGCGGGGACGGGGACGGGGGGCAGGTTGTCCATGGGGTCGGTACTTTCAGGGTGCCGGGGGTGCCGGGGGTGCCGGAAGGCCGGGGTGGTGGCTGCCGGGCGGGGCGGTCGGTGGCCGTCGGCGGCCGGCGGCGGCCTTGGTGGGAGGAGACTCGTCCGTCCCGCGTCAGCGCGGGCTGTCGGGCATGCCGTAGGCGTCGGCGATCAGCTCGATGGAGCGCAGCCGGGCCGAGATGGAGTGGCCGACGCCGCCGATCATGAGTTCGTCGGCGCCGGATTCCCGCTGGACCTGGTTGAGGTGGGCGGTGACCTGCTCGGGGGTGCCGTGCGGGACGTGGGTCAGCCAGCTGTCGACGGCCTGGCGTTCCTGGGCGTCGTAGGTGTAGGCGTCCACTTCTTCGGGGGACGGCAGCAGGTAGGACTTGCGCTGGAACATGCGGAGCATGGCGTGCGCGAGGGTGCCGGCCTGGCGGCGGGCCTCGCGCTCGTCGTCGGATGCCGCGACGGTGAAGCTGACCAGCGTGTACGGCTCGGCCAGGGCCTCGGACGGCGTGAACTGCTCGCGGTACAGGCGCAGGGCGGCCACGACATCGCGCGGGTTGAAGTGCGCGGCGAAGGCGAACGGCAGGCCGAGCCGGGCGGCGAGCTGTGCCGAGTAGCCGGACGAGCCGAGGAGCCACACCGGCAGGCGGCCGACGGGCGGGGTGAGGCCGTTGAGCCGGTCCTGGGCGGGCCCGGGTACGGCGTAGACGCGGTCGGCGTAGGGGTGTTCGGCGGGGAAGTCGTCGCCGAGGAAGTGCAGGAGTTCGGTGACCTGCCGGGGGAAGTCCTCGGCGTCGCTCGCGCCGCGGCGCAGAGCGGCCGCGGTGGTGTGGTCGGTGCCCGGGGCGCGGCCGAGGCCCAGGTCGATGCGGCCGGGGGCGAGGGCGTTGAGCATGCCGAACTGTTCGGCGACGACCAGGGGCGGATGGTTGGGCAGCATGATCCCGCCGGCGCCGAGGCGCAGTCTGCTGGTCTCCGCGGTGAGGCGGGCCAGCAGGACGGGTGGGCTGGAGGTGGAGACGCCGGGCATGGCGTGGTGCTCGTTCATCCAGTAGCGGGTGAAGCCGCGCCGGTCGGCGAGCCGGGCGAGTTCGATGCTGCCGGCCAGCGCCTCCGCGGCACTCTGGCCGGTGCCGGTCATGGCGGAGTCCAGTACGGACAGGGCGGCGGGGGCGGAGCCATGGCGGGTGCCGCGGATGGGGTCGGTCATGGTGGTGCGGTCCTTCGGTGGCGCGAGGGGTGAGGGCGGGGTGAGGGGAGGGCGGGCGCGAGGGTGGGGCGGGGCCGGGCACCGGCCGACAGCCGCGGTGGTCTCTGTCGGCCGGTGCCCGGCAGTGTCCGGCGTACGGGTCCCGGCGTACGGGTCCCGGACACGGGTCCGGCGTACGGTCCCGGCGTACGTGGGGTCAGCCGCGGGTGCCGAAGTCCACGCGGTCGGCGAGACCGGCGGCGGCGAAGGCGGCGACGAGCTCGTCGCGGCCCTCGGTGAAGTGGGCCCAGCTATCGAAGTGGACGGGGACCACACGGCCGGCGCCGAGGATCTTCGCTGCCTCGGCGGCCTGGGCGCTGTCCAGGACGATCACCTCGTTGTCGAAGACTTCGGTGAAGCGGGGCGCTCCGGCGAAGAGGAGGGCCGTGTCGACCGGGGCGAAGCGTTCGGCGATCTCCCTGACCGCGTCGAGAGAGGCGTTGTCGCCGCTGACGTAGACGGTGGGCAGGCCCTCGCAGGTCAGGACGAACCCGACGACCTGGCCGGTGATCGCCTCGACCTCCTCGCGCGGGCCGGGGCCGTGGATGGCGGGCACGCCGGTCACGGTGACCGTGCCGGGCCCGCCGTCCCGGCGCTCGAGCTCGACCGACTGCCAGTCGGCGAGGCCGGTGGCCGCCTCCCCGAGGCGCTCTCCACCACCAGGGGTGGTGAGCGTCAGCGGCACGTCGGCGAGCAGGGCCCGGCCGGAGGTGTCGAGGTTGTCGGCGTGCTCGTCGTGCGAAAGCAGGACCACGTCGACGCGGCCGAGGTCGGCCGGGCCGCCGTCAGACGCCGCCGTCTTGGTCAGCACGACGGCCGGTGCCTGGTGGTCGCCGGGGCCGTCGAAGGTCGGGTCGGTGAGAAAGCGCAGGCCGCCGTAGTCGAAGAGGGCGGTCGGGCCGCCGAAGACCCGGACGGGGAAGGGGGCGGTCTGCGGGGTGGGGGATGACACGAAAGAAGTTCCTCACGGATAGAGTGCGTGTTAACCGTGATCCGACTGTAGGCAGGTCTCATGGATGAATGCAACCCGTACCATGAGAAGTGTGGACGAGACCGTGATGGAGGAGGCCGTGATGGACGAGACCGTGGACGAGACGGTGGTGGACGAGACGGTGGTGGACGAGACCGTGGTGGACGGGATCGTGGTGGAAGACGCAGCCCTCCCGCCGGCCCCGGGCGAGGCGGAGCACCCCGCCCTGGCCCTGGCCAACAGCGCCGTCGCGCTGCCCGGCGGCCACATGGCCGACCTCCTCGGCGCCCCGGCGCAGGCCGAGCAGTGGCTGGCGCTGCGCGACCTCGCCCCGGCCGGCGCCGGCCTGGCGGAGGTCTGCGCGACACAGCTCCGCTCGCTGCGCGAACAGGTCAGGTCGCTGCTGGCCTCCCGTGTCGCCGGGCAGCCGGCCCTGCCCGCCGCCGTCACGGCGGTCAACGACGCGATGACCCGCGTCCCCACCGCGTCCCTGCTGCTGTGGGACGAGAAGACCGGCCCCTACCGCGCCGCGCCGCACCCCACCACCGCGATCGTCGAGCACGCCCTGGCGGTCATCGCGGCCGACGTCGCCGACCTGCTCACGTCCCCCGACGCCGACCGCCTGACCGCCTGTGCCTCGCCTCCCTGCAACCGCTTCCTGCTCAAGCACGGCCGCCGCCAGTGGTGCTCCACTCGCTGCGGCGACCGCGCCCGCGCCGCCCGCGCCTACGCCCGCCGCGCCGCGGCGGAGTGACGATCGCGATCGCGATCGCAGGTGCGGGTGACTGGTGAAGATGGGTGAACTACCGGGAAAATTCGCCGACTTGGCGTTGACACGCCAACCTCTACGCGCGTCACACTGGTCCCATGCGAATCCCCCCACGAATTCTCGGCGCATCCGCCCTCGCCGCCGCCCTGCTCATCGGCGGTCCCGTCACGGCCACCGCGAGCGCGGCGCCCGCCGCCCCGGTCGCGTACGCCGCACCGGCCTCGTACACGTCCCCGGTCGCGTACTCCGTCGCCGCGGTCGGCGACATCTGTCTCTCCGCGCTGCCCCCGCAGGCACACGACACCCTTGACCTGATCGAGGCGGGTGGCCCCTACCCCTTCCCGCAGGACGGCACCGTCTTCCAGAACCGCGAGGGCGAGCTGCCGCAGCAGAGCTCCGGTTACTACCACGAGTACACGGTCATCACGCCGGGCTCCGACGACCGCGGGGCCCGCCGCATCGTCACCGGTGACAAGAGCCAGGAGGACTACTACACCGCCGACCACTACGCCTCGTTCGACCTGATCGACCACGGCTGCTGAGAACCGGCCTTCGAGCCGCGGCGGCCGGGGCCCCGTCAGCGTGGGCCGCGGCTCTCCGCGACGGCGAACAGCGCGCAGGCGAGGACGATCAGCGTGACGCTCGCGTAGATCTCGTGACCGTCGAGGAGGCCGAGGCGCGCCACCACGCCCCAGCCGTCGAGGCGGCCGGTCAGTTCGTGCGCCAGGCCGGCCGCGCCTTGGAGCAGCAGGACGACGCCCAGGAATTCCAGAACCCGCTTCATGCCGTGATCTTCGCCCCGCCGCTCGTCCGCGCACATCGGCCGCGGGGCGAAGGTCCACGTCGCGGCCGGTCCGAAAGTCGCGGGCCGGGGTGACTTCGGTAGCCGGTCATGGGCGAAGGGCGCCGCGCCCGTGCTTCGGTGCGTAGATTTGTCGACCATGAGCGGTACCGAACCCCCGCGAGGACATGAGCCCGTGGCCGAACCCCTGCCCCTGGCCAGGAGCCCGTGGGCGCTGCCCTCCGCGCTCGCCCGGGAGTTCGATCCCGGCCGTGCGGGACGCGAGGGGCGCCGGACCGTGCGCGACTGGCTCGTCGACTTCGCCTGTTTCCTCGTCGCCGTCGTCATCGGCATGGTGGGCGCCGACGCGGTCGGGGACAACCCCCATGTCTCGCCGGGCGTCGCCGAGCTCGACCAGGTGGTCGGGGCGCTCGCCTGCGCCGCCGTCTGGCTGCGCAGACGCTGGCCCGTCGGCCTCGCCATCGCGATGGTGCCGGTCGCGGTGGTCTCCGACACGGCGGGCGGCGCGGCGGCCATCGCCCTCTTCACCCTCGCCGTGCACCGGCCCTTCCGGTACGTGGCCTGGATCGGCACCGCCTCGCTCGCGGTGGTCCCCTTGACGTTCTGGCTGCGCCCCGACGCGGAGCTGTCCTACCTGGTCTCCATCGCCTTCGGCGTCATGCTGACGGCGACCGTGATCGGCTGGGGCATGTTCGTGCGTTCCCGCCGCGAACTGCTGCTCAGCCTGCGCGACCGCGCCGTCCGTGCCGAGAACGAGGCGGCCCTCCGCGCGGAACAGGCCCAACGCCTCGCCAGGGAGGCCATCGCCCGCGAGATGCACGACGTGCTCGCCCACCGCCTGACACTGCTCAGCGTCCACGCGGGCGCCCTGGAGTTCCGCCCCGACGCGCCCCGCGAGGAGATCGTCCGCGCGGCCGGCGTCATCCGGGAGAGCTCCCACGAGGCACTTCAGGACCTGCGGCAGGTGATCGGCGTCCTGCGCGGCGGTGACACGGACGCGTCCGGCCGGCCCCAGCCCACGCTCGCCGCGCTGGGCGCACTGGTCGCCGAGTGCCGCGAGGCGGGCATGAAGATCGCCCTGGACCGCCGTGTCACCGACCCGGAGGCCGTGCCCGCAGCCCTCGGGCGCACCGCGTACCGCATCGCGCAGGAGGCCCTGACCAACGCCCGCAAGCACGCCCCCGGCGCCGAGGTGACCGTCACCGTCTCCGGGCTGGCCGGCGAGGGCCTGACCATGACCGTGACCAACCCCGCGCCGCCCGGTGACGTCCCGAAGGTGCCCGGCTCGGGACAGGGCCTGATCGGGCTCACCGAACGGGCCTCGCTCGCGGGCGGCAGGCTCGTCCACGGGCCTGGGCCCGACGGCGGGTTCCGCCTGGAGGCCTGGCTACCGTGGGCGCCATGAAACCGATCAGGCTGCTGCTCGTCGACGACGATCCGCTGGTGCGCGCCGGGCTCTCCTTCATGCTCGGCGGGGCGGACGACATCGAGATCGTCGGCGAGGCGGGGGACGGTACGGAGGTCGCGTCGCGCGTCGGTGAGCTCCGCCCCGACGTCGTCCTGATGGACATCCGCATGCCCGTGATGGACGGCCTCGCCGCCACGGAGGCCCTGCGCAAACGCCCCGACGCGCCCGAGGTCATCGTCCTCACCACCTTCCACGCCGACGAACAGGTCCTGCGGGCGCTGCGGGCGGGCGCGGCGGGATTCGTCCTGAAGGACACCGCCCCCGCGGAGATCGTCGCGGCCGTCCGTGCCGTCGCCGCGGGCGAGCCTGTGCTCTCGCCGACGGTGACGCAGCAGCTCATCAGCCGGGTGACGGGCGCCGATCCGCGGCTCGACCGCAGGCGGCGCGCGCTGGCCCGGCTCGACGCCCTCGGCGAGCGGGAGCGGGAGGTCGCCGAGGCGGTGGGCCGCGGCGGCTCGAACGCGGACATCGCGGCGCAGCTCTTCCTGAGCGTGGCCACGGTGAAGGCGCACGTCTCCCGCATCCTGACGAAGCTGGACCTCAACAACCGCGTGCAGATCGCGCTGTTGGCGCATGACGCGGGGTTGCTGGACCAGGACCTCTGAGGGCCCGGCGGGCTCCGGCGTCCGCCGGACGGGCCCCAACGCCCGGTGGTAATAGTCGTGCATGACTGAGAACCAGCCCGAGCCGCCGCAGCCCGACCCCATTGATTTCGCCATGGCCCGGAAGGTGCTGGAATCCCAGCCGTTCAGCCGGCTCGTCCGGGCGCGCATCACCCGCTTCGGGGAGGGCGCGGCCACCCTGGAGATCGGTGTCCGTGAGGAGCTCCAGCAGCAGAACGGCTTCCTGCACGGCGGCGTCCTCGCCTACGCGGCCGACAACTCCATCACCTTCGCCGCGGGCACCACGCTCGGGCCCGCCGTGCTGACCTCCGGGTTCTCCATCCAGTACGTCCGCCCGGCGACCGGCACGAAGCTCGTGGCCCGCGCCGTCGTCGCCCATACGGGGCGGCGCCAGGCCACGGTGCGTTGCGAGCTGTTCTCCGTCGGCGAGGCGGGCGGCGAGGAGACGGAGACGCTCTGCGCCATCGCGCAGGGGACCGTGCTCTCCGCCTCCTGAGCCGGTCGGGGGAGGGGAGCGCCGGAGCGCTCAGCCGGCGGGGATCTCTTCCATCCGCACCGGCCGCCGCTCGCGCCGCGACAGTTCGCACGCCTCCGCGATCCGCAGCGCATGCAGTGCCTCGCGGCCGTCGCAGGGGTTCGGCCGCGCGCCTCGTACGAGATCGACGAACGCGCCGAGCTCCGCCTCGTACGCGGGGGCGAACCGTTCGAGGAAGCCGGGCCAGGGCTTGACCGGCGCGGCAGGGCCCGTCGGTTCCGCCGAGGTCAGGGGCGTGCGGTCGTCCAGGCCGACCGCCAACTGGCCGTCCTCGCCCGCCAGTTCCATGCGTACGTCGTAACCGGCGCCGTTGCAGCGGGTCGCCGTGGCCGTGGCGAGCGTGCCGTCGTCGAGGGTGAGCAGCGCCGCGGCGGTGTCGACGTCACCCGCCTCGCGGAACATCGCGGGGCCCGCGTCCGAGCCGCTCGCGTACACCTCCGTGACCTCGCGGCCCGTCACCCACCGCAGGATGTCGAAGTCGTGCACGAGGCAGTCGCGGTAGAGGCCGCCGGAGAGCGGCAGGTACGCGGGCGGGGGCGGCGCCGGGTCCGAGGTGATCGCCCGTACGGTGTGCAGGCGGCCGAGCCTGCCCGCCCGCACCGCCTCGCGCGCCGCCGCGTACCCCGCGTCGAAGCGCCGCTGGAAGCCGAGCTGGAGCAGCGTGCCCGCGGCCTCGACCTCGCCGAGCGCGGCCAGCGTGCCCGGCAGGTCCAGGGCGATGGGCTTCTCGCAGAACACCGGGAGGCCGGCCCGGGCGGCGGCGCCGATGAGACCGGCGTGCGCGGCGGTCGCCGCGGTGATCACCACGGCGTCCACCCCGATGGTGAAGACGTCGTCCACCGAGGGCGCGGGCACGGCCCCGGTCTGTGCCGCGAGGCCGGCCGCCCGCACCGGGTCGGCGTCGGCGACGACCAGAGACGTCACGTCGGGGTGACGGCTCAGGGCCGCCGCGTGGAAGGTGCCGATACGGCCTGTTCCGATCAGTCCGATGCGCATGCACCCACCCTCACCGCGCCCCGCCCACCCTGTCAATCATTTGTCCGGACAACAGAACCTCTTAACTTCCCGTCATCTTCTCTTCGGGCTACGCTCGCCCCGTGTCCAAACCACTCGCCAAAGCAGCGCAGGACAGGCAGGACGGGCAGGGCGGCCAGGACCGGCAGGCCAAGGACCCCGCCGTGGTCCTCGGCCTCGGCGTCGACCGCAGCAGCCCGGTGCCGCTCTACTTCCAGCTCGCCCAGCAACTGGAGGCGGCGATCGAGCGGGGCGCCCTGACCCCCGGCAGTCTCCTGGGCAACGAGATCGAGCTCGCCGGACGCCTCGGGCTGTCCCGGCCCACCGTCCGCCAGGCCATCCAGTCCCTCGTCGACAAGGGGCTGCTCGTGCGGCGCAGAGGCGTCGGTACGCAGGTGGTGCACAGCCAGGTCAAGCGGCCCCTGGAGCTCAGCAGCCTCTACGACGACCTGGAGGCCGCGGGCCAGCGCCCCGAGACCCGGGTCCTGCACAACACCGTCGGGCCCGCGTCCGCCGAGGTCGCCGCCGCGCTCGGCGTCGCCGAGGGGGAGGACGTGCACCACCTCGAAAGGCTGCGCCTGGCCCACGGGGAGCCCATGGCCTTCCTGACCAACCACATCCCCGCCGGGCTGCTCGACCTCGAAAGCACCCGCCTGGAGGCCACCGGGCTCTACCGCCTGATGCGCGCCGCCGGGCTCACCCTGCACAGCGCCCGCCAGTCCGTCGGCGCCCGCGCCGCCGGCGCCGATGAGGCCGAACGGCTCGCCGAACCCGCGGGGGCCCCGCTGCTCACGATGCGGCGCACGACCTTCGACGACACGGGGCGCGCGGTCGAGTTCGGGGCGCACGTCTACCGGGCCTCGCGGTACTCCTTCGAGTTCCAGCTCCTCGTACGACCGTAGGAGCGGGGGGTACGGCCGCAGGTCCCAAGTCGCTCACGTTCGTCAGAATGTTCTGACAAATCCATTGACGCTGCCGCGGGCGCGCCGCTAGAACTCCCCCAGCCGCATTCGGGCGGCCGGGAGAAGAGGTGGTCCCATGCGTACAGCCCGTACGGCCGCGGCCCTCGTCGCGGTGATCGCGCTCGCGGGGTGCAGCGGCTCCGGCGGCAAGGACGACGAGGACGGCTCGGGGGACGGCGGGGGCGGCGGCAAGGGCGTGAGCACGCCCCGCCTCAAGATCGCGATGATCACGCACTCCGGTGAGGGCGACACCTTCTGGGACATCGTCCGCAGCGGCGCCAAGCAGGCTGCACGCAAGGACAACGTCGACTTCCTCTACGCGAACGACAAGGAGGCCAAGGGGCAGGCCGAGCTCGTCCAGTCCTTCGTGGACAAGAAGGTCGACGGGATCGTCGTGACCCTGGCCAAGCCCGAGGCGATGAAGTCCGTGCTCGGCAAGGCGAAGGCCGCGGGGATACCGGTGATCACCATCAACTCCGGGGCCGAGTTCTCCGCGGAGTTCGGCGCGCTGAGCCACATCGGCCAGGACGAGTCCGTGGCGGGCGAGGCCGTCGGCGACGAGCTCGACACGCGCGGGAAGAAGAAGGTGATCTGCGTCATCCACGAGCAGGGCAACGTCTCGCTGGAACAGCGCTGCGCCGGCGTCAAGAAGACGTTCGACGGCTCGGTCGAGAACCTGAACGTCGAGGGCACCAACGCGCCCGGCGCCCAGTCCTCCATCAGCGCGAAGCTCCAGGCCGGCAAGGACATCGACGCCGTCGTCACGCTCGGCGCGCCGATCGCCGCCGTCTCGGTGAAGGCCAAGGAGGACGCGGGGAGCGAGGCGGAGGTCGACACGTTCGACCTGAACGCCGAGGTCGTCAAGCGCCTCAAGGCCAAGGAGGTCGGCTTCGCCGTCGACCAGCAGCCCTACCTCCAGGGCTACCTCGCCGTCGACGGACTCTGGCTCCACCGGAGCAACGCCAACGTCCTGGGAGGCGGCGAACCCGTCCTCACGGGACCCGCCGTCGTCACCGAGAAGGACGTGCCGAAGCTGGAGAAGTACACGGCCCGCGGTACCCGATGAACACACGCGTGATCCGCGTGGTCGATACTTGGGCGGCCGGGGCCGAGGAACAGGACCGGCCGCACCGAGGAGCAGAACAAGAAGGGCACGGCGTCGTGGCAAGGGTTCAGACAGGGGTACGCGCGGTGGGCGCCGTGCTGGTGGCGGCGCTCGGAGTGTCCCTCGTGGGATGCAGCAGCACGGGCGGCAAGCGCGCGGAGGACGCCCGCAAGGCGTCCACGGCCCGAGGGAAGGCGGCGGTGTCCACGCCCCGCTGGACCTTCGGCATGGTGACGCACTCGGGTGACGGCGACACGTTCTGGGACATCGTCCAGGAGGGCGCCGAGGAGGCGGCCCGCAAGGACAACATCAACTTCTTGTACGCCCACGACGACGAGGCCCAGCAGCAGGCCCAGCTCGTGGACTCGTACATCGACAAGAAGGTCGACGCGATCATCGTCACGCTGGCCAAGCCGGACGCGATGAAGGGCGCCCTGGCCCGCGCGAAGAAGGCCGGCATCCCGGTGGTCACCGTGAACTCCGGCTCCGCCGAGTCCAAGGAGTTCGGGGCCCTCACCCACATCGGCCAGGACGAGACGATCGCGGGCGAGGCCGTCGGCAAGGAGCTGAACGAGCGCGGCAAGAAGAAGGCGCTGTGCATCCTCCACGAGCAGGGCAACGTCGGCCATGAGCAGCGCTGCGACGGCGCCAAGAAGACCTTCGACGGCAAGATGCAGAACCTGTACGTGACCGGCACCAACATGCCCGACGTGCAGTCCTCCATCGAGGCCCGCCTCCAGACCGACAAGTCGATCGACGCGGTCGTCACGCTCGGCGCGCCCTTCGCCGACGCCGCGGTCAAGGCCGCAGACGGCGCGGGGACCGAGACGGAGGTCGACACGTTCGACCTGAACGAGAAGGTCGCCGCCGGTCTCAAGAACGGCGACCTCGGCTTCGCCGTCGACCAGCAGCCCTTCCTCCAGGGCTACCAGGCCGTGGACCTGCTCTGGCTCTACAAGTACAACGCCGACGTGCTCGGCGGCGGCAAGCCGGTCCTGACCGGCCCGCAGATCGTCACCAAGGACCAGGCCGGCGAGCTCGAGGACTACGCGAAGCGAGGGACCCGATGACCGCGACAGCCCCGGCGCCGGCCCCGGACACCAAGGGCGACGAGCGCCTCCTGAAGACCTCTCCGCTGAAGCGGCTGATGGGCCGCCCCGAGCTCGGCTCGGTCGTCGGCGCCATCGCCGTCTTCATCTTCTTCTCGATCATCGCGGACAGCTTCCTCCAGGCCACCAGCCTCGCCACGGTCCTGTACGCGGCCTCCACGCTCGGCATCATGGCGGTGCCGGTGGCGCTGCTCATGATCGGCGGCGAGTTCGACCTGTCGGCCGGTGTCCTGGTGACGACCTCGGCGCTCGTCTCGTCGATGTTCAGCTACCAGATGACGGCGAACGTCTGGGTGGGCGTCGCCGTCTCGCTGCTCGTCACCCTCGCCATCGGCGTCTTCAACGGCGTGATGCTGACCCGCACGGACCCGCCGAGCTTCATCATCACGCTCGGCACGTTCCTGATGCTGACCGGCATGAACCTCGGCTTCACCAAGCTGATCAGCGGCACGGTCTCCACCAAGTCGATCGCCGACATGGAGGGCTTCGAATCCGCCAAGTCGGTCTTCGCCTCCACCATCACCGTCGGCGGCGTCGACTACAAGATCACCATCGTGTGGTGGCTCGCCCTGATCGCCGTCGCCACCTGGATCCTGCTGCGCACCCGCGTCGGCAACTGGATCTTCGCGGTCGGCGGCGGCGAGGACGCGGCCCGCGCGGTCGGCGTCCCGGTCGCGGCGACCAAGATCGGCCTGTACATGGGCGTCGCCTTCGGCGCCTGGATCTCCGGCCAGCACCTGCTCCTGTCGTACGACACCGTCCAGTCCGGCGAGGGCGTCGGCAACGAGCTGATCTACATCGTCGCGGCGGTCATCGGCGGGTGCCTGATCACCGGCGGCTACGGCTCCGCGGTCGGCGCGGCCGTGGGCGCGCTGATCTTCGGCATGGTCAGCAAGGGCATCGTGTTCGCCGAGTGGAACTCCGACTGGTTCAAGTTCTTCCTGGGCGTGATGCTGCTCCTGGCCACCCTGCTCAACCACTGGGTCCGCAAGCGGGCGGAGGCGACGAAATGACCGACGTGAGCGAAGTGAATGACCCGGCCGCCGAGCCGGAACGTACGCCACTCGTCGAGCTGGACGACGTCAGCAAGTACTACGGCAACATCCGCGCCCTCGAAGGCGTCTCCCTCGAAGTCCACGCGGGGGAGATCTCCTGCGTGCTCGGCGACAACGGCGCGGGCAAGTCCACCCTCATCAAGATCATCGCAGGGCTGCACCAGCACGACGCGGGCGCGCTGCGGATCGACGGCGAGGAGACACGGCTCGGCTCGCCGCGCGAGGCGCTCGACCTGGGCATCGCCACGGTCTACCAGGACCTCGCGGTGGTCCCGCTGATGCCGGTCTGGCGGAACTTCTTCCTCGGCTCCGAGCCGACGAAGGGGGCCGGTCCCTTCAAGCGCATGGACGTGGACCTCATGCGCGAGACGACCCGCGCGGAGCTGCTCCGCATGGGCATCGACCTGCGGGACGTGGACCAGCCGATCGGCACGCTCTCGGGCGGCGAGCGCCAGTGCGTGGCGATCGCCCGCGCCGTCTACTTCGGCGCGAAGGTCCTCGTCCTCGACGAGCCGACCGCGGCGCTCGGCGTGAAGCAGTCGGGCGTGGTCCTGAAGTACGTGGCCGCGGCGCGGGACGCGGGCCTGGGTGTGGTCCTGATCACGCACAACCCGCACCACGCGTACCTGGTCGGCAACCGTTTCGTCCTCCTCAAGCGGGGCGCGATGTCCGGCAGCTACGCGCGCGACGAGGTGACCCTCGACGAGCTGACCCGCCAGATGGCGGGCGGCTCGGAGCTGGACGACCTCCGTCACGAGCTGGAAAAGCGCTGAGGAGCGCCCCGTCAGGGGCGCGGGGAACTGCGCGAGCAACCACGACAAAGCCGCAGTCGCGTCTGCTCGGTCACCCAGCAGATGCGACTGCGGCTCTTCCGTGGCTGAGCGCGCAGTTCCCCGCGCCCCTTCGGGGCGCACCCCCGGAGCTACGGGGCACCCGGGGTGCCCGTTGTGCGCGCCCCCGCGAGCGTGAGGCAGAATCGCCGCAATGAGCACCTACCGCGACCTAGCGCACCGCGGCTCCGCACGAGCCACCGTCCTGCGGACCGTAGGCACGCGTGAACGCCGCTCCCATCTGACGGCGCCGCGCGTCAACACCGTCGGCATCGACATCGGCGGCACCAAGGTGATGGCGGGCGTCGTCGACCCCGACGGCAACATCCTGGAGACGCTCCGCACGGAGACCCCGGACAAGTCCAAGAGCCCACGCGTCGTCGAGGACACCATCATCGAGCTGGTCCTCGACCTCTCCGACCGCCACGACGTGCACGCGGTCGGCATCGGAGCGGCTGGCTGGGTGGACGCGGACCGCAACCGCGTCCTGTTCGCCCCCCACCTGTCCTGGCGCAACGAACCGCTCCGCGACCGCATCTCCGGCCGCCTCGCGGTCCCCGTGATGGTGGACAACGACGCGAACACCGCAGCCTGGGCGGAGTGGCGCTTCGGCGCGGGCCGCGACGAGGACCACCTGGTCATGATCACCCTCGGCACCGGCATCGGCGGCGCGATCCTGGAGGGCGGCCAGGTCAAGCGCGGCAAGTTCGGCGTGGCGGGCGAGTTCGGGCACATGCAGGTCGTCCCCGGCGGCCACCGCTGCCCCTGCGGCAACCGAGGCTGCTGGGAGCAGTACAGCTCGGGCAACGCGCTGGTCCGCGAGGCCCGCGAGCTCGCCGCCGCCGACTCCCCGGTGGCGTACGAGATCATCGAGCGCGTCAAGGGCAACGTCCCCGACATCACGGGACCGCTCATCACCGAGCTGGCCCGTGAGGGCGACGCGATGTGCGTCGAACTGCTCCAGGACATCGGCCAGTGGCTCGGCGTCGGCATCGCCAACCTCGCCGCGGCCCTCGACCCGTCCTGCTTCGTGATCGGCGGCGGCGTCTCGGCCGCCGACGACCTGCTGATCGGCCCCGCCCGCGACGCCTTCCGGCGCCACCTCACCGGCCGCGGCTACCGCCCCGAGGCCCGTATCGCCCGCGCCCAGCTCGGCCCCGAGGCCGGCATGGTCGGCGCCGCCGACCTGTCCCGTCTGGTCGCCCGCCGCTTCCGCCGCGCCAACCGCCGCCGCGTCGAGCGCTACGAACGGTACGAGCGTTACGCCGAGGCCCGCCGCTCCGACGACCGCACCTCCCAGGGAACCCCGTAGATGACCGTGCCCAGACAGCCCTCGTCACCGGAGACGCCCGGCGCCCCCGAGCCGTCGGACCGCGGCAAGGGCAAGCCCGAGGACCGCCGCCACATGATCCGCCGCCGCTGGCTGACGGCCACGATCATCGTGCTCCTGATCGGCATCCCCGCCGGGTACCTGGTGATCTCCGCGAACCAGAGCCGCAACAGCGGCCGCGACAAGGAGGACAAGTACTCCGCCACGGGTCTCACCGAGGGCTGGCCGTCCAAGGTGCAGCGCCGCCTCTACGACGTACCGATCCCGGCGTACTCGAAGGAGGTGGCGTACTACGAGACGAACAACTGGCGCACCAGCCGTCTCTACGTCCAGTTCCTCACCAGCAACAAGGGCCTGGACAAGTTCCTGAAGCGGATCGGCGCGACGGGCGGCGACCTGGAGCCGAACGACATCACCATCAGTAGGCGTGACCGCAAGGTCGTCGGCTGGGAGTTCACGGGCAAGGGCCCCTGGTCCGGCCTGACGCACCGACAGAAGAACCCGAAGCCCACCCAGGACGTGGTGGTGGACCGCGCGAACCCCAAGCACCCGATGGTCTACGTGGTGTCCTCGACGACGCCCTGAGGCCTTGAGGCCCTGAGACCTCGACGCCCTGACGCCCTCACGCCGGCTGCCAGATCCTCGCGAGGGCCGTCGGGGTGAGTACCTGGTCGGGGGTGCCCTGCCCGACCAGCCGTCCGTCGCTGAGGAGCAGGCAGGCGTCCGCCGAGCGGGCGGCCTCCAGATCGTGCGTGGCCTGGACGACGGTCGTGCCGTCGGTGACCAGGTCCGTCAGCAGCGCGGCGATCCGCCCGCGGGCTTCGGGGTCGAGCCCGGTGGTGGGCTCGTCCAGCAGCAGCAGATCGGACTGCTGGGCCAAGCCCTGGGCGATCAGGACCCGCTGGCGCTGCCCACCCGACAACTCCCCGAGCTGACGGGCCGCCAGGTCGGCGACGGCCAGCCGCTCCATGACGGAATCGACCACTGCCCGGTCGTCCCGTGTCAGCCGCCGCCACAGCCCGCGCTCGCCCCAGCGCCCCATCTCCACGGTCTGCCGCACCGTGAGCGGCAGCGCGTCGCCGACGGCGCCGCGCTGCGGAACGAACGCCGGCGGACGCCCCTCGGAGTAGCACAGACGTCCCGATGTGGCATTGATCACGCCGGCGAGAACGCCGAGCAAGGTGGACTTCCCGCTCCCGTTCGGCCCGACGAGCGCCGTCATGGCCAACGCGGGTATGTCCGCGCTGAGTTGGTGGAGCACGGGCCTGCCCGGGTAGCCCGCGCCCAGCTCAGTGAAACGGATGCGCTGACTCCGCAGCTCGGAGTCGACGGGATCAGGGCGGCGTGTATTGAACATGATTGTCATTGTAGTGTCTTCGTATGGAGTGGTTGACGGCACCTTTCGAGGTGGCCTTTGTGCAACGGGCCCTATGGGCCGGGATTCTGGTGTCGGCGATATGCGCCCTTGCGGGTACATGGGTGGTGCTCAGGGGGATGGCCTTTCTCGGCGACGCCATGTCCCACGGTCTGTTGCCGGGCGTCGCGGTCGCCGCCCTGCTCGGGGGCAACCTGCTGGTGGGGGCGGTGGTGAGCGCGGCTGTCATGACGGCCGGCGTCACGGCCCTCGGTCGCACGCCGAGGCTGTCCCAGGACACCGGTATCGGGCTGCTGTTCGTCGGCATGCTGTCGGTCGGCGTCATCATCGTGTCGCGCTCGCAGTCGTTCGCGGTGGACCTCACCGGGTTCCTCTTCGGTGACGTCCTCGCGGTACGCGAGAGTGACCTGGCGCTGCTCGGGGTGGCGCTGCTGCTGGCCCTGATCGTCTCGGCACTCTGTCACCGGGCCTTCCTGGCCCTGGCGTTCGACGCGCGCAAGGCCCGAACGCTGGGCCTGCGACCCCGACTGGCGCACGCCGTACTGCTCGGACTGCTGGCCCTGGCCATCGTCGCCTCCTTCCACATCGTGGGAACGCTGCTCGTCCTCGGCCTGCTCATCGCCCCACCGGCGGCGGCCCTGCCCTGGGCACGCGGCGTGCGCGGCGTCATGTTCCTCGCGGCGGTCCTCGGCGCGACCGCCACCTTCTGCGGACTGCTGCTCTCGTGGCATCTGAGCACCGCGGCCGGCGCGACCGTCTCGGCCGTCGCGGTCAGCCTCTTCTTCCTGTCCCACCTGGCGTCCGGCATCCGGCACCGACACCGTGCGCGCCGCGCGGGTCTCCCCGCCCGCGTCGCCACGCCCACCGTGCACGCCCCCACGTCCCGACCGAACGAAACCTGAGGCGATCTCCTTGTTCGTCCGTAGAAACGCCACTTCCCTGGTGCCGGCGCTTGTGGCCGTGGTCCTGCTGACCACGGGCTGCGCGGGCCAGGACGACACCCGGGACACCCCCGGGGGTCCCTCTCCCTCCGCCACCCCCCACGGCTACGTCGAAGGAGCCGCCGAGGCCGCCGAGCAGCAGTCCCGACTTCTGCTCGGCGACGCCTCCACCGGAGACACCCGCGTACTGGACCTGATCACCGGCAAGGTCCACGACACCGCGCGCAGAACGGGTGTCACCGCACTCACCACGGACGGCCGCTTCGGCTACTTCCACGGCAAGGACGGCACCCACGTCCTGGACAGCGGTGCGTGGATGGTCGACCACGGAGACCATGTGCACTACTACAGCGCGAAGATCCGGGACGTCGGCGGGCTTCCGGGAGGCGCCGGTACCAGGGTCCGCAGTGACGCCGGCGTCACCGTGGTGACCGAAGCGGACGGAAAGGCGGGTGTCCACCGCCGTGCCGAGCTGGAGAAGGGCAGGATCGGCAGCCCCGTCGTGCTTCCCGGCACCTACGCCGGAGCCGTGGTGCCGTACGCGGAGCACCTGATCGCTCTCAGGGAGGACGGGGACGGCCCCGCGAAGGTCGTCGTGCTCGACCGCGCGGGCAAGCGCGTCGCCTCACCGGAGGCCGGATGCCAGGACCCGCGCGGTGATGCCGTCACCCGGCGCGGAGTCGTCCTCGGCTGCGCCGACGGCGCCCTGCTCGTCCACGAGGACGACGGCACCTTCACCGCCGAGAAGATCCCGTACGGCGAGGACGTGCCGAAGGCGGAGCGGGCCACGGAGTTCCGGCACCGCGCGGGCAGCACCACGCTCACCGCACCCGCGGGGAAGAAGGCCGTCTGGGTCCTGGACGTCACCGAGCGCGCCTGGACGCGGGTGAAGACCGGCCCCGTCGTCGCCGCCAACACCGCGGGCGAGGGCTCCCCCCTGGTCGTCCTGGAGACCGACGGAGCCCTGCACGGCTACGACATAGCCGGCGGCAAGGAGACCGCGGTCACCGAACCCCTGCTGAAGGACCGGCCCAAGGCCGCGACCGGCGGGACCCCGGCACCCGTGATCGAGGTCGACCGCAGCCGGGCCTACCTCAACGACTCCGCGGGCAAGCGCGTGTACGAGGTCGACTACAACGACGGCCTCCGCGTCGCCCGCACCTTCGACCTGGACGTCCGGCCGTCCCTGATGGTGGAGACGGGACGATGAGCGTGCGCACACGGACGGCGCGGGTCCGCGCCCTGCTGCTGACCCTCGTCAGTCTCTTCGTCGTCGCCGGTACGGTGACCGGCTGTACGAGCGGTGACGACCGGCCCCAGGTGGTGGTGACGACCAACATCCTCGGTGACATCACCCGCCGGATCGTCGGGGACGAGGCCGAGGTCAGTGTCCTGATGAAGCCCAACGCCGACCCGCACTCGTTCGGACTCTCGGCAGTGCAGGCCGCCGAGCTGGAGAGCGCCGACCTGGTCGTCTACAACGGGCTGGGCCTTGAGGAGAACGTACTGCGGCACGTTGCCGCCGCACGCGAGTCCGACGTGGCCACCTTCGCGGCCGGCGAGGCGGTGGACCCGCTCACCTTCCATACCGGGGAAGAGGGCGGGCCCGCCGATGGAGCCGGAGAACCCGACCCGCACTTCTGGACCGACCCCGACCGGGTGCGCAAGGCCGCCGGCCTCATCGCCGACCAGGTCGTCGAGCACGTCGGGGGTGTGAGCGAGAAGGCCGTCCGGGACAACGCCGAACGCTACGACGGGCAACTCGCCGATCTCACCGCCTCGATGGAGAAGTCCTTCGCGGCCATCCCCGAGGACCGCCGTGGCCTGGTGACCAACCACCACGTCTTCGGGTACCTCGCCGACCGCTTCGGTTTCCGGGTGATCGGCGCTGTCATCCCCAGCGGTACGACACTCGCCTCACCCAGCTCCTCCGACCTGCGCTCCCTCACCAAGGCCATGGAGGACGCCGGGGTGCGCACCGTCTTCGCCGACTCCTCCCAGCCCACCCGACTGGCCGAGGTGCTCCGCCAGGAGATGGGCGGCGACGTGGACGTCGTCTCGCTGTACTCCGAGTCGCTCACCGAGAAGGGCAAGGGCGCCGGCACCTACCTGGAAATGATGCGCGCCAACGCCTCGGCCATGGCCGACGGCCTCACCCGCGGCTGAAACCGCTGAACACCGCCCTGACAGGGCCGGAGAGGAAACACATGATGGACAAGTCGACACGCGCCAGAACACTCACGGGCACGGCTCTCGCCCTGGCGGCGGCCATGGCACTGACCGCCTGCGGCGGCAAGGACGACGCCTCGTCCGAAGCCGGGCCGAAGCAGTCCGCGGGCAGCGGAACCGCCGCGGTCAAGGACCCGTTGGTCGCCACCTTCGACGGTGGGATGTACGTCCTCGACGGCGACAAGCTGAAGCTGAGGAAGACGGTCGAGCTGCCCGGTTTCAACCGCGTCAACCCCGCGGGCGACAAGGAGCACGTCGTCGTCTCCACCGACAGCGGCTTCCGGGTGTTCGACGCCGCCCGCGGCACCTTCACGGACACCGAGTACAAGGGCTCCAAGCCCGGGCACGTCGTGCGGCACGCCGGCAAGACGGTCCTGTTCACCGACGGCACGGGTGAGGTGAACGTCCTCGACCCCGCCGGACTCGGCGACGGCACCGACCCGCGGACCCGCAAGTACACCTCCGCCGAGGCCCACCACGGTGTCGCCATCGAGCTGGCCAACGGCGAACTCCTCACCACCCTGGGCACCGAGGAGAAGCGCACCGGCGCCCTGGTCCTCGGCAAGAACAACAAGGAGATCAAACGCGCCGAGAACTGCCCCGGCGTGCACGGCGAAGCCGCCGCGAAGGACGAGGCGATCGCCGTCGGCTGCGAGGACGGCGTGCTGATCTACAAGGACGGCAAGTTCACCAAGGTCGACGCCCCCGACGACTACGGACGTATCGGCAACCAGGCGGGCAGCGACGCCTCCCCGATCCTCCTCGGCGACTACAAGACCGACCCGGACGCGGAACTGGAGCGGCCCACCCGCATATCCCTGATCGACACCCGGACGGCGAAGCTGCGCCTGGTGGACCTCGGCACCAGCTACTCCTTCCGCTCGCTCGCCCGCGGTCCGCACGGCGAAGCGCTCGTTCTCGGCACCAACGGCACCCTCCACGTCATCGACCCGAAGTCCGGCAAGGTGGTGAAGAAGATCGACGCGGTGGACGACTGGCAGGAGCCGCTGGACTGGCAGCAGCCCAGGCCCACCCTCTTCGTCCGTGACCACACGGCGTACGTCTCCGAGCCCGGCAAGCGCCGACTGCACGCCTTCGACCTGGACTCGGGGAAGAAGATCACGTCCGTGACGCTCCCCAAGAGCACCAACGAACTGTCCGGCGTCGTGGGCGGCCACTGACCTGATTGGTAGGGGCGACCGCCGGAACCGGGGTACTGTCTTGGTCATGTTCTTCCAGAGGCAGATTTACGAGTGAGAGCGTGACGGGCCCCTGCTGACGCCCTTCGACGTCGCAGCGCCCGTCCCCCACCGATGAATCCGTAGATCACTTCACACCATTCCGGGAGAACCCATGAGCAAGAACATCAACAACCCCGTGGGCATGGGCGGCGGCAAGCGCAAGAAGCTGTCCCGCGCCGAGCGGCAGAACAACGGCCCGCACCGCAACCTCGACCGCCAGAGTGCCGCCGAGCAGAAGGCGGAGCTGGTGCGCAAGATGCGCGAGAAGGTGGGCGCGGCCGAGGACGCCGGGCAGACCGGCGACGACACCGCACAGAGCTGACGCACCGCCGCCGCGGGGCGGCATCGCACGAGGCAGGGCCCGGACCGCGACATGCGGTCCGGGCCCTGTGCCGTGCCGGGCACGTCCGCGCTATCGGCGGATGACCGAGCGGATCCAGGAGAGCTGCTGCGAGACCTCCCCGGCCTGGGCGCTCTTCTCCCGGTCCGAGCCGTTGAAGACGCCGACGAGGACTTCGGTACCACGGGGTCCCGCGGTCGTCACCGGGCCTCCGGAGTCGCCACCGGCGGGAATCCCGGACACCTTCTTCATGCAGAAGTCGGGGCCGCCCGGCGCGGTGTGACCCGCGCACAGCGGGTCGTCCTGCCGCACGACCTTCAGCTTCGACTGCTTGAGCACGGGGGACTGGCAGGAGCTCTCATCCGTGGTGCAGGTGGCGCCCCACCCGTACTGCCGCACGGTCTGGCCGGTCTGGACGCCCACCGTGGACAGGCGCGCCGTGCGGACGTTCATCGGCGGGACCTTGACGAGCATCATGTCGGCGTGCGAGCTGCCCACGCGCTCGCCGCGCAGGGGGCGGACCGTGGTGCCCCTGCGCATGTCGAGCTTGCCGACCCGGAAGGAGATCCGCCTGTCGGCGACCGGCTGCGCCTGCTCGTAGAAGCAGTGCGACGCGGTGAGGATCCACTGGCGGCTGACCGCTGTGCCGGTGCACGCCGGTTTGCCGTCGACGAGCATGCGTACCGCCCACGGGGCGTAGGTGCTCTTCGACCCGCCGATGACGGCCGAGGCCGGAGTGGATGACATCACCGAGCCCGCGACCAGCGCCAGGGCGGTCACCAGCAGTACGTGAACGCGACGCATCATGCAGAAAGCTCCTCTCATGGGGGTACAGCCGTACAGGTAGTGAGAGCCCCCGCCGAGCAAAAGCGTTCCGCACGAGCGCTACGACATCGCCAAGCCGGCCCGGTACGCCAGGACCACCGCCTGGACACGGTCACGGAGATCCAGTTTGGTGAGGATGCGGGAGACGTAGGTCTTCACCGTCTCGGGGCTGATGACCAGCTCGGCGGCTATCTCCGCGTTCGACAGGCCCTCGCTGATCAGGAGAAGGACCTCGTGCTCGCGGCCGGTGAGGGCTTTGAGGCGTTCACGCTCGGGGGACACGGGGGCGGTGGCGGGGCGCAGATGCGCGGCGTGGCGGCCGATCAGGGCGCGGGTCACGGCGGGAGCCAGCAGGGACTCACCTCGGGCGACGGTGCGCACCGCGTTGATCAGCTCGGGCGGTGCGGCGTCCTTCAGCAGGAAGCCGCTGGCACCAGCCCGCAGGGCCTCGTACACGTACTCGCCGACGTTGAAGGTGGTGACCACCAGGATCTTCGCGGGGCTGGTGGAAGCGGGGCCGGCCAGGCGGCGCGTGGCCTCGATCCCGTCGAGCAGGGGCATGCGGATGTCCATGACGACGACGTCCGGCTTCAGCTCCTCGGCGGCGCGCACCGCCGCCTGCCCGTCCGCGGCCTCCCCCACGACCTCCATGTCGGGCTGGGCGGAGAGGATCGTGACGAAACCGGCGCGTACGAGGGCCTGGTCCTCGCAGATCAGCACCCTGATCGCAGCGGGCGGAACACTCATGCGGTACCTCCTGTGGGGATGCGCGCGTGGACACGGAAGCCGCCTTCCGGGCGGAAACCCGCCGCGAACTCGCCGCCCAGCGTCTCCACCCGTTCCCTGAGCCCGGTCAGACCCCGGCCTCCCGAGACGTGCCGGCCGTTGTCGCGGAGGGAGGTGGACCCGCAGGTATCGTCCGCGGTCCCCGCGGTGGTCACCTCGACCTCCGTCCAGTCGGAGGTGTGCGCGAGCCGTACCAGTGTCCGGTGGCCCGCGGCGTACTTCACGGCGTTCGTGAGGGATTCCTGCACGACGCGGTAGGCCGCGAGCCGGGCGCCCACGGCCGTGGGCGGCTGCCGCCCTTCCTCGATCAGCTCGATGGGCTGGCCGCCGGCTCGGGTCCGCTCCACCAGGTCGGGCACCTGGCCCGGCATCGGTGTCCGCCCCTGGGGCCCCGCTTCGCCGGTCGCCTCCAGCACCCCGAGCAGGAAACGGAGTTCGGCCAGCGCGTGGCGGCCGGTGCCGTTGATGGCGCCGAGGGCCTCGCCCAGCCGGTCCGGTGAATCGGTGAGGTACTGGGCCGCGCCCGCCTGCACCACCATCGCGGTCACGTGGTGGGTCACCACGTCGTGCAGCTCCCGCGCCATGCGGCTGCGTTCCGCGGCGATGGCGACCTGCGCGGACAGGTGCCGGCGCGCTGCTTCCTGCCGCCGCTGCCCGCGGACCAGGGCGCCCAGCCCCCACGTCACGACCAGGACCGCGTAGTAGAGCAGGCAGTCGATCAAGCCGGCGGGCGAGCCCAGCAGGTGCAGGGCGACGCAGAAGAGTATGTATCCGCCCGTCGCCGCCAGGGGGACGGCCCGCCGGTGGCGGTCCAGGTGGGCGCCCACCGAGTACAGCGCGACGTACAGACCCAGGCTGCCGAAGGTCGGGGGGCAGCCGAGGCACTGGTGGACCGCGAACGACGTGCCCGCCACCGCGAGGCAGGCGGCCGGCCACCGGGTCCGCACCGCGACCGGCAGGGTCTGCCCCAGGGTCAGCAGCACGCTCGCGGCGGAGGCGCCGTTGACGGGCAGGTCGCCGAATTGCGCCCCCATCAGGGCCATCGGCGGGATGAACGACAGCACCGTGAACACGAGCGCGAACTCGCGGTCCTTGACGGCCGCGGGGCGCCCTTCCCACCAGCGCGACAGCAGGCGCAGCCGGGCGGTCGGTTCATGAACTGATCGGTCTTCCCTCATCACTCATGATTATTCACGAGTGATGAGGGCTGAGGGTCAGGGCTGTGCGGGAACGCGCGCGGAGCGGAGCTGGTGGCGGGTGTAGAGGTGGCCCCGGCGCCGGGCGATGCGCAGGAACACGACGGTGGGGACGGCGCAGACGAGGATGGCGAAGATGCTGGCCTCCGGGCCGAAGTCGCCTCCGGTGATGGCGGTGGGGCCCGAGAGCACGCCGCGGAGCAGACCCTCCGGCGCGTCCTCGTTGCCGGAGACCGTGACGCCGAAGATGCCGCCGAGGGCGAAGTTCCAGCCGAAGTGCAGGCCGATCGGGAGCCACAGGGTGCGGGTCGCGGCGTAGGCGGCACCGAGCATGAGGCCCGCCTCGATGGCGATGGCCAGCGCGCCCCATATGGTGGCACCGGAGTTGACCAGGTGCAGGGCCCCGAACAGCAGCCCCGAGAGGGCCAGCGCGCCCCAGGTGCCGGTGAGTTCCTCCACGACGCGGAAGACGATGCCGCGGAAGAGGAGTTCCTCGACGACTGCGATCCCCGCCGTCATCCCGAGAACGGTCACCAGGCCGCTGACGGAGATCCCGTCCTTCGTGCTGTAGTCGCCGCCGCACAGGACGATCAGGACGAACGTCGCGGCGAAGAGCCCGAGGCCGGCGCAGATGCCGGTGCGCAGGCCGGACCGGGCACCCGCGGTCTCCAGCTCGAACGCGGGGCGCTGTTCGAGGACGCGTACCGCGGCCGCGTAGACGCACAGGCCGAACAGGACGGACACCGCGCCGAACAGCAGGGACAGCACCGGATTGTCGCCCGCCAGGCTCCTCGTCCCCGCGATGAGCGCTGTCACCAGGAGGAAGAGCACCACCATCACCGCCAGCCGTACCCCGGCCGGCCACACCCGGCGGGTCGGTTCGAACGGTGCTTGCGAGAACTGCTGCCTCGCCCATCGCGCTGCCCGAGTGTTCCGGAGCGGCATGGCGTTTCCTCCACTGTTGACCGGCGGCCCGGCCGCCCCTGCATCGAAGGGAACGCTACGAGCCGGAGCGCCTCGTCACGTCCCCCCGCAGTGGACAATCGCTGTAGCTCGCACGGGGGACAGGCCTCAGGCGTGACTCCGCTTCGAGGACCCGCCGTCGACCGGCCGGGACCAGGGTCGGGGCCGTCAGAGGGAGCCGAGCGTACCGGTGAGTACGGCGCTGACGAGTTCGGTGCGGGAGCGTTTCCCGGTTCGGGCGAACAGCCGGGACAGTCGCCGGGAGACCGCGTCCTCATTGAGGTGCAGGACGGTGGCGATCTGGCGGTTGGTGAGCTGTTCGGCGAGCAGGACGGTCAGCAGGTGGTCGTTCTCGGCGGTGGCCTGCTTGCGGCCGGGGATGGTGAGCCCGGCCTCTCGCATCGCGGTCCGTGTGTGGAAGCGCCACAGGGTGGCACCGGTCAGGCCGAACAGTTCGTACGCCTCGTTGAGCAGCGCGGGCGGTCCCGCGCCCCTCTCGGCGGCGGCCAGCAGCGTGGTTGCCGTCTCGAAGGGCAGGCCGCGGGCGCGAGCGAGGTCCACGGCCTCGCGCAGGTTGCCGCGGGCGATGGCGGGGGCGTCATGTCGCAGAATGAGGGCCGAGGCCAGCAGGTGCAGCAGGCGGGACCGGCCGGTGCCCGTCCGCGTGGCGATCCGCTCCAGGCGTCGCAGGCAGGCCATCGCCTCGTCGGTGCGCCCCGCCTCGGCCGTCACCTCTGCCAGCAAGGCCCACAGCTCGTCCGTGCCGTAGACCTGGTCGTGTGCCTGGGCCGTGTCCAGTCCGCTGCGCAGTGTCTTCTCGGCGCCGTCCAGGTCGCCGAGGGTCATGAGCACTTCTGCTTCCGATGCGTGCAGTGCGCACTGCGGCGGGCTCCCTTCCGGCCCACGCAGGCCCTCCACCAGTTGGAGAGCGCTGGTGATGCGGCCTCGGGCGAGAAGGATGGCCATCGTGCGAGCGGGCAGCGGCGAGGGGTCCGCCACCGGGGTCGACTGGATCTCCTGGTTGGCCAGCAACCGGCGGGCCGATTCCCATGCCTGGTCCCACCGGCCCGTGAGGTGATGGAAGAGGAACTGGCTGAGCGGGGGCAGCACCTGCACGCTCAGGCCGACTGTCTCCAGCAGGGCTTTGGCCGCGTTGAGGTCGTAGCCGGTGAGCAGGGTGTCGAACATGCCGCCGGCCAGCGAGTACAGCTTGCCGGGGTGCAGCTCCGGGGCGTCTTGCATGGCCAGTTCGCGCCGGTAGGGCTCTGGTCGGCCCATCGCCAGTTCGGCCATGGCGGCGAAACGGCCGGGCACCGCACGCGCGCCTCGACTGGTGTTCCAGACCGACTCGGTCTTTTCGAGCAGTTCCGCCGTCTTCCGCCATTGCGACAGATGGCACAGAGCCATGGCCTGGCCGGTCACCTTGGCCAGGGCGGGTATCGGTAGCTCGTCCCACCAATGGGGCGTCGCGAGTCGGGCCATCATGGGCCAGTCCCGTGCGTTGGCGGTGGTCGCCACGACAAGGCAGGCGGCCTCCTGCAAATCGAGTGCGGTCAGCGCTCGTCCCGGGTTGTGCAGCAGGATGTCCCCGACGGCACGGCCGGTTCGGTAGTCGTACGCCAGGTAGGCGGTCGTGGCGTACCGTTGCAGGGCAAGATCGCGGTCGTTGGGCTGCTCGATCAGGTGGGCGGCGGCCTTCAGCCACCGGAGCACCGGGTGGTCCTCGGTGCCGGGCCGCATCCGCTGGGCGGCGTCCGTCAGTTCGGCCACCGCACGGTCACGGTCGACCAGGCCGCCCGCGTCCGCGATCCGGTCCGCCCGGTAGGCCACTGCGTCTTTCTCGTCGAGCAGGACCGGCGCCGAGGGGACGACCTGTCCGGCGCGCTCCGCGTCCGCGTGGGCCCAGAGGACCTCGACGGCCATGGCGGACAGCCGGCCGCGTTCCATCGGCCGCAGCCGCTCCCGGACGGTGTGCGCCGTCAGCGGGAGACGGAAGGTCCAGCCCACTACCGTGGCGCCGTCCGGGCCGGTCAGTTCATCGACGATCCCCACCTCGACCAGGCCCCGCACGCCCTCGGCGACCGTGTCGGCGGACAAGTCGGTCCAGGTCGCGGTCAGTTCCAGGGCCGGTCGGCCGAGCGGCCACAGGATGCTCAGCGCCCCGGCCACCGCACCATACGGCTCGCCCAGTGCGTCCAGCGCCGAGACGAACCGGTCGTCGTCCGGCAGAGTGGGCACCGGCGTCCTCGCGCCGATGAAGGCGTGGCTGTCGGCGACCCGGATCTTGTCTCGCCGAGCCCATCCGGTGATCAGAGCCTCGACCGCCCCCGGGACGCCGCGGGTCAACTCGCCTGTCTGCCGGGCCAGGGCGGCGTCGGGCGTCGCCTGCAACCACCTCGCCACCAGCGTGGCAGTGTCTTCCGGCCCCAGCGGAGGCAGCACCACCGTACGGGTCCCTTCGGCACCGGTCAGCAGGTCGATGGGCCCGGGCATGCTCGTACGGCCTGGTGTTCGGGCCTTCTCGGCCTGCCGCCCGAAGGGTGGGGCGCCCACGCCGACAGCATCAGGGCCGCCCGCCTTCGTACTGTCCGCGCTCGGTGTGACATTTTGGACCGCCGACACCACCAGGCGGACATCGGGCGCGAGCCGCGAGACGTCGATCCCGCTCAGCAGGGCCAAGGAGGCGGGGTCGGCATGCTGGGCGTCGTCGACCATGACGGTCACCGGCGTGGAACGGGCCAGGACGGCGCGGAGCAATACGTCCATGGCCGGCCGGTCATGCCGGTCGACGGCGGACCGCGCCCTGGTGACCGGCCCTCCGGCCGGCCGCTGGCGTTTCCCGGCGGATGCGTGCTCTTCGAGCACCATGACCAGCCGCAGTGCCAGCAGCAGAGGCCGTGCGCTGTCGCCCGGAACGCAGTCCACGGCAGCCGCGGCGGTCCCTTGCGCACGCAGCCGCTCGCCGACCGCCTTGAGGAACGTACTGCGGCCCACGCCGCGTTCGCCCCGCACGAGCACCAGGCGCGGGCCGTCAGGGTCGCTCAGCCAGTCGTGGATCTCCTCCGACTCGCGCTCGCGGCCGAGCAGGCGGTCGTCGGTGCAGTCCACGTGCGCGGCCGTACCCCAGCGGACCAGTTCGTTGTTGCCCGACCACGAAGCCACTGTGCAGTGCATCCCCTTGTTCAATGGATCTCGTCGCCACGCGGTGCGGCGACCAGGACCCGCTTGCCAACTCTCCGGCGCAGGAACGAAGTTGACTCCATTCCCGTTTACCGATGAACGAAAATGAGCCGGGAGTCATCTTCCTTTCGGGTTGATGGAAACGAGCGAGGTGAGACATTGTGCAGCAGCAGCATGGAGCGGTCATCGGCAGGGACGGCGACGTCCGCGAAGTGGTCGATGCCCTGTGCGCCACGGGGGACGCGGCGCGTGTCCTGCTCATCACCGCCGAGGCCGGAATGGGCAAGACCGCCGTGGTCGAGCAGGCGAGGCGTGCGGCGGCCCAGGACGGCGCCGTAGTCGTTCGGCTCGGCTGGGAGGACGAAGACATCGATGACACGCACGACGCAATCGTCATCGACTCCGGCTGCGGCCTGTTCGTCGAGGCCCCCGACGGCTGCCTGCCGCCTCTCACCCTCGCCCGCCGGGCACGGTTGCGCGCCGCCGCGCGGAAAGGGCAAGTGACCGGTCTTTCCGCCTTCTCCGAGGCACTGACCGAAACAGCCCGCCAGACCCCGTTCGCGCTGGTCGTCGACGGCATCGAACGCATGCCGCCCCACAGCGCCGAAGCCTTGGTGCTGCTGCTGCGGATCTCGCGCCCACGCGGCGTACCCGTGGTGATGGCCGGCCGGCCGCCGCCCGCGGCGGACCCCGGCCGCGCCCAGCTGACGGCCGCGGCCGACCAGATCCTCCACCTGCCGCCACTGCGGCCGGCCGACGTCGCCACGCTCGTCAGCGGCCACATCACCAGGCGGTTCGGCCGGCCGGCCGAACCCGCGCTGGCGGACGCCGTCTCGCGGGCGCTGGGCACACTGACGGGCAACCCGCGGGCCGTGCTGTCGGTGCTCGACACACTCGACGAGCAGGACCTGCTGGAACTCGACGGCCGGCTGTGTCTCACGCTCCCCGAAAAGCATCTGCGGCTGACCACGGAGCTGGCCGAGTCACTCGGGTTCGGCCGGCCCCGCTCGCCCGCGGGCTTCGAGACCGTCTGGGCGGCGATCCTCGCCGCCCATGGGCTGGCCCACGCCGAAGTCCACGTCGACGACGTGTCCCGGCTGACGCCGTCGGCCCACGCCCAGCACATCGAGCGCACACTGGACCGGCTGGTCGCGGACCGGATACTGACCGTCGACCAGCAGGGCCGCGTGTCGTTCGCCGTCCCGGCGCTCGCGGCCGCCCTACGGACCCTGCCCGACCGGTGCGGCGTGCAGAGCTTGCACGCGCGGCTCGTCGCGCCGTTGGTGGACCGGCTCGGAGCCGAAGCCGCCGGTGGTGGCTACCCGAGGCTGGCCGACCACGTCGCAGCCGCCGGGCCGCGCCTGGACGACGCCCTCGCTGTGCCGCTGCTGCTGGCCGCGGCCCGCGAGGACGCCAGGACCAACTGGCCACGATCTGCCCGCGCCTACGCCGCGGCGCTTCACCGGCTCGCGCCGCAGGACGGGCGCACACCAGGCGTGCTCAACGAGGCGAGCAGCCTGAGCCTGCGGCACGGCGACACCGGCGGGCTGCTGGCGCTCGGCGAGCCGCTGCTCGCCTGCCTGGACCTGGCGCACACCGACATCACCGACATCACCGACACCGCCGAGGACATCGAGGGCATCGAGGACACCGAGACACCGGCGGGCCTGGAGGCTGTTGCGAGTGCCTGGGTGTGGGCGGCCGTTCACGAACACCGCTCCCCGTACGCCGATGACACCGACCCCCGCTACCGTGCGGCGCTGGAACCGTTCCCCGCCGCGACCGGACTGGCGGCACTCGGCGGCGTCTACGGCATCGGCCCGCTGCCGCCCCGGCCGGCACCCACCGCGGACCCCGCCGCGAACGCCGCCCCGGACACCGGTCCCGGGCCCGGCTGCGCACCGCTGCCCTCGCCCGCCGAACTGCACCTGATGACCGCCGCGGTGGGCAGCCACACCGAGCTGCGCCGGGCACTGCAATGCCTGCCTCCGGGCACGATCGACGAGGGGGCCCTGGACCGGCTGCGCAACGCCGCCGCCTACGCGGACCTGGCCGGTGCTCTCGCCGCTGTCCTCGGTGACCGGTACACCGCGGCACCCGAAAGCATCGCCGTCCAGTACCGGGGCATGGTGCACGACTACCTGGCGGGGGACTGGGAGGCCGCGCTGGTCGGCGCCCGCCGCATCGAGGTGCGCAGCAGGACCCACGGCGCGGCAGGCGTCCCCCACCTGGCGCGGGCGCTGGCCGCGGAAATCCACTGCATGCGTGGGGACGTCGCACGTGCCCAAGCATGGCTCTGCCTGATTCCCGACACCGTCACCCATCCGCTGGCGGCGCGAGCACGGCTGGCCGTCCGGTACCGGTCGGGCCGGGAGGACGAGGCGTTGGAGGGTGCCTGGCACGACGCGCGGCAGGCACGAAAGAGCGGCCGGCTCGCCGGTGTCGAGCGTGTGCTGCTGCGCATCCTGTCGCTCGCCGCCCACGAGGGCAGACCGCAGACGGTCCGGCAGGCCCTGGAGGAACTGGAGACCTTGCACGAGGAGGCGGCCACGCCCATGACCCACGAGGCGCTCCTCATGGCACGCGGCATCGCACACCACGACGTGGACAGCGCGCTGACCGCTGACCGATTACTCAAGAGCCGAGGTGACGTCTACCTGAGCGTCATCTCCAGCCTGGGCCTGGCGCGCATCGCCGACGACTCCCGCTCCTGGCTGACCGAGGCCATGCGCAGCGCCCAGAACCTCGCCCTCGGGCGGCCCTTCCGCAGCGCCGTCAACCGTGTCGCGCAGCTGCGCGACATCCCCGTACCGAGACTCCGCCAACCCAACGACGAGCTGACGGAACTCGACATCAGGCTGGCACGCATGGTCAGCGACGGCGCCACCAACCGGCAGATCGCAGCGGAACTCGCCTGCAGCCACAAGACCGTGGAACAGCGCCTGACACGACTGTTCCAGCGCACCGGCTGCCGCTCCCGGACGGAACTCACCGCGGCCTGGCTGAACGGAAGCCTCACCCGGCGCGGCCCGCTGTCCCCTGACACGCCCACCACGGGCGCCCGCACCGCGCCCCTGCTGGGGCCGAGACGAGCCGGCGGCCGGACCAGCCATGACGCGGGTTCACCGGTCGGCCTGTCGGCGTAGACAAAGGTACATACGCCGCGGCCGGCGCGGTGAGTGCACCCGCGCGCGGAGGTCAACAGCCCCCGCCTTTTGTCTAAGGGATTTCACAGAACGCGCCCGCGGGGGCCTTTTTGGGGGGCTGCCGGGTCGACGGCGAAGCTAGCATCGAGATCGAGCCAGCCGGTGTAGCCGCCGACGACCTCGATACATGGATTGTGAATCGATGGAGGAGTCTTGGTCGACGCCCTGCACCCCCCTGTTTCGCTGCCCACCGAGCGGAGCTGTCCCTTCGATCCTCCGGATGGCTACGCCCCCCTGCGCGAGCGGGAGCGCATAACGCGCATGAGTTATCCGGGCGGCACGCCCGGGTGGCTCATCACCCGGCATGCCGAAGCGAAGGCACTGCTCACCCATAAAAGTTTCAGCGCGCGCCAGGAAGGGCTGCTCTCCCCCGTCCCCACGGAGCTGGCGTACGAGGGTCCGGCCGATCCGGGCACTTTCGCGAAGACGGACGACCCGGTCCACAGCAAGTACCGCAAGCTGGTCACCGGCTTTTTCACGGTCCGGCGCACGCGTCAACTCACCCCCATGATCGAGCGAATCGTGCACGAGCAACTCGACGATCTGGAAAAGGCCGGGCCGGGCGCCGACCTGGTGGAGGTCTTCACCGAATCCGTTTCCTCCCGGGTGATGTGCGAGATGATCGGCGTCCCCGAATCGGAGCGGAAGAGCCTCCAGCGTCATGTGGAGACACTCGGCCGGCTCTCCTCCACCGTTCCCGAGGCGCTTGCCGCCGTGTCCGCGATGAGCGGGTTCCTGGCCCGCTTCGTCCCTAGCCGGATGAACGATCCCCGGGACGACATCCTCGGGGACCTCATCCGCGGTGGGCAGCTCACCGAGCAAGAACTCATGGGCATGACCGCCACGTTGATCACCGGGGCCTTCGACACCACGGGCAACATGCTCGCCATGGGTGTCTACACCCTGCTTGAGCACCCCGATCAACTGGCCAAGCTCCAGGAGGACCCGGAGCTCATGGGGGCCGCCGTCGAAGAGCTTCTCCGCTTCCTCACCATCTCCCACCTCGGGGCCAGCCGGTGGGCGCTCGAAGACGTCGAGTTCGCCGGTCGGACCATCAAGAAGGGCGAGGTGGTCACTGTCGCCCTCCCCGCCGTCAACCGCGACCCCGAGCGCTACGAGAACCCCGACCAACTGGACATCGGCCGTACGGATCACGGGCACTTGGGGCTCGGCCACGGCGTCCACCAGTGTCTCGGCCAGCATCTCGCCCGCACGATCCTGCGCGTCGGCTACGAGGCCCTGTTCGACAGGTTCCCCACGCTGCGCCTTGCCGTACCGGCCGATGAGGTCCCGATGCGGGACGACTGCGTGCACTACGGCCCCAAGTCGCTTCGCGTCACCTGGGACGACTGAGCGAGACGTACGAGCGGTGAACGCGACGGACGGTGGGATGTTCTCCCACCGTCCGTCACCGTCATGCAAGAGGGCCCACAAGACGAAGACATGTCGGCCCATCTCGAACGACAAGGTAGGACTGAGACCCGATGAGGATCACCGCCGACCGTGACGTGTGCTGTTCGGCGGGCCAGTGCGCGCTGATCGCGCCTGACCTGTTCGACCAGAGCGACGAGGACGGCTCCGTCGTTCTGCTCGACGCACAGCCCGACACGGGACTGCTGGACGTTGTGCGCGAGGTCGTATCCCGTTGCCCGACCGGTGCGATCCGCCTCGAAGAAGACCCTGGCGCGTGAAAACAGGGCCTGACATTTCGGGGGCACGAATGCCGGCGGAGAACGCGGCCGTGGCAGGGATCACACGACTGGTGAAGCGCCGCTGAAACCGAACCCCCGGGAAACACGTCCGGGGTGGCAGCCGTGCCCGAGTAGGTTTCTAGGGTTTCCCTTACGAAACCAGAGCTAGTGTGGCCGGTATCCGTATGGCAATGCGTGTTTTTGTAACTTTCAGGGCCGTTGCGCTCTTCCAGCGAACGACGCGTCAAGTGTGGAGTTTCTGATGCCTGCTGCATCCAACCAGAACAAAGCCGTTGAAGCGCTGCGCAAGTCGTTCAAGGAAATCGAGCGGCTCCGGCGTCAGAACCGCCAGCTGGTCAGTTCGGCCACCGAGCCCATTGCCATCATCGGTATGGCCTGCCGGTTTCCGGGTGGAGTGAATTCCCCCGAGGCGCTGTGGAGCCTGGTCGCCGATGGATCGGACGCCATCTCGCCCTTCCCGACAAACCGCGGCTGGGACGTGGAGGGGATCTACAATCCGGATCCGGAACATCCGGGTACCAGTTACGTTCGCGAAGGCGGCTTCCTCCACGACGCGGATCAATTCGACTCCGCGTTCTTCGGCATCCCGCCCCGCGAGGCGCTGGCCATGGACCCGCAGCAGCGGCTGCTCCTCGAGACGTCGTGGGAGGTCATGGAGCGGGCGGGCATCGACCCCGCGTCGCTGCGTGGCAGCCAGACAGGCGTCTTCACCGGCGCCATGCACACCACTTACGCTTCCGAGGCCGCGCAGATACCGGACGAGATCGAGCCGTACCTCCACAACGGCGCCACCACCAGCATCGCCTCGGGCCGTGTCTCCTACACCTTCGGTTTCGAGGGCCCCGCGCTGACGGTGGACACCGCCTGCTCATCGGCGCTGGTCGCCCTGCACCTGGCCGCGCAGGCGCTGCGTCAGGGCGAGTGTTCCATGGCGCTGGTCGGCGGTGCGACGGTCATGGTGAGCCCCAAGGGCTTCGTCACCTTCAGCCGCCAGCGCGGCCTTGCCGCCGACGGCCGGTGCAAGGCGTTCGCCGACGCCGCCGACGGCACCACATGGTCCGAGGGCATCGGTGTGCTGCTGGTGGAACGGCTGTCCGACGCGCGGCGCAACGGGCACCAGATCCTGGCGGTGGTACGCGGCTCCGCCGTGAACCAGGACGGCGCGAGCAACGGCCTGACGGCCCCCAACGGCCCCTCTCAGCGCCGCGTGATCCGGCAGGCCCTCGAGAACTGCGAGCTGACCACCAGCCAGATCGACGCGGTCGAGGCGCACGGTACGGGCACGACGCTGGGTGACCCGATCGAGGCGCAGGCGCTGCTTGCCACCTACGGGCAGGACCGGCCGGAGGGACGGCCGCTGTGGTTGGGCTCGCTGAAGTCGAACCTCGGTCACACACAGGCCGCTGCCGGTGTGGCCGGCATCATCAAGATGGTCATGGCGATGCGGCACGGCGTGCTGCCGAAGACCTTGCATGTCGACACCCCGTCGAGCCACGTGGACTGGTCCGAGGGCGAGATCGAGCTGCTGACCGAGTCCAGGCCGTGGCCGGAGACGGGCGAGCCGCGCAGGGCCGGTGTGTCCTCGTTCGGCGTGAGCGGGACGAACGCGCATGTGATCCTGGAGCAGGCGCCGGAGCTTGAGGCGGCCGAGGCCGAGACTGCGGAGGAGCCTGCCGACGGCGGCGTCGCGGGCCCGGTGGCCTGGGTGGTGTCGGGCAAGAGCGACACCGTGTTGCGGGCGCAGGCCGGACGGCTGCGGGAGTTCGTGGCGGAGCGTCCGGAACTGGGCGCCGCCGATGTGGCGCTCTCCCTGGCGACGACCAGGTTTGCGTTCGAGCAGCGCGCCGTGGTGACCGGGACCAGCCGTGAGGAGCTCCTGGAGCGCCTGGAAGCGGTGGCCGAGGGGGCGAAGCTCCCCGGTGTGGTCTGGGGGAACGGCGCCGAAACACCCGGTCGTTCGGTGTTCGTGTTCCCGGGTCAGGGGGCGCAGTGGCTGGGTATGGCGGTGGAGCTGCTTGAGTCCTCGCCGGTCTTCGCCGAGGCGATCGGCGAGTGTGAGACGGCGTTGTCGGCTCATGTGGACTGGTCGCTGACGGACGTACTGCGCGGCGGCGAGGGTGCTCCCGGTTTCGATCGGGTGGATGTGGTGCAGCCGGTGTTGTTCGCGGTGATGGTGTCGCTGGCGAAGCTGTGGCGTTCGGTGGGTGTGGAGCCGGATGCGGTGATGGGTCACAGCCAGGGCGAGATCGCCGCGGCGTGTGTGGCGGGCGCGTTGTCGCTGGAGGATGCCGCGAAGGTGGTGACCCTGCGGTCGCAGGCGATCGCGGCGGGTCTGGCCGGTCGTGGTGGCATGGTGTCGGTCGGGCTTCCGGTCGATCAGGCGCAGGAACGTATCGCCCGGTGGGGTGGTGTGATCTCGGTTGCGGCGGTCAACGGCCCGGGTTCGGTCGTGGTGTCGGGTGATCCGGGTGCGCTGGATGAGATGGTCGCCGAGCTGGAGGGCGAGGAGATCCGTGTCCGCCGGGTTCCGGTGGACTACGCCTCGCACTCCGCGCACGTGGAGTCCATTCGCGAGGAGTTGCTGAGGGTCCTGGCGGACCTGAAGCCCCGCACCTCCGAAGTGCCCTTCTATTCGACCGTGTCCGGTGAGCTGGTGGATACGGCCGCTCTCGACGCGGAGTACTGGTACCGCAACCTGCGCCAGACGGTCGAACTGGAGGCCACGACTCGCCTCCTGCTCGATGAGGGCCACACCGTGTTCATCGAGGTGAGCCCGCACCCTGTATTGACCCTGCCGGTGCAGCAGACCGTGGAAGCCGCTGACACCCAGGCCGTGGTCGTCGGCACCCTGCGCCGCGACGAGGGCGGCCCGGAGCGATTCCTGACCTCCGCAGCCGAGCTTTATGTCAGCGGGGCAAGCGTTGACTGGCGGAAGGTGTTCGCCGGACACGACGCTCGCCAGATCGACCTGCCGACCTACGCCTTCCAGCGGGAGCGCTTCTGGCTCGACGCCCCCGCGGGTGTGGGCGATGTGAGCTCGGTGGGGTTGGGTTCGCTGGGGCACCCGTTGTTGGGTGCGGTGGTGTCGTTGGCCAGCGGCGGCGGGGTGCTGCTGAGCGGGCGGTTGTCGTTGGCCGCCCATGGGTGGCTGGCGGATCACGCCGTACACGGGGTCGTGCTGCTGCCGGGGACGGCGTTCGTGGAGCTGGTGGTACTGGCGGGCGATCAGGTCGGCTGTGGTCGGGTAGAGGAACTGATCCTGGAAGCGCCGCTGATCGTGCCCGAGAAGGGCGGGGTGCACCTTCGGGTCGAGGTGGAGGAGGCGGACGCCGCCGGCTTCCGCGAGGTGAACGTGTTCTCGCGGGAGGAAGCGGAGGGTGAGGGTGCCGCCTGGACGCGGCATGCCCACGGTCTGCTGAATTCGGCCGCGCCCGGCTCCGAGACCCGGTTCGACTTCGGTGTGTGGCCGCCGGTGGGGGCTGAGTCGGTTGATGTGTCGGGTGAGTATGTGCGGGCTGCGGAGAACGGGCTGGAGTACGGGCCGGTTTTCCAGGGGTTGAAGCGTGCGTGGCGGCGTGATGGTGAGGTGTTCGCGGAGGTCGGACTTCCGGAGGGTGAGCGGGAGCGGGCGGGCCGGTTTGGTCTGCATCCGGCGTTGTTCGACGCGGCGTTGCATGCGTTGGGGGTGAGTGAGGGCTTCGCGGGGGGTTCGGGGAGTCTGTTGCCGTTCTCCTGGCGTGGGTTTGCTCTGGATGCGGTGGGTGCGACGTCGTTGCGGGTGCGGCTGGCTCCGGTGGGTGTGGGGTCGGATGCGGTGTCGGTGCTGGTGGGGGATGAGTCGGGGCGTGGGGTGGCGTCGGTCGAGTCGCTCGTGTTGCGGCCGGTTGACGCGGGTCAGCTGAGCACTGCGGGTGGGGTGGCGCGGGATGCGCTGTTCCGGGTGGAGTGGGTGGATGCGCCCACGGGTGTGGTGGGGGAGGTGGCGTCGCGGACTGAGGTCGTGCGGGTGGTCTCCGGTGGTTTTGATGTGGTGAGTGAGGTGTACGGGCGGGTCCTTGAGGTCCTGGAGCGGGTGCAGGCGTGGGTTGGGGATGGGGATCTCGCGGGTGAGCGGCTGGTGGTGGTGACCCGGCGCGCTGTTGATGCGGGTGAGGGCGTGGTGGATCTGGCCGGGGCCGCGGTGTGGGGTCTGGTGCGGTCGGCGCAGTCGGAGAATCCTGGGCGTCTGGTGCTGTTGGACACCGATGACGTGGAGGGAGTCGACGGTGTTCTTCCCGGGGTGCTGGGCCTGGGGGAGGAGCAGGTGGTGGTGCGGTCGGGCGCGGTGCGGGTGCCGCGCCTGGGCCGGGTGCCGGCACCGGATCCGTCGGAGTCGGGGGCGTTTGGTTCTGGCGCGGTGCTGGTGACGGGTGGCACGGGTGTGCTGGGTGGTTTGGTGGCCCGGCATCTGGTGGCGCGGCATGGGGTCACGAAGCTGGTGCTGCTGTCTCGTCGTGGTGGGGAGGCCGCGGGGGCGGGGGAGTTGCGGGCGGAGCTGGAGGCTGCGGGCGCCGAGGTGGTGATCGCGGCGTGTGACGCCGCGGACCGCGAGGCTCTGGCCGGGGTGCTGTCGGGGCTGCCGGCGGGCTTCACGTTGAGTGGTGTGGTGCATGCGGCGGGTGTGCTGGATGACGGGTTGCTGACGTCGTTGACTCGTGAGCGGGTTGAGCCGGTGCTGCGGGCGAAGGTGGACGCGGCGTGGAACCTGCATGAGCTGACCGAGGGGCTGGACCTGTCGGCGTTCGTGCTGTTCTCCTCGGCCACTGGTGTGCTGGGCGGCGCGGGGCAGAGCAACTACGCGGCGGCGAATGTGTTCCTGGACGGCCTCGCCTCCTGGCGCCGGACGCAGGGGTTGCCGGGTGTGTCGATGGCGTGGGGCCTGTGGGCCGAGGCCAGCGGCATGACCGGACACCTCGGCGAGGACGACGTCCAGCGGATATCCCGCTCGGGCCTGGTACCACTCGCCACGGACGAGGGGCTTGAGCTGTTCGACGCGGCTCTGATCTCGGCTGCGGTCGTTCCGGTTCTCTTCCGACTGGACACCCCGGCGCTGCGTGCGCAGGGCGCCGAACTCCCCGTACTCTTCCGCAACGTAGTGCCGGGAATGACGGTCCGGCGCGTCGTGGGCGCCGGAGCCGCCGACGTGGACGACATCGCCGCCCGTCTGCGGCGGCGACTGGCCGACATGTCCGAGGCGGACCAGGAGCAGTTCCTGCTCGATGAGCTGATCCGCGTCCAGGCGGCCGCCGCCTTGGGACACGCGAAGTCGGACACTGTCGGGGTGGCACGGTCCTTCAAGGAACTGGGCTTCGACTCGCTCACCGCCGTGGAACTGCGGAACCGGCTGAGCGCGGAAACGGGTCTGCGCCTCCCGGCCACGCTCGTCTTCGACTACCCGAACCCGACCGTACTGGCGGGCTATCTGCGCTCGGAGATCCTCGGGGCGCAGGACACGGCCATCGCGGCGCCGGCGGCGGGCGGAACCGCCAACACCCCGGCACACACGGACGACGACCCGATCGCGATCGTCGCCATGAGCTGCCGTTTCCCCGGTGGCGTGCGGACGCCCGAGGAATTCTGGAACCTGGTGATGGGTGGTACCGACGCCACCGCATCGCTCCCGTCCAACCGCGGCTGGGACCTCGAGACGACGTACGACCCGGACCCGTCGCGCGAGGGCACGTACTACGCCCGCAACGGTGGCTTCCTCTACGACGCGGACCAGTTCGACCCGGCGTTCTTCGGGATCTCGCCGCGTGAGGCGCTCTCGATGGACCCGCAGCAGCGGCTGCTCCTCGAAACCTCGTGGGAGGCGTTCGAGCGGGCCGGCATCGACCCCGAGTCGGCGAAGGGAAGCCGGACCGGAGTCTTCGTCGGCGTCGTGTACAACGACTACGGCACCCGGCTGCAAGGGAACGCCCCCGAAGGCTTTGAGGGCTATCTCGGCACCGGCAGCGCGGGCAGCGTGGCCTCGGGCCGGATCTCCTACACCCTGGGCCTCGAAGGGCCCGCCGTGACGGTGGACACCGCCTGCTCGTCGTCGCTGGTCGCGCTGCACCTCGCGGTCCAGGCGCTGCGCCAGGGCGAATGCGACCTGGCGCTCGCCGGTGGCGCGACGGTGATGTCCACACAGGCCGGGCTGGTGGACTTCAGCCGTCAGCGCGCGCTGTCCGTCGATGGCAAGTGCAAGGCGTTCAGCAATGACGCGGACGGATTCGGATTCGCCGAAGGCGTCGGGCTGCTGCTCGTCGAGCGGCTGTCGGACGCCCGGCGCAACGGCCACGAGGTGCTGGCCCTCGTCCGGGGCTCGGCGGTCAACCAGGACGGTGCGTCCAACGGCCTGACCGCCCCGAACGGACCGTCGCAGCAGCGGGTGATCCGCGCGGCGCTCAAGACCGCCCGGCTGTCGGCCGCCGAGGTGGACGCGGTGGAGGCGCACGGTACGGGTACGTCGCTGGGTGACCCGATCGAGGCGCAGGCGCTGCTTGCCACCTACGGCCAGGACCGGCCCGCGGACCAGCCGCTGTGGCTCGGATCGGTGAAGTCGAACATCGGCCATTCGCAAGCGGCGGCCGGTGTGGCCGGCGTCATCAAGATGGTGATGGCGATGCGGCACGGCGTGTTGCCGAAGTCGCTGCACACCGATGAGCCGTCACAACACGTGGATTGGTCAGCGGGCGACATCGCGCTGCTGGCCGAGGCCACCGCCTGGCCGGAGTCGGGCCACCCGCGCCGCGTCGGCGTCTCGTCCTTCGGCGTGAGCGGGACGAACGCGCACACGATCCTGGAGCAGGCGCCGGAGGCCGAGGCGGCCGACGAGGCCGATGCCGAGGTCGTCGATGGTCCGGTGGCGTGGGCCGTGTCCGGCAAGAGCAGCGACGCGCTGCGGGACCAGGCCAGCAAGCTGCGGGAGTTCGTGGCCGAGCGCCCCGAGCTGAGCGCCGCCGATGTGGCGTTCTCGCTGGCGACGTCGCGTTCGGTGTTCGAGCACCGTGGGGTGGTGACGGGTGCCGATCGTGAGGAGCTTCTGGCGCGGTTGGGTGCGTTGGCCGGCGACGAGGTGGCCTCGGGCGTGACGCGTGGCGTGGCCGATGTGCGGGGCCGTTCGGTGTTCGTGTTCCCGGGTCAGGGGGCGCAGTGGCTGGGCATGGCGGTGGAGCTCCTTGAGTCCTCGCCGGTGTTCGCCGAGGCGATCGGTGAGTGTGAGACGGCGTTGTCGGCTCATGTGGACTGGTCGCTGACGGACGTATTGCGCGGCGGCGAGGGTGCTCCTGGTTTTGACCGGGTGGATGTGGTGCAGCCGGTGTTGTTCGCGGTGATGGTGTCGCTGGCGAAGCTGTGGCGTTCGGTGGGTGTCGAGCCGGATGCGGTGATGGGTCACAGCCAGGGCGAGATCGCCGCGGCGTGTGTGGCGGGTGCGCTGTCGCTGGAGGACGCCGCCAAGGTGGTCACCCTGCGGTCCCAGGCGATCGCGGCGGGTCTGGCCGGCCGCGGTGGCATGGTGTCGGTCGGGCTCCCGGTCGACCAGGCGCAGGAACGTATCGCTGCCTGGGACGGCGCCATTTCGGTCGCTGCGGTCAACGGCCCCGGCTCGGTCGTCGTCTCCGGTGATCCGGGTGCGCTGGATGAGATGGTCGCCGAGCTTGAGGGCGAGGAGATTCGTGTCCGCCGGGTGCCGGTGGACTATGCCTCGCACTCCGCGCATGTGGAGGAGATCCGCGAGGAGTTGCTGAGGGTCTTGGCGGACCTGAAGCCCCGCACCTCCGAGGTGCCGTTCTATTCGACCGTGTTCGGTGGGCTGGTGGATACGGCTGCTCTGGACGCCGAGTACTGGTACCGGAACCTGCGGCAGACGGTCGAGCTGGAGGCCACGACCCGCGTCCTGCTCGATGCCGGGCATGGTGTGTTCATCGAGGTGAGCCCGCATCCCGTACTCACGCTCCCTGTTCAGCAGACGGTGGAGGCCGCCGAGGCGCAAGCCGTGGTCGTCGGCACCCTGCGCCGCGACGAGGGCGGTCCGGAGCGGTTCCTGACCTCGATCGCCGAGCTTCATGTCAACGGCGGCGACGTCGACTGGCGGAAGGTGTTCGCCGGACACGGTGGCCGGCAGGTCGACCTGCCGACGTACGCCTTCCAGCGGCAGCGGTACTGGCTGGAGGCCGTCTCGGCTGCTGAAGTGGCGGCCGCCGGTGACGACTTGAGCGCCGATGCGGTGGACGCGCGTTTCTGGGACGCGGTGGAGCGCGAGGACCTGGAGGCGCTGACGCGGACGCTGGAGGTGGAGGGCGAGGAGCAGCAGTCGTCGTTGACGGCGTTGCTTCCGGCGCTGTCGTCCTGGCGCCGTCAGCGGCGTGAGCAGAACACGGTCGACCGCTGGCGTTACCGGGCGGTCTGGAAGCCCCTGGCATCCGCGTCCGAGTCGACGCTCTCGGGCACCTGGCTCGTGGTCGTTCCGGAAGCCTGCGGTGACGAGACTCTGGCTGCCGCCGTGCTGGATGGCTTGACCGGCCGTGGTGCGCATGTCGTCTCCGTGGCCGTCGGGGCGGCGGATGACCGTGAGGCGGTCGCGGAGCGGCTGCGTGTGGTGCTCGACGAGGCCGGGGTGGAGTCGTCGGGTGTGGCGGGTGTGTTCTCGCTGCTGGCGTTGGATGAGTCGGGGCACGAGTCCTTCGGGGGTGTTCCTGCTGGGCTTGCCGCGACGGTGGGTCTGGTCCAGGGGCTGGGTGATGCGGGTGTGGTGGCTCCGCTGTGGTGTGGCACCCGGGGTGCCGTGTCGGTGGGTCGTTCCGACCGGCTGGTGAGTCCGGTGCAGTCGATGGTGTGGGGCCTGGGCCGGATCGTGGGGGTGGAGTATCCCCAGCGCTGGGGCGGTGTGGTGGACCTGCCCGAGACCGTGGACGTCCGGGCGCTGGTCCGTCTGGCCGGGGTGCTGGCGGGCGGTGACGGCGAGGACCAGGTCGCGGTGCGTGGCTCTGGTGTGTTCGCCAAGCGGTTGGTGCGGGCTTCCGTGGTTGAGGCCACGGGTGTTGAGGGGTGGCGTGCGGGCGGTTCGGTGCTGGTGACCGGTGGTACGGGTGCGCTGGGGGGCCATGTGGCTCGTTGGCTGGCTCGTACGGGTGCTGAGCATCTGGTGCTGACGAGTCGTCGTGGGTTGGAGGCCGGGGGTGCCGCTGAGCTGAAGGCGGAGCTGGAGGGCCTGGGTGCTTCGGTGACGGTGGCGGCGTGTGATGCGGCGGACCGTGAGGCGCTGGCGGCGGTGCTGGAGGCGATTCCGCAGGAGTTGCCGCTCACTGCGGTGGTGCATACGGCTGGTGTGCTGGATGACGGTGTGGTGGATGCCCTGACGGTGGAGCGTGCGGCTGGGGTGTTGCGTCCGAAGGTGGATGCGGCGCGGAATCTGCATGAGCTGACGGCGGGGATGGATCTGTCGGCGTTCGTGTTGTTCTCCTCGGCGGCGGGCACGTTGGGTGGCCCGGGCCAGGGAAGCTACGCGGCGGGTAATGCCTATCTTGACGCGCTGGCGTTGCAGCGGCGCGCGGACGGCCTTCCCGCGACCTCCATCGCCTGGGGCGCCTGGGCCGGGAGCGGTATGGCGGTCGCCGGGGATCTCGAAGAGCAGATGAGCCGCTCGGGGATGCTGGGCATGTCCCCCGAGCTGGCGATCTCGGCGCTGCACCAGGCATTGGACCACGAGGAGACGTTCCTCGCCGTCGCGGACATCGACTGGGCACGTTTCGAAGCGGACTCCTTCGCCACCCCCCTCTTCCGCGAGTTGCGCGGCGTGCCGACCACGGCCACGGGGAAGCAGTCCGCGCCGGGCAGCGCCGACCGCGGGCGGGCGGAACTTCACGACCGCCTGGAAGCTCTGCCCCGGGAGAAGCGCGAAGCCGCGCTGCGCGATCTGGTGCGTGCCCAGGCCGCCGATGTCCTCGCTCACGACAGCGCGGACGCGGTCGCCTCGGACCGTGCCTTCCGCGACCTCGGATTCGACTCGCTGACCGCCGTCGAACTGCGCAATCGGATCGGCGCGGCGACCGGCCTCCGGCTGCCGGTCAGTCTGGTCTTCGACTACCCCACGCCCACGGTGCTGGCGCGGTTCCTGAACGGCGAGATGTTCGGTACCGAGGAAGGCGGCGCCGCCGAGATCACGCCGACCCGATCGGACTCGTTCGACGAGCCCATCGCGATCGTGGCGATGAGCTGCCGCTTCCCGGGCGGCGTACGGACCCCTGAACAGCTGTGGGATGTGGTGAACGCCGGAGTCGACACGATCTCCGGATTCCCCGACGACCGCGGCTGGGACCTCGAAGGGCTCTACGACCCCGACCCCGATAAGCCGGGCAAGACCTACGCGCTCACCGGCGGTTTCCTGGACAACATCGCCGACTTCGACCCGGACTTCTTCGGTATCTCACCGCGCGAGGCCCTGGCCATGGACCCGCAGCAGCGGCTGCTCCTTGAGACGTCCTGGGAGGCGTTCGAGCGGGCCGGTATCGACCCGGCGGCGTTGCGCGGCAGCCAGGCGGGTGTCTTCATCGGCTCGAACTACCAGGACTACAGCGGCCGGGCGATCAGCGCGCCGGACGGTGTGCAGGGCTATCTCGGACTCGGCAGCGCGTCCAGCGTCGCCTCCGGCCGTCTCTCGTACACCTTCGGCTTCGAGGGCCCGGCCGTCACGGTGGACACCGCGTGTTCGTCGTCGCTGGTCGCCCTGCACCTGGCCTGCCAGTCACTGCGCCAGGGAGAGTGCTCCATGGCGCTGGCCGGCGGTGTGACGATCATGGCCACGCCGGGCACGTTCGTCGAGTTCAGCGCCCAGCGCGTGCTGTCGCCGGACGGACGGTGCAAGGCGTTCTCCGCCGAGGCCGATGGCACCGGCTGGTCCGAGGGCGTGGGCATGCTCCTCGTGGAGCGGCTGTCCGACGCCCGGCGCCGCGGCCACCGGGTGCTGGCCGTCGTCCGGGGTTCGGCGATCAACCAGGACGGCGCTTCCAACGGCCTCACGGCGCCCAACGGCCCGTCGCAGCAGCGCGTGATCGGCAAGGCCCTGGAGAACGCGGGCCTGTCGGCCGCCGATGTGGACGCGGTCGAGGCCCATGGCACGGGCACCTCGCTGGGTGACCCGATCGAGGCGCAGGCGCTCCTTGCCACCTACGGCAAGGAGAAGTCCGAGGACCAGCCGCTGTGGCTGGGTTCCATCAAGTCGAACATCGGGCACACGCAGGCCGCCGCCGGTGTCGCGGGCGTCATCAAGATGGTGATGGCCATGCGCGAGGGCGTCCTGCCCAAGACCCTCCACGCGGCCGAGCCCTCCCCGCACGTCGACTGGACCAGCGGCGCCGTGTCGCTGCTGAGCGAGGCGACCGCGTGGCCGGAGACGGACCGCCCGCGCCGGGCGGCCGTGTCGTCCTTCGGGATCAGCGGCACCAACGCGCACACGATCATCGAGGCGGCCGACCCCGTTGAGGCGCCGTCGCCGGAGACGGGTGGCGATGCCACCGGTTCGCCGGCCGGTATCACGGTGGTCCCCTGGCTGCTCTCCGGCAGCAACGCCGATGCGCTGAGCGCTCAGGCCGGGCGGCTGCGCGAGTTCGACGGTGTGCGCACCGCGGACGCCGGTGACATCGCCGACATCGGCTATTCACTGGCGACCACCCGTTCCGCCCTGCCCTACCGCGCTGCTGTGGTCGCGCAGGACCCGGCGCAGTTCCGCGCCGGGCTCGAAGCGCTGGCCGAGGGCAGGAACGCGGCCACGCTGATCCAGGGCGTGGCACGGGCCGAGCACAAGACGGCGTTCCTGTTCTCGGGCCAGGGTGCGCAACGGCTCGGCATGGGCCGGGAGCTGTACGACGCCTTCCCGGTGTTCGCCCAGGCGCTGGACGAGGTGTGCTCGTATCTCGACATGCTGCTCGACCGCCCGCTGACCGAGGTGATGTTCGCGGCCGAGGGCAGCGCCGACGCCGAACTGCTGAACCGGACGGCGTTCACACAGCCCGCGCTGTTCGCCGTCGAAGTGGCGCTCTACCGGCTCCTGGAACACTGGGGCATCACCCCGGACGTGCTGATCGGCCACTCCATCGGTGAGATCGCCGCCGCCCACGTGGCCGGAGTGTTCTCCCTTCAGGACGCGTGCGCCCTGGTGGCGGCCCGTGGCCGGCTGATGCAGGCGCTGCCCGAAGGCGGCGCGATGGTGGCCGTCCAGGCGCCCGAGGAGGAGGTCGCCGCATCGCTCGCCGGCCGTGAGGCCGAGGTGAGCATCGCGGCCGTCAACGGCCCCACGGCCGTGGTCATCGCGGGCGACGAGCCCGCCGTGCTGGAGATCGCCGGACAGTGGGAGCGAGAGGGCCGTAAGACCCGCCGCCTGCGGGTCAGCCACGCCTTCCACTCCCCGCGCATGGACGGTGTGCTCGGTGACTTCCGGAAGGTCGTCGAAGGGCTGTCGTTCGCCCCGCCGACCATCTCCCTGGTCTCCAACGTCACCGGCACCCCGGCCGAGGTGGACGAGGTGTGCTCGCCGGAGTACTGGGTCCGGCATGTACGCGAGGCCGTGCGGTTCGCGGACGGGGTACGGACCCTGGAGAACCTGGGCGTGACCTCCTTCGTCGAGGTGGGCCCGGACGGTGTGCTCACCGCCATGGCGCAGGACTGCCTGACGGCCGCGGAATCCGATGACGCGATCGCTCCCGCCCTCGTGGCCGTGCTGCGCAAGGACCGGCCCGAGCTCCAGGCGCTGACCACGGCGCTGGCCGAACTCCACGTCCACGGCGCCCCGGTGAAGTGGGACGCGGTGTTCGCCGGGCATGGCGCCCAGCGGGTGGAGCTGCCCACCTACGCGTTCCAGCGGCAGCGCTACTGGCTCGAAGCCGCGCCGACCACCAGCGGAGACGTGACCTCGGCCGGCCTGGACTCGCCCGACCATCCGCTCCTCGGCGCCGCCGTCGCCCTGGCCGACACCGACACCTACCTGTTCACCGGGCGCCTGTCGGTCGACACTCAGCCGTGGCTGGCCGACCACGCCTTCGCGGACACCGTTCTCTTCCCCGGCACGGCCTTCGTGGAACTGGCCCTGCGCGCGGCCGAGCAGGTGGGCTACGAGCGGGTGGAGGAACTGACCATCGAAACGCCGTTGGTCCTGCCCGTGCACGGCGCGGTCCAGATCCAGCTCGCCGTGGGCGAACCCGACGAGTCCGGAGCCCGTTCGCTCAACCTGCACTCCAGGCCCGAGGGCGCCCAGCCTGACGACCCCTGGACACGTCATACGACCGGCCTGCTCAGCAGGGACCCGTCCACCACGGCACCGGGGTCCGTGGCCGCCGACTTCGCCGTGTGGCCGCCCGCGGAGGCGAAGGCCATCGACGTGGCGGACCTCTACGACCGGTTCATCGACGTCGGCTTCGCCTACGGCCCGGCCTTCCAGGGGCTGCGCGCCGCCTGGCGCCGTGGCGACGAGATCTTCGCCGAGGTCGACCTGCCCGAAGCGCAGGAAGGCGAGGCCGCACGCTACGGTCTCCACCCAGCGCTGCTCGACGCGTCGTTGCACACCGTGGCGTTCAAGCCGTCCGGCAGCGACGGCAGCACCCTCCCGTTCTCATGGAACGGCGTGACCCTCCACGCAAGCGGCGCGTCCGCGCTGCGCGTCCGGCTCACGAGCGTCGGCGAGGACACGGTCTCCCTGCATGTCACCGACACCTCCGGCGCGCTCGTCGCCTCGGTCGACTCCCTCGTACTGCGGCCCGTGGCCCCGGAGCAGGTCAACTCCGGCCAGCCGCACGAATCGCTGTACCAGGTCGACTGGGTGCCGACCGCCCCGGAGACGAGCGGCGCGGCCACCGGGCGCTGGGCGCTCGTCGGACCCGACCGGGCCGAGCTGACCGGCGTCCTCGGATTGGCCGATGTCACCATCGACACCTACCCGGACCTCGCGGCCCTGGCCGAGGCCATCGACGCGGGCGCGACCACGCCCGACGTCGTACTCGCCGCGAACGTGTCCCGCACCGGCCGGACGCGGGAACTGGCACAGGCGGTACGGGAAGCCGGCCACCACGCCCTCGACCTGCTCAAGAGCTGGCTGGCCGACAACCGCCTCGGCGCATCCCGGCTGGTGTTCCTCACCCAGGGGGCCATCGCCGCGGGCGACGACACCGATGTGGCCGACCCCGCAAGTGCGGCCGTCTGGGGCCTGGTGCGCTCGGCCCAGTCCGAGAACCCCGGCCGGTTCGTCCTGGCCGACCTGGACGACCAGGAAAGCTCACGCCGGATTCTCCCCGCGGCGCTCACCACCGACGAACCCCAGATCGTGGTCCGCGACGGCACGGTCCTGGCCGGCAGGCTGGCCCGGGCAGCGGCCCGCGGCGGCGCGTCCGAACAGGGCGGCGAGCGGTCGGCCACGACCGGCGTCACCTGGGACCCGCAGGGCACCGTCCTGGTCACCGGGGCGGCATCCGGCCTCGGCGGCCTGGTCGCCAAGCACCTCGTCGGCGAGCACGGCGTCCGCCACCTCGTGCTGGTCAGCCGCCGCGGTCTCGCCGCGGACGGCGCGGCCGAACTGCGGACGGAGCTCACGGACCTCGGCGCCCACGCCGTGGTCGCCGCCTGCGACACCGCCGACCGCGACTCCCTCGCCGCGCTCCTGGCCTCCCTGCCGGACGAGCACCCGCTCACCGCCGTGGTGCACACCGCCGGAGTGCTGGACGACGGCGTCGTCGAAGCCCTCACACCCGAGCGGATCGACCGTGTGCTGCGGCCCAAGGTGGACGCGGTGCTCAATCTGCACGAGCTGACCGCCGGTCTCGACCTGTCCGCGTTCGTGCTCTTCTCCTCGCTCTCCGGGACCCTCGGCGGCACCGGCCAGGCCAACTACGCGGCCGCCAACGCCTTCCTGGACGCGTTCGCCCACCGGCGCAGGGCCGAGGGCCTGCCCGCCCAGTCGCTCGCCTGGGGCCTGTGGGAGGAGCGCAGCGGCATGACCGGCAAGCTGGACGAGGCCCACATGCGGCGCCTTGCCCGCGAAGGCGTGACCCCGATGTCCTCCGAGGAGGCCCTGGCCCTGTTCGACACCGCTTGCGGCATCGACGCGGCCACCCTCGTCCCGGCACGCCTCAACGCCGCGGCGTGGCGAGCCCAGGACGGGCCGATCCCGGCCCTGCTGCGGGGCATCATCCGGACCACGGCCCGGCGCGGCCCCGCGAGGACAACCACGGGCGGTTCCGGCGCCGACTCCGCCGACCTGCGCCGCCGTATCGGCTCGATGAAGCCCGCCGCCCGGCAGCAGGAGCTCCTGGAACTGGTGACCGAGCACGCGGCCATGGCGCTGGGTCACGACAGCCCGCGCATGATCGCCCCTGACCGTGGCTTCCTCGAACTCGGCTTCGACTCGCTGACCGCGGTCGGACTGCGCAACCAACTGGGCACGGTGACCGGCCTCCGGCTCCCCGCCACCCTGCTGTTCGACTACACGACGTCCAGGGCGCTGGCCGGATACCTGGCGCAGGAGCTGGTGGCGGAAGAGCCGGACGCATCGCTGGTGCTGCCGGTTCTGTCGGAGCTGGAGAAGCTGGAGACCTCGATCGCCGAGGTGGTGGCGGACGAAGCCGCCACGGCACGTCTCACCTCGCGCTTGCAGCAGGTCCTGGCGAAGCTGACCGTGGGGCAGCAGACGGAGACGGCACCTGGTGAGGCCGCCGCCGACACGTTCGAGTCGGCGACCGACGACGAGATCTTCGACTTCCTCGACGAGGAACTCTCATGACGCGGACGCCCCCGTCCCCGGAAGTTACCGGCCGAAGGCTTTCCACCCCTGTCCGGGGTCCTCAGAGGAGTGACAAGAAACGGTGAGCGAGACCAAGCTGCGCGACTATCTCAAGCGCGCGACGGCCAGCCTGCACGAAACTCGTCAAGAGCTGAAGGAACTCAAGGACAGGGACCGGGAGCCCATCGCGATCGTCGGCATGGGGTGCCGATATCCCGGAGGGGTGGAGTCACCCGAAGACCTGTGGGAGCTGGTCGCCTCGGGCACCGACGCGGTCTCCACCTTCCCCGTGGACCGGGGATGGGACGAGGACCTGTACGACCCCGACCCGGAGAAGCCGGGCAAGAGCTACACGCGTGAGGGCGGGTTCCTGCACGACGCGAACGGCTTCGACGCCTCCTTCTTCGGTATGAGCCCGCGTGAGGCGCTGGCGACCGACCCGCAGCAGCGGCTGCTCCTTGAGACCTCGTGGGAAGCGCTCGAACGGGCGGGCATCGACCCGGCGTCCGCGCGCGGCAGCCGAACCGGCGTGTTCGTCGGCGTCATGTACAACGACTACGGCTCCCGCATCCAGGCCATCCCGGAGGGCCTCGAAGGCCACCTCGGCAACGGCAGCGCCGGGAGTATCGCCTCCGGCCGCATCTCCTACACCTTCGGCTTCGAAGGCCCCGCCGTGACCGTGGACACCGCATGCTCCTCGTCGCTCGTGGCGCTCCAACTGGCCGTCCAGGCGCTCCGCAAGGGCGACTGCTCGCTCGCGCTCGCCGGTGGCGTGGCCATGATGGCGACACCAGGGGTGTTCATCGAGTTCAGCCGGTTGCGCGGACTCGCCGTGGACGGACGCTGCAAGTCCTTCTCGAACGCCGCCGACGGCACCGGATGGTCCGAGGGCGCCGGTGTGCTGCTCCTTGAGCGGCTGTCCGACGCCCGGCGCAACGGGCACCAGGTGCTGGCCGTGGTACGGGGCGCCGCCGTGAACCAGGACGGGGCGAGCAGCCGGCTGACGGCGCCCAATGGCCCCTCGCAGCAGAGGGTGATCCGCGACGCGCTGCGCAACGCCGGCCTGTCCGCGGCCGATGTGGACGCGGTGGAGGCACACGGCACCGGAACACCGCTGGGTGACCCGATCGAGGCGCAGGCGCTGCTTGCCACCTACGGCAAGGAGCGCGCCGGAGCCGACCGGCCGTTGTGGCTGGGCTCGTTCAAGTCGAACGTGGGGCACACGCAGGCGGCCGCAGGCGTGGGTGGCGTCATCAAGATGGTGATGGCGATGCGGCACGGTGTGTTGCCCAAGACCCTGCATGTCGAGGAGCCGTCGGAGCATGTGGACTGGTCGGCGGGGGCGGTATCGCTGCTGACCGAGCAGACCCCGTGGCCGGAGACGGGTGAGCGGCGCAGGGCCGGTGTGTCCTCGTTCGGTGTGAGCGGGACGAACGCGCATGTGATCCTGGAGCAGGCGCCGGAGGCCGAGGCGGCCGACGACGCCGATGCCGAGGTCGCCGATGGTCCGGTGGCGTGGCTGGTGTCGGGCCGTAGCCAGGAGGGGCTGCGGGCGCAGGCCGGGCGGCTGCGGGAGTTCGTGGCCGAGCGCCCCGAGCTGAGCGCCGCCGACGTGGCGCGGTCGCTGGTCATGACCCGGTCGGTGCTTGAGCACCGCGCGGTGCTGGTGGGCCGGGACCGGGACGAGTTGCTGTCCGGCCTGGACGCCGTCACGGAGAAGTCCGCTGTTCCGGGCGTGGTGGTGGGCGAGAGCGCGCCTCCCGGTCGTTCGGTGTTCGTGTTCCCGGGTCAGGGGGCGCAGTGGCTGGGTATGGCGGTGGAGCTGCTTGAGTCCTCGCCGGTGTTCGCCGAGGCGATCGGCGAGTGTGAGACGGCTTTGTCGGCTCATGTGGACTGGTCGCTGACGGACGTACTGCGCGGCGGCGAGGGTGCTCCCGGTTTTGACCGGGTGGATGTGGTGCAGCCGGTGTTGTTCGCGGTGATGGTGTCGCTGGCGAAGCTGTGGCGTTCGGTGGGTGTCGAGCCGGACGCGGTGATGGGCCACAGCCAGGGTGAGATCGCTGCGGCGTGTGTGGCGGGTGCGCTGTCGCTGGAGGACGCCGCGAAGGTGGTCACCCTGCGGTCCCAGGCGATCGCGGCCGGTCTGGCCGGCCGCGGCGGCATGGTGTCGGTGGGGCTCCCGGTTGATCAGGCGCAGGAACGTATCGCCCGGTGGGGTGGTGTGATCTCGGTTGCGGCGGTCAACGGCCCGGGTTCGGTCGTGGTGTCGGGTGATCCGGGTGCGCTGGATGAGATGGTCGCGGAGCTGGAGGGCGAGGAGATTCGTGTCCGCCGGGTTCCGGTGGACTACGCGTCGCACTCCGCGCACGTGGAGTCCATTCGCGAGGAACTGCTGAGGGTCCTGGCGGACCTGAAGCCCCGCACCTCCGAGGTGCCGTTCTACTCGACGGTGTTCGGTGGGCTGGTGGATACGGCCGCTCTCGACGCGGAGTACTGGTACCGGAACCTGCGGCAGACGGTCGAGCTGGAGGCCACGACCCGCGTCCTGCTCGATGCCGGGCATGGTGTGTTCATCGAGGTGAGCCCGCATCCCGTACTCACGCTCCCTGTTCAGCAGACGGTGGAGGCCGTCGAGGCGCAGGCCGTGGTCGTCGGCACTCTGCGCCGCGACGAAGGCGGCCTGGAGCGGTTCCTGACCTCCGCCGCCGAGGTATTCGTGAACGGCGCCGAGGTGGACTGGGCCACCGTGTTGGAGGGCCGGGGCGGTCGGCAGATTGAGCTGCCGACGTACGCCTTCCAGCGGGAGCGCTTCTGGCTCGACGTTCCCGCGGGTGTGGGCGATGTGAGTTCCGTGGGGTTGGGTTCGCTGGGGCACCCGTTGTTGGGTGCGGTGGTGTCGTTGGCCAGCGGCGGCGGGGTGCTGCTGAATGGACGGTTGTCGTTGGCCACGCACGAGTGGCTGGCGGATCACGCCGTCCACGGCGTCGTGCTGCTGCCCGGGACGGCGTTTGTCGAGCTTGTGGGGCAGGCCGGGGACCAGGTCGGCTGTGGCCGGATTGAGGAACTCGTCATCGAGGCGCCGCTGATCCTGCCCGAGCGCGGTGGGGTGCGGATCCAGGTCGAGGCAGGGGAGGCGGACGCTTCCGGCTTCCGTGAGGTGAGCGTGTTCTCGCGGGAGGAGGCAGCGGGCCAGGACGTGCCATGGACGTGCCATGCCCGTGGTGTGCTCGCGCCGATGGCAACAGCCGACGCGGATTCCTTCGACTTCGGTGTGTGGCCGCCGGTGGGGGCTGAGTCGGTTGATGTGTCGGGTGAGTATGTGCGGGCTGCGGAGAACGGGCTGGAGTACGGGCCGGTTTTCCAGGGGTTGAGGCGTGCGTGGCGGCGTGATGGTGAGGTGTTCGCGGAGGTCGGGCTTCCGGAGGGTGAGCGGGAGCGGGCGGGCCGGTTTGGTCTGCATCCGGCGTTGTTCGACGCGGCGTTGCATGCGTTGGGGGTGAGTGAGGGCTTCGCGGGGGGTTCGGGGAGTCTGTTGCCGTTCTCCTGGCGTGGGTTTGCTCTGGATGCGGTGGGTGCGACGTCGCTGCGGGTGCGGCTGGCTCCGGTGAGTGTGGGGTCGGATGCGGTGTCGGTGCTGGTGGGGGACGAGTCGGGGCGCGGGGTGGCGTCGGTCGAGTCGCTGGTGTTGCGGCCGGTTGACGCGGATCAGCTGAACACTGCGGGTGGGGTGGCGCGGGATGCGCTGTTCCGGGTCGAGTGGGTGGATGCGCCCGCGGCTGTTGTGGGGGAGGTGGCGTCGCGGACTGAGGTCGTGCGGGTGGTCTCCGGTGGTTTTGATGTGGTGAGTGAGGTGTACGGGCGGGTCCTTGAGGTCCTGGAGCGGGTGCAGGCGTGGGTTGGGGGTGAGGATCTCGCGGGTGAGCGGCTGGTGGTGGTGACCCGGCGCGCTGTTGATGTGGGTGAGGGCGTGGTGGATCTGGCCGGGGCCGCGGTGTGGGGTCTGGTGCGGTCGGCGCAGTCGGAGAATCCTGGGCGTCTGGTGCTGTTGGACACCGATGACGTGGAGGGAGTCGACGGTGTTCTTCCCGGGGTGCTGGGCCTGGGGGAGGAGCAGGTGGTGGTGCGGTCGGGCGTGGTGCGGGTGCCGCGCCTGGGCCGGGTGCCGGCGCCGGATCTGTCGGAGTCGGGGGCGTTTGGTTCTGGCGCGGTGCTGGTGACGGGTGGCACGGGTGTGCTGGGTGGTTTGGTGGCCCGGCATTTGGTGGCGCGGCATGGGGTCACGAAGCTGGTGCTGCTGTCTCGTCGTGGTGGGGAGGCTGCGGGGGCGGGGGAGTTGCGGGCGGAGCTGGAGGCTGCGGGCGCCGAGGTGGTGATCGCGGCGTGTGACGCCGCGGACCGCGAGGCCCTGGCCGGGACGTTGTCCGGGCTGCCGGCGGGCTTCACGTTGAGCGGTGTGGTGCATGCGGCGGGTGTGCTGGATGACGGGTTGCTGACGTCGTTGACCCGTGAGCGGGTCGAGCCGGTGCTGCGGGCGAAGGTGGACGCGGCGTGGAACCTGCATGAGCTGACGGCCGGGCTGGACCTGTCGGCGTTCGTGCTGTTCTCCTCGGCGGCTGGTGTGCTGGGCGGTCCGGGCCAGGGAAGCTACGCGGCGGCGAATGTGTTCCTGGACGGTCTCGCCTCCTGGCGCCGGACGCAGGGGTTGCCGGGTGTGTCGATGGCGTGGGGCCTGTGGGCCGAGGCCAGCGGCATGACCGGACACCTCGGCGAGAGGGACCTGCGCCGAGTGTCGCGTTCCGGCCTGGTGCCACTGACCACGGACGAAGGGCTTGAGCTGTTCGACGCGGCTCTGGTCGCGGATGAGATCGTGCCGGTTTCGGTGCGGCTGGACATCCCGGCGCTGCGTGCGCAGGGCGCCGAACTCCCCGCCGTCTTCCGTGGCGTCGTGCCCACCGTGACCGCGCGCCGTGTCGTACGAGCGGAGCAGGACGAGAGCCTTCCCGGTGAACTGCGCCGGCGCCTCGCGGGCCTGCCGCAGACATCGCAGGATCAGATGTTGCTGGAGCTGGTCCGCGTGCAGACCGCGGCCGCCCTCGGACACGCCACTGCCGAGACCGTCAACACACGACGGCCGTTCAAGGAGCTCGGCTTCGACTCGCTGATGGGGGTCGATCTCAGGAATCGGCTCACCGCGGAGACCGGTCTGCGGCTGCCCGCCACGCTGGTTTTCGACTATCCGACCCCGATGGCACTCGTCGGCCACATCCGTGACGAAATCCTGGGCGGAGACAGTGCTGCCTCGTCGGCGGGCGCGGCGGCGATGGTCGCGCCGGGCACGCCGGTGGACAGCGACCCCATCGTGATCGTGAGCATGAGCTGCCGCTTCCCGGGCGGGGTGCGGACCCCCGAAGAGCTGTGGCAGTTGGTCATGGCGGGCACGGACGCGATGTCCGAGTTCCCCTCCGACCGCGGGTGGGACCTTGAGGGCCTGTACGACCCGGACCCCGACCGGGAGGGCACGTACTACGCCCAGAACGGTGGGTTCCTCTACGACGCGCACCAATTCGACCCCGCCTTCTTCGACATGAGTCCGCGCGAGGCGCTGGCGACCGACCCGCAGCAGCGGCTGCTCCTTGAGACCTCATGGGAGGCGTTCGAGCGGGCCGGTATCGACCCCACGACCAAGCGGGGCAGCCGGTCCGGTGTGTTCGTGGGCGTGATGTACAACGACTACGGCACCCGGCTGCGGCAGGTCCCCGAGGGCTTCGAGGGGTCTCTCGGCAGCGGAAGCGCCGGCAGCGTGGCATCCGGTCGTATCTCGTACACGCTCGGTCTTGAGGGACCCGCGGTGACGGTCGACACGGCGTGCTCGTCGTCGCTGGTCGCGCTGCATCTGGCCGCGCAGGCGCTGCGTCAGGGCGAATGCGATCTGGCGCTCGCCGGCGGCGTCTCGGTGATGTCGTCGCCCGGTGCGTTCGTGGAGTTCAGCAGGCAGCGTGGACTTGCCGCCGACGGCCGCTGCAAGCCGTTCGCGGACGCCGCGGACGGCACGGGCTGGTCAGAGGGGGTGGGCATGCTGCTCGTGGAGCGGCTGTCCGACGCCCGGCGCAACGGCCACCCCGTACTGGCGGTCGTGCGTGGTTCGGCGGTCAACCAGGACGGCGCCAGCAATGGTCTGACGGCGCCGAACGGGCCGTCCCAGCAGCGGGTGATCCGGCAGGCCCTCGCCAACGCCGGAGTGTCGGCCGCCGACATCCAGGTGGTCGAGGCACACGGCACCGGTACGACGCTGGGTGACCCCATCGAGGCGCAGGCGCTGCTTGCCACGTACGGCCAGGAGCGGCCGGAGGGCCGCCCGCTGCTGCTGGGCGCGCTGAAGTCGAACATCGGCCACACCCAGGCCGCGTCCGGACTCGCCGGTGTCATCAAGATGGTGATGGCGATGCGGCACGGCGTACTGCCGAAGACGCTGCATGTGGACGAGCCCTCACGGCAGGTGGACTGGTCGGCGGGTGAGGTGCGGTTGCTGACGGAGCCCACCGAGTGGCCTGAGACCGGGCAGCCGCGCCGGGCCGGTGTCTCCGCCTTCGGTGTGAGCGGCACCAACGCGCACACCATCATCGAGCAGGCCCCGCCGGTCGGCGAGGATGCGTCCGAGGCCGAGGAGATTCCGGCTTCCGACGCGGACAGTGGCGTGGTCACGTGGCTGTTGTCGGCTCGTGGCGCGGACGCGCTGCGGGCCCAGGCGGCGCGGCTGAGGGCGTTCCTGCTGGAGCGGGTCGAGACGAGCGCGCTGGACGTCGGCCACTCGCTGGTGGCGACGCGGTCGATGTTCGAGCACCGTGCGGTGGTGTCGGGCGCGAGCCGTGCGGAACTCCTCGCCGGTCTTGAGGCCGTCGCATCCGGAGAGGTCGCCCCGGGACTGGTTCAGGGCGTCGCGAACGCGCCCGGTCTGCGGGCGTTCCTGTTCTCGGGGCAGGGCGCGCAACGCTTGGGTATGGGCCGGGAGTTGTACGAGACGTTCCCGGTGTTCGCCCAGGCTCTGGACGAGGTGTGCGCGCATCTGGATGTCGTACTGGACCGTCCGCTGAAGGACGTGATGTTCGCGGCGGAAGGCGGCGTGGATGCCGAGCTGCTGAATCGGACGGCGTTCACGCAGCCCGCGTTGTTCGCCGTCGAGGTGGCGTTGTTCCGGCTGCTTGAGCACTGGGGTGTCACCCCGGATGTGGTGATGGGTCACTCCATCGGTGAGATCGCTGCCGCGCATGTGGCGGGGGTGTTCTCGCTTCAGGACGCGTGTGCGCTGGTCGCGGCGCGTGGCCGGTTGATGCAGGCGCTGCCGGAGGGCGGCGCGATGGTGGCGGTGCAGGCGTCGGAGGAGGAGATCGCCGGATCGCTCGCCGGTCGTGAGGCCGAGGTGAGCATTGCGGCCGTCAACGGCCCGACCGCCGTGGTGATCGCGGGTGACGAGGCCGCCGTACTGGAGATTGTCGGCCAGTGGTCGGAGCAGGGCCGTAAGACCCGTCGCCTGCGGGTCAGCCACGCCTTCCACTCGCCCCGCATGGACGCGATGCTCGGCGACTTCCGCAAGGTCGTCGAGGGGCTGTCGTTCGCCCCGCCGACCCTCGCGCTGGTCTCCAATGTGACCGGTGAGCCGGCGGGCACGGACGATGTGTGCTCGGCGGAGTACTGGGTGCGCCATGTGCGGCAGGCGGTGCGGTTCGCGGACGGGGTGCGGGCGCTGGAGAAGCTCGGGGTGACCTCGTTCCTGGAGGTCGGTCCCGACGGTGTGCTCACCGCGATGACGCAGGACTGCCTGGGGGCGGACGCCGGTTCGGCCTCGGTCGTGGCAGCCGTTCTGCGCAAGGACCGTCCGGAGGTGCTGGCGCTGACGACGGCGCTGGCCGAACTCCATGTGCACGGTGTCGAGGTGGGCTGGGAGCAGGTCTTCGCCGGGCGCGGTGCGCGGACGGTGGAGCTGCCGACGTACGCCTTCCAGCGTCGGCGTTACTGGCTGGAGGACGCGGAGGCTTCGGCCGGCTCCGTGCCGGGTGGTTCCGCCGCGGTGGACAGCGTGGACGCGCGGTTCTGGGACGCGGTGGAGCGTGAGGACTTGGAGACGCTGGCGGAGGCGCTGGACGTCGACGGGAGCGGCTCGCTGGGCGAGTTGCTGCCCGCGCTGTCCTCGTACCGCCGTCAGCAGCGTGAGCGGACCACGGTCGATGGCTGGCGTTACCGGGTCTCCTGGAAGCCGCTCCCGGAGGCGGAGGCGGGGTCGCTGTCCGGTGCGTGGCTGCTGGTGGTGCCCGCCGGGCACGCGGACAGTGAGCTCACCGAGACGATTTCCCAAGGGCTCGAAAAGGCCGGTGCCCGTGTCGTACCGGTGGCGGTGGACGCGGGCGCGGACCGCGACGTGCTCGCCCGGGCACTGCTGGCCGCGGTCGACGGCGAATCCGATGTCAGGGTGCTGTCGTTGCTCGCGTTGGACGAGGAGCCGATGGCCGGGCAACCGGTGGCCGCTGGACTCGCGCTGACTCTGTGGCTGATGCAGACCGTGGCAGGGCTGGGTGTCCGCGCTCGGCTGTGGTGTGCCTCGCGGGGCGCGGTGTCGGTGGGCCGTTCCGACCGGCTCGCGAGCGCCACCCAGGCGCAGGTGTGGGGCCTCGGCGGAGTCGTGGCGCTTGAGCACCCGCAGACCTGGGGCGGGCTCGTCGACCTGCCCGAGACGCTCGACGAGCGCGCCGTATCGCGGCTGGCCGGGGTGCTGGCGGGCGGTGACGGTGAGGACCAGGTCGCGGTGCGCGCTTCGGGCGTGTTCGCCAAGCGGTTGGTGCGGGCTTCCGTGGGTGAGGCCGCGGGTGTTGATGGGTGGCGTTCGGGCGGTTCGGTGCTGGTGACCGGTGGTACGGGTGCGCTGGGGGGCCATGTGGCTCGTTGGCTGGCTCGTACGGGTGCTGAGCATTTGGTGCTGACGAGTCGTCGTGGGTTGGAGGCCGGGGGTGCCGCTGAGCTGAAGGCGGAGCTGGAGGGCCTGGGTGCTTCGGTGACGGTGGCGGCGTGTGATGCGGCGGACCGTGAGGCGCTGGCGGCGGTGCTGGAGGCGATTCCGGAGGAGTTGCCGCTTACTGCGGTGGTGCATACGGCGGGTGTGCTGGATGACGGTGTGGTGGATGCCCTGACGGTGGAGCGTGCGGCTGGGGTGTTGCGTCCGAAGGTGGATGCGGCGCGGAATCTGCATGAGCTGACGGCGGGGATGGATCTGTCGGCGTTCGTGTTGTTCTCCTCGGCGGCGGGCACGTTGGGTGGCCCGGGCCAGGGAAGCTACGCGGCGGGTAATGCCTATCTTGACGCGCTGGCGTTGCAGCGGCGCGCGGACGGCCTTCCCGCGACCTCCATCGCCTGGGGCGCCTGGGCCGGGAGCGGTATGGCGGTCGACGGGGAGCTCGAAGAGCAGATGAGGCGGGGCGGCATGGCCCCGATGAACCCGGATCTGGCCATCTCCGCGCTTCAGCGTGCTCTGGACCTGGACGAAACCTTCCTCCTCGTGGCCGATGCCGCATGGGAGCGGCTCGCGGGCGAGCTGGGAGCGGCCAGGACGACAGCGTTGCTGAGCGAGCTGATGGAGACGCAGCGGCCGACGGCATCGCTGACGCATTCCGAACCGGCGGCGACCGAGTCGGCGGCGGCCGAGCTGCGCACAAGTCTGGAGGCGCTGCCCCCGGCGAAGCGTCAACGCCAGTTGCGCAAGCTGGTGCGTCAGCACGTCGCCGCGGTCCTGGTGCACACGACCCCGGACGCCATCGAGAACGACCGGTCGTTCACAGAGCTCGGGTTCGACTCACTGACGGCTGTTCAGCTACGCAACCGGCTGGGCGTGATCACCGGCCTGGAGCTGTCGACCACGCTGGCATTCGACTACCCGAACCTCGTCGCCCTGGCCGAGCACCTGGAAGCGGGCATGTTCCCGCAAGGTGGTGGGCCCGAGCGGAACGGCTCGGAAGAGGACCGGATACGCGAGGCGTTGGTTTCCATTCCGCTCGCGCGTTTCCGTGAAGCCGGACTCATGGACACCCTGCTCGAACTCGCTCAGATATCGGAGAGCGGTTCTGAGTCGGCGCCGCAAGAAGAACTGAGTAGCGCGGTCGACACGATGGATGTCGATGACCTGGTCCAGAGGGCTCTGGGCGGCTGACCTTTGATGTTGTTGGAAGTGTGGAGCTACTGATGGCTACGTCCTCCGAAAAAGTTGTCGAAGCGCTGCGCGCTTCCCTGCGGGAAAACGACCACCTCAAGCTACAGAACCAGCGTCTGGTCGCGGCCTCGAAAGAGCCCATCGCCATCGTCGGTATGAGCTGTCGTTTCCCCGGAGGCGTGCGCACCCCCGAGCAGCTCTGGCAACTCGTCGCGGATGGCGTCGATGCCATCTCCGAGTTCCCGACCGATCGCGGTTGGGAGAACGAGACGCTGTACCACCCCGACCCGGACAACCCGGGGACGAGTTACACCCGTGAGGGCGGCTTCCTCTACGACGCCGACGAGTTCGACCCGCAGTTCTTCGGGATGTCTCCGCGTGAGGCGCTGGCGACCGATCCACAGCAGAGGCTGCTCCTTGAAGCCTCGTGGGAGGCGTTCGAGCGGACCGGTATCGACCCCGTCTCCCTGCGCAACAGGCCGGTCGGGGTCTTCGTCGGCACGAGTGGCCTGGACTACGCGACCCATCTCTACGAGGTGGGAGGCGAACTGGAGGGCTACCTGACGGGCAGTGCGGCCAGCGTGGTGTCGGGCCGTATCTCCTACACCTTCGGCCTCGAAGGGCCCGCGGTGACGGTGGACACGGCATGCTCGTCGTCGCTCGTCGCGCTGCACCTCGCGGTGCAGGCACTGCGCCAGGGCGAGTGCGACATGGCGCTCGCCGGTGGTGTGTCGGTCATGTCGTCGCCCGGATCGTTCATCGAGTTCAGCCGGCAGCGCGGACTGGCGGTCGATGGCCGGTGCAAGCCGTTCGCGGAGGGCGCGGACGGCACGGGGTGGTCCGAGGGTGTGGGCCTGCTCCTTGTGGAGCGGCTGTCGGACGCGCGGAAGAACGGCCATCCGGTGCTGGCGATCGTGCGCGGCTCGGCGGTCAACCAGGACGGTGCGTCCAACGGCCTCACGGCGCCCAACGGCCCGTCCCAGCAGCGAGTCATCCGCCAGGCACTGGCCAGCGCGGGACTGTCGGCCACCGAGGTGGACGCGGTCGAGGCGCACGGTACGGGTACGTCGCTGGGTGACCCGATCGAGGCGCAGGCGCTCCTTGCCGCCTACGGTCAGGGGCGTTCCGAGGAGCAGCCGCTGTGGCTGGGCGCCATCAAGTCGAACATCGGGCACACTCAGGCGGCGGCCGGTGTCGCGGGCATCATCAAGATGGTGATGGCGATGCGCGAGGGCGTGTTGCCGAAGATCCTTCATGTGGACGAGCCCTCACGGCAGGTGGACTGGTCTGCGGGTGAGGTGCGGCTGCTGACGGAGGCCACCGAGTGGCCGGAGACCGGCCGTCCGCGCCGGGCGGGTATCTCCTCGTTCGGGCTCAGTGGGACCAACGCCCACACCATCATCGAGCAGGCCCCGGAGACCGACCTCGGTGAACGACAGGAGGAAACCGTCCCCCAGGCCGACGCGGCGAAGCAGCCCGCCGTCCTGCCGTGGCTGGTGTCCGGAAAGAGCGCGGAGGCGCTGAGCGCCCAGGCGGGCCAGCTCCATGCCCACATGGTTGCCCATCCGGAGTTGTCGCCGGTCGATATGGCGTTTTCCCTGGCCACGACCCGTTCGGTTTTCGAGCACCGCGCGGCCGTGATCACCAAGGACCGTGAGAGCCTCCTCCGCGATCTGGAGGCTCTGGCCAACGGCGAGAACGCGGCTCAGGTCGTCCAGGGTGTGGCACGGAACGAGGACACCCTCGCGTTCCTGTTCTCCGGGCAGGGTGCGCAACGCCACGGCATGGGCCGGGAGTTGTACGAGGAGTTCCCGGTGTTCGCCCGCGCCCTGGATGAGGTGTGCGCGCACCTGGACGTCGTACTGGACCGTCCGCTGAAGGCTGTGATGTTCGCGGCCGAGGGCAGTCCCCACGCTGAACTGCTGAATCAGACGGCGTTCACGCAGCCCGCGCTGTTCGCCGTCGAGGTGGCGTTGTTCCGGCTCCTTGAGCACTGGGGTGTCACCCCGGATGTGGTGATGGGTCACTCCATCGGTGAGATCGCCGCCGCCCACGTGGCCGGGGTGTTCTCGCTGAAGGACGCGTGCGCGCTGGTCGCGGCGCGTGGCCGGCTGATGCAGGCGCTGCCGGAGGGCGGCGCGATGGTGGCGGTGCAGGCGTCGGAGGAGGAGATCGCCGGATCGCTCGCCGGTCGTGAGGCCGAGGTGAGCATCGCGGCCGTCAATGGCCCGACGGCCGTGGTGATCGCCGGGGACGAGGCCGCCGTACTGGAGATCGCAGGCCAGTGGTCGGAGCAGGGCCGCAAGACCCGCCGCCTGCGGGTCAGCCACGCCTTCCACTCGCCCCGCATGGACGCCATGCTGGACGACTTCCGGCGTGTCGTGGAAGCCCTGTCGTTCGCCTCGCCCTCCATCGATCTCGTCTCCAACGTCACCGGCAAGGTGGCGGACGCGGAAGTGTGCTCGCCGGAGTACTGGGTGCGCCATGTCCGGGAGGCGGTGCGGTTCGCGGACGGTGTGCGGACGCTCGACGCGCAGGGCGTGACCACCTTCCTGGAGGTGGGCCCCGACGGTGTGCTCTCGGCGATGGCGCAGGACTGCCTGGCAGAACGGGTCGAGTCCGGCTCGGCGCCCGTGGTCGTGCCGGTGCTGCGCAAGGACCGCTCGGAGACCGTCGCCCTGACCACGACGCTGGCTCGGCTGCATGTTCATGGCTCCGTCGTCGACTGGCGGCCGGCGTTCGACGGTCTCGAAGCTCGCAGGGTCGACCTGCCGACATACCCGTTCCAGCGTCAGCGCTACTGGATCGAGAAGTCCGCCGACGGGCTCGGTGTTGATGCCGGCATCCGGGACGAGGTGGACGCGTGGTTCTGGCGGGCCGTGGAGCGCGAGGATCTCGAAGCGCTCGCCAAGACGCTCGACTTCGATGATGAAGCGACGCTGGGCGCGGTTCTGCCCGCGCTTTCGGCGTACCGGCGCAGCAGCCGTGACCAGTCGACCATTGATGGTTGGCGCTATCGGGTGGCGTGGAAGCCGGTCGGGGATGTGGCCGGTGGGGCGTTGTCGGGGACGTGGCTGGTGGTGGTTCCGGCATCGTGTGCCGAGGACGAGTTGGTGACGGAGGCCGTCGCCGGGCTCCGTCGTCACGGCGCCGATGTGGTGTCGCTGGTGGCGGACGAGCACGACCTCGACGCCGAGGCGCTGGGCCAGCGGCTGCGTGCGGCGGTCGCCGACGCGCCTGCTGTGGGTGGTGTGTTGTCGCTGCTCGCCCTGGACGAGGAGCCTTGCTCCGGGCATCCCGAGCTGCCCAGCGGTCTCGCCCTGACGCTGACGTTGGTGCAGGCCATGGCGGACACGGGCTTCGAGGCCTCGCTGTGGTGTGGTACGCGGGGTGCGGTGTCGGTGGGCCGTTCGGATCGGCTTGCGGGCGCTGTGCAGTCGCAGGTGTGGGGTTTGGGCCGGGTGGCCGCGTTGGAGCACTCGGCGTTGTGGGGTGGTCTGGTTGATCTGCCCGAGGTGCTGGATGAGCGTGCGGTCGCGCGGCTGACGGGTGTGCTGTCCGGCGGGGCCGGTGAGGGCGGCGAGGACCAGGTCGCGGTGCGCGGCTCTGGTGTGTTCGTACGTCGTCTGGCCCGGTCGGCGGCGCCTGTCGCTGATGCGACGCCGTGGCGGGTGCGTGGCACGGTGTTGGTGACCGGCGGTACGGGTGCGCTGGGTGGCCGGGTGGCCCGCTGGCTGGTGGGCAACGGTGCCGAGCATCTGGTGCTGACCAGCCGTCGTGGTCTTGAGGCGCCGGGTGCTGAGGCGTTGCGGGATGAGCTGGTGGCCCTGGGCGCCGGGGTGACCGTGGCGGCGTGTGATGTGTCTGATCGTGAGCAGTTGGCCGGTGTGCTGGAGGCGGTTCCGGAGGAGTTTCCGCTGAGGGCTGTTTTCCATGCGGCGGGTGTGGAGCAGGCGGCGGAGCTTGCGGGCATGGGGCTGGCGGATGCGGCGGCTGTGGTGTCGGGCAAGGCGACGGGTGCCGGGCATCTGGACGCGTTGCTGGGCGATCGTGAGCTGGACGCGTTTGTGGTGTTCTCTTCGATCGCCGGTGTGTGGGGCAGTGGTGGACAGGCTGCCTATGGTGCGGCCAACGCCTATCTGGACGCGTTGGTGGAGGACCGTCGGGGTCGGGGTCTTGCCGGTACGGCTGTGGCTTGGGGGCCGTGGGCGGAAAGCGGTATGGCCGCTTCGGACCGGATGGAAGAGGAGCTCGGCCGTCGTGGCCTGGCGGTCATTCCTCCGACGCTGGCGCTTGCGGCGTTGCAGGGAGCGGTCGCGGGTGATGACGGTGTGGTGACGGTCGCCGACGTGGACTGGGAGCGGTTCGCCCCCTTGTTCACTTTGGAGCGGCCGAGCCCGTTGCTCGGTGACCTGCCCGAGGTCCGGAAGGCACTCGACGCCGCGAACTCGTCCGGCCAGGCAGGCGACGCATCGACGGGGCTGCGGCAGCGTCTGGCGGGGCTGACCGAGGCCGAGATCGACCGGGCCCTGCTCGACCTCGTGCGCGGCCAGGCCGCGGCGGTGCTCGGTTTCGCGGGTGCCGAGGTGGTTGAGCCGGGGCGGGCGTTCAAGGAGCTGGGCTTCGACTCGCTCACCGCGGTGGAGTTCCGTAACCGGTTGAACGCGGAGACGGGGCTGGTGCTGCCGGCCACGTTGGTCTTCGACTACCCGAGTGCCGCGGTGCTGGCCGACCATCTGCGTGCCGAGGTGCTGGGTACGCAGGGGGCGGTGGCTGCGCCTTCGGCGCTGGTGGCCTCGGTCGATGACGACCCGATCGCGATCGTCGGGATGAGCTGCCGCTTCCCGGGCGGCGTCGGAAGCCCCGAGGACCTGTGGCGGCTCGTGGCCGGTGGTGGTGACGCCATCTCCGACTTCCCGTCCAACCGCGGCTGGGACGTGGAGGGCATGTACGACCCGGACCCCGAGCGTCTGGGTACGTTCTACGCACGTGAAGGTGGTTTCCTGCACAACGGAGGCGAGTTCGATGCCGCCTTCTTCGGGATCTCGCCGCGTGAGGCGCTCGCCATGGACCCGCAGCAGCGGCTGCTCCTTGAGACGTCCTGGGAGGCGTTCGAGCGGGCCGGTATCGCTCCCACCTCCGTACGTGGCCGCCAGATCGGCGTGTTCGTCGGAGCCGCGACCTCGGGCTACGGAGTCGGGCACGACGGCGCGGCCGGGGAGCTCGAAGGGCAGATCCTGACCGGCAACGCGACCTCGGTCGTCTCCGGTCGTATCTCCTACACGCTGGGCCTTGAGGGCCCGGCGCTGACGGTGGACACGGCGTGCTCCTCGTCGCTGGTCGCCCTGCACCAGGCCGCGCAGGCGCTGCGCCAGGGCGAGTGCGAGATGGCGCTCGCCGGTGGTGTGACGGTGATGGCCACGCCCGGCGCCTTCGTGGAGTTCAGCCGGCAGCGTGGGCTGGCCCCCGATGGCCGCTGCAAGCCGTTCGCGGACGCCGCGGACGGTACGGGCTGGTCCGAGGGCGTGGGCCTGCTCCTTGTGGAGCGGCTGTCGGATGCCGAGCGCAACGGCCACGAGGTGCTGGCGATCGTACGGGGCTCGGCGGTCAACCAGGACGGTGCGTCCAACGGCCTTACGGCGCCCAACGGGCCGTCGCAGCAGCGGGTGATCCGGCAGGCGCTCGCCAACGCCGGAGTGTCGGCGGCCGATGTGGACGTGGTGGAGGCGCACGGTACCGGTACGACGCTGGGTGACCCGATCGAGGCGCAGGCACTCCTTGCCACGTACGGCCAGGAGCGGCCGGAGGGTCTTCCGCTGTGGCTGGGATCGCTGAAGTCGAACATCGGCCACACGCAGGCCGCGGCCGGTGTGGGCGGAATCATCAAGATGGTGATGGCGATGCGGCACGGTGTGCTGCCGCAGTCGCTGCATGTGGATGAGCCGTCGAGCCAGGTGGACTGGTCGGCGGGTGAGGTGCGGCTGCTGGCCGAGACGGTGGAGTGGCCCGAGACCGGGCATCCGCGCAGGGCCGGTGTCTCCGCCTTCGGCGTGAGCGGCACCAACGCCCACACCATCATCGAGCAGGCCCCGCCGGTCGAGCACGAGGCGGAACCCGCCCCGGCGGCCCCGGTCGAGGATCACGGCATCGTGCCCTGGGCGCTTTCCGCCAGGAGCGCGGAGGCTCTGCGCGCCCAGGCCGAGCGGCTGCGGTCGCATCTGGTCGAGCGTGCCGAGCTGGGCGCGCTGGATGTGGGCCACTCGCTGGTGGCGACCCGCGCGGTGCATGAACACCGCGCGGTGATCGTGGGTGTCGACCGTGCGGAGTTGTTGCGCGGCGTCGAGGCTGTCGCGACCGGTGAAGTGGCCCCGGGAGCGGTTCAGGGCGTCGCGAACGCGTCGGGTGTGATGGCGTTCTTGTTCTCGGGTCAGGGTGCGCAGCGGCTCGGCATGGGCCGGGAGCTGTACGAGGCGTTCCCGGTGTTCGCCCGCGCCCTGGATGAGGTGTGCGCGCACCTGGACGTCGTACTGGACCGTCCGCTGAAGGCTGTGATGTTCGCGGCCGAGGGCAGTCCCGACGCTGAACTGCTGGACCGGACGGCTTTCACGCAGCCCGCGCTGTTCGCCGTCGAGGTGGCGTTGTTCCGGTTGCTTGAGCACTGGGGTGTCACCCCGGATGTGGTGATGGGTCACTCCATCGGTGAGATCGCTGCCGCGCATGTGGCGGGGGTGTTCTCGCTTCAGGACGCGTGCACGCTGGTGGCTGCCCGTGGCCGGCTGATGCAGGCGCTGCCGGAGGGCGGCGCCATGGTCGCCATCGAGGCGTCCGGGGAAGAGATCGCGGGGGCGCTCGCCGGTCGTGAGGCCGAGGTGAGTGTTGCCGCCGTAAACGGCCCGACCGCCGTCGTCATCGCGGGCGACGAGGCCGCCGTACTGGAGATCGCAGGCCAGTGGTCGGAGCAGGGCCGCAAGACCCGCCGCCTGCGGGTCAGCCACGCCTTCCACTCGCCGCGTATGGACGCGATGCTCGCCGACTTCCGCAAGGTCGTCGAGGGGCTGTCGTTCGCCCCACCGACCATCGCGCTGGTGTCGAACGTGACCGGTGAGGCGGCGAGCAGCGATGATGTGTGCTTGCCGGAGTACTGGGTGCGGCATGTGCGCGAGGCCGTGCGGTTCGCGGATGGCGTGCGGGCGCTTGAGAAGCTGGGCGTGACCCGGTTCGTCGAGGTCGGCCCCGACGGTGTGCTGTCCGCCATGGCGCGCGACTGCCTGGGGGCGGACGCCGGTTCGGCCCCGGTCGTGGCACCCGTTCTGCGCAAGGACCGCCCGGAGGCGCAGGCGCTGACGACGGCGCTGGCGGAACTCCATGTGCACGGTGTCGAGGTGGGCTGGGAGCAGGTCTTCGCCGGGCGCGGTGCGCGGACGGTGGAGCTGCCGACGTACGCCTTCCAGCACCAGCGCTTCTGGCTGGAGGACCGTGCGCAGGCTTCGAGCGGTTCCGCCGCGGACTCGGTGGACGCGCGGTTCTGGGACGCGGTGGAGCGCGAGGACCTGGAGACACTGGCAAAGGCGCTGGACGTCGACGGCGGTGGCTCGCTCGGCGAGTTGCTGCCCGCGCTGTCCTCCTACCGCCGTCAGCAGCGCGACCGGGCCACGGTCGACGGCTGGCGCTACCGGGTCTCCTGGAAGCCGGTCGCGGAGGCGGCGGGGACGCTGTCGGGTGCGTGGCTGCTGGCCGTGCCCGCCGGGCTCGCGGACAGCGAGCTGGCCGTCACGATCACGCAGGGACTGGAGAAGTACGGCGCTCGCGTCGTACCGGTGCCGGTCGACGGCGACATGGACCGCGATGGGCTCGCCGAGGTGCTGCTCCGTGTGCTCGGCGATGCGTCCGACGCGAATGTGCTGTCGTTGCTCGCGCTGGACGAGGAGCCGTGTGCCGCGGAGCCGGTGGTCACCGCCGGACTCGCGCTGACGCTGCGGCTGGTGCAGGCCGCGGCCGGGCTGGACGTGGGCCTTCGGCTGTGGTGTGCCTCGCGGGGCGCGGTGTCGGTGGGTCGTTCCGACCGGCTCGTGAGCACCGCGCAGGCGCAGATGTGGGGCCTCGGCCGGGTGGCGGCGCTGGAGCATCCGCAGATCTGGGGCGGGCTCGTCGATCTGCCCGAGACGCTGGACGAGCGCGCCGTGGCGCGGCTGGCCGGTGTGCTGTCCACGGAGGACGGCGAGGACGGCGAGGACGAGACGGCGATCCGGGGCTCTGGTGTGTTCGGCCGGCGGCTGGTGCGTACGGCGTCGATGGGCGGCGAGGCATGGCGGCCGAGCGGCTCGGTGCTGATCACCGGCGGTACGGGTGCGCTGGGCGCGCATGTGGCGCGCTGGGCGGTGCGTGAGGGTGCCGAGCATGTGGTGCTGACCAGCCGTCGTGGACTCGCGGCGGAGGGCGCCTCCGAGCTGAGGGCGGAGCTGGAAGGGCTCGGCGCCGCCGTGTCGGTGGTGACCTGTGACGCCTCCGACAGGGACGCGCTGGTCGAGGTGCTCGCGGGGATTCCCGAGCGCTTCCCGCTGCGTGGTGTGGTGCACGCGGCCGGTGTGCTGGATGACGGCGTCCTGGACGGACTGACCGTCGAACAGCTCGCCGGGGTGCTGCGGGCGAAGGTCGAGGGCGCGCGGCTGCTGCATGAGCTGACGGCCGACCTGGAACTGGACGCGTTCGTACTGTTCTCGTCGTTCGCCGGTGTGGTGGGCGGCGCCGGACAGGGCGCCTACGCGGCGGCGAACGCGTACCTGGACGCGCTGGCCGTGATGCGCCGTGGCGCCGGTCTTGCCGGTACGGCGGTGGCCTGGGGACCGTGGGCCGAATCCGGAATGGCCGCGAGCGGCCGCGCGGGGGAGCGGGTACGCGGTGGCGCGGTGTCCGCGATGGCCCCGGCGCTGGCGGTGGACGCGCTGAGCTGGGCCGTCGGCCAAGACGAGGCGTCGCTCGTCGTCGCGGACGTCGACTGGGAGCGCCTGGCCCCGTCGCTGGCCGCCGCGCATGGCGGCACTCTCGTCAGCGGCATCCCCGAGGCGCACAAGCACCTGGCCACGGACGACGGCGGCACCGGTACGGAGGCGGCCACCTTCGCCGGGAAGCTCGCCGGACTGTCGGCGGCCGAACGCCACGAGGCCGTGCTGGAGCTGGTCCGCGGCCACGCGGCCTCCGTGCTCGGCCACAGCTCGGCGGACTCGATCGAGCCCGGCCGCGCCTTCCGCGACCTCGGATTCGACTCCCTCACGGCGGTCGAGCTGCGCAACCGGCTGGACCTCGCGACCGGCCTGCGCCTCCCGGCGACGCTCGTCTTCGACTACCCGACCGCCGCCGAACTGGCCGACCACCTGGACGCCGAGGCGTTCGGCACGGCCCAGCCGGCCCTCGACACCGCCCAGCCGAACGCGGTGGCCGTGGACCACGACCCCATCGCGATCGTGGCGATGAGCTGCCACTTCCCCGGCGACGTCCACACACCGGAAGACCTGTGGCGGCTGGTGGCCGAAGGCGCCGACGCCATCTCCGAGTTCCCCGCCGACCGCGGTTGGGACCTCGACGGGCTGTACGACCCCGACCCCGAGCGGCTCGGTACGTCCTACGCCCGCGAGGGCGGCTTCCTCTACGACGCCCCGCGATTCGACGCCAGGTTCTTCGGGATCTCCCCGCGTGAGGCGCTGGCCATGGACCCGCAGCAGCGGCTGCTGCTCGAGACCTCGTGGGAGGCGTTCGAGCGCGCCGGTATCGCTCCCGAGTCGCTGAGAGGCGCCCGGGCGGGTGTGTTCGTCGGGACGAACGGCCAGGACTACGCCGGATTGTGGGTGGACTCCCAGGGCGACCTCGAAGGCCACTTGGGCACGGGCAGCGCCGCCAGCGTGGTGTCGGGCCGTATCTCCTACACCTTCGGCCTCGAAGGGCCCGCGGTGACAGTGGACACGGCGTGTTCGTCGTCGCTGGTGGCACTCCACATGGCCATGCAGGCGCTGCGCCAGGGCGAGTGCGACCTGGCCCTTGCCGGTGGTGTGTCGGTCATGTCGACACCCGGCGCCTTCGTGGAGTTCAGCAGGCAGCGCGGGCTGGCGGTCGATGGCCGGTGCAAGCCGTTCGCGGACGCCGCGGACGGTACGGGCTGGTCAGAGGGTGTGGGCCTGCTCCTCGTGGAGCGGCTGTCGGACGCGCGGAAGAACGGCCACCCGGTGCTGGCGATCGTACGGGGCTCGGCGGTCAACCAGGACGGTGCGTCCAACGGCCTTACGGCGCCCAACGGTCCCTCGCAGCAGCGGGTGATCCGTCAGGCGCTGGCGAGTGCCCGTCTGTCGGCCACCGAGGTGGACGCGGTCGAGGCGCACGGCACAGGTACCACGCTGGGTGACCCGATCGAGGCGCAGGCACTCCTTGCCACCTACGGCCAGGGGCGGCCCGAGGAGCAGCCGCTGTGGCTGGGGGCCATCAAGTCGAACATCGGGCACACTCAGGCGGCGGCCGGTGTCGCCGGCATCATCAAGATGGTGATGGCGATGCGTGAGGGCGTGTTGCCGAAGATCCTGCATGTGGATGAGCCGTCGAGCCAGGTGGACTGGTCGGCGGGTGAGGTGCGGCTGCTGACGGAGGCCACCGCATGGCCGGAGACCGGCCGTCCGCGCCGGGCGGGTATCTCCTCGTTCGGGCTGAGCGGGACCAACGCCCACACCATCATCGAGCAGGCGCCGGAGACCGGGCAGCCCTCGGCTTCGGACGCCGTGGCCCCCGCTGCCACTCCGGTTTCCGCTTCCGCGACCGTCGAGTCGTCGGCAGTGGTGCCGTGGCTGGTCTCGGCCAAGAGCCAGGAGGCATTGCGGGCACAGGCCGGGCGGCTCGCCGCGCATGTGGCGGCCCGGGGCGACCTCGGTGTGCTGGATGTGGGGTATTCGCTGGCGGCCAGGTCGGTGTTCGAGCACCGTGCCGTGCTGGTCGGCGAGGACCGGGAAACCCTTCTGCGTGGTCTTGAGGCCGTGGCCGGGAGCGGAATCGCTTCCGGTGTGGTCCAGGGGCAGGCGTTGTCGGGCGGTAAGACGGCGTTCATGTTCTCGGGGCAGGGTGCACAACGTCTGGGTATGGGCCGAGAGTTGTACGAGGCATACCCGGTGTTCGCCCGCGCCCTGGACGAGGTGTGCGCGCACCTGGATGTCGTACTGGACCGTCCGCTGAAGGATGTGATGTTCGCTACGGAGGGCGGCGAGGATGCCGAGCTGCTGGACCGGACGGGGTTCACGCAGCCCGCGTTGTTCGCCGTCGAGGTGGCGTTGTTCCGGCTCCTTGAGCACTGGGGTGTCACCCCGGATGTGGTGATGGGTCACTCCATCGGTGAGATCGCCGCCGCACATGTGGCGGGGGTGTTCTCGCTCCAGGACGCGTGCACGCTGGTGGCCGCCCGCGGCCGGTTGATGCAGGCCCTGCCGGAGGGCGGCGCGATGGTCGCCATCCAGGCATCTGAGGAGGAGATCGCCGCCTCGTTCGCCGGCCGTGAGCACGAGGTGAGCATCGCGGCGGTCAACGGACCGACGGCCGTGGTGATCGCCGGGCACACGCAAGCGGTCCAGGAGGTGGCGGACACCTGGACGGCGAAGGGGAGAAAGACTAGGTGTTTGCGGGTCTCACATGCGTTTCACTCTTATCTCATGGACAGTATGTTGGAGGAGTTCGACCGAGTCGTCCGTGAGGTCTCTTTTGCACCGCCGACCACGGCGCTGGTCTCCAATGTCACTGGCAGGCTGGTCTCGGAGGGGGAGACGTGTTCTCCGGACTATTGGGTCCGGCATGTGCGTGAGGCAGTTCGGTTCGCGGATGGGGTTCGTTCGCTTGAGGCGTTGGGCGTGACAAGGTTCTTGGAAGTCGGTCCGGACGGTGTGCTCACCGCCATGGCCCAGGACTGCCTCGCGGCAAACGCCGAGGACACCTCGGCGGCGGTCCTGGTACCAGTGCTGCGTAAAGAACGATCCGAAGCAGGGGCTTTGATGACGGCGCTTGCCGAACTGCATGCACACGGTGCCACGGTGGGCTGGGAGTCGATATTCGCCGGACAGGGCGCCGGCAAGGTGGAGCTGCCCACATACGCGTTTCAGCGTGAACGGTTCTGGCCCGAGGTGTCCGCGTCCGGCGGTGGCCGGAATTCCGGTTCGACGGCCGCGGACTCGGTGGACGCGCGCTTCTGGGAAGCGGTCGAGCGCGAGGATCTCGAAGCGCTCGCCGAGGCGCTCGATGTCGATCGCAATGCGCCGCTGAGCACGGTCATGCCCGCGCTGTCCGCATATCACCGGAGCAACCGCGAGCAATCCACGATTGACGGTTGGCGTTATCGGGTGTCGTGGAAGCCGGTCGGGGATGTGGCCGGTGGGGCGTTGTCGGGGACGTGGCTGGTGGTGGTTCCGGCATCGTGTGCCGAGGACGAGTTGGTGACGGAGGCCGTCGCCGGGCTCCGTCGTCACGGCGCTGATGTGGTGTCGCTGGTGGCGGACGAGCGTGACCTCGATGCCGAGGCGCTGGGGCAGCGGCTGCGTGCGGCGGTCGCCGACGCGCCTGCTGTGGGTGGTGTGTTGTCGCTGCTCGCCCTGGACGAGGAGCCTTGCTCCGGGCATCCCGAGCTGCCGAGCGGTCTCGCCCTGACGCTGACGTTGGTGCAGGCCATGGCGGACACGGGCTTCGAGGCCTCGCTGTGGTGCGGTACGCGGGGTGCGGTGTCGGTGGGGCGTTCGGATCGGCTTGCGGGCGCTGTGCAGGCGCAGGTGTGGGGTTTGGGCCGGGTGGCCGCGTTGGAGCACTCGGCGTTGTGGGGTGGTCTGGTTGATCTGCCCGAGGTGCTGGATGAGCGTGCGGTCGCGCGGCTGACGGGTGTGCTGTCCGGCGGTGCCGGTGAGGGCGGCGAGGACCAGGTCGCGGTGCGTGGCTCTGGTGTGTTCGTACGTCGTCTGGCCCGGTCGGCTGCGCCTGTCGCCGATGTGGCGCCGTGGCGGGTGCGTGGCACGGTGTTGGTGACCGGTGGTACGGGTGCGCTGGGTGGCCGGGTGGCCCGCTGGCTGGTGGGCAACGGTGCCGAGCATCTGGTGCTGACCAGCCGTCGTGGTCTTGAGGCGCCGGGTGCTGAGGCGTTGCGGGATGAGCTGGTGGCCCTGGGTGCCGGGGTGACGGTGGCGGCCTGTGATGTGTCTGATCGTGAGGCGCTGGCCGGTGTGCTGGAGGCGGTTCCGGAGGAGTTTCCGCTGAGGGCTGTTTTCCATGCGGCGGGTGTGGAGCAGGCGGCGGAGCTTGCGGGTATGGGGCTGGCGGATGCGGCGGCTGTGGTGTCGGGCAAGGCGACGGGTGCCGGGCATCTGGACGCGTTGCTGGGTGATCGTGAGCTGGACGCGTTCGTGGTGTTCTCTTCGATCGCGGGTGTGTGGGGCAGTGGTGGTCAGGCTGCTTATGGTGCGGCCAACGCTTATCTGGACGCGTTGGTGGAGGACCGTCGGGGTCGGGGTCTTGCCGGTACGGCTGTGGCTTGGGGGCCGTGGGCGGAAAGCGGTATGGCGGCCGGCGACGGCGGCGACCAGTTGGCCCGTCGTGGTCTGTCCGCGATGGCGCCCGGTCTGGCTCTTGCGGCGTTGCAGGGAGCGGTCGCGGGTGATGACGGTGTGGTGACGGTCGCCGACGTGGACTGGGAGCGGTTCGCGCCCGCGTTCACGATGGGGCGGCCCAGTCCGCTCCTCGGCGAACTGCCCGAGGTCATAACGGCCCTGGAGCAGGCCCGTGCCGCCGAGGAAAGCCACGCCGAGGGCGGATCGGCACTGCGGGAAAGGCTCCTCGCGCTGGCTCCGGGCGAGCGGCAGCGCGCCGTGCTCGACCTGGTGCGCGGTCACGCGGCGGCGGTTCTCGGATTCGCCGGTATGGAAGGCGTGGAATCCGACCGGGCCTTCAAGGATTTGGGATTCGACTCGCTCACCGCGGTAGAATTCCGAAACCGGCTGAACTCGGACACCGGGCTGCGGCTGCCCACCACACTGGTCTTCGACTACCCCAATGCAAAGGCCTTGGCCGAGCATGTAGGAACGGGTGTCCTGCCCGACGAAGGGGTATCCGCCAATCCGCTGATCGCGGATCTGGAAAAACTTGAGGCATCACTTTCCACGGCTGAGCCGGACGATGCCGGGCGAATGGCCATCGCGGCTCGACTCCAAGTGCTCCTCGCCAGATTGAATGGCGACGAGGGCGGAGCGAAGGACGCCGAGAGCATTACGCAGCGGCTTGACGGGGCTTCCGACGACGATCTCTTCGATTTCATCGAGAACGAGCTCAGCTAAAACGTGGGCGCCGAGGTGCAGTTCTCTGGCCTCCTTTCATTCTTCAGTCTTCTTTGACTCGTAACAGGCAAGGGTTTCATGGTGAACGAAGATAGGCTTCGGGACTACCTCAAGCGGGTCACGGCTGATCTGCACCAAGCGCGCCAACGCCTGCGCGAGCTGGAGGCAGGAGAGCAGGAGCCCATCGCGATCGTGGCGATGAGCTGCCGCTTCCCGGGTGGTGTGGGGAGCCCCGAGGATTTGTGGCGGCTCGTGGCCGGCGGTGGTGACGCCATCTCCGACTTCCCGTCCAACCGTGGGTGGGACGTGGACGGGATGTATGACCCGGACCCCGAGAGTTCGGGGACGTTCTACTCCCGCGAGGGTGGCTTCCTGCACGACGCGGACGAGTTCGACGCGGGCTTCTTCGGGATCTCGCCGCGTGAGGCCCTTGCCATGGACCCGCAGCAGCGGCTGCTCCTCGAAACCTCGTGGGAGGTCTTCGAGCGGGCGGGCATCGCTCCGGGGTCGGTGAAGGGCCGGCGTGGCGGTGTGTTCGTGGGAGCCGCCACCTCGGGCTACGGGGCGGACATCGTCGGTTTCCCCGAGGAGATCGAAGGCCACCTGCTGACCGGCACGGCGACTTCGGTCGTATCGGGCCGTATCTCGTACACACTCGGTCTTGAGGGACCCGCGGTGACGGTCGACACGGCGTGCTCGTCGTCGCTGGTCGCGCTGCATCTGGCCGCGCAGGCACTGCGTCAGGGCGAGTGCGACCTTGCCCTTGCCGGTGGTGCCACGGTGATGTCCACACCGGGTGCCTTCGTGGAGTTCAGCCGCCAGCGTGGCCTGGCCCCCGACGGCCGCTGCAAGCCGTACGCGGACGCCGCGGACGGCACCGGCTGGTCCGAGGGTGTCGGCATGCTCCTCGTGGAGCGGCTGTCGGACGCGCGCAAGAACGGCCACCCGGTACTGGCGGTCGTGCGTGGTTCGGCGGTCAACCAGGACGGTGCGTCCAACGGCCTCACGGCGCCCAACGGCCCGTCCCAGCAGCGAGTCATCCGCGACGCGCTGGCGAGTGCCAGCCTGTCGGCCGCCGATGTGGACGTGGTGGAGGGCCACGGGACCGGTACGTCCCTGGGTGACCCGATCGAGGCGCAGGCGCTCCTTGCCACCTACGGCCAGGAGCGGCCGGAGGGCCGCCCGCTGTGGCTGGGATCGCTCAAGTCGAACCTCGGTCACACGCAGGCCGCCGCCGGTGTCGCGGGTGTCATCAAGATGGTGATGGCGATGCGGCACGGTGTGCTGCCGCAGTCGCTGCATGTGGATGAGCCCTCACGGCAGGTGGACTGGTCGGCGGGTGAGGTGCGGCTGCTGACGGAGCCCACGGAGTGGCCCGAGACCGGGCAGCCGCGCCGGGCCGGTGTCTCCGCCTTCGGCGTGAGCGGCACCAACGCGCACACCATCATCGAGCAGGCCCCGCCGGTCGGCGAGGACGTGTCCGAGGCCGAGGAGATTCCGGCTTCCGACGCCGACAGTGGCGTGGCCACGTGGCTGTTGTCGGCTCGTGGCGCGGACGCGCTGCGGGCCCAGGCGGCGCGGCTCAGGGCGTTCCTGCTGGAGCGGGCCGAATCGAGCGCGCTGGACGTCGGCCACTCGCTGGTGGCGACGCGGTCGATGTTCGAGCACCGTGCGGTGGTGTCGGGCGCGAGCCGTGCGGAACTCCTCGCCGGTCTTGAGGCCGTCGCATCCGGAGAAGCCGCTCCCGGTGCGCTCCAGGGCGTGGCAGGGTCGGCCGTCAAGACGGCGTTCCTCTTCTCCGGTCAGGGCGCTCAACGCCTGGGTATGGGACGGGAGTTGTACGAGGCGTTCCCGGTGTTCGCCCAGGCTCTGGACGAGGTGTGCGCGCACCTGGACGTCGTACTGGACCGTCCGCTGAAGGACGTGATGTTCGCGGCCGAGGGCAGCGCGGACGCCGAGCTGCTGGACCGGACCGCGTTCACGCAGCCCGCGCTCTTCGCCATCGAGGTGGCGCTGTTCCGGCTCCTTGAGCACTGGGGTGTCACCCCGGACGTGCTGATCGGTCACTCCGTCGGTGAGATCACCGCGGCCCATGTGGCCGGAGTCTTCTCGCTGGAGGACGCGTGCGCCCTGGTGGCCGCCCGTGGTCGGCTGATGCAGGCGCTGCCGGAGGGCGGCGCGATGGTCGCCGTCGAGGCGTCCGAGGAGGAGATCGCCGGATCGCTCGCCGGCCGTGAGGCCGAGGTGAGCATCGCGGCCGTCAACGGCCCGACCGCCGTCGTCATCGCGGGCGACGAGGCCTCCGTACTGGAGATCGCAGGACAGTGGTCGGAGCAGGGCCGCAAGACCCGCCGCCTGCGCGTCAGCCACGCCTTCCACTCGCCCCGCATGGACGCCATGCTGGACGACTTCCGCCGTGTCGCGCGGGACCTGACCTTCCAGGCTCCCACCCTGGCCCTGGTCTCCAATGTCACCGGAGAGCCGGTCGGGGTCGACGAAGTCTGCTCCCCCGAATACTGGGTGCGGCATGTGCGCGCGGCCGTGCGTTTCGCCGACGGCGTCCGCTCCCTCCAGGCCCAGGGCGTCACCGCGTACATCGAGGTGGGCCCCGACGGTGTGCTCTCGGCGATGGCGCGGGACTGCCTGACGGGCGAGGCGGCTTCGGCCCCGGCCGTGGTGCCGGTCCTGCGCAAGGGACGCCCCGACGCCCAGGCCCTGATGGCCGCGCTGACCGAGGCCCATGTCCACGGTGTCGAGGTGGGCTGGGAGCAGGTCTTCGCCGGGCGCGGTGCGCGGACGGTGGAGCTGCCGACGTACGCCTTCCAGCGTCAGCGCTACTGGCTGGAGGGCACGGGCGGAACCTCGGGCGCCTCCGCAGCCACGGACTCGGTGGACGCTCGGTTCTGGGACGCGGTGGAGCGCGAGGACCTGGAGGCGCTGGCAAAGGCGCTGGACGTCGACGGGAGCGGCTCGCTGGGCGAGTTGCTGCCCGCGCTGTCCTCCTACCGCCGTCAGGGACGCGACCGGGCCACGGTCGAAGGCTGGCGCTACCGGATCTCGTGGAAGCCGGTCTCGGAGACCCCCGCGGCCACACTGTCCGGCACCTGGCTCATGGTCGTCCCCGCGTCCGGTGTCGCCGACACGTTCGCGGACTCGGTGTCCGCCGCACTCCAGCGGCACGGCGCCGAGGTCGTTCGCCTGGTGGCGGACGAGGCCGATCTCGCCCCCGGTGTGCTGGCCGGGCGACTGCGTGACATGGCCACCGAGCCGTCCGGGCTCGGCGGCGTGCTGTCCCTGCTGGGAGTGGACGAGCGGCCCTGCACCGAGCACCCGGTGGTCTCGCGCGGCCTCGCGCTGACCCTGACGCTGGTGCGCGCCCTGGCCGAGGCGGACCTCCGCGCCCGGCTGTGGTGCGCCACCACCGGTGCCGTGTCGGTGGGCCGTTCCGACCAGCTCACCAGCGCCGTACAGGCGGAGATCTGGGGCCTCGGCCGCGTGGCCGCCCTGGAGCACCCCCGGAGCTGGGGCGGTCTGGTCGATCTGCCCGAGACCGTGGACGAGCGCGCCGCCGCACGACTGGCCTGGGCACTGTCCGCCGGAGACGGCGAGGACCAGGTGGCGGTACGCGGATCCGGAGCGTACGCCCGGCGCCTGACCCGCGTCACGGCCGGCAACGGGTCGGCGGAGCGCGCCTGGCGCCCCCGCGGCTCTGTGCTGATCACCGGCGGCACCGGCGCCCTGGGCGCCCAGGTGGCACGCTGGGCCGTGCGCGAGGGCGCGGAGCACCTGATCCTGACGAGCCGTCGAGGCCCGTCGGCCGACGGCATTTCCGAACTGACCGCGGAACTGGAGGCACTCGGCGCCGAAGTGACCGTGGTGGCCTGCGACGCCGCCGACCGGGACGCCCTGGCCGAGGTGCTGGCCGCCGTACCGGAGCGGCATCCGCTGACCGCCGTCGTGCACGCGGCGGGCATCCTCGACGACGGTGTGCTCGACGGCCTGACCGTCGACCAACTCGCCGGGACCCTGGCCGCGAAGGCCGAGGGCGCACGCCACCTGCACGAACTGACCGCCGAGCTCCCGCTCGACGCGTTCGTGCTGTTCTCCTCGTTCGCCGGTGCCATCGGCGGCGCCGGCCAGGCCGCCTACGCCGCGGCCAACGCCTACCTCGACGCGCTGGCACAGCGGCGCCGGGCCCAGGGCCTGGCCGCCACCGCGGTCGCCTGGGGCCCGTGGGCCGAGAGCGGAATGGCCGCGAGCGGCCGAGCCGGAGAGCGGGCGCGCGGCGGGCCACTGCCCCCCATGACTCCCTCGCTGGCCCTGGATGCGCTGGGCTGGGCCGCCGGCCACGACGAGGCCGCGCTGGTCGTGGCCGACATCGACTGGACCGGCATGGCCTCCATGCTGAGCGCAGGACCCAGCGCCCTCGTCAGCGACATCCCCGAGGCACGTGAACTCCTGACCGCCGCGGCCGGGACCATCGGCCAGGCGGGACCGGGCCATGACCTGCGCGGACAACTGGCCGGACAGTCGGACGAGGAACAGCGCCTCCTCCTCCTTGACCTCATCCGCACCCACGCGGCCTCGGCACTCGGCCACTTCTCGGCGGACTCCGTCGAGCCGGGCCGCGCCTTCCGGGACCTCGGGTTCGACTCCCTCACGGCCATCGAGCTGCGTAACCGGCTCGACCTGGCCACCGGCCTGAGCCTGCCCGCCACCCTCATCTTCGACTACCCGACCGCCGAGGTGCTCGCCGACCAGCTCCGCCAGGAGCTGGGCGGAGCACACGCCGGGACCGCCACTGCGGCGGTCTCGCACCACGTGCGGCCGGACGACGACGACCCCATCGCCATCGTGGCGATGAGCTGCCGCTTCCCCGGAGGCGTGGAGAACCCGCAGGACCTGTGGCGACTCCTGGCCGAGGGCGGCGACGGCATCGCCGGGTTCCCCGGCGACCGGGGCTGGGACGTCGAGGGCATGTACCACCCGGACCCCGAGCACCCGGGCACGTTCTACGCCCGCGAGGGCGGATTCCTCTACGGGGCGACCCAGTTCGACCCCACCTTCTTCGGGATCTCGCCGCGCGAGGCCCTCGCCATGGATCCGCAGCAGCGGCTGCTCCTTGAGACGTCCTGGGAGGCGTTCGAATACGGGGGCGTCAGACCGGCCGCGCTGCGTGGCAGCCGTACCGGCGTGTTCGTCGGCACCAACGGCCAGGACTACTCGGCGATCATGCTCGACGCCGTCGAGGACTTCGGTGGCCATGTGGGTACGGGCAGTGCGGCCAGCGTGGTGTCCGGGCGTATCTCCTACACCTTCGGCCTCGAAGGGCCGGCGATGACGGTGGACACGGCGTGCTCGTCGTCGCTCGTCGCGCTGCACCTCGCGGTGCAGGCGCTGCGTCAGGGCGAGTGCGACCTGGCGCTCGCCGGTGGTGTGTCGGTCATGTCGACCCCCGGCGCCTTTGTGGAGTTCAGCCGCCAGCGTGGCCTGGCCCCCGACGGCCGCTGCAAGCCGTTCGCGCAGGGCGCGGACGGTACGGGCTGGTCCGAAGGTGTCGGCATGCTCCTCGTGGAGCGGCTGTCGGACGCGCGCAGGAACGGCCACCCGGTCCTTGCGGTGGTCCGCGGCAGCGCCATCAACCAGGACGGCGCCAGCAATGGTCTGACGGCGCCCAACGGTCCTTCGCAGCAGCGGGTGATCCGCCAGGCGCTGGCCAGCGCGGGACTGTCCGCCGCCGAGGTCGACGCGGTAGAGGCGCACGGCACGGGTACGACGCTGGGTGACCCGATCGAGGCACAGGCGCTCCTTGCCACCTACGGCCAGGAACGCCCGGAGGGCCGCCCGCTGCTGCTGGGCGCCATCAAGTCCAACCTCGGTCACACGCAGGCCGCCGCGGGCGTGGCCGGTGTCATCAAGATGGTGATGGCGATGCGGCACGGAGTACTGCCGCAGACCCTCCACGTGGATGAGCCGTCGAGCCAGGTGGACTGGTCGGCGGGTGAGGTGCGGCTGCTGACCGAGGCCACCGAGTGGCCCGAGACCGGGCAGCCGCGCCGGGCGGGTATCTCCTCGTTCGGGCTCAGCGGGACCAACGCCCACACCATCATCGAGCAGGCCCCCGAGCCGGAAGAGGCCGTGGCCTCGGAAGCGGCCGGGCCCGGGACACCGGTGTCGACGGACGTGGTGCCGTGGCTGGTCTCCGGGAAGAGCCGGGAGGCGCTGCGGGCGCAGGCCGAGCGGCTGTACGGGGACGTGGCGGCACGCGAGGACATCGAGGCGCTGGACGTCGGCCACACGCTGGCGGCCAGGTCGGTGTTCGAGCACCGTGCCGTGCTGGTCGGCGAGGACCGGGAGACCCTGCTGCGTGGCCTGCGGGCCGTCGCGGAGGGCGGCATCGCCTCGGGAGTCGTCCAGGGGCAGGCCGTAACGGGTGGCAGGACGGCGTTCCTGTTCTCCGGTCAGGGTGCGCAACGCGTGGGTATGGGACGGGAGTTGTACGAGCAGTTCCCGGTGTTCGCCCGCGCCCTTGACGAGGTGTGCGCGCACCTGGACGTCGTACTGGACCGTCCGCTGAAGGACGTGATGTTCGCGGCCGAGGGCAGCGCGGACGCCGAGCTGCTGGACCGGACCGCGTTCACGCAGCCCGCGTTGTTCGCCGTCGAGGTGGCGCTGTTCCGGCTCCTGGAGCACTGGGGCGTCCGGCCGGATGTGCTGATCGGCCACTCCATCGGTGAGATCGCTGCCGCGCATGTGGCGGGGGTGTTCTCGCTGGAGGACGCGTGCGCCCTGGTGGCTGCGCGTGGCCGGCTGATGCAGGCGCTGCCGGAGGGCGGCGCGATGGTCGCCATCGAGGCGTCCGAGGAGGAGATCGCCGGATCGCTCGCCGGTCGTGAGGCCGAGGTGAGCATCGCGGCCGTGAACGGTCCGACGGCCGTGGTGATCGCGGGTGACGAGGCCGTCGTACTGGAGATCGCAGGACAGTGGTCGGAGCAGGGCCGCAAGACCCGCCGTCTGCGCGTCAGCCACGCCTTCCACTCGCCCCGCATGGACGCCATGCTGGACGACTTCCGTGACGTCGTCACCGGTCTGTCCTTCCAGGCACCGGCCATCGCCCTGGTCTCGAATGTGACGGGCGAGGCGGCGGGCCCCGAAGAGGTGTGCTCGCCGGAGTACTGGGTGCGCCATGTCCGGGAGGCGGTGCGGTTCGCGGACGGCATGCGGGCGCTCGGCGCCCAGGGCGTCACCAGGTTCCTGGAGGTCGGCCCCGACGGTGTGCTGTCCGCGATGGCGCGGGACTGCCTGACGCGGGACGAGGCAGCGGCCTCGGCCGTGGTGCCGGTCCTGCGCAAGGACCGCCCCGAGGCCCAGGCGCTGACGACGGCGCTGGCCGAACTCCACGTCCACGGAGCCTCGGTGGAGTGGGAGTCCGTCTTCGCCGGGCGCGGTGCGCGGATCGTCGAGCTGCCGACGTACGCCTTCCAGCGTGAGCGGTACTGGCCCGAGGTGTCCCTCTCCCCGAGCGGCTCGGACGCACAGGGCGCCGCCGACTCGGTGGACACGCGGTTCTGGGAAGCGGTCGAGCGCGAGGATCTCGAAGCGCTCACCGAGGCACTCGACGTCGACGGCGAGACGCCGCTGAGCGCGGTGCTGCCCGCACTGTCCACGTACCACCGCAACAGGCGTGACCGGTCCACGATCGACAACTGGCGCTACCGCGTGGCGTGGAAGCCCGTCCCGGACGTGGCCGGTGGGTCGCTGTCGGGGACGTGGCTGGTGGTGATTCCGGCATCGCATGCCGAGGACGACTTGGTGACGGAGGCCGTCGCCGGGCTCCGTCGTCATGGCGCCGAAGTGGTGTCGCTGGTGGCGGACGAGCGCGACCTCGATGCCGAGGCGCTGGGGCAGCGGCTGCGTGCGGCGGTCGCCGAAGCACCCGCTGTGGGTGGTGTGTTGTCGCTGCTCGCCCTGGACGAGGAGCCTTGCTCCGGGCACCCCGAGCTGCCCAGCGGTCTCGCCTTGACGCTGACCCTGGTGCGGGCCATGGCGGACACGGGCATCGAGGCCTCGCTGTGGTGCGGTACGCGGGGCGCCGTGTCGGTGGGCCGCTCCGAGCGGCTCAGTCGTCCGACGCAGGCGATGGTGTGGGCGTTGGGCCGGGTGGCCGCGTTGGAGCTGCCGGGGCTGTGGGGTGGTCTGGTCGATCTGCCCGAGGCGCTGGATGAGCGTGCGGTCGCACGGCTGACGGGTGTGCTGTCCGGCGGGGCCGGTGAGGCTGCCGAGGACCAGGTCGCGGTGCGCGGCTCCGGTGTGTTCGTACGTCGTCTGGCCCGGTCGGCGGCGCCTGTCGCCGACGCGACGCCGTGGCGGGTGCGTGGCACGGTGTTGGTGACCGGCGGTACGGGTGCGCTGGGTGGCCGGGTGGCCCGCTGGCTGGTGGGCAACGGTGCCGAGCATCTGGTGCTGACCAGCCGTCGTGGTCTTGAGGCGCCGGGTGCGCCCGAGCTGCGTGAGGAACTTGAGGCCCTGGGTGCCCGGGTGACCGTGGCGGCCTGTGACGTGGCTGACCGTGACCAGTTGGCCGCGGTGCTGGATGCCGTGCCTGAGGAGTATCCGCTTGCGGCGGTGGTCCATGCGGCGGGCGCCAATGGGGCGGGGCCGCTGGCCGAGACGACGGTGGCCGATGCCGCCGCTGTGATCTCCGGCAAGGTGGCCGGCGCCGTCAACCTGGACGCGTTGCTGGGCGACCGTGAGCTGGACGCCTTCGTGGTGTTCTCTTCGATCGCCGGTGTGTGGGGCAGTGGTGGACAGGCTGCCTATGGAGCGGCCAACGCCTATCTGGACGCGTTGGTGGAGGACCGTCGGGGTCGGGGTCTTGCCGGTACGGCTGTGGCCTGGGGGCCGTGGGCGGAAAGCGGTATGGCGGCCGGCGACGGCGGCGACCAGTTGGCCCGTCGCGGTCTGCCCGCGATGGCACCCGATCTGGCGCTTGCGGCGTTGCACGGAGCGGTTGCGGGTGACGACGGCGTGGTGACGGTCGCCGATGTGGACTGGGAGCGGTTCGCGCCCACGTTCACGATGGGGCGGCCCAGCCCGCTCCTCGGCGAACTGCCCGAGGTCATAACGGCCCTGGAGCAGGCCCATGCCGGCGAGAAGAGCCACGCCGAGGGCGGATCGGCACTGCGGGAGCGCCTGACCGGGCTCACCGAGGCCGAGATCGACCGGACCCTGCTCGACCTCGTGCGCGCTCACGCCGCCGCGGTGCTCGGTTTCGCGGGTGCCGAGGTGGTTGAGCCGGGGCGGGCGTTCAAGGAGCTGGGCTTCGACTCGCTCACCGCGGTGGAGTTCCGTAACCGGTTGAACGCGGAGACGGGGCTGGTGCTGCCGGCCACGTTGGTCTTCGACTACCCGAGTGCCGCGGTACTGGCCGACCACCTGCGTGCCGAGGTGCTGGGTACGCAAGGGGAGGTGACTGCGCCTTCGGCTGCGGTGGTCCCGGTCGATGACGACCCGATCGCGATCGTCGGGATGAGCTGCCGCTTCCCGGGCGGCGTCGGAAGCCCCGAGGACCTGTGGAACCTCGTCGCGGCCGGCACGGACGCCATCACGGACTTCCCCTCCGACCGGGGCTGGGATGTCGACGGGATGTACGACCCCGACCCGGAGCGCCTGGGCACGTTCTACGCCCGCGAGGGCGGATTCCTCGACGGGGCGGGCGAGTTCGACGCCGCCTTCTTCGGGATCTCGCCGCGTGAGGCCCTCGCCATGGACCCGCAGCAGCGGCTGCTCCTTGAGACGTCCTGGGAGACGTTCGAGCGCGCCGGTATCGACCCGGCGTCCGTACGCGGCAACCAGATCGGCGTCTACGTCGGCGCCGCGACCTCCGGTTACGGAACGGGACTGCACGAGATCCCCGAGGGGCTCGAAGGGCAGTTGCTGACCGGCAGTGCCACCTCGGTCGTCTCCGGTCGTATCTCCTACACGCTGGGTCTTGAGGGGCCGGCGCTGACGGTGGACACGGCGTGCTCCTCGTCGCTGGTCGCCCTGCACCAGGCCGCCCAGGCGCTGCGCCAGGGCGAGTGCGACATGGCGCTCGCCGGTGGTGTCACCGTGATGACCAACCCGGCCGCCTTCGTGGAGTTCAGCCGCCAGCGTGGCCTGGCCCCCGACGGCCGCTGCAAGCCCTTCGCGGACGCCGCGGACGGCACGGGCTGGTCCGAGGGTGTCGGCATGCTCCTCGTGGAGCGGCTGTCCGACGCCCGGCGCAACGGCCACCAGGTGCTGGCGATCGTGCGCGGCTCCGCCGTCAACCAGGACGGCGCCAGCAATGGTCTGACGGCGCCGAACGGGCCGTCCCAGCAGCGGGTGATCCGGCAGGCCCTCGCCAACGCCGGGGTGTCGGCCGCCGACATCCAGGTGGTCGAGGCACACGGCACCGGTACGACGCTGGGTGACCCCATCGAGGCGCAGGCGCTGCTTGCCACCTACGGCCAGGAGCGCCCGGAGAACCTGCCGCTGTGGCTGGGATCGCTCAAGTCGAACCTCGGTCACACGCAGGCCGCCGCGGGCGTGGCCGGTGTCATCAAGATGGTGATGGCGATGCGGCACGGAGTACTGCCGCAGACCCTCCACGTGGATGAGCCGTCGAGCCAGGTGGATTGGTCGGCGGGTGAGGTGCGGCTGCTGACCGAGGCCACGGAGTGGCCCGAGACCGGGCAGCCGCGCCGGGCCGGTGTCTCCGCCTTCGGCGTGAGTGGCACCAACGCCCACACCATCATCGAGCAGGCCCCGCCGGCCGAGGACGAGGCGCAGCCCGCCCCGGCCCCCGCCGACGACCACGGCCTGGCCCCCTGGACGCTCTCCGCCCGGAGCCCGGAAGCCCTGCGCGCCCAGGCCGAGCGGCTGCGGACCCACCTGATCGACGGGGCCGAGCACGGCGTTCTGGACATCGCCGCATCGCTGGTCGCCACACGATCGGTGTTCGAGCACCGCGCGGTGCTGCTGGGCACCGAACGCGAGACGTTGCTGCGCGGCCTGGAGACCCTCGCCGCGGGCGACGACACCCCCGGAATCGTCCAGGGGCAGGCCGCCAACGGTGGCAAGACCGCGTTCCTGTTCACCGGCCAGGGCGCGCAACGCCTCGGTATGGGCCGGGAGTTGTACGAGGCGTTCCCGGTGTTCGCCCAGGCTCTGGACGAGGTGTGCGCGCACCTGGACGTCGTACTGGACCGTCCGCTGAAGGACGTGATGTTCGCGGCGGAGGGCGACGCGGACGCCGAGCTGCTGGACCGGACGGCGTTCACGCAGCCCGCGCTGTTCGCCGTCGAGGTGGCGCTGTTCCGGCTCCTTGAGCACTGGGGTGTCACCCCGGACGTGCTGATCGGTCACTCCGTCGGTGAGATCACCGCGGCCCATGTGGCGGGGGTGTTCTCGTTGGAGGACGCGTGCGCCCTGGTGGCCGCCCGTGGCCGGCTGATGCAGGCGCTGCCGGAGGGCGGCGCGATGGTCGCCATCGAGGCGTCGGAGGAGGAGATCGCCGGATCGCTCGCAGGTCGTGAGACCGAGGTGAGCATCGCGGCGGTCAATGGTCCGACGGCCGTGGTGATCGCGGGTGACGAGGCCGCCGTACTGGAGATCGCAGGCCAGTGGTCGGAGCAGGGCCGCAAGACCCGCCGCCTGCGCGTCAGCCACGCCTTCCACTCGCCCCGCATGGACGCCATGCTGGACGACTTCCGTGCGGTCGCGCGGACGCTCGCCTACAACAGCCCGTCCGTCGCGTTCATCTCGAATGTCACGGGTGAGCAGACCGGTGCCGACGAGGTGTGCTCGCCGGAGTACTGGGTGCGCCACGTGCGGGAGACCGTCCGCTTCCTCGACGGGGTGCGGGCCCTCGAAGCGCAGGGCGTCACCGCGTACATCGAGGTGGGCCCCGACGGCGTGCTGTCGGCCATGGCCCAGGACTGCCTGACCCGACCGGCCGACGACATCGCGGCCGAGGACACACCGGCCCCCCTGTCGGTCCCGGTGCTGCGCAAGGACCGCCCCGAGACCCAAGCACTCGTCGCGGCCCTCGCCGAGATCCACGTCCACGGCGAAACCGTCGACTGGCGGGCCTTCTTCGCAGGACGCGGCGCCCGCCGCGTGGACCTTCCCACCTACGCGTTCCAGCACCAGCGCTACTGGCTGGAGGCCGGTACCTCGGCGGGCGACGCCGCGGCCTTCGGCCTCGACCCCGCCGACCACCCGCTGCTCGGCGGAGCCGTCCCTCTCGCGGGCGCCGACGGCCTGTTGTTCACCGGAACCCTCTCGCTGCACACCCAGCCCTGGCTGGCGGACCACGTCCTGCGCGGCGAGGCGGTCCTGGCGACCACGGCCCTCGTCGAACTGGCCATTCGCGCCGGTGACGAGGTCGGCCTCGGCCATGTGGAAGAACTCGTCATCCAGGCGCCGCTGGCCATCCCCCGAGGGAGCGGCGTCCAGATTCAGCTCGTCCTCGGCGAGGAGGACGAGACCGGCACCCGTTCGCTGGAGATGTACTCACGTGTGAGCGAGGACGCGGGCGAGGACGCGGACGAGGACGCGGACGAATGGATCTGCCACGCCAGCGGTGTGCTCGCCCCGGAGCCGGACGACGCCACGACCGCCGACGCGGCGGCGGGCTTCGCCGCGTGGCCCCCGCCCGGCGCCGAGCGCGTCGAGGTGGACGGCCTGTACGAGTTGCTCGCCGGCGACGGTCTCGTCTACGGCCCCACGTTCCGTGGCCTCCGCGCGGTGTGGCAGCGCGACGACGAGGTGTTCGCCGAGGTCAGCCTCGCTGAGGAGTCCGTCGTGGACGCCCAGCGGTTCGGGCTGCACCCCGCACTCCTGGACGCCGCGTTGCAGCCGCTCGGCCTCGGCGTCCTGGACGGTGTGGGCCGCGGGCGCATGCTGTTCAGCCTCGCCGGGATATCGCTGTACGCGTCCGGTGCCTCCGCGCTGCGCGTCAGGCTCGCCCGTACGGGTCCGGAGACCCTCTCCCTGACCGCGGTCGACGGAGCCGGGGAAACCGTGGTCACCGCCGACACGCTGACCCTGCGCCAGCTCGCCCCGGGCCAGCCGGAGACCACCCCGGCGGTCGACGCGGCCGACGCGGTCGACGTGGTCGCCGTGGCCGAGACTCTGCCCGAGCCCGCCGTCTCGCCCGAGGCGGTCGCCGAAATCCCTGTGGAGGAGACCTCCTCCGCCAAGCCGTCACGCCGCCGCAAGACCGCACGGCGCTCCGCCAAGCGGGGCGGACCCGACTCCGGGCCGCTCGCCGCGCTGCGGGAGCGGCTGGCCGGGCTCTCCGAGCCCGAGCAGGACCGGCTGCTGCTCGACGTGATCCGTACGCATGTCGCGGCGGTGCTCGGACACGCCTCGGCCGGCGCCGTCCAGGGCTCGCAGGCCTTCAAGGACCTGGGCTTCAGCTCGCTGACCGCCGTCGAGTTGCGCAACCGCGTGACCAAGGCCATCGGCCTGCGGCTCCCGGCGACGGCCGTGTTCGACTACCCGACCCCCGCCGAACTCGCCAAGTTCACCCGCGCCGAGATTCTCGGCGCGCGGACCGGAGAGGTGCGGCCGGTGCCGGTCGCGGTGGCGGGCAACGACGATCCGATCGTGATCGTGGGAATGAGCTGCCGCTACCCCGGAGAGGTGACCACCCCCGAGGACCTGTGGAACCTGGTCGCCGAAGGCCGGGACGGCATCTCTCCCTTCCCGACCGACCGTGGCTGGGACGTGGAGAACCTCTACGACCCGGACCCGGACGAGCCGGGCAAGTGCTACACGCGGGAAGGCGGCTTCCTGCACGGCGCCAGCCAGTTCGACCCGGCGTTCTTCGGGATCTCGCCGCGTGAGGCGCTCTCGATGGACCCGCAGCACCGGCTGCTGCTCGAAACCTCGTGGGAGGCGCTGGAGCGGGCCGGTATCGACCCGGTCTCCGCGAAGGGCAGCCAGACCGGTGTCTACGCGGGCGTGACCTACCAGGACTACGGCGGTGTCCTCGCCGGGTCCCAGGACAACGTCGAGGGCTACATCGGCACCGGAGTCTCGCCCAGCGTGCTCTCCGGCCGTATCTCCTACACCCTGGGCCTCGAAGGGCCGGCGGTGACGGTGGACACGGCGTGTTCGTCGTCGCTGGTCGCCCTGCACCTCGCATGGCAGGCGCTGCGCCAGGGCGAGTGCGACCTGGCACTCGCCGGTGGTGTGACGGTGATGTCCACCCCGATGTCGCTGATCGAGTTCAGCCGCCAGCGCGCGCTCGCCTCCGACGGCCGCAGCAAGCCGTTCTCGGCCGCCGCGGACGGCGCGAGCTGGGCCGAGGGCGTCGGCATGCTCGTCCTCGAACGGCTCTCGGACGCCCGCCGCAACGGACATCCCATCCTCGCCGTGGTGCGGGGCAGCGCGGTGAACCAGGACGGCGCGAGCAACGGTCTTACGGCGCCCAACGGCCCCTCGCAGCAGCGGGTCATCCGGCAGGCACTGGCGAACGCCCGCCTGTCGGCCGCCGAGATCGACGCGGTCGAGGCGCACGGCACGGGTACGTCGCTGGGTGACCCGATCGAGGCGCAGGCGCTCCTTGCCACGTACGGCCAGGAACGCCCCGAGGGCCAGCCGCTGTGGCTGGGCGCCATCAAGTCCAACATCGGCCATTCGCAGGCCGCCGCCGGTGTCGGTGGCGTCATCAAAATGGTGATGGCGATGCGCCACGGCGTACTGCCGAAGTCGCTGCACATCGACGAGCCTTCGCCGATGGTGGACTGGACGGCCGGCGATGTCGAGCTGCTGGCCGAGGCCAGGCCGTGGCCGGAGACGGGGCATCCGCGTCGCGCGGGTGTGTCGGCGTTCGGTATGAGCGGCACCAATGTGCACACGATCCTGGAGCAGGCGCCGGAGGCCGAGGCGGCCGACGACGCCGATGCCGAGGTCGTCGATGGTCCGGTGGCGTGGGCCGTGTCCGGCAAGAGCAGCGACGCGCTGCGGGACCAGGCCGGGCGGCTGCGGGAGTTCGTGGCCGAGCGCCCCGAGCTGAGCGCCGCCGATGTGGCGCTCTCCCTGGCGACGACCAGGTCCGCGTTCCAGTACCGGGGCGTCGTGACCGGGACCGGCCGTGAGGAACTCCTCGAACGCCTGGAGGCGATGGCCGAGGGCGCGAGGACGCCGGGTGCGGTCCGCGCGAACGCCATCGAAGCACCTGGTCGTTCGGTGTTCGTGTTCCCGGGTCAGGGGGCGCAGTGGCTGGGTATGGCGGTGGAGCTGCTTGAGTCCTCACCGGTGTTCGCCGAGGCGATCGGTGAGTGTGAGACGGCGTTGTCGGCTCATGTGGACTGGTCGCTGACGGATGTACTGCGCGCTACCGAGGGCGCTCCCGGCTTTGACCGGGTGGATGTCGTTCAGCCGGTGTTGTTCGCGGTGATGGTGTCGCTGGCGAAGCTGTGGCGTTCGGTGGGTGTGGAGCCGGACGCGGTGATGGGTCACAGCCAGGGTGAGATCGCCGCGGCGTGTGTGGCGGGTGCGCTGTCGCTGGAGGACGCCGCCAAGGTGGTCACCCTGCGCTCGCAGGCGATCGCGGCCGGTCTGGCCGGTCGTGGTGGCATGGTGTCGGTCGGGCTTCCGGTCGACCAGGCGCGGGAGCGTATCGCTGCCTGGGACGGCGCCATTTCGGTCGCCGCGGTCAACGGCCCCGGCTCGGTCGTCGTCTCCGGTGATCCCGGTGCGCTGGATGAGATGGTCGCCGAGCTGGAGGGCGAGGAGATTCGTGTCCGCCGGGTTCCGGTGGACTACGCGTCGCACTCCGCGCATGTGGAGGAGATCCGCGAGGAGTTGCTGAGGGTCCTGGCCGACCTGAAGCCCCGCACCTCCGAAGTGCCCTTCTACTCGACGGTGTTCGGTGGGTTGGTGGATACGGCTGCTCTGGACGCCGAGTACTGGTACCGGAACCTGCGGCAGACGGTCGAGCTGGAGGCCACGACCCGCCTGCTGCTCGATGCCGGGCATGGTGTGTTCATCGAGGTGAGCCCGCATCCCGTACTCACCCTTCCCGTGCAGCAGACGGTGGAGGCCGTCGAGGCGCAGGCCGTGGTTATCGGTACTCTGCGCCGCGACGAGGGCGGTCCGGAGCGGTTCCTGACCTCGATAGCCGAGCTTCATGTCAACGGCGGCGACGTCGACTGGCGGAAGGTGTTCGCCGGGCACGGTGGCCGGCAGGTCGACCTGCCGACGTACGCCTTCCAGCGGCAGCGGTACTGGCCGCAGCCGGGTGAGGACGGCGGGTTCGGCAACGGCCCCGTCTCCGAGGCCGACTCGGTCGACGCCCGGTTCTGGGAGGCCGTCGAGCGCGAGGACCTCGAAGGGCTCGCGCAGACGCTGGAGCTCGACGGGGAGGCCCCGCTGAGCGCGGTACTGCCCGCCCTGTCGTCGTACCGGCGAGGCAGGCGTGACCGCTCCACGGTCGACAACTGGCGCTACCGGATCAACTGGAAGCCCCTCATCGACCAGCCGTTGTCCGGCTCCGGGCAGGAGCAGGGCGCCCCGATCACCGGTACCTGGATGATCGTCGTCCCGCCGGTCGACGCCGCCCGTGAACTGGCGGAGCGCATCGCACGGGACGTGGAGCGCCACGGTGCCCGCACGGTGCGGGTCGACCTGGACGCGACGGAGCCGGAGCGGTCCTCGCTGACCGGACTCCTGCGGGCCGCGGCCCCCGGCACGTCCGCCACGGACGGCTCCGAGCAGGACGGGACGCTCGCGATCGACGGAGTGCTCTCCCTGCTCGCGCTCGACGAGGAGGCGCTTGACGGACACCCGGGCGTTCCGCGCGGCTTCGCCGGCACGGTGGCCCTGGTCCAGGCGCTCGCCGACATCGACATCGATGTGCCGTTGTGGCTCGCCACCACCGGTGCCGTGTCCGTGGGCCGCTCCGACCGGGTCGGCAGCGTCAAGCAGTCCCTGGTGTGGGGTCTGGGCCGAGTGGTCGGCCTGGAGTACGCACAGCGCTGGGGCGGTCTCGTCGACCTCCCCGAGTCGCCGGACGCGCTCGACGAGCGGGCCCTGAACCGTCTGGTCGGCCTGATCGGGCGGTCCGGCGACGAGGACCAGGTGGCGGTACGCGCCTCCGGGGTCTTCGCGCGGAGGCTGGTCCGGGCGCCCTTGGGCGACGCCCGGCCGGCCCGCGCCTGGCAGCCTCGCGGCAGCGTCCTGATCACCGGTGGTACGGGCGCCCTCGGTGGCCGTCTCGCCCGCTGGCTGGCCCGTGGCGGCGCCGAGCACCTGGTGCTCACCAGCCGCCGTGGCCCTGACGCCCCCGGCGCGGCCGAGTTGCGGGACGAACTGACCGCCCTCGGCGCGCGGGTCACCATCGCCGCCTGTGACGCCGCCGACCGTGACGCGCTGCGGGAGCTCCTCGACGGGCTGCCCGCGGAGTACCCGCTGACCGGCGTGGTGCACGCGGCCGGTGTGCTGGACGACGGCCTCGTCGACACCCTCACCGTCCCCAGGACGCAGGGGGTCTTCCGGCCCAAGGTGGACGCCGTGGTGAACCTCCACGAGCTGACCCAGGACCTGGACCTGTCCGCGTTCATCCTCTTCTCCTCCTACGCCGGAACCGTCGGTGGTGCCGGTCAGGGCAGCTACGCCGCCGCGAACGCCTTCCTCGACGCCCTGGCGCAGCAGCGCCGGGCCCAGGGGCTGGCCGCGACCTCGGTGGCGTGGGGCGCCTGGGGCGGTGGCGGTCTGGTCGACGACGCCACCGCGGCCCAGCTCAAGCGGCGCGGTATGCCGCCGCTGGTGCCCGAACTCGCCGTCGAGGCCCTTCAGCAGGCGCTCGACCACGACGAGGTGGACATCACCGTCGCCGATGTGGACTGGGCGCGCTACGCCCCCGGGTTCGCCTCGGCCCGGCCGCGTCCGCTGCTCGACGAGCTGCCGGAGGTAAGGCGGGCCCTGGAGGAGGCGGAGGCCGAGCTGGGCGCGGCCCTCTCCGGGCTGGCCGTACGCCTCGAAGGGCTGTCGGCCGTCGAACGCGAGGTGGAGGTCCTCGACCTCGTCAGGACCCACGCCGCCGAGGTGATCGGTTACCCGAACGCCGACGCGGTCGAGCCGGAGCGGGCCTTCAGGGACATCGGTTTCGACTCGCTGACCGCCGTGGAGCTGCGCAACGGGCTCAGCGCGGCGGCCGGTGTGAACCTTCCGGTCACCATGGCCTTCGACTACCCGACGCCCACGGCGCTCGCCCGGTTCATCCTCGGCGAGGTGCTGGGCACCGCGCCCGCGCCGGCCGATGAGCAGCCGGTGGTGACGGGCACGGTCGTGGACGACGACCCGATCGCGATCGTGTCGATGAGCTGCCGCTTCCCCGGCGGTGTGCGCACTCCGGAGGACCTGTGGCGACTGGTCTCCGAGGGCAGCGACGTGATCAGCGCCTACCCGACCAACCGTGGCTGGGACCTGGACGACCTGTACGACCCGGACCCGGAGAACACGGGCACCAGCTACGCCAGCGGCGGCGGTTTCGTCTACGACGCCGATGAATTCGACCCGGCGTTCTTCGGGATCGCCCCCCGCGAGGCGCTGACCATCGACCCGCAGCAGCGGCTGCTCCTCGAAACGTCCTGGGAGGCGATCGAGCGGGCGGGCATCGACCCCACGTCGCTCAAGGGAAGCCGGACCGGTGTCTTCGCGGGAAGCAACGGCCAGGACTACATCGGCCTGCTGCTGACCGCCCCGGGCGGCCCCGACGGCTACCTCGGAACCGGTAACGCGGGCAGCGTCGTGTCGGGCCGTGTCTCCTACACCTTCGGCCTCGAAGGACCGGCCGTCACGGTGGACACGGCATGCTCCTCGTCCCTGGTGGCACTGCACATGGCCGTGCAGTCGCTGCGCCAGGGGGAGTGCTCCATGGCGCTCGCCGGCGGTGTCACGATCATGTCCACCCCGGGCTCGTTCGTGGACTTCAGCCGCCAGAAGGGGCTGTCGTCGGACGGGCGCTGCAAGGCGTTCGCGGCATCGGCCGACGGCACGGGCTGGGGCGAGGGTGTCGGCGTGCTGCTCCTTGAGCGGCTGTCGGACGCACGGCGCAACGGCCACCCGGTCATGGCGATCGTGCGCGGCTCCGCCGTCAACCAGGACGGCGCCAGCAATGGCCTGACCGCCCCCAACGGGCCGTCGCAGCAGCGGGTGATCCGGCAGGCCCTGGCCAGTGCCGACCTCGCCGCCCACCAGGTGCACGCCGTCGAGGCACACGGCACCGGCACCCGGCTGGGTGACCCGATCGAGGCGCAGGCGCTCCTTGCCACGTACGGCCAGGGACGGCCCGAGGGCCAGCCGCTGTGGCTGGGCTCGATCAAGTCGAACATCGGTCACACGCAGGCCGCGGCCGGTGTCGCGGGAATCATCAAGATGGTGATGGCCATGCGTGAGGGCGTGCTGCCGAAGACGCTCCACGCGGACGAGCCCACACCGCACGTGGACTGGACGGCCGGCGAGGTCCAGCTGCTGACCGCGCCGACCACATGGCCGGAGAACGGCGAACCGCGGCGGGCGGGAATCTCCTCGTTCGGCATCAGCGGTACCAACGCCCACACCATCATCGAGCAGGCACCGGAACCCGAGGAGCCCGAGACGGTGTCGCGGGTCGTCACGGACGGCCTCCCGGCCGGTTCGCGAACGCTCCCCTGGACGGTCACCGGCAAGGGTGCCGACGCGCTGCGCGCGCAGGCGCGCAGCCTGCACGACCATCTGGCGGACCACCCCGAGCTCGACCTGGCCGACGTGGGCTACTCGCTCGCGGTCTCCCGGTCCGTCTTCGACCACCGCGCCGTCCTCCTGAACGGCGACCGGGACGCGCTCCTGAGCGGTCTCGACGCCATCGCCTCGGGCGCCACGGCCCCCGGGGTCGTCCAGGGATCGGTGGGCACGGCCGGAAAGACGGCGTTCCTGTTCTCGGGCCAGGGCGCGCAACGCCTCGGTATGGGTAGGGAGCTGTACGACGCCTTCCCGGCGTTCGCCCGCGCCCTGGACGAGGTGTGCGCCCACCTGGACGTCGTACTGGACCGCCCGCTGCGAGAGGTGATGTTCGCGGCGGAGGGCGACGCGGACGCCGAGCTGCTGAACCAGACGGCGTTCACGCAGCCCGCGCTGTTCGCCGTCGAAGTGGCGCTGTTCCGGCTCCTTGAGCACTGGGGTGTCACCCCGGACGTGCTCATCGGCCACTCGGTGGGAGAGGTCGCCGCGGCCCATGTGGCCGGGGTGCTCTCGCTGGAGGACGCGTGCACGCTGATCGCGGCGCGTGGCCGGCTGATGCAGGCGCTGCCGGAAGGCGGCGCGATGGTCGCCATCGAGGCGTCCGAGGAGGAGATCGCCGGATCGCTCGCCGGCCGTGAGGCCGAGGTGAGCATCGCGGCCGTCAACGGCCCGACCGCCGTGGTCATCGCGGGTGATGAGGCCGCGGCGCTGGAGAACGCCGAGGACTGGGCCGAACAGGGCCGCAAGACCCGTCGACTGCGCGTCAGCCACGCCTTCCACTCGCCCCGTATGGACGCGATGCTGGACGACTTCCGCGAGGTCGTCGAAGGGCTGACCTTCCAGGCACCGTCGATCTCCCTGGTCTCCAACCTCACGGGTGCGTCGGCGGGCGCGGAGCAGGTGTGCTCGCCGGAGTACTGGGTGCGCCATGTGCGTGAGGCCGTGCGGTTCGCCGACGGGGTACGGGCCCTGGAGAAGCTCGGAGTGACCTCGTTCCTGGAGGTGGGCCCCGACGGTGTGCTCACCGCGATGGCGCAGGACTGCCTGACGGCCGACGAGGCCGCAGGCGCACGCGTCCTCGTCCCCGCACTGCGCAAGAACCGCCCCGAGACCCAGTCGCTGACCACGGCGCTGGCCGAACTCCACGTCCACGGCACCACCGTGAACTGGTCGACGGCGTACGCCGGACACGACGTCCGGCGGGTGGAGCTGCCCACCTACGCGTTCCAGCGGCAGCGCTACTGGCCGAAGGCCGGCGGCCCCATGACCGGGGACGTCGCCTCCGTCGGACTCAGCTCCCCCAACCACCCGCTGCTGGGTGCCGGGGTCGAACTCGCGGGCAGCGACGGATTCCTGTTCACCAGCAGGCTGTCGGTGCAGAGCCAGCCCTGGCTGGCCGACCACGCGATCGCGGGCGCGGCCCTGTTCCCGGGGACCGGATTCCTCGAACTGGCCATCCGCGCAGCCGACCAGGTCGGCTGCGGCCGGGTCGAGGAGGTCACCCTGGCCACCCCGATGGTCCTGCCCGAGAACGAACAGGTCCAGGTGCAGCTGTGGGTGGATGACGCGGACGAGACGGGCCACCGCTCGATCGGCCTCTACTCCCGCCCGGCCGACGCCTCCTCGGGCGAACCGTGGACGCAGCACGCGGCCGGCGCGCTGGCCCCGGCCGGCCCCGAGCCGTCGTTCGACCTGGGCGTATGGCCCCCGGCGGACGCGGAAGCGCTGGACATCAGCGACTTCTACGAGCGCTTCGCCGCCTCCGGCTTCGCCTACGGCCCGGTGTTCCAGGGCCTGCGGGCCGCCTGGCGCGCCGGCGACGACGTCTACGTCGAGGTCAGCCTCGGCGAGGAGCACGCGTCCCTGGCGGCCGACTTCGGCCTCCACCCGGCGCTGCTGGACGCCGCCGTGCAGGCGGTGACCTTCGTCGCCCTGGAGGACGTCGGGCTCTCCCGGCTCCCGTTCTCCTGGAGCGGGGTGTCGCTCCACGCCGGTGGCGCGTCCACGCTGCGGGTGCGCCTCACCCAGCTGGGGCCGGACTCCATCTCCCTCGCGGTGGCCGACGGAACAGGCCGCCCCGTGGCATCGATCGAGTCCCTCGTGCTGCGCCCGGTATCCGTGGACCACATCGACACGGCCAGGACATCGGCGTTCCGCGACTCGCTGTTCACGCTGGACTGGACCCCCGTGCCGGCCGTCTCCCCGGCGGACGCGGCCACGGCCACCTGGGCCGTGGTGGGCACCGACCACTACGCACTGGCCGCCGGCGCGATCGCCGGAGCCCAGGTGACCGCCTACGCCGATCTCGACGCCCTGGGTGCCGCGATCGACGGCGGCGCCGCCGCCCCGGAGGCCGTGCTGGTCTCCTACGCGCCGGGCCTCGACGACGAGGCGGCGCAGGGCAAGCCCAAGAGCAAGGCGAAGGGTAGGGCGAAGGGCAGGGGCAAGACCAAGCGGGGCCTGGAGCCCGTGGACGCCATCCACGCGGTGACGCACCACACGCTCGGCATGATCCAGGGCTGGCTCGGCGACCGCCGGTTCGACTCCTCCCGGCTGGTCTTCGTGACCTCGGGCGCCATGGCACCCGAGGACCGCGACGAGACCCCGGACCTGATCCACGCCCCGCTGTGGGGCATGGTGCGGTCCGCGCAGTCGGAGAACCCGAACTGCTTCGTCCTGGTGGACCTCGACGAGGACGAGGCGTCCAAGGCGGCACTGCCCGCGGTGCTCGCCACCGACGAGCCGCAGGCCGTGGTCCGCGAGGGCACGGTGCTCGGCCAGCGCATGGCCCGGGTCTCCTCGGGCACCGCGCTGCTGCCGCCCGCCGGGGTGCGGGACTGGCGGCTGGACATGCACGCCAAGGGGACCCTGGAGAACCTGGCGCTGCTGCCCAGCCCCGACGCCACGGAGCAACTCGGCGCGACCGAGATCAGGGTGGCGCTGCGCGCCGCGGGCCTGAACTTCCGCGATGTGCTCAACGCCCTGGGGATGTACCCCGGGGAGGCCGGGCCGCTCGGTGGTGAGGGTGCCGGTGTGGTGACCGAGGTCGGCTCCGCGGTGAAGGACCTCGTCCCCGGTGACAAGGTGATGGGCATCTTCAGCGGCTCGTTCGGCCCGTTCGCCATCACCGACCGGCGCGTTGTCGCCCGGGTCCCGGAGAGCTGGACGTTCGAGCAGGCGGCCTCCACCCCGATCGTGTTCCTGACGGCCTACTACGCCATGGTGGACCTGGCCGGCCTGAAGGCGGGTCAGTCGGTGCTGGTGCACTCCGCCGCAGGTGGTGTGGGCATGGCCACGCTCCAGCTGGCACGGCATCTCGGCGCCGAGGTCTTCGGTACCGCGAGCGAGGGCAAGTGGGACACCCTGCGGTCACTGGGTCTGGACGACGCGCACATCGCGTCGTCCCGGACGCTGGACTTCGAGAAGCGCTTCCTCGAAGCGACCGACGGGCGTGGCATGGACGTGGTGCTCGACTCGCTGGCGCGGGAGTTCGTCGACGCGGGCCTGCGGCTGCTGCCGAACGGCGGCAGGTTCCTGGAGATGGGCAAGACCGACATCCGGATTCCGGAAGAGGTGGCCGCCGAGTACACCGGTGTCTCCTACCAGGCGTTCGACCTGATCGAGGCGGGCCCCGACCGCATCAACGAGATGTGGAACGACCTGATCTCGCTGTTCGAGGCAGGGGTACTGCGACCGCTGCCGGTACGCACCTGGGATGTCCGCAGGGCACCCGACGCCTTCCGCTTCCTCAGCCAGGCACGCCACACCGGCAAGGTGGCGCTGACGATGCCGAGGACGCTCGACGGCGGTGGCACGGTGCTGATCACGGGTGGTACGGGTGGTCTGGGTGCGTTGTTGGCCCGTCACCTGGTGGTGGAGCACGGTGTGCGTTCTCTGGTGCTGACGAGTCGTCGTGGCGCGGAGGCGCCGGGTGCGGTGGAGTTGGTGGCGGAGCTGGCGGGGCTGGGTGCCGAGGCGCGGGCGGTGGCGTGTGATGTCGCCGATCGTGCGGCGGTGGAGGGTCTGCTGGCCGGTATCGGGTCGGAGTATCCGTTGTCGGCCGTGGTGCATGCGGCGGGTGTGCTGGACGACGGTGTGGTGGAGTCGCTGACGCCGGAGCGGGTGGACAAGGTGTTGCGTCCGAAGGTGGACGCGGCGCTGCACCTGCACGAGCTGACCCGCGACCTCGACCTCTCCGCGTTCATCCTGTTCTCCTCCGTCTCCGGAACGTTCGGCGGCGCGGGCCAGGCCAACTACGCGGCGGGCAACGCCTTCATGGACGCCCTCGCGCAGCACCGCAGGGCCGCGGGCCTCGCGGCGGCCTCCCTCGTATGGGGGCCGTGGACGCAGGACGGCGGTATGACCACCGAACTGGCCGACGCCGACGTCACCCGGATGACCAGGACCGGTATGGTCGCCCTCACCCCCGAGGCCGGGCTCGCGCTGTTCGACGCGACCCGCGATCTCGACGGTGCCGTCCTGGTGCCCATGACGATGGACATGTCCTCGGTGGGCGAGCCGGTACCCACGCTCCTGCGCGGCCTGGTGCGCGCACCCGCGCGCCGGACCGCGGAGTCGGCGGCCACGAGCACCACGGCCGACCCGGCCGCCGCGCTCAAGCAGCACCTGGCCGGAAAGTCCGAGACGGAGCGCGAGCGCGTCCTGGTGGACCTGGTGTGCGACCAGGTGGCCGTCGTCCTCGGTTACGCGTCGGGGCAGGCGATCGAACCCGGACACGCCTTCAAGGACCTGGGCTTCGACTCCCTGTCGGCCGTCGAGCTGCGCAACCGGCTCAACGCGATCACCGGAACGCGGCTGCCGGCGACCCTGGTGTTCGACTACCCGACGCCGGCGTCGCTCGCACGGTTCCTGCGCGAGGAAGTCATCCCCGCCGACGGGCCCGCGACCGAGCACGTCTTCGGGGAACTCGACCGGCTGGAATCCACCCTGGCGGCGCTCACATCCGACAGCGACACGCACGCCCAGGTCATGACGCGGCTCCAGGGGCTGGTGGCGAAGTGGTCCGCCGGCGGTACCGGCCAGGTGCCCGGCGCCGTGACAGCGGCGGACGACGACCTGGAGGACGGCAGCGAGATCGAATCGGCCACCGCCGACGAGATCTTCAAACTCATCGACGACGAATTCGGAATGTCCTGACGTGGCGAGCTGGAACTCACAGAGTGTTTCAAGGGGCTGGGGATAGTGGCGGAAGACGAAAAACTCCTTGACTACCTCAAGAAGGTGACGGCTGACCTGCGTCAGGCTCGTCGGCGACTTCGACAGGTGGAGGAGCGGGACCGGGAGCCCATCGCCATCGTGGCGATGAGCTGCCGGTACCCCGGAGGCGTGAAGACTCCGGAGGAGCTGTGGCGGCTCGTCGCCGAGGGCGGCGACGGCATCACCGAGTTCCCGCCCGACCGGGGCTGGGACGTCGACGGCTTCTTCGACCCCGACGCGGAGCGGTCCGGGACCTTCTCCGTCCGCGAGGGCGGATTCCTGGACACACCGGGCGACTTCGACCCCGGCTTCTTCTCCATGAGCCCGCGGGAGGCACTCGCCACCGACCCGCAGCAGCGGCTGCTGCTCGAGACCGCGTGGGAGGCGTTCGAGCGCGCCGGGATCGACCCTGCGTCGGTGCGGGGCAGCCAAGGCGGTGTGTTCGTCGGCGCTTCGTCCTCCGGCTACGGCGCCGGAGTGAGCGAGATGCCCGAAGGCGTCGAGGGGCTCCTTCTCGCGGGCAACGCCACCTCCGTGGTGTCCGGCCGGGTGGCCTACACCCTGGGCCTGGAAGGGCCCGCCGTGACGGTGGACACCGCGTGCTCGTCGTCGCTGGTCGCCCTGCACCTGGCCTGCCAGGCGCTCCGCCAGGAGGAGTGCTCGCTGGCCCTGGCGGGCGGCGTCGCGGTCATGTTCACCCCCAGCATGTTCGTGGAGTTCAGCCGGCAGGGCGGGCTCGCTCCCGACGGCCGGTGCAAGGCGTTCGGTGCGGGCGCCGACGGCACCGGCTGGGCCGAGGGCGTGGGCCTGCTCCTCCTGGAGCGGCTCTCGGACGCCCGCCGCAACGGCCACCCCGTGCTGGCCGTGGTGCGGGGCAGTGCGGTGAACCAGGACGGCGCGAGCAACGGTCTTACGGCGCCCAACGGCCCCTCGCAGCGGCGGGTGATCCGCCAGGCACTGAAGAACGCGGGTCTGACACCGGCCGACGTGGACGCGGTGGAGGCGCACGGTACGGGCACCGCGCTGGGTGACCCGATCGAGGCGCAGGCGCTGCTTGCCACCTACGGCCAGGAGCGGGCGGAGGACCGGCCGCTGTGGCTGGGCTCGCTGAAGTCCAACATCGGCCACTCCCAGGCCGCCGCCGGTGTCGGTGGGGTCATCAAGATGGTGATGGCCATGCGTGAGGGCGTGCTGCCCAAGACCCTCCACGCGGACGAGCCGTCCACCCAGGTGGACTGGTCCGAGGGCGACATCCGGCTGCTCACCGAGGCCACCGCCTGGCCCGAGACCGAGCAGCCCCGGCGGGCGGGTGTGTCCTCGTTCGGCATCAGCGGGACGAACGCGCACACGATCCTGGAGGAGGCTCCGGAAGCCGAGGAGGCGGAGGAGCCCGAGGCCGAGGTCGCCGATGGTCCGGTGGCATGGGTGGTGTCCGGCCGCAGCGCGGCCGGGCTGCGGGCGCAGGCGGGTCGGCTGCGGGAGTTCGTGGCCGAGCGCCCCGAGTTGAGCGCCGCCGATGTGGCGTTCTCGCTGGCGACGTCGCGTTCGGTGTTCGAGCACCGTGGGGTGGTGACGGGTGCCGATCGTGAGGAGCTTCTGGCGCGGTTGGGTGCGTTGGCCGGCGAAGAGGTGGCCTCGGGTGTGACGCGTGGCGTGGCCGACGTGCGGGGCCGTTCGGTGTTCGTGTTCCCGGGGCAGGGGGCGCAGTGGCTGGGTATGGCGGTGGAGCTGCTTGAGTCCTCGCCGGTGTTCGCGGAGGCGGTCGGTGAGTGTGAGACGGCGTTGTCGGCTCATGTGGACTGGTCGTTGACGGACGTACTGCGCGGTGGCGAGGGTGCTCCCGGTTTCGACCGGGTGGATGTCGTTCAGCCGGTGTTGTTCGCGGTGATGGTGTCCCTGGCGAAGCTGTGGCGTTCGGTGGGTGTCGAGCCGGACGCGGTGATGGGCCACAGCCAGGGCGAGATCGCCGCGGCGTGTGTCGCGGGTGCGCTGTCGCTGGAGGACGCCGCGAAGGTGGTGACCCTGCGGTCCCAGGCGATCGCGGCGGGTCTGGCCGGCCGTGGTGGCATGGTGTCGGTGGGGCTTCCGGTCGATCAGGCGCGGGAGCGTATCTCTGGCTGGGACGGTGCGATATCCGTTGCGGCGGTCAACGGCCCGGGTTCGGTCGTGGTGTCCGGTGACGCGGGTGCGCTGGATGAGATGGTCGCCGAGCTTGAGGGCGAGGAGGTCCGGGTTCGCCGGGTTCCGGTGGACTACGCGTCGCACTCCGCGCATGTGGAGGAGATCCGCGAGGAGTTGCTGAGGGTCCTGGCGGACCTGAAGCCTCGTACCTCCGAGGTGCCGTTCTATTCGACGGTGTTCGGTGGGCTGGTGGATACGGCCGCTCTGGACGCGGAGTACTGGTACCGCAATCTGCGGCAGACGGTCGAGCTGGAGGCCACGACCCGCGTCCTGCTCGATGCCGGGCATGGTGTGTTCGTCGAGGTGAGCCCGCATCCCGTACTCACGCTCCCTGTTCAGCAGACCGTCGAGGCCGCCGAGGCGCAAGCCGTGGTCATCGGCACCCTGCGCCGCGACGAAGGCGGCCTGGACCGGTTCCTGACCTCCGCCGCCGAGGTGTTCGCGCGTGGCACCAAGGTCGACTGGGCCATCACCCTGGAGGGCCGTCGCGCCCGCCGGGTCGAGCTGCCGACGTACGCCTTCCAGCGCGAGCGTTACTGGCTCGACGGATTCGGCCTGCCGCCCGGCGGAGGCGTGGCCGATGGCGCCGGCTCCGTCGACGAGCGGTTCTGGGACGTGGTGCAGCGCCAGGACCTGGAGTCGCTGGCGGGGACGCTGGCGGTCGACAGCGAGGCGCCGCTGAGCGCCGTGCTGCCTGCCCTGTCCGCGTATCACCGCGACAACCGCGACCGGTCCACGATCGACGGCTGGCGCTATCGGGTCTCGTGGAAGCCGCTCTCCGACGCCGCCGACGGCTCGCTGTCGGGGACGTGGCTCGTGGTGGTTCCGGCGTCCCACGCCGAGGACGACGAACTGGTCTCGGGCGTCGTCGCCGGGCTCGAACGGCATGGCGCGAGTGTCGTCCCGGTCGTCGTGGACGAGCGGGACCTCGACACGGACGTCCTTGCGGAGCGGCTGCGCGTGGTGGCCGCCGAGGCGCCCGAGCTGGGCGGTGTGCTGTCGCTGCTCGCCCTTGACGAGCGGCCCTGCCCCGGCCATCCGGCGCTGACCGGCGGCTATGCGCTGACCCTGGTGCTGGTGCGGGCCATGGTCGAGGCCGATCTCCCGGCCCGGCTGTGGTGCGGTACGCGCGGCGCCGTCTCGGTGGGCCGTTCCGACCGGCTCACCAGCCCGGCGCAGGCGATGGTCTGGGCGCTTGGCCGGGTGGCCGGTCTGGAACTGCCGCCCCTGTGGGGCGGTCTGGTCGACCTGCCCGAGACACTGGACCCGCGCGGCGCGGAACGGCTGGCCGGTGTGCTGTCCGTCGAGGGCGGCGAGGACCAGGTCGCGGTGCGCGGCTCCGGTGTCTTCGTACGCCGTCTGGCGCGCTCGGCCGCGGCCGTCGGCGAGGGGACCTCGTGGCGGGCGCGCGGCACCGTACTGGTGACCGGTGGCACGGGCGGGCTCGGCGGGCAGGTGGCCCGCTGGCTGGTCCGCAGCGGCGCCGAGCACCTGGTGCTGACCAGCCGCCGCGGTCTCGACGCCGAAGGCGCCGCCGAGTTGAAGGCGGAGCTGGAGGGCATGGGCGCCGAGGTGACGGTGGCCGCGTGCGACGCGGCCGACCGCGACGCGCTCGCCGCCGTCCTGGACGCCGTACCGGAGCACCGGCCGCTCACCGCGGTGGTGCACGCGGCGGGCGTCACGCTCGCGGCCACCCTCCTTGAGACGGAGCTCGCCGACGCGGCGACGGTCGTGTCCGGCAAGGTGGCGGGCGCCGTCAACCTGGATGAGCTGCTCGGCGACCGTGAACTCGACGCGTTCGTGGTCTTCTCCTCCATCTCCGGTGTGTGGGGCGGCGGCAGCCAGGGCGTCTACGGCTCCGGAAACGCCTTCCTGGACGCACTGGTCGAGAGGCGCCGTGCGCGGGGCCTCGCGGGCACCGCCGTCTCCTGGGGCCCGTGGGCCGAGGACGGCATGGCCACCCGAGGCGACGCCGGGGAGCAGCTCGCGCGGCGCGGACTGCCCGCGATGGCACCCCAGTTGGCGATCGCCGCCCTGGAGCGCGCGGTGGCGGGTGGCGACGGTGTCGTCACGGTCGCCGACGTGGACTGGGAGCGGTTCGCGCCCTCGTTCACCGCGGTCCGGCCCAGCCCGTTCCTGAGCGATCTCGACGAGGTACGGGCGCTGGAGACGAAGGGCGGCGACGGCGAGAGCGCCGACGCCGCCGGGGCCCAGTTGCGTGAACGGCTGAAGCCGCTCACCGAGGGCGAGCGGGACCGGGCGCTGCTCGACCTGGTGCGCAGGCACGCCGCCTCCGTACTCGGCTACTCCTCCGCCGAGACGGTCGAGCCGAACCGGGCCTTCCGCGACCTGGGCTTCGACTCGCTGACCGCGGTAGACCTGCGCAACCGGCTGGCCGCCGAGACCGGTCTCAGCCTCCCCGCCACGCTGGTCTTCGACTACCCCAGCGCCGGCGTGCTCGCGGCGCACCTGCGCACCGAGGTACTGGGCGCCACGTCCCAGGCGCCGGCCACCGGCGCCGGGGGCCCCACGGGCTCCGGCGCGGACGACGAGCCCATCGCGATCGTCTCCATGAGCTGCCGCCTGCCCGGCGGGGTGCGGAGCCCGGAGGACCTGTGGCAGCTGATCGACGGCGGCGGTGACGCCATCTCGTCGTTCCCCTCGGACCGCGGCTGGGACCTGTCGGGCATGTACGACCCCGACCCGGACCGGCCGGGCACGTTCTACGCCAGGGAAGGCGGATTCCTCTACGACGCGGGCGAGTTCGACCCCGGCTTCTTCGGGATCTCGCCCCGCGAGGCCCTGGCGACCGACCCGCAGCAGCGCCTGCTCCTGGAGACCTCCTGGGAGGCGTTCGAGCGGGCGGGCATCAACCCCGCATCGGTGCGGGGCAGCCAGACCGGTGTGTTCGTCGGCTTCTCGGGCTCCGGATACGGCACCAACCTGGAGACGGTGCCCGAGGACGTCGAAGGCCATCTGCTGACCGGCAACGCCGGCAGCGTCGTCTCCGGCCGTCTCGCCTACACCTACGGCCTGGAAGGCCCCGCTATCACGGTGGACACCGCCTGCTCCTCGTCGCTGGTGGCCCTGCACCTGGCCTGCCAGTCGCTGCGGCAGGGCGAGTGCGACATGGCGCTGGTCGGCGGTGTGGCGGTGATGGCCACTCCGATGGCGTTCGTCGAGTTCAGCCGGCAGGGCGGGCTCGCGCCCGACGGCCGCTGCAAGCCGTTCGCGGCGGCGGCGGACGGTACGGGATGGAGCGAGGGCGCCGATGTGCTGCTCGTGGAGCGGCTGTCGGACGCGCGGCGCAACGGCCACCAGGTGCTGGGCATCGTGCGTGGTTCGGCGGTCAACCAGGACGGCGCCAGCAATGGTCTGACGGCGCCGAACGGTCCTTCGCAGCAGCGGGTGATCCGGCAGGCGCTGGCGAGTGCCAGCCTGTCGGCGGCCGAGGTGGACGTGGTGGAGGCGCACGGTACCGGCACGTCGCTGGGTGACCCGATCGAGGCGCAGGCGCTGCTTGCCACGTACGGTCAGGAGCGGCCCGAGGGCCGCCCGCTGCTGCTGGGCGCGCTGAAGTCGAACATCGGCCACACCCAGGCCGCGTCCGGACTCGCCGGTGTCATCAAGATGGTGATGGCGATGCGGCACGGCGTACTGCCGAAGACGCTGCACGTGGACGAGCCCTCACCGCAGGTGGACTGGTCGGCGGGTGAGGTGCGGCTGCTGACGGAGGCCACCGAGTGGCCCGAGACCGGGCAGCCGCGCCGGGCCGGTGTCTCCGCCTTCGGCGTGAGCGGCACCAACGCCCACACCATCATCGAGCAGGCACCCTCGGACGCCGAGGACACACGACCGGCCGAGCCGGCGTCTCCCGACGACCGCGGCCCGGCGCCCTGGACGCTCTCCGCCCGGAGCGCGGACGGGCTGCGGGCCCAGGCACGGCGGCTGCGGGCACAGCTGACCGCACGTCCGGAGCTGAGCCTGAAGGACGTCGGCTACTCCCTGGTCGCCACCCGTTCGGTGTTCGAGCACCGTGCCGTACTGACCGGCGCGGACCGTGCGGAGCTGCTGCGCGGCCTTGAGGCCGTCGCCACCGCCGAGGACGCCCCCGGCGTCGTCCGCTCGGTCGCGACCCCGACGGGGATCACGGCGTTCCTGTTCTCGGGCCAGGGCGCGCAACGCCTGGGTATGGGCCGGGAGTTGTACGAGCAGTTCCCGGTGTTCGCCCGCGCCCTTGACGAGGTGTGCGCGCACCTGGACGTCGTACTGGACCGTCCGCTGAAGGACGTGATGTTCGCGGCGGAGGACAGCGCGGACGCCGAGCTGCTGGACCGGACCGCGTTCACGCAGCCCGCGTTGTTCGCGGTCGAGGTGGCGCTGTTCCGGCTCCTTGAGCACTGGGGTGTCCGGCCGGATGTGGTGATCGGCCACTCCATCGGTGAGATCGCCGCCGCGCATGTGGCGGGGGTGTTCTCGCTCCAGGACGCGTGCACGCTGGTCGCGGCGCGTGGCCGGCTGATGCAGGCGCTGCCGGAGGGCGGCGCGATGGTCGCCATCGAGGCGTCCGAGGAGGAGGTCTCCGAAACGCTGGCCGGTTGTGAGGCCGAGGTGAGCATGGCCGCGGTGAACGGTCCGACGGCCGTGGTCATCGCGGGCGACGAGGCCGCCGTACTGGAGATCGCAGGCCAGTGGTCGGAGCAGGGCCGCAAGACCCGCCGCCTGCGGGTCAGCCACGCCTTCCACTCTCCCCGTATGGACGCGATGCTGGAGGACTTCCGCGAGGTCGTCGAAGAGCTGTCGTTCGCCCCGCCCGCCATCGCCCTGGTGTCCAACGTGACGGGCAAGTCGGCGGGCGCCGACGAGGTGTGCTCGCCGGAGTACTGGGTGCGCCATGTGCGGGAGGCCGTACGCTTCCTGGACGGGCTGCGCTCCCTGGAGAACGCGGGCGTGACCAGGTTCATCGAGGTCGGCCCCGACGGTGTGCTCGCGGCGATGGCGCGGGAGTGCCTGACGGCGGAGGAGACTTCGGCCCCCGTCGTGGTGCCCGCGCTGCGCAAGGACCGCGCCGAGACCCAGGCGCTGACGACGGCCCTGGCCGAACTCCACGTCCACGGCGCCACCGTCGACTGGGAGGCCCTGTTCGCCGGCCAGGACGTCCGGCGGGTCGAGCTGCCGACGTACGCGTTCCAGCGGCAGCGGTACTGGCTGGATGCCCCCGAGGGCGGTGCCTCCGACCCCTCCGACCCCTCCGCCTCCGTGGACTCGGTCGACGCCCGGTTCTGGGACGCGGTCGAGCGCGAGGACCTGGAGGCGCTGACCACCGCGCTGCACGTGGACGGAAACGCCTCGCTGACCGAGGTGCTCCCCGCCCTCTCGTCGTACCGAAAGGGCCACCGCGAGCGGTCCACGGTGGACGGCTGGCGCTACCAGATCGCGTGGAACGCGGTGTCCGAGCTCTCGGAGCGGGCACTGACCGGCACCTGGATGGTCATGGTCCCCCAGCCGTACGCCGACGACGCGCTGGTCACCTCCGCGGTGACCATGCTCGAACGGCAGGGCGCGGACGTGGCGCGGATCGTGCTCGATGGTGCGGTGGACATCGACCGCGCGGCCGTCGCCGAGCGGCTGCGCAGCGCGGTCGAAGCCGCGTCCGACGGGGCCATCGGCGGGGTGCTCTCCCTGCTGGCCCTGGACGAGGACCCCTGCGCCGGGCACACGGTGGTGCCGCGAGGGCTCGCGCTGAACCTCGTCGCGCTCCAGGCACTCGTGGACGCCGGTGTCGAGGCCCCGCTGTGGGTGGCGACCCGGGGCGCCGTGTCGGTGACCGGATCCGACACCCTGCGCAGCGCCGCCCAGGCGCAGATCTGGGGCCTCGGCCGGGTCGCCGGACTGGAGCACCCCAAGCTCTGGGGCGGTCTGGTGGACCTCCCGGAGACACTCGACGAGCGGGCCGCGAACCGGCTGTCCGGTGTGCTGGGCGGCGGCGCGGGCGAGTTCGAGGACCAGGTGGCGGTGCGCACGTCCGGCGTGTTCACCCGGCGCCTGGTGCGGGCCGCCGCGCCGCGGACCACGGCCCGGCCGTGGAACGCGCGTGGCTCGGTGCTCGTGACCGGCGGCACCGGGGGAGTGGGCAGCCAGGTGGCCCGGTGGCTGGCGGGCGCCGGCGCCGAACACCTGGTGCTCACCAGCCGGCGTGGCATGGACGCCCCCGGCGCGGCCGAACTGTGCGACGAACTCGCCGCCCTGGGCGCCGAGGTGACCGTCGCGGCCTGTGACACCGCCGACCGCGACGCCCTGGCCGCCGTACTGGCCGCCATCCCCGAGCGGTATCCGCTGAACGCCGTCGTGCACGCGGCGGGCGTCCTGGACGACGGCGTCCTGGACTCGATGTCGGTGGAGCGGGTGGCGGGCGTGCTGCGTCCCAAGGTGGACGGGGCCCGCCATCTGCACGAGCTCACCCAGGGCCTCGACCTGTCCGCGTTCGTGCTGTTCTCCTCGCTCGCCGGGGCGATCGGCGGAGCCGGCCAGGGCAGTTACGCGGCGGCCAACGCCTACCTCGACGCCCTGGCGCAGCAGCGCAGGGCCCAGGGTCTCACCGCCACCTCGGTGGCGTGGGGCCCGTGGGCCGAGGGCGGTATGGCGGTCGACGGGGCGCTGGAGGACCGGCTGCGGCGCGGCGGCATGGCCGCGATGACGCCGGAGCTGGCAGTCATGGCACTCCAGCAGGCCCTCGACCTCCAGGAGACACACCTGGCCGTCGCCGACCTCGACTGGGAGCGGTTCGTCCCGTCCTACACCGCCGTACGGGCCAGCAGGCTGCTGGACGAGATGCCCGAGGCGCGGCGGATCCTGGAGGCCGCGACCGCCGGCGGTACCACCGCGCGGTTCGAGACCGGTGGTTCGGAACTGCGTGAGCGGCTCGCCGGACTGCCGGAGGCGGAGCAGGAACGAGCGCTGCTCGACCTGGTCACCACCCAGGTGGCCGTCGTACTCGGCTTCCCCTCGGTGGAGTCGGTCGAGTCCCAGCGGGCCTTCCGTGAACTCGGCTTCGACTCGCTGACCGCCGTCGAACTGCGGAACCGGCTCGACGCGGCGACAGGCCTGCGCCTGTCCGCGACGATCGTCTTCGACCACCCGACGCCCCTGGCGCTCGCCCGGCGGCTGCGTACCGATGTCATCGAGGACGGGGTCTCGGCGGCCACACCGATCCTCGGTGAGCTGGACCGGATCGAAGCGGCGATGGCCACGATCTCCGCCGACGACGTGGACCGGCCAAGGATCACCACGCGTCTACAGACGCTCCTTCTGAAGTGGGGAGAGGCGGAGCAGGAATCGCCCACCTCGGGCAAGAAGGCCGTTTCGGACAAGATCCAGTCGGCGACGTCGGACGAGATCTTCGACTTCATCGACAAGGAGCTCGGGATCTCCTGAGCTGGCGCGGTCGGTTCCAGAGGGTCGTTCCTTACTACTTCCATGGGTGACATGACAATGAACGAAGAGAAGCTTCTCGACTATCTCAAGCGGGTGACTGCGGATCTCCAGCAGACTCGCCAGCGCCTGCTCGAGGCCGAGTCGGCGGACCAGGAACCGATCGCGATCGTCGCCATGAGCTGCCGGTTCCCCGGCGGGGTGAGCTCTCCCGAAGACCTGTGGCGCGTGGTGGCGGACGGTACCGACGCGATCACGGAATTCCCCATGGACCGGGGCTGGGACATCGACGCCCTCTACGACGAGGACCCGGACCGTCCCGGCACCAGCTATACGACCGAGGGCGGCTTCCTGGAGAACGCCGACCGGTTCGACCCGGCGTTCTTCGGGATCTCCCCGCGTGAGGCGCTCTCGATGGACCCCCAGCAGCGGCTGCTGCTCGAAACGTCCTGGGAGGCGTGCGAGCGCGCGGGCATCGACCCGATGTCCCTGCGGGGCAGCCGTACCGGTGTGTTCGTCGGCACCAACGGCCAGGACTACTCCATGCTCACGCTCGGCGCGACCGAGAGCCTGGAGGATGTCGAGGGCCACTCGGGCACCGGCAACGCGGCGAGCATCGTCTCCGGCCGGATCTCCTACACCATGGGTCTGGAGGGCCCCGCGCTCTCCGTGGACACGGCCTGTTCGTCGTCCCTCGTGGCCCTGCACCTCGCCGTCCAGGCGCTGCGCCAGCGTGAGTGCACACTCGCGCTGGCCGGTGGTGTCACGGTGATGTCCACCCCGTCGGCGTTCGTCCAGTTCAGCCGGCAGCGCGGCCTTGCCGCGGACGGCCGGTGCAAGCCGTTCGGCGCCGCGGCCGACGGCACGGGCTGGGGCGAGGGCGTCGGCATGCTGCTCGTGGAGCGGCTGTCCGACGCCCAGCGCAACGGCCACCAGGTGCTGGCCGTCGTCCGGGGCTCGGCCATCAACCAGGACGGCGCGTCCAACGGCCTTACGGCCCCCAACGGCATCTCGCAGCAGCGGGTCATCCGCCAGGCGCTGACCAGCGCCCGGCTGTCGGCCGCCGAGGTGGACGCGGTCGAGGCGCACGGCACGGGTACGTCGCTGGGCGACCCGATCGAGGCGCAGGCGCTGATGGCCACGTACGGGCAGGACCGGCCCGCGGACCAGCCGCTGTGGCTGGGAGGCATCAAGTCCAACATCGGGCACACACAGGCCGCCGCCGGTGTCGCGGGTGTCATCAAGATGGTGATGGCCATGCGTGCGGGCGTGCTGCCCAAGACGCTCCACGCGGACGAGCCCTCGCCGCACATCGACTGGACCGGCGGCGCCGTCTCCCTGCTGCACGACCCGATCCCGTGGCCGGACCGGGAGCACCCGCGGCGCGCCGCGGTGTCCTCGTTCGGCATGAGTGGCACCAACGTGCACACCATCCTTGAGCAGGCTCCCGAGGCCGATCCGGCGGAGATCGATGAGGCCGATGAGGCCGGCCCCGAGGCCGCCGGCGGTCCGGTGGCGTGGCCCGTGTCGGGCCGTAGCGCGGAGGCGCTGCGTGCGCAGGCCGGACGGCTGCGTGAATTCCTCGCCGAGCGCCCGGAGTTGGACGTGGCGGAGGTGGCTCACTCGCTGGCCACGACCCGGTCCGCCTTCGAGCACCGGGCCGTGGTGACCGGAGCCGACCATGAGGTGCTCCTCCAGGGCCTTGAGGCGATAGCCGAGGACACCGTCACGTCGAACGGAGTGGTACGCGGGAGAACCGGCGACGCCGGCCGTTCGGTGTTCGTGTTCCCGGGTCAGGGGGCGCAGTGGCTGGGTATGGCGGTGGAGCTCCTTGAGTCCTCGCCGGTGTTCGCGGAGGCGATCGGTGAGTGTGAGACGGCGTTGTCGGCTCATGTGGACTGGTCGTTGACGGACGTACTGCGCGGTGGCGAGGGTGCTCCCGGTTTCGACCGGGTGGATGTCGTTCAGCCGGTGTTGTTCGCGGTGATGGTGTCCCTGGCGAAGCTGTGGCGTTCGGTGGGTGTCGAGCCGGACGCGGTGATGGGCCACAGCCAGGGCGAGATCGCCGCGGCGTGTGTCGCGGGTGCGCTGTCGCTGGAGGACGCCGCGAAGGTGGTGACCCTGCGGTCCCAGGCGATCGCGGCGGGTCTGGCCGGCCGTGGTGGCATGGTGTCGGTGGGGCTTCCGGTCGATCAGGCGCGGGAGCGTATCTCTGGCTGGGACGGTGCGATATCCGTTGCGGCGGTCAACGGCCCGGGTTCGGTCGTGGTGTCCGGTGACGCGGGTGCGCTGGATGAGATGGTCGCCGAGCTTGAGGGCGAGGAGGTCCGGGTTCGCCGGGTTCCGGTGGACTACGCGTCGCACTCCGCGCATGTGGAGGAGATCCGCGAGGAGTTGCTGAGGGTCTTGGCGGACCTGAAGCCTCGTACCTCCGAGGTGCCGTTCTATTCGACGGTGTTCGGTGGGCTGGTGGATACGGCCGCTCTGGACGCGGAGTACTGGTACCGCAATCTGCGGCAGACGGTCGAGCTGGAGGCCACGACTCGCCTCCTGCTGGACGACGGTCACACCGTGTTCATCGAGGCGAGCCCGCACCCGGTGCTGACCCTGCCGGTGCAGCAGACGGTGGAGGCCGCCGAGGTGCAAGCCGTGGTCGTCGGCACCCTGCGCCGCGACGAAGGCGGCCTGGAGCGGTTCCTGACCTCCGCCGCCGAGGTGTTCGTGCGCGGAGTCACGGTCGATTGGACCGCCCTGACCGGGGGCCGGAGCCCCCGCCCGGTGGAGCTGCCGACGTACGCCTTCCAGCGTCAGCGTTACTGGCTGGACGTGCCGGCCTGGGAGATGTCGGCCACCGGCGACGCGCTGGGCGCGGACGCGGTGGACGCGCGTTTCTGGGACGCGGTGGAACGCCAGGACCTGGAGGCGCTGACGCGGACGCTGGAGGTGGAGGGCGAGGAGCAGCAGTCGTCGTTGACGGCGTTGCTTCCGGCGCTGTCGTCCTGGCGCCGTCAGCGGCGTGAGCAGAACACGGTCGAAAGCTGGCGTTACCAGGCGGTCTGGAAGCCCCTGGCGTCCGCGTCCGAGTCGACGCTCTCGGGCACCTGGCTCGTCGTTCTTCCCGCCTCGCACGCCGATGACGCCCTCGTGTCCGCCACGGTGAACGGGCTGGAGACGAACGGGGCCGACATCGTCCGGGTGGTCCTTGACGCATCGGGCAACGACCGCGAGGCGGTCGCGGAGCGGCTGCGTGTGGTGCTCGACGAGGCCGGGGTGGAGTCGTCGGGTGTGGCGGGTGTGTTCTCGCTGCTGGCGTTGGATGAGTCGGGGCACGAGTCCTTCGGGGGTGTTCCCGCTGGGCTTGCCGCGATGGTGGGGCTGGTCCAGGGGCTGGGTGATGCGGGTGTGGTGGCTCCGCTGTGGTGTGGCACCCGGGGTGCGGTGTCGGTGGGTCGCTCCGACCGGCTGGTGAGTCCGGTGCAGTCGATGGTGTGGGGCCTGGGCCGGATCGTGGGGGTGGAGTATCCCCAGCGCTGGGGCGGTGTGGTGGACCTGCCCGAGACCGTGGACGTCAGAGCGCTGGTCCGTCTGGCCGGGGTGCTGGCGGGTGTGGACGGTGAGGACCAGGTCGCGGTGCGTGGTTCTGGTGTGTTCGTCAAGCGGTTGGTGCGGGCTTCCGTGGGTGAGGCCGCGGGTGTTGAGGGGTGGCGTGCGGGCGGTTCGGTGCTGGTGACCGGTGGTACGGGTGCGCTGGGGGGCCATGTGGCTCGTTGGCTGGCTCGTACGGGTGCCGAGCATCTGGTGCTGACGAGTCGTCGTGGGATGGAGGCCGGGGGTGCCGCTGAGCTGAAGGCGGAGCTGGAGGGCCTGGGTGCTTCGGTGACGGTGGTGGCGTGTGATGCGGCCGACCGTGATGCGCTGGCTGCGGTGCTGGAAGAGATTCCGCAGGAGTTGCCGCTCACTGCCGTGGTGCATACGGCGGGTGTGCTGGATGACGGTGTGGTGGATGCTCTGACGGTGGAGCGTGCGGCTGGGGTGTTGCGTCCGAAGGTGGATGCGGCGCGGAATCTGCATGAGCTGACGGCGGGGATGGATCTGTCGGCGTTCGTGTTGTTCTCCTCGGCGGCGGGCACGTTGGGTGGCCCGGGCCAGGGGAGTTACGCGGCGGGTAATGCCTATCTCGACGCGCTGGCGTTGCAGCGACGCGCGGACGGCCTTCCGGCCACTTCCATCGCCTGGGGCGCCTGGGCCGGCGGCGGCCTCGGATCCGGCGAGGTCGGCGAGCGGATGGACCGTTCCGGCGTGGTCGGGATGGTGCCCGAGCTGGCGATCTCCGGAATGCAGCAGGCGCTTGAACTGGACGAGACGTTCCTGGTCATCGCCGAGATCGACTGGGACCGCTTCCAGCCGGAATTCGTCGGCTCACGCCCGAACGCGCTGTTCCGCGAGGTGCCCGAGCTGAACCGCCCCGCCGCCACCACTGGCGCGGACGCGGGCGACGGCGACGACGCGATCTCCGCGCTGCGCCGGGAGTTGGCGGAACTGTCCCCCGCCGAGCAGCCCAAACTCCTCCAGGAACTGGTGCGCAACCAGGCCGCCGACGTCCTCGGCTACGACAGCGCCGACGCGGTGGAGGCCGACCGCGCCTTCCGCGACCTCGGCTTCGACTCGCTGACCGCCGTCGAACTGCGCAACCGCCTCGGCGTGGTCACCGGCCTCCGGCTGCCGGTCACCTGTGTCTTCGACTACCCGACCGCCACCGTTCTGGCCCGGTACCTGCACACCGAGATGTTCGGCGAGCAGCCGGTCACCGGGGGCGCCACCGCCGCCGCGCCCAAGCGGCCGGAGGCGCTCGACAACCCCGTCGCCACCGACGAGCCGATCGCCATCATCGGCATGAGCTGCCGGTTCCCCGGCGGGGTACGTACCCCCGAGGCGCTGTGGGACCTGCTGATGACCGAGAGCGATGTGATCTCCGGGTTCCCCGAGGACCGCGACTGGGACATCGACAGCCTCTACGACCCGGATCCCGAGAAGTCCGGTACCAGCTATGTACGGGCGGGCGGCTTCCTCGACGAGGTCGGCCACTTCGACCCCGCGTTCTTCGGGATCTCGCCGCGCGAGGCGATGGCGATCGACCCTCAGCAGCGGCTGCTCCTTGAGACGTCCTGGGAGGCGTTCGAGCGCGCCGGCATCGACCCCACGGTGCTGCGCGGCAGCCAGGCAGGCGTCTTCATCGGCTCCAACTACCACGACTACGGTTCACGCGTCCTGAGGGACGCCGAAGGAGTGGAGGGGTATCTCGGGCTCGGCAGCGCCCCCAGCGTCTCCTCCGGCCGTATCTCCTACACCTTCGGCTTCGAGGGCCCGGCCGTCACGGTGGACACCGCGTGTTCGTCGTCGCTGGTCGCCCTGCACCTGGCCTGCCAGTCACTGCGCCAGGGGGAGTCCTCCGTGGCGCTGGCCGGCGGTGTGACGATCATGGCCACGCCGGGCACGTTCGTCGAGTTCAGCGCCCAGCGCGTGCTGTCGTTCGACGGCCGCTGCAAGGCGTTCGCGGCATCGGCCGACGGCACCGGCTGGTCCGAGGGCGTGGGCATGCTCCTCGTGGAGCGGCTGTCCGACGCCCGGCGCAACGGCCACCAGGTACTGGCCGTCGTCCGGGGCTCGGCGATCAACCAGGACGGCGCCTCCAACGGCCTCACGGCGCCCAACGGCCCGTCGCAGCAGCGGCTCATCGAGCAGACGCTGGCCGGTGCCCGGCTGGCCTCCGCCGATGTGGACGTGGTCGAGGCCCATGGCACCGGCACGCCCCTCGGCGACCCGATCGAAGCGCAGGCACTCCTTGCCACCTACGGCCAGGGCCGCCCCGAGGGTCGGCCGTTGCTGCTGGGCGCCATCAAGTCGAACATCGGGCACACACAGGCCGCCGCAGGCGTCGCGGGCGTCATCAAGATGGTGATGGCCATGCGCGAGGGCGTCCTGCCCAAGACCTTGCACGTGGACGAGGCGACACCGCATGTGGACTGGTCGGCGGGCGACGTCGAGCTACTGACCGAGACGGTGCCCTGGCCGGAGACGGACCATCCGCGCCGGGCGGCGGTGTCCGCCTTCGGTGTGAGCGGCACCAACGCCCACACCATCATCGAGCAGGCGCCGGTCGCCGACGAGCCACAGCCGCCGCGGGCCACGGCCGCCCCGGACACCACCGGGCTCCCGGTGCCGTGGATCCTCTCCGGCAGGACCGACGCCGCCCTCCGGGGCCAGGCCGAGCGGCTGCGGAACCAACTCGCCACGCTCACCGAGGAGTTCATGCCCACGGTGGACGTCGGCTACTCCCTGGCGACGACCCGGTCGCTCTTCGATCAGCGAGCCGCCCTGGTGGGCGAGGACCGCGCGGACATGCTGCGTGGCCTCGACGCCCTCGCGAAGGGTGAGACCGCGCCCGGCGTCGTGCGGGGCATGGCGGGGGCGGCCGGCAAGACGGCGTTCCTGTTCTCCGGTCAGGGCGCCCAACGGCTCGGCATGGGCCGGGAGTTGTACGAGGCGTTCCCGGTGTTCGCCGACGCGTGGGACGAGGTGTGCGCCCATCTGGATGTGCTGCTGGACCGTCCGCTGCGGGATGTGGTGTTCGCGGCGGAGGACAGTGCGGACGCCGAGCTGCTGGACCGGACGGCGTTCACGCAGCCCGCGCTCTTCGCCGTCGAGGTGGCGCTGTTCCGGCTCCTTGAGCACTGGGGTGTCCGGCCGGACGTGCTGATCGGCCACTCCATCGGTGAGATCGCCGCCGCGCATGTGGCGGGGGTGTTCTCGCTGGAGGACGCGTGCACGCTGGTCGCGGCGCGTGGCCGGCTGATGCAGGCGCTGCCGGAGGGCGGCGCGATGGTCGCCATCGAGGCGTCCGGGGAAGAGATCGCGGGGGCGCTCGCCGGTCGTGAGGCCGAAGTGAGTGTCGCCGCGGTCAACGGCCCGACGGCCGTGGTCATCGCGGGCGACGAGGCCGCCGTACTGGAGATCGCAGGCCAGTGGTCGGAGCAGGGCCGCAAGACCCGCCGTCTGCGGGTCAGCCATGCCTTCCACTCGCCCCGCATGGACGCGATGCTCGGCGACTTCCGCAAGGTCGTCGAAGAGCTGACCTTCGCCTCGCCGGCCATCGCGCTGGTCTCCAATGTGACGGGCCGGTCGGCCGGCGCGGACGAGGTGTGTTCGCCGGAGTACTGGGTGCGGCATGTGCGCGAGGCCGTGCGGTTCGCGGATGGGGTGCGGGCCCTTGAGGAGCTGGGCGTGACCCGGTTCGTCGAGGTGGGCCCCGACGGTGTGCTCACCGCGATGGCGCGGGACTGCGTGGCGGACCCCGAGGGCACCGCCGAGCCGGTCCTGGTGCCGGTGCTGCGCAAGGACCGCCCTGAGGCGCGGTCGCTGACGACGGCGCTGGCCGAGCTCCACGTGGGCGGCGTCGCGGTGGACTGGGAGCGGATCTTCACCGGGCGCGGCGCCCGCAGGGTCGAGCTGCCCACCTACGCCTTCCAGCGCGAGCGCTACTGGCTGGAGGCCCTGTCGTCGTTCGCCAGCGATGTGACCGCCGTGGGGCTCGTCCCGCCGACGCATCCGCTGCTGGGCGCCGCCGTCGAACTGCCCGACGCGGACGGCTTCCTGTTCACCAGCCGCCTCTCGCCGCAGACCGACCCGTGGCTCGTCGACCACATGGTGCAGGACACGATCCTGCTGCCCGGCACCGCCTTCCTCGAACTGGCCCTGCACATCGCCGACCAGGTGGGATGCGACCGGGTCGAGGAGCTGACCCTCACGGCGCCGCTGGCCCTGCCCGAGCGGGGCGCGGTCCACCTCCAACTGGCGGTGGGCGGACCGGACGAGAACGGCACACGCTCGCTGAACGTGTACTCCCGGCCGGAGGACTCCACCATGGAGCAGCCGTGGACACAGCACGCCTCCGGTCTGCTCGCGCGGAGCGGGGCGCAGGACGACACCAGCCTGGCCGACCTCGCCGTATGGCCCCCGGAGGGCGCCGAACGGATCGACATCGAGGACGTCTACGCCCGAATGGCCGCGGGCGGCTTCGCCTACGGCCCGGTCTTCCAGGGGCTGCGAGCGGTGTGGATCCGTGGTGACGAGGTCTTCGCCGAGGTGCGTCTGCCCGAGGAGAACGCGTCGGACGCGGAACGGTTCGGACTGCACCCGGCCCTGCTGGACGCGGCGGTCCAGGCCGTCATGTTCGTGCCGCAGGAGGAGGCGGGGCTGGCCAGGCTCCCGTTCTCCTGGACCGGCGTATCGCTGCGGGCCACGGGAGCCTCGGAACTGAGGGTGCGCCTCAGCTCGCTCGGGCCCGACTCGATCGGCCTCGCGGTGGCCGACACCAGCGGCCGGGCCGTGGCCACCGTCGACTCCCTGGTGCTGCGGCTGGTGGCGGAGGGCCAGATCCAGACGGCGGCCGGCTCCACGGCGGCCGGGCATGACTCGCTCTTCCGCCTGGACTGGACCCCCGTCCCCGTCGGCGCGCCGGCTCCGGCCTCCGAGGGAACGTGGGCCGTCCTTGGCACGGACGGCCTGGGGGTGCGCTCCGGTCTGGAGGGCGCGGGTGCCGACGTGGTGTCGTACGCGGATCTGGCCGCGCTGCGCGAGGCGGTCGACTCCGGGGCCACGCCGCCGGACGTCGTCATGGTGGCGGGCGCCGCGGAGGCGGCCGGCATCGACGACGGGGCGGATCTGGCGGGACGGGTACGTGGTGCCACGTACCGCGCGCTGGAACTGGTGCGGTCGTGGGTCACCGACGAGCGGTTCGGCGACTCCTACCTGGTGTTCGTGACCCGCGGTGCGATGGGTGCCCGGTCCTCCGGTGAGGTGCGCACCCCGGCCGAGGCCGCCGTGTGGGGCCTGCTGCGCTCCGCGCAGACCGAGCACCCCGGGAAGTTCCTGCTGGTGGACCTGGACCCGGAGGACCACGGCGACGTGTCATCGGCGCTACGGGCGGCGCTGACCGCCGAGGAGCCGCAGGTGGCCGTGCGGGACGGACGGGTGCTCGCGGCGCGTCTCGCCCGCGTGGTCCCGGCCGAGGACCTGCCCGAACCGGGGACCCCGCCGTTCGACGGCGGTGGCACGGTGCTGATCACGGGTGGTACGGGTGGTCTGGGTGCGTTGCTGGCCCGTCACCTGGTGGTGGAGCACGGTGTGCGTTCTCTGGTGCTGACGAGTCGTCGTGGCGCGGAGGCGCCGGGTGCGGTGGAGTTGGTGGCGGAGCTGGCGGGGCTGGGTGCCGAGGCGCGGGCGGTGGCGTGTGATGTCGCCGATCGTGCGGCGGTGGAGGGTCTGCTGGCCGGGATCGGGTCGGAGTATCCGTTGTCGGCCGTGGTGCATGCGGCGGGTGTGCTGGACGACGGTGTGGTGGAGTCGCTGACGCCGGAGCGGGTGGACAGGGTGCTGCGTCCGAAGGTGGACGCGGCGCTGCACCTGCACGAGCTGACCCGCGACCTCGACCTCTCCGCGTTCGTGGTGTTCTCCTCGGCCTCCTCCAACTTCGGTGGCGGCGGCCAGGCCAACTACGCCGCGGCCAACGCCTTCCTGGACGCCCTGGCACACCAGCGGCGCGGGCTCGGCCTCCCCGCGGTCTCCCTGGCCTGGGGCATGTGGGAGCAGCGCAGTGAGATGACCGGGGACCTCGGCGAGGCGGACCTCCAGCGCATCGCGCGAGCCGGACTGAACGCGCTCAGCTCACGGGAGGGCCTCGCGCTGTTCGACGACGCGCTCAGGACCGACGAGACCGTGCTCGTGCCGACCCACGTGGACCTCGCCGCCCTGCGCGTCCAGGCCCAGACCGGCGACGTCCCCGCGCTGCTGCGCGGCCTGGTGCGGGTGCCCCGGCGCCGGGCCGCGGCGTCGGAGACCACGCACACCGGCACCGGGTCGCTGCGGGACCGCCTGGCCGGTCTCTCCGCGGCCGACCAACACCGGGCGCTCCTTGACCTGGTGCGGGTGCAGGTGGCCACCGTCCTCGGCCATGGCTCGGCGGAGGCGGTGGAGCCCGACATGGCCTTCAAGGAGATGGGCTTCGACTCGCTGACCACGGTGGAACTGCGCAACCGGCTCAACGCGGAGACCGGTCTTCGGCTGTCGGCGGTGCTGGTCTTCGACCACCCGACCCCCACGGCGCTGGTGGACCACCTGCGGGAGGAACTCCTGCCGGACGGCGGCACGGGCGAGCCCCTGGTCTTCGCCGAGCTCGACAGGCTGGAGCCCTTGCTCTCCCACGTGATGGACGACGGCGAGGCGCGCACGAAGGTGGCCGGACGGCTGAAGGAGCTCCTGGAGAAGCTGGCCGAGGCTTCCGACGACTCCGGCTCCGCCGAGGTGGTCGAACGGATCGGATCGTCGTCCAACGACGAACTGTTCGCCTTCATCGACAACGAACTCGGGCTGTCCTGAACCGGCGTCCAGCGCCCTCTGACCCCCCTGACTTTAAAGAAAGCGACGGCACACAGTGAGCGAGACGAAGCTCCGCGACTACCTCAACAAGGTGACGACCGATCTGCACCGCACCCGGCAGCGCCTTCAGGAGGTGGAGGCGAAGCAGCGTGAGCCCATCGCGATCGTCGCGATGAGCTGCCGCTTCCCCGGCGGGATCAGCTCTCCCGAGGAGCTGTGGAAGATGGTCGCGGACGGCGCCGACGGACTCTCACCCTTCCCGACGGACCGCGGCTGGCACGAGGAGGTGTACAACCCGGACCCCGACAGCCAGGGCACGAGCTATGTGAACGAGGGCGGGTTCCTGCACGACGCCGCGCAGTTCGACCCCGTGTTCTTCGGCATCTCCCCGCGTGAGGCGCTGGCGATGGACCCCCAGCAGCGGCTGCTGCTCGAAGTGTCCTGGGAGGTCCTGGAGCGGGCGGGCATCGACCCGCTGTCCGTCAGGGGCACCACCGGCGGCGTGTTCATGGGCGCCGCCTTCCAGGGGTACGGCGCGGCCGGCCCGATCGAGGCCGAAGAGGTCGAAGGCCATCTGATGACGGGGCAGACGCCCGCCGTCGCCTCCGGCCGGATCTCCTACGTCCTCGGCCTCGAAGGCCCCGCGGTGACGGTGGACACGGCGTGTTCGTCGTCCCTGGTGACGCTGCATCTGGCCGCGCAGGCGCTGCGCCAGGGCGAGTGCGACTTCGCCCTGGCCGGCGGCATCACCGTCATGGCAGGACCCGGAACGTTCACCGAGTTCAGCCGTCAGCGGGGGCTCGCCTCCGACGGCCGCTGCAAGCCCTTCGCGGCCGCCGCGGACGGCACCAACTGGTCCGAGGGCGTCGGCGTGCTCCTGGTGGAGCGGCTGTCCGACGCCCGCCGCCACGGCCACCCCGTGCTGGCGGTGATGCGCGGCTCCGCGGTGAACCAGGACGGCGCGAGCAACGGCCTGACGGCCCCCCACGGCCCGTCGCAGCGCAGGGTGATCCGGCAGGCGCTCGACAGCGCGGGACTCACCCCGGATGACGTCGACGTGGTGGAGGCGCACGGTACGGGTACCACGCTGGGTGACCCGATCGAGGCGCAGGCACTGATCGCGTCCTACGGCCAGGACCGGCCGGCGGACCGGCCGCTGTGGCTGGGATCCATCAAGTCGAACATCGGTCACGCGCAGGCGGCGGCGGGTGTCGCGGGGATCATCAAGATGGTGATGGCGATGCGGCACGGCGTCCTGCCGAAGACGCTGCACGTCGACGAGCCGACCCCGCACGTGGACTGGTCGGCGGGGGCCGTGGAACTGCTGACCGAGGCACGGCCCTGGCCGGAGACGGGCCGGCCCCGCCGGGCGGCGATCTCCTCCTTCGCGATCAGCGGCACCAACGCGCACACCGTCATCGAGCAGGCCCCCGAAGCCGAGGAGCCGGCACCGGCCGATCCGCAGGAGGGCCCGGGAGCCGAGGCCCCCGCCCCGGTCGCCGCCCCCGTCGTGCCCTGGCTGGTCTCCGGCAAGGGCGAGGCCGCGTTGCGGGCGCAGGCCGAGCGGCTGCACGCCCGTCTGACGGCCCAGGGCTCCGCCCAGGACGACGAACTCGCGGGGGCGTCGGTGGCGGACATCGGCTACTCCCTGGCCGTGTCCCGGTCGGCGTTCGAGCACCGCGCGGCGGTGATCGGCGACGACCGCGAGAGCCTTCTGCGGGGCCTGCTGGCCGTGGCTCAGGGCGAGGTGACCCCGGGCGTGGTCAGGGGGCAGGCGGCGAAGGGACGCAGGACCGCCTTCGTGTTCCCGGGGCAGGGCGCCCAGTGGGCGGGGATGGCGGTGGGGCTGCTGGACTCCTCGCCGGTGTTCGCCGAGGCGATCAGCGAGTGCGAGGCGGCCCTGTCGGCTCATGTGGACTGGTCGCTGACGGACGTACTGCGCGGTACCGAGGGCGCTCCCGGTTTCGACCGGGTGGACGTCGTTCAGCCGGTGTTGTTCGCGGTGATGGTGTCGCTGGCGAAGCTGTGGCGTTCGGTGGGCGTCGAGCCGGACGCGGTGATGGGTCACAGCCAGGGTGAGATCGCGGCGGCCTGTGTGGCCGGCGCGCTGTCGCTGGAGGACGCCGCCAAGGTGGTGGCGCTGCGGTCGCAGGCCATCGCCGCCGGTCTGGCGGGCCGTGGTGGGATGGTGTCGGTCGGGCTGCCGGTCGACCAGGTCAAGGAGCGCATCGCCGCCTGGGACGGCGCCATTTCGGTCGCCGCGGTCAACGGCCCCGGCTCGGTCGTCGTCTCCGGTGATCCCGGTGCGCTGGACGAGATGGTGGCCCAGCTTGAGGGCGAGGAGGTCCGGGTCCGCCGGGTTCCGGTGGACTACGCCTCGCACTCCGCCCACGTGGAGGAGATCCGCGAGGAGCTACTGAAGGCCCTGGTCGACATCGAGCCGCGTTCCTCGGAGGTGCCGTTCTATTCGACGGTCTCCGGTGCAGTGGTGGACACCGCCGGTCTGGACGCCGAGTACTGGTACCGGAACCTGCGGCAGACCGTAGAGCTGGAGGCCACCACCCGCACCCTGCTCAAGGACGGCCTCACGGTGCTCGTCGAGGTGAGCCCGCATCCGGTGCTCACCCTGCCCGTGCAGCAGACGGTGGAGGCCGCCGAGGCGCGGGCGGTGGTCGTGGGCACGCTGCGGCGCGACGAGGGCGGCCCGGAGCGGTTCCTGACCTCGGCCGCCGAGCTGCACATCAGCGGGGCCGTCGTCGACTGGGAGAAGGTGTTCCAGGGGCGTGACGCCCGCCGGGTGGAGCTGCCGACCTACGCCTTCCAGCGCCAGCGCTACTGGCTCGACACGACGGCGGGCGTCGGCGACGCGGGCTCGGTGGGCCTCGGACCGGTGTGGCACCCCCTGCTGGGTGCCGTGGTCTCGCTGGCCGGCGGCGGCGGGGTGCTGCTCAGCGGACGGTTGTCGATGGCCACGCACGCCTGGCTCGCCGACCACTCGGTGGAAGGCATGGCGCTGGTGCCCGGCACGGCCTTCATGGAGATGGCCGTACAGGCGGGGGACCAGGTGGGATGCGCCCGCGTCGAGGAGCTGGTGCTCGAGGCGCCCCTGGTGGTGCCCGAGCGCGGCGGGGTGCAGATCCAGGTCGAGGTGGGGGACGTCGACGCCGCGGGCCACCGCGAGGTGAGCGTCTTCTCGCGGATCGAGTCCGACGAGGAGCGGGCCGACCTGGGCAATCCATGGGTGCGGCACGCACACGGTGTGCTCACCCCGCCCGGCCCGGCGGCCTCCTTCGACTTCAAGAAGTGGCCGCCCTCCGGGTCCAAGCCCGTCGACATCTCCGGCGGGTACGAGCACGCCGCCGAGCACGGGCTGCGCTACGGCCCCGCGTTCCAGGGGCTGCGGCGCGCCTGGCGGCGCGGCGACGCGGTGTTCGCCGATGTGGAACTGCCCGAGGAGCAGCTCGGCACCGCGAAGTACTTCGGCCTGCACCCGGCCCTGTTCGACGCGGCCCTCCACGCGATCGGCGTGAGCAAGGCGATGCGCGGAGGCGATGACGCGCCGAGCGCGGGCACTCTGCTGCCGTTCTCCTGGAAGGGCTTCTCCCTCGAAGCCGTCGGCGCGGGAGCCCTCCGGGTCCGGATGGTCCCGGACGGGCGGCAGGCGGTGTCCCTGGCGATAGCCGACACCTCGGGCCGCCCGGTGGCCTCGGTCGACTCCCTCGTCCTGCGGCCGATCCAGGCCCAGGCGTTGCGGAACGCGGGCCGGACGAACGGTGACGCGCTGTTCCACATGGAGTGGACGGCGGACGCGGTCAAGCCCACCGAGAGCGTGGCGCAGGGCTGGGCGGCGGTACTGGGCGACGACCTCCTCGGCGTGGGCGCCGCGCTGGAGATGTCGGGCGTCACCGTCGACGTGTACACGGACCCGGTGGCGCTCGGCGACGCCGTGTCGTCGGGCACGCTCATGCCCGGCATGGTGGTGCTGCCGGTGGCCCCGGGCGGCGCGGCCGTGGTGGACGAGGTGCATGCGCGGGTCGCCGAGGCGCTGGAGACCGTCCAGTCGTGGCTGGCGGACGAGCGGTTCGCGGCGACCCGGCTGGTGCTGGTGACGCACGGCGCCGTGGACACCGGTGACGGTGTCACGGACCTGGCGGGCGCGGCCGTATGGGGACTGGTGCGCTCGGCGCAGTCGGAGAACCCGGGCCGGGTGGTGCTGGTCGACACCGACGATGTCGAGAAGTCGGCGGGACTCCTCGCGGGTGTGGCGGCCTCCGGTGAGGAGCAGGTCGTGGTGCGCTCCGGTGAGGTCCGCGTGCCGCGCCTGGCCCGGGCGCTGCCCTCGGGCGACGCTCCCGAGTCGGCGACGTTCGGCTCCGGCGCGGTGCTGGTGACCGGCGGCATGGGTGTGCTGGGCGGTCTGGTGGCCCGGCACCTGGTGACCCGGCACGGCGTCGGGAAGCTGGTGCTGCTGTCCCGCCGTGGCGTGAACGCGGACGGCGCGGCCGAGTTGCGGGCCGAACTGGAGGCCGCGGGCGCCGAGGTGATGATCGCGGCGTGTGACGCCTCGGACCGTGAGGCGCTCGCCGCGGTGTTGTCGGGGCTGCCCGAGGAGTTCGCGCTGAGCGCCGTGGTGCACGCGACCGGGGTGCTGGACGACGGGCTGTTCGCCTCCATGACGCGCGAGCGGGTCGAGCCGGTGCTGCGGGCGAAGGTGGACGCCGCGTGGAACCTGCACGAGCTGACCGCGGGCATGGACCTGTCGGCCTTCGTGCTCTTCTCGTCGGCCGCCGGCGTGCTCGGCTCGGCCGGACAGAGCAACTACGCCGCGGCCAACGTGTTCCTGGACGGCCTCGCGTCATGGCGGCGGACTCAGGGGCTGCCGGGTGTCTCACTGGCGTGGGGCCTGTGGGAACAGGCCAGCGGCATGACCGGCCACCTCGGGCAGGGGGACCTGCGCAGGGTGTCGCGTTCGGGCCTGGTGCCGCTCTCCTCCAAGGAGGGCCTGGAGCTGTTCGACGAGGGCGTCACCTCCGGCCAGGCCGTGGTGATCCCCACCAGGGTGGACCTGGGTGCGCTGCGCGCCCAGGGCGCCGCGATGCCCGCCGTGTTCCGTGCCATCGTCCCGGAGTCCGCAGCCCGGCGTACGGCCCGGGCGGTCGAGTCCGAGGCCGGCGACCAGCCCACCCAGCTGCGGCAGCAGCTCGCCGGACTGTCGGAGACCGAGACCGAGGAGGCACTGCTCGAACTGGTGCGTACGCTCGCCGCCGCGGTGCTCGGCTACACGTCACCCGACGGGGTCGACACCAGCCACGAGTTCATGGAGATGGGCTTCAACTCCCTTACGGCGGTGGAGTTCCGTAACCAGCTCGCCGCGATCACCGGCCTCCGGCTGGACACCACGGTCGTCTTCGACCACCCGCGCCCCCTGGAGCTGGTGTCCCATCTGCGGCCCCGGCTCGCGGCCGCGACGGCGTCCGCTGCCGCCGACCGTCAGACCGAGCCGACATCGGCCCAGGCCGCCACGCCGACGCCCGCGACCGCGCCTCCGGCGCCGCAGGCGGACGCGCCCGACACCCTCGGCTCCCTGTTCCGGGAGGCGGCGGCGCAGGGCAAGACCAAGGTCGGCATGGATCTGCTGGTGAACGCCGCGCGGCTGCGTCCCACCTTCGAGGACCCGGCCGACTTCGAGGGGACTCTCAGGCCCGTGCGGCTCTCCCGGGGTGCCGAGCATCCCCGGCTGATGTGCTGCTCCTCCTACATGGCGCTGGGCGGCGTCCACCAGTACGCGCAGCTCGCCGCCCCGTTCCGGGGCAGCCGGGACGTCGCGGCCCTGCCCGCCGTGGGGTTCGTCCAGGGCGAGAGCCTTCCGGCCACCCCGGAGGCGCTGTTCCACCTCCAGGCGCGGATCGTCTCGGAGTACGCCGACGGCGCCCCGGTCGTCCTGGTCGGTTCGTCGGCCGGCGGAATGGTCGCCCACTCGGTGGCCGCCGCTCTGGAGAGCCAGGGCACACCGCCCGCGGGAGTCGTCCTGCTGGACACCTACCTTCCGGACAGCGCGAGCATCGGCCAGTTCGAGAACACCATGCTCGACGAGATGTACGAGCGGGACACCCTCGTCTCCATGGAGGGTGTCCGGATGTCGGCCATGGGCTGGTATCTGCATCTGTTCGAGGGGTGGAAGCCGCCGGAGAGCGCGGTTCCCAGCCTCCTCGTCCGTGCGGCGGAACCGATGGGAGAGGTGGGCCCGGACCCGGCGGGCTGGCAGTCGGACTGGCCGGCCGACTCCGTGATCGACGTACCCGGAACCCACTTCACGATGATGGAGAAGCAGGCGGGCACCACCGCACAGGCCATCGAGGACTGGGTGGCCAGCCTCTAGCGCAGCACGCGCCCGCCCGCACCGACGGCCCGCGGGCGGGCGCCCCACGCCGCAGCCGAGGCCGGCGCGGCACACAGCTTCGACGCACGGTTTTACCCAAGGCAGGAGTTAGGTGAGCACCATGTTGAACGGGTCCAGTGACTCGGGAGATTCCATCGCGCAGGCTGGACCGGACGAGAGCCCTGAACCGCCCTCACTCGGTCCGGACTTCCACGAACTGCCGGACCACGAACAGCGCAGGGTCCTGTTCGACCTGGTACGCGCCCACGTCGCCGCGGCGCTGCGGTCCGAGTCACCGCGCACGCTCGACGCGGAGAGCTCGTTTCTCGACCTGGGGCTGGACTCGCTCGCGGCGGTCAACCTGCACCGAGGTCTTGTCGCCGCCACCGGGCTCACCCTCGAAGTGTCGCTCGCCTTCGAGTATCCGACGCCCCGCCAGCTCGTGGACCACCTCCACCGGCTGATCTTCCCCGTGGCCACGGACGACGCCGCTCCCGCGCGTGCCGTCGTGGGCTCGGACGACCCCATCGCGATCGTCGGGATGAGCTGCCGTTTCCCCGGCGGCGTCAACAGCCCCGAGGACCTGTGGAAGGTCGTCTCCGAGGGCGTGGACGCCATCACGCCGTTCCCCACCGACCGCGGCTGGGACCTGGAGGCGCTCTACAGCCCGGACCCGGACCGCCCCGGCACCAGCTACGCGACCCACGGCGGGTTCATCCACGACGCGCCCGAGTTCGACGCGGAGTTCTTCGGCATATCGCCGCGTGAGGCGCTCGCCATGGACCCGCAGCAGCGGCTGCTCCTCGAGACCAGCTGGGAGGTCTTCGAGCGGGCCGGCATCGACGTGACCAAGCTGCGGGGGAGCCGCACCGCCGTCTTCACCGGCGCGGAGCACCACGACTACGGGCCCCACCTCCAGAGCACCAAGAGCGGCCTGGAGGGCTACGCGCTGACCGGCATCGCGGGCAGCGTCGCCTCCGGGCGCATCTCCTACACCTTCGGCTTCGAGGGCCCGGCGTGGACCGTGGACACCGCGTGCTCCTCGTCGCTGGTCTCCCTGCACCAGGGGGCGCACTCGCTGCGCCAGGGCGAATGCGATCTTGCGCTCGCCACCGGTGTCGCCACCATGCCGACCCCGGGTGACTTCATCCTCTTCAGCCGCCAGCGAGGGCTCTCCTCCAACGGCCGCTGCAAGGCGTTCGGCGCCGAGGCCGACGGCACGTCATGGGCCGAGGGCGTCGGCGTCCTCCTGCTGGAGCGGCTCTCGGACGCCCGGCGCAACGGCCACGAGGTCCTGGCGATCGTGCGTGGCTCCGCCGTCAACCAGGACGGTGCCAGCAACGGTCTGACGGCCCCCAACGGCCGCTCCCAGCAGCGCGTCATCCGGCAGGCGCTGGCCAACGCCGAGCTGACCGCGGACCAGATCGACGTGATCGAGGCGCACGGCACCGGAACCTCGCTCGGTGACCCCATCGAGGCGCAGGCGCTGATCGCCACCTACGGCCAGAGCCGCCCGGAGGGGCAGCCGGTATGGCTGGGCTCCCTCAAGTCGAACATCGGCCACACCCAGGCGGCGGCCGGTGTGGGTGCCGTCATCAAGATGGTGATGGCCATGCGCCACGGCATCCTGCCCAAGACGCTGCATGTGGAGGAACCGACCCCGCACGTGGACTGGTCGTCGGGCGGTGTGGCGCTGCTCGCCGAGCAGCGCGCCTGGCCGGAGACCGGGCGGCCGTTCCGGGCCGGTATCTCCTCGTTCGGCATGAGCGGCACCAACGCGCACGCCATCATCGAACAGGCCCCGCCGCAGGAGCCGGCCCCCACCACGGACGCCGACACCGACGCGGACACGGCCTCCCAGCCCGTGTCCTGGCTGGTGTCCGCCAGGAGCGAGGAGGCGCTGCGGGCGCAGGCCGCGCGGCTGCGCGAGCACGTGGTGCGCCACCCCGACGCGCGGCCGGTCGACGTCGGATGGTCCACTGCCGTGTCCCGCGCCGCGCTCGAACACCGTGGCGTGGTGGTGGCGTCCGACCGTGAGGGGCTGCTGCGCGGCCTCGCGGCGCTCGCCGAGGAGACCGACGCGCCGGGCCTGGTCCTTGGCAGGTCCACGGCCCAGCGGGTGGCGTTCCTGTTCACCGGCCAGGGCGCCCAGCGGCTGGGCATGGGCCGTGAACTCTATGAGACCTACCCGCTCTTCGCCGACGTGTTCGACGAAGCGTGCGACTACCTGGATGTGCGCCTCGGGACCTCCGTGCTCGACGTGGTCTTCGGCCCCGAGGACGACGCCGCCGCGACCGGTGACGACCTCAACCGGACGATGTTCACCCAGGCCGGTCTTTTCGCCTTCGAGGTGGCCCTGTTCCGCCTGCTGGAGTCCTGGGGCGTGCGCCCCGACTTCCTGATGGGGCACTCGGTGGGCGAGATCGCCGCGGCCCACGTCGCCGGGGTGCTGTCCCTGGAGGACGCGTGCGCCCTGGTGGCGGCCCGCGGACGGCTGATGCAGGAACTGCCCGAGGGCGGCGCCATGGTGGCCGTCCAGGCATCGGAGCAGGAAGTGGCCGAGAGCCTGAAGGGCCGCGAGGACCAGGTGTCGCTGGCCGCGCTCAACGGCCCCACCTCGGTGGTGCTCTCCGGCGACGAGGACGCGGTACTCGAACTCGCCGGCCACTGGGAGGCCAAGGGCCGCAAGACCAAGCGGCTGCGGGTCAGCCACGCGTTCCACTCCCCCCGGATGGACGCCATGCTGGAGGAGTTCGGCCAGATCGCCGCCTGCCTGGCGTACTCGTCCCCGGCCATCCCGGTCATCTCCAACGTCACCGGCGATGTCGCGGGCGCCGAACTGGCCACCCCGGAGTACTGGGTCCGCCATGTGCGGGAAGCGGTCCGCTTCGACGACGGCATGCGCCGCCTCGCCGACCAGGGCGTGACGACGTGCGTGGAGCTCGGCCCCGACGCCGTGCTGACCGCGATGGGCCAGGACTGCCTGGACGCCGTCGGCGCCGACGCGGCCTTCGTGCCCCTGGCCCGCTCCGGGCGCGCCGAGGCCCAGACGCTGGCGGAGGCGGTCGCCACCCTGTACGCGAACGGCGTCGGCGTGGACTGGGACGCGGTGTACTCCGGGCGCGGCGCACGCCGCGTCGCCCTGCCGACCTACGCCTTCCAGCACAAGCGGTACTGGCTCGAGGCGGGCGGCGCCGTGACCGGCGACGCCCGGAGCGTCGGCCTCGGCAGGGTCGACCACCCGCTGCTCGGCGGCCTCACCGAACTGGCCGAGGGCGACCGTACGGTGCTGACCGGACGCCTGTCGCTGCAGACCCACCCGTGGCTCGCCGACCATGCCGTGGCCGGCGGAGTGCTCTTCCCCGGCACCGGATTCGTGGAGCTCGGCCTGCTCGCGGGCACCGAGACCGGCGCGGGACGGCTCGGCGAACTCACCCTGGAGACCCCGCTCCTCCTGCCGGAGCAGGGCGGCGTCCGCGTCCAGCTCGTGGTCGGCCCCGCCGACGAGTCCGGCTCACGGCCGCTGGGCGTGTATTCGCGCTCCGACAGCGACGAGCCGGGGGAGGAGTGGGTGCGGCACGCCCAGGGCGTCCTCGACGCGGACAGCGGCGCAGCGGCCACCGACAGCCTGCTTCAGTGGCCCGTCCCGGGCGCCGAGCAGGTGCCGATGGAGGGCTTCTACGAGGGCCTGGCCCAGGCCGGCTACGGATACGGACCGGTCTTCCAGGGCCTGGAGTCGGTCTGGCGGCTGGACGGCGACGTCTACGCCGAGGTGGCGCTGCCGGACTCGGCCGCCCAGGAAGCCGGACGGTTCGGTCTGCACCCCGCCCTGCTCGACGCCGCTCTGCACGCCATGGAGATGGGCGACTTCGGCGGCGAGAGCGGACGCGTGACCCTGCCGTTCTCCTTCACCGGGGTGACCCTGCACGCCGTGGGCGCAGGACGGGTGCGGGTGCGGCTGCGCCCGCAGGGCAAGGACACGGTCGCGCTGCTGGTGACCGACGCCACGGGTGCGCTCGTCGCCTCGGTGGAGTCGCTGGTGGTGCGGGAGGTCGCGGCCGAGCGGTTCGCGTCCGGGCCGCGCTCCACCGGCGGCGACGGAACGCTCTTCCGGGCCCACTGGGATGTGCTCGCCGACGCCCGCGGCGGCGACCGGACCGCGGCCGGTGTGTCCACGGCCGTGGTCGGCGCCGACCGGGCGCGGGTGGGCGAACTGCTCACCGCCTCCGGTGTCGGGCACGCCGAGTACACCGGAGTGGACGCGCTCGTCACCGCCCTCGACGAGGGCGCCGCGGTGCCCGACGTGGTCTGGGCCTGGTGCGGCGCGGAGCCGGACGCCGACGATCTCGCCGACGCCACCCGGAAGGCCACCCACCGGGCGCTGGCCCTGGTGCAGTCCTGGCTCGCCGAGGACCGGTTCGACGGATCCCGGCTGGTCGTGGTGACCCGCGACGCGGTCGCCGCGGCACCCGGCGACGGCGTCGCCGGACTGTCCAACGCCGCCGTGTGGGGACTGATGCGCTCGGCGGCCACGGAGAACCCCGGCCGGCTCCTGCTGGTGGACCTCGACCGCCACGCCGAATCGGCCGCCGCGGCCGCCGGTGTGGTGACGACCGCGATGGCGGCGGGCGAGCACCAGGTGGCCGTCCGCACCGGCCAGGGGCTGGTCCCCCGGCTCGCCAGGAACGCCTCCGGGCGGGTGCTCGAAGCCCCCGCCGGCACCTCGGCGTGGAAGCTCGGCACCACGGGCGGCGGCACCCTGGACAACCTCTCGCTGCTGCCCGACCCCGCGGCCGAGGCGCCGCTGGCTCCCGGATATGTCCGCATCGCGGTGCGTGCCGCCGGTCTGAACTTCCGTGACGCGCTGATCGCCATCGGCATGTACCCCGAGGACGACGCCACCATGGGCGGCGAGGGCGCCGGTGTGGTCCTGGAGGTCGGCCCGGGCGTGACCGACCTGGCCCCCGGCGACCGGGTCATGGGCATGATCAACGCCTCGTTCGGGCCCATCGCGATCGCCGACCGGCGGCAGATCGTCCGCATGCCGAGCGGCTGGACGTTCGCGCAGGGCGCCTCCGTACCGGTGGTCTTCCTGACCGCCTACATCGGCCTGGTGGAACTCGGCAAGCTACAGGCGGGCGAGTCCATCCTGGTGCACACCGCCACCGGCGGTGTGGGCATGGCGGCCGTACAGCTCGCACGCCACCTCGGCGCCGAGGTGTACGCCACGGCCAGCCCCGGCAAGTGGGACACCCTGCGGGCGATGGGATTCGACGAGAAGCACATCGCCTCCTCCCGTGACCTGGACTTCGAGCCGCGCTTCATGGAGGCGACCGGCGGCCGGGGCATGGACGTGGTCCTTGACTCGCTCGCCCGCGAGTTCGTCGACGCCTCCCTGCGGCTGCTGCCCAGGGGCGGGCGGTTCCTGGAGATGGGCAAGATCGACGTACGCGACCCCGAGGTCGTCGCCCAGGACCACCCCGGAGTGAAGTACACGGCGTACGACCTGGTCGCGGCCGACTACGACTGGGTCCAGCGGATGCTGGTCGAGCTGGCCGAGCTCTTCGACAGCGGTGCGCTGCACCCCATCCCGGTGACGGCGTGGGACGTGCGGCGGGCCCCGGACGCGGTGCGGTACATCAGCCAGGCCCGGCACATCGGCAAGAACGTGTTCACCATGCCCCGGACCCTCGACCCCGAGGGCTCGGTACTGGTGACCGGCGGCACCGGCGGCCTGGGCCGCGAGGTGGCACGCCATCTGGTGGCCGAGCGCGGGGTGCGCAACCTGGTGCTTGTCTCCCGGCGCGGGCCGGACGCGGAGGGCGCCGCCGACCTCGCGGCCGAACTGACCGAGGCGGGCGCGTCGGTGACACTGGCGGCCTGTGACGTGGCCGACCGTGCCTCGCTGGAGCGGGTGCTGTCCGGCATACCCGCCGACCACCCGCTGACCGCGGTCGTGCACGCGGCGGGCGTACTCGACGACGGTGTCATCGACACCCTGTCGCCGAAGCGGATCGACGCGGTCTTCGAGCCGAAGGTCGACGCGGCGTGGAACCTGCACGAGCTGACCCGGGAGACGGACCTGGCGGAGTTCGTGATGTTCTCCTCCGTCGCCGGCGTGTTCGGCAGCCCGGGACAGGGCAACTACGCCGCCGCCAACTCGTTCCTGGACGCGCTCGCCGCACACCGGCGCGGCCTCGGCCTCCCGGCGGTCTCACTGGCCTGGGGCCCGTGGGAGCAGGCCGGCGGCATGACCGGCACCCTCAGCCAGGCGGACATGGTGCGCATGGCGCGCGAGGGCATGGCGGCCCTGTCCATCGCGGGCGGTCTGCGTCTGCTGGACGCCGGCGCCCTGAGCGAGGACGCCCTGCTCGTACCGATGCGGCTGGAGACCTCCGCGCTCAGCGGCCAGACCGACATCCCCACTCTGCTGCGAGGTGTGGTCCGGGCGCGGAGCAAGGCGGCGGCCGGCGGGAAGGCGACCGCTCCCGAATCGGCCAAGGTCCGGCTGGCCGGTCTGGCCGGGGCCGAACTCGAGCGGGCGCTGCTCGACCTGGTGCGCGGCAGCGCGGCGATGGTCCTTGGGCACAGCGGCGCCCAGTCCATCGAGCCCGACCGCTCCTTCCAGAACCTCGGCTTCGACTCCCTGGCGGGCGTGGAGTTCCGCAACCGGCTGAACTCGGCCACCGGGCTCCGCCTCCCCTCCACGCTGATCTTCGACAACCCCACGCCCGCGGTGCTCGCCGAGTATCTGCGCGGCCGGGTGGCGACGGACGGCCCGGCCGAGCCGGACGTCGATCCGGACGAGGCCAGGGTCCGTGCCCTCTTGGCGTCGATCCCGCTGGAGCGGCTGCGCCGCGCGGGTCTGCTCGACACGCTCACCGAGCTGGCGAGCGGCAAGGACCAGGCCGAGAAGGAGACCGAGGAGAAGGAGACGGATTCCATCGACGCGATGGACGACGACGACCTGATCGACATGATGCTCGGCGACCTCGACACCTGATGACCCGCGAGTCCCCCCGGAGACCTCCGGGGGGACTCGCGGTCCCGGCCCACGGCTCGCGGAGCCTCGCCGTCGTGGGTGGCTCCCACCCCAAGAGACTTCACGAAGAAGAAAGGCTCAGTGAAACCCGATGACCGCAAAGGTCTTTGCGACGGAAGCGGTGCATTCGCTTCCCGAGTTCGAACAGAGGGCCCTGACCATCGCCGAAGCGCTCCGCGAGCGCGGGGTCGGCGAAGGCACCCGGGTCATGCTGAAGGCCGGCAACTCCGCCGGCTTCGTCGGAGTCCTCCTCGCCCTGATGCACACCGGCGCGTCGATCGTCATGGTCGACCACCAGGAGCGGGCGGAGGCCACCCAGCGCATCTGCGACCTGGCCGGAGTCAAGATCTGCGTGGTCGACGACGACACGCCGATGCCCGCGAACAGCCCGGCCCAGGTCACCGTCTACGAGCTGCTCACGGCGTCCATGGAGCAGACCGCCGCCGAGCCGCGGCTGTCCCTCGACACCTGGTGCGAGCTGCCCGACGGCCTGATCATGTGGTCCTCCGGCTCCACCGGGGAGCCCAAGGGCATCGTCAAGACCGGGGCGAAGTTCCTGAAGAACCTGGAGCGCAACGCCCAGCAGGTGGGCCATCGCCCCGATGACGTCCTGCTGCCGCTGCTGCCCTTCTCCCACCAGTACGGGCTGTCCATGGTGCTCATAGCCTGGCTGGTCAAGTGCTCGCTGGTCATCGCGCCCTACCGGCGGCTCGACCGGGCGATGACCATGGCGGGCACCTGCGGGGCCACGGTGGTCGACGCCACCCCGGCCAGCTACCGCAGCATGCTCAACATGATCGGCCGCAAGCCCGCCCTGGCGGACACGCTGTCCGGTGTCCGGATGTTCTGCAGCGGGGCGGCTCCGCTGGACCCCGGCCTGGTCGCCGACTACGTCGAGCGGTTCGGACTGCCCCTGCTGGACAGCTACGGCAGCACCGAGGCCGGGAACGTGGCCTTCGCGACCGAGGACAACGCGGTCGCCTGCGGGCGGGCCGTCGAGGGCCTGAACCTGCGGATCGTCGACGACGAGGGCGCCGTCCTCACCTCCGGCGAGGTCGGGGAGATCCAGATCCACTCGCCCGACCTGATGGAGGGCTACCTGGCGGAGGACGGCACGGTCACCCCCATCGACCCCGCAAGGAGCGACTGGTACCCCACCGGCGACTTCGGCTATCTGGACGGCGGGGACAACCTCTTCGTCCTCGGCAGGAAGGCCGCGGCGCACCGCAACGGCCACACGCTCTATCCCGAGATCATCGAGCACAAGCTGGCCGCGGCCGGCTGCCTGGTCAAGGTCGTCCCGATCCCCGACGAACAGCGCGGCTGCCAGCTCTTCTTCTTCGTGGAGGACGAGCAGCAGCGCGAGCCGCGGCACTGGCGAGAGCCGATCACCTCCCTGCTGCCCGACATCGAGCACCCCAACCGCATTCACGTCCTGGAGCGATTCCCCCTGAACCGCAACGGCAAGCCCGACAAACGACAGCTTGAGCAGCTCGCTCTCGACCTGGCACCGCGAGCGAAGGCATGACGGAGCAGCAGATCACCGGGCCGCAGGCCACAGAGGAGCGGACATCCGATCCGGAGACCAGCCGTACGGCGATGGTCTTCCCCGGGATGGGGCCCTTCCGCTTCACCGATGTGGGCGAGTTCCTGCTGACCAACCCCCATGCGCGGCGTCGGCTCGCGATCGCCGACGAGGTGGTGGGGTACTCCGTGTTCGACCGGTACCGTCAGTCGGACGCCGACGAGGAGGAGCAGTACAGCGCGCACACCCAGATCGCCTTCCTGACGGTCTGTCTCTCCCTCGCCGACTGGGCGGAGGAGACGCTGGGAGTGCGGCCCGAGCTGTGCGCGGGACCGAGCTTCGGCCAGCGGGCCGCGGTGACCTACGCGGGGTCCCTGCCGTTCGAGGAGACCGTGCGGCTCACCGCCGAGCTGGCGCGCTGCGAGGAGGAGTACTTCCGCCAGGAGCACCGTGAGGCGGTCACGCACTGCGTGATCCACACCCCCGAGGAGCGGCTTCAGGAGGCGCTGGCCGAACTGGACGCCGAGGGGGAGTGGCACGACGTCTCCGGCTACATCGACCGGGGCTTCTACCTCGTATCCCTGCGCGAGCCCGTGCTCGACCGGTTCAAGAAGCGGATCGGCGAGCTCGGGGGATACAACATGTACACCATGTGGCCGCCCGTGCACGCCCCGGCATTCGGCGACCTGCGCCGCAAGGCGGAGGAGGAGGTCCTCGGCACCTTCGAGGTGGCCGACCCCAAGCTGCCGGTCGTCGCCGACCAGAACGGTGAGCTGCTGACCGACGCGGACGGTGTGCGCACCATGCTGCTCGACACCTTCGACCGCCCGATCCGCTGGCCGGACATGGTGGAAACGATGCAAGCGCAAGGCATCACCAAGGTCTGCATCGCGGGTCCGGACAACCTCTTCGGCCGGGTGAACCGTACGGTGGACAACTTCGAGGTAGTGGCCATCGACGCCCGCAAGGCGATGCGCCCACGGGTCCGGCAGAGGAGCGCCCGCCGGGTGAGGCGGTGATGGTGGGCGCTGCCCCCGGGCAGCGCCCACCATGTCATTGACTGATCGATCCCAAAAGGGTGAGCGTGCCGGTACGGCACGGAGGAAGGAATTCGATCCGGAGGCCGCGCCGGACGTCGCGATGCGGCTGTTCTGGCGCAATGGCTACGAGGGGACCTCCACCGGCGACCTGGTGGACGAACTGGACATCGCGCGGGCAAGCCCGTACGGGACTTACGGGTCCGAGCGCGGCCTGTATCCGGCCGCGCTCGACCGCTTCCTCTCCGGCGCCGCGGGGCCGAGCACGCCCGACATACCGGCGACGCGGACATCGGCCCTGGACGCCGTCCGGGATCTCCTGGGAATCAGCGCGGCGGCCCCGAAACCGGACACGCCCAGGGCTGTTTCGCGGTCGACGCCCCGGGGAGCATGGCGATTCGGCCCCGAAGATCGCGCGGCGGATCGAGGGCAACCGAAGCCGCCTCGAGACCGCGCTCCACAGCGCGCTGCTGAGGCCCACGCGGAGGGCGAGCAGGCCCTCGGCGTGGATCCGAGGTCCGCGGCCACCATGCCGGCCTCGCTCAACAGCGGTCTGAAGGTGCTGTCGTGCGCGGGCGCGGACCAGCGCGACCGCTTCACCGCCTCCGTCAACGCCGTCATGGCGATGCTGACCCCGCGGGCGGCCGTCGGCACCGACTGACGGCTGCGATCCACGGCCGCGCGAGCGCGGAAGACACCTGTGGTTGCCAGTGGCTCATGCCAGCGTTCATTCGAGACTACTCAGCCCCGAACCTCTGAGATCGATCATGGGGAAGCAATGATTTCCGACCATCCTGGAGCACCTGTCCGCACCAGCCGCGTCGCCGTAACGGGACCAAGCTGCATTACCGAACGGCCGGCTCCGGCCCGGTGGTAATACTGCTGCACGGCGTGCCCAAGACCGGCTGTCACTGGCGGCACCTGGTCCCGAAGCTGACGGCACGGCACCCCGTCGTCGTACCGGACCTCCGTGGTCTGGGCGACTCCGCCCACCCCGCGGACGGCTTCGACTGCGCCACGATGAGCGACGACATCCGCGCTGATGGCCCACCTGGTCAGGGCCCTCCTGGCCCGGGGAACAGCGAGCGGTAGAAGGGCGTCGTGCGGAAGCCCTCCCCATGGTGCGTCGAGGTCCAGCTCAGCGGCACCGCCGGAGCACCGGACCGGTGCAACTCGCCGGTGAGCGCGTAGTCGGGGTGTACGCCGTCGTCGCTCAGCGTCGTGGTGAAGTCGAACTCGAAGCGGTCTCCCGGCCGCACCGACAGCCCCTCCTCCGACAGCGGGGCGTACACCGGGGTCCAACTGCTCGGCTGGACCAGCGAGTCGATCGGCTCATCGTCCTCGGCCACCCACAGGCGCACCCCGAGGGCGAGCCCGGAGAAGCGGCCCGGCCGGGTGATCGCCAGTTCGGCGGCGTCCGCGCCTTCCGGCTGCAGCTCGCCGTTGAACTCCAGCGGCTCCACCTCTACGGGGCCGGACAGATACGACCGCTCCCGTACCTTCGGGTTGTCCTGCAGCCCCTCGATGACCACCCGCAGATCGAAGGCGCGGCCCACCGAGGCGAACACCTCCTCCACATAAGGGAAGGTTATGGGCGGAAAACCAGGCGGCCTGCCGAGGTTCGCGCTGTCCAGGTCCAGGGCGACGGCGGTGGTGGCGCTGCGGTGCGGGATGAAGACCCCGCCGGGCTTCACCAGCCGCTCCCGTGCGTCCCGCAGCACGGACCCCGCACCCTCGGAGCCGCCGAGCGTGCCGATGATCTCCGAGACGCACATCTCGACGGGCTCGGGCAGCTCGATCTCCGTGGACAGCCCCTCGATCACCGTGATCCGGTCGGCGAAACCGGCCTGCTCGATCTTCGTCCGGGCGATCCGCGCCGACCGGGGGATGACTTCCACGGCCCACACATGCCGCGCTCCGGCGCGGGCGGCGGCCAGTGCCCACACCGCGTCCTGCCCTGTGCCGATATCGAGCACGGTCCGGCCGGGGGCGTAGCGGCGGACGGCCTCGGCGTACCGGCTCATCCGGCGCCCATCGTTGATCATCGTCTCATACGCGGCCTCGTCGTACACCGGGTACTCACCGATCGAGGCGAACAGCCACACCGGGTTCGACTCCAGATCGCACGCCCGCACCGGCACCTTGCGCCCCGGCGCGGCCAACTCCGCGACGAAAGAATGATGCATTTTCAACCTCTCCCTGAGTGAACTTCCGGATCAGCATGCCAGGCCGGAGACCCGGAATTCCCTAGGAATGGAATGCGCCATGAACAAATAAAGTCCAAATATTGTCCAGTTTAAGGGTTGTCCCGCAAGTGACCTTCGCAGTACAGGCATGAGCTGTTGCCCGTCCTGGCGATTACACGTTTCGGTTGATGGCTGATTCCTCATGCTGGCTGTCAAGCTGCGAGAGTGAGCGTTTTCCAACCCCACGCTGATGCGTGGTGAAGGACGAGGACTGCCTTCACGACGTCGGTGATTTGGTTGGTGCTGCAGTGGAGCCTTCCGTAGGAGGCGCCAGCCCTTGAGGGTGGCCATGGCCCGCTCGCCAAGGCGGCGGATCTTGGCGTGGGTGGTGGTGTGGCGGCGCTTCCATCTCCTGAGGCGGCAACGACCTCGAAACGGTACTCGGACGGGTTCACCGGCCCGCTGGTACGCCTTGTCCGCCCAGCATTTGAGCCCCGCATCGGCGAGGGCTTCGATGATCCCGTGCTGTCGCGCGGCGGTCAGGTCGTGAGTCCAACCGGGCAGAGCCGGCGAGGCCCAGAGCAGCCGTCCGAGCGGATCCGCGAGGACCTGGACGTTCATGCCGTGGCGCTAATGCTTCCCGGAGTAGTACGGGGTGTCGGCGGCGATGCGGTCGATGGGCAGCAAGGTGCCGTTGAGGATGACGAACGCCTTCGCCCGGATCGTCCCCATCGCCTCGCACAGGGGCGGGGCAAGGGCGGACAGGGCGTCGACGGCTTCACGTATGTAGCGGTAGACGGTCGCGATCCCGAATCCGGCGGCGAGTTGGGCGGAGGTGTCACCGCACCGTAGATGAGTCAGGGAGCAGGGCCTGACGTGCGGCGGAAAGGCGCCGCCATCGCCTCCCGATCTCCTGCCGCCTGGCTGTCAGCTGTCCGGTCAGAAACCGCAGGGTGCGGCTGGCCAGATCAATCGAGGACGGGTGGACAAGCACGCGACGCTCCTGGCGGACACGGGTGATCTTTGTCGAGATCCCGTCTACCAGGGGCTTCGTCGTCGAGCAGGACCGTCCAACTCGCGGGCAGCACCGCTACCTTGGAAAAGGCTCAATAACGACGCGTCAACAGCCATCCCCTGCAGGGGGACTGCGCTCCGCCTCTCTGATCCCCTTCATCTCTCGTGCAGCACCGCGTTCAGCTACTCAACTACCGCAAGCAGCCTCCCGCGTTCGTGGCACACCTTTTTCAGGATCTCGATGGTCTGCTCCTGTTCGCGGTTCTCATTGCGCAGCCGCCGCACTTCCTCCCGTTCGGCACTGGTCAGCTCGCCGCTCGGGCTCTCGCCCCGGTTCGCCTTGGCCTGGCGATACCAGCCGCGCAGCGACCCGGAGCTGATCCCGAGTCCCCGGGCGACCGCAGTGACCGCCTTCCCCGTGAAGTCGACGAGCGCGATGCGTCCCGCTTGAATTCCTCGGTCTACCGCTTCGTGTACTTGATTCCCACCTGGTGCCACTTACCTGTGCGGGTGCGGGTGCGGGTGCGGGTGCGGGTGCGGGTGCGGGCAGGTGGGCCGTGGCGGTGGTCCGGGCTGGTCGGTGCTGGGGGCGGTCATGACCAGCAATTCCCTAGAGTCCACTGTCCTCGCTGGTCTGCGCCCCGCATGCCGTGCTGGGCTATGGGTCGCACACCCACCACAGGGAGAAGCCATGTGTGATGCGCGAGGTCCGGGTCTGCTACCACGGGGCAGGGCCGGTCGGCCCGCAGCGGGCCCCGGCGTGACGAGGGGATAGGCCCGACATGCTCCTCACCACCCCCCACGGGAACGGCCCGTCGAGCTCTCGAATCACCATGCTCGGCCCCGACTTTCCCTTCCCCTACGACGACTGGCTGAGCCACCCGGCGGGCCTGGGCCGTGTCCCGGCCGACGCTGTGGGAACCGAGGTCGCGATCGTCGGCGGCGGGATGGCCGGTCTGGTCGCCGCGTACGAACTGATGCGGATGGGACTGCGTCCGGTTCTCCACGAGGCGGGACGCCTGGGCGGCCGGATGCGCTCTGCCGGCTTCGACGGATTTCCGGACGAGGTGGCCGAGCTGGGGGCCATGCGGTTCCCACTCTCGGCCGCCTCGCTGTTCCACTACGTCCGCACGCTGGGCCTGCGCACCACCCCGTTCGCCAACCCGCTCAGCCCCTCCACCCCCATGACGGTGTTGGACATCGGCGGCGTCAGCCACTGGGCCCGGACCGAGGCGGATCTGCCGCCCGTCTACCGGGAGGTCGCTGACGCCTGGGACAAGACGCTGCGCGAGCAGGCCGACGTATGGGTCATGCAGGAGGCGATCCGCACCCGGGACACGGCCACGGTCAAGGCGGTGTGGAACCGCCTCGTGCCGCTCCTCGACGACCAGTCCTTCTACGGCTTCCTCAGCTCCACGCCCGCCTTCGCCTCCTTCCGGCTCCGTGAGCTCTTCGGGCAGGTCGGCTTCGGCACCGGCGGCTGGGACACCGACTTCCCCAACTCGATGCTGGAGATCCTCCGCGTCGTCTACACCGAGGCCGACGTCGACCAGCAGACCATCGAGGGCGGCTGCGAACAGGTACCGCTGGGCCTGTGGCGGCACGCTCCCGAGGGCCTCGCGCACTGGCCGGCCGGTACGTCGCTCGCCACACTCCACGAGAACCGGCCCCGGCCCGCCGTCACCGCGCTGCGCCGTGCGGGGGAACGCATCGAGGTCACCGACGCCGACGGCCGGACGCGCGGCTACCGGGCGGTGGTCTTCACCGGGCAGCACCGGCTGCTGAACAGCCGGGTCGCCTGCGACGACGCGCTGCTGCCCGGGCCGGTCCGGTCGGCGATAGAGCGCACCCACTACATGGGCTCCTCCAAACTGTTCGCGCTCACCGACCGGCCGTTCTGGCAGGACGTCGACGCCGCTACCGGGCGGGACGTGATGGGCATGACGCTCACCGACAGGCTGCCGCGTTCGGTGTATCTCTTCGGCCGGGGGCCCGACCGACCCGGAGTGATGTGTCTGTCCTACACCTGGAACGACGACTCGCAGCGGGTCGCCGCGTTGTCCGCCGAGGAGCGGTTGGACGTCATCCTGCGCTCGCTCGGCGAAATCTATCCGGGCGTGGACATCCGGTCTCACATCATCGCGCCGCCGGTGGCCGTCACCTGGGAGAACGAACCCTGGTTCACCGGAGCCTTCAAGGCCAACCTGCCGGGCCACTACCGCTACCAGCGCCGCCTGTTCACCCACTTCATGCAGGATGAGCTGCCTGCGCACCAGCGGGGATTCTTCCTGGCCGGCGACGACATCTCCTGGACCGGCGGCTTCGCGGAGGGCGCGGTCACCACGGCGTTGAACGCCGTGTGGGGCGTCGTACGTCATCTCGGCGGCGGCAGCCACCCGGCCAACCCCGGGCCGGGGGATGTGTTCGACGAGCTCGCGCCGCTGGAACTGGACGAGCTCTGACCCGAGGGCACCACGAAGAACACGAAGAAGCGGCCCCGTGTGCACCGGCACACGGGGCCGCTTCTTCGGTGTTGTCCAGCGGCCCGCGGCCGGTTACGCGGCGCTGAACAGAGCCTTGTGCAGGGGTGTCTGACGGTACGTAGATCCGCCGTAGAGCGACTCGGCCGTGACCGGGATGCGCCGTCCGTCGGCGTGCCGTACCGTTCCGGCGAACCGGTAGTCCGGGTGGACTCCGTCGGCACTCGGCTCGCACGACACCTGCAACTCGATGACGTCGCCCGGGTCGAGGGACACCTGCTCGTCGGCCAGCAGCGGTACGTACACCGGAAGCCAGTTGGTCCGGGTCGACAGCGTGTCGAGGCGCTTGCCACCGGGCCGGCCCTGCAGGTCCAGCCAGAGCAGCAGCCCGTCGACCTTGCCCGGCCGGGTTGCGGTCAGCCGCAGTTCGCCGCTCTGCCGTGACTCCCCCGTCGTTGAACCGCAGATCCTCGACGTCTCCGGTGGTCGAGCGGATCGCGTCGTACCCGATCCCGCCGACGCACATCCGCAGGTCGAAGAAGCCGTCGGCCGCACGGAAGACCGAATCCACGTACGGCACCACGCTCTCCGACACGCCGGGGCCTTCGGGCATCAGGTCGGCGAGGCAGACCGTCGCGGCCAGCGTACGGACCCGATGCGGCACCACCTGGGCGTCCGGCGACAGAAGCCGGCTCCGGGCATCCTCGATCACGCGGGCCATGCCTTCGGAGCCGCCGATGCAGCCCACCACCTCGGCGATGCACAGTTCCGCCCGCTCCGCGAGCGTCACCTCGGTCGACAGGCCCGCCACGACGCTGATCCGGTCCGGCGCCCGGTCCCGGGCCAGTTTCTCCGCTCGGCGGGCGCTGTCGTCCAGGCTCTCGATGGCGACGACGCGGTCCGCACCGGCGTCCGCGGCACACAGCGACCAGAACAGATCGGGCCCGCAGCCGATCTCCAGCACCGTGGCGCCGGGCGCCTGCCGGACGATGGCCTCCCGGAACACCTCGTTGCGGGGTTCGTCGGCGAGCATGGCCTGATAGACGAAGGCATCGTATATCGGGTACTCGCCGATTGACGGGAATAAGTGGGGCCGTTCCGGGTCCAGCGCCGGTCCGGTGACTTTCACCCGTGCTTTTCGGCCACCGGCCGTCAGAGTTCCCCATTCCCTGCCCATGCGATGCCTTTCCTCGGCCGTATTCCGCCCGGCTGTGCGGGTGGAGGTCATCACCATGATGGGCTCCCCAAAATGGCCGACCAAGGGCGCGGAATGGCTCCTGAGTGAATTCCTAGACTTCGAGGTAACACCGGCCGTTCAGGCGGTGCCGGAGCCGGCCGCGGGGAGCGTCAGCGCGGTGAGCACCATGCCCTCGCCCACCAGCCACCGGCCCGTCAGGTCCACGGCCCCGCCGTCGGCCGCCCGTACGAGCGCGGGCGGCAGGGGCACCAGCAGCCGGACCGAGAACGTGCCGTGCTCCAGGCCCGCCGCTCCTGGCTCGCGGGTGAAGCGCAGCCGGGCGTCCTCGAAGCCGAGCGGTTTACGGGTGAGGGGGAACCACACCTTGTAGACCGCCTCCTTGGCGCTGAACAGCAACCGGTCCCAGGGGATGTGGGGCGCCGCGCTCGTCAGCCGGGCCAGGTCGGCCCGTTCCTCGGGCAGCGACACCGCGTCGAGGACACCGTCCGGCAGTGGGCCGGCCGGTTCGGCGTCGATGCCGAGCCCCGCCAGGTCGCTGTCGTGGGCGACCGCGGCCACCCGGTAGCCGTCGCAGTGGGAGATCGCGCCGACCACCCCGGCGGGCCAGCAGGGCGCACCCGACGGGCCCGGCAACAGCGGGGCCGCCGTGCGGCCGAGCGCGGCCAGCGACAGGCGGGCGCAGCGGCGGCCGGTGGCGAACTCCCGTCGCCGCTTGGCCACCGCCCGGGCCACCGTCGCGGCCTCCTCCGGGAACAGCGGCGGAGCCGCCAACTCGCCGCGGACCTCGGTCACCTCGACCTGGGCCGGCAGCAGCCGGCGCATCAGCGGAGTCATCGGACACCTCGCCGGGTCAGTATCCGCGGATTCGTGATGCTGGGCATGCCGAACTCCTCGCTGCGGGTCCGGCGCCTCGATTCGCGTCCGGCGCTCAGATTTATCCCATCGGCCCACCCATTCCTTCAACGCGTGACCGGCATGCCGGGCCAAGGACAAGGGATTCGCCCAGACTTCCCGACGTGTGACCCCCCTGGACTCAGGCGTCCTCGATAGTGGTGTGGTGTCCGCCTTAACAGGCAATGCTCCACAGTCGATCACGTTTGATCACAGTCGATCACGGGAGCAAAAGAGAGAAAAGGGAATGGAAGCAGCGTGAGTGTGAGCCCCCATGACAACGACCTGTGGTGCCGCCGGTTCCAACCGGCGTCCGACGCCGCCCACCGCCTGATCTGCTTCCCGCACGCGGGGGGCTCGGCCAGCTACTACGTGCCCGTCGCCAGCGCCCTGGCCCCGCACGTCGACGTCGTCGCGCTGCAGTACCCGGGCCGCCAGGACCGGCGCAAGGAACCGCTGATCGACGACATCGGCACGCTCGCGGACCGCGTGTACGAGGCGCTGCGCAGCGAGGACGACCGTCCGCTCACCTTCTTCGGCCACAGCATGGGCGCGCTCCTCGCCTTCGAGGTCGCCCGAAGGTTTGAGCAGGACGGCCGCACGGGCCCCGTACGGCTCTTCGTCTCCGGCCGGCGGTCCCCCTCCAGCCACCGCGAGGAGAGCGTCCACCTCCGTGACGACGACGGAGTCATGGCCGAGGTCAAGGCCCTGAGCGGCACCGACGACCGGCTGCTCGGCGACGACGACGTCCTGCGCATGATCCTGCCCGCGCTGCGCGGGGACTACCGGGCAGTGGAGACGTACCGCTGCCCGCCCGGCGTCACGGTGGACATCCCGGTCACCGCCCTGGTCGGCGACAGCGACACCAAGACGACGATCGACGAGGCCCGCGACTGGGAGCGGCACACCACGGCCGACTTCGACCTGCGGATCTTCCCCGGCGGGCACTTCTACCTCAACGAACGCGCCGCTGACGTGCTGAGCGTCCTCAACGAGCACTTCGCGGCGCGGAGCGTCCCGGACGGGGTCTGAGCCGTCCGGCCCCATGGGCTTCACGAAGTGCGGCGGCGCGTCGCCTGTTTTGGGAAATTACCAGACAACGTGCCGAGGGTGAAACAAGTATTGCGCGCACCCAGGTCTTCCTCCTTAATAGGTCCGGCCCGCACAAAATGACGGGAGTCCCGGGATCCTGGATCGGCACAGGTGGCGATGGACCGGCCGGTTCGGAAGAGACGGAGGAACGTAGGGTGAGCGCGGAAATCGTTGAAATCCGAAAAGCCTTGATGAAGCTGCGTGGCAGCCTGAACGCGCTGCGGAACGGTCAGGGCGACTCTCCGTACGTTCGCAGGCTGATGAATGATGTGGATCGCTTCGAGCTGGATTTGGAGGACCCCGAATCGCGGAACGCGTTTGCCTCGGTGACCGGCTCTGTGGCCACGTTGACGCAGATGACGGTGGCGAACGTCGCCCGCGATGCCGTCCGCATACGCGAGGGTTCCGACGACACCGTGGTCTGGCACGACGCGGACGACGAGGGGATCGGCGGCTACCGCCGCTGAGCGGCCGCCGGGACCGGCAGTCCCGGAGGCCGCTCTTCGTCGGTCACTTCACGAAGTCGGGCAGCACGCGGGGCGGCCAGCTGTCGACCGTGAAGACGCCCATCGCGTAGGCGCGGGAGACAAGTGTGGCGCGGTTGGGCGCCTTGAACCGGCGTAGCATCAGGCCCACGTGGTACTCGACGCCCTGGCGGCTCAGGTACAGCCGCGAGGCCAACTGGATGGTCGACGAGCCGGTGGCGACGCCCTCCAGGATGCGGGCGTCGAGAGGCGTGAGGAGAGGCTTCGACTTCGCTGCCGGGGCTGCCTCGGACGGGTCGTCGTCGGGGGTCATCAGGACGACGACACCTGAGAAGGCGTCCCCCTCTCCCCGGATCGCTATGCCTGTTATCTCGGTCGAGAAGCCCCGGTCATGGCCGCGTTTCACGACCACTTTCTCGACGAATCTTCCGCCATGGCCGTCCGAGATATGGCTGAAATGCTTGGGCAGGATGGTGCGGGCGCTGGGGTGCAGCACGTCGTAGATGCTCTGCCCGCAAATTTCCCGCGAGGGACGCGCGACATGACGGAAGAAGTCGGAGTCCGCTGCTTCGATGTTGAGCTCGGCGTCGAGATACACCATGTAGGTGAAAGGGTGCGGCCCGTTTGCCCGACGATTTCGGTTAACAGTGTTGTGCGCGAGTGAGGGAAGATCGCCGGCCATGGTCGTTCGGTCGGTATTCTGGAGCATGAAAACCTCTCCCGAGTTTCGGTGAACAAGAGATCCGCAGCGGAATCGGCGCTGCGGACCAGTGGAAGGATCGGATGCCGCTGCGGGGCGGGTTCGGCCATCGCGCGCAGCGCCGGTGCTGCACGGAGGTTCGTTACGGTGCCCCGCACACCGGCCACCACGGCGGCGCAGATGTCGGCGACAGGGGCGGCCCGGCCGTCGATACGGGAGTGGATCTGCCGAAGCCTGGCTGATGTGCATGATCAGAAAGGTGGGGTGATCAGAATGGTGGGGGTCAGAAGGTGGGGGTCAGAATGAGCCGACACTAGGGCAGTGTGCAGCACGGAGTTGTCCCTGCGGTTGCCCGCCGATGTCGAGCCGATGGCGGGGGGCCCGGGCGTGGTGTTTCCGGAGGAGACGGCCAGGACCGTGCCGATGCCGCAGATCTCGGCGGGTGCGCAGCCCAAGTGGGGCTTCTTGTCAGGCCCTTGATCCGTCGGGTCAGCCGGCGGATGTCGTCGAGCGTGGCGGCTGCCTCCGGCAAGGTCAGGTGAGAACCTGGTGTCCGGCAGCGCGCGGCCGCTGGGCCACCGGCCGCTTCGGCCCGCCGCCGAGGATGAGGGCGAACCTGGAGGGGATCCCGAGAAGTTCACTCGCCGGAGATTTTTGACAAGTCGGCTGTCGTCCGCGAAGCGGTGTAATCAGCCGCAGTTGCCGCACCCGGCGGCCGGTCTTGAGGAAGAGCAGCCACGAGATGCGTGGCGGACAGTGGAGTGCAACGCCGGGAAGGTTGAGCACGTCGGTCTCCCGGACCACGATGCCCCCGCCGGCCACCCCCGCCGGTGAGGCGTTGCCGCACGCCAACTCCCATGCTGGAGCCCATTGCCCCGGCCAGGCGGGGCGGTGTCGCGCGTACGGCCGTCGGGCCTTGACCGTGCGTCGTCCGCCTGCTCTAAGTTCTGCCTCGCGATGTCAGCCATGTTCAAGGGCCTCCGCTCCTGAATGTTTTTGAACATCTCGTGTGCTGCTGTGTTGAAATCGTGGCAGGTATGAGCGGCTGTTTCGGCCCTTGTGGCTGGTGGGCAGCTAAGTACAGGGAAAACGGACGCGAAACGTAGGGTCCTTGTCAGGTCCGTCGGAAGGACGGCGGTGGCGCCGGGCGACCGCCCGCTGTTCATGGCTGCACCATGAGAGTGCTCCGACGAGGCCGCGTGTTGAAGCGCGCTGAGGGTCGCCCGAAGGACACCGAGGCCGAGATCGCGCCGAGCACCTGCTGTGCCGCCGCACAGCTCACCGCGGAGATACGCGGGGCAGCCCCTGGCCTCGGCGCTTCACGGCTTCACTGCTCACGGCTCACGGCTTCGCTGTGGCATCCATAGAGGTCAGCGGAAATACCTCGCCGGAACCCGTGTAGTGGTGGAACCGGCCTGCCCAGGACGGCTCCTGAAGGGCACGGACCTGGGCACGGGGCAGCGCCATATGTACATCGAGGGCGCCGTCCTGGTCGGCCGGGGTCGGCGCGATGTGCACGGTCCAGGGAACCACCATGGAGGTGAAGTCGTACCAGAAGGGCGTGCCTTGCCCGAAGTCGATGCTGTAGTAGGGCAGCTTCGACCAGTTGTTGATCGCGATCGTGCTGTCGAACGAGTCCAGAGCCATCGTGGTCATGACGCGCTTGAAGCGCCCCGCATCGCGTTCGGCACAGAGAAACGCCACTTCCTCGCGGACTCTCTCCGCCGTGTTCGCGGCATGGGCCGCACGGACCGTCGCGGCGACCTCGCCGAGGGGGCGGGAGCGCAGTTCGGCCGCGGTCATCCCGGGCCGGGTATTGGTGACGGCGTTGCCCCAGTAGTCAGCCGGCACGGATCCGCCGACGAACGAACGGAAGTCGGCGATGAGGCCGAGCCTTTCCTCGCTCGTGTCGGGGCGGTCACGCAACGCGCCGAGGACTTTCCACAGATGGGCGGTCAGCGCGTCATTGGTCGACACCCACCGCTCCGTGCCCGCGAGGTCGGCCATCGCGGTGGCCTTGATGGTGGCCAGTTCAGCCGCTGAGAAGCGGGTGGTCACCGTCGTCACGCTGCCGAAGCTGCCCCGCAGGAGGCGGCCGATGAAGGCGGCCTTCCGGCCACGCTCCATGACCGTGAGATGGGCGCCGCCCGTACGGGTGTCACCCGCGGCCGACGCGGCGAGCGCGTCGATGACTCCACGGTCATGGCTGGGCTTGGGGTACCCGAGGCCCCGGTGCTCCCGCGCCCAGCTCTCCAGGAAGCTCATGTAGCTGGCCCCGTCGGCCACTGCGTGGTTCATCGTGAGGCCCAGAATGGTGCCCCCGCCTCTCATATGGGTGAGCTTCACCGTGAGAAGCGGCGTATCGCGGTCAACCACCCAGAACGGCACGGTGTGACTGAGATGGCGCTCCAGCCCCTTCTTCGCCGTGTGGCGAGGGCCGTAATCCGGCATGGGCACGGAGGCGTGTACCTCGACGAAGCGCACACCGGCGTCGTCGCAGAGCACGCTGAGACCGCCGTCGGGATCCTTCTTCATGCGGCCGGCGAGGATCGGGAAGTTGCGTAATGTCCTGCTCAGGGAGGCGCGGAGCGCCTCGCCGTCGAGTGTCTCCCGGTAGAAGAAGACACGAGGCGTATAGATCGTGCCTATGAGCATGTCGTAGACGCTCAGCCGTATGCGGTCGCCGCTCGCCTCTCCCACACGTACGGTGAACTTTCGCTTGGCGTCGCTCTCGATGGCGGATGCCGTCATACCCACACGCTCTTCCCTCCGGACCAAACACGCTGTCACGTCGACACGTTGAGCCTAACCCTCCGGTTGTGAGCGGCCTCCTGAAGTGGAACCGGGTTTAGGGGAAACCCCCACCTTCCATCGACGGAGGGAGGATCGGGAGGATGACAGGAGACGCTGGTGCGGTGGATCAGGTTCAGGAGATCGTGGGGCTGGTCGGCGGTGTGCTGGGCCGAGATGCCATCGGCACCTACCTCCACGGCTCCTCCGTGCTCGGTGGACTCAGGCCGGCCAGCGACGTGGACGTGCTGGTCGTCTCCCGGCGCCGCATGGACGAGCAGGAACGACGGACACTCCTCGGTGGCCTGATGCGGATCTCCGGCTCCCGAAGTGAGGTCCGCCCGGTCGAACTCACTGTGGTCGTCCAGTCCGAGGTCAGGCCGTGGCGGTACCCACCGACCGGCGATTTCCTCTACGGCGAGTGGCTGCGCGCCGAGTACGAGGCCGGGAAGGTGCCTCAGCCGGAACCGATACCCGATCTGGCCCTGCTGATCACCATGGCGCTGACCGGCGACCACCCCCTCACAGGACCGCGCCCGGCGCAGGTCCTCGACCCGGTGCCGCAGGCCGACCTGGTCCGGGCGAGCGTGGCGGGTATCCCCGGCCTGCTCGACGACCTGGACAGCGACACCCGCAACGTCCTGTTGACCTTCGCCCGCATCTGGACCACGCTCGCCACTGGCCAGATCAAGTCCAAGGACGCCGCCGCCGACTGGGCCCTCGCCCAGCTCCCGCCCGAGCACCGCGCCGCCCTCGAACATGCCAGGCAGCTCTATCTCGACTGCCACTACTCCGAGGAGCGCTGGAGCGACGCGTTGCAGGCGCAGGTGCGTCCGCATGTGGACCGCGTGCTCACCGAGATCGACCGGCTGCTCACCCGCGCCCCGGCGCCGAAGTAACGCCGACGCAATTGCCTGTTCGCACGCCGCCTCGGTGATGACATGCTGGTTGCCGGTCTGCGCACGGTGCGCGGGCCATGAGCTGGGGGGTACGCAGTGAGCACGCAAGGTGCTGGTACGCGGGCCGCGGCGACGCGGGTCGCCGTGGAGCTGGCCGGCCTTTCCGAAGACTTCGACCGCGACCCGTACCCCGTCTACCACCAGCTGCGCGCCCAAGGGCCCCTGCACTGGGTCCGCATGCCCGACGGCCAGGAGTTCTGGTTGGTCGTCGGGGTGGAGGAGGCGCGCGCCGCGCTCACGGACCAGCGGCTGTCCAAGGACCTCGCCCGCATCGGGGCCAGCTCGCTGGACATGGAGCTCCTCGGCCCCCACCTCCTCGTGTCCGACCCGCCCCGCCACACCCGTCTGCGCCGCCTGGTGTCACGGGAGTTCACGGCGCGGCGGGTCGAGGCGATGCGGGAGGGGGTGCGGCAGCAGGCGGACCGGCTCCTGGACGAGATGCTGCGCTCGGACCGTGCCGATCTCGTCGAGTCGTACGCCTTCCCGCTGTCCATCGGCGTCATCTGCGAGCTCCTCGGCGTGCCGTCCATGGACCGCACGTCCTTCCGCGCCTGGTCCAACGCGATCAACGCCCCCATCGGATTCCAGCAGAAGCTGACCGCCTTCCGTGAACTGGCCGACTACCTCGCCGACCTGATCGAGAGCAAGCGCGAGGAGGGGGGCGACGACCTCCTGAGCACCCTGATCCGCACGACGGACGAGGACGGCGACCGGATCTCGCCCGACGAACTGCGCTCCATGGCCTACCTGCTGCTCTCCGCGGGCCACGAGACCACGGTCAACCTCATCTCGAACGGCGTGTACGCGCTGCTGCGGCACCCAGCGCAACTCGCGGAGCTGCGCGGCGACTTCACGTTGCTCGAAGGCGCGGTGGAGGAGATGCTCCGCTACGAGGGCCCCATCGAGATGGCCACGTTCCGCTTCGCCGTGGAGCCGGTGACCGTCGGGGACACCGTCATCCAGGTGGGCGACCCGGTCCTGGTCGCCCTGGGCGCGGCGAACCGCGACGAGAGCAGGTTCCCGGAGTCCGAGCGCTTCGACATCCGGCGCAACACCCAGGGCCACGTGGCGTTCGGCCACGGGATCCACTACTGCCTCGGTGCCCCGCTGGCCCGTATGGAAGGCGCCATCGCCATCCGCGGTCTGCTGGAACGGGTCCCGGGCCTGGCCCTCGACGTGGAAAAGGATGCCCTGGACTGGCTGCCCGGCACGTTGCTGCGCGGAGTACGCGCGCTTCCGGTCCGCTGGTAGCTCAAGGGCCGGGGCCGGCGGAGCTTCGGCGCCGCCGGCCCCAGCCGCTCACGGCACCTTGCGCCGCAGCACGATCTCGCCCTCGTCCATCTCCCCGGTCTCCACGAAATCGCTCGCGCGGTAGAATTCGAGGGCCTTCACGTTCTCCGGCTCGACGCTCAACTGCACCGTGTCGACGTGGCGTTCCCGCACGATCCAGTCGAGCGCGGCGGCCAGTGCCCGCCGTCCGATGCCCTGTCCCTGAAAAGCACGGTCGATCATGAAGCGGACGATGCAGTGTCCCTTGTCGGGCGCTTCCTCGTCGATCGGATGGAAGAGAACGAACCCGACGAGGTCGTCGCCGCGGTAGACGGCCTTGGCCTCGGCCTGGGGATAGACGTAGGCGAGGACCAGCGAGTCACTGTTGGGGGCGACGAACTCCGTCTGCTCCGGATGGACCCGGAGCGCGAGGCACTCCTTGTAGTTGTCCGGTGTGACAGGACGCAGTTCGACTTCACCGGACATGGTGGTCACCCCACTCCCCATGAGGGCCGGGCACGGGGGAGGGCCGGCACCGGCTCTTCGGTGATGAGCGGCAGTCGGCCCGATCGCATGACGGCAACGATCTCATGGACCGAGGCCGTGGGGGATGAAGTGAGCGTGTCGAGCGCGTACTCGACCCAGGTGACCACGGTCCGCGCCGCGTCCCGGGTGAACTTCCCGGTGTCGTACTCGGCCACGACGTCGATGCCGACCGGGTCGTAGCGCAGCGAGAGGCTCAGATCGGCGCGGGCGCCGCCGAGGAGGATGTCGACGCGGTCGAGGTCGAGGCCGTTCGCGGTGATGGTCTCGTTGCCGCAGTGATAGGCGAACGCGAACCTCGCCTGCGGGGCGACGGCCCCGACGGGCTCTCCCAGCGCTCGCGCGACGACCTCGGCATAGGGGATGTCCTGATGCTCGTAGGCCGCCACCGACTCCTGCCGCACCTCGTCCAAGACGTCTCCGATCGCCTTGCCGGCGTCGGGTGTGACGCGGAGCAGGATCGGGTTGGCCAGACAGCCGAACATCTTCTTGTGTTCGCTGGTGGGGCGGTTGGGTGCGGGGATGGACAGGACGGTGTCCGGCAGCCCCGTATGAGCGGAGAGAGCGACGCCGACCCCGGTGGCGATGATCATGAAGGGGGTCAGACGGCTCTCCCCCGACAGGTCGTGGATGCGCTTCACGAGGCCGCTCGGCAGCCGCCAGTACAGCCGCTCGCTGCGGTCGGCGGACGCCGCGGCGTCGGAGTCCGCGGCGCCGGAGTCCGCGGGCGTCCGCAGATGGGCTCTGAGGTCGATGTCCTGGAGGCGGCTCTCCCAGAACCGCAGTCCTTGCGCCAGGCGCCCCTGCGCCAGGGACGTGTTCTGCGCGCGGGCGTACGCCGTGAACGCGGGGGCCGGGGGCCGGTCGTCCGTGCCGCCCGCCGCCGCGGTGGCGTAGGCCTCGATCCACTCCTCGAAGAAGAGCTCGGTCGATTCGTAGTCGGTCGCGATGGGGTGGACCGCGACGGCCAGCAGGTGCTCGTCGGGGCGCAGCCGGACCAGGCAGGCGCGTCCCGGCGGTCCTGCCGTGAGGTCGATGGGCTCGTCGGCCGTGTCGAGGGCCCGGGCCAGGGCAGCCGTGAGTCCGGCGTCGGGATCGGCCTCGGTCTCCGCGGAAAGGTCGAGGTGCGCCAGGGGAAAGGCGTCCGCCGGGTGGACGACGGCGATCAGCTCGCCGTTCTCCTCGCGGTAGCCGGTCCGCAGAACCGTCTGCCGGCGCACGACCTGGCGCAGGGCGGTTTCGAGGGCGGCCGTGTCGAGGGTGCCGAGGAGCCGGCCGACGAGCGGCCAGTGGTGGCTGGGCGACGGGGCTTGGGCCGACCGCTCCCACATATCTCTTTGACGGTGGGTCAGTTCTGCCGGGTACTCCCCGAGGTCCGGAGCGTTCGCCGGCCTCGCCTTGTTCGCCCGTGCCCTGCTGTCCAGAGCGGCGGCGAGCAGCGCCCGCTTCTCGGTGGACAGGCGGGCAAGCCGCTCCTCGAGATCCCCCACGATTGCCATACCTTTCCGGCGGTCGCCGGCGACACGTGACTTACAGTCCGTGCGTAACGGAAAAGGGGGCGACGCTCGGCGTCAGGCACCGTTGAGAATCCCCCCGCAGGTCAATGGTTGGTCAAGCCGATAACAAAGTGACTGACCACGGGGTTCCTGTCAAGAGCATTCCGTCGCGTCGGGCGTTCGAAAATCGAACGCGTTGTGCCCGTTGCGCCTCCCGGGTCTCCGGGCCACGGGGTGAGACTCGGGCGACGTGACACAGAGATCGCCATGGCGTGTCCGCGTCAATCAAAGGGGTGAATGAAGTCTGCGCCTCGGGCTCGCGGCTCCGCGTTCCGGGCGCCGGAGCCTTCCGGCCGCCACTTTGGGTTTGTCCTGTATTGGGGAGTTGAGGGCGTCGGGAACCCACAATGAACGATAGACAGTTCCGCTCGCCTACCTTTACGCTCGGCGACGGATGGGATCCAGTTACGTCGAGCTGATCCACTGAGCGGGGTGTGTGTATCTGTCAGTGCGCCGACACGGGGGCGTTACCTTGATCGATTTCTCTTGGTTGCAGACGGGCACGGCGAATTCTGTTCGGTGATCGCCCAGTTCGGTCATTTTTGCCACCCTGGCGACCCGGGTGGCCGTTTTACGAGACGTGGTGGATCTCTGAATGTCTGTAATGTGGGGCCGCTTGGAGAGGGTTCAACGCCTGTTCAGTACGACTTCCGTGGCTCAAGTGACAGATGATTCAGTTGATCTGTACGCCAAGCTGGAGTTCAGCAACCCGAACGGAAGTTCCAAGGATCGAGCCGCCTTCTGGATCCTGAAGCGGGGGATCGAACGCGGCGAAATCACCGAGGACTCCACGGTCGTGGAATCTTCTTCGGGCAACTTCGCCATGTCTATGGCGTCCTTCTGCAGTGCGCTCGGGATCCGGTTCATTCCGGTCATCGACCCGAACTGCAACGCCTCGACCGAGGTGTACCTGCGGACGCTCTGCGACCGGGTCGAGAAGGTGACCCGGGCTGACGGCGCCGGCGGCTACCTGCGCACGAGGCTGGAGCGTGTGGAGGAGCTCCGCAAGGAGCTCGACCAGCCCTATTGGCCGAACCAGTACGCGAACACGGACGCCGCGGCGGCCCACTACACCCTCACGGGCGAAGAAGTCGTCCAGGACTTCAAGAGCCTCGATTACCTGTTTGTCGGCGTGAGTACCGGTGGCACGATCGCCGGACTCTCGAAGCGCCTCAAAGAGGCATATCCGGGAATCACGGTGGTTGCCGTGGATACGGTCGGCTCCGCCATATTCGGGCAACCACCCAGCACTCGACGCATTCCTGGGATCGGTTCCAGCGTTACTCCGCCCTTGATTCAGCACGCGTTGATCGACGACATCGTCATCGTTTCGGAGCGGGAAGCGGTGGCGGGTTGTCTACAGCTTTTCCGGCGCAGCGGACTCTATGCGGGCGGATCGACCGGAAGTGTGTATTCCGCGATCCAGCGCTATTTCTCGGGTGGTCCTGTTCCGGGTCCCCGGCCCTCTGTGCTCTTTATCTGCGCGGATCGCGGAACCAGCTATGCCAACACCGTGTACAACCACGCCTGGGTGTCGAAGTTCATCGACGAACCCGACCCCGATGCCTCTGAACCCCAGTGCCCACCGTCCCTTCCGGTGACGTGAAAGGTAATCTCAGTGCCCGATTCCATTGCCGAGTTTCCGATGCCTTCGCTCCGCGTCATCACCGGGGCCGAAGTACTCAAGCACATCGACGACAAACGCGACGCGTGCCTAGACGCGGTGCGCCGCGGCTACCTCGCGCACGGCGCCGGCGAGAGCAGTAATCCGCACAGCAGCTTCCTGCGCTTCCCGCACAAGCCGAACTCGCGGATCATCTCCCTGCCCGCTTATCTGGGCGGAGACTTCGACGTTGCCGGAGTGAAGTGGATCGCAAGCTTTCCCGACAACCCCGGCGCACGGAAGATTCCCCGGGCCTCCGCCGTGCTGGTCCTGAACAGCACCGAGACCGGTTACCCCTTCGCCTGCCTGGAGTCCTCCATCATCTCCGCGACCCGCACCGCGGCCTCGGCCGCCCTCGGCGCCGAAGCGCTGGTCGGCTCGCGTGAGGCCCGCCGCGTCGGCGTCGTCGGTACGGGCCTGATCGCCGGCCATGTGGCCAGGTTCCTGGAGGACCTGAACTGGAAGACGGGCGGCTTCCGGCTCTTCGACACATCCCGCGCGCACGCCGAGGAGTTCGCCCGCAAGCTCACCGAGCGCGGCGCGGACGACGTCCTCGTCGTCGACGACGTGAAGGACGCGTTCCTGGACTGCGACCTCGTGGTGCTGACCACCGTCGCCGGCGAACCACACATCCACGACCCCGAGTTGCTCGCCCACGCGCCGGTCGTGCTGCACCTGTCCCTGCGCGACCTCGCCCCCGAGATGATCCTCGCCGCCCAGAACTTTACGGACGACGTGGACCACGCGGTGCGCGAGCGGACCTCCCTCCACCTGACCGAACAGCGCACCGGCAACCGGGACTTCATCGAAGGAACCATCGCCGAGCTGCTGACCGGCACGGTGACGCGGGATCCGGGGAAGGCAGCGATCTTCTCGCCCTTCGGCCTCGGCGTCCTCGACCTGGCCGTCGGCAAGTGGATCCACGACCAGGTGGCGGCAGACGGCCACGGCCACGACATCCCGGATTTCTTCGGCGAAGCGGTGAGGTAGCAACGATGAGCGACGGCAACGAGCAGCAGACGAACGACCTGTACACGGTGGTGTCCAACCACGAGGACCAGCACTCCATCTGGTTCGCCGACCGGCAACTGCCCGCGGGCTGGATCGAGGTCGGCTTCTCCGGGACCAAAGACGCTTGCCTGGCCCACATCGCCGAGGTCTGGACGGATCTGACGCCCCGGTCGGTACGCGAACGCCATGGATCGGAAGCGGTATGAAGACGGTAACGATGGTCGAGCTCTCGGTCTTCGAGCGGATCACCCCGCTGGTCTCCGGATATCTTCAGGCATATGCCTCGACGGACTCCGTGGTCAGCAAGGAGTACCGGTTCGACCAGTACACGACGAGCATCAAGACACCGCTGGACACGATCGCGAAGGACCTCCTCGCCAAGGACTCCGACGTCTTCGCCTTCTCCGCCTACGTGTGGAACATCGGCCTGGTGCGCCCGCTGGTGAAACTGCTGCGGGAGTCCAAGCCGAACGCCCACGTCATGATGGGCGGCCCGCAGGTCATGCACCACGGGCTGCGCTATCTGGACCCGCACGACGACATGCTGTCCCTGTGCAACGGCGAGGGAGAGGCCTCCTTCACCGAGTACCTGCGGGAGCTGACGGAGCCGCACCCCGACCTCACCAAGGTGGAGGGGCTGAGCGTCTACCGCGACGGGGAACTCGTCAACACCGGTGACCGTGCCCGCATCAAGGAACTCGACACCATTCCGTCACCGTTCCTGTCCGGGTTCATCGCGCCCGAATACACCATCAGCATTCTGGAGACCAACCGCGGCTGCCCGTACCACTGCGGCTTCTGCTTCTGGGGCGCGGCGACCAATGACCGCGTCTACCGCTTCGACGAGGAGCGGGTGCGCGACGAGCTCACCTGGATGTCGCGCAACGGCTCCCTGTTCCTCTACATCGCCGACGCCAACTGGGGCATGCTCGCGCGGGACGTCGAGTTCTCCGAGCACATCGCCGCGCTGGCACGGGAACACCACATGCCCAACGTCGTCTACTTCTCCTCGGCGAAGAACAAACCGCAGGCCGTCACCAAGATCACGGGAATCTTCCAGGACGCCGGGCTCGTCACCTCGCAGCCGGTGTCGATGCAGACCCTGGAACCGGAGAGCCTGAAGATCATCCGGCGGGACAACATCAAGCTGGACGCCTTCGGGGCCGTCCAGGACGACCTGCGCGACCGCGGCCTGAGCTCCTTCATCGAGCTGATCTGGCCGCTGCCCGGCGAGACCCTGGAGACCTTCAAGCAGGGCATCGGGACGCTCTGCGAGAAGGACGCCCACACGATCATCGCCTACTCGCACCTGCTCCTGAACAACACCCCGATCTACCACAACCGCGAGAAGCTGGGCCTGGTCACCCGGTCCGCGGGCGGCGGGGTCGCCGAAGCGCAGATCGTCGTCGCCACCGACCAGGTGACCACCGACGAGTTCGTCGAGGGCATGCGGTACTTCTACGCCGTCCACGCGGTCCACAACACCCGCAGCCTGCGCGCCACCAGCAAGTACCTCACCGGCAAGGGCATCGTCACCTTCCCCGAGCTGTTCTCGGCGTTCGTCGACCACTGGCGCACCCTGCCCGCCGACGACCCGATCGTCGAGTTCGTGGAGCGCTCCATCCGCGACGCCCTCTACTACGACGTCGGCAACTACGGCCTGGTCATCCACACCGTGCTGCACGAACACCGGGCGCTGTTCACCCGGCACCTGCGGGACTTCGCCCGCTCGCAGCCGTGGTGGTCCGACGACACGGCCCGCGGGCTGTTCGAGATGGACCTCGTCAACCGGCCCTACGTGTACAGCTCCACGCCGATCGAGCAGCACGACCACCCCTTCGAGACGCTCCGCGTCACCCCGGGCCAGGGCCGCACGTACACCGTGGAGCTCGGCAAGGAGTGGCACGAGGCGCTGGCCACCGCGGCCCGCCTGGATCCCGCGCCCCCCGTCGGCACCACGTTCACCGTGGACCACAAGCGACTCCAGTACCCCTACATGGCCGCCCAGAGCATCGACCACAACGCCAACTACTGCCACGGCATGATCGAGAAGATCGAGAATATCGTGCCGTTCTGGCGTACTACCTGAGAGCGCCGGGATGTCCGTACACTCCACCGCCGAGCCGGACCTGCTGGCCGCACCCGGGGGCGACACCCGCCCCCGGCGTGCCGGCACCGCGGTCGTGCTGATCCTGCTGGCCGCACTCGCCGTTCTCGGCACCCTCGCGCAGCTGGTGTTCGCACCACCGGCGGCGCGGGGTGCGGACGCCCCGGCCAAGGAATTCTCCGCGGCCCGCGCCGAGCGCCACCTCGAACAGATAGCCAAGCGCCCCCACCCCCTGGGCACGGCCGACAACGAACGCGTCCGCGACTACCTCGTGACCACCGCCCGTACGCTGGGCGCCCGGGTCACCGTCGAGTCGGGCGCCGTCGTGCGCCCCGACTGGGGCAACCCCTTCCCCGCGGGCGACGCGCACAACGTGGTGGCCAAGGTCCCCGGCACCGCCCCGCAGACCAGCGGCGGCAAGGCCTTGCTGCTCGTCGCGCACTACGACTCGGTGCCCACAGGACCGGGAGCGGCCGACAACGGTGCGGCGGTCGCCGCCATGCTGGAGGCGATGCGCGCCCTCAAGGAGTCCGGCGGCGTACGCAACGACGTCGTCTTCCTCTTCACGGACGGCGAGGAACTCGGTGCCCTGGGCGCGGAGATGTTCGTGCGCAAGCACGGCGTCGACGGCTACGGCGCGGTCCTCAACTGGGAGGCCCGGGGCAGCAGCGGGCCGGTGATGATGTTCGAGACCAGCACCGGCAACGGCCCGCTGATCAACGCCTTCGCCGGAGCCAGCAGCCGCCCCGTCGCCAACTCCCTGGCGTACGAGGTCTACCGGCGCATGCCCAACGGCAGCGACTTCACCGTCTTCCGCGACGCGGGCGCCGCCGGCCTCAACGCGGCGTTCCTGCACGGATTCCACGACTACCACTCGGTCCACGACGACACCGAGCGGCTCAGCGCCGACAGCATGCAGCACCACGGCGAAACCATCCTGGGCCTGACCCGGGACCTCGGCTCCACCGATCTGCGGGACGTCCGCGGCGACGACGCCGTCTACTTCGACCTGTTCGCCCGCGTCCTGGTGCACTACCCGGGCTCGTGGGCCCTGCCCCTCGCCCTGCTCACCCTGGCCGCACTCGGCACGGTCGCCTTCCTCGGCGCGCGCCGGGCGACGCTGCGCATCAGCGGGGTCCTCGCCTCCGCGGGCGCGGGACTCGCCGCCGTCGTCATCGCCCTGCTCCTCAGCTTCGGCCTGTGGCAGGCGACCGCGGCCCTGCGCCCCGAACTCGCCGCCCTGCCGCTGTCCGAACCGTACGAGCGCAGCTTCTTCGCCGCCGGTTTCCTGGTGATCGCCGCCGCGGCGCTCCTGGCCGCGGCCCGCACGGTACGCGGCCGCCGCCCCGCGGAACTCCTCGCGGGAGCCCTCCTGCTGATCGCCGTCCTGCTGTCCGTCGTGGTGCTCACCGTGCCCGGCGCCAGCTACCTGTTGCAGTGGCCGCTGCTGGCCGGAGTGCCCGCCCTGTGGTGGGCCTGCCGTCGCGGGGAGGACACCGGGGCAGGAGCGTGGCAGGGCGTGGCCCTCGCCTCGCTGCCGCCCGCCGTGGCGCTGGTCCTCTTCGTCCCGCTGGTGGACAGCCTGCTCGTCGCCCTCGGCATCCCGCTGGCCGCCGTCGCGGTTGCCGTCGCCGCCATCGGCGGAGCGCTGCTGCTCCCGCTGCTCGCCCGGCTGCCCCGGCCCGGCCTGAGCAGCGCCGGGGCCGCGGTCGTCGCCGTCGCCCTGGTCGGTACCGGCATCCTGCGCTCCGACTTCAGTCCCGCGCAGCCGCGCCCCAACGCCCTGGTCTACGTACAGGACATGTCCGAGGACGCCACCACCTGGATCAGCGCCGACCCCGAACCGGACGCCTGGACGGAGAAGGTCTTCGGTGACGACCCCGAACGGGGCAGCGCGGCCGACTACTTCCCCGAGCACGACAAGCAGGACGTCATGCGGGCCAAGGCCCCCGACCTGCGTCTGCCGGCCCCCCGGGTCCGTGTCACCGGTGACGCCACGAAGAACGGGACCCGCACCCTGCGGTTCTCCGTGCGCTCCCAGCGCGACGCCTGGCGTCTACAGGTCCGGCTGCCCCAGCGTCCCGTGCGGGCCTGCACCCTGGCCGGGGTCCGGATGGACGCCGAGACGCTCGCGAAGGACGTCGAGGACAAGAGCATCGTCTTCCAGTACACCGGCGCCAAGAAGGCCATCGAATTGAGCTGCGAGATACCCGCGGGCACCCGGTTGCGCGTGGATGTCACCGACTACACCCTCGGACTGCCGCCCGCGGCACGTGCCGTCGTCGGCCCCCGGCCCGCGGGGACGATGCCCGTCTCCTTCGGGTTCGCACCCGACGACTCCGCCGTCGTCCGTCGGATCACGAGCCTCTGAGGGGACATGGCACGCACCCACGAATCCACCGCCATCCAGGTCCGGGGGCTGACCCGCAGCTACCGCGTCGGCAAGGGCTCCGCACCCGTCCGGGCCAACGACGACCTGACGTTCGACGTCGCGCGCGGCGAGGTCTTCGGCCTGCTCGGCGCGAACGGCGCGGGAAAGACCACACTGGTCTCGCAGATGCTGGGCCTGGTCCGCCCCACCTCCGGCACCGTCCTGGTGGAAGGCGTGGACGTGGTGGCCGACCCCGAGGCGGTCAAGGCCATGACCGGCTTCCTGCCCCAGACCGGCCTGTCGATGCGGCTGGTCGAGGTCCGGCGCGCCCTGCACTACACCGGGCGACTCCGCGGCCAGAGCGAGACGGAGGCGGCGCGCCAGACCACCGAACTGATCGAGGAACTCGCCCTCGGCCCGGTCGCCGACCGCTACGTCAACCAGCTCAGCGGCGGCATGACACGCCTCGTCAACTTCGGCATGGCCCTGATGGGCAGGACCACCCTGCTCATCCTCGACGAACCGACCAACGAACTCGACCCGCGCAACCGGCGCCTCATCTGGGACATGGTGGCCCGCAGGAGCGCCGCCGAAGGCACCACCGTCGTGCTGGTCACCCACAACGTCCTGGAGGCCGAACAGGCCGTCCACCGCGTCGCGGTGATGCACGGCGGCCGGATCACCGCACTCGGCACGCCCGGCGAACTCAAGGAAGGTCTCGGCGACAAGGTCCGCATGGAGCTCTTCGTCAAGGACGGCGAAGCGCTCAGGGAGCCGGAGCTGGAGCGCCTCGCGGACATGGGCGCCGTCGTCCCCGGCAGCCGGGAAGGCAGTTACGTGGTCCACGCCGACCCCGAGCAGACGCCCGACCTGGTCAAGGTCGTGGTCAGCGACCTGGGCGCGCTGCGGATCGACGACTTCCGGCTGACCCGCCCCACCCTGGAGGACGTCTACCTCACCCTGGACACGGGCAAGGCGCAGCCGGCCGCCGCGACGGAACCGGAACCCGGACCCCCGCCGGCGGCCCCGGACACGCCTCGGGCGCCCGCCCGCCGCCCCCTGCGCGAACGCGCCCGGCAGACCCTCGTCGCCTTCAAGTACCTCTGGCTGGAACAGATGCTGGAGGTCCGCACCACCTGGACCTGGAGCGTGCTCTTCGGCCTGCTGATGCCGGTCGCCATGGTCTTCGGCCTGTCCCGCATCGGCGGCGGAAACAGCGACCCCGAGAGCCTGCTCTACATCGTCAGCGGAGCCGCCGTCTTCTCCGTCGCCACCGAGGGCATCGCGACCCTCGCCCAGCGCATCGGCGTGATCAAGAACGACGGCATGATGGTCTACTACGCCTCGCTGCCCATCAGCAAAGCCTCCTTCGTCGCCGCCATGGTGCTCTCCCGGCTCCTCCTGATCATGCCCGGCCTCGTCACCCCGGTGATCGCCGCGACCCTCATGTACGACGTGGACTTCCAGGTCTCACCGGCCCTGCTCGTCGTCCTGCCGCTGTCCTGCCTCGCGCTGTCCGCGATCGGTCTCGCGATCGGCACGCTGATCGACAGCATGGACCTGATCGTCGTGATCACCAATCTGCTGATCTTCGTGCTGCTCCTCGCCGCACCCGTGCTGATTCCCCCCGACTCACTGCCGCTGCCGCTGCGCGTCCTCGGCTATCTGATGCCACCGACCTACGCGGCCGACGCGCTGCGCCACACCCTCACCGGCAACCTGGGCACCGCGTTCACCCTCGACCTCGCCGTACTCACCGCGATGACCGTGATCGGGCTGGCAGGAGCCACCCGCTGGATTCGCTGGCGTCTTGCCTGAGCTAGGAGCTCCCGTCATGGAACAGTCTGTAATCCGTGCCTCGACGTTCGTCGACGTGGTGGCCGAGCGGGCAGCCCTCTCGTCGGGCACCGCGTTCACGTTCGTCACCACCGACCTGCCCACCGGCGAGGACCACCCGGCCCTCACCTTCCCCGGCCTGCACGACCGGGCCCGCGCCATCGCCGCGCTGCTCGCCGAGCGCGTCGCCCCCGGCGACCGCGTGCTCGTCCTGCTGCCGCCCGGCCTCGACTACGTCGCGGGCTTCCTCGGCTGCCTGTACGCCGGCGCCATCGCCGTACCCCTCTACCCGCCGAGCAAGGGCAGCTACTCCGCGCGGCACCGCGCCGTGCTCGCCGACTCGGCCCCGGCGGCGGCGCTCGTACCCGGCGCGGTCCTCGCCGACCCCACGGAACTCGTCGACGCGGCGGGTATCCCCGACCTCCCGCTGATCGCGGTCGACGGCGAACTGCCCGACCCCGGACAGTGGCGCCGCCCCCGCATCGACGGCGACAGCGTCGCCTTCCTCCAGTACACCTCCGGCTCCACCGCCACCCCGCGCGGCGTGGTCGTCAGCCACCGCAACCTCGTCGTGAACTCCCGGCAGATCCAGGAGCGTTTCGGCACCACCGCCGAGACCCCCGTCGTCAGCTGGCTGCCCCCGTACCACGACATGGGCCTCATCGGCGGCATCCTTCAGCCGCTCTACGCGGGAACCACCAGCACGCTCTTCTCGCCCGTCTCCTTCATCAGCCGGCCCCTGCGCTGGCTGCGCCTGATCTCCGAGACCCGCGCCCGCATCAGCGGCGGCCCCAACTTCGCCTACGACCTGTGCGTGGACCGCATCCCCGAGGAACACCTTGCCGGGCTCGACCTCTCGCACTGGCGGATCGCCTTCAACGGCGCCGAGCCCGTGCGCGCGAGGACACTGGAGCGGTTCGCCGAGCGCATGGCTCCGTACGGCTTCGACCGTGGCGCCTTCTTCCCCTGCTACGGACTCGCCGAGGCCACTCTCATGGTCTCCGGCCGCACCGTCGGCGACTCCCCGGTCGCCGACCGGTTCGACGCCGACTCGCTCGCTCCGGGGCGCACGCCCGTCCCCGCGGCGGACGGCCTGGGCGTCGTCGGCTGCGGACCCGTCGCGAAGGACCTCGCGGCCACCGTCGCCGACCCGGACACCGGCGTCGCCTGCCCGCAGGGCACGGTCGGCGAGATCTGGGCCTCGGGCGAGAACGTCGCGTCCGGGTACTGGGGCCAGGAGGACCCCGAGCACCGCACGTTCGGCGCCGTGCTCGACGGTGACCCCCGCGGCTACCTGCGCACCGGCGACCTCGGCTTCCTCCATGACGGACAGCTCTACGTCACCGGCCGCAGCAAGGACCTGATCGTCGTCCGCGGCCGCAACCACTACCCCCAGGACCTTGAGCAGAGCGCACTCGACGCGCACGACACCCTGCGCAGGGGCGCCGCCGCGTTCGCCCTGGACCTCGAAGGACGCGAAGAGGTGTGCGTCGTCCTGGAGACCGCGGTCGGCCACCGAACGGAGGAGATCGCCGAGGTGACCGGCCTCGTCCGGGCCCGCCTCGCCCGCGACCACGGCGTCACCCCCGGCTCCGTCGTCTTCGTGCGCCCCGGCAGCATCCCCCGCACCACCAGCGGAAAGGTCCAGCGCTCCGCGACCCGGGACACGCTGGTCGGCGGCTCGCTGAAGATCGTCCACCGCTGGGACGCCGGGCGAGCGGGCGACCGCGCCGCACTCCCCGGACACCTGTGGCAGGAGAGCGCCCGCGAGACCGTCCTCGCGCTCGCCAGCCGCCGCCTGAACACCACCATCGACCCCGACCAGCCACTGGTCGCCCAGGGCCTGGACTCGCTGGGCGCCGTCGAGCTCAAGGCGGACGTCGAGGAGGCCATCGGTCTCGATCTCTCCCTACAGGCGCTTCTCACCGGTGCGAGCGTCAGCGACCTGCTCCTCGACACCCCGGTCGGCGACGCCCTCGCCCCGGTCGGCGAGGACCGCGACCCGGAGCCCCTCGCGGACGGCGCACCGCGACGCCACGAGCTCTCCGTCAACCAGCAGGCGCTGTGGATCCTGGAGCAGCAGCACCCCGGGACCGCCGCCCAGCACATCTACGTCGCCGTACGCTTCCTCACCGACGTGGACGCCGACGCCCTGCACCGTGCGTTCCAGACACTCGTCGACCGGCATCCCGCCCTGCGCACCGCACTGCGGTGGAGCGAGGACTCCTCCTACCAGGAGGTGCTCGACCACCTGGACGTGGCGTTCGTCGTCGAGGACGCCACCCACCTCGACGCGGAGCAGCTCGACGAACGCCTCAAGACCGAGGCCCAGGGCGAGATGTTCGCCCTCGACGAGGGCCGGGTGCTGCGCGTCGTCCTCTTCCGCAGGCCCGGGGGCGACATCCTGTCCTTCGTCGTGCACCACATCGCCGTCGACATGTGGTCGATGGCGGTCCTCACCGACGAACTCGGCCGTCTGTACACGCGGGAGAGCGGCGGCACCGCCGTCGTACCCCCTGCGCCGACCGCCGACTACACGAGCCACGGACGGCGCCAGCGGGAGCTGCTCGACTCGCCGCGCGGCGAGCGGCTGTGGGAGTACTGGAGCCATGAGCTCGACGGTTGCAGGCCCGTCGTCGAACTGCCCGTCGACCGGCCTCGCCCGCCCGCGCAGACCTACCGCGGCGACACCGTCCCGCTGACCATCGACGCCGAGACCACCACGGCGCTGCGCAAACGCGCCGCTGACGAGGGCACCACGCTCTTCGTGTCCCTGCTGTCCGTGTTCCAGTCCGCCGTCCAGCGCTACACCGGCCAGGACGACTTCCTGGTCGGCGTGCCCGCATCAGGCCGCAGCGACGGGGATCTGCACGGCGTCGTCGGCTACTTCGTCAACCCGGTGCTCATCCGCTCCCGCATGGACGCCCGGCGCACCTTCAGCGAACAGATCCACGAGACCAAGCAGTCCGTGGCCGGGGCCATGCAGCACCAGGACATGCCCTTCCCCGTCCTCGTCGAACGCCTCGGACTGGCCCGTGAGGCCTCCAGGCCCCCCGGCTACCAGCTCATGTTCAGCCTCACCCGGTCCCACCTGGGCCAGGGCGACGGCATCGCCGCGCTCAACCACGGCCGCGCCGGCGTCCGCGTCCGGGTGGGCGAACTCGAAGCGGAATCCCTCGACCTGGTCCGCCGCACCGCGCAGATCGACCTGACCTTCGTCGTCAGCGAGGTCGGCGACCGGCTCGAAGCCGCCCTCAACTACTCCACCGACCTCTTCGACCGGGAGACCGTCGTCCGTTTCGGCGAGAACTTCGCGGCCCTCGCGGCCCGCCTCGCCGAACAGCCCGCGCTGCCGCTCGCCGAGATTCCCTCGGCCCGCGCCCGCGAACTGCGGCAGATCGCCGAGTGGAACACCACCGCGACCGACTACCCCCGCGCCGACTCCGTGCCCGGCCTCTTCGCCGAACACGCCGCCGCCCACCCCGACGCCCCGGCCCTCACCTACGGGGACCTGACCTACAGCTACCGCGAACTGGACGCCGTCTCCAACCTCCTCGCGCGCCGCCTCGTCGAGCTCGGCGTACGGGCCGAGACACCGGTCGGCCTGCACGTCGACCGCGACCCCGCCGTGGTCGTCGCCATGCTCGCCGTCGCCAAGGCCGGCGGAGCATACGTCCCCCTCGACCCCGCGCACCCGCCGCAGCGGCTGCGGCAGATCCTCGCCGAAGCACGCCCCACGCTGCTCCTGGCACCCGCCACCGCCGACATCGGCGGCTGGGGCGAGGAGCTGACCCGGCTCGACCCCGGCACGTTCCTCACCGCGGCCCCCGCGAGCGACCTCGAGGCCACCCGGCCCGTCGAACCCGCCGTGCCCCCGGGGCCCGACAGCCTCCTGTACGTGATGTACACCTCCGGCTCCTCCGGCACACCCAAGGGCATCTGCATCACGCACCGCAACGTGGTCCGCCTCGTCCGGGACACCGACTACCTCTCCCTCGCCCCCGGCGACCGGGTCGCCCAGATCTCCAACACCGCCTTCGACGCGGCCACCCTGGAAATCTGGGGCGCCCTGCTCAACGGCGGTCAGCTCGTGGGCTTCGGCAAGGACGTCGTCCTGTCCCCGCCGAGCCTCGCGCACGCACTGCGCGACCACGACATCCACACCGTCGTCATGGCCACACCCCTGTTCACCCAGGTCGTCGGCTACGACCCCGCCACGTTCGCCGCCACCCGCCAACTCCTGGTCGGCGGCGACGCCATGGACCCCAAGCGCGCCCGTGAGGTCGCCGAACTCGGCGGCCCCCTCCTCACCAACGGCTACGGACCCACCGAGTCGACCACCTTCGCCACCTGCCAGCAACTGCCCGAGGTGCCGGGGGACACCTGGCGGCTGCCCATCGGCGGCCCCATTTCCAACACCCAGGTGTACGTCCTGGACGAGCGGCTGCGCCCCGCCCCCATCGGCGTCCCCGGCCAGTTGTACATCGGCGGCGACGGGCTCGGCCGCGGCTACCTCGGGCGCACCTCGCTGACGGCCGAGAAGTTCCTGCCCGACCCCTTCAGCACGACGCCGGGCGCCCGCATGTACGCCACCGGCGACCTGGCCCGCTGGCTGCCGAACGGCGCGATCGACTTCCTCGGTCGGGTCGACTTCCAGGTCAAGGTGCGCGGATACCGCATCGAGCTCGGCGACATCGACGCCGCGCTCAACGGCCACCCCGGTGTCCTGGAAGCGGTGACCGTGGTCGACGAGACGACGGGCGACAAGCGGCTGGTGTCCTACTACTCCGGCACGCCGACGGCCGGCGAACTCATGGCACACCTCGGTGAGCGCCTGCCGGAGTACATGGTGCCGGCCGTCCTCGTGCCCCTCGACGAACTGCCCAAGAACCCCAACCGGAAGATCGACCGCTCCTTGCTTCGGCTGCCGGAGACGGGGCCTGTCGGCGCGGCTACGACTGCGGCCACGGCTTCGGAAGGGGCCACCACCGGCAACCCCGCACAGCCCGCGGCCACGAACGGCTCCGGCTCCGCTCCCGGCGACGGACTTTCGGTCCTCCAGGGTGAGGTGGCGGGGTTGTTGGCGGAGGTGTTGGGGCGTGGGGAGGTTGGTCTGGATGACAACTTCTTCGAGGTTGGTGGGCATTCGTTGTCGGCGATCCGGTTGATCGCGCAGATCAAGCAGCGGTACGGGGTGGATCTGGCGCTGAATGAACTGTTCACGGACCCGACGGCCCGCGCGGTAGCCGACCAGATCGCGGAGCGCACCGGCGTCGGCGGCTCCGATTCCGCGCCTGCGTCCGGCGACGGGCCTTCGGTTCTTCAGGGTGAGGTGGCGGGGTTGTTGGCGGAGGTGTTGGGGCGTGGGGAGGTTGGTCTGGATGACAACTTCTTCGAGGTTGGTGGGCATTCGTTGTCGGCGATCCGGTTGATCGCGCAGATCAAGCAGCGGTACGGGGTGGATCTGGCGCTGAATGAACTGTTCACGGACCCCACGGCCCGCGCGGTAGCCGACCAGATCGCCCAGAGCACCGGCGCGGACGGGACCGGTACGCCGGCGGCCCACCCCGACGGCAGGCCGCCCGCCCCTTCGGTGCCTGCCCCCGCCACTCCCGCGGGCCCGACCGCGGTGTCCCGCAGCGCGTACGCGCGACCGGAGCCCGAGTCCGGCGGCACCACCACCACCACCTCCGGCCCCCGGTAGCCGACCCGCCACCCCGTACCCCCGAACACGACCGCGAGCGAGGAACCCGATGAACTCAGGCCAGGTCTATGTCATGCCGGCGTCTCCGGCGCAAGTCGGCCTGTGGCTGCTCGTCGAGCTCGACCCCACGAACACGGCGTACAACGTGCCTGCCGCGATGCGGCTCACCGGGCCCCTGGACCTGGCCGCACTGGAGCGGGCGCTGCGCAGGCTGTGCGAGCGGCACGAGATCCTGCGGACCACCTTCACGGTCGACGCGGGGGAGGTGCGGCAGGTCATTCACCCCGAACCGCTCCTGGAGGTGGACCGGCACGACCTGCGCGGGCTGGGCAGCGCCGCGGAGGAGGCGTGCCGCGACGCGTGCGCGCGCCGCGCCGCCGAACTCTTCGACCTGGAGAGCGGACCGCTCCTGCGCGTCCACGCCTTCCACCTGGGCGAGGACGACCACGTCGTGTCGATGCTGATGCACCACATCATCACCGACGGCTGGTCGATGGGGGTGTTCATCAAGGAACTCGCCGTCCTGTACCTGGGCGAACTGGCCGGCGGCGGCGTCGACCTGTTGCCCCCGCCGGCTCTCCAGTACGCCGACTTCGCCGTCTGGCACCGGGACTGGCTGCGCGGCGTCCAGGACGAACAGCTCGGCCACTGGCGCGGAGCGCTCGCCGACCGCGATCTGGTCCTGGAACTGCCCACCGACCACGCACGCCCCAGGGTGCCCACCTTCGGGGGCGACCGCGTCACCGCCGTGGTGGACAAGGACGCCACCGACCGGATGCGCCGCATCGCGGCCGGGCACGGCGCGACGGCGTTCATGGCGACGCACGCCGCGTTCGCCTCGGTGCTGGCCCGCAACGCCTCGCAGCAGCGGGTCAGGATCGGTGTCCCTTCGGCGAACCGCGACCACCCGAACACCCAGGAGCTGATCGGCTTCTTCGCCAACACCCTGGTCGTGGAGACCGCATGGGACCGCGACCTCACCTTCGGCGGACTGCTCGGCCAGGTCCGTGAACGCACCGCGGAGGCCCTGACCCACGGGGACGTGCCGTTCGGCGAGGTCGTACGGGAGCTGGGCGGCCGACGCGACCGGTCACGCAGCCCGCTCTTCCAGGCCATGGTGGCCATGGACAACGCACCCGGTGGCTTCGACATCGCCCCCGGCCTCACCGCGCACCGCTTCGACGTCCCCCTGCCCGGCGCGAAATTCGACCTCACCCTGTTCGTCCACGAGGGCCCGGCAGGCACCGAGCTGGGCCTGGAGTACGCCACCGACCTGTTCACCCGACAGACCGCCCAGGACCTCCTCGGCCAGGTCCTCGCCGTCCTGGACGCGGGTCTCGACGCGCCGGAGCGGCCGCTGCGGGGCCTGCTCCCGGTGAGCGAGGAGCAGCGGCGCCGCCTGATGGCCTGGGCCCAGGGACCCACCACCGCTCCGGAGGAGCACGGCCCCGCCACGGCGCTCGAACTCTTCGCCCGCCAGGTGGACACCGCCCCCGACGCGCCCGCCCTCGTCACCGGCGACCGGACCGTCAGCTACGCGGAGCTCGACACCGAGGCCATGCGCATCGCCGCGGCCCTGGCGGACGCGGGTGTCGGCCCGCACGACGTGGTGGGCGTGGCCGTGCCGCGGTCCGCCGAGCTCGTGGCCTCCCTGCTCGCCGTATGGAAGCGGGGCGCGGCCTACGTCCCCCTCGACCCGGCCCAGCCCGCAGCCCGGCTCGCGACGATCGTGGCCGACGCACGCCCGGCCGCCATCCTCGAGACGGACGGCCACGCGGCGGCGCTCGCGGACGGCACCCCGCGCCTGGACGTCCGGTCGGCGACCACGACCGAATCCTCCGCGGCCGCCGCACCGGCCGCCGCCGCCGGAAGCGGCGCGCAGAACCTGGCGTACGTGCTGTACACGTCGGGCTCCACCGGCCGCCCCAAGGGCGTGCAGATCACCCGGTCCGGCCTGTTCAACTACGTGAGTTGGGCCGCGGCGGAGTACTGCCCGGGGGAGCCGCCGGTCGCGCCGCTGCACACCACCATCGGCTTCGACCTCACGGTCACCAGCCTGTGGGTGCCCCTCACCACCGGCGGAACGGTCCACCTCGTCGACGAAGACCACCCCCTGGACGGCCTCGCCGAGATGCTCACCGGCCCGGCACGCCCCAGTCTCGTCAAGCTGACCCCCGCCCACCTGGAGGCGCTCTGCCGCCTCCTGCCCAAGGGCGCGCTCACGGGCCTGTCCGTCTGTTTCGTCGTGGGCGGCGAGGCGCTCGCGCCGAGCCTGGTGCGGCGCCTGTTCGCCGTGGCCCCCGACGCCAGGGTCGTCAACGAGTACGGCCCCACGGAGACCGTCGTCGGCTGCAGCGTCGCCGAAGCCGTCGCCTCCGACGACCTCGGCGACCGCCCGGGCATGCCCATCGGCCGGGCGATTCGTAACACGCGGTTGTATGTGGTGGATGAGTGGTTCGAGCTGGTTCCGGTGGGTGTGCCGGGTGAGTTGCTGGTCGGTGGTATGGGTGTGGGCCGCGGTTACCTGGATGATCCGGTGCGTACGGCGGCGTCTTTCGTGCCGGACCCGTTCTCGGAGGTTCCCGGTGCCCGTCTCTACCGCACGGGTGACGTGGTCCGTTACTTGCCCGACGGGCAGATCGAGTTCCTGGGCCGCCGCGACCACCAGGTCAAGATCCGTGGCCAGCGGATCGAACTGGGTGAGGTCGAGTCGGCCCTGCGCGGGGTCGAAGGCGTGGCGGACGCGGTGGCGGTGGCGGTGGAGGACCACTTGGGCCAGGCTCGTCTTGCGGGGTATGTCGCGGGTGGTGTTGATGCGGACGCGGTGCGGGCTGCGGTAGGAGCTCTTCTGCCGGATGCGATGGTGCCGTCGGCGATCGTTGTGCTGGATGCGTTGCCGCTGACGCCGAACGGCAAGGTGGACCGGGCCGGGTTGCCGGCGCCGGAGTTCGCTGAGCTGGGTGTGTATGTGGCGCCGGAGAGTGTGGTGGAGCGTCGGGTCGCGGAGGTGTTCGCCGATGTGCTGGGTGTGGAGCGGGTCGGTCTGGGCGATGACTTCTTCGCACTGGGAGGACACTCCCTTCTCGCCACCCAGCTGATGGCGCGGGTGCGGGAGCGTTTCAGTGTGGAGTTGCCGTTGCGTGCGCTTTTCGAGCAGCCGACGGTGGGTGGGCTTGCCGGGCTGGTGAGCGCGGCAAGTGAGTCCGTGACCATCCCGCTGGTGCCGGTGGAGCGTACCGGCCCGGTGGAGTTGTCGTACGCGCAGCAGCGTATGTGGTTCCTGCACCAGTTGGAGCCCGACAGCGCCTCCTACAATGTCCCGGCTGTCGTGCGTCTCCGGGGTGCTCTCGATCCGGAGCGCCTGCGCTCCGCGTTGAATGCTGTCGCCCTCCGGCATGAGGTGTTGCGCACTGTCTTCGCCGAGGTGAACGGCCGGCCGGTCCAGGTCATCGGTGACACCCCGCTCATCGACTTCACGCAGCGGGACCTGCGGGGCAGTGACGATCCCGAGGCAGCGGCCCAGCACATCGCCACGGAACTCGCGGCCCGCCCCTTCGACCTCCAGCACGGCCCACTGACCCGCTGGGTCCTGACCCGACTCGACGACCAGGAGTTCCTTCTCGCCTTGTCGATGCATCACATCGTGTCGGACGGCTGGTCGGTGGGTGTGTTGTTGCGTGAGGTGGAGGCGGCGTATGCGGGTGTGGCGTTGCCTGAGCTGCCGGTGCAGTACGCGGACTTCGCGTTGTGGCAGCGTCAGTGGCTGGAGTCGGGGGTGCTTGAGGAGCAGCTCGCGTATTGGCGTACTGCACTTGAGGGGGCTCCGCCGGTTCTGGACCTGCCTACGGATCATCCGCGTCCGGCCGTGCCGAGCTACCGGGGTGATCATCTGCGTACCGGTTTGAGTGCGGACACCACGGCGGGCCTGAACAGTCTCGCCCAAAAGCATGGCGCGACGTTGTTCATGGTCTTGCATGCCGTGTATGCGACCGTGCTTGCGCGTCGGGCAGGTCAGGATGACGTCGTTATCGGTGTGCCTGTTGCCAACCGCTCACGAACCGAGACCGAGAATCTGATCGGTTTCTTCGTGAACACTCTGCCCATTCGCAGTCGGATTGCTCTCCAGGGGTCTTTCTCCCGTCTCCTGGAGCATGTCCGTGAGGCGTCTTTGGATGCTTTCGCTCATCAGGATGTGCCGTTCGAGCGGGTGGTGGAGGTGCTTGCCCCGGAGCGTGATCTCTCGCGCAATCCGGTTTTCCAGGCCATGTTCGCCCTTCAGAATGCGCCGCAGGGCAGTGCGGGTGGTGGGCTGGAGGGGGTGGAGATGGAGCGCCTTCCGCTGGAGGAAGGCATGTCGAAGTTCGACATCATGCTTCTGGCGGAGGAGCCGCTGGACGGTGACGAGTCCGGTCTGCGGATCACGCTGGAGTACGCGACAGATCTGTTCGGGCAGGAGACGGCTCAGGCGGTCCTCGACGGCTTCATCCGGGCATGCGAGGTACTGGTCGCGAGCCAGGGGACCCTCACCGTCGCAGAGCTGACCGCGGTCTCGCCTGCGGAGCGGGTTCGTCTGGTGGAGGAGTGGAATGCCACTGACTGTGCGGATGTGCTCGGTGGTGTGGTGCAGCGGGTGCGTGCGTTGGCGGTGGAGCGGCCGGGGGCGGTCGCGGTGCAGGATGAGGGTGGGTCTGTTACGTACGGTGAGTTGGTGTTGCGTGCGGATGGGTTGGTCGGTCCGCTGGGTCGTGCGGGTGTGGGGCTTGGGGAGCGGGTTGCGCTGTTCTTGGACCGGGGTGTGGATGCGGTAGCCGCGGTGCTCGGGGTGCTGGGTGTGGGTGCGGCTTATGTTCCGTTGGATCCGCGTGCGCCGTTGGCGCGCTCTGCGGCGATCTTGTCGGACAGTGGTGCGCGTGTCGTTGTGACCAATGCGGTGAACGAGGCGGTGGCGCGGCAGCTGGCGGAGGGTGTGGAGGAGTCGGTCACTGTGGTGGTCGTATCCGCCGAGGCGATGGCTGCCGAGGGCGCCGAGGGTGCCGAGGGCGCCGAGGGTGCCGAGGGTGCCGAGGACGTCGTGCTGACTGAGGTGTTGGGCGACGGCGACGATCTGGCGTATGTGATTTATACGTCGGGGTCGACGGGGCGTCCGAAGGGGGCGATGGTTCATCGTCTGGGCATGGACAACCATCTGTTGGCGAAGGTGGAGGATCTGGGTCTGGCCGGGTCGGATGTGGTGGTGCAGAACGCGTCGTTGACGTTCGATATTTCGGTGTGGCAGATGCTGTCGGCGTTGGTGGTCGGTGGTCGGACTGTGGTGTTCGGTGATGAGACTGCGCTGGATGCGACGGGGTTGTTCGAGCGGTCCTCGGGTGTGGGTGTCACGGTGTTGGAGGTGGTGCCGTCGTTGCTGCGGGCGGCGCTGGATGCGTGGGACACGCTGGAGGTTTCGCCGGAACTTGCTTCACTGCGGTGGCTGGTGGTGACGGGTGAGGCATTGGCGCCGGATCTGTGCGAGCGGTGGTTGGCGCGTTATCCGCAGATTCCGTTGGTGAATGCGTATGGTCCGACGGAGTGTTCGGATGATGTGACGCACGCTGTCATCAAGGGCACGGATGCGATGGGTCTGGTGCGGGCACCGATCGGCCGGGCGATTCGTAATACGCGGTTGTATGTGGTGGATGAGTGGTTCGAGCTGGTTCCGGTGGGTGTGCCGGGCGAGCTGCTGGTCGGTGGTACGGGTGTGGGCCGCGGATACCTCGACGACCCGGTGCGTACGGCGGCGTCTTTCGTGCCGGACCCGTTCTCGGAGGTTCCCGGTGCGCGTCTCTATCGCACGGGTGACGTGGTCCGTTACCTCCCGGATGGGCAGATCGAGTTCCTGGGCCGGCGTGACCATCAGGTCAAGATCCGTGGCCAGCGGATCGAACTGGGTGAGGTCGAGGCCGCGTTGAGGTCCGTATCGGACGTCACCGACGCGGTGGTCACGGCTACCCCCGACCATCTGGGCCAGACCCGCCTGGCCGGCTATGTGACCGGCCGGGTGGACATGGACAAGGTGCGCGCCGTCGTTGGGACTGTCCTGCCGGATGCGATGGTGCCGTCGGCGATCGTCGTTCTGGACGCGTTGCCGCTGACGCCGAACGGCAAGGTGGACCGGGCCGGGTTGCCGGCGCCGGAGTTTGCTGAGCTGGGTGTGTATGTGGCGCCGGAGAGTGTGGTGGAGCGTCGGGTCGCGGAGGTGTTCGCCGATGTGCTGGGGGTGGAGCGGGTCGGTCTGGGCGATGACTTCTTCGCACTGGGAGGACACTCTCTGCTCGCCACCCAGCTGATGGCCCGTATCCGGGAGCGTTTCAGTGTGGAGTTGCCGTTGCGTGCGCTTTTCGAGCAGCCGACGGTGGGTGGGCTTGCCGGGCTGGTGAGCGCGGCGAGTGAGTCCGTGACCATCCCGCTGGTGCCGGTGGAGCGTACCGGCCCGGTGGAGTTGTCGTATGCGCAGCAGCGTATGTGGTTCCTGCACCAGTTGGAGCCCGACAGTGCTTCTTACAATGTCCCGGCTGTCGTGCGTCTCCGGGGTGCGCTTGTTCCGGAGCGCCTGCACTCCGCGTTGAATGCTGTCGCCGTGCGGCATGAGGTGTTGCGCACGGTCTTCGCCGAGGTGAATGGCCGGCCGGTCCAGGTCATCGGTGACACCCCGCTCATCGACTTCGCGCAGCGGGACCTGCGGGGCAGTGACGATCCCGTGGCAGCGGCCCAGCACATCGCCACGGAACTCGCGGCCCGCCCCTTCGACCTCCAGCACGGCCCGTTGCTCCGGTGGACGCTGGCGGAACTGGGCGACGAGGAACATCTGCTGGCCATGTCGATGCATCACATCGTGTCGGATGGCTGGTCGGTGGGTGTGTTGTTGCGTGAGGTGCAGGCGGCGTATGCGGGTGTGGCGTTGCCTGAGCTGCCGGTGCAGTACGCGGACTTCGCGTTGTGGCAGCGTCAGTGGCTGGAGTCGGGGGTGCTTGAGGAGCAGCTCGCGTATTGGCGTACTGCACTTGAGGGGGCTCCGCCGGTTCTGGACTTGCCTACGGATCATTCGCGTCCGGCCGTGCCGAGCTACCGGGGTGATCATCTGCGTACCGGTTTGAGTGCGGACACCACGGCGGGCCTGAACAGTCTCGCCCAAAAGCATGGCGCGACGCTGTTCATGGTCTTGCACGCCGTGTATGCGACCGTGCTTGCGCGTCGGGCAGGTCAGGATGACGTCGTTATCGGTGTGCCTGTTGCCAACCGCTCACGAACCGAGACCGAGAATCTGATCGGCTTCTTCGTGAACACTCTGCCCATTCGCAGCCGGATTGCTCTCCAGGGGTCTTTCTCCCGTCTCCTGGACCATGTCCGTGAGGCGTCTTTGGATGCTTTCGCTCATCAGGATGTGCCGTTCGAGCGCGTGGTGGAGGTGCTTGCCCCGGAGCGTGATCTCTCGCGCAATCCGGTTTTCCAGGCCATGTTCGCCCTTCAGAATGCGCCGCAGGGCAGTGCGGGCGGTGGGCTGGAGGGGGTGGAGATGGAGCGCCTTCCGCTGGAGGAAGGCATGTCGAAGTTCGACATCATGCTTCTGGCGGAGGAGCCGCTGGACGGCGACGAGTCCGGTCTGCGGATCACGCTGGAGTACGCGACAGATCTGTTCGGGCAGGAGACGGCTCAGGCGGTCCTCGACGGCTTCATCCGGGCATGCGAGGTACTGGTCGCGAGCCAGGGGACCCTCACCGTCGCAGAGCTGACCGCGGTCTCGGCTGCCGAACGACACCAACTCCTTGATCAGTGGAACGCCACCGACCGTGCCGAACGCCTCGGCGGAATCGTGCGGCGCATCCGCGCCCATGCCAACGCGCACCCGGAGGCGGTCGCCGTCCAGGACCCGCGGGGCTCCGTGACGTACGCCGAACTCGCGGTCCGAGCGGACCACTTGGCGCGGCGTCTGTCCGCATCCGGCGTCGGAATCGGTGACCGCGTCGCCCTTCACCTGGACCGTGGAATCGGCGCCATCACTTCCGTCCTCGGCGCGTTGGGCGCCGGTGCGGCGTACGTGCCGCTCGATGTCCGCGCCCCACTGGCCCGCAGCGCCTCCGTCCTCGCCGACAGCGGCGCATGCCATCTCCTCACGGACCTCCAGGGGCTGCCGACAGCACGTCAAGTCGCGGAGGCGGCAGGTCGGCCGGTCGAGATCGTGGTCGTTGATGGTGCGTCCGCCGAGGCGAACGCTGCCGAGGGTGCCGAAGACGTCGTGTTCGCTGAGTTGTTGGGTGGCGATGGCGATTTGGCGTATGTGATTTATACGTCGGGGTCGACGGGGCGTCCGAAGGGGGCGATGGTTCATCGTCTGGGCATGGACAACCATCTGTTGGCGAAGGTGGAGGATCTGGGTCTGGCCGGGTCGGATGTGGTGGTGCAGAACGCGTCGCTGACGTTCGACATTTCGGTGTGGCAGATGCTGTCGGCGCTGGTGGTCGGTGGTCGGACTGTGGTGTTCGGTGATGAGACTGCGCTGGATGCGACGGGGTTGTTCGAGCGGTCCTCGGGTGCGGGCGTCACGGTGTTGGAGGTGGTGCCGTCGTTGCTGCGGGCGGCGCTGGATGCGTGGGACACGCTGGAGGTCTTGCCGGATCTTGCGTCACTGCGGTGGCTGGTGGTGACGGGTGAGGCGTTGGCGCCGGACCTGTGTGAGCGGTGGTTGGCTCGTTATCCGCAGATTCCGTTGGTGAATGCGTATGGTCCGACGGAGTGTTCGGATGATGTGACGCACGCTGTCATCAAGGGCACGGATGCGATGGGTCTGGTGCGGGCACCGATCGGCCGGGCGATTCGTAACACGCGGTTGTATGTGGTGGATGAGTGGTTCGAGCTGGTTCCGGTGGGTGTGCCGGGCGAGCTGCTGGTCGGCGGTACGGGTGTGGGCCGCGGATACCTCGACGACCCGGTGCGTACGGCGGCGTCATTCGTGCCGGACCCGTTCTCACAGGTTCCCGGTACCCGTCTCTACCGCACAGGCGACGTGGTCCGTTACCTCCCGGACGGGCAGATCGAGTTCCTGGGCCGGCGCGACCACCAGGTCAAGATCCGCGGGCAGCGCATCGAACTGGGTGAGGTCGAGGCCGCGTTGAGGTCCGTATCGGACGTCACCGACGCGGTGGTCACGGCTACCCCCGACCATCTGGGTCAGGCTCGTCTTGCGGGGTATGTCGCGGGTGGTGTTGATGCGGACGCGGTGCGGGCTGCGGTAGGAGCTCTTCTGCCGGATGCGATGGTGCCGTCGGCGATCGTTGTGCTGGATGCGTTGCCGCTGACGCCGAACGGCAAGGTTGACCGGGCCGGGTTGCCGGCGCCTGAGTTTGCTGAGCTGGGTGTGTATGTGGCGCCGGAGAGTGTGGTGGAGCGTCGGGTCGCGGAGGTGTTCGCCGATGTGCTGGGTGTGGAGCGGGTCGGTCTGGGCGATGACTTCTTCGCACTGGGAGGGCACTCTCTCCTCGCCACGCAGCTGATGGCGCGGGTGCGGGAGCGTTTCAGTGTGGAGTTGCCGTTGCGTGCGCTTTTCGAGCAGCCGACGGTGGGTGGGCTTGCCGGGCTGGTGGGTGCGGCGAGTGAGTCCGTGGCCATTCCGTTGGTGCCGGTGGAGCGTACGGGGCCGGTGGAGTTGTCGTATGCGCAGCAGCGTATGTGGTTTCTGCACCAGTTGGAGCCCGACAGTGCTTCTTACAATGTCCCGGCTGTCGTGCGTCTCCGGGGTGCCCTCGACCCGGAACGCCTGCGCTCCGCGTTGAATGCTGTCGCCCTCCGGCATGAGGTGTTGCGCACGGTCTTCGCCGAGGTGAATGGCCGGCCGGTCCAGGTCATCGGTGACACCCCGCTCATCGACTTCACGCAGCGGGACCTGCGGAAGACGTCGGACATTCAGGAGGCGGCGGTCCGGCTCACGGCCGAGCTGGCGCAACGCCCCTTCGACCTCCAGCACGGCCCGTTGCTCCGGTGGACGCTGGCGGAACTGGGCGACGAAGACTATCTGCTGGCGATGTCGATGCATCACATCGTGTCGGACGGCTGGTCGGTGGGCGTGTTGCTGCGTGAGGTGCAGGCGGCCTATGCGGGCATGGAACTGCCTGTACTGCCGGTGCAATACGCGGACTTCGCGGTCTGGCAGCGTCAGTGGCTGGCGTCCGGCGCGCTTGAGGAGCAGCTCGCGTATTGGCGTGAGGCGTTGTCGGATGCTGCTCTGGTGTTGGAGTTGCCTGCCGATTTCCCGCGACCTGCGGTGCCGTCGTATCGGGGTGCGCATGTGCGTGCGGTGTTGGGTGAGTCGGTGACGGACGCGTTGGGTGGGTTGGCGCAGCGTCATGGGGCGACGCTGTTCATGGTGTTGCAGGCGGTATGGGCGGCGTTGTTGGCTCGGCGTGCGGGTCAGGCCGATGTGGTGGTGGGGGTGCCGATTGCGAATCGGTCGCGTACGGAGACCGAGGGGTTGATCGGTTTCTTCGTGAATACGTTGCCGGTGCGCACACGTGTGGACTTGGGTGGCTCGTTCGGCGAATTGCTTGCGGGTGTGCGTGAGGCGTCTTTGGACGCCTTCGCTCATCAGGATGTGCCGTTCGAGCGTCTGGTGGAGGAGCTGGTGTCGGACCGGGATCTGTCCCGCAACCCCGTCTTCCAGGCTATGTTTACGCTCCAGAACGCACCCCGTACCGGTGTGGACATGGCAGGCATCGAACTGTCGCAGCTGGATGTGGAGGACGGCACGGCGAAGTTCGATGTCATGCTGCTCGTGGATGAGGCGGGTGGGGAGCTGGCGGTGACGCTGGAGTACGCCACGGACCTGTTCACACCGGACACCGGCCAGGCGCTCCTGGACGATTTCGTGCGTGGGTGTGAGGCGCTGGCGGAGACGTCCGGTGAGCTGACGGTTGGCCACCTGACGGCGGTCTCGGCTGTGGAGCGGGTTCGTCTGGTGGAGGAGTGGAATGCCACTGAGCGTGCGGATGTGCTCGGTGGTGTGGTGCAGCGGGTGCGTGCGTTGGCGGTGGAGCGGCCGGGTGCGGTGGCGGTGCAGGATGAGGGTGGGTCTGTTACGTACGGTGAGTTGGTGTTGCGTGCGGATGGGTTGGCCGGTCCGCTGGGTCGTGCGGGTGTGGGGCTTGGGGAGCGGGTTGCGCTGTTCCTGGACCGGGGTGTGGATGCGGTAGCCGCGGTGCTCGGGGTGTTGGGTGTGGGTGCGGCTTATGTTCCGTTGGATCCGCGTGCGCCGTTGGCGCGCTCTGCGGCGATCTTGTCGGACAGTGGTGCGCGTGTCGTTGTGACCAATGCGGTGAACGAGGCGGTGGCGCGGCAGCTGGCGGAGGGTGTGGAGGAGTCGGTCACTGTGGTGGTCGTATCCGCCGAGGCGATGGCTGCCGAGGGTGTCGAGGGCGCCGAGGGTGCCGAGGACGTCGTGCTGACTGAGCTGTTGGGCGACGGCGACGATCTGGCGTATGTGATTTATACGTCGGGGTCGACGGGGCGTCCGAAGGGGGCGATGGTTCATCGTCTGGGCATGGATAACCATCTGTTGGCGAAGGTGGAGGATCTGGGTCTGGCCGGGTCGGATGTGGTGGTGCAGAACGCGTCGTTGACGTTCGATATTTCGGTGTGGCAGATGCTGTCGGCGTTGGTGGTCGGTGGTCGGACTGTGGTGTTCGGTGATGAGACTGCGCTGGATGCGACGGGCTTGTTCGAGCGGTCGTCGGGTGTGGGTGTCACGGTGTTGGAGGTGGTGCCGTCGTTGCTGCGGGCGGCGCTGGATGCGTGGGACACGCTGGGGGTTTTGCCGGATCTTGCGGCTCTGCGGTGGCTGGTGGTGACGGGTGAGGCGTTGGCGCCGGACCTGTGTGAGCGGTGGTTGGCGCGTTATCCGCAGATTCCGTTGGTGAATGCGTATGGTCCGACGGAGTGTTCGGATGATGTGACGCACGCTGTCATCAAGGGCACGGATGCGATGGGTCTGGTGCGGGCGCCGATCGGCCGGGCGATTCGTAATACGCGGTTGTATGTGGTGGATGAGTGGTTCGAGTTGGTTCCGGTGGGTGTGCCGGGTGAGCTGCTGGTCGGTGGTATGGGTGTGGGCCGCGGTTACTTGGATGATCCGGTGCGTACGGCGGCGTCTTTCGTGCCGGACCCGTTCTCGGAGGTTCCCGGTGCGCGTCTTTATCGCACGGGTGACGTGGTCCGTTACCTCCCGGACGGGCAGCTCGAGTTCCTGGGCCGCCGCGACCACCAGGTCAAGATCCGCGGCCAACGCATCGAACTGGGCGAGGTCGAGTCGGCCTTGCGCGGGGTCGAAGGCGTGGCGGACGCAGTGGCGGTGGCGGTGGAGGACCACCTGGGTCAGACCCGCCTGGCCGGCTATGTGACCGGCCAGGTGGACACGGACACGGTGCGCGCCGCCGTTGGGACCGTCCTGCCGGATGCGATGGTGCCGTCGGCGATCGTCGTTCTGGACGCGCTGCCCCTGACGCCCAACGGCAAGGTTGACCGGGCCGGGTTGCCGGCGGCGGAATTCGCCGGGCTGGGCGTGTACGTAGCGCCGAACACGGTGCACGAGCACCTGGTGGCGATGCTCTTCAGCGAAGTGCTGGGGGTGGAGCGGGTCGGTCTGGACGACGACTTCTTCGCACTGGGAGGACACTCCCTCCTAGCCACCCAACTGATGGCCCGTATCCGCGAGCGCTTCGGCATCGACCTGCCGCTGCGCACCCTGTTCGAGGAGCCGGGGCTGCGGGAACTCGCCGCGCGGGTCGAGCAGGCCGAGGCCGAGCAGACGGACGGCGCCGCGCTGGACGACCTCGAACGCCTGCTGAGCGAGATCGAGTCCATGAACGACGAGACCGCGCAGCGGCTGGCGATGGACGAGACAGAAAGGGACAGCGTGGTCGACGGGAGGGTCGGGAACGGAGAAACCCTGGACACGGAAGGTGAGAAGTGAGCAAGAGCAGTCAACGCACCGGACGCTGGTTCGCCGAACAGCCGCCGGTACCGGACGCAGTGATCCAACTCGTCTGCCTGCCGCACGCGGGCGCGGGAGCGGCGACCTACCGGGAGTGGCAGTCGAATCTCGGCCCCGCGGTGGAGGTCATCACCCCTCAACTCCCGGGTCGCGAGGCGCGGTTCAGCGAGCCGTGCGCCACGTCGACGGCCGAGGTGGTCGACGCCCTGGTGGAACCGCTCATGGAGCGCCTCGACGATCCGTCGGCCCCATTGCCCACCGGGGCCGAGGGGCGTCCGGCAAGGCCGTTCGCGCTCTTCGGGCACAGCATGGGTGCACTCCTCTCGTACGAGCTCGCTCACGAGTTGGTACGGCGCGGTCGGCCGCCGGCACACCTCTTCGTTTCCGGCTACTCCGCGCCCCACCTTCCCCGGAACCCGCGGTACGACGTCGTGCACGAGCTGCCGGACGGCGAGCTGATCGAGCACATCGCCGCACTCCAGGGCACGGACGGTGCCGTCTTGGAGCACCCGGAGCTGATCCAGATGCTGCTGCCGGTGATGAGGGCGGACTACAAGGTCTGCGAGACCCACCGCTACACAGAACGTCCCCCGCTCTCCCTGCCGGTCACGGCGCTCGGCGGCACCACCGACCCCGGAGTGCCGGAGAAGAACCTCCGGGCCTGGGGCGACCTGACGGAGTCCGAGCTCGTGGTGCGGCAGTTCCCGGGCGGACATTTCTATCTGCACGCGCGATTCGACGAGGTCATGGACGCCCTACGCGCCGCCTTGGCTGCCGGGGGCCGACTGTCAGGGGGGAAACGGAGATGAACGATGTCGGCGGAGCGGCACGCGAGGGCCGGGAGAGCCGGATACGGCGGTACTACGAACTCGTGGACGCGGGGGACGTGCCCGGCCTGGTGAACCTGTTCGACGAGGACGCGGTCTATCGGCGGCCGGGATACGAGCCCCTCGTCGGCCATGCCGGCCTCGAACGGTTCTACCGTGAGCACCGCGTCATCAAGGAGGGGCGGCACACCGTGGCCACCCTGGTGCTGCACGGCGACGACGCGGCCGTCCACGGAGAGTTCCGTGGCGCTCTGCACGACGGCCGCGAAGTGGACCTGCGCTTCGCGGACTTCTTCACCTTCTCCGACGCGAACACCTTCCGCAGCCGGGACACCTTCTTCTTCACACCCATGGTCTGAGATCGGCCTTCACGCCCATGGTGCGATGAATGTCGTGTCCGGGGCGGACGCGCAGAAGCAGGCTCAGACTCGATCGGCTTCCCCCGGCTGTGTGAAATTTTGTGAGACGTGAGAGGGGCTGGGGCGTGAGTGAGACGCCGAAGAGCACCCTGCAATACCGCTTTGACGGCCCAGAAGACGCTCCGGTCCTGATCTTGGGTGCCTCACTTGGTACCACATGGCACAACGGACGTGACAGATGTTGACCCCCGTCGGCCTGCGGGGCGCGCAGCGGACAACAGGCCCGTGTCCGGCTGCTACATGCGGCAGAGGAGTGCCGGGCGCGACAGACGCGGCGAGAATCTGCATGCCGGGCGACAGTGGCCAACTGATGCGCCGTCCGGTGCCAACCGAAGGTTGATCCGAGCGACTCGGTCGCCGACCGCGAGAAGTTCGCGGAGCGCACCGCGGCGGCAGCGGCGCCGCACATCTCGGGGATGGAGATCGAAGACCGCCCCATGCCGGTTAACCGCGACGACCCGGTACGGATCGACCGCCCCGCCGGGGCACAGGGCGCCGTCGTCTGGCGGCACGACGGCGGCTGGCAGCAGGGCCTTAGCCTCTGTTTTCACCTGCTCAACCAGCCCGGACTGGACGACCGCCAGGAGACCTGGCCGCAGCGGATCTTCACCTGCGCCAGCGGCCCCACACCGTCCACGGCTCGCCGGCGGTCCTGTCCGCCGATGTCCCACAGCGGTAACTCACCGAACTCGGTGCCGCCCTGCGCCGCGCCCTGACAGAGCAGGGCCGCCCCCCTGGACGGGGCCGGCGAGGCCACCGGTATGCCGCCCTTCACCGGGCATACGCGACCCTGGCGCACCGCCAGGGCGTGACCGGGGCCCGTGGACCAACCGTCACTTGGCCGCGAGGTCGCGCCCGGTTTCTCCAGCCGCGATCAGGGCCTTGGTGTGGAGGTCGGCGGCGAGGTCCCTGAGGGACTCCATGCCCGGTGAGGCGGCGAGGGTGAGCTCGCGTTCGACGACGGTGAGGTCGGCCTGCCACACGTCGGTGAGGATGCGCCTGAGGTACGGGGTGGAGTGGTCCCACCCCTCGCGAGGGGTGCCGGGGGCGTATCCGCCACCGCGCACCGTGGCCAGGACGGTCGGCTTGCCCTTGAGGACCGGGCTGCCCAAGGGTGCCCCGGAGATGACCAGGTCGGTCCAGGTCTTGAAGTGCTGGGAGACACCGAAGTTGTACAGCGGTACGGCCAGTACCACCGCCTCGGCGGCCTCCAACTCCGCGACGAGCGACTCGGCGAGCAGACGGGCCTCACGCTGGGCGGGCGTGCGGTCGGGTTCGGGCACCAGAGCGCCGGTGTGCGCCTGTGCCCAGGCGTCGGCGGGCAGCGGATTGATGCCCAGGTGTCGGCGCACCACCGGCTCACCCGGGTGGGCCGCGGTCCACTCCGCTTCCATGATGTCGGCCAGTTCGGCGCCGGCCGAGGTGCCGGGAAGGATGCTGGCGTCAAGCCGGAACAGACTCATGATGTCTCCCTTGGGGTGCCGCTGGGACGTTGCCGCGGCGAAGCGGCGGCAGGCGAGTTGGTCTCGGCAGTTCGACAAGACAGCCACAGGGAATGTCAGGTGACACACCGGCCTCACATTTCGATGACACACCGGCCTCACATTCCGACCCGCTGTCTTGTCGTTCAGGTGAAGGCAGACACGACCGAGGGAGGCGTCACGATGACCACTCCGTCCGCGCCAGGAGGACGCCGACCGGGCCCAGGGCTCGACGCGATCATGAGCGAGCGGCGTCAGCTCATCAATCTTGCCTACCGGCTGCTTGGCTCCCTCACCGAGGCCGAGGACGCGGTGCAGGAGACTTACACCCGCTGGTATGCCATGTCCCGGCAGGAGCAGGACGCCATCGAGTGCCCCGCCGCCTGGCTGACGACGGTCGCCAGCCGCGTCTGCCTCAATGTGCTCGGCTCGGCGCGGGCCCGACGGGAGACTTACGTGGGTGAATGGCTTCCCGAGCCGTTGCCCGAGCCCTCGGAGTGGATCAGCGGGCGGACGGGCGGCGGGGCCGTCGACCCGGCCGACCGGGTCACCCTGGACGAGTCGGTCAACCTGGCCCTTCTGGTCGTGCTCGATTCGATGACCCCGGCTGAACGCGTCGCGTTCATCCTGCACGACGTCTTCCGCTACGCTTTCGCGGAAATATCCGCGATCGTCGGCCGCACACCGGCGGCATGCCGCCAACTGGCCTCCTCTGCCCGTCGCCGTGTCCGGTCCGCGCAGCCTTCCGCGGCCCCGGCAGCCGAGCGCGCCGGCATCGTCAAAGACTTCAAGCGGGCGTGGGAGGCTGCGGACATAGACGCCCTGATCAGCCTGCTCGACCCCGACGCCATGGCGATCGGCGACGGGGGCGGCCTCGTCACCACCTTCCTGAGCCCCATCGAAGGCGGCGAACAGGTAGCGCGCGCATGGGCCGAGATCGCTCGCCGCAGACCCGGCAACATGACGTTCCTGGAACGTACGGTCAACGGCCAGCCCGGTGTGGTCGCCGAGCAGGATGGCGTCATCGTGACGGTGTTCGCATTCGAGGTCGCGGACCGGCAGATCAAGCACATCTGGGTGATACGCAACCCTGAGAAGCTCCGTAGCTGGACAACGGGCTGAACCTCAGCCGCTCAGCTCCAGTGGGCCACCCAGCCGAGCCTGGCCATCCTGCCGACGCCGGGCACCGATGTCCCCGAGGCGCGAACCGGTGATACACATGAGCTAGGCCCGACCAGGTCATCGCCGACAAGGCGTACAGCTCACGCGGCTTCCGCGCCTACCTGCGCAAACGCGGCATCGCGTGCACCATCCCGGAGAAAAGCGACCAGCAGCGACACCGACACAACCGCGGCCGTCGCGGCGGACGGCCACCTGTACTCGACCGGTAGATCTACCGCCGACGCAATGACGGACCCTAGGCCCGCGGGCTTGCCCGGAGCCGGCGCAGGCGACTGACATACTCCGTCATCGGTTGCCGAACCAGCCCCGACGAGGTTTCAGCGGCTTTCCCTCGAGAAGGGTCTGGGGGAAGTGCTTTGGGACATGTGCTGGGCGCGGTCCAATACGTCTTTTGCGGGCGGATAGCCTCTGTGCGGCAGCAGGCTTTGGCGCATGCGTCACCGCTGACAACCGGTGAAGGCGGCGGCCGCCCCGAGTTGCCTGGGCCTCGCCGACGACTTCACCGAACAGGTGCGAGCACCGCCGCTCAAGCCGAACGACGAGTCGTTCCAGCGCCCCCTCGGTCGCCGGGGCTTGTCCGCCGAAACGTACGCCACCAGAGCACGCCGAGGCCGGGGCACCCAGCAGCGCCCCGGAGTTCGTGGCGAAGACGAGCGGTCCAGGTGGGGGTAGGAGGTGAAGGCGCGCGCACGGCTTGGGTGCGTCCTGCTTCGCCTTGCCTGGTCCAGGTACGCAGGAGCGTGCCGCGCTGAGACAGGTGTGCGTGATGCCGCGCGAGGCGGCAATGGGCAGCGCCGCGGCCGCATGCCCTCGCTGCCGGACACTGGGGCGCGGTCACCGGGTGATTTGGCCGCAGTTGGTGCCGTTCCTGCCGGCTGACTCACCGGCGATCACGCCGCCCCAGGAGACGCAGTAGCCTCTGGCGTCGAGGTACACCGGCCCCGCGTACGACCGGTAATAGCCGTCGTCATCGGCGTAATCTCTGGTGTCGTCCCGCTGGACCCAGACGTACATGTGGACGGCAGGACCCGGCGCGCTGCGGATCGTCACGGCACAGTTCTTTCCCGTCGCGGAGTTGTAGGTCAGATAGGCCGTCCCCGCCTTCCCGACGTCGATGTGGTTCACGACCTTGTAGCCGGTGCCGCATACCTTGTTGTACGCGGCCGCGGGTGTGGGTGCGACCGCTGCCGCCCCGGTGGCCGTGGTCATGACGCCTCCTGCTGCCAGTGCCACGGCGGCCCCCGCTATCCGGATGTATCGCCTGCGTTCCATTTGCCCTCCTCGAACCGTTGCCCGGCGCACCGCCTGAATTGCCGTCACATTCCCTTGACGGCCTCCCTGTTGGCCTCTCGCACACAAGGACACGGTCGAGTCCCGCGCCAGTTGCATCCCCGCACCCCGCGACCCTGGCTCCGGGTACGCTCCGGGTACGCTCCGGTACCAGGACACACAATCGGCCCCATCACTCACTGGACGGTGGGCCGGTCGCCGCCTTCCGTCACAGCCGGGTCCGCTGATCGGCGTACTCCTCCCGGCTGCCGACTGGGCGGCCGCCCGCACCTTGGTGCACCTCGAAGGCGCAGCGCATGCGCGGCGTACCCGGCCCCAGCGGCTCACGCAAGGTGGGGTGAGACTCCGAACGTTCTGCACGGTCCGCGTCACGAGCCCGGCATCCTGATGCCGCTGGGAGGCGCTGAAGAGCCAGGCGGCACGGGGCCCAAAGCGCCTGAGTCGCGAAACCCCTCGCAGACAGTGTCGGACCCTTCGGACACGTCGTGGCTGGCCAGGCAGACCCAGTGGCCGTTGGCCAGGTCCAGGGTGCAGGTCGGCGCGCCGTCGCCTTCCTGACAGCCGTACCAGACGGGATCTCGCTCGGGCTCCCGGTTGACGACCCCGGAGGGTGTTCCGCTGAGCACACCTGTGAGCTGGACACTGCCACCGGTCGGCAGGGCCAGGGTGCACCATGCGTTCTGCTGGCTGGGCCGCGCGTCGAGCTCCTGCGAACACCGCTCAGCCGTACGGTCGTTGGTCACGGTCACTTCGAAGTTGGTCGTCATCATCACGTGTACGTAGGCGGTGGTGGGCTCCTCGGGTTTCGTGCTGCTCGGGGGAGGTGTGGGGGTTACGGCCTTCGTGGACGGCGCCGACGACGTGGCGGTGGGCACGCCACGACGCGAGGGTGTCGTGGCCGTGGCCGTGGCGGAAGGCGAACGGCCCTCTGCCTTCGTCGCGGGTGCGCGGGAGGGAGCGCCCTCACTCGACTGCTCCGCGATTTCGGTGGGCGCGCCGGTCGGGGACGCGGATGCCGGTCCGCCGCCCGAGCCGACACATCGCGCGAGGACGAGGATCAGCACGAAGACGACTACCAGAGCCAGGATGACCAGCAGGCCACGACGTCCTTCAGGGCCCGATGCCGGTGTCCCCGCACTGCTGTCTGCCATCTGCTGTTCCTCCGGCTGAGCTCGGTGAGTTCGGTGGCCGTGTACGCGGCATTCCTACGGCTGACTCCCGGTGACGGCGGACGGGTCCGGCGGTGCCGGGGGAGTCGGCGGCACTGGTGGAGTGGGCGGTACTGGTGGAGTCGGCGGATCAGCCAGGACAGGCCTCGGCGGTCGGTAGCGGAAGTAGGCCCAGAAGGCCAGAGACAGTGCGCCGAAACCGATGAACAGCGCGAGTGTGGACGCGAACGCGGGCGCGGTGCCCTGCGCCAGCACGTCCCGCCGGTTCAGTACCAGCAGGTGCACGAAACAGATCACCGCTACCGCGTAGACGGCCAGCCAGGCGCGGCGGCTCCAGGCCAACAGGCGTCGGCCGTCCATCATGTGCAGCGGAATCAGTCCGAAGACAAGAGTCTGCACGCTGAGCAAGAAGACCGCGGACAGCACAGCGTCCAGCATCCGCAGGGGCAGCCAGGTCCCGTCGTACGTACGCTCCAGGGCGACCCACGCCAGCAGCGCGACAGCGAGCAGGCAGAACGCGCCCGCGAGCACGCTGCGTCCTTGGTCTTCGTCCGACAGTTGACGCCTGGCCTCGCCGGCCGTGGCGTATCCGGCGATGAGACCGAAGACATAACCCGGTACGAATCCGGCCACCACCGACAGGAGTGTGCAGAACGCGGCCAGGACGAGCCCCAACGGCAGGACGAACAGGGCCCCCGCCACACCGTCCGAGAAGCGCCGTGCAAAGGACTCCACCACCACCGCGTAGACCAGGGTGGTCACCGGGAAGGCCACCAGGAGGCCGAAGAAGAGCATCATCGTGTCCCCGCGGATACCGATCGCGGGATCGATCAGGGTGGTCAGCAGTGCTGCGGCCAACGCGAACCAGCAGAACCGCCGCCGGGGTGACGCCCACAGAGCGCTGACGGACCGCCCGCCGATGCGCAGAGCGTTCATCGCTGTCCGCCGCCGACGCAACCAAACCGTCCAGGGGAGGAACCAGCCTTCGATTTCCTGCCGGTTCTCCTCGATCGTCTTGTTCACCATGTCTGCGGGGAAGCCGATCAGCAGGATCAGCGCCGAGGCCACCGCCAGCGTCAAGGCCACGCTGCGCAGTCCCCACGGCACCTCGGAGGGCTTGGGGATCGCCGCGAACACCGGAGACTTGTTGAGGGCGGGCGCCGGGTCACCGGCAGCGGCTGCCGTCCTGTGGACGGCGATCGGGTAGCTGATCAGTGTGCCCCGGGGGCAGTCGAGTGCGATCCGGTGTCGTCCCTGCGGCGTGTTCGCGGGGACGGTGAACTCCGCTGTGACGTATCCCAGCCCTTCTTTCGCGTCCAGCGTGGTCGCCAAGGCGCGGCCGTCCAGCCGGACCTGGCCGCCTGCGCACTCATCGGCGGCGTCCTGGATCCGAATGGTCCGACGCCTCTCGCCCTCCGACGCCTTTCCCTCGCTGATCTGGATGCCGGGCCCACCACCGAAGTGGTAGCTGGGTGCGTCCTGACCAAGCGTTGCGACGTCGAGAGTGCTGCTCCCGACCCTCGTCCAGGACGCGCCGTCGGCAGAACGGCATTCCACGACCACGGTGTGCGATCCGCCCTGATCGCCGGCCGAGACGTTCGGATACTGGAAGCCGACGAGGAAGGAATCATCACTGACGCGGTACGACGACCAGGTGTCCTGAGTGCCGCTGCTCTCGATGGACAAGCCCTCCCAGAGCAGGCGGACAGATGCCTGTACGAGGAAGGCGTCTCCGTCTTGCCGGCAGGTCTCGGGAGCGTTTGACACGCTCAGAACCCCGTACGAGCCTTCGGCCGCCCGGCGCGGCGTCGCCTCCAGCCGCGCGCTCTCGTCCGCCCGTACCGGAGTGGCCGACATGAGCCCCAGGACCAGGACGACCCCGAACAGCCGTGCGGCCAATGTCCCAGCCCGCCCCATGATCCCTCCTCCGCTGACATGTCACCTTGCGCAGGGTGACATCACGAAGGGGTCATGGGGGGCTACTTTCCGTGCATCCTGCCGCAGGGTCAGACGATCGACGTAAGGATCAGTCCGTCGTTCACCGTGTGTTGCAGCTCAAGACGGTGGGCGCCCCTTTTCGCGCCCATGCTCGCGCTCGTCCGTCGGGAGCACCAGCACCCGGGAGCACCAGCACCAGCACCAGCACCAGCACCACACTGCGCGGAAGCACCAATCGCCGCAGTCCGGGCCGGGCCGTTGGAACAGAACCGCTTTTTGCGGGCGAAGAGTGTGGCGCTCGAATGTCGGCTGACGCCCGGGCGAGCCTTCCGGCTCACCATCGCCGTCACCGCGAGACCGCATGGGCGATCGACCGCGACAGCGGCACCGGGAAGAGCAGCAGGACAGCCATCACGGCGGCGACCGTGGCCGCGGAGATCGCAACCGCCCGGCCGGAGGTGGCCGGCATCGTACGCAGTGTCTGCGCCGGGATGGCGCACCCCGGCGCCCGCTCCTCGCGGTAGCGGCTGAGCAAGAACAGCGTGTATCGATCGTCAGGTCGAGGGTCATCGCCATGCTCAAGTTCGGCGCGTAGGCCAGCACCTCCGTGAACCGGCTCAGCACGTGCGGGAGGGCAGTGGTCCCCAGCACCGCGAACACACCTACCAGCAGAGGCAGATCTTGGCCTTTGGGCCGTTCGGCGGGTGAGGGAGCGCCGGCACCCGCACCGGCGCTGCCCTTGTTCCGCGGGGCGCATCCCATGAACGGCGATCATGCTTCCCTGCGCCGGTGATGCACGGCCGATCCCCTTCGAGGAGGCACCGATCGGTATCGGCGGGCTTGCCGTGATGCCGATGACTTCGCGTCCTCGCGTCCTGGAGCGCTGCCCCCGGAGCGGGGACGGTGTAAGGCGCGCGCGGGGGGCTGTTGGCGGGATGGAGCTGGTAGCGGGCGGGCGGGCGGCGCCGCTGCTCGGCCACCCACTACGGTTCGGACCCGATCGTCGTCACGTTGGTGCGCTACCCCGTGGTGCAGGCAGCCGTGGGCCACGCCTTGAACAACATTGTTCAGCTTCGGTCGTCGAGGACGGGCGCTTCCCGACGGATCACCTCACAGGGAGGGCTCGGTACTCGGCCCGCTTCGCCTCTTCTCTGTGCTTCAGCGTCGGCAAGCCCGTCATCGACGGCCCGCCGGATCGGCGCTGCGGCATCAAGGGGACGTAACGACTCTGCCGCGGGGCGTCAAGGGAGCGGAAAGACGGGTCGGAAACGGCCAGTCCGGACCGCAGTCTGAGCGGACCAGTCTTGAAAGGGATCAACCCGATGGCCGTCCTGACCCCCTCGAATGCCGCCGCTCCGAGCGCCGAAAAGCCTTCTGATCCCGGTGCCCGTCACCGGCTCACCGCCGTTACCGGCCTCGCCGCGCTCTCCCTGGACGCCATGGCCTCCGTGGCGTACGGGCCCGAGGCCATCGTCCTGGTCCTGGCTGCCGCCGGCGGCCATGGTCTTGGGTTCACCCTCCCCGTCACGCTCGCGATAGCCGGCCTGCTGGCTGTCCTGGTTGCCTCGTACCGGCAGGTGATCGCGGCGTTCCCCGACGGGGGAGGCTCTTATGCTGTCGCCAAGGCGCACCTCGGCCGCCGTACGAGCCTGGTCGCCGCCGGTTCGCTGGTCCTGGACTACGTGTTGAACGTGGCCGTGGCCGTCACGGCCGGTGTCGCCGCCCTGACCTCGGCCTTCCCCGGGCTGTACGGCGACCGGCTGTGGATCTGCCTCGCCGTCCTGGTTCTGATCACCGCTGTGAACCTGAGGGGGATCGTCGATTCGGCTCGCGTGTTCATCGTGCCCACGGCGATCTTCATCGGCGCGATCCTCGTCCTGATCGTTGTCGGCTTGTTCCGAGACGCCCCCGTGTCCACGGCGGCCTCCTCCGGCCACGCCTCCGTGCTCGCGGACAACGCCACCACCGTCGGTGCTCTCCTGCTGCTCAAGGCGTTCGCCTCCGGCTGCTCGGCGCTCACGGGAGTCGAGGCGATCGCGAACGCGGTGCCCGCGTTCCGCGCACCGGCCGCCCGGCGGGCGATGCGCGCGGAGGTCGCGCTGGGTGTGCTCCTGGGCGTGATGCTGATTGGCCTGTCGGTGCTGATCTCCCGCTTCGGTCTCCAGCCGGTCGAGGGCGTCACCACCCTCGCTCAGCTCGCCGACGCCTCCCTCGGCCACAACTGGGCCTTCTACGTCGTGCAGTTCGCCACCATGGTGCTGCTGGCGCTCTCGGCGAACACGTCGTTCGGCGGTCTGCCGGTCCTGCTCAAGCTGCTGGCCCGCGACAACTACCTGCCCCACGTCTTCGGATTGAAGGCGGACCGCCAGGTGCACCGGCACGGCGTGGTGTGGCTGGCCGTGGTCTCGGCGGTCCTTCTGGTGTTCTCCGGCGGTGACACCAACACGCTCGTGCCGCTCTTCGCGATCGGTGTCTTCGTCGGCTTCACGATTGCCCAGACCGGCATGGTGCTGCACTGGCGCCAGGAGCGTGGACCCCGCTGGGTGGGCAAGGCTCTGCTCAACGGCCTGGGCGCGCTGCTGACCGGCGTCTCCGCGATCGTCGTCACGGCCACCAAGTTCCATGACGGAGCCTGGCTGATCGTGATCGCCCTGCCGCTGCTCGTCGCCCTCTTCGAGCACGTCCACCGGACGTACGGACGCATCGGCGAGCGCCTGGGCATCGGCCGCATCCCGGAGCCGCCGCACCAGCAGCGCTCACTCGTCCTGGTCCCGGTCTCCTCCCTGACCCGCCTGACCAGCGAGGCACTCACCGCCGCCGTCTCCCTGGGTGACGAAGTACGGGCGGTGACGGTGTGTCACCCGGACGCGGAGGACCAGGCGGTGACCGAGGCGTTGGAGCGCGACTGGGCGTTGTGGGACCCGGGCGTGGAACTTGTCCGCCTGCCGTCCGAACGCCGTACGTTGGGCCGCCCGATCGCCGCGTACGTCCGCGCACTGGCCCAGACGCAGCCCGGCACCCGCGTCACTGTTCTCATCGCCGAGACGGAGCCGGACCGGCTGTGGCAGCGCCTGCTGCAGAACCAGCGCGGCGCGGTCGTCGCCCACGCCGTTCGACGCGACACCGACGCGGTTATCTGCCGTCTCAGGTTCCGGGTCACCCGGTAGCCGCCTACGTGGATGCCGGGGCGGTGGTCGGGGTCGGGTTGGTGTTTGCGGATGGTCTCGCGCGTCACGGGGCGGTGTCGCCGCGGCCGAGGAGGAGCGCGGCGATGGCGTTCGGGGCGGCCGGGGCCTCGGCGCGCAGGATCCGGTAGCCGTCGACCTCGACTCCATGGACGGAAAGGGCTTCGCTGAAGTCGGAGGGATCGACTACGTCGATCTCCAGGAACAGTACGTCGGCCGGGCCGGGGACCGGGTTGTTGCCGCGCTGCTCGCGCTCTTTGTCGCTGTACTCGTCGCTGTACTCGGCGCTGTCGCCGGCCTGGCGGCGGTTGGCGCGATGATGTTGATGTTGATCGAGTTGTCGTGCGCGAGAGTGTCGGTGATGAAACGGCGGGCGGCTTCGTCGAAGACAATGCGGTCGGCGCGCAGCTCCGTGGTGCGGGACACGCGGGAGATCGGTGAGACGAAGATGATGCCGGCGATGAAGAAGCCGGAGATGGTGATGCCGTCGGGCTTGTCGACGATGTTGTGGGCCAGGGCGTAGAGCAGGACGAGGGTGAGCAGCGCGAAGCTGACGGCCACTGGTCGGCGGCCTCTGCGAGCCACGGAGAGGGTCACCGCGAAGGCGCCGGAGACCATCATGGCCAGGATGCCGGTGGCGTACGCGCCGGCCTGGCGGCCGACGTCCGCGTTGAAAGGCGATGGCGATGAGGACGCACAGGGCGGTGTGGACGATCACTACGGGCCGCACCACGCGGCCCCGCTCAGGCGCCTTCCGTAGTCGGGCAGGTAGCGGGAGACAATGTTGATCAGTCCCGCCATGGCGGAGGCTCCGGCGAACCCGAGGTTCAGGAAGGGCCGACCCTCAGTAGTTGGCCTTCCAGGCGCTCGCGGTGCGCTTTGGCGAACGTCTCCAGGTGGCGTTCAACGCGCGGGTGCAGCCGGTGGGGTGCTGCGTAGCCCGGCTGCGGCTCGGGCCAGCGCGGCGAGGGCCGGAGACTGGTGGCCAGCCGGCCATGCGAGCACGGTCGTGATGTCCGGGGCGTCGACGACGGGCACCGCAACATGGTCGGGCCACTGCCATGCGCGGCTGGAGGCAGGGATCACGAGCAGGGTCTTGCCGAGCGCGACGAGCTGAGCGAGTTGTGACTGGGTGTGCACCTCTGGTCCGGGGCCGTCGGGGTAAGAGCCGTCGAGCCGGGGCCATCGGGCGATGGGCAGGTCAGGCACGTTGCCGACGTCCGCGAGGGTGAACTGGGAGCGCGCGGCGAGCGGGTGTCCCGACGGGAGGAGGGCAACTTGGCCTTCGGTGCAGATGTCCTCGGTGTCAAACCCGGCGAGGTCATCGACCGGCCGGTGCATGAGGGCCACATCCGCGCGCCCGTCGCGCAGAAATCGTGCCTGCTCACCGACCTCGCACAGGACGACTTCGACCGGCGCCGTATCGGCGTCGGCTGCCGACGAGGCGAGGAGCTGTTGTAGTAGCTCGTGTGAGGCGCCGGCTTTCGTCACCAGGATCAGCGGCCGTTGGAGATCTGCTGCTCGCCGGGTCCGGCGCACGGCAGCCGCGACCGCATCGAGGGCCAGGCGGGCTTCGCGCAGCAGCACATCGCCGGCGCCGGTCAGGGCTACCCCCCGTCGGTCCCGGTCCAGGAGCTGGACACCGAGCCGACGTTCCATCTGCCGGATGGCGCGGGACAGCGGTGGCTGCGCGATCCCGAGCCGCTGGGCCGCGCGCCCGAAGTGCAGTTCCTCGGCGACCGCGACGAAGTACCGCAACTCACGGGTCTCCAGGTCGTCCATGCGCACACCCTATTCACCTTGTGATACCCGGCGGGTATCACAAGGTACCTGATCCATATTGGACGAAACGGACGCCGCGCGCTGAGCATGAACGGCGTGAACAACAACAAGACCGCGCTGGTCACCGGCGCGAACAAGGGAATCGGGTTCGCCATCGCTCAGGGCCTGGGGGCCCTCGGCTTCACCGTCGCCGTGGGGGCACGTGACGACACCCGACGCGCGGAGGCCGTGGAGCGGTTGCGTGCCGCAGGCGTCGACGCGTTCGGAGTCGCCCTCGATGTCACCTCCGACGCCAGCGTCGCCGCAGCAGCCGCGAGCATCGAGAAGGAAGCCGGCCGGCTCGACGTGCTCATCAACAACGCAGGAATCTCCGGCCGGTTCGAGGACGGGGCGCAGGACCCCACAACACTCGACCTCGGCGTCCTGCACGCGGTCCTGGAGACGAACGTGTACGGCGTCATCCGGGTGACGAACGCGATGCTCCCGCTGCTCAGCCGTGCCGCCGCGCCCCGGATCGTCAACATGTCCAGCAACATGGGCTCGCTGACACTGCAGACCGGCCCGGTCATGGCCGCCTACGCACCCTCCAAGTCGATGCTCAACAGCATCACGGCACAGTACGCCCGCCGATTCGCCGACACGAACATCGTCGTGAACGTGGCCTGCCCCGGGTACGTCGCCACCGACTTCACCGGATTCACCGGGGACCGCACACCCGAGCAGGGTGCCGCGATCGCCCTCCGCCTCGCCACCCTCCCCGACGACGGTCCCCGAGGCGGCTTCTTCGACGACGAGGGAGCCGTCGCCTGGTAGCTCTGCACGTGCGAGGGCCCAGGAGGCAATTGTCGCGACACGCACCCGCCGGGAACCGGGGTGGACTCACATCACACCGACCTGCTCAGCATGATCGGCGAGCCCCGCCTGAGAGACCTGGCGACCCGCAGCCGGCGCACGCGCTCCAGGCGAGCCCATCCACGTTTTCACAGCTCACGACGGACCTCATCACTTGACGGCGTCCTCAGAACGGTCGGGTGTACGAGACAGGACTCGTACACCCGGCCATTGTCATCCTCCGAGCAGAAGGACCCGCATGGTCCACCGCAACGCGCCCCTGACCGAACTGGCCGCCTGCGCCTGGCGCGGTGCGTCGTCGACGATCAATGGCCACTCCGCCGAGCAGTTGAACGGTTCCAAGTCTCACCCACCACAGCGAAACGGTGGGCCGACCGCTACCGCGAGCAGGGACCTGCTGGGATGGCAGATCGCTCCAGCCGCCCGCACCTCAGCCCGCGACGGACGCCGACCCGCACCGAGCGGCGCATCATCAAAGTCCGTGTCCTGCCCCGCTGGGGCCCAGCCTGCATCGCCTACTTGCTTGGTCTCAATCCCGCCACCGTGCACCGAGTACTTACCCGATACCGAATCGCCCGACTGTCGCACTCGGGCCACGCCACGCGCCGGATCATCCGACGCTACGAACACGCGGCACCAGGCGTCCCTTATGCGGTACTTACAGCGATACGGCTATTCGATGACCGCAGTGGCTTCGACTTCGACCAGGAGGTCCGGTTCCCCCAGCGCCGCAACGCCCAGCAGGGTGATCGGCTTGACCGGATCGATGCCCAGCTTCGCTGCCGCCCGGCCCACGCCCTCACCCAGCAGCGGCATCTTCTCGGGACTCCAGTCGACGACATAGACGGTCAGCTTTGCCACGTCATTGAAGGAGCCGCCGATCCCGGCCAGAGCGGTGGCGATATTGAGATAGCACTGTTCGACCTGAGCGGCGAAGTCTCCCTCGCCCACGGGCCGGCCGCCGGCATCGCGGGCGACCTGCCCCGCGAGGAACACCAGCTTCGATCCGGTGGCGACCGACAGCTGCCGGTAGACCTCGGGCTTCGGTAGCCCCTCGGGATTGACCAGCGTCACGGCCATGAGCGACCTCTTCCTCTTGGCATCAGGAACAGAAAGATCAGCACCCATCAAAGCATAGCGATGCTATGTATTGTGGGGCCATGGTGAGGACGAAAGATCCAGCGGTACGCTCCCTGCTGCTCGACCGGGCCGCACAGATGCTGCGGACGAGGCAACCGGTCACACTCCGCACCCTGGTCGCCGGAACAGGCGTGTCAACGATGGCCGTCTACACCTACTTCGGCGGCATGGACGGCCTGTGGAAGGCGCTGCGACAGGAAGGCTTCACACGCCTGGCCGCCCGACTCGCGGCCGTCAAGATGTCCGCGGATCCGGTACGAGATCTCGCGGCACTGGGGGCCGCCTACCTGGCCAATGCCATGGAGAACCCCGATCTCTACCGAGTCATGTTCGACGCGGGCTTCCACCTCGAAGACACCGGTGCCGCGGACGAAACCCTGCACCGCCTCGTCCGCGCCATCGACCGGGCCAAGGCGAACGGCCGCTTCCACAACGAGGTCGACCCACTGGAACTGGCAACACAGAGCTGGACCATCGGCCACGGACTCGCCTCACTCGTCGCCACAGGCCCCCTGCCGCACGAGGCACTCGCTCACGGCATGCCCATGTTGACCGCACTGTTCACCAGCGCAGGAGACGAACCCGACCGATGTCACCGGTCGGTTGAGCACGGCTGGGGCCGGATAGCCCCAGCCCGGTCCGGCTCCCGTGATCGGAGAGACAGGCCCTGAGGCGGTCCGAAGGGTGCCCCATCTCATCCGTGGCAGAGGGAGACAGGGCACTCTCGTACAGCCGTCCCCATGGGTGCGGGCCGGCTACCGGCAGAGCGGCACAACTGACGGCGTACAGGTCGACGGCGGCAGGGCTGATGGAACAGCCGGCCTGGAGGGGCGGCCGCCGGCAGTCGACGAGCGGCGCGGCGGGCTTCCTCGGTCATCGCCAGGGCATCGGCTCGGTGGCCACCTCGGGCGGCGGTGTAGGCCAGGGTGCAGAGCATCTGTGCGTCCAGCTGAAGTCTGCGGCCTTCGGTGGGAGGACGTGGACTTGGAGAACGCCACGCTCGACATTGCCGACACACGCACGATGATGGGCAACCGTTACGTGGTGGAGAAGGACACCAAGTCCCTTGCGGGTGAGCGGGCTCCGCCGCTGCCAGCTCCGGTAGCCGCAACTGAAGCCCATCCGGCGGAACCACGTGGAGGCCGTGGCCAAGGGGGGCAGGTTCTCGTAGGAACTGGGGGAGGGCGTGTGCCTGGAGTTCCGCTGTCGATACGGTCACGAGTGCACGCCGGAGAGCACGTACCTGGGCTCATCGAGGGGTTCCGGCGGTGCCGGACCTGCCGTCGCGAGCGGGACAAGGCCGCTAGGTTCACCCCGGCGATGTGACAACTCGTGACAGATGAGAGGGTCAGGCGAGTGAGTGAGACACCGATGAACCCCCTGCAATACCGCTTTGACGGGCCAGAAGACGCTCCTGTCCTGATTCTGGGTGCCTCACTGGGTACCACATGGCACATGTGGGACCGCCAGGTCCCCGAGCTGACCCGTCAGTGGCGAGTGTTCCGCTTCGACATGCCCGGGCACGGCGGGGCGCCCGCGCATCCCTGTCCGTCCGTCGGCGAGCTCGCCGAGCGGCTGCTCGCCACGCTGGACGAGCTGGGTGTGCGGCGGTTCGGGTACGCGGGGTGCGCCTTCGGTGGCGCCATCGGTGCCGAGCTCGCGCTGCGGCACCCGGAGCGCGTCGCCTCGCTGGCGCTGATCGCCGCGTCGCCGCGGTTCGGCACCGCCGACGAGTTCCGCCAGCGCGGGGTGATCGTGCGCAGCAACGGCCTCGACCCCATCGCCCGCTCCGCCCCCGAGCGCTGGTTCACGCCCGGCTTCGTCGCCGCGCAGCCCGCGATCACCGACTGGGCCGTGCAGATGGTGCGCACCACCGACCCGGGGTGTTACATCGCCGCCTGCGAGGCACTCGCCGCCTTCGACATCCGGGCCGAGCTGGGCAGCATCGGCGTGCCCACCCTCGTGCTCGTGGGCTCCGAGGACCAGGTCACCGGGCAGGGCGAGGCACGCACGCTCGTCGCCGGCGTCCCCGACGCCCGGCTCGCCGTCGTGCCAGGCGCCTCGCACCTGGCCCCCGTCGAGCAGCCCGCCGCCGTCACCGACCTCCTCGTACGCCACTTCTCCACCGCCTGGCAGGACACCCAGACGGCGATCATCGCGCCCCCCGTCAAGCCCGTCATCGCCCCGCAGGCCGCCGCCCCCATGGCCGCGATCGCCCCCGCCGAGCAGCCCGAGGCCGTGGCCGGCGCCGGCAGGCCCGACCCGTACGAGGCGGGCATCAAGGTCCGCCGCGAGGTGCTCGGCGACGCCCACGTGGACCGCGCCCTGGCCGCCGCCGACGACTTCTCCGGCGACTTCCAGGAGCTCATCACGCGCTACGCCTGGGGCGAGGTCTGGAACCGCCCCGGCCTCGACCGCCGCTCCCGGAGCTGCGTCACCCTCACCGCGCTCGTCGCCGGCGGGCACCTGGAGGAGCTGGCCTTCCACACCCGGGCAGCCCTGCGCAACGGCCTCACCCCGGCCGAGATCAAGGAAGTGCTGCTCCAGGCCGCCATCTACTGCGGCGTCCCCGCGGCGAACTCCGCCTTCAAGGTCGCCCAGGCCGTGATCCGCGAGGAAACCACGCCCCAGGAGTAGCAGGATGGAGGGATGAACGGCATCGCTACTCCCTCGGACCCGCAGCCTCTGCCCGCGCGCGGCGAGCGCATCACCCTCACGAAGAAGTCCCACGCGTGCGTGCGTCTCGAAAAGGACGGACGCACCCTGGTCATCGACCCGGGCGGCTTCAGCGAGGAGGACGCGGCGCTCGGCGCCGACGCCGTCCTCGTCACCCACGAACACCCCGACCACTTCGACGAGGGCCGGCTGCGCGCCGGCCTGGAGGCGAACCCCGCCGCCGAGATCTGGACCCTGCGGTCGGTCGCCGACCAGATCTCGGCCGCCTTTCCCGGGCGCGTCCACACCGTCGGACACGGCGACACCTTCACGGCCGCCGGGTTCGACATCCAGGTCCACGGCGAGCTGCACGCCGTGATCCACCCGGACATCCCGCGCATCACCAACGTGGGGTACCTCGTCGACGGCTCGGTCTTCCACCCCGGCGACGCCCTGACCGTCCCCGAGCAGCCTGTGGAGACGCTGATGCTGCCCGTCATGGCGCCCTGGAACAAGATCTCCGAGGTCATCGAGTACGTACGGGAGGTCAAGCCGCGCCGCGCCTACGACATCCACGACGCGCTCCTCACCGACCTCGCCCGGCCGATCTACGACCACCAGATCGGGTCGCTCGGCGGCGCCGAACACGCGCGGCTGGCCCCGGGGGAGACCGCCGACCTCTGACCGCCGGAGGCGCACCGCCGAGCCCTGGCTGTCAGTGGTGCCGGGTAGGTTGTGGGGCATGCGCATTGCGACCTGGAACGTGAACTCGATCACCGCTCGACTGCCGAGACTCCTCGCCTGGCTGGAGGCCACCGGCACGGATGTCATGTGCATACAGGAGACCAAGACGACGGCCGAGCAGTTCCCCGCCGACGAGCTCCGCGAGCTGGGGTACGAGTCGGCGGTGAACGCGACCGGCCGGTGGAACGGCGTGGCGCTGGTCTCCAAGGTCGGCCTGGAGGACGTCGTCAAGGGCCTGCCGGCCGACCCGGGGTACGACGGGGTGCAGGAGCCCCGCGCGATCTCCGCGACCTGCGGCCCGGTCCGCCTCTGGTCGGTGTATGTGCCGAACGGCCGGGAGGTCGACCACGCGCACTTCGCGTACAAACTCCAGTGGTTCGAGGCCCTGAAGGCCGCCGTCGCCGGGGACGCGGGAGGCTCCCGCCCCTTCGCCGTCCTCGGCGACTACAACGTCGCGCCGACCGACGACGACGTGTGGGACCCCTCGCTCTTCGTGGACTCCACGCACGTCACCCCGGCCGAGCGCGCGGCCCTCGCCGACCTGCGCGGCACGGGCCTGACGGACATCGTGCCGCGCCCGCTGAAGTACGACCGGCCGTTCACGTACTGGGACTACCGCCAGCTCGGCTTCCCGAAGAACAGAGGCATGCGCATCGACCTCGTCTACGGCAACGAACCCTTCGCCAAGGCCGTCACCGACTCCTATGTGGACCGCGAGGAGCGCAAGGGCAAGGGCGCGTCCGACCACGCCCCTGTCGTGGTGGATCTGGACGTCTGAGTCACCGGTGCACGTCTGAGTCGCCGGTGCCTCAAGGCTCCAGTTTCCGCAGGTCGACGGAGTTCGCGAGCGCCGCGAGCCCCGCGTCCCCGGGGTGCAGATGATCCCCGCTGTCGTAGGCGGGCAGAATGCGCCCGGGGTGCGCGGGGTCGCGGAGCACCGCGTCGAAGTCGAGCACGGCGTCGAAGTCCCCGCCCTCGCGGATGTACGTGTTGACCGCCTTCCGCTGGGTGTCCGCCGCCGCAGTGCACAGGGACTCTCCCTCGCAGGGCGCGATCGTGGCCGCCACGACGCGGAGGTCACGGGCGTGGGCGCGGTCGGCGATCTTCCGCAGGCCCGCGATCACCTCGTCCGCCGAGGCGCCCCAGCGCACGTCGTTGACGCCCTCGAAGACGACGACCGTGCGTACCGAGGTCTGCGCGAAGACGTCGCGGTCCAGGCGGTGCAGGGCGCTCACACCGCCGGTGTCGGCGGAGACTCCGTCGCCGGGGTAGCGGTCGGCGACGACGCGGTTGGCCGAGATGCCGTGGTTGAGGACGCCGTAGCGCGGCACGTCGGACTGGTTCAGGATGCGGGTCGCCAGGACGTTGGGCCAGCGGTGGTTGGCGTCCCGCGTCGAGCGGACACCATCGGTGATCGAGTCGCCGAGCAGCACCACCGAGCCGGGGCCGCCGCTCACGTCGACGCCGGTGAGCAGCGGCCACGTCGTGATCGTCGAGGAGTACGCCGCCGGGGAGCCGTCAGCCGCGTGGTCGCCGGGGGAGCTGACGTACGAGCGCTGGATGGCCTGGCTGTGCACGGGCGCCGTCGTCACCTGGCCCGGCAGATGGAAGCTGACCAGCAGATTGCTGTCGGCGGGGACGTCGAAGTCGAGCGGGTCGCTGTACGCCTGGGCGCCCGCCGGGATCTCGGTGCCGCTCAGGCCGCCCCGGAAGGTCAGCCTCCGCGGCTCGCCCCGGGCCTCGGCCCCGACCTCCTGCACCGCCACGGTGGCGCTGCCGATCCTGACCGGAGCCGCCGCGAAGGTGTTGTCGAGGCGGACGCGCACCCGGGGCCCGCCGGTACTGGTGTGTACGACGAGGCGTACGGTCCGGTCGCTCCAGTCCCCGACCGTCGTGTACCCGGCGGTCGAAGCGGCCCAGCTTCCCGTCCACCCCTTGGCCGGTGACCGTACCGACAAGGCGAAGACATGCAGGTCCGTGGCGCTCCGGTCACGCGGCAGGACCACCGAGGCGACCTCGCGCCCCTGGGCCAGCGGCACGGTGACCACGTACAGCTTGGCCTTCTCGGTGAGCTGCCCTTGGGGCGTGTTGATGTGCGGCAGGGCGACGGACTTCGTGGCGAGCGGGCCGGAGCGCCAGTCCGGCGCGGTGAGCCGGTAGCTGCCGCGGGAGCCGTCCCGGTAGCGGATCGTCCCGGTGCCGCTCGCCTCGCCGCCGGTCCCGGCGACCAGGAAGGCCAGGGCGTCCCCACGGCCGTGCACCCGGACCGACTGGCCGTCGGCGACCACGTTGTCCCGCTCGCCGGGGCCGCTGCGGGGGAAGCCCAGACTTGCCCCGTCGACGTCGAGGGAGCGCCCCGGGGTCCAGCCCGCCGCCGCCAGGTCCCGCGCGGACAGCGAACCGCCCGCCCCGTCGAAGTCCGCTTCGCCGGGACGGGCGTCGTCGCTGACCGCTCGGTTGTCGAAGAGCCGCTCCAGGGGGAGCGGCCGGGGTCTGTGCGGGGCCGTGGCCTCGGCGGAGGCCACGGGGACGATGCCGGAGAGGAGGGCGGCCACGACGGCCGCTCCCCAGATACGTCGGCGCACGACGGACCCCTCCCATGTCGGGTGGCTCCCGCCGGGTGGCAGGAGCCGGTGATGACAGATGCGCCATGAAGCTAAAGAGGCGTCAGAGGCGCGTCAATGAGTCGCGCGTGAACACGACGCGAACTCACCTGTACGGGCCGGGGGCCAGGGAAGCGCACGAGCCCCACGCCCCGCGGAACCCGCCGCCCCACGTCCCGCAGAACCCGCCGCCCCACGTCCCGCAGAACCCGCCGCCCCACGCCCGCAGAACCCGCCGCCCCGAGCCACGGCGGCCTCACCGCTCCGCCGACACCAGCCCCGTCCGGTACGCGAGGATCACCAGCTGGACGCGGTCCCTGGCGTTCAGCTTCGCCAGGAGGCGGGTCAGGTAGGTCTTCGCGGTGGCGACGCTGAGGCAGAGCTCCTCGGCTATCTCGGTGTTGGAGAGGCCGCGGCCCACCAGGGTCAGCACCTCGCGCTCGCGGCCGGTGATGCCCTCGATCGTGACCTCGCGCGGCGGCTCGGCATCGGGGCGGCCCGCGAACTCCTTGATCAGCCTGCGGGTGACGCTCGGGGCGATCAGACCGTCCCCGGAGGCGACGACGCGGACCGCCGCCAGGATGTCGTCCAGGGCCATGTCCTTGACGAGGAACCCGGCGGCGCCGGCGCGCAGCGCCCCGTATACGTATTCGTCGTCGTCGAACGTGGTCAGGACGACGACATGCGCGGGCGACGGGCCCGTCGTGATGAGCCGGGTGGCCTCGATGCCGTCCATGCCGGGCATGCGGATGTCCATCACGACGACGTCCGGGCGCAGCTCCGCGCAGCGGCGGACCGCCTCGTCGCCCGAGGACGCCTCGCCCACGACCTCGATGTCGAGGGCGTCGGTGATGACCATGCCCAGGGCCGTACGGACCAGCGGCTGGTCGTCGACGAGCAGTACACGGACCGTCATCGCGCACCCGCCGGGGCAGGCAGCGGCAGCCGGGCCGTCACGCGGAAGCCGCCCTCGGGGCGTGGGGCGGCCGTGAGATCGCCGTGCAGGAGCGCCACGCGCTCACCCATGCCGACCAGGCCGTACCCGGAGGAGCCGTGCGGGGGAACGGCCGCGCCGCGGCCCTCGTCCTCGATGCCGATGATGATCTCCTCGTCTCGGTACTCCACGGTCACGGTGCAGGAGCCGGTGCCCGCGTGCCGCACCACGTTGGTGACGGACTCCTGGACGATACGGAACGCCGACAGGTCGATGTCCGCGGGCAGCGCCCGGCGCTCGCCCCGCCACCGCACGTCCACGCGGACCCCGGCGGCCGTCGTCACCGCGGCGAGCCGGTCGACGTCCGCGAGCCCGGCGGCCGGTTCGAGCGGCACGGCCTCGTGCCCGTCACCCGAGTGGCGGCTCAGCGGCACACCGCCCCGTGCCGCACCGTCCCCCGCCGCACCACCGTGTGCCGCCCCGCTCCCCGCCGCACCGTCCCGCGTCGTCCCGCCCGCGTCGCTCTCCCGCAGCGCCCCGAGGAGCCGCCGCAGCCCCGCCAGGGTCTCCCGGCCCGCGGTCTCCACCGCGACCATCGCCTCGCGCGCCCTGGCCGGCTGGGTCTCCGCGACCCGGGCCGCCGCGCCCGCCTGAAGAGCGATGATGCCGATGCTGTGCGCGACCGTGTCGTGCATCTCGCGGGCGATCCGCAGTCGCTCGGCGGTGATGGCCTGCGCCGTGGCCTGGGCGCGCAGCCGCTCGGTGTACGCACGGGTCCGCCGCACCGAGTCACCGAGCAGCCAGGCCACGGCGACGAGCAGGCAGTACGTCTGCCAGCCCGACCAGCTTGACTCGATGGAGTGGGGGAGCCGGAAGGGCAGCCCGAGCGCCTGCCGCAGGAACGCGAAGCCGGGCAGGGCACAGAGCGCGAGGGTGAAGGCGGCGGCGCGCGTCCGTGTGCCCCGCGTGGCCACGATGAAGCCCAGCGCTATGTCCACGGCCGCGTACTGCGGGAAGGTGATGGCGACCTCACCGACCGCCAGCGTCGCCACGTACGAACAGACGATCAGCAGCGTGAGGGCCATGAGCGGCCTGCGGTACAGGATGCGGCCCGCGCAAAGTGCCGTGCCCAGGGCGGCGGCGATGAGGAACCAGTCCCAGGGGGTGGGCCCCGGGAACGAGCTGGTCGGCATGAACGGGATGCCGAAATACGCTCGCGCGGCGACGGCCATGCCCAGGCACCAGGACACGGCGGCCCACGGGCCCGGCGACGCGTACTTGGCCAGGGTGTTCGGCGGCGAGGCGGTCATGCGGTGATCGTAGCCATGGAGTCACCCAGAGGCATCGGGCCTGGGGTGTACAACCACGGTCGACACCCACCGCCGTCAAGTGTCAGCGCCGGTCCGACGACCCGCGAGGCGAGATACGGGAGCGTGGACACCGTGATCGAAGTCAACGAACTGACGAAGAGTTACGGCGCCACCACCGCGGTGCGGAGCCTCGGCTTCCAGGTGCGCCCGGGCCTGGTGACGGGCTTTCTGGGGCCGAACGGCGCCGGGAAGTCCACCACCCTGCGCCTGATCCTCGGTCTGAACGCGCCCACCAGCGGGCGGGTCACCGTCGAGGGCCGGCCGTTCCGTGCCCGGCCGCGCGGCCTGCGCCACGTCGGCGCGCTGCTCGACGCGGGTGACGTGCACGGCGGCCACACCGCGCGGACCCACCTCCGCGTCCTCGCGCGAAGCAACGGCATTCCGCGCACGAGGGTCGACGAGGTCCTCGCGGAGGTGGGCCTCGCGGAGGTGGCCCGCCGACGTATCGGCGGCTTCTCGCTCGGCATGCGCCAGCGCCTGGGCATCGCCACGGCTCTCCTCGGCGACCCCCCTGTGCTCCTCTTCGACGAGCCGCTGAACGGCCTCGACCCGGAGGGCGTGCGCTGGGTCCGTGGTCTCTTCGGGCGCCTCGCGGCCGAGGGCCGGACCGTGTTCGTCTCCAGCCACCTCATGTCGGAGATGGAGCACACCGCCGACGAGCTGGTGGTGATCGGCCGGGGCGAGCTGATAGCCGCCGAGAGCCTCGCCGCGTTCGCCGCCCGCGCGGGACGCGGCGTCGTGGCCGTGCGGACACCGGACGCGGCCGTCCTGACGCCGCCGCTGACCGCGCAGGGCGCCTCGGTCGTGCCGGACGACGACGGAAGACTGCTGGTCAGCGGCCTCGATGCGGCCCACGTCGGCGAACTGGCCCTGCACCACGGAGTGTTGCTGCACGAGCTGACCACCCGCACGCCATCTCTGGAAGAGGCCTTCATGGAACTGACCGCCGACGACGTCGAGTACGCGGCAGGAGAGGCCCGATGACCCCCGTCGCGGCCGCCCCCGGTCGTACGCCCCGTAAGGCACCCGCGGCGGAAGGGCCGGGCCCCCGGTTCACCGACCTGGCCGCCGCCGAGTGGCTGAAGTTCCGGTCGCTGCGTTCGACCGCCTGGGCGCTGGTGGTCACCGTGCTCGCCGTCCTCGCCTTCAACGCGGGGACCGCGTACGACACGTACCGCTACTGGAGAGAGAACGACGCGGGCGACCGCGCCCGCTTCATCCGGGACGGGATTCCGCTCCAGGAGGCCTTCAACGCCAACGCGATGCTGGTCATGATGCTCGCGGCCGGGGCCGTCGGTGCCCTCGCGGTGGCGGGGGAGTACCGGACCGGGTTGTTCCGCACGATGTTCGCGGCCGTACCGGCCCGGCGTCCGCTGCTGGCGGCGAAAGTCCTGGTGGTCACCGCGGCCACGACCGTCCTCGGCGCGGTCGCCGCGGGCCTCTCCTTCTGGCTGACCCAGACGATCCTGGACGGCCGGGGCGTCGGCGTCCCGATCGGCCACCCGGGTGCGTGGCGGCTCGTCGTCGCCTCCGCGCTGCTCGCGCCGGTCTCGGCACTGACCGGCATGGCGCTCGGCGCACTCCTTCGGCACGTGGGCACCACCATGGTCGCTGCCTTCGTACTGCTGCTCCTGCTGCCGGGGGCGCTCGGCGACGACCGCCACTGGACGGCCGTCGTCGGCCACACCATGCCGTACCAGGCATGGCTGCGTCTGGCCGAGGCCGGTGAGGTGACCGCCCCCTATCCTTGGACGACCGCGGGGGCATGGACGGCCCTGACCCTCTGGTCGCTCGCCGCGGCGGCCCTGACCATATGGACCGTGGACCGCCGTGACCTGTGACCCAGGGCGGGTGATCCGCCCGATTCCGTGATCGACTGATGCCAGGTACATTCTTGGACATACGCATAGCCGGACTGACGGACTGACGGACTGACGGACAGGCGGACATTCGGATTGGCGGACGGGCGAGCGGACGGGCAGGCGGACAGGTGGTGGTGCGCGCTCGGCCGCGCACCCGGCGGGTGGCATCGACGGAGAGGCCGACCATGAACATCCCGTTCCTCGACAAGTGGCGCAGGCGGCACACAGGGGCGGAGCCGACGGGCGAGGGGCTCGCCGGTGCGTTCGAGGCCAACCCCGAAGGCGTGGCCGCGCTCCTGTCCGAGTGTGAACTGCTGCGTTCGCAGGCCGCGGTGGCCGGCCTTGAGCTCGACGACACCCCCGCGTCGCTGGCCGCCCTCGACCAGCTCCTGCCCCGCTGGCGCGACGACCCGGAGCTGCTGCCCTGGCTCGGCAACGACGCCGGCCTCTACCTCGGCTCGGTCGTGGTGCGAACGGTCGAGGGCGCCGCCTGGCACGTGTGGCCCGGCGGAAGCCCCGTCGTGCGGCTCACCTCCGGGAGGGAGATCGCGGTCGTCGAGGCGGGGCTCGACTGGGCGGTCCAAGGGGCGCCCGAGCTGTCCCAGGTCTACGCCGAGGCTTCCGAAGCCTGACCACGGGTGCCACGGGTGCCACGGGTGCCGTGGGCGCCACGGGCCCCGCTGGCCACGAGCGCCAAGGTCCAGCTTGATCGCGTCAGACAGCCATGCCCTAATTGCCTCAAATACGGTTAATGCCCCTACATGCGTGTCGTCCAGTAAGTCCCGTTTTCGCGCGGATAGTTTGCCCGGACGTACACAGCAGAAAGTGGGCAGGTCTTTCCATGGCCGTCGATCCGTTGATCGAGCTGCGTGATGTGAACAAGTACTACGGCGAGCTGCATGTCCTCCAGGACATCGACCTCACCGTCGGCAAGGGGGAGGTGGTCGTGGTCATCGGCCCTTCGGGGTCGGGCAAATCGACGCTGTGCAGGACGATCAACCGGCTGGAGACCGTGCAGTCCGGCGAGATCAGACTGGACGGGCAGCCGCTGCCGGCGGAGGGCAAGGCGCTCGCCAGGCTCAGGACCGAAGTGGGCATGGTCTTCCAGTCCTTCAACCTCTTCGCCCACAAGACGGTGCTCCAGAACGTGTCCTTGGCGCAGATCAAGGTGCGCGGCCGCAAGAAGGAGGAGGCGGACCAGCGCTCCCGCGAGCTCCTGGAGCGGGTGGGCCTCGCCGCGCACGCCGGGAAGTACCCGGCCCAGCTCTCCGGCGGGCAGCAGCAGCGCGTGGCCATCGCCCGCGCCCTGGCCATGGACCCCAAGGCACTGCTTTTCGACGAGCCGACCTCGGCCCTCGACCCGGAGATGATCAACGAGGTCCTGGAAGTCATGCGGCAGCTCGCCCGCGAGGGCATGACGATGGTCGTCGTCACCCACGAGATGGGGTTCGCCCGCTCCGCCGCCAACCGCGTGGTCTTCATGTCCGACGGCCGCATCGTCGAGGACCGGGCCCCCGAGGACTTCTTCACCCACCCGGAGAGCGAGCGCGCCAGGGACTTCCTCTCCAAGATCCTCAAGCACTGACGGGGGGCGACGTGCTTCCGAAGCGACACACCATGCGTACGACCCGGCTGCTCGCGGTGCTCGTCCTGTCCGCGCTCACCTGCGCCGCCTGCGGCAAGGAGGGCAGCCCGCCGACCAAGGGCCCGGCACGCGACAAGCTCCCCGAGTACGCCGTGGCGAAGGACTTCCGGCTCCCGCAGTCGGCGACCTGGAAGAAGGCCAGGAGCCGGGGCCGCTTCGTCGTGGGGGCCAAGGAGGACCAGCCCTACCTCGGCGAGAAGGACCCGGCGTCGGGCACCTACTCCGGCTTCGACATCGAGATCGCCAAGATGGTCTCGGCGTCGCTCGGCATCGACCCCAAGGGCATCCAGTTCAAGACCATCGCGTCGGCTAACCGCGAGACCGCCCTCCAGAACGGGCAGATCGACTACTACGTGGGCACCTACACCATCAACGACAACCGCAAGAAGCTCGTCGGCTTCGCGGGCCCCTACTACATGGCGGGCCAGGGCCTGCTCGTCCGCTCCGACGAGAAGAGCGTCAAGGGCCCGCGGGACCTGGCGGGCAAACGCGTCTGCTCGGCGGCCGGATCCACCCCGTACCAGCGCATCCAGAAGGACTACCCGAAGGCCGACCTCGTCGCGTACGACACCTACTCGATCTGCGTCGACAACCTGCTGACCTACCAGGTCGACGCCGTCACCACCGACGACGCGATCCTGATCGGCTACGCGGCCAAGGTGCCCGACGAGCTCAAGGTCGTCGGCAAGCCGTTCTCGCGGGAGCCGTACGGGATCGGGGTGCCCAGGAACGACAACGCGCTGCGCCTGGCCATCGACGACGCCCTCGCCGCCCGCGAGAAGGACGGCGTCTGGAAGAAGGCCTATGACGCCACACTCGGTCTGTCCGGAGTGCCCGCGCCGAGCCCGCCCGCCATCGACCGCTACCCGGCGAGCTGAGGAGGCGTCGTGGACGTACTGACGGACAATTTCTCCACGTTCGGCGAGGGATTCCTCGGCACGGTCGAGCTCACCCTCTTCGCCTCGATCCTGGCGCTCGTGCTCGGCTTCCTCATGGCCTCCTTCCGGGTCGCGCCCGTCGGGTCCTTCCGGGCCTTCGGCACGGCCTGGGTGACCGTCCTGCGCAACACCCCGCTCACGCTGCTCTTCTTCGCCGTGCTGCTGGGCCTGCCGCGCTTCGGACTCGTGCTGCCGTTCAAGGTGTTCGCGGTGCTCGCCCTCGGCTGCTACACATCCGCCTTCATCTGCGAGGCGCTCAGGTCCGGCATCAACACCGTGCCCAAGGGGCAGGGCGAGGCGGCCCGCAGCCTCGGCATGACCTTCGGGCAGACCCTGTCGACGGTGGTGCTCCCGCAGGCCTTCCGGGCGGTCATCGCGCCGGTCGGCTCCAACCTGATCGCGCTGGCCAAGAACTCCGCGATCGCCGGCGCGTTCAGCGTCACCGAGCTGCTCGGCACGTACAAGACGCTCAACGAGCTGGGCTACGACATCGTCTGGACCTTCGTCTGGATCGCCCTCGGCTACCTCATCATCACCCTGGCCATCAGCGCGGTCTTCAACGTCCTGGAAAACCGCTGGGGAGTCGCACGATGAAAGCCATCTCCCACGATTCCACCGCCCTGTACGACTTCCCGGGCCCGAAGACCGTGCGCAGGCACCGGCTCTACGGGGTGCTCTCCACCCTCCTCCTGCTCGCTCTCCTCGCCTGGGTGCTTTACCTGCTCTTCGACACCGACCAGTTCACCTCCACGAAGTGGACGCCCTTCGAGTACGCGGGCATCCAGGAGCTGCTCCTGCGGGGCCTCGGCAACACGCTCAAGGCGTTCGCCATCTCCGCCGTCCTCGCGCTCGCCCTCGGCGGACTGCTCGCCATGGGGCGGCTCTCGGACCACCGCCCGGTGCGCTGGGTGGCCACGCTCATCGTCGAGTTTTTCCGCGCGATGCCGGTACTGGTGATGATCTTCTTCGTCTTCGTGGCGCTGAAGGTGCAGCCGCTGCCCGCGCTCGTGGCCGGACTCACGCTCTACAACGGCTCGGTGCTCGCCGAGGTCTTCCGCTCCGGCGTCAACTCCGTGGAGCACGGACAGAAGGAGGCCGCCTACGCACTGGGCATGCGCAAGTCCCAGGTCATGAGCCATGTGCTCGTGCCCCAGGCCGTGCGTGCCATGCTGCCCGCAATCATCAGCCAGTTGGTGGTCGCCCTCAAGGACACCTCACTCGGTTTTCTGATCACCTACGAGGAGTTCCTCCACGCCGGGAAGCTGATCGCGTCGAATCTCGACTACGATTTGCCCTTCATCCCCGTGGTCATGGTGATCTCACCGATCTACATCGGGATGTGTATGTTGCTCTCGTGGTTCGCCCAGTGGGTGTCCAGGCGTCAGCGGCGCAATCCCAAGACCGAGGCCGCGGAAGTAGCACCGGCCGAACCAGGAACGCTGCTGCCGAAGGGGGTGCCCCCGGATCGCTGAGATCCCGGGGGAGCAGCAGCCAGTAGGGCCATGCCCGACCGGCGGCAGCCGGAGATCACTGCTCACGCAGGGGACGGACCGTATGACGGGTCCGCCGCCGGTGAGGAGAAGGTCAGCTGCGCGCCGGACGGGTTGTGCTCGATCCGTGCCGCGCACCCGCTGCGTGGTGGTGTACCGCTCTCGCGTCCTTGGGCGGTGGCGACTCAGCGCAGGGCGCTCCTGGCCTGCCAGTCCGACCAGGAGACGTTCCACTCGCCGTAGCCGTTGCCCGGGTCGGGGGCGCCCTTGGAGCCGCTGCCGGTGACCTCGAAGGGGTCGCCGGGGCGGACCTGGCCGTAGAGCCAGCCGGCGTCGCCGTCGCTCATGCCGACGCAGCCGGAGCTGTGGTTGGTGTTGCCGAAATACGCGGCGTTCCACGGCGCGGCGTGCGCGTACATGCCCGACCAGGTCAGACGCATCGAGTAGTCGACCATCTTGTCGTAGCTGTCGCTGCCGGAGAGGCCGACCGTCTCGGAGCGCATGTTGATCGTGCCCTCCTTCGACATCAGGACGGACGTGCCGCCCCAGGAGGCCTTCTCGCCTCCGGGGGTGCCCGCGGACATCGGGAGCGTCCTGACCTTCGCGCCGCCCCGCACCAGCGTCGCCGTGCTGCTGTCCAGGTCCACCTTCACGGTCTGGCTCCGGCCGACCGTGAAGCCGGTGGTGTAGTCGCGCACGAACCAGCCGCCGTCACCCGAGTCGACGCCGTTGAGCCGAGCGTCCAGCTTCGCCTTCGTGCCGGACTTCCAGTACTCCTTCGGGCGCCAGTCGACGCGGTCCTTGCCGTCGTGGTTCTTGATCCAGCCCCAGGACCCGGTCGTGTGGTTCGAGGTCGTCACCTTGAGCTGTTTCTCGACCTCGGCCTTGTTCTCCACCGGGTGGTCGAAGGTGATCGACAGGGGCTGGGCCACGCCGACGGTGCTGTTCTTGCCCGGCGCCAGCGTCACCTTGTTGACCTCGTCGGGCGCGGCCGTCGCGAACGACTTTTTGGCGCTGCCGCCCTCGTCCGTGACCGCCCGCACGGTGTACGCGGTGCCGGGCGCCGCCTTGCGCCCCGAGGTCCAGGAGCCGCCGTCCGCCGCGAGCTTGCCGGGCAGCTCGGCCCCCTTGGCGTCGGTGACGGTCACCTGTTTCAGCCTGCCCTCGGCCAGCTCGACCGTGACCGGGCCGCCCGCCTTGGCCTCGCGGCCCGTGAGGTTCACCGAGATCTGCGGCTTCTCGGTGGCGGCCGATGCGTCGCCGCCGCCCGAGCAGGCGGTCAGGGCGGCGGTGAGGACCGCGAGGCCCGCTGCCGCCACGTGGGGGGTGCGAAGCGGGCGGCGGTGGCTCGAAGAGCTCTGCGGGGTCAAGAAAACTACCTCCGTGCGAATGGGGACTCCACGGAGAGAGCGCGGCAGACGCCGACGGGTTGCCCGATGTCCCGAAAATGACCGCTAGATCACAGTAGGACCCGGATGATCACGACTCGCGGTGGGCGCGCCGTCACTTGGCGCGATGGGAGCTGCGGGCCGACGGCGTGGGGAGCGGCGTCCGGGCGGCCCGCGTCACGTCCGCGTCGAGTTCCACGACGTCGGGACCGTACGCCTGCGAGTTGACGACCTTCAGGAGCAGCACGAAGGCGCTGCCGCCGTGCTTGCGGGCGAGCTTCTCGTGGTGGCGGGCGAGGTAGCGGGCGGCGGCCTGGCTGGCGACCGCGCGCTGGCCGCAGAAGAGGAACACCGGTCTCGCCTCCTGCCCCTGGTCGGCGGTGAGCCGCGCGAGGAGCACGTACTCGGGCAGGCCCGACTCCAGGCGGTAGCGCTCCGCGCCGACCTGGAAGGCGCCGCGGTCGGGTATCGGCTCGGGTTCGGTGTTCACCCGGACGCCCGGCAGCAGGGAGTGCATGTGCGCCGCCATGCGGCGGTTGGCCACCGGGCTTCCCACGCAGAATTCCGTGCGCTCGCCGAAGCTCTGCTGGGCCGCGTCGTGCGCGACGATCTGCGCGTTCGCCCCGCACTCCTTGATCACACCGGCGAGCTCCATGAGCGCGGACACGTCATGGCGGACCACGCTCAACTCGGGGCCGCTCGCGTCGCGGTTGACGACCAGCAGCGACTCCGCGTTCTCGGGCAGCCCGAAGAAGGCCTGCTTGCGGCGGAGCCTGCGCTTCCACAGAGAGCTCCGGGCGAGCCAGCCGAGTACGGCACTGACGCCGACCGCGATCAGGCCGAGGACGATGATGCGCACGTCTCCAGTCATGGGGGCGCATGGTAGCGGCACACCAAAACTGTGTTCGGGTCGGTCCTTACGCGAGGAGGGGCGCGAAGTTACGCTGCGCGGACGGCTGTTGACTGGAGGTACGAATGCGCCACGCTGTCGTACGCAATCTGACGCTATTGGCGGTCGGAGGGGTATTGGTGTCGGTCGGTGCCGCCGCGCCCCCTTCGCCTACGCGCTCAGCGGAACCGGCCGGAGCGGCCAGAGAAGGGACGGCCGGAGCGGCCAGAGCAGGGGCGGCCGGGGCTACCGCCGAGAAGGTGCCGGTCGCCGTCGGCCACGGCGGAGCGATCGCCAGCGTCGACCCCGACGCCTCGGCCGCCGGCATCGAGGTCCTGAGGAAGGGCGGCAACGCCGTGGACGCCGCGGTCGCCACCGCCGCCGCGCTCGGCGTCACCGAGCCGTACTCGGCGGGCGTGGGCGGGGGCGGCTACTTCGTCCACTACGACGCCAAGACGCACCGGGTCAGCACCATCGACGGCCGCGAGACGGCTCCCCGCACCGCGGACTCCGGGCTGTTCCTGGAGGACGGCAAGCCGATCCCCTTCGCCGACGCGGTCACCAGCGGGCTGAGCGTGGGCACCCCCGGCACGCCCGCCACCTGGCGGTCGGCGCTGGACAGGTGGGGCAGCAAACGGCTCAGCACGCTCCTGAAGCCCGCCGAGCGCCTGGCCCGTGACGGCTTCACCGTCGACCCGACGTTCCGCTCGCAGACCGAGTCGAACCAGAAGCGGTTCGCCGACTTCCCCGCCTCGGCGAAGCTGTTCCTGCCGGGCGGGGAGCTGCCGGTGGTCGGCTCGACGTTCAAGAACCCCGATCTGGCCCGCACGTACGAGGAGCTGGGCCGCAAGGGCGTCGGCGCGCTGTACCACGGCAAGCTCGCCAAGGACGTCGTCCGCACGGTCAACGAACCGCCCGTCGACCCGGACTCCGGCCGCGAGGTGCGCCCCGGTGACCTCTCCCTCAAGGACCTCGACGCGTACGAGGTGAAGGACCAGAAGCCCTCGAAGACCTCCTACCGCGGGCTCGACGTGTACTCCATGGCGCCCTCCTCCTCGGGCGGCACCACGGTCGGAGAGGCGCTCAACATCCTGGAGCGCACCGACCTCTCCAAGGCCTCGAAGACCAAGTACCTGCACCGCTTCATCGAGGCCAGCCGCATCGGCTTCGCCGACCGGGGCCGCTGGGTGGGCGACCCCGCCTTCGAGGACGTCCCGGCCAAGGAACTGCTCTCCCAGCGGTACGCGGACACGCGCGCGTGCCTCATCAAGGACGACGCCGTCCTCAAGAGCCCGCTCGCGCCCGGCGACCCGCGCAGGCCCAAGGCGTGCGCCTCGGGGGACAAGGCGGCGCCGACGACGTACGAGGGTGAGAACACCACGCACCTCACGGCGGCCGACAAGTGGGGCAACGTCGTCGCCTACACCCTCACCATCGAGTCGACCGGCGGCAGCGGCATCACCGTGCCCGGCCGCGGCTTCCTGCTCAACAACGAGCTGACGGACTTCTCCTTCGCGCCCGCGAACCCGAAGGTGCACGACCCGAACCTGCCCGGGCCCGGCAAGCGCCCGCGCTCCTCGATGGCGCCGACGATCGTGTTGCGGGACGGCAAGCCCGTGGTGGCGCTCGGCTCACCGGGCGGCGCGACCATCATCACCACCGTCCTACAGACCCTGACCGGCTTCGTCGACCGCGGCCTGCCGCTGGTCGAAGCGATCGCGGCGCCCCGCGCGAGCCAGCGCAACGCCGCGCAGACCGAGCTGGAGCCGGGCCTCTGGGACAGCCCGCAGCGCGCCTCGCTGGAGGCGATCGGACACTCCTTCAAGCGCACCGCCGAGATCGGCGCGGCAACCGGCGTCCAGCGCCTCCCGGGCGGCAAGTGGCTCGCGGCGGCCGAGAAGGAGCGCAGGGGCGGCGGCTCGGCCATGGTGGTGAGGCCGGAGAAGTAGCGAGGCGGTGAGATCCCGCCGGGACCGCGGATCGGAACCGGCGGTAACCCGCCAGGGCTCGGCGATGTCGGAGCCCTGGCGGGGCCCCGGCGGTGAGGCGTCGCGCTCGCGTCAGACTGCGTGTAGTCGTCCCGTAACGCATCTGATGTTATCTTCCGGACCGGAATACTCCTGTCTGGACGGGCGGAGCTGGTCGCATGACTGTCGGACAACTCCCTGATCAGGTCGGGGAGTTCGCGAAGTACCTGCGGGATCTGCTGGGACGGCTCGATCAGGCCGCCGGCTGGTGCGGGGTGTTCTGGCAGCGCGACCCGGACGGCATGCGGGCCTGCCTGGACGGCGTCGAGATCCCGCCCTGGGACGTGGTGCAGGCGCTGCTGCACGACCTCGCGGCGGACCGCGGCATCCCGGAGGCCGAGCGGGAGACGGAGCGGGCACGCACCCTGCACCGCGCCTCGCTCACGGCGTACGACGCGAGGCCCGGCGCCCGTGAGCTCCTGAGGGACCGGCTCGACATGATGCTCAGGGAGCAGCGGATCGCCGTGGAGCGGGAGGCGGAATTCGCGCGGCAGCTCGCCGCCGCGGTCAGTCCCGACGAGGCCGACCGTCTCACCCTCGACCTGGCGTGGGTGCGCGACGACCACGAGCGGGCCTCCGCGCGGTGCGTGGAGCTCCGGGAGCGCATGGACCGTCTCGACGCGGCGGAGCGCCCCTCGTGGGTGGAGTTCGGCCCGGCCGCGGCGCATGGCCGTGAGCAGGCCCATGCCCCCGGGTTCCCCGAGCCGCGCGGCCCGTTCGTACCGCCCCCCGCCGAGAGGGCCCCGGCCGACGTGACCGCGACGGAGGAGGCATCGCCCGGCGCCTGGTTCGAGCCGGCCATGCTCGATCCGGACGGCATGGACGGCATGGACGGCATGCATCGCGAGGGCACGCATGCCATGCATGACATTGATGGTATGGACGGCGTTGACGGTATGGACGGTATGGATGCACCGTCTGGACCGGATGGCGCGCACGATCCGCTTGCTCAACACGGCCACCCGCAGTACACGGCCCACGGCGATCCGCGAGCCACCGCCGAACTCCTCGCCCGGCTCCGCAAGGAGGGCCGCAGCGGCGAGGCGCACGGCGTCCTGGTGGAGGTCGCCGGGTGGCCCGCGGACCGGCTGCCCGAGCTCGCCGCGGAGCTGCACCACGCGGGGCTCGGCGCGGACTGGGCGACCCTGCTGTGGGAGGCCGCGTCCCTGCCGCCCGACCGCCTGGTCGCCCTCGCGGACGCGCTCGCGGGGACGGGCCGCGCGGAGGACTGCCGGAAGCTGCTGCGGCAGGGCGTCGCGCGTCCCGCCCCGGAGATCGCCGAGGCGATCCTCGCGCTGCTCGACGCGGGCCGGGAGCGGGAGGCGCGCGCCCTGCTCGACTCCTACCACCGGGTGCGCACCTCCGAGGACGCGGCGGCCTGCGCGCACACCGACCCCTACCGGCTCATCCCCCTGCTCCTGGAGACGGCACGTGCGGTCTCCGAGGAGCACCACTGGGACCTGGTGCACGCCCTGCGCGTCGCCGGGTTCAGCGCCTGACCCCGCCCCTTCCGTGCCCGTTCTCGCCCGCTCGGGTGCGAATCATGATCGACTCCGGCGCTTGCTGACGATGGTCTTGCTCAGCCCGCCGGGGAGGCTTACGTTTTCCTCTCTACGCACCCGGTCTACGTGCGTAGAGGCTCTCTGACGTCCCCTCGGGGACAGTCCCTCCAAGGGCAGGTGAAGGAGCAGCTCATGGTCAACGTCGTACGCGCCGCTCTGGTCCAGGCGACCTGGACAGGCGACAGCGAATCCATGATCGCCAAGCATGAGGAACACGCCCGGGAGGCCGCCCGGCAGGGCGCGAAGATCATCGGGTTCCAGGAGGTGTTCAACGCCCCCTACTTCTGCCAGGTCCAGGAGCCCGAGCACTACCGCTGGGCGGAGCCCGTGCCGGACGGGCCCACCGTCACGCGCATGAAGGAACTCGCCCGCGAGACCGGCATGGTGATCGTCGTCCCCGTCTTCGAGGTCGAGCAGTCCGGGTTCTACTTCAACACCGCGGCCGTGATCGACGCCGACGGCACGTATCTCGGCAAGTACCGCAAGCACCACATCCCCCAGGTCAAGGGCTTCTGGGAGAAGTACTACTTCAAGCCGGGAAACCTCGGCTGGCCCGTCTTCGACACCGCCGTCGGCAAGGTCGGCGTCTACATCTGCTACGACCGCCACTTCCCGGAGGGCTGGCGTCAACTCGGTCTCAACGGCGCCCAGCTCGTCTACAACCCCTCCGCCACCCACCGCGGCCTCTCCTCGCACCTCTGGCAGCTGGAGCAGCCGGCCGCGGCCGTCGCCAACGAGTACTTCATCGCCGCGATCAACCGCGTGGGCCAGGAGGAGTACGGCGACAACGACTTCTACGGCACGTCCTACTTCGTCGACCCGCGCGGCCGGTTCGTCGGCGAGCCCGCGAGCGACAAGGCCGAGGAACTCGTCGTCAGGGATCTCGACTTCGCCCTCATCGAGGAAGTACGACAGCAGTGGGCGTTCTACCGCGACCGGCGCCCCGACGCCTACGAAGGGCTGGTGCAGCCGTGACGGACCTCTACGACCGCCACAAGGCGGTGCTGCCCGAGTGGCTCGCCCTCTACTACCAGCGGCCCCTCGAAATCACCCACGGCGAGGGCCGGCACGTGTGGGACGCCGACGGCCGGAAGTACCTCGACTTCTTCGGCGGCATCCTCACCACCATGACCGCGCACGCCCTGCCCGAGGTCACCAAGGCCGTGGCCGAGCAGGCCGGGCGGATCATCCACTCCTCGACGCTCTACCTCAACCGGCCGATGGTCGACCTCGCCGAGCGCGTCGCCGCCCTCTCCGGCATCCCCGACGCCCGCGTCTTCTTCACCACCTCCGGCACCGAGGCCAACGACGCGGCGCTGCTCCTGGCCACCGCACACCGCCGCTCCAACCAGATCCTGGCGATGCGCAACAGCTACCACGGCCGCAGCTTCACGGCCGTCGGCATCACCGGCAACGCCTCCTGGTCGCCGACCAGCCTCTCGCCGCTCCAGACGCTGTACGTGCACGGGGGCGTCCGCAGCAGGGGACCGTACGCGGGGCTGAACGACGCCGAGTTCACCGCGGCCTGCGTCGCCGACCTGCGGGACATGCTGGGGCAAGGGCGCGGGGGAGTGGCGGCGCTGATCGCCGAGCCGATCCAGGGGGTCGGCGGCTTCACCTCGCCGCCCGACGGGCTCTACGCGGCCTTCAAGGAGGTCCTGGACGAGTACGGCATCCTCTGGATCACCGACGAGGTGCAGACCGGCTGGGGCCGCACGGGCGAGCACTTCTGGGGCTGGCAGGCACACGCGCGGAGCGGGCCGCCGGACATCCTGACCTTCGCCAAGGGCATCGGCAACGGCATGTCGATCGGCGGTGTGGTGGCCCGTGCCGAGGTGATGAACTGCCTCGACGCCAACTCCATCTCCACCTTCGGCGGCTCCCCGGTCACCATGGCGGCCGGCCTCGCCAACCTCACGTACCTCCTGGAACACGACCTCCAGGGCAACGCCCGGCGCGTCGGAGGGCTCCTCATCGAGCGGATCCGGGCCGTCTGCGCCCAGGTGCCCGCCGTACGGGAAGTGCGCGGGCGCGGCCTGATGATCGGCATCGAGCTGGCCGACCCCGGCACCGGCGGGCCCCATCCGCGGGCGGCGGCCGCCGTGCTCGAAGCGGCCCGCGAGGGCGGCCTGCTGCTCGGCAAGGGAGGCGGCCACGACACCAGCGTCCTGCGCGTCGCCCCGCCGCTCTCCCTGACCGTCGCGGAGGCCGAAGAGGGCGCCGCCATCCTGGAACAGGCCCTGCGCAGCGCCTAGCCGTGCCGCCTGGCGGCGCCTGGCCGTGCCGCCCACCCGAAGGGAGCGCACCACATGAGCAACCGCACCCTGATCCGCGGCGGTCTCGTCATCACCGCCGCCGAGGAGACCCACGCCGACGTGCTGATCGAGGACGGCAGGATCGCCGCCCTCGCCGCGAGCGGCAGCGCCGCGGCGGGCGCGTGGTCCGCCGAGCGCGTCATCGACGCCACGAACAAGTACGTCATCCCGGGCGGGGTCGACGCCCACACGCACATGGAGTTCCCGTTCGGCGGGACCGCCTCGTCGGACACCTTCGAGACCGGCACCCGGGCGGCGGCCTGGGGCGGCACGACCACCATCGTCGACTTCGCGGTGCAGTCCGTCGGGCACTCGCTCCGCGGCGGCCTGGACGCCTACTACGCGAAGGCGGACGGGCAGTGCGCGATCGACTACGCCTTCCACATGATCGTCTCCGACGTCAATGAGTCGTCGCTCAAGGAGATGGACGGCCTCGTCGGCGAGGGAGTGACCTCGTTCAAGCTGTTCACCGCCTACCCCGGGGTGTTCTACAGCGACGACGGCCAGATCCTGCGCGCGATGCAGAAGGCCGCCACGAACGGCGCGCTGATCATGATGCACGCGGAGAACGGCATCGCCATCGACGTCCTGGTCCAGCAGGCCCTGGCCCGCGGCGAGACCGACCCCCGCCACCACGGCGAGGTGCGCAGGGCGCTCCTGGAGGCGGAGGCCACGCACCGCGTCATCCAGCTCGCCCGGGTCGCCGAGGCGCCGCTGTACGTCGTGCACGTCTCGGCCGAGGAGGCGGTGGCGGAGCTGGCGGCGGCGCGGGACAAGGGGCTCCCGGTCTTCGGCGAGACCTGCCCGCAGTACCTCTTCCTCTCCACGGACAACCTCGCGGAACCGGACTTCGAGGGCGCGAAGTACGTGTGCTCGACCCCGCTGCGGCCACGGGAGCACCAGGCGGCGCTCTGGCGGGGCCTGCGCACCGACGACCTCCAGGTGGTCTCCACCGACCACTGCCCGTTCTGCTTCACGGGCCAGAAGGAGCTGGGCCGCGGCGACTTCTCCAAGATCCCCAATGGGCTCCCCGGGGTGGAGAACCGCATGGACCTGCTCCACCAGGCCGTGGTGGACGGGCGCATCACGCGCCGCCGCTGGATCGAGATCGCGTGCGCCGCGCCGGCGCGGATGTTCGGCTTCTACGGCAAGAAGGGCACGATCGCGCCGGGCGCCGACGCGGACGTCGTCATCTACGACCCGGCCGCCGAGCAGACCATGTCGGCGGCGACGCACCACATGAACGTCGACTACTCGGCGTACGAGGGCAAGCGCGTGCGCGGACAGGTGGAGACGGTGCTCTCGCGCGGCGAACCGGTCATCGAGCGGCGGGAGTTCAGGGGCCGTGCGGGGCACGGGGCGTTCGTGCCGCGGGGCTTGACGCAGTACGTGAACTAGCCTGAGGGGCCACCGTGGATTTTGGACTCGTACTGCAGACCGACCCGCCCGCCTCGGCGGTCGTGGGACTCATGCGGCGCGCGGAGCGCAACGGCTTCCGCTACGGCTGGACCTTCGACTCCGCGGTCCTGTGGCAGGAGCCGTTCGTCATCTACAGCCGCATCCTGGAGCACACCACGCGGCTGACCGTCGGTCCCATGGTCACCAACCCCGGCACCAGGACCTGGGAGGTCACCGCCTCGACCTTCGCCACGCTCAACGACATGTACGGCAACCGCACCGTCTGCGGCATCGGGCGCGGCGACTCCGCGATGCGGGTGGCCGGCCGCAGGCCCAACACGCTGGCCCGGCTCGGCGAGGCGATCGACGTCATCCGTGACCTGGCCGAGGGGCGCGAGGCGGACGTCGGCGGGCAGACGCTGCGGCTGCCGTGGGTGCGGGACGGGAAGCTGCCGGTGTGGATGGCCGCGTACGGTCCGAAGGCGCTCGCGCTCGCCGGACAGCGGGCCGACGGCTTCATCCTCCAGCTCGCCGACCCCTTCCTCACCGCGTACATGGTCAAGGCCGTGCGGGACGCGGCGGCCGAGGCGGGGCGCGACCCGGCGGACGTGAAGATCTGCGTGGCCGCGCCCGCCTACGTGGGCGACGACCTGGCGCACGCCCGCGAGCAGTGCCGGTGGTTCGGCGGCATGGTCGGCAACCACGTCGCCGACCTGGTCGCCAGGTACGGCGAGCACTCGTCGGCGGTGCCGGAGGCCCTCACGGCGTACATCAGAGCACGCAAGGGCTACGACTACAGCCACCACGGGCGGGCCGGGAACCCGGACACCGCCTTCGTCCCCGACGAGATCGTCGACCGCTTCTGCCTCCTGGGCCCCGTCGAGTCCCATGTGGAACGCCTCCAGGAGCTACGGGAGCTGGGCGTCGACCAGTTCGCGGTGTACGCGATGCACGACGCCCGGGAGGAGGCCATCGACGCGTACGGGTCAACGGTCATCCCGCGGCTCTCCTGAAACCGGCTGGAGCACGGAGGGCTCGGCTGGAGTACTGAGGGCCCAGTCATGGCCATGGCATGATCTCCGCGTGACCGTCACGTCGAGACCGCTCAGGCGCGCCGTGTTCCTCGCCGTGGCCCCGCTGCTGCTGGCCGGCTGCGGGCTCTCCGCGGAACTGGACCGGGAGATGGATCCGGCGCGGGAGGCGACGACGCCCGCGGCGGAACCGTCCGGGCCCGCCGAACCCTCCGGACCCGCCGAACCGTCCGGGCCCGCTGAACCCTCCGGCCTTGCGCTCGGGCCCACCACGCCGCCCGCCTCCACCGCCCCCGCCTGCCCCGAGTCCGGCTGGCGGATGTCGCCCGGCATGGTGACGGCCACCATGGGGCTGCGCGCGATGTCCGTGACGCTGACCAACTGCGGCAAGGGCGTGCGCGAGGTGAACGGCTATCCCGACATCCGCGTGCGCGGCCTGGACCGGCAGATGTTCGCCGTGACGGTGCTCAAGGGGACGGAGCCCGTGACCACCATGGACGACCCGGGACCGAGCCGCGTGCGCCTGCGGCCGGGACAGTCCGCGTACACCTCGCTCGTCTGGCGCTACTCGGCCGTGAACGCCGCCACCCGCGAGGGAAGCGGCGTCTACGTGGACATCGGTCCGGCCAAGGGCGAGGCGCGCCAGACCCTTGAGCCCGAGGGCGGCCTCGACATCGGCGAGACGGGCATGCTGGGCACGACGGCGTGGCAGCGGAGCCCCCAGGACGATGGCGCGAGCGGGGCCCGGCCCGCTACGGGACCCGTGCCGTCCACTCCGGTGCCGTGAACTTCGTGCGCACCAGCTCCTCCGCCCGCACGCGCTCCGCCTCCGTCACCCCGCCGGGAGTCAGGCCGTAGCGGGCGCGGAAGGAGTCGATCATTCGGTCGATCACCGTTTCGCGGGGCAGCCCCGTCTGGCGGCGGAGGGGGTCGACGCGCTTCTTGGCGCTCTTCGTGCCCTTGTCCGACATCTTCTCCTTGCCGATGCGGAGCACTTCCAGCATCTTGTCGGCGTCGATGTCGTAGGACATCGTCACGTGGTGCAGGACCGCGCCCGTGCCCCCCTCGGGAGCCACCACCCGCTTCTGCGCCGCCCCCGCGATCTTCCCCGCGTCCGTCGCGATGTCGTTGAGCGGCTGGTACCACGCCTTGATGCCCATGTCCGCGAGGGCGCCGAGCACCCAGTCGTCGAGGTAGGCGTAGCTGTCCTGGAAGGAGAGCCCCTGCACGAGGGCGTCCGGTACGGAGAGGGAGTACGTGATGGTGTTGCCCGGCTCCACGAACATCGCCCCGCCACCGGAGACGCGGCGCACGACGTCGATGCCGTGCCGGGCCGCGCCCTCCGCGTCCACCTCGTTGGACAGCGACTGGAAACTGCCGATGATCACCGAGGGGGACGCCCACTCCCACACCCGCAGCGTCGGCGGACGCCGGCCCGCCGCGACCTCCTGGGTCAGGACCTCGTCCAGGGCCATGTGCAGGGCGGGCGCCTGCGGTCCGTCGTGGACGAGCTGCCAGTCGTAGTCGGTCCAGTTCGTCGCCTGGGCCAGCGCGCGGCGCACCGCGATGCCGAGGCCCTCCGAGGTGAGGCCGTACATCACGGTGCCCTCCGGCAGTGCCGCCTCGACGCGGGCCGCGAGACCCGCGGCGTCCGTGTCGGCGGGGGCACCGTCGAGCGCGCCGTTGATCGCGTCGAGCGCCTCGTCCGGTTCCAGGAAGAAATCGCCGGCCACGCGCACGTGCCGCAGCACGCTGTCCTCCACGTCCAGGTCCACCACGACGAGCTTGCCGCCGGGAACCTTGTACTCACCGTGCACCGTGCTGCCTCCATGCCCCTGTTGTTCCGGAATCGTCCCCAACGCTAGCCGAGTGATCGATAACCTTCCGGGACCGGGAGACGGGGACCTCTGGCGCGGGCGTGCCGGAGTCCTCCCCCTCCCTGTCCCGAGCGCCCGCCACCCGGGCCGATGCACGGCAACAGCGAGGTATGAGGCCTGTGTTCACGACCCGACCGACCCTTCAGGGCACCTTCGGCATGGTGTCCTCCACCCACTGGCTCGCCTCGCAGTCCGCGATGGCCGTGCTGGAGGACGGAGGAAACGCCTTCGACGCCGCGGTAGCCGCCGGCTTCGTCCTGCACGTGGTCGAACCGCACCTCAACGGACCCGCCGGTGAGGTGCCCGTCATCCTCGCGCCGGCGGGCGGCGACGTGCGCGTGCTCTGCGGGCAGGGCCCCGCGCCCGCGGGGGCGACCGTGGCCCACTACCGCTCACTCGGCCTCGACCTCATACCCGGCACAGGACCGCTCGCCGCGGCCGTGCCCGGGGCGTTCGACGCGTGGATGGTGCTGCTGCGGGACCACGGCACGAAGTCGCTCGCCGACGTCCTCACGTACGCCATCGGGTACGCGGAGGACGGGCACGCGCCCGTGGAGCGGGTCACCGAGACCGTCGAGACGGTACGGGGACTCTTCGAGACGGAGTGGCCGTCATCGGCCGAGGTGTACCTGCCGGGCGGCGAGCCGCCGCGCCCCGGTGAGCTGCTGCGCAATCCGGCGCTGGCGGCGACGTGGCGGCGGCTGCTCGCGGAGGCGGAAGCGGAGGCGGAGGCGGAGGCCGGTGCCGGTGGCTCGGCCGGCGCGGGGACACGCGTCGCGGTGATCGAGGCCGCGCGCGAGGTGTGGCGCGGGGGATTCATCGCCGAGGCGCTCGTCCGGCAGGCCGGGGTGCCGACCATGGACACCAGCGGGTCGCGGCACACGGGGACACTGTCGGCACGGGACCTGCGGGGCTGGTCGGCCTCGTACGAGGACCCGGTCACATACGACTGGAACGGCTGGACGCTGTGCAAGGCGGGGGCCTGGAGCCAGGGCCCCGCGTTCTTGCAGCAGCTCGCGCTGTTGCCGCGGGACGTCGCGGAGCTCCCGGCGTACGGGTCCGCCGAGTACGTCCACCTGCTGGTGGAGGGGTGCAAGCTGGCCATGGCCGACCGGGAGGCCTGGTACGGGGACGCGGCGACCGACGGCGGCGTCCCGGTGGGCGAGCTGCTCTCGGAGGAGTACAACGCCGCCCGGCGGAAGCTGGTCGGGGAGACGGCCTCGTACGAGCTGCGGCCAGGCGCGCCCGGCGGGCGCTCCCCACGGCTGTCCGCGCACGCGCTCGCGGTGGCCTCGGGGGCAGGAGCGGTCGGGGCCGCCGAGGCCTTCGGGGGCGGGGAGCCGACCGTGGCCGGGGACGGCGGGACGCGGGGCGACACCTGTCACATCGACATCGTCGACCGCTGGGGGAACATGCTCTCCGCCACGCCGAGCGGGGGGTGGCTCCAGTCCAACCCCGTCGTGCCCGAGCTGGGGTTTCCGCTGGGTACGCGGTTGCAGATGGCGTGGCTCGACGAGGGACTGCCGAACTCCCTGACCCCCGGGAGGCGCCCGCGCACCACGCTGACTCCCTCGCTCGCCCTGAAGGACGGCGTGCCCGTCATGGCCTTCGGTACGCCCGGCGGCGATCAGCAGGACCAGTGGCAGGTGCACTTCTTCCTCGGCGTGGCGTTGCGGGACCCGGTGCGGGGCGGCCCGGACCTCCAGGGCGCGATCGACGCCCCCGCCTGGCACACGGACAGCTTCCCCGGCTCCTTCCACCCCCGCGGGATGCGCCCCGGCAGCGTGACGGTGGAGTCCCGGACGCCCGTGGAGGTCGTGGCGGAGCTGCGGCGCCGGGGGCATGACGTCCTGGTGGGCGGTCCTTGGTCGGAGGGCAGGCTGTGCGCCGTGGCGCGGGACCCACGCACCGGCGTGCTGTCGGCTGCGGCGAACGCGCGGGGGATGCAGGGGTACGCGGTGGGCCGGTGAGCAGGGCGGTGCGCACGGTCCAGTGGCCTCGCCGGGCGAAGCCAGGGGTTCCCCCGGGATTCGCCCCACGTTCAGCCGGGACGTACGCGTTGTCAGTGGGGCGTGCTCTCATGGAGGCATGATCGAAGAGTTCTTGACGCAAGGCGTTCACGATGTCGAGGAGGCCCTCAGGAAGGCCGCCGCGACCGAGGTGACCCCCCGCTTCCGGCAGCTCGCCGCAGGCGACGTCGTGGAGAAGAGCGGGCCCCACGACGTGGTGACGGTGGCCGACCGTCGCGCGGAGGAGCAGCTCACCACGGACCTGGCCGCCCTCCTGCCGGGCTCGGTCGTCGTCGGCGAGGAGGCCGTCCACGCCGACCCGACGATCTACGAGGCGATCAGCGGCGACGCCCCGGTCTGGATCGTCGACCCCGTCGACGGGACCCGGCAGTTCGTCCGGGGCGACCCCGGCTTCTGCATGCTCGTCGCCCTCGCGGTCGGCGGCGAGGTCAAGGCCTCCTGGACGTACGCCCCGGCCCTGGACGAGTTCGCCGTGGCGGTCCGCGGCAAGGGTGCCTGGCTCGACGGACAGCGGCTGACCGCCGGTGCGCCCGACGCGGGCAAGGCACTCGAAGTGGCCACCTCCCACCCCGACTTCACCACCGACGAGCAGAAGCACGCCCTCCTCGGGCTGCGGACCGAGGGTGTGCGCCCCCGGCCCTGCGGCTCGGCCGGTCTCGAGTATCTCGCCATCGCCAGGGGCGAGCTGGACGCCGTAGCCTTCTCGTGGGAGCTGGCCTGGGACCACGCCGCCGGGCTGCTGCTGGTCGCCGAGGCCGGAGGCGCCTCGCTGACCCTGTCCGGCGAGCCGTTCCGCATAGCCGGTGGCAACGCGCTGCCGTTCACCGCGGCGCGCGACGCCGCCACGGCCCGCCGGGTCGTGGATCTTCTCGCCGCGGGGGCCTGAGCCGGCCGGCCGGGACGTCCGGCCTATCCTGTGCGGCAGTGGCCACCGGCTGACGAAGGAGTCCGAAGGTGCCGTCGATGCTTGATGCCGTCATCGTGGGAGCGGGACCCAACGGGCTGACCGCCGCCGTCGAGCTCGCCCGCCGCGGCTTCTCCGTGGCCGTGTTCGAGGCGAAGAGCACGGTCGGGGGCGGGTCGCGCACCGAGGAGCTGACCCTGCCCGGCTTCCGGCACGACCCCTGCTCCGCGGCCCACCCGCTGGGCATCAACTCCCCGGCCTTCCGCGACATGCCCCTGGACCGGTATGGCCTGGAGTGGCTCCAGGCGCCGCTGCCCATGGCGCACCCCTTCCTGGACGGCAGCGCCGCCGTGCTGTCCCGTTCCGTGGGGGAGACCGCCGCTTCCTTCGGACCGCGGGACGCGGGGGCCTACAGACGCCTGGTGGAGCCCTTCCTCCCCAAGTGGGACGTGCTCCTGCGGGACTTCATGTCGCTGCCCATGAGCTCCCTGCCGCGCGACCCCGGCACCCTCGCCCGCTTCGGGCTCGCCGGGCTGCCTCCCTCGACGTGGCTGATGCGGCGCTTCCGCGACGACCGGGCCCGCGCCCTCTTCGCCGGTCTCGTCGCGCACGTCATCGCGCCCCTCGACGGCATCGTCACCGGCGGCGTCGGCATGGTCTTCGCGCTGGCCGCGCACGCCCGCGGCTGGCCCGTCGCCCGCGGCGGATCGCAGTCGATCGCCGACGCCCTCACCGCGTATCTGAAGGACCTCGGCGGCTCCGTCCACACGGACTACGAGGTCAAGCGGCTCGACGATCTGCCCCCCGCGCGTGCCTACGTCTTCGACACCTCGCCGACCGCGCTCGCCCGGATCGCCGGCCTCGGGAACGTGTATGAGAACTACCGCTACGGAGCCGCTGTCTTCAAGGTCGACTACGCCCTGGACGGGCCCGTGCCCTGGACGGCGCAAGAGGCGCGGTCCGCCGGGACCGTGCAGGTCGGCGCGAGCAGCCGGGAGATCGGCGCCGCGCTGCGGGCCGCCTCACGCGCGGGACGAGCACCGGACGCCCCGTTCCTGATCACCGTGCAGCCCAGCCTCGTCGACCCCTCCCGCGCCCCGGCGGGCAAGCATGTCTTCTGGGCGTACGGCCATGTGCCCAACGGCTGGCAGGGCGACCTGACCGACGCGATCGAGCGGCAGTTGGAGCGCTTCGCACCAGGCTTCCGTGACCGGGTCCTGGCCCGCGCCACCGCGGGACCGCCGGAACTCGCCGCGCGCAACGCCAACTACGTGGGCGGCGACATCGCCTGCGGTGCCGCGAGCGGGCTGCAACTGCTGCTCCGGCCCAAGCTCTCCCTCTTCCCGTACAGCACCCGGCACCCGGCCGTCTTCCTCTGCTCGTCGGCGACACCGCCGGGACCCGGCGTCCACGGCATGTCCGGGCACAACGCCGCCAAGGCGGTCTGGAAGCGGCTGCGCGCCGCATGAGGGAGAAGAGCGCGGAGCTCGCCGCCCGGGAAGACGCGTAACGCGCCGGTCCTGGCAGCGCGAGGTTGATGTCGGATTCTCGCCAGTCACGAGTGGGTGCATCCGGAATGCTGGGGCGCATGCACACCGACACCGAGCGCTGCGTACGTGCCGTGCGGTCGAAGGACGCCCGCTTCGACGGCTGGTTCTTCACCGCCGTCCTCACCACCCGCATCTACTGCCGGCCGAGCTGCCCGGTCGTGCCGCCGAAGGCCGAGAACATGACCTTCTACCCGAGCGCGGCAGCCTGCCAGCAGGCCGGGTTCCGGGCCTGCAAGCGCTGCCGCCCCGACAGCAGCCCCGCCTCGCCCGAGTGGAACCACCGGGCCGACCTCGTGGCCCGCGCCATGCGCCTCATCGCGGACGGCGTCGTCGACCGCGAAGGCGTCCCGGGCCTCGCGACCCGGCTCGGCTACAGCGCCCGGCAGGTGGAGCGCCAGCTCCTCGCCGAACTGGGCGCGGGCCCGCTCGCCCTCGCCCGTGCCCAGCGCGCGCAGACCGCGCGGCTGCTCATCGAGACGACCGCGCTGCCCATGGCGGACATCGCCTTCGCCGCCGGGTTCTCGTCGATCCGTACGTTCAACGACACCGTCCGCGAGGTCTTCGCGCTCGCCCCGGGGGAGTTGCGGGCCCGCGCGCCGAAGCGGGCCGCCGCCGGGGCCGCGGCCTCCGGTACGTCCGGCGCGATCAGCCTGCGGCTGCCGTTCCGTGCGCCGCTCAACCCCGACAACCTCTTCGGGCACCTCATCGCGACCGGCGTGCCGGGGGTGGAGGAGTGGCGCGGCGGTGCGTACCGGCGGACCCTGAGCCTCCCCTACGGGCACGGGATCGTCGCCCTCACCCCGCACCCCGACCACATCGGCTGCCGCCTCAGCCTGACCGACCTGCGCGATCTGACCATCGCGATCAGCCGCTGCCGCCGTCTGCTGGACCTGGACGCCGATCCGGCGGCCATCGACGGCCTGCTGCGCGACGACCCGCTGCTCGCGCCCCTCGTCGACAAGGCTCCGGGACGACGGGTGCCCCGTACGGTCGACGAGGCCGAGCTCGCGGTGCGTGCCGTTCTCGGCCAGCAGGTCTCCACCGCCGCCGCCCGTACCCACGCGGCGCGCCTGGTGATCGCCCACGGCGAGCCCGTCGATGACCCGGAGGGCGGCCTCACCCATCTGTTCCCCGGCCCGCGGCGGCTCGCCTCGCTCGACCCCGAGTCGCTGGCGCTGCCCCGCAGCCGCCGCACCACGCTGACGACCCTCGTACGCCACCTCGCCGAGGGCGGCATCGGTCTCGGGTCGGGGAGCGGCTGGGAGGAGGCACGCGCCCGGCTCGCCGAGCTGCCCGGGTTCGGGCCCTGGACGGTCGAGGTCATCGCGATGCGCGCGCTCGGCGACCCCGACGCCTTTCTCCCCTCCGACCTGGGCATCCGGCGCAGCGCGCGTGGACTGGGCCTGCCGCACACCCCCGCCGCGCTCACCGCCCGTGCCGCCGCCTGGCGGCCCTGGCGGGCCTACGCGGTGCAGTACCTCTGGGCCATCGACGACCACCCGATCAACATCATCCCGGCGCGGGATGCGTGAATGGAGGACGTGACCATGGAACGCGTGCACACCCTGATGGACAGCCCGTACGGGACGCTGACGCTCGTCGCCACCGACGGAGTCCTCAGCGGCCTCTACATGACCGATCAGCGCCACCGCCCGGCGCAGGAGACCTTCGGAGACCGTGACGAGGGCCCTTTCGGGGAGGCGATCAGTCAGTTGGAGGCCTATTTCGCGGAGGAGCTGACGGAGTTCGACCTGGAGCTCCGGCTCGACGGGACACCGTTCCAGCGCACGGTCTGGGACGAGCTCGTACGCATTCCCTACGGGGAGACCCGTACGTACGGCGAGCTCGCCGAGATCCTCGGCAGGCCGGGCGCGTCCCGGGCCGTCGGTCTCGCCAACGGCAAGAACCCCATCAGCGTCATCGTGCCGTGCCACCGCGTCGTCGGCGCCAACGGCAGCCTGACGGGGTACGGCGGCGGGCTCGACCGCAAGCAGCGGCTCCTGGCCTTCGAGGGCGGGACCGTGGCGGCCTCGGACGCCTTGTTCTGAGAGCGGGCGCCGCGGCCGGTGCGACGCGCGGTCGCTGTGACGGCGGGTGCCGGGTTCAGCCGACCCGGTGCCCGTTCTCCAGCTCCGCCGTGTGGTCGCCGCGCGCCAGCACGCCGAGCGCGGCCGTGACGCGGCGACCCAGCGGTTCGGGCAGCAGTTCGCTGATGTCCTCGGGGTCCACCAGGCGCCAGGAGAGCAGCTCGTCCTCCTGGAGCCGGACCGACGTGAGCTGCTCAGGGGTGAGCACGCCGCCGTCGTAGAGGTAGGCGACCAGCGGCGGCCGTACGCGTTCCGTCCCCGAGGGCACCCAGTCCACCGCGAGCAGCCGCCCCAGCTCGACGTCGAGGCCGATCTCCTCGGCGGTCTCCCTGCGGGCGCCCTGGCGCGGCGTCTCCCCGTCGTCCGACTCCACGGTGCCGCCGGGCAGCGCCCAGCCCTCGCGGTAGTTGGGCTCGACCAGCAGCAGCCGGCCCTCCGCGTCCCGGAAGAGCGCGGCGGCCCCGACGATGACGCGCGGCAGGCCCGCGATGTACGTGGCGTAGTCCTGGATGGTCATCGGGGAAGCGTACCCAGGAGCTGATCGATCATTTCTCCCTCCGGGACACCCTCCGAGGCACCCGAAATGTCGTGCGAAAACGTGATGAGCCCACCCTCTGATCCGTCTCGCCGCGCGGGCGGCCATGGGCAGGGGGCCCCTCCTGCGGTTATGGTCGCAGCGGCGCGACTGCCTTGACGTGAGCAAGGCCAAGAAGCAAGGGGAATGCAAGGTGGCGGACGCTGCAGGGACGGCGGGACGCGAGCAGCAGGCGCGGCGCGAGAAGGCGCCGCACGTGCTCATCGCCGCGGACAAGTTCAAGGGCTCGCTCACGGCCGTGCAGGTCGCGGAGCGGGTGACGGCAGGGCTCCACCGCGTCGCCCCCGGCGTGGAGGTCGAGGCCCTGCCCGTCGCCGACGGCGGTGACGGCACGGTCGCCGCGGCCGTCGCGGGCGGCTTCGAGCGCCGCGAGGTGCGCGTCACGGGGCCGCTCGGCGAGCGGGTGACGGCGGCGTACGCGCTCAAGGACGGCACCGCCGTGGTGGAGATGGCCGAGGCCTCGGGGCTCCAGTTGCTCCCCGAGGGTGTCTTCGCGCCGCTCGCGGCCACGACGTACGGCTCCGGCGAACTGATCCGGGCCGCGCTGGACGGGGGCGCCCGCACCATCGTCTTCGGCGTCGGCGGCAGTGCCACGACGGATGGCGGCGCGGGCATGCTGGCCGCGCTCGGCGCGCGCTTCCTGGACGCGGACGGAGCGCCCGTCGGGCCGGGCGGCGGACCGCTCAAGTCGCTCGCCACCGCCGACCTCTCGGGCCTCGACCCGCGGCTGAGTGACGTCGAGATCATCCTGGCCAGCGATGTCGACAACCCGCTGACCGGGCCGAAGGGCGCGCCCGCGGTGTACGGACCGCAGAAGGGGGCCACCCCGCAGGACGTCGCCGCGCTCGACGCGGCGCTCGCTCACTTCGCGACGGTTATGGAGAAGGCCGTCGGGCCCCGGGCCGCGGAGTACGCGCTCTCGCCCGGCGCGGGAGCCGCCGGTGGCATCGGGTACGGGGCGCTCGTCGGGCTCGGGGCGGGCTTCCGGGCCGGCATCGACGTCATGCTCGACGTCCTCGGCTTCGCGCCCGCGCTCGAGCGGGCCACGCTCGTGATCACCGGTGAGGGGTCGCTCGACGAGCAGACCCTGCACGGGAAGGCCCCCGCCGGGGTGGCCGCCGCGGCTCGGGCCGCCGGGGTCGAGGTCGTCGCCGTCTGCGGGCGTCTTGCCCTTCCGGCGGAGGCCCTCGGCCGCGCCGGCATCCGGCGGGCGTACGCCCTCACCGACGTGGAACCGGATGTCGCCCGGTGCATCGCCGAGGCGGGCCCGATCCTGGAGGAACTCGCGGAGGCCCTGGGCCGGGATTACCTGGCCTGAGGCGCCGTCAGACGAAGAAGGCGTTCATCCCGGGCACGTCGGAGAGATAGGTCTCGATGCTCGCGATCCTTCCGTCGCGGAGCCGGCAGACCGTGGCCAGGTGTTCGTCCAGCACGGCGTCCTCCCTGCGCGCGGTGTTGTGCAGGGAGAGCGCCATGTTCTCCTTGCTGACCAGGAGATGCAGCAGCTTGAAGTCGAGGCCGTACGACGCGATCAGCTGAGCGCGCTCCACCACGGCGTCGGCGCCGTCGGCCGTGCCGGAGATGGTGTTGTCGCCGGGCAGGGTCCAGGTCGCGTCGTCATGGAGCAGGGCCCGGATGCCGTCCCAGTCGCGCGAGACGAGGGCCTGGTGGAAGCTGCGCCCGAGGGCGGCAGCGGATTCGTTGGTGGACATGGCATTCCCTTCACAGCACTAAAGCGGCGATCTCCGCTTTAGTGCGACTGTAGGCGCACCGGCCGCTAAGGCGCAATTCTTTGCTTTAGGGTGGAGGGGTGAACACTGACGCATCGACGAAGCGGCCGGGCGGACGCAGCAGCCGCGTCCGTGACGCCGTACACAGCGCCGCGGTCGCGCTGGTGGGCGAGCGCGGCGCCGACCAGGTGACCCTGCCCGCCGTGGCGCAGCGCGCGGGGGTCAACTCCAGCACGCTCTACCGGCGTTGGGGCACGCTCGCCGCGCTCCTGGCCGACGTCGCCAAGCACCGCGGCGAGGTCGGCGCGCCCCCGCTCGTCGGCAACCTGCGCACCGACCTGGAGAACCAGGCGCTCTGGACGCTGACGGAGCTCTCCCGGCCCGGTGGCATCGCGTTCTTCCGCGCCGAGGTCGCCTCCGACGTCGACGAGCGGCACGACGGGCTGCGTGAGTGTCTGCGCAGGGTCAGCGAGCGCTTCCGCCCGGTCCTCGACGCCGCGCGGGAGCGCGGCGACGCACCCCCGCCCCCGTCCTTGGAGCAGGTCCTGGACCGGATCATCGCGCCGCTCTACTTCCGGGTGGTCTTCTCGATTCCCGGCACGGACGAGGCGTACGTCCGCGAACTCGTCGCGGACTTCCTCGGGGAGCGGGGTTAGTCACTCCCGTGCCCCGGAGGTCAGGCGGTGGGCCTCCAGGGCCAGGGAGACCTCCACCAGGTCCCTCGGTCTCGCCAGGGACCGGGACGTCAGTTGTTCCAGGCGGCGCAGGCGGTTGAAGACCGTGTTGCGGTGGCAGTAGAGGCGGGCCGCCGCCCGGCCCGCCGAGCCCTCGCAGTCCAGCCAGGTGTCAAGGGTCTCCAGGAGGACCGCGCGGTCCGGGGGCTCCACGGTGAGGACCTCGCCGAGCACGTCGGCCACCAGGCGCCCCGCCAGCTCCGGCTGGCTCACCACCAGGGCGGCCGGCATCCGCTGGTCGAGCCGTACGATGCCGGTCGCGTCCGGGGGACACGTGCGCAGGGCCAGTTCCGCGAGGCGGCGCGCGTGCCCGAGGTCCGCCAGGCCGCCGACCACGGGGCTGATCCCGCCGGGTCCTGGGCACCGCCCGTCCAGGAGCCGGGCGAGACCGTCGAGGCCCTCCTCCGCGTGCAGCGCGACCACGCCGACCTCGCAGTCCGTCCGCATCCGCCAGATGAAACGGAACCCCGTCCGCTGGATCTGCCGGTGGAACGCCTCGCGCCCGTCGCGCCGTTCCACCCGCAGCACCACCACCGCGTAAGGGCCGTGCTCGGGCAGGTCGAGGCCGGCCGCCGCGCGCGCCGCGAGACCCGGCGCCGACTGGCCCTCCAACAGCGCGTCGAGCAGCGCCTGCAACTGTTCGTCGGTGCGTCGCCGCAGCTCCAGCTCGGTCGCGCGGTAGGCGTCCGAGGCGGCCGCCGCCTGGGCGTCCACCGCCGACCACACCATCGTCGCCGAGCGCATCAGGACCGCCAGCTTCTCGGGGTCGCGGCCCACGACGCCTTCCAGGAGCGAGTCCCACACCAGGTAGCCCGCGTTCCGGTACGAGTGGATCAGCAGGTCGAGCGGCAGCCCCTGCTGGGCCCTGCGCCGCCCGGACTCCTCCGCGTACTCCAGGTCGCGGCGCGGCGAGGCCCGGGGCGCCGAGATCGCCTCGATGCCGATCCGCATGGCCTCCTCGGCCTCCCGCCAGTGCACGTCGTGCGGCAGCACACGGCCGAACACCGGTGAGTGGTCGGAGAGCTGCCGCAGATGCTCGTCGACCAGTTCGGGCACGCGCGGCAGCAGAGCCGTGCACGCCTCCTTGAGCAGTCTCCAGTCGTGTCCGGTCCGCGGCCTGCGCCCGTTCGTGGGCCCGGTCATGGATCCCCCCATCGCCGTGCTCCCGGACGTCGTCGGGACGTCGTTGCTGCGGAGGATGCCATGCGACGCCCCCCGCGGTCAGGCCCCTGACACGCGGTGTTGTGCGGCTGCACAACGGCGGGGCGCCGCCGCTGGGCCCCCGCAGCGTTTCCCCGCCGGGCCGTGGACGGGCGGGTCCCGCGGTGCTGGGGTGAGCGCCACGCGACGGCGGACGGGCCGTGCGGTGACTTGGGGGTCGGTACGTGGTCGGCAGGAATGTGAAGGGCTTCGGCATGGGCGCGCGCGACCCCGGCCCAGGCAGCGACACCGCGCCCGGCGGAGGTCTCGTCGTACGGGAGGTGTCGGTCGGTTACGGGCCCGTGCGCGCGCTGCGCCGGGTCTCGCTCGACGTGCCGGACGGCGCCGTCGTCGCGGTGCTCGGCTCCAACGGCGCGGGCAAGTCGACGCTGCTGCGCGCCGTCTCCCGCACCCTCTCCTTCCAGGGCGGGACGCTCACCTCGGGAGACATCCGCTTCCAGGGCAGGCGGATCGACGGCCTGGCGCCGGACCGCGTCGTGGCCGCCGGGATCTCGCAGGTCCCCGAGGGCAGACAGGTGTTCGCCCGGATGACCGTCACCGACAACCTGCGCGCCGGAGCCCTCGGTTCCACCGGCTCGCGCGGCGCCAAGGCGGACGCCCTGCGGCGCGTCCACGAGCTGTTCCCCGTACTCGCCGACCGCGGTGGGCAGCGCGCGGGGCTGCTCTCCGGCGGCGAACAGCAGATGCTCGCCGTGGCCAGGGCGCTGATGGCCTCGCCCCGGCTGCTGCTCCTCGACGAGCCGTCCCTGGGGCTCGCGCCGCTGATGGCCGCCCGCATCGCCGACACCGTCCGGGAGATCAACGCGCAGGGCACCTCGGTGCTCCTCGTCGAGCAGAACGCCGCCCTCGCGCTGCGGCTCGCCTCCCACGCGTACGTGCTCGACGTCGGCGAGGTCGCCCTGTCGGGACCTGCGGACGAACTCGCCGCCTCCGACGAGGTGCGCCGCCGCTACCTCGGCGTGGTCGACGAGGACGCCGCGGCCGACGCCTCCCGTGGCCTGGGCGCGCTGCCGGCCCTGCCGCGTTGGGAGGCCGGCCGATGACCTCGCAGACGCCGCCCCTGGAAGTCCGCGACCTGACCGTCCGCTTCGCCGGGCTCACCGCCCTCGACGCCGTCAGCTTCACGGTCCGCCCCGGCACCGTGCACGCCGTGATCGGTCCCAACGGCGCGGGCAAGTCCACCTGCTTCAACGTCCTGTCCGGCGTCTACCGCGCGAGCGGCGGCAGCGTCCGCTTCGGAGAGCACGAACTCACCGGCATGCGGCCGCACCAGATCGCCGGGCTCGGCGTGGCCCGCATCTTCCAGAACCTCGCCCTGCCGCCCCGCGCCACGGTCGCCGACAGCCTGCTGCTCGGCCGCCACCGGCTGACCCGCACCGGCTTCGTCGCCGCGGGCCTGCGGCTCCCCTCGGCGGCCAAGGAGGAGCGCAGGCACCGCGAACGCGTCCGCGAGATCGCGGCCTTCGTCGGCCTGGAACGCCAGCTCGACCTGCCCGCGGGCGCCCTGCCCTACGGCCAGCAGAAGCTCGCCGAACTGGCGCGCGCCCTGTGCATGGAGCCGCGGCTGCTGCTCCTCGACGAGCCCGTGGCGGGCATGACCGCCGACGAGCGGCGCCGCACCGCCGCCGTCATCGCGGGCGTCCGCGACAGCCTCGGCATCTCGATCGTCCTGGTGGAACACGACATGGGGGTGGTGATGCGGCTCGCGGACGCGGTGACCGTACTGGACTTCGGCCGCCGGATCGCCGACGGCGCCCCCGCCGACGTACAGAACGACCCGGCGGTCGTCCGCGCCTATCTCGGCGAGGGCGACAGCGCGAGCGAAGAGGAGCCCCGCCCATGAGCACGTTCTTCGAGCTCCTTCTCAACGGCCTGTCGATGGGCTCCGTCTACGCCCTCATCGCGCTCGGCTTCGTCGTCATCTTCCGCGCCACCGAGGTCGTGAACTTCGCCCACGCCTCCCTGCTCCTCGCGGGCGGCTACATCACCGCATCCCTCCACGACGACCTCGGCTTCTGGCCGGCGCTGCTCGTGGGCATCGCGGGCGCCGCCGTGGTGGGCGCGGCCGTCGAGTTCCTCGTCATGCGCCGCTACCGGGGCAGCGACCACAGCGTGCTCGCCATCGTCACCATCGGCGTCGACATCCTGCTCACCACCGAGCTGGCCCGGCGCCTGGGCACCGACGTGCTGCCGCTCGGCGACCCCTGGGGCGACGCCGTGCTGACCGTCGGGCCGATCTCCATCGCCCACACCCGCATCGCCGCCTTCGTCGCCGCGGCCCTGCTCATCACCGTCTTCCTGCTCGCCTTCCGCTACACCTCCTGGGGCGTGGCCATGCGCGCCGCCGCCGAGAGCCCTCAGACCGCCGCGCTCATGGGCGTACGGCTGGGCAGGGTGTCCCTCGGCGCATGGGCGGTCGCGGGGGCGCTCGCGGCCGTGGCCGCGCTGTTCCTCACCGTCTTCCCGACGCCGGGCCTGGAGCGCGCCACGTCCCTCGCCGCCCTGAAGGCGTTCCCCGCCGCCATCCTCGGCGGCCTCGACTCCACGACGGGCGCCCTCGTCGGCGGCCTCGTGGTGGGCGTGACGGAGGCCCTCGCCACCGGCTACCAGAGCGAGCTCAGCTTCCTGGGGCGCGGCCTCGGGGACCTCGCGCCCTACCTCGTGATGACCGTGATCCTGCTGATCAGGCCCGCCGGGCTCTTCGGCACGAAGGAGCTGGCCCGTGTCTGACGTCATCGCACGCTCCGCCCGTTCCGCGGGCCGGACGCTGCTCAAGCGCCGCCGTACCTACGTCTGGGCCGCCGCCACGGCCGTCCTGCTCGCCATGCCCTTCTACCTCGACCGCTTCTGGCTCCAGGCCGGTCTGTTCGCGATGGCCGCGGCGATCGGCGCGATCGGCATCAACCTCCTCACCGGCGCGACAGGGCAGCTCTCCATGGGGCACGCCTTCTTCCTCGCCATCGGGGCGTACGGGTACTGCGTCCTGGCGGGGGACGGCGGCGACGGCCTGACCGGGCTCTCCCTGCCGACCTGGCTCGCGGCCGTGCTCGCGGTGGCACTCGCCGGGGTCGCCGGCGGGATCTTCAGCCCCATCGCGGGGCGGCTGCGAGGCGCGTACCTGGGCATCGCGACCCTCGCGCTGATCTTCATCGGGCAGCACGTCCTGTTCAACGCCCACGATCTGACGGGCGGCTCCAACGGGCGCGACGTCCCGCCCCTGAACCTCTTCGGCCTCACCTTCGACGACAGCGAGGCCGTCGTGGCCGCCGTCCCGTTCGGGTCCGCGGAGAAGCTCTGGTACGCGGGCCTCGTCGCGCTCCTGGCCTGCGGTCTCTTCGCCAGGGGCGTGCTGCGCGGGCGTCCGGGCAGGGCCATGAACGCCATCCGCGACCACCGGGTCGCCGCGGGCGTCATCGGCGTGCCGGTGGCCCGCTACCGCGCCGGGGTCTTCGTCCTGTCGTCGATGTACGCGGGCCTCGCCGGGGTGCTGCTCGCCCTGGTCTTCCAGCGGACCGTGCCGGACTACTTCGGCATGACCCTGTCACTGGAGTACCTCGCCATGATCGTCATCGGCGGCCTCGGCTCGGTCTCCGGGGCGGTCGCGGGCGCGGCGCTGGTCTCCCTGCTGCCGCAGCTCCTGACGCGGTACAGCGACGCGCTGCCCCTCGTCTCGGCCCCCGGCAGCGGCGGTGTCTCACCGGGCGAGGCGTCCCGGTACCTGTACGGCGCCGCCGTCGTGGCGGTCGTGCTCTTCCTGCCCGGCGGCCTGGTCAGGCTCGCCGCCCGGCGCAGCAAACCCACTCCAGGCACTCCAGGGGAGACAGCATGAATGCACTGACCAGGGCCACGGCGGCCGCCACCGCGCTCGCGGCGCTCCTCGCGCTCACCGCGTGCAGCTCAAAGGCGAAGGACGGTGACGACGACTCCAAGAGCGCCGGAGGCGTGAAGACCGGCGAGGGCATCTCGGGCAAGACGATCAACCTGGGCGTGCTCACCGACATGACCGGGGTCTACGCCACCCTCGGCAAGAGCGTCACCCAGGCCCAGCAGCTCTACGTCGACCAGGCCAACGCGGACGGCGGCATCTGCGGCCACAAGCTGAAGCTGACCATCCGCGACCACGGCTACGACCCGCAGAAGGCCGTCGCCGCCTACACGGAGCTGGAGCCGAAGGTCCTCGGCTTCGCCCAGTTCATCGGCTCGCCGTTCGTCGCCGCCGTCGAGCAGCGGATCGAGGGCAACAAGGGCCTGGTCCTGCCGCAGGCCTGGTCGGCGAACCTCCTGGGCAACCCGTACATCCGGGTGATCGGCTCCACGTACGACCTGGAGACGATCAACGCGATCGACTTCCTGATGAAGGAGAAGGGGCTGAAGAAGGGCGACAAGATCGGCCACGTCTACTTCGAGGGCGACTACGGGGAGAGCGCCCTGAAGGGCTCCACGTACATGGCGAAGGAGGCGGGCCTCACGGTCGTCGAGCAGAAGATCAAGCCGACGGACAACGACATGACCGCCCAGGTCTCCGCCCTGAAGAAGGCCGGGGTCAAGGGCGTCGTGATCAGCGCGGGGCCGCGCCAGGCCGCGTCCCTGGTGGGTGTCGCGGCGGCGGGCCGCTTCGACGTCCCGGTCATCGGCAACAACTCGGCCTACGCCCCGCAGCTCCTCGCCACGCAGTCGGGCCCCGCCCTGCAGAAGAACTACTACGTCGCCTCGCCCACGCTGCCCATCGGCGCGGACACCGCTGCGGCGAAGAAGCTCGTCGCCGACTACAGGAAGGCCCATCCCAAGGACGCCCTGGACAACGGCGTCGTGGCGGGCTGGACGGCGGCCGCCGTCTTCGGCGAGGCCCTGAAGAAGGCCTGCGAGAGCAAGGACCTCACGCGGGCCGGCGTGGACAAGGCCCTGCTGACCATCGACGCCTTCGACTCGGGCTTCGGCGTCCCCCAGAACTTCACGGACCCGAAGGCTCCGTCGTCCAAGCAGAGCGTCATCCTCCAGCCCTCGGAGAAGGCCACGGGCGGCATGAGGGTCGTACGGAACCCCCAGGCGGCGAAGGAGGCCGAGGGGTATAGCGCGGGTGGCTAGAGGTCACTCGGCCCGGCGGAGGCTCTCCAGCCCGTCCGGCGTTTGAGGACGAGCCCGCAGGGCGACGGACGGCATGCGAAAGGGGCCCGAACCATTCAGGTTCGGGCCCCTTTCGTGCCACCGTTCAAGCGACCGCCGCTACGGCAGCTGCGCTGCCCGCGCCTCGCGCCGGTTCCCGCGGAAGTTGTTCACCCGCCGAGCCGTGGCGAAGAGCGGGATCACCGCCCCGAGGACGAGCTGGAGGGCACAGCCGGTCTGGAGCAGGAGCTGGCCGCCCGGGGCCTCGAAGGCCCAGGCCGCGAGCAGCCCCATGGCCGCGACGATCCACGCGAGCATGGCCATCGCGAGGGGGCCACGCGGCTTCGGGTACTCCACACGGCTGACCATGAGCCAGGCCGTGCCGATGATCGCCAGGAGCGTCGCCACGAAGGGCAGCTCCAGGAGGACGATCGAGACCACCGTCAGCGCCCCGAAGGGCGAGGGCATGCCTTGGAACGTGCCGTCCTTCACGGTCACGCACGAGAACCGCGCAAGCCGCAGCACCACCGCCAACAGCACGACGATCGCACCGACCGCCGCCACCCGCTGGTGGGCGTCGTCGGCGACCATGCCGTAGACGAGGACGAAGTACGCCGGCGCCAGACCGAAGCTGATCAGGTCCGACAGGTTGTCCAGCTCCGCGCCCATCGGCGAGGACCGCAGCTTGCGGGCCACGAGCCCGTCGAAGAGGTCGAAGACGGCGGCGCAGAGCATCAGGATCACGGCGGTCGCGGCGGAGTGCCGTGCCATGCCGCTCTCGGTGCTGCCCTGCACGTACGGGATGAGGATGCCCGTGGTGGTGAAGTACACCGCCATGAAGCCGCACGTGGCGTTGCCGAGCGTGAGCGTGTCCGCTATCGACAGGCGCAGCGAGAGGGGCATCTCCTCGTCGGCCTCGTCCTCCACGGCCTCGGGCACCCAGCCGCCGGCTTGTGTCTCAGGATCAACCACGGTCAATGCGAGTCACCCCAGCCACGGTCTTCTGACCGACCTCGACGTCCACCTCGACACCCTCCGGGAGGTAGATGTCGACGCGCGAGCCGAAGCGGATCAGGCCGATCCGCTCGCCCTGCTCCACCTTCGTGCCCTGCGGGATGTAGGGGACGATGCGCCGCGCGACAGCGCCCGCGATCTGGATCATCTCGATGTCGCCGAGCTCGGTGTCGAAGTGCCAGACAACACGCTCGTTGTTCTCGCTCTCCTTGTTGAACGCCGGGACGAACCCGCCGGGGATGTGCTCCACGGACGTCACGGTGCCCGCGAGGGGCGCACGGTTGACGTGGACGTTCAGCGGGCTCATGAAGATGGCGACGCGGGTACGCCCGTCCTTCCACGGCATGATGCTCTGCACCACGCCGTCGGCGGGGGAGATGACCCGGCCCTGAGCGATCTCGCGCTCGGGGTCGCGGAAGAACCACAGCATGCCCGCCGCGAGAGCGGTGGCGGGCACGGCGACGGCCGCGGCGCTCTTGGAGCGGCGCGCGCGGGCGAGGCTGATCGCCGCGGTGGCGACGGTCGGCAGGAGCCACGGCGATGCTCCGCGGGCAAGGCGTCCCTGGAGAATGCCGTCGCGTGGTGCAGAGGTTTGGCTGTGGGGCATGGATGACCTTCGTAGCGGATGATGCCGCGCAGTGACTGGGGGACGGCGGCTTTCTCCGGATGGTATCGGTTGCGGGCCACAACTGGGCAAGCCAGGAAGCCGAGTCGGCGGCCGAAGAGTGCTGACAGGGTGTGATGTTCTTCGCGGAGATAACCCCTTGAATCGGACATTCAACCCTGGAATCGATACTCTTCGAGCAGTCGACGACCAATGATCATTTTCTGGATCTCGGCGGTACCTTCACCGATCAACAGCATCGGCGCCTCCCTGTAGAGGCGCTCGATCTCGTACTCCTTCGAGAAGCCGTAACCGCCGTGAATCCTGAACGCGTCCTCGACGACTTCCTTGCAGTACTCGGAGGCGAGGTACTTCGCCATCCCTGCTTCGAGGTCGTTTCGCTCCCCGGAGTCCTTTTTGCGTGCTGCGTTGACCATCATCGCATGGGCGGCCTCGACCTTGGTAGCCATCTCGGCCAGTTTGAACTGGATCGCCTGGTGCTGGGCGATGGCTTTACCGAAAGTGTGGCGTTGCTGGGCATATGAGACACCCAGCTCAAATGCACGCTGTGCGACGCCACAGCCACGGGCCGCGACATTGACACGCCCGACTTCCACGCCGTCCATCATTTGGTAAAACCCTCGGCCGGTGGCGCCGCCGAGTACGCGATTGGCCGGAATTCGCAGTCCGTCCATGATGAGTTCGGTCGTGTCGACACCCTTGTAGCCCATTTTGTCGATCTTGCCCGGAATGGTGAGGCCGGGGCGGACCTCTCCGAAGCCGGGCTCCTTCTCGACCAGGAATGTGGTCATCGACTTGTGGGGGGCGGTGCCCTCGGGGTGTCCTTCGTCACTTCGGCACAGAACGGCCACCAGGTTGGACGTTCCGCCATTCGTCAACCACATCTTCTGGCCGTTGAGGACATAGTGGTCACCGTCCCGGACGCCCTTGGACGTGATCGCCGACACGTCCGAGCCGAGCGCCGGCTCCGACATGGAGAACGCGCCGCGCACCTCGCCGGCCGCCATGCGCGGCAGGAAGGTCTCCTTCTGCTCCTGCGTGCCGTGCTGCTTGAGCATGTAGGCGACGATGAAGTGGGTGTTGATGATGCCGGAGACCGACATCCAGCCCCGCGCGATCTCCTCGACGCACAGGGCGTACGTGAGCAGCGACTCGCCCAGGCCGCCGTACTCCTCCGGGATCATCAGACCGAACAGGCCCAACTCCTTGAGGCCGTCGACGATGGCCTGCGGGTACTCGTCACGGTGTTCGAGTTCCGTCGCGACCGGGATGATCTCCTTGTCGACGAAGTCCCGGACCGTCGCCAGGATCTCCTGCTGGATGTCGGTGAGACCGGCGGTCTGCGCGAGTCGGCTCATGGCTGCTTCTTCTCCTGGCTCTTCGGTTCCTGGCTCTTCGGCTCCGGGCGGCCGGGCTGCTCCCCGCCGCGCTCCTTGATGTACGTCTCGGTGGGAACCATCACCTTGCGGCGGAAGACGCACACGACGGTGCCGTCCTGCTTGTAGCCCCTGGTCTCCACGTACACGATGCCGCGGTCGCTCTTGGACCGTGACGGCGTCTTGTCCAGGACGGTGGTCTCGCCGTAGAGGGTGTCGCCGTGGAAGGTCGGCGCCACGTGCTTGAGCGACTCGACCTCCAGGTTGGCGATCGCCTTGCCGGAGACGTCCGGCACGGACATGCCGAGCAGCAGCGAGTAGATGTAGTTGCCCACGACGACGTTCTTGCCGAAGTCCGTCGTCTTCTCCGCATAGTTCGCGTCCATGTGGAGGGGGTGGTGATTCATGGTGAGCAGGCAGAAGAGGTGGTCGTCGTACTCGGTGACCGTCTTGCCGGGCCAGTGCTTGTACACGGCACCGACCTCGAACTCCTCGTAGGTGCGGCCGAACTGCATGGGATCAGGCCTCCGGGACGTCGAACGTGGAGGTACGGGTCATGCCGGCGGCGCGCCCCTTGCCCGAGATGACCAGCGCCATCTTCCGGCTGGCCTCGTCGATCATCTCGTCGCCGAGCATCGCCGAGCCCTTCTTGCCGCCCGCCTCCGACGTGCAGTACTCGTACGCGTCCAGGATCAGTTCGGCGTGGTCGAAGTCCTCCTGGGAGGGCGAGAAGACCTCGTTGGCGGCCTCGACCTGGCCGGGGTGCAGGACCCACTTGCCGTCGAAGCCGAGGGCGGCGGCGCGGCCCGCGACCTCGCGGTAGCCGTCGACGTTCTTGATCTGGAGGTAGGGGCCGTCGATCGCCTGGAGGTCGTTGGCGCGGGCGGCCATCAGGATCTTCATCAGGATGAAGTGGTAGGCGTCGGCCGGGTAGCCGGGCGGCTGCTCGCCGACGACCAGGGACTTCATGTTGATGGACGCCATGAAGTCGGCCGGGCCGAAGATGATGGTCTCCAGGCGCGGCGAGGCCTCGGCGATGGCGTTGACGTTGTTCAGGCCCCGCGCGTTCTCGATCTGCGCCTCGATGCCGATCTTGCCGGTCTCGAAGCCCATGGTCTTCTCGATCTGGGTGAGCAGCAGGTCCAGCGCGACGACCTGCTCGGCCGTCTGCACCTTCGGCAGCATGATGCAGTCGAGGTTCTGGCCCGCGCCCTCGACGACCGTGACGACGTCGCGGTACGTCCATTCGGTCGTCCAGTCATTCACGCGCACGACCCGCGTCTTGCCCGTCCAGTCGCCCTCGTTGAGGAACTTGACGATGGTGTGCCGGGCCTCCGGCTTGGCCAGCGGCGCGCAGGCGTCCTCCAGGTCGAGGAAGACCTGGTCGGCGGGCAGGCCCTGAGCCTTCTCCAGGAAGCGCGGGTTCGAGCCGGGTACCGCGAGACAGGAGCGGCGGGGGCGAAGACGGTTCACGGTCATGCGGGGACCTCCAGGGGGTCGAGCTTGTTCGCTTTCCGGATCTCGTCGACGATACGGCCGATGATCTCCGTGATGCCGAAGTCCTTGGGGGTGAAGACGGCTGCCACACCCGCCGCGAGAAGGTCCTCGGCGTCGCTGTTGGGGATGATGCCTCCCGCGATCACGGGAATGTCCGGCGCGCCCGCCCGGCGCAGGCGCGCCAGGACGTCCGGCACGAGCTCGGCGTGCGAGCCGGAGAGGATGGACAGGCCCACCGCGTGCACGTCCTCGGCGAGCGCCGCGTCGACGATCTGCTCGGGCGTGAGCCTGATGCCCTGGTAGACCACCTCGAAGCCGGCGTCACGGGCGCGCACCGCGATCTGCTCGGCGCCGTTGGAGTGGCCGTCGAGGCCGGGCTTGCCGACCAGGAAGCGGAGCTTGCCGATGCCGAGGTCGGCGGCCGTCGCCGCCACCTTGTCCCGCACATGGGCGAGCGGTGTGCCGGCCTCGGCGGTGACGGCCACGGGTGCGCCGGAGACGCCCGTGGGGGCGCGGAACTCGCCGAAGACCTCCCGCAGGGCACCCGCCCACTCGCCGGTCGTCACGCCGGCCCGCGCGCACTCCAGGGTCGCCTCCATGAGGTTGCCCGTGCCCGCGGCCACCTCCTTGAGCCGCTGGAGGGCCTTGCAGGGGCGGGGGTGGTTGAACGGCGGCTGGTAGCGGGTGTCGCGCCAGTGCTTCAGGGCGGCGACGACGCGGGCCTCCACGGCCGGGTCGACCGTCATGATCGCCGCGTCCAGGTCGGCGGTGAGCGGGCTGGGCTCGGTGGACGCGTAGGAGTTCACACCGACGATCTTCTCCTCGCCGGACTCGATGCGGGCCCTGCGCTCGGCGTGCGAGGAGACGAGCTGCGACTTCAGGTAGCCGGACTCGACGGCGGCCATCGCGCCGCCCATCTCCTCGATGCGGGCCATCTCGGCGAGGGACTCCTCGGCCAGCGAGGCGACCTTGGCCTCGATGACGTGCGAGCCCGCGAAGATGTCCTCGTACTCCAGGAGGTCGCTCTCGTGCGCGAGGACCTGCTGGATGCGGAGCGACCACTGCTGGTCCCAGGGGCGGGGCAGACCGAGCGCCTCGTTCCAGGCGGGGAGCTGCACGGCACGCGCGCGTGCGTCCTTGGAGAGGGTGACGGCCAGCATTTCGAGCACGATCCGCTGGACGTTGTTCTCCGGCTGCGCCTCGGTGAGCCCCAGGGAGTTGACCTGCACGCCGTAGCGGAACCGGCGCTGCTTGGCGTTCTCCACGCCGTACCGCTCGCGCGTGACCTGGTCCCAGATGCGCCCGAACGCCCGCATCTTGCACATCTCCTCGATGAAGCGGACACCCGCGTTCACGAAGAAGGAGATGCGGCCCACGACGTCCCCGAACTTCTCCTCGGGGACCTGCCCCGAGTCGCGTACGGCGTCGAGGACCGCGATGGCGGTGGACATCGCGTACGCGATCTCCTGGACGGGTGTGGCCCCCGCCTCCTGGAGGTGGTAGCTACAGATGTTGATCGGGTTCCACTTGGGGATGTGGGCCACCGTGTACGTGATCAGGTCGGTGGTCAGGCGCAGGGAGGGCACCGGCGGGAAGACGTGCGTCCCGCGCGAGAGGTACTCCTTGACGATGTCGTTCTGCGTCGTCCCCTGGAGCTCCCTGATGTCGACGCCCTGCTCCTCGGCGACCACCTGATAGAGCGCCAGCGTCCACATGGCGGTGGCGTTGATCGTCATCGAGGTGTTCATCTGGTCCAGGGGGATGTCCTGGAACAGCCGCCGCATGTCGCCGAGGTGCGAGACCGGCACGCCGACCCGGCCGACCTCACCGCGGGCGAGGATGTGGTCGGGGTCGTAGCCGGTCTGCGTGGGCAGGTCGAACGCGACCGAGAGGCCCGTCTGCCCCTTGGCGAGGTTGCGCCGGTACAGCTCGTTGGACGCCTCCGCCGTGGAGTGACCGGCGTAGGTCCGCATGAGCCACGGCCGGTCCTTCTGACGCTCTGTCATGTAACGCTGCTCCTAGCGGGTTCAGACGTTCCGGAAGCGGTTGATCGCGTCGATGTGCTCGGCCCGCTTCTCCGGGTCGCGCACGCCCATGCCCTCCCGGGGCGCGAGCGCGAGGACGCCGACCTTGCCCTGGTGGAGGTTGCGGTGCACGTCGTGGGCCGCCTGGCCGGTGTCCTCCAGGGAGTACACCTTGGAGAGCGTCGGGTGGATCTTGCCCTTGGCGATCAGGCGGTTGGCCTCCCACGCCTCGCGGTAGTTGGCGAAGTGGGAGCCGATGATGCGCTTGAGGGACATCCACAGGTAGCGGTTGTCGTACTCGTGGTTGTAGCCGGAGGTCGAGGCGCACGTGACAATGGTTCCGCCCTTGCGCGTGACGTACACCGAGGCGCCGAATGTCTCGCGGCCCGGGTGCTCGAAGACGATGTCCACGTCCTCGCCGCCGGTGAGCTCGCGGATGCGCTTGCCGAACCGCTTCCACTCGCGCGGGTCCTGCTCGTGCTCGCTCTTCCAGAACTTGTAGTCCTCGGCGTTGCGGTCGATGATCGCCTCGGCGCCCATCGCGCGGCAGATCTCCGCCTTCCGGGGGCTGCTCACCACGCAAATGGGGTTGGCGCCGCCGGCCAGCGCGAACTGGGTGGCGTACGAGCCGAGACCGCCGCTCGCACCCCAGATCAGCACGTTGTCGCCCTGCTTCATGCCGGCGCCGTTGCGGGAGACGAGCTGGCGGTACGCGGTGGAGTTCACGAGGCCGGGCGAGGCCGCCTCCTCCCAGCTCAGGTGGTCCGGCTTCGGCATGAGCTGGTTGGACTTGACGAGCGCGATCTCGGCGAGGCCGCCGAAGTTGGTCTCGAAGCCCCAGATGCGCTGCTCGGGGTCGAGCATCGTGTCGTTGTGGCCGTCGGAGGACTCCAGCTCGACGCTCAGGCAGTGCGCGACGACCTCGTCGCCCGGGTTCCAGGCGTTCACGCCGGGCCCGGTGCGCAGCACGACGCCCGCCAGGTCGGAGCCGATGATGTGGTACGGCAGGTCGTGGCGCTTGGTGAGCTCGCTCAGGCGGCCGTAGCGCTCCAGGAAGCTGAAGGTGGACACCGGCTCGAAGATCGAGGTCCACACGGAGTTGTAGTTGACCGAGGAGGCCATGACGGCCACCAGGGCCTCGCCGGGGCCGAGTTCGGGGACCGGCACGTCGTCCAGGTGGATCGACTTGCGGGGGTCCTTGTCGCGGGTGTCGAGGCCCGCGAACATCTCCGTCTCGTCCTTGTGCACGGTGATCGCGCGGTACGAGTCGGGCAGGGGAAGAGCGGCGAAGTCGGCGGACGTGGTGTCCGAGGACTGAATCGCGTCCAGGATTTCCTTCACGGTTTTGCCTCCGGCGAAGAAACACATCGGGGGATGCGCTGCTTGAGGGTTACGTCGGGGTGCTTGCTGTGCGGTGGAGGTGTGCCGTCGGTTCGGCGAAGGGTGGTGCTCGGCGACGCCCTGGTGGGGCGCGGGAGGTGCCTGTGACGCAGGCGTCCGGGCGCGCAAGCCGTGGCCTGTGGGGACAGCCGGCGTACGGAGGATCCCCGTGCGCCGGCCGCCCGGACACCTTCAACGTATGGCACGGCGTGCCAGTCGGCAAGACACTGGGTGCCAGAAGTTTTTGACCGATGATCGATCAGTGCAGGTCAGGGGTGCGTGGGGCATGGCAGAGGGGGTGCTACTGGTGGGTAGCGCCCCCTCGTGAAACCAGGACGAAACGGGACGAAAACAGCGACTACGAGCGCTCGCGCAGCGCCTTCTCGATGGTCCGCATGACCTCGTCCAGCGGGGCGTCCGTGCGGGCCACCGTGACCAGGACCTCACCCTGTGAGGACGCCGTCGCGGCCGCCGTGGCGGGCAGCGTGTCGCGCCCCGCGCCGATGCCCGAGCCGAAGGTGCGGCGGACGATCGCGAAGGCGTGGTCGAGCTGCGTCTCCACGTCGCCCTGGCCGCCGGCCCGCAGCCAGCGGCGCAGGACGTGGTTGTGGGCGGTGACCACGGCGGAGGCGGCGACCTCGGCGAGCAGCGGGTCGTCGTTGCCGTCGTGGTGCGCCTGCTCGTCGAAGTGGCCGAGCAGATAGCGCGTGAAGAGCCGCTCGTAACGGGCCACCGAGGCGATCTCGCGCTCGCGGAGCGTGGGCACCTCACGGGTGAGGCGGTAGCGCTCCACGGAGACCGCGGGCGACGCCGCGTACATCTTCATGACTTCCTTGATGCCGCGGCACACCGTGTCCAGCGGGTGCTCGTGCGGGGGAGCGGCGTTGAGGACCGCCTCCGCGCGGATCAAGGTGTCGTCGTGGTCGGGGAAGATCGCTTCTTCCTTGGAACGGAAGTGCCGGAAGAACGTCCGGCGGGCGACCCCGGCGGCGGCCGCGATCTCGTCGACCGTCGTCGCCTCGTACCCCTTGGACGCGAAGAGCTCCATGGCCGCCGCCGCCAGCTCCCTGCGCATCTTGAGCCGCTGGGCGGCGGCGCGGCTGCCCGCGGCGCTCTCCGGAGCGTCGGGGGTTGCGTTACGTGAGGACTTGACGGCCTTGGACATGCCATGAACGTACTGCATGTGCGCACCATGGTGCTCCTGAGGGACGGGGCCGCCCGAGGGCCCGAGCAGCCCGCCCCAGTCCGTCCGTTCCCCCGTCCGTTCCCCCGTGCGATCCTCGGCCGGCTCAGCGCCGGGCATATTCGCGGAAGCCGCGGCCCGACTTGCGGCCGAGGCAGCCCGCGGCCACCAGGTGTTCGAGCAGCGGGGCCGGGGCCAGGCCGGGGTCGCGGAACTCGCGGTGCAGGACCTTCTCGATGGCCAGCGAGACGTCCAGGCCGACGACGTCCAGGAGCTCGAAGGGCCCCATGGGGTAGCCGCCGCCGAGCTTCATCGCGGCGTCGATGTCGTCGAGCGAGGCGTAGTGCTCCTCGACCATCTTGATCGCGTTGTTGAGGTAGGGGAACAGCAGGGCGTTCACGATGAAGCCCGCCCGGTCGCCGCAGTCCACCGGGTGCTTGCGGATGCTCGCGCAGACCTCACGGACGGTGGCGTGCACGTCGTCGGCGGTCAGCACCGTGCGGACCACCTCGACGAGCTTCATCGCCGGGGCCGGGTTGAAGAAGTGCATGCCGATCACGTCGCGCGGACGCGTGGTGGCGCGGGCGCAGGCCACCACCGGCAGTGACGAGGTCGTGGTCGCGAGGATCGCGCCCGGCTTGCAGACCTTGTCGAGCGCCGCGAAGAGCTGCCGCTTGGCCTCCAGGTCCTCGGCGATGGCCTCAAGGGCCAGATCGACGCCGGCGAACGCCTCGTACGAAGCGGCCGGAGTGATGCGCTCCAGGGTCTCGGCGGCGGCCCCGGCCGTCAGCCTGCCCTTGTCGACCGAGCGCGCGAGGGACGCGCCGACGCGGGCCTTGGCGGCCGCCGCCTTCTCGTCGGTGCGGGCGGCGAGCACCACGTCGTAGCCCGCCTTGGCGAAGACCTCCGCGATCCCGGACGCCATCGTCCCGGAGCCCGCGACGCCGACGGAGCGGACCGCCCGGCCCTGGACGCGCCGCTCGTCCTCCCGCGGGGTGAGCGCGTCGTCCACCACGTCCTCGCTGCCGGGGGCCGCGTACGTGTAGAAGCCGCGGCCCGCCTTGCGTCCCGTCAGGCCCGCCTCGCTGAGCTGCTTGAGGATCGGGGCGGGCGCGTGCAGCCGGTCGCGGGACTCGGCGTACATGGCGTCGAGGACCGTGCGGGCGGTGTCCACGCCGATCAGGTCGAGCAGGGCGAGCGGACCCATCGGCAGGCCGCAGCCCAGCTTCATGGCGGCGTCGATGTCCTCGCGGGACGCGTACTTCGCCTCGTACATCGCGGCGGCCTGGTTGAGGTAGCCGAAGAGCAGTCCGTCGGCGACGAAGCCGGGGCGGTCGCCGACTGCGACGGGCTCCTTGCCGAGCGCCTGGGCCAGCTCGGTGACCGCGGCGACCGCGGCGGGCGAGGTGAGGACGGACGAGACGACCTCGACGAGCTTCATGGCGGGCGCCGGGTTGAAGAAGTGCAGGCCCAACACGCGCTCGGGCCGGGCGGATTCGGCGGCGAGGCGGGTCACGGAGAGCGCGTTGGTGCCCGTGGCGATGATCGTCTCGGGGCGCACCACGGCGTCGATGCCGCGGATGGTCTGCTGCTTGATCTCGTACGACTCGGGGACGACCTCGATGACGAGGTCGGCGTCGGCGGCGGCCTGGAGGTCCGTGAAGGTGCGGAAACGGGACAGGATGCCCCGCCGCTCCTCCTCGGTGAGGCGTTCGCGGCGCACCGCGCGGGCGGTCGACGCCTCCAGGGCGGTGACCGCGCGGGTGGCCGCGGCCTGGCTGATGTCGATGCCGATGACCTCGCGGCCGCCGCGGGCCAGGACCTCGGCGATGCCGGTGCCCATCGTGCCGAGCCCGATGACGGCGACGGTGTTCAGGGGAGCGTCCATGGGTGGACTCCAGGAGGAGAGTGACGACTGAGGGGCGCACGCGGGCGACTGGCGCCCTGAGGCGTGCGAAAGCCTTGAGGCGTGCGGAAACCTTGAGGCGTGCGGAAGGTGATGCCTGTCGTGTCCGGGCGGCGTCGCCGCGCGCACCGGTGAGGAGCCGACGGGCCCTGTCCCGGGGCCGACGTCGTACTGCGGTACCTGAAGTACCGAACCGACCAACACCCCGCGGTGGCTGCGTCACCAGGCCACCGCGAGAAAGAAACTGCTGCGGGGAGTGTGCCCCGCTCAGATGAGGTTAACCGGCGGGTAACGAGCGCGCCAGTCCTGAGTGTCTGTGACCTGCGTCGCCATCCACCACCGCCCATTAGGCTCACGGCCATGGATGAGGAGTCGCGGAGGGTGATGGCACGTTTACGCCGGGAGGCGGAGACCTCGCCGGGGCACGTGAAGCTGTACGAGAGGCTGGTCGCCACGGAGGATCTCGACGAGCTCGCCCAGGTGCTCGTCTCTCCGGGGCAGCCCCTGTGGACCCGGGAGCTGGCCGCGCTCCGGCTCGGCGTCGCGGGTGACCGCAGGGCCTTCGAGTCCCTGGTCCTCCTCCTCAACCACCGCGACCCGCCCCGCTGCGCCGCCGCGGCCCACGCCCTGGCGCGCCTCGGCGACCCGCGTACGGCCCGCGCGGCGGCGGCCCTGGCGACGAACGAACTCCGCGTCGCCTACGCCCTGCACCCCGTACGCCTTCTCACCGAACTCCGCGCCCCGGAGTCGGCCCCCGCCCTGATCACCACCCTCGAACGCAGGCTGGTCCCGCACGACCCCTTCGGCAAGATAGCCCTGGCCTGCGTGGAGGGCCTCGGCGCCCTGGGCGACGAACGCGCCCGCCCGGTCCTGACGGCGGCCCGGAGCCACCCGCGCCTGGCGGCGGCTGCCGCGGCGGCGCTGGCGCGGCTGCCGGGGTGAGGGGGTTGGGGCGAGAGGGCCGCGGGAGCCGGTCAGCGCGGTGAGAGTGTCCCGCGCCGGGTCTCCGCGGCGGTCCGCGTTCCGCCCTCGGCGCTCAGCGGCTTCGGGTCGGGGTTCGCCCCGCAGATCGCGTCGGCCTCCTCGCCGGTGGCCCGCGGGAGCTCGCCCGTCGCCAGATAGGACGCCAAGTGGGCGTCCAGGCAGGCGTTTCCGTTCAGGGTGATGCCGTGGTTGCCGCCGCCGGACTCGACCACCAGGCGGGAGCCGGAGAGCCTGCGGTGCAGCACCAGGGCGCCCTCGTAGGGCGTTGCCGGGTCGTCCGTCGCCTGGAAGAGGAGGACCGGGGGCAGCTCCGTGTTGGAGACGTCCGGGGCGCTCAGGTGATGGGTGCGCCAGAAGGCGCATGGAGCGTTGTACCAGGCGTTGTTCCAGGTGAAGAACGGGGCCTTCGCGTGGATCTCGGCGTGATCCGCGCGCCACGTCGCCCAGTCGCGAGGCCACAGGGCGTCCCTGCACTGCACGGCCGTGTAGACGCTGTAGCCGTTCTCCGTCACCGCGTCGGCCGCCGCGAGCTCCTCGTACGCGGCGACGAGCGGCCGGGCGTCGCCCTCGTTCGCGTACGCGGCGAACGCCCGCGCCAGCACCGGCCAGTGGCCGGTGTCGTAGCCGCCGGGGATGAAGGTGTCCTCCAGCTCCGCGGCGCCCACCTTCCCGCCCGCGGGCCGCGCGGCGAGATCTTCGCGCATGGCGTGCCAGCGGGCCTCGACCCCGGCGGGGTCCCCGCCGAGCCCGTACGTGGAGTCGTGCCGGGCGATCCAGGCCATCAGTGCCTTGTGGCGGACGTCGAAGGCGCGGTTCTGGCGGAGGTTGGCGTCGTACCAGACGCCCGTCGGGTCGACGATCGAGTCCAGCACCATGCGGCGCACGCGGTGCGGATAGAGCTTGCCGTACATCGCCCCCAGGTAGCTGCCGTAGGAGTAGCCGAAGAAGTTGACGCGCCCGGCGCCGAGGGCCGCGCGGATGGCGTCCATGTCCTGCACCGTGCTCACCGTGTCGATGAACGGCAGCACGTCCGCGTACTTCGCGTGGCAGGCGTCGGCGAAGGCCCGGGCGCGGTCGAGGTTGGCCTTCTCCGCCGCCGCGGTGGCGGGGAGGCTGCCGGGCCGTACGGGGGCGAAGTGGCCGGGGCGGCAGTTCAGCGCGGGCTCGCTCCGGCCGACGCCGCGCGGGTCGAAGCCGATGACGTCGTACTGCGCCGCCACCTCCTTCGGCAGCCTCTTCGCGACGGAGCCGGCCATGGCGAGACCGCTGCCGCCCGGGCCGCCGGGGTTCACCAGGAGCGGCCCCTGCGAGGTCCGCGCGGTGTGCGGGACCCGGGACAGGGCGAGGGTGATCTTCCTGCCGCCGGGGTCCCGGTGGTCCAGGGGCACCTTCAGGGACGCGCACTGGAGCGTCGGGTGGGCCTCGGTGGCGCACTCCTTCCACGTCGGGGCGGCGGCTTCCCGAGTGGCGGTGGAGGTGGCGCCTGCGGCGGGGGTCACCGCGGCGGCCGGCCCGGCGAGCGCGACGAAGCAGCAGAGAGCGAGGGCGCGCTTGTTCATCAGCTTCATCAGCTTCATCAGCTGCATCGGTTTCATCGGCTTCCCAGCGTTCGGGGCGAGGTCATCCGGGGCCGTGGACCGAACGACCTCGGGCGTATCGTCCCCGCAAGGCGCGCCCAAATTCTGCAGCTCTGCTGATGAATAACCGAAAGGAGCAGCGGCGAGGGAGCACCGGGCCGCCGCTAGAGCAGGGTGAGCTGCGTGGGGCCCGTCGGCTGCTCCGGCACCCGGATCCGCCGGGCGGCGCCCGCGCGCGTGGGCCCGATGCCGAACTCCTCGGCCAGCTCGTGCACATGACGGGTGATGCGCCGCTGGTACCACTTCGGGGCATAGGCCCCTTCCGCGTACAGCCGCTCGTAGCGCCGTACGAGATGCGGGTGGTGCTGCCCGAGCCAGGCCATGAACCACTCGCGCGCCCCCGGCCGCAGATGCAGCACCAGGGGTGTCACCGAGGTCGCCCCGGAGGCGGCGACGGCCCGCACCGTGGCGCGCAGCTCGTCGGGGTGGTCGCCGAGGAAGGGGATGACGGGGGCCATCAGGACACCGCAGTCGATGCCGTGCTCGCTCAGGGTGCGTACGACGTCCAGGCGCCGCTCCGGGGCGGGCGTGCCCGGCTCGACGGTGCGCCACAGCTCCCGGTCGGTGAAGCCGACGGAGACCGAGATGCCGACGTCCGTCACCGCGGCCGCCTCCCGCAGCAGATCGAGGTCGCGCAGGATCAGCGTGCCCTTGGTCAGGATCGAGAAGGGGTTGCCGCGGTCGCGCAGCGCGCTGATGATCCCCGGCATCAGGCCGTAGCGTCCCTCGGCCCGCTGGTAGCAGTCGACGTTGGTGCCCATGGCGATGTGGTCGCCTTGCCAGCGGGGCGAGGCGAGCCGGCGCCGCAGCAGCTCGGCCGCGTTGACCTTGACGACGATCTGGCTGTCGAAGTCGAGGCCGGTGTCCAGGTCGAGATAGCTGTGGGTCTTGCGGGCGAAACAGTAGACGCACGCGTGCGTGCAGCCGCGGTAGGGGTTGACCGTCCATTCGAACGGCATCCGGGACGCGCCCGGCACGCGGTTCACGATCGACCTGGCCCGTATCTCGTGGAAGGTGATCCCCGCGAACTCCGGGGTGTCGAACGTCCGCGTGGTGATCGCGTCCGCGCCGAACAGCGCGGCATCGGCGGGGCCCTGACGCGGTCCTTCGGAGAGATTCTCCCAGCGCATGACGCCTCCTAGATAGCACTGGCCACAGAATAGAACATATGTTCCCTTGATCGTGCGACCGGCCCTCGTGACGCCGTTTGGTACCGTCCCGTCCAGCACGATCCGCGTGGTCCGCGTGGTCCGTGCGATCCGCGTGACACCACGGCGACCGGGGAGGTTGATGAATATGGCCCGCCAGGCCCTTCATCGGCATGCCCTTGTCCGGGCCGCACGAGCCTGAGAGCGGTCCGGTCGTTCGAACAAAACGACCCGGAGTGTCACGTGTCCTCTTCCTCTTCCCCTTCCTCCCCCTCTCCCTCCTCCTCTCTTTCCTCTCCCTCCTCCCGCGGCGGCGGCGACGGTGACCTGACCACCGAGCGCCTCACGCTGCGGCCCTGGACCGCGGGCGAGGTCGCCGACGTGCTCGCCGGGCGCCGGCGCGCGCACTGGGCGGAGGACTTCCCCGCCGAGGGCGACGGCGTCATCGCCGGGGTCATCGCCGCGCAGACCGCCGAGGGCCCCGCCGATCCCGGCGCGCACGGCCACCGGCTGATCGTCGAACGCGAGAGCGGTGCCGTCGTCGGCTCCATCAGCCTGCTCTGGCCGCCGAACGCGGGTTCCGTGGAGTTCGGCTACGGCGTCGTCGCCTCACGCCGCGGCCGCGGCTACGCCCCGGAGGCGGCCCGGGCCCTCGTGGCCCACGCCCTGGCCCTGCCGGGCGTCACCGAGGTCCACGCCGAGGTGGAACTCGCCAACCCGGCATCCGTCCGCGTCCTCGCGAAGGCCGGACTGCACCGCGTGAGCAGCGACGGCGCGACGGCCCGGTACCGCGCCTCGGCGCCCGACCAGCGGTAACCGAACAGCCGCGCCCGGCGGCGAAAGCCATCCGCCGCCGGGCCGAGCACGCCCTCGGCCATGGCCACGATTTGGGGTCCGGTGCGCCGGGTGGTTGGCTTTCCGTGAAGTCCCCGAAAACCAAGCTGGAGGAAGTGCAATGGCGCAGGTCGAAGCTGTCACGGAGCGGGTCGTAGCGGCAAAGCCGGATGAGGTCTTCGACGCGCTGGCCGACTACAACGGCACGCGCCCGAAGCTCCTTTCGGAGCACTTCAGCGAGTACGAGGTCCGCGAGGGCGGTGACGGCGAGGGCACGGTCGTCCACTGGAAGCTCCAGGCCACCAGCAAGCGCATCCGCGACTGCCTCCTGGAGGTCAGCGAGCCCACCGACGGCGAGCTGATCGAGAAGGACCGCAACTCCTCCATGGTCACCACCTGGACCGTGACCCCGGCCGGCGAGGGCAAGTCGCGTGTGGTCGTCTCCAGCGTGTGGAACGGCGCGGGCGGCATCGGCGGCTTCTTCGAGAAGACCTTCGCGCCCAAGGGGCTCGGCCGGATCTACGGCGAGGTGCTCGACAACCTCGCCCGCGAGGTGGAGAAGCCGACCGCCGACTGACCCGGCTGAGCCGTTTTCACGCTCACCGTTTCGAGTGGTTTTCCGTTCGGTCCCGTTGTACGCCGTAGGGCTCCCACCGGCACTAACGTCCGCGTGGCCCCCGTTGGGGGCGACTCGTCGCGCTTGCTCGCAGTTGTCGCGTAATGCGAGAAATGGGCGGCGCAGGCGCGACGAGGGGAGCAGTACGTGGGCGGGACGACGCTGGTGAAGGCCGCCGGGCGGGACGGCGCGGCGGCCGTGGAGACGGTGCCGCTGCGGACCGGGGAACCGGGGGCCGGCCAGGCGCCGCCCCCGCCCCCTGATCCGGCGGCGCTCGGGCTCAGCCCCCGCCGCGTACGGATGGTCTTCCTCGGGCTGATGCTCGCCCTGCTGCTCGCCGCCCTGGAGCAGATGATCGTCGCCACGGCGCTCCCCAAGATCGTCGGAGAGCTGCACGGCCTGGACAAGATGTCCTGGACGATCACCGCCTATCTGCTGACCTCCACCGTCGGCCTGCCCATCTACGGCAAGCTCGGCGACCTCTTCGGCCGCAAGGGCGTCTTCCAGTTCGCGATCGTCGTCTTCGTCGTGGGCTCGGCGCTGGCCGGCTGGTCGCGGACGATGGAGGAACTCATCGCCTTCCGCGCGATCCAGGGCGTCGGCGCGGGCGGTCTCATGATCGGCGTCCAGGCGATCATCGCGGACATCGTGCCGCCCCGGCAGCGTGGCCGCTACATGGGGGTGATCGGCGCCGCGTTCGGCCTCGCGTCGGTCGCCGGGCCGCTGCTCGGCGGCTTCTTCACCGACCACGCCTCCTGGCGCTGGTGCTTCTACTTCAACGTGCCCTTCGGCCTGGTCACGCTGCTCGTCATCAGCCTCGTGCTGCAACTGCCCAAGCCCACCGGCAAGCCCCGCCTCGACGTGCTGGGCGCGCTGCTGCTCGCCGCCGCCTCGACCTGTCTGGTGCTGCTCACGAGCTGGGGCGGTACGGAGTACGCGTGGGGCGACCGGGTCATCCTCGCTCTCGCCGCCGGGGCGGCCGTCAGCGGCGCGCTCTTCCTCGTCGCCGAGAAGTTCGCCGCGGAACCGATCATCCCGCTGCGCCTCTTCCGCGACCCGGTCTTCAACATCACCGGCCTCGTCGGCATGATCGTGGGCGTCGGCCTCTTCGGGGCGGCCAGTTACCTGCCGACCTTCCTACAGATGGTCGACGGCGCCAGCGCCACCGAGTCGGGGCTCCTGATGCTGCCGATGATGGGCGGCATCGTCGGCGCCTCGATCATCTCCGGGCAGCTCATCAGCCACACCGGCCGCTACAAGATCTATCCGGTCCTCGGCGGCGCCCTCTCCGTCGCCGGCATGTGGCTGCTCTCGCGGCTGGAGACCGACACCTCCCGGGCGCAGTACAGCCTCTGGATGGCGGTCCTCGGCGCGGGCATCGGCCTGGTCATGCCCGTGCTGGTCCTCGCCGTGCAGAACGCCGTGCGCCCCACCGACCTCGGCACCGCCACCAGCGCGCACAACTACTTCCGGCAGATCGGCGGCAGCGTGGGCGCCGCGATCTTCGGCACCCTCTTCGCCGACCGGCTCGCCGACGCCCTCGACGACCGCATCCCCGCGGGCTCCGGCGGGGCGCTGCCCGACGCCGACTCGCTCACCCCGCAGCTCGTCCACGCGCTGCCCGCGCCGCTGCGCGAGGGCTACATCCAGGCCTACGCCGACGCGATGCCGCGCATCTTCCTCTATCTCGTGCCGGTGCTCGTCCTCGGCATGCTGATCACCTTCTTCCTCAAGGAGACCCCCCTGTTGTCCAGCGCAGCCTCTCCCGACGCGACCGCCGCCGAGCCCACGGCCGTCCCGCAGGCCCGCGCCGCCGGGCCCGCGGCGGGCGTCCCCGTCTGCGGCACCGTGCAGCACGCCGACGGCACCGTGGTGCCCCGCGCGGCCCTGACCCTCATCGACGTCGCCGGGCAGCAGATCGGGCGCGGCGCGAGCGGCGAGGACGGGCGGTACGCCCTGGCGACGCCGGGGGCGGGTTCCTTCGTGCTGATCGCGGCGGCCGGCGGGCACCAGCCGCAGGCCGTGACCGTCACCGTCGGCGAGCGGCCCGTCGAGCTCGACGTGGTGCTCGGCGGCGCGGGCCGCCTCGCGGGCACGGTGGTGACGGCCGACGGAACGCCGGTCAGGGACGCCGCCGTCACCCTCACCGACGTACGCGGGGAGGTCGTCGCCACCACCCGCAGCGGCCGCGAGGGCGGCTATGTCATCACCGAGCTGGTGGCCGGCGAGTACACCCTGGCGGCCAGCGCCCCCGCCTTCCGGCCCGCCGCGCTGCCCGTCAGCGTGCAGGCCTCGCGCGAGACCCGCCAGGACGTGGAGCTCGCGGGCGGGGCGGTGCTGCGCGGCACCGTGCGGGCCGGCGGCGGCCGCCCCGTCGAGGACGCGCGCGTGACGCTGCTCGACGCCGCGGGCAACGTCGTGGACACCCTCACCACGGAGACGGACGGCACGTTCCGCTTCGTCGACCTGTCGTCCGGTGAGTACACCGTCATCGCGGCGGGCTACCCGCCGGTCGCCACCGTCCTCCAGGTCGCGGGCGGCGGCCGCACCGAGCGGGACCTCCAGCTCGGCCACGAGGACTGAGGCCGCGGCCACGGCGCCGTGGGCGCGACGCCGGGGTCACGACGCCGCGGAGATCCGTCAGGAGGCCCCTGGGGGGCGTGCGCCGGAGGACTGTGGCCTCCGGCGAATTCCCGCAATGCCCCGCCCCGCGACCTGCGCCGGTCGTACGGTGGTTGATGGCGCCTCAGATCTCCGCGCCGCCGCGGAAGGAGCACGGCCATGGGACAGGGCACTCCGGACGGACCGGTGGCGCGCGGTGCCGTGGCCGGACGCATACCGCTGGCCGTGGTCGTCGTCGACGCCGCCGGTCTCGTCTCGCACTGGAGCGTCGGCGCGCGCCGCCTCTTCGGGTGCGCCAGGGCAGAGGCCATCGGCCGCCCCGTGGGCGATCTGCTGCCCGTGCACGGTGCGATCCCCCAGGACCACGGGCCTTACGGGGCCCACGACGGACTCGGCCCCGACCTGGAGATGTCCCTCGACCGCCGGGTCTCCTACCCGGCCGCCGGACGCGCCCGGCTGCCGGGGCCCGGGCCGCGGGGCGACCGCGTCGATGTGCTCTGGTGGGCGTATCCGCTGGTCGGGCCGGGTCCCGAGCGGCTCCTCGTGCTGGCGGCCGGGGCCGAGGGCGTGCCGAGGGGCGGCGGGGCAGGACGAGGCGAGCGGGTCGAGCGCATCGCTCCCGGCTTCGCCCTGCACACGGACTTCCCCGAAGCCGACGAGCTCGCGGACCGGCTTCCCGAGATCCTGCCCAGCATGAGCGTGGGGGAGGGCTCCCGCATCGCCTCCCAGGTCCTCGAACTGGGCTATCCCGTCCTGGAGTTCAGCCGCCACGACCGGGTGCCCGTCACCCCCGACTGGGGCGTCGCGCGGCGGGCCGAACGCAAGGCCCGCAAGGAGCGCGCCGAGCGGGACGCCGCGCGCGGCCTTCCCGGTCCCGGGCCGGACGACGACGAGGGCGAGGACCTCGAATACGCGGCGGTGCGCGAGCGCCTGGAGTTCCTCAACGAGGTCAGCGGCCGCATCGGCTCCTCGCTCGACCTGTCGCGCACGATCCTGGAGGTCAGCAGGGCGGTCGTGCCGCGCTTCACGGATGTCGCGGGCACCTATCTGCGCGAGCAGGTCGTGGCGGGCGAGGGCTTTCCCGAGGGCCCGCCGGACGAGACCACCCTGTGGCACCGGGTCGCCGTGGAGCACACCGACGAGCCGGGCCGCTGGGACGACGTCGTGCCGGTCGGCGAGTCCATGCCGTTCCCCGCGCACACGCCGTTCTTCCAGTGCATGACCTCCGGCGACCCGGTGCTCGTACCGCGCATCACCGAGGAGATGGGCAACGCCATCGCCTCGCAGTTCGAGAAGCGCGACATCCGCCCGCTGATCAACCACCGCTCGATGCTCGTCGTACCGCTCAAGGCGCGTCAGGTGGTGCTCGGCTTCATGATCCTGCTCCGGCACAGGGAGCGGCCCGTCTTCAACGACATGGACCGCGTCACCGGCGCCGAACTGGCCGCCCGTGCCGGGCTCGTGCTCGACAACGCCCGCATGTACACCTACCAGGAGAGCGTCGCCGACACCCTCCAGGACAGCATGCTGCCGCACATCCAGCCGCGCATGCCCGGCTGCGACATCGCCACCCGCTATCTGCCGGGCACGCTCCTCGGCCGGGTCGGCGGCGACTGGTTCGACTCCGTGAAGCTGCCGGGGTCGAGGACCGCGCTGGTCGTCGGCGACGTCATGGGGCACGGTCTCAACTCCGCCGCCATGATGGGCCAGTTGCGCACGGCCGTGCAGACCATGGCCGCCCTCGACCTGCCGCCCGAGCAGCTCCTGCGCAACCTCGACGACCTCGCGCAGCGCCTCGGCGAGCACTATCTCGCGACGTGCCTGTACGCGGTCTACGACCCCATCGCGGGCGAGCTGTGCCTCGCCAACGCGGGGCACATACCGCCGGTCCTCGTCCGCGCCGAGGACGGCCGCAGCGAGCTCCTCGTCCTGCCCACCGGGGCGCCCATCGGCGTCGGCGGCGTCCCCTTCGAGTCGGTCCGCGTCCGCGTGGCCCCGGGGGACCGGCTGCTCATGTGCACCGACGGCCTCGTCGAGGTGCGCGGCGAGGACATCGGCGTCGGCCTCGCCACGCTCACCGAATCCGCCGCGCATCCCGCGGCGTCCATGGACGACGCTTGCGACACGATCATCCGGGCGCTCAACACCGGCGGCGCCCGCAAGGACGACGTGGCGCTCCTGATGGCCCGGCTCAACGGCATCGCGGGCGAGGACGTCGCGCACTGGCGGTTCGCCCTCGACCCGAGCGAGGTCAGCAGGGCCCGCGAGCTGGTCCGCGGGCAGCTTCGGGCCTGGTCGCTCCAGGCGCTCGCCGACACGGCCGAACTGCTGGTCAGCGAGCTGGTCACCAACGTCGTACGGCACTCGCGCAGCAGCCGCGTCGACCTGCGCCTGGTCCGCTCGGGATCGCTCGTGTGCGAGGTCGAGGACGACGACCCCGCGCTGCCCATGCTGCTCGGCGCGGGCCCCTGCGACGAGTCCGGGCGCGGTCTGGGCGTCGTCAGCGCGCTCGCCGGTAAGTGGGGCACGAGCCGTACGGACTCCGGCAAGACGGTCTGGTGCGAACTGGACCTGCCCTCGCGGTGACCGCGGGCGCCGGCCCCCCGAAGTGGCCGCGCGAGGCCGTGGAGCGCCGGACGGGCCCCGAAGCATCGTACGGGTGCCTTGTGGGCGCGCCCCGGGGGCGGTAGACCGAGCTGACCGCCCGCTACGGCGGTTTCGCGTCGCACCCCGGGGAGTCACGCATGAGCGTCACGAGTCGGTACAAGGAGGCCTGGGAGGCATTCTGGCAGGCGGCGCCCGCCGAGCAGGGCGCCGTATTCTGGGACGCCGAGCCCGCCCTCACCGCGGCACTGCACCTGGCCCTGTTCGAACCCCACCTGGTGGCCGAGGGCCTGCCCCTCGTCGACCTGGGCTGCGGCAACGGCACGCAGACCCGCTTCCTCGCCGGCGGCTTCCCGCGCGTCGTCGGCGTCGACCTGTCCGCCGCCGCGATCGAGCGCGCCCGGCGCGCCGACCCCGCGGGCGAGGCGGAGTTCCGGCAGCTCGACGCCGTGGAGAAGGGCGCGGCCGGGCTGCTGCACGAGGAGCTGGGGGACGCCAACGTCTACATGCGCGGCGTGCTCCACCAGTGCGACCCCGCCGACCGGCAGCCCCTGGCCGACGCCATCGCGGCGCTGACCGGCGAGCGCGGCAGGGCCTTCGTCGTCGAACTCTCCGAGGCGGCCAAGCCCGTCCTGCTCGGCCTGGCCACGCGCCCGGAGGGGCCGCCGCCGAAGCTCGCCCCCGTTTTCGCGCATGGCCTCACGCCCGCCGAAGTGCTGGACGACGCCGTGCCCCAGCACCTCGCGGCGGCCGGCCTCGCCGTCCTGGCGAGCGGCGAACTCCCGCTCGTCACAACGGAGTTCACTCCCGAGGGCTCCCGCATTCAACTGCCCTCGCGGTGGCTGGCGGTGGGGCGGGCGCGCTGACCCGCGGGGACGCTGATCGCACCCGCGAGGACACTGATCGCAATTGTTTTCGTCAGAACCGTTGACGAACTCCGGTCGCCCTCCTAGCTTCAACGCGTCGTACTTCGTACGTCATATATGAGACGCGATATGTGAGATCTGAGGGAGCCCATGACGTCCGTCCCGACTCCGACCCCGGTGGCTGCCGCACCGGGCCCGGTGCCGATCCCCTCGCGCACGCAGTACGTGCTCGAATCGATCAAGCACCGCATCCTGACGGGCGAGTTGACCCCGGGGCAGCCACTGATCGAGACGGAACTCGCCCGCGAGTACGGCGTCTCCAAGACGCCCGTCCGCGAGGCCCTGAAGACCCTCGCCGGAACCGGCCTCGTCGAGATGAGCCAGTACAAGGGCGGGGCCGTGCGCACCGTCGACGCGGCCATGGCCCGCGAGGTCTACGACGTACGGCTGCTCCTGGAGCCGGAGGCGCTGCGCCGCACCGTGCTGCGCGGCGCCCCCCTGGAGGCGGCGCGCGACGCGCTGAAGCGGGCCGACGACGCCGACGACGCCGCCGAACGCTCCCTCGCCAACCGGGAGTTCCACCGCGCCCTCTACATCGACTGCGGCAATCCGCTGCTCGGGCGGCTCCTCGACGGCGTGCGGGACCAGGCCGCGCTCGTCTCCGCCGTGGCCTGGGCCGCCGACCCCTCGTGGGCGCGCGAGGCCACCGAGCACGAGCAGATCCTGCGGCTCGCCCTCGACGGGGACCAGGACGGGGCCGCCGAGGCCCTGCACCAGCACATCGAGTCGTTCGTACGGCGCGCTTTCCCGGGAGAGGGGCAGACGAAGTGAGCTTCGAGACACAGCGCGCCGCGCTCGCCGACGTCGTGGCCATCCCGGTGACCCCGTTCACCGAGGACGGCGGCATCGACCGCGCCGCCCACGGGGTGATCCTGCGCCGGCTGCTCGACGGCGGCGTGCGCACCCTGACGCCGAACGGCAACACCGGGGAGTTCTACGCCCTCTCGCCCGAAGAGCGCCGCGAGGTCGTGGAGCTGACGCACGCCGAGGCAGCGGGCCGTGCGGTGCTGCTCGCCGGGGTGGGGCACGACGTGCCGACCGCCGTCGCCGCCGCCCGGCACGCCGGGGAGTACGGGGCGAGCATGGTGATGGTCCATCAGCCCGTGCACCCCTACGTCTCGGACGCGGGCTGGGTCGCCTACCACCGGGCGATCGCCGAGGCAGTGCCGGAGCTCGGCGTCGTCCCCTACCTGCGTGACGCGGGCCTGCCCGGCGCGCGCCTCGCCGAGCTGGCCGACGCCTGCCCCAACGTCATCGGCGTGAAGTACGCCGTGCCGGACGCCGCGCGCTTCGCCGGGTTCGCGCGGGACGCGGGGCTCGACCGCTTCGTGTGGGTGGCCGGGCTCGCCGAGCCGTACGCGCCCTCGTACTTCTCGGCGGGCGCCACCGGCTTCACCTCCGGGCTCGTGAACGTCTCCCCGGGGCTGTCGCTGCGCATGATCGAAGCGCTTCGATCCGGTGACCATCCGCTGGCCATGAAGGTGTGGGAGCAGATCCGCCGCTTCGAGGAGCTGCGGGCCGCCGACGGCTCCGCGCACAACGTCACGGTCGTCAAGGAGGCCCTCGCCACGCTGGGCCTGTGCCGCCGCGACGTGCGGGCGCCGAGCAGTCTCCTGGCGGACGCCCAGCGCGCCGAGGTGGCCGCGATCGTCGAGGGGTGGTCGATATGACCGGGCCCGACACGGAGCAGGGCAAGGAGGCGGGCCGGGGCGGTGGCGCGGGCCGGGACGGGGGGCGGCGGGAGCTGCGGAGCAGTCAGTGGTTCGGCGACGGCATCTCGTCCGGACTGCGCTCCTTCAGCCACCGGGCCCGCACCCGCCAGCTCGGCTACCTCCCCGAGGAGCACCTCGGCAAGCCCGTCATCGCGGTGCTCAACACCTGGTCCGACATCAACCCCTGCCACTCCCACCTGCGCGACCGTGCCCAGGCCGTCAAGCGCGGCGTGTGGCAGGCCGGCGGCTTCCCCCTGGAGTTCCCGGTCTCGACGCTCAGCGAGACCTTCCAGAAGCCCACCCCGATGCTCTACCGCAACCTCCTCGCCATGGAGACCGAGGAGCTCCTGCGCTCCTACCCGGTGGACGGCGCCGTGCTGCTCGGCGGCTGCGACAAGACGACACCCGCGCTGCTCATGGGCGCCGCCAGCGTCGACCTGCCCACCGTCTTCGTGCCCGCGGGGCCGATGCTGCCGGGCCACTGGCGCGGCGAGACGCTCGGCTCGGGCACCGACATGTGGAAGTACTGGGACGACCACCGCGCCGGGCTCATCGGCGACTGCGAGCTGACCGAACTGGAGAGCGGCCTCGCGCGCTCACCCGGGCACTGCATGACGATGGGCACCGCGTCCACGCTCACCGCGGCGGCCGAGGCGCTCGGCGTGACGGTGCCCGGCGCCTCCTCGGTACCGGCGGTCGACTCCGGGCACGACCGGATGGCGGCGGCGTCCGGACTGCGCATCGTCGACCTCGTACGCGAGGACCGGCGGCTCTCGCACATCCTCACCGCCGACGCCTTCGAGGACGCGGTGACCACGGTCCTCGGGCTCGGCGGCTCCACCAACGCCGTCATCCACCTCATCGCGATGGCGGGACGCGCCGGGGTCAAGCTCACGCTGGACGACTTCGACCGCGTCGCCCGTACGGTGCCGGTGCTCGCCAATGTCAGGCCGGGCGGCGAGAAGTACCTGATGGAGGACTTCCACTTCGCGGGCGGGCTGCCGGGCTTCCTGTCGCGCATCACCGACCTGCTGCACCTGGACCGGCCCACCGTCGCCCACGACACCCTGCGCGAACAGCTCGCCGAGGCCCGGGTGCACGACGAGGACGTCATCCGGCCCCGGAGCAACCCGGTCGCCGGGGAGGGCGGCGTCGCCGTCCTGCGCGGCAACCTCTGCCCCGACGGCGCGGTCATCAAGCACATCGCCGCCGAGCCGCGGCTGCTCCAGCACACCGGGCCCGCCGTCGTCTTCGACGACTACCGCACGATGCAGCGGACCATCCACGACCCGTCCCTCGGCATCACGCCCGACCACGTCCTCGTGCTGCGCGGCGCGGGTCCCAAGGGCGGTCCCGGCATGCCCGAGTACGGGATGCTGCCGATCCCCGACTACCTGCTCAAGCAGGGCGTGCGGGACATGGTGCGGATCTCCGACGCGCGGATGAGCGGCACGTCGTACGGCACGTGTGTGCTGCACGTGGCGCCCGAGTCGTACGTCGGCGGGCCGCTCGCGCTCGTCCGCACCGGGGACCCCATCACCCTCGACGTGGCGGGGCGGACGCTTCATCTCGGCGTGGACGAGGCCGAGTTGGAGCGCAGGCGCGCCGAGTGGACGCCGCCGCCCGCCCGCTACGAGCGGGGCTACGGGGCGCTCTACAGCGAGCAGATCACCCAGGCCGACACCGGCTGCGACTTCGCGTTCCTCGCGCGTCCCGGCACGGTGCCGGACCCGTACGCGGGCTGACGCCCGGCCGCGCCACCTCCACCTCTACCTCTCCCGCCCGTGTATGTCCGAGATACCGAACGCCGTGCGGAAAGCGCTTCACCCACAGCTTCACCCACGCACACGCACCTCACGCACACGCACCTCACGCACCCCCAGGATCGGAGAACTGTCATGGCACAGGCCGCAGCCGTGGCGAAGCCGCCGCCGAGTACCGCGCAGCCGCCGCGCGGCAAGGAGCGGCGGCACCGTCGAAGGACCGGGGCGAGCCCGCGCCGCCTGCCCTATCTGCTGATCGCCCCCGCCGTCCTGCTGATGCTCGGCTTCATCGCGTACCCGGTGGTCAGCGTCTTCTACTACAGCCTGCGGCACTACAACCCCACCAAGCCGTGGCGCAACGGGTTCGCCGGCCTCGACAACTTCGTCACCGCGTTCACCGACGACCCGCAGTTCTGGAGCACCCTCGGCTTCAGCCTCCAGTGGGTGGCCGTCGAGATCGTGCTGCAACTGCTGCTCGGCCTCGCGCTCGCCCTCCTCGTCAACCAGACCTTCGTGGGGCGCGCCATGGCCCGCGCCCTGGTCTTCTCGCCGTGGGCCGTCTCCGGCGTCCTCACCTCGACGATCTGGCTGCTGATCTTCAACTCCCAGACCGGCATCACGCGTTACCTCGCCGACGTCGGCATCGGCTCGTACGGGACGTCCTGGCTCTCCGACACCGGCACGGTCTTCCCCGCGGTCGTCGTCGCCGAGCTCTGGCGAGGAGTCCCCTTCTTCGCGATCCTCATCCTCGCCGACCTCCAGTCCGTGTCGAAGGACCTGTACGAGGCGGCCGAGGTGGACGGCGCGAGCCGCTGGCGGCAGTTCTTCCACATCACACTGCCGCACCTCAAGGACGCGATCATCCTCTCCACGCTGCTGCGCGCGGTCTGGGAGTTCAACAACGTCGACCTGCTCTACACCCTCACCGGCGGTGGTCCTGCGGGCGAAACGACGACGCTGCCGCTGCGCATCGCGTCCATCGCCGTGGACTCGCACGACTTCGGCTACGCGTCCGCGCTGACCGCCATCGCCTTCGTGATCCTTCTCTTCTGCTCGCTGCTGTATCTGCGGCTCAGCAAGTTCGGGGGCCAGGACAAATGACCGCCACACTCACCGCGCCGCGCAAGGCCGTCGCCGACGCGGGGAACGAGTCCACCACCATCGGGCGGACGCCCCGCTGGCAGATCTACCTTCCGCTCGGGCTGTACCTGCTGTTCACCCTCATCCCCTTCTACTGGATCCTGCTCTTCGCGGTCCGCCCCACCGGTTCCACCTCGCTCGTGCCGTGGCCCATCACCTTCGACCACTTCGACAAGGTGTGGACCGAGCGCAGCTTCGCCACGTTCTTCCAGAACAGCCTGCTCGTCGGCGTCATCTCCATGGTGATGACCACGCTCGTCGCCCTCGCCGGGGGCTACGCGCTGGCCCGCTTCGACTTCCGGATCAAGCGCGGGTTCATGCTGGCGCTGCTCTGCTCGCAGTTCATCCCGGGCGCGCTGATGCTCGTACCGCTCTTCGAGATCTTCGCCGAGCTACAGATGATCAACTCGCTGGCCAGCGTCATCGTCGCCGAGACGGTCTTCCAGCTCCCGCTGTCGATGATCCTCCTCAGCGGCTTCATCAGGAACGTGCCCTACGTCCTGGAGGAGGCCGCCTGGGTCGACGGCTGCGGACGCTTCCGGGCGTTCTGCGCCGTCGTCCTGCCGGCGCTGCGGCCCGGCCTCATCGCGGTCGGCTCCTTCGCCTTCGTGCACAGTTGGAACCACTTCCTGTTCGCCCTGATGTTCCTCAGCGACCAGGGCAAGCAGACCATCCCGGTGGGCCTCGCCACGCTGATGGGCGCCGACAGCGTCGACCTCGGGGCGCTCGCCGCGGGTGGTGTGGTGGCCGCGGTGCCCGTCGTCATCGTCTTCGCGTTCATCCAGAAGTGGCTGGTCACCGGGTTCAGCGCGGGGGCGGTGAAGGGATGAGCGCGCGCTCGCTCGATCCGCGGCTGCCGCTGCCCGTGGTCCTCGCGGGCGCCCGGGGGCACGGCATCTGGCACCTGGAGAACATCCGCCGCCTGGAGCGGGAGGGTTACGTCCGTCTGGTGGGCGTCTGCGAGCTGCGCCCACTGGACGCCGAGGAGCTGACCGGCTTCGGGGCGGTCGCGCAGTCCGACGACTTCGCGGGGCTGCTCGACTCGACGGGCGCCGCCGTCGCCGTCATCTGCACGCCCATCCCGACCCACACCGGCCTCGCGCTCGCGGCGGCGGCGCGCGGCGTCCACGTACTCCTGGAGAAGCCGCCCGCTCCGTCGTACGCGGAGTTCCGGCGGATGGCCGACGGCGCCGCCGCGGCGGGGACCGCCGTCCAGATCGGCTTCCAGTCGCTCGGCTCGCACGCGCTGCCCGCCATCGGCCGGCTCATCGCCGAAGGGGCGATCGGCGAGGTGACGGGCGTGGGCGGCGCCGGGGCCTGGGTGCGGGACGAGGCGTACTTCCGGCGGGCGCCGTGGTCGGGGCGGCGGCGCCTGGACGGCGCGGACGTCGTCGACGGCGTCCTGACCAACCCCCTGGCGCACGCGGTCGCCACCGCCCTCGCCCTGGCGGACAGCGCCGCCGCCGAGGACGTCACCGCCGTGGAGACCGAACTCTTCCGCGCCCACGCCATCGAGTCCGACGACACCTCGTGCGTACGGGTCTCCACGGCGGGCGGCATCAAGGTCACCGTCGCCGCCACGCTGTGCGCGCACACGCAGGAGGAGCCGTACGTCGTGGTGCACGGCAGCGAGGGCCGCGTCACCTTCTGGTACAAGCAGGACCGCGTGCTGGTGCGGCACGGTGCCGCGATGGCCGCGGGGTCACCCGCCCTGTACGGCAGGACGGACCTCCTGCGGAACCTGGTCGACCACGTGCTCGGCCACGCCGAACTGCTGGCCCCGCCCGCGGCCACCGGGGCGTTCATGCGCGTGGTCGAGGCGGTACGGGTGGCACCGGACCCCGAGCCGCTGCCCCCCGGGGCGTGGCGGGCGGCGCCGGGGGAGCGCGCGGAGCGCCGGATCGTCCAGGGCATCGACGGCCTGGTGGCGGTGGCGGCGGACTCGCTGAGCCTGTACTCGGAGCTGGGCGCGCCCTGGGCCCTCCCGCACCCCCACCCCCGGCCTCTCCACGGTGACCACCACGGTGACTTCCACGACGAGCTGAGGACGCGATGAGCATCTCCCCGCACCAGAGCCCCGGCCCCCTCGTCCTGCGCTGCGCCGGGCGGCCCGTGGCACGTTACGTCGTCCGGCCCGAGCCGGGGCGGACCACGGCGCCCCGCCCCTACCTCCATCCCGTCACCACCCTCTCCGGGACCGCCGTCACCGAGTCGAGCCCCGAGGACCACCCGCACCATTTCGGGGTGAGCGTGGCCGTGCCCGATGTGGCGGGACGCAACTTCTGGGGCGGACGGACCTTCGTGCGCGGGCAGGGGCCGACGGAGCTCGACAACCACGGGGCCCAGTGTCACCAGGCGTTCAAGCTGCGGGACCCGGACGGTTTCGTGCAGGAGGTCGCCTGGGCGGCGGACGGTGAGGTCCTGCTGCGCGAGCGGCGTACCGTCGCCGCCGCCGCACTCACCGACACCGCCTGGGCGCTCGACTTCACCTTCTCGCTCACCAACGCCACCGGCGGCGAGCTGACCATCGGCAGCCCCGCCACCAACGGCCGCCCCGGCGCCGCGTACGGCGGCTACTTCTGGCGCGCCCCCAAGGCTGCGGCGCCCCCCAGGGTCTTCACCCCGGAGGCCGAGGGGGAGGAGGCCGCGCACGCCGCCCGCGCCAAGTGGCTCGCGCTGGCCGGGGACGGCTGGACGCTGGTCTTCGCGGGGGCCACCGCCGAGACCCGCCGCGACCCGTGGTTCGTGCGGGCGGCCGAGTACCCCGGCGTCGGCTCCTCGCTGGCGTCCGCCGACCGGCTGCCGATCGCCCCGGGCGAGACGGTGGTACGCCGGATCGTCACCGTCGTGGCCGACGGCACCCTGGACCGCGGCGAGGCCGACGCGCTGGCCCGCAAGGCGGTGACGGCATGAGCACCGGCACTTTCACGAACGGCACACCGACCGCCGGGCCCGCACCCAGCCCCGCACCCGCCCACGTCACCGGCGACCTCGGTGACGGCTTCTACCGCAACCCCGTCCTCGCCGCCGACTGGTCCGACCCCGACGTCCTGCGGGTCGGCGACGACTTCTACCTCACCGCGTCCAGCTTCGGCCGGGCCCCCGGCCTGCCCCTGCTGCACTCCCGCGATCTCGTCAACTGGACGCTGATCGGCCACGCCCTGGACCGCGTCGAACCGGCCGAGGCCTTCGCCTCGCCCCGGCACGACTGCGGGGTGTGGGCGCCGTCCCTGCGGTACCACGGCGGGCGGTTCTGGATCTTCTGGGGCGACCCCGACCACGGCATCCAGCAGGTCAACTCGGCGGACATCCGCGGGCCCTGGACCCGGCCCCACCTCCTCAAGCCCGGCAAGGGGCTCATCGACCCCTGCCCCCTGTGGGACGAGGAGAGCGGCACGGCGTACCTCGTGCACGCCTGGGCGAAGTCGCGGTCCGGCGTCAAGAACGTGCTCACCGGCCACCGCATGAGTCCCGACGGGCGCGAACTCCTCGACGAGGGGGAGGTGATCGTCGACGGCGACCGCATACCCGGCTGGTTCACCATCGAGGGGCCCAAGCTCTACCGCCACGACGGCTGGTTCTGGATCCTCGCCCCGGCCGGCGGCGTGGCCACCGGCTGGCAGGGCGCCTTCAGGTCCCGCGAATTCCACGGGCCCTACGAGCAGCGCGTCGTGCTCCAGCAGGGCGACACCGACGTCAACGGGCCCCACCAGGGCGGCTGGGTGCGCACCGCGGCCGGCGAGGACTGGTTCCTGCACTTCCAGCAGCGCGGCGCCTACGGCAGGGTCGTCCATCTCCAGCCCATGCGGTGGGGCGCCGACGGCTGGCCGGTGCTCGGGGACGACGGCGCCCCCGTCGACGTACACCGCAAACCGGAGCTGCCGCCGCAGCCCCGCTCCGCCCCCGCCGCCGACGACGACTTCCCCGGCGGCCGCCACGGCCCCCAGTGGCAGTGGACCGCCAACCCCCGCGCCGGCTGGGCCACGTCGCACTCCCGGGACGGGCTCCGCCTGTCCTGCCTCCGCGCGGCGCGCGCCCACGACGTACGCGCCCTGCCGCACACCCTCACCCAGCGCCTGCCGCTGCGGCCCTGCACCGTCGAGGTGGAGCTGCGTCTGGACGCCGAGTCACCCGGGGCGCGGGCCGGGCTCGTGGTGCTCGGCGACGCGTACTCCTGGATCGGCCTGGAGCGGGCCGAGGACGGCACGACCAGGCTCGTGCACCGCTTCGCCGAGGCGGGCGCGGAGGCGGAGCGGGACGCCGCGCCACCGCGCCCCGCACCGGACGGCACGGCCCGGCTGCGGATCGACGTCACGCAAGGGGCCCGCTGCCGCTTCCACGCCGACACCGGCAGTGGCTTCGCACCCACCGGGGGGCCGGTCTTCGCCGCGACGCCCTGGCGCTGGGTCGGCGCCCTGCTCGGCCTGTTCGCGGTGGCCGAAGAGGGCCGGGGGGCCACGGGGACCGCCCTGTTCACCGGCTTCCGGATCACGCACTGACACCCGCACCCACCCACGTACAGCACAGTCCGACACCTCACGATCCGACACCTCACGAGAAGAGAGCCGCAGCAATGACCACGAGCAACCGCAGCAGAGGCCGCACCACCGCCGCGCTCGCCCTCACCACCGCCCTCGCGCTGACCGCCACCGCCTGCGGTGACGACGGCAGCGGAGCGGCGGGGGACAAGGGCGGAGAGGGCAGCGGCAAGGGCGAGGTCGTCTTCTGGGACAACAACACGGCCGTCCGGCAGGACATCTGGCAGGAGATCATCAAGGACTTCGAGAAGGCGAACCCCGACATCGACGTCAAGTACGTCGGCGTGCCCGCCGAGAACGTCCAGTCCAAGTACGACACCGCCATCCAGGGCGGTGGCCTCCCCGACGTCGGGGGCGTCGGCGCGGCCATGCTCGCCGGTATCGCCGCGCAGGACGCCCTGGAGCCGCTGGACAAGCGCGTCGAGAAGAGCCCGCTGAAGGACGAGCTGAACTCGGGGATGGTCGAGAGCGTGCGGGCGGCGGGCGGCGGCGTCGAGCTGTACACCGTGCCGACCTCCGCGAGCAACGGCGTCCTGTACTACCGCACCGACCTGTTCAAGGCCGCGGGCCTGCAAGCGCCCACCACCTGGCCGAAGTTCTACGAGGCCGCCGAGAAGCTCACCGACAAGGGCGACAACCGCTTCGGCTACACCATCCGCGGCGGCGAGGGCTCCATCGCGCAGGCCCTCGACGCGATGTACGGGCAGTCCGGCATCGGCGACTTCTGGGACGGCGACGAGACGACCGTCAACGACCCCAAGAACGTCGCCGCCCTCGACAAGTACGTCTCCCTCTACAAGCAGGCCACGCCGTCCGCCGACCTCAACAACGACTTCACCAAGATGGTCGCCCAGTGGGACAGCGGCCAGATCGGCATGCTCAGCCACAACCTCGGCTCCTACCAGGACCACGTGAAGGCGCTCGGCGAGAGCAAGTTCCGCGGCCTGCCCAACCCGACGACCGGGGCGGGCGTACGGGTCCAGGTGTCCAACCCCGTCGACGGGCTCGGCCTCTTCAAGTCGAGCAAGAACAAGAAGGCGGCCTGGAAGTTCATCGAGTTCGCGGCCTCCCACCGGTCCAACAGCAAGTGGAACGAGTCGGCGGGCGCCATTCCCGCCAACACCGAGGCCGCCAAGGACCCGTGGGTGAAGAAGTCGGAGCCCACCAAGCTGGCCGCCGAGGCACTGAACGACGGCTCCCTGAAGATCGTGCAGCTGCCGTACTACCTGCCCGACTGGAACACCATCAGCAAGGCCGAGAACGAGCCGAACCTCCAGAAGGTGATGCTCGGCAAGATGTCGGCGAAGGACTTCCTCGACTCGCTCGCCGAGCAGCTCAACGAGGCGCAGGCGGAGTGGAAGAAGGAGCGTCAGTGACCGCTGCGGGCCCCGGCCGGCGGACGCTGTACCTCGCGGGTGACTCCACCGCCGCCCAGAAGTACGCGTCCGCCGCGCCCGAGACGGGCTGGGGCATGGCCCTGCCCTTCTTCCTGCGCCCCGCGCTGGACGTCGCCAACCACGCGGTCAACGGGCGGAGTTCGAAGAGTTTCGTCGACGAGGGCCGCCTCGCCGCGGTCCTCGCCGCGATCCGCCCCGGCGACCTCCTCCTGGTCCAGTTCGGCCACAACGACGAGAAGCGCGAGGCCCCCGCCAGGTACACCGAGCCGTGGACGGCCTACCAGGAGTACCTGCGGCAGTACGTGGCCGGGGCGCGGGCGCGTGGCGCGCGCCCCGTGCTGCTCACCTCCGTGGAACGCCGGCGCTTCGACGAGGACGGCACCGCCCTGCCCACCCACGGCGACTACCCGGACGCGATGCGCGCCCTGGCCGTCGAGGAGGGCGCGGCGCTCCTCGACGTCCAGGCGCTGTCCCTCGCGCTCTGGGACAAGCTCGGCGCCGAGGAGACGAAGCGCTACTTCAACTGGACCGTGTACGAACAGGACAACACCCACTTCAACCCGCCCGGTGCCATCGCTCTCGCCCGCATGGTCGCGGCGGAGCTGCTGCGCGAAGGGGTGCTCGCCCGCGGTGATGTGCGCCGCCTCGACGACGCGGTCCCCGCGTCCTGGATCACCTGGCCACCCGAGCCGGCACCAGCACCGGCACCTGCACTGTTCCCGGAAGAAGGAGCATGACGATGCGCGTCGCCCTCACCCTGATCGCGGGCTGCACGGCCCTCGCCCTCGCCGTCCCCGCGACGGCGTCGGCGCGCCCGGCGCCCGCGCGCGACACCCTGCCCGCGCACGACGGATGGGCGTCCGCCGACGGCGGCACGACCGGCGGCGCGGGCGCGGGCGCCGAACGCACCTACACGGTCACCACGTGGCAGGAGTTCACCGCCGCGCTCGCGGCGGACGGCGAGGGACCCCGGATCATCAAGGTCAGGGGAACCCTCGACGCCACCGGGGCGGGCGGCTGCGCGGCGTTCGAGGCACCGGGGTACGACTTCGAGAAGTACCTCGCCGCGTACGACCCGGCCGTGTGGGGCAGGGACCGGCCGGTCAGTGGTGAGCAGGAGGACCTGCGCGCGGCCTCGGCGGCCCGCCAGGCCGCCGCCGTCAAGGCGTACGTCCCCTCCGACACGACCGTCGTGGGGGTCGGCAAGGACGCCGGGATCGTCGGCGGCAGCCTCCAGATCAAGGATGTGGACAACGTCGTCGTCCGCAACCTCACCCTGGAGAGCCCCCTGGACTGCTTCCCGCAGTGGGACCCCACCGACGGCGAGCGGGGCGCGTGGAACTCGGAGTACGACAGCGCGGTGGTGTACGGCTCGACACACGTCTGGCTGGACCACAACACCTTCACCGACGGCGCCCACCCCGACAGCTCGCTGCCCTCCTACTACGGAGAGCTCTACCAGCGGCACGACGGCGAGCTGGACGTCGTGCGCGGCGCCGACCTCGTCACCGTCTCCTGGAACGTCTTCGCCGACCACGACAAGACCCTCATGATCGGCAACAGCGACAGCGCGGGTGACACCGACCGCGGCAAGCTCCGCGTCACGCTCCACCACAACCTGTTCAGGGACATCGTGGAGCGCGCCCCGCGCGTGCGCTTCGGCAAGGTCGACGCCTACAACAACCACTACGTCGTACCGCGCGACGGCTACCAGTACTCCTTCGGCATCGGCGCCGAGTCCCGGCTCGTGGCCGAGGCCAACGCGTTCACCCTGCCGGGCGGGACCGGCGCCGGACGCGTCCTGAAGAAGTGGAAGGAGGCGCCCGTCACCGCCCGCCACAACTACGTCAACGGCAAGCGCGTGGACCTCATCGCCGCGCACAACGCGGAGTTCCCCGAGGAGACGCTCCAGTCCGGTGCGGGCTGGACCCCGCGCCTGCGCACCCACGTCGACCACCCGCGCGCGGTGCCGCACGTGGTGGGTCACCGAGCGGGTGCCGGAGGCCGGGCCGCGGTGTCGCCGTAGACGATGCCGCGGCCGTTCGTCGCCACGTACACCCGGCCGTAGACGTTGGGGTCGCCGGTGATGGCGGCCCCCGTCCAGCCCCACTGGTGCTTGGTGTCGTTGACGCGCACCCAGCTCGCGCCCGCGTTCGTGGAGCGGAAGACGCCGCGCACGCCGCCGATCTTCGCGCTGGTGTAGAGCGTCTGGTACTTGGCGCCGGGCGCCGCCTTGCCGAAGCCGATGGTGTCGGCCTCCTGGACGCCGCCGACCTTGGTGAAGCTCGTACCGCCGTTCGTGGAGTGCCACAGGCCGTACGTGCCGCCCGCCTTGCCGCCCGCGAGCCAGATGTCGCCCTTCCTGCCGGGCACGGCCTGGAACTTCACCGGGCCCTCGGTGGGCAGGCCGGCGGACGCCTTCGCGGCGAAGGTGCTGCCGCCGTCCGAACTGACGTAGAAGACACCGGACTTGAAGCCGTAGAACCTCTTCGGGTCCACCCGGTCCGCCTCGACCACCGCGCCCCGCGGGATGCCCTCGGCGGCCGTCCACGCGGACCCGGGGCCGGTGGCGGTGTGCACCCCGGCGCCCTCCGGGCTCCACACGTAGCGGCTCGCGTCGGCCGCCGCGGCGACCGTGCCGCCGCCCGTGACGCCCGGGGGCTCCTGCCCGCCCGACCAGGTGGCGCCGTTGTCCGTGGAGAAGGCCACGCGGGGCGCCGCGTCGGCGTTGCCGGCCCGGACGACCGCGTCCGGATCGCCCGCGGCGTAGTCGAGGCTCGTCGTGGTCGTGAAGTTCGGCGAGGTGTACATCAGCGGCGGCACCTTGGTGACGTCCGTGTGCCGGAAGCCGCCGATGTCGCCGAGCGCGCTCAGCAGGGGCGCCCCGGACGGGGGAGCGGCGAGGTCGTTGACGGCGGTCTCCTCCAGGCCCTTCACCATGGGTGTGATGGTGAACTTGCCGCCCGCCGCGTCCCACCGGGTGAGGTTCTCCGTGCCGTAGACCGTGGCGCCCGTGCCGTACATCATCCGGTCGGAGTCGAACGGGTCGATCTCCAGGGCCTCCGTCATCCACCCGAGCTTCGGGGTCTGCTCGGGAGGCGCCGGGTTCGCGCCCCAGGACAGCCAGGGGACGGAGGAGATGTCCATGGTGTAGCGGTTCTCGCGCGCCGGATACGCGGAGTAGCTCCACGCCGGCGTCCAGTTGGCGCCGCTGTCCCTGGTCCGGAAGATCTGGGTGTCGGGCCACCAGGAGCTGTAACCGGTGACCATGACGGTGCCCGGGCGCTGCCGGTCGACGGTCAGACCGCTGAAGCCGTAGTGGGTGTCGGCCTCGGCGACCGGGCTGACGTTCTTCCACTCGCCGGTCCTCGTCGCGTACCGCCAGACCTGCCCCTTGCCGCCGTCGTAGGGCCCGGCCCGGTCGCTGTAGGCGAGGTAGAGGTAGCCGTTCTCCGCGTCGAGGACGCCCTTGTGGGCCAGCAGACCGGTCGGCTGGCCCGCCACGCGTGACCAGCTGCCGCCGCCGTCGGTGGAGCGGTAGACGGAGTTGGCCTTGTCGGCGACGCCCACGTAGAGCGTCCCGGTCTTGCCCCCGGCCTTCGTCGACTCGTCGAAGGTGACCCAGACGATGCCCTGGTTGTCGGAGTTGTAGCCGGTCGTGTCGCCCGGGTCCTGCTGGAAGTTGCCCGGGTTGGGGAAGTCCGTGACCTGCTTCCAGGTGGCGCCCGCGTCCGTGGAGCGCCACAGGCCCTTGCCGCTGGGTGCCCCCAGGTACAGCACGTCGTTGTCGTGCGGGTCGACGGCCAGGCGCTCGCCCATGCCGCGGCCGGGCATGTTGCCGCCGAGCTTGAACGGCAGGTCGGTCTTGCGCCAGGTCTCTCCCCGGTCGGCGGAGCGCAGGACGGCGCCGTTGCCCGGGTCCCAGTCGTTGGTGTACGTGCCGACGGCCGCGTACACCCGGTCGGGGTCGACGGAGTCGGACGCGAGGCTCACCACGCCGGTGTGGCCCCAGTCGTCCCAGCCGACCGAGTCGAGCAGCGGCTTCCAGGACTTGGCGGACTCCTGCCAGCGGTAGGCGCCGCCGATGTCGGTGCGGGCGTAGGCGAGGTCGCGCTCGGAGCGGTTGAAGACGATGCCGGGGACGAAGCCGCCCCCGTCGACGCGGACGTTCTTCCAGTCGTACCTCTCGGCGGCCGTCGCGGACGCGGGGGTGTGGTCGTCGGCGGTCGCCACCGGGCCACCGGCGAGCAGTCCGCCGAGCAGGCCGAGGAGGGCGGGCAGCACGCGCGCTCTGTGCGCGCGGGGCGTAGGGGGCATGGGGGTCCCTTCGCACGTCGGGTGGGGCAGGAGGGGGCGGGGGCGGATCGTTCAGGATGCGAGGAGTTCCGTCGCGGCCGTCTCCCGGAGCGACGTGTTGTCGACGTCCTGGAGCCGGCGCATGCCGTAGATGTCATCGGTGCCGTACGCGAACGCAGCCGGTTTCGACGCATTGGAGAAACTGTTCGTCGGCTGGTCCGCGCGCGAGGGGATCATGAATTTGCCGTACATGGCTTGCGGCCATATCGGATAGGAATGCCCTCTGGCGAGAAATAGCCGTCGCTCGTACGGGGTGGCCGCGACGCCTTGGCGGCATGGGCGCTCTGACCTGCGGGGACAAGGGAGGAAACGGCGGGGATGGCGGCCGCGGCCGCACTGACGGCCGGCATGCGGCGGCGGCTCAGGGGCTGCCCGTGCTCGGCGGGGGCGGGTGATGGACGCATGGGGGTGCCCTTCTGCCGGAAAAGGTGGGAGCGCTCCCAAAATCCTTGTGGTACTTGAAGTTGTCAAGGGTTCTCGCGTGCCTCACTGTGCCGAATCCATTCGACGGAGAAGTGGCGAAGATTTATCGGGAAACCCGGCAACCTTTTCTTCTCCCCGCGGTGACTTCACGTCAGAGGTCCGTGATCGACTCCCGAGAGGCAGGACCCCGTACATGAGCCGCAACCATCCCCGCATCCGCACGCACCGCAGATCGCGCACGCTCCTGCTCGCCCTCTCCACCGTGCTCGCCGTCAGCGGCGGCACCGCCGTCGCCCTCACCGGCGAGAGCCCGGCCGCGGCGGCCGCCGCCCGCGTCGACAACCCCTACGCGGGCGCCAAGGTGTACGTGAACCCCGAGTGGTCGAAGAAGGCCGCCGCCGAGCCGGGCGGCAGCGCCGTGTCCGACCAGCCCACCGGCGTCTGGCTCGACAGGATCGCCGCGATCGCGGGCGGCAACGGCAAGATGGGCCTGCGCCAGCACCTCGACGCGGCACTCCAGCAGCGCGCGGGCGTCGTCCAGCTCGTCATCTACAACCTGCCGGGCCGGGACTGCGCGGCCCTCGCCTCCAACGGTGAACTCGGCCCCACCGAGATCGACCGCTACAAGCACGAGTACATCGACCCGATCGCGAGGATCCTCGGCGAGTCCAAGTACTCCGGCCTGCGCATCGTCACGACCATCGAGATCGACTCGCTGCCCAACCTCGTCACCAACACCTCGGGCCGCCCCACCGCGACCCCGGCCTGCGACGTGATGAAGGCCAACGGGAACTACGTGAAGGGCGTCGGCTACGCCCTCAAGCAGCTCGGCGCCGTCCCGAACGTCTACAACTACATCGACGCGGGCCACCACGGCTGGATCGGCTGGGACGACAACTTCGCCGCGTCCGCGCAGGTCTTCCGCCAGGCCGCCACCGCCGAGGGCAGCACCGTCGACAACGTGCACGGCTTCATCACCAACACCGCCAACTACAGCGCCCTGAAGGAGGAGAACTTCACGATCGGGGACTCGGTCGGGGGCCGCTCCGTCCGCGAGTCGAAGTGGGTCGACTGGAACCGCTACACCGACGAGCTGTCCTTCGCCCAGGCCTTCCGCAACCAGCTCGTCAGCACCGGCTTCCGGTCCGACATCGGCATGCTCATCGACACCTCCCGCAACGGCTGGGGCGGCGCGGCACGCCCGAAGGGCCCGGGCCCGAAGACGGACGTCGACTCCTACGTCAACGGCGGGCGCTATGACCGCCGCATCCACCTCGGCAACTGGTGCAACCAGTCCGGCGCGGGTCTCGGCGAACGCCCGAAGGCCGCACCGGAGGCCGGCATCGACGCCTACGTGTGGATGAAGCCGCCGGGCGAGTCCGACGGATCGAGCAAGCAGATCCCGAACGACGAGGGCAAGGGCTTCGACCGGATGTGCGATCCCACGTACGAGGGGAACCCGCGCAACAACCACAACAAGACGGGCGCACTGCCCGACGCCCCGGTCTCCGGCCACTGGTTCTCGGCCCAGTTCCAGGAGCTCCTGAAGAACGCGCACCCGGCGGTGTAACCACCGGGAGAACCGTGGGGCGACGGTCGCCAGGGGCGAGTCGAAGCGCTTCGACTCGCCCCTGGACTTGTCGTGGGCGCCCACATAGGGTCGGAGGCTCAACTGCGCCTTCACCACAGCGGCGTGCGTCGAAGCGTTTCGCCACGATGCGCCGCCGCCCCGACCGGACCGGAGAGCTCAATGGTCACCCTAGCCGAGGTCGCCAAGCACGCCGGAGTCTCGGCCAGCACGGTGAGCTACGTCCTCAGCGGCAAGCGGTCGATCTCCACCGGCACCCGCGAGCGCGTCGAGCGCAGCATCGAGCAGCTCGGATACCACCCGAACGCGGGCGCCCGCGCCCTGGCGAGCAGCCGGTCCAACGTCATCGCCCTGATGATGCCGCTGCGCACCGACATGTACGTACCGGTGATGATGGAGATCGCCATCGCCATCGCCACCTCGGCCCGCACACACGGCTACGACGTGCTGCTCCTGACCGGCGACGAGGGCCCCGCGGCCGTGCGCCGCGTGGCGGGCAGCGGACTCGCCGACGCGATGATCCTCATGGACGTCGAGCTGGACGACGAGCGGCTCCCGCTGCTCCGCGAGAGCACACGGCCCGCGGTGCTCATCGGACTGCCCGCCGACACGGCGGGCCTGACCTGTGTCGACCTCGACTTCGTGGCGACGGGCGCGCTCTGCGTGGAGCACCTGGCCGGGCTCGGCCACCGTGACATCGCCGTCATCGGCGAGGCCCCCGCCGTCTACGAACGGCACACCGGCTTCGCCGAGCGCACCCTGGAGGGCCTGCGCACCGGCGCCCGCGAACAGGGCGTGCGGCTGCTGCACCGGCCCTGCGACGCGGGGTACGGGCCGACGTCGGCCACGCTCGCCCGCGTCTTCGACGAGCGGCCCGGCACCACCGGCTTCGTCGTCCAGAACGAGTCGGCCGTGGAGCCGCTGCTCGGCCTGCTGCGCCAGCAGGGCCGCGCCGTTCCCGAGGACATCTCGGTGATCGCGGTCTGCCCGGACCAGGTGGCCCTTCAGGCATCGGTGCGGCTCACCTCGGTCTCCATCCCCGCCGAGGAGATGGGCCGCAGGGCCGTGGAGCGGATCATCGCCAAGCTGGCGGGGGACGACGAGGACGACGTCACGCTGATCGCACCGGAGCTGACGGTGCGGGCCAGCACGGGAAACGCTCCCGGCTGACCCACTGACTACGGAGTGGCCTCCCGCAGCACGGCCACCCCGTAGCGGCCGAGTGTGAGCGTGTCCTCCACGGCGTCGCCGGACAGCAGCTCGCGGTGGCGACCCGGTACGCGGACGCTCACCTCGCCGCGGCCGTGGTGCAGCAGGAACAGCAGGTCGCCGCGGCGCACGGCCTCCACTTCCCGGGGGAGGCCGTCGAGGGGAGGCCGTGCGCCGGCCAGGGCCGCCACCCGTGCGAGCAGGTCGCGCAGGGCGGCCGGTGCGGGGAGGGTGGAGACGTACCAGGCGCGGCCCCGGCGCAGCACCGCGGGCATGCCGTCGAGTTCGCCGCCCCGGTAGGAGGCCTCCGGCACGGCGTCCCGCGTGGGCTCCAGCTCCTCCGACCAGAGCGTGCCGGTGAACTCCCCGCAGTCGACGCTCTCGTCGGCGTCGAGGGGCCACCACTCGTGCACGGTACGGATGCCGAAGAGGTCCCGCAGCCGGGCGTCCATGCCGCCGGGCCGTACTCGGTCGTCGCGGTCGGCCACACCGGTGAAGAAGCCGCAGACGACGGAGCCGCCGCCCGCCGCGTACGCGAGGAGGTTGTCGATCGCGGTGTCGGTGAGGAGGTAGAGGTGCGGGACGACGACGAGCTTGTACGGGGACAGGTCGTGCTCGGGGTGGGCGAAGTCGGCCGTCAGGTGTGCGTCCCACAGGGCGCCGTGCCACGCCCGCAGCGTCTCCGCGTGGTCGAGCCGGTCGGAGGGGCGGCCATCCTGCTGTCCCGCCCACCAGGAGTCCCAGTCGTGCAGGACCGCCACCTGCGCGGGTACGCGCCCGCCGCTCACCTCACCGCCCAGCCGCGCCAGTTCGGCGCCCAGGCGCTTCACCTCCTGGAAGGCGCGGCCCTGTGCGCCCGCGTGGCCGACCATCCCCGAGTGGAACTTCTCCGCGCCCTGCCGGGACTGCCGCCACTGGAAGTAGCAGACGGCGTCGGCGCCGCGCGCCACGGCCTGCCAGGACCAGAGGCGATTCAGGCCGGCCGGCTTGGGGCGGTTGACGCCGCGGAAGTTCACCTGTCCCGCCGCCTGCTCCATCACCATCCACGGGCCGCCACCGGCCTGCGAGCGCGTGAGGTCCTGGACGAGAGCGCCGTACCGGCCGCCCAGCGGGTCCTTGGGGTCGGGGTAGACGTCCACCGACACCACGTCCTCCTCGCCCGCCCACTTCCAGCCGTCCTGGCCCGGCCAGAGCGGCATGAAGTTGGTGGTGACCGGCAGGTGCGGGGTGTGGGCGCGGACGATGTCGCGCTCGGCGAGGTAGCACTCGAGCAGGGCGTCCGACGTGAAGCGCTTGAAGTCCAGGACCTGGGTGGGATTCTTCAGGTAGTGGGCGCGGCGCGGCGGCAGGACCTCCCGCCAGTTGTCGTAGACCTGGCCCCAGAAGGCGGTGCCCCAGGCGGTGTTGAGCGCGTCGATCGAGGTGTACCGGGCCCGGAGCCAGCGGCGGAACGCGGCCGCCGCCTCGTCGCCCCAGTCGTAGGTGCAGTACTCGTTGTTGATGTGCCACATGCGCAGCGCGGGGTGGTGTGCGTAGCGCGCGGCCAGGTCCTCGGTGATGGCCGCGGCGCAGCGGCGGTAGACGGCGCTGGAGTGCGCGAAGTGCTGGCGCGAACCCCACCACTCGACCTGCCCGTTCTCGTCGCGGGGCAGCGTCTCGGGGTGGAGCCGGCCGAGCCACGGCGGGGGAGCGGAGGTCGGTGTGGCGAGGACGACCCCGATGCCGTGCTCGTCCATGAGGTCCATCAGCCGGTCGAGCCAGCCGAACTCGCGGGCGCCCGGCCGGGGTTCCAGCTTGGCCCAGGAGAAGACGCCGAGGGTGACGGAGGTGACCGACGCCTCGCGCATCAGACGCACGTCGTCGTGCCAGACCTCCTCGGGCCACTGCTCGGGGTTGTAGTCGCCGCCGAACAGGACGCGGCCGCGGGTGGTGTCGTCGAGGGAAGGCATCGGTGGGTTCAGCCCTTCACAGCGCCGGTGAGCATGCCTTGCTTGAAGTGCCGTTGCACGAAGGGGGAGAGGACGGCGACCGGAAGGAGCGCGAGGACCATCACGGCCATCTGGATGGCGAGCGGCGACAGGTGCCCGGTGTTGATGGCCTGGCTGAGGCCGGTCGGCCGCTGCTGTTTGATCACCAGCTGCTGCATGACGTTCTGGAGCGGCATCATGTCCGGGTCGCTGAGGTAGATGGACGCGTTGAACCACGCGCTCCAGTACCCCACCGCGTAGAAGAGGGTGATCACCGCGATCACCGCCCGCGAGAGCGGCATGACGATCCGCCACAGGATGCGCAGGTCACCCGCGCCGTCGAGGCGGGCGCTCTCGATCAGTTCCTGCGCCGTGCCCATGAAGAACGCCCGCAGCACCAGGATGTTGAAGACGTTCATGGCGCTCGGCAGGATCAGCGACAGATAGCTGTCGGTCAGGCCGAGCCCCTGCACCACCAGATACGTGGGGATGAGCCCCGCCCCGAAGAACATCGTGGCGACGATCACCATCAGGATCGGCCGGTGCAGCACGGACCCCGGCCGTGAGAGGCCGTAGGCGCACAGGACCGACACCGCCATGCTGAAGAGCGTCCCGACGACCGTGACGCCGACGCTGACCAGCGCGGCCCGCGACACCTGGCCGCCGCCCAGCAGCTCCTGGTAGTGGATGAAGGTGACACCCCGCGGGATCACCACGAGGCCGCCCGTCCCGGTGATCGTGCGCACCGAGGAGAGGCTGGTGACGACCACCACCCACATGGGGAAGAGGACGGCCAGACAGACCAGGGCCAGCGTCACGCCCTTGGTGGCGAGACCGGCGCGGGTCGGCGGCTCCTCCCACACGGGCCGCAGACCGGTACGGCTGCCCGGCTTGATGCCGAAGCTGAGCACAGTCATCGCTCGTACACCTCACGCTTCATCGCTTGTACACCCCCTGCTCGCCCATGAGGTGGGCGGCCTTGTTGGCCCCGAGCACCATCAGGAGGCCGAAGACTCCCTTGACGATGCCGATGGCGGCGCCGTAGCCGAAGTTGCCGTTGTCCAGACCGGTGTTCCACACGTAGGTGTCCAGGACCTCGGAGGCGGAGGGGCCCACCGCCGCCCGCTGGAGCAGGATCTGCTCGAAGCCGACCGTGAGCGCGTTGCCGACCTGGAGCACGAGCAGCAGGGCCACGACCGGGCGCAGCGCCGGCAGTTGGATGTGCCACATGCGCCGCCAGCGGTTCGCGCCGTCCATCGCGGCGGCCTCGTACAGCTCGGGGCTGACCGCGGCGAGCGCGGCGAGGAAGACGATGACGCCCCACCCCGCGTCCTTCCAGACCATCTCGAAGGTGAGGAGGAACTTGAAGAGAGCCGGGTCGGTCATGAGGTCGAAGCCTTCGTGGCCGTGGTCGCGCAGCACCTGGGCGACCAGGCCCGCCCCGCCGAACATCTGCTGGAAGACGGTGATGACGAGGACCCAGGAGAAGAAGTGCGGGAGGTAGAGGATCGCCTGGGCGACGGCCCGCACCCGGGGCCGCACGAAGCTGTTGACGAACAGCGCGAGCAGGATCGGCACCGGGAAGAACAGCGTGAGCTGGATCGCGAAGATGGCGAGCGTGTTCCTGACCGCCTGCCAGAACAGCCGGTCCTCGGCCATGTGCCGGAAGTGCTCGAAGCCGATCCACGGGCTCTGCGACATCGCCTGGAACGCGTTGTCCGCGATGTAGGGGTCGTAGTCCTGGAAGGCGACGACATTGCCGATCAGCGGTACGTAGTTGAAGACGAGCAGGAGCAGCAGCGCGGGAAGGACCATCAGGAGCAGGACCCGGTCGCGGCGCAGCCGGTGGCGCAGCGGGACGCGGGCGTCGGCCTTCCGCGCGCGAGAGGCGCGGGAGGCACGGGAGGCGCGTGAAGCGCGGGAGCGGGGTGGCCCGCCGGCCGGGGCGGGCTCCGCCTCGTCCGCGGCGCCGCGCGCCCGGGCTGTGGTGTGTGCCATCTCAGGCCGCCGAGTCGCCGGTCTCGTCGAGGAGCCCGCGGTACCAGTCGCGCAGCTTGTCGCCGCCGCCCGACTTCCAGTCCGAGGCCGCGCGCTGCATGTCGGAGACCTTCTTGCGGCCGCGCACGATGTCCTTCTCCAGGTCCTCGAACTCGGCGTTCAGCTCGGTGTACCGCGTCGGCTCAATGATCATCATGCCGTGGAAGAGGGGCTTCTTCATGTGCTCGCCCTGCCGCTGCTGCCACTGGACCATGCCCCGGGTGACGTCGGGCAGATCGGCGTAGGCGACGAAGGGCGCGGGGGAGGCGAGGTACTCGTATGTCGAGAAGACCTCGTTGTTGCCCTTGCCGTTCTTGGTGAGGACCCCGTCCTCGTAGGTGTGGTGGACGCCCTCGACGCCGTACATCCGCAGGCGCTGCTCCTTGGAGCCGTAGGGCGCCGCCGTGAAGTCGGCGAGGGCCAGGATGTCGCGGATGGTCTTCTCGTCGGCCTTCTCGCTGATGAACGTCCAGATGTCGGCGGGCGGGCGCGCGTACAGGGTGGGGGCGCCGCCGTCGGGGGCGAAGTAGTCGAACGCCTCCATGCGGAACTTCTTGTCGTCCACGCGCTGCACGGCCGCCTTGCCGTACCAGTCGGACAGGTCCTGGCAGTACATCCAGACCTTGCCCGCGGCGCACAGGTCACCGATGCTGCCGGTCTCGGCCTTCGCGTCGGGGTGGACGAAGCCCGCCGAGTAGAGCTTGCGCGACCACTCCAGGGCTTCGAGGTAGGCGTCGGTCTCGTAGCGGTTGACGAGCTTGCCGTCGACGAGCTTCCAGTAGTACGGCTTCTCCGGCAGTACGCCGAAGATGTTCCAGGCGGCCCAGGTCATGTCGCCGCACGCCCACACCTTGTTCTTGGGCGAGTTGAGCTGCTTGCACAGGTCGTAGAACTCCTGGGCGCTGGTGGGCGCTTCGAGCCCCTCCTTCTCGAAGAGGTCCGTGCGGTAGAAGGGCGCGATGTTCGGGGTGGTGGCCGCGGGCATCGGCAGCCCGCGCAGCTTGCCGCCGAAGACGGAGCGCTGCCAGGCGCCGGTCGGGATCGCGGCGAGGTTCGGGTACCTCTTGACCTTGTCGCCGCTCAGATAGGGGCCGAGGTCGGCGAACTTGTTGGCGATGGCGCTCGGTATCTTGCCGGTCAGTTCCCAGCCGGGCACGACCACGGCGTCCGGGACGCCGCTGGAGGCGAGGACCGCGCCCAGCTTCTGGCCGTAGGTGTCGCCCTGCTGGTTCTGCCACTTGACGCGGACGCCCGCCGCCTCGTCCATGGCGGTCCAGTAGGGATTGCCCTGCTTGGGCACGTTCCCCCAGATCGGTGCCATGACGGTGAACTCGCCGCCCTTGCCCAGCTTCTTCGGTACCGACGCCTTGAGCTCGGCCGCGGGCAGGGCCTTGGTGAAACCCGCGGCCGAGCCGTTCTTGGCCGGGATGTCCGGCGCGGCGAGGTCGGAGGGGACGTACGCCGGGAGCAGGTCCTTGAGCTTCTTCCCCGTCGTGGTGCCCTCGTTCTTCGACCCGCCGCCCCCGCAGGCCGCGAGCAGCGGTGCCCCGCCGGCCACGGCGAGCGCGGCGAGCCCGGAGGAGGCGAGGAACGTTCTCCGGTTGGGTCCGGAGCCGGTGGAGGGGGAGTTCGCAGTCATTGCTCAACCCTTCGTGGCGCGCGCCCTGACACACGGCGGTGACCGCCGGTCGGCTTTCGAAGCGCTTCGATGTTGCAGCGAGGTTAAGTGAACGTCCCTGCCGTAACAAGAGTTGAACGCGAATTCCTCAAACCTGCGGAGCTGTTGGCTTTTCCGCCAGCAGTACGGGATCAAACGGGTCGGCCGTGCCTCTCGTCTTGACATGCACCGGTGTGGGCATGAGCATCGAAGCGCTTCGAAGAAGTGAGCATTCCGTTCCGCCGTCCAGCCCGCCGCCGTCCGCCGAGGGGACCCGCACGTGACCGAGAGCCCGCCGCCGTTCCGTGACCCCGGACTTCCGCTCGACAAGCGCGTGGACGACCTGCTTTCGCGCCTGACGACCGATGAGCGCGTCGCCTTCCTGCACCAGTTCGCGCCCGCCGTCGACCGGCTCGGCGTCGCGGCGTTCCGCACCGGCCAGGAGGCCCTGCACGGTGTCGCCTGGATGGGGCCCGCGACGGTCTTCCCGCAGGCCGTCGGGTTGGGCGCGACCTGGAACGACGACCTGCTGCGCAGGGTCGGCGAGGCCGTCGCCGTCGAGGCACGCGCCATGCGCTCGCGCGACGACCGCGTCGGCCTCAACGTCTGGGCGCCCACGGTGAACCTGCTGCGCCACCCGCTGTGGGGCAGGAACGAGGAGGGCTACGCGGAGGACCCGCACCTGACCTCCGCCCTCGCCGCCGCGTTCACCCGCGGCCTGCGCGGCGACCACCCGGCGTACTGGCGCACCGCCCCGGTCCTCAAGCACTGGCTCGCGCACAACAACGAGACACGGCGGGACACGTCGAACGCCTCCGTCAGACCGCGCGTCCTGCACGAGTACGACCTGCGCGCCTTCCGCGCCGCCGTCGAGGCGGGCGCGGTCGCCGGGGTGATGCCCGCCTACAACCTCGTGAACGGCCGCCCCAACCACCTCTCGCCCCACCTGCGCGAGGAGTTGCGGCGCTGGACCGACGAGGAGCTGTTCGTCTGCTCCGACGCGGGCGCGCCGAGCAACCTCGTCGACTCCCAGCACTACTTCGACACCCATGAGGAGGCCGTCGCCGCGGCCCTCGTCGCCGGCGTCGACAGCTTCACCGACCACGGGACCGACGCGCAGGTCATCCTGGGCCGCGTGCGGCGCGCCCTGGCGGACGGCCTGCTGACGGAGGCCGACATCGGGACGGCCGTACGCAGGCACCTGACCGTCCGCTTCCGGCTCGGCGAGTTCGACCCCGACGGCGGCCCGTACGAGGTGACGGACGCGCACGGCATCGACACGGCCGAACACCAGGAGCTGGCCCGCGAGGCCGCGGAGCAGGCCGTCGTCCTGCTCAAGAACGACGGCCTGCTGCCCCTCGCGCCCCCCGTCGGGGACGCCCGCGTCGCGGTCGTCGGAATCCTCGCCGACGAGTGCAGGACCGACTGGTACAGCGGCACCCTGATCCGCCGCAGCTCCCTGCTCGACGGGTTGCGTGAGCGCTTCGGCGCCGACCGGGTGACCTTCGCCGAGGGCGCGGACCGGGTGCGCCTGCGGTGCGCGGGCGGCTGGCTGCGCGTGCCCGCCTCCGGCGCCGCCGCCCTGGCGAGAGTGGCCGCGGGCGCCCTCGACCCGGCGCTCCTGACGGGCCGCACCGACCTGCCGCCGCTGACCGTCACCGGGGACGAGGACCAGGCCACCGAGTTCGCCCTCGTCGACTGGGGCGAGGGGGCCTGGACGCTGCGGGCGCCGGACGGGCGCTACGTCTCCGTCGCCGGCGACGGCTTCGTGCGGGCCTCGGCGGACCAGCCGGGCGGCTGGGTGGTGCAGGAGACGTTCGAACTGGTCGGGCACGAGAGCGGGCACGGGGACGGACACCTCCTGCGGCACACGGGGACGGGTGGTCACGTCTCAGTCGCCGCCGACGGCGTGAAGGTTGCCGAGGAAGGCGAAGCCGTCGCCGCCGACCGCGCCGAGGTGTTCACGGTCGAGGTCCTGGAGCGCGGCGAGGACGCCGTGCGCCGCGTGGCCGCAGCCGCTCACACCGTGATCGTCGTCGCCGGGAACGATCCGCACATCAACGGCCGCGAGACCCAGGACCGCACCGCCCTCGGCCTGCCGCCGCACCAGGAACGGCTGTGGCGCGCGGCCCGCGCCGCCCAGCCGCGCACCGCCCTGGCCCTGGTCAGCTCCTACCCGTACGCGGTCGCCGACGCCCACGCCGAGCTGCCCGCGCTGCTGTGGACCGCGCACGGCGGGCAGGCCGGGGGCGCGGCGCTCGCCCGCGTCATCGCCGGTGACGTCTCCCCGGCGGGGCGGCTGCCGCAGACCTGGTACGCCGACCACGCCGACCTGCCCGACCTGTTCGACTACGACATCATCGGCTCCCGGCAGACCTACCTCTACTTCGACGGCACGCCGCTCTACCCGTTCGGGCACGGCCTCGGCTACTCCTCCTTCGCGTACGAGGACCTCACGGCCGAGAGGGACGGCGACACCCTGAGCGTCGCGTTCACCGTCACCAACACCGGGTCCCGTGCTGCGGACGAGGTGGCGCAGCTCTACGTCCGCGCGCCCCGCCTACCCGTCGTGGCCCTGCCGCACCGGCAGCTCGTCGGCCACCGCCGCGTCGGTCTGGCGCCCGGGGCCCGCCGACGCCTCGTGTTCCGGGTGCCCGTGACCGACCTGGGGTTCTGGGACGTGCGGCACGACCGCTGGACGGTGGCGCCCGGCACGTACGAACTCCTCGCGGGCGCCTCCAGCCAGGACATCCGCCTGTCCGCGCCCGTCGTGCTCGACGGGCCTCCCCCCGGCGCCAGGCCGGTACAGGGGGCCGGCCTGGCGGCCGTCGGGTACGACACGCAGAGCGGCACCGAGATCGTCGACCGGAGCAGGACGTCGGGCGACGCCGTGCGGGCCGTCGACGGCGGCACCGGCGAGCTGCACTTCCACGCGTGCGACTTCGGCGAGGGGACCGGCACCGTCACCGTCACCGTCGAGGCGGCGGGCGAGGGCGCCGTCGATCTCATCGCGGGCAGCACCGCGACCACCGTCACCGTGCCACCCACCGGCGGCGTGTACGACTACACCCGTTGCGTCTCGGGGTTCGCCGTGTCCGGCGTGCGCGACCTGCGCGTGCGGCTGCGCGGCCCCGTCCGGTTGACGCACCTCTCCTTCACCGGCACCACAGAGCGGGGAGACACCGCATGAAATTCACCGACGGCTTCTGGCTGATGCGTGACGGGGTGAACGCCTCGTACGCCACCGAGGTGCGCGAGGTCCGCGAGGGCGAGGGGGAGTTCACCGCGTACGCCGCCGTCCAGCGGGTCCGCGAGCGCGGTGACACCCTCAACTCGCCGCTCATCACCGTCGAGTGCTTCTCGCCCGCCGAGGGCGTCATCGGCGTGCGGGCCACCCACCACGCGGGCAAGGCGGTGCGTGCCCCGGCGTTCGAGGTGCACGGCGGCGGGCGCACCGGGCAGGTGCGCCGCGAGGGCACCGTCACCGAACTCGTCAGCGGCCCGCTCACCCTGCGCCTGGACAGCGCGGGGCCCTGGGGGCCGGAGTTCCTCGACGCCGAGGGACGGCGGCTGACCGCCGTGGAGCGCAGAGGCACCGGGTTCGCCACCGCCCCTGACGGCAGCCACCACATGATCGCCCAGCTCGCCCTCGGCGTCGGCGAGTACATCTACGGCCTGGGCGAGCGCTTCACCCCGTACGTCAGGAACGGCCAGAGCGTCGACATCTGGCAGGCCGACGGCGGCACCAGCAGCGAACAGGCCTACAAGAACATCCCCTTCCACCTCTCCTCGCGCGGCTACGGCGTCTTCGTCAGCCACCCCGGCAAGGTGTCCTACGAGATCGGCTCGGAATCCGTCGGCCAGGTCCAGTTCAGCGTCGAGGACCAGTCGATCGAGTACTACGTCGTCGCCGGACCCACCCCCAAGGACGTCCTGCGCCGCTACACCGCGCTCACCGGCCGCCCCGCCCTGCCGCCCGCCTGGTCGTTCGGCCTCTGGCTCTCCACCTCGTTCTGCACCGACTACGACGAGGAGACGGTCACCGGGTTCGTCGACGGCATGGCGGCGCGCGACCTGCCGCTCAGCGTCTTCCACTTCGACTGCTTCTGGATGCGCGAGCACCAGTGGACGGACTTCCGCTGGGACCCGGACGTCTTCCCCGACCCGGAGGGCATGCTGCGCAGGCTGCGCGAGCGCGGACTCAAGGTCAGTGTGTGGATCAACCCGTACATCGCGCAGAAGTCCCCGCTCTTCGCCGAGGCCGCCGCCGCGGGACACCTCCTCAGGCGCCCGAACGGCGACATCTGGCAGTGGGACCTGTGGCAGCCCGGCATGGCGCTCGTGGACTTCACCGACCCGGCCGCCCGCGCCTGGTACGCCGACCACCTGCGCGCCCTGCTCGACCAGGGCGTCGACTGCTTCAAGACCGACTTCGGCGAGCGGGTGCCCACCGACGTCGTCTGGCACGACGGCTCCGACCCCGAGCGCATGCACAACTACTACACGCAGCTCTACAACAGCACGGTCTTCGAGGTCCTGGAGAAGGAGCGGGGAGCGGGCGAGGCCGTCCTGTTCGCACGCTCCGCCACCGCGGGCGGCCAGCAGTTCCCCGTGCACTGGGGCGGCGACTGCTTCGCCTCGCTCGGCGCCATGGCCGAGTCCCTGCGCGGCGGCCTCTCGCTCTCGCTCAGCGGCTTCGGCTTCTGGAGCCACGACATCGGCGGCTTCGAGGGCACCCCCGACCCGGCGGTCTTCAAACGCTGGCTCGCCTTCGGCCTGCTGTCCTCGCACAGCCGTCTGCACGGCAACGTCTCCTACCGGGTGCCGTGGGCGTTCGGCGACGAAGCGGTGGACGTGGCCCGGAAGTTCACGCGCCTGAAGCACCGGCTCATGCCCTACCTGTACGGGGCCGCGGTCGAGGCCCACCGCGACGGCGTGCCCGTGATGCGGCCGATGCTCCTGGAGTTCCCCGGCGACCCGGCCTGCCGCACCCTGGACCGGCAGTACATGCTCGGCCCCGACCTGCTCGTCGCCCCCGTCTTCACCGCCGAAGGAGACGTGGAGTTCTACCTGCCCGAGGGCACCTGGACCCACCTGCTCACCGGACAGCGCGTCCAGGGCCCCTGCTGGCGCCGCGAGACCCACGGCTTCGACAGCCTCCCGCTGTACGTGCGCCCCGGCGCCCTGCTGCCGCTGGGCGCCGACGAACAGCGCCCCGACGGCGACTGGCTTGAGGAGCTGACGCTGCTCGCCACCCCCGGAACGGCTGCTCACGGCGGCGCCTACGACGTCGAGGTCACCGTGCCCGACCTGCAAGGACGTCCCGCGGCGACCTTCCGCGCGACACGGCACGGTGACGGTATCAAGGTCCGGGCCGCCGGCTCCGCGCGGGCCTTCCACGTCCGCACGGCCGACGGGCGCGCGTCCGCCCACGGCGAGGGGGAGGTGGTCCTGCCCGATGTCCTCGCCGGCCCGACGACCGGCTAGAGTGCGCGATTCCGATACGGCGACGCCGGCGCGCCCCACCGTGGGCGCCGCGCCGGGGACCGTGGAAGAGAGGACACCTATGCCTTCGGCCGTCGATGACGCGGCCGCCGAGTTCCACGCCTTCTTCGAGCGGCATTACGCCGAACTCGCCCGCCTGGCCCACCTGTTGACGGGCGAGACGGATGGCGCGGACGATCTGGCGGCCGACGCGCTGCTCGCGCTCTGGCACCGCTGGGACCGGGTGCGCGCCGCCGAGCACCCGGCCGCCTACGCCCGCGGCGTCGTCGCCAACATGGCGCGCAGCCGCATCCGCAGCGCCGTACGCGAGCGCCGCCGCGTCACCCTCTTCTGGTCGGGCCGCGGCGAGGACGTGGCCGACCCCGACATACCCGCCGTGGTCGACGTGCGGGACGCGCTGCGCTCGCTGCCCTTCCGCAAGCGGGCCTGCGTGGTGCTCAGGCACGCCTTCGACCTCTCGGAGAAGGACACCGCGCTGGCCCTCGGCATCTCGGTGGGTACGGTGAAAAGCCAGACGTCGAAGGGGATGGCGGAGCTGCAAAGGAGCCTCGGCCCGCACACCACCTGGCAGCGGGTGCGCGCCGTCACGGCGGACACGGGGGGAAGCACATGAGGGACGACGACAACGAGGTGCGCAGGCGGCTGCGCGGCGCCGCCCAGGCGCACCGCCCCGACCGGGAGCGGATGCGCGCCCGCGTCGAGCAGGGCATGGCGGCCGGGCAGCGGCCCGAGCGGCAGCCGAAGCCGGACCGCAGGGCGGGCGGGTCCTGGCTGCGCGTGGTGACGGCGACGGCAGCCGTGGCGGGGGTCTGCGCGGTCGGCGGCTACGGCGTGGCATCGGCCCTGCGCGCCGACGAGACCGACCACCGCTCCGTGGCCACCACCGCGACGCCCGACGCGCCGTCCCCCGCGGCGACGGAGCACGGCAGCGACCCCGCCCCACCGCCCCGCCGCCCCGACGGCACCCCCGTCACGCCGCCGACCTCGGGGCCCCCGAAGTCCGCCCGGCCCCCGGCCGGGGACAAACACTCGACCCCCGCGGACCGGCCGCGCACCCCCGTCGAGGTGCCCGCCGACGAGCTGCTCTGGGCGGACGGGTCCATCGACCCGGGGTCCAGCGAGTACTGGTCGCAGAGCGACATCACCCTCAAGGCGAAGAAGCCGCTGACCGCGCTCACCGTGGAGCTGCGCGTGGACCGGCGCGCCGAGGTCGAGTCCACCGGCAACTGGCGCTCACTGCCCGAGGGCGACTTCGACGTCACGGTGCGGGAGCGGGGCGGCTCCCTCGTCTACCGGTGGACGCTGAAGGCCGGGCGGACCGTACCCGCGGGTGAGCACCGGTTCGCCGGGCAGTTCAACCACCCGGAGGGCAAGCGGGACGCGCACGGGGACCGCTACCGGATCGATGCGGGCACCTCCGGTGAACGCACGGAGTGGAAGGGTGACTTCGCCCCCTCGGGGGACTGACGTGGACTGATTTCGTGACGTGATCAATTTCTTCGCGGAGGGCGGCAACCCTTCCCCGGCCGGCGGCGACCAGGAGACGCACACTTCTGTCCACCGAAGGAATCCGGACATGACTACATCAGCCAACGGGCGCACCCGACACCGCCGCACCCGGACCCGTCGCCGTGCCCTCATCGGCGGCGTCACGGCGCTCGGACTGACCGGTGCCGCCCTCGTCACCACCTCCGTCATGACGTCCGCCGGGGCGGCCACCGCCTGGCCCGAGGCCAACGGCAAGCAGGCGGTGTCCAAGACCATCGAGGTCTCCGGCACCCGGGACGGCGGGCTCAAGCGCTACTACGGCAGCGGTGAGCTCGGCGGCGACGGCCAGGACGAGGGCCAGGACCCGATCTTCAAGCTGAAGGACGGGGCCACGCTGAAGAACGTCATCATCGGCACGCCCGCCGCCGACGGCATCCACTGCCAGGGCAGCTGCACGCTGGAGAACGTGTGGTGGGAGGACGTCGGCGAGGACGCCGCCACGTTCAAGGGGACGTCGGCGAACGCCACGTACACCGTGCGCGGCGGTGGCGCGCGCAAGGCCGACGACAAGGTCCTTCAGTTCAACGGCGCGGGCAAGCTGGTCGTGACCAAGTTCCAGGTCTCCGACTTCGGCAAGCTGGTGCGCGCGTGCGGCAACTGCTCCAAGCAGTACAAGCGCAGCGTCGTCATCGACGACGTCGACATCACCGCCCCCGGCAAGTCGATCGTCGGCATCAACACCAACTACGGCGACACCGCCGAGCTGCGCAACATCCGTATCTACGGCGACAGCAACAAGAAGATCAAGACGTGCTCCCGCTTCACGGGCAACAACACCGGTGACGAGCCGGTCGAGACGGGCCACGGCCCCGACGGCACGTACTGCAAGTTCACCGCGGCGGACATCACCTACAAGTAGGCGACAAACCAGCCGCTACCGCATGAGGACGCCCCCGACGGTGGACACCGGAGGGGGCTTTCTCGTACCGGAAGCCACCAAGTTCGTCCCAGGCGTTGACGCATGCTCCTTCCGCTTCTTAAGTTCCCTGATGTTCGAAGTGTTGACCAATGTTCGAGATACCGAACCACCCGACAGGGGATGACATGGCGCACAGACGACGGAGACTCGCTCTCACCGTCGGAGTCCTGCTGGCCGGCACGCTCGCCACGAGCCCCGGCGCGGCGGCCGAGCCGGCCGACTACACGATCGACGTGGAAACCGCACGCACCGGTGCGAAGATCGACGACTCGATGTACGGCGTCTTCTACGAGGACATCAACCGCGCCGCCGACGGCGGTCTCTACGCGGAGCTCGTCCAGAACAGGTCCTTCGAGTACGACAAGGCGGACAACCGCTCGTACACGCCGCTGACGTCCTGGGACACCAAGGGCACCGCCAAGGTGGTGAACGACGGGGGCCGCCTGAACGACCGCAACCGCAACTACCTCACCCTGGCCGCGGACGCCGCCGTCACCAACTCCGGCTACAACACCGGCATCGCGGTCGAGAAGGGCAAGCGCTACGACTTCTCGGTCTGGGCCCGCACGGACGGCGCCGGGCGCGCGCCGCTCACCCTCACGCTGCACGACGCCTCGGGCGAGCTCGCCACCGCCCGCCGGGTCACCCCGCGCGACCGCTGGGCGAAGTACGAGGTGTCGTTCACCGCGAAACGCACCTCCTCCACGGGCCGGCTGACGGTCGCGTCCGGCGGCTCGCCCGCCGCACTCGACGAAATCTCCCTCTTCCCCCGCGACACCTACAAGGGCCGCGAGAACGGCCTGCGCAAGGACCTCGCCGAGAAGATCGCCGCCCTGGACCCCGGCTTCCTGCGCTTCCCCGGCGGCTGCCTGGTCAACACCGGCAGCCACGAGGCGTACGACGAGAAGTCGGGCTGGCAGCGGGCCCGCTCCTACCAGTGGAAGGACACCATAGGCCCGGTCGAGCAGCGCGCCACGAACGCGAACTTCTGGGGCTACAACCAGAGCTACGGCCTCGGCTACTACGAGTACTTCCAGTTCGCCGAGGACACCGGCGCCATGCCGCTGCCCGTCGTGCCCGCCCTGGTGACCGGCTGCGGCCAGAACAAGGCGACCGACGACCCGGCGCTGCTGAAGCGGCACATCCAGGACACCCTCGACCTCATCGAGTTCGCCAACGGCCCGGTGACCAGCGAGTGGGGCAAGAAGCGCGCCCAGATGGGCCACCCCAAGCCCTTCAAGCTCACCCACCTCGGAGTCGGCAACGAGGAGAACCTCCCCGAGGAGTACTTCGCCCGCTTCAAGGAGTTCCGCGCCGCCATCGAGGCGAAGCACCCGGAGATCACCGTCATCTCCAACTCGGGCCCCGACGACAGCGGCGCGGTCTTCGACAAGGCCTGGCAGCTCAACCGCGACGCCGACGTCGCGATGGTCGACGAGCACTACTACAACAGCCCCCAGTGGTTCCTGGAGAACAACGACCGCTACGACTCCTACGACCGCAGCGGCCCGAAGGTGTTCCTCGGCGAGTACGCCTCGCAGGGCAACACGTTCGGCAACGCGCTCTCCGAAGCCGCGTTCATGACCGGCCTGGAGCGCAACGCCGACGTCGTGAAGCTCGCCTCGTACGCCCCGCTGCTCGCCAACGAGGACTACGTGCAGTGGAAGCCGAACATGATCTGGTTCGACAACGACCAGTCATGGGGCTCGGCCAACTACGAGACGCAGAAGCTCTTCATGCGCAACGTGGGCGACGAGGTCGTGCCGTCCAAGGCCTCCGGGACACCCGCGACCTCGGGACCCATCACCGGCGCCGTCGGCCTCTCCACCTGGGCCACCAGCGCGGCGTACGACGACGTCTCGGTCACGGGAGCGGGCGGCGAGCCGCTGCTCTCCGACGACTTCTCCGCCGGTGACGCCAAGTGGAGCAAGACGGCGGGCCGCGGCACGTGGGCCGTCGAGGACGGGGCCTACGTCCAGTCCGACGACAGCGCCGAGAACACCCTGGTCACCGCAGGCGACAAGGGCTGGCAGAACTACGACCTGAAGGTCAAGGCCACCAAGAAGTCCGGCAAGGAGGGCTTCATGGTCGCCTTCGGCGTCAAGGACACCGGCAACTACTACTGGTGGAACCTCGGCGGCTGGAACAACACCCGCTCCGCCGTCGAGAAGGGCGTGGACGGCGGCAAGCAGACGCTTGTCGAGGACTCCACCACCATCGAGACCGGCCGCACCTACGACATCCGCGTGGAGGTGCGCGGCCGGCAGGTGACGCTCTACCTCGACGGCAAGAAGTGGGGCTCCTTCACCGACGACAAGCCCGCCGAGCCGTTCCGCCAGGTCGTCACGCGCGACAAGGCGACCGGCGACCTCATCGTCAAGGTCGTCAACGCGCAGGACTCCGACGCCCGGACGACGGTCGGCCTCGGGCAGGGGACGAAGGTCGCCGACAAGGCCCGGGTGACGACGCTCGCCGCCGATCCGGCCGCCGAGAACACCAAGGACAAGACGCCGGTGAAACCCGTCGAGTCGGTGTTCCGAGGCGTCGACGACTCCTTCTCGTACACCTTCCCCGCCCACTCGATCACGTTCCTGCGCATCAAGACCGGCTGAACCACCTACTTCGGAGAGGCAGACCAACGACGTGTACACCCCTGACGAACACCCCAGCCGCAGGACGCTCCTGAAGGGCGGCCTGGCGGTGAGCGCCGCCGTGACCGGCGCGCTGGCCCTGGGGCAGGGCAGCGCCCTCGCCGCCGCGCCGGGCGCACGCGTGGCCGCCCCGCGGACCAACCCCCTCGTCCCGCACCGCGCCGACCCGCACATCCACCGCCACAGCGACGGCCGCTACTACTTCACGGCGACCGCCCCCGAGTACGACCGCATCATCCTGCGCCGCTCCCGCACCCTGGGAGGCATCGCCACCGCCGAGGAGTCCGTCGTGTGGCGGCGGCACACCAGCGGTGACATGGCCGCGCACATCTGGGCGCCGGAGATCCACCACATCAACGGCAAGTGGTACCTCTACTTCGCCGCGGCGCCGGCCGATGACGTGTGGAAGATCCGCATGTGGGTCCTGGAGAACAGCCACCGCGACCCGTTCAAGGGCACCTGGACCGAGAAGGGGCAGATCAAGACCGCCTGGGACACGTTCTCGCTGGACGCCACGACGTTCACCTACCGTGGCTCGCGCTACCTCGCCTGGGCGCAGAAGGACCCCGGTGAGGACCACAACAGCGCCGTGTTCCTGTCCCGGATGGCCAACCCCTGGACGCTGAAGGGACCCCAGGTCCGGCTCACCACCCCCGAGTACGACTGGGAGTGCATAGGCTTCAAGGTCAACGAGGGCGCCTCGTTCCTCCAGCGCAACGGCCGCGTCTTCATGACGTACTCCGCGAGCGCCACCGACGCCAACTACTGCATGGGGCTGCTGACCGCCAGGGCGGGCAGTGACCTGCTCGACCCGAGGTCCTGGACCAAGTCGCCCGAGCCGGTCTTCACCAGCAACGACACGACCAAGCAGTACGGCCCGGGACACAACTCGTTCACCGTCGCCGAGGACGGCCGCACCGACGTCCTCGTCTACCACGCCCGCCAGTACAGGGACATCGTCGGTGACCCGCTGAACGACCCCAACCGCCACACCCGCGTCCAGCGCCTGAACTGGCACGCCGACGGCACCCCCGACTTCGGGGTGCCGGTGGCGGACGGCCCCGCGTAGCACATGAAGGAGCGCGGTACGGACACCGAACCGGTGTCCGTACCGCGCTCCTTCGTCGTCGTACGGGTCAGCGTGCCGAGAAGCCGTGCACCGTGCTCGACCGGTAGGTCTCACCCGGGCGCAGCACCGTCGAGGGGAACGACGGCTGGTTCGGCGAGTCGGGGAAGTGCTGGGTCTCCAGGCAGAGGCCGTCACCCTGCCGGTAGGTGCGGCCCGAGGGCCCGGTGAGGGTGCCGTCCAGGAAGTTGCCGGAGTAGAACTGCACCCCCGGTTCGGTCGTCGCGATCCTCATCGTGCGTCCGGAGTCCGGGTCCCGCAGCGTCGCGAAGTGCTCAGGGGCGCGTGTGATGCCCTTGTCGAGCACCCAGTTGTGGTCGAACCCCTTGGCGGTCACGAGCTGCGGATGGGCGGCGCGGATGTCCCGCCCGACCGTCTTGGCCCGCCGGAAGTCGAAGGGCGTGCCGGACACCTTCGCCAGCTCGCCCGTGGGGATCAGGCCGGCGTCCGTCGGGGTGAACCGCCGCGCGGCCAGGGTCAGTTCATGGCCCTCGATGCTGCCGCTGCCCTCACCCGCCAGGTTGTAGTACGTGTGGTTGGTGAGGTTCACGACCGTGGCCTTGTCGGTGGTCGCCGCGTAGTCGATCCGCCACTCGCCGCGCGCGGTGAGGGTGTATGTCACCTTCACGCGCAGCGTCCCCGGGTAGCCCATCTCACCGTCGACGCTCACGTACCGCAGGACGAGGCCGACGCCGGAGGAGTCCGTGAACGGCTCCACGTCCCACACGCGCGTGTTGAACCCCTTCGCGCCGCCGTGCAGGCTGTGCTCCCCGTCGTTGACGGAGAGCTGGTGCGTCGCGCCGTCCAGGGTGAAACGGCCGCGGGCGATGCGGTTGCCGTAGCGGCCGATCGTGGCCCCGAAGAACGTGGTGCCCGCCACGTACTCCTCGATCGAGTCGTAGCCGAGGGAGACGTTGGTGTAGCGGCCGTGCCGGTCCGGGAGTTCGAGCGACTGGACGATGCCGCCGTAGGAGAGGACCTTGAGGCGGGTGCCGCCGTTCGCCAGCGACCAGCGGTAGACCTTCGTGCCGTCGGCGAGCTTCCCGAAGAGTTCCCGTACCGGCTTCGAGGAGGGCGCGGTGCGCGCGGCGCCCTCCGTCGCGTACGAGACGCCGGTGGCGGCGGCGGAGAGGCCCGCGGCGGCCGCGCCGGCCAGGACGGTGCGTCTGCTCGTTTCCATGTGCGGCTCCTGAGATGAGGGATGAGAAGGGGGGTGCTAGCGACCGACCTTGCGCTTGTTCCACACGTCGAACCCGACCGCGGCGAGCAGGACGAGACCCTTGATGACCTGCTGGTAGTCGGTGCCGATGCCGACGAGGGACATGCCGTTGTTGAGGACGCCGAGCACCAGGCCGCCGATGACGGCGCCCATGACCGTGCCGACGCCGCCGCTCATCGACGCGCCGCCGATGAACGAGGCCGCGATGGCCTCCAGCTCGAAGTTGAGGCCCGCCTGCGGGGTGCCCGCGTTGAGGCGCGCGGCGTACACACAGCCCGCGAGCGCCGCGAGGACGCCCATGTTGACGAAGACCAGGAACGTGACGCGCTTGTCCTTGACGCCGGAGAGCATCGCGGCGGCCTTGTTGCCGCCGAGCGCGTACACGTGCCGCCCGACGACCGCGTTGCGCATCACATAGCCGAGGCCGATCAGCAGCGCGCACATGATCAGCATGACGACCGGCACGCCGTGGAAGCTGGCCAGCGTCATCGTGAACGCCACCACGGCCGCCGTCATCGCCACGCACTTGGCGACCCACAGGCCCTGCGGCAGCACGTCGAGCTCGAACGCCTGCTGCCGCTTGCGGTCCCGCACCTCACGGAAGAGCAGGAAGGCGATGGTGAGGAGACCGAGGAACAGCGTGGGGTTGTGGTACTGCGTGTACGGGCCCATCTCCGGGATGAAGCCCTTGGCGATGTTCTGGAAGCCGTCGGGGAAGGGCGCCAGCGACTGGCCCTCCAGGACGATCTGCGTGAGGCCGCGGAAGAGCAGCATGCCGGCCAGCGTCACGATGAACGACGGAATCCCGACGTACGCGATGAAGAAGCCCTGCCAGGCGCCCGCCACCGCGCCGATGAGCAGCGACAGGACGAGGGCGAGCACCCACGGCATGTCGTGCTTGACCATCATCACCGCCGACATGGCGCCGACGAACGCCACCAGCGACCCGACGGACAGGTCGATGTGACCGGCGATGATGACGATCATCATGCCGATGGCCAGGATGAGGATGTAGCCGTTCTGCTGGATCAGGTTGGAGACGTTGTTCGGCAGGAGCAGCGTGCCGTCGGTCCAGATCTGGAACAGCACGACGATGAACGCCAGGGCGATGAGCATGCCGTACTGGCGCATGTTGGAGCGCATGCTCTGGAGCAGCAGCGCACCGGCCCGCTGCGTGACGGGCGGCGGAGCGGCGGACGAGTCCCGTGGGGGAGTGGTCGTGGTGGTCATGGCGGGCCCTCAGCTCTTGCTTCTCGTCTTGGTCATATGGCGCATCAGCACTTCCTGGGTGGCGTCCGCACGCGTGACCTCACCGGTCAGGCGGCCCTCGGCCATCGTGTAGATCCGGTCGCACATCCCGAGCAGCTCGGGCAGTTCCGAGGAGATGAAGAGGACCGCCTTGCCCTGCGCCGCGAGACGGTCGATCACCGTGTAGATCTCGTACTTGGCGCCCACGTCGATGCCGCGCGTCGGCTCGTCGAGGATCAGCACCTCGGGATCGGCGTGGATCCACTTGCTCAGGACGACCTTCTGCTGGTTGCCGCCGGAGAGCCGGCCCACCTGCTCGAAGACGGTGGGCGTCTTGATGTTCATCGACTTGCGGTAGCGCTCCGAGACCTGGCGCTCGTGGTGCTCGTCGACCATGCCGCGCCGCCGCATGCCGGGCAGCGAGGCCAGGGAGATATTGCGGTTGATGTTGTCGATGAGGTTCAGGCCGTACCGCTTGCGGTCCTCGGTGACGTACGCGATCCCGGCGTCGACCGCGGCCGGAACCGTCTTCGTGACCACCGGGCGGCCGTTCACCGCCACCGTGCCCGCCACGTACTGCCCGTAGGAGCGCCCGAAGACCGACATCGCCAGCTCCGTGCGGCCCGCGCCCATGAGGCCCGCGATGCCGACGATCTCGCCGCGCCGCACGGTCAGCGACACGTCGTCGACGACCGTGCGCTGGTGGTCCACGGGGTGGCGCACCGTCCAGCCCTCGACGGACAGCGCGAGCTCGTCCTTGTCCTGCCCCTCGTACGGGGTGCGGTCGGGGAAGCGGTGGTCGAGGTCGCGGCCGACCATGCCCCGGATGATGCGGTCCTCGGACAGGTCGGCGCTCGCCCCGGGGGCCTCGCGCACCGTCAGCGACTCGATGGACTGCCCGTCGCGCAGGATCGTCACCGCGTCGGTGATCTGCCGGATCTCGTTCAGCTTGTGCGAGATGATGATGCTGGCTATGCCCTGCTCGCGCAGCTCCACGATCAGGTCCAGGAGCTTCGCGCTGTCCTCGTCGTTGAGCGCCGCGGTGGGCTCGTCGAGGATCAGCAGCTTCACCTCCTTCGACAGGGCCTTCGCGATCTCCACGAGCTGCTGCTTGCCCACGCCGATGTCGGAGACCGGCGTCTGCGGCTTCTCGTGCAGGCCGACCCGCTTCAGCAGGGCGCTCGCCCGGCGCAGCGTGTCGTTCCAGTCGATGAAGCCCCTCTTGGCCTGCTCGTTGCCGAGGAAGATGTTCTCGGCGATCGACAGGTACGGGACGAGCGTGAGCTCCTGGTGGATGATCACGATGCCGTGGCGCTCGCTGGCACGGATGTCCTTGAAGGCCACGGGCTCGCCCTCGAAGAGGATGTCCCCTTCGTAGCTGCCGTGCGGGTACACGCCGCTGAGGACCTTCATCAGCGTCGACTTGCCGGCGCCGTTCTCCCCGCAGATCGCGTGGATCTCCCCGGGCCGTACGTTCAGCCGCACATCGGAGAGCGCCTTGACGCCCGGGAACGTCTTGGTGATGCTCCGCATCTCCAGGAGCGGGGCGCTCACGTGAGCTGTCCTGCCGTGAAGTACCCCTCGTCGACGAGGAGCTTCGTGTTGGACTTGTCGACGCTCACCGGGTTGAGCAGGAAGGCGGGGACGGTCTTCTCGCCGTTGTTATAGTCCTTTGTGTTGTTGACCTGCACCTTCTTGCCGGTCAGCACGGCGTCGCCCATCTTCACGGTCTGCGCGGCCAGCTTGCGCGTGTCCTTGAAGACCGTCTGCGTCTGCTCGCCCCGGATGATGGACTTCACCGAGGCCAGCTCGGCGTCCTGGCCCGTGATCACCGGCAGCGGCTCGCTCTTGCTGCCGTAACCCGCGCTCTTCAGCGCCGAGATGACGCCGATCGAGATGCCGTCGTACGGCGAGAGCACCGCGTCCACGCGCTTGTCGCCGTAGCTCTTGCTGATCAGGTCGTCCATGCGCTTCTGCGCGGTGCCGCCGTCCCACTTCAACGTCGTGGCCTGGTTGATCCGCGTCTGCTTGCTGCGCACCACGAGCTGGCCGCTGTCGAAGTACGGCTTCAGCACCTTCATGGCGCCGTTCCAGAAGTACTTCGTGTTGTTGTCGTCCGGGTCACCCGCGAACAGCTCGATCGACCGGGCCTCGCCGCCCTTCTCGGGCTTGCCCAGCTTGAGCTTGTCCACGAGGTACTGGCCCTGGAGCCGGCCCACGCGCTCGTTGTCGAAGGACGCGTAGTAGTCCACGTTCTCCGTGCCCAGGATGAGCCGGTCGTACGAGATCACAGGGATGCCCGCGTCGTGCGCCCGCTTCAGCACATCGGTGAGCGCGGAGCCGTTGATCGCGGCGACCACGAGCAGCCGGTGCCCCTTGGTGATCATGTTCTCGATCTGGGCGACCTGGTTCTCCACCTTGTCGTCGCCGTACTGGAGGTCGGTGTCGTAACCGGCCTTCTTGAACTGCTCCGCCATGTTCTTGCCGTCGGCTATCCACCGCTCGGAGGACTTGGTGGGCATCGCGAGACCGATCGTGCCGCCCTTGCCGTCATCCGGTTTGTAGCGGCTGCCGCCCTTGGCCTCCTGGCCGCAGGCGGTCAGCGAGACGGTGAGCAGCGCGGCGACGGCGGCGAGGCCGAGAGTGCGGGTGCGCATGGGTTCAGTCCCCTTCCGGGACGGAGAAACGGCGCAGTTCACCGGGGAGCCGCGAGCCGAGCGGCGACATGCCGCCGTCCGCGCCGTGCCGGGCGAGCAGATCCAGGGCGAGCCGGCCCCGCCTGACCCGCTCCCGGGCCGTGGCGAGGGCGTGCTCACGCAGATGGGCGCCGTACGGGTAGATGCCTGCGGCCTTGGAGAGGCCGAACTTCACATACAGCGGGGCGCCGCGCCGGATCAGCTCGGCGACCTCGTACATCCGCACGTAGCCGCCGAGGTCGTCGGGGGCCTCGACGTACATGTCCATGGGGGCCCCGCTGACCCGGCGGATCTCGGTGAGATGCGCGGGGGACAGGTCGGACGGCACGTTGAGCGAGTCGGCGCCGAGCCGTTCGTACACGGCGTAAGCGGCCGGGTTCACCGGGCCGGTCAGCGCGGACAGCTTGAAGGTGGTGTCGGCGGGGAGCACGCCGGTGGCGCGCAGCCTGTGCAGCGTCCACAGCACGCCCTCGTCCGCGACGAGCAGGCACTTCACGCCGAGTTCCGTGGCGCGTACGGCGTCCTCGACGCACCCGGCGAGCGCGTCGTGGCCACGGGCGCGCAGCCCCGCGCCACCGGAGTCGGTGCGCGTGGAGCCGCCGATGTCCCAGGTGCCGCGCGGTCCGGTGAACAGGCAGAGCTCGATGTCGCGCTCGGCGCAGGAGTCCACCATCTCGGTGATCTCGACGTCACGGAGCATCCAGACGCCACTGCCCTGACTGATCCGGTGCACCGGCACGTCGAGCCGCGCGCTCTCCTTCAGCACGGCGGCGAGCGGCTCGGGCCCCTCGACGGAGGGGATCTCGGTACGCCACGTTCCGCCGTCGGGGAACGTGTGCGGCGAGGTGTCGGCCGCCTCGACGGGCGGCACGGGGTGCCCGATGCGGGCGAGGGCGTCGGCGCCGGGGCGCCGGGGTACGGACGGGGTGGTCACGAGGCTCCTATGTTCCGTTGTTCGGTATGTCGGTTCGGGGTTCGGCTGGTGAGGTGGGGGAGGTGGTGCCGGCCCGCGGCGAGGACTCAGGGCACCAGCAGCACCTTCCCCACCTTCGGGTCGCCCGAGCCGACCAGGGAGATGGCCTCCCCGAACCCCTCCAGCGAGAACTCATGCGTGATCAGCGGGGCAGGGTCGATCAGTCCGAGGCCGAAGGCCCGCACCGCGTCGGACCAGGCGGCGGACGACGCCCCGAAGACGGAGCGCACCTCAAGCTGGCTGAGGGAGAGATGGACCGGGTCGATGCCCACGGCCCCCTCCGTGAACATCCCGGTCAGCACGGCCCGACCGCCCCTGCGCGCGAGGAGGCAGGCCGAGGCGGCGGTGCTCGGCGCCCCCGCCGTCTCGACGACCAGGTCGAAGCGGCCCCCGGCGGCAGCCGCCTCCTCGGGAGAGAGCGCGTCCGTCGCCCCGAACACCCGGGCCTGCTCACCCCGGGCCGCCCGGGGGTCGACGGCCACCAGCTCCGCGGGGCTGGACGCGGCCAGGAGCTGCACGGCGAGCAGCCCCAGCGTCCCCGCGCCGACCACCGCGATCCGCTCGCCCGGCCGCGGCCGCCCCGCACGCACGGCGGCCGCGATGACCGCCGAGGGTTCGAGCAGGGCGGCCGCCCGCAGATCGGCGTCATCCCGCAGCGGGTGCAACAGCCGGGCGGGCACCGTCAGGTGGTCCGCGAAGGCGCCCGGCTCGGTGAACCCGGTCTCCGCGTAGCCGCCTTCGCACAGGCTGGTCTCGCCGCACCGGCAGCGCTCGCAGCGGCCGCACGCCCGGAACCCCTCGGCGACGGTCCTGCGGCCGACGAGCGCGGGGTCGACGCCCGCGCCCACCGAGACCACGGTCCCGGCCCACTCGTGCCCCGGAATCACCGGGTAGCGCACGTAGGCCGCGTCGCGATGACCGTCGTACACCTCGCGGTCGCTCATGCAGATCCCGGCGGCGGCCACCTCGACGAGGACCTCGCCGGGGCCGGGCTCCGGGATGTCCCCGGTGACGAGGTGGTGCTCGCCGGGGCGCTCGACGACGACCGCGCGGCTGCTCGCCGTCCCGTGGCTCACGCCTCGGCCCCGCCCGGCGACCGCTTCTCCCAGCCCTCGGCCCACAGGTCGAAGCGGGCCTGCTGCTGCGGGAACTCCGCGGCGGCGTCCGTGTCGAGCTCGACGCCGAGGCCGGGCGCGTGGGACAGCTCGAAGCAGCCGGTCTCCGGGTCGACCTGCGGCGCGCCCTTGACGACCTTCTTGATGTCCGCGTCGGCGAAGTCGTTGAAGTGTTCGAGGATCTTGAAGTTCGGCGCGGTGAAGCCGACCTGGAGCGAGGCCGCGGTCAGGACCGGGCCGCCCACGTTGTGCGGGGCGACCAGGACGTAGTGCGTCTCGGCGGTGGCCGCGAGCTTGCGGGTCTCCCAGATGCCGCCGATGTGGCCGACGTCGGGCTGGATGATGTCCACCGCCTGGCTCTCGAACAGCTCGCGGAACTCGATGCGGTCGTGGATGCGCTCACCCGTCGCGACCGGCATGTCGACCTTCGCGGCGACCTTCTCCAGCGCCTTGAGGTTCTCCGGCGGCACCGGCTCCTCCAGCCAGGCGGGGCGGAACGGCGCGAGGTCGCGGGCGAGGCGGATGGCCGTGGCGGGCGAGAACCGGCCGTGCATCTCCAGCATCAGCTCGGCCTCGGGGCCGATCGCGTCCCGTACGGCCTCGATCAGGGAGACCGCGTACAGGCTCTGCTCGTGGTCGAGCTCGAAGTGCCCGGTGCCGAAGGGGTCGATCTTCAGGGCGCGGTAGCCGCGCTCCATGACGCTCTTGGCCGCCTTGTGGTACGCCTCCGGGGTGCGCTCGGTGGTGTACCAGCCGTTGGCGTACGCCTTGACGCGGTCGGTGACCTTGCCGCCGAGGAGCTGCCAGACGGGGACGCCGAGCGCCTTGCCCTTGATGTCCCAGCAGGCCATCTCGATGACCGCGATGCCGGACATCACGATCTCGCCGGCCCGGCCGTAGTCGCCGTACTTCATCCTGCGGAGCAGGTCCTCGGCCGCGAACGGATCGGACCCCTTGATGTGGTTGGCCTCCGCCTCGCGGAGGTATCCGATGAGCGCGTCGGTGTGCCCGAGCATGCGGGTCTCACCGATCCCCGTCAGGCCCTCGTCGGTATGGACCTGGACGTACGTGAGGTTACGCCAGGGCGTTCCGACCACATGCGTGCTGATTCCCGTGATGCGCAAGGCAGTTGTCCCTTGACTTGTTCGGTATTTCGTCACACGTTCGAAATGTTGGCGTGACGGTAATCACGGTGGCCGGAACGTGTCAATGGGTATGGCTGGACGGTCTTGCGGGAGGCGGGCGTGCGCGGCCGCCCGTCCCGGCGGCCATTGCGTCCCGAACGGCACCGTGCCTAACCTGTGTTCGTCATACCGATCAGCGACCGAAGTTTCGGACGCGCAGGGTGGGAAGGCCGATTCATGGGACGACTGGTGCCCGCGGTGACCAGGTCGCTGGACATACTGGAACTGTTCCTGGAGGGCGACGGGACGTTCTCCGCGCCCGAGGTGACCCGCAGGCTGGGGCTCCCGCGCACCACGGTGCACGAGCTGCTGACCACCCTGGCGGCCCGTTCGTACCTCGTCCAGATCCCGGACCAGCCGGGCCGCTACCGCCTCGGGGTGCGCACCTACCAGCTCGGCAGCCGCTACGCCGAGCAGCTCGACCTCGCGGCCGAGGGGCAGCAGATGGCCCGTGAGGTCGCCGAGACCTGCGACGAGACCGTCCACGTCGCCATCCTGGAGGACACGGACGTCATCTACATCGCCAAGGTCGACTCCACGCACGCCGTGCGCATGGTCTCCGCGGCGGGCCGCCGTCTCCCCGCGCACTGCACGTCGGTCGGCAAGATGCTGCTCGCCTCGCTGCCGGAGCCGGAGCTCGAAGCCCGGCTCAGCGGGCGGGAGTTCGCCGCGATGACGCCGGACAGCATCACCGACCCCGGTGAACTGCTCGACGCCCTCGCACAGATCCGCGAGCGGGGCGTCGCGGTCGAGCACCGGGAGTCCAACCCGGACGTGAGCTGTGTGGCGGCGCCGGTGCGGGACAGCGCGGGCCGGGTCGTCGCGGCGCTCTCCATCTCCGTGCCGATGATCCGCTGGAGCGAGGACCGCGAGCGGGAACTGGCCGAGCTCGCCGCCAAGGGCGCCGAAGACCTGTCCGTCCGCCTCGGCCACCGGGGCGGACGATGAGCACCGCGTACGAGGTCGCGGTGCGCGCGGAGGCGCTGCTCGGCGAGGGGCCCACCTGGGACGCGGCCACCGGACGGCTGATCTGGGTCGACATCCTCGGCTCACGCGTGCACACCTACGCCCCCGGGGACGGCCGCCGCACGGTCATGGCCACCGGGCAGCACGTCGGCGCCGCGAAGCCCCGCGCGGGCGGCGGCCTCGTGGTGAACCTCCGTGACGGCATCGGGCTTTACGGGCCCGGCGGCTCCCCCTTCTCCTGGCTGGTCCACGACCCGGTGCCCGGACGGCGCGGCAACGACGCGGCCGTGGCGCCGGACGGCTCCCTCTGGGCGGGCACCATGCGCTACGACGAGGCGCCGGGCGGCGGCGGCCTCACGCGCGTCGACCCCGACGGGACGGCCACCGGACAGGGCGCCGACACCGGCGATGTGGCGGTGAGCAACGGCACGGGGTGGAGCCCCGACGGGCGGCTCATGTACTACGTGGACAGCCCCACGCGGCGCGTCGACGTCCTCGACTTCGACGGCCGGAACGCGCGCGGCCGGCGGCCGTTCGCGGTGATCGAGGACGGGGCGGGCGACCCCGACGGGCTCACCGTCGACGCGGACGGCTGCGTCTGGGTGGCCCTCTGGAACGGCGGAGCCGTCCGCCGGTACACCCCCGACGGACGGCTCGACCTGACCGTCGGCCTTCCCGTGCCGCGCCCCACCGCCTGCGCCTTCGGCGGGCCCTCGCTGCGCGACCTCTACATCACCACGGCCCGCGTCGGCCAGGAGCGCCCGCATCCGCTGGCGGGCTCGGTGCTCGTACTGCCGGACGCGGGCACGGGGCTGCCGGGCACGGCCTTCGCGGGCTGACGTCAGCGCTTCAGCTCGCGCAGGTACTTCCCGAACTTCTCCAGGCCGTCGATGTTGCGGGGTCCGCTGATGCCCTCGTTGTAGTCGAGCACGAAGAAGTTGTTCTTCCTGACGGCCGGCAGCTCCTTGGTGTGCGGGGACTTCTTCAGGAAGTCGATCTTCTTCTTCGCGGGCTGGTCGCCGTAGTCGAAGATGATGATGACCTCGGGCTCGGCCTTGGTGACGGCCTCCCAGTTGACCTGGGTCCAGCGCTCGTCGAGCCCGTCGAAGACGTTCCTGCCGCCCGCGGCCTTGATGATGTCGGTGGGCGGCACCTGGCTGCCCGCGGTGAACGGCTGGTCGGTGCCGGAGTCGTAGAGGAAGACCGGTACGGGGTCGCCGCCCTTGGGGGCCTTCTCCTTGACGGCCGCCACGCGCTTCTTCAGGCCGTCGACCACCTGTCCGGCCTTCTTCTCGACCCGGAAGATCTCGCCGAGTCGCTCCAGATCGCTGTAGAGCGCGTTGAACGGCGTGACCTTCTGCGGATACTTCGGGTAGTTGAAGCAGCTCTCGGTGTGCATGAAGCTCTGGATGCCGAGTTTGTCCAGGATCTTCGGGGTGATGCCGCGCTGGTCGCTGAAGCCGGAGTTCCAGCCGGCGACGACGAAGTCGGACTTGGCCTCGACGACGAGTTCCTTGTTGAGCAGGTCGTCGCTGAGCATCTTCACCTTGGCGTACTCCGACGCCCAGGGCGACTCGCTCACCGGCGGATTGGCGGGCGGCATCACGTAGCCCGTCACGTGCTTCGTCAGGCCGAGGCTGAACAGCTTGTCGGCGCTGCCGCCCTCGTAGGCCACGGCACGCTGCGGCACACGGTAGGAGACGGGCTCGCCGCATCTCTTGACGGTGGCCTTGTCGGCGGCCTCGGCGTCGCCGCCCGAGTCGACCTCGGCGCCGCAGCCGCTCAGGAGCAGCGTGGCCGCGAGCGCGGACCCCAGGGCGATGGAGCGGGTGTGGGACATGGGGAGTAGGTGCCTTTCGCAGATGGTGCGGGTGGGTGGTTCAGGAGTGGAGGGCGTACAGGAGCTGCGGGTCGCCGGTCAGGGGGTGCGGCACGACGGTCGCCCGTACGCCGAAGACGTCGGCGACCAGCGCTTCGGTCAGTACGTCCTTCGGGGTCCCGCAGGCCACCAGGCGCCCCTCGTGGAGCACACCGATCCGGTCGCAGGCGGCCGCCGCGAGGTTGAGGTCGTGCAGGACGACGAGGACGGTGAGGCCGGCGCCCCGCAGGTGGGAGAGGATCTCCACCTGGTGGCGGATGTCGAGGTGGTTGGTCGGCTCGTCGAGCACGAGGACGCGCGGCTCCTGGACGAGGGCGCGGGCCAGCAGGACGCGCTGGCGCTCCCCGCCGGAGAGGGTGAGGATGCCGCGCTTGGCCAGGCGGGCGATGTCGAGCCGCTCCATCGCCGCCGCGCACAGCTCCCGCTCGCGTCCGCTCAGCGCCTGGTTGCCCCGCTGGTGGGGCGCCCGGCCGAGCGCCACGACCTCCTCCACGGTGAAGTCGAGGTCGACGGCGCCGTCCTGCGTCATGGCGGCGAGCAGTTGCGCGGTGCGGCGCATCGGCAGGCGGGTGATGTCGTCGCCGCCGATGCGCACGGTGCCGGCCGTGGGGCGCAGCGCGCGGTAGACGCAGCGCAGGGCCGTCGACTTGCCGCTGCCGTTCGGGCCGACGAGGCCGACGACCTCGCCGTCCGCCACGTCGAGCGACAGATCGCGGACCAGGCTCTTGCCGTCGACGGTGACGCCGAGCCCGTCGACGTGGAGGTCCATCGCGTCGGAGGAGACCGCGTCCGCGTCGGATGAGAGTGCGTCCATCTCAGCGCCCCCCGAAGACATAGCCCCTGCGGCGCATCAGTGTGATGAACACCGGCACCCCCACGAGCGCGGTGATGACGCCGAGCGGCAGTTCGCGCGGCGCGACCACCGTCCGCGAGAGCAGGTCGACCCAGACCATGAAGACCGCGCCGACCAGCGGGGCGACCGCCAGGACCCGGGCGTGGCCCGCGCCGACGACCATGCGCACCAGGTGCGGCATGACGAGCCCCACGAAACTGATCGCCCCGCTGACCGCCACCATCACGCCGGTGATCAGCGAGACGACCACGAGCAGCGACTTGCGGTGCCGGTCGGCGCTCACGCCGAGGCTCGCCGCGGTCTCGTCGCCGAGCGCCAGGACGTCGAGGGTGCGCCCGTGCCGGTACAGCACGGCGAGGCCGAGCAGGACGACGGCGGCGACGACGGGCAGCGCGCCCCAACTGGCCGCGCCGAAGCTGCCCATGGTCCAGTACAGGACCATCCCGGTGGCCTCGCTGTCCGGCGCGAAGTAGATGATGACGCTCATCAGGGCCTGGAAGCCCAGGGACATGGCCACGCCCGTCAGGACGAGCCGCAGCGGCGAGAGCACCCCGCGGTTCGACGACGCCACGTACACGAGGAACGAGGCGACGAGCGCGCCGATGAAGGCCCCGGCGGAGACGGCGTAGACACCGAGCGCGGCAAGCCCTCCGGTCACCGTCACGCCGACCGCGCCCACCGAGGCGCCCGAGGAGACGCCGAGGACGAAGGGGTCGGCCAGGGCGTTGCGCACCATCGCCTGGATGGCGACGCCGACCGCGCTGAGACCGGCCCCCACCAGCGCGGCGAGCAGCACGCGCGGCGTCCGGATCTGCCAGACGATCTGGTACGTGGTGATGTCGTCGGCGGCGACGCGCCCGCCGCTGAGCGCCGCCCACAGATAGCGGGCGGTCTCGGCGGGCGTCACGAGGGCCGCGCCGAGACCGATGGCGACGACGACGGACGCGAGGAGGACGAGGAAGAGCCCGACGCAGGTCGCCACCAGCGCCTTCGGCGAGGCGAGCCGGTCCCGCAGCGCGGTCCGCGACGTCAGGGGCAGTGCCTCCGTGACGGTGCTCACGTGCCCTCCGCCCGCGCCACGTCGTCGTCGTGGTGCCCGCGCGGCACCAGGACGGCCGCGCCGAGCGCCGCGACGACCAGGGCGCCGAACACGACGGCGGTGCCCGGGTAGCCGGCCAGGCCGAGGCCCGCGCCGCCGAGCGCCGCGCCGGCGAAGACGCCGAGGCTCTGTCCCGCGGCGTTCAGGCTCAGCGCGGAGCCGCGCAGCGCCGTGCCGCAGCGCCGCACCAGGAGGCTGACCACGCAGGCGGCGACGATCGCGTGGCCGGCCGCGTGCAGTGCGGTCATGGCGAGGGCGAGCGGCAGCCAGTGCGTGAAGTAGAAGCCCACGACGGAGACCAGGGCGGCCACCAGACCGATGGTGAGCATGCGCTCCGTGCTGACGCGTGGTGCGGCGGAGTTGGTGACGCGCCCGGTGAGCAGGTTGCTGACGAAGAACGCCGCGCCGCTGAGCGTCCATACGAGGGTGAACAGCCCGGCGTCGAGGTCGAACCGCTCCTCGTAGAAGGCCGCCAGGTACGACAGGTAGCCCATGAAGACCGCGGTGCGCAGGAACCCGATGAGCAGCAGCGGCACCACACCGCGTACCGCGGCCAGCGCCTTGAACGAGGCGAGGTAGCCGATGCGCGGCGCGCTCGCCGAGGCGTCCGCCTCCCGCGGCTTCCCGCGCCGCGCCACGAACACCACGGCAAGCAGCAGCGAGAGCGCGGTCACCGCGAACAGGTCGCCCTGCCAGCCCCAGAACAGCGCGGGCACCGCGATGACCGGGGCCGCGAGCATGGCGGTCATGGACGTCGTCGCGGTCACCAGGGTCGCCGCGCGCCCGGCCGCCTTGCCGGTGCCGAAGCGGTCGGCGGCGGCCGCGGTGAGCGCCGGGTTCAGGACGGCGGTGCTCGCGCCGACCAGCAGGCAGAACACGGCGAACAGGGCGAAGCCCCCGGCGGCGCCGAGCGCCGCGGAGACGCCGAGCGCGACGAGCGCGCCCGCCGCCGCCCACTCCTTGGGTACGCGGTCGATGAACGGGGCCAGGGCGGTGCCCACGAGCAGGGCGGCGAGGCCGCCGAGTCCGCGCAGGCCGCCCATCGCGGCGACGCTGCTGCCCGCGTCGTCGGCGATGGGGACGAGGTAGGTGCTGAACACGGTGAACGGCAGCAGGCCCACGGCGGAGGCGAGCAGCACGGGCCACAGGGCGCGGGCCATCCGCAGGTCGCCGGGGACGGGCTCCTCGGTGTCGTCCGGCACCGGCTTGTTGACGGCGTCGACGCTCACGCAGCCGCTCCGTGTCCGAGGGCGGCGCGGTAGCGGTACATCGGCGTGGCGTCGGCGCTGAACTGGGAGAAGGTGAACGGCTCGGCGTTCAGCGCGGTCACGCCTGAGCCGACGAAGGCGCGGGCGACGGCGCTGCCGCTCTGGGCGTAGACGGTCAGCGGCGTCCCGTGCTCGACGCAGTGCCGCAGGATCAGGTCGAAGGTGCCGTTGCTGAGCGTCATGCCGGTGGCGACCACGGCGTCGGCCTGCGCGAGGACCTCGGTCATGTCGTCGCTGACCGGGTCGCCCCAGGCGGTCGTACGGAGGTTGAGGTCACAGGGCAGGCAGACGCCGCCCCGCTCCCGTATCGCCGCGACCAGCGGGTTGACCACGCCGATCAGGGCGACCTTGGCGCCGGGCGCGATGTCGAGCAGCCCGGCGACGGCCGCGTCACGGGCCTCGGCGCGCACCTCGGGCGTGCCGGTCGGCAGCATGACGCGCTCGGCGTCGGGGGCGTCGCGGTGCGGGCGCACCCGGGCCAGGTAGGCGTCGAGCGCGGCGGTGCGCACGGCCGCCGACTCATGGCGGAGCAGCTTGGCCAGGGGCTGCCCGGAGGCGTTCTCGCAGAACTCGGGGGCGAGTTCACCGGCTTCGAAGGAGCAGGCGCCGAAGGCGTCGCCGACGCGGAACAGCAGGTAGTGGTTGTGGTAGGTGACGTCGCCGCCCGCGAGGCGGGTGGTGTTGTACAGCCAGAACGCGCTGGTGACGGTCAGCTCGGCCGGGTCGGGCCCGTGGGCGCCGGCGAGGACGGCTTCGGTGAGGTCCGCGACGGTGTGGAGTATGGGGTGTGACATGTGTGTTCTCTCTGAGGGGGCTGCCGGTGGCCGGCAGCCTCAGTGGGTGACGGTGGGCCAGGCCGTGGTGGACCAGGGGTGACGCAGCTCGTCGAGCGAGGTGATCTCGTGCGGCTTCAACGTGTCGATGTCCGGGGCCTGTTCGTGCTTCGCGTAGGCGCTGTCGACATAGCGGTGGCCGGTGTCGGCGGCGATGAAGACGTAGGTGCGTGAGTCGTCCCTGCGCCGCTCCCACAGGGCACCGAGGTACGCGGCGCCCGCCGAGAGCCCGGCGAAGATGCCGCTGGTGCGCAGCAGGGCGACCGCGCCGGACACCGCGCAGTCGAAGTTCACCCAGTGCACGCGGTCGTACAGCTCGTGCCGGACGTTGTCGAACGGGATGGCGCTGCCGATCCCGGCGATGATCATGTCCGGGTCCGCGACGTGCTCGGAGCCGAAGGTGACGCTGCCGAAGGGCTGCACGCCCACCAGCGTCACGTCCCGCCCGGCCTCGCGCAGATAGCCCGCGATGGCTCCCGTCGAGGCGCCGGAGCCGACACCGCCGACGAGCGCGAGCGGGCCGCTGGGGATGTCCTCGCGGATCGACTCGGCGACCTCGCGGTAGCCGTAGTAGTGGATGGCGTCGTGGTACTGGCGCATCCAGTGGTACGAGGGGTTGTCGGCCAGGATCTCGGCGATGCGCCGCACCCTCAACTCCTGGTCGAGGCGCAGGTCCTTGGAGGGCGCGACCTGTTCCAGGGTGGCGCCGAGGATGTCGAGCTGGACGCGGGTCGAGCGGTCCACGGTCGTGGAGCCCACGATGTGGCACTTCATGCCGTAGCGGTGGCAGGCGAGCGCCAGGGCCTGCGCGTAGATGCCGCTGGAGCTGTCGATGAGCGTGTCGCCCGGTCGCACCGCCCCGGTGTCGAGCAGGTGCCGGACGGCGCCGAGGGCCGAGTAGATCTTCATGGTCTCGAACCGCAGGCAGGCCAGGCCGGGTTCGAGGGATATGAGGTCGGGTTTCTTCACCGCTTCTGCGATGTGCGCGTGCATGGCTGGGACCCCCGTGGACTGAGTGCGGAAGAGGACGAGAGCATCACACCAGATGAAAATGATTGTCAAGACCGGCTAAGGTCGGCACACTGGTCCACGCCGGGCGGCGAGCCGCACGCCCCGCGCAGTCGAGAGGAGCCGCGTGAAGCTGTCCCAGGAGGCCGCAGTCCTGCCCCGCCCGCCCCGCCGGGGGGCATCGGCGAGGACGGGGGTGGGCACCGCCTTCGGCACCTTCGGCGAGCTGCTCCAGGGCGTACTGCCGGAGGACGACGGGGACTTCCTCGTGACGCTGCCGGTCGCCCGCTGGACCATGGCCACCTTCCGCGAGGGCTCCGCGTCCGGCGGCATCGAGGTGTGGCCGCCGCGCAAGACCAAGGCGCTGCGCCTCGCCCGGATGATCGCCGCGTCGGCGCCCCGCGGCCCCGCGCGCGGCGGGGTGCTCACCGTCAGCAGCGTGATCCCCGAGGGCAAGGGCCTCGCCAGCTCCTCCGCCGACCTGGTCGCCACCGCGCGGGCGGTCGGCAGGGCCCTGGACGTCGCGATGCCGCCGGCCCGCATCGAACGGCTCCTGGCCCGCATCGAGCCCACCGACGGCGTGCTCTACCCCGCGATCGTCGCCTTCCACCACCGCAGCGTCCGGCTCCGCTCGGTCCTCGGCTCGCTGCCCGCCATGGCCGTCGTCGGCGTCGACGAGGGCGGCTCGGTCGACACCGTGGACTTCAACCGCATCCCCAAGCCGTTCACCGCCGCCGACCGGCGCACCTACGCGGAGCTGCTCGCAGGGCTCACCGACGCCGTGCGCCGCAGGGACCTCGCCGAGGTCGGCAGGATCGCCACGCGCAGCGCCCTGATGAACCAGACCCTGCGCCACAAGCACGCCCTCGATCCGATGCGGGCCATCTGCCGCGAGGTCGGCGGCCTCGGCGTCGCGGTGGGCCACAGCGGCACGACGCTCGGGATACTGCTCGACGCCACCGACCCCTCGTACACCCGGCGCGTGACGGCGGCGGCCCAGGCCTGCGCGGAGCTGGCGGGCGGCGTGTCGGTCTACCGGACGCTGAGCTTCGACACCTCACCGGGCACCGCCGGCTCCGAGGCGCGCGCGGCCACCTAGACGAAACGGCCTTCCAGGCTGGAACGGCGGCCGCTCCCACGCGTAACGTGACGCAGCATGAAGATCCTCATCAGCGCCGACATGGAGGGCGCCACCGGAGTGACCTGGCCGGCCGACGTGCTGCCGGGCACCGCCCAGTGGGAACGCTGCCGGTCGATGTTCACCTCGGACGTGAACGCGGCCGTGCTCGGCTTCTTCGACGGCGGGGCCGACGAGGTGCTCGTCAACGAAGCACACTGGAGCATGCGCAACCTCCTGCTGGAGCAGCTTGACGAGCGGGCCGAGATGCTCACCGGGCGGCACAAGTCGCTGTCCATGGTGGAGGGCGTCCAGCACGGCGACGTGGACGGCATCGCGTTCGTCGGCTACCACGCGGGCGCGGGCATGGAGGGCGTCCTCGCCCACACCTACCTCGCCAACCAGATCACCGGCGTCTGGGTCGACGGCATACGCGCCAGCGAGGGGCTCCTGAACTCGCACGTCGTCGCCGAGTTCGGCGTCCCCGTGGTGCTCGTCACCGGCGACGACCTCGCCTGCGAGGACGCCCTCGGCTACGCGCCCGGCGCGCTCAAGGTCGCCGTCAAGGACCACGTCTCGCGCTACGCGGCGGTCTGCCGCACCCCCGCCCGCACCGCCGCCGACATCCGCGCCGCCGCCAAGGAGGCCGCCGCGCTCGCCGGCCGCCGGGAGCCGGTGGCGGCGGGTCCGTTCACCGTCGAGGTCGAGTTCGACGCCGAGCACCTGTCGATGGCGTCCACCGTCGTACCCGGCGTGCGCCAGACGGGGGAGCGCAGGGTCGCGTACGACAGCGAGACGATGTACGAGGGGATCCGTACCTTCAAGGCGGTTACGACGATCGCCTCCGCCGCCGTGGAGGAGCAGTATGGCTGACCACAGGTACGACCAGGAGCGGGACCGGGAGGGCGGCGACCAGGTGGACGCGCGGGCGCTCGACGAGGTCGTGACGTTCACCTCCGAGCTGATCCGCATCGACACCACCAACCGCGGCGACGGCGACTGCCGTGAGCGGCCCGCCGCCGAGTACGCCGCCGAGCGCCTGGCCGACGCGGGCCTGACCCCCACACTCCTGGAGCGCAGCCCCGGGCGCACGAACGTCGTCGCGCGCATCGAGGGCACGGACCCCGGCGCCGACGCGCTCCTCGTCCACGGCCACCTCGACGTCGTGCCCGCACAGGCGGCCGACTGGAGCGTGGACCCCTTCTCCGGGGAGATCCGCGACGGCGTCGTCTGGGGCCGCGGCGCGATCGACATGAAGAACATGGACGCGATGATCCTGGCCGTCGCCCGGAGCTGGGCACGCGCCGGGGTACGGCCGAGGCGCGACATCGTGATCGCCTTCACCGCCGACGAGGAGGCGAGCGCCGAGGACGGCTCCGGCTTCCTCGCCGACAAGCACGCCCCGCTCCTGGAGGGCTGCACCGAGGGCATCAGCGAATCCGGGGCCTTCACCTTCCACGACGGGCGGGGCAACCAGCTCTACCCGATCGCCGCGGGGGAGCGCGGCACGGGCTGGCTCAAGCTCACCGCGCGCGGCAAGGCGGGCCACGGCTCCAAGGTCAACCGCGCCAACGCGGTGAGCAGGCTCGCCGCCGCCATCGCCCGCATCGGCGAGCACCGGTGGCCGGTGCGGCTCACCCCGACCGTGCGGGCCGCGCTCGCCGAACTGGGCGCGCTGTACGGCCTGGAGGGCGACCCCGAGGCACGGGGGTTCGACGTGGACGACTTCCTGGAGAAGCTCGGCCCGACCGCCGCGCTCGTCGAGCCCACGGTCCGCAACAGCGCCAATCCGACGATGCTCCAGTCGGGTTACAAGGTCAATGTGATTCCCGGGGAGGCCGTGGCCTACGTCGACGGCCGCTTTCTGCCCGGCGGCGAGGAAGAGTTCCGTAGCACGCTTGACCGACTCACCGGGCCTGACGTCGACTGGGAGTTCCACCATCGCGAGACGGCGCTGCAAGCGCCGGTCGCCTCGCCGACGTACGCGCGCATGCGCGCCGCCGTCGAGGAGTTCGCGCCCGAGGGGCACGTCGTGCCGTACTGCATGTCGGGAGGCACGGACGCCAAACAGTTCTCGCGCCTCGGCATCACCGGCTACGGCTTCTCACCCTTGAGGACACCGGAGGGCTTCGACTACCAGGCGCTCTTCCACGGAGTCGACGAATGCGTGCCCGTCGAGGCACTGCACTTCGGCGTCCGTGTCCTCGACCGCTTTCTCCGTACGGCCTAGGAATGACATTGGGGGAGGAGAAGGACATGAAGCAGACCCGGGCGTACGGATCATGGCCGTCACCGATCGACGCCGAGCTCGCCGCCGCCCACGACGGCGCTCCGGGGTACGTCGGCTACGTCGGCGCGGAGGCGTGGTGGACCGAGCCGCGGCCCGGCGAGGGCGGCCGCCGCGCGCTGGTGCGGCGCCTGCCGGACGGCGAGGAGCGGACGGTGCTGCCCGCGCCGTGGAACGCGCGCAGCCGCGTCGTGGAGTACGGCGGCCGCCCCTGGGCCGGCGCCGACCGGCCACAGGGGCCGCTGCTGGTCTTCGTCGACTTCGCCGACCAGCGCCTGTACGCGTACGAGCCCGACGCCCCCGGCGCCGGGCCGCGCCCCCTGACCCCGCTCTCCGCTGTGGGCGGCGGCCTGCGCTGGGCCGACCCGGTGGTCCGCCTCGACCGGGGCGAGGTCTGGTGCGTGTGCGAGGAGTTCACCGGGGAGGCGGCCACCGATGTGCGGCGGGTGATCGTCGCCGTGCCGCTCGACGGCTCGGCGGCCGATGACCGGGCCGCGGTGCGCGAGCTCTCCGACGGCGCCCACCGCTTCGTCACCGGCCCCCGGCTCTCGCCCGACGGCGGCCGCGTCGCCTGGGTCGCCTGGGACCATCCGCGGATGCCCTGGGACGGCACGGAGCTGATCGTCGCCGAGGTCCGCGCGGACGGCACCTTCGGCCGGGCGGAGACCTTCGCGGGCGGCCCCGAGGAATCCATCGCCCAGGTGGAGTGGGCGCCGGACGGGCGGCTGCTGTTCTCCAGCGACCGCAGCGGCTGGTGGAACCTGTACCGCGCCGCCCCGGACGACCCGGCGGGCGTACGGCCGCTCTGCCCGCGCGAAGAGGAGTTCGCGGGCCCGCTGTGGCAGATCGGCCTGAACTGGTTCGCGCCGCTCGACAGCGGCCTCATCGCCGTCGTGCACGGCAAGGGCTCCTCCAGCCTCGGCATACTCGACCCCGAGACCGGTGAGGTCGTCGACACGGCGGGCCCGTGGACGGAGTTCGCGGCCGGCGTCGCCACGCACGGCCCCCGGGTGCTCGGCGTCGCCGCGAGCCCCCGCAGCGGGTACGAGGTCGTGGAACTGGACACCGGCACCGGCCACGCCCGGGTCGTCGGCGCCGCCCACGACGACCCCGTGGACCCCGTGTACTACCCGGAACCGCAGATTTGCACCTTCCTCGGCCCCGCGGGACGCGAGATCCACGCCCACGTGTACCCGCCGCACCACCCCGGCCACATCGCGCCCGACGACGAGCTGCCGCCCTATGTGGTGTGGGCGCACGGCGGCCCCACGAGCCGCTCGCCCCTCGTGCTCGACCTCTCCGTGGCCTACTTCACCTCCCGCGGCATCGGCGTCGTCGAGGTGAACTACGGCGGCTCCACCGGCTACGGCCGCGCCTACCGCGAGCGGCTGCGCGAGCAGTGGGGCATCGTCGACGTCGACGACTGCGCGGCGGTCGCCCTCGCCCTGGCCGACGAGGGCACCGCCGACCGGTCCAGGCTCGCGATCAGGGGCGGCAGCGCGGGCGGCTGGACCACGGCCGCCTCGCTCGCCACCACGGACGTCTACGCCTGCGGCACGATCATCTATCCGGTGCTCGACCTCACCGCGTTCGCCTCCGGAGGCACCCACGACCTGGAGTCGTGTTACCTGGAGTCGATCGTGGGACCGCTGGCCGAGGTGCCAGGACGGTACGCGGAGCGCTCGCCCCTCGAACACGCCGAGCGGATCACCGCGCCGTTCCTGCTCCTCCAGGGGCTCGACGACGTGGTCTGCCCGCCCGCCCAGTCCGAGGAGTTCCTCGCCAGGTCGCAGCGGCGCGGGCTGCCGCACGCCTACATCGCCTTCGAGGGCGAGGGGCACGGCTTCCGCCGCGCCGACACCATGGTCCGCGCCCTGGAGGCCGAACTCTCCCTGTACGCCCAGGCCTTCGCCATCGCGCTCGCCGGCCGCGTCCCCACCCTGGAGCTCGACAAGTGAGGCCGATGGGACCGGTGAGACCCCTTGTGCGCCCGCCGCGTCTGACGCCCGGTGCCCGGGTCGCCGTCGTCGCGCCGAGCGGCCCCGTCCCCGAGGCCAGGCTCCAGATCGGCCTGGACGTCCTGCGCGGCTGGGACCTGGACCCGTTCGTCATGCCCCATGCCCTCGACGGGCACCGGGAGTTGGGGTACCTCGCGGGCGCGGACGCCGACCGGGCCCGCGACCTGGAGCAGGCGTGGTGCGACCCCTCCGTGGCCGCCGTCCTCTGCGCCCGGGGCGGGTACGGGGCCCAGCGCATGGTGGACCTCCTGGACTGGGAGGCGATGCGGCGGGCCACGCCCAAGGTGTTCCTCGGCTACAGCGACATCACCGCCCTGCACGAGGCGTTCGCCACGCGGCTCGGCATCGCCACCCTGCACGGCCCGATGACCGCCGTCGAGGACTTCCTCAAGAACGCGCGGGCCCAGGACCACCTGCGCACCACCCTGTTCACCCCGGAGGACGCCCGGGTGATCACCGCCCCCGAGGGCGCGGGCGCGCTCGCCGGGGGCAGGGCCAGGGGCGTCACGCTCGGCGGCTGCCTGTCGCTGCTCGCCGCCGACCTGGGCACCCCGCACGTACGGCCCTCCGCGCGCGGCGGGCTGCTCTTCCTCGAGGACATAGGTGAGGACGCGTACCGCCTGGACCGCGTCCTCACCCAGCTCCTGCGCGCGGGGTGGCTGACGGGGGTGGCGGGCATCGCGCTCGGCTCCTGGCAGGAGTGCGGGCCCTACGACGAGGTGCGCGCCGTCCTCGCCGACCGGCTCGGCGGGCTCGGCGTCCCGGTGGCCGAGGAGTTCGGGTTCGGCCACTGCGCGGGGGCGCTGACCGTGCCGTTCGGGGTGCCGGGCGAACTCGACGCCGACGCGGGGACGTTGACATTGGACACGCCCGCGCTCGGCTAGGGCCGGGGTGGCGCCCCCTCGTCGCCGCCCTGCACCGGATCTCCCGGAAGAAACCGCTGTCACGGGCGTTGACCTTCGCCTGACACGTGTCACAGCATGAGCAGGCCGGTACCTACCGGTCAGTAGACGCCGGTTGTCGCCTCCTGGGCGCCCGCTGCCGTCCGCCGTCGGCCGTCCTCAGCGTGGAGGTCCCTGTGTCCCGTCGCCCCGCCCCGGCCCGCACACCGCTCGCCCTCGCCGTCACGGCGGTGCTCGCCGCGCCGCTGGCCGTCGCCGCTCCGGCCACGGCGAGCGCGGCGGGGCAGTACACCGTCACCGCGCTGAAGTTCACCGTCCAGGCCGGCGGGCGGAACTGCACGGTCGACGCCGACCTGTACCGGCCCGCCGGGGTGGACGCCGCGCACCCCGCGCCCGCCGTGCTCACGACCAACGGCTTCGGCGGCAGCAAGTCCGACGGCGGGACCGCGGCCGGGGGCAAGGCCTTCGCCGAGCGGGGCTACGTCTCGCTCGTCTACTCCGGCCTCGGCTTCGGCAAGTCCGGCTGCCTGATCTCCCTCGACGACCCCGGCATCGACGGCAAGGCCGCCTCCGGGCTCGTCGACTTCCTCGGCGGCAAGCGCGCCGCCGACGACGGCACCAAGGTCGACTACGTCACCTCCGACGGCGCGGGAGACCCGCGCGTCGGCATGATCGGCGGCTCCTACGGCGGCGCCATCCAGCTCGCGACGGCGGCCGTGGACCACCGCGTCGACGCCCTCGTCCCGATGGTCACCTGGAACGACCTCTCCTACTCGCTCGACCCGAACAACGCGGCCGACCGCAGCGTCCCCGGCGCCGCCAAATGGCAGTGGATGAACGGCTTCTTCCTCATCGGCGAGGGCCAGCCGCTGCTCCAGCCCAGCCTCGACCCCTCCCGCATCAACTCCCTGAGCTGCCTGCACTTCGTCACCAAGGCCTGCGAGACGATCCGCACGCTCAACTCGGGCCGCTACCCCGCCGACCGGACCGAGGCCCTCCAGGAGTACGCGCGCAGCGTCTCCCCGGTCTCCTACCTCGACCGCGTGAAGGCGCCCACGCTCCTCGTGCAGGGCCAGGCCGACAGCCTCTTCAACCTCGGCGAGGCCGAGGCGACGTACAAGACGCTCAAGGCGCGGGGCACCACGGCGAAGATGATCTGGCAGTCCGCGGGCCACAGCGGCGGCGAGAGCGACCCGGCCTCCGGCGAGCTGAACATGGGCGCGGGCAACCTGGAGACCTCCTACGTCGGCAAGCGCGTCCTGGCCTGGTTCGACCGCTATCTGCGCCACGACAAGGGCGCCGACACCGGCCCCTCCTTCGCCTACTACCGCGACTGGATCGGCGACCCGCGGCACACCTACGCGACCGCGGGCGACGTCCCCGCGCTCAACCGCAGGCTCTACCTCTCCGGCGACGGCAAGCTCGTCGACAACCGGAAGAAGGTGGCGCGCGGCAGCCGCGAGTACCGGAACTGGCTGGTGCCCACCAGCCACTCGGAGTCCTCGCTCGCCGCGATGATCGGCCTGCCCGACCCTGTGCCGCACGACCTGAAGGGCACCTACCTCGACTGGACGACCGAGCCCTTCGCCGACGCCGTGGACGTGGTGGGAGCGCCGAAGGCGCGGCTGAAGGTGATCTCGCCGAGGACCGAACGGGTGCAGCACTCCGGTGACGCCGCCGACAAGCTGGTCCTCTTCGCCAAGCTGTACGACGTCGCGCCCGACGGGAAGAAGACGCTGGTCCACCGGCTCGTCTCCCCGGTGCGCGTGCCCGACGTGACGAAGCCGTTCACCGTCTCGCTGCCCGGCATCGTGCACCGCTACGACGCCGGCCACCGCCTGCGGCTCGTGATCGCGGCGAGCGACGGCGCGTACGGCGGGAACAGGGGCGTCAAGCCGGTCACGGTGACCAGCGCGCCCGGCGACACCGGCACCCTCGACCTGCCCGTCGTCCGCCACTGACGTTCACCCGCATGGCCCAGGGGCACGTCCCGGAGGCACTCCCACCGCGCGCGAACCGGCACCGGCCGCCCATGCTGGTGCCGGGGGATGCGCACACCTCCGACGGAAGGGTCCCACCATGAGCCCCAGGTCTGCCCAGGGCGGCTCGAAGGACGGCGGCGGCATGGTGACGCCCGGCAGGGTGATCGTCGCCGTCATCGCCGTCCTCACCCTGGTCTTCATCTTCGAGAACACCCGCAGCACGAAGATCCGCCTGCTGGTCCCCGAAGTGACCATGCCGCTGTGGACGGCGCTGCTCGCCACCGGGCTGCTCGGGGCCCTGTGCGGCGCCTACTTCATGGGGCGGCGCAGGTGACACCGGGGCCCGGATAGCGGCCTTCGCGGAAACCTGGCCCCCAGACCCTCTGTTCGGCGCCGCGGCGACCGTGTTCCATGGTGATCGTGAAGACCACCGTGCGCCGCGACGTACTCACCCTGCCCGCCGCCCCGCTGGGCCCCGAGAACCCGCTGCCCCCGCTGCGGCCCCTCCACGAAGTCCACCGGCTCGACGAGCGGGGCAAGGACGACCTGCCGCGTGACATGGCCCGCCAGCTCGGGTACGCACCGCTGCGCGGCATCCTTCCCGTACGCGTGCTCGACGGGTACGGCCGCGAGCGCGCCGACACGGAGCTCGACACCCTCGTCATCGAGAACGACCGGCTGCGCGCCACCGTCCTGCCCGGGTACGGCGGCCGCGTCCACTCCCTGCTGCACAAGCCGACCGGACGCGAACTCCTCTACCGCAACCCGGTCCTCCAGCCCGCCTGCTTCGCGCTCAACGGCGCCTGGTTCTCCGGCGGCATCGAGTGGAACATCGGCGCCACCGGACACACCACCCTGTCCTGCGCGCCCCTGCACGCGGCCAGGGTCACCGCGCCCGACGGCGGGGAGATGCTGCGCCTGTGGGAGTGGGAGCGGCTGCGCGACCTGCCCTTCCAGGTGGACCTCTGGCTCCCCGAGGACTCCGACTTCCTGCACGTGGGGGTGCGCGTCCGCAACCCGCACGAGAAGCCCGCGCCCGTCTACTGGTGGTCGAACATCGCGGTGCCCGAGGAGCGCAGGGTGCTCGCCCCGGCCGACGAGGCATGGCGGTTCTCGTACGCGGGCGGACTGCGGAAGGTGCCGGTCCCCGAGGCCGAGGGCGTCGACCGGACGTACCCGGAGCGCAGTGAGTACGCCGCCGACTACTTCTACGACGTGCCCGACGGCGCCCGGCGCTGGATCGCCGCGCTCGACGGCTCCGGGCACGGCATCGTCCAGACCTCCACCGACCTGCCGCGCGGCCGCAAGCTCTTCGTCTGGGGCTCGGGACCCGGCGGGCGGCGCTGGCAGCAGTGGCTCACCGAACCCGGCACCGGGGGTTACGCGGAGATCCAGGCCGGCCTCGCCCGCACCCAACTGGAGCACGTACGCCTGGACGCCGAGGCCGAGTTCAGCTGGCTGGAGTCCTACGGGCCGATCGAGGCGCGGCCCGACCTGGTGCACGGCGACTGGCCGGGCGCCCGCGGCGAGGTGGCCGCGCGGCTCGCCGACGCCCTGCCGCGCGAGGCCGTCGACGCCGCGTACGAGGCGTGGCTCGGCCGCGCCGACACGGAGCCGGGGGAGCGGCTCGCGACGGGCTCGGGATGGGGCGCTCTGGAGGTGCTGCGGGCCGGGTACAAGCTGCCGGGCACGCCCTTCGAGGAGTCGACGCTCGGCCCCGAGCAGGCGCCGTGGCTCGAACTGCTCCACACCGGGGCCGTCCCGGAGCCGCGCAAGGTGGCGCCGCCGGGGCCCACGCTCGTCTCGCGGCAGTGGCGCGACATGCTGGAGACGGCGCCCGCGCGTCCGCACGCCGAATACCACCTGGGGGTCGCCCAGTGGCACGCGGGCGACTGCGCGCAGGCCGTCCGCAGTTGGGAGCGCGGCCTCGGACTCGCCCCCTCGCGCTGGCCGTTGCTGCGCTGCCTGGCCGTCGCCGACCGGACGGAGGGCCATGACGAGCGGGCCGCCGACCGGTACGCCGAGGCCTTCGACGACCTCTGCCAGGAGCGGCGCGACGACGGCGTCGCCTGGACGGCGGCGACGGCGGCCCTCGGCAAGGAGGCCATCACCGCCCTGCTCGCCGCAGGCCGCCCGGAAGCCGCCCGGGAGGTGTGGCGGCGGCTGCACGAGACGACCAGGGCACGCGGCAGCTTCCGGCTCCTGGAAGCCCAACTCTGCTACGCCGAAGGCAACATGGCGGCGGTGCGCGCCGTCTTCGAAGAGGGTTTCGAGGCGGCGGACCTGCGCGAGGGCGCCGAGACCCTGGGCGACCTGTGGACCGCGGCCACCGGCGGCGAACCCGTCCCGGCCCCCTACGACTTCCGGATGCGGCAGCCGGGGTCATGAACACCGGCTCTGTGACCCCGACGTATGCGAACGGCGCCGCGTCCTGAAAATATTGGCGTCGCACAGAACCACCGACCAGAAGGGAAGTCATGAGCACCGAGACGCTGGAGTTCCAGGCCGAGGCGCGTCAGTTGCTGGATCTGATGGTCCACTCCATCTACTCCAACAAGGACATCTTCCTGCGCGAACTCATCTCCAACGCCTCAGACGCCCTGGACAAGCGGCGGCTGGCCGGTCTGCGGGACGAGAGCCTCAAGGCGGACGACCTGCGCATCGAGATCGAGGCCGACACCGAGGCCCGCACGCTGACCGTGCGGGACAACGGAATCGGCATGTCGCGCGACGAGGTCGTCGGCCTGATCGGCACCATCGCCAGGTCCGGCACGGCCGAGACGCTGCGCCGGCTCAAGGAGAACAAGGAGTCGGCCGAGCTGATCGGCCAGTTCGGCGTCGGCTTCTACTCCGTGTTCATGGTCGCCGACAAGGTCACCCTGCTGACCCGCAAGGCCGGTGAGGAGACCGGGGTGCGCTGGGAGTCGGACGGCGACGGGACGTACACCATCGAGACCGTCGAGGACGCGCCGGAAGGCACCTCGGTCAGCGTCCACCTGCGCCCCGCCGACCAGGAGGACGGCCTCCACGACTACACCGACGCGGGGAAGATCCGGGAGATCGTCAAGCGGTACTCGGACTTCATCTCGTTCCCGGTGGCGATGGGCGGCGAGACCCTCAACTCGATGAAGGCGCTCTGGGCCCGCCCGCGCTCGGAGGTGAGCGACGAGGAGTACCACGAGTTCTACCGGCACGTCAGCCACGACTGGTCGGACCCGCTCGACATCATCCAGATGCGGGCCGAGGGCACCTTCGAGTACGAGGCCCTGCTCTTCCTGCCGTCCCGGGCCCCGCACGACCTCTACCAGCGCGACTCCCGCCACGGCCTCCAGCTCTACGTCAAGCGCGTGTTCATCCTGGACGACAGCCGCGAGCTCCTGCCCGACCACCTCCGCTTCGTCAAGGGAGTCGTGGACGCCGCGGATCTGTCGCTGAACATCTCCCGCGAGATCCTCCAGCAGGACCGGCACATCCAGCTCATCCGCCGCCGGCTGGCGAAGAAGGTCCTCGCGTCCGTCAAGGAGCTGATGGGCAAGGACGCCGAGAAGTACCGCACGTTCTGGCGCGAGTTCGGCCCCGCCGTCAAGGAGGGCCTGCTCGACCCGTCCGAGGACCACAAGGCGATCCTCGACATCGCCTCCTTCGCCTCCACGGCGGGCGAGGAGCCGACCACCCTGGCGGACTACCTCGAACGGATGCCGGAGGGCCAGGACAAGATCTACTTCATGACCGGCGACAGCCGCGCCCAGATCGAGAACTCCCCGCACATGGAGGCGTTCAAGGCCAAGGGGTACGAGGTCCTGCTGCTCACGGACCGGGTGGACGAGATCTGGGTCGAGGCGGTCCGCGAGCACGCGGGCACGGAGTTCCGCTCCATCGCCCGCGGCGAGGTCGACCTGCCCTCCGACGAGGAGGCGCCGCCGGAGCAGGCCGAGGCCTACGCCGGGGTGCTGGCCTGGCTGAACGAAACGCTGGACGACGTCAAGGACGTACGCCTGACGACCCGGCTCACCAGCTCACCGGCGTGCCTGGTCAGCGACGACGACGGCCTGACCCCGGCCCTGGAGAAGATGTACAAGGCGATGGGCCAGGAGCTTCCGCCGGTCAAGCGCATCCTGGAGCTCAACCCGGGGCACCAGCTTGTCGGCGCGTTGAAGACGGCGCATGAGCAGCGGGCGCAGGACCCGGTGCTGAAGGAGACGGCCGAGCTGCTGTACGGCACGGCCCTGCTCGCCGAGGGCGGCGACCTCGCCGACCCGGCCCGCTTCGCCGCCCTGCTCGCCGACCGCCTCGGCAAGACGCTCTGAGCGGCACCGCGTGACGCCGCCGTCGGCCGCCGCCCTCTCCGGCGGCGGCCGACGGCACGCGGTGCGTCAGGTCGCGGTCGCGCGGCGGTCCACGTACTCGAAGATGGAGCCGTCCGGGTGCATCGCGATGAGGTTGCGGCCCGCCGGGGTGGGGACAGGCCCCGCGATGACGCGGGCGCCGGAGGCGGTCAGTACGGTGTACGCCTCGTCGACGTCCCGCACCGCGATGGTCGCCGCGACCTTGCGGAGCACGTCCAGTTCCTCCTTCGGGCCGCTCATCAGCAGGAAGCAACCGATCGCGGCGACGGAGACGCCACCGCGCTCGAAGCGCATCGCCTTGCCGCCCGCGAGACGTTCGTAGAACGCGACGGAGGACTCCAAGTCCTCGACGCAGACACGCAGCGTGGTCCCCAGGATCTCCATGATTGGAACGCCCTCACCTCTTCGACCTCCGGCCCCGCAACGATTTCATGATTGCCCGCCCGACCGCCACCGCCTCCGGCAGGTTGCGCCTGCGGGGGCCGGTCAGGACGGGGGAGTCACGCGATGCGGAACTCCTCGATCTCGTCCGTGCGCAGCTCAAGGCCGTGCCCCACGCCGCCCTCCGGGCGGATGACGCCGCCGGTCGGGTCGAGCGCCCCGTCGAAGAACATCGACTCGATGCGCACGTGGTCGTGGAACCACTCGATGTGCCGCAGATTGGGCACGCACGCGGCGACCGCGGCGTGCGCGTGGGGCGCGCAGTGCGCCGAGACCTCCAGGCCGTGCGCCTGCGCGAGGGCCGCCGCGCGCAGCCACCCGGTGATGCCGCCGCAGCGCGTCGCGTCCACCTGAAGGCAGTCCACGGAGGGGATCATGCGCGCGAAGTACGGCAGGTCGTAGCCGTACTCGCCCGCCGTCACGTCGCACACCAGCGCGTCCCTGACCTGCGCGAGCCCCCGCAGATCGTCCGAGGACACCGGTTCCTCGAACCAGCCCACGCCCTGCTCGGCGAGCACCTTGCCCACCCGTACCGCCTGCTTGCGCGTGTAGGCGCCGTTGGCGTCGACGTACAACTCGGCGTGCGGGCCGATGACTTCGCGCGCCGTGCGCACCCGCGACACGTCGCGGGCCGCCGCCCTGCCCCAGGCCTCACCGATCTTTATCTTCACGCGCGGAATGTGCTGCCCGTGCACCCAGCCGTTGAGCTGCGCCGCCAGATGCGTGTCGTGGTACGTCGTGAAGCCGCCGCTGCCGTAGACGGGGACCCCCTCACGGGCCGCGCCGAGGAGACGTACGAGGGGGATTTCGAGGAGGCGCGCCTTCAGGTCCCACAGGGCGATGTCGAGCGCGGAGATGGCACACCCGGCGACGCCCGAGCGGCCGGTGTCGCGGACCGCCTTCGTCATCGCGTCGTGCGCGGCCGGGATGTCCAGGGCGTCGCGCCCCAGGATCGCCGGGGTGAGCTGCTCGTCGACCAGGGCCGCGGTGGCCGCGGGCGCGTAGGTCCAGCCGGTGCCCGTGGCGTCGCCCGCGCGGACCTCGGCGACGACGATCGTCGTGGCTTCCCAGGCGAAGGTGCCGTCCGCCTCGGGAGCGTCCGCGGGCACTGTGTAGGCGGAGACGGCGGGCCGTTCGATGGAGACTGCGTCCTTCATCGGGATCTTCCTGTGTCCATGGTGCGCGGCGTGGGGGCCCGGCGAGGCGACGCACGGGTCCGCGGCGACCACCGGGTGCACAGGGGCCCGCTCGACCGGCTCGGCTGTACCGAACTCGCGTTCGTCGGGTAGTGACCGGGTAACCCCGGCGCGCCGGGGCAAACGGGGTTGACGGCCGCCGGACCTCACGTTTCGGCCCGGCGAAGGCCGCGCCTCCGCGCCCGCCGCGCCGGAGTTTGGCGTGCGTACGGTCGGGCACGCGGAGGGCCCGACCCGCCGGAGGCACGCCGTCGCCTCTGGCCGTCATGCCGGGCAACCGCGCGCGTGTGGCCGCAGACTGGCTCCTGGACGCCATGCCGTACTGCCGCGCCAGGCCGTGTGTTCCCGCCGGCCACGCCCCACTCCGCCGATGACCTCCACGCCCAGAAGGCCCTGAACCACCGGGAGGACCTCATGACCAGCAGTGACATCGCCGCCCTCGCCCAGCAGCTCCGCGTCGACTCCGTGCGCGCCGCGGACGCCGCGGGCTCCGGGCACCCCACCTCCTCCATGTCCGCCGCCGACCTGATGGCCGTGCTCCTCGGCCGCCATCTGCGCTACGACTTCGAGCGCCCCGACCATCCGGGCAACGACCGCTTCATCCTCTCCAAGGGCCACGCGTCACCGCTGCTCTACTCGGCGTACAAGGCCGCCGGCGCCCTCACCGACGAGGAGCTGCTCACCTTCCGCAAGGAGGGCAGCCGCCTCCAGGGCCACCCGACACCCACGGCACTGCCATGGGTGGAGACCGCCACCGGCTCGCTCGGCCAGGGGCTCCCCGTCGGCGTCGGCATCGCGCTCTCCGGCAAGCGGCTCGAACACGTCCCGTACCGCACCTGGGTGCTCTGCGGCGACAGCGAGCTGGCCGAGGGCTCCAACTGGGAGGCGGCCGAGCACGCCGGGTACGAGCACCTCGACAACCTCACCGTGATCGTCGACGTCAACCGCCTCGGCCAGCGCGGCCCGACCCGCCACGAGTGGCACCTGAGCGCCTACGCCGACCGCTTCAAGGCCTTCGACTGGCACGCCATCGAGGTCGACGGGCACGACGTCGACGCCATCGACCGCGCCTTCCAGGAGGCGGCCTCCACCGCCGGGCAGCCGACCGTCATCCTCGCCCGCACGCTCAAGGGCAAGGGCGTCGCCGCCGTCGAGAACAAGGAGGGCCGGCACGGCAAACCCCTGCCGGACGCCGAGGAGGCGATCGCCGAGCTCGGCGGCGAACACCCGGTCCACGTCGAGGTGCGCGAGCCCGCCGCGGTCGAGACGCGCGAGCCCGCCGCCGCGTGGGCCCCGCACACCGAGCGGCGCTCAGGGCACCTCGAACTGCCGCGCCACGACGTCGGCGACGCGGTAGCCACCCGCGACGCCTACGGCCGGGCGCTCACCGCGCTCGGCACGGCGCGCGGCGACGTGGTGGCCATCGACGGCGAGGTGGGGGACTCCACACGGTCGGAGTGGTTCGCCAAGGAACACCCCGACCGCTACTTCGAGTGCTACATCGCCGAGCAGCAGCTCGTCGCCACCGCGGTCGGCATGGCCGCGCGCGGCTGGGTGCCGTACGCCGCGACGTTCGCCGCGTTCCTCAGCCGCGCCCAGGACTTCGTGCGCATGGCGGCGGTGAGCGGCGCCGGGATCAACCTCGTCGGCTCGCACGCGGGCGTCGCCATCGGCGAGGACGGCCCCTCCCAGATGGGCCTGGAGGACCTGGCGGCCTTCCGCGCGATCCACGGCTCCACGGTCCTCTACCCGTGCGACGCCCACCAGACCGGGCGGCTCGTCGCCCGAATGGCGGAGCTGGACGGGGTGCGTTACCTGCGTACGTCACGCGGGGACACGCCCGTCATCTACGGTCCCGGCGAGGAGTTCCCCGTGGGCGGCTCCAAGGTCCTGCGCTCCTCCGACGCGGACCGGCTGACCGTCGTGGCCGCGGGGGTGACCGTGCACGAGGCGCTCTCCGCCGCCGAGCTGCTCGCGGACGAGGGCATCCCGGTGCGGGTCATCGACCTGTACTCGGTCAAGCCGGTCGACCGCGTGACCCTGCGCGAGGCCGCCGAGCGCACCGGCTGCCTCATCACCGTCGAGGACCACCGCGAGGAGGGCGGCATCGGTGACGCGGTCATGGACGCCTTCACCGACGGCAGCCCGGTGCCGCGCCTCGTACGCCTTGCGGTGCGGACGATGCCGGGCTCGGCCTCACCCGAGCAGCAGCTCCGGGCGGCGGGCATCGACGCCCAGTCCATCGCGGCGGCGGCACGGCTCCTGGTGGAGCAGGGCGTCGTACGGTGAGGACTGCTACTTCCTGAACCACGCGTTCGCGGCGGGGCGGAACATCAGGGCCACCGCCGCGAGCACGGCCGCGAGATGCAGTACGCGGCTGCCGCCGAACAGCACGTCCACGGCGTCCAGGTGCCGGAGGGCCTCGCCGAGCGAATGCCCGTCGGCGAGCCACCGCACGGGCTCGACCACCAGGGAGAGAGTGCCGAAGACGCCGAGTGCGCCGGTCAGGGTCAGGCGCGCCCAGTTCGCGCCGCGGAGCATCCGCACCGTGACGAGGACGGCCGCCGAGTAGACGGCCACGCGCAGCGCGAGGCCGGCGGCGAGGCCACCGGTGGCCGCGTCGGCCTCGGTCAGGGTCCTGACCACGGCGAGGACCGTCTCGAAGACGCCCGCCGCGACCGCGGTGAGCCAGAGCGCGAACGCCGCGCGCACGACGTCGGGCGCGGGCCGCTCCCCGTCGGCGAGGGCGGGGCTGTACCGGTGGCTCTGGGTGCGCGGGCTGGTCTGGGTCATGGCGGGCCTCACGTAAGGGAGTTCAGGGCCAAGGGAGTTCAGGGCCAAAGGGAGTTCAGGGCCAAAGGGTTCGCCTTCGATCCTTCCGCCATGGAAGCCCCAGGTCACGCCCGCTTTCCCCCGGGTCCGGGTGGGGCGGGCCACCCCGTGGGGCCGGGGCTGCCACCACCCGGACGGTCGACCTGAGGCGACTACCGGGACCGCGTCCGGGTACCCGCCGGAGTCCGCGCCCGAGCCGGCGGACCGAGCCGAAGGGAACGTCATGAACGACGCACGGACGGTGCGAGCCGGCCGCCACACCGTCACACTGCACCGCCCGGAGAAGATCCTGTTCCCGGCGCCCAAGGGCACCGCGGGCCAGGGACTCACCAAGGCGGACCTCTTCGACCACTACCGGTCCATCGCCCCCTTCATGCTGCCCCACCTGCGCGGACGCCCCCTGATGCTGGAGCGTCACCCGGACGGCGTCGAAGGGCCGCGCTTCATGCAGAAGGACACTCCGGACCACTACCCGGAGTGGATCACGCGCGCCGAGGTGGCGAAGCAGGGCGGCACCGTCACGCACACCGTCTGCGACGACACGGCGACGCTGCTCTTCCTCGCCGACCAGGCCTGCGTGACGCTGCACCGCTGGCTCTCCCGTACGGGCAAGGTCGACCATCCCGACCGGCTGGTCTTCGACCTGGACCCCGCGAAGGACGACTTCGCGGCCGTACGGGACGCGGCTCGGCTGCTCGGGGGGCTCCTCGACGACATCGGCCTGCCGTCCGCCCTGATGACCACGGGCTCGCGCGGGCTGCACGTCGTCGTGCCGTTGAACGGCCGGCACGACTTCGACGACGTCCGCGGCTTCGCCAAGGATGTCGCGGACGTGCTCGCCGCCGCCCATCCCGACCGGCTCACGACGGCCGCCCGCAAGGAGGCGCGGGGCGACCGGCTCTATCTGGACGTACAGCGCAACGGGTACGCGCAGACCGCCGTCGCGCCCTTCTCCGTACGCGCCGCTCCGGGCGCCCCGGTGGCCATGCCCATCGCCTGGGAACAACTCGACGACCCAGCCGTGGACGCCCGCCACTGGACCATCGACAACGCGTTGGAGCAGGCCCGAAGCGACCCGTGGGCCGAGACCCCGCGCACCGGCCGGGCCCTCGGCCCGGCCCGCAGAAAGCTGAACGCCGTGAGCGGCTGAGGGCTGCGGAACCCGGTTCCGAAGGTCTACGGATCACGTTTGGCCAAGGCTTTGCGGGAAATCCGGAGGGGGAGGTGGACATGGCCAATACGACGCGTAAGACAACAGACAGCAATACACCAGACGAAACGGCGAACAAGCCGCAGACCAGGGAGGAGCCAGAGCCGAAGCGGAAAGACACGGCGCAGAGCAAGGACGACGCGCTGCCGGGCCCCATGGTGGTACTCCGTGGAGCTCGCGAGCAGCTCGCCGAGCTGACCGGCATGACACCGGAGTCGGTGTCGTCCTTCGAACGCACCGACAACGGCTGGCTGTTGGAGGTAGAGGTCCTCGAACTGGCCCGTGTCCCCGACACGATGAGCCTGCTCGCCAGCTACGAGGTGCAGCTCGACCCGCAGGGGGAGCTCACCGGTTACCGGCGGCTGCGCCGCTACGAGCGCGGACGTTCCGAACCGCGCGGCGCCGGCCGCTAGCTCCAACGCGCCAGGCAGCGGCATGCCGCTCATGCCGGCAAGCCGCCCATGCCCGGGCATGGCATGGCAGGGCATGGCAGAGAAGAGACAGAAAAGACCCAAGGAGGCTCAACGGTATGACCGTGGTTCCGGCACAACAGTCCGGCGGCGGAGGCGGCTCCAGCGGCCTGTACGACGTCGTGGAACTCATTCTCGACCGAGGACTCGTCATTGATGCCTTCGTTCGCGTCTCACTGGTCGGCATCGAGATCCTGAAGATCGATGTCCGTGTGGTCGTCGCGAGTGTCGACACCTACCTGCGTTTCGCCGAGGCGTGCAACCGCCTCGACCTGGAATCCGGCCCGAAGAAGGACCCGGGCCTGCCCGACCTCGTGGGTGAGATCACGGAGTCCGGCGCCAAGGGCAAGTCCAAGGGCGCGCTCTCCGGAGCGGCCGAGACGATATCGGACGCCTTCAAGCAGTCCCGTGAGGAGGGCCAGCGCGAGGAGCGTCCCCGCGCCCGGCGTTCCACCTCGTCCCGCCGTAAGGAGGAGCAGGAGTGACCACCTACGTATACGGCATCGCGAGCAGCACCCACCCGGGACTCCCCGAAGGCATGGAGGGCATCGGCAAGCCGGCGTGCACCGTGCGCATCCTCAAGCACGGCGACCTCGCGGCGATCGTCAGCGACGCGCCCGAGGACCTCAAGCCCAAGCGGCGCGACCTGCTCGCCCACCAGAACGTCCTCTCGGAGGCGGGCGCCGCGGGCTCCGTGCTTCCGATGCGCTTTGGCAGCCTCGCGCCGGACGACGAGACGGTCGTCGACGTCCTCGGACAGCGGGCCGATCACTACGGCGAGCGGCTGCGCGCCCTCGAAGGCAAGGTCGAGTACAACGTCAAGGCCTCCCACAACGAACAGGCCGTGCTGCACCAGGTCCTCGCCGAGAACCCGGAGCTGCGCGCCATGGTCGAGGCCAACCAGCGCGAGGGCGGCGGCTCCCAGGAGCAGAAGCTGAAGCTCGGCGAGGCCGTGTCCAACACCGTGCGCGCCCGTGAGCAGAGCGACGCCGTCGAGGTGCGACGCGCCCTCGAACCGACCGCCGACGCGATCGAGCCGGGGCCCGAGGGCACCGGCTGGCTGGCGAACATCTCGTTCCTGGTGCGCCGCGAGTCGGCCGAGGGCCTCCTCGCCGCGGTCGAGGAGCTCAAGGCCAACCAGCCTCAGCTGGAGCTGCGGGTGCACGGACCGCTGCCCCCGTACAGCTTCGTCGACCCGGGGCCCGCACAGCCCGCGGAGTAGCGGGCCGACGCCATGGGACTCATCGGTGAACTGCTCATGCTGCCTCTGGCCCCGGCCCGCGGCTCCCTGTGGGTACTGCGGCAGGTGGTCGACGAGGCGGAGCGGCAGTACTACGACCCTTCGGCCATCCGCCGTGAACTCTCCCGGCTCGAAGAGCGCCTGGAGGCGGGCGAGATCGACGAGGACGAGTTCGAGAGGTGTGAGGACGAGCTCCTCGACAGGCTGCAACACAGCACAGGACAGGACTTCTGATGAATCGACTGGCAGTGGGCCTGGCCGTGGGCGCGGGATACGTCCTCGGCCGCACGAAGAAGGCGAAGTTCGCGTTCGCCGTGGGGACGATGGTGGCCGGCAAGCGGCTGAACCTGAGCCCCCGGGCGCTGGGTTCACTGGTGACCCAGCAGCTTGAGAACAACCCGCAGTTCAAGGAGATGGGCGACCAGCTGCGCCAGGATCTGCGGGGTGTGGGCAAGGCTGCCACGGGTTCCCTCCTCAACCGGCAGATCGAAGGCCTCGCCGACCGTCTGCACGACCGCACCCTGGACGTCCAGGACCGCATCGCGGGCGTCGTGCCCGAGGACACCAAGAACCTCAAGGGCAAGGTCGTGGGACGGTACGAGCACGAGGACGACGAGGACGACGAGGGCGAGGAGCACGGCGAGGGCCAGGACCGGGACCGGGAACAGGACCGGAAGCAAGACCGGAAGCAGAAGTCCGCTCCCAGGGCGGCGACGAAGAAGGCTCCGGCGAAGAAGGCTCCGGCGAAGAAGACCGCCCAGAAGACGACGGCGCGCAAGACCACGCAGAAGAAGTCCACCGCGGCCCGTGACACCGCCCGTAGGGCGACCTCGGCCCGCTCGGGCGGCACGTCGAAGGGAGGCCGTGACCATGGCTGACTCTCCCCTTGGCAACATCGCGCGCGGCCCCGCCGTCGAACGCCTGAAGGAGGAGGCACAGGCCTACCTCATGGCGCAGGCGGAACGCATGCTCATCGGCGTGGGCCACAAGCTCGGCGACGCCACCGGCAAGCTGAACGACATCGCCGACGGCAACAGCCCCGGCTTCGGGAAGCTCGCGCTCCAGGCGGGCAGGAAGGTCTCCGAGGGCAAGGGGCCCGTACGCAGCGCCCTGGAGATCGGCGGCGGTCATCTGAAGGACAAGGTGACCGACGCCGTCAAGGGCATCGGCGGCGGCAAGCGGAAGAAGGGCGGCGCGGGCCAGAAGCCCACGGTGATCCTGGAGTACGTCGACGTCGGCGTGCCGATCCGCGAGGCCTACGACCAGTGGACCCAGTACCAGGAGTTCTCCACCTTCGCCAAGGGCGTCAAGGGCGCCACCGTGGCGAGCGACACGGACACCGACTGGAAGCTCAAGGTCTTCTGGTCGAGCCGTAGCTGGAAGGCGCACACCACCGAGCAGGTTCCGGACCAGCGGATCACGTGGACCTCGGAGGGCGCCAAGGGGGCGACGAAGGGCGTCGTCACCTTCCACCCGCTCGCGGAGAACCTCACCCGGGTGCTGCTCGTCATCGAGTACTACCCGAAGGGCCTCTTCGAGAAGACCGGCAACATCTGGCGCGCCCAGGGCCGCAGGGCACGCCTTGACCTCAAGAACTTCGCCCGGCACATCTCGATCCGCGGCGAGGCGAGCGACGGCTGGCGCGGCGAGATCCGCGACGGCGAGGTCGTCCGCAGCCACGAGGACGCCCTGGCGGAGGAAGAGCGCGAGCGCGAAGAGAACGAGAACGAGAACGAGAACCGGGGACGCGCTGACGAGGACCCGGAAACGGAAGGGGAAGCCGAGTACGAGGACGACCCCGAGGCGGAGTACGAGGACGAGCCCGAGGAGCAGGACGAGCGCCCGGACGACCCCGACGCCGAGTACGAGGACGAGCCGGAGGACGACGAGCCGGAGGCCGAGTACGCGGAAGAGGAAGACGACGAGGCCGAGGACGAGGACGAGCGGTCGGACGAGCCGGAGGCCGAGTACGACGAGGCCGAGGACGACGAGGAAGCCGACGCCGAGGATGACAAGCGGCGCGAGTACGCCGAGTCGTCCGGTGGCGGACGGAGCCGCCGATGACGGCCACCCCGGGCCGGCTGCCTGACCCCTACGGAAGCGGCGGAGGAGCCAACCTCGCCGACATCCTCGAACGCGTGCTGGACAAGGGCATCGTCATCGCGGGTGACATCAAGATCAACCTGCTCGACATCGAACTGCTCACCATTAAGCTCCGCCTCATCGTCGCCTCGGTCGACAAGGCCAGGGAAATGGGTATCGACTGGTGGGAGAACGACCCGGCGCTCTCCTCAGGAGCGCACCGGGGTGAGCTCGCCCAGGAGAACGCCGATCTGAGACGGCGCATCGAGGAGCTTGAGGGGCGCGAAGCCCTGGAGCCCGCCGAGAAGGAGTCACGTGAGCGTCACAAGGGATGATCTGCGGTACGTGTACGCGGTGTGCCGCCCTCTGAACGCACCTCTCGCCGCCGACCTGACCGGGGTCGGCGGCGCCCCGCCCCGGCAGCTCGCCCACGAGGGCCTGGTCGCCCTCGTGGGCCCCGTGCCGGAGCAGGACTTCGCCGAGGAGGCCTTGCGCGCGCACCTGGAGGACCTGGAGTGGCTCTCCGAGACCGCCCGCGCCCACCAGCGCGTGATCGGCGCCCTCACCTCGGTCACCTGTCCGCTGCCGCTGCGCCTCGGCACTGTCTTCCGGGACGACAGCGGGGTCCGCGCGATGCTCCAGGACGGAGCCGACCGGTTCTGGCGCATCCTCGAACGGATCGACGGATGCGTGGAGTGGGGCGTAAAGGTCCACATGGAGAGCGCGGACCCGTCGGACAAGCGGACGTCGGACGACCAGTCCTCAGACAACCGGTCCTCAGACAAGCAGACATCCGCTGCGACAGGCCCGGAGAAGCCGCTCTCGGGCCGTGACTACCTGCGTCGCCGGCGCCAGCAGCGCGATGCGCAGGACGAGGGCTGGAAGCGGGCCGAGGCCTTCGCCCAGCGGTTGCACGAGGAACTGGCGCGGCACGCCGACGACTCCCGGCTGCACGCCCCGCAGAACCCGTCACTCTCCGACACCCCCGGCCGCAACATCCTGAACGCCGCGTATCTGGTGCCCCGCGCGCACTCCGAGGAGTTCGTCGAGCTCGTGGACCGCACGAAGGAGGAGGACGCGGCGGGGCTGACGGTGGAACTGACGGGACCGTGGGCCGCTTACTCCTTCACCGGGGACGACGCGGAGAGCGGCGAGGGGACGGGGCGGTCGCGATGACTGTGGTGGAGCGCAGGGAAATCGCCCTGGTCGACCTGTTGGACCGCCTCCTCGCGGGCGGGGTCGTCATCACGGGCGACGTCACCCTGCGGATCGCGGACGTGGACCTCGTACGCATCGACCTGAACGCCCTGATCAGCTCGGTGAACGAGCAGGTGCCCTCGCCGTGGCCGGACAGCGGGCCGATGCCGTCATGAGGGCCGGAGGACCGGAGTGACGAGGGCCGGAGTGACGAGGGCCGGAGTGACGAGGGCCGGAGTGGCGAGGACTGGAGTGACGATGGATCCCGACAAGGAGCGCGGCGCCCGTAAGCGCATGGACCTCGACCCCGACACCGTCGAGCGGGACCTGGTGAAGCTGGTCCTCACCATCGTCGAGCTCCTGCGGCAGCTCATGGAGCGCCAGGCCGTGCGCCGCTTCGACACCGGTGACCTCACCGAGGACCAGGAAGAGCGGATCGGGCTGACGCTGATGCTCCTGGAGGACCGGATGGCCGAGCTGCGCGACCGGTACGGGCTGAAGCCCGAGGACCTGAACCTCGACCTCGGGCCGCTGGGTCCGCTGCTCCCCAGGGAGTAGCAGGGCGCTCGTAACCCCCGTAACCCCCGTACCCCCGTAACCCCCGTCGCCTCCGTCACTTCCGGCAGAGGACCTCTCCGTGCAGGACCGCGAACCACCCCTCCGTCTCGGCGCCCCACGTGCGCCACGCCGCCGCGATGGTCTCCAGGCTCGCGGCGTCCGCGTGTCCGCCGGTCACCGCGCGTTCGGCGTAGGAGGAGGCGACCGTGCGGTCCGCCCAGAGCCCGCTCCACCAGGCCCGCTCGTCCTCGGAGGCGTAGCACCAGGTGGCCGCGGTCGCGGTGATGTCCGTGAAGCCGGCCCGCAGCGCCCAGGCCCTGAGGCGGCGGCCCGCGTCGGGCTCGCCGCCGTTGGCGCGGGCCACGCGCAGGTAGAGGTCCAGCCAGTCGTCCATGGCGGGCACGTCGGGGTACCAGGTCATCGCCGAGTAGTCCGCGTCGCGGACCGCGACGATGCCGCCCGGCCTGCACACCCGCCGCATCTCGCTCAGGGCGCGCACCGGGTCACCGACGTGCTGGAGCACCTGGTGGGCGTGGACGACGCAGAAGGAGTCGTCGGGGTAGTCGAGGTCGTGCACGTCGGCGACGGCGAAATCGATGTTCGTCACGCCTCGGTCCGCGGCTGTCGCGCGCGCCCTGTCGAGGATGTCCGGCGCGTGGTCCACGGCCGTGACATGGCCGTCCGGCACGAGCTTCGCCAGGTCGGCGGTGATGGTGCCGGGCCCGCAGCCGATGTCCAGCACCTTCATGTGCGGCTTCAGTGAGCCTACGAGATAGGCCGCGGAGTTGGCGGCGGTGCGCCAGGTGTGCGAACGCAGCACGGACTCGTGGTGCCCGTGCGTGTAGACGGCGGTCTCTCTCGGCATGGCGGTGCTCCTTCGCGGTTCGCCGGACCTGGCTGCGGTACCGGGAACCGTACGCCGCCATGCCGAATAATGAGACCCGCGTATCATTATGTGGTCACGCGGCGGTGTTCACCGCCGCGTCGTCGTCGCGCACCCCGAGGGCCCGCGCCCTGCCCGGTGTACGCGGCCCGCGCGAGGAGACGAGGCCGCGCACCGCGAAGGCGGCGCCCACCCCGAGGGCGGCGCCCACGAGGACATCGCCGGGGAAGTGGACGCCCGTGTAGACGCGGGACAGTGCCACCGCGCCCGCCACGGGCGCGACGGCCGCGCCCCGGAGGCCGGACTCCAGCGCCACGCCGGTGGCGAAGGCCGCGGCGGACGCGGAGTGGCCCGAGGGGAACGACGTGGTGATGGGCTGCCGCTTGAGCCGCCGCATGAGCGGTACGGCGTCCAGGAGCGGCCTTGGCCGGCGCACCGAGCGTTTGCCGAGCGTGTTGATGACGGCGGAGGCCAGCGCGAGCGAGGCGACACCGTGCGCGGCGGCGCGGCGGGCCCGCGGGCCCCCGGTCGCCGCCATCACCGCGGCCGTGCCGAACCAGAGCAGCCCGTGGTTGGCGCTCCGGCTCAGCCGGGGCAGGACGCGGTCGCCGCCCGGCCAGTGCCGTACGGCGACCGCCTCGAAGGCCCGGGAGTCGAGGGCCAGGAGACGGGCCCGCAGCGTGCCCTTGTGCGGAGGGATGTGCGTGGGGGCGTGCATGGGGATGTGCGCGGGAATGTGCGTGAGGGGGGCGTCTGTGCTCATGGGCTTCGGGTACCCGGTGCCGTGACCCGCACTACAGCAGCGGAAACCGGTTTGCGGCGGCGGCCGCCGGACACGGAGAATCCGGCCCATGGGACATCTGGAAGCAGCGCACCTGGAGTACTACTTGCCGGACGGGCGGGCGCTGCTCGGCGACGTCTCCTTCCGGGTCGGCGAGGGCTCCGTCGTCGCCCTGGTCGGGGCGAACGGCGCGGGCAAGACCACGCTGCTCCGGCTGATCTCCGGCGAGCTCCAGCCGCACGGCGGCGGCGTCAACGTCAGCGGCGGGCTCGGCGTGATGCCCCAGTTCGTCGGCTCCGTGCGGGACGAGACCACCGTGCGTGACCTGCTGGTCTCCGTGGCGCAGCCCAGGATCCGCGAGGCCGCGAAGGCCGTGGACGCCGCCGAGCACGCGATCATGACGGTCGACGACGAGGCCGCCCAGATGAGCTACGCGCAGGCGCTCTCCGACTGGGCCGAGGTGCAGGGGTACGAGGCGGAGACGCTCTGGGACATCTGCACCACGGCCGCGCTCGGCGTCCCGTACGACAAGGCCCAGTTCCGCGAGGTCCGCACGCTCTCCGGCGGCGAGCAGAAGCGCCTCGTCCTGGAGGCCCTGCTGCGCGGCACCGACGAGGTGCTGCTCCTCGACGAGCCGGACAACTACCTCGACGTCCCCGGCAAGCGCTGGCTGGAGCGGCAGCTCGCGGAGACCCGTAAGACCGTCCTCTTCGTCTCCCACGACCGGGAGCTGCTCGCCCGCGCCGCCGAGAAGATCGTCAGCGTCGAGCAGAGCCCTGGGGGCGCCGACGCCTGGGTGCACGGCGGCGGTTTCGAGACGTTCCACGAGGCCCGCAAGGAGCGCTTCGCGCGCTTCGAGGAGCTGCGCCGCCGCTGGGACGAGAAGCACGAGCAGCTCAAGAAGTTGGTGCGCACCCTGCGCCAGGCCGCCGACGTCAGCCACGAGATGGCCTCGCGCTACCACGCGGCGCAGACCAGGCTCCGCAAGTTCGAGGAGGCGGGACCGCCGCCCGAGCCGCCGCGCGAGCAGGACATCACCATGCGCCTGCACGGCGGACGCACCGGCGTACGGGCTGTGACCTGCGAGAACCTCGAACTCACCGGGCTGATGCAACCCTTCGACCTGGAGGTCTTCTACGGCGAACGGGTCGCCGTCCTCGGCTCCAACGGCTCGGGCAAGTCGCACTTCCTGCGGCTGCTCGCGGGCGACGACGTATCGCACACCGGTGCCTGGAAGCTCGGCGCGCGCGTCGTGCCGGGACACTTCGCGCAGACCCACTCCCACCCTGAGCTGATGGGCCGCCCGCTCCTCGACATCCTCTGGCGCGAGCACGCGCAGGACCGGGGCGCCGCGATGTCCCGGCTGCGGCGCTACGAACTGACGGGCCAGGCCGAGCAGAACTTCGACCGCCTCTCCGGGGGCCAGCAGGCCCGCTTCCAGATCCTGCTCCTCGAACTCCAGGGCTGCACGGCCCTGCTCCTCGACGAGCCCACCGACAACCTCGACCTGGAGTCGGCCGAGGCCCTGCAAGAGGGCCTCGAAGCCTTCCAGGGCACGGTCCTCGCCGTCACCCACGACCGCTGGTTCGCCCGCTCCTTCGACCGCTACCTGGTCTTCGGCAGCGACGGCCGGGTCCGCGAGACCTCTGAGCCGGTCTGGGACGAGCGCAGGGTGGAGCGCGCGCGGTAGCCCGCGCCCGTCCCTCCCCCCCCGGAACCCGTCCCTCCCCCGGAACCCGCCCGTCCGGCCCCCGTGAGGAGCGCGGGGGCCGGGTGCGTTGCATCCTGAGTAGGCCGTGCCGAGTGGGTACACGGTGGGCACGGAACGACGCGACGAGGAGCGACCCATGACCGGAGTCGAACCGGATCAGCTGGACGACCAGGGGCTCATAAGGGAGCTGGAGGCGATCCACCGGACCCGCCACACCACTCTCCTGCACGGCTCGGACGACGCCCTGCGGGCCCACAACGAACGCATGGCGGAGCTGGAGGGCGAGTACCTCCGGCGCCATCCGCGCAGGTCGGTCGCGCCCGGACGGACCCGTGAGGGTGCGCGTGAGCGAGGAGGAGCCGAATCGTGACGGACACGGAAGCCGCGGGCGAGTCCCTGCTCGACCGGCACGCGGAGGCGCTCGACCTCTTCGCCGACCGGGTGCACGCCATCCGCCCCGACCAGTGGGACGCGCCCACGCCGTGCACCGACTGGACGGTGCGCGACCTGGTGAACCACCTCACCACCGAACAGCTCTGGGTGCCCTCGCTGGTCCGCGACGGCGCCACCGTCGAGGGCGTCGGCGACTCGTTCGAGGGCGACATGCTCGGCCCCGACCCGGTCGCCTCCTGGGACACCGCGTCCGCCGCGGCCCGCGAGGCCTTCGGCGAACCGGGCGCCCTGGAACGCACCGTCCACCTGTCGTCGGGGGAGTCCTCGGCGGTCCACTACTGCGGACAGATGACCATGGACCTGGTCGTGCACGCCTGGGACCTCTCGCGTGCGATCGGCGCGGACGAGAAGCTCCCCCCGGACCTGGTGGACTTCTCGCGCCGTGAAGTCAAGCCGTACGCGGCCGATCTGTCGAAGACCGGGCTCTTCGACCGTGCCGTGAAGTCACCGCCCGGCGCGGACGAGCAGACCAGGCTGCTCAACCTCCTCGGCCGCGATGTGTGAGCCACGATGTGTGAGCCACAGCCGAATCTTCTCCACCGGAGTGGGGTAACCGCACTGCCATGAGAGTTGGCGTGGTGGATGTGGGGTCGAACACCGTACGGCTGGTCGTCGCGGACGCCGACGGTCAGGTGCCGCTGCCCGTGCACACGGTCAAGCGCAGGCTGCGGCTCGCCCAGCACCTGGACGCGGAGGGGCGGCTCGTCGAGGAACCGGTCAGGCAGCTCGTCGACGCGGTGCGTGACGTACAGGAAGAGGCGCACAGGTGGGGCGTGGCGCAGCCGCTGTTCGCCTTCGCCACCTCAATCGTGCGGGACGCGCCCAACCGGGCCGAGGTGCTCGACGCCGTTGAGGAGGGGACGGGGCTGCGGCTGCGCACCCTCTCCGGTGAGGCCGAGGCGGAGCTGACCTTCCTCGCGGCCCGGCGGTGGATGGGCTGGAGCGCGGGCCCGCTGGTGCTGTTCGACATCGGCGGCGGCTCCCTGGAAGTGGCCTTCGGGCGCAGTCGCCTGCCGGACTACGCGGTCTCGCTCCCGCTGGGCGCGCGGCGGCTGACCCGGCAGTTCCTCGACGGCCAGGACCCGCCGCGCGAACGGGACATCAGGGCGGTACGGCGCCAGGTGCGCCACCAACTGCGGGACGTGGCCGCCCGCATCCGGTGGGAGATGCCGCACGCGGCGGTCGCCACCTCGCGCACCTTCCAGCAGCTCGCCCGGTTGTGCGGTGCCGCGCCCGGCCGCTACGGACCGTTCGTGCAACGGGAGTTGGCGCGCCCGCAGCTGCGGGCCGCGCTCAAGGACCTGGCGCGGCTCCCGGCGGACGAGCGGGCGCAACTGCCCGGAATCTCGGCGGCGCGGGCCGATCAGTGCCTGGCCGGTGCGGTGGTGGCCCACACGGCCATGAAGCTGACCGGCCTGGAGGTCCTGACGGTCTGCCCCTGGGCGCTGCGCGAAGGCATCCTCCTGCGGTACATCGAGGACGGCGACGCGGCCTGGTGGGAGCGGAAGGAACACGTGGGCAGCCGCCACGCGCCCCAGGGCGACACGACGCCGCTGCGCCTGGCCACGTCGACCTGAGGCATACGGCACGAAGCGTGAGCCGCCCCAGACACATGCACATGCACAGCACCCTCAGGGCCGGGCGATTCCCGGCCACCCGTCGGGTTCCGCGCGGCTGATGTCGGCCAGCGCGGACGACGGGTCCCTGGCGAGCGCCAGGTCGCCGAGGCTCACCATCCCCACCGGGTCGCCGTCCTCGACGACCGGCAGCCTGCGGATCGCGTGGTCGCGCATCAGGTCGACCGCGTACTCCACCGCGTCGTCGGGCGCGACCACGACCGGGCTCGGCGTGCAGACGGCCTGGGCGCTGACCGTCAGCGGATCGGCGCCGTCGGCCACCGCGCGCAGCGTGATGTCCCGGTCGGTGAGCACCCCGACGACCTGGCCGTCCACGGCCACCAGTACGTCGCCGATGTCCTGGGCACGCATGAGCTGCGCCGCCTCGACGAGCGAGGCATCGGGCCGCACGGCCACGACACCCGGTGTCATCACGTCCCGTACGTAGTCAGTCATGGCTGAGCCTTCCTCGGTCGGGTTGATGAGGTGCTTCATGAGGTACCGGGGCCGGACCGTTCGCCGCGCGGCCGCGTATCCGGCAGGAACTCCTGCATCTTCGCCTTCAAGCCCTGCTTGACCATCGACACCTGGTCCGCGTCGCCCCTGAGGACCGACGCGGCCGTCTCCTCCACCCGCTCCCATGTGACGTGCGGCGGCACCGGTGGTACCGCCGGGTCGGTGCGGAAGTCCAGGAGCGCCGGGCCCTCCGCGGCGAGTGCCGTGCGCCAGGCGTCCTCGACGTCCTCGGGGCGCTCCACGCGGATGCCGGTGAGGCCCAGGGAGCGGGCGAACTCCGCGTGGGGCACGTCCGGACGGTCCTGCGGGGGCCGGTCGTTCCACACCGCGACGATCAGCCGGGGGTCGTCCCAGCGGTGGCGGTACCGCGCCGCGGTGATCAGCTCCGCCATCCCGTTCCTCCGCATCGCACCCTCGCCCACCAGGGCGATCACGGGCCGGTCGGGATGCGCGAACTTCGCACCGACCGCGTACGGCACCCCGTGCCCCGTCGTCGCGAGCGTCCCCGAGAGCGAGGCGCGCATGTCACCGCGCACGGTCAGATGGTGCGCGTACCAGTGGGCGACCGGGCCCGAGTCGCAGGTGATGACGGCGTTGTCGGGGAGCAGCCCATCGAGGACGTGCGCCACGTACTCCGGGTGGATCGGGTCGGCGGACAGCCCGGCCCTGCGGGCCAGCACGGCCTTCCACCGCGTGACGCCCGCCAGGATCTCGTCCCGCCACTCGCGGCAGACGTCCCTGCGGTCCTTGTCGACCAGCGGGATCAGCTCGCGCAGCGTCGCCCGCGCGTCGCCGGCGAGGCCGACCTCGTAGGGACGACGCACGCCGGTCACCTGCGGATCGACGTCGATCCGCACGGCCCGCGCCGAGCCGGGCTCCGGCAGGAACCGCGGGTCGGAGAAGCTCGCGCCGATGGTCAGGAGGGTGTCGCAGTCGCGCATCAGCTCGTACGAGGGCCGGGTGCCGAGCGGGCCGACCGTGCCGGTCACGTACGCGAGTTCGTCGCTCAGCGCGTCCTTGCCGAGCGGCGTCTTCGCGACCCCGGCACCGAGCAGCTCCGCGATCTCCTCGACCTCGGCGCGCGCGCCCGCCGCGCCCCGGCCGATCAGGATCGCGGCCTTGTCACCGGCGTTCAGGACCTCGGCGGCGCCTCGCAGGGCGGCGGGCGACGGCACCGCCGCCGAGCCGCCGCGCTCCGGTCCTGCGGGGACCGGGGCGAACGCGTGCGGGGAGCGGTCGAGTTCCAGTACATCGCCGGGGACGACCACGGCGGCCGGGCAGCGGCGCGCGTACGCGGTGCGGATCGCCCGGTCGACGACGTCCGCGAGCCGCTCGGGCGCCGTCACGGTCTCCACGCAGCCGGGCGCCAGGCAGCCGGTCGCCACGACGTCGGGCGCCGCGAAGCCGGACGCGCGGTCCGTCCGTCCGACGACGGCGAGCACGGGCACACGGTCGGCCTCGGCGGCGTACAGGCCGTCGAGGAGGTGGACGGCCCCGGGGCCCGACATCGCCACGCAGACACCGAGGCGCCGCCCGGACTTCGCGTACCCCACGGCCTCGAACGCCGCCGCCTCCTCGTGCCGCGCCCGCACGAACCGCGGCCGGTCCGCGGCCCCGTCCCGGGCGGCGAGCAGCCCCTCGTCGCCGTCACCGGGGCAGCCGAAGACCTGTTCCACGCCCCAGGCGCGCAGCCTCTCCAGAAGATGGTCGGCGACGTTGGCGCTCATGGCGGAACCCTCCGCGGGGTCGAGGAACGACGGTCACGTCCGGGTGTCCTGCGGAGCCCGGAGGAAACCCTCGACAAGGTCCGCGGTGTTTGTTCCTCCAGGTCCGGGGCAGGCGGAGGGAAGTGCTTCGGACCGGAGGCACGTCCGTGGGAGCGGCCGCTTCGCCCCCCGGGTGTGTTCCCGTCATGGACCGACGCGTACGCGCTCCCACGGTGACCGTTCCAGTAGAGGCACCCATTCTTCAGGGAGTTGCGCACCATGCGATCCCACGCGAACACCGCGCTGCCGGCCAGGAGCCGACGCCATCCGCACGACGACGCACCGGACACCACCGAAGCCTTCGCACGGCTCGTCGAGCTGGACGAGGGACACGAGAGGGACGTCCTGCGCGAGGAGATCGTGCAGGCGTGGCTGCCCATGGCCGAGCGTCTCGCCGGCCGGTTCCGCAACCGCGGCGAGTCCCTCGACGACCTGCGCCAAGTGGCGGCCCTCGGCCTGGTCAAGGCCGTCGACCGCTACGACCCCCGACGCGGCACCGCCTTCGAGAGCTACGCGGTGCCGACCGTCACCGGCGAGATCAAGCGGCACTTCCGCGACCACATGTGGACGCTGCACGTGCCGCGCCGCGTCCAGGACCTGCGCAACCGCGTACGGGCGGCCCGCCAGGACCTGTCCCAGACGGTCGGCGGGCGCGCCCCCACCGTCGCCGAGATCGCCGACCACGCACACATGAGTGAGGAGGACGCGAAGACCGGCCTGGAGGCGCTCGAAAGCTTCACCGCGCTCTCCCTCGACGCCGAACTCCCCGGCGGCGGCGACGGTTACTCGCTCAGCGACGCGCTGGGCGGCCCCGACCCCGCGCTGGACGTCGTCGTCGACCGCGAGGCCGTACGGCCGCGCATCGAGGCGCTGCCCGAACGGGAGCGGACCATCCTGTACATGCGGTTCTTCGGCGACATGACGCAGAGCAGCATCGCCGACGAGATGGGCATCTCGCAGATGCACGTCTCCCGGCTCATCAGCCGCTGCTGTGACCGGCTGCGCGACCAGGTCATGCGTGACGCGGCCTGACACACCCTCAGCGGGCGTCGGTCCCGCGTCGCAGGGCGAGCGCCAGATGGCGCGAGAGGACGTCGACCGCCCGCGCCTCGGCCAGCGAGAAGGCGAGCCGGGCGCCGCAGCGGAACAGCGTGAGGACGCCCTCCACGGGGCCCTCCGCGCCGACGGCCAGCGGTACGCACAGCAGGGACGTGACCTCGGCGCGGACCAGGACGGGCGCTCCGGTCGTGTCGCGGCCGAAGGCGTCCGGATCCTCCGGGCGGACCTGTAGCGCCGACACCCCGCCGTGTGCCGCCTCGACGACGAGGGGGCACACGGCGGGGTCCTGCGCGGCCACCTCCGCGACCGGCGCGCCGGGCGGTCCGAGCACCCGCGTACGGCGTGGGCGCGCCGCCCCGTCGTCGACGACCACCCAGTCGGCGAACCGCCCGTGCAGCACCGCGGCGGCCCGTTCCATGACGGCCCCGCGGTCCCCGGCGGGCGCCGTGAGCAGCGCCGTCGTCATGGCGTCCGCCAGGTCGAGTTCGGCCGCGTGCCGCGTCGCCTCGCCGAGGTCCGGCGCGGGCACCGGCCGCTGCGCGCTGGTCACCGAGGGCTGGAGCACGACGAGGACCGCCGTGCGGGGCTCGGCGCCGGGGCGCAGGGCCGCGAGCGTCGCGCGCACCGGCAGTTCGGGGTTCCGCTGGAGGTGGACGACGACGCTGCGGTCACCGTCGCCGCGGGCGACCGCGGCGGTCTGCGAGCGGAAGGCCACCCGGTCGGCGTGGAGCAGGAACCCGGTCAGCGGCCGGCCCGCGGCGAAGCCGGCGCGGATCCCCGTCAGGCTCGTCGCCGCGAAGTTCATCCGCCGCACCGCGGTGTCCCGGTCCACCAGGGCCACCGGCAGCGGCAGCCGCTGGAAGATGGCCCGCAGCAGCCGCTGCTCCTCCCGGTCGGCCGAGGGGCCGCTCGGCCGGCCGCCGTCGACCAGGTTCTCGTACGCGGGCCACAACCGGTCCGCCACATGGCCGAGTTCGAAGATCGCCGCGTCGAGCAGAGTGGCGAGGTCCGCCGCGGGAACGGCACGGGCCGACCTCAACTCGGCGACGCGGCGCACGAAATCAGCGAGCTCCGCACCGAGGTCCTCCGCCCGAGACATGTGCCGAACCTAGCCGCTCCGACGGTTTCCGGGAGGGCCTGGCGGGAACGCGACCGGAAGAGGAGGGAAGAGGAGGAACGTCTCATGGCCCCCCTGCCGGACCCGGACCTGCTCCGCCCGGAATCGGCCCTGCCCGGACGCAGGCTCTCCGAACTCGCCGAGCAGGCCATGCGCTGCACCCCCGGCTGCTGCGGCGCGAGCACCACGGTCACCGACGGCGGCGACGACCACCCCGTCGCCACCACCCACCCCGACCTCGCGGGACTCGTCGGGGCGCAACTGCGCTCGGGCGAAGGGCCCATTCCCGCCGCCGAGGAGCGGGGCACGCCGGTCGGGTCCGGGGACCTGCTGCGCGAGGAGCGGTGGCCCGAGTACCGGGCGCTCGCCCTCGACTCCGGTCTGCGCTCCAGCGCGACCCTGCCGTTCCGGCGCGCCGGGCTCACGGTCACCCTGACGCTCTTCGCCTTCCGCCCCGGCAGGCTCGACGACGCCCGGCACGGCCCCGCCCAGGCGCTCGGCCATCTCGCCACGGCGAGCCTCGTGCGCGACCGGCACCACCGGGCCGCGCTCACGGAGCTCGACCAGCTCGGCACGGCCCTGCGCACGCGCGCCGCCGTGGACCAGGCGTGCGGGATCATCATGCACGTCCTCGGATGCGAGGCGGACGCCGCGTTCGCGGTCCTGCGGCGCGTCTCGCAGGCGACGAACCGGAAACTGGCGGACGTCGCGGCGGCGCTGGTGGAGACGAAGGGCCGCGGACTGGAACGCGAGCTGGTGTCGCTGGCGCGCTGAGACCGCCGCGGACGTCCCTCGGCGCCTGCCGCCGTACGCCTGGCATCCGCCGGCCCGTCTCCCACCGCGACCGCCCGTGGCCGCCCGCGACCGCCCGCGACGGCGCGTGGCCGCACAGGCCCGGATACCTCTCAGATGCCCGGATATCGGATACCTCACCGGCTGCCGGGCAGGAGAGTGTTGCCCGAGCGCTCCCTGCGCCGGGGCCGGACACTGGGACGTGAGCGCACGGAGGTACGCATGCGACGGACGGAGTACGAGGGCCGGGGCCCCGTCCGGTACGGGCCGCCCCCGCCCGAGCCGGGCCTCCCGGTCCTGCCCGGGCTGGCCGCCGCCGCGGCCCGGGCCGCCGACCGCGCCCACGGCGAACCCCCCGGCGGCGGCCCCGCCCTCCTGGACGCCGCCGCCGGCTACTGGACCCGCCGCGGCCTGCCTGCCGAGCCGGGCCGGATCACCGCCGCCCCGAGCGCCCCCGCCCTGCTGCTCGCCCTCACCGCCGCGGTCGGCGGTGACGTACTGCTGCCCCGGCCCTGTCCCGCCTGGTGGGCGCCGCAGGCCCGGCTGCTCGGCCGCGGCGTCTACCACGTGCCCATACCCGCCGAGAGCGGCGGTGTCCCCGACCCGTACGCCCTCCTGGAGACCGTCCGCCGCGTCCGCGCCGAGGGCGGTGACCCCCGGCTGCTGCTGCTCGGCGTGGCCGACGACCCGACCGCCACAGTGCCGGCCCCGGAGGTGCTGCACGAGGCCGTCGAGGCGGCTGCCGGTGAGGGCCTGCACGTCGTCAGTGACGAGACCTGGCGCGACACCCTGCACCGCCCCCGCGAAACGGTCCTCATCAGCCCCGCGGAGATGGACCACGAGCGGGTGACCGTCCTCAGCGATCTCACCGGCGCCTTCCTGCCCTCCGCGCTGCCGGCCGCCGTCGCCCGTTTCCCCGCCGGCGCCGGGGGCGGCGCCCTGCGGGCCCGCGCCCTCGACGTCCTGACCGCGCTCGGTGCCTGCCTCGGTGCCCCGGCCGCCGCCGCGGCGACCTACGCGCTCGGTGAGCCGGACGACGTCACCGGGCGCCTCGCCGCCGCCGTACGCCTGCACGCGCGCGTGGCCGCCGCCGCGCAGCGCGCCGTGCTCGCCGTCGGCGCCCTGGCCAGACCCCCGCTCGCGGGCCGTCACTTCTACGCCGATCTGGACCCCCTGCGGCCCTGCCTCGCCGCGCGGGGCGTCGATGACGCGCAGGACCTGGAGGACTTCCTCGGCGAACGGCTCGGCATGCCCGCGCCGGGCGGCCACCGCTTCGGCGACGACATCGACGCGCTGCGCGTACGGCTGTCCACGTCACCGTTCCTCGGTACGACGACCGAGGAACGCCTGCGGGCCCTCGACGCCCCGGAGCCGCTGGTACTGCCGCACGTCAGCGAGGCGTTGACCGGCTTCGCGTCGTCTCTCGACGGCCTGCGCGCGGGGGTCGCCCTCTAGTTGAGGCCGCCCGTGATCAGGTCGGTCAGTGCGGTGACCGTGTCGTCGGCAGAGGCCCGGCCCTGGTTCAGCTCCGTGGCGAGCGCCTCGGCCGCGCCCAGCACTCCGACGCACCGCAGCCGGAGGGCTTCGGGTGCGAGGCCGGAGTGTGGCAGCAGCGCGGCGGCCATCAGGTCCGTGTAACCGTCGAGCAGCTCGCGCTGGACCGCCTCCATCTCCGGATTTCCCTTCAGCGCGGCGGAAACGGCGCTGAGTTCCGGCATGTCCGTGGCGCAGGCGAAGTATGCGGTGCTGATGACGCGGGCGACCTCGTCAGCGGTGGGCGCCGCCTCCCGCAACGCCCGTTCGATCGCGGCTCGGTGGCGTTCGTCGAGGCGTCGGTGGAGCGCGAGCAGCAGGCCGGGGCGAGTGCCGAAGTGGTCGTACGCGATCGGCCTGCTCACCCCGGCCGCCTCCGCGAGGGTGACCAGGGTCAGGCCGTCGGTGCCCTGGGATCGCACCATCGTCACGGCGGTGTCGAGCAGCTGCTCCCGCCTGGCCTGCTTGGACAGGCGGGTCGAGGTGGTGGCCATGGTCCTCCGTCGTGTCGCACCCCAGAGTCTCCGTTGTGCCGTACCCCCAGGCTATGTTACAAAACGTAGGCTACAAAATGTAGCTTCATGGAGCTTCATGGATGTGAGGTCCGCGGTGGAACAGTCGAAACCAGTACTGATCTTGGGTGGTTCGGGGCAGGCGGGGTCGGGGACCGCCGCTCTCCTGCGTCAGTGGCACCCGGAACTGCCACTGACGATCGCGGGGCGCGACATGGGCCGCGCACAGCGGGTGGCCGACGGACTCGGCGCCGCGACAGCCGTGACCGTCGACCTGCGGCGCGGCGATCTGGGCCTCCCGGCCGAGCACAGCTATTCCGCAGTGGTCGCCGCCCTCTGGGACGACCGCCTGAACGGGCTGCGCTACGCGCAGGACCACGGGCTGCCCTACCTCAGCATCTCCAGCGGCCTGGTGGAGATCGCACCGGAAGTCGTCGCGGGCGCACAGCGGGCAAGCGCCTCGTCGATCCTGGTGGCCAGCCACTTCTGCGCCGGCATCGTCGTCCTCGCGACGCTGGGAATGGCCCGGGAGTTCCACCGGGTCGACACCATCCGGATCGGCGCCGTACTGGACGAGTCGGACACCGGCGGGCCCGCGGGGGCAGCGGACATGGAGCGGTGGGCCACCGTCACCACGGCGGGCACGGTGCGCCGTGACGGCGTCTTCACCTGGGTCGACGGCCCCGACGCGCAGGCGGACGTGCCCCGCACCGACGGCGTCGTCCTGCCCGGCCGGAGCATCGCCACCCTCGACGTGCCGAGCCTCGCCCTCGCGACCGGCGCACCGAACGTCCGCTTCGACATGGCCGTCGGCGAATCCGCGGCCCGGCGCCGCGGCGAGCCCGCGTCCAGCGAGATCCGGATCGACCTCGAAGGAGCGGGCCCGACGGGCGCGCCGCTCAGCACGAGCCGTTACCTCGTCCACCCGGCAGGACAGCGTCCCCTGACCGCACTCGGCATCGCCCTCGGTGTCGAGCGGCAGCTCGGTCTGCGTGGCGGAGCCGTCCCGCCGGGCATCCACACCCCTGAATCCCTGCTCGACCCGGCCTACGCGGCCGAGCGCCTGGTGGAGACCGGCGCCACCTTCGTCGACGCACCCGACGACAGACCCAGGACCTGACGAAGCACTCCTAGGCGTGCGCCCGCCTGACCCTGCGCCATGCCGCGGGGGCCAGGCTGAGCAGTACCGTCAGGACGACCGCCACCACGACGCCCTCCCACGGCTTCTCGAAGAGCGAACCGCCGAGTATGCCGATGAGCTGGTACGTCACCGCCCACGCGAGGCAGGCGGGGATGTCGCCGCGGGCGAACCGGCGCAGCGGCATCTTCGCCATCAGGCAGGCCAGCATCACCGGGATGCGGCCCGCGGGCACGAGCCGGGAGAGCACGAGGACCAGCACGCCGTGGTCCTTCAGCTTCGCCTGCGCCTGCGCGAGCCGCTCCTCCGGCGCCCGGTCCCGGATCGCCTCCAGCCAGCGCGAACCGTTCTTCGACCGCATGCCGCGCTGCCCGAGCCAGTACAGGCCGACGTCGCCGAGGAACGCCGCGAAGGCCGCCACGGCGAAGACGACGAGCAGCGCGAACGGCGCCGTCTGGTGCAGGGCCACCACCGCCGCCGAGCTGACGAGCGCGCCCGTCGGCACCACCGGCACCAGCGCCCCGATCACCACCAGCAGGAACAGCGAGGGGTAGCCGAGGGCCTGCTGCGTGCTCTCCGGCGGTATCCGCGCCACCGCCGCGAGTGTCACCTGGCCACCTCCGGCAGCACGCTCTCGCCGTGGGCGGGCCGGTGCACCGTCACGTCGGGCGCGAGGCGCGCCGCGTGCCGCGCGAACTCCGCCCCGGGAGCGTGGAACTCGTGCGGGCGCACCGCGTCCATGCCGATCGGCCAGTACGTGCCGTAGTGCACCGGGATCGCGCTGCGCGGCGAGAGCCGGGCCAGCGCCTCGGCGGCCCGTCCCGCGTCCAGGTGGCCGTGGCCCAGGTAGGGGCCCCAGCCGCCGACCGGCAGCAGTGCCACGTCGACGGGACCCACCTCCTCGGCCATCGCGTCGAAAAGACCGGTGTCCCCGGCGAAGTACGTGCGGGCCTCACCGCACACCACATAGCCGAGGGCGGGGGAGAGCCGCGGCCCCACGGGCAGCCTGCGCCCGTCGTGCCGTGCGGGCACCACGCGGATCACGAGATCGCCGACCGGCACCTCGTCACCCGGCACGACCTCGGTGAAGCGCAGGTGCGGCAGCCTGCGCGTCAGGCCTGGCACCGAGCGCGACGCGCCGCGCGGGACCAGCGCCCGGGTGCCCGGCGCGAGCCGGGCGAGCGAGGGCACGTGCAGATGGTCGGCGTGCAGGTGCGACAGGAGCACCACGTCGGCGACCGCCGCCTCGGGGGGCGGCGGAGCGCCTCTGCGACGCCGCAGGTGCGCGAGGCGGCGGGCGAAGAGCGGATCGGTGAGGACGCGGACGCCCGAGTCCTGGACCGTGCAAGTGGCGTGGCCCCACCATGTGACCTCGACGGGCACCCCGGGTTCCTCCTTATGGCGACTGTCTCCGAGCCTACGGCCAGGAGTAGGGTCAGCGGCTACGCCGAGGGTGAGGGGTACGCCATGGAGGACCGCGGGGGTGCCTCCGCCGTCGTGGTGCGGGCGGCGGCGATCGCCAGCCTCGTGCCGCTGGAGGAGCTGGAGGCCGACCCCTTCCTGGTCGACTCGCGCAGCCAGCACGCCATGTGCGCCCGGTGGGCCGCCGCCCAGGGGTACGTGATCACCCGGGAACTGGTCGTACGAGCGCTGCGCGCCGACCACCGGATCCTGTGGGGCGACGTCGACGCGGGCCTGGTGGACCTCTTCGTCGTGCCGAGCCGCAGAGTCCTCGACCAGGCGCTGCGCTGCCCCGAGGAGTTCACCGCGGAGTGCCTGCGGCGCGGCGTCCGGATCGAGACGGCGGGCCTCGCCGAGCCGGCGTACGACGCGCAGATGAAGGCGCGGGTGCACCGCAGGCTCTCCATGCCCACCGCGGGCTACGACGGCCGCTGAGGCGTTCGAGACCGTCGGTTCGGATGGCTCTGCCCGGGTATGGCAGGGTGGTGCCCTGTTCGGGCAAGAGGAGTGGCCGCATGCGGCGATGGCGGAAATTCGGCAGTGCCGCGTGGCGTGTGGTCGCCGTGTGGTCCGTGAGCACGCTGACGATGCTCGCGCTCGCCGGTGTCCTGCCCGACTTTAAGCTCCAGGCCGACAGCGGCGACAGCGCCACCCGCATCGCGGTCACCGCCGCCCTCGGCGCCGGCGCCTTCGGCCTGCTCTCCGTGCTCGTGTGGCCGCTGCTGGTGCGCGCCCTGCTGCTCGTGCCCGCCCTCGTGCTTGGCCTCCTCGCCTTCTTCCTCAACGGCTCGCTGCTGCTGCTCGCCCTGCGCCTCAACCCCGAGGGCCGCGGCGAGGTCGGCGTGGAGACCGCCGTCGTCGTCGCCGCGGTGATGTCCGCCGTCGCCTCGGCGACCGGCGGCGCGCTCGCCGTCCGGGACGACGACGCCTACCGCCGCCGCCTCTACCGCCTCGCCGACCGCCGGCGCCGCCGCGGCGAGCAGGCGGGCACCGGGTCCACCCGCCCCGGCACCGCGTTCATCCAGCTCGACGGGGTCGGACATGACGTGCTGCTCGCCGCCGTCGGCAAAGGCCTGATGCCCACCCTCGGGCGCTGGCTCGGGCGAGACGGCGCCGACGCCACGCACCGCCTCACCCCCTGGCGCACCGACTGGTCCAGCCAGACCGGGGCCAGCCAGCTCGGCATCCTGCACGGCTCCAACCACGACGTGCCCGCCTTCCGGTGGTACGAGAAGGACACCGGCGAGGTCATGGTCAGCAACCGGCCCTCCTCCGCCGTCGAGCTCCAGCGCCGCGCCGTCGAGCGCACCGGCGACGGCGGCCTCCTCACCGTCGACGGCGCCAGCCGCGGCAACCTCTTCAGCGGCGGCGCCGACCAGCTCGCCCTCGTCCTTACCGTGGCCGCCCGGCGGGGGAAGGGGAACCGGTCGCGGGCCGGGTACTTCGCCTACTTCTCCGACCCCGCCAACGCCGTCCGCACCGCCCTGTCCTTCGTCGCCGAGGTCTTCCGCGAGATCGGTGAGTCCCTGCGCGCCCGCGTCGAGCGGCGCCGCCCGCGCGTCGGCAGGGGCGGGCTCTACCCGCTCATCCGCGCCTTCGCGACCGTCGTCGAGCGTGACGTGGTGGTCGCCGCCGTCCTCGGGGACATGCTCGCCGGGCGCAGCGCGGTCTACGCCGACCTCGTGGCCTACGACGAGGTGGCGCACCACTCGGGACCGTGCGGCAGGGACGTCGACAAGGTCCTGCGGCGCCTGGACCGCTCGCTCGCACTGCTGGAGAAGGTGGCCGAGCACGCGCCGCGCGCCTACCGCATCGTGGTCCTCTCCGACCACGGGCAGAGCCCCGGCGAGACCTTCCGCGCCCGCTACGGCCTCTCCCTCGGCGATCTCGTGCGGGCCGGCTGCGGACTGCCCGTGCCGCGCAGGGCGCAGCGCACGCACAGCGGCGCCGAGGCCCGCGCGGCGGTACGCGCGGCCCTGCACCGGCCGGTCGAGGAGGGCGCCGACGAACGGCGGCCCGTGCGCCGTGCGGAGCCGATCGTGCTGGCCTCCGGCAACCTGGGCCTCATCTCGTTCCCCGACGTGCGGCACCGCATGACCCGCCAGGAGATCGACCGCCGCCATCCGGCGCTGCTCCCCACCCTCGCCAACCACCCGGGGGTCGGCTTCCTCCTCGTACGCGACGCGGAGCGCGGTGGGCTCGTGCTCGGGGCGGGCGGGGCCGAGGTGTACCTCGACGAGGACCCGGCGGACCTCGGGCCGCTCGCCGACTTCGGGCCCGGCGCCCTGGAGGCGGTCCGGCGCACCGACGGCTTCCCGCACGCCGCCGACATCATGGTCAACTCCTGGTACGACCCGGAAGAGGGCGAAGTCCTCGCCTTCGAGGAGCAGATCGGTTCGCACGGCGGGCTCGGCGGCGCGCAGTCCCACCCGTTCCTGATGTCCCCGCTCGCGCTGCCCGACCCGGCGGCCGACGGGAGGCGGCTCGTCGGCGCCGAGCAGATCCACGGCGTCCTGCGGGACTGGCTCGGCGAGGCCGCGGGACCGGAGATACCCCTGCGGGACCGAGCGGTGGAACCTTTCATTCCGCTGGATGAATCCCCGTCCGGAGCCCCCGAAGGCACAGCTTTTGCGGCCGTCGACCCTGCCCGGCAGGACAAAACGCGCTGATTTTGAGCGGCGTCCGCCGTGCCCGACGATGTCTTGCGCCCGGCGATCCCGGGCACCGGCACGACGAGAGGCGCACCACCCCATGCACGACACCGGAACCGCTCCGCAGTCGGATCCGGCAGGCCAGGACCAGCAACCGGCGCAGAGCAAGCACGCCCGGCGCTTCGGACTTCCCATCGCCACCTGCCTCGTGATGGGCAACATCATCGGCGGCGGCATCTTCCTGCTCCCCGCCTCCGTCGCCCCCTTCGGCACCATCAGCCTCGTCGCCTTCGGCGTCCTCACCGTGGGTGCCATCGCCCTGGCGCTCGTCTTCGGGCGGCTCGCCGAGCGCGACCCGCGCACCGGCGGCCCGTACGTCTACGCGCGCGAGGCCTTCGGTGACTTCGCCGGGTTCCTGGCCGCATGGTCGTACTGGATCACCACCTGGGTCTCGAACGCCGCCCTCGCCGTGGCCGCGGTGGGCTACCTGGACGTCCTCGTGCCCGTGGGCGACCACAAGTGGTCCGCCTGCCTCGCCGCGCTCGTGCTGCAACTGCTGCCCGCCGCCGCCAACCTCGCCGGCACGCGGTACGTCGGCGCGGTCCAGCTCGTCGCCACCGTCCTGAAGTTCCTGCCCCTCCTGCTCGTCGCGGTCGGCGGGCTCTTCTTCTTCGACAGCGGCAACCTCGGCCCGTTCCGTGCCAGCGACGACAGCCCGGTCGGGGCGGTCTCGGCGGCCGCCGCGATCCTGCTCTTCTCCTACCTCGGCGTGGAGTCCGCCGCCGTCAGCGCCGGTGAGGTGCGCGACCCGCGGCGCAACGTCGGGCGCGCCACCATCCTCGGCACCCTCGGCGCCGCCCTCGTCTACCTCCTCGGGACGCTCGCGGTCTTCGGGACCGTCGCGCACGACGAGCTGGTGGGTTCGACGGCGCCCTTCTCCGACGCGGTCGACGTCATGTTCGGCGGTTCCTGGGGCGGCACCGCCGTGGCGTGCGCCGCGCTGGTCTCCATGGTCGGCGCCCTCAACGGCTGGACGCTGCTGAGCGCCCAGACGCCGTACGCGGCGGCCAAGGACGGGCTCTTCCCCAGCGCCTTCGGGAAGAAGAGGCGGGGTGTGCCGACCGTCGGCGTCCTCGTGACCGTCGTCCTCGCCTCGCTGCTGACCGTCTACAACTACACGGCGGGCTCCAGCGGCGTCTTCGAGTCCCTCGTCCTGATCACCACGTTCACGGCGACCGTGCCCTACCTCCTGGCCACCGCAGCGCAGATCTACTTCCTCGTCTCCGGACAGCGCGAGCGGGTCCACCGCGGGCGCCTGGTGCGCGACGGGGTCCTCGCCGGCATCGCGTTCGCCTTCTCGATGTGGCTGGTGGGCGGCTCCGGATACGCGGCCGTCTACCAGGGCGTGCTGTTCCTCTTCGTGGGCGTGCTCGTGTACGCGGTGATGGCGGCCCGCAAGCAGCGGGCCGCCACCGTCCCCGAGAGCTGACCGCTACCGCGCCAGCGGGGCGACCACCCAGCGGCGGGTCTTGAACATGCTGCCCCGCGTGCCGATCTCGATCAGCTTGCGGGCCGCGGGGTAGGCCTCGTTGCCCTCGACCTCGTAGCCGACCTCGAAGGTGCCGGGGACGTCCGTGACCTCGGGCCGGTGCTCCGCCGCCGCGCCCTGACCGGGTTCGTCGGCGGTGACCGCCGCGAGGTGCGCGAGCAGCGTGCGCTGTGCCGCGTCGAGCGCCTTGCGCGGGTCGCGCTCCAGCGGCGCCGCCGCGGCCTTGCCGCCCTTGGGCGCGGGCGGCGAGACCTGCGTGCTCGGCTCGCGCGTGACGCCGGTGGCCTCGCGGGTGGCGATCTCCGCCTGCACGACCGTGCCGTCGTTGTCGAGGCCGACGCGGATCAGGCCGCGGCCCGGCGTGATGACGGGCACGCCGTCGAAGACCTGACGGAACGTCACGTGCGTCTGGAGCGAGACGGGGCGGCCGATCTCGGAGCCGTCCTTCGTCCCGGAGTTCTGCATCAGGTCGTGCACGCCGTCGACGACCAGCTCGGCGCCGTCCGCGTACCGCTCGGCGAACGGGCGTGCCGCCTGAACCGCGCGCTCGGTCGGGAGCTGCTGGGTGTTGCGGTGGTTGGGCTCGGCGAGCCTGACCCACCTGATGCCCTGCGGCGAGGTGGAGATCACCCGGTCACCGGAGGCGGCGCTGAGCACGCCCTGCCGCTCGACCTGCACCTCTTGCAGCGCGGCCGCGGGGAAGTCGGCCAGACGCCCCAGCGAGCTGAGCTCGGCGCCCGGTTCGCGCGGGGCGAGCTGGACGATCTGCCGCTGTCCCGGGAGCTGGGTGAGCGGTTCCCTGATGCCCTGGCGCGCGGAGTACCAGCGCCACGCGTACCAGTTGTCCGGCACGTGCTCGCGGTAGAAGTTCCGCTCGGTGTTGAGGCGGTTGACGGCCTCGGCCTGGGTGGTGCCGACGGCAGCGACCGAGGGTGCCTGGCCGTGGTAGATGTCCCAGGACGCGTTGAGCCAGGCGTCGCAGTACGTCTGCCCGGCCCGCCACTTCTCCCAGAACTTCTTGCCGTAGTCCGGGCTGTCGATGCTGACCGTCTCGAAGCCGAAGATCATCCGGAAGCCGATGTTGGGCCCGGCCCAGGTGCGGATGGGCGAGTGGCCGCCGGTGACCTTGAGCGAGTCGCAGGTCGACCAGAAGACGTAGTTGGCCCTCTCGTTGCCGAGCGCCATCCGGTTGGAGATCGCGTCGCTGCGGCCGTCCCAGACCGCGCCGAGGGGCGCGAAGAACACGCCGTTGCCGTCCATGCCGCCGTGGCCCGAGTGGTACACGGCGACGACGGCGTCCATGCCGTACCGGTCCTGCCAGTTGTCGTACGTCTCCTCGTACGCCCAGACCTGCGCGCCGCCGTCGGCGAACCAGAAGTTCCGGTCGTAGAACTGCTGGAGGTACGCCAGCCAGCCGGAGGCGTCACCGTGGGTGTGGTAGAGCGGCGACTGGTTGACGAACTTCTGGATGCTGAAGGCACCCCACCAGCCGAACGTCGAGTCGCGGCCGGCCGCCGCTCCGGGCTTCTCCGGTTCCAGTGGAGAGGGGCCGCGGTCCGAGTAGTTCATGCGCATGGCCATACCTCCTGAGAGGATCTCCTCGTGCCGAGCGCGAGGGGGCCTCAAAGTGTCACCGCGGGCGAGCCCTGCCCAGTCGGCATTCCGGCCATAGGGGCATCGCCCCGGGCCTGTTGTCGCACCTCAGAGGCCCCTCTGGCGCGGCGGTGCGCACAACGTGTTCGTATCGTCCGACCGGTACCAGCACCCTCGGCTCGAACACCCGTGAGGCACCCGTTCGCCCCGCGCGGCCCGTTTTCACCCCGAGTGTGATCGGATGGTGTCCACGGAACTTCCGATCACGGAACCGCACGAAGGGAACTGCATCGTGGCAACCACGCGCTCCGCGCACACGGTCTGGGAAGGCTCTCTGACGGAGGGCTCGGGCACCGTCACATTCGACTCCTCCGGCATCGGGCAGCAGGCGGTGTCCTGGCCGTCGCGAGCCGAGCAGGCGAACGGCAAGACCAGCCCCGAGGAGCTCATCGCCGCCGCGCACTCGAGCTGCTTCTCCATGGCGCTCTCGCACGGCCTGACGGGCGCGGGCAACCCGCCCACCCGCCTGACGACCTCCGCCGACGTCACCTTCCAGCCGGGCACCGGCATCACCGGCATCCACCTCACCGTCGAGGGCGAGGTGCCTGGCCTGGACGAGCAGGCCTTCACCGCCGCCGCCGAGGACGCCAAGGCCAACTGCCCGGTGAGCCAGGCGCTGTCGGGCACGACCATCACGCTCACCGCCAAGCTCGGCTGACGCGACGCCGTCGACGATGCCGCCGCCCCGCTCCGGGGCGGCGGCATTGTCGCGCCAGGGGATTGACAAGGTGCCGCTCAAGTTTTGTGATGGAGTACGGAGTAGACCTGGATGCGGGGGACGTGAGCTCGCGGCGGAAGGGACTGGACCATGACACGTGCGGTCGGGATCGATCTCGGGACGACGAACTCAGTGGTGGCCGTGCTGGAGGGAGGTGAGCCCACCGTCGTCGCCAACGCCGAGGGCGCGCGCACCACGCCGTCGGTCGTCGCGTTCGCCAAGAACCGCGACGTCCTGGTGGGCGAGGTCGCCAAACGGCAGGCGGTCACGAACGTGGAGCGCACCGCGCGCTCCGTCAAACGCCACATGGGCGACAGCGGCTGGCGCTTCCCGGAGAACGGCTCCGTGGACGGCACCCGCTACACCGCGCAGGAACTCTCCGCGCGCGTCCTCCAGAAGCTCAAGCGCGACGCCGAGGCCTACCTCGGCGAGGACGTCACCGACGCGGTGGTCACCGTCCCCGCCCACTTCGACGACACCCAGCGCCAGGCCACCAAGGAGGCCGGCGAGATCGCGGGCCTGAACGTCCTGCGCATCATCAACGAACCCACGGCGGCCGCCCTCGCCTACGGCCTCGACAAGGGCGACGACCAGACCGTCCTCGTCTTCGACCTCGGCGGCGGCACCTTCGACGTGTCGCTCCTCGAAATGGGCGAGGGCGTCATCGAGGTGAAGGCCACCAACGGCGACACCCAGCTCGGCGGCGACGACTGGGACCAGCGGATCGTCGAGCACCTGGTGCGGCAGTTCAAGAACGCGCACGGCGTGGACCTCGGCAAGGACAAGATGGCGGTCCAACGCCTGCGCGAGGGCGCGGAGAAGGCCAAGATCGAGCTCTCCTCGTCCAGCGAGACCGACATCAACCTCCCCTACGTCACCGCCTCGGCAGACGGCCCGCTGCACCTCGCCGAGAAACTGACCCGCGCCCGGTTCGAGGAGCTGACGGCGGATCTCCTCGACCGCTGCAAGAAGCCCTTCCACCAGGCCGTCAAGGACGCGGGCGTCGAGCTCTCCGCCGTCGACCACGTCATCCTGGTCGGCGGCTCGACGCGGATGCCCGCCGTCACCGAACTGGTCAGGGAACTCACCGGCAAGGAACCGCACAAGGGCGTCAACCCCGACGAGGTGGTGGCGCTCGGCGCGGCCCTCCAGGCCGGGGTGATCCGGGGTGACGTCAAGGACGTGCTGCTCCTGGACGTGACGCCGCTGTCGCTCGGCATCGAGACCAAGGGCGGCATCATGACCAAGCTCATCGAGCGCAACACCACCATCCCCACCCGGCGTTCGGAGACGTTCTCCACCGCCGAGGACAACCAGCCCTCGGTCGGCATCCAGGTCTTCCAGGGCGAGCGGGAGATCGCCGCGTATAACAAGAAGCTCGGCGTCTTCGACCTGACCGGTCTGCCGCCCGCCCCGCGCGGCGTCCCCAAGATCGAGGTCACCTTCGACATCGACGCCAACGGGATCATGCACGTCTCCGCCAAGGACGAGGCCACCGGGCGTGAGCAGCGCATGACGGTGACCGGCGGCTCCGCGCTGCCCAAGGACGACATCAACCGCATGGTCCACGAGGCGGAGGAGCACGCGGAGGAGGACCGCAGGCGGCGCGAGGCCGCCGAGACCCGCAACCAGGCCGAGCAGCTCCTGTACCAGACGGAGCGCTTCCTCGGCGACAACGCCGCGAAGCTGGCCGGCATCCCCGCGGAGACGAAGACCGAGGTGGAGACGGCGGCGGCCGAGCTGAAGGACACCCTCAAGAACAGGGCGGACGACACGGCCGCCCTGCGCGCCGGCGCCGAGAAGCTCGCCACGGTCAGCCAGAAGCTGGGCCAGGCCCTGTACGCGAACGCGGGAAGCGCGGCCCAGGAGCAGAGCACCCCCACCGGCGCCGCCCCCGACGCCGCCCCCGGCTCCGCCACCGAGGAGGGCGTGGTGGACGCCGAGATCGTGGACGAGGAGGGCCCGAAGGGGACCTAGGACCCCGTCCGCTCCCAGCCGCGGCGTTCCGGCCGCGCCCCCACCCGGCCCGGGGCCTTGCTCCGGTACACCACGTACGGCCGGAACAGGTACTGCACGGGCGCGCTGAACATGTGCACGAGCCGGGTGAACGGGATCAGCGCGAACAGCACCATGCCCACCACCGCGTGGATCTCGTACAGCACCGGCACGCCCGTCATCCGGTCGATGTCGGGCCGCAGCGTGAACAGGCTGCGGGCCCAGGGGCCGATGGACTCGCGGTAGTTGTAGCCGTCACCGGAGGAGTGCGCCAGCTTGGCGACCATGCCGAGCACGATCGCCGCGAACAGCACCAGGTACATCAGCTTGTCGTTGGCGGTCGTCGCGCGGAAGACGGGCGTGTTGGTCCGCCGCCGGTAGAGCAGCAGCAGGATGCCGAGGACGAGCAGGACCCCGGCCGCCGTGCCCCCGTACAGCGAGAACAGGTGGTAGCTGTGCTCGCTGACGCCGAACCGGTCCGTCCACGACATGGGCAGGAAGAGACCGACCAGGTGGCCGACGAGGACGAACAGGATGCCGTAGTGGAACATCGGCGAGGCGATGTTCAGGAGCTTGGACTCGTAGACCTGCGAGGAGCGGGTCGTCCAGCCGAACTTGTCGTAGCGGTAGCGCCACACGGTGCCCGCGACGAGCAGCACGAAGGCGATGTACGGGAGGGCGCCCCACAGCAGGGTCTTCATCAGTGCTCCCCGATGAGTGCGAAGGGTTCGAGGCCGACGTCCTCGCGCGGCGGCCCCGACCGGGCGAGCGCGAGTGCCTCGGCGCGGTCCTTGGGCGAGGGCCCCGGCAGCCTTGCGCACACCGCGTCCAGGACGGCGGCGTACGGCGTGTCCGCCTCGTGCAGGGCCAGGCGCAGCAGTTCGAGGCCGCTGCGGTGCTCCAGGAGCAGTTCGGGGCCCGCCCGCGCGGAGAATTCGAGGACCGCCGGGAGGAAGTCCGGCAGCTCCTCGCCGCTGAACTCCAGGCCGTGCGCGCGGTACACCTCCTTGAAGCGGACCAGGGCCATGCCGCGCCGCCGGGTGTCGCCCTCCCGCCACCAGCTCAGATACAGGCTGTGCCGGTTCTTGAAGTCGAAGACCCGTACGTAGTGCGCGGCGAGCTCACCGGGCTCCGTCGTGGTGGCGTAGGAGAGGAAGCCGGCGAGTTCCGCGGGGGCGGCGGCCTCGATCAGGGGCAGCCGCTCGTGGAACTCCTCGTCCGGGTAGGCGAGGCAGAGCGCGGCGGCCTGGTACAGCACGGCGTCCTGGCCGGTCACCGGTCGCCCTCCGGGGTGGCGTCGGCCTTCTCGACGGCGCTCGGCTGCTCGTCGGCGGTCTGCCGTTTCCGCAGCACGTGGAAGTTCTCGACGGTGACCAGGGGCAGCCGCCTCCGGCCGCCGGAGTCCTGGCCGAACGGGCCGTCGCCGCCCATCCCCGGACCGTCCTGGTGGTCGAGGGTGCACGTGTCGGGGACGGCCGACTCCTCCAGGTGCCGCGCGTCCGCGACGGCCGCGGTCGGGATGACGTAACGCTCCTCGTACTTGGCGATGGCCAGCAGGCGGTACATCTCCTCGATCTGCGGCCCCGACATCCCCACCGACTCCGCCACCGACCCGTCGGGCGCGTCCCCGAGGTTGATGGCCCGCATGTGCGCGCGCATCGCCGCCAGCTTCTCCAGCGAGGCCCGCACCGGGCCGACGTCCCCCGCCGTGAAGAGCTCCGCGAGGTATTCCAGGGGGATGCGCAGGGTGTCGATCGCGCCGAAGAGGTTGGCGGCGTCCTCGCCGTCGTGCCCGGTCTCGTTGAGGGCGTCCACCACCGGCGAGAGCGGCGGGATGTACCAGACCATCGGCATGGTGCGGTACTCCGGATGCAGCGGAAGCGCCACCTTGTAGGTGCTGATCAGCGCGTGCACGGGGGAGCGGCGGGCCGCCTCGATCCAGTCGTACGGGATGCCGGACCGCTCGGCGTCCTCGCGGACCCGCGGGTCCGCCGGGTCGAGGAAGACGCCGAGCTGCGCCTCGTACAGCTTGTGGTCGTCGGGCTCGGAGGCCGCCGCCGTCACCTTGTCCGGGTCGTACAGGATCACCCCGAGGTAGCGCAGGCGTCCCACGCAGGTCTCGGAGCAGACCGTCGGCAGGCCCACCTCGACGCGCGGGTAGCACAGGGTGCACTTCTCGGCCTTGCCGGTGCGGTGGTTGAAGTAGACCTTCTTGTACGGGCAGCCCGTCACGCACTTGCGCCAGCCGCGGCAGTGGTCCTGGTCGACCAGGACGATGCCGTCCTCCTCGCGCTTGTACATCGCCCCCGACGGGCAGGACGCCACGCACGACGGGTTGAGGCAGTGTTCGCAGATCCGCGGCAGATAGAACATGAAGGTCTGCTCGAAGGCGAACTTCACCTTGTCGGCGGCCTGTTGACGGACCTTGGCGACCATCGGGTCCAGGTGGCCGTGCTCGGTCACGCCGCCGAGGTTGTCGTCCCAGTTCGACGACCACTCGATCTTCATCGGCTTGCCGGAGATCAGGGAGCGCGGCTCGGCCACCGGGTAGTCGTCGCCGAGCGGCGCGTCGGTGAGGTTCCTGTACTCGTACGTCCAGGGCTCGTAGTAGTCCTTGATCTCGGGCAGCTTGGGGTTGGAGAAGATCTCCAGGAGCGACTTGATCCGGCCGCCGTTCCTCAGCTTCAGGGCGCCCCGCTTGTTCAGCTCCCAGCCGCCGCGCCACTTCTCCTGGTCCTCGTAGCGGCGCGGATAGCCCTGGCCGGGGCGGGTCTCGACGTTGTTGAACCAGACGTACTCCATGCCGTCGCGGTTGGTCCACGCCTGCTTGCAGGTCACCGAGCAGGTGTGGCACCCGATGCACTTGTCGAGGTTCATCACCATCGCGATCTGTGCCATCACTCGTCGTCTGGTGGCTCCGTCACGGGACATCTAGTACTCCACCTTCTGCGACCTGCGGCGGATGACCGTCACCTCGTCGCGCTGGTTGCCCGTCGGACCCAGGTAGTTGAACGCCCACGACAACTGCGCGTAGCCGCCGATGAGATGGGACGGCTTGAGGATCAGGCGGGTCAGGGAGTTGTGGATGCCGCCGCGTCTGCCGGTCGTCTCCGCCTTGGGGACGTTCACCGTCCGTTCCTGGGCGTGGTGCATGTAGACCGTCCCGGCCGGCATGCGGTGCGAGACGATCGCCCGCGCCACGACGACGCCGTTCCTGTTGACCGCCTCGATCCAGTCGTTGTCCCGCACGCCGATCGCGTCGGCGTCCTGGGGCGCCATCCAGATGGACTGCCCGCCGCGCGACAGCGACAGCATGAAGAGGTTGTCCTGGTACTCGGAGTGGATCGACCACTTGTTGTGCGGGGTGAGATAGCGGACCGTCACCTCCTTCTCGCCGTCGGCGCCGAGCCGCGGCTCCCCGAAGAGGCGGTTCATGTCCAGGGGCGGCCGGTAGACCGGCAGTGCCTCGCCCAGCTCGTGCATCCAGTCGTGGTCGATGAAGAAGTGCTGGCGCCCGGTGAGGGTGTGCCAGGGCTTGAGGTGTTCGGTGTTGAGCGTGAACGCCGTGTAGCGCCGCCCGCCCGACTCGCTGCCCGACCACTCCGGCGAGGTGATCACCGGCACCGGCGCCGCCTGCGTGTCGGCGTACGTGACGCGCTTGCCCTCGTGTTCGGCGGCGAGGTGCGCCATCTCCTGCCCGGTGCGCGCCTCCAGGGTGTGGAAGCCCTGCGTCGCCAGGCGCCCGTTGGTCGTCCCCGACAGGGCGAGGATCGTGTTCGCCGCCTTCACCGCGGTGTCCAGGGCGGGGCGGCCGTCGGCGGGGCCGCCGCGTACGACGCCGTTGCGCCGCCGCAGCTCCTCGACCTCCTTGTCGGGGTGGAGCGCGATGCCCTTGGCGGGCAGCCCGAGCCGCTCCACCAGCGGGCCGAGGGCGGCGAACTTCGCGCCGACCGCGGTGTAGTCGCGCTCCACGACCGCCAGGTTCGGCATGGTCTTCCCCGGCACCGGCTCGCACTCGCCCTTGCGCCAGTCCAGGGCGACCCCGCCGGGCTGCGCGGTCTCGCCCGGAGTGTCGTGCTGGAGGGCGGTGGCCACGAGGTCCCTGCGCACGCCCAGGTGGTCCACCGACAGCTCGCTGAGGCGGTCCGCGATGGCGTGGAAGGTGTCGAAGTCCGTGCGCGCCTGCCACGGCGGGTCGACGGCCGGGGTGAAGGAGTGCACGTACGGGTGCATGTCGGTGGTGGAGAGGTCGTGCTTCTCGTACCAGGTCGCCGCAGGCAGGACCACGTCGGACAGGAGCGTGGAGGACGTCTGCCGGAAGTCCAGCGAGACCAGCAGGTCCAGCTTCCCCTCGGGCGCCTCCTCGCGCCACGTCACCGTGGAGGGCCGCTCGCCGGGCGCCGCCTCCTCGGCGCGCAGCGAGGAGTGCGTGCCGAGCAGGTGCTTGGTGAAGTACTCGGCGCCCTTGGCGGACGACCCCAGGAGGTTGGCGCGCCACAGGGTGAGGACACGCGGCCAGTTCTCCGGGGCGTCCGGGTCCTCGCAGGCGAACTTGAGCGTGCCCGCCTTCAGCTCCTCGACGACGTCCTTCACCGGGTCGTCCGACGCCGAGGCGAGGTCCAGGGGGTTGCGGTCGAAGGTCGGGTACGACGGCATCCACCCGGAGCGCGCCGACAGGGCCAGGCAGTCGGCGCCCGTCATCCCCGCGAAGCGGCCCTCGCCGAGCGGTGAGGCGAGGACGTCCGCGGCGAACCTGTCGTAACGCCACTGGTCGGTGTTGAGGAACCAGTAGGCGGCGCCGATCATCTGCCGCGGCGGCCTGCTCCAGTCGATGCCGCCCGCGAGCGTCGCCCACCCGGTGACCGGACGGCACTTCTCCTGGCCCACGTAGTGCGCCCAGCCGCCGCCGTTGCGGCCCTGGCAGCCGGTGAGCTGGAGCAGGGCGAGGAAGGAACGGTAGATCGTCTCGGAGTGGAACCAGTGGTTGGTGCCGGCGCCCATCAGGATCATGCAGCGCCCGCGGGACTTCTCCGCCGTCGCCGCGAACTCCCGGGCGATCCGCACGCACTTCTCGGCGGGCACCGAGGTGAGACTCTCCTGCCAGGCCGGCGTACCGGGCTGCGAGGCGTCCTCGTACGAGGCGGGCCACTCACCCGGCAGCCCCTCGCGCGCGACCCCGTACTGCGCGAGCAGCAGGTCGAACACCGTGGTGACCAGCGGCCCGTCCTGCCCGCCGAGCCGGGTGGCGGGCACGCCCCTGGCCACCACCTCGCCGCGGCCCTGGCCGTGCGTGCCGCCCTCGGTGTCGAAGCGGGGCAGCGCCACCTCGACGCCCGCGGCCACGGGGGAGCCGTGGAGGGTGAGGAGCGGCTCGATGTCGCCGAGGTTCAGGTTCCACCTGCCTTTGCCCGACTCGGTCCAGCGGAAGCCGAGCGAGCCGTTGGGGACCGCGGGATGCCCGGTCCTCGTGTCGAGCACCACCGTCTTCCAGTCACCGCCCTCGCCCGTGTCGCCGAGGTCGGTGGCGCGCAGGAACTTCGCGGGGACGTGAGCGCCGTCGCGCTCGGTCAGGGTGACCAGGAAGGGCAGGTCGGTGAACCTGCGCACGTAGTCGGTGAAGAACTCCGTGGTGCGGTCGACGAAGAACTCCTTCAGGACGACGTGCCCCATCGCGATGGCGAGGGCACCGTCCGTGCCGGGGTGCGGGTGCAGCCACTCGTCGGCGAACTTGGCGTTGTCCGCGTAGTCGGGCGCCACGACCACGACCTTCTGCCCGCGGTAGCGGGCCTCCGCCATCCAGTGCGCGTCCGGCGTCCGGGTCACCGGCACGTTGGAGCCCCACATCATCAGATACGCGGCGTCCCACCAGTCACCCGACTCCGGTACGTCGGTCTGGTCGCCGAAGACCTGCGGAGAGGCCACGGGCAGATCCGCGTACCAGTCGTAGAAGGAGAGCATCGGCGCGCCGATCAGACCCATGAAACGCGCCCCGGCGGCGTGCGACACCATCGACATCGCGGGGATGGGCGAGAACCCGGCTACGCGGTCGGGCCCGTACGCCTTGATCGTGTGGACGTGGGCCGCCGCGATGATCTCCACGGCCTCGTCCCAGGTCGCCCGCACCAGACCGCCCTTGCCGCGCGCCCGCTGGTAGCGGCGGCGGCGCTCCGGGTCGCCCTGGATGTCCGCCCAGGCGAGGACCGGGTCCTTCAGGCGTGCCTTGGCCTCGCGGTACATCTCCAGGAGCACGCCGCGCAGATACGGGTGGCGGACGCGGGTGGGGGAGTAGGTGTACCAGGAGAACGCGGCGCCCCTCGGGCAGCCGCGCGGCTCGTACTCGGGGCGGTCAGGGCCGACGCTCGGGTAGTCCGTCGCCTGCGTCTCCCAGGTGATGATGCCGTCCTTGACGTACACCTTCCAGCGGCAGGAGCCGGTGCAGTTGACGCCGTGCGTGGAGTTGACGACCTTGTCGTGGCTCCAGCGGTCACGGTAGAAGGCGTCCGAGTCCCGGCCGCCGGTCAGCCGCACGCTGTGCAGGTCGGGGGCGGCGGTCCCGCGCCGGAAGAACCTGCCGGCCCGCAGGAGGGCGGCGGCGGGCTCGATCGTCTCTGTCACCGTGGGGCTCCCTAGGTCTGCCTTGGACCGAACCTAGGGGCGGGCGGACTCCGGCACCTTTCCGCGGGGGCCGTACGGGTTGCGGGGCGGGGGCCGGGCCGGTGCCGCCCGGCCCGGACGCCGCTCGGCCGTTCGGCGGGCCCGCGGCATTACCTGGGACGTAATCGACCCGGTGGCGCGGGGGCGACAGAGTGGTCTCACCGGATCCGGTCCGGCGCACTCCGGACCGGGTCCGGGACCCACGACCGCTCGTTCCCCGCCGCTTGGAGGCACCGCCATGTCCGCATCGACGTACCCGCTCGCCGGCCTCGCCCGCACCACCGACCCGACCACCATGCTGCGCCGCTTCCTCGCCCTCGACGCGGTCGTGACCGCCGGCAACGGTGTCGCCTACGCCGCCGCGTCAGGCCCCCTCGGACGCTTCCTCGGCGTCGACTCGGGGCTGCTGCTCGGGCTCGGCGTCTTCCTCGCCGTCTTCGGCGCGGGCGTCGGCTACCTCGCCGCCCGCAAGAGCCCCCCGACGTTCGGGGTGCGGGCGGTGATCGAGGCCAACGCCGTCTGGGCGGTCCTCAGCGTCGTCGCCCTCGCCGTCTGGCTCTCGCCGAGCACGGCGGGCGCGGTGTGGATCCCGCTCCAGGCCCTGACCGTCGGCGGCTTCGCCGCACTCCAGTACGTGGCGCTGCGCGCGCTGCGGTCGCGGAACTCCTGAGGCCTCCTAGGCCATACGTGTCTGGAGGTACTTCGACGTCGCCGGGTCGGCCGGGAGGAGGGTCTCGATGGCCAGCTCGGCGACCGTCACGTCCATCGGGGTGTTGAACGTCGAGATGGACGAGATGAACGACAGCACGTGCCCCTCGTGCTCGATCCGCAGCGGCAGCGCGAAGTACGGCACGTCCGTCCCCGCGTCGAAGGCGTCCACCCCCGGCTCCTCCACCGGGTACGCGGCCACCTCCTCGTACACCGCGCGCAGGGCGTCGGAGCGCTGGAGCGCGATCTGCCGCTCCATCTGGTGCAGCAGATGGCCCCGCCACTCCCGGAGGTTGCGGATCCTGGGGGCGAGGCCCCGCGGGTGCAGCGTGAGCCGCATCGCGTTCAGGGGCGCCGTGAGGATGTCGTCGGAGATGTCCTCCATGAGCATCGCGATGCCGCGGTTGGCCGCGATGACGTCGTACGCCGCGTCGACGACCAGGGCGGGATACGGCTCGTACCCCGTCAGGAGCTGGTCGAGGCCCTCGCGGAGCGTGCCCATCGCGGGGTCCTCCAGCGGGGTCTCCCGGAAGCGGGGCGCGTAGCCCGCGGCGAGCAGCAGGGAGTTGCGGTCGCGCACCGGCACGTCGAGGTGGTCGGCGAGGCGCAGGACCAGTTCCTCGCTGGGGCGGGCCCGGCCCGTCTCGATGAAGCTGATGTGCCGCGCGGAGGAGTCCGCGCGCAGGGCGAGCTCCAACTGGCTGATCCGGCGCCGCTCGCGCCAGCCGCGCAGCAGCGGCCCCACGCCGCCCGTGTTCCCCCTGGTGTGGTGCGTGGCCTTGGCCTTGCCTTTGGTGTTCCCCTTGGCGGGCGCGGCGGTTGTCATACCTAGACGGTAGTCGAACCGGGTTGTGGCAAGGTGGGACGATCTCACGAAGTGCCTCACTGAGCACCTCGCGCACGTCTCGCGGAAGGAGCCGGACCATGCCCCCCGAACCGCTCTCGCCCAAGGAGATCGAGGACCGCCTCGCCGAACTGCCCGGCTGGGCCCTCGCCGACGACAGGATCACCCGTTCGTACCGCCTGGCCTCCCACTTCGCGGCGGCCGCCCTGGTCGTCCACATCGCGCGGACACAGGACGAACTGGGCCACCACGCCGACACGACGCTGGGGTACGACACCGTGACCCTGGCCGTGAACACGCACAGCGCGGGCGGCGCCGTCACCGAGCTCGACTTCGAACTCGCGCGCAGAGTGTCGGAGTTGGCGCCGCTGCACGGCGCCGAATAGGCCCCGCCATGCTGGACTACAGCGAAGAAGCCGACCGGTACGACGCCTCCCGGGGCGGTGAGCCCCGCGCGGCGGCCGCCGCGAACGCCGTCCTCGGCCTGCTGCCCGGCGACGCCCGCGCCCTCCTCGACGTGGCCTGCGGCACCGGCCTGGTCACCCGGCGGCTCGCGGGGCGCGCGGGACTGCGGGTGACCGGCGTGGACAGGGCCCACCGCATGGCGCACATGGCGGCGGCCCGGCTGCCGGGCGCCGTGGTCATCGGCGACAGCCACCGACTGCCTTTCCCCGACGCCTCGTTCGACGCGGTCTGCACGGTGTGGCTGCTGCACCTGCTGCCGGGCCCCGAGGAGACGGCCTCGGTCGTCGCCGAGTGCGCGCGCGTGCTGCGGCCGGGCGGGGTCTACGTCACCACCGTCGACAAGGCCGCCTCGCACGACGTGGGCTGCGACATCGACGCCGTGCTGGCGCCGCGTCCCGTGCGCCCCGCGGTCGACCGCGCCGAGGCCGTCGAGGCGTACGCGGCGGAGCACGGCATGGCCCCGGCGGGCCGCGCCTGCTTCCCCGGCCACGGACAGGGCCGCTCGCCGCGCTCCACGGTGGATGACCTGCGCAGGGGATGGTTCACCCAGGTGCCGCCCGACGGCCCGGCGGCCGAGCGGTTCGCGGCGGCGCTCGCACGGCTGCCGGACCAGGACGTGGCGCGCCCCGACCCGCTGTTCGCGCTGCGGGCGTTCCGGAAGCGGGTCCCCGCCTGTACGGGTGGCGCTTTTGCCGGACCGGCAAGATGAGTGGTCGAGAACAGGGAAGGGGGCGCACGCTGGAGCCGTTCACGAACGAGGGCGGGACCGAGAGGCGGCAGGGGCATGGGACACGATCACGGGCAGGGCCACGGGCACGGACCTGGACATGGGCATGGCCACGGACATGGCCACGGCGGTGACATGGACTGGGCGGCCATGGGCGAGATGCTGGAGCGCTACGCCGAGATCGCCGCGCCGATGTACGACGAGGCCGCCGACTGGCTGCGCCACTGGGCGCACGAGCCGGGCGTGGTCGTGGACGTCGGCAGCGGCCCCGGCGCCCTCTCCATGCGGCTGGCCGAGGCATTTCCGAAGGCGCGGATCGTCGCGGCCGACCCCGAGGAGCCCCTCCTCGAACGGGCCCGTGACCGCGCTTCCCGCCTGGGCCTCGCCGACCGCTTCGCCACCGTGCGCGCGGCCCTCCCCGACGCCGTCGACGACGTGCCGACCGCCGACCTCCTGTGGCTCTGCAAGTCCCTGCACCACGTGGGCGACCAGGGTGCGGCGCTGGCCGCCCTCGTCGAGCGCCTCGCCCCCGGCGGCGTGATCGCCCTCCTGGAGGGCGGCCTGAGCACCCGTTACCTCCCGCGCGACATCGGCCTCGGCCGCCCGGGGCTGCTGTCCCGCCTGGAGGTCTGTGACGAGGAGTGGTTCGCCGAGATGCGCTCGGGCCTGCCCGGCTCGAAGGACGCCGCCGAGGACTGGCCGGCGCTCCTGACCGCCGCGGGCCTGCGCCACGCGGCCACCCGCAGCTTCCTCCTCGACCTGCCGGCCCCGCTCTCCGAGAAGGCCCGCGCCCACGTGGTCGTGGACGTCACGCGCCGCCGCGAGATGCACGAGGGCCGCCTCGACGCCGACGACCTCGCCACCCTGGACCGCCTCCTGGACAAGGACGATCCGCGGAGCCTGCACCACCGCTCCGATCTGTTCCTGCTGACGGCCCAGACGGTCCATGTGGCGGTCAAGGGCGGCTGACCCCGCGGACCGGCGGGGGTTTCCGCGGCAACCGGCGGTCTTCCGCTCCCGGTTGACGTAACTTCGTGGGAGCGCCGGGGCCGCCAGGGCCCCGGCGGCCCCCGAAGGAGGAACCGCCCCGTGACCGAGCTGATGCGATGGGAATCCGACGAGGGGCCCGTCGTGGTCGAGGTGGACTCCCGGGACCCCGGATTCAGGTCGGTGTCGCGGCGCGGCGAACACGGCGAGATCCACGAGGTCCAGGGCCGCTTCGAAGCGGCCCTGCACAACGTGCGCGGCGCCGCGATGTCCGCCCTGCGCACCTTCCGCGAGCGGTCGCTCGACCCCGACACCATCGAACTCGAATTCGGCGTCAAGCTGAGTGCCGCGGCGGGCGCGGTCATCGCGAGGACGGCGGCGGAGGGCCACCTGACGGTCAAGCTCAGTTGGACCCGCCGCACACCACCGCTGCCCGAACGCCCGGCGGAGGTGCCCGCGCAGGGCGGCGTACGACAGGACGCCCAGGGCGAATAATGGCGGGCATGCAATGGCGTGCCCGCATCGGCACGGTCGACGGCATCCCCAGAGGGGCGGGCGTGCTGGTCGACGGCGCACGGCTGATCACCTGCGCCCACGTGGTCGAAGGGCTGAGCGAGGTCTCGGTGACGCTGCCCGGCGTCGCCGAGGCACGCCCCGCGTCCGTGGCGTGGACCGGCGGCTGGCGGCGCCTCGGCGACCGCGGTGACGTGGCCGTCGTCGAACTCGGCGAGCCGCTGTCCGTGACGCCGTGCGTGTTCGCACCGCTCGATCTGCTGAACCCCGGCAAGGAACACACGGCACACGAACTGCGCGCCCTGGGCTTCCCCTTCGGCCACGAGAGGGACGGCACCCACGTCACGCTGCGCACCAGCGCCGACCGCCTGCTCGGCCAGGAGTGGCTGGAGGTCGACGTGGAGCAGGCGCACCTGCAACGGCTCGGCGAGGGCTTCAGCGGCGCCGCGGTCTACGACCCGGGCTCCCACCTCGTCGTGGGCATCGTCACCGACGCGGTGCTCGACGGCGACAGGGAGGGCCACGTCGGACGGATGCTGCCCCTGGACACCATCCGCTGCCACTGGGAGGGCCTCGACGACCTCCTGCCGCTGGACTGGCTGCCGGACGCGCCGCGCCGCGAACTGCGGGCCCTGTTCGACGGCGTACGCGTCGACCCCGCCAACCTGGAGCTGACCGTCCGCCGCGCCTTCCCCACCTTCCGGCGCGCCCTGCCCGCCTTCCGGTCCCCCTGGCACGCCATCCGGCACGTGGGCGAGGAACTGACCGGGGAGGACCGGCTGCTGCGGCTGCTGCCAGGACTGTGCGCCGCCGGCGGTGTCGATGCCGGACCGTGGCTGCGGCGCTGGATGCCCGGGCGGTACGAAGAGGCGGTCCACGGCCGCCAGGCTCCGCCGCGGGCACCCGCGCCCACCGGGGCCATCGTGTTCCGCGCCCAGTCGATGACCCGCGGCGCGGGCATCGACCTCTCCGTCTCGACGGTGGTCGACGGCGTACCGGTCGGCCGGGCGGGCCCCGTGCGCATCCGCCGCCAGCAGTTGCGCGCGAAGACCGAGGCGCTGCTCGCCGAACAGGTCGGCAAGGTGCGCGGCCTCGACTGGATGCTGGAGTTCGTGGTGCCGGAGCGGCTGATGAGCGAACCGTACGAGGAGTGGCAGATCCACGAGCCGGGCGCCGCGCGCCCCCGGCCCATGCGCACGGTCCCGGTGGTGGTGCGCCACCTGGACCGCCTGGAACCGCTGCTCGCCTCCTACCTCGCGGGGCGGCGCTGGGCGACCGTACGGGCCCGTGGCGAGACCCGGCCCGAGCGCGTCGAGTGCGGGCTGCCGTACGGCTACGAGGAGTTCCACGACTGGCTCGACGCCGACGACCAGCTCTGCGCCCTCGCCTACGCGGCGACCCCGCCCACCGACTGGCTCTCGGCGGCCCTCGACACCGGCGTGCCGATCATGCTGTGGCGGCGCCACGCCTGCGCCGACGGCAGCCACGCGCACTGCGCGCCGGAGAAGTTCCTCGACCGCCTCCTCGCCGAGGTCGCCACGCTCGACCCCGCCCGGCTGCCGGTCGAGGTCATGCGGCTGCGCAAGGAGGCCCGTTCGCCGCACAAGGGCGACGCCGAGCACTGCGGACACGGGCTGACGCTGTTCTGGGACGGCGGCGAGGGCAAGCCGGACCCGCCGCTGTCGGCGGTCGGCGGAACGGCCGACGGCAGCTTCCGCTCCACGGCGGCACCGGCCCCATCAGGAAAGAGACCGGCCACATCAGGAAAGAGGGGGAGTGCCTGAGATGGCTCCACGGCCCGACTGGCAGATCTACACGGGAAGCCGTGTCCCGCACGACGGCGTCGCTCGCCTGCCCGACCCGCCGCCGTGGCGCACCTTCACCGGAGGCCCGCCCCTGCGCACCCCGCCCGGCGACTCAGGCAACCAGCACGCGGCAGCCAGCTACCACCCCTCCGCCGACGCCGTCCGGCAGGTCAACGCGGCGCTCTACCTGCGCAGGCCGCTCCTGGTCACCGGAGCCCCCGGCACCGGCAAGTCGTCCCTCGCGTACGCCGTGGCGCACGAGCTGGGCCTCGGCAAGGTCCTGCACTGGCCGATCACCAGCCGCGTCACCCTCCGCGACGGCCTCTACGAGTACGACCCCCTGACCCGCCTGTACGCCGCCGAACGCGCACGCCACGACGGCGGCGGGCCCGCGGGCGACGACATCGGTGACTACCTGCGCCTCGGCCCGCTCGGCACGGCCCTGCTGCCGTACGAGCGCCCCCGCGTCCTGCTCGTGGACGAGATCGACAAGAGCGACATCGACCTGCCCAACGACCTGCTCACCGTCTTCGAGAAGGGATCGTACGAACTGGTCGAGCTCGCCCGGCGCGCGGAGCCGACCGCCAGGGTCATGACGGCCGACAGCACCACCGACCGCGTGGAGATCCGGGACGGCACGGTCACCTGCCGTGCCTTCCCGCTCGTCGTCATGACGAGCAACGGCGAGCGCGAGTTCCCCCCGGCGTTCCTGCGGCGGTGCGTGACGGTGGACCTGAAGCAGCCCGGGAGCGTCGCGGAGCTGACCGCGATCGTCCGCGAACACCTCGGCCCGTTGATCGGCGAGGAGAACGGCGAACTCCCCGCGGGCGCCCGGGACGTCATCGACCGCTTCTTCGAGCGGCGCGGCAGCGGACTGCTCGCCAACGACCAGCTCCTCAACGCCGTCTACATGCGCCATCACGCCTCGTTCAGCGAACGGCCCGAGGACGTGGACGCGCTGGCCGACCAGGTGATGCCGTACCTGAGCAGCGAAGCGACACGCACCGATGGCGATTGACCGGCTGCGCGACGCCCTGGACGCCCTGGGGCCGCCGGTCACGCCGCTGGAGCTGGCGGAGATGCTGTGGCTGGCCGAGCACCTGCCCGCGGGCGACGGAGCCGGAGCGGCGACGGCAGGGGGCCGGGGCCGGGGCGACCGGCCGACAGGGCCCGGTGCCGCCACGGGAGCGGGTGCCCCCAAGCGCGCGGAGGGGGCCGGAACACCCGCGGGCGACCGGCCGCCCGACGAGGCGGTGCGCGCGGAGGCGGAGGAGGGCGCGACCCCGCGCCGGGGCGCCCGGCGCGGCACTCTGCACGTGCCCCGCGGCGCGCCGCAGCCCGGCTCCGACGCCGACGACGTCCTCGTCCCCGCCCCGCAGGCACTCCACCACGAACTGGCGATCCAGCGCGCCCTGCGCCCGCTCAAGCGGCGGGTACCCGACCCGCGCCGCCGCACGCTCGACGAGCGGGCCACGGCCGAACGCGCCGCCCGTACCTCCGGACCGCGCGCCTGGGCGCCCGTCATGGTGCCCGCCACCGACCGCCTCCTCAGCCTGGCCCTGGTCGCCGACACCGGCCCCTCGATGACGGTGTGGCGCCCCCTCGTCCGTGAACTGCGCGAGGCCATGCAGCGCACCGGCGCCTTCCGTGACGTCCGCGTATGGCGGCTGACCGACCTGGGCCCGCGCGTCGGCGTACGGTCCTCGCCCGGCGGCCCCGCGATGGACCCGGCGGCCCTGGTCGACCCGACCGGACGCCAGGTCACGCTGGTCCTCAGCGACTGTTCGGGCCCGCACTGGTGGGGTGGCAGAGCGGCGCGCGCCCTGCACCTGTGGGCGAGCCGCGGCCCGACGGCGATCCTCCAGCCGCTGCCCGAACGCCTCTGGCGCCGCACCGCCGCCCCAGCCGTCCCCGGCAGGGCGATCGGCTGCCGTCCCGGCGCGCCCAACACCGTGCTGCGCTTCGTCCCGCACGACGGCCGGGCCAGGCTGCCCGCGCCGGACGCGGTGCCCGTGCCCGTCCTGGAGATCGCCCCCGACTGGCTGGCCGACTGGGCGGGCCTGGTCACGGCCTCCGGCGACCACCACAGGGACACGGCCGTCACCTACGTCGGTGCCGCCCCGCCGCGACGGGACCGCCCGTTCGCGGACGAGGCCGACGTGCCGATCACGGAACGCGTCCTGCGCTTCCAGGAGGCGGCCTCCCCCACGGCGGCGGACCTGGCGGCGCACGTCGCGCTCTCGGTGCCCGCGCTGCCGGTGATGCGGCTGATCCAGCAGCGCGTCACCCCGGGTTCCCGCCCCAGCGACCTGGCCGAGGTCCTGCTGAGCGGCCTGCTCCAGCCCCTCGACACGGAGCGCGGCCTGTACGACTTCGTGCCGGGCGCGCGAGGCGCCCTCCTGGAGACCCTGCCCCGCCCCGAATCGCTGGCGGTCGCCGAACTGCTCTCCGGGCTCGGCGCGGAGATCGAGGGCAGAACCGGCTCGGCGACCCGGGCGTTCCGTGCGGTGGCACGCGTGACGGAGGGCACGGGAGCCCACGGCCTCGGCCCGGCGGGCCAACCGTTCGCGCTGGTCAGCGAGGAGGCGTTGGAGCTGCTGCGGGGGCGGGCGATGCGGGTGGCGCAGCGGCCCGCCGGGCCTTCCGGCGAGGCCGGGTCCTTTGGCGCGGCCGGGCCGCGGGCGCCCGTGCCCCCGGAAGCGGTGTCCGCCGAGCCGGGGCTCGTCCAGTTCGATCAGCCGCACGTGGTGGACGCCCCGCCGACGCTGAACAACGTGCCCAGACCGCAGTTCTTCGTCGGCAGGGAGCACGAACTGCGGCGCCTCGACCACACGTTGCTGTCCTCGTTCACTCCGGCCGAGCCCCCCGGGACGATGGTCGTCCACGGCGAGGCAGGTATGGGCAAGACGACGTTGGCGGCCGAGTGGGCGGCCGGTGTGGCCGTCGGCGACGTGCACAGCCCGGTGTGGTGGGTGGCGGCGTACTCGCCCGCGTCGATCGTCAAGAGCCTCTCCGACCTCACACGCGCCCTCCAGCCCTCCGTGCCCGACTTCCTCGCGGCGGAGGGGCGCTGGGAGTGGGCGCTCCAGTGGCTGAGCGTGCACCAGGGCTGGGTCCTGGTCTTCGACGACGTGCGTGAGCCCGCCGATGTGCGCGTCCTGCTGTCCCGGCTCGGCAGGGGCGGTTCCGTACTGATCACCAGCCGGGAGGCCAAGGGGTGGGACGGCATCGCCACGCCGATGAAGCTGCGGGTGCCCGAACTGCCCGAAGCCGTCGACATGCTGAACCGGCGGGCGGGCAGAGCCCAGCGAGGGGCGGACGCGCTCTGCATGCAACTGGGCAGACTGCCGCTGGCCGTGGCCAGGGCGGCCACGTACATCGCCGACACCGGCGCCGACATCGCCCAGTACCGGGCCCACCTCGTGCGGCAACAGGAAGCGGAGGAGGACCACACCGGCGCGAGCGGCCCCGACGACTCCATCGCCCAGCGCCTGCGCGCCGCCGCGGCCTCCCCCGGGGCCGGGTGGCTCATCCTGGTCCTCGCCTGGTTCGGCCGGCAGCCCGTTCCCCGGGACCTGCTGGCCACGGCGGGGCCGCGCGAGACCGGCGTGCCGCACACTTCGGAGCATCTGTCCTATCTGGCAGCCTGCGACCTGCTCCGCGTGGACGGCGACACCGTGATCCTCAAGGACGGGGTGGCAGCCGTCGCGCGCACACCGGACGACAGCCCGTCCGTGCGCGCCCTCGACGACATCGACGAAGCACGGCACACGGCGGCCCGCTGCCTCGGCCGGGCGCTCCCCGCCGCTACGGCAGGACCGGGCGACTGGCCCCGTTGGCGGGAACTGCTGCCCCATGTCGACGCGCTCTTCGAGCACGCCCCGGCCACGCGGGACGACCAGCACGTGGTGGACCTCCTGGACCGCACGGCACAGTTCCTCCTCGGCCAGGGCGAGGTGCTCAAGAGCGTCGCGTTCCTGCGGCGCGCCGTGAGCGGCCTGGAGCGGCTGCACGGAGCACAGGCGCCGGAGACGCTCGCGGCCGCCGCCCGGCTCGCGGAGGCGTACCTCGCGGACGGCAAGCCCGACCTGGCGATCGCGACGTACACCAGCACCCTGGAGCCGGCGAGCACGACGGGCCCGTCCGCGGCCGGGCCCGGGTACGTGGAGCGACGCGTGGGGCTCGCGGGTGCCTACCAGGCGGCGGGGGACGTGGTCCGCGCGGTGCGGGAGATGGAGGACGTGTGCCGCCTCCTGGACCACGGCCCGGGCGTCGACCGCCCCAGGACCCTGTGGGCTCGCAGACGGCTCGCAGGCGCGTACCAGGCGGCGGGGGACTGGGACCGGGCGATCAGGACGTACGAGCAGACGCTCGCCGCCCACCAACGCGTGCACGGACACGACTCACCGCACACGCTCGCCCTGCGCGGCGACCTGGCCGGTGCCTACCAGGCGGCGGGTGACCCCGCGCGGGCCATCGACGAGCTGGAGCGGATGGCGGCCGGCTGCCGCCGGGCCCTGGGCGCGGACCACCCCCTCACCCTCGCGGCCCTGTCCGGCCTTGCCGGGGTCCACGAGAGCCAGGGCTCGCTCGACCAGGCGATCGGCCTCCACGAAGACGCCCTGGGGCTCAGCATCCGGGCGCTCGGCACGGCGCATCCCGAGACGACACGCCTGCGCGAGAGGCTCGCGCACGCGTGCGTGGCGAACGGCAGCCCGAAGCGGGCCGTCCCGCTCGGCGAGGAAGTGCTCACCATGAAGGGCGAGACGCTGGGCCAGGCCCACCCCGAAACGCTCCGCGCGGCCGCGTCCCTGGCCGACATGTACCGCCGCGCGGGCGCCCGCGACAAGGCGCTCGTCCTGTACGAACGGACGCTGACCGAGCGCCTCAGGGTGCTGGGCCCCTCGCACGCCGAGACCCGGCGCTCCTACGACGAACTCACCCGGACGCTGTGCGAGGCCGGACGACCGCGCAGGGCCATCCCGCTCATCGAGCAGACGCTGGACGAGCGCGTGAGCACCCTGGGGGACGCGCACCCGGAGAGCGTCCGCACGCGGGGCACGCTCGCCGACGCCTACCGGCAGGCCGGGCAGCCCGCGGAGGCCGCCGTACTGCACCACGCCACGCTCGCCGACCTGAAACGCTCCCTGGGCGAGGACCACATCCGCACCTACCGGGCCCGCGCGGAGCTCGCGCACGCCCTGGCCGCCGCCGACGACATGGACGGCGCCATCCGCCAACTGCGCAGGGCGATCCACGGTCTGGCCAGGGAACTCGGCGACGACGCGGCCGAGACCGCCGCCGCCCGCACGGAACTGGCCCGGTGGCAGGAGCACCGCTCCTGACCCACCGGGCCGCTCCCTATGCCACGACGGCTTCTGCCACGACGGCTTACGCCAGGTCGAACGCCGCCGGGTCGGGACCCAGCCGGCGGTTCTCGTTCAGGGCGGAGATCGCCGCCATGTCCTCCGGGTCCAGCTCGAAGCCGAAGACGTCGATGTTCTCCTTGATCCGGGACGGCGTCACGGACTTGGGGATCACGACGTTGCCGAGCTGGATGTGCCAGCGCAGCACGGTCTGGGCGGGAGTGCGCCCGTGCTTGCGGGCGATCGCGACGATCGCCGGGACCTCCAGGAGCCCCTTGCCCTGGCCGAGCGGCGACCACGCCTCGGTGGCGATGCCCTGCTCGGCGTGGTACTCGCGGGACGAGCGCTGCTGGAGGTGCGGGTGGAGCTCGATCTGGTTGACGGCGGGGATGACCGACGTCTCCGAGATCAGCTGCTCCAGGTGCTCGGGCAGGAAGTTCGAGACACCGATGGACTTGGCGCGGCCGTCGGCCCGGATCTTCTCGAACGCCTTGTACGTGTCGATCGCGAGGCCCTTGGACGGCAGGGGCCAGTGGATCAGGTACAGGTCCACGTAGTCGAGGCCGAGCTTCTCCAGCGAGCTGTCGAAGGCGCGCAGCGTCGAGTCGTAGCCCTGGTCGCTGTTCCAGAGCTTCGTGGTGACGAACAGTTCCTCACGGGGCACCGCGGAGGCGGCGATGGCCTTGCCCGTGCCCGTCTCGTTCTCGTAGACGGCCGCGGTGTCGATGCTGCGGTACCCGGCCTCCAGGGCCGCCGTGACCGCGGTCTCGGCCTCGTCGTCCGGCACCTGCCAGACACCGAAACCGAGCTGAGGCATCTCGACGCCGTTGTTCAGGATGATCGGGGGGACCTTGCTCACGAGCTCTCGATCCTTAGGTTCGGCGGGTGTAGTACTTCCATGGTCAACGATCAGTGGCAATGTCGCATTCCTGAGCGGGGCCACACATTCCACTTTCCTGTGCCCCGGTTCCGCCGGGGCATGAGTGGCATATCGGGCACTCGGCCTAGCTGCGGTACAGTGCCGCGATCTCCGACTCGTACGCCGTCTCTATCGCCTTGCGCTTGAGCTTCAGGGACGGTGTGAGCAGGCCGTGCTCCTCGCTGAACTGGTGAGCCAGTATCCGGAACGTCCGGATCGATTCGGCCTGGGAGACGAGGGTGTTGGCGGCGACCACGGCCCGGCGCACCTCGGTCTCCAGGTCCGCGTCGCGCACCAGCTCCCCGGCCGGCAGCATCGGCTTGCGGCGCATGGTCATCCAGTGCTCCACGGCCTCGGCGTCCAGCGTGACGAGGGCGGCGATGTAGGGGCGGTCGTTGCCGACGACGATGCACTGGGCGACCAGCGGGTGGTCGCGCACCCGCTCCTCCAGCCGGGCCGGCGAGACGCTCTTGCCGCCGGACGTCACCAGGATCTCCTTCTTGCGCCCGGTGATCGTGAGGTAGCCGTCCTCGTCGAGCGCGCCCAGGTCGCCGGTGGCGAGCCAGCCGTCGTGCAGGCTCGCGTCGGTGGCCTGGGGGTCGTTGAGGTAGCCCTGGAAGATGTTGCCGCCGTGCAGCCAGACCTCGCCGTCGCCCGCGATGTGCACGGCCGTGCCGGGAATGGCCTGGCCGACCGTGCCGTACCGGGTGCGCTCGGGCGGGTTGGCGGTCGCGGCCGCCGAGGACTCGGTGAGCCCGTACCCCTCGTAGATCGTCACGCCCGCGCCCGCGAAGAACAGGCCGAGCCTGCGGTCCATGCCCGAACCGCCCGACATCGCGTGCCGCACCCGGCCGCCCATCGCCTCGCGCACCTTGGAGTAGACGAGCTTGTCGAAGAGCTGGTGCTGCATGCGCAGCGCGGCCGAGGGCCCGGGGCCCGTGCCGAAGGCCTTGGCCTCCAACGCGTCGGCGTACCGCACGGCACAGTCGACGGCCTTGTCGAACGCGCCCGCCCTGCCGTCCCTCTCCGCCTTGCGCCGCGCCGCGTTGAAGACCTTCTCGAAGATGTACGGCACGGCCAGGATGAACGAAGGCCGGAACGCCGCGAGGTCGGGCAGGAGCGCCGCCGCGTTGAGGTTCGGCTGGTGGCCCATCCTGACCCGGCCGCGCACCGCCGCGATCTGCACCATGCGGCCGAAGACGTGGGCGAGGGGCAGGAAGAGCAGTGTGGTCGCCTCGTCGCCCCGCTTGGAGTGGAAGACCGGCTCCCAGCGTCCGACCATCACGTCCGCCTCGAACATGAAGTTGGCGTGGGAGATCAGGCAGCCCTTGGGGCGGCCGGTGGTGCCCGAGGTGTAGATGATCGTGGCGATGGTGTCGGGTGTGACGGCGCGCCGGTGGCGGTGCACCACCTCGTCGTCGATGTCGCGGCCCGCGGCGGTCAGCTCACCGACGGCGTCGGCGTCGAGCTGCCAGAGCCTGCGAAGCCGGGGCAGCCGGTCGACGACCGAGCCGATCGTCATCGCGTGGTCCTCGTGCTCCACCATCGCGGCCGTGACCTGCGCGTCATGCAGCATCCAGAGGACCTGCTCGGCCGAGGACGTCGGGTAGACGGGCACGACTTGGGCGCCGATGGCCCAGAGCGCGAAGTCGAAGAGCGTCCACTCGTAGCGGGTGCGGGACATGATGGCGACGCGGTCCCCGAACCGGACGCCCTGGGCGATCAGCCCCTTGGCCAGGGCGAGCACCTCGTCACGGAACCGGGCCGAGGTGACGTCGGTCCACCGCCCGTCGGTCTTGCGGCCGAACGCGATGCGCAGCGGATCCTCGACGGCATGGTCGAACACGGCGTCGGCGAGGCCGCCCACCAGCGGCGCCGATGCCATCGGAGGATTCGAGAACTCGCGCAATGATGCTCCTTGTGGCGCTCCGCACAGCGCCGTGACCGTACCCCACGGCGAGCGCCGCCGGGAGGGGGGTACCGACCCCCCGGTATGGACCATCGGTACAGGTCAGCCGGTCAAAATCGGGCCACAAGGGGAAGGCGGGGACAGAATACTTACGCTGGAGTAAGTTTCCCGATCCGTAATCTCCACCGAATCTGTACGCGGACGTCACGGCCGCGGGCGAATCTGTACGGGCCGGTCACGGCCCCGTATCCGCGGTCCTTGCGCTGAGCCGCCGTGTCGGAGCCTGTGTCAGCGCCGTGCCCTGTGCAGGCGGTCGCCGCCCGCCAGGATGGCCGCCTCCAGCGCGGCGGCGGCGCTCTGCGCGTCCGCCCGGCGTTCGCCGTGCAGCAGCACGAAGTCGACCGGGCCGAGCTCCGGCAGGCCCGCCCGGTCGGGCACGGGGACCAGGCCCGGCGGGATCAGGCCGCGTGAGTGGGCCATGACGCCGAGGCCCGCGCGGGCCGCCGCCACCAGGCCGTTGAGGCTGCCGCTCGTGCAGGCCACGCGCCACGCACGGCCACGCCGCTCCAGCGCCTCGAAGGCGAGGGCGCGGGTGATGCCGGGCGGCGGGTAGACGATCAGCGGGACCGGGCGCTCGGGGTCCAGGCGCAGCCGCTCGGAACCGATCCAGACCAGGTCGTCCTGCCAGACCAGCTCCCCGCGCGGGTCCTCAGGACGCCGCTTGGCGAGCACCAGGTCCAGCTTGCCCGCGTCCAGCCGCTCGTGGAGCGTGCCGGAGAGCTCGACGGTCAGCTCCAGATCGACGTCGGGATGGTCGTGCCGGAAGGTCTCCAGGATGTCGGTGAGCCGCGTCAGGACGAAGTCCTCCGAGGCCCCGAACCGCAGCCGCCCGCCGAGCCGCGTCCTGGCGAAGAACGCCGCCGCCTGCTCGTGCGCCGCGAGAATCCGGCGGGCGAACCCGAGCATCGCCTCGCCGTCCTCGGTCAGCTCCACGGAGTGCGTGTCCCGCGTGAACAGCGGCCGGCCCGTGGCGTCCTCCAGGCGGCGCACATGCTGGCTCACGGTGGACTGCCGCAGGCCCAGGCGCCGGGCGGCCTGCGTGAAGCTCAGCGTCTGGGCGACCGCGAGAAACGTGCGGAGCTGCGAGGGGTCGTACACACCGACAACCCTAACGCCGCCCATCACGAAACGTGATGGCAGTCAGAGCGGTATACGGGATTCCCGATGTGCCTGGTCAGAGGGACCATGGAGAGGACACGTACCGCGCAGGGGAGCAGTGAGACAACCGTGAAACGCCCGAAGTGGCCGTCCTGGATGCCGGTCGACCCCTACATCGCGGCGCTGCTCGCGACCGTGGGGCTCGCCGCCCTCCTCCCCGCGCGCGGCACGGGCGCCGACATCGCGTCCGGGGCGTCCACCACGGCCGTCTCGTTCCTGTTCTTCCTCTACGGTGCGCGGCTCTCCACCCGTGAGGCGCTCGACGGGCTCAAGCACTGGCGGCTGCACCTCACGGTCCTCGCCTGTACGTTCGCCGTCTTCCCGCTGCTCGGCCTCGCGGGCAGGGGGCTCGTACCGTGGGTCCTCACCCCCGCCCTCTACAGCGGCTTCCTCTTCCTCACCCTGGTGCCCTCGACGATCCAGTCGTCCATCGCCTTCACCTCCCTGGCCCGCGGCAACGTCCCCGCGGCGATCTGCGCGGGCTCCTTCTCCTCGCTGGCCGGCATCGTGCTGACCCCGCTGCTCGCGGCGGCGCTGCTCGGCGACAGCGGCGGCGGTTTCTCGGCGGACTCGGTCGTGAAGATCGTGCTGCAACTGCTCGTGCCGTTCGTCGCGGGACAACTGCTGCGCCGCTGGATCGGCGGCTTCCTCACCCGGCACAAGAAGGTCCTCGGATACGTCGACCGAGGGTCGATCCTGCTCGTCGTCTACAGCGCGTTCAGCGAGGGCATGGTGCAGGGCATCTGGCACCAGGTGACCCCGTGGCGGCTGCTCGCGCTGCTCGGTGTCGAAGCGGTGCTGCTCGCCGCGATGCTGGCGCTGACCTGGTACGGGGCCAAGCGGCTCGGCTTCGGCCGGGGCGACCGCATCGCCATCCAGTTCGCCGGTTCGAAGAAGTCCCTCGCGGCGGGGCTGCCCATGGCGACCGTGCTGTTCGGCGCCGACGCCTCCCTCGCCGTGCTGCCGCTGATGCTCTTCCACCAGATGCAGCTCATGGTCTGCGCGGTCATCGCCAAGCGCCGCTCGCACGACACGCCGGAGCCCGGCCGTGAGTCCGTCAGCGGCGCTCGGTCAGCCGGAGCGTCACGAACCGCGGCCGGTACAGCGACACGTTCCGGTTGATGTTCGCCTGGGCGCTCGCGGGCACCGGGTCGAGCCAGTTGACGTCGTAGCTCAGCACCACCCGCCCGTCCCCGCCGAGCGCCGGATGGGCCTGCGGGTTGTAGGCGGCCGTGTCCTTCTCGGCCGCGCCGTCCTTCGGCAGGGGTGCCTCGAAAGCCTTGGCGGGGCCGTGCCAGGGCCCGGTGGGGGAGCAGGCCCAGTACGACGTGACGGTGGTCAGGCCCTCCGTGCCGGCGGCCATCGTGAACAGCACGTACGTACCCTTCTCGCGCACCACGGTGAAGGCGCTGCCCACCCCCTTGTCCCTGCCGTTGCCGAGAACCGGCCGTGAGGCGCCCGCACGGCCCCACTCCTCGCCGTCCCAGTACTCCCACGCCGAGGCGTCGGCGAGCCTGCCGTGCGGGACGCGCGCCAGGTGGGCGTGGGAGGTGGGGCGCGAGGCCGCCTGCGCGTCCGTGCCGCCGAAGACGTACGTCCAGCCGTCGTCGTCGACGGTGGTGGTGCCGTACAGGACCCGCTTCTCCGGGTCCGCCGTCCCCTGCTGGTCGGAGACCTTCACGATGGACTCCACGCGCAGGTCGGGCAGGGAGAGCGTGGCGACCTCGGTGGCCATCGGCACGCCGTAGATCCAGGGTCCCTGGCTCGCCATCCGGCTCCACAGTAGGACGCGCACGACCTTCTCGTCCGCGTCCGGCGACCGCGGCTCGACACGTGCCGCCACCGGCCAGCGCCACTGCTGGGGGGCCGGGTCGGGGAAGAGCGGGGCGGCGAGGGTGCGCCGCAGGGTGCCGGAACGGTTCATGACCACGGCCGAGTTGCGGACCATGGGGGCGCTGGTGTCCCGCCAGGTGTGGGGCTGGCCCGCCGGATTGGGCGGGGCGTGCACCTGGCCGAGGAAGGTGTCGGAGAACAGCCACAGGACGCGCCCGTCGGGGAGCCGCACCGAGTGGGTGCCGTCGCCGCCGGTCCAGTCGTCGGTGCGCGTCCTGTCGTCGCCGTAGCGCGCGAACTCCCCGGTGACCCCGTCGTCGGCCGACCAGGCGCCGACGGTACGGGGCCGGCACGCCGCGGCGCCCTGCCGGTCGTCTTCCGGCAGGGCGATGAGCAGGGCGGCCGCGCAGGCCAGGACGAGCAGCAGGACCAGCCAGATCCCGCGGCCCGTCCGGCCGGAGCGCTCATGGACGGACACTCCCGGGACGTTAGTTGCTGCCGTGCACGCGGTCCATGGGGAGTCTGACGACGGTGTCCCGTGTCACAGGGGTGCCACCGGTGCCCAGGGAGGCCACTTCGGGGTCGCTCAAGGCCCGTCCGTACAGCCGGACTTCGTCGATGGCGCCGGTGAAGTGGGCGCGGCTGTCGAGCCGCTGGCCGATGTGGATGCCGAAGGGGGAGGTGCGGCTGACGGAGCCGGGGACATCGGCGACGGTGGTGGGAGCCCCGTCGAGGAACAGCGTCAGGCGCCCGTCACCCGCCGTCCTCTCCCGGCGCAGCACGAGGTGATGCCACTGACCGTCGTTGTACGCGCTCGTCGTGCGCACCGAGGCGGACTTCGGCGGGGTGGCGCCCTCCCGCGTGGTCATCAGGCCGGTGATCCGGTTGCTCGCGGGCTCGCCGCGCAGCCACACCTGCGGCTGGTTGTTCCCTATGCCGCCCATCCACAGCAGCGGCTGTTCACCACTGGCCGCGGAGTAGCGGAACCACAGGGAGGCGGTGAAGTCACCCGATCCGCGCGGCAGCCGGGCGCGGAAGGGCAGCCGGACCGCGTCGTCCGTGCCGTCGAAGGCGAGCGCTCCGCCGAACCGTCCCGCGGTCTCACGGGCGCCGCCCAGCACGGCCGCGGCACGGGCACCCGGCGCGCGGTCGGTCGTGGTGGGGTCGGGGCCCCGGCGCGGCTTCAGCCAGTCCTCGGTGAAGCGCGCGAAGCGGATCTCGTCGCGCGCGTCGACCGCGCCGCCCTCGTACATCAGGCCCACGTGTCCGCGGTCGGCGAGCACCATGTCGGAGTAGCCCGACCAGTCGGTGGTCACCGTCGTGCCCCGGTCGACGCTGTCCCAGGTGCGGCCGCCGTCGTAGGAGGAGCGGATCTGCATGGTGCGGCGGCGGTCGGGGTCGCCCGGGCAGGCGAGCAGCATCCGTCCGCCGAAGCGCAGCACGGACCCCTGCACCTGAGGCGTGTAGAGGTCGGGAATCGCCCGGAAGGGCGCGGCGAAGGAGTCCCCGCCGTCGCGGCTCACCGCGTGGCTGCGGTGCCCCAGGTCCGTGCCGTCCTGCTCACGCGCGCTGACGTAGAGGGCCCCGTCGGGCCGCTCGGTGAGCGTCATCTCCGAGGGCTTCTGACGGAACGTGCCGTCGGCGGCGACCGGATACGAGTCCTTGGCGCCGACCTTCCAGTGGTCGCCGCCGTCGTCGCTGACGATCAGCGCGGCGTGGTTGGCGGAGATGCGGCCGCCGTCGTACGACTCCGCGTTGACGGCGAAGGCCAGTCGTCCCGCGTGCCGGCCGCGGGTGAGCTGGATGCCGTGGACGGGGCCTGTCGCGTACCAGGAGTTCCACTCCTTCGGCAGGATCTCGTCGCTCAGGTCACGCGGACGGGACCAGGTGCGGCCGTCGTCGTCGCTGTACTGGAGGTGAGGTGTCCGGTCGCACGGTATGTCGCAGTTCCCGGCGTCCGTGCGGCCGGTGTTGTACGTCTCGGCGAGCAGGACGCGGCCGCTCTCGCGGTCCACGACCGGCGCGGGGTTGCCGTGCGTGTCGCCCGCGCCCTCGTTGATCACCTGGAGCGGCCCCCAGGTGCGGCCGCCGTCGTGCGACCGCTTGAGGACGAGGTCTATGTCGCCCGCGTCCCCGCAGTTGTTCACCCGCCCCTCGGCGAAGGCGAGCAGGGTGCCCTTGACCGTCCGTACGACGGCGGGGATGCGGAAGCAGGCGTAGCCGGGGTCCTGGGAGGCCTTGAACAGCACCTGCTGCTCGAAGGCGGGCGCCCGCTCGGCGGCCTGCGTGGCGGGCGCCGGGAGCAGGGCGCCGACGGCGACGGCGGTCAGGGCGGCGGTGGCGGGGCGGAACGGTCTGAGACGTAAACGGAGACGTGATGGCATGGTGCGGCCCGCCTTTCGTGGCGACGGCGACGGCGACTCATGGCGATGACGATGCGGGGAGACAGGACATCCTGACATCCCACGTCCGATGTCCGCGCCACCGACGCTACTGGGGTCCCCGTGCGCCCCACAAGAAGCGCGCGTCAGCGGAATCGGCGCAACCCGTTCGGCCGAGGCCGCACGGCGGGAGAGCGGCGGGGATCAGCCCTGGGCGGCCGCGGCGCGCAGGGCGACGCGGTGCTCGCCCGCGTACACGTTCATGGAGGAGCCCCGGAGGAAGCCGACCAGGGTGAGGCCGCTCTCGGCGGCCAGGTCGACGGCGAGCGACGACGGCGCGGAGACGGCGGCGAGGACCGGAATGCCCGCCATCACCGCCTTCTGGGCGAGCTCGAAGGAGGCGCGCCCGGAGACGAGGAGGACGGAGCGCGACAGCGGGAGCCGCCCGTCCTGGAGCGCCCGCCCGACGAGCTTGTCGACGGCGTTGTGCCGCCCCACGTCCTCCCGGATGTCGAGCAGTTCGCCCTCCTCGGAGAAGAGCGCCGCCGCGTGCAGGCCCCCGGTCCGCTCGAAGACCCGCTGGGACTCGCGCAGCCGGTCGGGCAGGCTCGCGAGCACGTCGACACCGAGCAGGACCGGCGGAGTGTCGGCGATCGGGAAGCGGGCCGTGGTGCGGACCGCGTCCAGGCTCGCCTTGCCGCACAGACCACAGGAGGAGGTCGTGTACACGTTGCGTTCGAGCGTGATGTCGGGGAGCACGACGTCCGGGGCGGTCCGCACGTCCACGACGTTGTACGTGTTGACGCCGTCGGCACTCGCCCCGGCGCAGTAGACGATCGACCGGAGGTCGTCTGCCGCGCCGAGCACACCCTCGCTGACCAGGAACCCGGCGGCGAGCGCGAAGTCGTCGCCCGGTGTGCGCATGGTGATGGCGAGCGGCTTGCCGTTCAGCCGGATCTCCAGGGGCTCCTCGGCGACGAGGGTGTCGGGCCGCTCGGAGACGTGCCCCTCGCGGATCCGGATGACCTTGCGGCGCTCGGTGACTCGTCCCATGGCTTGATCAGTCCCGGTTCTGTACGTGCTGGTAGCCGAAGCGGCCCTTGACGCAGAGATTGTCCTGCACGGGGAGCCACGCCCGCAGCCGGCCATGGGTCACTCCCCGTACGGGATCGCACACGCGTGCACCCGCCTCTTCGGAGGGTTATCAGCTCATGAGAAGCATCCAAAGCGAACGCGGCTTTCCTGTCGCTTTACCTGCACCCTTACTCGTCAGTCGCTGGCCAGACTGGAAGGTCCCGCATCTCCGGCAACAAGGGGGACCCGTCCATGCACGGCTCACGCATCGCCGCCGTCGGCCACTATCAGCCCGCCAGAGTCCTCACCAACGAGGAACTCGCAGGTCTGGTCGACACGAGCGACGAGTGGATCCGCTCCCGGGTGGGCATCCGCACCCGTCACATCGCGGGCCCCGAGGAGCCGGTCGACGAGCTGGCGGCGCACGCCGGCGGCAAGGCCCTGGCCGCCGCGGGACTGACCGCCGACGCGATCGACCTGGTGCTCGTCGCCACCTCCACGGCGATCGACCGCTCGCCCAACATGGCCGCCCGGGTCTCCGCCCGCCTCGGCATCCCGTCGCCCTGCGCCATGGACGTCAACGTCGTGTGCGCCGGCTTCACCCACGCCCTCGCCACCGCCGACCACACCGTACGGGCGGGTGCCGCGACCCGCGCCCTGGTCATCGGCGCGGACAAGATGTCCGAGGTCACGGACTGGACGGACCGCACGACCTGCGTACTGACCGGCGACGGCGCGGGCGCCGTCGTCGTCGAGGCGTGCCGGCCCGGCGAGGAGCCCGGCATCGGCCCCGTCCTGTGGGGCTCGGTGCCCGAGATGGGCAACGCCGTACGCATCGAGGGCACCCCGCCCCGCTTCGCCCAGGAGGGGCAGAGCGTCTACCGCTGGGCGACCACCCGGCTGCCGCCGCTCGCCCGCGAGGCCTGCGAGCGCGCCGGGCTCACCCCCGCCGACCTGGCCGGAGTCGTCCTGCACCAGGCCAACCTGCGGATCATCCAGCCGCTCGCCGAGCGCATCGGCGCGACGCACGCCGTCATCGCGCGCGACGTCATCGAGTCCGGCAACACCTCGGCGGCGAGCATCCCGATGGCCCTGTCGAAGCTGGTCGAGCGGGGAGAGCTGCGCTCCGGCGACCCCGTCCTGCTCTTCGGCTTCGGCGGGAACCTCTCGTACGCGGGGCAGGTCGTGCGCTGCCCGTAGCGTGGCCGCGCGCCTACTTGCTCCTGGCCGCGAGGACCGCCTGCGTCTGCGTGGTCTGCCCGGCGAGCCGCCCCTGATCGTCGTACACCTCCGTCTGTACGACGATGAAGGAGCCGCCGATGTGCAGCGGCCGGGCCACCGCGCGGGCCGTCCCGGAGCGCACGGCGCGCAGGAAGTTCGTCTTGGACTCGATCGTCGAGGTGATCGCGCCGTCGGGGAGGTTGAGGTACGCGCAGACCGCGCCGACCGTGTCCGTCAGCGACATCACCGCGCCGCCGTGCAGCACACCACCCGCGGTGCACAGCTCCGCGGACCACGGCAGGGTGCCCTCCACCCGCTCGGGCCCCGCCTCGTCGAAGGTGATGCCGAGGTGCCCGGCGAAGGGGACGACGGAAAGCAGTTGGGCACGGAGGTCGTTCTGCGGCAGGGTGTCCGACATGGGGTGACCTTCCACTGGGGGGCGTGGCGGATTGGGGGGCGTGGCGGAGCACCATCGTGCGGCACCGCCCCCGGAGGCGTCGATTACCCCGGAGGTAAGCCGTCGCGAGATCCGGAGACAGACATGACCGCCGACCACCTTGTACGTCCCGCGCGGCCGGGAGACCTGCCGGTGGCCGTGGACACCCTGGCCAAGGCCTTCGCCGACTACTCCTTCACGCGGCACGTCGTCGCGGCCGAGGGTCACCAGGAGCGGGTGCGCCGCTTGCAGGAGCTGTTCCTGACCCGGATCGGCATGGAGTACGGGCGGGTCTGGGTGGCGGACGCGGGCCGGGCCGTCGCCGTGTGGACCACCCCGGAGCGCGATCCCGGGCCCGGCTTCGCCGAGATCGGGCCGCGGATCGGTGAACTCGCCGGGGACCGCGCGGCCTTCTTCGAGTCGGCCGAGCGCGCGCTGGAGCCCTTCCGTCCGACGCGCCCCGCGTGGTTCCTCGCCACGGTCGGGGTCAACCCCTGGGCGCAGGGGCAGGGGCTCGGCGGCGCGGTGATCAGGCCCGGCCTCGAAGCCGCAGACCGGGCGGGCCACCCGGCCTTCCTGGAGACCTCCACCGAGCGCAACGTGCGGTTCTACGAGCGGCTCGGCTTCGCCGTCACCGCGGAGGTGACGCTGCCGGAGGGCGGCCCGAGGACCTGGTGCATGCAGAGGGAGCCGGTCGGCTGAGCCCTCGGTAACGGAGGCCCGCGACTCCTTTGTCCTGTGACTGGAGAAAGTCGTGGCTAATTCGCGCTCAAGTTCTTCCCACTCTCGGCAGGCACTGCTACGTTCCCCTCGAAAGCCTGAAGGAAGCCCGAAGACGGCGGATCGCGTACCGACCGCCGGAGGGCACCGGCATGGGAAGCCCGAAGAGGCGGGGAGGGGCGCGTGAGACGTATGACGGCTCGACCCGCCAACGGTCACCAGGCGCGGCTGCTCAGACTTCTGCGTGACGGGGGTCCCAACTCCCGTGCGCAACTGGGTGATCAGGTCGACCTCTCGCGGTCCAAACTGGCCGTCGAGGTCGACCGGCTCCTGGAGACCGGCCTCGTGGTGGCCGACGGGCTCGCCGCCTCGCGCGGCGGCCGCCGCTCCCACAACATCCGCCTGGCCCCGGCCCTCCGCTTCCTCGGCGTGGACATCGGCGCGACCTCGGTCGACGTCGCGGTCACCAACGCGGAGCTTGAGGTCCTCGGCCACATCAACCAGCCCATGGACGTGCGGGAGGGCCCGGTCGCGGTCTTCGAGCAGGTCCTCGCCATGGCGGCCAAGCTGAAGGCCTCCGGGCTCGCGGAAGGGTTCGACGGCGCCGGGATCGGCGTCCCCGGGCCCGTCCGCTTCCCCGAAGGCGTGCCGGTCGCGCCGCCGATCATGCCGGGCTGGGACGGCTTTCCCGTACGGGAGGCCCTCAGCCAGGACCTCGGCTGCCCCGTCATGGTCGACAACGACGTGAACCTCATGGCGATGGGGGAGCAGCACGCGGGCGTGGCCCGTTCCGTGGGCGACTTCCTCTGCGTCAAGATCGGCACCGGCATCGGCTGCGGCATCGTCGTCGGCGGTGAGGTCTACCGCGGTACGACGGGCAGCGCCGGCGACATCGGCCACATCCAGGCCGAGCCGGAAGGACGCCCTTGCGCCTGCGGCAACCGGGGCTGCCTGGAGGCCTACTTCAGCGGCGCGGCGCTCGCCCGCGACGCCGAGGAGGCGGCCAGGGAGGGGCGTTCCGCGGAGCTCGCCATGCGGCTCGACGCGACCGGGCGGCTCAGCGCCGTCGACGTCGCGGCGGCCGCCGCCGCGGGCGACCCCACCGCCCTCGACCTCATCCGCGAGGGCGGCAACCGCACCGGCCAGGTCATCGCCGGCCTGGTCAGCTTCTTCAACCCCGGCCTCGTGGTGATCGGCGGCGGTGTGACCGGACTCGGCCACACGCTGCTCGCCGCGATCCGCACCCAGGTCTACCGCCAGTCGCTGCCCCTGGCGACCGGCAACCTCCCGATCGTCCTCGGTGAGCTCGGACCCACCGCCGGAGTCATCGGCGGCGCCCGGCTCATCAGCGACCACCTGTTCTCACCGGCCTGACCGGTACGCACCTCACGTACGGCACGCACGAACACGTCACCCAGCACAGCGCCCTGCCTCGCCCTGCCCCGCCCCGCCCGAATTCACCCGGCTCCGCCGGTCCCGCCCCGCTGAAGGCGCACCGCGCCCCGCCTCGCTTCAGCCTGCCCTCAATCCGCCCTGCCCTGCCCTGCTGCGGCCGCCGCCGATGGGAACCGTCATGGCACCAGAACCACCGCTGCTCACCATGTCCGGCATCACCAAGTCGTTCCCCGGCGTCCGCGCGCTCGACGGCGTCGACCTCCAGGTCCAGGCCGGGGAAGTGCACTGCCTCCTGGGCCAGAACGGCGCCGGGAAGTCCACGCTCATCAAGGTCCTCGCCGGCGCCCACCAGCCCGACGGCGGCGAGATCACCTGGCGCGGCGAACGCGCCACGCTCAAGTCGCCGATCGCCGCCATGCGCCTGGGCATCGCCACCATCTACCAGGAACTCGACCTGGTGGAGCACCTGTCCGTGGCCGAGAACGTCCACCTCGGGCACGAGCCGACCGCCGCGGGCTTCGTCGTCCGCGGACGCGAGGCCAAGGCGTCAACGGCCGCACTGCTCAAGCGACTCGGGCACGGCGAGATCGAACCCGGGCGGCTCGTCGGCGAGCTCTCCGCCGCCCAGCAGCAGATCGTCTCGATGGCCCGCGCGCTCTCCCACGAGGTGCGTCTCATCGTCATGGACGAGCCGTCCGCCGCCCTCGACCCGGACGAGGTCGACAACCTCTTCCGCATCGTCGGCGATCTCACCGCTGACGGCGTCGCCGTCGTCTACATCTCGCACCGCCTGGAGGAGATCCGCCGCATCGGCGACCGCGTCACCGTCCTCAAGGACGGGCGCGCCGTGGCGGGCGGCCTGCCCGCGAAGGAGACGCCCACCAGGGACCTCGTGGCACTGATGACGGGCCGCAACCTCGAATACGTCTTCCCCGACCGCCCGACCGAACCACCCACCGCGGAACCGGTGCTGACGCTACGGGGACTCACCCGCCGCGGCGAGTTCGAACCGCTCGACCTCGATCTGCGCCCCGGCGAGATCGTCGGCCTCGCCGGACTCGTCGGCTCCGGACGCTCCGAGATCCTGGAGACGATCTACGGGGCCCGCAGGGCGAGCGCCGGGCAGGTGAGCGTGGGCGGTGAAACGCTGCGCCCCGGCAGCGTCCGCGCCGCCGTCCGCGCGGGGCTCGGCCTCGCGCCCGAGGAGCGCAAGGCGCAGGCCCTGCTCATGCTGGAGTCCGTCACGCGCAACGTGTCGGTCTCCTCCATGTCCCGCTTCTCGCGCGGCGGCTGGATCGACCGGGGCGCGGAGCTGCGCGCCGCGCGCGCCGCCACCCGCGAGCTGTCGCTCCGCCCCGACCAGCCCCACGTCCCCGTGCGCACCCTCTCCGGCGGCAACCAGCAGAAGGCGGTACTCGCCCGCTGGCTGCTCCGCGGCTGCCGCGTCCTGCTGCTCGACGAGCCCACCCGCGGCGTCGACGTCGGCGCCCGCGCCGAGCTGTACGCGGTGATCCGCCGGCTCGCCGACGAGGGCCTCGCCGTACTCCTCGTCTCCAGCGAGGTGCCCGAGGTGCTCGGCCTCGCCGACCGCGTCCTCGTCCTGCGCGAAGGCCGCGTCGTGCACCGCGCACCCGCCCGTGACCTCGATGAACACCGTGTACTCGACCTCGTCCTCGAAGGGAGCCCGGCGTCATGACCCAGTCCGCCCCGGCGGCCGAGGCCGCCGACCGCAAGCCCGCCCCGGCCGACGGCGGCAGCCCCTGGCGCGCCACACTGGCCCGTGCCGACGTGCGCACGCTCTCGCTGCTCGGCGTGCTCGCCGTACTGATCCTGATCGGCGGTGTCACCCAGCCCGACTCGTTCCTCGACACCGACAACCTCCAACTGGTCCTCACCCAGGCGTCCGTCATCGGCATCGTCACCGTCGGCATGACCTTCGTGATCATCTCCGGCGGCATCGACCTGTCCGTCGGCGCGATCGTCGCCCTCGCCTCCGTGTGGGCCACCACCGTCGCCACCCAGGAGTACGGCTTCGCCGGCATCCTCTTCACCGCCGTCGTCGTCGGCATGGGGTGCGGTCTGGTCAACGGTGTGCTCATCGCGTACGGCGGGATAGTGCCGTTCATCGCCACCCTCGCCATGCTGGCGTCGGGCCGCGGTCTCGCCCTTCAGATCACCGACGGCAAGACGCAGATGGTCACCGTCGACGGGGTGCTCGAACTCGGCGAGCGCGAGTCCTACATCCTCGGCATACCGCCGCTCGTCATGGTCTTCGCCGCCGTCACCGTCGTCGGCTGGCTGCTGCTCAACCGCACCACCTTCGGGCGGCGTTCCGTCGCGGTGGGCGGCAACGCGGAGGCGGCGCGCCTGGCCGGCATCGACGTGCGCAGGCAGCGGCTCTACCTGTACCTGCTCTCCGGGCTCTGCTGCGGCATCGCGGCGTTCCTGCTGATCATCCTCGCCGGTTCGGGACAGAACACCAACGGCAACCTCTACGAACTCGACGCCATCGCCGCCGCGATCATCGGCGGGACCCTGCTCAGCGGCGGCCGGGGCACCATCGTCGGCTCCGTGCTCGGCGTGCTGATCTTCACCACGATCACCAACATCTTCGCGCTCAACAACCTGGAGACCGCGACCCAGCAGATCGCCAAGGGCGCGATCATCGTCGCCGCGGTGCTCGTCCAACGACGTACGGCCAACCATCACTGAGCTGAGGGGTTCACTCATGCCATCCAACACGAGCCGCAGAGGTCTCCTGTTCGGAGCCGCCGCACTGTCCTCCGGAGCCCTGCTCGCGGGATGCACCAGCAACGAGCCGGAGAACGAGGGCTCGGACGACAAGGACCAGCAGGTCGCCGACGACAAGCCGGGCAAGAAGGTCACCGTCGGCTTCGCGGGCCCGCAGGCCGACCACGGCTGGCTCAACGCGATCAACGACCAGGCCAAGAAGCGGGCGGAGAAGTACTCCGACGTCACCCTGGAGGCCACCGAGGGCTCCAACGACACCGCCGCCCAGATCGGCCAGGTCGAGACGCTCATCAACAAGAAGGTCGACGTCCTGGTCATCCTTCCGGCCGACGGCAAGGCGCTCACCCAGGTCGGCCTCAAGGCGATGAAGGCCGGCATCCCCGTCGTCAACCTGGACCGCGTCTTCGCGTCCCCGCAGGCCTACCGCTGCTGGATCGGCGGCGACAACTACGGGATGGGCCTCAGCGCCGGTCACTACATCGGCGAGAAGCTGAAGGACAAGAAGAACGCGCGCGTGGTGGAGCTCGCCGGGCTCGACAACCTCGAACTCACCAAGCAGCGCTCCAAGGGCTTCGACGACGCCCTGAAGAACTACTCGAACATCGAGAAGGTCGCCCGGCAGGCCGCCGACTTCACCGTCGAGTCGGGCCAGTCGAAGATGTCCCAGCTCCTCCAGGCGCAGAAGAACTTCGACGCCCTGTGGAACCACGACGACGACCAGGGCGTGGGCGCCCTGCGCGCCATCAAGCAGGCAGGGCGCGACGACTTCCTGATGGTCGGCGGGGCCGGCGCGCTCTCCGCCTTCCAGGCCATCGAGTCCGACAACAGCGTCCTGAAGGCCACCGTCCTCTACCCGCCCACCATGGCCGCGTCCGCGATCGACCTCGCGCGCGCCCTCGGGCAGAGCAAGGGGATCAGCGGCATGGCGGAGTTCGAGATCCCGTCCTTCGTCACGTGCTACTCGGCCGTCGTGGACAAGGAGAACGTCGGCCAGTACATGTCCACCGGCTTCAAGTGATACGCGCGTCCGCACCCCCCACCGAGCGTCGATCAGGAGGATTACCGCATGCGTGAGCGCGATTCGCGTGGTTCCGAGCAGGGCGAGCCCGACCCCGGGGCGGGGAAGCGGCCACTGGGCGTGGGCATGGTCGGATACGCCTTCATGGGCGCCGCCCACTCCCAGGGCTGGCGCACCGTGGGGCGCGTCTTCGACCTGCCGGTCGAACCGGCGCTCGCGGCGGTCTGCGGCCGGGACGCCGACGCCGTCCGCGCCGCCGCCGACCGGCTCGGCTGGGCCGCCGCCGAGACCGACTGGCGGGCCCTGATAGCCAGGGACGACGTCGACATCGTCGACATCTGCACCCCCGGTGACAGCCACGCGGAGATCGCCATAGCCGCGCTCGACGCGGGCAAACACGTGCTCTGCGAGAAGCCCCTGGCCAACACCGTCGACGAGGCCGAGGCCATGGTCGAAGCCGCCGAGCGGGCCCGTGCGCGGGGGCAGGTGGCGATGGTCGGCTTCAACTACCGCCGGGTGCCCGCCCTCGCCCTCGCCCGGCGGATGGTCGCCGAGGGGCGGCTCGGCGCGCTGCGCCACGTACGCATGACCTACCTCCAGGACTGGCTGGTCGACCCGGAGTTCCCGCTCACCTGGCGGCTCCGCAAGGACCGCGCGGGGTCCGGGGCGCTCGGCGACCTGGGCGCGCACATCGTCGACCTGGCGCAGTACCTGGCGGGGGAGCGGGTGGCGGGGGTATCCGCGCTCACCGAGACCTTCGTACGCGAGCGGCCGCTGCTCGACGGGGCGTCCAGTGGTCTCACCGCGGCCGGGGGCGCGCGGCGCGGCACGGTCACGGTCGACGACGCGGCGGTCTTCACCGGCCGGTTCCCCTCCGGGGCGCTCGCCAGTTTCGAGGCGACGCGCTTCGCCGCGGGCCGCAAGAACGCGCTGCGGCTCGAACTGAACGGCTCCGAGGGCTCGCTCGCCTTCGACCTGGAGCGCCTGAACGAGCTCTCCTTCCACGACCACACCGAGCCCGCCGTCTCCTCCGGCTTCCGCCGCATCCTGGTGACCGAGCCGGAACACCCCTACGTGGAGGCCTGGTGGCCGCCGGGGCACGGCCTCGGCTACGAGCACACCTTCGTGCACCAGGCCCGTGACCTGCTGCTCGCCATCGCCACGGGGGCGCGGACCGAACCGTCCTTCGCCGACGGGCTCTCCGTGCAGCGGGTCCTCGCGGCGGTCGAGGAGAGCGCGGCGAAGAACTCCGTGTACACGAAGGTGCCGGTCTGACGGCCGGCCTGCCCCCCTTGCTCGTCCCTTTGCCCCATCCCGTCTGCGTCCCGTCTGCGTTCCGCCTGTTTCCCGCCCGAGGAGGCCCCGGTCATGCCCCGTAGGTTCACGCTCTTCACCGGTCAGTGGGCCGATCTGCCGCTCGAAGAGGTGTGCGGGCTCGCCCGCGACTTCGGTTACGACGGACTCGAACTCGCCTGCTGGGGCGACCACTTCGAGGTTGACAAGGCGCTCGCCGATCCCGCCTATCTGAAGGGGCGGCACGCACTGCTCGACAAGTACGGGCTCAAGTGCTGGGCGATCTCCAACCACCTCGTCGGTCAGGCCGTCTGTGACGCGATCATCGACGAGCGGCACCAGGCGATCCTGCCCGCCCGCATCTGGGGCGACGGCGACGCGGAGGGCGTGCGGCAGCGGGCCGCCGCCGAGATCGAGGACACGGCACGGGCGGCTGCCGCCTTCGGCGTCGACACCGTCGTCGGCTTCACGGGATCCTCGATCTGGCATCTGGTCGCGATGTTCCCGCCGGCCCCCGAATCCATGATCGAACGGGGCTACGAGGACTTCGCCGAGCGCTGGAACCCGATCCTGGACGTCTTTGACGCGCAAGGCGTCCGGTTCGCCCACGAGGTGCATCCCTCCGAGATCGCATACGACTACTGGACCACCCACAAGGCCCTGGAGGCGGTCAACCACCGCGCCGCCTTCGGCCTCAACTTCGATCCCTCGCACTTCGTCTGGCAGGACCTCGACCCGGTCGGGTTCCTGTACGACTTCCGCGACCGCATCTACCACGTCGACTGCAAGGAGGCCCGGCGCCGCCTGGACGGCCGCAACGGCCGCCTCGGCTCCCACCTCCCGTGGGGCGACCCGCGGCGCGGCTGGGACTTCGTGTCGGCCGGACACGGGGACGTGCCGTGGGAGGACGTCTTCCGCATGCTGCGCTCCATCGCGTACGAGGGCCCGGTCTCGGTGGAGTGGGAGGACGCGGGCATGGACCGCCTCCAGGGCGCCCCCGAGGCCCTCAAGCGCCTCAAGGCGTACGACTTCGAGGCACCGACGGCGTCGTTCGACGCCGCGTTCGGCGGCTCCGACTGACTTACCCGAAGGCTGTTTGTCCAGTGACGGGAAAAAGTTCAACTTCAATGCCGCGCAAGGGCTTTCCGCCCGGGACGAACGTGGCTACCGTCCCTGAGGTGTACAGGACACGCACTGACCGGGGTGACGGCGCACCCCGGCGCACGGCGCAAGCACCCGCGTACGACCGTCCCCCTTTCGGAGGAACTTCCGTGCACAGGAAACGCCTGAGATTCCATAAGTCCCTCGCCCTGGTCACCGGCGCACTGCTCACCGGTGCGTCCCTGGCCCTCGCCGTACCCCAAGCCGGTGCCGCACCGGCGGACCCGCCTTCGGCGGCCGCCCCCGTCGCCGAAGACTTCCAGCAGGTCACGCTCGCCAAGGGCGCGGCGGAGACGGGCGAGCCGATGACGCTCTCCGTGCTCCCCGACCGCTCGGTCCTGCACACCTCCCGCGACGGCACGCTGCGTCTCACCGACGCCGCGGGCAACACCAAGATCGCCGGCAAGATACCGGTCTACTCGCACGACGAAGAGGGCCTGCAAGGCGTCGGCCTCGACCCGAAGTTCAGCGAGAACCGCGCGATCTACCTCTACTACGCGCCCCCGCTCGACACTCCGGCGGGCGACGCCCCGGAGACCGGCACGGCCGAGGACTTCAAGAAGTTCGACGGCGTCAACCGCCTCTCCCGTTTCGTCCTCAAGGCCGACGGCACCCTCGACAACACCAGTGAGAAGAAGGTCCTCGACGTCCCCGCGAGCCGCGGCATCTGCTGCCACGTCGGTGGCGACATCGACTTCGACAAGGACGGCAACCTCTACCTGTCGACGGGTGACGACTCCAACCCCTTCGCCTCGGACGGCTTCACGCCCCTCGACGAGCGCGCGGACCGCAACCCCGCCTTCGACGCCCGCCGCGGCGCCGGCAACACCAACGACCTGCGCGGCAAGATCCTGCGCATCAAGGTCGCCGACGACGGCTCGTACACCGTCCCGGACGGCAACCTCTTCGCGCCGGGCACCGACAAGACCCGCCCCGAGATCTACGCGATGGGCTTCCGCAACCCCTTCCGCATGAGCGTCGACAAGCCCACCGGCACGGTCTACGTCGGCGACTACGGCCCCGACGCGGGTGCCGCCGACCCCAAGCGCGGCCCCGCGGGCCAGGTCGAGTTCGCCCGCGTGACCAAGCCGGGCAACTTCGGCTGGCCCTTCTGCACCGGCAAGAACGACGCGTACGTCGACTACGACTTCGCCACCGGCACCTCCGGCGAGGCCTTCGACTGCGCGGCACCCAAGAACGAGTCACGCCACAACACCGGCCGCACCGACCTGCCGCCCGCGCAGGAAGCGTGGATACCGTATGACGGCGGCTCCGTCCCCGAGTTCGGCTCGGGCTCCGAGTCCCCCATGGGCGGCCCGGTCTACCGCTACGACGCGGACAACACCTCGCCCGTGAAGTTCCCCGAGGCCTACGACGGTGACTTCTTCGCCGGTGAGTTCGGCCGCCGCTGGATCAAGCGCATCGAGCACGGCTCGGACGGCACCGTGCAGTCCATCAACGCCTTCCCGTGGACGGGAACCCAGGTGATGGACATGGAGTTCGGCCCCGACGGCGCCCTCTACGTCCTCGACTACGGCACCGCCTGGTTCGGCGGCGACGAGAACTCCGGGCTCTTCCGCATCGAGAACGCCACCGACGGCCACTCCCCGGTCGTCGAGGCCGGCGCGTCGGTGACCAGCGGCCAGGCCCCGCTGCGCACCAAGTTCACCGCGAAGGCCACGGACGCCGACGGCGGCACCCTGACCTACGCCTGGGACTTCGGCGACGGCGACAAGTCGACCCAGCAGAACCCGACGCACACGTACAAGAAGAACGGCGTCTACACCGCCACCGTGACCGTCAAGGACTCCACCGGACGCACCGGCTCCGCCAGCGCGCACGTCACCGTCGGCAACACCGCGCCCAAGGTCACCCTGGAGCTCCCCGGTGACGGCCAGCTCTTCACCTTCGGCGACAAGGTGCCCTTCAAGGTGAAGGTCACCGATCCCGAAGACGGCGCCTCCGGGCCCGTCGACTGCGCGAAGGTCAAGGTCACCCACATCCTCGGCCATGACAGCCACGGCCACCCCGTCACCTCGGCCAACGGCTGCTCCGGCACCATCCAGACCTCCGCGGACGGCGAGCACGACCCGAACGCCAACATCTTCGGGGTCTTCGACGCGGAGTACACCGACAAGGGCGCCAACGGCCAGCCCGCGCTGACCACCCACGACCAGAACGTCGTCCAGCCCAAGCACCGCCAGGGCGAGCACTACAACGAGTCCAAGGGTGTCTCCGTGGTGAACCACACCCCGGCGCACGGAGGCAAGACGGTCGGTGACATCCACAACGGCGACTGGATCTCCTTCAAGCCGTACATCCTCGGCAACGCCACGAAGCTGACCGCGCGGGTCGCGTCCGCCGGAGCCGGCGGCACCCTGGAGGTCCGCAGCGGTTCCGTGAAGGGCAAGCTGCTCGGCACGGCGAAGGTCACGCCGACCGGCTCGTGGGAGACGTACGCCGACGTCAGCACCAAGATCACCCGGCCGCCCGCCAAGACCACCACGCTCTACCTGGTCTTCAAGGGCAAGGGCTCCGGGGCGCTCTACGAGGTCGACGACTTCACCTTCACGACGAAGGCGGCGGCCACGAAGTCGGCCAACGACGTGTCGGCCAACGGCACGTCGGCCACGGCTTCCGACTGAGAGGGGAGTGACCACCATGCGTAAACGAGCTCGGCTTCTCACCGCGACGGCGGCGGCCGCTCTGCTCATCGGGTGCGTGTCCGGCCCGGCGGCGTCCAAGCCCAGCCAAGGGAAGGAGCAGGAGGAGGCGCAGGGCGAGGCGCAGGGCCGAGGCGGGGGCAAGGCGGCCGGTGAAAGGGTCCTCGTCTTCTCCAAGACGGCGGGCTTCCGGCACGACTCGATCCCCACAGGTATCCAGACCATCAGGGAGCTCGGAGCCGCCAACGGTTACAGCGTGGACGCCACCGAGAACGCCGGAGCCTTCACCGCCAAGAACCTCAGCCGCTACGACGCCGTCGTCTGGCTCTCCACCACGGGCGACGTCCTCAACGCCACCCAACAGCGCGCCTTCGAGCGCTACGTCCGGGGCGGCGGCGCCTACGTCGGCGTACACGCCGCCGCCGACACCGAGTACGACTGGCCCTTCTACGGCGGGCTCGCGGGCGCCTACTTCCAGTCGCACCCCGCGATACAGCGGGCCGAGGTCCACGTCGAGGACCACGCCCACCCGGCCACCGCCCATCTGGGCAGCGGCGCCTGGGAGCGCACCGACGAGTGGTACAACTACCGCTCCAACCCGCGCGACCGGGCCCGCGTCCTGGCCACCCTCGACGAGTCGTCGTACTCCGGCGGCACCATGTCGGGGGACCACCCGATCGCCTGGTGTCAGGACTACCAGGGCGGCCGCTCCTTCTACACCGGCGGCGGCCACACCAAGGAGTCCTACGCCGAACCGGCCTTCCGCCGGCATCTGCTCGGCGGCATCCGCTGGGCGGTCGGCGCCGTCCAGGCCGACTGCCGGCCCGAGAAGGGCTACACGCCGATCTTCGACGGCACGGCGGCCTCACTGGCAGGCTGGAAGCAGGCGGGCCCCGGCTCCTTCGCCCTGAAGGAGGACGACGGAACACTGTCGACCGTCGGCGGTATGGGCATGCTCTGGTACGACCGGCGCGAGCTCGGCTCGTACTCGCTCAAGCTGGACTGGCGGATGTCCGGGGACGACAACTCCGGCATCTTCGTGGGCTTCCCGGCCTCCGACGATCCCTGGTCGGCCGTCAACAACGGTTACGAGATCCAGATCGACGCCACGGACGTCCCCGAGAAGACGACGGGCTCCGTCTACGGCTTCCGCTCCGCCGACCTGAAGAAGCGCGACAAGGCGCTGAACCCGCCGGGGGAGTGGAACACCTACGAGATCCGCGTCGAGGGCGAACGCCTTCGCGTCTACCTCAACGGTGTCAAGGTCAACGATTTCACCAACACCGATCCGGCACGCAGCCTGCGCCAGGGGCACATCGGCATCCAGAACCACGGTGACTCCGATGAGGTCTCCTTCCGCGACATCCGCCTGAAGGAGACCTCCTCTTCCCCGGAGCCAGGCTCAGGAGGGGGCCGCTAGACGACGGCGGGCGGAGGACGCCGGACCTCCGCCCGCCGTCTTGGGCCTCTCGACGGCCGGTGCGTCACTCCACACTCCCCACTCCATGTCACCCACGTCATCTGTACCTCGCGTCGCGATTTCCCCGCGTCATGGCAGGAGGCTCCCATGTCCACATCCGCGCTCTCCCCCTCTCCCGTCGGTGTCTGGCTGATCGGCGCCCGTGGTTCGGTCGCGACCACCGCCGTCGCGGGATGCGCGGCCGTGGCCGCCGGGCTGCAACCACCCATCGGCATGGTCACGGAGACGCCACCCTTCGCCGACTGCGGACTGCCGGAGTTGTCGTCACTGGTCTTCGGCGGCCATGACACCGCGAACTGCCCCCTGCCCAAGCGGGCCGAGGAACTCGCCGCAGGCGGCGTCCTGCCGCACAGCCTCCCCTCGGCCGTCCGCGCCGAGCTCACCGCTGCCGACAACGAGATCCGCCCCGGCGGCCCCCTGCCGGGCGACACCCGCACCGACGAGGAACTGATGGCCGCCTTCGCGCAAGACCTGCGCGACTTCACCCGGCGCCGGGGCCTGGCGCGCACGATCGTGGTGAACGTGGCGTCCACGGAACCGCTTACCGCCGACGGGGGCGATGAGGGGCGGCTGCCCGCCAGTTCGCTCTACGCGGCGGCCGCACTCAGGGCCGGTTGCCCCTACGTGAACTTCACCCCCTCCACGGGCCTGCACCACCCCGGACTGTCCGAAGCGGCCCTCGCCGCCGCGCTGCCCCACGCAGGCCGCGACGGCAAGACCGGCCAGACCCTCCTGCGGTCGGTGCTCGGACCGATGTTCGCCCAACGCGCGCTCGCCGTACGAGCCTGGTCCGGCACCAACCTTCTCGGCGGCGGTGACGGCGCCGCCCTCGCCGACCCCGCCGCCGCGGCGGCCAAGAACGCCGGCAAGGAACGCGTACTCGCCGACACCCTGGGCACCACCCCCGAGGGCCAGGTCCACATCGACGACGTCCCCTCCCTCGGCGACTGGAAGACCGCCTGGGACCACATCGCCTTCGACGGCTTCCTCGGCACCCGCATGGTGTTGCAGACCACCTGGCAGGGCTGCGACTCCGCCCTCGCGGCACCCCTGATCCTCGACCTGGCCCGCCTGATCGCCCGAGCCCACGAACGCGGCATCACCGGCCCGCTGCCGGAGCTCGCCTTCTACTTCAAGGACCCGGACGCCGGCGCCCCGGCGGCCCTGGGCGAGCAGTACACGGCCCTGCTCGGCTTCGCCGACCGCCTCCGGGACGCCCGATGACCGCCGCCCGCGACTGGGCCGAACTGCTGCGCCTGCCCGCGCTGTTCACCGTCCCCGGCGACGCCCTCGCCGGAGCGGCGACGACCGGCCTGACGCCCAACCGCCGCACCCTCCTCGCCATCACCTCCTCCCTCTGCCTGTACGAAGCCGGCATGGCCCTCAACGACTGGGCCGACCAGGCACAGGACGCCGTCGAACGCCCCGAACGCCCGCTGCCCTCCGGCCGCATCGCCCCTCCCGCGGCCCTGGCCGCGGCCACCGCGCTCACCGCGGCGGGCCTCACCGCCGCCGCCCGCGCCGGCCGCCCGGCCCTTGCGGTGGCGGGCGCCCTCGCAGGCACCGTCTGGGCCTACGACCTGGGCCTGAAGCACACCCCCGCCGGCCCGGCAGCCATGGCCGCCGCCCGAGGCCTCGACCTTCTCCTCGGCGCGACAGCCACGGCAGGCCCGGGCGACCGCCGCCCCACCAGGGCTGCCCTGCCCTCGGCCACCGCCCTCGCAACGCACACCCTCGCGGTGACGGTAGTATCCCGCCGCGAGGCCCAGGGCGGCTCCTCAGCAGCCCCCCTGGCCGCGCTGGTTGTCGCGGGAGTGGTGGGACGACTCGTGGGCGGCGGAGCTCCCGGCGCCGTCAACGGAGCTCCGGGCGACCGCGAAGACGGGTCCGGCGCCCACGGCGGTGACTCGGGCTCCCGCGTGCGTCACGCTCCTTCGCTCGGCACCGCCGACACCCGTGTCGCGCCACGCCAGGTCCTGCGCGCCGCCCTCGCTCTCGCCTACGTCGGCACCGCCGCCAAGCCTCTCTTCCACGCGGTGCTCAATCCCTCACCTCCGCTCACCCAACGGGCCGTCGGCGGTGGAATCCGCGCCATGATCCCGCTCCAGGCGGCGCTCGCCGCCCGGGCCGGAGCCGTGGGCACCGCTCTGTTCACCGCCGCACTCGTCCCGGCCGCCCGCAGGTTCGCACGGAAGGTGAGCGTCACATGAGCGACACCGTTTCCCGCCCCACCGACGCCCTTCCCGGCGGTATCCGCTTCGGCTATGGCACCAACGGCCTCACCGACCTCCGCCTCGACGACGCCCTCGGCCTCCTCGCCGACCTCGGCTACGCGGGCGTCGGACTCACCCTCGACCACATGCACCTCGACCCCCTCGCCCCCGACCTCGCCGAACGCACCCGCCACGTGGCCCGCAGGCTCGACCGCCTCGGCCTGACCGCCACCATCGAAACCGGCGCCCGCTACGTACTCGACCCGCGCCGCAAACACGGCCCCTCCCTCCTCGACCCCGACCCGGAGCGCCGATCCGAACGCGTCCGGCTGCTGATCCGTGCCGTCCAGGTCGCCGCCGACCTGAACGCCCACGCCGTGCACTGCTTCAGCGGCATCACCCCGGCCGACACCCCCGACGACCTCGCCTGGAAGCGGCTGGCCGACGCCCTCGGCCCCGTCCTGGAAGCCGCCGCCACCGCCGGCATCCCGCTCGCCGTCGAACCCGAACCCGGCCACCTCCTCTCCTCACTCGCCGACTTCCACCGCCTCCGTGCCGAACTCGGCGCTCCCGATCCCGGCCTCCTCGGCCTCACCCTCGACATCGGCCACTGCCAGTGCCTCGAACCGCTCCCTCCCGCCGACTGCGTACGCGCCGCCGCTCCCTGGCTGCACCACGTCCAGATCGAGGACATGCGCCGCGGCGTCCACGAGCACCTGCCCTTCGGTGACGGGGAGATCGACTTCCCGCCCGTCCTCGAAGCCCTGGCCGCCGGCGGCTACCAAGGCCTGACCGTCGTCGAACTGCCCCGCCACTCCCACGCCGGGCCACAGCTCGCCACGGAGTCGATCGAGTTCCTCCGTAAGGCCGTGGCCTCGGGGCGGCGAGCTGGGGCACTCGCGTCCGCCGAAGGAGGAACAGCGTGACCGACACCCCCGGGATCGTCGCCCTCCGTACGCGTCTCGAAGCCGACCTCGGCGGAGCCGCCCGCGCCTGGCTCGACCAGGCCCTCGCCGAAGCCGCGGCCCACGCCGGGCGTCCGGAGCAGCCGACGCAGAGGTCGGTCCCCACCTGGGAGCTGCGGCTCGCCGAAGCCGGGCGGCGCTGCGGGGCCGACCGCGCCGACGCCGCCCGCGTCCTGCTCCTGCACACGGCGTCCGCCGCCCCGGCCACCCTCGCCCGCGTCTACGGCCAGGGCACCGCCCCCGAGCGTCGTGCCGTTCTGCACGCCTTGCCGCACCTGGTGCCGGGGCCCGAAGCCCTGCCGCTGGTCGAGGACGCCCTGCGCACCAATGACACGCGGCTCGTCGCGGCAGCCGTAGGCCCGTACGCCGCGGAGCACCTCGCCCCGCACGACTGGCGCCACGCCGTCCTCAAGTGCCTGTTCACCGGTGTCCCCGTGAATGCCGTCGCCGATCTCGCCAGGCGGGCCGCGGGCGATAGGGAGCTCGCCCGCATGCTGTCCGACTTCGCGAGCGAACGCACCGCGGCCGGGCGTGACGTGCCGGACGATCTGCACCGCGTGCTGTCCCTGACCGATCCGGTGAGTGCCGCAACCCCGGCCGCGCCCACCGGCCCTGTGGCCCCTTCCACCGGCGAGGAGTAGGAGTCCCGATGCGCATCTTCGACCCCCACATCCACATGACGTCCCGCACCACCGACGACTACCAGGCGATGTATGCGGCGGGTGTCCGCGCGGTGGTGGAACCGGCCTTCTGGCTCGGCCAGCCCCGCACCTCGCCCGCCTCCTTCTTCGACTACTTCGACTCCCTCCTCGGCTGGGAACCCTTCCGCGCCGCCCAGTACGGCATCGCCCACCACTGCACGATCGCCCTCAACCCCAAGGAGGCGAACGATCCGCGCTGCACGCCGGTCCTCGACGAACTGCCGCGCTACCTCCTCAAGGACAACGTCGTCGCCGTGGGCGAGATCGGCTACGACTCCATGACGCCGGCCGAAGACGCCGCGCTCGCCACCCAGTTGCAGCTCGCGGCCGACCACGAGCTGCCCGCTCTCGTGCACACGCCGCACCGGGACAAGCTCACGGGCCTGCGCCGCACCATCGACGTCGTGCGGGAGTCCGCCCTGCCGCTGGACCGCGTCCTGATCGACCACCTCAACGAAACCACCGTGAAGGAGGCCAAGGACAGCGGCTGCTGGCTCGGCTTCTCCGTCTACCCCGACACCAAGATGGACGAGGAGAGGATGGTCGCCATCCTCCGGGACTTCGGGCCCGAGCGGGTCCTGGTCAACTCCGCCGCGGACTGGGGCAAGAGCGACCCCCTCAAGACCCGCAAGGTCGCCGACGCCATGCTCGCGGCGGGCTACGACGAGGACGACGTCGACCTGGTGCTGTGGCGCAACCCCGTCGCCTTCTACGGGCTCAGCGGCCGCCTCGCCCTGGATGTCACCGGCACCGACGCCACCCACGAGGGAAACTCCATCCTGCGCGGCGGTGCGTGAGCCATGCGCTTCAGGCACCCCGACGGCTCCACCGTCCACCTCGCCTACTGCACCAACGTCCACCCGGCCGAGACCCTCGACGGAGTCCTCGCCCAGCTCCGTGACCACTGCGAACCCGTCCGCAAGAGGCTCGGCAGGGACCGCATCGGCATCGGCCTGTGGCTCGCCAAGGACGCCGCTCGCGCCCTCGTCACCGATCCGGCGGCGCTGCGCGGCCTGCGCACCGAACTCGACCGGCGCGGCCTCGAAGTCGTCACCCTCAACGGCTTCCCCTATGAGGGCTTCGGTGACGACGAGGTCAAATACCGGGTGTACAAGCCGGACTGGACCGACCCCGAACGGCTCACCCACACCACGGACCTGGCCCGGCTGCTGGCCTCCCTGCTCCCCGACGACGTCACCGAAGGCACCATCTCCACCCTTCCGATCGCCTGGCGGACCCCCTTCGACGCCGGCCACGCCGAGTCCGCCCGCACGGCCCTGACCGCGCTCGCCCAGCGCCTTGACGCCCTCGCCGAGCTGACCGGCCGCTCCATCCGCGTCGGACTGGAACCGGAGCCCGGCTGCACCGTCGAGACGACCGCCGACGCCATCGCCCCGCTGACCGACGTCGGGCACGACCGCATCGGTGTGTGCGTCGACACCTGCCATCTCGCCACCTCCTTCGAGGATCCGGCGACCGCCCTCGACGCCCTCGCCGGCGCGGGCATCCCCGTCGTCAAATCCCAGTTGTCCGCCGCCCTGCACGCCGAACACCCCCACCTTCCCGATGTGCGCGAGGCCCTCGCCGCCTTCGACGAGCCCCGCTTCCTCCACCAGACCCGCACCCGGACCGACTCCGGACTGCGCGGCACCGACGACCTCGGCGAGGCCCTCACCTCCCACGCGCTGCCCGACACGAGCCCCTGGCGTGCCCACTTCCACGTCCCGCTCCACGCGGCTCCCGCCGCACCGCTCACCTCCACACTCCCCGTACTCCGGGACGCCCTCGCCCGGCTCGTCGGGGGGCCCGTCCCCCTCACCCGCCATCTCGAGGTCGAGACCTACACCTGGCAGGCCCTGCCGCCCGCACTCCGCCCACGCGGCCGCTCCCAGCTCGCCGAAGGCATCGCCGCCGAGCTCACCCTCGCCCGCGACCTCCTGACGGACCTCGGCCTGAAGGAACTCCCATGAGCCAGCTCCCCAGTGGCCGAACCGATCGGCCCACCCCCCTTCTCGTCATGGACGTCGTCGGCCTCACCCCGCGTCTCCTCGACCACATGCCGCATCTCAAGGCGCTCGGCCAATCCGGCTCCCGTGCACCGCTCGGCACCGTCCTGCCCGCCGTGACCTGCGCCGCCCAGTCCACGTTCCTCACCGGCACCACCCCTTCCGAACACGGCATCGTCGGCAACGGCTGGTACTTCCGCGAACTCGGCGACGTACTGCTGTGGCGCCAGCACAACGGCCTGGTCGCCGGCGACAAGCTGTGGGACGCCGCCCGCCGGGCACACCCCGGCTACACCGTCGCCAACATCTGCTGGTGGTATGCCATGGGGGCGGACACCGACTACACCGTCACCCCCCGCCCGGTCTACTACGCCGACGGCCGCAAGGAACCCGACTGCTACACCCGGCCCCCCGAACTCCACGACGAGTTGACGGAAAAACTCGGCACCTTCCCGCTCTTCCACTTCTGGGGGCCCGGCGCCGACCTCGTGTCCAGCCAGTGGATCGTGGACGCGACCCGGCACATCATCGACACCCGAGACCCCGACCTGGCCCTGTGCTACCTCCCTCATCTCGACTACGACCTACAGCGCTTCGGCCCCGACGACCCGCGCTCCTTCAAGGCGGCCGCCGACCTGGACGCGACCCTCGCCCCGCTCCTCGACGACGCCAGGGCCGAGGGCCGCACGGTGGTCGCCCTCTCCGAATACGGCATCACCCGGGTGAACCGCTCCGTTGACATCAACCGCGTGCTGCGCCGTGCGGGGCTGCTCGAAGTGCACACCCAGGACGGCATGGAATACCTCGACCCGATGGCCTCCCGCGCCTTCGCCGTCGCCGACCACCAGATCGCCCATGTCTACGTCCGCCGCCCCGAAGACCTCGAAGCCACCCGAGCCGCGCTCGCGGACGTACCCGGCATCGAGCAGCTTCTGGACGACGAGGGCAAGAAGGCGCATCATCTCGACCACCCCCGCGCCGGGGAACTTGTCGCCATCGCGGAGCCCGACGCCTGGTTCACGTACTACTACTGGCTCGACGACGACCGCGCGCCCGACTTCGCGCAGCTCGTCGAGATCCACCGCAAACCCGGCTACGACCCCGTCGAGCTCTTCATGGACCCCGAGGACCCCTACGTCCGCGTCAAGGCCGCGAGCGCGCTGGCCCGCAAGAAGCTCGGCATGCGCTACCGCATGGCGGTCGTGCCCCTGGATCCGGCACCTATTCGAGGCAGCCACGGCCGCCTCCCCACGAGCGAGGACGAAAGTCCGCTCATCCTGTGCTCCACCCCCCGCGCCGTCAGCGGCCGCGTCGCGGCCACCGATGTGAAATCACTCCTGCTCCATCTCGCGGGCCTGCAGTGAGAGGCCCGCGCCGGTGAAGTTGCCTGGTTCCCACTGAACCAGAGGGTCCGGGCCCTGCCATCGGGGTGCGGCCCCGAGTGATCCCTGATCCGTTCTTCGAACCCATCCCTGACACGACCCTGACTGACACGCCCCTGACTGACACGACCCTGACTTGGCCGAGGAGACCCGTATGAACCGCAAGACGACGTCCGCCGACACCGAGCTCGCCCACAGACTCAGCCGACGCGGCATGCTCGGTGTGGCGGCGGGCGCCACCGCCGCCGCCCTCGTCGGTGGTGCGGCCACCCCGGCCGTCGCGGGGCAGAAGGGCCGAGGCGGTCCCGTTCTCCCGCCCGGGCGGCTCGGCATCCAGCTCTACAGCCTGCGCGACAAGGTCTCGACCCTCGGATTCGCCCCCGTCTTCGCCGAGCTGGAGAAGTACGGCTACGACGAGATCGAGTTCGCCGGCTACACCCAGGGCTCCGCGGGCGCCATCACCCTGGCCCAGCTCAAGGCGCTGGCCCGCGACCACGGCCTGAACCCCATCGGGTCCCACGTGGGCTACTACGACGACAACAACCCCGGCGCGTACACGTTCGCGCAGAACCTCACCAAGGTCCTCGACGACGCCCAGGCCCTCGGCCTCAAGCACATCGGCACCGCCTCGGGCCCCTTCCGCTACGGGTCGACGGTGGACGGCTGGAAGCGCGCCGCCGAGGACTTCAACAAGTACGGCGAGGCGGCCCGCAAGCGCGGCATGAAGTTCTACCAGCACAACCACGCCGAAGAGTTCTCCTTCGCCACGGACAACCCGAAGGTGCGCCTCTATGACGTGCTCCTCGCCGAGACCGACCCCGACTTCGTGTTCCTGGAGATGGACATCTACTGGGCCTTCTGCGCCCAGTTCCGCTTCAGCAAGCGCCCGGACGGCAAGCCCGCTCGCCTCGACCCCCTCGACTACGTGCTCAAGCAGCCGCACCGCTACCCGCTCTTCCACGTCAAGGACGGCGTCCGCGACGAGACGACCCGCGACGGTTACCGCATGTCCGACGTCGGTGACGGAGACATCGACTACAAGAGGTTCCTGTCGAAGGTGACGGCACGCACCCACCAGGGGCGGCGCTACCACCACTGGCAGACCGAGCACGACAACCCGGTCGAGTCCCTCGCCTTCGCCCGGAAGTCCAGCGAGCACCTGCACTCGCTGCGCTCCGGACGCTGCGGGGAGTGACCCGGCGGCTTCGGCCGCGTCCGTAGCCGCCCGGCCACGTTGCGTGAGGTACGCGCAGGTGAAAGGCACTCCGAAACCTTGGTATTGTTGTCCATGTCGCCGCGGGGAACGCCCCGCGCAGCGGCAGACACCTAGTCCGGGTGGCGGAATGGCAGACGCGCTAGCTTGAGGTGCTAGTGCCCTTTATCGGGCGTGGGGGTTCAAGTCCCCCCTCGGACACCAGCTAAAACCCCTGTTCATCAGGGGTTTTTTGCTTTTCTGGGCTGTGGCGTGACCAACCACGTGACCAACGGCCCAGTGAATCCCCTGGTCAGACCAGTGACGACAGGCCGAGCCTGTTGGCTCCGGAGGCAGCGAGCTTCCGGGCTCCGTTCTTCCTGCTGTGCCCGTAGCGGGCCATCGTGTAGCCCGGCGAGTGGTGCCGGACGTTGGCGGAGACCTCGACGGGGTTCTCCCCGGCCTCCAGATCGTTCGTAGAAGTGGAGGGGCGTACGCACGCCCCAGGTGTTCGGTCGGCCCCTGCGGGGGATCTCCACCGGAGTCCCCCCGAGCCCAATACCGCGCTTTGCCATGCGTCCTTAACGATCTTTCTGGTTGTCCTGGTCGGCTTGGTTCTCGCGTGCCATATCGGCGAGCGACTTGCTTTGCTGAGCGCCCGGAATGAGGTCCATCAACAGCGCGGACGCCTTCTCTGTGAGGGCACCACCAGCGCGGCCAGCCGATCCGGTGAGCAGATCCCGTTTCCGGGCCTGCCACAGATGACCTTTGATGGTGGACTGGCTCTTGCCGACCTGTGCGGCAAGGTGCGCCAGCGGTCCGGCGCCACCCCGGTTGATGTAGCCCACGTACGCGCTGGCCAGCAGCGCCAAGTACTCATCCGTGACGCCCTGAGCGGCAGCCTTTCTGAGCCGTTCGGCGCGGGCCGCCTCCTGCTCTTCCTGGTTCTGCGCACTGCCCATGCTCGACGATGACCGCGTGAGCCTGCCGAACGTGGACGGCTCCGAGCTGTCCGACGCTTACGGGTGGGCCACCGTCCGCGCCCGCGTGATCACCCTCTCCGAGGACGCGCGGCCTCTGTGGCGGATCGTGCGTCGCTATGCCCGCATCCTGTTCACCCTGGTTCGCCGCTCCGTCCAGGACGCGGTCCGGATCACGAAGGGGTCCAACGCCCCCAAGGTGAAGCAGCAGCCGCTCAGCCTCGCGGACAAGGTCCGTGCCCGCATCGAACTCCACGGCGGCCGGGCCACGTCCTCTCAGGTACTCCCGTACGTAGGTGCGTCGGCCGCCGAGGTCAAGGCACTGTCGGATGTGGTCGTGACCGTGGACCGCTCGGGAAAGACCGGCCGACCGGCCACCGTTTTCACGCTCCGTGATGACACTCCCGTTCACGCAGAGCAGCCGGTTTCGACTCCGCAGCCGACGCCGGCCGCTCCAGAGAGTGAGGGAAGCCGCGCCACGGTTGTGCAGATGGACGCCTACCGCCCAGGCAGGCCCCGAAGCCCGTGCCCGAACCGAAGCGCCCGGAACCGCTCGACGCCAACCCCTTCCTGGCACTGCTCCAACCAACCAACACAACAGCCCCGGCCCGTTTCTGGCCGGGGCTATTTTATTGCTTCGTCCCTACTCCGCTCGTTCGACCAGGGCGACCGATGTGCACAGGCGTCGGAACCGGGCATGTCCCGTTCGGCCGGTATGGCTCATGCACTCCACATCGACGGTCGCGCCGTCCGCCGCAGGCTTAGCCTCCCAACCGCACGTCAGGCACTTTGCCTCGAACGTCATCTCTGTGTCCGGCTGCTGAGTGATCCGGTGCTTCGTATACCGCAGGATCGAACGGGGCATCGAAGTGTGCTCCCCTCATCAGGTGTGGACAGCGGTCGGGCAGGCAAGGTCCGGTGCGGCGCGGTTCGGGGAGCACGTCACCAGAGCTACGGACAGAAATGCGGGCCTCTCCAGGTAGAAGCCGTGGGACACGTCTCCACCCCAACCCAGCCGTTCGGCAGCGGAGTAGACCAGTAGCGCCAGCCGCGTACTGTCGCGGTCGGACTCGGAGGCGAACCGGGGCGCGTACTCAGCCAGTCGTTGCCCGAGCCATTCCGCCGCTTCCTTCGGCTTCTCCCAGGTGCCCCGCACGAGCTTCGCGGGTTTGATCAGCCAGTGGGCCGTTTCCAGGGGCGGCAGGTCCACGGTCGGGAACTCCGCCTTCACTTCCCTGTACCGCGCGATCAGCTCCGGTTTATCGGCCGGTGGCGCATCAGGGTGCGGAGGCCGTCGCAGTGCCTCGTCATCGAACCGTTGCTTGGAGCCGGTCCACAGGTAGCCGTGGTGGTGCAACTGTCGTCCCGTTCAGAGCAGGAAGAGGAGGAGCGCCCGACCGGCCCTGCCTCTCGGGGGTGAGCCAGGGCCGGGGGCGCCAGGAATGGCCGTCAGGCGGACAGTCCGAAGCGGGCCGGGTCGATGCCGGCCGCGTTCAGTTCCTCGGTGGTGAAGCGCAACGGCTCCGCACCCGGCCGCTTGCTGTCGCCCAACGCCCACGCGTTGGGGCCGATCTTCGCCAGCGTGGCGCAGGACTCGCCGTCGGGGTGTGTGTTGCCCCCGCACGCCTTGAGGAACGTGGCGCCGTCGATGGGCAGGCTGTACAGGTCGGTTCCGGTTTCGGGCATGGGTGTGCCTTCCTGGGAGATCAGTGCTGGGGGGGGGCAGACTCAGAGCCGGTACTGATCCGACTTCGACACGAACACGACACCCGGGCCAAGAGCCGTTGCGCTCTCCCGAAAGATCTCGTGCAGTATCGACCTGGAGTTGTCGCGCATCGCGTTGGTCAGGTTGTCGGCCAGTAAGGCCGCCTCAGACGGGAGCAGCATCATTTCCGTGTCTGCCATATGCCGACCGTTCTTCGTCAACCACATAGGGACGCGAATGTTCCCATCATCGTCCTGGTATGCCGGACGACTTGGGATTGGGTCCATCCGCCAACCCTGCGGGGCCTTCTGTCTCTGGTTCTTCGGTTCGGTCGGCATGAGTACATCCTCGGACCGTCAGCACCGATCCTCCAGCAATATTTGTGTTGCGGGGTAGACGATCATGAACGGTAGGAGGTGGCCCAATTTCCGAGTAGCTCTCTGGCATGTTCATCGAACAGCGCATGGCGCTCGTACAAGCCGAACACTTCGAGGTGTTCTGCGATGTCCCGAGCGTCCTGGAAAACTATGCGCCCCGTGAACGTCTCGACAGTCGCCAGGCGTTGGTCGTAAACCGTGAAGGTATTCATCGGGCCACGCCCGATGGCCGATCCCAACGGGATCACGCCAATCCGCACGTTAGGGAGATGAGATAGCGAGACAAGGCGGTCAATCTGTACGGCCATCGCGGCGCTGGGGACCACTGCCCACCTGACGGCCTGCTCCGTTAACAGGAACGTGAACCGCTTCCTGTTGTCATAGAGGACCGCTTGCCGGTCCAGCTTCTTCGCGACTGTCTTGGAGACGTCCACTGGTGAGTGGCCCAGGCTCGCCCTGATGTACTCAGGTGTGGCCAGGAGCCCTGTCGCCATCGCGGGCAAGAAGTACCGGAGCGTCACGGCTTCCGCTTCGAGGCCCGCCAATTCCGACTGCCGCTTTTCCAGCCCCCGACGCCACGATGCCCGCTTACCCTGCCACTCCGTATTGGCGAGCCGCGCAAGGGTGGCCACTTCTGCCACCATCTCCGGAGGTGCGTCGAGCGCTCTAAGAATCAACTCAACGTCGACAAGTCCCGGTGTAATTCGACCGGTCTCGATGTTGCTGAGCTTGGTTTGAGACATGTTGCAGCGCTGGGCGAGCCAAACCTGTGTACGGCTGACTCGCCTGCGCATCGTGCGGAGCGTTTCCGCTAGGTCAGCCTTCGACTGTCCTAGCTGCCCAGGATCAAACGTCAAGGCCCTTCACGTACTCCTCGAAAGGCACTGCGTGTTCTAGGGCGATTCGCTTCCACTCCCGATAGGGGGCGGGGTCCCCCTCGTACGCCTCGCGATTGATCTGAGTACCGTCCGGTCGGAAATTCAGGTGTGCGATGCGGATTTCGTCGAACATCCACCAGTCGCGCCCGGAGAGCGGCAAACCGTAGTCCTCTTGCGTCACATCCAAGACGCGGATGTCTTCCCCGGCCGCGATGTTGCCGGGGATTCCCCACGCGAATTGGTACCGCTGGTAATCGGTGAGCGGCTGGCGCACGATGCGCACGCGACCGATGCGCTTGCCGGACTCGACGTATCCACGTACCCGTTCGTGCCAGCGAGCATTATGGTCGTCGGGCTTGCTCTCATCCCGCAGGAAGCGGGCGACGTTCTCCTGCTCCTTGGGCATGGTGTAGGTGGGCTGCGCCTCGAAACGCCACGCTTCGCGCTCGAAGGCGTCGAAGAACCTACGCCACTCCTCACCATCCAAGAGCACGGACAGCCTCCCTCAGAACGTGCTCCGGGATCTCCACCAGGGCCTCACCTGCGGGCGCGGTGAACGCGTCAGATACATCCCCCTGGATAACGAATGAACCGTTCTTGGTCCGGTAGACGTTGGGGCAATCGTCGTCGTCGCACTCGGGTCCTCCGGCCTGGCCAGTGAGACGGGTCAGTTCCTCGCGTGCCATCGTGCCCTCCTTCGCCGCAGGGGCGGTCCCTGGCGCCAGGAGGACGGTAGGTCGGATGAGTCTGCCTGGTCTATGGCACATCGCGGATATTCGCGTTGTCGGGTAGACGATCATGGGAGAAGGAGTGAAGGTACCCGCTCCGCCCGGGATGGTCATGTGACCAACGCATGACCAACAGCGGTCCGAAACAGCCCGAAACAGGGGGAACGCATGACCAACGGCACTGGTCAAGACTGCGGCGTGTCGGGTACGTTTTCGCAGGTCAGCTAAGTAATGTGCTGGTGCCCGAGTGGAGAGTTCAAGTCCCCCCTCGGACACCAGAGCGTTACCTGCGAAAGACCCCTGCCCGTCAGGGGTCTTTCGCGTTGTCGCTCCCGTGGCCCGTGGCCCGTGGCCTAGCCCTCCGCCCACAGTGACCGAACGTGGCCCAGGTGTCGCGCCATGCAGTTTTCCGCGGCCTTCGCGTCGCCCGCCAGCATCAGGTCCAGGAGCTCTCTGTGCTCCTCGGCGGACGGGGTGAGCTGGTCGCGTTCGTCGAGGGTGGTCAGGCCGTAGAGGCGGGAGCGTTTGCGGAGGTCGCCGACCGTTTCGACCAGGCGGTCGTTGCCCGACAGGGCGAGGAGCGAGAGGTGGAAGCGGCGGTCGGCCTCCAGGTATCCGATGAGGTCGTGGTCGTGGGCGGCCCGCACGATCTCGTCGGCGATCGGGCGCAGCACCTCCAGGTCCTCGCGGGCGGCGGTGCGGGTGATCCGGCCGATCATGGGCACCTCGATCAGGAGGCGGATCTCCGTGTACTGGTCGAGGTCGCGCTCATTGACCTCGGTCACGCGGAAACCCTTGTTGCGGACCGGTTCGACCAGGCCTTCGCGCGCCAGGTCGAGCATCGCCTCACGCACGGGCGTCGCCGAGATGCCGAAGTCCTCCGCGAGGCCGGGTGCGGAGTAGATCTCGCCGGGACGCAGCTCGCCGGAGATCAGAGCGGCCCGCAGGGCGTGGGCGACCTGGTCGCGCAGCCGCTCCCTGGCAGTGATCAGGTTCTTCTGCTTCAGGTGGCCCATGGTGTCCCCTCCGGTGATGCCCCGCCCGCGCGGATCACCAACGTACAATGTCACGTTGCCAGTTGGGGCCCGTGGGTGGCTGATCCCCCGGGTTCAGAGGGAGAAGCCCGCGGGGAAGGGGTCGTCGGGGGCGAGGAAGTACTGGGCCGTGCCGGTGATCCAGGCCCGTCCGGTGATCCGTGGGACGACCGCGGGCAGCCCGGCCACCTCGGTCCGGCCGATGAGACGGCCGGTGAACTCCGTACCGATGAAGGACTCGTTGACGAAGTCGTGCTCCAGCGGGAGTTCGCCGCGGGCGTGCAGTTGCGCCATGCGGGCCGAGGTGCCCGTGCCGCAGGGGGAGCGGTCGAACCAGCCGGGGTGGATCGCCATCGCGTGCCGGGAGCGGTGGGCGTCCGAGCCGGGCGCGATCAGGTAGACGTGCTTGAGCCCGGCGATGTCGGGCTGCTCGGGGTGGGCCGGGCGGTCCGGCGAGGCGTTGATCGCCTCCATGGTGGCGAGGCCCGCCGCCAGCAGGTCGTCCTTGCGGGCGCGGTCGAACGGCAGCCCCAGGGCGTCGAGGTGCACGAAGGCGTAGAAGTTGCCGCCGAAGGCCAGGTCGTAGGTGACCGTGCCGTGGCCCGGCACCGCGGCCTTGCGGTCGAGGGCGACGCAGAACGCGGGGACGTTGGTCAGTGTCGCCGAGGTCGCCGCGCCGTCGGTGACGTTCACGTCGACCCGGACCAGGCCCGCGGGGGTGTCGAGGCGCACCGTCGTGACCGGTTCGGTGACCGGGACCATGCCGGTCTCGACCAGGACGGTCGCCACGCCGATGGTGCCGTGCCCGCACATGGGCAGTACGCCGGACACCTCGATGTAGAGGACTCCGTAGTCGGCGTCCGGGCGGGTCGGTGGCTGGAGTATGGCGCCGCTCATCGCGGAGTGACCCCGCGGCTCGTGCATCAGGAGGGTGCGCAGATGGTCGAGGTGTGCGATGAAGTGCAGCCTGCGTTCGGCCATCGTGGCGCCGGGGATCACTCCGACGCCGCCCGTGATCACTCGCGTGGGCATGCCCTCGGTGTGCGAGTCGACGGCGTGGAAGACGTGACGTGTACGCATGTGTCTCCTTCCGGATGGTGGTACCGGGGTCCGGGTCCGGAGCCGGTACCGGCCCGGGGGCTTCGGCCGGGCTCAGTGGTGGCCCGCCGCCAGGGCCTTCTCGGTGGCCGCCCGTACCAGTGCCTCCGTGGGGCCGCTGAGCGGGACGCGCGGCGGTCGGGTGGGTCCGCCGCGGCGGCCGGCCAGGTCCATCGAGAGCTTGATCGACTGCACGAACTCGGTCCGGGAGTCCTGGCGCAGCAACGGATGCAGGGCCCGGTAGAGAGGCAGCGCGGTCTCCAGGTCGTGTGCGCAGGCCGCGCGGTAGAGCTCGGCGCAGGCGGCGGGGAAGGCGTTCGGGTAGCCGGCGATCCAGCCGACCGCGCCCGCGAGGGCCAGCTCGACCAGGACGTCGTCGGCGCCTATCAGGAGGTCGAGCTGCGGGGCCAGTTCGGCGATCTCGTACGCCCTGCGCACATCGCCGCTGAACTCCTTCACCGCCACGACGGTGCCGTCGCCGTGGATCCGGGCCAGCAGCTCCGGTGTCAGGTCGACCCTGGTGTCCAGGGGGTTGTTGTACGCGATCACGGGCACGCCGGCCGCGGCCACCTCGGCGTAGTGGGCGCGTACGGCCCGCTCGTCGGCGCGGTAGGCGTTCGGCGGCAGCAGCAGTACGGAGCCGCAGCCCGCCTCGGCCGCCTGCTCGGCCCAGCGGCGGGACTCGGCGCTGCCGTAGGCGGAGACGCCCGGCATCACGCGGGCCCCGTCGCCCGCGGCCTCGACGGCGGTCCGCACGACGCGGGCGCGTTCGTCGTCGGTGAGGGTCTGGTACTCGCCCAGGGAACCGTTGGGCACCACACCGTCGCAGCCGTTCGCGAGGAGGTGGCTGACATGTTCGGCGTACGCGTCGTGGTCGACGGAGAGGTCATCGCGCAGAGGGAGCGCGGTGGCGACCATGATGCCGCGCCACGGGCGGGACGGGGTCCAGGTGGTGGTCGTGGTCATGAGGGCTGCCTTTCCGGGGGGTCCTGGTCCGGGGATTCTGCGGGTGGTGGGTCGACGGGCGGGGTGAGTGAGGCGAGGGTGCCCAGGGGTACGGGGGTGGCGAGGAGGCGGCGGTCGGGAGGCGCGGAGGTGGCGCCGGGCGCGGCGGCGGCCAGGCAGGCCACGGCTGTGCCGCACATGCGGCCCTGGCACCAGCCCATGCCCGCGCGGGTGAGGAGCTTGACGGTACGGGGGTCACGGGCGCCGTAGTCCGCCACCGCCTCGCGGATACGGGCCGCCGGTACCTCCTCGCAGCGGCAGACATCCGTGTCGTCGGTGAGCCACCCTGTCCAGCCGGAGCCCGGCCTGTGCGCGGTGGCCATGGCGTCGGCGAAGGCGCGCATGCGGTCGCGGCGGCGCCGCAGGGCGCGCAGGCGCGGGGCGGGGGCCGGTCGCCTTCCCGTGAGACGGGCGGTGATCGCCAGGGCCGCCAACTCGCCCTCGACGCGCGCCGCTTGAGCTCCGCCGATGCCGGACGTCTCGCCGGCCGCCCACAGGCCGGGCAGCGAGGTCTCCTGTAGAGGGCTCAGTTCCAGGGCGTACGTCCCGTCGGCGGTGCGGCGGGTGGCGCAGCCGAGGGCGGTCGCCAGGTCCGTCTGCGGGACCAGGCCGTGGCCTGTGGCGAGGGCGTCGCAGGCGATGCGGCGGGCCGTGCCGGGGAGCGGGCGCCAGTCCTGGTCGAGGCGGGAGACCGTCACCGCCTCGACGCGGTCCGTGCCGTGCGCCTCGGTGACCGCGCTGCGGGTGCGCAGGCGTACGCGGTGGCGCAGCAGGGCCATGCCGTGGCGGGCGCCCTCCGTGAGCTTGTGGGGGTTGGCGGCGAGGGCCGCGGGGTGGCGGGCGTAGCCGAGGTAGCCGGAGGCTTCGATCACCTCGGGGACGTCGGCGCCGGCGGTGGTGAGCGAGGTGGCCGCGGCGAGCAGGAGCGGGCCGCTGCCCGCGACGACGACGCGTCGGCCGGGCAGGGCCAGGCCGGACTTCAGCATGGCCTGGGCGCCGCCCGCGCTGATGACGCCGGGGAGGGTCCAGCCGGGGAAGGGGAGGTGGCGTTCGTGGGCGCCGGTGGCCAGGAGTACCGCGTGGGCGCGGACCACTGTGCCCCCTCCGGGGACGGCCTCACCGGCCTCACCGGCGTCACCACCCCCGCAGTTCTCGCCGTCGCCGTCGCCGTCGCTGTCGCCGGGGAGGGCGTGGACGTGCCAGAGGGCGTCGGGCGTCTCGCGGGTCATCGACCAGACGTGGTGGTCGTAGAGCCGGGTGACGCGTGCGGAGGCGTTCAGGCGGTCGCGGAGGCCGGTGAAAGCGGCCCAGTCATGGTGCAGCGCCTCGGGGCGGGTGGCGCCCGTCGCCGGGGCCGGGTGACGGTAGTACTGGCCGCCGGGCTGGGGAGCCGCGTCCAACAGGGCCACGGAGAGCCCTTGTTCGGCGGCTGTGACCGCCGCGGCCAGGCCTGCTGGGCCCGCACCGACCACGGCCACGTCGTACGGGTCACTCGGGCTCGGCATGGCCGTGACCCTTCTGTGTGGTGACCACGTCGCCCGGCCGGGCGGTCACCAGGCAGGCGCGGCGGTTGGGGCGGCCGTTGATGGTGGCCAGGCAGTCGTAGCACTGGCCGATCCCGCAGAAGGCGCCGCGGGGCCGGGCCGTGCCTCTGGTCTCTCGCCAGGCGAGGACTCCCGCTGTCCAGAGGGCGGCGGCGATGGATTGCCCCGGCCGGGCCGTTATGCGGCGGCCGTCGAAGGTCAGTGTGTGCGTGGCGTCGGCTGCGCCCACGAGGTCTGCGGGCGTCTTCTCGGCTTGCCCCATGGGGGCGGCTCCTCTCAGGTGCTTCGGGCGAGGCGTTCCGGTGCGAAGCGTTCGGGGGCGAAGGGGGACGGATCCAGCGAGGGGTCGCCGTCCGTCAGGAGCTCGGCGATCAGCAGGCCCGTCGCCGGGGCCAGGCCGATGCCCGCGCCCTCGTGGCCGCAGGCGTGCAGCAGGCCGGGGGCCCGGGGGTCGGGGCCGATGGCTGGGAGGTGGTCGGGGAGGTAGGGGCGGAAGCCCGCGTAGGCGCGGATCGCGCGTACCTGGGCCAGGGCCGGGAACAGGCGGGTCGCCTGGGAGGCCAGGCGCCGCAGCGCCTCCACCGACAGCGTGCGGTCGAAGCCGACCCGTTCCCTGCTGGCCCCGATCAGGACCGGGCCCGCCCGGGTGCCCTCGATGACGGCGGAGGTCTGTAGGGCCGCCGAGTCGCTCGCCACGTCGGCGACGTACTCCGCGGAGTACACCTTGTGCCGCACCATGCGCGGCAGCGGTTCGGTGACCAGGACGAAGCCGCGGCGGGGGCGTATCGGCAGCTCCACGCCCGCCATGCGGGCCAGTTGACCGCCCCAGGTGCCGGTGGCGTTGACCACGTGGGGGGCCTGGACCTCGCCCGCCGGGGTCCGTACGCCGCGGACCGTACCGTTCGGCGTCGTCAGGACCGCCGTGACCTCCTCGCCCAGCCGCAGCGTGAGGTGTCCCGCGTTCGCCGCCGCGCGCAGCAGGTGTGCCGCGGCGAGGGCCGGCTGCACCTGCGCGTCCTGCGGGTAGTGGCAGCCGCCGGCGAGGTCGGGTGCGAGGTGGGGTTCGTGGTCGGGGAGACGGTCCGCGGGGACCTCGGTCACCGTCACGCCCGCGCGTCGCTGCTCGGCCGCGAAGGCCCGCAGGGCCATCAGTTCCGCCTCCGTCGAGGCCACGACCAGGCCGCCCTTGTGCTCGTACTCGATGTCCGGCGGTGACTCGGCCGCGAGCTCGGACCATAACTGAATGGACAGCAGGGCTAGTTGGAGCTCCGGGCCCGGTTCCTTGTCGGATACGAGGAGGTTGCCCTCGCCCGCGCCCGTGGTGCCGCCCGCTACCGGGCCGCGGTCGATGACGGTGACGTGGAGGCCGGCGCGGGATGCGTAGTAGGCGCAGGCCGCGCCGATCATCCCTGCCCCCACGACGATGACGTCCGAGAACTCCGGTGGTCCGGAGGGGTGTCTCGTGAGCACGGCAGTAATATTTCACATGGCACTGGGGCTGCCAAGGGGGCGTGCAGTACGGGGAGTTGGGTTCGAGGGGCCTGCGCGTGCGTCGGTCAGTCGCCGCGGTTGTGGGTGCCCGGGGTGTAGCCGAGGGAGCGGCGGAACACGTCGATGAACGCGCTGGCCGACGCCCAGCCGCAGCGGTGCGCGACCGTGGTGACGGGCGTGCCGTCGGCCAGCATGCGCAAGGCGTGGTAGAGGCGGAGCTGGGTGCGCCACTGGGGGAAGGTCATGCCGAACTCGCGGCGGAAGAGGCGGCTGAGGGTGCGTTCGCCCGCCCCGGCCGCGGCGGCCAGTTCGGCGAGGCCGCGCGCGTCGGCGGGGTCGCGGTGCAGTTGACCGCAGACGGCGGCGAGGCGGGGGTCCTTGGGTGCGGGCAGGTGGACGGGCTGCTGCGGTGAGACGCGGAGCTGGTCGAGGAGTACCGCGCGCAGGCGCTGGTGCTCCGGGGTGTCCGCGTGCGGTGTGGTCTTCGCGTGCGGGACGCGGGTGCAGGCGAGGATCAGTTCGCGCAGCAGCGGGCTGACGGTGAGGACGGCCGGGGCGTCGAGGCCGAGCGGGTTGGTGTCGGCGGGCAGGCCGAGCAGGTGCAGCGCGAGGTGGCCGTGGGCGCGGTGCGCGTGGACGCGGCCCGCGGGGACCCAGATGGCCCGGGTGCCGGGCGCGAACCAGGTGCCGGCGTCGGTGGTGACGGCCACGACGCCGGAGCCCGCGTAGATGATCTGGTGGTCGTCGTGGCGGTGCGCGTCGATGGACTCGCCGGGCGCCAGTGACCGGGTGCTGGTGGGCGCTTCGGGGGTGTGACGGATGGTGTGGCGGGTCTCCGGCATGAGTTGGCACTTTATCGGAAGCACGCCAGGGGGTCGGGTGGCGACGATGGGGTGGTGTCAGCGAAGGAACCCACGAGTAAGCACCCGCGCCCGGCAGTTGCGGCCGCCGCCAAGCCTCCAGCCGCCGTCGCCGATCCTCCGGCTGCCGCCGCTAAGCCGCCAGCCGCAGCCGAGCCGCCGGCCGTCGCCGATCCTCCGGCTGCCGCCGCTAAGCCGCCAGCCGCAGCCGAGCCGCCGGCCGCAGCCGAGCCGCCGGCCGCAGCCGAGCCGCCGGCCGCAGCCAAGCCTCCAGCCGCAGCCCATCCGCCGGCCGTCGCCGCAACCGCAACCGCAGTCGCAACCGCAGCCGCAACCAACCCCCCAGCCCACGGCCCGAACCCGGCCCCGCGAAGCCGGAACCCGGCGTCCCTGCTCAAGGCCGCGCCCGTCCGGCGGCGTCCCGTCGTTCTGCTCGCGCTGGCCCACGCCTGTGTGGACCTCTATCAAGGTGCCGTCGCCGCCCTCGTCCCCTTTTTCGTGGCCGAGCGCGCCTATACCTACGCCGCCGCATCCGGCATCGTGCTCGCCGCCTCGCTGCTCTCCTCCGTGGTGCAGCCGGTGTTCGGTGCGCTCACCGACAAGTGGGCCATGCCCTGGCTGCTGCCCCTGAGCACGCTGGTGGGCGGCGTCGGAGTCGCTCTCGCCGGGCTCAGCGGCAGCTACGCCCTGACGCTCCTCGTCGTCGGCCTCTCCGGCATCGGCGTCGCCGCGTTCCACCCCGAGGCGGCCCGCGTGGCGCGGCGGGCGAGCCGCGGCAGCCATGCGGCCATGAGCTGGTTCTCCCTCGGCGGCAACCTCGGCTTCGCGACCGCGCCCCTGCTGGTCTCCGCCATCGCCGCCACCGGTGGCCTCGGCGCCTCGCCGCTCCTCGTGGTGCCCGCCCTCGCCGGGGCCGTGCTCTGCGTCGCCGCGCTGCGGGGCATCAAGGCCACCGAGGCGGCGGCGCCCAAGGGGCCCCAGGGGGAAGCCGGTGCGGACGACTGGCCCTCCTTCCTCCGGCTCTCCGGCGCCATCGTCTGCCGCTCGGTCGTCTTCGTCGGGCTCAGCACCTTCATCTCGCTGTACGTGCGCCAGCGCACCGGCGGTGGCGCGGCCGCGGGCACGGCCGCCCTCTTCGTGCTCTACCTCGGCGGCGCCGTCGGCACCGTCCTGGGCGGCAGGCTCGCCGCCCGGTTCGGCCGCGTCCCTGTCGTACGGTGGTCGTACGTCCTGACGGTCCCCGCGGTGGCCGGCGTCGTCCTCGTGCCCGGGCCCGCGCTCTACGCGTGCGTCGCCCTCACCTCCGCCGGGCTCTACGTGCCGTTCTCGCTGCACATCACCCTCGGCCAGGACTTCCTGCCCCGCCGGGTGGGCACCGCCGGCGGCGTCACGCTCGGCCTCACCGTGAGCATCGGCGGCCTCGCGAGCCCGCTGATCGGCGCGCTCGCCGACGCCACGTCCCTGCGGACCGCCCTGGCGCCCCTCATCGCGCTGCCCGCGCTCGGCTGGCTCCTGCTGCGCACCCTGCGCGAACCGGCCGGCGAAGCCCCGCCCCGCCCCTGAAAGCCCCCGCGATGCCCGCGGCTCCCCGCGATTCCCGCGTCTGAGGGGTTGTCAGTGCAATTTCACATTACTACGTTACGCATCACATGGCCCGGAGCGGCGCATCACACAACCGCCCCAAGGGTCGCCAAGTACGCGCGCCCCGGGCCGAGTTGGCCTCGGCCCGGCTCCGCGCGCCGCCACCTCCCACACAGGAGCCCCCCTTGTTCTCGTTACGTCCAAGAACCCTGCGCAGATCCGTCCTCGCGGGCGCCCTCGCCGCGAGCCTCTGCGTGACGGCCGCGCCCCTCGCCGCCCACGCGGCCGACGACGCCGCCCCCGCTCGTGCCACGACCGCAGAGCCCAGCCCCCGCGACGTCGTCGAGCGCAGGGCGTCCGCCCCCGAGCCGGCCGCCCGCGCGCTGCCGGCGCCCGGTGGCCTCACGGACGGTCGCCTCCCTGGAGTCCGTACGCCGAAACCAAAGGTCAAGGGCGAAGCCAAGGGTCAGGCCGCCCCCGCGGTCGCGCCCTGCACCCTCGACGGGGTCACCTCGCTCGGGCCCGAGGCGTTCGCGGACTTCCTCGCCGATCCGGCGGTCACCGCCGAGGGCTGTCTGCGGACCCTCATATGGACCTGGGACCGGCGGCTCGCCCCCGTGATGTCGGACGCGCACGTGCAAGCCGTGTCCGGGCGCGTCAGCCGGCTCGCCGCCACGCACGACGGCAGGAACGGGACCAACCTCCTGGAGCTGCTCACCTACCTCCACGCCGTCGCCTACCAGGACTTCTCGCACGACGAGATCGACGTCACCGACGGCCCCACCGTCGACGCCATGCGCCGCGCCGTCGCCGCCTTCGGCCAGGCACCCCGTACCTTCGACGCGACCCGCGCCAACGCCGAATCCCTGCGCGAGGCGCTCTACGCGGCGAGCGCGCCGGGGCTGCGACAGCACCAACTGCCGCTCGTCAAAAGGGTCCTGGCGACCATGGACGCCACCCACCCCGACACCGCGAAGGACGGCTCCTGGGGCGGCTCCGCGCTCGCCGCGCTCTCCCTGAGCTACCTCGGCGTGTACCCCGGCAACAAGGACACCGCCTTCCACGCGGCGGTCGCGGCGGACCCCTCCTACCGTGCGGCCTTCAAGGCGTTCGCCGGGTACACCCACCTCAAGGGCACGGGCAACGCCTGGGTGGTGCGGGACGCGCTGAGCGAGTACGGCAGGTTCGGGCAGATCGACGGGGTCAGAAGCGAGATCGTGAGCGGCCTCGGCGGACTCGTCGCGGTGACGGCACGCGACTTCGGTGAGGGCAGCGGGCCCTGGGTCAAGGTCGCGACCTGGCTGAACGAGTACGACGCCTGCGCGCCGTACAAGGTCTGCCGGGCGGACATCGAGCGCCGCGTCTTCCCGCACACGTACACCTACGACAAGGGCGGGATGAAGGTCCGCACGGCGCTGGGCCGGGGCACCGTCGACCAGCTCTACTACGCGAGCAAGCAGGTCAAGGCCCAGTTCCACCGCGTCGTCGGCACCCAGGAGCCGCTGGCCGGTGACCCCAACACCGCTCTGACGACCGTGCTCTACGCCTCGCGCGCCGACTACGAGAACTACCACCCCCTGCTCACCGGCATGGGTACCGACAACGGCGGTGTCTACATCGAGCGGGGCGCGACCTTCTACACCTACCAGCGGCGCGTACCGCAGGATTCGACGCTCACGCTCGAAGAACTCTTCCGGCACGAGTACACCCACTACCTCAACGGCCGCTGGGCGGTCCCCGGATTCTTCGGTGAGGGCCCGTGGTACGAAGGCGACCGGACCACGGCCATGGACGAGGGCACGGCCGAGTTCTTCGACGGGGCGACGCGCGACGACGGCGTCAAGGTCCGCAAGTCGCTGGTCCGGGGCGTCATCGACGACACGGCGAACGGCGGGCCCCGCATGAGCGTCCAGCAGATCCTGCACGCCACGTACGACGGTGACGGCTTCCGCTTCTACGACTACGCCGGGACGTTCTTCGAGTTCCTGTGGGCGGAGCGCCCGGGGCTGCTGAAGGAGATGTACCGGCACCTGCGCGCGGACGACCCCGCGGCCTTCGACGCCTGGCGGGACCGGCTCGGCGCGGACGGCGGGTTGCAGCGCGCGTACGACGCCTTCCTCGACGAGCAGATCGCACACGTCGACGACCTCTTCGTGCCGGACACGACGTATGTGCCGGTCGGCGAGTTGCGGGACAGCACGGCCGCCCAGGTCCGCGCCTCGTTCACGGCGACCACGGGCGTCACGCCCGAGTGCCGTTCCAACGGGGCGCCGGAGCGCCCGCGTTATGTCTGCGGCGGCCGCATCACCGCGAACCTCAGCGCCTCCGACGACCCGGACGCCGTCTTCGAGGACATGTCCGAGACAGTTGACTACTACCTGCTCGACCGGTCCGCCGCGGGCTCCGGCCACAACAACCTCACCGACATGAACTGCTCGTTCGGTGAGGTGGACGTGTGGACCGACGGCCGGGCCGGCAGCGCGGACTTCGCATGCGAGGGCCCCTTGCGGAGCTGAGCCGGCAGCCCGTGTCAGGCGGTCGCGCCCACCAGGAGTTCGGCCGCCGCGATGCCGGAGACACGGGTCGCCCCGTGGGTGATCAGGTGGGCGGCTCCCAGCGAGTCGCCCGCCGGGACGCCCATCTCGACGACCAGGGCGTCGGGGCGGCTGCGCAGGAGGCGGGTCAGCGTGTCGGTCATCCAGCGGTGGCGGGCCGCGTCACGGACCACGACCACCAGGGCGCGGTCCGCCGCCGGGGCGAGGACCTCGCGGTCCAGGAGGTCACCGGCGTCGGCGAGTTCGGGCTCCGTCAGGCGGACGGACGTGGTGCCGGGGCGCAGGTCGCGCAGGGGTTCGGCGACACCCCAGGGGGTGCGGCCGTCCACCGCGAGGTGCATGGCGGGGGAGAGCTCCACCACGTGCGGTGCGCCGGTCAGGGGCAGCGCCGTGTCCGAGCGGTGCCGCACGCGGATCGCGCGGCGCGCCGCGATCAGGCCGATGCCGGAGTCGTCCGCGGCCAGTGCCACCGCCCGCGACCGCTCGCCGGACCAGGCGGCGAACTCCCGTACGCGCGTGCTCGCCCCGGTGAGGCGCTCCTCGGGGAGCGTGCCCTCGTGGACCGCCTTCACCAGGGCCGTCGAGAGCAGATCGGCGGTGGCCTCGTCGGCGCTCTCGCCGCCCACGCACACCGTGTCGACGCCGCCCGCGAGCGCCCGTACGGTGGCGCCGTCGATGCCGTAGCGGTCGGTGACGGCGCCCATCTCGATGCCGTCGGTGACCAGGAGCCCGTCGAAGCCCAGCTCGCCGCGGAGCAGGTCCACCAGGATGCGGTGGCTGAGTGTCGCGGGCAGGTCCGGGTCGTAGGCGGGAGCGAGCAGATGGGCGGTCATCACCGCGCGGACGCCCGCCTCCATCGCCGCGATGAACGGCGGAAGGGCGGTGTGCGCGATCTCCTCGGCCGAACCCCGCACCTGCGGCAGGCCGTAGTGCGAGTCGACGACCGTGTCGCCGTGGCCCGGGAAGTGCTTGGCGCAGGCCGCGACGCCCGCTCCCTGGAGGCCGCGGATCCAGGCGGCCGTGTGGCGGGAGACGATGTCGGTGCGGGAGCCGAAGGAGCGGACGCCGATCACCGGGTTGAGCGGGTTGGAGTTCACGTCGGCGCTCGGCGCGAAGTTGAGCGAGACACCGGCGGCGTGCAGGTCGCGGCCGATGTCGTGCGCGACGCGCTCCGTCAGGTCGATGTCGTCGACCGCGCCGAGGGCGAGGTTCCCCGGACGCGACGAGCCGGTCCAGGCCTCCATGCGGGTCACGTCGCCCGCCTCCTCGTCGATGGCGACGATCAGGTCCGGGTTCTCCGCGCGCAGGGCCGCGGTGAGCCGCGCGACCTGCTCGACGCTCTCGATGTTGCGCGAGAACAGCACGACGGAGCCCAGGCCCTCGGAGATCTTGCGGCGCACCCAGTCGGGGGCCGTGGTGCCCTCGAAGCCGGGCTGCAGCACGGAGTTGGCGAGGTGCTCCAGAGTCGGGTCACTGCTGGGTGCCATGGCGCGACCTCCGAAGTTGCGGTACGTGACGGGTGCGGGCGGCGGCTCTTGGTGCGGCTGTGGGAGGTGAGCCTGCTGCTGATTGGTCCAGGCCAATCAGATAGTGGATATTGGCTCGTATCGATCGAGGCTGTCAAGGAGTCCGAACCGGCCGAGGCGAGTGAATCGGGCGTGGCGGCCGGAGAGTTGCGTAATCCTGGTGGCTTCCGCGGTCCGCGACCGGTGAGGGGAGAGCCATGCGCAGGTACGAGCTCGTCGGCAGGCGCGACATCAGACTGCGCACCGAGGTGGCGGTGCCGGAGCCCGGACCGCTGGAGGTCGTCGTCCGGGTGCGCGCCTGCACGGTCTGCAACCGCAGCGACCTCGCCTACTTCCACTACTACGGGCTGCGCGAGCACTGCTCGCAGGGCTGTTTCGGTCACGAGATCGCCGGCGTCGTCGAGGCCACGGGCGCCGGGGTCAGCCGAGTCGTGCCCGGACAGCGCGTCTTCGTGCGCACGCCGCTCACCACCGGGTACGCCGACTTCGCGCTGGCCCGCGAGATCGCCGTGGGCGTGCTGCCCGACTCCGTGCCCTTCGAGCAGGGCGCGATCCTCCAGCTCCTGCCGCTGGCCGTGCACGCCACGCGCGGCGTCCGGCTCGGTGACCGCGTGGTGATCGTCGGACAGGGGCCCGTGGGACAGCTCGCGCTGCGCGTCGCCGTGGCCCGCGGCGCCGCGGAGGCCGTCGCCGTCGACCTCGACGACTGGCGGCTCGAACGGTCGGCCGCGGCGGGCGCGGACGCCGTGCGGCGCGTGGACGGCGGGGCCGAACAGCTCGCCGCCGTCGGCGCCGACTTCGACGTCGCGGTCGACGCCGTCGGCACGCCCACGACCCTCGACGCCTGCGTGGGCCTCGTCCGCCAGAACGGCCTCGTGGTCATGCTGGGCACCCACCACATCGACACCCGCGTCTCCGTGGACCTCGTCACCTGGGAGCGCAAGGGGCTGCGCGTGCACAGCTCCGCCGAGCCGCTGGACACCGCGCGCGCCGAGGCCCTCGCCGTCGCCGAACGCCTCGCGCACCGCCGCCCCGAAGCGCTGCGCCTGCCCGACCTCCTCACGCACACCTACCCCCTGGAAGAGCTGCCGAAGGCCATGGAGCAGCTCTCCGCGAGCAGCGCCCTGTACCCGGACGCGGAGAACGCGCCCTACGACGGCCCGCCGCGCCAGACGCTGAAGGTGGCGATCCTCCCCTGAGGTGGGGCATCGCGGGATACGGGGACATCGTGACGCGCCGGGCACTGCCCGCGCTGCACGCCCTCGGCGAGGAACCCGCCGTCCTGTGGGGCCGCGACGCGCACCGGGCGGCGCGCGTCGCCGAGCGGTACGGAGTGCCCCGGTCCGGCGCCGACCCCGGGGTGCTCCTGCGGGGCGTCGACGCCGTGTACGTGGCCACACCCGTCGCCGCCCATGTGCCGCTCGCCGCTGCCGCCCTGGACGCGGGCCTCCCCGTACTGGTCGAGAAGCCGCTCGCCGGGGGACTCGGCACCGGGGGCGCGCTCGATCCGGCGGGGCGGTGCGCCGCGGTCGCCTACTACCGCCGGCTCGCGCCCGCCGTGCGGCGCCTGCGCGCGGAGCTGCGGGGCCGGCCGCCGGAGCGGGTGGAGGTGCGGTTCCGCGGCCCGTTCGCGCCGGGCCCCGCCGACCCGATGCGCTGGCGCACGGACCCGGCGGTCTCGGGCGGCGGCGTACTGGCGGACGCGGGCAGCCACCGGCTCGACCTGCTGCTGTACCTCTTCGGCCGCCCTCGGGAGCTGCGGGCCCACCTCACGGACCGCTTCCCCGCGGGCGCGGAACGCCGGGCCGAACTCACGCTGCGCTGGCCCTCGGGGCTACGGGCGCACTGCGTCGTGGAGTGGGCACAGGGGCCGCCGGTGGACCGGGTCGAACTCCGGGGCGGGGGACGTGCCGTGGTGCTCGACCCGCTGGACGGCGGTCGGCTGACGGGGCTGGACCCGAGCGGTTCCGGGCGGGCCGGGGGAGCGCCCGCGGTGCCGCTCCTCCTGCCCCCGCCCGCCAACCCCCACCAACCCCTGTTCGCCGACTTCGCCGAAGCCGTCGCCGAGGGGCGGCCGCCGGTCTGCCCGCTCGCCGAGGCCCGCCTCGTCGACGACCTGATCGTGGCGGCCGGACGTTCGAGCGCGGCGGGGGGCGAGCCGGTGCGGCCCTGGGACTGAGTCCTGCGTCATAACCCGAGCGGGCGCCTCACGCCCCGTCGTCCGCCGACCACGGCCGCAGCCAGCGGGGGTCAGGAGTGTCACCGGCGGGTACGAAGCGGGCGTCGACCGAGAGGCGCATCGCGTCCGTCGTCGTGTCCAGGGACGCGTGGATGATGCGGGGCAGGTGCACCATCACGTCGCCCGCCGCGAAGTCCGCCCACAGCCAGCGGCGGCCGAGGGTCTTCGCCGTCAGCTCCAGGTCGTGGCAGATCTGCCGGCGGTCGCCGGGGCGGTCGGTGATGTCGCGCAGCGGCTCGTACTCCTCGGGCGGCAGCCGGTGCGAGCCCTCCAGGTACACCAGCCCGCCCGTCGTCGGCGGGCAGTCGCCCACCGGGATCCAGAAGGTGACGACCCGCGGCGAGCCCCTGTCCATGTAGTCGAAGTCGACGTGCGCGCGGGAGGCCCGCGGGGTGCCCCGGTGGAAGTGGCGGAGTATGCGGCGGGGCAGCATGCGCACCTCGGACGCGAGGAGCCGGGAGGCGAGCCGCGCCAGTACCGGATCGCCCACGAAGTCGTCGAAGGGCGACGAGCGGACGAAGGTGTACGCGGGGTGCCCGGCCACCCCGTACGCGGGGACGCCCTCCGGCACCCGGCCGGAGAACACACCGTCCTCCGGTTCACTGCCCTCCGCGAGCAGCCCCGGCGGGAAGAGGGAGAAGTAGCGTCCGCGCAGCCGCAGGACGTCCGCCCGGTCGAGCAGCCCCGGCAGGTACACGTAGCCGTCCGCGTGCAGGCGTTCGCGCAGCGCGGCGTGGTCGCGCGGCGACAGCAGTTCGGTGCTGGGGCGCAGCGGGGCGAACAGATCCGGCGTGAAGGATAGGGGCAGGCCGTTCGACGACAGCTTCACGGTGGGTGTCCTTTGGTCAGGTCAGTAGACGCCTTCCACCGCCCCGGCGGTGGCTTCGCCGTCCTCCTGGAAGGGGCGTACCGCGGCCACGCCGTCCCAGGGGAACCAGGGGTGCGGCCCGGTTCTGACGGCGCTGTCGCGTTCCAGGAGGTTGGGCAGGAAGAGGTCTTCGAGGAGGGTGGTGGCGCGCACCCGGCCGCGCTGACCGACGGCGACCTCGCGCCAGGGATCAGCGGGGTCGACGACCTTCAGCACCGCGAAGGGCGGCGGCAGATGGTAGGAGTGCCCGGTGCCGCCGGGCACGTCGGGGGCGCCGGTCGAGGGGGCGCCCGCCACCGCGTCGGCCTGGAGCGCGTGCCCGACCAGGGTGTTCCCGTACGTGTCGATCCACTGCACGCCCGGCAGATGCTCCTCGCGCAGGAACTCCGCCTCGGCCGCGGTGCACGAGGTGCCGCCCGTGCACACCGCCCTGATGCCGTACGTGTGCAGCGGGCGCGGCAGCCGCATCGCCAGTTCCAGGAGCAGCCGCGAGGTGGTGAAGAGCAGCGAGGGGCGCTCCGCGGCCAGCAGGGCGAGCGTCTGGTCGATGAGGTGCGCGGTGTACGCGTCCGCCTCGCCGCCCGCGCGCAGCGCCGCCTTCACCCAGCGCGGGTCGAAGTCGATGGCGTGCACGGCACCGTGCCAACTGTCCGCGAGGCCCTCCACGAAGTGCCCGTAGGCGTGCGGCCCGCCCGGCGTCATCGCGAGCACGTCGCCACCGGCCACCCCGCGCGCCTCAAGCACCGTGCGGTAGATCTCCACGTCGTACGCGAGGCGCGTGACGTTGACGATCCGGCACGGCGGGCCGGTCGTGCCGCCGGTCTCGAAGACGCGGAACGGACGGTCGCGGTAGCCGCGGGGGCGCAGGTCGCGGGCGCGGGCGGCGCGCAGCTCCGCCTTGTCGAAGAGGCCGAAGAGCTCCAGGGCGGCGAAGCCGTCGACGTCCTCGATCGGGTCGAAGCCGAGCGTCGCGCGCCGGGCGGCCCAGAAGGGGCTCGCGGTCTCCGGCTCGAAGTGCCAGCGCATCATGCGGCGCGTCCATGTGTCGAGGTCGACGCCCAGCTCCGGCACGCGCTCGCGCAGCAGGTCGGGCAGCGTGCCGAAGGCGGTCGTCATACGGGCCTCACTTCGCTGGGCGGTACACGAACAGGGAGTCGGCGGTGATGGCCCGTACGGCGTCGGGCTCGGCGGCGAGAACGGCGGCGAAGGGGAAGGGCACCTCGTGGCCGAGCAAGGGGTGACCGATGTCCCTGCCGAGCAGTACCAGTTGGGGCAGGACACACGGAGCGCCGTCGATCTCCGTGACCGGCTCTCGGCGGGTGAGCAGCCGGTCGCCCGGACGCATGCGGTCGTGGACCGAGCGCAGGGCCCGGTGCGCCGTCTCCGGCTCCCTGAAGACGGTGAGCGGCCAGGCGGCGCCCGTCGGGTCGGCGGACACGGTGTCGAGCGCGTCGGCGAGCGCATCGGCGAGCGCGGACGCCTGGGCACCTTCCGTGCAGACGACGGTGCGTACGTTGCTGCAGAACCGGCCGGAGTCGGCCGCGACGAGCGGCAGCAGCCACGCCACGGCCTCGGCGACGGGCATCTCCTCGGGCACCAGGGCGCAGCCCCGGCCGGGGCCGTGCAGGGTGAGTGCGGGGGAGTGGCGGACGGACGCGGCGAGGCCCGCGCCGCCGTAGACGATCTGCCGGTCGGTGCGCTTCACCAGGCCGTGCAGGGCGTGCTGTTCGCCCGGATACAGGCCGACGCGGGCCGGGGGCCAGCCCGCGGCGACGAGGGCGGCGACGAGCCGGGCGGCGGAGAGCGGTTCGCGCCGGCTCGGGCGCACCCAGACGCCCGCCGAGCGTTCGGCCTGGTCGAGCACGGAGTCCAGGCAGGTGAAGGTGTTGCCCGGCAGCGCGACCAGCGCGAGAGCGTGGTCGGCGGCAGCCTCCTCCCGCTTGAGCAGGCCGTCCCGGAGCATCCCGCACCAGCGGTCCACCAGCGGCCCCGGCAGCCCGGCCGTCTCCCACAGCGCCGCACGGAAGTCGTCGGGGCCCTGCTCGCCGAGACCCCCGACCGTGACCGTGCCCCGGTCGAACAGCTCGACCGCCCGGAGCAGCAGCTCGCGGCGGCCGGTGAGCGGGGGCAGTCCGTCGCGCTCCGCGTCCCACCGGCGGCGGTCCGCGTGGGCGACGATCTCCGGCACCAGTGCCAGGCCGTACGGGGCGCCGCGCGGCCCCGGCAGCGGGGCGGTGTCCAGGGACGTCCGCCACTCACCCCCGCGGAAGGCGTGCACGATGGCGGGGCCGGCGGCACGCGCCGTCACGACAGCTCGTCGCGCAGCGCGTCGACCACCCGTACCTGCTCGGCCTCCGTGAGGGACGGGTAGAGCGGCAGGGCGATGTGGTGGCGGGCGAACCAGCGGCCCCGCTCGTACGGCCCGTCGGCGGACGGCGGTGGCCCTCCGGCGGAAGCCGGTGGCCCGTCGGCGGCGAAGTAGGGGTGGTCGCAGAGCAGGTGGTCGTAGACCTCACCGGCCAGCGACACCCCATGCCGCTCCCGCAGCCGCTTCTTCAGCGACGCCCGGTCACGTGGGCCCTCGGGGTCCACGTACGCCAGGTACTTGTAGTAGTTGCCGCCCACCCCGGCGGGCAGGGCGTGCGGGCGGACGCCGGGTACGCCGGCGAGCAGCTCGTCGTAGCGTGCGCCCAGCGCGCGCCGGACCGCCAGGGTGTGGTCGAAGCGCTCCAGGTCGACCGTGCCGACGGCGGCGTGCAGCTCGCTCAGCCGCCAGTTGGAGCCGGGGCGGTCGTGCAGCGTGGACCCCTGGGCGCTCTTGCCGTGGTCGCGCCAGCGCCGCACCTGCTCCAGGTCGTCCGGCAGCGCGGCACAGAGCAGCCCGCCCTCCCCGCTGACGGCGACCTTGGTGGCGAAGAAGGAGAAGGCGCCGAAGCGTCCGAAGCCGCCCGCGGGACGCCCGTCGAGCGTGGCGCCGAAGGCGTGCGCGGCGTCCTCCACGACGGGGATCGAGCGCTCGCGGCAGAGCGTGAGGACCTCGGTGAGGGACGGCGCGACGATGCCGCCGATGTGCACCGGGAGCACGGCGGCCGTGTCGGGGTACCGGTCGAGGGCGTCGCGCAGGGCATCCGGGTCCATGCCGAGGCCCGCGAGCTCGATGTCGACGAAGCGCACGGCCGCCCCGGCGCGCACGGCGGCCGCCGCCGTGGCGAAGAACGTGTTGACCGGCACGAGGACGGTGCGGCCCGCCACGCCGACGATCCGCAGGGCGATCTCCAGGGCCGCCGAACCGGACGCCACGGCGGCCGTCTCCGTGCCGGTCCACGTCCGCGCGAGCTCCTCGAAGCGGGCCACCTGCGGGCCCTGGGTGAGGAAGCCGGTGGCGAGCGCCGAGTCGACCCGGTCGAGCACGGCACGCCGCTGCGACACCTCGAAGCGGATGCGCTGGGCGGGGACGTCGGCCGGCGGGGCGGACGGGCCCTTCAGGACGCGGTCGTAGAACTCCGTGGCGTGGCCCACGTGGGTGCCGTGGCCCATGGGCAGTTCATGGACGTCGAGGTCGGCTCCGGCCGCCGTGTACGCCTGGCGGACCAGGGCGGCGGCGGCGCGCGCGTCGGCGGGATCGAGGTAGGGATCGGCCGTGCCGTACTGGAGTTGCAGCGCTGCCGGGGCCAGCGCCGCGTAGAGGTCGGGCAGGTCGGCGTAGTCCAGGATGCCGGGGAGCACCGCGCCCTCGTGGCCGGTCAGGAGCCGTGCGAAGAGGGCGGGATAGCTGCCGAGGTGGCTCGCCGCGCAGAGCGGGACGGTCCTGTCCTCGGCGAGCAGCGCGGTGTGCAGGGCGACCGCCGCGCCGAGGCTGTGGCCGAACAGGCCCACGCGCTCCGGGTCGACGAGCGGATGCCCCGCGAGCAGGTCGAGGGCGGCGAGCGCGTCGCCGGTGAGGGCGCCGAGCAGGGAGCGTCCGGTGAGGGCGAAGGCGTGGGCGAGCAGCGCCCCCTCGTCCCGTCCTGCCCTGCGCTCGTCGTCCAGGCCGCCGCCGATGCCGTGGTCGAAGGAGAGCGTGACGAAGCCCGCGTGCGCCAGTTGTTCGGCGACGTTGCGGTCGGGGTGGTCCGGCGGGACGTCGCCCGTCAGTTGGTCCAGGCGCGCGTTCCTGCCGCCGAGGACGAGGACGGCGGGGCCGTGGGCGGTGCCGCGCGGGGCGAGGAGCGTGCCGTGGAAGGAGCCGCGTACCGGCGAATCGAGCACCAGGTTCTCGCGGTGCAGGCCGTCGCGGGCCGATGCGGTGGCCTCCGTGATCGTCAGCGGCGCGCGTTCGACGCGGGCGAGCCGCTCCACGACGGAGCGCAGCCGACGGCCACCGGAAGAGGCGGTGGTGGAGCGCAGGGCCGGCTCGGCGGCGAGGAGCCGGCGGAGGTGACGTGACTGCATGCGGCGTCAGACGAATTCGCCGTGCAGGGTGCTCGGCACTTCCAGGGCGTAGGCGTCCAATGCCTCGTCGAGTTTGATCTGGCCACGCTTGAGGAGTTCCAGGAGTTCGTTCTGCGGGCGGTAGAAGCACGATTTGCAGAGGTCGGTCCTGCGCGGGTTGGAGGCCTCCCATTCGGCGCGCGGGCCGCCTTCGAGTACTTCCGCGTATCCCTGCTCCACCACATTGCCGATCAGATAGCGGCTGTTGAGGTGGACCTGGGGGCACGGGTAGAGGTTTCCGTCCGCGCCGACCGCCGTGACGAAACGGCTGTAGTGGCATTGCTCGAAGTCGCCCTCCACCTCCTCGACCTGATCCATCGGGCCGCGGTCCAGCTTGGGCACCGACACTTCGAAGGCGTCCGTGGAGAGCGCGGCGGCCCGGGTGAGGGACTCGCTGATCTCCGGCAGCACGGATTCGATGGTGTCGTGGCCGAGAGCGCTGTAGAACTCCGGTTCGAAACGCACGTAATGGGCGCCGGAATCACGGGCGATATGGGCCGCCTCGATGATCTCCCGGTAATTCTGCAGGGTGATGACGTAGTTGAAGCCGATGCGGAAGTCGGGGTCGACGGCGGTCTCCCGGAGCCTGCCGACCGAGCCGATGAACCGCGAGAACGTCCGCTCGCGGTCGCGGGTGATGTCGTCGAAGGTCGCCTCCGTGCCGGCGTTCAGGCCGATGCGGACCCAGGTGTGGGTCTCGGCGACGCACTCGGCCGTCTTCGGGCGGCCCAGGCGCGAGCCGTTGGTGATCAGCCCGATGCGCAGGCCCGCCGTGTGCCCGGCGCGGCAGATCTCCGTGTAACCGGGGTGGATGGTGCACTCGCCGCTGCCGCAGAAGGTCACGGCACGGCCGTCGTTCTCGGCGAACTCGCGGAGCAGGGTGACGGCCTTGTCGGTGGCGATCGAGTCCTTGAACGAGAACAGGTCGTAGAACTGCTCTTCGTTGGGGGAGTGGAAGTTGCAGAAATTGCAGCGCATATTGCAGGCGCCCATGATGCCGATCCTCATGTGGACCGGTTTGATCTCCTGGCCCGCCACGAAGCGCCGCAGCAATTCGCCGTGCGCCAGGACCTTCTGCGGCGAGTGCGCCTGGTCCAGGCTGACGATCGGGAGGCCTTCACGGTTTTGGGGGGCTGCCATTCCCATGCCGCCGGCACCATCTGTGCTGTTCACGAACCCCCCACGCAAGATCGATGTGCGTTTACGTTGTTCGAGCGGTGCTTGTGACATTAGGGAGCGCCCTCGGGGCTGTCAATGGGTCTAGACAACGCGGGAGTCGGCGGCGGAATCATTTCCGCCGCCGTGCCACCGCCGCCGCCTGCGGGGTTCGTGACGTGCGTCTACGCGCGGGGCGCACCCAGATTCGCCAGGAAATCGGTGATCGAGGCCGTGACGCCCGCCTTGCCGACGCCGAGGCCGGTGAACGGGCCCGCGCCGTCCTCGTACTCGATCAGGGCCAGCAGAATGTGCTCCGTGCCGACGTGGTCGTGGCCGAGACGCAGCGCCTCACGGAAGGTCAGTTCGAGCACCTTGCGGGCTCCCGCGTCGTACGGGACGAGTTCGGGGACCTCGGAGGCGGTCGCGGGCAGGGCGTCCAGGGCGGCCCGGCGGACGTCCTCCGTGGAAACGCCCTGCTCGGTGAGCGCCTTGACGCCGAGGCTCTCCGGATCGTGGAGCAGCCCGAGGATCAGGTGTGCGGTGTGGATCTCGTCGTGCTGGGCGGCCTTCGCCTCGTTGTGCGCGGCCATCACGACGTTCTTTGCCCGGGGCGTGAAGCGGCCGAAGCCCTGGCTGGGGTCGAGGTCGGAGGTCTCGTCCGGCTTCTTCGGCACGAACCGCTTCTGGGCGGCCTGCCGCGTGACGCCCATGCTGCGGCCGATGTCGGTCCAGGAGGCACCGGAGCGGCGCGCCTGGTCCACGAAGTGGCCGATGAGGTGGTCGGCGACGTCACCGAGGTGATCGGCGGCGATGACCGCGTCGGAGAGCTGGTCGAGGGCGTCGGGGTGAACCTTCTTGATGGCGTCGATGAGGTCGTCGAGCCGGACGGTGGCCTGGTGCCGGATGGCCTGCGGGTCCTGGGACGCGCTGTCTTGGGGTGCGCTGTCTTGGGGTGTGCTGTCCTGGGGAGGCGTGGAGCCGTCGGGAAGCGTCATGTGGCAACCGTAGGTTGACAGTTGGGGGTGCGTCAACCCGTCGTTGACAGTCGGCCGTGTGCGCCGTCCGTCCGGACACGGCGCCCGCCCACACCTCCGTCGCCCTCACTGTGGTGCCCGCGACCATGGGAGGACCACGCGCCGTTTCTCTAACGTTCCGGCATGACGAGCGAACACCCCCCGTCCCGGGCCCCGATCCCGGCCGCGCGCCCCGCACCCCCGCGTACCGACGGCGCGCCTCTCACCGGACGGTCCGCCCTGGTGACCGGGGGCGGCAGCGGCATCGGACGCGCGTGCGCCGAGGCGTTCGCCGCGGCGGGCGCCCTGGTCCATGTCGTCGACATCGACGCGGAGTCGGCCAAAGCCGTCGCGGACTCGGTGGGCGGGGTGCCGCACGCCGTGGACCTCACCGACGCCGACGCCCTCTCCGCCCTGCCTGCGGCCGTCGACGTCCTGGTCAACAGCGCGGGTACCCAGCACGTCGCCCCCCTCCAGGAGTTCCCGCCCGCCCGCTTCGAGCTGATCCAGCGCCTGATGGTCACCGCGCCCTTCCTGCTCCTGCGGCACTGTCTGCCGCACATGTACGGGCAGGGCTGGGGCCGGGTGGTGAACATCTCCAGCGTCCACGGGCTGCGGGCCAGCCCGTACAAATCCGCGTACGTCGCCGCCAAGCACGGCCTGGAGGGGCTGAGCAAGGTGGCCGCCCTGGAAGCCGCCCCGCACGGGGTGACCTGCAACTGCGTCAACCCCGGCTATGTGCGGACGCCGTTGGTCGAGGGGCAGATCGCCGACCAGGCCGCGGTGCACGGCATCGCGCCGAAGGACGTGGTGACCGACGTCCTCCTGGAGCGGTCCGCGATCAAGCGGCTCATCGAACCCGCCGAGGTCGCCGCCGTCGCCGTCTGGCTCTGCGGACCGCACACCGGCTACCTCACGGGCGCCTCGATCCCGGTCGACGGCGGCTGGGGAGCGAGCTGAGCGAGCTGAGCGCGCTCACGCCGGAGCCGGACGCGGTGCCCGCGATTCCCCCATGGAAACCCTGGGTTCGGGCGCCGAGCGCGGTGGTCGACGGGCGGAATCACCCCCTCATCCGGCGCGCTCCTGACGGGCCGTGACCCACCCGCCCCCGACGGCCCGCGGGGCCCGCGCGCCCACCCCGGCCACCACCCCGATACCCCAGGGTTTTCACGGTCGCCCCCACCCCCGCGCGGGGCCAAGGTATAGCCACGGTCGCGGATCGCGGGCGGACCTGGAAACACCGATACGGGGGAGAAGGAAACCGGTGACCGGACGTACCACGGGGGTGTACGCACGGACGGGTCGGCCGCGGACGGGGGAGCGACCGCCGCGAGGGCGGGGGACGGGGGTGCCCGACGGCACCCCCGCTCGGGTGCCCGATGGCACCCCCGCTCGGGTGCGGGACGTCGCCAGGATCGGGCGCACTCCGCCGGCCGCTTCCGCCGAGGAGAACCGATGACGCGCGTCGACTCGGCGGTCCGTACCGCCGGCGACGAGCTGCGGCTGCCCCCGCTGGACTACCTCCAGCGGTACGCCTATGTCCTGTGCGAGGCCGAGACCCCCGCCGAGTGCGCCGACCGCCTCGACGCGGCGGCCGCGCGAGTCCGGCTGGTGTGGTCGCCGCGGCCGGACCGCTCACCGGCGTACCGGCGCCACCCCCGTCACGGCCCCTCCGAGGCCTGAGCGAGCAGCCGTACCAACTGGGCCCGGCGGTGCACCCCGTCGAGCTTGCGGTAGATGTTGCTCAGGTGGAACTCGACCGTCTTGACGCTGAGGAACAGCCGCTCCGCCACCTCGTGGTTGGTGAGCCCCCGGCCCACCACCAGGGCGACCTGCATCTCCTGCGGGGTCAGGCGCTCCAGCGGGGCACGCTCCGGGCGGACCTCGGTGCCGCCCGCCGCGTGCAGCTCGGCGGCCACCCGCGCCGCCCAGCCCGAGGCGCCGAGCCGCTCGAACGCGGTGTGGGCCCGCTCAAGCAGGGGCCGGGCCTCGCTGCGCCTGCCCTGTCTGCGCAGTTGCTCGCCCCACGCGAACTCGGTGCGCGCCCGCTCGAAGGGCACCGGACGCTCGGCGAGCAGCGCGAGAGAGCGCCGCATGTGGCGCGAGGCGGCCTCGGGGTCGTTGGGTTCGAGCAGCCCCCGGCAGCGCGCCGCCGCCCCCGCGGTGACCGGCCGGTGGCCGCGGGAGCCCTCGTACTCCAGGACGTCGAGGACCTCACGGGCCTCGGCGGGCATGTGCAGATGGACGTAGGCGTCCGCGAGGTCGGCGGCCCAGGTCAGGTACAGGCCGTCGCCGCGGCCGTGCGTGCGGGAGAAGGCGCGCACCTCCTCCAGGCGGTGCACCGCCTCCTCGAAGCGGCCGAGGCCCAGCTCCAGGAGGCCGAGGGCGCCGCGGGCCCGCGCGGCGTCCATGGGCAGCTCGGTGGCCGCGGCCCACTCCATGGTCTGCGCCGCGTGCTTGCGGCAGTCCTCCTCGCGGTTGAGCGCGGCCTCGGTCCTGGCGAGGCCCGCGAGGCCGCGCGGCACCTCGATCAGCCTGCCGGTGGCCTCGGCGAGGCGCACCGCCTCGTCGGCGTGCGCGAGCGAGGAGCTCCAGCGGCCCCGCCAGAACTCCACCACGGACAGCGTGCACAGCAGATGCGAGAGCAGGCCCACGGCGCTGGAGCCGCGGGCCGTGTACGCGGCGCGGTCGAGCAGGCCGTGCGCCTCGTCGAGTTCCTCGGCCGCCAGGTGGCAGAGCCCGCCCACGCCGGAGAGCGGGTAGGGGAAGGCGGGATCGGGCGAGGCCAGCGGCTGCGCCAGCTCGCGCAGGAGGGTGCGTCCAGCCTCGGCGTCCCCGCCGAGCAGCAGCACCAGGGTGCGCAGGAGCCGCACCGGCAGCAGCGTCTCGTGCGCGGAGTCGGCCAGCTCCATGGCCGCCTCCGAGGTGCTCTGCGCGGCGGTGAGGTCGCCGACGGCCAGTTCGGTGAGCGCGATGCCGCCCATCATGACCGCGGCGAGCGCGGGGTCGACCTTCTCCGCCTCGCCCACCGCCGACCTGAGCAGTTCACGGGAGCGGGTGGGCCGGCCGCGCTGCACGTCCAGGTAGCAGCGCAGTTGGCGGATGTCGAGCCGGGTGCGGAGCTGTTCGGCGTGTTCCAGGGCGCGGTCCAGGATCGCGGCGGCCTCGTTCAGCGACCCGGCCGCCTGTGAGGCGCGGGCCGCGCACAGCAGCCGCTCCGCCCTGCGCTGCCCCTCCGGGGTGAACCGCGCGGCCCGCTCGTACAGCCGCGAGGCCAGGGGGTAGGCGAGGGTGTCGGGGGCGCCGGACGCCGCGTTCTCCAGGAGTGAGGCCACGTGTTCGTCGGGCTCGGCGCCGGAGGCGGCCAGATGCCAGGCGTACTGCTCCAACGCGGGTGCGGTGGCGCCCTGGAGGGAGCGGGCGATGGCGTGGTGGGCCCGGCGTCTGCGCACCGGGGTGGCGCCGTGGTAGACCGCCGAGCGGACCAGCGGGTGCCGGAAGGCGTACCCGTCCCGCTCCTCGACGACCAGGCCCGCGGCCTCGGCCGCCTCCAGGGACTCGTAGCTGAGGTCGTGCGCCCGCAGCGCCGCCTCGGTGCCCGCCAGCGGCCGGGTGCCGAGCACGGCGAGCAGCAGCATCGCGTCCTGCGCCTCCTGGGGCAGCCGGGCCACCGCGCTGCCGAAGGTGTGGGCGAGGAGTTCACCGATGGGCAGCGGAGCCTCGGCGTCGTGGTCGCCGTCCGCGCCGCTCCCGGCGAGCAGGGCGGGCAGTTCGATCAGGGCCAGCGGGTTGCCGCGGGCCTCGGCGAACAGCCGGGCCGCCTCGCCCTCGGTGAGCCGGGCCGTGCCCTCTTCGGCGATGAGGCGGTGCGCGGACTCGGCGTCGAGGCCGCCGAGGGTCATGGTCTCGATGGAGGCGAGCCGGGACGCCGGTTCCTCCAGTGCGTCGCGCGTGGTGAACAGCACGACGACGCCTTCGCGGCCGAGCCTGCGGGTCGCGAAGGCCAGCGCGTCCAGGGAGTACGGGTCGAGCCACTGGGCGTCGTCGACGGTGACGAGGACGGGGCCCTCCTCGGCGATGGCGCCGAGCAGGCTGAGCGTGCCCGCGGCCACCGCGAAGCGGTCCTGGGCGACGGCGGGCCCGAGCGCGAGCGCCCCGGTGAGCGCTGCGGCCTGGCGTTCGGGGATGCGGTCGAGGAAGTGCAGCACGGGCCGGAGCAGATCGGCCAGGCCCACGTACGGCAGGTCGGACTCGACCTCGACGCCGCGGGTGCCGAGCCGCGTCAGATCGTCGGCCTGCCCGGCCACGTACGACACGAGGCTCGTCTTGCCGATCCCGGCCTCGCCGCGGATGAGCAGAGCACCGCTCTCGCTCCCGCGTGCCTTGTCGATGAGAGCGAGAAGACGTGCGCATTCCGAGGAACGCCCCAGGAGCATGCGTTCAGCGTACCGGCGGCGGATGACTTCGGAAGGGGCACGGGACTTGTCGGTTCACGCCTCTGTCAACCGTCGGCGCCCCTCGCTACCCTCCGCGCATGATTCCCACGGTGGTCTGGGGTACCGGAAACGTGGGCCGCGCGGCCCTGCGCGGCGTCGAGGCCCATCCCGCGCTGGAGCTCACGGCCGTGCTGGTGCACAGCCCGGCGAAGGTCGGCCGTGACGCCGGTGAACTGGCGGGGCTGGAGCGCCGGTTGGGTATCGCCGCGACCGACGACGTCGGGGCGGTGCTCGCGGCGGGGCCGCGCGCGGTGGTGTACACGGCCTCCGGCGACCTGCGCCCCGACGACGCGCTCGCCGACGTCGTGCGCGCGGTACGGGCGGGTGCCGTCGTCGTGACGCCCTCGCTGTATCCGCTCTACGACCAGCGCGGCGCACCGCCGGAGTTCCGCGATCCGGTCCTCGCGGCCGTCGCGGAGGGCGGTGGTTCGCTCTTCGCCTCCGGTGTGGACCCCGGGTGGGGCAACGACGTGCTGCCGCTGCTGGTCAGCGGGCTCGGGACCACCGTCGACGCGGTCCGCTGCCAGGAGATCTTCGACTACACCACGTACGACCAGGAGGAGTCGGTCCGCCATCTGATCGGCATGGGGCACCCGATGGAGTACGAGCCGCTGATGCTCGCGCCCTCGGTCCCGACGATGGTGTGGGGCGGCCAGATACGGCTGATGGCCAGGGCGCTCGGCGTCGAGCTCGACGAGATCCGCGAGACCCTCGACCGGCGCGCCCTCGACGAGACGGTGCGCACGCGCTCGATGGGGGAGTTCGCCGCGGGCACCCAGGGGGCCGTGCGCTTCGAGGTGCGGGGCTTCGTCGGCGGCGAACCCCGCATCGTCATCGAGCACGTCACCCGCATCCACGCGTCCTGCGCGCCGGACTGGCCCGTGCCGCCCGGCGGCGGCGACGGCGCCCACCGGGTGATCATCGAGGGCCGCCCCCGCATCGAGGTCACGGTCGAGGCCACCGACGAGGACGAGAACCGCTCCGCGGGCGGCAACGCCACCGCCGTCGGCCGTCTGGTGAACGCCATCGACTGGCTCGTGGACGCCGGACCCGGCCTCTACGACGCGCTCGACGTCCCGCTGCGCCCGGCAGCCGGCAGACTCGGAAGGAAGTGACCCATGCACATCGACATCCCCGAGGGGCAGGACGCGATCCCGTACGTGTGGGGCGAGATGGTCCCCGGGATAGGGATGGCCGCGTCGAACCTCTCACTCGCCGTGTACGCCCACACGACCCTGGGGCTGCGCGAGTTCGAGGCGGCGCGGCTGCGCGTGGCGCAGATCAACGGCTGTGCGTTCTGCCTGGACTGGCGCACCGAACGCGACGGGCAGCGGGTCGAGGAGGAGTTCGCCGACGCCGTCACCCAGTGGCGCACCACCGACGCTTTCGACGACCGCACGAGGCTGGCCGCGGAGTACGCCGAGCGGTACGCCCTGGACCACCACCGTCTGGACGAGGAGTTCTGGACGCGGATGACCGCGCACTACAGCCAGGCGGAGATCGTGGAGCTGAGCATGAGCATCGGGTCATGGCTGGCGTTCGGCCGGCTCAACCATGTGCTCGGTCTCGACACCGCGTGCGCGCTGCCCACGCCGTAGCCGACGCGCGGGCAGGCCGGTGGCTCACAGATCAGTGTCGATGATCTTCTCGATGTTCCGCTCGGCGAGCGCGGTGATGGTGACGAACGGATTGACGCTGGTGTTGCCGGGGACCAGCGCGCCGTCGATGACGTACAGCCCCGGATAGCCCTGGAGACGGCCGTAGTTGTCGGTCGCCTTGCCGAGGACCGCGCCGCCGAGCGGGTGGTACGTGAGGTGGTCGCCCCAGATCTTGTGGACGCCGAAGAGGTCGGTGCGGTAGATCGTCCCCTCCTTGGCGTTGATCTTGTCGAAGATCGTCTTAGCGGCGTCGATCGAGGGCTGCTTCCAGGCGGTCTGCCAGTTCAGCTCGGCCCGGCCCGCCGCCGCGTTCCAGGAGAACTGGGCGCGGTGCGGGTTCTTGGTGATCGACAGGTAGAACGAGGCGAACGTCTCTATGCCGGTGGGCAGCGGCGCCACCTCGGCGAACGCGCCGCCCGCGGCCCAGTTGTCGATGCCGGCGGTGGGGATGGACGACTGGAGGCCGCCGGTCGCGTCCCAGAGGTGGTTGGCGCGCCCGCACATGACGTTGCCGTTGTCGCCCCAGCCCTTGCCGACCTCGCCGTTGAGCCGGGACAGCGCGCCGGTCGCCCTCAGCTTCACCAGGAGCTTGCTGGTGCCGACGCTGCCCGCGGCGAAGAAGACCCTGTCGGCCGTCGTCTCCTTGGTGGCGACGGTGTCACCGGTGGTGTTGAGCTGTTCCATGGTGACGGTGTAGCCGCCGCCCGCGGCCGGGGTCACCGAGGTGACCCGGTGCAGCGGGGTGATGGTGACGCGCCCCGTGGCCTTCGCGCGGGCGAGGTAGGTCTGCTGGAGGGACTTCTTGCCGTGGTTGTTGCCGTAGAGGATCTCTCCGGCGAGCGCCGACCTGGTGGCGGTGCCCGCCTGCTCCCGCTCCATGTAGTCCCAGTCGTACACGTCGGGCACGAAGACGAAGGGGAAGCCCGAGCGCTGTGCGTGCTTGCGGGCGACCCGGGTGTACTGGTAGCACTCGGCCGTCTCGAACCAGTCCGGATCGATGGTGGCGACCCCGAGGCCCGCGTTGGCGCGCGGGTAGTAGGTCCCGTACATCTCGCCCGCGTCGACCGTCGGCAGCACGGCGGCGAAGTTCTCGCGCTTGGGCGTGACGGCCATGCCGCCGTTGACCAGCGAGCCGCCGCCCACGCCCCGGCCCTGGTAGACGGTGATGCCGCCGAACTCCTCGGCGTCCAGGATGCCGGTGTGCCTGGGGACGTTCCTGTCGATCGGGAAGCCGAGGAAGTTGCTCAGCGGCTGCTTGGTCCTGGTGCGCAGCCAGTAGGAACGCAGGTCCGGGCTTGTGGTGTTGGCGAAGATCTTCCCGTCGGAGCCCGGGGTGTCCCAGGCCATGCCCATCTCGACCATGTGCACGTCGACGCCGGCCTCGGCGAGCCGCAGGGCGGCGACGGAGCCGCCGTACCCCGTGCCGATCACCAGGACGGGAACGCGCGCGGCGGCGTCGACGGCGCGGGCCGGGTACGCCTGCGCGGAGAGCGCGACGGCACCCAGAAGAGAACCGGTTCCAGCGATAAATCTTCTACGTGACGGACCATCAGAAATAGTGCTGTGCTCGCCTTTAGTGCTCATGTGGCCTTCCTTGATTGTGTCTGAATCGCAACGAGTTCTACTGCCGCCCATGCGGGAAGTCACGGCATACCAAAAAGTAACTTCTGTCCGGTCTCCCCGTCTGCATGGTGGCCGGTCACATCAGGGGCGCCACAACCATGGTGCTCCGCCATATACGCCACTGATCTGCGGTTTCCTACTTTGGGCCGGTACGGAAGCGTCCCCGCGGAATTCCTGGAAGTGGTACACATGGCCTCCCAAGCAACCGCTCCGCCGGCCCGCGCCGGCATCGGCCGCATCGTGGCGGCCGGCCTCGTCGGCACCACCATCGAGTGGTACGACTTCTTCCTCTACGGCTCGGCCGCCGCACTGGTCTTCAACACCCTCTTCTTCCCCTCCAGCGACCCCCTGGTCGGCACGCTGCTCTCCTTCCTCACCTACGCGGTGGGCTTCGCGGCCCGACCCCTCGGCGGCGTCGTCTTCGGACACTACGGCGACCGCGTGGGACGCAAGAAACTCCTGGTGATCAGCCTGCTGTTGATGGGCGGCGCCACCTTCGCGATGGGACTCCTCCCCACCCACGCGAGCATCGGCGTCGGCGCCCCCGTCCTGCTGACCGTGCTCCGCCTCGTGCAGGGCTTCGCCCTCGGCGGCGAGTGGGGCGGCGCGGTGCTCCTGGTCTCCGAACACGGCGGCTCCGCGCGCCGCGGCTTCTGGGCCTCCTGGCCGCAGGCCGGGGCGCCCGGCGGCAACCTCCTCGCCACCGGCGTGCTCGCGCTGCTCGCCGCCGTCCAGTCCGAAGAGGCCTTCCTCGCCTGGGGCTGGCGCGTGCCCTTCCTGCTCTCCGGGGTCCTGGTGATGATCGGCCTGTGGATCCGCGTCTCCGTCACCGAGTCACCCGTCTTCCTCCAGGCGCGGCGGGAGACGGAGGCCGCCGCCGCGGCGGGAGCCGAGGAGAAGCCGCCGGTGGTCGAGGTGTTCCGCAAGAGCTGGCGCGAGGTCCTCACCGCCATCGGCCTCCGGTTCGGCGAGAACGTCTCGTACTACATCCTCACGGCCTTCGTCCTCGTCTACGTCACCGTGCACCTGGAGCTGCCCAAGAGCGACGCGCTCAACGCCGTGCTCATCGGGTCGGCGCTGCACTTCGTCACCATTCCGCTGTGGGGCGCGCTCTCCGACCGCCTGGGCCGCCGTCCGGTCACCCTGATCGGAGCGGCCGGGATGGCCGGCTGGGCCTTCGCCTTCTTCGCGCTGCTCGACTCGGAGTCCTTCCCCGTCATCACCCTCGCCGTCACCGTCGGACTGCTCTTCCACGGAGCGATGTACGGACCGCAGGCCGCGTTCATCTCCGAGCTGTTCGACACCAAGGTCCGCTACTCCGGCGCCTCGATGGGCTCCCAGCTCGCCTCCGTCATCGGCGGCGCCCTGGCCCCGCTCATCGCCGTGGAGCTCCTCAGGGACCACGACTCCGCGCTGCCCGTCGCCCTCTACATGTCCTTCGCGGCCCTCGTCACCGTCGTGACCGTGAAGTTCGCCAGGGAGACCAGGGGACGCGACCTCGCCGCGGACGAGAGGGGCGCTCCCGCGCCGCTGCCCGCACCGCCCGAGCGCGAGGGCTCCGTGCCGCTGGGCGGCTGACCCCGTCCGCGCGACCGCCGCGGCCTGCCTCCCCCGCCCACGGATGTCGGGGCAGGCCATCGACCGCACCCACCCCGCCGGGAGACCATCGCGCCATGCTCCCCACCACCAAGAGCGCGGGCCACGCCGCACTCCGGTCCGCTCTGCGCGGCCTGCTCGACCTGCTCGACCGGGGCGCGCCCGCCGAGGACTTCGCCCGCCCCGCCGCCCTGGCCCGCGAGGCCGGCACCGGCGCCGATGACCTCGCCGCGCTCACCGAGGCCACCGACGTGGCGCTGCGCGTCCACCGCACCCTCGGCGCGCACCGCCGCCGCGAGGCCGAACTCACCGCGCTCTTCGACACCGCGAGCGACCTGGCCGCGCTGCGCGACGCCGACGCCGTCCTGCGCGCCATCGTGCGCCGCGCCAAACTGCTCCTGGGCACCGACGTCACGTACCTCTCGCTGAACGACGAGGCGGCGGGCGACACCTACATGCGCGTCACCGACGGCAGCGTGGCCGCCGCCTTCCAGCAGCTCAGGCTCGGCATGGGCGAGGGGCTCGGCGGCCTCGTCGCCCAGACCGCCCGCCCCTACGTCACCGGCGACTACCAGGAGGACCCCCGCTTCCACCACACCGACGCCATCGACGGCGCCGTCCTCCAGGAGGGACTGCGCGCCATCCTCGGCGTGCCGCTGCGCCTCGGCTCCCGGGTGATCGGGGTGCTGTACGCCGCCGACCGCGCCGCCCGCGAGTTCGCCACCGAGGAGATCGTGCTGCTCTCCTCGCTCGCCGACCACGCCGCCATCGCCATCGACGGGGCCCGCCTCCTGGAGGAGACCAGGGCCGCGCTCGTCGACCTCAACGCCGCCACCGAGACCATCCGCGCCCACAGCCGGGCCATGCGCCGCGCCGAGCGGGCCCACGACCAGCTCACCGACCTCGTGCTGCGCGGCGGCGGCGCGGACGACGTGGCCGACGGCATCGCCGCCCTCCTGGCCGGCGGCGTCCTCATCCACGACGCGGACGGCACCGAACTGGCCCGCACCGGCGCCGGACCACTGCCCCCGCCCGCGGCCGCCGTCGCCGCCTCACGGGCCAGCGGGCGCGCGGTCCCGCAGGACGGCACCTGGGTGTGCGCGGTCCTCGCCGGGCCCGAACTCCTCGGCAGCATCGCCCTGACAGGACGCGCCGAACTCGCCGACGCCGACCGGCGGCTGTTCGAGCGGGCGGGCGTCGTCACCGCGCTGCTCCTGCTCCTGCGCCGGTCCGTGGCCGAGACCGAGGACCGGGTCCGCGGCGAGCTGCTGAACGACCTGCTCTCCACCACCGGCGACCCGGCCGGCCTGGCGGCCCGCGCCCGCCGCCTGGGCGTGGGACTCACCGCCCCGCAGTCGGTGTTCGTCGCCCACGGCGAGAGCGCCTCGCGGCAGCGGCTCCTCGCCGCCGCCCACCGCACCGCCCGCGCGCACAGCGGCCTCGCCGGGCTCCACCACGAGGACGTGGTCATCGTGACGCCCACCGAAGCACCGGGCGCCCGCGCCCATACGCTCGCCACCGAGCTCGGCCAGGCCGTCGGCGCCCCCGTCACGGTCGGTGCGGCGGGCCCCGTCGAGCCCGCCGGGCTGCCCGCCGCGCACGCCGAGGCCCTGCGCTGCCTCTCCGCGCTGCGGGCCCTCGGCCACACCGGGCACGGCGCGGCCCTCGCCGACCTCGGCTTCGTCGGACTGCTCATCGGCGAGAGCGCCGACCTCGGCGGCTACGTACGGGCGACGCTCGGCCCCGTCCTGGACTACGACGCCGAACGCGGTACGGAGCTGACGCGCACCCTGGAGGCGTACTTCACCGAGGACCGCAGCCTCACCCGCGCCAAGACCGCACTGCACGTCCACGTCAACACCGTCGTGCAGCGCCTGGAGCGCGTGGCCCGGCTCCTCGGCGAGGACTGGAACGGCCCTGCCCGCACCCTGGAGATCCAGCTCGCCCTCAGACTGCACCGCCTCACGCCACCCAAGTGAACGCGTACGTACACGAACTGGCCGATTCCGCTTGGCTGTTGTCACATCCGGACCTGTTGGATCCGTCATACCTTCGACTTACGCTGACAGCCGTCTGAAGGGGAGTCGCATGAGCGGACGCAGCGAGCGGACCGGACCACGTGGTCGCCCCGCGCCACCGGGGCGGGGGGAGCGGGTCGCCGACTGGGCGGACGGGCGCCTCGGCATCCACACACTGGCCAAGACCCAGATGCGCAAGATCTTCCCCGACCACTGGTCGTTCATGTTCGGCGAGATCTGCCTCTACAGCTTCCTGATCCTGATCCTCACCGGCACCTATCTGACCCTCTTCTTCGAGCCCAGCATGGCCGAGGTCACCTACGACGGCACGTACGTACCGCTCAAGGGCCTCCAGGTCTCCAGGGCGTTCGAGTCCACGGTCGACATCAGCATGGAGGTGCGCGGCGGCCTGCTGATCCGGCAGATCCACCACTGGGCGGCGGTCGTCTTCGTCGCCGCCATGCTCGCGCACATGATGCGGGTGTTCTTCACGGGCGCCTTCCGCAAGCCCCGCGAGGTCAACTGGCTCTTCGGCTGGACGCTGCTGTTCCTCGGCATCATCACCGGCCTGACCGGCTACTCCCTGCCCGACGACATGCTGTCCGGCACCGGCATCCGCTTCGCGCAGGGCGCCATCCTCTCCATCCCCGTCGTGGGGACGTACCTCTCCTTCTTCCTGTTCGGCGGGGAGTTCCCGGGGGACGACATCATCGCGCGGCTCTATCCCATCCACATCCTGCTGCTGCCCGGGATCATGCTCGGCCTCGTCGTCGCCCATCTGATCCTGGTCTTCTACCACAAGCACACCCAGTTCGCCGGTCCCGGCAAGACCGAGAAGAACGTGGTCGGAGCGCCGTTCCTGCCCGTCTACATCGCCAAGGCGGGCGGCTTCTTCTTCCTCGTCTTCGGCGTCCTCGCGGTCATGGGCGCGGTCGCCACCATCAACCCGGTCTGGGCGATCGGCCCCTACCGCCCGGACCATGTCTCCACCGGCGCCCAGCCGGACTGGTACCTGGGCTTCTCCGAGGGGCTGATCCGGGTGATGCCGAGCTGGGAGATCAACGCCTGGGGGCACACGCTCGAACTGGGCGTCTTCATCCCCTTCATGCTCTTCCCGCTGATCCTCGCCGCGATCGGCGTCTACCCGTTCATCGAGTCCTGGGTGAAGGGCGACAAACGGGAACACCACATCCTCGACCGGCCGCGCGACGCCCCCGTGCGGACCGCGCTCGGCGTCGCCTGGCTCTCCCTGTTCGGCGTGCTGATGATCGGCGGCGGCAACGACCTGTGGGCCACGCACTTCCACCTCTCCATCAACGACATCACCTGGTTCGTGCGGATCGGCTTCTTCGTCGTCCCCGTCATCGCCTACGTCGTCACCCACCGGATCTGCCTCGGACTTCAGCACAGGGACCGCGAGAAGGTGCTGCACGGCCGCGAGACCGGCACCATCAAGCGGCTGCCGCACGGCGAGTACGTGGAGGTGCACGAGCCGCTGCCGCAAGGGGAGTTGTACCGCCTGACCGCGCACGAACAGCACCAGCCGCTGGAGATCGGCCCCCTGGTCGACGCCAACGGAGTGGTCCGCAAGGTCCCCCGCTCCCTGCGGCTGCGCTCCCGCCTCTCCCGCGCGATGTACGGGCCCGGCGCGCAGGTGCCCAAGGCCACGTCGGAGGAGTACCTGGCGATCCACCGGGGGGAGGGCGATCACCACTGAGGAGGCGACTCGCGCTAGCCTCGCACAGTGATGGCATCCGAGAGCACTCCGAAGCTGTTGGCGGTCAGTGACCTGCACGTGGCGTATACGGAGAACAGGGAGTACGTCGAGACCATCCGGCCGACGACCGACCAGGACTGGCTGATCGTCGCCGGAGACGTCGCCGAGCGCATGGCCGACATCGAGTGGGCGCTGCGCACGCTCGCCGAGCGGTTCGCGAAGGTGGTGTGGGCGCCGGGCAACCACGAGTTGTGGACTCCGGCGGACGATCCGGTCCAACTGCGCGGCGAGGCACGCTACGAGCACCTCGTCGCGCTCTGCCGGTCCATGGGCGTGGTGACCCCCGAGGACCCCTACCCGATATGGCGCGGCGCGGGCGGGCCGGTCACCGTCGCCCCGCTGTTCCTCCTCTACGACTACACCTTCCGCCCCCAGGGGACCGAAACCAAGGAAACCGCGCTCGCGGCCGCCCACGAGGCGGGAGTCGTCTGCACCGACGAGTACTTCCTGCACCCCGACCCCCACGCCACCCGCGACGACTGGTCCCGCGCGCGGGTCAAGCTCACCGAGGAGCGGCTCGCCGAACGGACACCGGGCCTGCCGACGATCCTCATCAACCACTGGCCGCTGGTGCGCGAACCCACCCGCATCCTGCGCTACCCCGAGTTCGCCCTGTGGTGCGGCACCGAACGGAGCGCGGACTGGCCCGTGAAGTACGACGCGGCCGCCGTCGTCTACGGCCATCTGCACATTCCGCGCACCACCTGGCACGACGGGGTGCGCCACGTGGAGGCGTCCGTCGGCTACCCGCGCGAGTGGCGCAGGGGCTTCCACCCCGACCCGCATCTGCGGCAGATCCTGCCGGTGCCCGAGGGGGAGGACCGGGAGCGGTGACAGGGCCGGGCCGCCCGGGCCCGGCCGCGCGCAAGGGTTCCGCAAGCGCGGACATACCGGTGGACAAGCCGCGTCCGTGAAGCTCGGGGCAGGAAGCCGCGTCCGGCCGGGTCACCGGCCCGGCGGCCCGGCCCCGGGAGAGGAGGCGGACCCATGCACCTGCTCGACCTGCTCGCGGCCAGGCCCAGGCCCGCCGCCGCCCTCCTCATGACGCTGACCAGGCGGTGCCCGCTGTCCTGCGCGCACTGCTCCACCGCTTCCGCGACGGACTCCGAACAGCTCGACGCGGCACCGCTCACCGCCTTCGTCGAGACGTTCCGCCCCGCCGACCGGCCCGACTTCCTGCTGCTCACCGGCGGTGAACCGCTGCTCAGGCCGCGCCTGGTCACCACGCTCGCCGAGACGGCACGCGGGGCGGGGGTCCGCAGCCAGCTCCAGACCGGCATGTTCTTCGCCCGCGACACCGGCGGTGGGGGCCGCGTCCCGCCGCCGATCGCCGAGGCGCTCGCGGCCGTCGACCACGTCTCGGCCAGCCTCGACGTCTTCCACGAGGCCGAGGTGCCACGCGCCCGCGTCCTGGACGTCCTGCGCACACTCCACGAGGCGGGCAAGGACGTGAGCGTGCAGCTCACCGGACGCGGCCCGAACGACCCGTACCTGGCCGAGGCCACCGCGGAGATCCGCCGCGCCTTCGCCGACCGGGTGCCCGTCCTGGTGGCCGAGGTGCGTGCCGCGGGCCGGGCCGCCGACTGGCTGCCCGGAGCCGGCCCCACCGCCCTGCCGCGCGGCGCCGCGCCCTGCGCGATGGCCGCCTGGCCCGTGGTCGCCTTCGACGGGACGATCGTCACCTGCTGCAACCAGAACGTCGTCGACGGCCTCGGCGGACGGCTCCCCGGCCATCTGCGCCTCGGCCACGTCGCCGACGACGACTGGCCCACGGTCCGCCGCCGCCTCGTCGAACGCCCGCTGCTGCGCGGCATCAGGTCCCTGGGCCCGGTCCACCTGGCCGACACCCTGGCCGGCGCTCCCCGGCGGGAGACGCCCTCCGGGGCGGAGGGCCCCGGCTACTGCGGCACGTGTGTGAGCGCGCTCGGCACCCCGGACGCGGCCCGCGCGGCCGACGCCCGGCTGCGCCGCGAGGGCACCCGCGTCCTGGAACGGGAGATCGGCGGGCTCGTCGAGGAGCGCGGCGCGGACGGCTTCCTCGCCGGGCACGGCGTCGACGGCTACCGCGAACTGGCCCGTCTCGGCGCTCCCGCGCCCACCACGGCCGCCGGGCCAGGGACCGGCCTCGCCGGAGGTGGCGCGTGACCGGGGCGGGAACACGCGTCGACACCGCCGTCGGACTGCTCCTGCCCGGCCTGCGCGCCACGCTCGAACAGATCTGGACGGTGCCCGAACCGGCCCGCGTCTACCCCGAGTTCCTCGTCCTGACCCACCAGATCATCAGGGCGTCCGTACCGCTCATGGAGTGCGCCAGGTCCCGCTGCGGCGAGCTGGCGCGCCAGGACGGCGACCCGGTGGCCGCCGCGCTCATCCCCTACTGGGAGCGGCACATCGAGGAAGAGACGGGGCACGACACCTGGGTCTGCGAGGACCTCGCCGCCCTCGGCCACGACCCCGCGAGGGCGTGGCGCGGCATGCCCTCGGCGGCGGTCGCCACGCTCTGCGGCGAACCGTACTTCTGGATCCACCGGCTCCACCCCGTCTGCCTCCTCGGCTACCAGGCGGTACTCGAAGGCAGCCCGCCACGCCCCGACGTCGCCGCCGTGCTCAGCGCGCGCACCGGACATCCGCACGACGCCTTCCGCACCCTCGCACGGCACGCGGCGGCCGACGTCGGCCACGGCGCCGAGCTGCGACAGCTCCTCGACGAACTTCCGCTGGGCGAACGCCTCGCGGCCGCGGTGAGCAACTCCGCGCTGCACACGGTGCGGTCCGTGATGCGGGTCTTCGAGGGGCTCGTGGACTCCTACGGTCTCCGGAAAGGGGTCCTGTGATGGCGAAGCCGCCCGCGATGGCCGCGGCGCTGAGGCACCGGCGCTTTCGAACCCTGTTCGCCAGCCAGGTCGTCTCCTGTGTGGGCGACTGGCTCGACTACCTCGCCCTGATCGTCCTGGTGACCTACGTCTGGGACCAGGGCGCGGGAGCGCTCGCCGCCGTGAGCGTGGCGACGGCCGTGCCGCTGGTGCTGCTCGCCCCGGTCGCCGGTGCGCTCGCGGACCGGGCGCGGGACCGCAAGGCCGTCCTCATCGGCTGCGACGTGGCACGCGCCGCCCTGGTGCTCGGCTACCTCGCCGCGCCGGGGCTGCCGGCGCTGCTCACCCTCGTGGTGCTCAAGGTGGCGTTCTCCGCGGTGTTCAACCCGGCCTACCAGAGCACGCTGCGGTCGGTGGTCCCCGAGCGGGACATGCTCTCCGCGATGTCCCTGACCGTCTTCGCCAACCAGGCCGCGAAGGTGGCGGGCCCCGCGCTGAGCGGTCTGATCGTCGCCCTGTGGGGGGTGCGCGCCGCCTTCGTGGCCGACGCCGCCACCTTCGTCCTCTCCGGGCTGCTGCTCTGCGCCGTGCGGCTGCCCCGGCGGGCCGAGGGGGAGGACCCCGAGGGGCAGGACCCCGGAGAGGCGGCCGAGCGGCGCGGGCGCGGCAGGCTGTGGGCCGAGAGCGTCGAGGGCGTGCGGTTCATCGTCCGTACGCCGGCGCTGATCGCGGTGATCGGCAGCATGGCGGCCACGCTCTTCCTCGTCCTGGCCTTCGACACGCTCTCGCCGCTGGCCATGCGGGAACTCGCCGTCGACGAACAGGACCTGGGGTACGTGGTCGCGGCGGTCGGGCTCGGCGCCGTCCTCGGCACGCTGGCCATCAGCCAGTGGGGCATGCGCGTACGCCCCTTCGTCCTGCTCGGCCTCGCGCAGGTCGCCGTCGGGGCACTCGTCGGCGCCATCGGCATCGGCCTGGGCGCCGGGGCCGACGGCCTCGCCGTGCTGTGGATGGCCGTCGCGTTCGGCATCGGCTTCGCGGCGGCAGGGATCATGGTCGTCTTCCCCTACGTGCTGCACCGGGAGACACCGCAGGAACTCATCGGCCGCGTCACGTCCACCGCGAACGCCTTCCCCGTACTGCTCCAGCTCGCGGCGCCGCCGCTGGGCGCGCTGCTCGCGGGCTGGTTCAGCGTCGGCTTCGTCTTCCGCATGGCGGGAGCGGCGCTCTGCGTCGTGGGTGTGGTGGTGTGGATCTACGGGAGGGGCGAGAAGGTGGAGCGTGGCGAGAGGCAGGGGCTCGGCGAGCGCGAGGAGCCCGGCGAGGACATCACCGGGAGCACGGCGAAGGACCCGGACCGGAACCTGGAGTTGCTCCGCGACGCGGGCTTCCCCGTCGACCACCTGCCCGACGGGCGGCGCGAAGCCCTAACGGAGCTGTCCGACGAGGAGCTGCGGACCCTGATCGACGTACAGGCCCGCATCCAGGAGCGCGCCCCCGAGGTCGAGGCGCACAGCGTGGAACCGATCATCGGGGGCGTCCTGTTCTGACCGCCCCGGCACGGAACGGACGGGCCGGGGGCGTGAGGGGGGGAGGGAGGAACGAGGGTGAGCGAGCGAACCGCCCAGAGCCGCAAGACCGTCACCATCGTCTTCTGCGACATGGTCGGTTCGACCGCGCTCAGCGAACGCCTGGACGCCGAGGCGCTGCGCCACGTCATGCTCCGCTACTACGCCGTCCTCAGCGACTGCCTGGAACGCCACGGCGGGACCGTGGAGAAGTACATCGGCGACGCCGTGATGGCCGTCTTCGGCATCCCGGCGGTCCGTGAGGACGACGCGCTGCGGGCGGCCCGCGCCGCGCTCGACATCCTCGCCGCGGTCGAGACGTTCGCCGAGAGCGCGCGCGGCGCGCACGGCGTGCCGGTCGCCGTGCGCATCGGCATCCACACCGGCGAGGTCGTCACGTCCGGCGCCGCCGACGCAGGGCACGCCCTGGTCTCCGGCGAGGTCGTCAACGTGGCGGCCCGCCTCGAACAGCACGCCCCCACCGGGCAGATCCTCATCGGCGCCGACACCCACCGGCTGATCGCCCAGGCCGCCGAGACCGTCCCGGTGCCGCCCCTGACCGTGAAGGGAAAGCGGGACCCCGTGCCCGCCTGGCGCCTGGTGGCGGCGGGCTCACCGGAACACGGCGCGGCCCGCGGACCCGGGGTCGCCCTGGTGGACCGCCACGACGAACTGGCCGAGCTGAAGCTGGCGTTCGCCCGCGTCCGCAGGGACCGCTCCTGCCAGTTGGTGACGCTGTACGGGGACCCCGGCGTCGGCAAGAGCAGGCTCGCCCGTGCCTTCGCCGCCGCGGCGGGGGACGACGGGGCGACGGTGGCGTGCGCCGGCTGCCCCCCGTACGGCAGCGACGGCTCGCTCGCGCCCCTCGCCGGCATGCTGCGGCGGCTGCTGGGGGACTCGCCGCCCGAACGCCTCACGGAACTGCTCGGCACCACGGGCCCCGACGCCGCCGTCGCCACCGCCCTGGCCAGGCTCGCCGCCACGGGACGCTCGGGCACCTCCTTCGACGAGACCTGCTGGGCGCTGCAACGGCTGTGCACCGCCCTCGGCGGCGAACGCCCGCTCGTCCTGGTCATCGACGACCTCCAGTGGGCCCACGAGGACCTGCTGGGCGCGCTCGACCACATCGCCGACTGGGTGCAGGGCGCCCCCGTCCTCCTGCTCGGCCTCGCCCGCCCCGAACTCCTCGAACTGCGCCCGAGCTGGGGCAGCGGCAAGCTCAACGCGACGGCGCTGGTCGTGCCCCCGCTCGGCGGGGACGACTGCCGGGAGCTGGTGACGCGGCTCAGCGACCGCGCTCCCGCCGCAGCCGACGACGACGTGGTGGCCCACCTCGTGCCGCCGCCCCTGCCCGGACCCGCCGTCGAGCGGCTCATCAGCCGCTCGGAGGGCAACCCCCTCTTCGTCGAGCAGATCGTGGCGATGGTCGCCGAGGGCGCCGACCCCGACGACGTACCGCTCTCCGTACGCGCCATCGTCGCCGCCCGCCTCGACCGCCTCGCCCCCGACGAGCGGGCCGTCCTGGAGGGAGCCGCGGTGATCGGCGCGGAGTTCACCACCGACGACCTCGCGGCCCTCGCGGAGCCCGGTGCGACGGCGGCGGCACCGATCGTCCGCGACCTCGCGCGGCGGCGCCTCCTGGAGCCCGCGGACCCCGGCCCCGCGGGCGAGCCCCGCTGGCGCCCCGCGGGCCAGCTGATCCGCGACGAGGTCTACACCGGCATGTCCAAACTCCTGCGCGCCCAGGGGCACGAGAGCTTCGCCGCCCACGTGGAGCGCCGCGGCCCCGGCGACCACCACACCATCGGCACCCACCTCGAACACGCCTCGCGGCTGCGCGCCGAACTCGACCCCGGCGACCCGGAGGTCACACGCACCGCCGAGGCCGCCGCCGCGCACCTCGGCCGGGCGGGGACCGAGGCACTCGCGCACGGCGACATCAACTGGGCCGTCGGGCTGCTGCGCAGGGCCCTGGCGCTGACCGGCGACCTCCCGGCCGCGCTCGCCGTACGCACCTCCCTGGCCGAGGCGCGGCTCGCCGCGGGCGACGCGGAGGCGGCGGTCACCGAGCTGCGCGCGCTGCTCGTCGAGGCGGAGCGGGCCGGGGACGGCCGGACCGCGGCCAGGGTCCGCCTCCAGCTCGGCTATCTGGAGCCCGGCACGGAGGGCTTCGGGGCGCTCCTGGACGCGGCGCGCGCCGCGGTCCCGGTGTTCACCGAGACCGACGACGCGCTCGGCCTCGCCCGCGCCTTCCTCGCCATGGGCCAGGAGCGGCAGAGCCGCAGCCGCCACCGGGAGGCGGCGGCCCACCTGGAGCGGGCGCTGCACGAATCGGTGCGGGCCGGCGCCGAGCTGGAGCGCGCGGGCATCCTCGGCGCCCTCGCCGTCTCGCTCTGGCTCGGCCCGGAGCCCGTCGAATCGGCGCTGAGCAGTTGCCGCGCCTTCCGCGGCGACCACCTCGCGGGACGCCTCGTGGGGCGCGCCACGGTGGGGTGCCCGATGGCCGTGCTGCTCGCCATGCGCGGCGAGTTCGACGAGGCCCGCGGCCTCCTGGACGACGCGCTGACCACCCTCACCGACCTCGGACACCACTTCGCCGTGCCCGCCGTACTCCTCTTCCGGGCCGGCGTCGAGGAGCTCGCCGGATGCTGGGGCGAGGCCGAGCGGCTGCTGCGGGAGGCCGCCGACGGCATGGAACGCCTCGGCGACCCGCAACTGCACGGCACCGCCGTACGCGACCTGGCCCGCGTCCTGCTCGCCCGCGGCGCGCCGGCCGACGCCGTGCGCGCGCTGCTCGACGCGCTGGAGCGCGACGGGGTGACCGCCATGCCGGCGGCGGCCTGCGAGGTGTACGGCATGCGGGCCCGCCTCGCCGCCGCCGAGGGCGACGCGGCGGCGGCCGACGCGCACCTGGCCACCGCCCTGCGCGCCGCCGCGCTGACGGACTCGCCCGCCTGCCTGGCCACCGCCGAACTGGACGGCGCGCACTGCGCGGTGCTCCTCGACCGCGGCCCCCTGGCCGAGCGGGCGGCCGGCGAGGCCGAACGGCACTTCACCGCCAAGGGGCACCTGGTGGGCGCCCGCAGAGCCCGCGCGCTCCGGGAAGGACCGCGGTGACCGCCGCGCCCGAGGGGCTGACCTGGCATCTGCTCGGCCGTGACCGCGACGCCATCGAGATCCGCACCGACTGGGCGGGCGCGGGGACCGCGGGGAAGACCGACGACGGCGCCGAGTGGGCGTGGGGCGGCGCGAGCGGCCGGGGCGTCCGGGTCTGTGTGATCGACTCCGGCGTGGAGACCGCGCACCCCCTGGTCGGCCCGGTCAACGCCTCGTACCTCGTACGGGAGGTCCCTGGGGGAGGAGGGACGGAAGGGGAGCACGAGGTGGTGCGGGTGGCGGGCGGCGACTCCACGGGGCACGGCACCGCCTGCGCCTCGATCATCCGCGGCCTCGCGCCGCAGTGCGAGCTCGACAGCGTGCAGGTCCTCGGCTCCGGCTTCCGCGGCTCGGGCGACGTGCTGATCGCCGGGGTGCGCTGGGCCGTCGAGCGGGGCTACGACGTCATCAACATGAGCCTGTCCACCACCCGCAAGGCGTTCGCGCCGATCCTCCACGACCTCGCCGACCAGGCCTACTTCGGCCGCAGCCTCCTCGTCGCCTCCGCCCACAACATGCCGGTGGAGAGCTTCCCGTGGCGGTTCTCCTCCGTGATCTCCGTGGGCAGCCACGACGTCGACGACCCCGGACTGCTCCTGTACAACCCGCGGCCGCCGGTGGAGTTCTTCGCGCGCGGGGTGCAGGTCCCCGCGGCCTGGCCCGGCGGCGGCACCCGACGCTGCACGGGCAACAGCTTCGCCACCCCGCACGTGGCGGGAATGTGCGCCCGCATCCTCGGCAAGCACCGCGGCATGACCGCGTTCCAGGTCAAGCAGGCGCTGTTTCTCGCCTCGGCCAACGTCAGGAGCCAGTAGATGAACCACAGCGGGCCACCGACGGCACACAGGGGCACGGGAGAGGACGAGAGCCACGGCGCGCTGCTGCGCTCCGTGGTGCGCACGGCGGTGGCGATCTTCGACGCGCAGGCCGGTTCCATCGCCCTCCTCGACCAGGACAGCGGGGAGCTCGTCTTCGAAGCGGTGGCGGGCAAGGGCGAGGACGCCCTGGTGGGCCGCCGCTTCCCCGCGGAACGCGGGATCGCCGGGTGGGTCCTTCAGTCGCGCCAGCCCGTCGAGGTGCACGACGTGGACACCGACGCCCACTTCGCGCGCGACATCGCCGAGTCCACCAGCTATGTGCCGAAGGCACTGATGGCGGCGCCGCTGCTCCACGGCGACGAGCCGCTCGGCGTGCTCGAAGTGCTCGACCGCAGCGCGGAGGTGCGCACCCCGCTGGCCGCGATGGAACTTCTGGCGCTCTTCGCCGACCAGGCGTCCCTGGCCCTGGTCCTCGTGCAGCGCGCCCGCCGCGCCCGGCTGCTGGGCGGCGCGGCGGCCCCCGGACCCGTGGAGGCCGCCGCCCAGGCGCTGGCCGGGGAGATCAACGCGCTGGACGGCGGCCGTCGGGAGAGCGCCCTGCGGATCGTCAGCGACCTGGCGGAGGTCCTGCGCAGACGGCCGTGACCGGACAGCCCGCGGGCTCCGCGTCACGCGGCGGCGGCGCCTGCTCCTGGCAGAGGTCGTGCACGAAGGCACCGAGCCGGAACAGACACGCCCCGTCGTACCCCGGCGGCCGCACATGGGTCAGCGCGTGCGCGTCGCACAGCCGGTTCAGCGTCTGCGCGGCGTCCGCGGGCTCGCCGCCGAGGCGCAGCCAGGCGTCCATGAAGGTGAAGTCGCAGCCGGTGTCCAGGAGTCGCAGATTGCCCCAGTCCTCGCCGGTGAGACTGTCGTAGCCGCGCCGCAGGCTGCGGCGGAGGTCGACGTCGCCGACCGTGAACCAGTCGAGGCCGCAGGAGGACTCCACGTGGTCGACGAGCTTGGTCAGCGGCCAGAACCGGCGCGGGGCCAGCCGGGCCCCCGCGATGCGCAGGGCCAGCGGGAGCCCGCCGCAGAACCGGGCGATGCGCCGGGCGGCCTCGGGCTCGGCGTCCACCGCGTCGGCGCCGGTGATGCGGCGCAGCAGCTCCAGCGCGTCGTGGTCGCCGAACGGTCCCAGTTCGAGCACCTCGGAGCTGTCCAGGCCCGCGAGGCGCGAGCAGCTCGTCACCACGGTGTGGACCGGCGCGGCGCTCGGCAGCAGCGGTCTCACCTGGGCCTCGCAGACGGCGTTGTCCAGGACCAGCAGGGCGGGCACCCGCAGCACGAACCGCGCCCGGTAGCGCCTCACCAGGCCCGGCAGGTCGGACGGCAGCAGCTCCGGCGGCTCCCCCAGTTGCTGGAGGAGGTCGGTCAGCCCCTCCGCCGGGGTGCGCGGCAGCCCCAGCCCGTCGACGAGGTCGACGTGGAAGACGCCGCCCGGATACGCCTCGGCCGCCGCGTGCCCGGCGGCGACGGCGAGCGACGACTTCCCGACACCGGGCGGCCCCGTCACCACCGTCACCCGCCAGGACGCCGCCGCCCCCGCGTGGGCCTCGACATCGGGGAGCAGCGCGTCCAGTTCCCGTGCGCGGCCGGTGAAGTCCGCGAGGCCCGGCGGCAACTGCACGGCCTGGGCGACCGGCTCCGGCGCACGGACGGGGCCCGTGCCTCGCCCGGGGACGGCCACGGCCACCGCGGGCGCCGCGGGCTCCGGCGATCCGCCCTCCAGGATCTCCCGCTGCAACTGCTGGAGCACCGCGCCCGGTTCGAGGCCGAGTTCGAGGGAGAACAGGCGCCGCGTCTCGTCGTACGCGATCAGCGCGTCGTTCTGCCGGCCGACACCGCACAGCGCCCGCATGTACTGGGCCCTGAACTGCTCCCGGAAGGGGTGTTCCGCGAGCAGCGGCTCCACCTCGTCGAGCACCTCGTGGTGCAGGCCGAGGCGCAGCCGGGCGGTGAACCACGCCTCCAGGCCCGAGAGCCGCCGCTCGTCCAGGCGCGCCGCCTCCGCGTCCAGCGGCGCCACGCCCTCCATGCCCCCGAACGGCCTGCCGTGCCAGAGCGACATGGCCTCCCTGATCAGCTGGTCGACGCGGACCGCGTCACTCTCCGCGGCGGCCCGCCGGGCCATGTCGATGCCCTGCTCGAAGCGGACCATGTCGATGGACCGCGGGTCGACCGCGAGGCGGTAGCCGGGCCGCTGGTGCAGCAGCCTGGCGTCCACCTCGTGCCCCTCGTGCGCCAGCGCGCGGCGCAGGTGGTGCACGTACACCTGGAGGTTCTTGCCCGCGCTGCGTGGCGGGTCCTCGCTCCACAGGGCGTCCACCAGGCGGTCCACCGGGACCACCGAGTCCGGCCTGCACAGCAGCACCGCGAGCAGCACCTGCTGCTTGAACGGCCCCAGCGCGAGCTGCTCCGACCCGGTGACCGCGGCGAGCGGTCCGAGCACGTTGAACTGCAACACGGTTGAATCCTTCCCCCTGTGTGCGTACCTCTCGTGGTCGCGCCGCAGGGCCCAGGCGGGAAAGCACCTGGGCCCTCAATGGTGATCAGCCGATGTACGGCGGGTGACTCGTCCGGCGTGGTACTACCAGACGAAGGCGCCGCTGAGCGGGCTGTTGCTGTGCGACACGACGTCCTCTGCGGCGTCGAGACGCGACTTGACGGAGTTGAGCAGCGCGACTTCCTCCTGGCTGAGGGAGGCGATCGCGTCGAGCTGCTGCGGGTTGGCGCCCTTGAAGTTGTGGCCGGCGGCGGCGAGTTCCTTGAGAGCGTCGAACGACATGGCGTTCCTCCTTGGTTGGCTGGTGGTCCGTCGGTCGGCGGACCACCGGGTGCGAGGGGAATGGGCGTCCCCTCACGCTCGGGTGACCGCCGGGGCCGGAGCCCGGCGGGAGGCCAGCACCGCCCGCAGGGCGGCGTCGGCGGCGTCGACGGAGTGCAGCGCGCTGAGGCCGACGGCAGTGGCCAGGTCGTGCGTCAGCGGCATTTCGTCGATGGTGCGCAGAAGTTCTTCACGGTGTTTCACGTCGAGCGCGGCATGGCGCTCAAGGGTGCGGAATCCGGCACGCGGATATCCGGTGCGTCGGGTCAACTCGTCGACGAGTCCCGGTGAGGGCGGATTTCCCTCAAGAACCGCGATGTGCCCGAGCAGGCAGACCGGATGGTAATGGCGGATCCAGTAGTACTGGGCACCCACCAGATTGGCGACGGACGCCTCGGGAACCCGGCGGAGCGGCTCCTGCGGGTCGAATCCGAGCGCCTCCAGATCCTGCCTGAGCCATTCGTCGTGCCCCTGCTCCTCACGAATGTGCCGGGTCAGGTACGTGGCGAGGACATCGGCGGCGGGGTCGTCGCCCGCGCGCTTTTCGGCCTCTTCGAGAGCGCATTCCATCAGGGGTACGGTCGAACGGATCGCGGTGTGCAGCATACAGAGGTACTCGGGATAAAGGTCGCGGAGTCGAGGTGAATCCCACAGCTCCCGCGAGGTCGCGGCGAGGCGGGGCAGCAGTAACTCGACTTTCGCGAGGAGCACACGGCTGTGCCGGGCGGTCATGGAACGTCTCCTAATGTCGCGGTGCGCGAAGTCCGTGGTGACGGTCCGGGAGGAGTACGGGCGAATCCCGGTGTCAGCGGTTCATTCGGTGAGGCCGGCGAGGGCGGCGAGCAGCGCGTCGTGCCTGCTCTCCCCGGTGCGCCGCTTGGTCATCGCCCAGCAGAGCCCGCAGATGGAGGAGAACTCACGGTCCGCGAGGTCGCGGTGGAGCGGGAGCGCCGTGAGGGCGCCGGGGCCGACCGAGCCGATGGCGCGGAAGAAGTCGTCGTCGTGGAACTCGCGCACCGCGCGGCCCACTTCCGGGCCGTCGGTGGCGTCGCGGCGCAGGTCGTCCGGGCCCGCGCCCATGATCACGGACTCGTTGCAGCAGGCGGTGACGCGCCCGTCGTAGCGCACGACGGTGGCGTCCACCACGTCGCAGGGCCCGAAGTCCCGCCCCGCGGTGCGCTGCTGCCAGGAGTAGTGCGCGGAGCCCCTGCCGTGCGGCAGCCCGTGGGTGGGGATCAGCTCGGCCCGCTCGGGCCAGTCGGGGCCCAGCGCCTCGGTGAGCGAGGCGCGCGTGGCGGCCAGGTTGTCGCCCTCGTCGATGCACTGCACGACGATGGGTACGTGGTGCCGGGCGATGACCCGCGCGGCGTTCACGAACCGCTCCGGGCCCTGCCCGTCGACGTGGTGGGCGTCGGTGCTCAGGTAGATCGACGTGGTCAGCGGCAGCAGCCGGTCGATCCACTCCGGGGCGCGCGGCGAGGCCGCCCAGAAGCCGCTGGTGTAGATGACCACGTGCTTGCCCGCCTCGGACAGCCGGCGAACCGCCAGCGTGAGCCCGCGCCGCTCGATGAACGGCTCGCCCCCCGAGATGCCCACCATGGTGATCTCCGGCATCGCCGCCAGTTCGTCGACCAGGGATTCGAGCAGGACGAAGTCGGTGATGCGGGGGCTGTCGGGGCGCGAGTCCACCGAGCAGTGCGCGCAGCCCACGGGGCAGCGGTCGGTGAGGAACAGCAGGACCGACGAGCCGCGGTCGCGGCGGATGGCGAGGATGTCCTGGTGGGTGAGCGCGGTCATGGCGTGCTCCCCGCGGTCTGCTGGGCGCCGGTGGCGGCAGTGGTCTCTTCGAGGCCGAGGGTGACGAGATCCGCGTACTCGGTGATGCCGTACTGCTGGGCGAAGGAGACCGCGCCGGCCCCGACGAGCATCTCCTCGGTGCGTTCCTCGACGAGGCGGGTGGTGGGCTCGACGGCCAGGCGGCGCACGCCGCTCGGGATCGCCGGGTCCTTGGAGAGCACCCAGCAGGTCTGGCAGTAGCCCTCGGTGCCGCAGCCGCCCTTCGAGCCGTGACGTTCCATCAGGTATTCGGGTCCGGTCGCCCGGATCGCGCGCACCATCGGGTCGCCGATGGCCCGTGCCTTGATCGTCGGCCAGTCGTCCTTGGCGATGTGGCCGAGGTAGAGGTGGGGCGGCAGGGGCACCTTGCCGTCCATGACGTCCTGGTTGCCGCAGGCGGTGACCTGCCCGTTGAAGCCGATGACGGGCCAGGCGGAGACGGCGCAGGGGGCCGGCGTGATCTCGCCGGTCGGCAGCGGCGCCTGCTTGAGCCAGGCGTCCGCGCGGCCGTGCGGGCTGACCGGGGCGACCAGCATCGGCACCCGGTCGTCGAAGACCCTGCGGACCTCGGCGGTCAGATCGGCCAGATAGGGGTCACCGGGGCCCGTCCCGGTCAGTTGGAGGCTGACCTGCTTGCCCTCGGCCATGAGTTCTTTCAGGACACGGAAGACCGCCGCCCGCGGGACCTCCTCCTCGTGGAAGACGTCCAGGCTCGCGGAGAAGTGGTCCACCGCGTCGATGGCCCGTTTGATGGGCCGGGGAATGCGCCCGCGGTCGGCGAAGTACAGGCCGGACAGGACATGGCTGCGCGCGCCGACCGCGCGGGACAGTTCCGCGATGTCCTGCACGAGGCGGGGGCGCAGCAGTGCTTCGCCGCCCGACATGAGGACGAATTCAGGCCGGTTCTCCGCGGTGAAGGTCTCGGCGAAGCGCCGGAAGAGCTGCTCGGGATATTCCTCGCTGTCAAGCATGGAACTGGTCGAGCAGTGCTTGCAGTGGAGAGGGCACCTGCGGGTGATCCCGAAGAACACCGCAGCCGCGGGCACCGGGCGATATCGCAAGATCTCCATGAGGTGCACCGGAATCCCCCTCCGTTGACATGTTCTGTCGGCTTCCGTGCTGTTCTTCTTCGAGTATGGAGTCTCGTACTTTCGTTCGTCTTTGAAGATGGTTGAGAACCGGTTCTACCGGTTCCCAACCATCTATTCAGACGGACGGAAGCACCCCGTCGGGGCGATTTCGCAGCGCGAGTGCCGCAGGCAGAGCGGTGGAAATCAGCGCCAATGCGGCAACTCCCGCGAGGATGAGGGAGTAACCGAGCGGCGGAATGCTGAAATCGGTGGAGCCGGTCAGCGCGCCGTTCGCCCCCGCGAGCCCCGTGACGGCGATGGCCGTTCCCGTCGCGGCCCCGATGAGCACCGCGATGAGCGTCTCCAGATACAGCATGGCGGTGATGTGCCGCGGGCCGGCGCCGAGCAGGCGCAGCAGCGAGACCTCCTTGGCCCGCTCGGCCGTCCCCATGAGCAGCCCGTTGATCATCGACACCGCGGTGAAGAGCACCAGGACGGACAGCACGAGATACGTGCCCGTGGTGTTCTGCGCCAGCGAGGTGCGCAGGCCGTCGGCGTACTCGTCGACACCGGTCACCTCGACCGTCGGATGGTCCTTCACCAGCGCGGCGGCCGCCGCGCGCAGCCGGTCGCCCTGGCCGGGAGCGGCGCGCACCAGGACCGAGTCGGCCAGGTCCTCGTGCAGATGAGGCCGCAGGTAGCGCTCGGACAGCAGGATGTCGCCGAGCCCCAGCGGCCGGTCGAAGACGGCGCCGACGGTCAGCTCGACCTTCGTGCCGTCACCGAGCCAGCCCCCGAAGCGGTCCCCGACGTCGAAACCGCGCTGCTTGGCATAGGTGCGGCTCACGGCCGCGGTGCCGTCCCGCTCCAGGCTCCGCAGCGAACCCTCGCGCAGCCCCAGGTCCATCACCTTGCCCGCCGCGACGGGGTCCAGCGCCTGGGCGCCCAGGACGTCCGGGGTGCCGAGGACGTCGGAGATCACCGTGGTGGAGCGGGTGGCCGCCACGGCGCCCACCCCGTCCAGGCCGCGCGCCGCCTCGGTCACGTCACCCGGCAGCCCCGGCGAGTCCTGCGGCGTCAGCACCAGGTCGGCCTGCGTACGCCGCTCGGTCTGCTCGGCGGTGATGCGGTTCAGCGAACCGGTGACCAGCAGTACCGTGCAGGCCATCGCCACGGTGAGCATCAGCGCCGAGGCCATGGAGGCCACCCGGCGCACCGAGAACCGGGAGTTGGCGTGCGCCAGCCACCCCGTCACCCCGCCGAGCGCCGACACCAGCGCGCCGAGCGGCGGTTCGAGCACCCGGGCGAGGAGCGGCCCGAGGAGTGCGGCGGCGCCCATCAGGAGCAGCACGATCAGGTACTGGAAGGCGACCCCGACCTCGCCGCCGATGTGCTGCGTGGCGAAGAACAGCGCGATGCCACCGCCGAGCGGCAGCAGCGCCAGCAGCACCCGTGTGACGGTGACCGGCCTGCGCGGGGACACCGCCTCGCGCAGGGCGTCGGCGGGCCTGATCCGCGAGATCCGCCCCGCCGCGGCGAGCGCCGCGACCAGCGCGAGCAGCAGGGTGGCCGCCGCCGCGAGCAGGAACGGCAGGGCGCCGAGATGGAGTTCGTACGCATCGGGGGCCGTGCCGCCCTGGCGCAGGCGGTCCAGGATCAGGCCGGAAAGGGGGACGGCGAGCAGGAAGCCGGGCAGCAGACCGGCCGTCGCCGCGAGCATGGTCTCCATGGCCACCATCCGCCTGACCTGCCAGGACGTCGCACCCACCGCGCGCAGCAGGGCGATCTCCTGGGTGCGTTGCAGCACGCTGAGCGCGATGGTGCCGCCGAGCACGAACACCGCGAGGAAACCGCCGATGCCCGCCATGGGCCCGAACAGCAGCGTCGTCGAGGCGAGCCGCTCGGTGGTCTCGGGCGCGCCCGCCTTGGCGCGCGCGTCACCCGTGAGCACGTCCAGACGCGGCACGTCCAGGGCTTCGCGCACCCGCCGCTCCATCGCGTCGGCGGAGACGCCGTCGGCGAACACCCCCGCGTAGGCGGCCTTCCCGCCGGTGCCCGCGAGCCGCTCGGCGGTCCCGGCGGCGAAGAACAGCGAGGCCTGGTCGGGGAGTCCGTCGCGCCCCCGCGGCTTGGCGATCCCCGAGATCCGGTAGGCCGCCGCGCCCTCGGCGGTGACGATCCGTACCTCGCCGCCGACCCGGTGGCCGCCCCGCGCGGCGGTGCCCGCGTCGAGGACCACCTCGTCGTCAGCGCCCGGCGCCTTCCCCGAGGCCAGGGTGAACGGCGTCAGCGCGGCGGCCTCCCACGCGTGCCCCTCGGTCACGCCGTCGTCGGGCCCCGCCTGGGCGGTGCCGTCCTTGGTGACCGCCTGGGCGTAGAAGGGCGTGTCCGTCACCACGCGCCGTACCCCGGGCACCTCGCGCACCCGCTCCACCTGGCGCTCGGTCAGCCGGGGCGCCTGGTCGAGCGGATAGCTCTCGTGGTCGACGTTCTGTCCCGAGCCGGTGCGGATCACGACCTCGGGGTCCATCCGCACCACGGCCGTGGTGGCGCCGAACCGGTCGGCCTCCGGCGCCGACCGCAGCCCCGATTCCACCAGGATTCCGCAGGCGGCGACCAGCATGGCGGCCATCGCGGCGGCGCAGAGCGCGCCGATGAACCCGTACCGGTGCTGGCGGATGCCCGTGAGCGCGAGCTTGAGCACCTCAGGACCCCAGCCGCGACATGCGCTCGGAGACGCGCTGCGCGCTCGGCCGGTCCATGGCGTCGACGACGGTGCCGTCGGCGAGGAAGAGGACCTGGTCGGCGTAGGACGCGGCCTGCGGGTCGTGCGTGACCATCACCAGCGTCTGGCCCGTGGTGTCGACGACCTCGCGAAGGAGCTTGAGCACGTCCTGGCCCGAACTGAGGTCGAGGGCGCCGGTCGGCTCGTCCGCGAAGATCACCTCGGGCCTGGTGACCAGGGCGCGCGCCACCGCGACGCGCTGCTGCTGGCCGCCGGAGAGTTCCGCGGGCCGGTGCCGCAGCCGGTCGGTGAGCCCGGTCCGCGCGATCACGTCCCGCATCCAGTCGCGGTCGGGGCGCCGCCCGGCGAGCCGGAACGGCAGCAGGATGTTCTCCCGCGCGGTCAGCGACGGCACCAGGTTGAACGACTGGAAGACGAACCCGATCCGCTCCCTGCGCAGGATGGTCAGCTTCCGCTCCCGCATCCGGCTGATGTCGGTGTCACCGAGGTACACCTGTCCGGAGGTGGGCCGGTCGAGCCCGGCCGCACACCGCAGCAGCGTGCTCTTGCCGGAACCGGAAGGGCCCATCACCGAGGTGAAGGACCCGGCGGGCAGGGCCACGGAGACGGCGCGCAGCGCGTGCACGGTGCCGTTGCCGTGTCCGTAGGTCCGGGTCACTTGGTCCAGGCGCAGGGCGGAGCGCGTCAGCGGCGCGGACCGTCGTGCCTCCTGATCGGGCAGGGTCATGGGGATGTCCTCCGGAGTGGGTACGTTCACGGGGTCGGGTCACGGAGCAGCCGCGCGGCCGGTATCAGCGCGGCCGCCAGAGTCAGCAGGAGGGCACCGGCACCGGCGCCGACGAGGAACAGCGGGGGCCCGGCGAGGTCGACGCGGCCGCTCAGCGCCACGCTCGTGGCGGCGAGCACGACGGCGGCGACGCCACCGCCGAGCAGCAGCCCGCAGGCCGCCACCACGGAGCTCTCCCCGGCGACCAGCGTGAGGACGTCCCTGCGCGTGGCACCCGCGAGCCGCAGCACCGCGAACTCGCCGGTGCGCACCAGGGTCGCCATCACCAGGGTGTTGGCCAGGGCGAGCGCGGTGAACACCGCGATCAGCGCGCTGAACACGTACGCGGGCCAGGTCTGGGACGCCGCGTCCTCGGTGCCGGCGGCCCGCACCGCGTCACGGTCGGCGGTCCGCGCCATCGGCCAGGTGCGGGAGAGACCCGCCAACTCCTCGCCCGCCCGCTGCCCTTCGGCGCCGGACGCCCGCTTCACGTACACGGCGTCGAGCAGCGGGCCGGGGGTGTGGGCGCGCAGCACCCGGCTGGGCACGATCAGGTCGGCGAAGCCGAGGGAGCGGTCGTAGCGCGCCCCGACCCGCAGCTTCGTCCGGGTGCCGTCGGGCAGCCGCATCCGCACCCGGTCGCCGACCTTCCAGCCGTACTCCTTGGCCTGCTCCTGGCTCACCGCGACGGCGGACCCGTCCAGCAGACCTTTCAGGCCACCCTCGCGCACGTGCAGGTCCAGCACGTCCGGCAGCTTCGGATCGGCGGCCAGCGCACGGGCGTTGACGCTCTCCGCCTCGTCGGTGCGCACCTGGATCCGCACCCAGGCGCTGCTGGTCGCCGACACCTCGGCGACCCCGGGCAGCCGGGCGGCGTCCTCGGCCACGGCGGGCGGCAGACCCGTCGCGTCGTGCGGGACCAGGACGTCGTCGGCCACGAGCCGCTCGGCCGCCCACTCCTTGGCCGTCGACTGCTGCGAGGTCTGCATGAACAGCGCCGACACCGGAAAGCCGATCATGAGGATCAGCGGCACCGCGGCGGCGGCGACCCGGCGCGGCCCCGCCGCGCTGTTGGCGAGCGCGAGCCGTCCCGTGCGCCGGAACAGCAGCCGCAGCAGGGTGCCCGCGAGTGGCACCAGCGGCCGTACGAGGGCGGGCCCGAGCACGGCCGCCGCGATCAGCAGCGTCAGCACCCCGCCGAACGCGAGCCCCGAACCCTGCACCCCGCCCATCGCGATGCCGAAGAACAGGAAGCACCCGGTGAACAGCAGGAACGCGAGACCCGTCAGGACGCGGGACAACGGCAGCCGGCGGTCGTCCAGTTCCGCCTCGCGCAGCGCCTCCTCGGGCCGAACCCGCGCCGCCCGCCGCGCGGCCGCCACCACCGCGAGCCGCGTGATCAGCACGCCGACCGCGGCCGCCCCGGCCAGCGGCGGCCACGTGACCCGCACCTCCAGCTCGTCGGGCGCGATGCCGAGGTCCACCAGACCGCGGGCCAGCGGCTCGGCGAGGAGGGCGCCGAGCGGCACGGCGACGGCCGCCCCGACCACCGCCACGCAGAGCGTCTCCCAGCCCAGCATCCGCTTGACCTGCCGGGGTGTCGCCCCGATCACCCGGAGCAGCGCGATCTCACGGTGCCGTTGCAGCACGGCGAAGGCGAAGCCGCTCGCCATCACGAACAGCGCCACGAAGACCGCGAGGGAGCCCATGCTCACCACGAACACCAGCGTGTCCAGGAACAGCACGTCACTCGCGGAGATCTCGGCCCCCGCCGTGTCGGTCAGCACCCGCACGCCAGGACCCTCGCCGAGCGCGCTCCGTACCCGCGAAGCCACCGCCTCCGGGTCCGCCCCGGCGTCGGTGGTCACGGCGATCGCGTGCACGTCACCGCCCGGCGGCGCGAGGCGCGCGGCCGTGGCCGCGCCGAAGAACAGCGCCACCTGGTCCTTCGTCAGACCGGCACGCGGCGGCGCCGCCACACCGCTCACCCGGTAGGTGCCACGCCCCTCCACGCTCGTGTACACCCGCACCCGGTCCCCGACCTGGATCCGGCCACGCGCCGCCGCGGCGGCGTCGACCACCACGTCCCCCGGGCCCTTCGGGGGCGTCCCGTCCCGCAGCCGGAAGGGCGTCACGCGCGCGCTGTCCCAGCCGTGGCCGAGCGAACGGTCACCGACGGCGGGCCCCACGAGCCGCCCGTCCGCGCCCTCGACCTGGGCGGAGAAGGCCACGTCGGGCACGGCGTCACGGACGCCCTCGACCCCCTCGACGCGCTGTCGCAGCGAACCCGGCAGCGGCGGCCGGGGCACCAGAGGGGCCTCCACGTCACCGAAGCCGGGGGAGTGGTCCTTGCCGTCGAGGCCCTCGTCCCGGTCACCGGTGACCACCAGGGACGCGCCGTCGAAGCGGTTCGCCTCGCCCTCGCCGCGCAGCGCGGACTCCAGCAGTACGCCCGACGCCGTCAACAGGACGAGGGCGAGCGTGACCGCGGCGAGCGAACCCGCGAAGAGCGCACGTCGTGTGCGCAGGGTCTGAAACGCCAGCCTCAGCACGAAGGCCTCCTCATCACGCCCACAAGGATCACGTGACGCCCTGTCCAAAACCTGTCCGCCCGATGTCCCCGCAGCACAGGCGGCGGACAGGCCACCCGCCGAGAACGGCGGACAGGCTGTCCAAAGAACCGGTGGCACCCCGCCGCGCGGCGTGATCCGATGGCGGTCATGGAGTTCGTGTTATTGGGTGAGCTTGTGGTGCGCGACGACTCCGGGCGGCTCGTGCCGATCCCGGGAGCGCTTCAACGGGCGCTCCTTGCCCTGCTGTTGCTCTACGCCCCGTCCGCGGTGAGCGGAGGGCGCATCCTCGCCGAGCTGTGGACCGGGGCACGCGCCAAGGACCCCACCGCGGCCCTGCACACCGCCGTCGCCAAGCTGCGCCGCGCCCTGCACCCGCACGCCCCCGGCCTCATCGTCACCGGACCCGCGGGCTACCGCCTCGACCTGACGGGGCACACCTTCGACGTACGGCGCTTCGAGGCGGAGCTCGCCGCCGCGCGCGTCAGCGGCGGTCCCGACCGGCGGGCCGCCGCCCTGCGCGAGCTGCTGCGCGAATACCCGGGGCCGCCGCTCGCCGGGCTGCCCGCGCTGCCCTTCGTCCAGCAGGAGCGGGCCAGGCTCGACGCGCTGCGCCTGACCGCGCTGGAACAGCGCGCCGAGGCCGAACTCGACGTCATCGCGCACATGGCGGCGCCCGGCACCGAGGCCGACCCGCCCGCGCTCGTCGAGGAGCTGCGCGCCGCCGTGCACGAGGAGCCCGACCGGGAGCGGGTGCGCGCCCTGCTCATCAAGGCCCTGCACGCCAGCGGCCGGCAGGCCGAGGCGCTGGAGGTCTACCGGGTCGCGCGCGCCGATCTGCGCGAGCGGCTCGGCATCGAGCCGGGGCCCGAACTGCGCGCCGCGCAACGGGAAGTCCTCGGCTCCGCCTCCGTCCGCACCGTGCCGGGTCCCGCGGCACCGCAGCCGCCCCGGACGCCGCGGTCGCCCGCGCCCGTGCCCGATGCCGTCCCCGAGGAGCACTTCGTCGGCCGCGGCGAGGAACTGCGGGAGCTGCCCGCGCGCTTGGCCGCGCCCGGCCTCGTGACCGTCGTGGGGGCGGCCGGTCTCGGCAAGACGCGGCTGGCCCTCGCCGTGGCGGCGCGCGAGGAGCAGGCGGGCGCCGAGGTGTGGCGGGCCGACCTGGTGCCCTGCGTGCCGGGAGGCGTGACCGCGGCGGTCGCCGACGCCATGGGGGTCGCCGTCGGCGGGCTCGGACCGCGCGCCGCCCGCCGCCGGATGCGCGCCGCCGCCGAGGGGGCCGGGCGGCCCCTGCTGCTGCTCGACAACTGCGAGCACGTCCTCGGCGACGCGGGCGAGGTGGCCGCCGGGCTCCTCGCCGACTGCCCCCGGCTGCGGGTCCTCGCGACCAGCAGGGAGTGCCTGGGCGTCGCGGGCGAGTCCCCGTACGCCCTGCGGCCGATGAGTGACGACGACGCCGCCCGGCTGTTCCGCACGCGGCTGCACAGGCTCTCGCCCGGGGCCGCGGAGGCCGCGCTCGACCACGAGATCGACGCGATCTGCGCGGCCGTGGACCGCATGCCGCTCGGCATCGAACTCGTCGCGGCCAAGGCGGCGACCGCGCCGCTGGGTGCCATCGCCGGCCAACTCCGCGCCCGGCGCGGCTCCCTGGACACCCGCCTGTGGTCGGCCGACGCCCGCCACACCACGCTCCGTGCGGCCGTCGACTGGAGCTACCGGCTCCTCGCCCCCGACGAGCGGGCCGTCCTGCGGGCGGTCTCCGTCTTCGCGACCGGATTCACCGCCGAGGCCGCGACCGCCGTCGCGGGCCCCGGCGCGCCCGCGACGCTGGCCTCCCTGGCCGGCAAGTCCCTGCTGGTCTTCGCACCCTCGGCGGACCGCCCCACCTACCGGATGCTGGTCTCCGTACGCCAGTACGCCCGCGACGCCCTGGCCGAGAACGGTGAGGAACACACGGTCCTGGGCCGCCACGCCCAGTGGGTCGCCGCCCTCGCCGAACGCACCGCCCACCGCATGCGCACCGGCGGCTTCCGCGAGGCCTACGCGGAGATGAGCGCGGCGACCCCGGAGGTCACCGCCTGCCTGGACTGGCTGCAAGGCGTGGGGAGCACCGAAGGCGTGGCCGCCGTCCGCGACGGCGGCGGCGAGGGCCCCTCCGGCGGCGTCGGCACCTCAGACGCCTCAGACGCCTCCGGCACCTCCGACTCCTCCGACGCTCTGCTCGCCTCCCGCATCGCGACCAGGCTCGGTCTCTACTGGACCGTCGCGGGACGCCAGGCCGAGGGCCGTGAACGGCTCGCCCGCGCGCTGGAGACCACCGGCCCGCAGGCCCCCTGGTACGCCGAGGCCCTGGCCTGGTGCGGCTGGCTCGGGGTCAACATCCGCCAGGACCGCGGTGACGAGGAGCTGCTGCGCCGGGCGGTGCCCGCGGCCGAGGAAGCGGGGGAGGCGGCCGTGGTGGCGTTCGTGGGCGCCCTCGCCCTGACCGTGCACGTGCGCCAGGAGCGGCTGACCGAGGCACGCGCGGTGGCCGACCGCACCGAAGCCGCCCTCGACGCCTACCGGCACGGCTGGGAGACCGGCATCTGGCAGCTCTTCCACAGCGAACTCCTCGTCGCCGAGGACCGGCCGGGGCCCGCGCTGACCGCCGCCGTCACCGCCAGGGAGCTCCTGACCGGCGTCGACCCGCACTCGGCGGGCACCGCGCGGATCATGCGGGGCATGGCCGAGGAGCGCCTCGGCGACCGTGGCGCCGCCCTGCGCTCCTGGCGGGACGCCCACCAGGAGTTCCTGCTCATCGGCTCCGAGCACGAGGCCGCCTGGGTGCAGGTCCTGCTCGGCTACGCGGCCGTCGGCGACCGGGACACCGCGGCGGCGGAAGCCTTCGCGCAGAGCATGGAGGCGTACGCCAAGGACACCGGCGAGGCCTACCTCCAGGCCAAGACGGCGACGCTGCGGGCCCTGGTCGCGGGCGCGCGCGGCGACCTCGACAACGCCGAGCGGTTCCACCTGACGGCCGTCTCCGCCTACCAGGAGGGGAACCGCCCCGAGTGCGTCGCCCACGAACTCGCCCTGCTCGGACGGCTCGCCGCCGAGCGCGGCGATCCGGTCCTCGCCCGCATCCGCTGGGAGCACGCGCTGCGCGCCGCGAAGCTCTCCGGCCGCGCCTACGCGGAGATCCTGCCGCTGCGCGGACTCGTCGGGCTCCCGCAGGACGACCCGGAGGCGGCGCGGGAGCTGGGCGCCCGCCTGGCGGAGGTGCTGCGCGACGCGCCGCCGCCCCGCGGCACGGAGTGCCCCTTCCACCTGGCGGTGCCCACGGCGGCCGGGCCCCTGCCGACCGCTCCCGCCTCCCCCCTCCTCGGCCGACTCGCTGACTGAGGCATCAGTCAGTACCGCAACACCGACCGATTTCCGCAGGTCAGGCCAGAGCCCCGTACTCACATGTTGTGATCGTCGCAACGCGTCTGTACGGTGGCTCACCATGCAGTCAGAGCAGCGGGACGCCGTCCCCGAGCGTGTGCGCAAGGTGATCGCCGACGCCGGTGTGAGCCAGCGGGAGTTCGCGCGCCGGATCGTCATGGACCCCTCCAAGCTGTCCCGCTCCCTGGGCGGCACCCGCCGCTTCACCGCCGCCGAGCTGTCCCGCATCGCCGCCACCGGCGGGGTCGACGCGGGGTGGCTCCTCGGCACGCCCACCGCCGCGGCCCCGGCCCGGCCCCGGCGCGCCAAAGGGCCGTCGCCCGAGGGCGGCAGACCCCTGCAGATCGTGCGCGAGACGGTGCGGCTCATCGCCGAGCACGGCTTCCACGCCGTACGCGTCCAGGACATCGCCGCGGCCTGCGCCACCAGTACCGCCGCCATCCACTACCACTTTCCCGGCCGTGACGACCTGCTCGAAGCCGCGGTGCGCTGGTGCATGGACGAGGACACCGCACGCAGGGCCGCCCTGGCCGCGGAGGCCGCCGACGCCGCCGACGAGCTGCGCCAGCTCATCGAGTTGCAGATCCCCCGCACCCCGCAGCAGCGCTGGCAGTGGAGCGTCTGGCTCGACCTCTGGGCGGAGGCCGCCCGCTCCACCGCCGTGGGCCGGCTGCACGCCGAGTACTACCGGCAGTGGCGCGCCACCGTCGCCGACGTCCTGCGGCGCGGCAGCGCCGAGGGCGTCTTCCGCCCCGCCGACCCCGAGGCCGCCGCGCTGCGCCTGACCGCGCTGATCGACGGCCTGGCCACGCAGGTCCTCGCCTCCGGCCCCGACGCGCCGGGCACGGGACCCGACGCCATGCACGAGGCGCTCACCGCCTACGTCGACGCCACGCTGACCGCGCACTGACCTCCCGTACGACCACGCCCCGTACACAACACCCCACCCCCGAGGGAGAGTTCCGCATGCCCGTGAACGACAACGTGATCATCACCTGTGCCCTGACCGGCGCCGGTGACACCGTCCGGAAGAGTCCGCACGTCCCCGTCACGCCCGAGCAGATAGCCACCTCCGCCGTGGAGGCCGCCGAGGCGGGCGCCGCCGTCGTGCACATCCACGTCCGCGACCCCGAGAGCGGCGCCCCCTCCCGCGACCCGCGGCTGTACCGCGAGGTCGTCGAGCGCATCAAGGAGACCGGCACCGACGTCGTCATCAACCTGACGGCGGGCATGGGCGGCGACCTCGTCATCGACCCCGACGAGCCGCTCAAGCACCTGCCGGGCACGGACCTCGTCAGCGGCCTCGACCGGCTGCCGCACGTCGAGGACCTGCTCCCCGACATCTGCACCCTCGACTGCGGCTCGCTCAACTTCGGCGACGGCAGCAACCTCTACGTCTCCACCCCCGACATGCTCCGGCAGGGTGCCAAGCGCATCCAGGAGCTGGGCGTCCGGCCCGAGCTGGAGATCTTCGACACCGGGCAGCTCTGGTTCGCCAAGCAGCTCCTCGCCGAGGGGCTCCTGGACGACCCCACCGTCTTCCAGCTCTGCATGGGCGTTCCGTGGGGCGCGCCCGCCGACCCCGGTGTCCTCCAGTCGATGGTCAACATGCTCCCCGAAGGCGCCCAGTGGGCCAGCTTCGCGCTCGGCCGCATGCAGATGCCGTGGGTCGCCCAGTCCATCCTGCTCGGCGGCCAGGTCCGCGTCGGCCTTGAGGACAACCTCTACCTCGGCAAGGGCAACAAGGCCACCAACGCCCAACTCGTCGAGCGCGCCGTGCGGATCACCGAGAACCTCGGGTCGCGCGTCGCCACGACCGACGAGGCCCGCCACAAGCTCGGGCTCAAGCCGCGGGTGTAGTCCCCGCCCCCCGGCAGGCCACGAAAGGAACCCTCACCATCATGACCACGATCAACCCCGAAGAGGTACGCCGCGTAGCCTGCGTCGGCGCCGGCGTCATAGGCGGCGGCTGGGTCGCGCACTTCCTGGCGCGCGGCTATGACGTCACCGCCTGGGACCCCGCGCCCGACGCCGAGTCCCGGCTGCGCCGGCTCGTCGGGGCCGCATGGCCCGCGCTGACTCAGCTGGGCCTCGCCGAAGGCGCCTCGCAGGACCGCCTCACGGTCGCTGCCACCCTCGAAGAGGCCGTCGCCGACGCCGAGTTCGTGCAGGAGAGCGCCCCCGAGAAGCTGGAGCTCAAGCGCGACCTGCTCGCGAAGCTGGACGCCGCCGCCCCCGCCGGGACCGTCATCGCCTCCTCCACCTCCGGCTACCCGATGACCGACATGCAGACCGAGGCGGCCACCCCCGGGCGCCTCGTCGTCGGCCATCCCTTCAACCCGCCCTACCTCATCCCGCTCGTCGAGGTCGTCGGCGGCGAGCGGACCGACGCCGGAGCCGTCGCGTGGGCGTCCCGCTTCTACGAGGTCGCGGGCAAGTCCGTGATCACCATGAAGAGCGAGGTGCCGGGCTTCATCGCCAACCGCCTCCAGGAAGCCCTGTGGCGCGAGGCGCTGCACATGGTCGCGAACGGCGAGGCCACCGTCCAGGAGATCGACGACTCGATCACCGAGGGCCCCGGCCTGCGCTGGGCGTTCATGGGCCCCATGCTCACCTTCGCGCTCGCGGGCGGCGAGGGCGGCATGGCCCACATGCTCGATCACTTCGGCCCGTCCCTGAAGTCCCCCTGGACGCGCCTGGAAGCCCCTGAACTCGACAAGAAGCTGTACGACGCCGTGGTCGCCGGATGCGACGAGGAGGCGGCGGGCCGCACCATCGCGGACCTGGTCGCCGAGCGCGACCAGGGCGTCATCGACGTCCTGCGCGCCACGGGCCGGCTGCCCCAGCGGCACAAGGAGGCGAAGTGACCCTGCCCCTGCTCCACCGCGACGTCCGCGCCGAGTGGATCGACTACAACGGCCACATGAGCGAGGCCTTCTACGTCCTCGTCTTCGGCTACGCGACCGACACCATGATGATCGAGACCGGCCTGCACGCGGGGTACCGCGAGTCCACGGGCTGCTCGCTCTACACGGTCGAGGCACACCTCCGCTACCTCAGCGACGTCCCCGAGGGCGCCCACCTCGCCGTCCGCACACGCGTCCTGGGGGCCGACGCGAAGAAGGCGCGGTTCACGCACGAGATGTACGTGGTGGAGGAGACCGGCGCTGAACCGGCCCCGGACGCGGCCCCCGCGGCGACCACGGAGCTGCTGGCCCTGCACGTCGACCAGAATGCGGGCCGCGCGGTCCCGTTCCCGGCCGAGGTCCGCGACCGCCTGACGGGCCTGGCGGAGGCGGCGCCGGAGTGGGCGGGCCGCTCGATAGCGGCGGTACCGAAGGTCGCGTGAGGAGCGCGGGGCCGTGACACGCTACCGGTCGAGCTCCTTGTGCGCGGTCTCCGGAAGCCGCAGGTAGACGGCGGACGAAGCGAGGCAGAGCACGGCCACGTACCAGGGAAACAGCCCCGGAGACCCGATCTCCTTGAACAGGGTTCCCACGTACGGGGCCGTGCCGCCGAACACCGCCACGGTCAACGAGTAGGGAAACCCGATCCCGGCCGCCCGGACCCGCGCGGGAAAGACCTCCGCGTTCACGGCGGCCGAGACCGACGTGAAGCCGGTGAGCAGCACCATGCCCGCGCACTGCACGAGCAGCAGCGAGGCGAACGAACCGTCGAGCAGGGAGAGCAGCGGCACGCTCAGGACGGCGAAGCCGACGCCGAAGAAGAGCAGCAGCGGGCGCCGCCCGACCCGGTCGGAGAGCAGCCCGCCGACGGGCTGGAGCACGGTGAAGAACGCGAGCGACAGCGTGCCTGCGAGGAGCGCCTGGCTCTTGCTGATGTCGGTGTTCAGCTCGGCGTACGTCGGCAGGTACGACGTCCACGTGTAGTACGCGAGGGTGCCGCCCGCGGTGATGCCGCAGATCAGCAGGGACTGGCGCGGATGGTGCCGCAGCGCGTCGAAGAGCCCCGGCCGCTCGGCCTCGTCGGCGGGCGGCCGGTGCGTCTCGTGCGCGCCCTGCCGGATCCAGAACCCCACCAGGCTCAGCAGCGCGCCGAGGACGAACGGCAGCCGCCAGCCCCAGCCGTCCATCTGCCCGTCGGAGAGCGTGGCGACGAGGAGGGCGGCGACGCCGGAGGCGGCGAGCTGGCCCACGCTGGTGGAGACGTACTGGAAGCTGGAGAAGAGGCCACGCCTGCCGGGGCCCGCCGACTCCACGAGGAACGTCGTGGAGGCGGCGAACTCGCCGCCCACGGAGAGCCCTTGGAGCAGTCGCGCGAGGACGAGGATCACCGGGGCGAGCACGCCCACGGAGGCGTACGTCGGGGTCAGGCCGACCAGCAGGCTGCTGCCGCCCATCAGCAGGATGGTGACGGTCAGCGCCGCGCGCCTGCCGCGCCGGTCGGCGACCGCGCCCATGAGCAGCCCGCCGACGGGCCGCATGAAGAAGCCGACCGCGAAGACGGCGAAGGTGGAGAGCAGCGGCACCAGGGAGTTGCCCGAGCTCTTGGGGAAGACCTGGCCGGCGATGTACGTGGCGAGGAAGGTGTACGCGTACCAGTCGTACCACTCCACCGCGTTGCCGACCGAGGCGGCGAGGAGCTGCCGTACGGGGCGCCGCGGGGCGGGGTCGGCGGTGGTCACCTGTTGGACGTGCTGTGTCATGATCACGACCATCCCCGCATCGGCGGCGCCCCACACGTACCGTCCGGCAGACGGACCGCCCGTCGGGCGGAGGGGGGCGGAGGGTCAGCCGGTCGTCGGCTTGTACGCGTACACCGTCGTCGTCACCAGGCACGGCGCCGGCGGCACCACCTCCACCCGCAGCGTCCGGCGCGCGGAGTCGTAGTCCACGCCCTCCGTCTCGAACGAACCGGAGCAGACGCTGCGCTGCGGCGACGCGAAGAGGCTGGAGACGCGGCCGGTCACGGGCCTGCCGTCGAGCGCGCGGTCCAGGTCGACCTGGAGGACGGGCCGGTCCACGGGGAAGAGCTGCTTCGACGCGTCGTTGGACGCGCACACCAGACGCGTCGCCGAGACGAAGTCGCAGCCCTGGATGTCCCGCACCGGCTTGTCGAGCGTGATCTGCCCGGCCTGGGCGAGGGTGCCGCCGGTGGGCGGCGTGGCGGGGTTGAGCAGCGGCGCGGGGAAGACCTGGAGACGGTTCTGGTCGCCCCACTCGCCGGAGACCAGCCACCGCGCGTCGGGCGAGACGGCCGCGAAGGAGTTGTTGAGCTTCTCGCCCGCGTCGAGCGGATGCTCGTAGAGGTAGCGCTTGCCGCCCGGTGTGGTGACGGCGTACATCTTCGATCTGGCGTCCTCACCGCCCTGGTAGGCGTCGAAGGTGTGGCCCTCGGCGATGTCCGGATCGCCTATGTGGCCCCAGCCCTTGAGGCGCAGGTCCAGGGGTATCGAGGCGAGGCCTCTGTAGAGCAGGCCGCCGTCCGCCTTGCTCGCCAGGCCCTGGCCGCCGGTGAGTGAGCCGACCTGCGCGGTGCCCGACTCCTGCCAGCCGCCGGGTGACGCGGGGGCGGCGGATGCGCCGCCGCCCGTCATCACCGCCAGTGCGACGGCGCCGAACAGGGCGGTTGATGCCTTCCAAAGGGTCATCGGGGCGCTACCTCCGTGGGGGGTCGAAACGCTGCGGCGTCATCGTACGTAACGTGAGCCCCGGCGATACCGGTCCGACGGAAGGCGGTTCAGACGTGCAGCTCACCATCCTGGGCGGGGGAGGGTTCCGCGTGCCGCTCGTGTACGGGGCGCTCCTCGGCGACCGTGCCGAGGGCCGCGTCACCCAAGTCGTCCTGCACGACCTGGACGCGGGGCGGCTCGACGCCGTCGCCCGCGTCCTCGACGAGCAGGCCGCCGGGGTCCCCGACGCGCCCGTCGTCACCGCGACCACCGACCTCGACGAGGCGCTGCGCGGCGCCGACTTCGTCTTCTCCGCCATCCGCGTCGGCGGCCTGGAGGGGCGCGCCGCCGACGAACAGGTCGCCCTGGCCGAGGGCGTCCTCGGGCAGGAGACGGTGGGCGCGGGCGGCATCGCGTACGGGCTGCGGACCGTGCCCGTCGCGGTGGACATCGCGCGCCGCGTCGCCCGGCTCGCCCCCGACGCCTGGGTCATCAACTTCACCAACCCGGCGGGACTCGTCACCGAGGCCATGTCCCGGCACCTCGGCAACCGCGTCATCGGCATCTGCGACTCGCCCGTCGGCCTCGGCCGCAGGGTCGCCCGGGTGCTCGGCGGCAACCCCGACGAGGCGTTCATCGACTACGTGGGGCTCAACCACCTCGGCTGGCTGCGCGGGCTGCGCATCGCGGGCCGGGACGAACTGCCGCGCCTGCTGGCCGACCCGGCTCTCCTCGGCTCCTTCGAGGAGGGCCGCCTCTTCGGCACCGAATGGCTCCGGTCACTCGGCGCGATCCCCAACGAATACCTGCACTACTACTACTTCAACCGCGAGGCCGTGGCCGCCTACCAGGCGGCCGAGCAGACCCGCGGCGCCTTCCTCCGCGACCAACAGGCCCGGTTCTACGCCGAGATGGGGCGCCCCGGAGCCCCGGCGCTCAAGACGTGGGACGCCACCCGCGCCGAGCGCGAGGCGACGTACATGGCGGAGAACAGGGAAGCGGCGGGTGTGGGGGAGCGGGCCGAGGAGGACCTGGAGTCCGGCGGGTACGAGCAGGTCGCCCTCGCGCTGATGCGGGCCATCGCGCGCGACGAGCGGGCCACGCTGATCCTCAACGTGCGCAACGGCACGACCCTGGCCGCCCTGGACGCGGACGCCGTCATCGAGGTGCCGTGCTCCGTCGACGCCAACGGCGCCCACCCCATGGCGGTGAGCCCGCTGCCCGGCCACGCCACGGGCCTGGTCTGCTCGGTCAAGGCGGTGGAGCGGGAAGTGCTGGCCGCGGCGGACAGCGGGTCGCGGGCCACGGCCGTCAAGGCGTTCGCACTGCACCCCCTGGTCGACTCGGTGGCGGTGGCGCGCCGCCTGGTCGAGGGCTACCGGGAGGCGCATCCGGGCCTCGCGTACCTGCGCGCCTGACGGACGGACCTGGCCCTCGGGCAGCGGGCGCGGCCTGCGATGATCACAGGATGAGTCCCGTCGTCTCCATCGGTGCCGCCGCCCGCCGCCCCTGCACGCTCGTCGTGTGCCGTGGCTGCTGCTGCGGCGACGCCCGCAAGAATCCCGGCATCGACCACGCCTGGCAGCTGGAGCGGCTGCGCTCCGCGGCGGCCGCCTCGCGGGGCCGTTTCACGGTCCGCACGAGCGACTGCCTCGGCCCGTGCGGCCAGGCCAACATCGTCGTCGTCCAGCCCTCCCACGAGGGCCGCAGAAGAGGCGGCCGGGCGGCCTGGATCGGCTTCGTCACGGACGAGGAGTCGCTCGACGGAGTGCTCACCTGGGCCGAAGCGGGCGGCCCCGGCCTCGCGAAGCCGTCGCCGGCGCTGGAACTGCAAATGGTGGACCCACGGCAGGTGTAGCTCCCTCACCTACCTGATACCTGCTGGCAGGTATCAGGTATCAGGTGTCCTGGGGGCTTCCCGCCACCTCGCCCCGCTCGCGCAACGCCTGGTACAGCGCGTCCACGAGGTGGTAGCTGCGCAGGTCCTCGCCGGACGTCCCGGCGCCCATGCGGTTCATCACGTACGCGTAGGCGACACGGTTCTCCGGGTCCGCGAAGCCGTAACTGCCGCCCGCGCCGCCGTGCCCGAACGCGCGGGGGTTGGGGCCGGCCTGCCCGTACTGGTTGAGCATGTAGCCGAGGCCCCAGGGCCAGGCCGCGCCGAACGGGCTGCCCGCGGCGAGCACCAGGTCCGGTTCGTCGCCCGTGCTCTGCGAGGTGCGCAGCCGCTCCACCGCCCCGGCGGTCAGCAGCCGCCCGCACGCCAGTTCCGCGTAGACGGCGGCCATGCCGCGGGCGGTGGCGTGGCCGTTGGCGGAGGGTATCTCCGCGCGGCGGTAGGCCGGGCCGTTCACGTCGCCGAGCGGCAGGTACCGCAGGGCCAGCGTGAGCGGCGCCATCGGATGCTCGTCGAGCCCGCCGACCGGCGGCTTCGGGGCGTCGCCGAAGACGGTGGCGCCCGGCGCCGCCCCCGCGGGGCGTTCCATGTCCGCGCACCGCCCGTGCTCGCTGTCCGGCGTGCCGACCCAGACGTCGGCGCCCAGCGGCCCGGTCACCTCCGCCCGCAGGAACGTGCCGAGCGAGACCCCGCTGATCCGCCGCACCACTTCGCCGACCAGGAAGCCGAAGGTCACCGCGTGGTAGCCCTGCGCGGTGCCGGGGCGCCACCACGGTTCGGTGGCCGCGAGCGCCTCGGTGACCTTCTCCCAGTCGTACACGGCGTCGGACGGCATCGGCTCGCTCGGTGCGATCAGCCCGGCGCGGTGGCTCAGCAGCCAGCGCACGGGGATGCCGGCCTTGCCCGCCTGTGCGAACTCCGGCCAGTAGCGGGCGACCGGAGCGTCCAGGTCCAGTTCACCGCGCCGCACGAGCAGATGGGCGCAGAGCGCCGTCAGGCCCTTCGTCATGGAGTAGGTGTTCACCAGCGTGTCGCGCTCCCAGGGGCGGGTGCCCGTGCGGTCCGCGTCGCCACCCCACAGGTCGACGACGGGCTCCCCGTCGACGTACACGGCGACGGCGGCTCCCAGGTCGCCTCGCTCGGCGAAGTTCCTGGTGAACTCCTCGCGGACGGGTTCGAAGCCGGGGGCGCAGGTGCCGTGGACGCGTACGGACATGGACTCTCCTTGGCGGTGGGCCGGGCCGGACTGCATCGTCCCGCATGGTTGCCTCCGGCACCTACCCCCGGAAGCCGTCTCCCTCGTCCCCGATTGTGAGGGTGCCGTGAAAGAGCCGCCCGGCGAGGAGGCGGGGGACCGCCCACACCGGACCGGGGGCGTCGCGGTGCCCGGGCCCGGCATGACGCGCAGCCGGGGTCGGACGTCCCGGCACGGCGGTCCTTGTGTCCCCCGCGTCAGAGGTTGGACTTCTCTTCACACCCCCGTCACCGACCCTTCCGTAACGCTTGCTCCCCTTGGCACACTTCACCCGCTCGCATCCCCCACACCACACGAGGTCGGAATATTCATGCCTGAACTCAATCGGCGCCGCTTCATGCAGCTGACCGGCGGCACCGCGGCCTACGCCATGCTCAACCAGAGCATCGCGCGCGCCGCCTCGCTGCCCGCGAAGCGCGCCACCGGCACCATCAAGGATGTCGAGCACGTCGTGGTCCTGATGCAGGAGAACCGCAGCTTCGACCACTACTTCGGGACGATGAAGGGCGTACGCGGCTTCGGCGACCCGCGTCCGGTGACGCTGCCGGGCGGCAAGCCGGTCTGGAACCAGCCGAACGGCGCCAAGGAGGTCCTGCCCTTCCACCCGGACGCCGAGGACCTGGGCATGCAGTTCATCGCGGGCCTCGACCACGACTGGGCGGGCGGCCACAAGGCGTTCAACAACGGCGCGTACGACCAGTGGATCCCCGCGAAGTCCGAGCGGACGATGGCCTACCTGGAACGGGACGACATCCCCTTCCACTACGCGCTCGCCGACGCCTTCACGGTCTGCGACGCCTACCACTGCTCGTTCATCGGGGCCACCGACCCCAACCGCTACTACATGCTCACCGGTCACGTCGGCAACGACGGCAAGGGCGGCGGCCCGGTCCTCGGCAACCAGGAGCTCGGCTACGACTGGACGACGTACGCGGAGCGCCTGGAGCGGGCGGGCGTGAGCTGGAAGGTCTACCAGGACATCGGCGATGGCCTGGACGCCGGCGGCCACTGGGGCTGGATCGACGACGCTTACCGCGGCAACTACGGCGACAACTCGCTCCTCTACTTCAACAAGTACCGCAACGCCAAGCCCGGCGACCCGCTGTACGACAAGGCCCGCACCGGCACCGACGCCAAGGCGGGGGACGGCTACTTCGACATCCTCACGGCCGACGTGAAGGCGGACAGGCTCCCTCAGGTCTCCTACATCGCCTGCCCCGAGGCCTTCACCGAGCACCCCAACTGGCCGGTGAACTACGGCGCCTGGTACATCGCGCAGGTCATCGACGCGCTCACGTCGAACCCCGAGGTGTGGGCCAAGACGGCGCTGTTCGTCACGTACGACGAGAACGACGGCTACTTCGACCACATCGTCCCGCCGTACGTCCCGAAGGACGCGAACCAGGGCAAGTCCACCGTCGACACCACCCTCGACTACTTCCCGGGCAACGCCTCCTACGCGGCTGGCCACTACGGCCTCGGCCAGCGCGTGCCGATGATCGTCGTCTCGCCGTGGAGCACCGGCGGCTTCGTGAACTCCGAGGTCTTCGACCACACGTCGATCATCCGGTTCATGGAGCGCCGCTTCGGCGTCGAGGAGCCCCACATCTCGCCGTGGCGCCGCGCCATCTGCGGCGACCTGACCTCCGCCTTCGACTTCAGCGGCAAGGACACCGAGCCGGCCGGGCTGCCCGACACCGCGGCCTACGAGCCGCCGGACAACGACCGCCACCCCGACTACGTCCCCAAGGCACCCGCCGATCCGGCGCTGCCCCAGCAGGAGCGCGGCTCGCGGCCCGCGCGCGCCCTGCCGTACGTCCCGCTGGTGGACGGCGCCGCCGACGTCGCCGCGGGGAAGTTCACGCTGACCTTCGGCGGCGGCGACAAGGCGGGCGTCTGCTTCCACGTCCGCTCCGGCAACCGCACCGACGGCCCCTGGACGTACACCACCGGGGCGGGCAGGACCCTCTCCGACACCTGGAACTCGGCGTACTCGAACGGCTCCTACGACCTCTCCGTCTACGGGCCCAACGGGTTCCTGCGTACCTTCCGGGGACCGAACAAGAAGGCGGGCCCCGAGGTCACCGCCCGCCACGACGGCACGACCGGCAACATCAAGCTGACCTTCGAGAACGCGGGCAGCACCGACGTGCACCTCAGGCTGACCAACGCCTACGGCGGCGCCGCCCAGACCTTCAAGGTCAAGGCGGGCGCCACCGTGCGGCACACCGTCGAACTGCGCCACACCAAGCGCTGGTACGACCTGACGGTGACGTCCGACGCCGACGCCCACTTCCTGCGGCGCTACGCCGGCCACGTGGAAACCGGCACCCCGAGCACCAGCGACCCGGCCCTGACCACCCCCTGACCCACTGCGCGCCGCCGCCCCCGCTTCCCTCGCCGCACGGGCGGGGGAGCGGCGGCCGGAGAAAAGGAGAAGCCGCAGGCCGTCGGCCCTGGCTAGCATGCGTTGGCATGGCATTCACCCATCGCCGCGCAGGCGTCCCGGACAAGCCCGTTCTCGACGGGCTCGAAGACAAGTGGTCCAGGCGATGGGACGAGTCGGGCGTATTCACCTTCGACCGCTCGAAGACACGGGACGAGATCTTCTCCATCGACACCCCGCCGCCCACGGTCAGCGGTTCGCTCCACGTCGGCCACGTCTTCTCGTACACGCACACCGACACCGTCGCCCGCTACCAGCGCATGCGCGGCAAGGAAGTCTTCTACCCCATGGGGTGGGACGACAACGGGCTGCCGACCGAGCGGCGCGTCCAGAACCACTTCGGCGTCCGCTGCGACCCCTCACTCCCCTACGACCCCGGCTTCACGCCGCCGGAGCTTCCCGGAAAGCACCCACTGCCGGTCTCCCGGCGGAACTTCATCGAGCTGTGCGAGCGGCTCACCGCCGAGGACGAGAAGGCGTTCGAGGCGCTCTGGCGCAAACTGGGCCTCTCCGTCGACTGGTCGCACACCTACCAGACCATCGACGCCGACGCCCGTGCCGCCTCCCAGCTCGCCTTCCTCGACAACCTCGCGCGCGGCGAGGCGTACGTCGCCGAGGCGCCCACGCTGTGGGACGTCACGTTCCGCACGGCGGTCGCCCAGGCCGAGCTGGAGGACCGGGAGCGGCCCGCCGCCTACCACCGGCTCGCCTTCCGGGGCGCGGACGGCGGCACGGTCGAGATCGAGACGACCCGCCCCGAGCTGCTGCCCGCCTGCGTCGCGCTGGTGGCCCACCCGGACGACGAGCGCTACCGGGAGCTGTTCGGCACCACCGTCCGCACCCCCCTCTTCGGGGTCGAGGTCCCGGTCGTGGCGCACCACCTCGCGGCGCCGGACAAAGGCACGGGCATCGCGATGGTCTGCACGTTCGGCGACACCACCGACGTCACGTGGTGGCGTGAGCTGCGGCTCGCCACCCGGCCGGTCATCGGCTGGGACGGCCGCTTCCTCGCCGAACCGCCGAGCGGCGTCGAGACTCCGGACTCCGTCGCCGCGTACGCGCGGCTCTCGGGAGCCACGGCGCACACCGCGCGCGAACGCGTCGTCGAGCTGCTGGGCCGGAGCGGCGACCTGCTCGGCGAGCCGCGCCCCGTCACACACGCCGTCAAGTTCTTCGAGAAGGGCGACAAGCCCCTGGAGATCGTCACCACCCGCCAGTGGTACGTCCGCAACGGCGGCCGTGACACCGGACTGCGCGAGCGGCTCCTCGCGCGCGGGTCGGAGGTCGAGTGGCATCCGCCGCACATGCGGGTCCGCTACGAGAACTGGGTCGGCGGCCTCAACGGCGACTGGCTGATCAGCCGCCAGCGGTTCTTCGGCGTTCCGATCCCCGTCTGGTACCCCCTGGACGGCGCCGGACAGCCGGACCACTCCCGCCCCATCGTCCCCGACCGGACGGCCCTGCCCGTCGACCCGAGCGCCGAGACCCCGCCGGGTCACACGGCCGACCAGCGGGGCGAACCGCACGGCTTCACCGGCGACCCCGACGTCATGGACACCTGGGCGACGTCCTCGCTCACCCCGCAGATCGCGGGCAAGTGGCGTACGGACCCCGATCTGTTCGCGCGGGTCTTCCCCATGGACCTGCGGCCCCAGTCCCACGAGATCATCCGCACCTGGCTGTTCTCGACCGTCGTGCGCGCCCACACCGGGCACGGCTCGCTGCCCTGGAAGCACGCGGCGATCTCCGGCTGGATCCTCGACCCCGACCGCAAGAAGATGTCGAAGTCGCGGGGCAACGTGGTCACCCCGGACCACCTCCTCGACCGGCACGGTGCGGACGCCGTCCGTTACTGGGCGGCGAGCGGGCGGCCCGGGACGGACACGGCGTTCGACGTCGGGCAGATGAAGATCGGGCGGCGCCTCGCCACGAAGCTGCTCAACGTCGGCAAATTCGTCTTGGGCCTGGGCCTGGGCCTGGGCCTGGGCCTCGGCGAGGCCGACACGGGTGCCGACACCGGTGCCGTCACCGAGCCGCTGGACCGGGCGCTGCTCGCCGCGCTCGCGTCGACCGTGGAGGAGGCCACCGCCGCCTTCGACGCCTTCGACTACGCGCGCGCCCTCGACCGTACGGAACAGCTCTTCTGGCGCTTCTGCGACGACTACGTGGAGCTGGTCAAGGCCAGGGCGTACGGCGACCACGGCGACACCGCGGCCACGGAGTCGGCACGGGCCGCCCTGCGCACCGCGCTCGACGTTCTGCTGCGGCTCTTCGCGCCGGTCCTGCCGTTCGTCACGGAGGAGGTCTGGTCGTGGTGGCGGGACGGGTCCGTGCACCGTGCCGCCTGGCCGAGCGGCGAGGAGCTGCGCCGGTACGCGGGTGATGAGGCGCTGCTCGGTACGGCGTCGGAGGCCATCGCGGCCGTCCGCAGGGCCAAGTCCCGGGCGAAGCTGTCCATGCGGGCCGAGGTCGCGCGGGCCACGGTGTCGGCGCCCCGCGCGGTCCTCGACCGGTTCGCGCTGGCCGAGGGCGACGTGCGTGCGGCGGGCCGCATCGCGGTGGTGGAGTTGCGGGAGGAGCCGGGGGCGCTGCGGCTCGACGCCGGTTTCTAGCGGGAAGGGTCTTGTGCACGGGGCTGGCGGGATGTGTGTGGCTGGAAGGTAGGGTCTGGCGGGTGACGACGCATTCGAACACTCCTGAAGGCTGGTACGCGGACCCTCAGGGCGCGGCTCAGCTGCTGCGCTGGTGGGACGGGTCCCAGTGGACCGAGCACACCAGCCCCGGCCAGCAGGCCGGCCAGGCGCAGGTCCAGGCCGCGCCCGTGGCCGCCGACCCGGCGAAGGTGCAGCGCCAGGTGCAGCAGCAGGCGGGCGTGGTGCCGAGCGGGCAGGGCGGCGGCACGCTCTTCACCGAGCCGGTCCTCGTGGTGAACCAGAAGGCCAAGCTCATCGAGCTGACCAACGAGTACAGCGTCATGGACCAGTCGGGCAACACGCTCGGCACGGTCGTGCAGGTGGGCCAGAGCACGCTCAAGAAGGTCGCGCGCTTCGTCTCCAGCGTCGACCAGTTCCTGACGCACAAGCTGGAGATCCGCGACGCCTACGGTCAGCCGCAGATGCTGCTGACCCGCCCGGCGAAGTTCATGAAGTCACGGGTCGTCGTCGAGCGCCCGGACGGACAGCCGATCGGCGAGATCGTCCAGCAGAACATGATCGGCAAGATCAACTTCGGCATGATGGTGGACGGCCGGCAGGTCGGCGCGATCAAGGCGGAGAACTGGCGCGCGTGGAACTTCGCGATCGTCGACCACGCGGACAACGAGGTCGCCCGGATCACGAAGACCTGGGAAGGCCTCGCGAAGACCATGTTCACCACCGCGGACAACTACGTCCTACAGATCCACTACCAGCTCCCCGAGCCGCTCCTGAGCCTGGTCGTGGCGACCGCCCTGACCGTCGACACGGCCCTCAAGCAGGATTCCCGCGGCTTCGGGTGACCGGACCGCACACGGCGACGGCGTCGGCCGCGTCCCCTGCCGGGGGTGCGGCCGACGCCGTTTTCGTCGCTGCGCCGTCAGGAGCGCGACAGGTGCAGCGCCGCCGGTTCCACCGGCCGGCCCGGGACCGACGGCAGGTACTCCGGCACCGGAACATCCGGGACCGGAACATCCGGGACCGCCCGCGGCGAGCGCGTGAGCACGACCACCCCGTACGCGGCCACCGCGGCGCCCGCCACCGCGAGCAGGATGCCCACGACGCCGCCCTGGAGCCGTTCCCCGAGCAGCGCCACCCCGATGACCGAGGCCGCGACCGGGTTGGAGAGCGTCACCACGGCGAGCGGGGCGCCGAGGCCGCCGCGGTAGGCGGTCTGCGAGAGCAGCAGGCCGCCGGCGGCGAACGCGGCCACCAGCAGCGCCACGATCACGACCTTCGGGCTGAGCAGCGGCCCCGAGCGGTCGGTGACGGCGACCGTGACGGTCTGCGTGAGCGCCGACGCGACGCCGGACGCGAAGCCCGACGCGGTCGCGTGCCGCAGCCCCGGCCGCGTGCCGGGCCGCGAGAGCACCCCGATGGCGACCATGGTCCCGGCGGCCACCACCAGCGCCTCCGGCACGGTCAGGGTGTCGTCCGGCGCCGGACCCGAGGCGGTCAGGAGCAGCGCGCCGAGGCCGATGAGCGTGAGCCCGGTGCCGCGCCACTCCAGGCGCGTGACCCGGCGCCCCGCGAGGCGCGCGCCGAGGGGTACGGCGGCGACCAGGGTGAGCGCTCCGAGGGGTTGGACCAGCGTGAGCGGGCCGTACTTCAGGGCGGCCACGTGCAGCAGCGCGGCGGCCGCGTTGAGGCCGACCGACGACCACCAGACGCCGCTGCCGAGCATCCGCAGGGCCCCGCTCTCGCCCTCGGTGACCCGGGCGGCGAGCCGCTCCTGGGCCACGGCCGCCGCCGCGTACGCGGCGGCCGAGACGAGGGAGAGCGCGACCGCGACCAGCGTGGCGTTCACCGTCCGGCCCCCGAAGCGATCAGCTCGGGCGTGCCCGCCGCGGGCTCGTACGCCGGAGCCTCATGCCCCGGAGCCTCATGCGTCGGTGCCTCATGCGCCGGAGGCTCGTACGCCGGTGCCTCATGCGCCGTACCGGAGGAGTGCCCCACGACCACGGACCGCTTGGGGCGCGGCAGGCGGATCACCGCGAGCGCGGCGCCGAGCAGGACGGTCGCCATGATCGCGTCCAGCCAGTAGTGGTTCGCCGTGCCGACGACCACGAGCAGGGTCAGGAGCGGATGCAGCAGCCACAGCCAGCGCCACCGCGTCGAGGTCGCGACGATCATGCCGACGGCGACCATCAGGGCCCAGCCGAAGTGCAGCGAGGGCATGGCCGCGAACTGGTTGGCCATGGTGTCCGTCGCGGGCTTGGCGGCGTACACCGAGGGCCCGTACACCTGTGCCGTGTCCACGAGGTGGGCGGCGTCCAGCATCCGCGGCGGCGCGAGCGGGAACCCCAGGTGCAGCACGAGCGCGGCGGCGGTCAGCGCGGCGAGCGCCCGGCGCGCCCAGACGTAGTGCCGGGGGCGGCACGCGTAGAGCCAGACGAGGAACAGCAGGGTCGCCGGGAAGTGCACGGTCGCGTAGTAGGTGTTCGCGACGTGGATCAGCGGGTCGCCGTGCAGCAGGAGATCCTGCACGGCGCCCTCGCCGGGCAGGCGCAGGGTCCGCTCGGCGTCCCACACGTGGTGGGCGTTGCGGAAGGCCTCGGCGGTGTGTCCGTTGGCCAGCTGCCTGCCGAACTTGTAGACGAGGAAGAGTCCTATGACGAGGAGGAGCTCGCGGACGAGGGGTGGTCGGGCAGATGTGTCCGGCTCCCGGACGGTTGTGTCCGGCTCCCGTTCGGCAGGCTCGGTTCGGGATTTCATCCCCCGGCCCCTTTACGTGACGACTGGGTGGTGCGGTCCTGAGCGAGGGATCGCCCCACTCATCGATACGCCAGTGTACCGATACGGAGGCGTACCGGTACACTGGCGTATCGATGGGGGCTGATGGCACCGGTTCGGCCCCCGTACCGAGGAGAAGAGTCATGACGTCGACGTCGAGCCGCTCGAAGATCACGCCGGAGCGTGAGCAGGAGTTCTACGACGCCGTCCTCGACCAGCTCCGCCAGTGCGGGTACGAGTCCCTGACCATGGAGGGCGTGGCCGCGAGCACCCGGTGCAGCAAGTCCACGCTCTACCGGCAGTGGAAGACCAAGCCGCAGTTCGTGGCGGCGGCGCTGCGGGCCAACCGCTGTGTGCGCTTCCAGGGCATCGACACCGGCAGCCTCGCCGGGGACCTGCGGGCGGCGGCCCGGGTCGCGGGCGAGGAGTCGGGGCGGGACACCATGCTGGTCCAGGCGCTCAGCCACGCGGTCCTGCAAGACGTCGACCTACAGCGGGCGCTGCGTGAGACGCTGGTCGAGCCGGAGCTCCAGGCCATGGACGCGATCATCCGGCGGGGCGTCGAGCGAGGCGAGATCGCGGCGGGACATCCGGCGGTGGAGTTCGTCACGGTGCAGCTCTTCGGCGTGCTGCGGGCCAGACCGGTCATCGAGGGCGCACACGCCGACGAGGAGTATCTGACCCGTTTCGTCGAGGCCTGCGTGCTGCCCGCGCTCGGCCTCACCTGAATCGTGGGCCCGGGTCTGTCGGATGACGGGACCCGGGTCCGCCCGCGCCGCACCGTGGGGACGGGGGCGGCGCGCACCCCCGGGCCGGACGGGGTTCCTCCTGAGCGGCGAGGAACCCCGGCCGGCCCGCTGGTTCCGGCGGATCGTGGGCGGTGCTTGGGGGCACCGCCCACGGCCGCCGGTCAGACGTCCTGACCCGTGCCTCCGCCGCCGATGGGGGCGGCCTTGATGCCCTTGGCGATCTTGTCCATGGCGGACTGCGAGGGAGCCTTGTCGTTCACGTCGATGCCCATGCGGACGATGACGAGCTTGTCCTTGTCGGCGGGGGACGGGAAGGCGAGCGACTCGACGTACCCGTCGTCGCTCTTCTCCGTGACGGCCTTCCAGCGGACGTGGTAGCCCTTCTGGCCCGCGACGGTGATCGCCTCGGAGGCCAGCACCTTGTGCGAGGTGATCCGGCCGTAGGTCTTGCCGCCGTACCCCTCCTTCGCGTTCTGCTTGATGTCCTCCTTCGCGGCCTCCTCGGGCGTCTTCGCGTCGAGCTTCAGCTCCTTCGCGGACTGGGAGAACGCGCTGGCGCGGGTGCACGACTCGCCGGTGTTGCCCGGGCACGGGATGGGGTCCGTCTGCACCCCGGCGCCCGTCTGGGTGGTGCCGCCCTTCCAGCCGTCGGGTATCGGGATCTTGATGCCGTTGACCGGGTCGGTCGCGAAGCCGGACTCCTGCGGGGCCCGCGGGGTGCCGGATTCGGGCGCCCGGGGCGCGTCGGGCGCCTCCGAGTCCCGCGGCGCCCGCGGGGCCCCGGACGACGGCTCATCGGCCGCGGAGCCGCCGTCGCCGTCATCGTCGGCGTTGAGGGCGTACACGCCCCCGCCGATCCCGGCGAGTACGACGAGCACCGCACCCGCGGCTATCGCGACGCGCAGGCCGCGCCGCTGCGGCGCCGGGGGCTGTGCCGGATACGCCGGAAAGGCCGGCTGGGCGACCTGGCCGGGCTGGCCAGGGTGGCCGGGATGGCCGCCGGGCTGGCTGGGCTGGCCGCTGGGCTGGGTCGGCTGCGCGTACGCGCCACCGGCGGCGCGCACCTGATCCGTCCATGCGTTCCCGTCCCACCAGCGCTCGGTGGGAGAGGCGCCGGCGGCCTGGCCGGGATCGGGGTACCAGCCGGGGGGAGTCATCTGCGTCATGGGCGCCAGAGTATGAGCTCACCGTGAAAGCGGGATGAGAGGGGCGGTCCTCAATGACCTCGCCGGACACGCGGGCCCGCGGAGCCTCGTTGGTTTCCCCCTGATTCCCGCCTCAGGCGAGCGCCCGCCCTACCGGCCCGCTCTACCGGCCCCCGCTCCCATGCCCGTTGACGACCAGACGCATCGGTCCCGCCTTCTCCCGTACCGGCTCCGGCCACGGCGTCCCGTGGCGGCCCGGGGTGACCGAGCCCAGGACGCTCGCGTGCCGGGCCCCCGTGCTCGCCGGGTCGGTGCCCGGCAGGCCGTGCAGGGTCAGGAAGCCGAGGACGGCGAAGGCGTATGCCTCCTTCGCCGCGGCCGGCATGCCCAGCTCGTCGGACGTGCGCAGCGCGACGGCGGTGCCCAACTCCGTCCGCAGCGCGGCCATCAGCGCCGGGTTGCGCGTGCCGCCGCCGGAGGCGATGACCTCCGTGGCCCGCACCGAGCGGACCGCGTCGGCGACCGTGCGGGCGGTGAGCCGGGTCAGCGTGGCGGCGACGTCCTCGGGGGGCAGCGTCTCGTACCCCCGCAACGCCGTACGGAGATAGGGCAGATGGAAGAGCTCCTTGCCGGTCGTCTTCGGCGCGGGGAGCGCGTAGTACGGCTCGGCGAGAAGCCGGGCGAGCAGGGCCTCGTCGACGGTGCCGCGGGCGGCGAGGCCACCGTCCAGGTCATAGGCCAGGCGGCCACCCGTGGCCTCGCTCACCGCCGCGTCGATCAGGGCGTTGGCGGGGCCCGTGTCGAAGGCCGTGCCGTCGGGGGCGGTGATGTTGGCGATGCCGCCCAGGTTCAGCGCGGCGGGGGCGCCGGGCCTGCCGCGCAGCCACATCCGGTCCACGAGGCTGACCAGGGGCGCGCCCTGGCCGCCCGCCGCGATGTCCCGGGGGCGGAAGTCGGCGACCACCGGCAGCCCCGTCGCCTCGGCGATCCACGCGGGCTGCCCGATCTGCAGGGTGCCGTGCACCTGCCCGTCCGCCACCCAGTGGTAGACGGTCTGGCCGTGCGAGGCGACCAGCCCGGCCTGTCCGTCGCACAGCTCGCGGTCCGCCTCGACCGCGGCGGCGGCGAAGGCCCGGCCGATCTCCGTGTCGAGCCGGCAGACGTCGGCGAGCGTGGTGGCCGCGGGAGGCAGCGCGGCGGCGAGCCGGGAACGCAGTCCCCCGTCGTAGCCCCGGCTGATCAACCCCAGGGGAGTGAGCGTCAGACGGTCGCCGTCCAGGATCAGATCGGCGGCTGCCGCGTCGATCGCGTCGTACGAGGTCCCTGACATGAGCCCGATCACGCGCACGTGGGGCCTCCTTCTCGGTCGGCTCGCCAATGCGTTTGATCATCGCACCCCGTGGACCGCGGGTGACCCCCCTTACTCGAACGTATTGTCGGGCGCGGTCGTTCGCCATGCCGGCCCGCCCGCCGGACGTGCGGCTTTCCCTTGACTCCGGGGCCCGGCACCGCCACCCCGCGCGCGGAGTCACTGGGGGCGCGGAAGGGCGGTACGGCAGGCTCACTCCCGCGCGGCGAGGACCCGCCCGCGCCACACCCCCGGACCCCCGAAGGCGCTCCGCAGCACCCGCGCCTTGGTCAGCCACAGGGAGAGGTCGAACTCGGCGGTGTACCCGATCGCCCCGTGGAGCTGGAGCGCCGCGCGAGCCGCCCCGTACGCCGCCTCGGCCGCCGTCACCTTGGCGGCGGCGACATCTGCCGGCGCCATGGTCAGCGCGGCGCCGAACACCAGCGGCCGGGCGAACTCCAGGGCCACCAGGACATCCGCCAGGCGGTGCTTGACCGCCTGGAACGCCCCGATCGGCGCGCCGAACTGGGAGCGCTGCTTCACATACACCACGGTTCGGTCGAGCAGCGTGAGCCCGACGCCGAGGCTCTGCGCGGCCGTGGCGAGAGCCGCCCACCGCGTCGCGTGCCGGGTGGCGTCGGCCACCGCAGGGCCCGCGGCCAGCAGTTCACCGCCGGGCAGGGGAGCGGCCAGGTACCGTGCGCGGTCGAGGGAGCGGCGCACGCGCGCGTGGCCGGGCGCCAGCCGCAGCTCGTCCTCGACCACCGTCAGGATGAGGTCCGCCACCTGCGGGTCCACGGCATACGGCCCGCCGTCCGGGAGTGTCAGCGTCGCGCTCGCCCTGCCCGTGGCGAGCGCGGGCAGGAACCGCTTGGCAGGTCCCGGCTCGCCCAGCGCGGCCAGGCGGGAGAGCAACGCCGAGGCGGCCACCGTCTCGACGGCCGGTCCCGGCACGGCGTGCCTGCCCAGCTCCACGAAGGCGACGGCCGTCTCGGCGGGCAGCGGGCCGACCCCTTCGTACTCCCGCGGGACCGCCAACGCGAACACCCCCGCGTCCGCGAGCCGCGTCCACACGGCCTGCCCCGGGGCGTGGTCACCCGCGCCCCACGCGCGCGCGGGGGCCACCGTGCCGGCCGCCGTCAGCATCGCGTCCAGCGACCGCGCGAACTCCCGCTGCTCGGCATCGAGAAGGAACCTCATCAGCGACGCCCCTTCGGCAGCCCGAGCAGCCGCTCGGCGATGATGTCGCGCTGGATCTCATTGGTCCCGGCATAGATGGTCCCGGCCAGCGAAAAGACGTACCCCTCGACCCAGTCGTACGCATCCCCACCCGAACGGCAACTGCCCGGCTCGCCACCACCGGGCCTGTCGCCGCCGGGTTTGCCGCCTTCGGCCCCGCCACCGCAGGCCGCGTCGTCCTCGGCCCCGGCCCCGGCCCCGGCGGTCAGTTCGCCCTCCGCCCCCAGCAGGTCGAGCGCCGTCTCATGAGTGGCGATGTCGTGTTCCGACCAGAAGACCTTGTTCAGGCTGGACTCGGCGCCGATCGTCTCCCCGGCCGCGAAGCGCGAGGCGCTCGCCCAGGTGAACAGTTCGTACGCGCGTGCCCCGATGACGGCGTCGGCGACCCGGTCGCGCAGGGCCGTGTCCGTCGGGTCGCCCTGGGCCCGCCAGCGCCGCGCGAGGCGGTCGGCCGTGGCGAGGAAGCGGCCGGGGGAGCGCAGGGTCAGACCGCGTTCGTTGCCCGTGGTCGACATGGCGATGCGCCAGCCCTGGCCCGGCTCGCCGATGACGTCCCCGTCGGGCACGAAGACGTCGTCGAGGAAGAGTTCGGCGAAGGCGGGCTTACCGTCCAGACGCCCGACGGGGCGGACTCTCACCCCGGCCGCGTCGAGGGGGAACATCAGATACACCAGTCCCTGGTGCGGCTTGGGCGGCGCGCCCCCCGCCCCGGCCCCGCACGGCTCGCAGCGGAACAGGCCGAACGCGCGGTCGGCGAAGGCGGCCCGTGACGACCACGTCTTCTGGCCGCCGATCAGCCAGCCGCCCTCGGTCCGCCGCGCGGTGGACCGCAGCGACGCCAGGTCCGACCCCGCCTCGGGCTCCGACCAGGCCTGGGCCCAGATCACCTCGCCAGTCGCCATGGCGGGCAGCACCCGGGCGCGCTGCTCGGCGGTGCCGTGGTCGAAGAGGGTCGGCGCGAGCAGGCTGATGCCGTTCTGCGAGACCCGGCCCGGCGCTCCCGCCGCGTGGTACTCCTCCTCGAACAGCAGCCATTCGACGAGGCCGGCGCCCTGTCCGCCGTACTCCTCGGGCCAGGAGACCACCGACCAGCGGTCCGCCGCGAGCTCACGCTCCCACTCCCGGTGGGCGGCGAAACCCGCCTCGGTCTCCAGGGACGGCAGCGGCGCGACCGGCACGTGCGCGGCCAGCCACGCGCGCGCCCGCCGCCTGAACTCGCGCTCCCGCGCGGTGAAGTCGAGGTCCATCGCAGGACCGCCCCCTTCGTCTCTCGTCGATTCCCTCTTCCCTAACAAGTGTTTGGTAGATTACTCTGTGTGGTGTCGAAGAGTCGAGAGCCGCGAAGAGCCGAGGATCGGTCGGCACCGCCGCGGTCAGGGGATGGGAGGGCCGGCCGCCCATGGATGCATTCGCTCGCCCACCGGACGTGCCCGTCTGTCCGCCCGGCCATGACCTGCTCGCGGGCCGCACCGCCGTGATCACGGCCGCCGCGGGGGCCGGTATAGGCGGCGCCACCGCCCGCCGCTTCCTCGAGGAGGGCGCACGCGTCGTCATCGGCGACGCCCACCCGCGCCGCACCAAGGAGTCGGTGGCGGCGCTCGCCGAGGAGTTCGGCGCGGACCGCGTCGACGGCATCCCGTGCGACGTCACCGAAGAGGCGCAGGTGCAGAGCCTGTTCGAGCTGGCGGAGGCCCGCCACGACCGCCTGGACATCGTGGTGAACAACGCGGGCCTCGGCGGCACCGCGGAGCTCACCGAGATGACCGACGAGCAGTGGGACAAGGTCATCGACGTGACGTTGACCGGCACGTTCCGGTGTACCCGCGCCGCCCTGCGCCGCCTGCGGGCCGCCGCGCGCGGCGGCGTCATCGTGAACAACGCCTCGGTGCTCGGCTGGCGCGCCCAGGCCGGGCAGGCGCACTATGCCGCGGCCAAGGCGGGCGTCATGGCCCTCACCCGCTGCGCCGCGGTCGAGGCCGCCCCGCACGGCATCCGCGTCAACGCGGTCGCGCCGAGCCTCGCCATGCACCCCCATCTCGCGAAGGTCACCTCGCCCGAGCTCCTCGCGGAGCTCACGGCCCGCGAGGCGTTCGGGCGGTATGCGGAGCCGTGGGAGATGGCCAACGTCATGGTCTTCCTGGCCAGTGGCTACTCGTCGTACATGACGGGTGAGACGGTCTCGGTCAGCAGTCAGCGCGCCTAGGCGGAGAATGACCGTGTGTCGAAACCGAAGACCAGCACCAGCCCCCGCACCAGCCCCAGCGCACCGGAACCGGGCACCAGCGCACCGGAACCGAGCGCCAGCGCACCGCGGCCGGGCGCCCGCAAGAAGAAGACCGCGGTGAGCCCCTCGCCCGAGCGGCGCCACGAACTGCTCGGCATCGCCGCCGACGTCTTCGCCGAGCAGGGGTACAACGCCACCACGGTCCGCAAGATCGCCGACGCCGCGGGCATGCTCGCCGGCAGCCTCTACTACCACTTCGACTCCAAGGAGTCGATGCTCGAAGAGATCCTGCGCACCTTCCTCGCCGAGCTCTGGGACGGGTACGACACCGTGCTCCAGGCTCAGCTTGACCCCAGGGCGACGCTGGAGGCCCTGGTCACCGAGTCCTTCCGGGAGATCGACCGGCACCGCGCCGCCGTCGCGATCTACCAGAAGGAGGCCAAGCACCTGGTCGCGCAGGAGCGCTTCCAGTACCTGTCGGACTCCCAGCAGCGCTTCGAGAAGGCGTGGCTGACCACACTGGAGCGCGGCGTCGCCGAAGGCGCCTTCCGCGACGACCTGGACATCCGGCTCGCCTACCGCTTCGTGCGCGACACCGTCTGGGTCGCCGCGTCCTGGTACCGCCCCGGCGGAGGCCACAGCCCCGAGGAGATCGCCCGCCAGTACCTGTCGATGGTCCTGGACGGCATCTCCGTACGTACGTAAGCGGCGCGCCGAAGGGCGGCGCGTTCCACGACCGAGGAGAGCACGCCATGGCCGAGGCCTACATCGTCGAAGCGGTCCGTACCCCCGTCGGCAGGCGCGGGAAGGGGCTCGCCGGGGTCCACCCCGCCGACCTGGGTGCCCATGTCCTCAAGGCGCTCGTCGAGCGTTCCGGCGTCGATCCCGCCGCCGTGGAGGACGTCGTCTTCGGCTGTCTGGACACCGTCGGGCCGCAGGCCGGTGACATCGCCCGTACCAGCTGGCTGGCCGCCGGGCTCCCCGAGGAGGTGCCAGGCGTGACGATCGACCGGCAGTGCGGTTCGTCCCAGCAGGCCGTGCACTTCGCCGCGCAGGGCGTCCTGTCCGGCACCCAGGACCTCGTCGTGGCCGGCGGCACACAGAACATGTCGATGATCCCCATCGCCTTCGCCTCCCGCCGGGCCGCCGAACCCCTCGGCCTCACCGACGGCCCCTACGCGGGCAGCGAGGGCTGGCGGGCCCGGTACGGCGACCGGCCCGTCAACCAGTTCCACGGCGCCCAGCTCATCGCCGCCAAGTGGGACATATCCCGCCGCGACATGGAGGAGTTCGCGCTCCGCTCCCACCAGCGGGCGATCCGCGCCATCGACGAGGGCCGCTTCGCGCGCGAACTCGTCGCGTACGACGACATCACCACCGACGAGGGCCCGCGCCGGGACACCACCCTGGAGAAGATGGCGGGCCTCGCGCCCGTCCTGGCCGACGGCACGCTCACCGCCGCCTGCTCCTCACAGGTCTCCGACGGCGCCGCGGCGATGCTGCTCGCGAGCGAGAAGGCCGTGCGCGAGCACAAGTTGACGCCGCGAGCCCGCGTGCACCATCTCTCCGTGCGCGGCGAGGACCCCATCCGGATGCTCTCCGCGCCGATCCCCGCCACCGCGTACGCCCTGAAGAAGACCGGCATGAGCATCGGCGACATCGACCTGGTCGAGATCAACGAGGCGTTCGCGCCGGTCGTCCTCGCCTGGCTGAGGGAGACCGGCGCCGACCCCGAGAAGGTCAACGTCAACGGCGGTGCGATCGCGCTTGGCCACCCCCTCGGCGCGACGGGGGCCAGACTGATGACGACCCTCCTGCACGAACTGGAGCGCACCGGCGGCCGGTTCGGCCTCCAGACGATGTGCGAGGGCGGCGGCCAGGCCAACGTGACGATCATCGAACGCCTCTGAGGGCCTCTGCCGCGGACGCCCCGCGCCGCTCGCGCCCGGCACCTCGTCTCACCCTGTCGGAGTACCTGCCCGGACGGCGCTCCACGGCGGCCCCGACCCGGCTAGTCTCGACTCAGTACGCCGATTGAGTGATCCGGGAGGAAGCGATGACGCAGGGACGGCCCGGAGGAGCCGCCTGGATCCCGCTGTGGGAGCGCGAGGACGAACTCGCCGCCGCGTCCCGTGCTCTCGACGAGCTCTGCATGGACTCCACGAGCACGGGCGGGCTCCTGGCCTTCAGCCGCGAGGCCGGCATCGGCAAGACGGCGCTCCTCACCGCGGTGCGCCGCATGGCGGAGGGCCGCGCCACCGTCTGGACGGCGCGCGGCGGCGAGACGGTGACCTCCGTCCCCTTCAACGTCGTACGCCAGCTCCTGCAACCCGCACTCGTCGCCCTCTCGGACGAGGAGGTCCGCGAATACCTCGGCGACCGGTACGACATCGCGGGCCCCGCCCTCGGCGTGGCCGTACCCGGCGGCGGCCAGGCCGACCCGAAGGCCGTCTGCGACGGCCTCGTCGAGGCGGTCTCGCGGTTCGCCCAGCTGAAGTGGCCGCTCGTCCTCATCATCGACGACGCGCACTGGGCCGACCAGGAAACGCTCCAGTGGCTCGCCGCGTTCGCCCGTCGCCTCGACGAACTGCCCGTGCTCGTCGTGGTCGCCCACCGGCCCGGCGACGCCGAGGGTGTGAGCGCCCGCCACATCGCCACCGTCGACGCCGCGGCCCACACCTTCACCACCCTGCGCGCGCTCACCCCGGACGCCGCCGCGGGCCTCACCCGCGCCACCCTCGGCGAGCACGCCGACGCTCCGTTCTGCCGCGAGGTCTGGGCGGTCACCGGCGGCAATCCGTACGAATCGGTGGAGCTCCTCGCCAAGGTGCAGGACAGCGAGCTCGAACCGGTCGAGAGCTCCGCGGACGGCCTGCGCGCCCTCAACCGCACCGCCAAGGGCAACGGCCTGGTCGCCCGCCTGGAGAGCCTCGGCACCGACGTCACCCGCTTCGCCTGGGCGGCCGCCATCCTCGGCACCTCCATCTCCCTGGACCTGGCCGCCCGGCTCGCCGGGATGCCCCGCGACAAGGCCGAGGAGTGCGCGGACCGGCTCTGCGCCGCGCGCATCCTGCTCCGCGAGGGCGAAGTCCTGGAGTTCGTCCACCCGCAGCTCGCGAGCACGATCTACCGCTCGATCTCCGGTGGCATCCGCACCGCCATGCACGGCCGGGCCGCCTCCGTCGTCGCGCAGTCCGGGCTCGGCGCCGCCGCGGCCTCCCGGCACCTGCTCGAAGTCCACCCGGACGACGACCCCGAACTGGTCGAGCAGATGCGCCAGGCCGCCGCCGAACACCTCGCGGTGGGCGCGCCCGACGCGGCCCGGCGCTGCCTGGAGCGGGCCCTGCGGGAACCGCCGCTGCCCGAGATCCACGCGCGCGTGCTGTACGAACTGGGGTGCGCCACCCTGCTGACCTCGCCCTCCACCACCATCGCCCACCTGCGCGAGGCGCTCTCCATGCGCGGCCTCGACCAGGAGCTGCGCGTCGACGCGGTCTGCCGCCTCTCCCAGGCCCTGGTCCACAACGACCAGCTCGAAGAGGGCCTTCGGGCCATCGCCGATGAGGAGAGCCGGCTCGAACCGGGGCCCGCGCGGCTGCGCCTGCAAGCCGTGCACTACATGTGGGAGGGCATCCACGCGGGCGAGGAGGACTCGCCGGGGCGTTCCCGGCGGCTCGCCGCACTGGCGGGGCCGCTCTCGGGCCGGGACAACTCCGAGCGTGCCCTGCTGATCCTGCGCGCCTTCGACGCGATGACCCGCGGGGAGAACGCGGAGATGGTCGTCGAGCTCTGCGACCGCGCCCTCGTCAACGGCCGCCTCGCGCCGGGGCTCGGCTGGACCGACACCGAGTGGAGCTTCGAACTCCGCCTGATGCTCGCCGGGTCCTACGCCTTCTGCGACCGTCTCGACCGGGCGGAGAGCCTGTTCACCGAAGCCGTGCGGGCCTATGAGTGCGCCGGCTGGAGCGGCGGTCACCTCGCGCTCTCGCACGCCTTCCTCGGCTATGTGTACCGCAGGCGCGGACGGCTCACCGACGCCGAGCGTTCGCTGCGCGAGAGCCTGCGCCTCGCCGACCGTGTCGGGGAGGGCCTTCCCATGCACTGGGAGGCGGCCAGCATGCTCATCGACACGCTCCTCGCGCGCGGGCACGTGGAGGAGGCCGGGGCGATCGCCGACCGGTACGGCTTCGCGCCGCCCTCCGCCTCCACGATCTACGTGCCCGACGCCATGTCGGTGCGCGGCAGGCTGCTGCTCGCCCTCGGCCGCACGGAGGAGGGGCTCAATGAACTGGAGGCCACGGCCAAGGCGTTGACCGCGCGCGGCCAGTACAACACCGTGCTCGCGCCGTGGGCGTTCGACCTCGCCCGCGCCCTGGCGCACGCGGACCCGAAGCGGGCGACGCGCCTCGTCGCCGACGCGCGCATGCAGGCCGAGCGGTTCGGCACGGACACCGCGATCGGCGAGGCCCTGCGGTGCGCGGCGGCCCTGGAGAGCGGCCCGCGCTCGGTGGCGCTGTACCGCAAGGCGGCCACCTACCTGGAGGCCTCACCCTGCGCGTACGAACACGCGGTGGCCCGCGTGGAGTACGGCATCGCGGCGGAGTCGGCCCCGGAACTGGAGCGAGGCCTCACGCTGGCCCGCACCTGCGGGGCGGACGGCCTGGTGGACCGGGCTCTGGACCACTTGGCGCTGGTCCGCCAGTAACGTCCGCCGGCGTGGGCGCCTCGAACCCTGGCCGGCCATTTCACCCCACACCCCCACCCTCAGCCCCACCCCCCTTGCCCAACCGCCCCAGTACCTCGTTCGCCTCCCGCATCAGTCTCTCCAGCAGCTCCGCGCACGACGGGACGTCGTCGATCGTTCCCGCCACCTGGCCCGAGGCCATGATCCCGAGGTCGGGGCGGCCGTCCACCATCGCGGACCTGAGCATCATCGGCGTGTTGGCCGCCAGCAGCACCTGGCTCCACGTCAGCTCCCTGCCGTGTCGCATCGCCAGGCCGTCGCGGGCCATCCGGGACCAGCTCAGGCCCGAGACCCTGCGGAACGCCGCCGCGTGGCGCACCGCGCGGGCCAGGGACGCGGCCCGGCCCGACCTCTCCAGGGCCGCCACCAGCTCCGTCCGCAGCATGCGGTGCGGGAGGCCGTCCACGCGCGTGGTGACCGTGACGTCCCTGACGGAGGCCGCCAGATAGCGGGCCTTGACGGCGGCCGGCACCGTCGAGTCCGAGGTGAGCAGGAAGCGCGTGCCCATGGCCACTCCCGCCGCCCCGAAGGCGAGCGCGGCGACCAGGCCGCGGCCGTCGCGGAACCCGCCGGCCGCGACCACCGGTATGTCCACCGCGTCGACCACCTGCGGCAGCAGCACCGTCGTGGCGACCTCACCGGTGTGGCCGCCGCCCTCGCCGCCCTGCACGATCACCGCGTCCGCGCCCCACGCCGCCACCTTCTCGGCATGGCGTCGCGCGCCGACCGAGGGGATCACCACCACCCCCGCGTCCTTCAGTTCGGCGATCAGCTCCCTGGACGGCGCGAGCGCGAAGGACGCGACCCGCACCCCCTCGTCGACGATCACCCGGACCCGGTCCCGCGCGTCACCCGCGTCGGCCCGCAGATTGACCCCGAAGGGCGCCTCCGTACGGGACGTGACCTCCCGCACCGCCTCGCGCAACCGCTCGACCGACATGGTCGCGGAGGCCAGGATGCCGAGCGCCCCGGCGTTGGCCGCGGCCGAGACCAGGCGCGGCCCCGCCACCCAGCCCATGCCGGTCTGCACGATGGGGTGGCGCACCCCGACGAGCCTGGTCAGCGGTGTCTCGATGGCCGGCGGGCCCGCCGTCACGCCCGCACCTCGCGCTCGCGCAGCCCCCGCGGGTCCACCACGTCGCGTATCAGCCGCAGTTCGTCGCCGGTCGGCTCGCGGGTGTACGGGACGTCGTCGGGCACGGCCAGGGCGAACCCGGTGGCCTCGCGCACCCGGTCGAGCGTCACCCCCGGATGCAGGGACACGAGCCGCATCGAGTGATCGGGCGTGGCGAAGTCGAAGACACCGAGGTCGGAGACGACGCGGCGCAGCTCGTGGAAGCGGGAGGCGGCGGGCCCCGCGGCGGCGGCGCTGTCGTACCCGACGCCGCTGATCATGTCGACCTTCGCCACGAAGACCCGGGGCGAGTGCTTCGGTATCCAGTAGCTCACGGGGTTGTTGATGGTGTTGGCCGGGGCCCCGCGCACCCCGAGCAACTGCCGTGCGGGCCGCTCCCAGTCGCCGATGCACGAGATGTTCTGGTTGCCGAAGCGGTCGATCTGGCTCGCCCCCATCATCACGTGCCGCCGGCCGCCCATCACCATCGTCAGATGCCTGCGGTACGGCAGCCAGCCCTCCGTCACGCCCGACGCGGCGCCGATGGCGGGGACGTCGCCGATGAGCAGGGCCTCGCCGTCCGTGAGCAGCAGCTCGGGGGAGAAGGTCAGCTTGGCGAGGCGGGCGGCGACGGAGGGGACCGTGCCCATGGGGGAGGCGAGGATCTCGCCGTCGCCCCGCCAGGCCTCGGCGCAGGCGATCACGCAGTACTCCGCGCGGGTCGTCGTCCGCTCGTCCGCCGGACCGGTGCGTGTCATCGCTGCTCCTTGTGCCACGCCTGGACGGCCAGGTGATAGTCCCGCTCGGTGCCGGTGAGGAAGCGGTCGCGGAAGGCCGCCCAGGCTCCGGGCTCCGCCGCCGCGGTGGCGTAGGCCCTCTGGAAGGGCTCGTCCCGGGCGTAGTCGGGCGCGCAGGACGTGAAGTGGGCGCCCTTGGGCGTCTCGGTCACGCCCGTCACCGAGTGCCGGGAGACCAGCAGCGTCTGTGGCGCCGCGTGCGCGGTGAGCTCGGCGGAGTCGACGATCCGCTCGCACGACACGTACGCGGTGTCGGCGGCCTCGCAGAACAGGTCGTCGAAGTACGGGTCGGGGCCGAGGTACTGACCATTGCCGAAGCGGTCGGCGCGGTTCATGTGCACCAGGGCCGCGTCCATCCGCAGGGCGGGCACCGCCACCAGCTCCTCGCCGTCCTCGTAGGGCGAAGTGACCTTACGCAGGCCGGGGTTGACGCGCAGGACGTCGGAGCCGAGGCCCGCGCGGACCGGCAGGAACGGCAGGCGCTGGGCGCCCGCGGTGAGGCCCTGCATGAACATCGCCTCGTCCAGCTCGACGAGTGCGAAGGCGCCACGCTCGCGTGCCGCCCGGAAATGCGGCTCCAGGGGGATCGAGTCGAGTGTGGTGAAGGCCGTGACGAGCTTGCGGACGCGGCCCGCGGCGGCGAGCAGGCCGACGTCCGGGCCGCCGTACGAGACGAGGGTCAAATCCGTGACGTCGGACCGCAGCAGGGCCCTCACCAGGGCCATCGGCTTGCGGCGCGAACCCCAGCCGCCGATGCCGAGGGTCATCCCGCTCGCCAGGCGCCCCACGATCCCGTCGGGTGTCATGGTCTTGTCCGCTCGGACCGGTGCGGCCCGCCCGGCGGCTCCCGTGGCGGCTCCCGCCGTCCTGTCGCTCATGCCCCGTCCTCCCCTCGCGTGCCGAAGTCCTCGCGGACGCGGTCGGCCAGGCCGCTGAGATTCGCCTCGAAGGTGAAGCCCTGCTCGAAGCGGTAGCTGCGGTGCACGTCGACCGGGTCGATGCCGTTGATAGCGGCCTTGGCGAAGCGCAGCAGGGTGCCGTCCTTGCGGGCGATCTCCCGGGCCAGATCGAGCGCGGCCTCGCGCAGACCGGCGCGCCGGACGACCCGCCAGACGGAACCGTGCGCGTGCAGCTCGGCGGCGGTCGCGGTGCGCGCGGTGTAGTACAGGGCGCGCATCAGGTGCTGCGGGACCAGGCGGGCCAGGTGGGTGGCCGCGCCGAGCGCTCCCCGGTCCAGCTCGGGCAGGCCGAACGTGGCGTCCTCGCTCGCCACGATCGCGTCCGCGTTGCCCACGAGGCCTATGCCGCCGCCCAGGCAGAAGCCGTGCACGGCGGCGACGACGGGCACCTCGCACTCGTACACCGCCGAGAACGCCGCGTAACAGCCGCGGTTGGCGCCGATCAGCGCGCCGTGGCCGCTGTCGCGCCGCAGCTCCTTGATGTCCACGCCCGCGTTGAACCCCCGCCCCTCGGCGGTCAGCACGACGCAGCGGACGACGGGGTCGCGCCCGGCGGTGCGCACCGCGTCGGCCAGCTCATACCAGCCCCGCACCGGCAGGGCGTTGACCGGCGGATAGTCGACCGTCACGACGGCCACGCCCTCGTCGGGGACGGAGGTGGAGACAGACATCAGAGGATCCGCTACCTTTCACCCACACGCCTTCAACCAAACATTTGTTAGCTGGAAAGGTAGCAGCGATGACTGACACCCGACAGGTGGTCGTCGTCACCGGCGGCACCCGCGGCGTCGGCGCCGGTATCGCCCGGAGTTTCCTCGCCACCGGCGCCCGCGTCGTCGTCTGCGCGCGCAGGCCGCCCGAGCGGCCGGTCGAAGTCGCGGGCGCCACCGCGCAGTTCCGGCCGCTCGACCTGCGCGACGCGGCCGCCGCCCACACCTTCTTCGCCGAAGTCGCCGCCGACCACGGCACGCTGGACGCCCTGGTGAACAACGCGGGCGGCACGCCCTACGGCCTGCTCGCCGACACGGACCCCGCCCGCCAGGCGAAGATCGTCGAACTGAACCTGCTCGCCCCGCTCCACGCCTCGCTCGCGGCCCACGAGGTGATGCGCGCCCAGGACACCGGCGGCAGCGTCACGATGATCGGCAGCGTCAGCGGCACCCGCCCCTCGCCCGGCAGCGGGGCCTACGGCGCCGCGAAGGCCGGCCTGGAGAACCTCGCGCGGACCATGGCGGTCGAATGGGCCCCGGCCGTGCGCGTCAACACGGTCGTGCTCGGCCTCGCCCGCACCGAGAGCGCCCACGTCCACTACGGCGACGAGGAGGGCGTCGCGCGGGTCGCCCGCACCGTGCCGCTGGGCCGCCTCGCCGAGCCCTCCGACGTCGGCGACGCCTGCGTGTTCCTCGCCTCGGACCGTGCGAAATACATCAGCGGCGCCGCGCTCCACCTGCACGGCGGCGGAGAGCGCCCCGCGTTCCTGGACGCCGCGTCCGCCCACCACCAGACGTACGGAGGAGCCGTTTCATGACGCCCGGAATCTGCGAGGGCCGCGTCGTGGCCGTCACGGGCGCGGGGCGTGGCCTCGGCCGCGCGCACGCCCTCGCCCACGCCGCCGAGGGCGCCCGTGTCGTCGTCAACGACCTCGGGGTACGGGCCGACGGCTCGCAAGGCCCCGGCGGCCGGGGAGAGAACCAGGGCCCCGCCCACGACGTGGTCGACGAGATCCGCGCGGCCGGCGGCGAAGCGGTCGCGCACGGCGGTGACATCGCCACGTCCGAGGGCGCCGCCTCGCTGGTGCGGGCCGCCCTCGACACGTACGGCAGGCTCGACGCGCTCGTCAACAACGCGGGGTTCCTGCGCGACCGGATGGTGGTCAATCTCGACGAGGACGACTGGGACGCCGTGCTGCGCGTCCACCTCAAGGGCCACTTCCTTCCCCTGAAGCACGCGGCGGCGCACTGGCGGGCCGAGGCCAAGGCCGGGCGCGTGCCGCACGCGTGCGTGGTCAACACCAGCTCGGGAGCGGGGCTGCTCGGCAGCGTCGGCCAGGGCAACTACAGCGCGGCCAAGGCCGGGATCCTCGGCCTCACCCTGGTGGCCGCCGCCGAACTGGCCCCCTACGGAGTGCGCGTCAACGCCATCGCCCCGGCCGCCCGTACCCGCATGACCGAGCAGACGTTCGCCGCCACCATGGCCGCGCCCCGGGACGGCGGATTCGACGCGATGGCACCGGAGAACGTGTCACCGCTCGTCGTGTGGCTCTGCTCCACCGCGTCCGCGGGCGTCACCGGACGGGTCTTCGAGGTCGAGGCCGGCCGCATCACCGTCATGGAGGGCTGGCGCCCGGGCCCGACCGCCGACAAGGGCGCCCGCTGGACGCCGGCCGAGGCGGGCGAGACGGCGCTGGGACTCCTCGCCGACGCGCCGGTGCCGCTGCCGGTGTACGGGGCGCGTTGAGGCCCGCACACGAGAACGCGTGATCCAGCTCACGTCCGTCCGTGTCACAGGGGGCCGGGCTGCCTCGTCTCGGGGGTGTAGCCAACGGACGAACCACAAGGAGCACCACCATGGACGCGCGACTCGACTACTTCGCCAGCCCCACCGCCGGCAAGATCTTCAAGCACTTCATGGCGTGCCACAAGGCGCTCAAGGAGTCACCGCTGCCCGACGCCACCCAGGAACTGGTGGCGCTGCGCGTCAGCCAGATCAACGGCTGCGCCGCCTGCATCGACATGCACACCAAGGAGGCCGCCGCCGCGGGAGAGACCGCCCTGCGGCTGAACCTGGTGGTGGCGTGGCGCGAGGCCACGGTCTTCACCGAGGCCGAGCGTGCCGCGCTGGAGCTCGCGGAGGCGGGCACCCGGGTCGCGGACGGGTCCGGTGGCGTGGGCGACGAGGCCTGGGAGAACGCCGCCCGGCACTACGACCAGGAGCAGTTGTCCACCCTCGTCGTGCTGATCTCCATGATGAACATGGCCAACCGGCTCAACGTCATCGCCCGGCGGCCCGCGGGCGACTACGTGGTCGGACAGGTGCACTGACCGCGACGGCGGCGACCGGCCCGGGGCCCGCCAAGGGGCCCCGGGCCACGGGGAGAAAGGGAACACGCGTGAGCAAGATCGAGGAGTTCGAGGAGCTGCGGCCGCTGCTCTTCTCCATCGCCTACCGCGTCCTCGGCAGCGTCGCCGAGGCCGAGGACGCCGTCCAGGAGACCTGGCTGCGCTTCGACGCCTCGCCGACCCGGCCCGTGTCGACCAAGGCGTTCCTGTCGGCGGCGGTGACACGCGTCTCGATCGACGTGCTGCGCTCCGCGCGGGCGCGGCGTGAGCAGTACGTGGGCCCCTGGTTCCCCGAGCCGCTGCTCAGCGACCCGTACGAGGACCCCGCGCGCTCGGCGGAGCTGGCGGACTCCGTCTCCATGGCCGCGCTGCTGCTCATGGAGCGGCTCAGCCCGCTGGAGCGGGCGGTGTTCGTGCTGCGGGAGGTGTTCGGCTTCGGGTTCGACGAGGTGGCCGCGGCGGTGGGGCGTTCGGAGCCGGCGTGCCGGCAGCTCCTGGTGCGGGCGCGGGGGCACATGCGGGCAGGGCGCCCGCGTTTCGAGGCGGACCGCGAGGAGCGGGAGGCCCTGTCGGCGCGGTTCTTCGACGCCCTGCGCGAGGGCGACGTCGACGGGCTGCGGGAACTGCTCGCCGCCGACGTGTCGCTGGTCGGCGACGGCGGCGGCAAGGCGCCGCAGCTCGCCAGGTCCGTCCTCGGCACGGAGAACGTGGCGCGGCTGCTCGCCGCCGTCATACCCCGGATGGCCTGGATCGACATCACCTTCGCGCCGCACGAGGTCAACGGCCAGCCGGGCGCGGTCTTCCGCGACCGGGACGGCAGGGTCCTGCACACGTGGGCGCTCGACGTGGTCGAGGGCCGGATCCAGGCGATCCGCATGGTGATCAACCCCGACAAGCTCGGGCACATGGGGCCGGTGGCGGACGCGTGGGCCCTCCACCACGAGCTGAGGAAGGCGGGCCGGACGCCCCCGAAGTGACCTACTGCCGCTCCTCCTCCGCGAGCACCCGCTCCTCCTCCGCGAGCGCCGAGGGCCCCGCGAAGTGTGCGCGCAGGGCGGCGGTCACGGCGTCCGGGCGCTCGGCGGGCGCCAGGTGAGAGGCCCCCGCGAGCTCCACGAGGGACGCGCCGGGCACCGCGTCGGCGATCTCCCGGGCGTGGGAGGGCGGGGTCGCCGGGTCCTCGCGCCCGGCGATCACCAGGGTCGGCGCGCTGATCGCCGCCAGGGACTCCCGCAGGTCGTACGCGGCCAGGGCGTCGCAGCACGCGGCGTACGCGCCCGCATCGGCGGCCCGGTGGTCCGCCACCAGGGCGGGCACGGTGAACCCGGGCGTGAACCAGCGCCCGGGGGCCGCGTCCGCCAGCTCGGCGAGGCCCACGCGGCGCACGGCCGCCGCCCGCCGCTCCCACGGCTCACGGCCGCCGAAGTGCGCGGAGGAGCAGATCGCGGCGAGGCCCGTCACCCGCTCGGGGTGATGGACCGCGAGGTGCAGCCCGACGGCGCCACCGATCGACACCCCCGCGTACGCGAAGCGGTCGATGCCGAGCGAGTCGGCGAGGCCGAGCACGAGCCCGGCGAGGTCGGCGACGGTCGCGCCGGGCCCGATCAGCCCGGCGGGGGAGCGGCCATGGCCGGGCAGGTCCCACCGCACGACGCGATGGGCGGCGGACAGTGCGGGCGCGACACCGTCCCAGAGCCGGCTCGATGTGCCGAGGGAGGGGCCGAGCAGCAGTGGGGGCGCGGTGTCGGCGCCCTCGACGGTGTGATGCGGCAGGTTCTCGCGGGTCAACGTCGCTCCAGGGCACGGTCGGTCAGGGGGCCGGCGGAGCCGGTGTAGTGGGTGGGGTCGGTGAGTTCGGCGAGGTCGACGCCGGTCAGGGCGGGCTCGTCTCCCAGGACCGCCGCGAGCGGCCGTCCGCCGGCCCGTGCGCGCCGGGCCGCGTCCGTCACCAGCTCCTTCGCCCGCGCCCTGCCGACCCGTGGCGTGAGCGCGGCCACGATCCGTTCCGACACGATCAGCCCGTCCGTCAGGTCCAGGTGCGCGCGCATGGTCTCCGGGTGGACGCGCAGCCCCTCGGCGAGCTCGGCCGCGTCGCGGGCCGCGCCGCCCACCAGGCGGAGCAGGTCACGCAGTGGCTCCCACTCGGCGTGCCAGGCACCCGGGGGCCGCTCGTCCTCGGCGACCAGCGAGCCGAGCAGGGTGGCCGCGAGGCCGGGCGCGCGGCGCGCGGCGGCGGCGATGAGCGTGGCGCGCACGGGGTTGGCCTTGTGCGGCATGGCGGACGAACCGCCCCCCGAGCCTTCGGAGACCTCGGCGATCTCGGTACGGGAGAGCGTGAGGACATCGACCGCGGCCTTGCCGAGCGCCCCGGCGGCGACGGCGAGGGCGGCGGCGAGGTCGGCCACGGGGGTACGCAGCGTGTGCCAGGGCAACGGCGGCTCGGCGAGCGGCAGTTCACGGGCGTAGGCGGCGATCAGCGCCTGCCCGATGTCCCCGTCCCGCGCGGCCGACGGCGCCTTGGGCGATGCGTACGCCCGGAACGCGGCCAGCGTCCCCGCCGCTCCCCCCAACTGCACCGGCAGCCCCTCCCGTGCCCGCGTCAACCGGTCCCTTGCGTCCAGCACCAGTGACCGCCAGCCCGCCGCCTTCAGCCCGAGCGTCGTCGGCACCGCGTGCTGGGTGAGCGTGCGGCCCGGCAGGACCGTGTCGCGGTGCTCCGCCGCGAGGCGGGCCAGGGCGCGTTCCGTGCGGGTCAGGTCGGCGAGGAGCGGGGCCAGGGTCCGCGTGGACACCAGCATCAGCGCCGTGTCGAGGATGTCCTGGCTCGTCGCGCCCCGGTGGACGTGCGGCGCGGCCTCCGCGGGTACCGCCGCCGTCAGGTCGGCCACCAGGGGGATCACCGGGTTTCCGCCCGCCCGCGCGCGCAGGGCGATCGAGCGGGTGTCGAAGCGGGCCGTGTCGGAGGCGGCCGACGTGATCGCCGCGGCGGCCTCGCGGGGGGCCAGGCCCACCGCGGCCTGAGCGCGCGTCAGGGCCGCCTCCGCGTCGAGCAGGGCCCGCAGGAAGGCGTCGTCGCCGGTCGCCTCCTCGGCTGCCGAGCCCGCCCATCCGGGGGAGAACAACCCGCTCATGAGAACTCCAGGAAGACCGTTTCGCCGGGCCCTTGGAGACGGATGTCGAAGCGGTACGTACGATCCGGTCCGGCCCCGGCGATGAGCGTGGCACGCCGCTGTCCGTCCAGGGCGGACAGGAGCGCGTCACCCGGCTCGTCCACCAGGTACGCGCGCGTGTACAGGTGATGCAGCAGCCCCCGCGCGAACACGGCGAGCGAGATGTACGAGACGCCTCCCGGCGGCAGCGTCCGTACCGCCCAGTGGCCGTCCGCGTCGGTCGGCACCCGGCCGAAGCCGGTGAACGCGACGCCGTCACGGCCGACGACCCGCCCGGTGACGGGGTCGTGCCGCAGCGATCCCGGCGCGCCCGACCGGCAGCCGTCAGGACCGGGCTGCCACGTCTCGATCAGGGCGTCGGGCACCGGCTGCCCCGCGCCGTCGTACACGTACCCGTGCAGCGTGATGGTCTCCGGGTGCCCCGCGGGCGCGACGTCGCCGCCGCCGGGGAAGGGCAGCGCGTAGCCGTAGAAGGGTCCGACGGTCTGGGACGGTGTGGGGGCGTTCGCGGTCGCGGCGGACGGCGTCGTCGGCGGGGAGGTCATCAGTGGGGGTCGCCTTCCTCGAAGAGGGTCGCACAGGGGCCGTCAAGGACGATGTCCCAGCGGTGGCCGAGCGACCACTCGGGGACGGACAGGTCGTGGTCGTAGGCGCAGACGAGGCGCTCCCGCGCGGCGGCGTCGGTCACCGAGCGCAGGACCGGGTCGTAGGGCAGGAGCGGGTCACCCGGGAAGTACATCTGAGTGACGAGGCGCTGGGTGAACGCCGTGCCGAAGAGCGAGAAGTGGAGGTGTGCGGGCCGCCAGGCGTTGACGTGGTTGCGCCACGGGTAGGCGCCCGGTTTGACGGTCGTGAAGGAGTACCGTCCCTCGTCGTCGGTCAGACACCGGCCGAAGCCCGTGAAGTTCGGGTCGAGCGGCGCCGGATGCTGGTCGAGCTGGTGCGCGTAGCGCCCCGAGGCGTTGGCCTGCCAGAGTTCGACGAGCTGGCCGCGCACGGGGCGCCCGGCGCGGTCGAGGACCCGGCCGCCGACGGTGATCCGCTCGCCGAGCGGTTCGCCCGGGTGCTGCCGCGTCAGGTCGCGGTCCAGGGCGGTCACGTCGGTGACGCCGAACGCGGGACCGCTCAGCTCCACCGCCTCGGGGTCCCGCAGCGGCACCAGCGGCTGCTTCGGGTGGCGGAAGTGGCTGCTGCGGTAGGGCGGGTAGTCACGGGGCGGATGGTGCGCCCCCGGCACCGAAGCGGCCTGCGCCTCGGCGACCTCGGCGTCTATCGCGCCCTGGGTGAGCCCTTCGGGAAGGGGCTGGGGGGTGGAGGTGGTCATCGTCATCTCGTGCGGCTCCCTGAGGCGTGGCGGAGGAGGTGCGGCATGCGGCCGGCGTCGGCCATGCGGACGGCGTCGGCCTTGTGGACGTCGCGCGGGCTCATGACAGGAACCCCTCCGGGACGCGGATCTCGGCGGCGGTCCGCGAGGTCAGCTCGTCGACCGTGACGGAGGGGGCCAGTTCGACGAGCCGCAGCCCCTGCTCGGTGACGTCGAGGACGCCGAGGTCGGTGATGATCCGGTCGACGCAGCCCTTGCCGGTCAGCGGCAGCGCGCACTCTTCGAGGATCTTCGGGGAGCCGTCCTTGGCGGTGTGGGTCATGACGACGATGACGTTGCGGGCGCCGTGCACCAGGTCCATCGCCCCGCCGATGCCGGTGATCATCTTGCCGGGCACGGCCCAGTTGGCGAGGTCCCCGCGCGCGGAGACCTGCATGGCGCCGAGCACGGCCACGTCGATGTGGCCGCCGCGGATCATCCCGAAGGAGAGCGCGGAGTCGAAGTAGGAGGCGCCGGGCAGCACGGTCACGGTCTCCTTGCCCGCGTTGATCAGATCCGGGTCGACCTCGGACTCGTCCGGGTAGGGCCCCACTCCGAGGATGCCGTTCTCCGACTCCAGGACGACGTGCACGTCCGGCGGGAGGTGGTTGGGGATGAGCGTCGGCAGTCCGATGCCGAGGTTCACGTACTGGCCGTCCCTCAGCTCGCGCGCGGCGCGGGCGGCCATCTGCTCACGGGTCCAGGACATCAGCCGCTCACCGTCCGCTTCTCGATCCGCTTGTCCGCCGCCTGCTCCGGGGTGAGCGCGACGACGCGCTGCACGAAGATGCCGGGCAGATGCACCGCGTCCGGGTCGATCCCGCCGGGCTCGACCAGCTCCTCCACCTCCGCGACGGTGACGCGGCCCGCCATCGCGGCGAGGGGGTTGAAGTTGCGGGCCGCCCTGTGGAAGACGAGGTTGCCGTGCCGGTCGCCCCTGGCCGCGCGGACCAGCGCGAAGTCGGTGCGGATGCCGTGCTCCAGGACGTACTCGGCGCCGTCGAACTCCCGTGTCTCCTTGGCCGGGGACGCCAGCGCGACGCCGCCCTCGCCGTCGTAGCGCCACGGCAGACCGCCCTCGGCGACCTGGGTGCCCACGCCGGCCGGGGTGTAGAACGCGGGGATGCCCGCGCCGCCCGCCCGCAGCCGTTCGGCGAGCGTGCCCTGCGGGATCATCTCGACCTCCAGCTCACCGCCGAGGTACTGCCGGGCGAACTCCTTGTTGGCCCCGATGTAGGAGCCGGTGACGCGGGCGATGCGGCCCGCCGCCAGGAGCACCGCGAGGCCCGAGTCCATGGCCCCGCAGTTGTTGGACACCACCCGCAGGTCCGAGACCCCGGCGGCGTGCAGCGCCCGTATCAGTTCGTTCGCCACGCCGCTGAGGCCGAAGCCGCCGACGGCGAACGACGCCCCGTCACGGGCGTCGGCCACCGCTTCGGCGGCCGTGGCCACCACCTTGTCCATCCGCGCGGCCCCTCTCTTCCGGCCCCGGTCCCTCAGGAAATTAATCAGGGCACTGACTATTTCGGTGAGGATAGGAGAGCGCGAACTCCCTGACAAGAGGGGGGTCGACCCGCCGGAAGTGCGGGTATCGTTCAGTGCACCGATGAATATGGACGACGCGGATGAATATGGACGCGGAAGCGGAGGACCCATGGCCGCGGTGGATCTCACCACCCACCCCGGGCACCTGGCCCGGCGCCTGCAACAGGCGCATTACCTCCTGTGGAACACGATGGTCTCCGAGGAGATCACCTCGCCGCAGTTCGCGGTGCTCAACGCCCTCGTCGCCGAGCCCGGCCTCGACCAGCGCACCGTGGGGGAGCGGGTGGGCCTCGACCGCTCCACCATCGCCGAGGTCATCAGCCGGCTGATCCGCCGCGAGCTGCTCGACAAGGTCCGCGACCCGCAGGACGGCCGCCGCTATCTGCTGCGGCTCACCGACGACGGCAGGCGCACGCACGCCAGGCTGACCGTGCGCACGGCCCGGATGAACCAGGTGTTCCTCGGCCCGCTCTCCGCCGGCGAGCAGATCGTCTTCTTCGACCTGATCCGCCGCGTCGCGGACGCGGCGGAGGACCTGCGCCACCCCGGAGAGCCGCTGAGGGAGAGCCGCTGACGAAGGCCTGAGCGCTCAGGCCTTCGCGTACACGACCCACACCTGACCCTTGGCGAACGGCAGCGGTTCGCCGCCGGGCGTCGTGAACCGTGTGCCCTGCCCGGCCGACGGACGCTGCCAGCGCGCTTCGTAGCCACGCCCGTCCCGCAGGACGCGCGCCTTGCCCTCGCCCACCGTCTCGGTGAACGGGGAGACGTTTCCCGAGCGGTCGTGGAAGCGGGAAGGACGCACCTTCACGTACTGCACGACCACCGTGGACGGGCGCAGCTCCTCGCCGCCGGACGTACGCGCGCGTGTCCCGTCCATGGCCACGCGCCAGCGCCCCTCGTACTCCACCCAGTCGAACGTGAAGCGCGCCGCGGGGAACCGCACCGTCCGCCGGGTCTCCGGCGTACCCCCCGAAGGGCGGGGGCCGAACCGGAACCCGGTGCTCTCCAGCGCTCCCGCCCGCGCGTCGGTGTCCAGGGCCTTCGGCCGTACGAAGAGGTTGTGCGGCGCGGCCCTGCCGCGATCCCGGTAGTAGGCGCCACCGGTCGCCTTGCCCGGCGGCAGGGCCCGCAGGGGCGAGCCGTCGATCAACGGCAGGAGCTTCGACTGCGCCCCGGAGAAGGCGAGCGCGGGACGGTCGAACTGCCGCAGGAGTTCGAGGTCGGTCTCGCGCGCGCTGCGCACCGGGCCGACCACGGCGGGCAGCTCGGAGGCGAACACCGCCATCAGCCGGGTGAGCCCGCCCTCCACCTGCTCCACGTAGACGAGGTCGGCGGCGTCGATGCCGGTCTGCGGGCGCGCCGCGCCTACGTTGTCGATCTTCACGGCGAGCACGGAGCCACCGCTTCCCGGGGCACCCGGAGCCGCCCCGTTCCCGTTGGTCTGCACCGTGCATCCGACGGCCAGGGCGACGAGCGCCACCGCCCCGGCCCCTGCCCGCGTCCGCGCCCACCGTCTCATGCGTACGTCTTACCCCATACGGTGCCGGTCTCAGCCCAGGTCGAGCGCGTTGCGCAGACCCAGCCGGTGGCGGGTGCGGTCGTGACGCTTGGCGAGCTCGAGCGCCGGGGGCCGGAACAGCGGCGTCACCGTGCACGGCTTCTGGTCCGAACCGGACTGCCGCAGAAGGGCGTTGACCGCCTGGCGCGCCGCGGCGTTGGCGCCCTCCATCGTCGCGAGGTCGATGTCGACGGAGACGTAGTCGCCGGCGAGGAAGAGGTTGGGGATCCTCGTCGCCGCCGAGGGGCGGTTGTGGAAGGTGCCGACGGGGTGGATGAGGAGTTCGTCCTCGTTGGTGGGGTGCGGCGTGCCGAGGCCGTCGACGCCCGGGTCGAGGAACCACGAGTGCAGCTTGCCGTCGCTCAGCACCGTCTTGCCCGTCTCGTTCAGCGCGGCCTTGAGCTGCGCCCACACCTCCTTGGCGACCTCGTCCCTGGTGCACTGCTTGGCCGTCCTGCCGTAGAGCATGCCCGGCTTGTCCCACTCGGAGATGTCCACCGACAGGCACTCGACCGCGACGCCGTCGCCGTAGTCGGCGGCGAAGTCACGGCCCGGCCAGTGGCCCGCCTGCGCGATGCCGGTCAGTGACCAGGGCGAGTCGATGCAGTTGAAGTGGCCCTTCACCACCGGCGGCCGCTCGGTCAGATAGAACTGGATGCCGGTCATCCAGTCCGTCTGGAGCTTGTCGCAGCGCGCGAGCTGCGGGTCCGCCGCCTTCAGGGCGGCGCCCCACGTCCTGCGCGCGTGCTCCACCGGCATGGCCTGGACGTAGTGGTCGGCGGTGACGTCACGCCGTACGCCGTCCGGGTCCTCGATGACGGCCTTGGTGATCCGGCCGCCGCCGAACCCCAGCTCGCGCACGGTCCAGCCGATCCGGAACCGCACCCCGAGAGACGTCAGAAGCTCCACCCACGGATCGATCCAGGCCTCGTTCGTGGGGGCGTTGAGCAGCCGGTCCGGCGGGCCGTCCGCGCCCTGGCCGAGCGCGTTGAGGACGAAGGCCTCGCCGAGCGTGCCGACGGTGCGGGTGCTCGCCACCTCGGCCTTGGTCGCCACGATGTTGCGGGTGACGCCGATCGCCAGGATGCGCTGGTAGTCCTTCGACATCCGCTCGGCCCGCACGAAGTCCCACCAGGGCGTCGACTCCCAGTCGTTGTCCCTGCGCTCGTCGCAGCTCGTGAGGAAGACCAGGGCGCGGTTCACGAAGTACGCGATCTCGTGGCCCGGCAGATGGAAGGCCGTGTCGAGCAGGGCGGTCAGGGCCCGCGCGATGTCGTCCAGGGTGAGCCGCTCCGGCTCGGAACCCGGCCACGGAATGGGCATCCGCAGATCCTCGCGGCCTGTGCGCGCGAACGACATCTCGCGCGGGGCGACGAGGTTGTCCCAGACGCCGTGGGCGTTCCCGGGGAAGGGGATGCGCCGCATGGTGTCCGGAAGGTTGTGATAGATCCCGGGAATGAAGCGGAAGCCGTGCTCGCCGGGCAGCGGTTTCCGCCCGCCCCTCGCGCTGTCCGGCACGTCCATGCTGCGGGCCTTGCCGCCGAGCGCCCTGCGTTCGTAGACCGTGACGTCGAAGCCGCGCTCGGCCAGTTCATGGGCGGCCGTGAGCCCCGCGACCCCGCCGCCGAGCACGGCCACGGACTGCTTCGCCTCCGCGGCGCCCGCCTTCGCCGCCGCGGGCGCCGCGCCGGGCCCCACGCCCAGAGCCACGGCCCCGCCGACCGCCGCGGCCCCCGCGACGAACCCCCGCCTCGTGCTTCCCCCGGCACCGCTGTGCCCCATGCCCCGTCCCCCTTACCATCGGTAACTGATGTGTCCGGCGGTGGAGCATACGGTCGGGCCCGACGGGGCGGAAGGCACGGGGACGCGTGGTCGCACATTGGCGTGATTACGGTGCCGGGGGTGGCCGCGGGGCGCGAAGCGGCCGGTGGGCTCAGCGGTGGCTCTCGGGACCGCCGAGCACGTCGGTGAGGGAGTAGGAGAGGGGCTCCTCCAACTGGGCGTACGTGCAGCTCTCCGCGTCACGGTCGGGGCGCCAGGCGCGGAACCTCGCCGTGTGACGGAAGCGCCGCCCGTTCTCCATGTGGTCGTACGCGACCTCGCAGACCCGCTCCGGGCGCAGCGGCACCCACGACAGGTCCTTCTTCCCCGTCCAGCGGCTCGGCGCCCCCGGCATCCGCGCCTGCTCGTGGGCCGCCTCATCGCCCCAGGCCGCCCAGGGGTGGTCCCCGGCGGACTCCATCCGCAGCGGCTCCAGCTCGTCGATCAGCTCCGCCCGCCGCGTCATGGAGAACGCGGCGGCGACGCCCACGTGCTGGAGGGTGCCGGTGTCGTCGTACAGTCCGAGAAGGAGCGAGCCGACGACGGGCCCGCTCTTGTGGAAGCGGTAACCGGCGACCACGCAGTCCGCCGTGCGCTCATGTTTGATCTTGAACATGGAGCGTTCGTTCTGGCGGTAGCGCAGGTCGAGCGGCTTGGCGATGACGCCGTCCAGGCCCGCGCCCTCGAACTGGTCGAACCAGCGCCGCGCCACGTCGATGTCGGTGGTCGCCGGCGCCACGTGGACCGGCGGCGTCACCCCGTCCAGTGCCCCGACGAGGCGGGCGCGGCGGTCTGCCATCCGCGTGTCGAGCAGGCCCTCGTCCCCCAGCGCCAGCAGGTCGAAGGCGACGAAGGAGGCGGGCGTGCGCTCGGCGAGCGTCGCGACGCGCGAGGCCGCCGGGTGGATGCGCTCGCTGAGCGCGTCGAAGTCGAGGTGCCCCTCCCGCGCGATCACGACCTCGCCGTCCAGGACGCAGCGCGCGGGCAGCCGCTCCCGCAGAGCCGCCACCAGCTCGGGGAAGTAGCGGGTCAGCGGCTTCCCTGTCCGGCTGCCGACCTCCAGCTCGTCCCCGTCCCGGAACACGATGGCGCGGAACCCGTCCCACTTGGCCTCGTACTGCATGCCCGGCGGAATCTTCGCCACGGGCTTGGCGAGCATGGGTTTCACGGGCGGCATCACCGGCAGATCCATGGTCCAAACGTACGAGGGGTCCACGCATACCGCCCGGTGTGCGGTGAATGTCCGCCCCGCTTAGCGTGGCCCCATGGGTGAAGCGAAGGGCAGGAGCGCGGCCGTGGAGATCGACACCGGGGAGCGGAAAGTGCGGCTCTCCAGTCCCGATCGCGTCGTCTTCGCCGAGCGCGGGTTCACCAAGCTGGACGTCGCCCGGTACTTCGTGGCCGTCGGCCCCGGCATCCTGCGCGCGCTGCGGAACCGCCCCACGACCCTCCAGCGCTACCCGGAGGGAGCCGCCGGGGAGTTCTTCTACCAGAAGCGGGTTCCCAAGAACCACCCCGAGTGGATTCCCACCGCCACCATCGCCTTCCCCAGCGGCCGTACCGCCGACGAGATGTGCCCGACCGAGCTGGCCGCCGTCATCTGGGCCGTCCAGTACAACGCCCTCACCTTCCACCCCTGGCCGGTCCGGCGCGGCGACCTCGACCACCCCGACGAGCTCCGCATCGACCTCGACCCGCAGCCCGGCACCGACTACGCCGACGCGGTGCGGGCCGCGCACGAACTGCGGACCGTCCTCGACGAGTTCGGCGGACTCGTGGGCTGGCCCAAGACCTCCGGTGGGCGTGGACTGCATGTCTTCGTGCCGATCGAGCCGCGCTGGACCTTCACCCAGGTGCGGCGCGCCGCCATCGCCGTCGGGCGGGAGCTGGAGCGCCGGATGCCGGACGCGGTCACCACCGCCTGGTGGAAGGAGGAGCGCGGCGCGAAGATCTTCGTGGACTACAACCAGACGGCCAGGGACCGCACCATCGCCTCCGCCTACTCGGTCCGCGCCCGCCCGCACGCCCCGGTCTCGGCGCCGCTGCGGTGGGAGGAGGTCGAGGACGCCCGCCCCGAGGACTTCGACATCGCCACGATGCCGGCGCGGTTCGCCGAGGCCGGCGACGTCCACGCCGGCATGGACGACCAGGCCCATTCGCTCGACGCCCTGCTCGACCTCGCGAACAAGGACGAGCGCGAGCACGGCCTCGGCGATCTGCCGTATCCGCCGGAGTACCCGAAGATGCCGGGCGAACCCAAGCGGGTACAGCCGAGCCGGGCCAGACACGACGACTGACCCGGCCGGTGCTCACCGTGTGAGGCTCAGTCCGTGAAGCGGGTCAGGACCCCGCCGAGCGACTCGAAGCCCTTCACGCTCGGCCCCCACGCCTTGCCGTCCCACCACTTGTGGTGGAGCGCGGAGTCCGTGCCGCGCACGAACACGTCGAGCCGGTTCTGCTCCCAGGCGACCGCGTTCGGCGAGCTCGTGCAGATGCCCCCGAGCGACTCGAAGCCCTTCACGCTCGGGCCCCACGCCGTGCCGTCCCACCACTTGTGGTGCAGCGCGGAGTCGGTCCCGATGACGAAGAGGTCCAGGCGGTCCGCGCCCCAGGAGACGGCGGCCGGCGTGCCCGCGCACACTCCGCCGAGGGATTCCCAGCCCTTGACGCTGGGGCCCCACGCGTTTCCGTCCCACCATTTGTGGTGGAGCGCGGAGTCCGTGCCGATCACGAAGAGGTCCAGCCTGTTCTGGCCCCAGGAGACGGCGACGGGCTCACTCATGCAGATGCCGCCGAGGGATTCCCAGCCCTTGACGCTGGGGCCCCACGCGTTTCCGTCCCACCACTTGTGGTGGAGTGCGGAATCCGTACCGACCACGAAGAGGTCGAGCCGGTTCGCGCCCCAGGACACCGCTTTCGGCTTGCTCATGGAAATACCGCCGAGGGATTCCCAGCCTTTGACGCTCGGCCCCCATGCACTTCCGTTCCACCATTTGTGGTACGTCGCCGAATCGGTTCCGGTCACGAAGAGATCGAGCCGGTCCGGGCCCCAGGAAATCGCTTCCGGTGCGCCGGCGCACGTTCCGCCGAGGGATTCCCAGTCCTTGACGCCGGGGCCCCACGCGTTCCCGTTCCACCACTTGTGGAAAAGCGCCGAGTCCGTGCCCACCACGAAGAGGTCCAGCCGGTCGTGCGCCCACGCGAGCGCCGTCGGCGGGCTCTTGCAGACGCCGCCGAGGGATTCCCAGCCCTTGATGTCCGGCCCCCACGCCTTGCCGTCCCACCACTTGTGGAAGAGCGCGGAGTCGGTGCCGATGCCGAAGACGTCGAGGCGGTCCGACTCCCACGACACCACGGGCCCCGAGGCGGGCGAAGGTCCGTACATCGCGTGCACGGCGGCGACGTCGTCCGTGCTGAGACCGCTGCGCTGGCCGATGGTGACGCCCTGCACGGTCGGCACGATCGTGTCCTGGCCGTTGCCCGAGAAGGCGCTCCGCGGGTAGTGCATGATCGAGCCGTAGTCGTACGGCCCCACGTCGTCGCCGTCCGTGATGTGCTGGTCGAAGTTGTGCTCGAAGCCCTGCGTGATGTTGGCCCAGACGATCGTGACGAACTGGTCGCGGTCCGCACGGCTCTGCTCGTGCCACAGGCCGATCGCGTGCCCGATCTCATGGATGCAGTTGCCCGTCGAGCAGCCGGCGGCCAGCGTGAGGTTCTGCGCCCCGCCCTGCCGACCCACGAACGACGAGCAGCCGCCGCCCGGCACGAAGCGCACGAAGTCGGGGAACTGCGCCTGGTTCGCCGGGGTGCGCCGCACGAAGCGCATCCGGGTGCGGGAGTGCCAGTGCGCGATCGCGTCGGTCACGCGCTGCTGGTTCGGCAGGCCGCCGTCGATCTCGAAGGGCACGAGCGCGTTCGGCCAGCGGAACTGTTTCCCGGAAATGACGACCGCCGACTGCGGCGCCTTTCCCTCGGACTCCGCCTGCAATTCAACGGTACGGCGCTCGACCTCCGCGACCGTCCCGAGCACGATGTCGCCCTCGAATACGGCGAGACCGTCGATGTCCACGTACTGCACGGGTTTCGTCTGGAAGCTGATGCCGTCGATCAGACCGGTTTTCTTGTCCCGGGAGGAGCGGAACTCCCCGTGTCCCTCACCCGCAACTCGCGACTCGGAAGCAGCCATCCGTGTCTCCCCTCGGTTCTTACTTCCCGCCCTGCCGTAAAGGGCGCTATTTTGCGGAAAATAGTGGGGTACGGCACGACCAACAAGGGATGGGCGAGCGTATGCGGTACGTAGAAATCGCTGTCCGTATCGCGCCGGGCACACCGCCGCCGCGAGGGACCGTGACCCTGCGCGCACGGGTCGAGGAGATCACCGCGGCGGACGCGCCCGCCCGGGTGGTCTCCCGCACGGCGGAGAGCGGCGTCGATCTCACCGCGGCCCCCCGGCTGACGCTGGAGGTCCCGCCGCCGGACCCGCGGGCGCGCTACACCGTCCGCGTCCACGCCGACGTCGACGGCTCGGGATCGGTGGCCCCGGAGGACTTCGTCTCGGTGCGCGGCAACCCGGTGGCGGCCCACGGCGGCCCCGACACGATCGCGGTGGAGGTGAGGCCGGCCGGCTGAACGGCACGGAGTCCACCGCGAACGCAACAGCGCCCCCGCCCCGGGGTGGGGGCGAGGGCGCCGAAGCGGTGCAGGAATCCCGGGCCTAGAGCTCCTTGACCCTGATGTCGCGGTACGAGATCACGTCCGTGACCCCGTGCACCTGGACGCCGACATAGCCGGACGAGTAGCGCCGCCCGTCCGTGCCCGGGTCGTCGCCGCGCGGCGGCGTGAAGGCCTGGCCGCCCGTGTTGTCGAACTCGTTGATCAGGACACCGTTGCGGTAGACCGAGTAGTGCTGGTCCACCACCCGGACCTCGTAGTCGTTCCACGTGCCCTTCGGGGTCACGCCGGCGCCGGCGAGACCCACCCGGTCGAAGCCGTAGATCGACCCCGTCTTGTACATGTCGCCGTCAGGCCTGTCGAGCGCCTGGATCTCGTGCCCGTACTTGATGGCGACCCACTCCGGACGTGACTCCTCCGGGTGGTCGTGGACCTGCGGGAAGCGCACGAAGACACCGCCGTTGGCGTTGCCGTTGCCCGGGGCGTCGTCCCGCCACTGGAGCTTCAGCGAGAAGTCGCCGTACTTGCGCTCGGGGAACCAGAGCATGCCCATGCCGTCGACGCTGGTGCTGCTGGTGATCGAGCCGTCCTCGTTGAGGCCGAACTTGCCGCCGCCGACCTGCTCCCACTTGTCCAGGGACGCCTGGGTGCCGTCGAAGATCTTGCGGTAGCCGTCCGTCTGGCCCGGCGTGCCGATGCCGGACTCCTTGGCGGCGCGGTTGATCTTGTTGTACTCGCGCTTGTCGATCTCACCGTCCTTCTTGAGCTTGTCGGTGACGGTCTTGACGTGCTTCAGGAAGAGGGCGTGGGACGTCCACTCCTTCTCGTCCTCGATCAGCTCGTTGATGCGGCAGCGGCTGTTGGTGACCCGGTTGGGGACGCCCGTGTCGACGGTGCCGACGATGACCGTCAACCGCTCGTCGAACTCCGGGCAGTTCGGGGCGGGCACTCCGCCGCCCTGCGCGACGGTGAACGAGACATCCTTGGCCGCCGCGGTGTTGCCCGCCTTGTCGCTCGCGCGGTACGCCACCGTGTGCCGGCCCGCGCGGTCGACGGTGACCGGTGCCTCGTACGCGAGGTAGGGACCGCCGTCCAGCGAGTACTCGACCTTGTCGACGCCCGAGTCGGCGTCGGTCGCGGTGACCGTCACCTTCGCCCTGCCGATGTAGGCGCCGTCGGAGTTCTTGGTCCCTTCGACCTTCGCCGACGTCTGGGGCGGCGTCTTGTCCTGCACCGGCGGGGCGACCACGGTGAACTCGACGGACTTCTCCGCCGCCTGGTTGCCCGCCTTGTCGGAGGCGCGGTAGCGGACTTTGTGGGTGCCCGTCTCGTGCACCATGACCGGGGCGCCGTACGTGGTCCAGGCGCCGTCACCGACCGCGTACTCGATCTTGTTGACACCGGAACCCGTGTCGGACGCCGTCACCGTGACCGTCGCCATCGCGAGGTACTGCCCCTGGTCGTTCTTCTCGCCCGTCACCGTGGCCGAGGTCTCCGGGGGCGTCTTGTCGTCCGTGTCCGGTGCGACCACCTTGAAGTCGGTGGACTTCTCGGCCGCGACGTTGCCCGCCTTGTCGGAGGCCCGGTAGCGGACCTTGTGGCTGCCGACCTGGTCGACGACCACGGGCGCGGTGTACGGCTGCCAGGTGCCGTCCGCGCCGACCGCGTACTCGATCTTGTCGACGCCGGAGCCCTCGTCCGTCGCGGTCAGCGCCACCGACGCCGAACCGACGTAGGCGCCGTCGGCGTTGGTCTGCCCCTCGACCTTCGCGGAGACCTCGGGAGCGGTCGTGTCCTCGCCGCCGCCCTCGGTCACCACCAGGATGCCCTGCATCGACGCGTGGCCCGGGATCGTGCAGTGGTAGCGGTAGCGGCCCGGGGAGAGCGTGACCTCGGCGGTGTGCTTGCCGCCCTGGTCGTCGGCGGGGTTGGCGAGGATGTTCAGCGGGACGTCGTTGTTGTACTCCGGGTCGGAGACGTCGAACGTCAGCGTGTGCGGCATGCCGGTCGTGTTGCCGGTCGCCTCGCTGTTCTCGAAGACGATCGTCGTCGGGCCCGCCACGGCCGTCGTGGGCGCCGTCTTGTACTTGGCGATGTCGTTGTCGGCGGTCCACGTGAGGGTCTGCGCCCGCGTGGAGAGCCCGGTGTTGTCGGGGCGCGCCACGGCCGCCGTCGAGGTGAGGCCGAGCACCATCAGGAGCGAAGCGAACAGCGCCGTATACAGTCTTCGTTTCCGGGTGGATCGTAGGGACCGTGCGGACCGTACGGTCCGCGTGGTCCGCCGCGTCGGAGTACGCATCATCCCGCCTTCCTGGCCAGGTCGCCGGCGGCCGGGGTCGCCGCCTTGCCCTTGTAGGTCACGCGCCACAGCGCCGACTTGGAGTCCGAGGTGAAGAAGCCGCGGCCGTAGTCCAGGACGTACAGCGAACCGTCCGGCGCGAACTTCCAGTCCATGAGGTTCTTGATGCCGTCGTTGCCGATCGGAATGATCTTCTTCAGCGATTCGGCGTGCACCGGGAGGCCGCCGCCACCGGCCGTCTTCGGGTCGGTCACCACGGCGTGCCGGGGCTGGTCGGCGTCGTAGAAGTCACCGACGAACCACTTGCCGTCCCAGTACGAGGGCCACTTGTCGGCGCTCGTGCTCGCCGCGTCGTAGCGGTAGACCGGGCCGTTCATCGTGGCCTGGCCGCCGCCCTTGAGCCACGGCAGGAGCGTCTTCTGCTCCGACGTCTTGTAGCTCGGCACGCCCTTGGCGTCGCGCGGGTAGTCGACGCCGCCGCCCTGCGGGGAGTACCAGATGTTGTTCGGCTCGGCCGGCGGGATGTTCACCAGGCCGTCGTTGTTCGGCGACTCGTTCTTGAGGTTCTTGCAGTCGTACCAGCCCAGCGGCTTCGTCGGGTCCGGCAGGTTGCGGTCGCGGTAGGGCTGGTTGTTGCCCATGCAGTACGGCCAGCCGCGGTTGGAGGCGTGGGTGATCGCCGCGAACGTGTCGTACTTGGCCGGGCCCCACGTCGTCGACGGCGCGCCGGCGTCCGGGCCGACCCAGCCCGCGTACAGCGTGTCGGTCTTCTTGTCGATGGAGATGCGCGCCGGGTTCCTGACGCCCATCACATAGATCTCGCCGCGCGTCTTGCCGCCGCCCTCGGCCTGCTCCTTGCCGGTGAAGAGGTTGCCGTCGGGGAGCGTGTACGTCCCGTCGGCCTCCGGGTGGATGCGCAGGATCTTGCCGTTGAGGTTGTTGGTGTTGCCGGCGGTGCGGCGCGCGTCGGCGAACGAGACACCCTTGAAGTTCGGCTGCGGGTTGTTGCCCGAGTAACCGTCCGAGAACTGCGAGGAGTTGTTGTCACCCGTCGCGATGTAGAGGTTGTTCTTGGAGTCCCAGGCCATCCCGCCGCCCGAGTGGCAGCAGCTGTGGATCTGCACCGGCCACTTGAGCAGCACCTTCTCGCTGCCCATGTCCAGCTTGTCCGTGCTGCGGTCGAGCGTGAACCGGGAGACGTACCGCTCGGCCATGTGCGTCTCGCGGTTGATCTTCGAGTGGGGCGTGTAGTGCAGGTACACCCACCCGTTCTGCTCGAACTTCGGGTCGAGCTCGATGCCGAGGAGCCCCTCCTCGACCTTGATCAGCTCGTCGCCGCCGCCCTTGTTGCCGAAGACGGTGAGCGCCCCCGCGAGCGTCGACTTCTTGGTCTTGGGGTCGTAGACGTGGATCTCGCCCGTGCCCTTGCCGACGTCGGGGTCGTTCCAGTCGGTGACCACCGGCTGCGAGGAGTCCGCGCCGCCGCGACCGATGTGGAAGACCTTGCCGTCGGGCGCGGTGACCAGGCCGTGCGGTTCGCCGATCTGGTCGTTCTTGCCCGGCTGGTTGGCCTGGGTGAGGCGCTCCGCCCGGTAGTTGGCGTTGATCGTCGACTGGCAGTCGGCCCGTGCGATGCGGGTGGTCCACAGCAGGGCGCCGCGCAGATGGCCGCGGAAGTCCGTCTCGTCGTACGACGCCGCGGTGCCGCCCATGCCGGTGTAGAAGGAGCGGCCGCCGTCGTAGTCACGGCACCACGACACCGGGTGGTCCCAGCCGTTCTTGCCCGCACCCGGCTGGTAGGTCGACTCCCGTACGCGGGCGACCGTATGCACGTCCCCCGAGGGGTTCTTCGACCAGTTCAGCCACCGGTCGGGGCGCTTCCACTCCAGCGGCAGGTCCTTGGTGGCCGGGTTCTCGCGGTCACCCACCTCGACGGTGGCGCGCTGGACGTTCGTGGGGCTCGCGTCCGCGGGACGGGCGCCGATCAGCCCGGTGAACCACGAGGAGTACGGCTCGGCGCGGGCCGCGTCATGGATGCCGAGGAAGCCGCCGCCGGCCTCCATGTAGGCCTCGAGGCCCGCCTCCTGCTCGGCATCCAGGACGTCGCCGCCGCCGGTGAGGAACGCGACGGCGTTGAACCTGCCGAGCTTCTTCTCGTTGGTGAAGACGGACGCGTCGTCCGTCGCCACGATCGTGAACCGCTGGGCCTCGGGGCCCGTGAGGCCGATCTTCTCGATGGCCTCGATGCCGGCGTTGACGACGGGAGACTCGTCGCCGCCCGCCGCCGAACCGTGGAAGACGAGCACCTTGACGTTGGCGCCGCCGGGCGGCGACGGAAGGGACATCGTTGTCATGGGCGGTTCCGGGTACGGCCGCGCGGAGGCGGCCTGTGCCGAGAGTGCCCCGGTGACCATGGCTCCTGAGAGCAGCGCGGCCGCCCAGGCCCGGCGCGAGCGTTTCGGTCTGCGTCGTGCTCTGCCCAATCCTCGTACGGCCAAGGGCCCTTGATGCGGTGAGAGCCGCATGAGTACACCCACCCCTCGTCGGTCACAGCAACAGCGCCGACGAAGCTAGACCTCTTTTCGCGGCTCGCCAATAGGTATGACCGGGATAGCACCAACTTTGTCCTGAGTGTGGATAAACGAAGGTGTGGTGGTTACCGTATGGCCGTCCCCGGGGCCTCCCGCGCCCCGTCAGTCTCCGTAGGGCAGTGGGGAGTTCAGCATGGGTGGACGCGGCATGGACAGATTCCGCTCGGCCACGTTCCGCATGGACAGGCGGAGCTTCAACAAGAAGATGCTCGCGGGCGGCGCGGTCGCGGCGGCCGGGGTGACATCGTTGTCTCTGGTGAACGCGCCCGAGGCGAGCACCGCCGAGGTGCCGAGGACCGCCCCCGCCGGCGGCGACGTCAAGCGCATCACGATGTACGCCGAGAAGCTCCCCGACGGGCAGTTGGGGTACGGCCTGGAGAAGGGCAAGGCGTCGATCCCCGGCCCGCTCATCGAGCTCAACGAGGGCGACACCCTGCACATCGAGTTCGAGAACGCCACCGACGTCGACGCCAGCCTGCACGTCCACGGCATGGACTACGAGATCTCCAGCGACGGCACCCGCCACACCGGCAGCCATGTCGAGCCGGGCGGCAAGCGCACCTACACCTGGCGCACGCACGCCCCGGGGCGCCGCAAGGACGGCACGTGGCGGCCCGGGACCGCGGGCTACTGGCACTACCACGACCACGTGGTCGGCACGGACCACGGAACGGGCGGTGTGCGCAAGGGCCTCTACGGGGCGCTGATCGTGCGGCGCAAGGGCGATCTGCTGCCCGACAAGACCTTCACGATCGTCTTCAACGACATGACGATCAACAACAAGTCGGGCCACGACAGCCCGAACTTCGAGGCCACGGTGGGCGACCGGGTCGAGTTCGTGTCGATCACCCACGGCGAGTACTACCACACGTTCCACGTGCACGGTCACCGCTGGGCCGACAACCGCACCGGCATGCTGACGGGCCCCGACGACCCCAGCCAGATCCTCGACGACAAGATCACCGGGCCGGGTGACTCCTTCGGCTTCCAGGTCATCGCGGGCGAGGGCGTGGGGGCCGGGGCCTGGATGTACCACTGCCACGTCCAGAGCCACTCGGACATGGGGATGGCGGGCCTGTTCCTGGTGAAGAAGAAGGACGGCACGATCCCGGACTACGAGCCGCATCACGCGGGCAAGGCCGCGGGGGAGACGAAGGGTTCCGGCGGGGACGAGGCGTCCGGGCATCACCACTAGGGGAGACGGGGCGGCCGGGGGGGGCATCACTGGCTCGGCTGCCCCTTGCCGGGCGGGCGGCGCAGGAACTTCGGGGTCGGCAGGGACTCGCGGCCGATGACGTTGTTCACCAGGAAGTGGCGGGCCGGGCCGACCGGGCGAGGCACCGGGCGGAACGTCAGCCGGTGCAGATAGAACCACCCTTCCTGGAAGACGCGTACGGCGGTCGTCATGCACGTCCGGAAGTCGTCCGCACGCTGCCGTCCGACCAGCTCCACCGCACGGTCGTGCTCCGCGTCCAGGTTGGCCAGCCAGCTTTGCAGCGTACGTCCGTAATGGCCGAAGTCGTTGCGCAGCGCGGTCAGGTCGAACAGGCCGTCACTGGCCGCCTGTAGTTCACTCAGGTAGGAGGGGTTGCATTCGGGGTAGACGCGGCTCGCCAGATACAGGCCGCGCAGCAGCTCCGGGTCCATCGGGAAGCGGTGCCCCCACGTGATCGTCTGCACGACGAGGCGGCCCTCCGGCGCGAGCCAGTCGCGGGCGCGCGTGAAGAACTCCCGGTAGCCGCGGATCTTGGCCCGGCCGGACATCCCGGGTCGGGCGAAGTGCTCCATCGCCTCCACGCTGATGATCGCGTCGTACGGCTGGGCGGGCCGGTGGTCCGCCCAATTCTCGAACCGCACGTCGGTACGGGGGATCGCCAGGTTCCGCGTCCAGTCGACCGCGGCCTTGCTCAGCGTGATGCCCATGACGGACTCGACGTCGTACTCCTCGACCATCCGCCGCATCTCCCCGCCGTAGCCGCAGCCCACGTCGAGCACCCGGCTGCCCGGCCGCACGCCCGCCTGGTCGAGGAGGTAGTCGGTCTTGCGGAGCTGGGCCTTCTCCAGCGTGTCGTCGTCGCCGTCCCACAGTGCGGCGGCGTACGCCAGACTCGGGCCGAGCCAGATGCGGAAGAACGCGTCGGAGACGTCGTAGTGCTTGGCCGCGGCCGTGCGGGAGACGCCGCGATAGCCGTTGGAACGGGACATGCTGTCCACCTCTCGATAGGGAGCGCGCCGGGCGGGCCCGGCGACGGTCATTCCTTCCACACGGTCGGCAGCCGCCGTTCGAGACGGGCGGGCAGCCACCAGTTGGCGCCGCCCGCGACGGCCATCACCGCGGGGACGAGCAGCAGCCGTACGACGGTGGCGTCGAGCAGGATCGCGAAGGCCAGGCCGAAACCGAACTGCTTCAGTTCGAGGACGCGGGCGAAGAGCAGGCTGCCGAAGACGATCACCATGATGGCGGCGGCCGTGGTGATCTGAAGGGCCGTGCGCGCCAGTCCCGCAGGGACGGCCTCCATGTCGCTGCCGGTGCGCGCCCGCTCCTCCATGATCCGGCTGACGAGGAAGATCTCGTAGTCCATGGACAGCCCGAACAGCACCGCGAACAGGGCGACGGGAAGGTACGCCTGGAGCGTGCCCGAGCTGGTGAAGCCGAAGATCTGCTCGCCCCAGCCGAACTGGAAGACCACGGTGGTGGTGCCGAGCGCGGCCGCCGTCGCCACCAGGTTCAGCAGCACCGCCTTGAGCGGCACCAGCACGCTGCGGAAGACCACCAGCAGATAGCAGAACGACAGCACGAGGATGACCAGTACGACCAGCGGCAGCTTGCCCGAGGTCTCGTCGGCCAGGTCGACGTACTCCGCGCTGAGCCCGCCGACGCGCACCTCGGTGCCGGAACCGGCGAAGGCGTCGTCCACCGGCCCCGACCTCAGGTCGCGGACGAACGTGCTGGCCTCGGGCGAGTCGACGCGCTCCGTCGTGACGATCTGCACGCTCGCGCAGTCCGCCGACCGTTCGGCGGGCAGCAACCGCGCGACCTGCTCGTCGTCCCTGACGTCGGCCGCCACCCGGCGTACCCCCGCATCGGCGGCCGGCCCGCAGGCGACGACCTGCACCGGGCCCACCGCGCCCGGACCGAAGGACGAGGCGACGATCTGCTGCCCCTTGCCCGACGGGGTGCCGGTCAGGGAGGCGAGCCCCCAGTCGACGCCCAGTTTGACCGAGGCCAGCGGGGTCGCGAGCAACACCAGCACGCACAGCGCCGGCACGCCGAGGCGGTAGGGGTGGCGCAGCACGGTCGACGCCCACCGCGCCCACCGGGTGCTGTCCTGTGCCACCCTCCGCAGCCGGCGCGGCAGCCTGCCCTTGTTCACCCGCGGGCCAAGGACGGCGAGCAGCGCGGGCAGCGCGGTGAGGGAGGTGACGAGGCAGCAGACGACCATCAGCCCCGACGCCACCGCGATCTCCATGAAGATGTGGCCCCGGATGAGCACCATCGAGCAGAGCGCGACCGCGACGATCAGACCCGCCGTCAGCACGGTCCTGCCCGAGGTGCGCAGGGCGACCGACACCGACGTGTGCACCGCCGCCCGGTCGTCCCCGCGCCGGGCCAGCTCCTCGCGGAACCGGCTGATCACGAACAGCGCGTAGTCGATCCCGATCCCGATGCCGATGATGGTCGCGACGACCGTCACGAACCGGTCCAGGCTCAGCGGCTCCGCCAGCAACCCGAGCAGCGCCGTGCACACAAGCACCGCGCTCACCGCCATCGCCACCGGCACCAGGGCGGAGACGAGCACACCGAACGAGAGCAGCAGGGCGAGCAGCGCGACCGGGATGCCGATGGCCTCGGCGACGGACTGGTCGCGCAGTTCGACGTCGGAGAGGTCGTCGGTGAGCGCCGAGGGCCCGGTCAGATACGCCTCCACCGGCCGGCCCTCGGCCGCGTCCCGGATGTGGCGCTGGACCTCCGCGGCCTGGTCGGAGCGGTCGGAGAGGCTGCCCGTCATCGGGAACGTCGCCACCGCGGCATGGCCGTCCGGCGATACCTGTCCCCCGGCGTCGTAGGGCCCGGTCGGCCGTGCCGTGTCCGGGGGCAGCGCGGCGAGGACGTGGGCGACCGATCGCCGGTAGGCCGGGTCGTCGGCGGTCAGCCGCGCCGAGCGGAACACGACCACGCCGTGCTCCGCCCCCGACTCCGGGAAGTGCCGCTCCATGAGCCGCTGCGCCTTCCCGGACTCGGAGCTCTGCACCGTGTAGTCGGGAGCGGCCAGCCGTGACTCCACGCTCGGATAGAACAGCGCCGACGCGATCAGCAGGCAGAGCCAGGCGGCGAGCACCGGAACGCGGTGCCGGGCCATGAGCCCGCCCCAGCGGTACAGGGGGGAGGGGCCACGGGGTGCGTCGGGCAAGGGAACGTCCTCATCTCGTGTACGTCATGTCCGGTACGACGGCTCTCGCGGGACCGTCGGCGCCGTCGGCGCGGGAAGGGTCCGTACCGTCCGGTCGGCCTTCAGGGTCCCGTCGGCCAGCCGCTGACGGGTGGTGTGGTAGCGCTTCTTGCCGCTGGTCGTACGGGGTATCACGCGGCGGCGCGCGAACAGGACGGTGTCGATCGGCAGGTCGAGCAGGCGCAGCGCCGCCGCCTGCTCCGCGGCCACTTCACGGCCGCCCCGGTCGTGTTCGAGGAGGGCGACGATCTCGCCGGCCGGATCGTGGATGTCCGCTTCCAGGACGATGATCTCGTGGGCGGGATGGTCCAGGATGCGGGAGACCTGCTCCTCCAGGAGCGTGGCGAGGTGGTTGCGGCCCTGCCGGATGATCACGTGCTTGCGGCGCTCCAGGACGAACAGTTCGCCACGGTGGAGGAAGCCCAGGTCACCGGTGGGCAGCAGCCCTCCGGGGAAGGGCTCGGGGACGCCGGTCACGGGATCGAGACGGCCGACGGACACGCTCGTCCCGCGCAGGATGATCTCGCCGAGGACGCCCTCCTCCTCGACCGGCCCGCCCTCCTCGTCGACCAGCGTGGCCGTCAGCCCGTCCAGCGCCCGCCCCACGGAGAACACCGGGATGCCTCCGCCCGCGGGTGGCTCCTCGCCGAGCAGCCCCTCGCCGAGGAGCCGCAGTGAGGTGCCGCTCTCCAGGCCGACGGGGTCGACGACCACGTAGCGCGGTGTCTCGCCCGGCACCCACATGGAGCTGGCCAGCGTCGACTCGGCCATGCCGTAGCTACAGATCAGGCTGCCGTCGCCGAGCCCGTAGGGGGTGTAGGTGCGGTGGAAGCCCGCCATGGTCGCCAGCCGGATCGGCTCCGCGCCGATCACCGCGCACCGCAGCGCCGACAGATCACAGCCCGCCAGCTCCTCCGTGTCGACGGCACGGTAGGCGTGGTCGTAACCGAAGTTGGGCGCGGCGGTGATCGTGGCCCGGTAGCGGCTGAGCGCCCGTATCCACAGATGCGGGCGCATGATGAAGTCGGTGGGCTTCATCAGGTACAGCGGCCAGGCGTGGAAGAAGCTCAGCAGCCCCATGCCGACCAGGCCCATGTCGTGGAAGAGCGGCAGCCAGGACACCACCCGGTCGTCGCGGCGGGCGTGCATCGAGACGTACAGGGCGCGGAGGTTGGCGCAGATGTTGGCGTGCGAGACGGCCAAAAGCTTGGAGTCCCCGGTGGAGGCGCTGGTCGCCTGGAGGAAGGCGACCGCGTCACCGCCGGGCCCCGGCGTCGCGGGGAGCTCGTCGAGGGCGTCGTACCCCTCGGCCTCGCGCGGCAGCATCACCACCGGCCCCGGGAACGGCGCCTCGGTCAGGCCCTCCTCCAGGGCGAGGACCGCCTCGCCCGGCGGGAACACCGCGAGCATCCGCCTCACGTGCCGCCGGAACGCCTCCTCGCCGCCGAGCGCACGCGGCGACGGCAGGACCAGCGGCCGTCCGCCCGCCCACAGCGCGGCGAAGAAGGCTTGCAGTGTCGGCAGTTGGCCGTCGGCGGCGATCACCACCACCCGGCCCTCCGGCAGCTTGCCGCCGAGCAGGGCACTGGTGCGCAGGAGCCTGTCGTACGACAGGAACACGTCCTGCTGGCCGGGGATCAAGAAGTGCACGCCGTTGCCGGGATCGGCCTCCCGTACGGCGTCGCGTACGGCGTCCAGGAAGTTCATGCCGCACCCGCCAGCCGCCGCTCGACCAGTGTCACCAAGCTCAGCGGGGACGTGGCGAGCAGCGAGTCGCTGTCCTCGAAGGGCACTCCGTACAGTTCGGCGAGCTTGACGCCGACGCGCAGTTGGCTCAGCGAGTTCAGCCCGTACGCCAGGAAAGGCGTCTCGTCGAGCCGGAGCACCGAGGGGTCGACGCCCTCGTCCACGGCGGAGACGGTCTCGATGAGCCTCTCGAAGATCAGGTTCTTGTTCATGCCGCGTCCCTTCACCGTCCGTGGAAGACGAACTTGGCCAGCGCCGTGGTGATCCCGGCGGAGGCGACCACCAGCAGTACCCGGTCACCCTCCGCGAGGTCGCCGTCGCGCACCGCCTCCGACATGCTGACCGGTACCGCGGCCGACGCCGTGTTGGCGTGCCGGGCATGGTGGAAGCGGTACTTCGCGGCGTCGATGCCGCACTCCGCCGCGACGTGCCTGCTCGCCCCGTCGCTCGCGGAGTGACCGAAGACCAGGTCCGCCTTGAACTCCTCGAACCGGGGCTCTTCCCGGTAGTGCTCGATCAGCTTGCGGGTGCCGAACTCCATCAGGCTCAGCCCGAACGACACGAACTGCAGCGGCCGTGGCTCGCCGGCCGCCCGGGGCTTCTTGCCGAAGTAGGCGTCGAAGCCGGGCAGCGGCACGAAGCACAGGTCGCGTGCCTCACCGTGGGTGCGGAAGTCCGCGTCGAAGCCGTCGTCCTCGCCCGGTGGCCCCGCGGTGACGATGGTGGCGGTGGCCGCCTCGCCCAGGGTCACCGTCGGATGCCAGTGCGCGAACTCCGTGAGGGAGCGCAGCTCGTAGCGGTAGACGTCGGCCGCCCCGAACTCGGCGTTCAGGATCATGACGGTGCGGTAGCGGCCGGTGCGCAGGAAGGCGTCCGCGACCTGCAACGCGCGCACCCAGCTCGCACACGCCTCCAGCACGTCGAAGGCGCTGGCGCGCCGGAGGTCCAGCAGGTCCTGGAACGTGGTCGCCGACGCCGGCTCCAGCACGCCCCGGCCGATCCCCGCGTACAGCAGCAGATCGATGTCCGAGGGGTCCATGCCCGCCGAGGCGAGCGCCCGGCGCCCGGCGTCCGAGGCGAGGCCGCTCGGCGTCTCGCCCGGCGCCCGGTGGCGGCGCACGGTGGTGCCGCTGGAGGCGAAGCACGCCTCGACGAGCCCCTCGACGGTGGACAGTTCGGATGGGGTCAAGTGCGGGGCGCTCGCCTTCCGCACCCGCGCCTGCACCTCCTCGTTGGTGACCTCGCGGGTCGGGAAACTGTGCTCGATGGCCAGAAATTTCACTCGATTCCCCCAGAATTCTGATGAGCGTCGAAAAAGCCGGTCGACAGCATGTCGCGCACGCTCTTGCCGAACGCCACCGAGATCTGCTCCAGGTCGCCGTCGGAGTGCGCGGCGCTCAGCAGCATCGTGTGCAGCTCCGGCAGGAAGACCCCGTACCGGCGCATGTGGTAGGCGAGCGCCAGCGTGGCCGTGACGTCCAGGCCCGCCAGACGGTCGCGGACCCGGTGCGGTGCGGCGTGGTCGAAGGCGACCGAGAAGACCGAGTCCCGGCCCCGCACGGCGCACGGCACCCCGCAGTCGGCGGCCTGCGCGGCGAGGTCGGCGACCAGCCACGCGGTCCGCTCGCGCAGCCGGGTGTAGATCTCCGGGTGGTCGCGCAGCTCGCGCAAGGTCGCCGCGCCCGCGGCGGCGGTCACCGAGTTGCCGCTCATCGTGCCGCCCGCGAACGCCCGGCTGTCGACGTCCTTGAACGGGTCCCCGCTGGTACGCACGGTGTCGATCAGCCCGGCCCGGCCCACCACGGCCCCGGCGGGCAGTCCGCCGCCGATTATCTTGCCGAGGCAGGTGAGGTCGGGCCGCACCCCCGCGAGGTGCTGCGCCCCGCCGTAGTGCACCCGGAAGCCGCTCACCACCTCGTCGTGGACGACCAGGACACCGTGGGCCGCGCACACCCGGGACAGCTCCCGCAGGAAGTCCGCGTCGAAGTCGCCCAGGGCGGCCGGCATCGGCTCGACGATCACGCACGCGAGCCGGTCGCCGTACGCCTCGATCCGGCGCAGGGACGCCGACTCGCCGTACTGGAGGACGAGCGTGCCGTCGACCACCGACTGCTGCATGCCGGCGCAGTTGCCGACCGGCTCGGGGGCCTGCGGGTCGCCGCGGTAGCGGAACCAGGAGCTGACCAGGCCCTGGTCGGAGAACCCGTGGTAGTGCCCCTCGAACTTGGCGACCTGCTGCCGGCCGGTGTACGCGCGGGCGATCCGCAGGGCGATCTGCACGGCCTCGGTGCCCGAATTGCTGAGCACGGTCTTGTGGTCGGGGCCGAACGCCCCGGCGATCAGCGCGGCGACCCGCACCTCGTCCGGGTTGCCGATCGCGTTGACCGCGCCCCGGGCGGCGGCCTCCTGGATCGCGGTGACCACCGCCGGGTGTGCGTAGCCGAGGATGTGCGGGCCGTATCCGCCCGACAGGTCGATGTACTCGTTGCCGTCCAGGTCCCGCAGCCGCGAACCGCGCGCCTCGGCGACCGCCAGGGGGAACGGGCTCGGCAGCACGAAGCGGTCGAAGTGCGTGGGCGCGACCAGATGCCGCGCCGCCTCCTCCCGCAGGGCCGTCGTGCGCGGGGAGCGCCCGGCGATCTCGGCGCGGAAGACCGCGTGCAGCTCTTCGTTGAGGTACGGCGAGAACCGGCCGGTGAAGCGGCGGGTCGTCGCCCACAGGTCGATCTTCGGATCGACCGCCGAGATGAACCCCTCGCCGGTCAGCAGCGACAGCGCGAGCACCGAGAACGTCGTCGTGATCCGGGTGCCGTGCCGGCCGAGGAGCCGGATCGCGTCGTCGAGGAACGCCAGCGTCGACCAGCGCGACGCCTCCTCCTCGAAGTGCCGCCGCAGCACCACGCCGAGCTGCTTCTCGTACGAGTCGTGCCCGAGTACCGCCTCCGGGTCCACCGCGAACGCCCGGGTGAAGCGGCGCGCGGCGAGGTCCCACTCACCGCGCATGCACGCGTAGTAGAAGGACGCCAGGTCCCATTTGCCGTCCTCGGACAGCCGTCCCACGAGACCGAAGTCGATGAGGGTGACCCGGCCGTCCCTGCCGAAGATGATGTTGCCGGGGTGCGGGTCCACGTGGAAGACGCCGTGGAAGTAGACCATGCAGTAGAAGGCGTCCTGGAGGCGCGCCGCCAGCTCCGGACGCCCCAGCGCCACGTCGTCGACCCGGTCGCCGGGCACGCCCTCGACGTACTCCATGACCAGCAGGTCGGGGCCGTAACTCAGCTCGTGCACCCACGGCACCCGCACGAACGGGTGGTTGCGGAAGTTCTCGCCGATCTCCCGCTGCCTGGCGGCCTCCCCGACCAGGTCGCACTGGCCGACGAGGAGGGGGCGCAGCTCGCCGAAGTGCCCCGGCAGGTCGTACCCGCGCAGCCGGGGCAGCAGGTGCGCGACGGAGGCCAGCCGGCCGATCACCGCCGAACCGGCCTCAAGGCGCCCGCGCACGCCCGCCTTGACGACCTTCACCGCGACGGCCCGCCCGTCGAGCACGGCCCGGTGCACCTGCGCCACCGAACCGGCGGCGACCGGTGTGCGCTCGAAGGAGTCGAACACCTCCTCCGGCGCCCGGCCGAGCGCCCGGCGCAGCACCTTCTCCAGCGCCGTGTCCCGCATCGGCGGGAGCTGTGCGAAGAACTCCCGGAACTGGTCGGTCACCTGGCGCGGCAGCAACCCCGACTGGGTGCCGAGCACCTGACCGGCCTTGATGTACAGCGGCCCCATGCGCAGCAGATACCGGCGCAGCAGTCGCGCGGCCCGCACCCTGTCCCGCCGCCCGAGCCCGAACCCCACGACGAGCACCGCCGTCCACCAGGCCACGCGGAAGCTCTCCAGGACAGCCTTCACCGATCCTCCTCCGGCTTCGCCCACTGTGCGGTCGACTGCTCGGCGCGCAGCCGCCGCAGCCCCTCGTCGGTGCCGACCCGGGGCACATAGCCGAGGTCGCGCCTGGCGGCCGTGATGTCGAACCAGTGGGCCGTGGTGAGCTGGTTGGCCAGGAAGCGGGTCAACGGCGGCTCACCCGTCCCGAGGGCCCGCGCCCCGTACTCCAGGGCGGCGGCCAGCGGGCGGGCCGCCCACTCGGGCAGTTCGCGGGTCACCGGCCCGGCCCCGGCGGCCCACAGCAGTTGGTCGATGGTCTCGCCGACCGGGCGCGGGTCGTCCTGGGTGACGAAGTAGGCCCGTCCGGCCGGGGGCGCGCCGGGCGCGAGCCGGTCGAGGGCGAGCAGATGCGCCTCGGCGGCATTGTCGATGTACACCGTGTCGATCTTCTTCGTGGCCTTGCCGATCCGCCGCAGCCGGCCGCGCCGCGCCTGCTCGGCCAGCCGGGGCAGGAAGTGCGGGTCGCCGGGCCCCCACACGATGTGCGGGCGCAGCGCGACCGTGGCGAGCCGCGCGGAGTCGGCGCTCAGCACGAGCCGCTCGGCCAGCGCCTTGCTGCGCGGGTAGGGGGAGAGGAACCGGGTCGCGTACGGGAGCGACTCGTCGGCGCCCTCCAGGTCGCCGCCGGTGTGCACCACCGCGGGGCTGGAGCAGTGGACCAGGCGTCCGACGCCGTGGGAGCGGCAGGCGGCGAGGACGTTCGCGGTGCCGGTGACGTTGATGGCGAAGTAGTCCCTGGCCGGGCCCCACACCCCGGCCAGCGCGGCACAGTGGATCACGGCGTCCCGGTCGGCGACGGCCCGCGCGGTGGCGTCCGCGTCGCGCAGGTCGCCCAGGTGCTGTTCGACGCCGAGCTTCTCCAGCGCGGGCTTCGGGTGCCGCTGGAAGGAGCGCACGCTGTCGCCGCGCTCGGCGAGCCGTGCGCACACCGCCCCGCCCAGGAAGCCGCCCCCGCCGGTCACCAGGACCTTCATCGGGCGTCCCCGCCGTGCCGCAGGAACCGCCCGGTGCCCCGGGTGGCGCCGAAGCCGTCCGCGAACGTCCCCTTCTCGAACACCACGTCACCGGCGACACAGACGGCGTCGACGGCGGCGTCGTTGCGGTTGACCATGCGGGACAGTCCGCCGTACGCCGCCACCGGCGCCTCGTGGTACGCGGCGAGCTCGTCGTCGAGGCCCTCCGGGTCGAGGACGACCAGGTCGGCCCGGTCGCCTTCGCGCAGGGTGCCCGCCGACAGGCCGAACCAGGCGGCGAGTTCCCCGGTCAGCCGGTGCACGGCCGCCTCGGGGGACAGGATCGGGCGGCCCGCCGACTCGGCGTCCCGCACTCGCTTCAACAGCCGCAGCGGCGCGTTGTAGAACGCCATGTTCCGCAGGTGGGCGCCGGAGTCGGCGAAGCCGAACTGTACGACGGGGCTTGTCGCGAGCCGGTCGAGGACGGCCGGGCGGTGGTTGGCGATCGTGGTCCTCCAGCGCAGCCGCGTGCCGTGTGCGGCGACCAGGTCGAGGAAGACGTCCACCACGTACTGCCCGCGCTCGTCGGCGACCGCGCCGAAACCGCGGCCCGCCAGGCCCGGTTCGGGGCAGGAGACGATCTCGGCGTCGTACAGGCCGCGGTGCCAGGCGCGCGGCGGCAGGGACCGCCGGTACTCGCGCCCGAACCGCCTGCGGAAGCCGTCGTCCATGAGCAGGGCGCGCCGCTCGGCCTCGGTGCGCAGGTGCAGCGCGGCGGCGGTCGCGCCGAACTCCTCGAACACCACCAGGTCGATCCCGTCGGAGTACAGCTCGAACGGCACCGGCAGGTGCTGCCAGCGCAGATCCGTGCCGAGCAGTCGGCCGGCGGCGGCGGTGGCGCGGGTCAGGGCGGTGGCGAGGCCGGGGGCGGCCTTCGGGTCGATCGCGGTCAACAGGGTCGTGCGGAGCGCCGGCCGGGCCCGGCCGGCGCCGGAGGCGAGGAACAGCAGCGTGTTCAGCGGCATCGCGGGGTTCGGGGCGCTCTGCAGGATGCCGCCGGTGCGGCGCAGCGTGCGGTGCAGCCGCCGGTACTCGCCCCACGAGGCGTAGGTGGAGGGCAGCCGGGCCGAGCGGTAGCGGTCCCCGGCGAGCCGCGAGAAGGGGCTCGTCATGGTGGAGAGCCCGACCAGGCCCGCCGCGCGGGCCGCGGCGAGCAGCTCCTCCATGCGGCGCAGCTCCCGCTCGGTGGGCCGCTCCTTCGGGTCGACCGCGCGGCCCAGCCCCATCACGTGCGCGCGCAGGTCGGAGTGGCCGAGGAAGGCCGCCACGTTCGGGCCGAGCGGCCGCTTCTCCAGCGCGTCGACATAGCTCTCGGCCGAGTCCCAGGTGCGGTACGCGGTCAGCGCGTCGAGGATGCGGTCGTACGGCACGGCCTCGACGCGCGCGAACAGGTCGGCGCAGTCCAGCGGAGTCGCGTACACGGTGGACAGGGAGCAGTTGCCCATCACCACCGTGGTGACGCCGTGGCGTACCGACTCGCGCAGCCCCGGGTCGAGCAGGACCTCGGCGTCGTAGTGGGTGTGGACGTCGAGGAAGCCGGGCAGGACCCAGCGCCCCCGGGCGTCGATCGTCCGTCCGCCTTCCCCGGTGTGCAGCGGGCGGGCCGAGACCGCGGTCACCACGCCGTCGCGGATGCCCAGATTCCGAACGGCGGACGCCGCCCCGGTGCCGTCGAACCAGCGTCCGCCGTGTACGACCACGTCGAATGGCTTGGGCATGACCCTCCCGTTCGCTTCTCTGGCGCGTGCTGTTCTCCGGTCGCAAAGGGCGCGGCCCGCGGCGGGTGCCACGGACCGCTGACGGCGTACGACTTTCCGGTTACTCGAAGTCGACGTCGGAGATGTCCAGCGAGCTGCTCGACGAGCTGCTGCTACATCCCTCGTCCATGCCGATCTCTTCGAGACTGGAGACCTGCTCGTCGACGACCGTGACCTCGATGTCGAACATCTTTCTCTCCCCTCGTTGATTGTTGCACTGACCTGAATGACCCTACGAGAGTCGGCAGAGCGGATGCCATCACGGAATTCCGTGGTTCAAACCACGGGGAATCCGTCCGAACAGTTCTGGGAAATTGCGGATTTCGGGCGACGCCGGTCCTGGATCAGCAGCACGACGGCGAGCAGCACGGCCATGCCCGCCGCGACCCGGGCGGCCCCGGCGAAGCCGAGACCCTGCATGCCCCAGCCGGCGCCGAGCGGGGCGATCGTGAGGCCCGCGGTGTAGGCGAGCGTGTAGAGGGCGTACACCGAGCCGTAGGCCGGCGGCTGCTTGGCCTCGGCGATCTCGGACATGACGGTGATGGTGGGCGTGAGGACGAACGAGGCGCCGATGGTCACCACGGCGAGCGCGGCGGCGATCGGGATCACGCCGTCCACGGAGCCGACGGCGACCAGTGCCACGGCGGCCACCGCGCAGCCGCCCGCGGCGACCGGGCCCGGCGCGATCTTGCGCAGCAGGCTGCCCGCGACCGGCGGGGCGAGCGCGGCGGCGACCCCCGCAGCGCCGAAGACGAGGCCGACCGTGCCGACACCGGCATTCTCCGTAGTGAACAGGTGCAGCGGCAGGATGGGTTCGAGGAAGGCAAGGAGGGCGGCGCCCGCGGCCGTGAGCAGCGCCACCAGGACCAGGCCGCCGCGGCCGCGGATCTCCGAGAGCGTGCCGCGCGCCTCGGTGACGGCGCCCTCACGCGGAACCAGATACCAGCGGGCCACGCCGTCGCCGATGGCCAGGACACCGGCGAGCAGGAAGGGCGCTCGGGGGTCGAACCAGCTGCTCAGGAGCCCGCCCAGGGGCGGCCCGACCAGGGTGCCGACCGCGAACGACGACAGGGCCACTCCCATGGCCTTGCCGCGCTCCCGCGGTGCGTGGGTGGCCGCGATCAGGGCCAGGCTCGCCGTCCACACCACGCCGGCGGCGGCGCCCTGAAGCGCCCTCGCCACCAGCAGCGGGGTCGTGTCGTGGGCGAAGGCGAACAGCAGGGTGGCCACGACCAGGCCGATCACCCCTGCCAGCAGGGGTTGGCGGTTGCCCCGGCGGTCCACCCAGAGCCCGACGAAAGGTGTGACGGCCACGAGCGCGGCCGCGTAGACGGCGAACAGGATGCCGACGTCGAGGGGCCGGGCGCCGTTCTCGGAGGTGAGTTTCGGCAGCAAGGGCACGGCCATGCCGTACACGAGCGCGTCCGTGGCCAGTGCCAGGGACGCGACGGTGAGTGCCGCCGTGCTGCGGGTTGCGGTCGGATGCTTGTGCTCCATAGTGAATCTGACTACCATAGTGAATGTGACCAAGCAACAGACCCCGCGGCCCACCAGACTCATGGGGGACCGCATGAGGGCGGCCCGCGAGGCGCAGGGCCGGTCGACGCAGTCGGCGGCGGCGGACGCCGAGATTTCCTCCGGCTACCTCTTCAAGCTGGAGAGCGGCTTCGTCGGCACCCCTTCACCGCGCGTACTCCACCGGCTGGCCCAGGTGCTCGGCCTGGACTACTGGGAACTGATGGGCCTCGCGGGATACGTGGTGCCCGACGGGGTCGAGGTGCCCGACGCCTCGGGAGAGGCGCCCTTCAGACCCTCCGCGCCCCCCGTCTCACCGTCCTCCGCGCCTTCCGCGCCCTCCGCGCCGGACGCTCTCGGCCGTATCGCCGACGCGCTGGAGGGCATCCGTGACGAGCTGGTGATGATCAGACAGGCGCTGCCGGTGCGGGAAACCGCACCCCGTGGCAGGAACCCATGAAAGTGGTCCCCGCGCCCCACGGATTTCCTTGAGGAATTCCCACGGAAACCCGGGTGCGGGAAAGGTGAATTCAGCCATCGGTTGTCCACGGCAACCTTGACAGTTGCCCCGCTTCGCATGTTTATATGTCCATTGCATATGCCGTCTGTGATCGCCTTTATCTTCCGCCTCGGTTCCCGGGTTTCTGCATCGGAAGGAATTATGGCCTTCGAATGGTCTTCGCCGAATTACGTGACGACGGACAGAGACGAATGCGCGGTGGTACTCGTGGGGTGGTGGAAGGCGGTGGCGCGCTTGCCCTCGGGAACCATCCTGCACGACGAAATCGAGATTCATCAGTGCGCGGACGCCGATCTGCTGGCCGCCACCGTCCATTCCGTCCGAGCCGAATGGATGCTCGTCGGTGAACGGATCGACGACAGCGAGATCCACCGCGCCTTCTCCCGGGCGAAAGCGACCAGGGAGGACCTGAAGCTGGCGATCCTCGGCCCCCGCCGCGACTGGCGCCGCTGCGAGCGCTGGCAGCGCCGCGGCTGCCGGGTCTACCTGGAGGACACCGCCGGCCTCCGGCGCACGGCCGAGGCCATACGCACCGCGCACGGACTCGGGGTCAACGTCACCGACCGCAGCTTCTTCCAGCTGCTCCAGGAGCGTTCCACCGGCCCCACCCCGCACCTCACCCGGCGCGAACACGAAGTCCTGGACCTGCTGCGGCGAGGCCTGCGCAACCAGGACATCGCCCACGCCCTGCACGTCACCGAGAACACCGTCGAATACCACGTACGCCACCTGCTCTCGAAGTTCGGCGCCCGCAGCAGACTGGAGGCGGTCGAACGCGCCTCCGCGTTCGGACTCGCCTGACCCCGGCGGGACCCATGGACCGCGGTCGGGCGGTGCCTCCCCCGTCATCGCCCGGCCGCACCCACCATCCGGACCTCCAGCAACGCCTTCGGCGCGAGCAGCTCCCGCGCCACCGCGCTCACCTCCTCACCGGTCACCGCGGCCAACGCCGCCGGATAGCCGTCGAATGCGGCGGGACCAAGACCTGCCGCCCGGTAGGCGGTGAGCCCCTCGGCCACGGCCCGCTCCGCCTGAAGCGCCCGGTACCGCTGGATGATCAGCCGTTCCTTCGCCGACCGCAGCGCACCGGGCGGTACGACGTCCCGGCCGAGCCCCTCCAGCGCCGCGCGCACGCACCCGGCGACCTCGTCCAGCGCCTCCGGCCGGCATCCGGCGAAGCACATGCCGTATCCGCCCTCGGCGAGTTCCCTGCTGAACGCCGCCAGGGAGTACGTCAGTCCGCGTTCCTTGCGCAGCAGCCGGTCGAGGACTCCCTCCCTGCCGCCGAGGAGCGCCCAGGCGAGGTGCAGGGCACCTTTCCGGGTGGAGCGCAGGGGGACGCCCGGGGTGGCGAGGAGGTAGTGGGAGCGCGGGCCCCCGGCGGGGACGGTCCGGGACCCGGGGGAGAGCGCGGCGGTGACGAGTGGGGGCGCGGGGCGCTCCGTGAGCAGTTCGGCCGCAGCCATCGCGACCTCGCGGGCATCGGCCTCCCGCATGCGGCGGACACGCTCCTCATGGACGACGCCGTACCGGTGCCGGCCGCCGAACACCGCACGCCGGACCAGGTCGGACCGCCGTTCACCGAGGGCCGACCGCGCCAGGCACTCGGCGCGCAGCCGCTCAAGCACTCCGGGGTCCACGGCCGGCCCGGCCCGCCGCAGCCACTCGGGCAGGGCGCGCAGCAACTCCCGGTCGCCGCCCAGGACTTCGGCGGTGACCCCGGCGACGTCGGCCGTCACCACCGGTTCCACCCGGCAGACCAGCCCCTGCGCCCGCGCGACCCCGGCCACCGCCCGCGCCCATCCCGCGGCGACCAGGGGAGCGGCGAGCAGGGTGGGGCGGGAGGCCCCGGCGAGCGGGACGGCCAGGCTCGCCGCGGCGACGGAGCCGACCGGGCCGTCGGGGAGGGCGAAGAGGAACGGTGGCGCCGCCGCCGCGACGCGGCCGGTCATCCGCGCTCCTCGGCGAACCGGCGGCGCCACCGCGCGAGGACGGCGGCGACCTCCTCGACCGGACAGGTGGTCAGCTCGCCCCCGAGCGGCTCGGCACACCGCCGCGCGACCGCCGCGACATCGTCTTCCGCCCGCAGCCGCGGGATGAGCACCGCGGCCCGCAGCCAGTCCGCCCCATCCGGCGCGGTGAGACGTCCGCGGGTGGCCGACAGGGCACTCAGCAGCGCCGCGCGCGCCGGCTGTGCCCCCGATGCCCTCATCAGGGCCCACACGCACGACCACCCCCGTACGGACGCGCTCTGCACGACGAGACCGGTTGCCGCCTTGACGGCGTCACAGGCGAGGACCGAAGCGGCCGAAACACCCCCCGGACACGCCACGGCGACCCCGGACACGGGCCCGTGGGTCACCGCGGCGCCCCGGGACGCCGGCCGCACGGGCAGGCGGGAAGCGGCGCCCCGGCGCCCCGGGCCCCACCCCGAGACCGTCGCGGTGACCTCGCCCGCCAGCTCGGCAGGGCGGTCCGTCACGACCACGAGGGTCGCGTCCCGCGGGTCGTACCACGTGCGGTGAGCGGCGTGGAGCCGCCGCGGTGTGAGCGCGTCGAGCGCCCCCGGGCTGCCGAGCACCGGATGGGCGCACGGTGTCGCCGACCACAGCTCCCCGAGCAGCGCCTCCCGGAGCCGCCAGGAGGGATCGGCGGAACGCTCCGCGCGCTCCTCCCGGATCGCGGTGACCTCCGCCCGCAACTCCTCGGCCGGCACGTCAAGGGCGTCGAAGACCCGGCCCAGAGCCGTCACCGCCGTGACCGTGTCCGCCCGCCGTACCACCGTGTCGTACACCGTGGCCTCCCTGCCGGTCCGCGCCGACATCGGCGCGCCGTCGCCGACCATGCCGCCCGCCAACGAGCAGCGCACCACGAGGTGTTCGAGCACATGGGCCAGTCCTTCCTCACCGGGTGCCTCGTCGGCACTGCCCACCGGCAACCGCAGCAGGACCGCCGCGAGCGGGGAGCCGGAACGGGGCACGGTGACCAGACGTGGGCCGGACGGCGCCACCCGCGCGCCCGTCACGCCGCGGTCTGCAACGTCACCAGCGTCTGCGCCAGGAAGCGGTCCTGTTCGTCCACCGCGATGAGCACCCAGTCCCCGCAGGCCAGCAGGGGGTTGTCGTCGAGCGGCAGATCGAGGTGGACCTCCGGCCGCTCCGGCGAGCACGTCAGTTCCACCCGCTCGATCCAGCCGATGCCCTGCCGGGCGAGGACGACCGTGGCCGGCTCGGTGAGGCCGGTCAGACCGACGGTGAAGCGCAGGACGCGGCGTCCCGTGCCGTCCACGGTCTCCTCCAGGTCGGCCCGGCCGAGGCCGAGCGGGGAGACGTACCGCTGGGTGAAGGGGTAGGGGACGGTGCGGCCCGTCCGGTCGAAGACGATGGCGTGCACCGCGAGCAGCCGGTTCTCGGCGTCGTACACCGAGGCGTGGCAGTAGTCGCGGTCCCGGCCGTCGAAGAGGACCAGGAGATCCGTCGTGACCTCGGGGCTCTCGGGGGTGACCACGTGGAAGCGCTCCCGGGTCTCCTCGTCGTCGACGAAGAAGAACTTGTGGACGAGCATGGCGGGTTCGTCCAGGCCGTCGACCTTGGAGGAGAAGCGCAGCCGGACACCGGTGCCGACCGGCTCGGCGGACACCGAGCAGTGCACGGGCGAGTCTTCCGGCGGCAGGCAGCGGCTCGTGAGGTGACGGCCGTACGCCTCGGGGATCAGGGAGGTGGAGTCGAAGTCCTCCTTGCGGACCATCGCCAGCGACGGGACGGCGACGAAACGGGCTGCCATGGCAGGTCTCCTAGGGGAGCGGGTGCGGATACGGGTTGTCCGGCGCCGAGTCGAGGCCCAGCTTCGTCACGACCGTGTGGAGCCGGGGGTTGCCGAGCATCCGGAGGCGATGGGAGCCGGAGAGGTGTTGCAGCCCCGGCACCAGCACCCGGACGACGTGTACGCCGAGCCGCCGGGTGTCGGGGGCCGTCAGGTCGACCACGTAGGTGTGCAGGCCGATCGCGGCGAGTTCCTTGACGATCAGCTCGACGTCGTCCGCGGCCGCCGCCGGATCGGCGGCAGGGGCCGGGCGGGCCGGGCGGTCGCAGGGCGTGGGCACGCTCGGGTGGACGAGATAGCCCGCGCGGGGCCGCAGTTCGGGGTGACGGGTGTAGAGGATGGCGTGTTTGTTGAACTCGTCGACCAGGTCGAAGTCGGAGGCCGCCTCGAAGCCCTCGTACGTCTTGACCAGGCGCCGTACGTACGTCAGCCCCTGGGCGGCCTCCAGGAAGGCCTTCTCGACGGCACGGACCGGAGAGAGGCGGCAGGCGGCGCCGAAGGAGAGGACGGGGCCGCCGGGGCCGCGGTGGTCCATGACGGCCACGACGACCGGCGGTGTCAGGTCCAGGGACAGGTCGTAGAAGGAGACCCGCCAGGAGGCCGCGTGGGACAGGTGGTAGCCGACCCGCGGTGAGGCGGCGACGACCTCCTCGGGGACCGGGCGCGGCGGCAACCGGTGCAGCCAGGAGATCGAGAGGGCGTCCCGTTCGACGATCTCGCTCAGACCCCCGAGGACGGCGTCCGCGTACGTGGGCCCGGCCGCGAGGCCCGTGGAGATCGACGGCGCGATCGGCGTCTCCTCCTTCGCGCGCCGGTAGTACAGGTAGACCTGCGAGGCGGGCACCCAGCACGGCGCCCCGTCCGCCCAGCGCGTCGCGCGCACCCAGCGCACCGGGGTGTCCTCGGTGAACGGGGCGAACGGGAAGCCGGGGGAGGCGTACTGCTCGGCGCTGAACAGCCCGAACGCGCCCGGCGCGACCGCCTCATCGCCCAGTCGCGCGTACGACGCCGTCCGCAGCCGCGACGAGCGGTACAGCCCCGCCGCGCAACGCTCCAGGGACTCCCCGATCGTCGCGTTCAGCGCCTCCTTCTTCGCGAACCCGGCGCCGCCGTTGCGGACCACGCCCATGTTCGCGCGCAGCAGGGACAGGTCGGGGGAGGTGCTGCCGGCCAGGTAGATCGGCGGCCCGCTCTCGGCCCGGCGCACCGAGACCGTGTGCACGGCACCGACCTTGTCGTCGACGGCCGCCGTGAGCGGCGCGTCGGCCTCGGCGCCGGCGGTCCCGAGGTCCCCGCAGACCGGGCACGTCGGCACCGGCAGCAGGAAACGGGTGGTCTCCGCGCCGTCCTCGTCCAGCCACAGCAGCTCGCCCGGCGGATCGTCGTCGGGCCGCTCCAGCCGTGCCACCGCCCGCCGCGCCACCGCACCGGCGAGCCGGGCCGCGGTCCAGGGCGGCACCCGCCGGTCGAGGGCGGGCGCCCCCGAAACGGCGAGGGAGGCGGTGTAGGCGCTCCACAGGGGCCCGTGCACCGAGTTGGAGAAGATCCGGGTGCGCAGGCAGGCGTAACAGGCGCCGCCGCGCTCCGGCGACCACAGCGGGCCCGCGAACGCGGCGCCGTCCGGCAGGAGCCCGTAGAACAGACAGGCCACGCCCTCGCGCACGCACCGCTCGTTGACCTCTCCGGCGCGCGGGTCGAAGAGGGAGGCGGTGGCGGCGATGAGCAGATCCGCGTCATCGGGGAGCGGCGGCGCCGAGTCGTCGAGGTCACGCACCCGCGCCCGGGTCCGGCCGAGTACGGCGAGGAGGGGGCGGGTGAGTTCGGGCGGCCCGAGGACCGTGACGGACCCGGGGGAGCGGACCGGGGCTCGCTCCGCGTACTCGATGACCCGCTGCTCCCGCAGCCCTTCGAGCAGTTCGAGGACGCGGGCGCGCGGCACCTCGGGCGCCAGGGCCACGGCGATGTCGGCGGCTTGGGCCGGTTCGGCGAGCCGGGGCAGCACCTGGTCGGCGAGCAGCCGCAAGCCGGTGCCGCGCAGCCGGCGCACGCCGCCCGCCGCCTCCACGAAGCCGCTGTGGTCGTCCTGGACGTGCAGCCGCACATCCGGGTTGAGCCGGATGACACTGTCTTCCCTGATCACGTACGGGCCTCCCCCAGGAGAGTCAGATGGACGACGGCGTCATCGGTGCCGTTCACGCCGACCAGCCGATCGAAGTAGTCGTCGACGAACCCCGACAGCGGATGGGCCACCAGGCCGAGCGCCGCCGCGGCCGTCACCACGCTCTGCGCGACATGGCCGCACTCGATGAGCGCCATGCGGTAGCCGCGCTCCCCGTACTTCCACCGGCCGCGGCGGAACGCGGCGACGAACAGCACGACGGCCGCCGCCTCCGTGACCCGTCCGGCATAGCCGGTGTGCGCGGCCGCCTCCTCGAACGAGCAGTGCACGTCGACCAGTTGGAGGACCCGGCGGCCCGGGTGGACGTAGTGCACGCCCGGCGCGAGCCCCTCGACCTGCCGGGCCAGGACGAATACGTCGTACGAGCACAGCCCCCCTGCCGACGGTGTGGCCCGTAACGGCAGCTCGACCCCGTCGGGGGTGCGTGCCGTTCCGGTGACGCCGACGGAGAGTTCAAGGACGCGGGCCAGGTCGGCCAGTCGGACCGGATCGCGGCCCATGGGCGCCGCCGAGCGACGGCGCCCTACCGCCGCGTCCAGGGGCAGCAGCGGGCGGGCACCGGGGACCGGCCACGGCTGCTCGGTCCGGGTGCGGCCGTAGTCGCGGTAGGGGCGGGCCAGCGCGCGCCGGGTGTCCGGGGCCAGGCGGTCGACGTCGACCGGGGGGAGCGTGCGGAACGCGGAGCGGATCTTGGAGTTCTCGTGGAACGTGCGGGAGATCCTGGCGCGTTCGCCGTCGCAGCCGAGCGAGAGGTCGACGGGTGCGACGCGGGCGGCGGGGGCGATACGGGCGGCGGGTGCGATGCGGCCGACGGGTTCCCGGCGCGGAGCGACGTCGGGCAGGCGGCACTGGACGACCGTGCCGCCCACCCCCTCGTAGGCCGTCCGTATCTCCGCGCCGGCCCGTCCGTCCCACTCGCCCTCCGGGACGCCCTCGACCTCCCCGACGAACTCCGGGTCCATGCCCGGCGCGCTCCACCGGTCCTCGGCGGCCAGGGCCAGCACCCCGTCCAGCGCGCGGCCGAGGGCGCCCCCGACCGTCGTGTCACAGCCGAAGGCGCGGATCTCCTGGTCGTCCCGCCGCAGGACCGCGCCCACCCAGGGGGCCGCGTCGTCCTGACCGTACAGATGGCAGTCGAGGCGGACGTCCCAGGCGGGGTGCAGGGGGGAGCGCACGGTCCCGGACCACGCCGTGAGCCGGCGTGCCACGGCGGGAGGGGTACGCCGTTCCAGGGCGTCGTGGAGAGCGTCGCGCACGGCGGCCTCCCGGGTGGCCGCGGCGCCGATGCCGTACGTCTCCCCGCCGAGCCGCAGTTCCGCCGCCCGGGCCGCGAGGCGCCGCCGGGCCGCCTCCGGATCCTGCCCGGCCGTGAGGGCGAGCAGCGGGACCGCCGCGCCCGAGGGCTCCAGCCGCGGGATGCGGTGCTCGGCGGGGACCAGGGCGTACGCCGTGCCGCGCAGGCGGGCGGGCAACGGATACGGACGTACGGCGAAGCCGAGGGCCTCGATCAGGGCGTCCGCGGTCACAGGGCCACCCACTCGCGGGCGGCGGAGGCCTGGGTGGCGCAGTCGGGACAGCAGGGGTCGCGCCACGTGGTGACCGAGGACTGCTCTCCGGTGGAGGCGTCGAGCGTGGTGACCCGGCCCCAGGCGTGTTCCGCGCCCATCGGCAGCAGGCTGCGCAGCGCGAGGTGGGCGATGAGGCCGCCCGTCCAGTGCAGGCAGCCCGGCTGGAAGGTGGCCCATCCGGCGGGGTGGAACGCCGATCGTCCGGTGGCTGAAGGCAGGTCAGGGCGGTCAGGCAGGTCAGTCAGTTCAGGCAAGCCAGGCAGGTCAGGCACATGGCAGCGCAGGCAGCCCGACTCGCCGACGCGCACCCAGGGGCCGATCCGCACGCGCTGGGCGCCGAACAGCACCGGCAGCCAGTCGGTGCCCTCGGCGCACAGCCGCCGGTTGGCCGCGGCCAGGCTCGCCCCGTCGTGGGCGGCCATGATCCGCAGCGCCGGTTCCCGACCCGCGGGGGTCATCTCCTGTTCCGCGAGGCTCAGTCCTTGTTCCACGAGGAGGGGCGACCAGGCGGAGACGACTTCTTCCGGTCCCGACATCGCGATGTGTTTCGCGCGGAGATCCGCGAACACCCGGTCCGGTTCCCGGGTTCGCCGGCAGACATAGGAATACAGGCGGCGGCCGGGCTCGTCGGTGACGCTGACTTCCTTCCCGGGGAAAAGGAGGATTCCCATGTCACGGAACCGTTGGACGAACGGTTCGAGCCGCCGCGCGTCATCCGGCGACAACTGCCGCCGGACCGGTGCGCTGCGCCGCATCCCGGGGACGACCCGCGTGAGCACGGTGGCCAACTGCCGTACGGCGTCCGGGTCCGCCCGCACCGCGTAGGAGCGCGGGCCGACGTCGATCTCGCAGCTTCCCGGCCCGCGCATCCGAAGGCCGACATCGGCGGCGGCCACCGCCACCGCCTCCATGGGGTCGGATTCAGGGAATGCGGATTCAGGGAATTCAGAGGAATCGGAGAGAGGAGGATGAGGCACCCGGTCAGCGTAGAACTCGTCGGCATGCGCGGCCGACCCTGATTTCCCCAGTTCCTTACTACGGAATACCTGGGTAGGTGAACCACATATTCCTCTGTTCAATCAGTCCCGTCTCAATCATCGCGGGACCGGGGGACGACACGATGGAATCGATCAGCCGCAGAGAGATCATGCTCGGCGCGGGTGCCGCCGTACTGCTGCCGAGGACACCCCCCGTGCCGTGGGAGCGGCTGGAGCGGCGGCTGCGGGGCCGGCTCGTGACCCGTTCCGACCGCGCCTACGCGACGGCCCGACAGCTCGACCTCGCCCAGTTCGACGCCGTCGCCCCGAAGGCCGTCGCCTACTGCGTGAACGCGGGCGACGTCGCGCTCTGCCTCGCCTTCACCCAGGACCACGACCTGCCGTTCGCGGTGCGCAGCGGCGGCCACAGTTACGGCGGATACTCCACCAGCCGGGGCCTGGTCGTCGACGTCTCCGGGATCGGCGCGGTGGTCGTCGACGGGGCGGTCGCGCGGGTCGGCACGGGTGCGCGGATGTCCGGCATCCTCGACGCGCTCGCGCCCCACGGCCTCGCGCTGCCGGGTGGGGCGCGGGCGACGGTCGCGGCGGGCGGCTTCGTCCAGGGCGGCGGCATCGGCTACCTCACCCGCACCCTCGGAACGGCCTGCGACCGGGTCGTCTCGGCGCGGGTGGTCCTCGCGGACGGCCGGACCCTCACGGCCTCCGCACGGGAGCACCCCGACCTGTTCTGGGCGCTGCGAGGCGGCGGGGGCGGCAACTTCGGGGTCGTCACCTCCTTCACCATGACGCCCGCGGCCGTCGACGTCGTCCGGGTGGCGAGCCTGTCGTGGGACTGGGAGCACGCCGTGGACATGCTGGACGGCTTCGCCCATTGGCTGGTCGGCGCCCCACGGACCGTGGGTGCCGCGGCGGTGGCGGTCCTCGGTGACGCCGCGCCCGGCAACACGCCTTTCGCGGGGCTGGTCCTGATGTCCACCGGCACCGAGGCGCGGCTCGCCGCCGAGGTCGACCGCCTGCTCACCTACAGCGGCCCACCGTCGGCCCGCTCACTCACCGCGACGCGGCACCGCGCCTTCATGCGGGCGACGTACGGCTGCGCCACCCTCACCGCCGCCCAGTGCCGCCGCACCCCCGCCGGCCTGCTCCCCCGCCCGGCCCACGGCCTGGTCCGCGGCCGGCTCTTCGGCCGTCCCGTGCCCCGTGCGGCGTGGGAGCGCGCCCTGGCCGTCTTCGACCTCGCCCGGCTGGCGGGCCAGACCCACAAGCTGGAGGTCCTTGCCCTGGGCGGCGCCGCGAGCGACCCGGCCCGCACCGACACGGCCTACGTCCACCGCGACGCCCTGTACGACATCAACTACCTGAGTGTCGTGAACGACTCGCCCGTCACCGCCGGGGCCGAGCGGGCGGCCCGCCGGTGGGTCGACGCGGGCTTCGCCGCCGTCAACCCCTATGCGGACGGCGAGACCTACCAGAACTTCATCGACCCGGCCCTGCCCGGCTGGCGCGAGGCCTACTACGCCGAGAACTACCCCCGCCTGACCGAGGTCAAGGCCGCCTACGACCCGCACGGGGCGTTCCGCTTCCCCCAGGGCATCGGCCGCGGGGGCACCGGCGGGCGACCCCGGACGGTCTGAAGCGGCCGAGCCGGACGCCGGGTCCGGCCCCCGTTCCGACGGCCGTCGACGCCGATGCGCGAGGATGGCCCGGGCGGTGGCCGCGGACCGCCGCCCGGCGTGATCCCCCGAGCGTCCGCGGCCGGGAACGGAGCGTAGAAGGTGACCGAGGAGCCGAGCGCGGCACAGCGCCCCACCCTGGAGGCCGTGGCCGCCCGAGCCGGGGTCTCGCGCGCCACGGTCTCCCGCGTCGTCAACGGCGGCCCCGGGGTGCGCGCGGAGCTCGCCGACAAGGTCAGGCACGCGGTCGACGAACTCGGCTACGTCCCCAACCACGCGGCCCGCAGCCTCGTCACCCGCCGCCACGACGCGGTCGCCGTGGTGATCGCCGAACCGGAGACCCGGGTCTTCGCCGACCCGTTCTTCGCCCTCCAACTGCGCGGCATCAGCAAGGAACTGACGGCACACGACGTGCAGCTCGTCCTGCTGCTCACCGAGGGCAGGGACGACCACGAGCGGGTCGGCCGCTACCTCTCCGGCGGCCACGTCGACGGCGCCCTCGTCTTCTCGCTGCACCTGGACGACCCGCTGCCCGGCATCATCCGGCGCGCGGGCCTGCCCACCGTGTTCGGCGGCCGCCCCGGCTGGCAGGACGCGGGCGCGGGGGAGCGGAGCGCGCCGTACGTCGACTGCGACAACCGCGGGGGCGCGCGCGAGGCGGTGCGCCATCTGGTCGGCCTGGGGCGCCGTCGCGTCGCGCACATCACCGGGGCGCTCGACCAGACCTCCGCGGTCGACCGGCTCGACGGCTTCAGGGACGTCCTGGCCGACGCCGATCCGCGGCTGATCGCCGAGGGCGACTTCACCTTCGCGGGCGGCGAGCGGGCGATGCGGCGACTCCTGGACGCCGAGCCGGACGTCGACGCCGTCTTCGCGGCCAACGACCTGTCGGCGTCCGGCGCCCTGCGGGTCCTGCGGGAGCGGGGCAGGTCGGTGCCGGAGGACGTGGCGGTGGTCGGCTTCGACGACATGCTGCTCGTCGCCGAGCAGGCGGAGCCGCCGCTGACGACGGTCCGCCAGGACATCGAGGAGATGGGCCGCCTGATGGCCCGCATGCTGCTGCGGGGCCGCGGCGAGGGTCTCGCCGCGGCCCCTTCGAGCGTGGTGCTGCCGACGTCCCTGGTGCACAGGTCATCGGCGTGAGCGCCGCCACGGCCCGGGCGTGGCTACGGCGTCATGAGCCGACGCTGACCGTGAACCGCCGCGGGTTGCCGTCGTGGGCGGCCCCGGAGACGTCGGGCTGGCCGTCGGGGCGTACGTCGTCGTACGGGAAGGCGTACCCGATCGGGGAGTTGGCGTGCACCACGCGTGACCAGTGGTTGGTCACCGCGTCACGGTAGTAGTCGCCGGAGGTCGTGCCATTGGGCTGCTCGGGGTGGGTGAGCATGATGCTGCGGTTGAATCCGGCGGCCAGCCGCGCGAGGAGGCCCTTCTTGTCGTCGGGGTCGCCGGGATTGTTGGCGAAGGGCCCGTGGTTGCAGGTGAAGATGTCCTTCGACGTCGGCTTGGTGAAGGAGTGACCGCCGTTGAACGTCAGTACGTCACCGCTGACGCGCCCGGTGAAGACGCCCCGGCCGCCCTGGAGGTCGATCTTGAGGTCGGTGGAGCGGTACTTGTCCCACACCTGGTCGATGTAGCTGTTCCACACGTCGCGGAACGGCATCTGGTCGGGCCGGTCGAAGTAGGGCGCCATGAGGTTCTGGGGGGAGATCACGCGCAGGACGCCGTTGTCGCCCCGGATGACGAGGTCGTCCCACGGCCGGCCGTCCTTCGCCGCCTGCGCCGCGAGGTCCGAGGCGATTCTGTCGACGGCGCCGTCGGGCAGGGGGGCCACGGTGTGCGTGCCGTCGCCCTCCAGGGACAGGCCGATGGGCAGGGCGGTGACGAGGTCGACGTAGCTGATGTTGGCGTAGAGCTGCTGGGTGTTGAAGGTGAACTCGCAGAACGACCAGGTCCGGCCGTAGTTGGGGTCCTCCTTGGTCGCGAAGGCGGGCTCGACCAGTGAGGGGCCGGGGTTGAGGAAGAAGTCCAGCTTGTCGTCGCGGACGAAGTAGACGCGGGCGCCGTACATCTGAGGCAGCGTCAGGACCTTCGGCGCCGAGCCCGCGGAACCGAGCGGGATGGCGCAGTCGACGGGCAGCGGGGTCTGGGGCGCCGAGGGCGAGTCGGGCCGGTAGACGCCGCCGTCGGGCTTGAGCAGTACCCAGCGGTCGGTGCCGAGTTCGTGTCCGGTGACGTAGGCGTTGACCTTGCCCGGCAGCGACTTGTTCCGCAGGGCGAGCTCGCAGGTGGCGGGCGCGGCCTTGCCGCCGGCGCGGGCGCGGGGGCTGAGAGCGCTTCCCCAGACGGGGTAGGTGAGGGCGCCCGCGGCGCCCGCGGTGGCCGTCAGGAACATGCGACGCGATATCACGGGGGACTCCTGCGCGGTGGGGGGAGTGGGGGTGGTGCACCACTGTCGTGGCGGCTCCTTGTGGCGTCAAGAGATGTGACTGAGAGCGCTCTCAGAAATGTTGTTCCTTCAGGTAATGACGGCTTCCCGGGGCGCCTCTTTGGCCAGTGTCGGATGGTTCGGCGCCCGTCGGGCGGATTGTCAGTGGTGGGTGCCAGACTCGGAGAAAGAACGGTGAGATGCGACAAAGGAGTCGATCATGCTCAATACCCGTTTCGTTGCGGGCGCTCCGATCTGGGCCGACATGTGCGCCCCGGACCTCGACGACGTCAGTGATTTCTACCGCGAGCTCTTCGGCTGGGAGCTTCTGCGCGGCGACGCGGACGTGGGTGGCTACGGCCAGTTCCGTCTGGGTGACAGGGCCGTGGCAGGCGCGATGACCGTGTCCGCGGACATGAGTCCGCCCGCCTGGACGCTGTACTTCCGCGTCCAGGACGTCGACGCCACGGTGAAGGCGGTCGAGCAGGCCGGGGGCGGCGCGACCTTCGACCCCATGGACGTCCGCGACCTCGGGCGCATGGGGATGTTCACCGACTCGGCGGGCGTCCAGTTCGCCGTGTGGCAGCCGGGCGAGATGAAGGGCGTCGATGTCCTGAACGAACCGGGCGGCCTGGTCTGGACCGAGCTGTACACCCCGGACGTGGCCGCGGCCACGGGGTTCTATGGCTCGGTGTTCGGCTGGCGGACCGTCGAGCAGTCCTTCCCCGGCGGTAGCTACACGATGGTGTTCCCCGGCGGCGGCGTCGAGGACGACATGTTCGGCGGCGTGGTCCCGCTCGACAGCGACCCCACCGAAGCGGCAGCGGGGGCCTACTGGCTGCCGTACTTCCAGGTGGACGACTGCGACGCGGCGGCGGCCACGGCGCGGCGGCTCGGCGGAGCGGTGCGGATGGAGCCGATGTCCATGGAGGGGGTGGGTCGCTTCGCGAAGCTGGCGGACCCGGCGGGCGCCCGCTTCGCGGTACTCCAGCCGTCACCCGCGTAGGCCTCCGGCCGGGGTGGAGCGGGTGCCGGACCGCTGCCCGCGGGGCGTGCGCGCCTCGCGGGCGACGGCCCGGCAGCCGGGCGGGTCCGGCCCCGCTGCCGGTACTTCGTGGCTGCCGGTATTCGTGCCGGTGGCAGCGGTGGCAGCGGTGGTCTGGTGAGGGGGCGGTGAGGCCCGGCGTGAGAGGGCCGGGCCGGGTCTCACGGTGTTCGCCGTGTTCGACGGCCCCCGGGCGCGGGCGGTGACGGATCGCTCCCCGGTGATCGGCTGTCCGGCGGTTTCCCGCGGCGGCGGGCAGGGCAGGTAGATGCCGGGTTGACGGCCTGGACCGCGGCGTTGATCGTTCGTTGATCGGTTGTTTCGCGCACTCGGGCAGCATCGGTGTCATGCAGATCGACATGACGGCCCAGCCCCAGCTCGCCTGGCAGGAGCAGGCGCTGTGTGCCCAGACCGGAGCTGACTTCTTCTTCCCCGAGCCCGGCAGCTCGGTGCGCGAGGCGAAGTACATCTGCCGGATGTGCACCATGCGCTCGGCCTGCCTGGACTACGCCCTCGCCAACGACGAGCGGTTCGGCGTCTGGGGCGGGCTCTCCGAGAAGGAGCGGTACGCCCTCAGACGCGCCGCTCCCCGCGCCTGACCGGCCGGGTCACAGCCGGCCGCCCACAGCCAGCACGAGGGTGCCTGTCAGGAAGGTGCCCCCGCCCTGAGGAGGGCGCCCGCCACGGGGGACGGGCGGGCGCCCTCAGAACTGTGCGCGCGGCGCGGGTCGTCGCGGCCGGAGAGCATGACGGCCTCGCGCGGGCCGCTTTCCGTCGGCACATCGGGCAGGTTCCCGCAGTCGGCACCGGGGAATGAACAACGTCGACCGACCGACCGGTCAACTTTCAACCGCCGAGGCAGGAGGTTGTCATGACCCGATCACTCAGAGCTCCCCGGCCGACGAGAAACCCGGAAACGTCCGACGAGGAGGGGGAAATACCGCCGCCCAGGTGGAGCCTCCCCACACGCGTCGCGTTCCGTTTCTTCCTGGTGTACGTCGCTCTGTTCTTCCTGTCCGAGTCGCGGATCATGTACGCGCTGGTGGGGGTCTTCGCGAGCGATCTCCCGGTGGACGCCCAGACCCGGCAGTACCACACCGTGCGCCCGGCCGTCACCTGGGTGGCCGAGCACCTCCTCCACGTCGAAGCACCGCTCATCGAGCCGGTGTTGAGCGGCGACCAGGCGTTCTTCTGGGTACTCGCCCTGTGCTGGTTCCTCGCCGCCCTGCTCGTCACGGTGGTGTGGACGGCGCTCGACCGGCAACGGCCGCACCACGAGACGCTGTACAAGTGGTTCTCCGTAGTGGTCCGGATGTGTCTGGCGGCGCAGTTGTTCACCTTCGGGTTCGCCAAGGTCTTTCCTCTCCAGATGTCGCTGCCGCTGACCAGGCTGGTGGAGCCCTTCGGGGACTTCGGAATGCAGAACGTGCTCTGGACGCAGGTCGGAAGCTCGCAGCCCTACGAGATCCTGCTCGGGTGCGCCGAGGTGACCGCCGGGCTCCTGCTCGTCGTTCCCCGGACCGCCCTCCTGGGCGCGCTCCTGGCCGCGATCGAGATGACACAGGTGCTCGTCCTGAACTTCGCCTACCAGGTGCCCGTGAAGCTCTTCACCTTCCATCTGCTCCTGTTGAGCCTGATCCTGGTGGCCCCGCACGCGATGCGGCTGGCCACCTTCTTCGTCTCCGACCAAGGCGTCGGGCCACTCGCCCGGCCGCGGTTGTTCCGCACGTCCAAAGCCATGAGGCTGGCGCTGGCGGGCCAGTTGCTGTTCGGGGTGTGGCTGGCGGCCTCCCAGGCGCACGAGGACTGGAAGCGATGGGACGTCGTCGGGACATCGGGGCCGAAACCGCCGCTGTACGGCATCTGGAACGTCGTGAAGTTCACGTCGGACGGACAGGACCGCCCTCCCTTGACGACCGACGTCGAACGCTGGAACCGGTTCATCGTCGACACCATGCACCCGTACCAGCCGGGCGCCGTGTCCAGCCAGCGCATGGACGGCTCCATCGTCGACTACGCGGCCACCTTCGCCCCTTCCCGGCGCGCGATCATGCTGGCCCGCGTCGACGACCCGGCGTGGTCCGGCCGGCTCACCTTCGCCCGGCCCACGGGGGACAAGCTCACGCTGGACGGCGTCCTGGGCAAGGAGAAGGTGCGCATCGAGCTGGAGAAGGTCGACCTCGACTCCTTCCCGATCAGCCGTGACGGCACGCGGTGGGTGCAGGACGCGCCGTACGAACCACGCCTGCGGCCCCGTTGACCCACCCCCGGCCGACGGACTCACCGGCCCCGGCGCTCACGCGTACGTGACCGTGAACCTCCTCGTACCCGCGGGGACATGGACGTCGTCGCCGGAGACGGTGAGACCGCGGCCGTCCGCGGTCGCCGCGCGGACGTGGCCGAACCGGCAGGGGTAGACGTAGCGCACCCGCTCCGGCGCCTCGGTCACGTCCACCGTCACCGTCCGCCGGCCCGCGTCGTGCGCGAGGCGGTAGCCGAAGGGCTCGCCGAACAGCGTCGGCGCCGCCTCCACGACCACCGTGTCACCGTCCGGCACCCAGTGCGGACGGACACCCGGCGCGACGTACAGATGCGGGTCGTGGTCCTCGTCCGCCTCGAAGAGCAGGATGTCGCGGATCAGGAGCAGATACTCGGCGGCGGCCCAGCCGTGCGGGATGTCGCCCATGTACCAGTGCCGCGACGGCACCTCGTGGAAGTCCGACGCGATGGTGAAGGCGTGCTGCTCGTTCCACGCGCCGAGGGCCACCGCCCGCTCCTCCGTCCGCGGGAAGGCCGACCCGACGATCCAGCCGAGCAGCTCGTCCATCCGCCCCGGATCGCCCGCCAGCAGATACGCGTGCGCCAACTGCGTGGTGAGGTAGGGGCCGAAGGCGTTCCACGCGGCCTCGTGGCGGTAGCCGCCGGAGACGAAGTGCGCGTACATCGTGTCGAGCGTCCAGCGCGCGGCCCGGTCGATGTCGGGCCCCAGCTTGCTGCCCATGTGCAGCCGCAGCGGATGGAAGAACGCCGCCGCGCCGATCATCGTGGAGTCGAGGCGCCCCACGTCACCGGGGCCCGTCGGGATGTACGTCTCCCAGGCCCCGCGCCGCCGCTGCTCCTCAAGGACCCAGCGGATCGAGGCCGCCGTGGCCCGCTTCACGTCGTCGAAGGCCGCCCACAGCTCCGGTACGTCCGGCGAGCCGATCCGCTCGGCGAGGCGCGCCGCCTCGTACAGGCCCGCCAGCGCCCACAGGTCGTCCCAGTAGTGCGGCTTGTCCCGCTCGCCCAGGTGCTCGGCGCTCCAGCCGCTGTGCAGCAGCCCGTACGCGTCGCGGTTGTCGCGCAGCCACCGGGCGCCGTCGATCACGTACGGCGTGTAGAGCCTGGTGCCGAACGAGGCGGCGCGGCCCCGCGTGCGGTCGAACCGGCCGATCGCCCACAGCGCCTGGCCGTTGCTGTCCCACTCGCGGTCGTCGCGCTCGTGCGGGCCGCCGTAGAAGCCGTACTCGGCGCAGGGCCCGATACGGCCCGTGCCGCGGTTGAACTTCAGCGGGTAGTGCGTGCCGAGCTGGTGCTCGGCGAGCGCCGCGTCCCCGACCAGGGAACAGGCCGTGGCCTCCACGGACGAGTCGCGGATCCAGAACGAGTCGTAGACCGTCGGACCCGGGTGGATCTCACCCCCGTCCGAGAGGATGAGCAACTGCGAGCGGGCCTCGCGGAACAGGTCCGTCAGGTGCGCCACACCGCGCGGCAGCCCGGGCTGCAACCCCTGGCCCGTCAGTTTCGTCGTCCAGAAGCCGCGGTTGGCCTCCTCCAGGTCGCCGGCCGGGGGCGCGGTGATCTCGGCCAGGTCGGCGGCGCCGCTGTAGAGGTCGACGGGCAGCCGCACGTCGAGCTCGAACACCTCGTCGTCGACGACGCGGAACGGCCACGCGAACGCGGCGCTGCACAGCCCCGCGATCTGGTCCTGCGCCTGGAGCGCGCCGTTCAGCTTGCCGCCCGTGACCAGGTCGTGGAAGGGGCTGTGCGACAGATAGGCCGCCGGGTCGTACGAGAAGCCGGGGTTGCCGTACACCCCGTACTGGTCGGGAGCCTTGTCGAACACCGGGCCCCAGCCGCTGTTCGTCTCCACCCGGTTCTCCTGCGGCAGGTGCCGCAGGAACGTCAGCCGCCGGTCCGTGATCTGCCGGCCGTTGCGGTCGTGCCGCTGGAAGCCGCTCGGCCCGGCGGGCATGACCGCCGCGCACAGCCAGCCCTCGCGCGGCCGGCCGGTGGCGGTGCCCACGGTCAGCCGCGTCACGACCAGGTCCCGCTGCCGGGCGCCGACCGTCGTCGCGAAGGTGCGCTGCACGAACTCGACGCCGTCCGGTGTGCGGAAGTCGGTCAGGACCACCGGTAGATGCGGCGCCTCCATGCGCTGGTTGACCTTCCCGCCGGCCGGGAGCTGCGGCAGGCTCAGGGCGCCCGTCGCCGGATCGAAGAGGAAGAAGGACAGGCAGTACTTGTCGTAGACCGGCTCGATCTCGCCCGCCTGCCCGATCAGGGACTCCTGGTGATGATCCTTCACCCCGACCATGTGCCAGTAGCGGTACAGGGCATTGGAGGCCAGGGCGGCCTCCTTCGATTCGTAGGTGCCGGAGTCGAACTCGTCGCTCCAGCGCCGGAAGGCCTGCTGCGCCCACCAGGGCACGGGATAGGGCACCTCTCCTCTGCCCGCCCAGCTGCGCCACATGACCTCGTAGAACATCCACTCATGGGTCTGCGCCATGGGTTGTCACCCCCGCGTCCACCGTTGCACCGCAGAGGGCTGCCGTAAATCGCTGCGGCGCGGGCTTGGCACGCGGACGGGCCGGGACGGCGCCTGTGGCGTCGTCCCGGCCCGTCCCGCGAACCGCGGAAGTGGAGGTCAGGCCTCTCGCGCCGCCATCCGCGCCTTGCGCGCGGCCAGCTTCACGTCGAACTTCGATGCCTCAGCGTCGAGGCCGCCCATGAAGAAGCCGAGCTCCTCCTGGGCCTTGAGGCCCTCGGGGCCGAGGCCGTCCATCTCCAGGACCTTCAGGTGGCGCAGCACCGGCTGGAGCACGTCGTCGTGGTGGATGCGCATGTTGTAGACCTCGCCGATCGCCATCTGCGCGGCGGCACGCTCGAAGCCGGGCATGCCGTGGCCGGGCATGCGGAAGTTGACCACGACGTCCCGCACGGCCTGCATGGTCAGGTCGGGCGCCAGCTCGAAGGCGGCCTTCAGGAGGTTGCGGTAGAAGACCATGTGGAGGTTCTCGTCGGTCGCGATGCGCGCCAGCATGCGGTCGCAGACGGGGTCGCCCGACTGGTGTCCGGTGTTGCGGTGCGAGATGCGGGTCGCCAGCTCCTGGAAGGCGACGTAGGCGACCGAGTGCAGCATCGAGTGGCCGTTGTCCGACTCGAAGCCCTCGCTCATGTGCATCATGCGGAACTGTTCGAGCTGGTCCGGGTCGACGGCGCGTGAGGCGAGGAGGTAGTCGCGCATCACGATGCCGTGGCGGCCCTCCTCGGCGGTCCAGCGGTGCACCCAGGTGCCCCAGGCGCCGTCGCGGCCGAAGAGGGAGGCGATCTCGTGGTGGTAGCTGGGCAGGTTGTCCTCGGTGAGCAGGTTGACCACGAGGGCGATCCGGCCGATGTCGGTGACCGGGGACTGACCCTTCTCCCACGCTTCGCCGTCCTCGAAGAAGCCGGGGAAGTTGCGTGCGTCCGAGAACGGGACGTACTCGTGGGGCATCCAGTCCTTCGCCACCTTCAGGTGGCGGTTCAGTTCCTGCTCGACCACTTCCTCCAGCGCGTAGAGCAGACGGGCATCGGTCCAGCTGTCCGCGCTGCCGAGGTGGGGAGAGGTGATCGTCACGTGGGCTCCATAGGGGGACGGGAGTACTTACGAGCAGTGCGAGCGGTGCACTACCTACGGTGTCGTAGGTTACGTTGCCGTAGGTTAAGCCCTCCGTAAAGGGACCGGGAAACCGGTACCCCCCAGTCCCCTTGTGTAACAAGGGCCCCACCGCTGCTCAGGCGTACAGATCCCGGAGCCGAACTGAGAGGCACATCACACAGCCCTCCCGTTTCCCGAACTCGCTGAAATCGACCGGAACCGGGCCGAATCGCGGGAACAGCGAACCGCTGTGGACGAGCGGCTCGTATCCGATGACGGTACCGTCCGGCAGCGCCGCTCGGCGCCGCACGTCATGCGGCGCGCGCCCGCCCCCGGCCCAGGGCCCGGCGCAGGTGATCGGCGGTGAAGGAACCCTCCGCCGCCGCGAGTTGCGCCGGCGTCCCCTCGAAGACCACCCGCCCGCCGTGCTTGCCACCCTCGGGGCCGAGGTCGATCACCCAGTCCGCGTGCTGGACGACGTCCAGGTTGTGCTCGACGACCAGCACGGTGTTGCCCGCGTCCACGAGCCGGTCGAGCAGCGCGAGCAGCCCCTCGACGTCCGCCATGTGCAGCCCGGTGGTCGGCTCGTCGAGTACGTACGTGGTGCCGGTGCGGTGGAGCTGCGTGGCGAGCTTGATGCGCTGGCGCTCACCGCCGGACAGGGTGCTCAGCGACCGGCCGAGCGTGAGGTGGGCGAGGCCCACGTCCCGCAGGGCGCCCAGCCTGCGGCGGACCGCCGGGTCGTCGAAGGGCGCGAAGAAGTCCAGGGCGTCGTCGGCCGTCATCGCCAGGACGTCCGCCACGGACCGGCCGCGGACGGTGAGCCGCAGCACCTCGTCCTTGAAGCGCCGCCCCTCGCAACGCTCGCACGTCGTGGTCACCGGGTCCATGAACGCCAGGTCGCTGTGGATGATCCCGCGCCCCTGGCAGCCCTCGCACGCCCCGTGCGAGTTGAAGCTGAACAGGCTCGCCCTCGTGCCGGTCTCCCGGGCGAAGAGCTTGCGGACGGTGTCCATGATCCCGAGGTACGTCGCCGGGGTGGAGCGGGTCGAGACGCCGATGGACGACTGGTCGACCACCACGGCGTCCGGGTGCTCCTCGGTGAACACCTTCGACACCAGCGTGCTCTTGCCGGAGCCCGCGACCCCGGTGACGGCCGTGAGCACCCCGGTCGGCACGCGCACACTGACGTTCTTGAGGTTGTACAGGTCCGCGTCCTTGATCCAGTGGCCGCCGCTCGGCTCGCGCGGGTGCTCCTTGACGCCGCTCCCGCGGCGCAACTGGCGTCCGGTGAGGGTGTCCGCCCTGCGCAGTTCGTCCGGTGTGCCCTCGAAGACGACCCGGCCGCCGTCGGTGCCGGCGGCCGGGCCCATGTCGACGACGTGGTCGGCGACCGCGATGACGTCCGGGTCGTGCTCGACCACGAGGACGGTGTTGCCCTTGTCGCGCAGGCGCAGCAGCAGGTCGTTGAGACGGCCCACGTCGCGCGGGTGCAGGCCGACGCTGGGCTCGTCGAAGATGTACGTCATGCCGGTGAGGCTGGAGCCGAGGTGGCGGACCGTCTTCAGGCGCTGCCCCTCGCCGCCGGAGAGCGTGGACGTCTCGCGGTCCAGGCTCAGATAGCCGAGGCCGATCGCCTCGATCCGCTCCAGGGCCGCCACGGCGGCCCGCGCGACGGGCCCGGCCACCGGGTCGTCGACGCGCCCCAGCTCGCCGATCAGGTCCGTGACCTCCATCCGGGTCCAGTCGGCGATGCTCAGGCCGTTGACGCGGGAGGCGAGCGCGGCCGGGTTGAGGCGGGCGCCGTGACAGGAGGGGCACGGGCCCTCGACCAGGAAGCCCTGCACCAGGTCGCGGGTCCGCTGGGAGAGCGTGGACAGGTCGCGGTTGAGGTAGAGGCGCTCGAAGCGGTCGGCGAGCCCTTCGTAGTCGATGTCGCGGGCGCCCCCGGTGTTGTCGACGCTGACCTTCACCCTGCCCCGGCCGCCGCCGCGCAGCAGGAACCGCCGCTCGGCGTCCGTGAATTGACCGACGGGCTTGTGCGTGTCCAGGTCGGTGGTGTTGGTGTACGTCTGCCCCTGCCAGGTCCCGGCGGCGAACGGCGGGAAGAGGATCGCGCCGTCCGCCAGGGACCTGGCCGGGTCGAGGATGCGGCCGTAGTCGGGCCGCACGGTCCTGCCGAGACCGTCGCACTCGGGGCACATGCCCGAGGGGTCGTTGAAGGAGTACGCGGTCGCCGGGCCCGCGCTCGGTGTGCCGTACCGGGAGAACAGCACCCTGATCACGGAGTAGACGTCCGTCATCGTGCCGACCGTCGAGCGCGAGTGGCCGCCGACCGGCCGCTGGTCGACGACGATCGCGGGCGAGAGGTCCTCGATGGAGTCCGCGTGCGGCCGCTCGTACTTCGGCAGCCGGTTGCGGACGAACCAGGTGAAGGTCTCGTTCAGCTGACGACGGCTCTCGACCGCGATCGTGTCGAAGACGACCGAGGACTTGCCCGAGCCCGACACCCCGGTGAACACCGTGAGACGGCCCTTCGGGATGCGCAGGTCCACCTCCTTGAGGTTGTTCTCACGGGCTCCGGTGATGGTGATGTGCGTGGGCGTGTGCGTGTACTGGTGCGTGTCGTGCGGTGTGTCCTGGCGCATGCACCCGAAGCTAGCCGGAATACCCGACAGCTTCTGTCTTCTTTTCCTGGGTGATCTCGGTCAGTCCTCCGTCCATGAGCAGCCACCGCGTGATGCCGATGGACTCCAGGAACGGCAGGTCGTGACTGGCCACGATCAGCGCCCCCTGGTACGACTCCAGGGCCGTCGAGAGCTGCTTGACGCTCGCCATGTCCAGATTGTTCGTCGGCTCGTCGAGCATCAGGAGCTGCGGCGCCGGATCGGCGAGCAGCAACGCGGCGAGCGCCGCGCGGAAGCGCTCACCGCCCGAGAGGGTGCCCGCCCGCTGGTCCGCCTTGGCCCCCTTGAAGAGGAAGCGGGCGAGCCGCGCCCTGACGCGGTTGTTCGTCGCGTCGGGCGCGAACGCGGCCACGTTCTCGGCGACGGTGAGCTCGTCGTCGAGCACGTCGAGGCGCTGCGGCAGAAAGCGCAGCGGTACGTGGGCCAGTGCCTCGCCGGAGACCGCGTCGAGCTCTCCCGCGATGGTCCGCAGGAGCGTGGTCTTGCCGGTGCCGTTGCGGCCGATCAGCGCGATCCGCTCGGGGCCCCGCAGCTCGAACTCGCCCTCGGCGCGGGCGCCGTAGCGCATCTCCAGGCCGCTCAGGGTCAGGACCGTGCGCCCCGGGTGCACCAGGGTCTGCGGCAGGTCGACGCGGATCTCGTCGTCGTCCCGCACCGCCTCCACGGCGTCGTCGAGGCGCTCCTTGGCCTCGGCGAGCTTCTCCTCGTGCATGATGCGGTGCTTGCCCGCGGACTCCTGGGCGGCCCGTTTGCGCGCGCCCATCACGATCTTCGGCTCGCGCTTCTGGTCCCACATCTTCTGGCCGTAGCGCTTGCGGCGGGCCAACTTGACCTGGGCGTCGACCAGTTCGCGCTTCTGCTTCTTCAGGTCGGACTCGGCGACGCGCACCATGCGCTCCGCCGCCTCCTGCTCCACGGCGAGGGCGTCCTCGTACGACGAGAAGTTCCCGCCGTACCAGGTGACACCGCCCTCGCGCAGATCGGCGATCTGGTCGACCAGGTCCAGGAGTTCACGGTCGTGGCTGACCACGACGAGGACCCCGGACCACGCCTCGACGGCCGCGTACAGCCGCCGCCTGGCGTACAGGTCGAGGTTGTTGGTCGGCTCGTCGAGCAGGAGCACGTCCGGCCTGCGCAGCAGCAGCGCGGCGAGGCGCAGCAGCACCGACTCGCCTCCCGACACCTCGCCCGTGGTGCGGTCCAGGCCGATGTGGCCGAGTCCGAGCTGGTCGAGGGTGGCGAGGGCGCGCTCCTCGACGTCCCAGTCGTCGCCGACTGCGGCGAAGTGCTCCTCGCTCGCGTCGCCCGCCTCGATGGCGTGCAGCGCGGCGCGGGTGGCGGCGATGCCGAGCACCTCGTCGACGCGGAGCCCGGTGTCGAGGGTGACGTTCTGCGGCAGCCAGCCGACCTCACCGGCGACCTTGACGGTCCCCTCGGTGGGGGTGAGCTCTCTGGCGATCAGCTTCAGCAGGGTCGACTTCCCTGAGCCGTTGACGCCGATGAGCCCGGTCCTGCCGGGACCGAAGGCGACCTGGAGGCCGTCGAAGACGCTGGTCCCGTCGGGCCAGGTGAAGTCCAGCGATGTGACGGTGATGGAGGTGGGGTGGGTAGACATACGGGCCTCGCGGTTGCGTGGTGTGGAGCGCGGTCAGGGCAGACGCGTTCGAGACACCGCGGCAGAGGTGAGGCCGGAGAAAGAGAAAAGGCCTGTGCCGGGGGAGACGGGACGGCTCATGCGCCGAGGTCGCACACGGCGTACACGGCAGCGGAGGGCTGCGTGACGCGGTGTCTCATGACCTCAGACGAGCAACGTCCTTCTCCTATCGACGGCAACAGAACCTTTGACAACGTACGAGGGGGGCGTGGCGGGTGTCAACGTCTTAACGCGCACCCGCGGCACGCCCGGGCCCTCAGCAGGCGTCCCGCATCAGCTCGGCCAGGTCCTGGTCGAGGTCGACGTGGCGGTCCTCCTGGCCGACCGGCACGAGGGCCGTCGTGCGGTGCAGGAAGCGGCGCAGCTCCCCGGTGCGGACGTGGACGATCGCGGTGCCCTCGGGCGCGTGGAACTCCACGACCGTGCGGTCGAAGCCGTACGGGCGCACCCGCACGTCGCCGTCGCCCACCGCGCTCTCCACGCCCTGGACGAGCAGGTCGCGGGCGAACGTCCAGTAGACCTCCACGCCCTCCAGCGTCGCGGGAGCGGGGAAGGTCATCCGTACGGCGAAGGGGTCCTGCCGGTCGTAGTGCAGGCTCGCGGGGATGGTCAGCATCCGCGGCGCGGCGGCGACCAGGCGGGCCTCTACGGCTTGCTCGATGACAGTGGACAACGCCTGCTCCCTCACTGAACTGCTGGACGACTGGGGTCGACACTTGGATAGACGACGGAATGACGGAATCCGTGCACACGGAGAGTGGGTGGGACCGAGTGACCTCTGTCACCGCGACACCGTGGCGGCGCCGGCGGTTCCCGGCGGCCATCGGCCGGGGGACACCTTTTGGCCATCTGGACGAGCCCCGGCGCGTCGGCTAGCTTCAGCCGCCATGAGGGCCATGGGGAACGCGAAGTCGATGAGGCGCACGGTACTGGCGGGACTGTGCGGGGCGGCGCTCGCGGGAGCCGTTCTCGCGGCCCCCGCTCAGGCGCGTACCGGCGGGCAGGAGCGTACCGCTGGGCAGGAGCAGCCCTCCGCCAAGGGCCTGAGCTGGCAGCTCAAGGAGAGCGGCACCGACGCGCGCTTCCGCGGACTCGCCGCCGTCGGCCGTGACACGGCCTGGGTGGCCGGGACCGGAGGCACCGTGCTGCGCACCTCGGACGGCGGCGGGACGTGGCGCGATGTGTCGCCACCGGGCGCCGGAGACCTGGAGTTCAGGGACGTGGAGGCCTTCGACGGCCGGCGCGCGGTGGTGCTCGCCATCGGCGAGGGCGAGGCCTCCCGCGTGCTGCGCACCGACGACGGCGGCGCGACCTGGACGGAGTCCTTCCGCAACACCGACGCCAGGGCGTTCTACGACTGCATGACCTTCTTCGACCACCGCCACGGCCTGGCCGTGAGCGACCCGGTCGACGGCAGGTACCGCATCCTGTCCACCGCCGACGGCGGCCGCTCCTGGAAGGTCCTGCCGAACGCCGGCATGCCCGCGGCGCAGCAGGGCGAGGCGGCCTTCGCGGCGAGCGGCCAGTGCCTGGTCTCCTCGGGCCCGCGGGACGTCTGGCTGGCCACCGGAGGGGCGGCCCGCGCCCGCGTCCTGCACTCCGCCGACCGGGGCCTGACCTGGAAGGCCACCGACGCGCCGATCCCGGCGGGCGACCCGGCCCGCGGTGTCTTCGGCCTCGCCTTCCGCGACCGCACGCACGGCATCGCGGTCGGCGGCGACTACCGCGCCGACCAGGCGTCGCCCAAGGCCTCGGCGGTCACCCGCGACGGCGGCCGCACCTGGCGCGACGCCGGGCGGCCGCCGGCCGCCTACCGCTCGGGCGTCACGTGGTTCCCGCACAGCCGCGCCACGGCCCTCGCGGTCGGCCCGACGGGCACCGACGTCACGTCGGACGGCGGCAGGACCTGGCGCACGGTCGACCCGGGGTCCTACGACACCGTGGACTGCGCGGGCGCCCGCGGCTGCTGGGCGGCCGGCGAGAAGGGCCGGATCGCCCGCCTGGAGCGGGGCTGAGCCCGGCCGGGTCGGCCCGGCCGAGCCCAACTGACCCGGTCGAGGCCGGCGGCGCGGCTGTGGTCAGTCGGCGATCTTGATCGCGCCGTTCTGCGCGGTCCCGGCGGATTCCGGGGCGGGCTCCGGGGCGCGGGTGCCCCCGGTGAGCCCCTTCAGGAGCTCGGCCAGGTCGACGCCCGTGGTGGAGCTGACGAGCTCCATGCCCTGGGCGACGTTGTCGGCGACCGTACGGGAGAGCTGTCCCGCCCCGTCCGTGGAGATGACCGTCATCTTGTCCACCGCGCTCAGCGGCTCCGACGCCTTGGCGACCACGCTCGGCAGGACCTCGACGAGCATCTGCAGGACCGCCGCGTCCCCGTACCGCGCGAACGCGTCGGCCTTCTTGTGCATCGCCTCCGCCTCGGCGGAACCCCTCGCGCCGATCGCGGCGGCCTCGGCCTCGCCCTCGAGCCGGACGGCGTCCGCGAGCGCCGCGCGCTGCGCCTTCTCGCCCTCACCGGTCAGACGGGCCCGCTCGGCGTCGGCCTCGGCCTGTTTGACCAGGCTGATCCTGCGCGCCTCGGCCTCCTGCTCGGCCTGGTAGCGCGCCGCGTCGGCGGGCTTGCGGACCTTGGTGTCCAGTTCGCGGTCGGTCAGCGCGGCCTGGTACTGGGCGACCTTCTCCTGCTCGGCCAGGACGTCCTGCTGCCTGGCCGCCTCGGCGAGCGGTCCCGCGGCGCCGGCACGCGCCGCGGCCTCGTCCGTCTCGGCCTTGATCTCGGCCTGCTTGAGGTAGAACGTCCGCTGGGCGATCGCGATCTCCTCCTCGGCCTTCAGACGCGCCTGCTCGGCGGCGCGGCGCGCCACCGCCTCGGCGATGTCCGCCTCCTGCTTGGCGCGGGCGGCCTCGGGGCGCCCGAGGTCCTCCAGGTAGGAGCCCTCGGTGGTGATGTCCTGGATCTGGAAGGCGTCGAGGACCAGGCCCTGCCCGGAGAGGCTGGCCTCGGCCTCCTCCGCGACCTGCCCGGCGAAGGCGGCGCGGTCACGGATGATGTCCTCCACCGACATCCGGCCCACGATCGAGCGCAGCGCCCCGGAGAGCACCTCCTGGGTGAAGCCGACGATGCCGTTCTGCTGCACGAGGAAGCGCTGCGCCGCGGCGCGTATCGAGTCCTCGGTGCCGCCGACCTTCACGATGGCCACGCCTTCGAGGTTCGCCTTGACGCCGCGCAGCGTGACGGCGCCGCGCACCGCGATCGGGATGTGTCGCGAGGACAGGTCGAGGGTGAACTTCTGCTGCACGAACGGCACGACGAAGACGCCGCCGCCGACCACGACCTTCTGGCCGCTGTTGTCGGTCATCACCCGGCCGGTGTCGGGATCGGTCGACTTCTTGCCGCGCCGCCCGGTGACGATGAAGGCCTGGCTCGGCCCCGCGACCTTGTAGCGGGTGATGACGACGAGCGCCAACAGGACGAGGAGTACGACGACTCCGATGACGGCGGTCAGGACTGGACTCATATGCGCGTTCCCCCCTGCCACCCTGGGACGGCAGATCGGTGAGATGTGGTGGTGAGCGGCCGCGGTGACGCCCGGAGTCAGCGCTCCACGGGGCGTACCGCGACCGAGGTGGACGTCAGGGCCGACTCGACCCAGACCTCGGTGCCCCGCGCCACGGCGGCGGAGCTGCGGGCGGCGAACTTCACGCGCTGGCCCGCGAGGTGCAGCAGCACCTCGCCGTAGCCCTCGGCAGGGATCGCGGTGACCACGGACCCGGCGGTGCCCACGAGGTCGTCGCCGCGCGGCGTGGCCGCGGTCTGGTCCCGCATCAGGGCGCGGGTCGCCCGCCAGGTCAGCCGGCCCGCCCCGGCACCGGCGCAGGCGCCCGCCACGGTGGCGGGCCCGGCGCCGAGGCCGGTCGTGCCGAGGACGATGGCCCCGCCGAAGCCGAGCATGGACACGAACCCGGCGATCACGGGCAGGGAGAGGAGGCCGTCGAAGAGGCCGTCCAGGACGCCCGCACCGTCGAAGAGCCCTTCGAGGACCCCGTCGAGGACGAGCGAGAGCACGAGCAGGACGATCCCCGCGATGCCGAGACCCAGAAAAACCGTCATCGGATCACTCCCCCGTCCATGCCGTCCGCCTTGGTATGTACCGAGGCTGTCATGCACGGACGGGCGCCGACATTGCCGGATTCCGGCAATCTTTACGCGTCTTTGATGCCGGTCGGCCCGGCGGGCGGCCCGGCTAGGCTCGCGCCTCGTGATCGATTACCGACTTCCCGAGGCGTGGCCGACCGACGACGAGGCGGCGCTGGCCGTGCAGGACGAGCTGCGGCCCCGCGTGGTCCTCGACGGCTCGGGGCCGCGGCCCGGCACCGGTTACGTGACGGGTGTGGACGTGGCCTACGACGACGAGCGTGACGTGGTGGCCGCGGCCGTCGTGGTCCTCGACGCGGCGACACTCGACGTCGTCGAGGAGGCCACCGCGGTCGGCGCCGTCGCCTTCCCCTACGTGCCGGGCCTGCTGGCCTTCCGTGAGATCCCCACCGTGCTCGCCGCGCTCTCCCGGCTCGCCGCCGACCCCGGCGTCGTCGTCTGCGACGGCTACGGCGTCGCGCATCCGCGCCGCTTCGGCCTCGCGAGCCACCTCGGCGTCCTGACCGGCCTCCCGACGATGGGCGTCGCCAAGAACCCCTTCACCTTCACGTACGAGGCCCCGGCCGCGCCGCGGGGGAGCGCCTCGCCCCTGCTCGACGGGGAGGAGGAGGTCGGGCGCGCGCTACGCACCCGCGAGGGCGTGAAGCCGGTCTTCGTCTCCGCCGGCCACCGGGTGACCCTGGACCAGGCCTGCGCGCACACGCTGAACCTCACGCCCCGCTACCGGCTGCCGGAATCCACCCGCCGCGCGGACGCGCTGTGCCGCGCCGCCCTGCGGGCGGCGGCCGGTTGAGAGGCGGAAAGATGAGCGGGTTAGCATATGAGCGCCGCCTAGCTCGAAAGATACTCCTGTGACTGTCAATGACGACTCGTTCACCAACTGGAAGAACCGCGAGGAGATCGCGGAGTCGATGATCCCGCTCATCGGGAAGCTGCACCGCGAGCGGGACGTCACGGTCCTGCTGCACAGCCGCTCCCTGGTGAACAAGTCGGTGGTCAGCATCCTCAAGACCCACCGGTTCGCCCGGCAGATCGCCGGCGAGGAACTCTCGGTCACCGAGACCCTGCCGTTCCTCCGGGCCCTCACCACGCTCGACCTGGGCCCCTCGCAGATCGACCTCGGCATGCTCGCCGCGACGTACAAGAACGACGACCGCGGGCTCTCCGTGGCCGAGTTCACCGCCGAGGCCGTCGCCGGCGCCACGGGCGACAACAAGATCGAGTGCCGCGCGGGGCGCGACGTCGTCCTCTACGGCTTCGGCCGCATCGGCCGCCTCGTCGCCCGCCTGCTCATCGAGAAGGCCGGCTCCGGCAACGGTCTGCGCCTGCGCGCCATCGTCGTGCGCCAGGGCGGTGAGCAGGACATCGTCAAGCGGGCCTCGCTGCTGCGCCGCGACTCCATCCACGGCCAGTTCCAGGGCACGATCACCGTCGACGAGGCGAACAGCACGATCATCGCCAACGGCAACGAGATCAAGGTGATCTACGCCAACGACCCCTCCGAGGTCGACTACACGGCGTACGGCGTCAAGGACGCCATCCTCATCGACAACACCGGCAAGTGGCGCGACCGCGAGGGCCTCTCCGAGCACCTGCGCCCCGGCATCGACAAGGTCGTCCTGACCGCGCCCGGCAAGGGTGACGTCCCGAACATCGTGCACGGCGTCAACCACGACACGATCAAGCCGGACGAGCGCATCCTGTCCTGCGCCTCCTGCACCACCAACGCGATCGTCCCGCCGCTGAAGGCGATGGCGGACGAGTACGGCGTCCTGCGCGGTCACGTGGAGACGATCCACTCGTTCACCAACGACCAGAACCTGCTGGACAACTTCCACAAGGCCGACCGCAGGGGCCGCTCCGCGCCGCTCAACATGGTCATCACCGAGACCGGTGCCGCGTCCGCCGTCGCCAAGGCGCTGCCCGACCTCAAGGCGCCCATCACCGGCAGCTCGATCCGCGTCCCCGTGCCGGACGTCTCGATCGCGATCCTCAGCCTGACGCTCGGCCGGGAGGCCGACCGCGAAGAGGTCCTCGACTACCTCCGCAACGTGTCGCTGACCTCGCCGCTGAAGCGCCAGATCGACTTCACCAGCGCCCCGGACGCGGTGTCGAACGACTTCATCGGCTCGCGCCACGCGTCGATCGTCGACGCCGGCGCGACCAAGGTCGACGGCGACAACGCGATCCTCTACCTCTGGTACGACAACGAGTTCGGCTACTCGTGCCAGGTCATCCGCGTCGTGCAGTACGTCTCCGGGGTCGAGTACCCGACATACCCGGTGCCGGGGGCCTAGGGGCGTCGATTCGGTACACCGACGGGTCGACTCGCGAAGTCCCCTTCACGCTGCCGCGTTTGAGGGACTTCGACGAGTCGGCCCTTCGTGGCGTCCGCACGCGCGAACCGGCGCCGCACGGTTCACGGACAGGCGGCTCGGCTGACGTCCAGCCGTTCGGGCGACGGCTCGTATCCGGCGGCCCTGTAGGCGGCGACGGCGGCAGCGTTCGAGGTCGGGGTGCTGACCAGTGCGCTTGACGCACCCATGTCCCGCAGCGCCGCCGCGGCGGCGACGCTGATCGCCGTCCCGTAGCCGCGACCGCGGTGGTCGGCGTGCACGCCCACCGGCTCCAGCAGGCCGGGCTTGCCGGGCCCGGCCGACCAGACCGTCGCCGCGGCCACCGCGTTGTCCTGCTCGTCGTAGCCGATCAGGCAGCGGGCATCGGCGTAGACCGGCCCGGCCGCGAGGACGTGCCAGATCTCCTCGGTGAACGCCGGGCTGCCGAACGCCGAGCGATGCACCGCGGTCCGCACCCCCGCCGTCTCCGGACCGGCTACCTCGATCCGCAGGCCGGAGTCCTTCACCGGCCCGGCGAGGTCGTGGCACAGCGGCGTCCACGGCTCGTCCAGGACCCAGCCCGCCGCCAGGAGGACCTCGCGGAGCAGGGCGCCGACGGGGATTTCGAGGCCGACCTTCCCGGGTGGCAGGACCCCGCGCCCCGGATCATCGAGGTCCGCGAGGAGCCGGCGCGCCAGATCACCGTCCTGCCGCAGCTCCGGCGCGGTCGTCAGGCGCAGCACATCAGGGCCGTCCAGGTATCCGACGGCAACGATCCGTCCGTCCACGCTCCAGGTGCGGACGGCCGCGGCCAGCCTCTCCGCGCCCAGCGCCCAGGCCCAGCCGAGGTCACCCGGATGGAGTTGCAGCGGCGTGCGGTCGTCCTGCCATACGCGAAGGGCATCCACGACCCCGGTCAGCCCATCGACATCGGGCTCATTCAGAACGATCGTCATGCCCGCATCTCACCTCACCTCGGCGACCGGCCGCACCTGGTTTAACGCACCGCGGCCACGCGGAAGCCGAGCCCCGCGGCCATGAGCCGCGTCAGCAGCGCGTCGCCCATGGCCACGGCCGGTGTGAGCTGGCCGCCCGCCGACGGGACGTCGTCCAGGGCGAGGCAGAGCGCCGACTCGCCCAGCATCTTCGCCGTCTCGTCGTACCCCGGGTCGCCGCCGGACACCTCGGTGAAGACCCGCCGGCCGCCGCCCTCGCCGACGAAGCGCACCCAGAACCGCGCCTCGGCCCGCCGCGCCTCACTCGGCCCGTCGCCGGGCTTCAGCCGCCCGGACAGCCAACGGCGTACGGAAGGCACCTGCGCGGCGGCCATGAGGCCCCCGAGCGCGAGCGGAGCGCCGAGCGCCATGGGCAGCGTCCTGACGGCCGCGTAGTGCCGGTAGCGGAAGTCGGGCCCGTACCGCTCCAGGGCGCGCGCCGAGCGCTGCACCACCTGCGGGTCGATCGTCGGCAGCGGCAGCGCCCAGGCGCCGACCTCGGCCGCGTACCGGGGTGTGCCGGGCGGCGCGCAGGCCTTGCGGCCGGCCGGGCGCGGCTCGTGGCGCCGCCGGTCCTTCGCGGCGGCCATCATCTGCGGGCCGCGGCCCATCTGGTTGAGCGCGGAGGCGAACGTGCCGCCGGAGAACCGCGCGTCGGAGTGCACGAAGCCGTCGATCCGCAGCGGCACGTCCTCCGGCAACCGCTGGACCGTGAAGTACACCCCGAGATCGTGCGGGATCGAGTCGAATCCGCAGGCGTGCACGAGCCGGGCCCCGGTCTCCCGTGCGCGGGCGTCGTGCCGCACGTACATGAGGTCGACGAACTCCGGCTCACCCGTCAGGTCGACGTAGTCCGTGCCCGCGTCCGCGCAGGCGGCGACCAGCTCCTGCCCGTGCGTCAGATACGGGCCGACGGTCGAGGCCACCACGCGGGCGCTGCCGGCCAGCTCATCGAGCGACGCGGTGTCGGCCACGTCGGCGCGCACCAGGGGGAGCTCCGCGCACGCCGGGTGGTCCGCCGCGAGGCGGTCCCGCAGCCGCTCCAGCTTCTCCGTGTCGCGACCCGCGAGGGCCCACCGCAGCCCGTCGGGCGCGTGCGCGGCCAGATACTCCGCGGTGAGCACCCCCACGAAGCCGGTCGCTCCGAAGAGCACGATGTCGTACGCGCGGCCGTACGCGCGATCCTTGCTCCGACTGCTCATGGCACCTCTCCGTCTGCGCGTGTCGCCCGGATACGAGTGGCCGAGGCTAGCCCACACCGCCCGGCGCGCCGGTTCCCGCGTCGGTCACGCGCCCGGTGCCACCCGTACGGTGATGCCGTTCCGTTCGAAGAGCGCCGCGGTCACGCCGTCGCCCGCCACCAGGTCCCCGGCGAACGAGCCGTCGTACACCGCCCCACGCCCGCACGAGGGGCTGCGCGGCATCAGCAGTGCCTGAGTGCACCCGGCGTGCCGCGCGGCCGCCAGCGCGCGGTGCGCGCCGGCCACGAACTCGGCCGTCACGTCGCGCCCGGTGTCCTCGACCACCCGCGCCGTGCCGTCCAGGACGCCGTGCCCGTCGCCGCCGGTCAGTTCGGCGGGGCGGCGCGGCGTCGGCAGGCCGCCCGCGGCCTCCGGGCAGAACGACACGACCTCGCGGCCCGTCAATGCCGCGTCGAGCTCGGGCGAGGCTTTGGCGCGGCCGTCATAGCGGCACGGAACACCCCGCAGGCATGCGCTGACCAGTATCGGTTCCATGCTCCCAGGCTAGGGCCCACCGAATTGGCTAAGCGCTTGCTCGCCAAGGGCTTGTGCACAGTGGAACACGTTCTTAGCATCGCTGGTGTTACATCACTTGTGTCATAGCGCTGGGGGCTCAATGGCAGGACCAGGCAAGCGCGTTCACGGCCCGCTCGCCGGAGTGCGCGTGGTGGAGCTCGCGGGCATCGGCCCGGGCCCCTTCGCGGCCATGCTCCTGGCCGATCTCGGGGCCGACGTCGTGCGCGTCGACCGGCCGGGCGGCAGCGGCCTCGCCATCAACCCGGAGTATGACGTCACCAACCGCAACAAGCGCTCGGTGATCCTCGACCTGAAGACGGCGGACGGCGCTGCCCGCGTCCTCGATCTCGTGGCACGCGCCGACGTCCTCATCGAGGGCTACCGGCCGGGCGTCGCCGAGCGCCTCGGTGTCGGCCCCGAGGCCTGCCACGCGCGGAACCCCGCCCTCGTCTACGCCCGGATGACCGGCTGGGGCCAGGAGGGGCCGCTCGCCGGGCGCGCCGGGCACGACATCGCGTACATCGCGATCACCGGCACCCTCGGCATGATCGGCAACCCCGGGGAGCCGCCCGCCGTCCCCGCCAACCTCGTCGGCGACTACGCCGGCGGCGCCCTCTACCTCGTCGTGGGCGCCCTCGCCGCGCTCCACCACGCGCGCGTGCACGGCGAGGGCCAGGTCGTGGACGCCGCGATCGTCGACGGCACCGCCCACCTCTCCGCGATGATCCACGGCATGCTGGCGGCCGGCGGCTGGCAGGACCGCCGCGGCGCCAACCTCCTGGACGGCGGCTGCCCCTTCTACGGCACCTACGAGACCTCCGACGGCGGCCACATGGCCGTCGGCCCCCTGGAGCAGCGCTTCTACGACGAGTTCGCCGCGCTCCTCGGTCTCGGCGAGGTCGCCTCCGCCCGCCAGGACCTCGGCCGCTGGGGCGAGCTGCGCGACGCCGTCGCCGCCCGCTTCAAGGAGCGCACGCGCGACGAGTGGACGGCCCTCTTCGAGGACTCCGACGCCTGCGTCGCCCCCGTGCTCTCGCTGCGCGAGGCGCCCGCGCACCCCCATCTCGCCGCCCGCGGCACTTTCACCGACCACGGCGGCATCACCCAGCCCGCCCCGGCACCCCGCTTCTCCCGCACCCCCACCGAGGTCCGCGGCGGCCCGGCACAGCCCGGCGCCGACACCGCGGAGGTGGCCAGGGACTGGGACGTGCCGGGGCTCGCGCCCTGCCCGCCGGACGACCAGGAGGCCACGTACCGATGAAACGGCAGCTCTTCTCCGCCGAGCACGACGCGTTCCGCGAGACCGTCCGCACCTTCCTCGCCAAGGAGGTGCTCCCGCACTACGAGCAGTGGGAGAAGGACGGCATCGTCTCCCGCGAGGCATGGCTCGCGGCCGGCCGGCAGGGGCTGCTCGGGCTCGCCGTCCCCGAGGAGTACGGAGGCGGCGGGAACACCGACTTCCGCTACTCCGCGGTCCTCGCCGAGGAGTTCACGCGGGCGGGGGCTTCCGGGCTCGCGCTCGGCCTGCACAACGACATCATCGGCCCCTACCTCACCTCGCTCGCCACCGAGGAGCAGAAGCGGCGCTGGCTGCCCGGCTTCTGCTCCGGCGAGATCATCACGGCCATCGCGATGACCGAGCCCGGCGCGGGCTCCGACCTCCAGGCGATCCGTACGGGCGCCGAGGACCGGGGCGACCACTGGGTGCTCAACGGCTCCAAGACGTTCATCTCCAACGGCATCCTCGCCGACCTCGTCATCGTCGTCGCCAAGACGTCCCCCGAGGGCGGCGCGCACGGCCTGTCGCTGCTGGTGGTCGAGCGCGGCATGGAGGGCTTCGAGCGGGGCCGCAACCTCGACAAGATCGGCCAGAAGTCCCAGGACACCGCCGAGCTGTTCTTCGACGACGTACGCGTGCCCAAGGAGAACCTGCTCGGCGAGCTCAACGGCGCCTTCGTCCACCTGATGACGAACCTCGCCCAGGAGCGCATGGGCATCGCCGTCGCGGGCATCGCCGCCGCCGAGCACCTCCTGGAGATCACCACGGAGTACGTGAAGGAGCGCGAGGCCTTCGGGCGGCCGCTGGCCAAACTCCAGCACATCCGCTTCGAGATCGCGGAGATGGCCACCGAGTGCGCCGTCACCCGGACGTTCCTCGACCGGTGCATCGTCGATCACTCGGACGGGGAGCTGGACGCCGTCCACGCCTCCATGGCCAAGTGGTGGGCCACCGAACTCCAGAAGCGTGTCGCCGACCGGTGCCTGCAACTGCACGGAGGCTATGGCTACATGGCGGAGTACCGCGTGGCCAAGGCCTTCACGGACGGCCGCATCCAGACCATCTACGGCGGCACGACCGAGATCATGAAGGAGATCATCGGCCGCTCCCTCCTCGGCTGACCCTCACCCTCACCTCCGGACACCCCCGAAAGGCTCACGCGTGACCACCGAAGCGTACGTATACGACGCGATCCGCACCCCGCGCGGACGCGGCAAGGCCAGTGGCGCCCTGCACGGCACCAAGCCGATCGACCTCGTCGTCGGCCTGATCCACGAGATCCGCGCCCGCTTCCCCGGCCTCGACCCGGCCGCCATCGACGACATCGTCCTCGGGGTGGTGGGCCCCGTCGGCGACCAGGGCTCCGACATCGCGCGGATCGCCGCCATCGCCGCCGGTCTTCCCGACACCGTCGCCGGCGTCCAGGAGAACCGCTTCTGCGCCTCGGGCCTGGAAGCGGTCAACCTCGCCGCGATGAAGGTCCGCTCGGGCTGGGAGGACCTGGTGCTCGCGGGCGGCGTCGAGTCGATGTCGCGGGTGCCGATGGCCTCCGACGGCGGCGCCTGGTTCGCCGACCCCATGACCAACTTCGAGACGAACTTCGCGCCCCAGGGCATCGGCGCCGACCTGATCGCCACCGTCGAGGGCTTCTCGCGGCGTGACGTCGACGAGTACGCCGCGCTCTCCCAGGAGCGCGCCGCCACGGCCTGGAAGGAAGGCCGTTTCGCGAAGTCCGTCGTCCCGGTCAAGGACCGCAACGGCCTCGTGGTCCTCGACCACGACGAGCACCTGCGCCCCGGCACCACCGCCGACTCCCTCGCCAAGCTGAAGCCCTCCTTCAAGGACATCGGCGACCTGGGCGGCTTCGACGCGGTCGCGTTGCAGAAGTACCACTGGATCGAGCAGATCGACCACGTCCACCACGCGGGCAACTCCTCCGGCATCGTCGACGGAGCCTCGCTGGTCGCCGTCGGCACCAAGGAGGTCGGCGAGCGCTACGGCCTCACCCCGCGCGCGCGGATCGTCTCCGCGGCCGTCTCCGGCTCCGAGCCGCTGATCATGCTCACCGGGCCCGCGCCCGCGACCCGCAAGGCGCTCGCCAAGGCCGGACTCACCATCGACGACATCGACCTCGTCGAGATCAACGAGGCCTTCGCGGCGGTCGTGCTGCGCTTCGCGAAGGACATGGGGCTTTCGCTGGACAAGGTCAACGTGAACGGTGGGGCCATCGCGCTCGGTCACCCCCTCGGGGCGACCGGGGCGATGATCCTCGGCACGCTGGTCGATGAGCTGGAGCGGCGGGATCTTCGGTACGGGCTGGCCACGTTGTGCGTGGGGGGCGGGATGGGGATCGCGACGGTGGTGGAACGGGTGTAGCGCCGTAGGGGTTCGGGTGCGTCGCCGACCGCCGGTGCGTCGTGGTTGCTCGCGCAGTTCCCCGCGCCCCTGAGGCAGCGGCTGCGCCGCGCCTCATGAAGGCCCACGGAGTGCGTCCTTCAGGGGCGCGGGGAACTGCGCGACCAGCCCCCACCGACGGTCAGCCGGCCACGATCCCCAGCCGCCCTCCCCAGATTCCGCCCGCCACAGACTTCACGGAGACACAGACATGACCGAAAGCACCACCATCCGCTGGGAACAGGACGACACCGGCGTCGTCACGCTCGTCCTCGACGACCCCGACCAGTCCGCGAACACCATGAACCGGGCGTTCAAGGCCTCCATCGCGGCGATCGCGGACCGCGCGGAGGCCGCCGTCCAGGCCGACAAGGACGCCATCCGCGGGTTCATCTACACCTCCGCCAAGAAGACCTTCTTCGCGGGCGGCGACCTCAAGGACATGATCAAGGTCGGCCCGGAGAACGCGCGGCAGGCGTTCGAGACGGGCATCGCCATCAAGAACTCGCTGCGCCGCATCGAGACCCTGGGCAAGCCCGTCGTCGCCGCCATCAACGGCGCGGCCCTCGGCGGCGGCTACGAGATCGCCCTCGCCTCCCACCACCGCGTGGCCCTGGACGCCCCCGGCTCCAAGATCGGCCTGCCCGAGGTCACCCTCGGCCTGCTGCCCGCGGGTGGCGGCGTCACCCGCACCGTACGCCTCATGGGCATCACGGACGCGCTCCTGAAGGTGCTGCTCCAGGGCACCCAGTACAACCCCGCACGCGCCCTGGAGAACGGCCTGGTCCACGAAGTGGCCGCCACCCGCGAGGAGATGTTCGACAAGGCCCGCGCCTTCATCGACGCCAACCCGGAGTCGCAGCAGCCCTGGGACAAGCCGGGCTACCGCATCCCCGGCGGCACGCCCGCCCACCCGAAGTTCGCGGCGAACCTGCCCGCGTTCCCCGCCAACCTCAAGAAGCAGACCGCGGGCGCCAACTACCCGGCGCCGCGCAACATCCTCGCGGCGGCCGTCGAGGGCTCCCAGGTCGACTTCGAGACGGCGCTGACCATCGAGGCCAGGTACTTCACCGAGCTGGTCACGGGCCAGGTCGCGAAGAACATGATCCAGGCGTTCTTCTTCGACCTCCAGGCCGTCAACTCCGGCGCCAACCGCCCCCGGGGCGTCGAGGCCAGGACCGTGCGCAAGGTCGCCGTGCTCGGCGCGGGCATGATGGGCGCGGGCATCGCGTACTCGTGCGCCCGCGCGGGCATCGAGGTCGTCCTCAAGGACGTCTCCGCCGAGGCCGCGGCCAAGGGCAAGAGCTACTCCGAGAAGCTCTGCGACAAGGCCGTCCAGCGGGGCCGTACGACGCGGGAGAAGGCCGACGCGCTGCTCGCCCGCATCACGCCCACCGCGGACCCGCGGGCGCTCGCCGGGTGTGACGCGGTGATCGAGGCGGTCTTCGAGGACACCGCGCTCAAGCACAAGGTGTTCCAGGAGATCCAGGACATCGTCGAGCCGGACGCCCTGCTCTGCTCCAACACCTCCACCCTGCCCATCACCACGCTGGCGGAGGGCGTCACCAGGCCGGTCGACTTCATCGGCCTGCACTTCTTCTCGCCCGTCGACAAGATGCCGCTGGTGGAGATCATCAAGGGCGAGCGGACCGGCGACGAGACGCTGGCCCGCGCCTTCGACCTGGTGCGCCAGATCAACAAGACGCCGATCGTGGTCAACGACTCGCGCGGCTTCTTCACCTCCCGCGTCATCGGCCACTTCATCAACGAAGGCGTCGCGATGGTCGGCGAGGGCATCGAACCGGCCTCCGTCGAGCAGGCCGCGGCCCAGGCCGGATATCCGGCGAAGGTCCTCGCCCTCATGGACGAGCTGACCCTCACGCTGCCCCGCAAGATCCGCGACGAGACGCGGCGGGCCGTCGAGGAGGTGGGCGGCACCTGGGCGGCCCACCCCTCGGACGCCGTGATCGACCGCATGGTGGACGAGTTCGAGCGCCCCGGCAGGAGCGGGGGAGCGGGCTTCTACGAGTACGTGGACGGCAGGCGCGACCGCCTCTGGCCCGGCCTGCGCGAGCACTTCACCCAGCCCGGGCACCAGATCCCGTTCGAGGACATGCAGGAGCGGATGCTCTTCTCCGAGGCGCTCGACACCGTGCGCCTCCTGGAGGAGGGCGTGCTGACGTCGGTCGCCGACGCCAACATCGGTTCCATCCTCGGCATCGGCTTCCCCGGCTGGACGGGCGGCGTGCTCCAGTACATCAACGGCTACGAGGGCGGCCTGCCCGGCTTCGTGGCCCGCGCACGCGAGCTCGCCGAGCGCTACGGAGAGCGGTTCACGCCGCCCGCGCTGCTGGTCCACAAGGCGGAGAACGGCGAGCGGTTCAGCGACGCCTGATCCCCGCGAACCAGGTGCGGGAGTGGTTCAGGCCTCCTTGAGCCACTCCCGCAGCTCCTCCTTGAGCGAGCGCTGGAACGCGGTCACCAGCGCCTGCACCACCATCGGCTGCATATGGGCCGACAGCGACCGCATCGCGGCGACGTGCTCCGGGTCGTGCTCGGGGTCAGGACCGCCCTCGCGGCGGGAGTCCCACACCTCGTCGCGGAAGAGGCGGGACAGCTCGTGCGCCGCCGCCCGTGTGTGCTCCATCAGCACCGAGCGGGCGGCGAGGATCGTCTCGTGCGCGATCGGCACGTCCAGGAGCCGCACCCCGAGCCGGAGCAGCCCCACGTCCACGCGGTACGTCCCCGGCGTCCCGGTCCCGGCGACCACACCCATCGCCGTGAGCCGCCCCAGGTCCTCGTCGTCGAGCGCGCGCCCCGCCCTGCGCTCCAGCTCGCCGCGCGGGACGTCCTCGGCGGAGTCGGGCGCCCAGGACGCCACCAGGGCGCGGTGGATGGCCAGGTCGTGCGCGCTCACGTCGGCGGGAAGCTGCTCCACGTACCGCTCGATCGCGGCGAGCGTCATGCCCTGGTGCTGGAGCTCCTCGATGAGCGCGAGCCGCGACAGGTGGTCCTGGCCGTAGTGGCCGACGCGGCGCGGGCCGATGACCGGCGGCGGCAGCAGGCCCTTGGTGCCGTAGAAGCGGATCGTGCGGACCGTGACGCCCGCGCGCGCGGCGAGCTCGTCGACCGTGAGGGTCGGCTCGTCGGCCTCGGTCGCGACGCCCTCGGTGTCGGTCGTCATGGCGGCGCCATCCCTCCCCGGTTCGGCTCGGGGGACGTCTCCCCGCGTCGTGCGCCGATGCGGCCCCCGCATCGTGCGTCAATGCGGTGCAACAGTATTGCTGGCACACCAGTGTTGTGAAACCCTCCGGGCCCATCGACGGCACCAGGAGGCGGTCATGACCACGATCCTGCGACTTCCGGGCGACCCCGCCGGCATCACCCTCCCCGCCCTGCTGCTCCGCAATGCCGAGGACCACGGGGAGCTGCCCGCGCTCTCCTGGCGTACGGGTGCGGAGTGGTCGACGCTCACCTGGCGCGAGGTGCGGCGCAAGGTCGCCGTCCTGGCCGCCGGGTACGCGGCGCTGGGCGTCGAGCGCGGCGAGCACGTCCTGATGATGCTGGGCAACCGCCCCGAGCACTGGCTCAGCGACCTCGCCCTGGTGCACCTCGGTGCCGTCCCCGTGACCGTGTACGGAACCGCGGCCCCCGAGCAGGTGGCCCACATCGTGCGGCACAGCGGGGCCCGCTTCGCGGTCGTCGAGGGCGCCGGAGAGCTGCCGCGCTGGGAGCCGCTCCTGGCCGACGACACCGCCCCGCTGCGGCGTCTGGTGGTCGTGGAGGCCGCGGCGGCGGGGGAGCACCGCACGTACGGCTCGCTGCACGCCACCGGCAGCCGCCTGTACGACCCCGAGGGCTTCGAGAAGGCCTGGCGCGAGAGCCGCCCGGACGACGCGCTCACGGTCGTCTACACCTCGGGCACCACCGGTGACCCCAAGGGCGTCCGGCTCAGCCACCGCAACATCCTCCTGAACGGCATCGCCCTGGACGGCGTCGTGGACTTCCCCGACCACGTCGGGCACATCTGCTACCTGCCCTTCGCGCACATCGCCGAGCGGCTGCTCGGCATCTACCTGCCGGTCCTGCGGGCCGCGCACGTCTACCTGTGCGCGGACCCGTCCCAGGTGGCGGCCACCGCGCGCGAACTGCACCCCTTCCAGTTCTTCGGGGTCCCGCGCGTGTGGGAGAAGCTCGCCGCGTCCGTGCGGGCCGCCCTCGCCGCGCTGCCCGAGGAGCGGCGCCGCGCCGTCGAGGCGGCCGGCGACACCGCCCGCGCGCACGTCGCCTGCCGCGAGCGCGGCGAGGAGCCGTCCGCGGAGCTGCGGGCCGCCTACGCCGAGGCCAAGGAGCGGGTGCTCGACCCGCTGCTCGCCCTCGCCGGCTTCGACCGGCTGGTGTGGACGGCGAGCGCCTCGGCGCCCATGCCGCCGGAGGTGTCCCGCTTCTGGGCCGGATTCGGCCTGGTGATCATGGACGCGTGGGGGCTGACCGAGACCGCGGGGGTCGTCACGACGAACGGCCCCGGGGCCTTCCGCCTCGGTTCGGTGGGCCGCCCCATCGAGGGCGTGGAGGTGCGCACCGCCGAGGACGGGGAGCTCCTCGTCCGCGGGGCGACGGTCTTCGACGGCTATCTGCGGCCCGACGGCGGTGTCGACGGCGTCTGCGACCGGGACGGCTGGTTCGCCACCGGAGACATCGGCCGCATCGACACGGACGGCTACGTCTGGCTCACCGACCGCAAGAAGGAGATGATCGTGACGTCGACGGGCAAGAACGTCTCGCCCGCCCTCGTCGAGAACGCGCTCAAGGAGCACCCGCTCATCGGCCAGGCCCTGGTGCACGGCGACGGCCGCTCCTACCTGGTGGCCCTGCTGGTCCTGGACCCCGAGATGGCGCCCGTCTGGGCCGCCGCGCGCGGCATCGAGGGCGACCTGGTCTCCCACCCGGCCGTACGGGAGGAGGTCGCGCGGGCCGTCGAGGCCGCCAACGCGCGCCTGAACCGCACCGAACAGGTCAAGCGCCACCGCCTCCTCGCCGAGGAGTGGAGCCCCGCCACCGGGGAGCTGACGCCTTCCCTGAAACTGCGCCGCCGGGTGATCCACACCAAGTACGAGCAGGTCATCGAGGGTCTGTACAGCCCTTGATCAGCATGTGAGAAGTTCCGCTATGTGACGTGCGCCACCGCGTGGTCGGCGATCTCTGGGGGAAGGTGTTCCGTCGGTCCGCGCGCGTCAAGGGGTGTCGTGGGCCGGAGCACATTCCGGACCCCGGGATTTCTTCCGGGCACCAGAGAGTAGATCCCCCACGTGAGCAAGGAAGCCGTAGATTCGGCCGCCCTGGACGCATCCCCCACGGATGTGGAACAGGCCCCCGCGGACGCGGGCGACGCCGGTTACAGCAAGGACCTCAAGGCCCGTCACGTCAACATGATCGCGATCGGTGGCGCGATCGGCACCGGACTCTTCCTCGGGGCGGGCGGCCGCCTCCACTCGGCGGGCCCCGCCCTCGCCCTCGCGTACCTCGTGTGCGGCATCTTCGCGTTCTTCGTCGTGCGCGCCCTCGGCGAGATGGTGATCTACCGTCCGTCGTCCGGTTCGTTCGTTTCGTACGCGCGTGAGTTCCTCGGCGAGAAGGGTGCCTACGTCGCCGGCTGGATGTACTTCCTCAACTGGTCGACCACCGGCATCGCCGACATCACCGCGATCGCGCTCTACACGCACTACTGGAGCTTCTTCACCGACATCCCGCAGTGGGTGCTCGCGCTGTTGGCCCTCGCGGTGGTCCTGGCCATCAACCTGATCTCGGTGAAGTACTTCGGCGAGATGGAGTTCTGGTTCTCCATAGTCAAGGTCGCGGCGCTCATCGCGTTCATGCTGATCGGCATCTTCCTGCTGGTCAGCCAGCACAAGGTCGGTGGTGAGACGCCGGGTCTGAGCGTCATCACCGACAACGGCGGGTTCCTGCCGAACGGCTTGATGCCCGTCGTGATCGTGATGCAGGGCGTCGTCTTCGCCTACGCCTCCCTCGAACTGGTCGGCGTCGCGGCGGGCGAGACCGCCGATCCGCAGAAGATCGTCCCGCGCGCCGTGAACTCGATCATGTGGCGTGTGGGCGTGTTCTACGTGGGCTCGGTCGCCCTCCTCGCGCTGCTGCTCCCCGGAGCGGTGTACTCGGCGGGCGAGAGCCCCTTCGTGACGGTCCTGTCCAAGATCGGCGTGCCGGCGGCCGGTGACGTGATGAACCTAGTCGTCCTGACCGCGGCCATGTCCTCGCTGAACTCGGGCCTGTACTCCACGGGCCGCATCCTGCGCTCCATGGCGATGTCGGGCTCGGCCCCCAAGTTCACCGCCAGGATGAACAAGAGCCAGGTGCCCTACGGCGGCATCCTGCTCACCGCGGGCGTGGGCGTCCTCGGCGTCGGCCTGAACAGCATCGTGCCGAGCAAGGCCTTCGAGATCGTCCTGAACGTGGCGTCCCTCGGGATCATCAGCACCTGGGTGATCATCATGATCTGCCACCTGGCGTTCGTCCGCCGCTCCAAGGAGGGCGCCTTCGAGCGCCCGAAGTTCCGCCTGCCGGGCAGCCCGGTCACGGAGATCGTCACGATCGTCTTCCTGCTCGCGGTGCTCTGCCTGATGTGGAAGGACCCGGAGGTCGGCCGCAAGACGCTGTTCCTCATCCCGATCGTCGCGGCGGCCCTGGTCGCGGGCTGGTACGCGATCCGCCGCAAGGCCGCCGGCGAGGCCAAGACCCTGCTGAAGTAGGCCCACGACCCCACGGCCCCACGGCCCCACAGCCACCGCGCCGCCCGGCCCCTTGGCCGGGCGGCGCGGTGCGTGGGTGTCAGTGCTTGTGGTCGTGCTGGTGGTCGTGGCCGTGGTCGTGGACGCCGTTCGTGGCGGCGATCTGCTTCCATGACCTGGGCTTGGCGACGGGGGCCGTGGCGGTGGCCGACCGGCTCAGGCCGGCGTGCTTCGCGGCGGGGGCCGCCGGTCGCGACGGCTGGTACAGCCAGGTGTCGAAGAGCTCGGCGAGCGGCTTGCCCGAGATCTTCTCGGCGTACTTCACGAAGTCGCCGACCTTGGCGTTGCCGTACGCGTACGCCTTCGGCCAGCCCTTCAGGATCGCGAAGAACGCCTCGTCGCCGATCTCGTTCCGCAGCGCCTGAAGGGCCAGCGCGCCCCGGTCGTAGACCGCGAGGTGGAACTGGTCGTCCGCACCCGGGTCACCCGGCTTCACCGTCCAGAACGGGTCGTCGGCGGGGTGCTGCGCGTACACGTAGTCCGCGAGCTCCTGTGCGGTGCCCTCGCCCTCCTTCTCCGACCACAGCCACTGGCTGTAGCGGGCGAAGCCCTCGTTGACCCAGATGTCCTTCCAGCCGTGCACCGAGACGCTGTCCCCGTACCACTGGTGGGCCAGCTCGTGGACGACGATCGAGGTGTTGGAGCCGTTCTTGAACGCGGCGGGGCTGTAGAAGGGCCGCGTCTGGGTCTCCAGGGCGTAGCTGCTCTTCACGTTCGGGACGTAGCCGCCGAGCGCGTTGAAGGGGTACTCGCCGAAGACCGTCTCCAGCCACTCGGCGACCTCGGTGCTCCGCTCGATGCTGGCCCGCGCGGCGCCCGCGTTGTCGCCGAGGTCCTTGCTGTAGGCGTTGAGGACCGGCAGACCGCTCTCGGTCTTGTCGGTCGTGATGTCGAACTTGCCGACCGCGAGCGTGGTGAGGTAGCTCGCCTGCGGCTTGTTGGACCGCCAGTTGTAGCGGGTCCAGCCCAGCTTGGAGCTCTGCGACTGGAGCACACCGTTGGAGATCGCCTGCGTGCCGTCGGGCACGGAGACCGACACGTCGTACGTGGCCTTGTCCAGCGGGTGGTCGTTGGAGGGGAACCACCACACGGCGGCCTCCGGCTCCTGCGCGGCGACACCGCCGTCCGGCGTCCGGTGCCAGGCGCTGTACCCGTTGATCTTCAGCTCGGACGGCTTGCCCGCGTACCGCACGACGACCGTGACCGCGGTGCCCTTGGGCAGCCCCGCGGGCGGCGTGATCTCCAGCTCCTGGTCGCCGGTCTTCGTGAACTTCGCCTTCTTGCCGTTGACCCGCACCTCGGAGACCTTCAGCCCGAAGTCGAGGTTGAAGCGCGAAAGGTTCTGCGTGGTGCGGGCGCTGATCGTCGCCGTGCCCTCCAGGAGGTCGGTGACGGGCTGGTACTTCAGCCTCAGGTCGTAGTGCGATACGTCGTATCCGCCGTTGCCGCTCGCCGGGTAGTAGGGATCGCCGATGCCCGGTGCTCCGGGGGTGAAGTCCGCGGCCGATGCCGGGATCGCCAGCAGCAGGGAGGCCGCGATCGCCCCCGGAACGATGAGTCTGCGGTGCACGTCAAGCTCCAAGTCGTAGTCGTCGTCGTAGCAGTCGTCGTCGCACGTCATAAAGGCACAAGACCTGTATGTCTTGGTCGCCGAGCCTATTCAGCCCTTACGGCACGCGTCATGTCCATGGCCCCTGCTGTCACACGATCGCCATTCGGCCGACATGTGCCTCAATGTCCCAAGCGCCTGACGCGGCACGTCCGGCCCTCTGTCGCGCGGGAGTTCACCGGTGTACCTTCCGCGCCATGCCGATACGTGCGCGACGCGCCCGCCTCCCCTGGAGAACGCTGCTGACGGCGGCCCTGACCGCCCTGCTGGCCATGCTCATGTCCCCGGGCGCGGCACAGGGCGCCGCATCCGGCCCCCGTACGCCCGCCGAGAGCAAGCCCGTGTACGCGTACGACGACGCGATACGCGAGTCCGTGTGGGTCGACACCGGGCTAGACGGCGACGCGGACGGCAAGTCCGACCGTGTCGCCGTCGACATCGTCAGGCCCCGCGAACTCGACCGCACGGGCCGCCGGATACCCGTGATCATGGACGCCAGCCCGTACTACTCCTGCTGCGGGCGCGGCAACGAGAGCCAGAAGAAGACCTACGACGCGCACGGCGACCCCGTCCAGTTCCCGCTCTACTACGACAACTACTTCGTCCCGCGCGGTTACGGCTACGTCGCCGTGGACCTGGCGGGCACGAACCGCTCCGACGGCTGCGTCGACGTCGGCGGCCGCTCCGACGTCCGGTCCGCGAAGGCCGTCGTCGACTGGCTGAACGGCCGCGGCCGCGGCTACACCAGCCGCACGGGCCAGGAACGCGCGAAGGCCTCCTGGTCCAACGGCAGGACCGGCATGATCGGCAAGAGCTACGACGGCACCGTCGCGCAGGGCGTGGCCGCCACCGGCGTCAAGGGACTCAAGACCATCGTGCCGATCGGCGCGATCTCCTCCTGGTACGACTACTACTTCCAGCAGGGCGCCCCGCTCTACGACAGCGGCCCCGAGGGGCTCTCCGACGCCGTCGAGAGCCCCGAGGCGCGCGCCCGCTGCGGCGCCGTGCAGCAGCGCCTGATCGACGGCGCGCCCCGCAGCGGCGACTGGACCCGCCTGTGGAGCGAGCGCGACCACGTCCCGGACGCCGGCAAGGTCAGGGCCAGCGTCTTCGTCGTACACGGCATGCAGGACCTGAACGTCCGCGCCAAGCACTTCGGACAGTGGTGGGACGCCCTCGCGAAGAACGGCGTCGACCGCAAGATCTGGCTCAGCCAGGCCGGTCACGTCGACCCCTTCGACCTGCGCAGGGCCGACTGGGTCCGCACCCTGCACCGCTGGTTCGACCATGAACTCCTCGGCCACGACAACGGCGTCGACCGCGAGCCGATGGCCGACATCGAGCGCGCCCCCGACCACTGGACCACCGACCGCGTCTGGCCCCCGCGCGCCACCGGCACGGTCGAGCTCCGCCCCGCCAAGGGCGCCGCGCCGGGCGTCGGCACGCTGGGCACACGCCGCGCCAAGGGCACGGAGACGTTCACCGACGACCCGAAGCTGAGCGAGACGGACTGGGCCGAGCGGATCGACATGCCGACACCCGCCAAGGCCGGCTTCGCCACCGGGCCGCTCACCCGCGACCTGCGCCTGTCCGGCTCCTCCCAGGTGACGGTGACCGCGACGCCGACGACCCGCACCGCCCATCTCTCCGCGATCCTCGTCGACCTCGGCCCCGCCACCATTCGCGACTACGCCGCCAGGGGAGAGGGCATCACCACGCTCGACGAACGCGACTGCTGGGGACCGAGCACCACGGGCGACAGCTCCTGCTTCCGCAAGACGCGGGCCAGGACCGCCGACGTCGAGCACACGATCGTCAGCCGCGGCTGGGCCGACCTCGGCACCTGGGCGGACGCACACCGCGGGCGCCCGCTCACCCCGGGCAAGCCCCACACCATCACCCTGGACCTCGCCGCGAGCGACCACGTCGTGCCCAAGGGGCACCGCCTCGCGCTGATCGTCGCGGGCACCGACAAGAACCTCATCGAAGCTCCCGCCGACACCCCGACGCTCACCATCGACCTGGCCCGCACCCACGCGAAGGTCCCGCTGGTCGGCGGCGCGAGCGCGTTCAGGCCCTCCGATTCCGGCACTCCCCGCGAAGCCCGTCTCGACGGCGTCGCCCCACCGCGTCCGCTCACACCCGTACCGGGAGGCAGTACTTCATGACACCGCGCATCCGCACCCTGGCGCTCGCCTGTGCCGCCGTCGCCCTCACCGCGCCGCTCCTGACGGTGCCGGCCCAGGCGACCCCGACCCCGCCGCGTACCGGTTTCGAGGAGAGCGACGGCGCCCGCTGGACCACCCAGCCCGAGGAGCAGCGGCTCCTGGCCGCGGTCGACAGGGCGAGCGACCGCATATCCGTCTCCCGCATCGGGAGCACCAAGCAGGACCGCCCTCTCCAACTGGTCAGCATCGGGGAACGCAAGGCGAAGAACACCGTGCTGCTGATCTGTAGCCAGCACGGCGACGAGCCGTCGGGCCGCGAGGCCTGTCTGACCACCATCCGCGACCTGGCGTACGCGAAGGACCGCGGGACCCGGGAGTTCCTGCGGCGCACCACGCTCCTGGTCGTCCCGACGGCCAACCCGGACGGCCGCGCCGCCGACACCCGCGGCAACTCCGACGGCGTCGACATCAACCGCGACCACCTCTCCCTGGCGACCGCGGAGGCCCGCGCGACGGCCGCCGTCATCCGCGACCACCGACCCGACGTCATCTACGACCTGCACGAGTACGGGTCCACCCCCAAGTACTACGACAAGGACCTCTTCGACCTCTGGCCGCGCAACCTCAACACCGACGAGGCGGTGCACAAGGAGGCGCAGACCCTGTCGAAGGCGTACGTACGCCCGGCCGCCGAGGGCGACGGACACACCACGGGCACCTACGGCATCTGGACCGACCCCGTCACCGGCGAGCCCATCAAGCAGACCGCGGGCGACGGCCAGGAGCGCATCCTGCGCAACATGTCCGGCATCAAGCACGCCGCGGGCCTGCTCATCGAGAGCCGCGTCGACCCGCTCACCGACGCCGAGAAGAACGACGAGGCCCTGAACAACCGCCGCCGCGTCTCCTCCCAAATCTCCGCACTCGGCGGCCTGTTCGACTACACGGACGAGCGACGCGCACGCCTGGAGCGGACCACCGACGCGGCACGCGTCGAGGGCTACCGCGACCACGGCCCCGTCTACGTCGGCGGCGCGGACAACGACCCCGCGGAGCCGTCCGAGACCATCGCCGACCCGCCCTGCGGCTACCGGCTGACCGCCGCCCAGTACGCCGACATCAAGGACGAACTGGCCCTGCACGGGGTGAAGGCGAAGCGGCAGAAGTCCGGCGCGTACGTCCCGCTGCGCCAGCCGGCCCGGGCCCTCGTGCCGCTCCTGCTCGACGAGCGGGCGACGTACCACATGGTCACAGCTCGACCCGACATGAACTGTTGAGGAGTGAGTTACGGGTCACATGTGGTAGGGGGTAGCGAGAACAAACTCTCGACCGCAATCGACCCGTTGAAAGGTGCCACTTGTGACGCATGAACAACAGAAGGCGGATGACGGGGGAGGGTCGCCGGACATCATGACGCCCGCCCACGGCGGCCGGTCCCCACAGACGGACCGGGTGGTGTTCGGCGTCACCGCCGTGCTGACCCTCGCGTTCGTGGTCTGGGGCGCGCTGGCGACGGACACGCTCAAGGATGTCTCCACGGACATGCTGAACGGTCTGATGCACAACGGCGGTTGGTTCTTCATGCTGACCGCCACCGGGTTCGTGGTCTTCGCGCTCTGGCTGGCCGTCAGCCGGTACGGGAAGATCACCCTCGGCAAGGAGGGAGAGAAGCCCGAGTTCCGGACCGTGTCCTGGGTCGCCATGATGTTCAGCGCGGGCATGGGCATCGGCCTGATGTTCTACGGGGTGAGCGAGCCCCTGGCGCACTTCACCACGCCACCGCCGGGCACCGACCCGGCGGACTCGGCCGCGGCGATGGAGACGTCACTGGCCACCACCCTCTTCCACTGGACGCTCCACCCGTGGGCGATCTACGCGGTCGTCGGCCTCGCCATCGCGTACAGCACCTTCCGGCGCAACCGGCGGCAGACCATCAGCGCCGTGTTCGAGCCCCTCATCGGCAAGAAGCACGCGCGCGGAGCCTGGGGCCGGGTCATCGACATCCTGGCCATCTTCGCCACGCTCTTCGGCTCGGCGGCCTCCCTCGGCCTCGGCGCCCTCCAGATCGGCAGCGGCATCGAGGTGCTCGACTGGATGGACGAGGCGGGCACCGGCCTGCTCGTCGTGATCATCGCCGTGCTGACCCTGGCCTTCGTGGCATCCGCCATCTCCGGGGTGGAGAAGGGCGTCCAGTGGCTGTCCAACATCAACATGGTGCTTGCGCTGCTGCTCATCGTGTTCGTCTTCATCGCGGGCCCGACGGTCATCATGCTCGACATGCTGCCGACGTCCATCGGCGCGTACCTCGACGACCTGCCGCAGCTCATCGGCCGCACCGAGGCCTCCAGCGGCGAGGGAGTCGCCGACTGGCTGAGCAGCTGGACGGTCTTCTACTGGGCCTGGTGGATCTCCTGGACGCCCTTCGTCGGCATGTTCATCGCGCGCATCAGCCGCGGCCGTACGATCCGCCAGTTCATCGGCGGCGTCATCCTGGTGCCGAGCACGGTCAGCCTCATCTGGTTCGCCGTCTTCGGCGGCAGTGCCATGAGCGTCTCCGAGCGAGGCGGCCTCAAGGGTGAGACGACCGCGGAGGCGCAGCTCTTCGGGCTGCTCCACGAGTACCCGATCGCCACCGTCACCAGCCTTCTGGTGATGGTCCTCGTCGGCATCTTCTTCGTCTCGGGTGCCGATGCCGCGTCCATCGTGATGGGCGCGCTCTCGCAGAAGGGCGCACTCGAACCCAGCCGGTTCGTCGTGATCTTCTGGGGCATCGTGACCGGAGCCGTGGCGGCGATCATGCTGCTCATCGGCGACGGCTCGGGCGACGCGCTCACCGGGTTGCAGAACCTCACGATCCTCGTGGCGGCGCCCTTCACCCTCGTGATGATCGGCATGTGCGTGTCCCTGATGCGGGACCTGCGCCACGACCCGCTGATCGTGCGCGGCGAACACGGCACCGAAGCCGTGGGGAAGGCCGTGATCGCGGGCCACGAGCAGTACGCCGGTGACTTCGAGATCCGTATCGGCCCCTCCACGGACGAGGACGGGGGCGAGGACGCGACCGAGGACGCGGGCGGACCGGAGCCGGACAACGATCCGGCGCGTACGCGCTGACGTCGGCTCAGGAGGCGGTGCGCCGCGGTGTGCCGCCTCCTGCCGGTTTCGCACCGTCCAGTCGGGTGCGCGCGAATACGCCCTCGACCATGCGTACGCCATCTCGCTCGGACCGCACCGTGGACTTCGTCCGCACCAGCCGCCGGTCGGGCCGGACCTCGGCACTCACCACCGGCACACCGCCCCCACGCGCCCCGCCGCAGGAGCGGAATGTGCGAGGAATGGGCCATGCCGTGCTCACATCACACCATCGGTGGGGATACTCACAGCATGTCTGCCCAGTACGCGACCTTCGGTCTGGCGCCGGCCATGCGGGCCGGTGGGGTTCTCGCCAACGGTGACTACCAAGTGCACCGTGACTTCGTCGACTTCATCGTCGACGGCCGCCCCCTGCTGTTCCGGCTCTCCGACCTCGACGCGGTGTCCCCGCTGGCCGCGGACATCCCGCCCGCCATATTCACCGCGCACATCCGCAGCCTCCTCCTGGAGGCGGAGGCACCGCTGCGCGACAACCGCTATGTCATATACGGCTGTCCCGAATGCGAGGGCCTGGAGTGCGGTGCCGTCACGGCGGTCATCGAGAAGGCCGCCGACGGCGGCGACGACTTCGTCTGGCGCGACTTCGCCTGGCAGACGGGAGAACCGGTCGATCTGCGGCTCAACGGCTACCACGGCATAGGGCCGTTCCGGTTCAGCGGCCCCGAGTACCGCCGGGCGCTGGGGGAGTTGCTCGCGGCGGACGAGCGGCAGGCCCGCCGCCGGGTCCTGCTCATCGGGGCCCGCGTCGCGCTCCTCGCCAAGCTGGCCGCGGCCCTGCGGACCATCGGCATCGGCGCGGAGATCGCCGCGGACGCGGCGGATGTGCCGCCGGACGAGCTGCGTACGTACGGGGCGGTCGCCTTCGGCCGTACGGTGTCCGCCGAGACCCGTCGGTCCGTGCGGTCCGCTTTCGAGGGGGCGGGGGTACGCGTCGCCTACGTCGACGGGCTCGCCCCGATAGTGCCGCTCCTGGTGGCCCAGATCGAGGACGCGCTCGACCGGAGCCCCGCGGAGCAGCGGCGGCTCACCGGGCTCGCCGCCGGGCGGGACGCGGCGCGGCTCTCCGTCACGTCGACGTGCCGGGTACGGCTGATCGCGTACCGCATGGACCGGCTGTCGCGGACGCACGTCCATGAGGTCTTCGACGAGGTGCTGGAGCCCGGCGAGCACCGGGTGCCGCTGGAGGCGCGCAGCACGAAGGGCAACTCGTACGTGGTCGCCCGGACCTCCACCAGCGTCCTGGTGACCGAGACGGGCGCCGGGGGCGGCCCGTAGCCGCGGTGCGCCGCCGCTTCTACCGCCCGGCCGCCCGTCGGCCCGCGCCGCGCAGGCCGAAGGCGGAGACCGCCGCCCCCAGCAGCACCATGGCCACCGGGACGACGAGCGCGGTGCGGTAGGCGTCCAGCACCGCGCCCGGTGAGCCATCGGTGCCGGCGGAGGCGATCCCGTACACCGCGGTCACCGCGGAGATCCCGACCGCCGAGCCGAACTGGGTGAACGTGTACAGCAGCCCGCCGGCCAGGCCCTGCTCCTCCTCGCCCACGCTGCCGGTCGCCACGATGGTGAGCGGGCCGTAGGCGAGGGCGAAGGCGGTGCCCGCGATGACCAGGCTCGGGAACATCACCGCGTACGACCAGTCCATCCCGACCGGCAGGAACAGCCCGTACGCCACGATCGCCAGCAGGAAGCCGCCGAGGATCACCCGGCCGGTGCCGTACCGGTTCACCAGGCGCGGGGTGAGGGTGGGCGCGAGGACGACGTCGCAGCCCATGGCGGTCAGCGCGAGCGCGGTCCGCAGGGACGACCAGCCGCGCAGCTCCTGGAGATAGAGCGTGACGATGAACTGGAAGCCGAAGAACGCGCCCAGAAAGAGCAGTGCGCCGAGGTTGGCCCGCACCATCGCGGCCTTGCGGAAGATCGCGAGCCGGACGAGCGGCGCTGTGGCACGCCGTTCGATCACGATGAACGCCGCCACCAGCGTCAGCCCGGCGGCGAGCGCGCCGAGGGTCGGCCCGAGCCCTTCGCCGCCGTGCTCCAGCCGGACGATGCCGTAGGCGAGCAGCAGCATCGCGGCGGCGGCGGCAGCGGCGCCGGCCAGGTCGTAGCCGTGCGGTACGGGCTCGGGGCGGGGCTCGGCGGGCAGCAGCCTCAGCGCCGCGAGCAGGATGGCGCCGGCCAGGAACGCCGGGGCGTAGAACACCCAGCGCCAGCCGAGGCCGGTCAGCAGCCCGCCGATGACGAGGCCCAGCGAGAAGCCGCCGGCGCCGACACCGGCGAAGATCAGCAGGGCCTTGTCGCGCCGCGGCCCTTCCGGATACGAGGTCGTGATGATCGACATGGCGGCCGGGGTCATGAAGGCCGCCGCCACGCCGGTGACGAAGCGGGCCACGACCAGCATCCAGCCCTCGGTCGCGAAGCCGCCCAGCGCGGAGAAGACCAGGAAGGCGCCGAGCCAGGCGAGGAACATCCGCCGCCTGCCCAGCAGATCGGCGGCACGGCCGCCGAGCAGGGTGAAGCCGGCGTAACCGAGCACGTAGCCGCTCATGACCCACGCCGTGGTGCCGGTGGTCAGGCCGAGGTCGGCGCGGATGGTGGGCACGGCGACGGCCAGCATGGCCACGTCGCTGCCCTCGAGGAAGATCGTGCCGCACAGGACGAGCAGCAGGGCCGAGGACCGTCGTCCACCCGCGATTGCCATGACCATGGCCGGGAACGTACCGGGCAGCCAACAGCCCGGGCCACAGCTTTTATCCGTACGCGGAGGCCCCGCCCGGCCCCTGCCCGGTCCCTGCCCGGTCCCGCAAGGCCGACGCGCCCCGCCTCGCGGAAGCGGGCCCCCGTAGAATGCCCCCCTGATGACCGCAACCCTCGTCGCCAAAGATCTCGCCGCCGGCCACGGCGACCGCACCCTCTTCTCCGGACTGGACCTCGTCGTCGCCCCCGGCGACGTCATCGGCCTCGTAGGCCCCAACGGGGCAGGCAAAAGCACCCTGCTGCGGCTGCTCGCGGGGCTCGACACCCCCGAGGGCGGCGAGCTGCGGCTGTCGCCGCCCACGGCGTCCGTGGGGCACCTGCCCCAGGAGCCGGACCGCCGCCCCGGCGAGACGATCCGCGCCTTCCTGGCCCGCCGCACCGGCGTCGCGGAGGCCCAGCGCGTGATGGACGAGTCCACCCAGGCCCTGGTCGACGGAGCCCCGGGCGCGGACGACGCGTACGCGGACAGCCTGGAGCGCTGGCTGGCCCTCGGCGGCGCGGACCTGGACGAGCGCGCCGAGGAGGTCACGGACTCCCTCGGCCTGACCGTCGGCCTCGACCAGGAGATGACGTCGCTCTCCGGAGGCCAGGCGGCCCGCGCGGGCCTCGCCTCCCTCCTCCTGTCCCGCTACGACGTCTTCCTCCTCGACGAGCCGACGAACGACCTCGACCTGGCGGGCCTCGACCGCCTGGAGAGCTTCGTGAAGGGCCTGCGGGCGGGCACGGTCGTGGTCAGTCACGACCGCGAGTTCCTCAGCCGCACCGTCACCAAGGTCCTCGAACTGGACCTGGCCCAGCAGGAGATCAACCTCTACGGCGGCGGCTACGACGCCTATCTGGAGGAGCGGGAGGTGGCCCGCAGGCACGCCCGCGACGAGTACGAGGAGTACGCGGACAAGAGGACGGCGCTCCAGGGCCGCGCCCAGATGCAGCGCTCCTGGATGGACAAGGGCGTCAAGAACGCCCGCCGCAAGGCGGGCGACAACGACAAGATCGGCCGCAACCTCCGCAGCGAGGCCAGCGAGAAGCAGGCCGCCAAGGCCCGCCAGACGCAGCGCATGATCGAGCGCCTCGACGTCGTCGACGAACCCCGCAAGGAGTGGGAGCTGCGCATGGAGATCGCGGCGGCCCCCCGCTCGGGTTCGGTCGTCGCGGGTCTGCGCGACGCGGAGGTGCACCGCGGCACGTTCACGCTGGGCCCCGTCACCCTCCAGATCGACTGGGCGGACCGCGTGGCGATCACCGGTGCGAACGGCTCGGGCAAGTCGACGCTGCTCGGCGCCCTGCTCGAACGCGTACCGCTGAGCGCGGGCCACGCGGGCCTCGGCTCGGGCGTCCTGGTCGGGGAGGTCGACCAGGCCCGCGCGCTGTTCCACGGCGAGGAGTCCCTGCTCGACGCGTTCTGCGCGGCCGTGCCCGAGACCGAACCGGCGGAGGTCCGCACGCTCCTCGCGAAGTTCGGCCTGAAGGCGGCCCACGTCCTGCGCCCGGCGGCGACGCTCTCACCGGGCGAGCGCACCCGCGCGGCCCTGGCCCTGCTCCAGGGCAGGGGCGTCAACCTCCTCGTCCTCGACGAGCCGACGAACCACCTCGATCTGCCGGCGATCGAGCAGCTGGAGTCGGCACTCGACTCCTACGAGGGCACCCTGTTGCTGGTCACGCACGACCGCAGGATGCTGGACGCCGTACGCGTGACGCGCCGCCTGGAGGTGGCGGAGGGCAAGGTGACCGAGCTGTCACCCTGACCTCCGGCCCGCCTCATGCCGTCGTGAGACGTCAGCGCTGCTTCGGATCGACGAGGCCGGCCCGGCGCAGTGCCTCGGCCATCGCGTCGTTGGCCGGCGGCGGGCCCTGGCGCTGCGGCTTCTGCCCGCGCTGACCGCCGCCTCGCTGCCCACCGCCGCGCTGGCCCTGACCCTGCCCCTGCCCCTGCCCCTGCGCCTGGCCTTGCCCCTGGCCCTGCTGTCGCTGCTGCGGCGGCCGCCCGCCCCGCTTGGGTCCGGCCTCACCGGAGTCGGCGGGGGCCGCCTCGTCGTCGAGGCGGAGCGTCAGCGAGATCCGCTTGCGCGGGATGTCGACGTCCATGACCTTCACCTTGACGATGTCACCGGGCTTCACGACGTCCCGCGGGTCCTTGACGAACGTCTTGGACATCGCGGACACATGCACCAGACCGTCCTGGTGCACGCCCACGTCCACGAACGCGCCGAACGCGGCCACGTTGGTGACGACGCCTTCGAGCACCATGCCGGAGGCCAGGTCGGAGATCTTCTCGACGCCGTCCTTGAAGGTGGCCGTCTTGAAGGCGGGGCGCGGGTCGCGGCCCGGCTTCTCCAGCTCCTTCAGGATGTCCGTGACGGTCGGCAGACCGAAGACCTCGTCCACGAACTCGTCGGGACGCAGCGAGCGCAGCACCCCCGTGTTGCCCACAAGGGAGGAGACCTCGCTGCCCGCCGCCTTCACCATCTTGCGCACCACCGGATACGCCTCGGGGTGCACGCTGGAGGCGTCCAGCGGGTCGTCGCCGCCGCGGATGCGCAGGAAGCCCGCGCACTGCTCGTACGCCTTGGGGCCGAGCCGGGCGACGTCCTTGAGGCCCTTGCGGCTCTTGAAGGGGCCGTGGGTGTCGCGGTGCGCGACGATGTTCTCCGCGAGGCCCGCGCCGATGCCGGAGACCCGGGCGAGCAGCGGGGCGGACGCGGTGTTCACGTCCACACCGACGCCGTTCACACAGTCCTCGACGACCGCGTCGAGCGAGCGCGAGAGCTTCATCTCGGAGAGGTCGTGCTGATACTGGCCGACGCCGATCGACTTGGGGTCGATCTTCACGAGCTCGGCGAGCGGGTCCTGGAGCCGCCGCGCGATGGAGACCGCGCCGCGGATCGACACGTCCAGGTCGGGCAGTTCCTGCGAGGCGAAGGCCGACGCGGAGTACACCGAGGCGCCCGCCTCGGAGACCATCACCTTGGTGAGGTTCAGCTCGGGGTGCCGGGCGATGAGGTCGGCGGCGAGCTTGTCGGTCTCGCGGGAGGCGGTGCCGTTGCCGATCGCGATCAGGTCGACCGCGTGCTCCTCGGCCAGCGCGGCGAGCGTGGCCAGGGACTGGTCCCACTTGTTGGCGGGCACGTGCGGGTGGATGGTGTCCGTCGCCACGACCTTGCCCGTGGCGTCGACGACGGCGACCTTCACGCCCGTACGGAAGCCGGGGTCGAGGCCCAGCGTCGCGCGCGTGCCCGCCGGTGCGGCGAGCAGCAGGTCGCGCAGGTTCGACGCGAAGACGCGCACGGCCTCGTCCTCGGCGGCCGTGCGCAGGCGCAGCCGCAGGTCGATGCCGAGGTGGACCAGGATGCGGGTGCGCCAGGACCAGCGCACGGTGTCCTGGAGCCACTTGTCGCCGGGGCGGCCGCGGTCGGCGACGCCGAAGCGGTGGGCGACCATCCCCTCGTACGACGAAGGGCCGTCCGTGGCCTCCTCGGGCTCCAGGACGAGGTCGAGGACGTCCTCCTTCTCGCCGCGCAGCATGGCGAGGACGCGGTGCGAGGGCAGTTCGGTGAAGGGCTGGGCGAAGTCGAAGTAGTCCGCGAACTTGGCGCCCGCCTCCTCCTTGCCCTCCCGGACCTTCGCGGCGAGTCTGCCGCGCACCCACATGCGCTCGCGCAGCTCGCCGATCAGGTCGGCGTCCTCGGAGAACCGCTCGGCGAGGATCGCGCGCGCCCCGTCGAGAGCGGCCTGCGGGTCCGCGACGCCCTTGTCGGCGTCGACGAACGCGGCGGCAGCCGCCCGCGGCTCCACCGACGGGTCGGCGAGCAGGCCGTCGGCCAGCGGTTCGAGGCCGGCCTCGCGGGCGATCTGCGCCTTGGTGCGCCGCTTCGGCTTGAACGGCAGGTAGATGTCTTCGAGGCGCGCCTTGGTGTCCGCCTCGCGGATCCGCGCCTCCAGCTCCTCGGTGAGCTTGCCCTGCTCGCGGACCGAGTCGAGGATCGCGGCGCGCCGGTCCTCCAGCTCGCGCAGATAGCGCAGCCGCTCCTCGAGCGTGCGCAGTTGCGCGTCGTCGAGCATCTCGGTCGCTTCCTTGCGGTAGCGCGCGATGAAGGGCACCGTCGAGCCGCCGTCGAGCAGGTCGACGGCGGCCTTCACCTGCCGCTCCCGTACGCCGAGCTCCTCGGCGATCCTGCCTTCGATGGAGGACGCAGTGGACGTCTTCGAAGCTGCCACGTTCCGGTACCGCCTTCTCGCTGGGGTTGCCCGGCAATTGTGGCAGGTGGTGGTGACAGCGGGGGGTCAGACCCGGCGGGCCCGGCCCGCGCGTGCCCCGCCCCGGCCTCCACTCCGTCCTCCGCTCCGGCCGGTGGAACGGGAGGCTCCGCCGAACAGCCGGGCCAGCGCCCGGAACGGCAGGGTCACGACGGTGGCGATGGCACCGGCGATCTGACGCAGAATGTCCGCGATGGCACGGAACATCAGGATTCCCCTCTCGTCTCCCGGCACGCCGGTGTGCGGCCAGGAGACGTACGGGTACCTCATCGCGCCCGGAACATGCCGGACCTGCCTCAGCCCTTGCCTACCAAGTCCGCGGGGAACGCCCCCGCCCGCAGCGCCGCCCCTACGAACACGGTGCCGAGCTCCGTCAGGCGTTCGACGCCCGCCGTGCCCAAGTGCTCGTAGGGCGCGCGATCCAGGCGGTCCGTCTCCGCCTCGACCTCCCGGCGCAACGCCACGCCGGCCTCGGTCAACTCGCCCTCCGCGTCCAGCACTCCGCGGGCGCGCAGGCGCTCCTCGGCCGCGTTCCACTCGTCCTTGTTCCAGCCGCGGGTGGAGAAGACCCACTTCGGGTTGGTGCCCTTGCCGGTGGCGGTGTGGGTGACCAGCGCCTCCAGGCCGTCGAGTTCGGCGCCGAGCAGGACGGTCACGTGCCCGTCGCCGCGGTGCTCGCGCAGCAGCGTCGCGGCGTGCCAGTACGCCAGGTGCGGCTCCTCGGGCACGGGCAGGTCTGCGTGGGCGGAGTACAGGGGCCGGGCGGTACGGGTGCAGGCCTCGGCGGCGCGCAGCGCGAGCCCGGCGGCCTCGGCCATCTCCGGCGAGGCGACGGCGTCGTCGCCGAGGAGGCGCCGCAGCGTCGCGTCGACGCCGCGCAGCCGGGCCGCGAGCACGTCCTCGGGCGAGGCGGTCCGCCAGATCCGCGGCACGTGCGCGGCCACGAGTTCGTGCTTGTAGTTGTAGAAGGCGGCGGTCACCACGCCGGGCCCGACGGCCCCCAGGGCCGCCGCGCGCACGGCGAAGTTGACGGCGCTGGGATGGCTGATCCCGAGCTCCGCCAGCTCACGCGACACGTCCGGCGAGAAGTAGTGCGAGGAGTGCAGCGGGTTGAGCACGTTGTGGCAGCGGCGTCCGGCGCGCGGGTGCGGCGCGGCGGGGGACGCCGGGGCTGATGACGAGGTCGTCGAAGAGGTCATGGGGGCACGGTACCTACTGGTTGGTATGCCTCTCCGGTCAGGTCAGGTCAGGTCACTGGCCGGACCGGGCCGGGCCGGACCGGGCCCGGCCTGTCGCGCGCGAAGCCGTCATGGCAGGAATGGTGGGCTGCTCGTCATTGCGGCCATGCGCCAGGGGGCAAAGAATCCAGGCATGGAGCAGCGAACCGTTCTGGTCGTCCTCTTCGGCGGCGTCCAGAGTCTCGACGTCACCGGCCCCGTGGAGGTCTTCACGGGCGCCGGCCTGGCCCGCGGCGGCGCCGACCCCGCGTACCTCGTGCGCACCGCCTCCCTGGACGGCGGCCCCGTACGCACGTCGAGCGGCCTCACGCTCGTCCCCGACCACGCGCTGCCCGACGCTCCCGTGCCGCACACGCTGCTCGTGCCCGGCGGCACCGGCACCCGCCCGGAGGACCCGGCGCTGATCGACTGGCTGCGCGAGCACGGCCCGCGCGCCGAGCGCCTGGTCTCGGTCTGTACCGGCGCCATCCGGCTCGCCCAGGCGGGCCTCCTGGAGGGGCGCAGGGCGACGACGCACTGGGCGTACTGCGCCGACCTCGCCAGGGACCATCCGGGCATCGAGGTCGACCCGGACCCGATCTACGTGCGCGACGGCCATGTCGCGACGTCCGCCGGGGTCACCGCGGGCATCGACCTCTCCCTGGCGCTCGTGGAGGAGGACCTGGGACGCGAGGTGGCGCTGACCGTGGCCCGCCATCTCGTGGTGTTCCTGCGCCGCCCGGGTAACCAGGCCCAGTTCAGCGTCCAGCTCTCCGCGCAGACCGCGCGGCGCGAACCGCTGCGCGAGGTGCAGCAGTGGATCACCGAGCACCCGGACGAGGACCTCTCGGTGGACGCGCTCGCGGCGCGCGCCCGCCTCTCGCCCCGCCACTTCGCCCGCTCCTTCCAGGCCGAGACGGGCCTGACGCCCGGCAAGTACGTCGACCGCGTCCGCGTGGAGCACGCGCGCCGGCTCCTGGAGGACACCTCCGACGGGGTGGAGGAGGTCTCGCGCGCCTGCGGCTACGGCACCCCCGAGGCCATGCGCCGCGCCTTCCTCAAGGCGCTCGGCACGGCCCCGGCGGAGTACCGCCGCCGCTTCCACCCCACGCCACCCACGCCACCCGCGCCACCCGCGCCACCCGCGGCGGACTCCGCCGCACCGGCCGGCACATCCCTCGCCCACGCCAACCGATGAGGACACCATGCAGATAGCCATTGCCCTGTACGAGCGTTTCACCGCCCTGGACGCGATCGGCCCCTACCAGACGCTCTCCCCGCTGCCCGGCGCCGAGACCGTCTTCGTCGCCGAGCAGACGGGACCGGTCCGCGACGACAGCGGGAATCTCGCCCTGATCGCCGACAAGTCGTTCGCTGAGGTGCCGCGCCCGGACATCGTGGTGGTGCCCGGCGGCCCGGGTCAGAGCGACCAGATGGAGAACGAGTCGCTCCTCGGCTGGCTCCGCGCCGTCGACGCCACCTCGACCTGGACGACCTCGGTGTGCACGGGCTCGCTCGCACTCGCCGCCGCCGGTCTGCTCAAGGGCCGCCGCGCCACCTCGCACTGGCTGGCCCTGGCCGAGCTGGACAGGCTCGGCACGCGGTCGACGGGGGAGCGGGTCGTCTTCGACGGCAAGTACGTCACCGCGGCCGGTGTCTCCTCGGGCATCGACATGGGCCTCGCCCTGGCCGGCCGGATCGCGGGCGACGAGCACGCGCAGTCCGTACAGCTCATGACGGAGTACGACCCGCAGCCGCCCTACGACGCGGGCTCCCCGGAGAAGGCGCCCGCGCACCTGGTGGCGAAGTTCCGCGAGAGGGCCCGCTTCGGCCAGTAGTCAGTAGTCAGTAGCCAATGGCCAGTGGCCGGTAGCGACTGCCGCGTGACCGTTTCGGTCAGTCGGCGGGGGCGGTCCAGGTCCAGGTGAAGTGCGGCTGTCTGCGCTCCAGGAAGGCGGCGACCCCCTCGGCGGTGTCGCCGCTGCCGCGCGCCTGGTCCCGCCAGTACGCGTCGCAGTCGGTGCGCCCCGCGGTGAACTCCTTCGCCGCCGCCTGTGTCAGCTGGGAGCGCGCCGCCAGGACGCCGGCGAACTCCGCGACCCGCTTGTCCAGTTCGCCCGCGGGCAGCACCTCGTCCACCAGGCCGGTGCGCGAGGCACGCTCGGCGCCGATCAACTCGCCCGAGAACAGCAGGTACTTGGCGGTGGCGGGGCCCACCAGGGAGACCAGGCGCCGGGTGGACGACGCCGGGTAGACGATGCCCAGCTTCGCCGGCGTGATGCCGAAGGAGGCGCCCTCGTCGGCGAAGCGCAGGTCGCAGGCGGCGGCGAGCTGGCAGCCGCCGCCCACGCAGTAGCCGCGGACCGCCGCGAGCGTCGGTTTGGGGAAGGCCGCGAGCGCGTCCTCGGCCCGCACCGCGAGGTCCTGGGCCGTCCCCGCCGATTCCCGCAGCGAGGAGATGTCCGCGCCGGCGCAGAAGGTGTCGCCCGCGCCGGTGAGCACCAGGGCGCGCACGGCCGGGTCGGCGGCGAGCCCCGCGAGCAGCGGCGGCACCTGGCGCCACATGCCGGCGGTCATGGCGTTGCGCTTGGCCGGATGGCCGATGACGACGGTGGCGACGCCGTCCGTGACGGTGTGGCTCAGCTGCGGCTCCATGCGCCGGATGCTATCCGTGTCCGTCCACCGGCAAGGCCCGCGCACCGTCAGGCTCGTACAACCTGAAGAAACCGTGAAGACGGCAGGAGAACGGCAAGAGCAGTCATGAAATTGGCGTGGCATTGCGGCAGCGATCGAATTGCGTCGATAATCGCCGACTTCTCGTCAGTACGGTGGCCCGGACCAGCGCGTTCCCAACACTCGATGTGTGGTGACTATCGAGCGCGAGGGCGGCGACCGGACGATGGAGAACGACGGGAGAGGCCCAGGCCCCCTTCCCGGCGGCGGCCCACGGGTGCCGTACGAGGGGGTGTGGCGCTTCACGGCCCCCGCCGTCGACGCCTCCGTGCCCCAGGCGCGGCGCGCGGTGCGCGACCTGCTGGACCGCCAGGGCGTGCCGGTCTGCGACGACGTACTCCAGGGGCTGCTGCTCATCGTCTCCGAGCTGGTCACCAATGTGGTGCGCCACGCGGCCCTGCTGTCGCCGATGCTCGCGGTGGAGGTCGCGGTCGGCGCCGAGTGGGTGCGGGTCTCCGTCGAGGACAACCACCCCTACCGCCCGACGGCCCTGGTGGCCGACCACGGGCAGACGGGCGGGCGCGGGCTGCTCCTGGTGCGCGAGGTCACCCGGGAGGCGGGCGGTGCCTGCGACGTCGAGCACACCGCCGACGGGGGCAAGGTCATCTGGGCGGCCCTGCCCCTCAAGCCCGTCAACGGCCTGGACCCGTCCGGTGCAGGCCCGTCCGGCGCAGGCCCGTCGGGGCCCGGCTGGTCGGGGCCGGGCCACTCCGGCCTCGGCCCCGCGCAGCCCTTCTGACGCTTACCAGCCGGCGGAGGTCCCGGTCAGCTCCCTGATCGCGGGCCGCGCCGCGTCGAGCACGGTCATGAACCACGCGGAGAACGGGCCCTTCTCGTGCCGGTCCCGCAGCTCCTCGGCGGTCACGAACGCGGTCTCGCCGACCTCGGAGGCGTCCGGACGCAGCTGCGCCTGGACCATCCCCACGAAGAGGTGGTTGAACTCCTGCTCCACGAGGCCGGAGTCGGGGTCCGGGTGGTTGTAGCGCACGGTGCCCGCCTCGGCGAGCAGCGAGGGCGAGACGCCCAGCTCCTCGTACGTGCGGCGGGCGGCGGCGGCGAACGGCGCCTCGCCCGGGTAGGGGTGCCCGCAGCAGGTGTTCGACCAGACGCCGGGGGAGTGGTACTTGCCGAGGGCGCGCTGCTGGAGGAGGAGGCGGCCCTGCTCGTCGAAGAGGAAGACGGAGAAGGCCCGGTGCAGTTGCCCGGGTGCCTGGTGCGCGGCGAGTTTCTCCGCGGTGCCGATCGTCCTGCCGTCCTCGTCCACGAGTTCCAGCAAGATCGCTTCTCCGGTGCCGTTCGACGAACTGTTCGCCGCGGTGGCAGGTGTGATCGGCATACCCATCCTTCGCTTCGGTCTTCGAGCCTCAAGTCTGCCGTACGTTCCGGGGACTCCAGGCACGTGCGGGCCCGCATGTCCCGGCGCGCGGAAGCACGCCGGGACACGCGGCGGGCGCCTCTGACGAGAGCGCCCGCGCGAGCCTCAGACCCCGAAAGCGGCCGGATACTCGATCATTCCCCGCGGCAGTGGCGCGGAATCGCCCGACCCGTCGAGGACGAGCGCCATCATGGCCTCGTCGGGAACCTCGAAGCCTGGCCGGATCCCGTAGCCGGAAGCGGGCCGGAAACCGAACCTCGGGTAGTACTCGGGATGCCCGAGGACCAGGACGAGCCGCTCCCCACGCGCCCGCGTCGCGTCGAGCACCGCGCGTACGACGGCCGATCCGGCCCCCGTCCGCTGGTACTCGGGCAGCACGGCGACGGGCGCGAGGGCGAGCGCGGGCGCCCCGTCCACCCGGCAGCGGGTGATCAGGGCGTGGGCCGCGACCGAGCCGTCCGGCGCCTCGGCGACGTAGGACAGGCCGGGGAGCCAGGCGCCGGGGTCCGCGCGGAGCGCGTCGACCAGGTCGGCCTCGGCGCTCGTCGGGAAGGCGGCGGCGTGCACGGCGTGCACGGCGGCGGTGTCCTCGGCGGTCTCCGGCCTGGTGGGCCAGGCGTCGACCGGCCGCAGGACATAGCCGGTGTAGCCGAACTCCGTCCCGTGTTCGCGGCGCATCGCGATCTCCTCGCGAGTCGCGGCGAGCGCCTCGGCCATCCCGGGCGCGCCGGGGTCGGCCGCGTCCGCGCGCGCGGCGAGCGGCCCGTAGTACTCCGCCCAGTCGGACTCGGGCTGCGCGTGTACGCCGAGTACCGCGTACCCGGCGGCGGTCGCGGCCCGGGCGTTGTCGGCGCTCGTACGCAGCGTGTAGTGCCGATCCCAGAAGGCACGGGCCGCCGCGGACGGCTCGGGGGTGGTCCACTCGCACTCGGTGAGGACGAGCGAGCCGCCGGGCGCGAGCAGCCGGCGCCAGGCGCGCAGGGCGGTGTCGAAGCCGATGCCGTACACCGAACTCTCGGCCCAGACGAGGTCGAACGACGCGTCAGGGCAGGGAAGCGCGGCCATGTCGGCCCGGAGGGCGGTGATCGAGCCGGTGAGCCCGCGCCGAAGCGCCGCCGCGCGGAGCTCGTCCAGGAACGGCTCGTGCAGATCGACGGCCGTCACCTCGGCGCCCGCCTCGGCGGCGAGCAGCAGGGAAGCCCGCCCGGGACCGCAGCCCAGGTCGAGCACGCGCGGCCGCTCGGGCAGCGCGCCGGCGAGACGGAGCAGCCGCCGGGTGGTGTCGTCGGAGCCGGGACCCTGCCGCGGAAGGCCGTGGTGCAGGGCGAAGAAGGCGTCGGTGATGGAAGCGTGGTCGGTCGACGTGTTGTCGGTCGACGTGTTCTCGGTCAACGTGGGAAACCCTTGGATGAGGGGCCCGCTGACGCGGCGTACGGAAGGCGTACGAGAGGTCAGACGCGGGCCCGGCAAGTGGGGACACACATGGCGCCGCGTGGAGCGGCGCACGCCACGGCAGTCATCGACCACCTCCGAAGTCACCAGGGCTCCGCACTGTCAGGAGCCGTCGCGACCGTACCACCGTCCGCGATCACGGCGCCCGCGGTTTCTCAGTGGCAGAGCCCGGCCTCGTGCCGCGCGTAGCCGCTGGGCTCCAGCTGGAAGGTGCAGTGCTCCACGTCGAAGTGGTCGCCCAGGCAGCCCTGAAGCTCGTGGAGCATCTTCTCGTGGCCGATCGATTCGAGCGTGCCGGAGCCCACCACGACGTGCGCGGAGAGCACGGGCATGCCCGAGGTGATCGTCCAGGCGTGCAGGTCGTGGACCTCCTCGACGCCGGGCAGGGCGAGTATGTGGGCCCGTACCTGCGTCATGTCGACATCCTTGGGCGCGGATTCGAGGAGGACGTTCAGGGTCTCCTTCAGGAGTTTCACCGTGCGCGGGACGATCATGACGCCGATGACGAGCGAGGCGACGGGGTCCGCCGCCTGCCATCCGGTGAGCATGATCACGGCCGCCGAGACGATGACCGTCACGGAGCCGAGGGTGTCCGCCACCACCTCAAGGAACGCGCCCCGCACATTGAGGCTGTCCTTCTGGCCGCGCATCAGGAGCGTCAGCGAGATCATGTTGGCGACGAGGCCGAAGGCGCCGAACCAGACGGTCAGGGAGCCCTGCGTCTGGGCCGGGGTGATGAACCGCTCGACCGCCTCGTACAGCACGTAGCCGCCGACGGTCAGGAGCAGCAGGCAGTTGGCGAGCGCGGCGAGTATCTCGGCGCGGGCGTAGCCGAAGGTGCGGTTCTCGGTGGCCGGGCGGTTCGCGAAGTGGATCGCCAGCAGGGCCATGCCGAGCCCGACCGCGTCCGTCGCCATGTGCGTCGCGTCCGCGATCAGGGCGAGGGAGTCGGCCATGACGCCGCCCACGATCTGGGCCAGCATGACGGTGATGGTGATGGCGAGCGCCACCCGCAGGCGCCCCTTGTAGGCGTTGGCCGCCGTTCCCGTCGTGGGTGCCCCGTGTGTGTGTCCGTGATCGTGCCCAGCCCCCATGGAGCCGCCTCCCCGAGTCGTCATCGGCCTGCCGTTCGGTGGTCGCGCGACCACAGTGAACTACGGGCGGGGGGTATTGGCAACGCGGCACTGAACACCGTTGTCACCTGCCCTGACCTGCGAAAATGGCAACGGTTGCCGTCAAGGGAAGGTGTGCAGGTCAGGACCTCGCGACGTAGCCCGCGACGCGCTCAGGGGCGGTCGCGGCGCGCCTCGGGGTGATGCAGACACCACCCCGCCCACGCCGACTCGACCATCTCGCGCACCGAGCGGCGTGCCCTCCAGTCCAGCTCCTTCGCGGCGAGCCGCGCGTCGGCCACGGCACGCGGCGCGTCGCCCACGCGGGCGGGCTCCACGAGGGCGGGCCTGTCGTCGCCGCTCACCTCGCCGATGAGATCGATCAGTTCGCGTACGGAAACGCCCTCGCCGCGGCCGATGTTCACCGTGAGGTCGCCCTCGGCGCCCCGCGTGAGCCGGTGGGCCGCCGCCAGGTGGGCCTCCGCGAGGTCGGACACGTGGATGTAGTCCCGTACGCAGGTGCCGTCCGGGGTGGGATGGGTGGCGCCGAAGATCCGCGGCGGCTCGTCGCGCGTGAGGCGGTCGAAGACCATCGGGATGACGTTGAACACGCCGGTGTCGGCGAGCTCCGGAGCCGCGGCGCCCGCCACGTTGAAGTAGCGCAGGCACACCGTCGCGATGCCGTGCGCCCGGCCCGCCGCCCGCACCAGCCACTCCCCGGCGAGCTTCGTCTCGCCGTAGGGGCTGACCGGAGCGCACGGCGTGTCCTCGCCGACGAGGTCCACGTCCGGCGGGTTGCCGTACACCGCCGCCGACGAGGAGAAGACGAACCGCTCGACCCCGGCATCGGCCACCGCTTCGAGGAGCGTCGTCAGGCCGCCCAGGTTCTCCCGGTAGTAGCGCAGCGGCTGCTCCACCGACTCGCCGACCTGCTTGCGGGCCGCGAGGTGCACCACACCGGTGACGGCGTGCTCGGCGAGGACCCGGCGCACCAGACCGCCGTCGAGCGAGGAGCCCTTGATGAGGGGAATGTCCGCGGGCAGCCGCCCCGGCACCCCGGAGGAGACGTCGTCCAGGACGACGACGTCCTCACCGGCACCGGCCATGACCCGCGCCACATGTGCCCCGATGTATCCCGCTCCGCCTGTGATCAGCCATGTCATGGGCGACCACCCTAAGCGAACACTCCGGGGGTGCTAAACGGCCGCTCCGGGACAAGCCGGGCGTGGTGCGGGCGCGGTTTGTGAGGGCGGCCCCCCATCCACCATGATGATCGCGAGGGCCGGGGTCCTCGCAGACCGCCCTTACGGGGCGTGAACGGGTGGTGAACGCCCGCTTCCCGGCATCCGATAGCCTCTGCCGACGTGCCGCCCGGCCCATGGCCAGGGGCGCCCCTCTTACGCACGTGCCCGGCGCGAGCCGCGCCGGGAATCAAGGAGTGAGTTCGTCTGTCGACCGCCATCCTCACCGGTCAGCCGGTACCCGGGTCGCCGCTCGAAGGTGATCTGCGGTCCCTCGGTTTCGACGTGCGGGTCGCCTCCGACGCTGCGGACGCCGAGACGCTGCTCGCCGCCGTACCGGCCGGCCTGCGCGTCGCCGTCGTCGACACGCGCTTCGTCGGTCACGTCCACGCCTTGCGCCTCGCCCTCACCGACCCCCGCTTCGCCGCCTCCGCGGTGCCCGGCGCCGTCACGGCCAAGCCCGAGGCCCGCCAGGAGCTGACCCGCGCCCTGCGGGCGAGCGCCGCGGCCCACGGCGGCGTGGCGACCCTCGACGCGCTCCCGGACTCCATCGCCGCGGCCATGGAGTCCGGCGCCACCGATGTGCACCGCCCCGACCTCGGCACCCTCGTCGCCACCGTGCCCGACGACCCGCAGGCCCGCAACGAGGCCCGGCAGGCCGTCGCCGCCGTCGACGACGAGGCCGTGCGCCTGCGCGGCGCGGTCAAGGCCCGCGACGGCTTCTTCACCACGTACTGCATCTCCCCGTACTCGCGCTACCTCGCCCGGTGGTGCGCGCGCCGGGGCCTGACCCCCAACCAGGTCACCACCGCCTCGCTGCTCACCGCCCTGATCGCGGCGGGCTGCGCGGCGACCGGCACGCGCGGCGGCTTCGTCGCGGCCGGTGTGCTGCTGCTCCTCTCCTTCGTCCTGGACTGCACGGACGGCCAGCTCGCCCGCTACTCCCTCCAGTACTCCACGCTCGGCGCCTGGCTCGACGCGACCTTCGACCGGGCCAAGGAGTACGCGTACTACGCGGGCCTCGCGCTCGGCGCGGCCCGCGGCGGGGACGACGTGTGGGCGCTCGCGCTCGGCGCGATGGTGCTCCAGACCTGCCGGCACGTCGTGGACTTCTCCTTCAACGAGGCGAACCACGACGCCAGCGCCAACACCAGCCCCACCGCCGCCCTCTCCGACAAACTCGACAGCGTCGGCTGGACGGTCTGGCTGCGCCGGATGATCGTGCTGCCCATCGGCGAGCGCTGGGCGATGATCGCCGTGCTCACCGCGGTCACCACCCCGCGCATCACCCTCGTCGTCCTGCTCGTCGGCTGCGCGCTCGCCGCCTGCTACACCACCGCGGGCCGCGTCCTGCGCTCGGTGACCCGCAAGGCCACCCGCACCGACCGCGCCGCGGCCGCGCTCGCCGACCTCGCCGACGGCGGCTCGCTCGCCTGGGCCTTCGCCGCCCTGCGGAGCCGTTGGCCGCTGCCCGCGCCCGCCATCGCCCTCCTCGGCGGCGCGGTGGTCGTCGCCGTGGCCGCGTTCACCTCGTACGGCAGCTCCTGGGTGATCGTCGGTGGCGTGGTCTACGTCGCGCTCTGTGGCCTGGCGCTCGCGCGGCCCCTCAAGGGCCCCCTCGACTGGCTGGTGCCGCCGTTCTTCCGGGCCGCCGAGTACGGCACGATCCTGGTGCTCGCGGCCAAAGCGGACGTGAACGGCAGCCTGCCGGCGGCTTTCGGGCTGGTGGCCGCTGTCGCCTACCATCACTACGACACGGTGTACCGCATCAAGGGCGGTACGGGCGCACCTCCGCGCCGGCTGGTGCGGGCGATCGGCGGCCAGGAAGGCAGGACCCTCGTGGTCGTGCTGGCCGCGGCCCTGCTGCCCGCAGAAGATTTCACCGTCGCGCTCACGGCACTCGCCGTGGCCGTGGCACTCGTGGTGCTCGTCGAGAGCATCCGCTTCTGGGTGACCGCTCACAAGCGTGGCGCACCCGCCGTACACGATGAAGGAGAACCCGCATGATCGGCCTCGTCCTTGCCGCAGGCGCCGGACGGCGTCTCCGTCCCTACACGGACACGCTGCCCAAGGCTCTGGTGCCCGTCGACGGGGAGACCACGATCCTCGACCTGACGCTCGGCAACTTCGCGGAGATCGGTCTCACCGAGGTCGCGATCATCGTCGGCTACAAGAAGGAAGCCGTCTACGAGCGCAAGGCGGCCCTTGAGGCGAAGTACAACCTCAAGCTCACGCTGATCGACAACGACAAGGCCGAGGAGTGGAACAACGCCTACTCCCTGTGGTGCGGGCGTGACGCCATCAAGCACGACGTGATCCTCGCCAACGGCGACACCGTGCACCCGGTCTCCGTCGAGAAGACGCTGCTCGCCGCGCGCGGCAACGGCCAGAAGATCATCCTCGCCCTCGACACGGTGAAGCAGCTCGCCGACGAGGAGATGAAGGTCATCGTCGACGACGCCAAGGGCGTGCAGCGCATCACGAAGCTGATGGACCCCTCCGAGGCCACCGGCGAGTACATCGGCGTCACCCTCATCGAGGGCTCCGCCGCCGAAGAGCTCGCCGACGCCCTGAAGACCACCTTCGAGCGCGACCCCGACCTCTACTACGAGGACGGCTACCAGGAGCTCGTCAACCGCGGCTTCAAGGTGGACGTGGCCCCGATCGGCGACGTCACGTGGGTCGAGATCGACAACCACGACGACCTCGCCAAGGGACGGGAGATCGCGTGCCAGTACTGACGAGGCTCATCCCCTCGCCCGTCGTCGTCGACATCCGGCCGGGGGCGCTCAACGACCTGGCCGGTGTCCTCGCCGACCAGCGGATCTGCTCGTCGACCGGCAAGCTCGCCATCGCCATCAGCGGTGGCTCCGGTGCGGTCCTGCGGGACCGTCTCATGCCGTCACTGCCGGGCGCCGAGTGGTTCGAGGTGGGCGGCGGCACGCTGGACGACGCCATCAAGCTCGCCGACGCCATGAAGAAGGGCCGCTACGACGCGGTCGTCGGCCTCGGCGGCGGCAAGATCATCGACTGCGCCAAGTTCGCCGCGGCGCGCGTGGGTCTGCCGCTGGTCGCCGTCGCGACGAACCTGTCGCACGACGGCCTCTGCTCCCCGGTCGCGACGCTCGACAACGACGCGGGCCGCGGCTCGTACGGCGTGCCGAACCCCATCGCGGTCGTCATCGACCTCGACGTGATCCGTGAGGCACCCGTCCGTTTCGTCCGCTCCGGCATCGGCGACGCCCTGTCCAACATCTCCGCGATCGCGGACTGGGAGCTCGCCGCCCGCGAGCGCGGCGAGGACATCGACGGCCTCGCCGCCGCCATGGCCCGCCAGGCCGGCGAGGCCGTGCTCCGCCACCCCGGTGGCGTCGGCGACGACGCCTTCCTCCAGGTCCTCGCCGAGGGTCTGGTCCTCACCGGCATCGCCATGTCCGTGTCGGGCGACTCCCGCCCGGCGTCCGGCGCCTGCCACGAGATCAACCACGCCTTCGACCTCCTCCACCCCAAGCGCGCCGCGAGCCACGGCGAGCAGTGCGGCCTCGGCGCGGCCTTCGCGATGCACCTGCGCGGTGCCCGCGAGGAGTCGGCGTACATGGCCTCCGTGCTGCGCCGCCACGGCCTGCCCGTGCTGCCGGAGGAGATCGGCTTCACCGTGGACGAGTTCGTCAAGGTCGTGGAGTTCGCTCCGCAGACCCGCCCGGGCCGCTACACGATCCTCGAACACCTCGACCTGTCCACCGACCAGATCAGGGACGCATACGCCGACTATGCAAAAACCATCGGTAGCTGAGCTCCGCCCGGTCGTCCACCCCCCGGGGGTGAAGGACCGGCGGAGCGGCGAACACTGGGCCGGCCGGCTCTACATGCGCGAGGTCTCCCTGCGCATCGACCGGCACCTGGTGAACACGCGGGTCACGCCCAACCAGCTGACCTACGTGATGACCGTCGCCGGCGCCCTCGCCGCCCCCGCCCTGCTGGTACCGGGCATCACGGGCGCGGTGCTCGGCGTGGTCGCGGTCCAGCTCTACCTGCTGCTCGACTGCGTGGACGGCGAGATCGCCCGCTGGAAGAAGCAGTACTCGATGTCCGGGGTCTACCTGGACCGCGTCGCCGCCTACCTGTGCGACGCCGCGGTCCTGGTCGGCTTCGGCCTGCGCGCCGCCGACATCTGGGGCTCCGGGCGCATCGACTGGCTGTGGGCCTTCCTCGGCACCCTGGCCGCCCTCGGCGCGATCCTGATCAAGGCCGAGACCGACCTCGTCGGCGTGGCCCGTCACCAGACGGGCAAGGAGCCGGTCAAGGAGTCCGCGGCCGAGCCGCGCTCCTCCGGCATGGCGCTGGCCCGCAAGGCCGCCGCCGCGCTGAAGTTCCACCGGCTCATCCTCGGGGTCGAGGCGTCCCTGCTGATCCTGGTCATCGCGATCGTGGACCAGGCCAGGGGCGACCTGTTCTTCTCGCGTCTGGGCGTGGCGGTCCTCGCCGGCATCGCGCTGGTGCAGACCCTGCTCCACCTCGTGTCCATCCTCGTATCGAGCAGGTTGAAGTGAGCACCCCCAGTAGTCCGGGCTCCTCGGCACAGAAGCTGAAGGTCGGCGCCGTCATCATCACGATGGGCAACCGGCCGCAGGAGCTGCGCGCCCTCCTCGACTCGGTCGCCAAGCAGGACGGCGACCCGGTCGAGGTGGTCGTGGTCGGCAACGGCGCCCCGGTGCCGGACGTCCCCGAAGGCGTACGCACGATCGAGCTGCCCGAGAACCTCGGCATCCCCGGCGGCCGCAACGTCGGCATCGAGGCCTTCGGCCCCGGCGGCACCGACGTCGACATCCTGCTCTTCCTCGACGACGACGGGCTCCTGGCCAACACCGACACGGCGCGGTTGTGCCGCGAGGCCTTCGCGGCCGACCCGGAGCTCGGCATCATCAGCTTCCGCATCGCGGACCCGGACACGGGCGAGACCCAGCGGCGGCACGTGCCGCGGCTGCGGGCCTCGGACCCGATGCGCTCCTCGCGCGTGACGACGTTCCTCGGCGGGGCCAACGCCGTGCGCGCCAAGGTCATAGAACAGGTGGGTCCGCTTCCGGGCGAGTTCTTCTACGCCCACGAGGAGACCGACCTCGCCTGGCGCGCGCTGAACGCGGGCTGGATGATCGACTACCGCTCCGACATGGTGCTCCTGCACCCGACGACGGCCCCCTCGCGGCACGCGGTCTACCACCGCATGGTGGCCCGCAACCGCGTCTGGCTGGCCCGCCGGAACCTTCCGGTGCTCCTCGTCCCGGTCTACCTCGGCGTCTGGATGCTCCTGACCCTCGCCCGGCGTCCGTCGGGGCCCGCCCTGAAGGCCTGGTTCGGTGGTTTCAAGGAGGGCTGGACCACGCCCTGCGGCCCTCGCAGGCCCATGAAGTGGCGTACGGTGTGGCGGCTGACCCGGCTGGGCCGACCTCCCGTCATCTGACAAGCTCGGGTCTGACACCATCTGGGCCATACCCCGGTCCCTGGCCCACGCCTACGCCCGACCGGCTGCGCATCTGAAGACGAAAGTTTCCACTCGTGAGTGAGACAACGCATGACGGCGGAGTCGCGGTGAGCGCGCCCCCGTCGCCCGATGACGGGCTCTCCCGCGCCGAGCTCGCCGCCAAGTACGGTCTGACCGTCAGCGGCGCACGGCCCGGACTTTTCGAGTACGTCCGCCAGCTCTGGGGGCGGCGCCACTTCATCCTCGCCTTCTCCCAGGCGAAGCTGACCGCCCAGTACAGTCAGGCCAAGCTCGGCCAGCTCTGGCAGGTGGCCACGCCGCTCTTGAACGCGGCGGTCTACTTCTTCATCTTCGGCCTGCTGCTCGGTGCCAGAGAGGGCATCCCGCACGACATCTATGTGCCGTTCCTGGTGACGGGCGTCTTCGTCTTCACGTTCACCCAGAGCTCGGTCATGGCGGGCGTGCGGGCGATCTCCGGCAACCTCGGCCTGGTCAGGGCCCTGCACTTCCCCCGGGCCTCGCTGCCGATCTCCTTCGCGCTCCAGCAGCTCCAGCAGCTGCTCTTCTCGATGATCGTGCTCGTCGTGATCATGTGCGCGTTCGGGATCTTCCCCGCCCTGTCCTGGCTCCTGGTCCTGCCCGCGCTGATCCTTCAGTTCGTCTTCAACATGGGCCTGGCACTGATCTTCGCCCGGATGGGCAGCAAGACGCCCGACCTGGCCCAGCTCATGCCGTTCGTGATGCGGACCTGGATGTACGCGTCGGGCGTCATGTTCAGCATCCCCGCGATGCTCGCGACCAAGGAGAGCGTGCCCGGCTGGGTCGGTGACGTGCTCCAGTGGAATCCGGCCTCCATCTACATGGACCTGATCCGCTTCGCCATGATCGACAAGTACGACTCCTCGTACCTGCCGCCGCACGTGTGGGCCTTCGCCGTCGGCTGGGCCGTCGTGATCGGCGTGGTCGGCTTCGTGTACTTCTGGAAGGCTGAGGAGCGTTACGGCCGTGGCTGAGGACGACAAGATCACCGACAAGGGGCACATCCCCACCGTCATCGCCGACGACCTGCACATCGTCTACCGCGTCAACGGCGCGCGTACGGGCAAGGGCAGCGCCACCTCCGCGCTGAGCCGCATCCTCAGGCGCGGCGAGGAGCGCGGGGTCCGCAAGGTGCACGCCGTGCGCGGCGTCAGCTTCACCGCCTACCGCGGCGAGGCCATCGGCCTGATCGGCTCCAACGGCTCGGGCAAGTCCACGCTGCTGCGCGCCATCGCCGGGCTGCTCCCCGCCGAGCAGGGCAAGGTCTACACCGACGGCCAGCCCTCCCTGCTCGGCGTGAACGCGGCCCTGATGAACGACCTGACCGGCGAGCGCAACGTCATCCTCGGCGGCCTGGCGATGGGCATGTCCCGCGAGCAGGTCAAGCAGCGCTACGAGGACATCGTCGACTTCTCCGGCATCAACGAGAAGGGTGACTTCATCACCCTGCCGATGCGTACGTACTCCTCCGGCATGGCGGCGCGCCTGCGCTTCTCCATCGCCGCGGCCAAGGACCACGACGTGCTGATGATCGACGAGGCGCTCGCCACCGGCGACCGCAAGTTCCAGAAGCGCTCCGAGGCCCGCATCCGCGAGCTGCGCAAGGAGGCCGGCACGGTCTTCCTCGTCAGCCACAACAACAAGTCCATCCGCGACACCTGCGACCGGGTGCTCTGGCTGGAGCGCGGCGAGCTGCGCATGGACGGCCCGACCGACGAGGTCATCAAGGAGTACGAGAAGTTCACGGGCAAGTAGCCCATTTGCGCCATCGGGATTCGCCCGTCCGATGACAGGCCCCGCCGGGCCCGGCCCGGCGGGGCCTGTCGTGCTCATGCGACCCTGGAGCCCCACCGCACCCTCAACTCACTTAAATACGTGGAAGGTTGACGCCAATCGGTGTGTTGTTGTGATGTGCGGAACACCCCGACGATGCGGGTTGGGTTGTACAACGTAAGCTGTACCGGTGCTGATTCGCGGCAAGTGGGGCGATATGGCGCGGCGCCCCGGCCTCGGAGCACGGTCCGCCTCCGGTGAGGGCAGGCGGCGTGTCCGAAATAGGATGTATTGGGTCGGCAGTGTAGAACGGGAGAGTGACGGCAATGGCTACGGATGATCTCCGGCTCCGCGATGCTTCCGCCGTCCTCGACAAGGCCGCGGACGAGAACTTCCCGGTGGCTCCGTTCTTCCTGCCGCGGGCCTGGCGCGACGACCTCATGGCGGTCTACGGCGTCGTGCGGCTCATCGACGACATCGGCGACGGCGACCTGGAGCCCGGGGCCGGCCACGCGGGACGCCTCGGCGTGGACCCCGCCCGTGCCGAGGATCCGCTGCGGATGCTCGACGCGGTCGAGGCCGACCTGCGCGAGGTCTTCGGCGGCGGCAGGCCCAGCCACCCGCTGGTGCGCTCGCTCGTCGCGCCCGCCGAGCGCGGGACCCTGACGCTCGCCCCCTTCCTCGACCTGATCGCGGCCAACCGCCAGGACCAGCACATCGGGCGCTACGAGACCCACGACGACCTGGTGGCGTACTGCGCCCTCTCGGCCAACCCCATCGGCCGCCTCGTCCTCGCCATCACCGGCACAGAGACCCCCGAGCGCATCCGCCGCTCGGACGCGGTCTGCACCGCCCTGCAGATCGTCGAGCACATCCAGGACGTCGCCGAGGATCTCCGGCGCGACCGCATCTACCTGCCCATCGAGGACATGAAGCGCTTCCACGTCACCGAGACGGATCTGGCCTCGGCCACCGCAGGCGCGTCGGTGCGCGCACTGGTCGCGTACGAAACGGAACGCGCCCGCTGCCTCCTGAATGAAGGCACCCCCCTGGTGGGTAGCGTCCACGGCAGGCTCAAGCTGCTGCTCGCCGGGTTCGTCGCCGGCGGGAGGGCGACGGTCCGGGCGATCGTCGACGCGGGGTACGACGTACTGCCCGGACCGCCCAAGCCCGCCAAGTCCCGCCTGCTGCGCGAGGCCGGAGCGGTTCTGCGAGGAGAGGGGTGAGCCGGACCGTGGAAACAGACCCGCAGATGTCCGCACCGGTGCTCGCCGCGTACAGCTACTGCGAGACCGTCACCGGACAGCAGGCACGCAACTTCGCCTACGGCATCAGGCTCCTCCCGGCGCCGAAGCGGCGCGCGATGTCCGCGCTCTACGCGCTCTCGCGGCGCGTGGACGACATCGGCGACGGCAACCTCGCGCCGGAGGTCAAGGCGGACCGGCTCGACGAGACCCGCAAGCTGGTGACCCGCATCGACGAGGGCGCGGTCGACGAGGACGACACCGACCCGGTCGCGGTCGCCCTCGCCCACGCCGCCGCGCGCTTCCCCATCCCGATGAGCGGCCTCGGCGAACTGATCGACGGCGTCCAGATGGACGTACGCGGCGAGACGTACGAGACCTGGGAGGACCTTCAGGTCTACTGCCGCTGTGTGGCCGGTGCCATCGGGCGGCTCTCGCTCGGTGTGTTCGGCACGGAGCGGGGGGCGCTCCACGCCGAGCGGGCACCGGAGTACGCCGACACGCTCGGCCTCGCGCTCCAGCTCACCAACATCCTGCGCGACGTGCGCGAGGACGCCGGGGACGGGCGGACCTACCTGCCCGCCGAGGACCTCGCCAAGTTCGGCTGCTCCGCCGGGTTCTCGGGCTCCGAGCCGCCCGCGGGCTCCGACTTCGCCGGGCTCGTGCACTTCGAGGTCCGCAGGGCACGCGCCCTGTTCGCCGAGGGGTACCGCCTGCTGCCCATGCTGGACCGGCGCAGCGGCGCCTGCGTCGCGGCCATGGCCGGCATCTACCGCCGCCTGCTCGACCGCATCGAGCGCGAACCGGAGGCCGTCCTGCGCGGCCGCGTCTCGCTGCCGGGCCACGAGAAGGCGTACGTCGCCGTACGCGGCCTGTCCGGCCTCGATGCGCGGCACGTGTCACGCCGGACTCTCAGGAGGCGCGCGTGAGACGGGTCCCGGGCGTGGAGGGGGCGGCTGTGGCGGCCTCCGCGAAGCGGTGGGCAACCCTCCGCTCCACGACGGCGTCCCAGACTGCGATGGCCGAAGGAGAGGGTGCGTGAACAGCGACGACATGCGGCCCGACGGGCCGCCCGAGAACCTTGGAGGCCGCCCCGACGGGGCGGCCGTAGTGATCGGCGGCGGGCTCGCGGGGGTCACCGCCGCGCTCTCCCTCGCCGACGCCGGACTGCGCGTGACGCTCCTCGAAGGACGGCCGCGGCTCGGTGGGCTCGCCTTCTCCTTCCGGCGCGGCGACCTGACCGTCGACAACGGCCAGCACGTCTACCTCCGCTGCTGCACCGCCTACCGCTGGTTCCTCGACCGCGTCGGCGGCGCGCACCTCGCGCCTCTGCAGGAACGTCTCGACGTGCCCGTGCTCGACGCCGACCGCAACCGGCTCGGACGGCTGCGCCGCGCCGAACTGCCCGTCCCGCTGCACCTGGCGGCGAGCCTCGCCACCTATCCCCACCTCTCGCCGGCCGAGCGCGTCAAGGTCGGGCGCGCCGCGCTCGCCCTCAAGGGCCTCGACCCGGCCGACCCGCTGCTCGACACGCAGGACTTCGGGAGCTGGCTCGCCAGGCACGGCCAGTCGCCGCGCGCCATCGAAGCCCTCTGGGACCTCGTGGGCGTCGCCACGCTCAACGCCGTCGCCGGCGACGCCTCCCTCGGGCTCGCCGCCATGGTGTTCAAGACCGGGCTGCTCTCCGATCCCGGCGCCGCCGACATCGGCTGGTCGCGGGTACCGCTCGGCGACCTGCACGACACACTGGCCCGCCGGGCGCTCGACGCCGCGGGGGTCCGCACCGAGGTGAAGGCGCGCGTCACCTCCATCTCCCGTACCGGCGACGGCGGTTGGCGCGTCGACATGCCGGGCGAGACCATCGACGCCGACACCGTCGTCCTCGCCGTGCCGCAGCGCGAGGCCCACGACCTGCTCCCGGACGGGGCGCTCGACCAGCCCGACCGGCTGCTCGACATCGACGACGCGCCCATCCTCAACGTGCACGTCGTGTACGACAGGAAGGTCCTGAAGCGGCCGTTCTTCGCCGCCCTCGGCACACCCATCCAGTGGGTCTTCGACCGCACCGAGGCCTCCGGGCTCACCGAGGGGCAGTACCTCGCGCTCTCGCAGTCCGCCGCGCAGGACGAGATCGACGCGCCTGTCGCCGCGCTGCGCGAGCGCTACCTTCCCGAGCTCGAACGGCTGCTGCCCGCCGCGCACGGCGCGAAGGTGCGGGACTTCTTCGTGACCCGCGAGCGCACCGCCACCTTCGCGCCCACCCCGGGCGTCGGCCGGCTCAGGCCAGGCGCGCGCACCAGGGCCCGCGGCCTGTACCTCGCGGGCGCGTGGACCGCCACCGGCTGGCCCGCGACCATGGAGGGCGCCGTGCGCAGCGGCATCAGCGCGGCCGAGGCCGCCCTCTTCGCACTCGACCGCCCCCGTGACCATCTCTTCGCATTCGAGGGGGCGGTGGCGTGAAGCTCGACCTCCTGGGGTCAGCTCCCCAGGGAACAAGCACCGGAATCAGAGGAGAAACTGTGCCGACTGTGCCCTCGGCCGAAACGGCTGCCGACACGGTGGACGTGACCTCACTGCTCGAGCGCGGAAGGACCCTGGCCACCCCGGTGCTGCGGGCCGCTGTGGACCGCCTCGCGCCCCCCATGAACACCGTGGCCGCCTACCACTTCGGCTGGATCGACGCCGCGGGCAACCCGTCCGACGGCGACGGCGGCAAGGCCGTGCGTCCCGCGCTCGCGCTGCTCTCCGCGGAGGCCGCGGGCGCGGCCCCCGAGGTCGGCGTGCCCGGCGCGGTCGCCGTGGAGCTCGTGCACAACTTCTCGCTCCTGCACGACGACCTGATGGACGGCGACGAGCAGCGCCGCCACCGCGACACGGTGTGGAAGGTGCACGGCCCCGCGCAGGCCATCCTCGTCGGCGACGCCCTCTTCGCGCTCGCCAACGAGATCCTCCTTGAGATCGGCACCGTCGAGGCGGGCCGCGCCACACGCCGCCTCACCGCCGCCACGCGCGCGCTCATCGACGGCCAGGCGCAGGACATCTCGTACGAGCACCGCGAGCGGGTCACCGTCGAGGAGTGCCTGGAGATGGAGGGCAACAAGACGGGCGCCCTGCTCGCCTGCGCCGTCTCCATCGGCGCCGTGCTCGGCGGCGCGGACGACCGCACCGCCGACGTCCTGGAGAAGTACGGCTACCACCTCGGCCTCGCCTTCCAGGCCGTGGACGACCTGCTCGGCATCTGGGGCGACCCGGAGGCCACCGGCAAGCGGACCTGGAGCGACCTGCGCCAGCGCAAGAAGTCCCTGCCGGTGGTGGCCGCGCTCGCCGCGGGCGGCCCCGCCTCCGAGCGGCTCGGGGAGCTGCTCGCCGCCGACGCCAAGAGCAGCGACTTCGACAGCTTCTCCGAGGAGGAGTTCGCCGTGCGCGCCGCCCTGATCGAAGAGGCGGGCGGACGCCGGTGGACCGCCGAGGAGGCCCGGCGTCAGCACAGCGTCGCCATCGAGGCGCTGGACACCGTATCCATGCCGGACCGGGTGCGGGAGCAGCTCGTCGCACTCGCCGACTTCGTCGTCGTACGAAAGAGATGATCACTATCGGCCGAATATGACTCGCAGTCGCCGGCCGGCGCACCGCGTCGGCCGACGGCGGACCCACAGCAGAGGAAGCACCGCACTGCACGAAGGGGAAGCCATGACAGCGACGACCGACGGAAGCACCGGAGCGGCCCCGCCCCGCGCAGCCTCGGCCAGCCATCCCATCGATACCCATGCCGCGACGCCACCGACGGCGGGTACCAAGGACGCCGCCACCCGGGCCATACAGCGCTCCACGGAGTTCCTGCTCTCCCGGCAGGACACCGAGGGCTGGTGGAAGGGCGACCTCCAGACCAATGTGACCATGGACGCCGAGGACCTCCTCCTGCGGCAGTTCCTCGGCATCAGGGACGAGCGGACGACGCACGCCGCCGCGCTCTTCATCCGCGGCGAGCAGCGCGAGGACGGCACCTGGGCCACCTTCTACGGCGGACCCGGAGAGCTCTCCACCACCATCGAGGCGTACGTCGCGCTGCGCCTGGCGGGCGACCGGCCCGACGATCCGCACATGGCCAGGGCCGCCGAGTGGATCAGGGACCGGGGCGGCATCGCGCAGAGCAGGGTCTTCACCCGCATCTGGCTCGCCCTCTTCGGCTGGTGGAGCTGGGACGACCTGCCCGAACTCCCGCCGGAACTCATCTACTTCCCCCCGTGGCTCCCGCTCAACATCTACGACTTCGGCTGCTGGGCGCGGCAGACCATCGTGCCGCTCACCGTCGTCTCCGCCAAGCGCCCGGTGCGCCCCGCGCCCTTCGCCCTGGACGAGCTGCACGTCGACGCGAGCGTCCCGTGCCCCGCCAGGCCCCTGGCCCCCGCGACGACCTGGGACGGCGTCTTCGAACGGCTCGACAAGGCGCTGCACGTCTACCGCAAGGTCGCACCGCGCCGGCTGCGCAAGGCGGCGATGAACAGCGCCGCCCGCTGGATCATCGAGCGGCAGGAGAACGACGGCTGCTGGGGCGGCATCCAGCCGCCCGCCGTCTACTCGGTCATCGCGCTGCACCTGCTCGGCTACGACCTCGGGCACCCGGTCCTGAAGGCCGGGCTCGCCTCGCTCGACCGGTTCGCCGTGTGGCGCGAGGACGGCGCCCGGATGATCGAGGCCTGCCAGTCGCCCGTGTGGGACACCTGCCTCGCCACGATCGCGCTCGCGGACGCCGGGCTGCCCGCCGACCACCCGCAGCTCGTCAGGGCGGCGGACTGGATGCTGGGCGAGGAGATCGTACGCCCCGGCGACTGGGCGGTCCGCAGGCCCGGACTGGCGCCCGGCGGCTGGGCGTTCGAGTTCCACAACGACAACTACCCCGACATCGACGACACCGCCGAGGTGGCGCTCGCGCTGCGCCGGGTGGCCCACCCCGACCAGGACCGGGTGGAGAACGCCATCCAGCGCGGGGCGCGCTGGACCCTCGGCATGCAGTCGAAGAACGGCGCCTGGGCCGCCTTCGACGCCGACAACACCAGCGCCTTCCCCAACCGGCTGCCGTTCTGCGACTTCGGCGAGGTCATCGACCCGCCGTCCGCCGACGTCACCGGGCACGTGGTGGAGATGCTCGCCGTCGAGGGCAGGTCCCACGACCCGCGCACCCGGCGGGGCATCGAGTGGCTGCTGGCCGAACAGGAGGACAACGGCGCCTGGTTCGGCCGCTGGGGCGTCAACTACCTCTACGGTACGGGCTCGGTCGTGCCCGCGCTGATCACGGCCGGGCTTCCCGCGTCGCACGCCGCGATCCGCCGCGCGGTGCGCTGGGTGGAGTCGGTGCAGAACGACGACGGCGGCTGGGGCGAGGACCTGCGCTCCTACCGCGAGCGCGGCTGGGTGGGGCACGGCACGTCGACCGCGTCGCAGACCGCGTGGGCGCTGCTCACGCTGCTCTCGGCGGGCGAGCGCGAGGCCAGGTCCGTGGAGCGCGGCATCGCCTGGCTCGCCGAGACGCAGCGCCCGGACGGCTCCTGGGACGAGCCGTACTTCACCGGCACCGGCTTCCCCTGGGACTTCTCCATCAACTATCACCTCTACCGCCAGGTGTTCCCGCTGACCGCCCTCGGCAGGTACGTCAACGGCGAACCCTTCCCGGCCGGCTCCGCGCACGCAGGCAAGGGGAGCTGATGGCGGACGCCCCGGCCCGCGGGGCGGGCACCGCACCGCTGCTGATCGCCTGCGCGCTCGGCATCGAGCGGTTCGCCCTGCGCACCGGCGACCGCGGCGGTGCCCCGGACACCATGACCGTGCTGCGCACCGGCATGGGCCCGGACAACGCCGAGCGCGCCGTCGGCGGGGCGCTCGGCACGGAGCCCCTGCGGGACGCGGCGGTGGTGGCCACCGGCTTCTGCGCGGGGCTCGCCCCCGGCATGCACCCCGGTGATCTCGTCGTCGCCGACCAGACCAGGGACGTGCACGGCGGCACGCCGTGCACGGGCACCGAACTGCTGGTCGAGGAGCTGGGCCGAGTCCTGCCCGGGCGGGCCGTGCACATCGGCCCGCTCATCGGCTCCGACCATGTCGTCCGCGGTCCCGAACGCGGTGAACTGCTCGCCGCCGGGGGCATCGCGGTGGACATGGAGTCCGCCGCGACGCTGCGATGCGCGATGCGTGCCGGGCGACGGCCCGTTGCCGCCGTCCGGGTGGTCGTGGATGCTCCACAGCACGAACTCGTCCGCATCGGCACGGTACGCGGTGGAATATCGGCTTTCCGCGTTCTCCGTGCCGTACTTCCCGCTTTCTTCGAATGGCACCGTATCTCTTAGCTCCCCCGGAGGTGAGCCAGATGGCCATGCCGCTGCGCCAGTCCATCAAGGTCGCTACGTATCTTGTCGAGCAGAAGCTTCGAAAGCGTGACAAGTTTCCACTGATCGTCGAGTTGGAGCCGCTTTTCGCGTGCAACCTCGCGTGTGAGGGATGCGGCAAGATCCAGCACCCGGCCGGGGTGCTCAAGCAGCGGATGCCGGTGGCCCAGGCCGTGGGCGCCGTCCTTGAGTCCGGTGCGCCGATGGTGTCCATCGCCGGCGGCGAGCCCCTGATGCACCCTCAGATCGACGAGATCGTGCGGCAGTTGGTGGCGAAGAAGAAGTACGTCTTCCTCTGCACCAACGCCATGCTGATGCGCAAGAAGATGGACAAGTTCACGCCCTCGCCGTACTTCGCGTTCGCCGTGCACATCGACGGCATGCGCGAGCGGCACGACGAGTCGGTCGCCAAGGAGGGGGTGTTCGACGAGGCGGTGGAGGCCATGAAGGAGGCCAAGCGACGGGGGTTCCGCGTCACCACCAACTCGACGTTCTTCAACACCGACACCCCGCAGACCATCATCGAGGTCCTCAACTACCTCAACGACGACCTCCAGGTCGACGAGATGATGCTGTCGCCCGCCTATGCCTACGAGAAGGCCCCCGACCAGGAGCACTTCCTGGGCGTCGAGCAGACCCGCGAGCTGTTCAAGAAGGCCTTCGCCGGCGGCAACCGCAGGCGCTGGCGGCTGAACCACTCGCCGCTCTTCCTGGACTTCCTGGAGGGCAAGGCGGACTTCCCGTGCACCGCGTGGGCGATCCCCAACTACTCCCTCTTCGGCTGGCAGCGCCCCTGCTATCTGATGAGCGACGGTTACGTCCCGACGTACCGCGAACTCATCGAGGAGACCGACTGGGACAAGTACGGCCGCGGCAAGGACCCGCGCTGCGCCAACTGCATGGCGCACTGCGGGTACGAACCGACCGCCGTCCTCGCCACGATGGGGTCCCTCAAGGAGTCCCTCCGCGCCGCCCGCGAGACGATCGCCGGAAACCGCGGGTGACGTCATGACTCCTGGAGAGCCCGTTTCCCTGGGCCTTCCCGAGCTGCCGGTCCGGCCCGTCTCGCAGCGCCGCGTCTCGCGGCGCATCGAGGTGGGGCCGGTGGCGGTGGGCGGGGATGCCCCGGTGTCGGTGCAGTCGATGACGACGACGCGGACGTCGGACATCGGTGCGACGTTGCAGCAGATCGCGGAGCTGACCGCCTCGGGCTGTCAGATCGTACGGGTGGCGTGTCCGACGCAGGACGACGCGGACGCGCTGGCCACGATCGCCCGGAAGTCGCAGATCCCGGTGATCGCGGACATTCACTTCCAGCCGAAGTACGTGTTCGCGGCGATCGACGCCGGGTGTGCGGCGGTGCGGGTGAACCCGGGCAACATCAAGCAGTTCGACGACAAGGTCAAGGAGATCGCCAAGGCGGCCTCGGCCGCGGGCACGCCGATCCGGATCGGCGTCAACGCCGGCTCCCTGGACGCGCGCCTCCTGAAGAAGTACGGCAAGGCGACCCCCGAGGCGCTGGTGGAATCCGCGCTGTGGGAGGCGTCGCTCTTCGAGGAGCACGGCTTCCGGGACATCAAGATCTCGGTCAAGCACAACGACCCGGTGGTGATGGTCAACGCCTACCGCCAACTGGCGGCGGCGTGCGACTACCCCCTGCACCTGGGCGTGACGGAGGCGGGCCCGGCGTTCCAGGGCACGATCAAGTCGGCGGTGGCGTTCGGCGCGCTGCTCAGTGAGGGCATCGGTGACACGATCCGCGTGTCGCTGTCGGCTCCTCCGGTGGAGGAGATCAAGGTCGGCATCCAGATCCTGGAGTCGCTGAACCTGCGCCGGCGCCGCCTGGAGATCGTCTCCTGCCCCTCATGTGGACGCGCCCAGGTGGATGTCTACAAGCTGGCCGAGGAGGTCACGGCGGGCCTTGAGGGCATGGAGGTCCCGCTGCGGGTCGCGGTGATGGGCTGCGTGGTGAACGGCCCGGGCGAGGCCCGTGAGGCGGACCTGGGTGTGGCCTCGGGCAACGGCAAGGGCCAGATCTTCGTGAAGGGCGAGGTCATCAAGACCGTGCCGGAGTCGAAGATCGTGGAGACGCTGATCGACGAGGCGATGAAGATCGCGGAGCAGATGGAGAAGGACGGGATTCCGTCGGGGGCGCCCGACGTCACCGTGCGCTGAGCGGCGTGGCGGCGTGTCCGCTGGGTCGCTGGGTCGCTGAGGAGCAGAGCGCCGAGGGGCGGAGCTGAGCAGCAGAGCTGGACAGAGCTGAGAACTGGCAGCCGAGAACTGGCAGCCGAGAACTGGCAGAGAGGGGGCCCGAGCATGACGATTCTCGACACCATCCGGGGGCCGCGCGATCTCAAGGCGCTGACCGAGGCCGAGCTCGACACACTGTCGGAGGAGGTCCGTGAGTTCCTGGTGCACGCCGTCGCGAGGACCGGCGGCCATCTCGGGCCCAACCTCGGGGTGGTGGAGCTCTCGATCGCCCTGCACCGGGTCTTCGAGTCACCCGTGGACCGCATCGTGTGGGACACCGGCCACCAGAGCTACGTGCACAAACTCCTGACCGGCCGGCAGGACTTCTCCAAGCTGCGCGGCAAGGGCGGCCTCTCGGGCTATCCCTCGCGCGAGGAGTCCGAGCACGACATCGTCGAGAACAGCCACGCCTCGACCGCGCTCGGCTGGGCGGACGGCCTCGCCAAGGCGCGCCAGGTCCTGGGCGAGCGGGGCCACGTGGTCGCCGTCATCGGGGACGGCGCGCTCACCGGCGGCATGGCCTGGGAAGCGCTGAACAACATCGCGGCCGCGAAGAACCGGCCGCTGATCATCGTCGTCAACGACAACGAACGCTCCTACGCCCCCACCATAGGCGGCCTCGCCGACCACCTCGCGACGCTGCGCACCACCGACAGCTACGAGCAGGTCCTGGCCTGGGGCAAGGACATCCTCCAACGCACCCCTCTCGTCGGGCAGACGCTCTACGAGTCCCTGCACGGAGCCAAGAAGGGCTTCAAGGACGCCTTCGCGCCGCAGGGCATGTTCGAGGACCTGGGGCTGAAGTACGTGGGGCCGATCGACGGCCACGACATGGGCGCCGTCGAGTCGGCGCTGCGGCGCGCGAAGCGCTTCCACGGCCCGGTCATCGTCCACTGCCTCACCGAGAAGGGCCGGGGCTATGAACCCGCGCTCGCGGACGAGGCCGACCGCTTCCACACCGTCGGCGTCATGGACCCGCTCACCTGCGAGCCGCTCGCCCCCGCCGGCGGGCCCTCCTGGACCTCGGTGTTCGGTGACGAGATCGTCCGCATCGGCGCCGAGCGCGAGGACGTCGTCGCCATCACGGCCGCCATGCGGGGCCCCGTCGGCCTCTCCAAGTTCGCCGAGGCCTACCCCGACCGGGTCTGGGACGTGGGCATCGCCGAGCAGCACGCCACGGTGTCCGCCGCCGGTCTTGCCACGGGCGGCCTCCACCCGGTCGTCGCGGTCTACGCGACCTTCCTCAACCGCGCCTTCGACCAAGTGCTGATGGACGTCGCGCTGCACCGGTGCGGGGTCACGTTCGTGCTCGACCGCGCCGGGGTCACCGGAGTGGACGGGGCCTCGCACAACGGCGTGTGGGACCTGTCGGTCCTCCAGGTCGTGCCCGGCCTGCGGATCGCCGCGCCGCGCGACGCCGACCAGCTCCGCGCCCAGCTCAGGGAGGCCGTCGCGGTGGACGACGCGCCCACCCTCATCCGCTTCCCCAAGGAGTCAGTGGGCCCCGCGATCCCCGCGGTCGACCGGCTCGGCGGCCTGGACGTACTGCTCCAGGACACCGATGCCGAGGTGCTGCTTGTGGCCGTCGGCGTGATGGCGCCGGTCTGCCTCCAGGCCGCCGAACTGCTGAGGGAACGCGGCCTTCGCTGCACCGTCGTCGACCCCCGCTGGGTCAAACCGGTCGACCCCGAACTCCCCGGGCTCGCGGCGCGCCACCGCGTCGTGGCCGTCGTGGAGGACAACAGCCGCTCCGCGGGCGTCGGCGCGGCGGTCGCGCTCGCGCTCGGCGATGCCGAAGTCGACGTACCGGTACGGCGGTTCGGCATCCCCGAGCAGTTCCTCGCGCACGCCAAGCGGGCCGAGGTCCTGGCGGACGTCGGCCTCACGCCGGTCGAGATCGCGGGCCGGATCAGCGCCACGCTGGTCCGCAAGGACGAGGCAGGGGCCGAAGCACAGGGCCCGGCCAAGGAGCACAGCGGCAAGGAGTGCGGCGTATGACCAAGGAGTTCGACCTCGGCAGGCTCCTCGCCGAGCGGGGCGCCGAACGGTACGAACTGCATGCGAAGCACCTCAACCACCAGCTTCCGCGCATGCTGCACACCATCGGCTTCGACAAGGTCTACGAGCGGGCCGAGGGCGCGTACTTCTGGGACACCGAAGGCAACGACTACCTCGACATGCTCGCCGGCTTCGGCGTGATGGGCCTCGGCAGGCACCACCCCGTCGTCCGCAAGGCGCTGCACGACGTCCTGGACGCCTCGCTCGCCGACCTCACCCGCTTCGACTGCCAGCCGCTGCCGGGACTGCTCGCCGAGCGGCTCCTCACCCACAGCCCGCACCTGGACCGGGTGTTCTTCGGCAACAGCGGCACGGAGGCCGTCGAGACCGCCCTGAAGTTCGCCCGGTACGCGACGGGGAGACCGAGGGTGCTCTACTGCTCCCACGCCTTCCACGGGCTGACCACCGGCTCGCTCTCCGTCAACGGCGAGAGCGGCTTCCGGGACGGCTTCGCACCGCTGCTGCCCGACACGGCCGTCCCGCTGGGCGACCTCGACGCGCTGGCGAACGAGCTGAAGAAGGGCGACGTGGCCGGGCTCATCGTCGAGCCCGTCCAGGGCAAGGGCGTCCTGGAGGCACCGCCCGGCTATCTGCGCGCCGCCCAGGAACTGCTGCACCGCCACAAGGCGCTGCTCATCGCCGACGAGGTGCAGACCGGCCTCGGCAGGACCGGCGAGTTCTACGCCTACCAGCACGAGGAGGGCGTCGAGCCGGACCTGGTCTGTGTCGCCAAGGCCCTGTCGGGCGGCTATGTGCCGGTCGGCGCCACGCTCGGCAAGGACTGGATCTTCAAGAAGGTCTACTCGTCCATGGACCGGGTGCTCGTGCACTCGGCGAGCTTCGGCTCCAACGCGCAGGCCATGGCGGCCGGCCTCGCGGTCCTCGCCGTCATGGAGGACGAGCGGATCGTGCGGAACGCCCGCGTGACGGGGGAGCTGCTGAGGTCCCGCCTCGCCGCGCTCGTCGACCGCTATGAGCTGCTCCACGAAGTGCGGGGCCGGGGCCTCATGATCGGCATCGAGTTCGGGCGCCCCCGGTCGCTCAAGCTGCGCGGGCGCTGGACGATGCTTCAGGCCGCGCGCAAGGGCCTCTTCGCGCAGATGGTGGTCGTGCCGCTGCTCCAGAAGCACCGCATCCTCACGCAGGTCTCCGGCGACCATCTGGAGGTCATCAAGCTGATCCCGCCGCTGACCGTGGGGGAGAAGGAGGTGGACCGCTTCGTCGAGGCGTTCACCGCCGTGATGGACGAGGCGCACAGCGGGGGCGGGCTGATGTGGGACTTCGGCAGGACGCTCGTGAAACAGGCGGTCGCGAACCGCTAGGCACCGCGTCTGCGCGGCGGAGAGTCTGCGCGCCGCCCGCCCCCGCCGGCGTTCTGTCTGAGTTTTGCCTCTAAGGCAATAAAGTTGCCCGAGAGGCAAGGCTCTGGCTCAATCAAGGCATGAGCACTGCCGAGCCCGTCGAGCCGCCGCAGGCGGCCGAGGCGCTGCCCGCCGTCGCGCCGCAACTGCGTGAGCTGCGGCGCCGTGCCTCGCTCACCCTGGAGGCCGCGGCCCGCACCGCCGGGCTCTCACCCGCCCATCTGTCCCGCCTGGAGACCGGGCAGCGCCAGCCGTCGCTGCCGATGCTGCTCGCGCTCGCACGTATCTACGGTACGACGGTCTCCGAGCTGCTCGGCGAGACCGTCGCCGACCAGGACTCCGTCATCCGCGCGGCGGACATGGAACCGAGCAGGGCCGGCGGCTGGACCTACTGGCAGGCGGGCGGCCGCAGTCGCTCCATGCAGGCCCTGCGCGTCCACGTGCCGCACGGCGCGCAGGGCGACATCGTCCGCGTCCACCCCGGCGAGGAGTGGCTGCATGTCCTGAAGGGGCGGCTGCGGCTGCGCCTGGGCGACGCCACGCACATCCTCGCGCCGGGGGACGGCGCGCACTTCGACTCGCTGACCCCGCACCGCATCGCCGCCGCCGACCAGGACGGCGCCGATCTCCTCTTCGTCCACACGCTGCTGCAGAGCCCCGCCACCGCGGTGTGCCTCGGCGGCCCCACTCCGGGAGAGCCGACATGAGTGACATGGAACCGCAGGGATCACCGAGGCCCGAGCCGCGGGTCAAGGACATGGAGGAGAAGTTCCCCCGTGCCCTCTGGGTCCGCCTGATCATCTACGTCGCCGTCGGCCACGTCTTCGCGGCCTTCGTCTACATGCTGTTCGAACTCGGGGCGCAGAACCAGTAGACCGGTGAAACCAGTAGACCGGTGGAACCAGTAGTCCGGTAGAACCAGCAGAACCAGTGGGGCCCGCGCCCTAGTCGAGCAGGCGCTCGCGGAGCCGCTCGCGGGTCGCGGGGGAGATCTTGAGGCCCTCGGCGAAGTAGGCGTCCGTGCCGCCCCAGGTCCGCTCGATCGTCTCGAACGCGGCGGCCAGGTACTCGGCGCGGGCGTCGAAGAGGGGGTTGAGCAGCTCCATGACCTCGGGGGACATCGCGTTCGGGGAGTCGCTCGAACGCCGCACCCGGTAGCGCCGGTGGGCCGCGTTCGACGCCAGGTAGTCCGCCTCGATGGCGTCGCGGTCCACCCCGACGGCCAGGAGCGTCACGGCTATGGAGAGGCCGGCGCGGTCCTTGCCCGCCGCGCAGTGCATCAGCGCGGGCACACTGTCCTCGGCGAGCGCGTGCAGCACCTGGCTGTGCTCGGCGGTGCGGTCCTTGATGATCGTCCGGTACGAGGCCGACATCCGCTCGGCGCCCTTGCCGTCGGACAGGATCGACCGAAGCTGGTCGAGGTCGCCGTCGCGGACCATCTTCCAGAACTCGGCGCCGTCGGCCGGGTCGCTCAGCGGCAGGTTCACGTTCCGCACGCCCGGCAGCGCGACGTCCGGTCCTTCGAGGCGCTGGTCGGCGGCGTTGCGGAAGTCGAAGACCGTGTGCAGGCCCAGCGAGGTCAGGAAGGCGGCGTCGGCCTCGGTGGCGTGCGCCAGATGACCGCTGCGGAACAGCCGGCCCGTGCGGACCCGGCGGCCGTCCACGGTCGGCAGCCCGCCCACATCGCGGAAGTTGCGCACCCCGGCAAGTTCGGGCTCTGTCGACGGGACCTGCTGCGTCACACGCTCTCCTCGGGCTCCGCGGCCGGCGTCGCTCGCCGGCAAATGCGTCTTCGACGATACGACATGGGTTCCCCGGGGGATCACCCCCGCACGGCGGTTGCCCGAGGCGCGGCCCGCCCCCGACGATGTGGGCATGCGTGTCTGTCTGTGCGGTCCGCGGCAGGGCTCGGTGGGGGACTGATGGTCGAGGTCGGCGAGGACGGACGCACCTGGCTGCTCTCCGGGCCCACCAGCAGCTACGCACTGCGGCTCACGGACCGCGACGAGCTGCTCCACCTCTACTGGGGCCCGCGTATCGCGCTCCCCGACGCCGAGGCCCTGGCCGCCGAGCCGCCGCCCCGGGAGCGAGGTTTCGAATCGACGCTCGACGGGCGCGAGGAGTACCCCGTGGAGGGCGGCCCCCGCTTCGTACGGCCCGCGCTGTCCGTCCGCGACGACACGGTGCGCGGGACGGAGTGGCGGTACACGTCCAGCGCGGTCGATGAGGACGAACTCCAGGTGCACTTCCGCGACACCCTGCACCAGCTCGGGATCAGCCTCACCTACCGGCTGCGCGGCGACGTCGTCGAACGGTTCGTCGTCCTCGTGCACGAGGGCGGCGTCCACGCGCCCGCCCTCGACCTCCTGCGCATGGACTCCGCGACCTGGACCCTGCCGACCCGCGACGCCTGGCACCTCTCCCAGCTCCACGGCCGCTGGGGCGCGGAGTCGAGGCCGGCGCGCTCCGGTCTCACGTACGGCGAGCAGGTCATCGGCAGCAGGCGCGGGCACACCGGGCACCAGCACCTGCCCTGGGTCGCGCTCGACGCCGAAGGGGCGGGCGAGGAACACGGCGAGGTGTTCAGCTGCGCGCTCGCCTGGTCGGGTTCCTGGCGCATCGCCGTGCACCGGCTGCCCGACGGGGCCGTGCAGATCACCGGAGGAGTGGGCCACGACGACTCGGGTGTCACTGTCCTCGAACCCGGTACCGCCATCGTCACACCCGTGTTCGCCGGGCTGTGGAGCGGCGGCGGTTTCGGCGGCGCGAGCCGCGCCTGGCACACCTACCAGCGCGAACACGTCATCCCCAATGCGGAGACGGTGCGGCCCGTCCTCTACAACTCCTGGGAGGCCGCCACCGGGTTCGACATCTCCGAGGAGCAGCAGCGGACCCTGGCGCACAAGGCGGCGGGGCTCGGCGTCGAGCTGTTCGTCGTCGACGACGCGTGGTTCGGCGGCCGCGTCGACGACCGGACGGGCCTCGGCGACTGGACGCCGAACCCCGACCGCTTCCCCGCGGGGCTCAAGCCGCTCGCCGACGAGGTGCACAGCCTCGGCATGCGCTTCGGGATCTGGGTGGAGCCCGAGATGGTCAACCCCGACAGCGACCTCTACCGCGCCCACCCCGACTGGGTGCGGCACCAACCAGGCCGTACGCGTACGGAGTTCCGCAACCAGCTCGTCCTCGACCTCTCCCGCGAGGACGTGCGCGCACACCTGTACCGGCAACTGCACCACCTGCTCGAAAGCGCCCCCGTCGACTACGTGAAGTGGGACTTCAACCGCAGTTTCACCGACGCGGGACGGCCCGGCGCGGACGACCCTTCGTGGGGCCATGTCCACCACCTGTACGGCCTGCTCGACCGACTGCGCGCCGTGCACCCCGCCGTGGCCTTCGAGTCCTGCTCGGGCGGCGGTGGCCGTGTCGACCTCGGCATCCTCTCCCGTACCGACCAGGTGTGGACCTCCGACAACACCGACCCGCTCGACCGGCTCGCCATCCAGCACGGCTTCAGCCAGCTCCACCCGGCGCGCGTGATGGCCGCCTGGGTCACCGACAGCCCCAACACCCAGCTCAACGGCCGCGTCAGCTCGCTGCGGTTCCGGTTCGTGAGCGCGATGGCCGGGGTGCTCGGCATCGGCGGCGACCTCACCCGGTGGAGCGAGAGCGAACTCGCCGAGGCCCGTGACTGGGTCGATCTCTACAAGGAGATCAGGCCCATCGTGCAGCTCGGCGACCTCTACCGGCTGCGCCCGCCGGAGGGTGGGCTCAGCGCCGTGCAGTACGTGCGCGGCGACGACTCCGTGGTTCTCGCCTGGCTGCCGTCCCAGGCGTACGGGGAGGAACAGGCGCCCGTACGGCTGCGCGGGCTCGACCCGCGGGCGTCGTACATCTGCTGGGACACGGGGGAGACCCACCGGGGAGCGGTGTTGCTGCACCGGGGGCTGCGGACCGGGTTGAGGGGCGATCTGGACGCGGCGGTGTTCCGGTTGCGGCGGCTGTGACCGGCGGGGTGACCGGCGGGTGTTTATTCCGGCTTTGGGTGAATCTTGACCGGTGGCTTATCTCACGCCCCGTCAACCCCTCCCTACGGTGGCGTAGGTCACTTAGCAAGGTGAAGTATGTGACTCCGTGAGCGCAGAGTCGACAACCTTCATCCACCCGCCCGTCCACAACAACGTCTTCACCTCCTACGCGGCCGTCGGCGACAGCTTCACCGAAGGAGTGGGTGACCCCGGCCCCGACGGCACGTTCGTCGGGTGGGCCGACCGCCTCGCGGTCCTGCTCGACGACCGGGTGCCCGAGCACACCTTCCGGTACGCCAACCTCGCCGTGCGCGGGAAGCTCCTCGACCAGATCGTCGAGGACCAGGTCCCCCGCGCCAAGGAGCTCTCACCCGACCTGGTGACCTTCTGCGCGGGCGGCAACGACATCATCCGCCCCGGCACCGACCCGGACGAGCTCGCCGAGCGCTTCGAGCGGGCCGTCGCCGACCTCACGTCGGCCGTCGGCACGGTCATGGTGACCACCGGCTTCGACACCCGCGGCGTCGCGGTCCTCAAGCATCTGCGCGGCAAGATCGCCACGTACAACATGCACGTCCGGGCGATCGCCGACCGCTACGGCTGCCCCGTGCTCGACCTGTGGTCCCTCAAGACCGTCCAGGACCGCCGCGCCTGGGACGGCGACCGGCTGCACCTCTCGGCGGAGGGGCACACGCGCGTGGCGCTGCGGGCCGGTCAGGTGCTCGGCCTGGAGGTGCCCGCCGACCCCGACCAGGTGTGGCCGCCGCTGCCGCCGCGCGGCACGCTGGATCTGCGGCGCGACGACGTCCACTGGGCGCGGGAGTACCTCGTGCCGTGGATCGGCCGGCGTATCCGCGGCGAGAGCTCCGGCGACCACGTGGCCGCCAAGCGCCCCGACCTGCTGCCCCTGTAGCCACGGGATCGCGTCGCGCGAAGCCACGGGCTCGCGTCACGCCGACGGAGACCGGGGAGCACGGGCTCGGACGACGTGGCGGCGCGGCCCGTGGACATAATGGGAAGGTCCATCCACCCCCTTCAGGAGGTCCCGTGTCCCGGTCCCTGATTCCCGGGCTCCGCTCACTGCGGACCCTCGCCTTCGGTGCGGATCCGGCGGGCGCGCGGCTGGCGCGGATCCGCCGGTCGCCGAACTTCTCCGTGGCCGAGGGGTCCTTCCAGAACCCCATGGGGGCGCGGACCAGGCCGTCCGGTTCCACCCTGGAGTTCGCGAAGATCTACTTCCGCAAGGAGGAGCGGGTCCGCCGCGGCCCCACGGGCACGATCCCCGTGCACTCCACGACGCTCGCCGACCTCGCCGAGCCGCCCGCCGACGGGCTGCGGATCACCTGGATGGGGCATTCGAGCGTGCTCGCCGAGATCGACGGCAGGCGCGTCCTCTTCGACCCGGTGTGGGGCGAGCGGTGCTCGCCGTTCTCCTTCGCGGGGCCCAAGCGCCTGCACCCCGCACCGGTACCCCTCGACGCGCTCGGCCCGGTCGACGTGGTGGTCATCTCGCACGACCACTACGACCACCTGGACCTGCCCACGATCAAGGCCCTGGTCGGCACGGGCACGGTCTTCGCGGTGCCGCTCGGCGTCGGCGCCCACCTGGAGCGCTGGGGCGTGCCCGCGGACCGGCTCCGCGAGCTGGACTGGAACGAGTCCGCTGAGGTGGCCGGGCTGACCCTGACGGCCACGCCCGCGCGCCACTTCTGCGGCCGCGGCCTGCGCAACCAGCAGCACACCCTCTGGGCGTCCTGGGTGGTCGCCGGGCCCGAGCACCGCGTGTTCCACAGCGGGGACACGGGGTACTTCTCCGGCTTCCGCGACATCGGCGCCGAGCACGGCCCCTTCGACGTCACCATGATCCAGATCGGCGCCTACTCGAAGTTCTGGCCCGACATCCACATGACGCCCGAGGAGGGCCTGCGGGCCCACCTGGACCTCCAGGGCGGGCAGCCGCACGGCGTGCTGCTCCCGATCCACTGGGCGACGTTCAACCTCGCGCCGCACCCGTGGTCGGAGCCGGGCGAGGGAACGCTCGCGGCGGCGCGCCGCGCGGGCGCCGAGATCGCGCTGCCCTGCCCCGGCCGGCCCTTCGAGCCCGGGTCGCGGACGGTGCCGGACGCGCCCTGGTGGCGCGGCGTCGCCGCCGTACCGCCCGGCGGCTGGACCGAGGTGCCCCCGGCGGGCGAGCCACGGGCCGCAGCCGTGGACAGCGGGGACGCGCAGGCCGGGGACGCGGCCGCCGGGGACGCGGAGGCCGCGCCGGTCGCCTGATGCGTGGCGGGGCGCCCGTAGCCCCGCCGACCGCTTGTACAGCGCTGTCCGCTCCTCCGGGAGCGGGCAGCGCTTTTCTGTTTCTGTCTCTGCTCTGTTTCTGTCTCCGGCTTCGGCTTCGGACCCCTGTGCGAGGCGTCATACCAGAGCGGGACGCTGCCCCGCTGTCTTTGCCAAGTGCCCACCGCACCGGCCGCCGTGCCGACTACCGTGTGTGGCCGTCGGGCGACGCAGGGATCACGGGGCGGGGATGGCCTCGCGGACCTGCCGGCCGGCACGGCGCTGCCGCGAACATGCCGCACCAGAGGAGTCGGGCCGCCCGCCGAACCCCCGTCGCAACGTACCGAGGACGCAGATGTCGCACCTACGCGCACCGGCCACCCGCGCAGACCGCCGTGAGGGTGGGCGGCACGGCAAACCCGGCAGCCGGACCGCCGCCGCACTCCCCGAGGCCCACATACGGCCTCAGCTCCTGCGGATCGCGGTGCTGCCCGCCGTGGCCGTGGGCCTCAGCGCCTGCGCGGCCGTGCTGTTCACGCTGCGCTCGGCGGGAACCGCCCCCGGACCCGTCCTGGTCGCCGTACTCGCCGCCGCGGCTCTCGTCGGGCTCAGCGGCATCGCGGTCGCCGCCGTGGCCGCCGACCGTGCCGCGAAGGCCGTACGGAACCGGGTCGGCGCACTGCGCCGTGCCACCGCGCAGAGCCAGAGCGAGCTGCGGGAAGTCGTCGAGAGGCTGCGCAGGGGCGAGCCGCCGCCCGCGCGCGGCACGCCGCCGAGGAACCGTACCGGCGGCGACGAGTTCGACCTGCTCGCCGACGAGCTGAGCCGCGCGCAGGACGTCGCGGTCACCGCCGTGGTGCAGGCCTCCCAGCTTTCGAGCCACGCGGGCAGCGAACAGAAGGTCGAGGTCTTCGTGAACCTCGCGCGGCGCCTTCAGTCGCTCGTGCACCGCGAGATCTCGCTGCTCGACGAGTTGGAGCACGACGTCGAGGACCCCGAGCTGCTCAAGGGCCTCTTCCACGTCGACCACCTCGCCACCCGCATCCGCAGGCACGCCGAGAACCTCGCCGTGCTCGGCGGCGCCGTATCGCGCCGCCAGTGGAGCCACCCCGTCCCGACGACCGAGGTGCTGCGCTCGGCCATCGCCGAGGTCGAGCAGTACTCCCGCGTCAAGCTGGTGCCGCCCATCGACGGCACCCTGCGCGGGCACGCCGTCGCCGACGTCATCCACCTGCTCGCCGAACTCGTCGAGAACGCCACGGTGTTCTCCGCCCCGCACACCCAGGTCCTGCTGCGCGCCGGCCTCGTGACGGCGGGCCTCGCCGTGGAGGTCGAGGACCGGGGGCTGGGCATGCCGCTCACCGAGCAGAACAAGATGAACCGCCTGCTCGCCGACCCAGACCAGGTGAACGTGGCGAGCCTGTTGCAGGACGGCCGCATCGGGCTCTTCGTGGTCTCCGCGCTGGCCCGCAGGCACGGCGTGGCCGTCCGGCTCCAGACCAACATCTACGGCGGCGTCCAGGCCGTGGTGATCGTGCCGCAGGAACTCCTCGGCGAGGAACAGGGCGCGACCCCGGCCAAGCGACGCCCGGCCACCGAGGCCACCGAGGCCACCGAGGCCGCCGAGGCGGCGGCGCTGGGGGCAGCCCCCGATGGCACCCCGGCCCCGCATGGCACCCCGGCCCCGAACGGCACCCCGGCCGCGCACTCTGCCGCCCCCGGCCCCGCCGGGCAGCCCCGCCAAGGCGTGGTGCCCGTACCGTTCCAGCCGCGGGGCGAGGCGCCCGCGCCCCTGCCCGTGCGCGGCGCCCGGCAGGAGCGGCCCACGCCCGCCGAAGCCGTGCCCGGCATCCGCCCCGAGGACCGGCAGGCGGCGGCCCAGCACGCGGGCATGCCCCCCACACCGCTGAACGGCGCCGTGCACGGGCGGGTCGGCAGGCCTCAACTGCCCAAGCGGCGTGCGCAGGAGCACATCGCGCCCCAGCTGCGCGACTCCCCGGTGCCGCGTCCCGACAGCGACGTCGCCGGCCACGACCCGGGCCTCATGGCCGCGTTCCAGCGCGGCATCGGTCTCGCCCAGGCGCAGGACGCGCGCGACCCCACCCGGCGGGAGTACGAGGCCGGCCTCCCGCCCGACGGGAACGGACAAGGCGGCTGACCGACCAGCACCTCACGCCCGATGCCCTGTCACCTCTGCCTCCACCCACCTCTGCCCCCGGCAGACCTCCGTACGTCCGTACCCCAAGGAGTCGATCCACCATGGCGAGCGATGCGCCGACCGGCGGCCATGTATCCGATCTCGACTGGCTGATGAGCGGCCTCGTGCAGCGTGTGCCGCACACCCACAGCGCCGTCCTGCTCTCCTCCGACGGTCTCGTGAAGTCGGTGCACGGCCTCGACACCGACAGCGCCGACCACATGGCCGCCCTCGCCTCGGGCCTCTACTCGCTCGGGCGCAGCGCGGGCATCCGCTTCGGCGACGGCGGCGACGTCCGGCAGGTCGTCGTGGAACTGGACTCCACGCTCCTGTTCGTCTCCACCGCGGGCTCCGGCACCTGCCTCGCCGTGCTGGCGGGCAGAGACGCCGACGCGGCCGTCCTCGGCTACGAGATGGCGATGCTGGTCAAGAGCGTGCGCCCGTACCTGATCACCGCGCCCCGGCAGCCGGTCGGCGAACCCGCGCCGATGAGGCACTGACCATGGCGGCCCCGCATGACGGGCCCTGGCTCGACGACGCGGCGGGACGCCTCGTCCGCCCCTACACCGTCAGCAACGGACGGACAAGACCGACCACCCAACTCGACCTGCTCTCCCAGGTCATGGCCACCGGGGCGACCCCCCTCGGCTACCTCGGACCAGAGCATTCCGCGGCCCTCGGCCAGTGCGAGGCACCCACCTCCGTCGCCGAGATCGCGGCCCAGCTGAAGCTGCCCGCGGTCGTCACCAAAGTGATCCTCAGCGATCTCCTCGACTGCGGGGCCCTCACCACGAAGGCCCCGGACTTCTACCACAACCCCACTGACCGTTCCCTGTTGGAGGCAGTGCTCGATGGATTACGACGACAGCTCTGACCCCTTCCCCACCGCGCTGAAGATCTTGGTCGCAGGGGGATTCGGGGTCGGCAAGACCACATTCGTGGGCGCGGTCAGCGAGATCGCCCCGCTGAGCACCGAGGAGCTGCTCACCACGGTCAGCGAAGGCACCGACGACCTGTCCGGTGTGGAGAACAAGACGACGACGACCGTCGCCATGGACTTCGGACGGATCACGCTCGACCCCGAACACGTGCTGTATCTCTTCGGCACCCCGGGCCAGGAACGGTTCTGGTTCATGTGGGACGAGCTCTCCGAAGGCGCGCTCGGCGCGGTGGTGCTCGCCGACACCCGCCGCCTGGAGGACTGCTTCGCCGCCGTGGACTTCTTCGAACAGCGCGGCATGGGCTTCATCGTCGCCATCAACGAATTCGACGGCGCCCACCGCTACGAACCCGAGGAGGTGCGCTCCGCGCTCGATCTGGACCCCCGGGTGCCGGTGGTGCGCTGCGACGCGCGGATCTCCAGCTCCGGCATCCAGACGCTCCTCACGCTCGTCAAACACCTTCTCGCCCACGCCCCGGCACCGAGCTACGGAGCCCATACGTGATGCACGACCCGACCGGGCGCCTGCTGCTCACCCCCGTCGACAAGGAGGCTCCCGCGCGCGTGCGCAGACTGCGGGAACTGGACATCGGGGAACGGACCGATCCCGCCCTCGACGCCTTCGCGGGCCGGCTCGCCGAGCTGACCGCGGCGCCGTACGCGATGGTCAACTTCATCGACGAGGAGCGGCAGTTCTTCGCGGGCCTGCACACCGCCGACGGGCGGCCGGCCGGCTCGCTGGGCCGCTACATGGCCCGCGACCACGGCTACTGCCCGCACGTGGTGGTGCGCCGCAAGGCCCTCGTCCTGGAGGACGTCCGCGACTTCCCGCGCTTCGCGGGCAACCCCGTGGTCGACGAGATCGGCATCCGCTCCTACCTCGGCGCGCCCCTCGTCGACCGTACGGGGCTGGCGCTCGGCACCGTCTGCGTCGTCGACGTCGAGCCGCGCCGCTGGGGCAGGGCGGGCCTCGACACCATCAAGACGATGGCCGCGGAGCTGGTCGGACAGATCCACCGGAGGGAGGACGGCGGGATCTGACCCCGGCCCGACGGCCGGGTCAGAACACCGGCACCGGACCGGTCGGCCTCGCCCACGTGCCCGTGCATCCCTAGGGCTTCCGGCACCTCGACATGGGCGGTCACCGCCGGATACACAAGGATCAAGCTCACGGCGACACCGGCACAAGCGAAGGAAGTTCCATGACCGACCTCCGTCTCGGCGTTCTCGGCTACGGACTGCGCGGCTCGCTCGCCCGCACCGCCCACCGGCCGGGAGCCGGCTCGCGCGTCACCGCGCTGGCCGAGCACGACGCCACCGCCCGCGCCGAGGCGGCGGTCGCCTTCCCCGGCGCGCTGATATCGAGCGACCACCGCAAGGTGGTGGAGGACCCGGACGTCGACGCGATCGTGGTCCTCACCCCCGACCACACCCACGCGGAACTGGCCCGCGAGGCGCTGCGCGAGGGCAAGCCCGTCTTCGTCGAGAAGCCCCTGGAAATCGGCATCGAGGCGTGCGACGAGATCCTGCGGACGGCGTACGAGACGGGCACGCGGCTGTACGTCGGGCACAACATGCGCCACATGCCCGTGGTCCGGCTGATGCGCGACATCATCGAGCGCGGCGAGATCGGCCGGGTCAAGACGGTGTGGGTGCGCCACTTCGTGGGCTACGGCGGCGACTGGTACTTCAAGGACTGGCACGCCGAGCGGCAGTACACCACCGGTCTGCTGCTGCAGAAGGCCGCCCACGACATCGACGTACTGCACTGGCTCGCGAACGGCTACGCACGGCACGTCCAGGCCCTGGGTGACCTGATGGTCTACGGGGACAACACGCACCGCCGCGCGCCGGGCGAGCCGAAGACCGACGACTGGTACACGGAGGACGGTCACTGGCCGCCGCACACCCAGCGCGGCCTCAACCCGGTCATCGACGTCGAGGACGTCTCCCTGGTCAACATGCGCCTGGACAACGGCGTCCTCGCCGCCTACCAGCAGTGCCACTTCACCCCCGACTACTGGCGCAACTACACCGTGATCGGCGACGCGGGCCGCCTGGAGAACTTCGGCGACGGGCCCGGCGCGGAGGTCAAGGTGTGGAACTCCCGCCGCTCCGGCTACCGGGGCGAGGCGGACGCCACGTACCCGGTGCCCGACGCCGAGGACGACGGCGGGCACGGCGGCGCCGACCCGCTGCTGATCGACGAGTTCGTCCGCTTCGCCCGCGAGGGAGGGCTCACCGACACCTCGCCCGTCGCGGCGCGCATGGCGGTCGCGGCCGGTGTGCGGGCGACGCAGTCGCTGCGGGACGGCGGCACGCCGCGCGAGGTGCCGGGGCTGGACCCCGCCCTGATCGCCTATTTCGAGGGTGGGCAGGTCCGCTGACCGGCAAGGTCTGAAGGAAAGCTGCGGCGGCGCTTAAGAAAGTCTCGATGGACCGGGGCGCCGCCGTAGGGAAGATTCCTGTGACGTCGGGGGAAGAAGCGACGTATGACAGGAGCCGTTGCGTTGAAGGCGCTGGTCAAGGAGAAAGCGGAACCGGGTCTCCGGCTGATGGACGTACCGGAGCCGGTCATCGGCCACGGGGACGTCCTCATCAAGGTGCTCCGCACCGGTATCTGCGGGACCGATCTGCACATCCGGGCCTGGGACGGCTGGGCGCAGCAGACGATCAGCGCGCCGCTGGTGGTCGGGCACGAGTTCGTCGGCGAGGTCGTCGAGGTGGGCCGTGACGTCGCCGACGTCTCGGCGGGCGACCGGGTCAGCGGCGAGGGCCACCTGGTCTGCGGCAAGTGCCGCAACTGCCTGGCCGGGCGGCGTCACCTGTGCCGCGCCACGGTCGGCCTCGGCGTCGGGCGTGACGGCGCCTTCGCCGAGTACGTCGCGCTGCCCGCGGCGAACGTGTGGGTGCACCGGAGCCCAGTGGACCTCGACGTGGCCGCGATCTTCGACCCGTTCGGCAACGCCGTGCACACCGCGCTGTCCTTCCCGCTGGTCGGCGAGGACGTGCTGATCACCGGGGCGGGCCCGATCGGCCTCATGGCGGCCGCCGTGGCGCGGCACGCCGGTGCCCGCAACGTCGTGGTCACCGACGTCAGCGAGGAGCGCCTCGAACTGGCCCGCAAGGTCGGCGTCAGCCTCGCCCTGAACGTGGCGGACTCGACGATCGCCGAAGGCCAGCGCACGCTGGGCCTGCGCGAGGGCTTCGACGTCGGCCTGGAGATGTCCGGCAACCCGCGCGCGATGCGCGACATGGTCGCCAACATGACCCACGGCGGCAAGATAGCCATGCTCGGTCTGCCGGCCGAGGAGTTCGCCGTCGACTGGGCCAGGATCGTCACCTCGATGATCACGATCAAGGGCATCTACGGCCGCGAGATGTTCGAGACCTGGTACGCGATGTCCGTCCTGCTCGAAGGCGGCCTCGACCTGGCCCCCGTGATCACGGGCCGTTACGGCCACCGCGACTTCGAGGCGGCCTTCGACGACGCGGCGAGCGGCCGCGGCGGCAAGGTCATCCTCGACTGGACCTCCTGACCCGCCACGGTCCCGCCACGGTCCCACCCCGGCTCGACCCTGGCTCACCCCGGCTCGACCCGGTCCGATTCCTGATCCCTAAGGATTCACGCATGTTCGACTCCATACGCGAAGACCTCCAGGCCACCCTCGACGAGATCCGCGCCGCGGGCCTGCACAAGCCCGAGCGCGTCATCGGCACCCCGCAGTCCGCCACGGTCGCCGTCACCTCCGGAGGCCGCCCCGGCGAGGTCCTCAACTTCTGCGCCAACAACTACCTCGGCCTGGCCGACCACCCCGAGGTCGTCGCCGCCGCCCACGACGCCCTGGACCGCTGGGGCTACGGCATGGCCTCCGTCCGCTTCATCTGCGGCACGCAGGAGGTGCACAAGGAGCTGGAGGCGCGGCTCTCCGCCTTCCTCGGCCAGGAGGACACGATCCTCTACTCCTCCTGCTTCGACGCCAACGGCGGTGTCTTCGAGACGCTGCTCGGCCCGGAGGACGCGGTGATCTCCGACGCGCTCAACCACGCGTCGATCATCGACGGCATCCGCCTGTGCAAGGCCCGCCGCTTCCGCTACGCCAACCGCGACCTCGCGGACCTGGAGCAGCAGCTCAAGGAGGCCTCCGACGGCGGCGCCCGCCGGAAGCTGATCGTCACCGACGGCGTCTTCTCCATGGACGGCTACGTCGCCCCGCTGGGCGAGATCTGCGACCTCGCCGACCGTTACGACGCCATGGTCATGGTCGACGACTCGCACGCCGTCGGCTTCGTCGGCCCCGGCGGCCGCGGCACCCCCGAGCTGCACGGCGTCATGGACCGCGTCGACATCATCACCGGTACGTTGGGCAAGGCGCTCGGCGGCGCCTCCGGCGGCTACGTCGCGGCCCGCGCCGAGATCGTCGCCCTGCTGCGCCAGCGCTCGCGCCCGTACCTCTTCTCCAACACGCTCGCCCCGGTGATCGCCGCGGCCTCGCTGAAGGTCCTGGACCTCCTGGAGTCGGCGGGCGACCTGCGTGAGCGGCTCGCCGCGAACACCGCGCTGTTCCGCTCGCGGATGACCGAGGAGGGCTTCGACATCCTCCCCGGCGACCACGCCATCGCCCCCGTCATGATCGGCGACGCGTCCGTCGCGGGCCGCATGGCCGAGCTTCTCCTGGAGCGCGGCGTCTACGTGATCGGCTTCTCGTACCCCGTGGTGCCGCAGGGCGCGGCCCGCATCCGCGTGCAGCTCTCGGCCGCGCACTCCACGGAGGACGTGAACCGGGCCGTCGACGCGTTCGTCGCGGCGCGCGCCGAGCTGGTCTGAGGCGCCGAGGCCCTGAGGCCCTGCATCTCTGAGGGGCGCGGCCCGGGGTGGGCACCGCCCGGGGTGAGGGACAATTGTTCGCATGATTGAAGCGCGGCGGCTGCACATTCTCCGGGCGGTGGCCGACCACCGCACGGTCACGGCCGCTGCCGCCGCGCTGTACCTCACGCCGTCAGCGGTGTCCCAGCAGCTCACGGCGCTGGAGCAGGAGACGGGGCACCGCCTGGTCGAACGCTCCGCCCGAGGTGTGCGCCTGACGTCCGCCGGCGAGATCCTGCTGACGCACACCAACGCGGTCCTGGCCCAGCTCGAACGCGCCGAGGCCGAACTCGCCGCGTACAGCTCCGGCGAGGCGGGGACGGTGACCGTCGCCTCCTTCGCCACCGGCATAGCCCTGGTCGTCGGCCCGGCCCTGGCCCGCCTCGCCACGTCCGCGCCCGGGATCAGACTGCGGGTGCAGGACGCCGAGGGGGACGCGAGCCTGCCGATGGTCCTCGACCGGCAGGTCGACGTGGCGGTGGCCGTGGAGTACCGGGGTGCGCCCGGTGCCGACGACCCCCGGCTGACCCGCGTGCCCCTCTACGCCGAGCCCTTCGACGCGGTGCTGCCGCTCGGCCACCGGCTCGCCGACGCGGAGCGCGTGCCGCTCGCGGAGCTGGCCAAGGACGCCTGGATCGGCCCGTTCGCCGGGAACCCCTGCCACGACGTCGTGGTCCTCGCCTGTGAGCAGGCGGGCTTCCAGCCCCTGCTCGAACACTGGTCCGACGACTTCCGTGCGGTGGTGGCCCTCGCCTCGGCCGGCGCGGGCGTCGCCCTCGTACCGCGTTCGGCGCTGCGCGGCATGGACGTCTCCGGGGCCGTGGTGCGCCCCGTCGACGGCGCCGCCCCGACGCGCCGGGTGTTCGCGGCCGTGCGGTGCGGGGCGGAGGGGCATCCGCTGATCCGCCCGGTCCTCGCGGCGCTGGGCGAGGCGGCGGACTGAGAGCCTGTCGCCGGACCCGCCCTGGACCTCTGGCGCCCCACGAAACTCAGGTCCGGCCCCTTGACCCTGTGCTCGGCCAGTCATTAGCGTGACCGACAAGCTGTCAGAAAGCGCTTTCTGACCGTGGCGATTTCCCGGCACTCCGCACCGCTCTCTTCGAATGGCACGGAACATCAGGGGAGTTCATCGTGAAGAGCGCACTGTCCACGCCAACTCCCGTGCAGACGGCCGGGGTCGCTCTGCGGCAACGCCCGAGCCTCGGGAAGCGCACGGCCGACCTCGCCGAGAAGAGCTGGCGCCCGCTGGCGCTCCTGCTCGTCTGCTTCGGCGTCTGGTGGCTGATCGCCGCCACCGAGATGGTCGAGGCCTATCTCGTGCCCTCGCCCGGCGCGACCCTGGACGTCATCCTCGACAAGCCCGGCTACCTCTGGCAGCACAGCTGGGTCACCACGTACGAGACTCTCATCGGGTTCGTCGTCGCGGTCGCCGTCGGCATCGTCGCCGCCGTCCTCATGGTCGCCTCGGCGACGGTCGAGAAGACCCTCTACCCCGTCCTCCTCTTCGCCCAGGTCGTGCCGAAGATCGCCATCGCCCCGCTGTTCGTGGTCTGGCTCGGCTTCGGGGTGACGCCGAAGATCCTCATCGCCGTCCTGATCGCCTTCTTCCCCGTCGTGATCTCCATGGTGACCGGGCTCAAGGCCGTGGACCCCGAGATGCTCCAGCTCTCCGCGACCATGGGTGCGAGGCCCTGGCAGACCTTCCTCAAGATCCGCTTCCCGGCGTCGCTGCCGCATCTCTTCTCCGGCCTCAAGGTGGCCGTCACGCTCGCCGTCACCGGCGCGGTCGTCGGGGAGTTCGTCGGTGCCGACGAAGGCCTCGGCTACGTCATCCTCCAGGCCAACGGCAACCTCGACACCCCCATGCTCTTCGCGGGGCTGCTCGTGATGTCCCTGATCGGCGTGGTGCTCTTCGTGCTCGTCGAGATCGCCGAGAAGCTGCTGCTTCCCTGGCACGCGGGGCGCAGGGACCCGGCCGCCACGTACTGAACCCCGCCACCACCGCCCAGCCATGTCCCGCCGTACGCGAGAAGGGCCGTCCCATGCACGCGCGCAGACTCCTCACCGGCCTCGTCCCCCTGGCGCTCGTCGCGACGGCCGCCACGGCCTGTGGCGGCGACGAGAAGACGAGCGTCAGCGACTCCGGCGAGAAGCTGGACAAGGTGACGCTGACGCTCAACTGGTACCCCTACGGCGAGCACGCGCCGTTCTACTACGGCGAGAAGCGGAAGGTCTTCGAGAAGCACGGCATCGACCTGGAGATCAGGGCGGGCCAGGGCTCGCAGAAGACCGTGCAGGCCACCGCCGCCGGGCAGACCGACTTCGGGTGGGCCGACACCCCGGCCGTGCTCGCCGGCGTCGAGCAGGGGGTGAAGGTCAAGAGCCTCGGGGTGTTCCTCCAGACCACCCCGGCGTCCGTGCAGTCCTTCACGTCCGAGGGCGTCGAATCGCCGGACGACCTGAAGGGCAGGACGATCGCGGGCACGGCCGGTGACGCGCTCACCAAGACCTTCCCGATCTTCCTCCAGAAGAACGGCATGGACGCCTCCGACGTCGAGATCCAGAACACCGACCCGGCGGGCAAGATCGCCGCGGTGATCTCCGGCAGGACGGACGCCCTGCTCGGCTACGCGAGCGACCAGGGGCCGACCATGCGGAACAAGGCCAAGAAGGACGTGTCGTACCTGCGCTTCTCCGAGCACGGCCTGAACTTCTACTCCAACGGCCTCATCGCGGGCGGCAAGATCCTCCAGGGCAGGGGCGACCTGGCGAAACGGATGGCCGCCGCGGTGAGCGAGGCGTGGGCGGCGGCGGAGAAGAACCCGGGGCCCGCGGTGGCCGCCATGGAGGGCGCCTCCGAGCAACTGCCGCCCAAGGCCGTGCTGGCCGAGCAGTTCAGGACGACGCTCACCCTGCTGCACACCGAAGCCACCGAGGGAAAGGCGCCCGGCGTCAACACGGAGGCGGACTGGAAGCAGACCATCGAGGTCTTCTCGAAGGCGGGCATGGTCAAGAACCCCAGGCCCGTGGCCGAGTATTGGGATTCGGCCAAGGCCGCGGGGAGTGAAGGGAGCAAGGGGTGAGCATGCCTGAGGACGCGGCGCTCAAGGGCAGGGCGCTCAAGGGCGGGGCGCTCAAGGGCGGGGCGGTGCTGCGGGAGGGGGCGGTGCTGCGGAAGGGGGCCATGTTCACCTCGGCGGCCGTGCCCGCCGTACGGGTGGACGAGGCCGGTGTCCGCTTCCGCACGAAGAAGCAGGACGTCACCGCGTTGAGCGAGGTCTCGCTCGACATCCCCGCGGGCGAGTTCGTGGCGATCGTCGGCCCCTCGGGCTGCGGCAAGTCCACGCTCCTCAAGCTGGTCGCGGGGCTGCTCGCGCCGTCGTCGGGCGAGGTGCTCCTCGGCGGCGAACGGGTGCGCGGCCCCCGGCGCGACATCGGATACGTCTTCCAGCGTGCCGCCCTGCTCGACTGGCGCTCGGCACGGCGCAACATCCTCCTCCAGGCGGAGATGCGGAAGATCCCGGGGGAGCGGGCACGCGCGCGTGCCGACGAGCTGATCCGCATGACCGGACTCGACGGCTTCGAGGACGCCTATCCGCACGAGCTGTCCGGCGGCATGCAGCAGCGCGTGGCGCTCTGCCGGGCGTTGCTGCACGAGCCGCCCGTCCTGCTCATGGACGAGCCGTTCGGCGCCCTCGACGCGCTCACGCGCGAGCAGATGAACGTCGAGCTGAACCGCATCTGGCGGGAGACCGGCACCACGGTGATCCTGGTGACGCACTCGATCGCCGAGGCCGCCTACCTCGCGGACCGCGTCGTGGTGATGAGCCCGCGCCCCGGCACCATCACCGAGACCGTCGACGTCGGCCTGCCCGCCGAGCGCGACTACGCGGCCACCCTCGCGTCGCCCGAGTTCCGCGCGGCGACGGGACGGATCAGGGAGCTGCTTGGAGCGGTCTCGGCACACGACTGAACGCGGTCCGCGCGACGGAGGGGCCGGAGGTCCGCCGAGAGGTGGATCACCCTTGTCGACATCCCAGATACGGGATAGCGTGCCGAATATGGACGCACTCTCCAGCGAACATGAAGGAGCCGACGCGCGCCTCGCCGCCCGGCTGGCGGAGCTGCGGGCCGAACACGGCTGGTCCCTGGGCGAGTTGTCCGAGCTCAGCGGGATCAGCCGCTCCACCCTGTCCCGCGCCGAGCGCGCGGAGATCAGCCCCACCGCGGCCCTCCTCAACCGACTCTGCGCCGTCTACCAGCGCACCATGTCGCAGCTCCTGAGCGAGGTGGAGGCGGAGCCCGCGCACCTCGTGCGCGCCGTCGACCAAGCGGTCTGGACGGACGACGAAGCCGGCTTCATGCGCTGGTCGGTCTCGCCGCCGCACCTCGGGATGCGCGGCGAGCTGGTCGAGGGCCGGCTTCAGCCGGGCGCCGACATCGCGTACGACCGGCCGCCCGTGCCCGGCCTGGAGCAGCACATCTGGGTGCTCGAAGGCGCCCTGGAGGTCACGGTCCAGGGCGAGCCACACGCCCTGCGCACCGGCGACTGCCTGCGCTACCGGGTGTGGGGCGCGTCGCGCTTCCGCTGCCTAGGTGAAGAGGCCGTGCGGTACGCGCTGGTGGTCGTGAAACCGTGACGGCGACCGACGCTACGAGTCCGGCCGGCGGCGGGACGGGCATCACGCGGCCGACTGCCGCCGGGACCGGCATCACGCGGCCGGTCGCCGCTGGGACCGATATCACGCGTTTGGACGTCGCGGGGCTTCTCGGTCACGCGGACGGTCTCGCGGAGCTGCTCGTCGAGACCGTGCGGGGCGGCGCCTCGCTCGGCTTCCTCGCGGATCTGGACGGCGCCACCGCGGCCGACTGGTGGCGTGGGCTCGCCGGTGCGGTCGAGGCGGGCGACCTCGCGGTATGGGCCGCGCTCGACGCCGGACGGGTCATGGGAACCGTCGGCGTTGCCTTCACCGACAAGCCCAACGGCCGCCACCGGGCCGACGTCACCAAGCTGATGGTCCACCCGTCCGCGCGCGGGCAGGGCCTCGCCCGCGCGCTCCTGGCCACCGCCGAAGCGGCCGCGGCCGACGCGGGCGTGACCCTGCTCGTCCTGGACACCGAGACCGGCAGCCCCGCGGAGACGCTCTACGGCAGGGCCGGATGGACGTCGGCTGGGTCGATCCCCGACTACGCGACCGACCCGGCCGGGGTCCTCCGTGCGACGACGCTCTTCTACAAGCGGCTCGCCGCACGGTCCGGAGCGACGGCTCAGTAGCGCAGCGCCGCCAGATAGGCGTAACTGTTCCGCGCCGTCGCGAACGGATCGGCCGGGGAGTCGTGCTCGACCAGCCACTGCCGGACGCCGCCCACGCGCGCGTGGGCGAACATCGCGGCGAAGTCGAGCGTCCCCGAACCGACGTCGGCGAACCCGCCGTCGGCCGCCATGTCCTTCACGTGCAGCGCGGGGAAGCGGCGCGGATGGCACCGGAAGTACGTCCCGGGCCCGGTGCCGCCGCCCTTCGCCGCCCAGTACACGTCCAGTTCGAAGGCGACCAGATGCGGATCGGTCTCCGCCAGGAGGATGTCGTACAGGCTCCGGCCGTCCACCACCACATGGTCCGAGCCGTGGTTGTGGAACAGCACAGGACCGAGCCCCGCCTCGCGCGAGGCGCGGCCGATGCGGTTGAACTGCCGCGCCGCCTCCCGGAAGCCGTCCGGGGTGTGCATGGCCCCCGGCAGGCTCGGCACCACGGGCCACGCGGCGCCCAGGGTGTGCAGGTCGTCGAGCGCCCGTGGCAGGTCGGGGCCGGTGAGGGTGGGATACGCGACGTGCTCAAGGACCGCCCGCAGGCCCACCGCGTCCAGCATCCGCCGGATCGCGACGGCGTCGTACCCGTGCCGTCCGCTGACGCCCACCGTCGCGTACCCGATCTCCGCGAGCTGTTCCAGCGTGCCCGCGAAGTCCCGCGCGAGCGCGTCGCGCATCGTGTACAGGTGCATGCCGATGCCGCCGCGCGGAATGCGCCGGCGCTTGCCCTGGTCCCCACCGGCCCACGCGGGCAGCGCGCCGCCGACGGCCGCCGCGAGCCCCACCGACGTACCGATGGACGTACGGAGAAAGGCACGCCGCGTACCCCCGTAAGCCCTCGCAGAACTCGCAGAACTGTCCGGGCTCATCACTGTCCCTCCTTCGCCGTGAGGCGGACCGCGCCGGTCGTCGTGTCGCCCTTGTCGTCGGTCACCGTCAGATGGGCGGTGTACGTCCCCGCGCGCGCGTACGTGTGCTTCGCGGCCGGGCCCTCGGTGCCACCGGCCGGTGGGGAGTTGTCGCCGTAGTCCCAGTGGTAGGAGGCGGCGGTGCGCCCCGCGGGCAGCTTCACCGTGCCGGTGAGGTCGACGGCCAGGGGAGGAGCGCCGCTCGCCGGGGCCGCCGTGACTCCGACCTTCGCGCCGGACCGCTTCTCGACCCCGGGGCCGTTGAAGCGCAGCCAGTCCACCGACAGGAGGTCCGGCTTCCCCGCCGCCCACTCGGGGTTGGTGAAGACCGCGTACAGCTTCATCGTGCCGTCGTGCTCGGCGAGCCGCGTGGTCGGCGAGACGAAGTGGGACCAGCCGCCGGTGTTCGGCACGGTCACCTTGCCGAGCAGCTTGCCCGTGGGTGACCCGGCCCGGAACTCGACGTCGCCGCCGAGACCGCCGGAGGAGGCACCCACCGTCACCGAGTCGACGCCCTTCAGATGGACGGGGTCGAAGGAGACCCAGTCCTTGTCCTCGATCTCGATGAGCCGCTTGCCGCCCGACGCGTCCGCCCTGGCCCCGGTGTCCACGCCGCCGTGCGCGCCGCCCGTGGCAGTGCGGTGCTCGGCCTCGCGGAAGGAGGTGCGCAGGGTCAGCGAGGCGGACCCGGTCAGCGCGGGCACGTCACCGGCGCCCTTGTCCTCGTACTGGGCGGTGATGCCGTAGTACAGGTTCTGGCCCGGCCCGTGGCTGTCGCCGGCGTCCGTCACGATCTCGCCCGCGCAGCCCGTGTAGTTGTCCAGCGGGTGCAGATGCGAGTCGTGCCCGAGCTGGGACTGCACGACGACCCGGTCGCAGTCGATCCGCCCGTCCTCGCGGTCCTTGACCTCGACGGTGAACGGGATGGTGTCGCCGAAGGCGAACATTCCGCCGTTCGGCGGCTTCTGGATCGTGACTGTCGGCCGGGTGTTGCCGACGGTGATCTCCCGCACGGCCAGGCCGTCGAGGCCGCCGGGCCCCGTCACCTTCAGGCGGGCCGTGAACTGCCCTTCCTCGGTGTAGGTGTGGGTCGGGTGGGCCTCGGTGGAGTCGGTCGTGCCGTTCCCGTCGAAGTCCCACGCGTACGTGACCGGCTTGTCGTCAGGGAGACCGGAGCCCTCGCTGGAGAACTCGACGGTCAGCGGCGCGCGTCCGCTGTCCGCGGTGGCCGAGATCCGGGCGTCGGGAAGGCGTCCGTCAGCCACGTAGTCGATGCGGTAGATGCCGGAGCCTTCGTTGCTGCCGCCGCGGCCTGTGCCGCTGCCGAGGCCGAAGTCGATGACGTACAGCGCCCCGTCGGGCCCGAAATCGGCGTCGAAAGGCTGGTTCCACTTCATGTCGGAGAAGACGGAGTTGATGGACTGAAGATCACCGGCCTTGGCGGTCTCGAACCGCGGATCGGTGAACGTCTGGTCCTTCTCCTGGATCGAGAACGTCTTGAACCACTGCCGGGTCAGCTCGTAGTTGAACCACTTTCCCTCGAAGTACTCGGGAAACTTGGTCTTGTACGGATTGTCGGCGTCGTAGTCGTAGACGGGGCCGCTCATCGGGCCGCCGCCGCCCGCGCCGAGTTCGGGGAAGTCCTTCGACTCGGAGTAGGCGTACCAGACGTTCGCGGGCTTCGCGGGCGGCAGCTCACGCAGACCCGTGTTGTTGGGCGAGTCGTTCACGATCTTCGCGCAGTCGAATTTCCCCTTCGAGGTCTTCGTCGCGAAGTCGTAGTCGTTGAACGGGGTGTTGTCGCCGATGCAGTAGGGCCAGCCGTAGTTCCCCGCCTCGGTGATCCGGTCGAACTCGACCGTCCCCTCAGGGCCCCGGTCGGCGACCGCCTGCCTGGCGTCGGGGCCGTAGTCGGCCACCAAAAGCGCACCGCTGCGCGGGTCCGTGGTGATGCGGAAGGGATTGCGCAGCCCCATCGCGTAGACCTCGGGGCGCGTCTTGCCGGTGCCGGCCGGGAAGAGATTCCCCTCGGGCACCGCATAGGTCCCATCGTCCTTCGGAGTGATCCGGAGAATCTTTCCGCGCAGATCATTCGTATTGCCGGAAGTGCCCTGCGCGTCCCAGGCCCGGCGGCCCTCGCGCTCGTCGATCGGCGTGAACCCGTCCGAGGCGAACGGATCGGTGTTGTCACCCGTGGCGATATACAGCTCACCCTTCTTGTCGAAGGCGATCGAACCCGCCATGTGGGAATTGGCCCGGCCCTCGCCGCGCAGCGTCGGAATGGTCAGCAGCCGCTTCTCCGACGCCGCGTCGACCTTTCCGCCCGTCTCGGTGAAGCGGGAGAGGTTGATGCGGTTCTCCGTCTTGTCGGAGTGGAGCAGATAGAGCCAGTGGTTGTCCCGGAAATCCGGGTCGAGCGCCAGCCCGAGCAGCCCGTCCGACTGGCTCGTCATCTCCGGTGTGTACGCGAGATCGAGCGCGGTGGAGACCTTGAGCGTCTCCTGGTCGATGATCTTCAGCTTGCCGGTGCGCTGGACGAAGAAGACCCGGCGGTCCGGCGCGACCGCCAGCTCGAAGGGGTCGGCCAGGTCCGCGGTGGCCAGCGGCGTCCGCTGGAAGCTGCCGGTCTTCGTGGCGGTGCAGTCACCCGGCTTGTCGCCCGCGGCCCACTGGATGCCGCCGAGGAGATGCCCGAGGAAACCCTCCTCCTGGAAGGCCGCCTTGGCGTGGCCGCCCGCGGTGTACCAGGACCGGCCGCCGTCGTAGTTCTGGCACCAGGACCAGGGCTGGTCGACGCCCTCGTCCAGCCCCGAGACCCCGTCCCGCACCTTCACCTGGGCAAGGGTGTGCACCTTCCCCGTGGGGTTGGCGCGCCAGTTGTACCACTCCTCGGTGCGTTCCCAGAGCTCCGGGAGCGCCTTGGTGGACGGGTGGGCGTGGTCGAGCACCTTGACCCGCCCCGTCTGCACTTCCGGATGCTTGTCGAAGATCGCGCCGACCAGTCCCTCGTACCAGTCCCAGTCACGCTCGCTCGCCGACGCCGCGTGCAGCCCGACGTAGCCGCCGCCCGCGCGCACGTACTTCTGGAAGGCCGCGCGCTGGCCGGCGTCGAGCAGATCGCCCTTCTCCGGCGTCGAGTTGGTGTTGTTGAAGACGATCGCCTGAAAGCGCGCGAGGTTGACGTCGGTGAACGCCGAGGCGTCGTCGGTCGCCTCGACCTCGAAGCCGTGCTCGGCGCCGAGCTTCTCGACCGCCGCGATGCCCGCCGGGATCGAGTCGTGGGCGAAGTTCGTGACCTTGGAGAACACCAGGACACGGAAGGCGGGCGCGGCCTCGGCACGCGGCGGATCGGCGAGACCGAGGCCCATGACGAGGGCGAGCAGGGCGATCAGAACGAGTACGGGCCTCGGCGCGCTCCGCCGCCGTGCTGTCGGTCCGCCGCGTCCACCGTGGGGTGTCCCACTGTGGGCTGGCCCACCGCGGGGTGGCCCACCGCGGGGTGGTGCGCCGCCTGGCGCTGCGCTGTTGCTGGCCGTGGAACTCATGGCGCTCCCTGGGCTGGCTTGGCTGATGGGACGGCTGCCGGTCGCCGGGTGTGCGTTGAGTTGCGTGTGCGCTGCGGTGTATCGCTAGAAAGCGCTTTCATGGAGCGGGGTTCAGGGTAGGTTCCGGGCCCGCGGGGGGTCAATGGGTCGGGAGGGGTGGAGGTGAGGGGGAAGGCGGGAGGCGGTGAGAGGTGGCGGGAGGCGATGGGAGGCGGCGGGAGGCGGTGGGCGACGGATCGGCGATGAGTGGGGTGGGGTGGGGTGGGGTGGGGTGATATCTGTTCCGTGGTGAGTTCGGCCCCGCCCGGCGAGTGGTCCGCATGGTGGGGCGGACGTGGGGGAGGCTGGAACGGAGGGGAACCGGCCGGGGCCTGGCGAGAACCTAGACGCCGTACGACAGCCGCCATACGCACGTGGCGCCGCAGGACACCCGCGTGGCGCCGCACGACACCCGCGTGGCGCCCGAAGGACAGCCGCCATACGCACGCGGCGCCGCACGACAGCACGTGGCGCCGCCCAAAACACACGACGCCGCCCGACAAGCCCACAACAGCCCACGACAGCCGTACACCCACGTGGCGCCGCACGAAATCCACACGACGCCGCACGACAGCCCACGACAGCCGTACACCCACGTGGCGCCGCACGAAATCCACGTGACGCCGCACGACAGCCGCACACCGCCGTAAGAGGGAGCCCGCTGCGATGCCCGACCGAGCCGACGACGCGACGCCCACCACCACCTCCGCCACGTACACCGCGGGGCTGCTCAACGCGGCGGACGGCGTGCCCGTCGCCACGTACACCTGGCTGCCCGCCGACGGCAGGCCGCGCGCCTACGTGCAGATCGCGCACGGAGCCGCCGAACACGCCCTGCGCTACGACCGCTTCGCCCGGCACCTGACCGCGCACGGCTACGGCGTCGTCGCCTCCGACCACCGGGGCCACGGCGCCACCGCGCAGGCCACCGGCGGCTACGGAGTGACCTCCAAGGGCGGGGGCGCGGACGACGCCGACAGCTGGCGGGCGATCGTCGACGACCTCAAGGCCATCGGCGACCAAGTGCGCACCCTGCACCCCGGGCTTCCGTTCTTCCTCCTCGGGCACAGCCTCGGCTCGATGCTCGCGCGGGACTACGCCCAGGAGTACGCGGACGGCCTCGCGGGCCTGATCCTCTCCGGTACGTTCCGCTCGCTGCCCGGCGCCGATACGCAGGGGGCGATCGAGCGCCTGGAGGGGGAGATCGCCGAGGGCGGGCGCGCCGCGCTCTCCTCGTACGTCCCCGATCTCTTCGCCTCGTTCAACGACCCGTATCCGCACCGCACGGGCTTCGAGTGGCTCTCGCGCGACGAGGGCGAGGTCGACGCGTACGTTGCCGACGAGCGCTGCGGGTTCGCCTTCTCGGCGGGGCTGTCCCTCGACTGGGTGCGTGCCGTGCGCAAGATCAACGATCCGCGCAGCCTCGCGCGCGTGCCTGCCGATCTGCCGGTCCACGTGGCGGTGGGGGAGCAGGACCCGTGCAACCAGGGGATGACGCTGGTCCACGAACTCCTGGAGGACTTCCGGTACGTGGGTGTGGAGGACCTGACGTGGAAGGGCTACCGGGACGCGCGCCACGAGATCCTGAACGAGACCAACCGGGACGAGGTCCAGGAGGACTTGAGGGTGTGGCTGGACGAGCGGGTGCTGTGAGGGAGTGCGGGCGAGAGGGGGGGGCGGTGAGGGGGGAAGCGCGGGTGAGGCCCGCTGGCCCCCTGGCTTCGGACGTGGCCCCCTGTCTTCGGACGTGGCCCCCTGGCTCCGGGCGCGGCCCGCTGACGGGCTGACCCGCTGGCTTCGGGCGTGCCCGCCCGTGGTCGTCGGGCGGTGTCAGTGGCGGGCGCTGTCAGTGGCGTTGGCTAACGTTCCTGCCATGCCGAAAGCCAGATCCCGGGCCCGCGTCACCTCCGATGACGTGCGCCGTATCACCCTCGCCCTGCCCGACACGGTGGAGAAGATCGCGTGGGGCATGCCCACGTTCCGCGTGTCCGGAAAGATGTTCGTGACGGTTCCTGACGACGAGACGTCCATCGCGGTGCGCTGCCCGAAGGTGGAGCGCGACGAGCTGGTCCTCGCCGAGCCGAAGAAGTTCTGGGTCGCGGCCCACGAGGCGGGCTCGGCGTGGGTGAGGGTGAGGTTGGCGGAGCTGGACGCGGAGGAGCTGACGGACATCCTGTCGGACTCCTGGCGCCAGGCGGCGCCACAGCGACTCCTGGACGAGCACCCGGAGTTGGGTGCCCCGCCCACGGAATAAATGTCGAGTGGACATCCATGTGGACAGACACGTAGAGGTCCACGGAAAAACATAGAGAAAACGCTGTCCGCGCCGCATGGCATGATCCCGTCACGACCACAGAGGAAAGGTGGCGGGCGTGCCGTCAGAGACCGGGGCGCGGGGCGGGGGTGCCGGCATCTGGAGCCGGGACTTCGGACTCTTCTTCGGGGCGCGGGCCGTGGCCAAGCTCGGGGACACCATGCTGCCCGTCGCCCTCGCGGCGGGGCTGCTGCGGCACGGGCACGGCGCCGGGGCGGTCGGCCTCGCCATGGCCGCGACCACCGTCTGTTTCGCGGGGCTCGTGATCTTCGGCGGGGTCTTCGCCGACCGGTTCAGCACGCGGCTGCTCATGATCGGCGCCGACCTGGTCCGCCTCGGCGCCCAGTCCCTCGCGGCGGTCTTCTTCTTCACCGGACACGTCGTCCTGTGGCAGATCTGCGCGATCGGCGCGGTCAACGGCGCGGCGGCGGCGCTGTTCCAGCCGGGCGTCGCCAGTACGGTCCCGCGCCTCGCCGCCGACGTGCAGAAGGCCAACGGAGCGATACGCGTGGCCGAGTCGACCGCGTCCTTGGCGGGACCGGCCGTGGCCGGCGTCCTGGTCGGCCTGGCCTCACCCGGCGCGGTCTTCGCCGCGCACGCGGCCACGTACGGGTTGAGCGCCCTGTGCCTCGTCCTGCTCCGCCTCCCGCCCGCGCGCCCGGGCTCGCAGCCGCACAGCGAGGGTTTCCGGGCGGACCTGGTCCAGGGCTGGCGGGAGTTCCGGGCCCGCACCTGGCTGTGGGGCGTCATCGCGGTCTACAGCGCGCTGATGATCACGACCATCGGCCCGACCGTGCCGCTCGTGGCCACCCTGGTCGTACAGGAGCACGGGTCCGGCGCCTACGGCCTGGTGAACTCCGCCCTCGGCGCGGGCACCGTGGTCGGCGGCCTGATCGCCCTGCGGCTGCGTCCCCGCCGCATGCTCCGCGCCGGAAGCTTCGCGCTGGTCGCGTACTGCGCGTTCCCGACGGCCGTGGGTGCTCAGGTCGACGTCCCGCTGATGGCGGTGGGCGCGGCCGTCGCGGGCGCGGGAGCGTCGTTCTGGGGTGTGATGTGGGCCACGAGCGTCCAGACCCAGGTGCCCCCGGACGTCCTGAACCGGATCCACGCGTACGACGTCGCGGGCTCGCTCGCGATGCTCCCGGTGGGCCAGGCGCTGGCGGGCCCCGCCGCGAGCGCCTTCGGCGCGGAGGCGGTACTGATCACGGGCGGCGCGATGACGGTCGTGGTCTGCCTGGCACTGCTCTCGGTGCCGGCGATACGCGGCCTGGTCAGAGTCGACGCCCGGGCCGGCCCCCCGGCGGCCTCCGGCGACGGCGCGGGGCGAGGCCCGGCCGGGCGCCCGAGCGCCTCCGCCCCGAAAGGGGTGAGCGATCACCAGTAGGAGTGCGGTATTGTTTCCGTGCGCGTTCAGCCAGGGGGAAACCCCAGGTCAGACGGGCACCGGGACGTGGCGCAGCTTGGTAGCGCACTTGACTGGGGGTCAAGGGGTCGCAGGTTCAAATCCTGTCGTCCCGACGGAAACGTCGCAGGTAGGGGCCATCTTCGGATGGCCCCTACTTCGTGTTTGGGAGCAATTCTGGGAGCGGGGAGCGGCTCCCAGCGCTCCCAGGGAGCGTCTCCGCTGCCCGGTCTGATGTTCGAGACAAGGGGCCGCGCCGTTCGCCCCCTTGTCCGAATACTCGTCATGGGGCCGTGCTCCCACTCGACCCCTTGACGGTTTTCACCGACCCCTTGTCTGTGCGTACGCCCTGCCTTGTTGCACAGGTCATCCAGTGGTTGAACGCGGTGGCGAGGTGTGGTGCAGGTCGAAGGGGCGTCGGTTGAGGGGCGGCTGCTCCCGTGGGTCCCCTTGTCTCAACGTAAGTGGCTGTTCGTGTCTGTAGGACGCGGTATTGAGACCTGCAGTACGGGCTCGGAGATTCGGGCGTACAGGGCGCCCCCTTCACGTGCGTCCGCTGGCGCTCGAAGGGGTCGACCGTAGAGGGCTGGAGCTGGAGGAGTGTGGGCCAGGCTTGGCCGGTGTGCTGTCCCGGAGGGTCGTAAGGATGATGCTGGTCACACTGGGGCGTACAAACTGTTTCGACGCGTGGCGTCAGGCAGGCCGCCGCCGTTCCCGCTACTGAGGTTGCCTGGTGATGAGGACAAGAATGCCTGGCTGGCGTAGCGCGACTGATCATCCCAGGCCCGAGCTGCTGTTCCGCTCTGGACGCCGCCTCGCTGGACACGCCGGGCTGCCCAGTCGTTCAGGGCTGGCCTGCTGCTCAGCAGGGTGACTGGCTTGCCGGATTCGACGTAGTCGTCTGCCGTCTCAGCTTGGGAAGTCAAAGGTGTCTTGGACGGTCCCTGGAGCGGGGCGGGGTGTTCGCGGGGCCTTTGGCTCTTTCGCCGCGTAGGGCGGGACCGGCAGGACGCCGTGGTCCCGGAGATCCTCCGTGGTGACTGTCGGGCCTGAGCTGACGGCGTCCAGGAGCCGGGCCTGTTCGGGTTCGAGCGCAATCAGTAGGGCGAGTGCATTGATGAGATCTAGTAGGTCAACGGACCATCGTGTAGGCCACGTTGAGGGCAAAATGTCATTCAGAGGTGCGGCTCGATGTCAGGTTTGCGCTTTCGGAAGCTGAACCATTTTCGGATCACCTGTACGCCGCCGATTCGGTAGTCCCAGACCTCGGGCGCGACAGGACCGATAGAGTCGGCTCCAACCTTGAGGGTTCGGGTCTCTGTGTCGTAGGAAATACTCTCGGGCACTCCCTTGGCTTCCTCGCCGATGGCGATGGTGCAGACGGGTTGTTCCGCTGCAGTGAGTCGTGGCGTTTGTCCGGCGGGTCGGCCGTGCTGTGCCGACGCGAAGCGCTGCCCGTACGTGTGGGGCCACACCGTACGCCGACCGGCCTCGACTACCTCCGCCCACAGGGCGGGGTCACGTGTTATTGGGATTCGGGTGCCACGGCTCGCCAGATGCTCCGCGAAGCGGCGGGTGTAGCCGCTGTGGCCAGCTATGCCCGCAGGCGAGGGTGCGGTCCAGGAGTTCGTGGCGGCAGGTCTGGACCCAGTGTTCCATGATGGCGTTCATGCGCGGGATCCGTATGCCGGTGCGCACGACTTGGATGCCTGCGTTGCACAGGGTTTCGTCGAAGGGGGCTGGGTACTTCGCGTCCCGGTCCCGGATCAGGTACGCGTGGGTGGCTTGGGCGACCGTCAGGTCCATGGCCACGTTGCGGGCGGCTTGGCTGACCCAGGCCGCGGTGGGGTGTGCGGTGGTGCCGAGGATCCGGATGTGGCGGGTGGCGTGTTCGATGACGGCGAGGAGGTACTGACGCTGCCCGGTCAGGGTGACAGTCTCAATGAAGTCGCAGGCCATGTGGGCATCGGCCTGGGAGCGCAGGAAGTTGGCCCAGGTGGTGGCGGCTCGGTCGGGCGCGGGGTCGATGCCCTCGGACGTGAGGATGTCCCAGAGGGTGGAGGCGGCGATCTGGATGCCGAGGGTGACGAGTTCGCCGTGCACTCGGCGGTAGCCCCAGGACGGGTTCTCCCGGACCAGGCGCAGGATCAGCACGCGGATTGAGCGGACTGTGGGCGGCCGTCCGGGCTTCTTCGGTCGGCACGTGTGGGCGTGGCGCCGTTTGATTCAGGTCGCGGTGCCAGCGCAGCGCGGTGTCGGGCCGGACCTGTAGCCGTAGTCGGCGCAGAACCTGACGGGGGAGTGGTGTCACAGAGCGGCAAGGAATGCCCGGTCTTCCCGCAGTGAGCTTGATCCGGTCTGCCCCGAGCTGCCGTCCCAGGACGGTGAGTTGACGGCGCAGGGCGGGGATCTCCGCATCCTTGCAGCGGTCGCTTATCGGCAGCAGCCGCAGCACGGCGAACACGTTGGTGACGGTCAGGTAGGCGAGGCGAAGCAGCACGGGTGCTCATCCTGCCGCGCCACCCCGACCAGGCTTCTGAGCTGCATGGAAGACATTCTCGGCAGGCGCAGAGTTGGTGCCGCAGTACGAGTATCTCCGCGTTCTTGGAAGACTCCGATCGCGCCAGCAGCGCAATCCATCCTCACAGCAGCTATGACGGTCAGCGGTGCGCCTCCCCTGCAAGATTTCCTGCGGCGCCACTGCGTAGTCCCCGAATGTGGTACGGCACATGGAAGCCCCCAGGCGAGGTGGTGGTGGCGACCACCTGCCAGCCGTCTGGGCGGGACATGATCTGGTAGACGAGCGGTTCCGGGCAGCTGATGATCAGATGGCTTTCGGCCGGATCCAGGTGCGGAGGCTTGACCCATTGCGCGTGGTCGGGAAAGCGCCGTTCTGTCTCGTCGGCCAGCTGGTGGGCACCGACTCTGCGCGCACACCAGGCAAGCCATCCTGCCGGCGACCGGTGATCTGGCATGGCAGCGCGGATCTCTGCGTACAGACAGAATGCGGCTGCGACATGTTGGTTCTTACTGCCGGCTGACCTCGTGGCCCGCAGCAGGCGGTTGGTGTCGGCAGTGAGGAGGAACAGGGGATCGATTAGCAGTGCGTCGAGCGCTTTGCAGGCTGCTGCGTGTGTAGCGAGATGGTCTTTGATGTATGGGTCGACCGTAGGCCAGTCGATCGGCCCGTTGCCTCCGTTGCTGCGGTGTTCCTCCGCGATGCTCAGCAGGGCCTGCGTCACTGCTGCCTGGACATTAGCTGGGGCCGACTTCCTTAGGCACAGTGCCAGAGATTCGTGGGCGAGGCGGTACACGGACCGTCCTTGAGCGTCGATCGCCTCAATGACGTGGGGCGACGCGATTTGAAGGTACTCGGTGAGGTGCTCGTGACTGACCTCGCGGCCCAGCACTGCCGAGGAGATCCGGGGCCAGAGCGCATATCGGGGCAGCCCGTCTCCCTCCGCGAATGCCAGCGGGATCAAGAGACCTTGGCCGTGGTCCGTCTGATCGAGGTGTTTCCACAGGACGTGCTTCACCGTGACGTCGACGTTCAAGGTGCCGTCGGCAGAGGGGGCAGGCAGGAGTTGCCGTGCTTCGTCGAGGGCGGTGCGGGGCTCGGGCGCCTTGCCGTGGACATGGGCGCAGGCCCGTGCGAGGAGCCGGGCCACGAGAAAGTTTCCGCCTGCGTACTGGGCGATCGTCTGGGAAAGAGGGGCGAGGTCCTCATCTGGCAGCGGGGTGAAAGAGTTTGTGGCGCCCGGTCCGTCCGGACTGCGCAGCAACTGCCCGACTTGGACCGCCATATCCTTAGCGGCATTCCACTGGCCAGTGGTGAGATCCATGTGGGCAGCGGAGGGGAAGGCGAGCTTGAGCGCGGGGAGGAACTTTTCGTCGGTGGCCACCAGCATGCGGACACGCTCCGTGCCGACGAGCGGTTTCAACAACTCACGGATGATTCGGAGGGGCTCTTCGCTGTCCGGTGGGGTGCCGGCTTCGTCGAGGCCATCCACCACGATGGTCATCGAAGTGTGGCGGTGGCTCAGGTGCTCCAGGAGAGTTTCCAGGGACGTGCCGTCCGCTAGCTTCGCGGCCGCTGCAACGGCTTCCACCAGTGAGGGCAGCAGCTGCCGCGACGCCTGAATGCTGAAACCGGTGTCGGGAGATGCGGCAGTCGTGAAATTGCCTGCACACGGGGTGCCAACGGCCAAATGCTCAAGGAGCGCGGTTTTCCCCGTTCCTGCGGGCCCGGTGAGTATCAGCGCCGGGGCGGCGCTTTGTGAGGTGCCAGTTGTCCACCGGCGCAATTCTTCGAGTGCGTTGCGGCGTCCGATGAAGGGGCGAACGAAGGGTTCGGGCTGCCTGTTGGCCGACACCCCGCCCGCCGAAAGGACGTACCGTTCCTCCCTGGGAGGGGAGACAGTCCTGAGAAGCCACGCGGCCATTTCTGCCAGGTCGGTTCCTATGGCCGGAGCATTGGGCTGGAATCGATGATTGGGAAGAAACGTGAAGCCCGGGCCGCTGGGCAAAGTTCCCCAAGTTGCCGTCTGAGGCGGAACGAGTCCTGCCAGGATCACGTTCACCCGATCCACGATCTGCTCCAGATACAGCTTGGGCTGCCGCATCCCGCCGAGGGCGGGGTCATTGAGCACGCTCCTAAGCGTCCTGGCGAAGGCCCCGTCCTGGGCAGCTTCTAGGGGAGTCGCTGTTGCGATGACCGAGAAGGCATCGAGTGTGAGCGGGTGTGCTCCGCGTGTGGCGGTCAGCGATGATGCCAGGCTGCTGGCGATCTGCCGGATCGCGTCCACAGCTCCCTGAGCGGCATAGCAGGTGTCGATGATGAGCAGGAGCCGCCGGATTCCCGCCTGACCAATGATCCGCACGACATCCTCGGCGGCCAGGCCAGTCGCCGCCAACCGCCTGCCATGGCCGTTCTTCCCCAGAAGATAGTGGCGATTGTCGTCGTCGAACTCCCCATGCCCGCTGTAGTAGAAGACCATTGATGCGTCGGGATGAGATTGGTGCTCCGCCCATTCTGACAGCGCGCTGCGCAACTCGTCGGAGGTGCAGTCGAGTAATCGTGCCCCCCGCCCGTACGCGAGACTCCCGAACGCATCCAGCACAGTGTCCAGGTCCTCTTCGACCGCAGGGAGATCCGCCACGTGGTCATATGCGGCACTGCCCGCGACGACGACATAACGCGGACCCGTTTGACCCGGGGTCGTAGGGTGCTCGGTCATGGCACGTCCTTGCCGCCCGAGCCGCTCAGCCCCCTAGCGATCGCTGCGCCTGTTTCTTTGGCCGTGAGATGACGGTCGATGGAATGCGCTTGCCAGCCGTTGTCGATGAGGACGTCCTCGATCTCAGGTGAATCGGAACCGAAAAGTGGCTTGAGCTGTTTGACGAGGGCGACAACATCTCGCGTATCGCACAAGTTCGACCAGCTCGAGATCCCCAGGGGCCACCGGCCTCGACCGGACACGGGAACTGGCCTCAGCCGGCCGAGAACGAGGTTGGGGATACCGAGGGGAGAACCGATCGTGACGAACGCCTTCACCGACCAGTCCGGGCGGCGGGCACACAGCGCTTCATATGCCACGACTGATCCCAGAGAGTGCCCGACCACCACCTCGGTCTCCGGTCGGATCGCAGCAGAAATCTCAGCCTGGACACGGCAACGTACGCCGTCGTCGTTCAGGTACGCCGTGACCTGCTTGAGCACGCCGATTAAGAAGCGTTCACCGGCTCCGGCGAAGAAGGGGGACCTGCTCAGTGCCAAGAGGGACCGTTGCACGAACCTAGGTGTGACCGCCTTCGAGCCGGCCGGACTCTGAAGGGAACCGCCGTACCCGACGCCCTCGCACAGAGCAGCCAGCAGGGCTACCTCCGCAGGGCTGTGCACATCGCGGAAGGTGTATGCATCCTGGCTTCCCTTGGTTTGCTGACTCTGCCCTGGCCGGAACAAGTGTCCGTAGAAGCCGACCACCACGTCTGACGCATCGATGTGCGGGCCTCCAGCCAATTCCAGCCCGTCCTGGATCGCCCGCGCGATGCCTGGCTGGAGTGTGTTGGGCCCCCCGTATTCCTGCCCGATGCCGTGCACGACAACGATCCTCTTGCCCACAGGACCCCCCTCCTGAGTAACAATCAATCAAGAGTAGCTGTCTTGGTCGCTTAACATTAGATTTATGGAAAATTGCTACAGGAGTGATCTCAAGAGGTGCGCGGGGCGTGCAAGCGCAAAAGAATGTGGTGATGGTAGGGGGCTGCGAGTTCGCGGTGCGCATTCAGTGCAGTTAGGACGTTCTGTTCCAATGAGATGGCTGAAAACACGGACCTCCCCCATGGATGGTAAGAGCCGCATTGCAAAGGCCTCTGAGACTTGATGAGCAGGGAGGCGACGAACGATTCGCTGTCAGGCTGCGTACACGCTTCGTGAGCGCTTGCGCGTGAGCGTGTCCGGAGGGGCCCGTAGGGTGTTTCGGAGAAATCCGAAACCGGCCCTGAGTCGTTCTCGGGGGCCAGCCGGGGACCAGCCTCCTTGACCGGCGTCAGCGGGTCATGACGACCGGGCTCGGCAGGGAGCGCGGTGCGTGGAGCACGCTGAGGTGTCGTGGGGAGTGCTGTGCCGGCTGCCGTGATCTTGTGTACGTCCGGATGTAGGTAGCGCTATGTGGCGGCGTCGGTGCTCGTGGCCGAGCTTGGTGACCACGTTGTCCTGGTGAGTCGCGTCGCGCAGGACGGCGGTGGAGATGCGTCCGCCGCGCGGGGCCGGTGAACAGGCGGGCATCGGGATTCGGGCCGGCGGACAGGACGCGCTGAGCGACCAGGGGACGGACTTCCTCTCGTGCGGCAGTGGACGCGGCGAAGAGAACGACGTCCTCCCCATAGCCTCCCCCAGCGACCTCACGTGAGTGGAGAAGCCGCGAGGATGTTTGTCGTCTGGTGGTGGCATGGCGGCGGTCCCTGAACCTGGACCCCTCTGGGGCCAGGTGAGTTGATCCGCGCGGTGACGACACGTGCTCGGTCAGTATGCTGCCGATCATGAGTATGGAGATCGCGCGGGCGTGGCACCGTGTCGAGAATTGGCTCGCGCGGAACGCCCCCGGGTCCTACCGCTCCCTGAGGTCACCGGCATCAGATGCCGACCTGGCCCAGGCGGATGAGTACATGCCTATCCACGCCGACCTTCGGTCCCTGCTCGAGCTGCATGACGGGAGTGAAGGGTACGAGGTCGAGGGGGATGAGGAGGGCGAGGTGAACCCAGCGGCTTGGCTGCCGGAAGGGTGCGAATGGCTTCCCCTGGACCGCATGCTCGGCCTGCCCGCTGTTGCCCCGCACGGTGCGCCGCGCCCCGGCTGGGCTCCTTGGGCCGCGCCAGGAGACGGTGAGGTCGGGTTCGGCGTCGACGGAGGTTCAGGGCAGGTTGTGCGCTTTCCTGACGACGGGACGGCACCACTTGATTCCGTCGCTCCTGAGTTCAGCTCCATCGCCGCGTACCTCACGGCTGTGTCAGAGGCTCTTGAGAAGGGAACGGGGCTCTTGGCCACTGCGGACCATCAACCCGGCATCGCACTCGGCTGTTTGTTGTGGGAGAACCCGAAGCGGGTGTCGCTCGACGAGGTGGAGTGGCGTCCCCTGCACGTGTAGAACAACACCACATGAGGGACGGCGTTGTGCTCTCTGCACGCACTCGCCACCACCGTTCGCCCCGGCCGGGTAGTTGGCGGCGTTGCACTTGTGCCTCGATCGCGGGTCCGGCTGAGTGCCCCTCCCCATTGCGGGGATACACTCCGCCGTCGGAGGGGATCACGGGGTGAGTGAGAAGGAAGAGGCGCCCACGGCGCCCGGTCGGTTGCGCCGTGCGCTGCCGCACAGCAGGCGCGGTCGGCTGCTGCTGATATCCGCACTGGTGCTCGGACTCGCGGGCACCGGGATCGGTACGTGGGCGGCGGACACCTGGCCGTGGCCGAAGGACCGCTACTGCTGGGACGCCTGGGAAGCGGACAGCGGCCCGGAATTCCTCGGCGACGAGGCCTTCGGCGACGATGACGACGGGTCACGCACCGCCAAGGAGACGGCGCCCACCCGCGAGCGCCCGACCGGCAGCTGTGAAGTCGCCATCGACGCCGACTACAAGAGCAGTTACGACGGCGACGAGGTCTCCGTCGACCAGCGGGTGTCCGTCAGGTACGGCCCGGTCCCCAAGGCCGCGGAGGCCCGGCTCTCGATGGTCCAGGACGGGTTCCTGGGCGGTGACATGGTCCCGCTCCCGGACGGCCTGCCGGGCACGGTCAACGGGCGCGGCGGCTTGCTGGTGCTCCCGAAGACCTGTGATACGGAGGAGGGTCGGCCAACCGTGGTCACCATGGAGGCGTCCGGCAGGTACTCCAGCGGCCCCTCGTACACCCAGAACGAACCGCCCGGCCTGGGCGGCGCCCGGGAGGCCGCGGTGCTGCTCGTCGCGGCGGCCAACCGCGGGATGGCGGCGGCCGGTTGTGCTCCGGACGAGCCGCTGAGGGTCAGCTCGCCGGTCTATGACCTGCCGGGCGAGGAGGATAGTGTCTTCAGCGCTTCCAGCGACGTCTGCGGCATCCGCGGCCTGCGTCTCGGCACGGGCGACATCAAGGACCAGACCGGCGTGGTCACCCGCGACCTACAGACATGCAGCGTCCACGGTGATCGTGACGACGTGCCGCACCTGGACCTGGCGATGGTCGCGCAGCCGCGACTGGCCGCGGTCTTCGACGGCATCGTGGGCGAGCGCCCCGTGGCCCGCGGCTGGCGCGGCACGGGCACCATCGGTGAGAAGCACGCGATCGTCCGGGCCGACTGCTCCGGCCGTGCCGCCACCTTCCTGATGGGCGCTTCCAGCGACTCCGGCCATCTCGCCGCCTTCGTCAACGCGGTCGCGGCCCGCCTGGGCTGCGCCCCCATCGCCCCGAAGGGAGCCTCCCGGTGAGCGGCACCGAGGACGAGCCGAACCGCTACGAGCAGCCGCTGCCCGCCGAGCGAGAACTGCTCAGCGAGCGGCGCCGGCGCCGGCACCACCACCGGTGGAACTGGCGCCGACTGCTGCGCGGCCGGGTCCGGCCGCTGGTGGCCGCGGGTCTCGCCGGGGTGCTGCTGGGCGCCGGCGGCATGGCCTGGCAGACAGAGGCCGGGCCGTTCGCGCCGGACGACCTGTGCTGGGGCGCGCTGTCCCGCGACGACCTGGCCGTGTTGTTCCGCGAGCCGGAGGACGTCAAGACGGTCGAGGCGCCGGTGCTGCACGGTGCGCGCTCCTTGAACGGCCCCACCGGCAGCTGCCAGTTGACGAACAGCGACGGCAGCGAATGGGCACTCACCGCACGGGTGCACCGGCTGGACGACCGGGTCGGCGACGGCAGGTGGGCCGACGAGTTCCTCGCGGCCCGCCTCACTCCGCTCGGCGGCGGCCTCCTCGGTATGGCCTCGGACGACCGCGCCTGGCTCGCCATCCCGGACGGCTGCCTGGGCCGCCCGGGTCAGTCCAACGGGCCGACCGTCGTGGACATCACCGAGGGCAGCTGGATCAGCGACCAGGAGCCGCGTACCGAGGAACGGGACTGGATGGCCCGCTTGGTCGTGAAGCTCGCCAACAAGGTCAGCGCCGACCTGGGCTGCACCGGTACGATCGCCGATCCGGTCGAACGCCTGCCGAAGGCCGCCGGCTACACCCGCACCGAGAAGGCGGACGCGCTCTGCGGCATCAAGGGCCTGACGCTGGGCAAGAAGCGCAAGCCGAACAAGTACCCCATGATCACCGTCGGGCACGGGCCGGTGCGCACCTGCGACCGGGACGTCACCGGCTCGCAGCCGAGGCAGCGCATGATGACCGTCGAGGACCCGCGGCTGGCCGGGATCTTCACGAGGAAGGCGCTGAATGAGGGCGACCAGGTACGCTCCTCCTCCGGCTACGGCAGCCTCGGCCTCAACCTTGGTGTTTTCTCAGCCCGTTGCCAGGCAGGCGAGACCGTGTTCCTCGTACAGGCCAACGACAGCGGGGCGGGCGCGTACGTGCGCACCCTCTTTCCCCGCTACGTCGAGGCCGAGGCCGCCCGCCTCGGCTGCGGCCCGCTGAAGCTGAAGCTGCCCGGGCCGGGCGGGAGCCGCTGACTCCCGCTGGCACGCCTGCCGGGTTGGCGTTGTCGAGCGATCTCGCCCCATTCGGTGACCAGTCGGTTGAAGTCGGCACCAGCGGAGCGGCAAGGAACACCGGTCTTGTGGAGCGAGCTTGATCCGTTCCGCGCCGGGTCAGAGGCAGAAGCCGTCAGTACTCTTCGGTGAGGAAGGCCACCACGGTGTCCAGGAACTGCCCCTGCCTCTCGACGTTCGCCATGTGCACGGTGGGCAGGAGGGTGAACCGGGCGCCAGGGATGGTCGCCGCGAGTTCCTTCCCATGGTCGGCTGACGTGACGGTGTCGTGCTCGCCCGCGATGACCAGTGTCGGGTTGGGGATGAGCGTGGCGGTGCGGCGCAGGTCGTAGTCGCGCACTGCGGCCCAGCTGCCGGCCACGCCCTCGCGCCGCGTGGCGAGCAGGGTGCGGCGGTAGCCCTCGACGACCTCATTGTCGCCCTGGAGCATGCGGGCCGGGAACCAGTTGTGCAGGAACCTCTCCGCGGTGACGTGCATGTCGGGGGCTTCCAGCAGTTCGGCGATCGGCCGGTCCCACTGACTGGCCGGGCCGAGGTTCGCGGCGGTGTTGGAGAGCACCAGGCGGTCGACGCGCTGCGGAACGTGGATCCCCAACCACTGCGCGACGATGCCGCCCAGGGACAGGCCCAGCACGTGCACCCGCTGCAGGCCCAGGGCATCCAGCAGTTCCACCACGTCACGACCCAGCCGGTCCAGGGAATACGGGCCGCCGGGGACATCGGAGGCGCCGTGACCGCGCGCGTCGTAGCGCAGCAGCCGGAAGTGCTCGCTCAAAGCCGGCACCTGGCCGTCCCACATGTGCAGGTCGGTACCGATGGAGTTCGACAGCAGCAGCACCGGCTTGTCCTCGCCGCCGTCGAAGCGGTAGGCGATGCGGACACCGTCACCGGTGGTGATGGCGGTAGCGGTCTGAGAAGTCATGTCAGCTCCAGTGATCCAGTGGCAGCGGCTATGTACGCAGCCTAGGAACCCCACTTGGCCGAGCGCTATTACAAAGATCGGACGAACCCTGTAGGTTCCTTGGACAATGACGGACTTCACGCTCCACGAGTTGCAGTGCTTCAACGCCGTGGTGCTCGACGGCGGCTTCCAGGCCGCCGCCGAGCGGCTGCACCGCTCACACCCTTCCGTGTTCGCAGCAGTGGCCAAGCTGGAGCGCCGGCTTGGCCTGGACCTGCTGGATCGCTCGGGCTACCGGGTTCAGCTCACCGAGACGGGGCGCACCTTCCACCGCAAGGTGCGCTTCCTGCTGCACGAGGCCGAGGAACTGCGGAGCTACGCCGCGCAGTTGGCGATGGGCGAAGAGGCCGAGCTGCGTGTGGTGCTGGGGGATCTGTGCCCGCTCACGCCGGTGTTGGAGATGCTCAGCACCTTCTTCGCGCAGTGCCCGCAGACACGGCTCCACCTGCAGTACGAGACGGTCACCGGCCCCTGGGAGCGACTGCTGGAGGACGAAGCCGACCTCATCGTGCACCGCGTTCCCAAAAGCGACGTGCGGATGGAGTGGATCGATCTCGGCCGCGTCGCGCTGGTGCCCGTAGTGGCGCCCGGTTTCCTGCCCTTCCCTCCGGACACCGACATCACACCGCAGCGGATGCAGGCCTTCACCCAATGCGTGGTCCGGGATTCGGCGCGGCACCCGTCCGAACAAGGCCATTTCCTGGTCGAAGGCGCGCCCCAGAGCTCCGTTCCCGACCACCTCATGAAGAAGGCACTGATCTTGCACGGCATGGCGTGGGGACACGTGCCGCGGTTCATGATCGAGGCCGAGTTGCGTGACGGACGACTGCTTTCCATCGCTGGACGGCATTTTCCCGGTGTGGTCGAGGAACTCTCGGCAGCACGCCGACGCGACCGGCCGCACGGCCCGGTAGCCGACCAGCTGTGGGATTTCCTGGCCCGCCATGCACCCGTCCTGCGACCGCTGCTGGGCCGCGTACCCAAGCCGAAGAAGGTACCGGACCGCGGCGAGTGACATCGCACGCCAGGGTCGCAAACGGGGAGTGCCGATGACGCCTCTCGGGTCCGCGCCCATGAGAATGCATGCGAGAGCTGTCCTTGTTCACTGCACGAGACCTTAGCCGTAGGCCCCCCTTGACTCGCCGGGCGTCGGGGTGGCTCATCGGCACCGGCCGGAATGACGCCGATACAGCGGACATCCGAGCCGGACTGCGACTGAACCGCGCAGGGGGGGCCGGTTCGTTCCGGCGAAGCGGCCCACCTGGCCACAGCCCACCGACGTGCCTGGTCCGACTGATGATGCCGCCACCGGACGCGCTGAGTCCCGCACGGTCCCCGCCGGGTCGCCCAGGCCAGATCCGCCAGCAGCCGTGTCCCGGCGTAAGGTCGTGAACCGATATGCACACAGAAAACGCCTTCCGCCGGGACTGGCACAGTTCGTGCCTACGGCCCTATGAACTACCCCACTCCGAGCGAAGCCGTGAGTCCGAGGGTCGGTTCGGGTGTGGAGGCCGCCCGTGATCAGGTCGGTCAGCGCGGTGACCGCGTCGTCGGCGGATGCCCGTCCTTGGTTCAGCTCGGCGGCGATCGCCTCGGCCGCGCCGAGTACTCCCTGTCGAGCATCTCGCGCTGGACCGCCTCCATCTCCGGATTTCCCTTCAGCGCGGCGGAAACGGCGCTGAGTTCCGGCATGTCCGTGGCGCAGGCGAAGCATGCGGTGCTGATGACGCGGGCGACCTCGTCGGTGGTGGGTGCGGCCTCGCGCAACGCCTGGGCGATCGGGGCTCGGTGACGTTCGTCGAGGCGTCGGTAGAGCGCGAGCAGCAGGCCGGGGCGGGTGCCGAAGTGGTCGTACTGGAGCCCGCCAGCTGTCTTCGGACCGCTGTGTACTGGTTGTCGAGGCTGCGGAGACCGTGCTGCTGGACGATGTACTCCTAGGTTCACGGAGTCGGAACTGGAGCCGCCAGCCCCCCCCACGTGTCGAGAGCGCCCGGATCGAGCTGGTCGGCCGCTTCCGTCTCACGGACACGCGCGTACTTCGTTCACGACCACAAGGCTGCCTCCCGCGCAGACAGTGCTGTCACTTCTCCTTCAGGGGTGCTCCGGTGTCGGCGGGGCGGAATGTGCGGTGCCTGTGTGGGGCGAAGCCGTCCTTGCCGCCGCGGAGTTCGATGAACAGGCCGCGGTGCTTGTCCATCAGGGGGTCGAGGATGATCGCGTCCTCGTGGCCGTCGTTGTCGGTGTCGAGGAGGGCGAGGTGGTTGAAGGCGTTCCAGCCGTTGGGGTTGGGCGTGGGCGGGAGGCCAACGGCGAGCGCGTCCATCTCCTTGAAGCGGGTCCAGTCGGGGCGGGAGCCCGGGCCGCCGGGGACGAGGACGATCTTGCCGTTGTTGTGCTGGTAGCCGGGGGTGTCGATGAGGAGATCGGGGTGGCTGTCGCCGTTGATCTCGCCGACGGTGGTGGACTGGCCGAAGGTGAGGTGGCGACTGCCGCCGATCAACTGGTCGGGGCGGCCCTCGCCGAGGCCCTCGCGCGAGCCGTAACGGATGCGTACGCCGCCGGAGTTGGAGCGTACGTGATTGGCAGCGGGGGTGATGACGTCGTCGATGCCGTCTCCGTCGACGTCGCCGGTGTATGCGCCGGCGAGACCGTCGTGCGAGACCGAGGCGAGGTCGGCGGCGATGCTTCCGGCCGGAGCGGCCGGGTCGACGACCATGCCCCGCGGGGTGCTCCGGTGGAAGCGGACACTGGGCGGTCGTACGGGGGCGTCGTCGTCCTGTTCGTCCTCGGTGTGGAAGTCGTAGGTGAGGAGGGCGTCGTCGCGTCCGTCGCCGTTGAAGTCGCCGATGACCGTACGGTCGGCGGACGCGTTGCCGGGGGTGCCCGTGACGCGGGACGGTTTCCCGCTCCGACGGTCGAAGGGGCCGTGCGCGACCGGGCCGGCCGGTGCCCGCGGGTCGGGAGACTCGGTGGCGGCCGGACGCGGTGGGTACTCGTCGGCCGGGAGTGCCGGGTCGCGGAGCTGTTCGGGGTCGTAGCCCGGCGGGACCGGCCCGCCGTCGCCCTCCCCTCTGTCGTCGGGGGTGAAGCGGAAGGACGGCGCGTACAGATCGGCGCGGCCGTCGCCGTCGAAGTCGCCGAGAGAGAGGGCGGTTGCGGTGAAGCCGGCCGGAAGGGCGATGCGACGGGGTGCTGAGACGCCGTGCGGGCCTCCGTACAGGACGACGGGGATCGTTTCCTCGCCTGTGGTGCGCAGGGCGAGCAGATCGGTGTAGCCGTCGCCGTCCAGGTCGCCGCGGGGGGTGGTGCCGTACTGCTCGATGTTCTCGAACCGCCGGGTGCGGTGCGGGTCGAGGCCGTCGGGGGACCCGGGGACGACGATCAGCGTGTTGCGGCCGGTGTAGGTGCCGGCCTCCTTCGGCTGGACGGTGTACGCGAAGTCGCCGTAGCCGTCGCCGTTGAGGTCGTCGGGGGACGGGTTCTTCGAGGGCTTGCCCTTGGCGGGCGGCCGGTCGGCGGCCCGGCCGTCTCCGCCGCCGTCCGAGGTGCAGCCGACGAGCGGCACGGCCAGCGCGAGCACAGCCGCGGCAAGGGTACGGCCCGGCCGCCCGGTCACCGGCACATCTCCGTCGAGCCGAGCCTGGTGCCCCTACCGGCGAGTCCTATTGCTGGGCCGGGGCGGACGGTGATCCGGTCGGCGGCGGAGCCGACGGACGTGCCCTCCGCAGGGACGGCCGGGCCGGTGTTGCCGTTGGCGCCGGATACGCGGACGACAGCGGTCGCCGCCCGCCCCGAGGGGCGCACGACCTTGGCCACGTCCCGCTTGTACTCGTCCGAGTACTGTTTCGTGGACTTGTTCTCCACCTGATCGCTGCTTCCTCTGGCATGTCTCAGATCCACGTATCCAGGTGTTCACCACCCAGGGAAGCTTCACTGTTGTTCTTCCACCGACCCTGTCGTCACGATGTCATGTCTACATTCACAGTGGCGAGGATTACGGCTGCCGGAAACGCTCCGGAAGCGGACCGGGGTCAAGGGGGAGCCGGCCGGCGAGGGGCGCAAATTCGTCCGGATCCTCACGCCCACGTGTGGGGTTCGTGAAGGGGGCTGTCGCTCAGGTGTGCCGGCAGGCGACCGTAGAGCCCGTCGCCGAGCCTCTCCCTCGCCATGGTCCGAGAAGCGTGGGCCCTGCCGCCGGAGCAACGGGAAAGCGCGCCCCCGGTTCGCCAAGTGCCCCTGCAAAAACGGTCGTTCAGCTTGAGCAGCGGGAAGTAGGGGAAGTAAGTGGGACGTCGGGGCGGGTCGGTTTCCCTGTCCCCGCGAGCGCACCCGCGCCCCGGCGGCAGGCGAACGCGCCGTCCCGAGCGGACCTCTCCGTCGCTCTACCACAGGCGACGAACGGAAGACATCTCTCCGTTTCTCCGATGCGGCTGGTTATGATCGGAGCCCCACATCGCGTCAGAGCCGAACCGGACTTCCCCCAGCCCCGCACCCAGGGCTGTGTCCGGGCTCGGCTGTTGAGTCGTCCCCACTGTCTCCCCGCTCCCCGAGGACCGATGTCTCCCCTGTCTCCCCAAGAACCCGAAGGCGCACGAGGGAAGCCGCCGACTCGTCGGCGGCGTACCCTGCGCCTGCGTACGCTGCTCATCTGGCTGGCAATCATCCCCATTCTGGCGATGAGCACCCAAGTGGTGATCACCGCACAACGATTGGTGCACGAGTCGGAGCAACTGCGCGCCGATGTCGCGGTCGGTGAGCGGATCGACGCACCCCTGACCAGGCTGATGGCCACATTGCAGGCCGAGCGGACGATGACCGCCACACGGTGGGCGGGCGGCTCCGTGGCCGAGAAAGAGGTGCGCGAGCGGCGCGCGGCCACGGACCGGGCCGCGGACGAGTTCCGCCGGGCGGCCGACGGAGCCCTGGCGGCGAACGGGCGCGAGGACGAGCATTACGTCGCGGAGCTGAAGCACGGCCTCGCGGATCTGGCCGACCACCGCAAGCGCGCGGACGCCCGCAGCGGGAGCGTGGATCGGACGATCGGCTACTACTCCGACCTCGTCGACCGCATCATCCGGGTGTACCAGAACGAGTTCAGCCATGCGGAAGACGCCGAGCTCATCCAGGAGAGCGGCGTGGTCGTCACGGTGTTCACCGTGTCCGAGATGGTGGCACGCGAGACCACCATCCTCGCCATGGCCGGGCCGTCCAAGCGCCTGAGCCCCTCCGGGTTCGCCGAATTCGTCAACTCCGTCGGGTCCCAGCGGTACCAGTACGACGAGTGGGTCGCGCCGTATCTGACGGCCAAGGACAGAGCGGCCTACGACCGGGTGTTCGCCTCGGACGGCTGGAAGGCGAAGGTCCGCATCGAGGACGCGGTCATCTCCCACCACCAGAACACCGCGTCCGGCATCAAGCTGCCCGAGGAGACCGACGCCTGGCGGGCCGCGTACGACAAGTTCGCGGCGCGCGTTGCCGCGCTCGACGCGGAACAGGGGCGAGCACTGCTCGTGCGCGCCGATGCCAAGGCCACGCAGCTGGAGAACGAGGTCATCTGGCTGACCGTCGTCAACGGCGCGGCCGTCCTCGCCGTCGCGGCCGTCATCGTGCTCACCACGCGCTCGGTGCTCCGCCGTCTGCGAGGTCTGCACCGACGTACGGTGGCCATGGCCGAGGACACGCTGCCGGACGTCGTGGACCGGCTCCAGCGCGGGCTGCCCGTCGACGACGACGCGCTGCCCGCGGTGACCGGGGACCGGGACGAGGTCGGACGTATCAGCGACGCGTTCGCCCGGGTCGTCTCCGTGTCCGTCGACGGGCACGCGCGGCTCGCGGCCGAGCGCCAGGGCTTCGGCATGTTCGCCGCGGGCATCGCCTCGCGCACCGGAAACCTGGTCAGCCGCCAGTTGACCCTGACCGACGAACTGCAGGACGCCTTCGGTCACGACGAGGAGCTCCTCGCCCGGTTGATGCGATCCGACCAGTTGACCGTGGGCATGCGGCGGCAGATCGAGAACCTGCTCATCCTGGCGGGCGGGGAGATCCCCGATCCGCACACCGAGCCCATGCGCGTCGCCGACCTGCTGCGCGAAGCCGCCGCCGAAGTCGAGGACTTCCGGCGGATCGAGCGCCAGGCCCTGGACGAGATCAGCGTGGTACCGCGGGTGATCAGCGAGATCAGCCACCTCCTGGCGGAACTCCTCGACAACGCGACCCGGTTCTCCCCGCCGCAGTCCAAGGTGGTCGTCCGTGCCGAACTGGTGACGGACGGGCTGTTGGTCGACATCGAGGACCGCGGGCCTCGGGTGACCGCCGCGACCTACGAGGAGATGAACGGGCGTCTGCGGTCGGCCCCGCCGTACTCCGTCCTGGCAGAGAACGCGCATCGGCTCGGACTCTTCGTGGTCGGCCACATAGCGGAACAGCTCGGGGCCACGGTGACGCTGCGCCGCTCGGTGTACGGGGGGACGTCGGCCGTGGTGATCTTCCCCGGGGAACTCCTCGTGCCGACCGAACCGGTCGGGGCAGGCAAGGAAGCGCCGCGCGCGGCGACCGGGTCCGCCGTCGGCACCGGGACGCCGGAGCGCCTGCCCGAGCGGCCGGTGGGCAGTAAGCGGGCGGTGGGCAGCAAGCCGCCGGTGGAGAGCAAGCCGCCGGTGCAGAGGCAGCCGTCGGTGGAGAGCGAGTCGTCGGTGGAGAGCGAGCCGTCGGTGCGGAGCAAGCCGCCGGTCCCTGCCATGGCACGGGGCGGTGGCGCGAAGCCGGCCCTCCCCGAGCGGGTCCCGCAGACCCACATCGCCGAGCAGCTCCGCGCGCCGCACGCACCGAAGACCGCCGTCGACCAGGACGCGGCGACACCCGAAGAAGTGGCCGACGCCTGGGCGGACTACGAACACGGGACTCAGACAGTGGAAGCAGAACTCCGACAGGATCAGCCATGACGACGACAACGAACGACATGATCTACAGCGTCCTGGACAACAACCTGAGCAGGATCGCCGGCATCCAGGGAGCCGTACTCCTGTCCAACGACGGGATCAAGCTCAGCTCGTACGAGCTGGAACGGGACCAGGCGGAGCGTATCGCCGCCGCGTCCTCCGGCATCGCTTCCACGATGAAGGCGATCTCCAGGGAGGTCGACGGCGGCCGGGTGATCCGCCAGCTGGTCGAGATGGACGACTGCTACCTCTGCATCGTCGGGTGCGGAGAGGGCAGCACACTCATCGTGGTGACCTCCCGCAAGGCACGGCTCGGGGAGCTGGGTGGCGAAGCCGTGCGCACCGCGCAGGCGCTCGGCGAGTGGCTGAGCACGCCTGATCGCGGCCAGGCGCAGCCGTCGTAATGGCGGACGAGCCCGGGCCGCGGGAGGGAGGCCACCGCCGGACGCGGCTGTACGCGCTGACCGACGGGCGTACGGCGGCGGCACACACAGTCCTCACCATGGACACCACGATCACGGCGGTGGCCGTCGCGGACGGCCACCGCGGTCTGCCCAGCGAGTGGCAGGCCATCCTCGCGATGTGCTCGCCGCCGGGCGGCCGGGCGGTCGCCGAGATCGCGGCGCGCATGAGGATCCGCCTCACTCCCATGACGCTGCTTCTCGGCGAACTCGCGGAGCGGGGGCTGATCGAGCACCGGCCGCCCCTGGAAGAGACCGAGACCACCAATGTCCACCTGCTCATGAGAATCAGGGACAACCTTGCCCGGATATGACATCCCTGCCCCTGCCGAGGAACCAGCCCAGGAAGCGGCCGAGGAAGCAGCCAAGCAAGCGGCCCCCGTCAAGATCCTCGTCGCCGGGGGATTCGGCGTCGGCAAGACGACCCTGGTCGAGACGGTCTCCGAGATCGAGCCGCTGCGCACCGAGGAGCGGTTGACGAGCGCGGGCGTCGGCGTCGACGACCTCGACGGCATCGAGTCCAAGACGGCCACCACTGTCGCGATGGACTTCGGCCGCATCACCCTCACCGACGCACAGGTCGTGCTCTACCTGTTCGGCACACCTGGCCAGGAGCGCTTCTGGTTCATGTGGGACGACCTGCTGAACGGGGCGCTCGGGGCGATCGTCCTCGTCGACACCCGACGCCTCGACCGCAGTTTCCCTGCCGTCGACTTCTTCGAGAACCGAGGGCTTCCGTTCGTGGTCGCGGCGAACTGCTTCCACGGCGAACAGCCCTACACCGACGAGGAGATCAGGGCGGCGCTGCACCTGCGTGACCCGAACACACCCATCCGCATGCTCGATGCCCGCTCCCATGACGACGCGCGCGGTGTGCTGCTCGCGCTCCTGGACATGCTGATCACCAAAGCCGGGGTCGCGGCGACGGCGACGGGCTGACGTACCACCAGGGGCTGACGTCCCAGTAGGGCCGCTACTTGGTGGCCCCCTGGGCGAACCCGTTGTAGATGTAGCGCTGGAGGAAGAGGAAGATCAGGAGCGTCGGCAGGATCACGAGGATCGCGCCGGCGGAGATGTTCTCCCAGTGGGCCCCGAAGGGACCCTTGAAGCGGAACAGCGCCGTGGAGATGGTCCCCTTGTCCTCGGAGGGCATATAGAGGAACGGGATATAGAAGTCGTTGTACGTCGTGATGCCCTTGACGATGACGACCGTGGCGATGGCCGGCTTGAGCAGCGGCAGGATGATCTTGCGGTAGATGGTGAAGGTGTTCGCGCCGTCGAGCCGGGCCGCCTCGTCCAGCGAGGTCGGGATCCCGCGGATGAACTGGAGGAAGATGTAGATCGACACGATGTCGGTGCCCGTGTAGAGCAGGATCGGCGCCCAGTGGGTGTCCACCAGGCCGAAGCTGTTGACCACCTGGAAGGTGGCCACCTGCGTCGTGACGCCGGGCACGAGCGTGGCGATCAGGAACAGCGCCATCACGGTCTTCTTGAGCCGGAACTCGAAGCGGTCGATCGCGTACGCGGTCATCGAGCCGATGAGGACGGTGCCGGTGATCGAGAACAGCAGGATGAAGGCGGTGTTCCCGAAGGCGGTGAGCATGTGGCCGTCGCGGAACGCGGTGACGTAGTTCGAGAAGTTCAGCCAGTCGTCCGGCAGGCTCAGGGCCCCGCCGTCGCTCACCTCGCGAGAGGACTTCAGCGAGGTGAGGAAGACGACGACGAGCGGGACCAGGACGACCAGCGAGGCGACGACCAACGACAGGTAGGTCAGAGCCGTGCCGATGCGGGGCCGCCGGATTCCGGTCCGGGTCCGGGTCCGGGTCCGGTCGTCAGTGGTGAGCGTGGTCATACGAGGTCCACCTTGTCGTCGGGCACGAGTCGCCGCTGGACCCAGGTGACCACCAGGATGATCAGCAGCAGCACGACGGCGCAGGCCGAGGCCAGCCCCGTTTTGTTGAACTGGAAAGCGAGTTTCACCGTCTGGATGACGAAGGTCGAGGTGCCGGTCGCGCCGCCGGTCATGATGTACGGGATCTCGAAGACGGCCAGTGAGCCGGAGATCGCGAGGATGACGCTGAGGCTGAGCACGGGCCGGATGCTCGGCGCGATGATGTGCCGGAACTGCTGCCAGCGGCTCGCCCCGTCGAGTTGCGCCGCCTCGTACAGCTCACCGGGGATCGACTGGATCGCGCCGAGGAAGAGCACGAAGTTCAGGCCCGTGAAGCGCCAGACGGACACCCCGGCGAGCGAGGTGTTGGCGGACTCGGGGTCACCCAGCCAGGCGTGGTCGCCGCCGATGCCGAACCAGGACTGGATCGAGTCGAGGGTGCCGCCGTCCTGGAAGAAGTACAGGAAGACGAAGCCGATGGCGACGCCGTTGATCAGGTAGGGGAAGAACAGGATCCCCTTGAAGAAGTTACGGAATCGCAGGTCGAAGCTGAGAATCGTCGCGAAGTACAGCGCGATCACGATCTGCGCCGCCGAGGCCGCCAGGTAGTAGAAGCTGACGAAGAACACCCGGAACAGCTCGGGCCGCGTGAAGAGCTGGGTGTAGTTGTCGAGTCCCGTGAAGTTCCGGTCGGGGCTGACGCCGTCCCAGTCCGTGAAGCTGTAATAGATCATGTTGCCCACGGGGACGTACGTGAACGTGATCAGCAGGGCGAGCGGCGCGAGCAGGAACAGCCACGGCGTGATCCGCCGCAGCGGATGGTCCCGCCAGGAACGGGTGGCAGGAGTGTGGTGCCGCGCCCGGCGCCGGGGGGTGATGGAGGCACGCCGGGCCGGCGTGGGCGGCGCTTTGGACGTGGTGTCGGTCATGTCGGACGGCCTTTCGTGATCCGCGTCGAGCGTTGTGCAGGCGTGGGGCCCGGCCCCGCTGGCGGTGCGGGGCCCCGTGCTCGTGTTCGGGTCAGTTGCCGGCGGTCGCGGCGGCTTCGGACCAGCGCTTGTCGAGCTCGTCGAAGTAGTCCTGGAGGGACCCCTTCTGAGCTCCCCGGGCGATGTCGATCAGCTTCTGGCGGTAGTCCTGCTTGGCGAGGCCGATCTCGGAGGCGTTGTCGATGGCGTTGACCTGCTCCGTCTTGGCCTCGGAGCGCTCGATCAGCTTGACATCGTTGTCCTGGTACGGCTTGAGGACGTCGGGGAAGCTCATGGACGACAGGGCCGAGACCCCGCCCTCCTTCGCGGCGAAGCCCGACTTCTCCGTGAACCAGTCGATCCAGGCGCGAGCGGCACCCTTGTTGTCGGAGTGCGTGTTCACGGCAAGCTGGTAGTCGGAGAGCATGGTGGCGCAGAACGCGCCGTTCTTCTGGACCGGCACGGGCATGAAGCCGATGTCGTCCGGGTTCTCGCCGGCCTTGGTGGCGGCGTCACGCATCTGGTTCACGGCCCAGGAGCCGAGCAGCATGCTGCTGATCTTGCCCTTGGCCAGGTCGGTCTTGGACGTCTCCCAGTTGGTGGTGGTGGGGTCCTTCTCCGCCAGATCGTCGTGGACGATGTCGTGGAGCAGGGAGTCCAGGACGTTGAGGTCGCTGCCCTTGGCCCACGGCTTGTCGGAGGTGGCCAGCTTGTCGGACGCCTTGGCGTCACAGCTGACCGAGCCGACGCTGTTGGTCCAGGGGCTGCTGAGCGGCCAGCCGTCCTTGAAGTTGGTGTAGTACGGCGTGGCGCCCGTCCTGGCCTTGATCTGCTTCAGGTCGCCGAGGAACTCCGCCGGAGTGGTCGGCCAGTCGGTGATGCCGGCCTTCTTCCACACCGCCTTGTTGTAGACGAGGCCGTTGACCGTGCCGAAGTTCGCGATGCCGTACGTCTTGCCGCGTACGTCGGTCTTGCCGGTGAAGCGGTAGTTCTTCGCCATGGTCTTCGTGTCGCCCAGGGGCGCGAAGAACTTGGGGTAGTCGCCCTTGGCGATCACGGAGGGGATCAGGAGGACATCGCCGTAGTTGTCGGTGTTCATCCTGATCTTCACCTCCCCCTCGTAGTCGGTGACGCCCTGGAACTTCACCGTCACGTTGGGATATTCCTTGTTGAACTTGGCGGCGTACTTCTTCATCGTGCCGTCCTGCACGAGGTCGGTGCGGTTGCTCAGCACGGTGATCGTGCCGGACACCTTGTCGGGGTCCGAGGGAGCGGTGGCGGCTTCCCCGGACGAGGATCCTCCGCCACCACACCCCGCGACGGTCAGCAGCGCGGTGGCAAGCAGCACCGTGCTCAGCGGCTTCCTCCTCATGTGCCCAACTCCTTTCAAGGGTTACGGCTCAGGCCCCAGCGGCTGACGGCACTATGTCAGCGATCCGTGAACCGGTAAAGCATCCATTTCCTGCGTGATACCTAATCGTTACCGGTTGATTCCACGCAGGTTCCCGGGGACGGCTCTGGTCTGCGCTGTTCTGTGTGAGCGTGATCGCTCATGGGGACTGGACCGGTTAACCAACAGAAGGTTAAGTTGACCGACGTCGCACACCACCAGGTTCTGCGCCTGTCCGATTGGAGCCGCTGATGAAGCACATCGTCCAGCTGACGGAAGGCTGGAGACTCAGTCACGACGGGGCGCTGCTGGAAGCCCGCGTGCCCGGCTGCGTCCACACCGATCTGCTCGCCGCGGACCTCATCCCCGACCCCTTCCTCGGCACGAACGAGCGGTACGTGGACTGGGTGGGACGCCAGTCCTGGACCTACACGCGCTCGCTGAGCGACGAGGCGTCGAGCCCGTCGCCGCACGAGCGCACCGACCTGGTCTTCGACGGTCTGGACACCGCCGCCCACATCACCCTGGACGGCGCGGAGTTGGGGCGTACCCGCAACATGCACCGCTCGTACCGGTTCGACGTCACGGGCCGGACCGGCGAGTTGAACGTCACCTTCGACTCCGCCTACGCGGAGGCCGCGGCCGTGCGGGAGCTGACCGGCGAGCGCCCCAACGTCTATCCGGAGCCGTTCCAGTACATCCGCAAGATGGCGGCCAACTTCGGCTGGGACTGGGGGCCGACCGTGGTCACCGCGGGCATGTGGCGTCCGGTCCGGCTCGAACACTGGTCGACGGCGCGCATCGCGCGGGTGCGTCCGCTGGTGACCGTGGACGGCGCCCGTGGCCGCGTGGAGCTGCGCGTCGACATCGAGCGCACCGAGGCCGGCGCGGACCGGCCGCTGACCGCGCTCGCCACGGTCGCGGGCGTGACGGCGCGCGCCGACGTCGGCGGCGACGGCGTCACCGTCGTGCTCGACGTGCCGGACGTGCGGCTCTGGTGGCCGCGCGGACACGGCGAACAGCCTTTGTACGACGTCGAGTTGACGCTCCTCGCCGGAGAGGCTCCGCTGGACACATGGCATCGGCGGGTGGGGTTCCGCACCATCGAGCTGGACCGGAGCGCCGACGAGCACGGCACCGGGTTCACGTTCGTCGTCAACGGCGAGCGCGTCTTCGTACGCGGCGTGAACTGGATCCCCGACGACGTGCTGCCCTCGCGCATCACCCCCGAGCGCTACCGCACCCGCCTGGAGCAGACCGCCGCGGCCAACGTCGACCTCGTCAGGATCTGGGGCGGCGGCATCTACGAGGACGACGCCTTCTACGACGCCTGCGACGAACTCGGCCTGATGGTCTGGCAGGACTTCCTCTTCGCCTGCGCCGCCTATCCCGAGGAACAGCCGCTGCGCGGCGAGATCGAGGCCGAGGCCCGCGAGAACGTCGTCCGCCTCATGCCGCACCCCAGCCTCGTCCTGTGGAACGGCAACAACGAGAACCTGTGGGGCTTTCGCGACTGGGACTGGGAGGAGCCGCTCGCCGGCAACTCATGGGGCGAGGGCTACTACCTCGGGGTGCTGCCGCGCGTGGTCGCCGAGCTGGACCCCACGCGCGCGTACAGCGCGGGCAGCCCGTGGTCCGGCTCCTGGGACCACCACCCCAACGACCCGGACCACGGCACCTACCACTCGTGGGAGGTGTGGAACCGGCAGGACTACACCGAGTACCTCGCGAACGTGCCGCGCTTCGTCTCCGAGTTCGGCTGGCAGGCACCCCCGGCGATGGCCACACTGCGGCGCGCCCTGCCCGGCGAGACCCTCGCACCGGACTCACCCGGAATGCTGCACCACCAGAAGGCCGAGGACGGCAACGACAAGCTGAACCGCGGAATCGCCCGGCACTTCGCACCGCCCGAGGGCGACTTCGACCGCTGGCACTACCTCACCCAGGTCGTCCAGGCCCGCGCCGTCGCCGCCGGTATCGAGCACTGGCGCGCCAACTGGCCGCGCTGCGCGGGCACGATCGTGTGGCAGATCAACGACTGCTGGCCGGTCAGCTCCTGGTCGGCGATCGACGGCGACGGCCGCCTCAAGCCGCTCCACCACGAGCTGCGCCGCGTCTACGCCGACCGGCTCCTCACTCTCCAGCCGGGCACCGAAGGACCCGAGCTCGTCCTGTCCAACCTCGGCTCCCGGCCATGGAGCACCGACGTCACGCTGCGTCTGATGCGGACCGACGGCACCGTCTCCGCGGAGGTCCCGCTCGGGCTCACCGTGCCCGCGGGTGAGGTGCTGCGACTGCCCGCGCCGGAGGAGGTCAGGCCGTCGGCCGGAGCGACCAAGGAGTACCTGGTGGCCGACGCCGACGACCTGCGCGCCCTCCACCTTCCGGTGCGTGACAAGGAGTTCGGTTACCCGGCGCCACGCTTCGACATCGCGGTGGAGACCGTGGGCAGCAGCCGGGACACCGTCGACGTCGTGGTCAGCGCCCGGACCCTCGTACGCGACCTGCTGCTCCAGCCCGACCGCATCGCGCCCCACGCGACAGCCGACCGCGGCCTGATCACTCTGCTGCCCGGGGAGCGGGCCCGCATCCGCGTGCGGGGGGCCGGGGGCGCGGGCGCCAACACGATCCGCGAGGCGCTCTTCTGTGTGGAACCGGCGTGAGCGCTCCCACCCAGCGCATCACCATCAAGGAGGTCGCGGCGGCGGCCGGGGTGTCGAAGGGCGCGGTCTCGATCGCGTTCAACCACAAACCCGGCCTGTCCGAGGCCACCCGGGAACGCATCTTCACCGTCGCACGGGAGCTGGGCTGGGCACCCAACTCCTCCGCCCGGAGCCTTTCGACGCAGCGGACCGACACCATCGGCCTCGCCCTGTGCCGGCCGGCCAGGCTGCTCGGCCTCGAACCGTTCTACATGGAGTTCATCTCCGGCATCGAGAGCATCCTGGCCGAGCGGTCCTGCTCCCTTCTCCTCCGCCTGGTCAGCAGCCTGGACGAGGAGATCGCCGTGCAGGAGACGTGGTGGCGCGAACGGCAGGTCGGCGGGTCCATCCTGGTCGACTTCCACCGGGACGACCCCCGGATCGAGCCGCTCACGAAGCTCGGCGTCCCGGCGGTCGCGGTGGGTCACCCCGATCTGACCGGAGGCATCCCGGCGGTGTGGACGGACGACGCCACGGCGATGGCCGAAGCCGTGCGGTATCTGGCGGCCCTGGGCCACCGGCGCATCGCCCGCGTGGGTGGCCCGCCGGGCCTTGGGCACAGCGCCATCCGTGAACGGGCCTTCGAGGACACCCTGCGTGATCTGGGTCTGCGGCCGAGCCCCCCGGTGACGACCGGGTTCGCGGGGGAGGAGGGGGCACGGGCGACGCGCTCACTGCTGCTGCGGCCCGAGCGGCCGACCGCCATCGTCTACGACAACGACATCATGGCGGTCGCCGGGCTGGGTGTCGCCGCCGAGATGGGTGTCACCGTGCCGGACGAGTTGTCGCTGCTGGCCTGGGACGACTCCCAGTTGTGCCGGCTGACGCACCCGACGCTGTCGGCGATGAGCCACGACGTGCACGGCTTCGGCGCCGAGGTCACCCGCGAGCTGTTCGCCGTCATCGCGGGCCGGGAGGTGACGCCGCACCCGGTCAGGACCCCGTCGCTGACACCCCGCGCCTCCACGGCTTCCCCGCGGGCGCCGCAGACCTGATCAGCGCGAGTGAGGTGGGCTGGTGCTCGCCCTCGGCACGAGCCGGGCGGCGGGCATCTGCCGGTGCCCGACGGGTTCCTTGTCGACGGCGGCCAGCAGCGTCCGCGCGGCGCAGGCACCGTACTCGGCGATGTCCCGGGTCAGGGCGGTGAGCTGCGGACGTACCGCCTGGGTGAAGGGGGAGTCGTCCCACGCCACGAGGGAGAGCCGGCGCGGAACATCCAGGCTCAGCTCCTGCGCGACCGACAGGCCCGCGACGGCCATGATGTCGTTGTCGTACACGATCGCGGTGGGACGCTCCTGGGCGATGAGCAGCCTGCGGGTGGCCCGTGCCCCCTCCTCGCCGGAGTAGTCGGTGTGCACCACCACGGGCTCGGGCAGCCCCGCCGCACGGCAGCTCTCCGCGAACGCGGCGTCCCGTACGGTCGTGTGCGCGAGCTGCGGCAGTCCCGCCACGCGCGCGATGCCCCGGTGTCCCAGCGCGGCCAGGTACGCGACGGTCTCGCGGATGCTCGCGCCGTCGTCGGACCAGACGGCGGGCAGGGCCCCGGTGGCGCTCGGCGGCCCCAGGGCCACCACCGGCAGATCCATGGCCGCGAGAGCGGGTACGCGTACGTCGTCGTCGTGCAGGTCCACCAGGAGCGCGCCGTCCACCCTGCCCTCGCCCCACCAGCGGCGGTAGAGCTCGACCTCGTCGTCGTGGCTGGTGACGGTCTGGAGCATGAGCGCGATGGAGCGCGGCGCGAGTACCGACTCGATACCGCCGATGAGTTCCATGAAGAACGGCTCGACGCTCAGCGTGCGGGCGGGACGGCACACGGCCAGGCCCACGGCCCGGGCCTGTGCGCCGTTGAGGGCGCGGGCGGCGCTGCTGGGCCGCCAGCCGACCTCCTCGGCGATGGCCTTGATCCTGGCGCGGGTCTGCGCGGAGACGCCCGGCTGGTCGTTGAGCGCGTAGGAGACCGCGACCTTGGAGACTCCCGCCTGGCGCGCGATGTCCGCGATCGTCGGCCGTTTCATGCGCCCTCCTCAGCGGCCGACCTTACCGGTCGGCCGCTGAAGTGCGTTCATCCGGCCACTGAACCAGGGCTCAGGCGGCGGCGCAGGTCTTGCCGCCCAGCGTGAAGGCCGCCGGTGCGGTGTTGGCACCGGTGGAGGATCCGCTGAGCCCGAACGACACCGTGCCGCCCGCGGGGATGGAGTGCGTCCAGGGTTCGGGGGTGACGCGGACGGCGGCGCCGTCCTGGACCGCCCTGGCGTTCCACACCGAGTTGATCTTCTGCTTCCCGGTGAAGGAGAAGCCCAGTTTCCAGCCGTCGACGGCCTGGGCGGAGGTGTTGCGGATGGTGATGTCGGCGTTGAACGAGCTGCCCCAGTCGCTCAGGCGGTAGGCGACCGCGCAGGCACCGTCGCCCCCGCCGTCGCCGGTGCCGGCGAAGACGCTCGCCTCCTTGGCGGTGGCCTTGATGCCGTTGGCCCCGTCGAACAGGCGCTTGCCCCAGCCGGAGAGCCGGCTCGCGTCGAAGTCCTGCACCAGGTCGAGGTATTCGACGCCGCCGCCGTTGCCGCTCCAGGACCAGCCCAGATAGCCGATGCCCTGTGACTGGGCGGTGGCCATGATGGCGCCCTCGTCCGGGTTTCCGTCGGAGTGCATGTCCCCGAACTCACCGACCACGATGGGGAGTTTGGCGTCCGTGAACCGGGTGAGGTAGTCGGTGACCTCGGCCGGAGTGTCGTAGACGCCGTACATGTGGATGTCGAACATGACGTTGCGGTCCGGGTCGGCGGCCAGCACCCCGGCGGCGTTGTCCCGCATGGTGAAGGACCAGTCCTGGCCCCAGTTGGGAGCGTCGACCATCAGCGTGTGGTCCAGGTCCGCCCCGCGCAGCCGGCCGATGGCGGTCTTGGTGTCCTTGGTCCAGTCGGTGTAATTGGTGTTGCCGTAGGGCTCGTTGCCGATGTTGACCAGGACGTACTTCTCCTGGCCCACGAGGGCGTCCTTGATGCTCAGCCAGTAGTCGACCGCCTTCGACAGCGGGACGGCCGCGCCCGCCTCGCCGTAGCCCGTCGTGTCGTGGGCCTCCAGGACGCAGATGAGCCGGTTCTTCTTGCACTCGTCGACCACGCGCCTGACGTCGGCGGTGTCGTTCTTGGTCCACTGGCCTCCGGTGCTCAGGACGACCCGGACGGTGTTGGCGCCCTTGGCCTTGATGTCCTTCAGCGCCTGGTCGGTCTTGTCGGGGTACCAGGTGTGCGCGTGGTTGACCCCGCGCATCACGAACTCCTTGTCGTTGGCGTCCAGCAGACGGCCGTCCCGGATGTGGAAGCCGGGCGAGTCGGCGGCCTGGGCGGACGGGGTGGCGGTGAGGAGTGCGGCGCAGGCGGCCAGCAGGGTGGCCGAGGCGACGGCGGCTCGTGTTCGTCTCATCTACTGCTCCCGGTTCGGTCGGTGCGCGCCGGTTTTCGGCAGCCGGCATCGGCGGCTTTCGGGCGCGAGGTGTCATCAGCCGGGCGGCGTGGGGCGCTCTCTCTACGGCACGCCACCTGACCTGCGTAAACACAGGAATGGTGGCTGGTTTTGATGCTTCCGTCCGGCGACGGCCACGACACTAGGGGCCACGGTTGACGAGCACAATGGTTTCTACGGAACCGGTTAAGTGATCTCGACTCGCGGACGTACAGAAGGGGCCGTACCGGAAAATCTCCGGTGCGGCCCCCTCGTACGCCTCCCTCGTACGGCCCCTCACGCGTTCCCCGCTACGGCAGCTCCAGCGAAGGCCGGTACACCTCCAGCCACGTGGCCAGATCCAGGGTCCGTTCCAGGCCCAGCCGGGTCAGGCGGTCCATCGCGGCCGCGTCGCCGCCCGCCACGGTCTCCAGCCGGCGGCGTTCCACCAGGTCGAAGACCGCGTGACCGCGGTCGGACAGCAGGTCCTTGGCCTGCCGCTGGAGCTCCTGGGCGTAGTACGGGTCCTGCGTCGAGGGGTAGGCGCTCTTCGGGCGCCAGGCGACGGACCGCGGCAGCATGTCCTTGACGGCGCCGCGCAGCAGGCTCTTCTCCCGGCCGTCGTACGTCTTGAGCGCCCAGGGGGCGTTGTAGACGTACTCGGCGATCCGGTGGTCGCAGAACGGCACGCGGACCTCCAGCCCGTGCGCCATGCTCAGCCGGTCCTTGCGGTCGAGCAGGAAGCGCATGAACCGGGTCACGTGCAGATGGGTCATGACGCGCATGCGGTACGTGAAGTCGTCCTCCGCGTCGGCACCGCCCCCGGAGCCGAGCCGTTCGATCTGCCCCACCGCGCTCGCGTACGCGTCCCGCCGGTACTCGTCGATGCGCAGCGCGGACCAGAGCCGCGGATCCACGCCCGTGCCGTCCTTGTCGAAGGCGCCGATGTCCCGCGCGATCCACGGGAAGGCGCGGGCCTGCTGGACCTGGGGGTCGTGCATGTGTTTGTAGCCGCCGAATATCTCGTCCGCCGCCTCGCCGGACAGCGCCACCGTCGACCGCCGCCGGACCTCCTTGAAGAGCAGATAGAGCGAGAAGTCGAGATCGCCCATGGTCACCGGCACATCGCGGGCGCTGATCACGGCCCTGCGGATCTCGGGGTCGGCCAGGTCCTTCGGGCCGATCACGATGTCGGTGTGGTCCGAGCCGACGTGCTCGGCGACGTCCTTCACGTACGGCGCGTCCGGGGTGTCCCGCAGAACGTCCGACGTGAAGTTCTCCACGTGGTCCATGAAGTCGACCGAGAAGGTCCGCACGCGCTCCTCGCCCAGGTGGGCGGCGGACAGCGCGGTCAGCGTGCCGGAGTCGATGCCGCCCGAGAGCAGGACGCAGCGCGGCACGTCCGCGACGAGCTGCCGGCGCACCGTGTCGTCGAGCAGCTCGCGGACGCGGCCGACGGTGGTCTCCACGTCGTCGGTGTGCGGCCGCGTCTCCAGACGCCAGTACGTGCGCTCGCGCGGGCCGGTGGGGTCGAGCGTGACGATGGTGCCCGGCTCGACCTGCCGCATGCCCGACCACATGGCGTGCCCCGGCGTGAAGCAGTACGAGAAGGCCTCGCGCAGCCCGTCCGCGTCCACCACGCGCTTGGCCAGCGGGTTGGCGAGGATCGCCTTGGGCTCGGAGCCGAAGAGCAGGCCGTCGGCGGTGCGGTAGTAGAAGAGGGGCTTGATGCCGAGCCGGTCGCGGATCATGACCAGCTTCTGGTCACGCGCGTCCCAGATCGCGAACGCGTACATGCCGTTGAGACGGTCGGCCAGCGCCTCGCCCCAGCGCAGGTATCCGCGCAGGACCACCTCGGTGTCGCCGGCCGTTTCGAAGCGCTCCCCTCGCCGGATCAGCTCCTCGCGCAGCTCGACGTAGTTGTAGGTCTCGCCGGTGTAGACGAGCGTGACGTCGCCGTTCGGTGTCCGTACCGTCATCGGCTGCTTGCCGCCCGGCAGATCGATCACCCCGAGCCGCCGGTGGCCGAGGGCGGCGTGCCGCTCGATCCGGGTGCCGGAGGAGTCCGGCCCCCGGCACGCCATCGTCCGGGTCATCGCCTCCAGGGTCTCGCGCTCGCGGGTGAGGTCACGGTCGTACGCGACCCAGCCGGTCATCCCACACATGTGCTGTCCTCCTGTGCCCTGCGGAGTGGTCAGCGGCGTGGAGCCGCGCCCTCGCCGCGTCATCGTAGAGAGCGACAGGGAGACAGCCGGTCCCGGGCCCGTCGACGCCGCCGCGGGAAAGGCGGAGGGGCGGGGAGGCGGAGAGGCGGTGCTAGCTGTGCAGCGTGCCGTCCTCCTCGCGGTGGCCCAGTGGCTCCAGTTGGAGCGTCGAGTGGCGCACGTCGAAGTGGTCGCCCGCGCATCTCTGAAGGCGCCCGAGGAGTTCGCCGTAGCCGTGGGACAGGGCCGCGTCCGTCACCACCACGTGGGCGGTGAGGACCGGCATCCCGGAGGTGACCGTCCAGCCGTGCAGGTCGTGCACGGCCACGACCCCGGGCTCCGCCAGGAGGTGGCGCCGGACCTCGTCCAGGTCGACGTCCTGCGGGGTCGCCTCCAGGAGGACGTGCACGGAGTCGCGCAGCAGCCCGTAGGAGCGCGGCACGATCAGCAGGCCGATGACGATCGACGCGATCGGGTCGGCGGCCTGCCACCCCGTCAGGAGGATGACCAGGCCGCCCACGATCACGGCCACCGAGCCCAGCGCGTCGCCGAGCACCTCCAGATAGGCGCCGCGCAGGTTCAGGCTCTTCGCCCTGGCGTCGCGCAGCAGCCACAGGCCCACGAGGTTGGCGAGGAGCCCGCCGAGCGCCACCGCGAACATCAGGCCGCCCCTGACCTCCACCGGCTCGCTGAACCGGCCGATCGCCGACCACAGGACCCAGCAGAAGATGGCCACGAGGAGCAGCGCGTTGAGGACCGCCGAGAAGATCTCCACCCGGTAGAAGCCGAAGGTACGCCGGGGCGTCGGCGCCCGTTGGGCCAGGGTGATGGCGCCGAGGGCCAGGGAGACGCCGACCGCGTCCGTCAGGCTGTGCGCCGCGTCCGCGAGGAGCGCGAGGCTGCCGGAGAGCAGCGCGCCGGCCACCTGGATGAGGGTGATCGCCCCGCTGATGGCGATGGTCCACAGCAGCCGGCCACGGTACGCCCCGCTGAGAGTGCCGCTCGCCGCTGCCGTCACGGCGGGCGGGCCGTGGTCGTGCCCCATGGCGGCGAGTGGAACACGGGGGTCCGCGGGCCGCCACTCGGCGGGGCGTACCGGAGCAGGAGCAGGAGCCGGAGCCGGAGCCGGAGCCGGGTTCAGTGCACCCGCGGCGGCATCGAGATGTCGCGCTGGTGCGGGATGCCGAGCGGGGGCGGCAGCTCGCCCTGCTGGACGGTGACCGTGCGGGCGGGCGCGGGGACGCGGATGCCGTCGGCGCGGTAACGCTGGTGCAGGCGCTTGATGAACTCGTGCTTGATGCGGTACTGGTCGCTGAACTCGCCGACGCCGAGGATCACCGTGAAGCTGATCCGCGAGTCCCCGAAGGTGTGGAAGCGGACGGCCGCCTCGTGGTCGGGGAGCGCGCCCGTGATCTCGGTCATCACCTCGTTCACCACCTCGATGGTGACACGCTCGACCTGCTCCAGGTCGCTGTCGTAGCTCACCCCGACCTGCACCATGATCGACAGCTCCTGCTCGGGGCGGTTGAAGTTGGTCATGTTGGTGCTCGCCAGCTGGGCGTTGGGGATGATCACGAGGTTGTTGGAGAGCTGCCGCACCGTGGTGTTGCGCCAGTTGATGTCGACGACATAGCCCTCCTCGCCGCTGCTGAGCCGGATGTAGTCACCGGGCTGCACGGTCTTCGCGGCGAGGATGTGCACGCCCGCGAAGAGGTTGGCGAGGGTGTCCTGGAGCGCGAGGGCCACGGCGAGGCCGCCGACGCCGAGGGCGGTGAGCAGCGGCGCGATGGAGATGCCGAGGGTCTGGAGGACGACGAGGAAGCCCATGGCGAGCACCAGGACCCGCGTGATGTTCACGAAGATGGTGGCCGACCCCGCCACCCCGGAGCGCGAGTGCGCCACGGCCTTGACCAGGCCCGTGACGATCCGTGCCGCCGTGAGCGTCGCCGCGAGGATGAGCAGCGCGGTCAGGGTCATGGTGACGTTGCGGCCGGTCCGCGAGGTGAGGGGCAGCGCGCCCGCCGCCGCGGCGAGACCCGCGGTGATGGCCGCGCAGGGCACGAGCGTGCGCAGGGCGTCGACGATGATGTCGTCGCCGCTCCACCGGGTCCGGCTCGCCCGCTCGCCCAGCCAGCGCAGCAGCGTGCGCAGCAGCAGTCCCGCCGTGATCCCGGCGGCCACGGCGATCCCGGCCATGATCCAGTCGTGCGGTGTCAGGGCACGGGTCATCGGTTCACCTCCGTCGTGCGGGCGGGGAGGGCTCGGTCCACTTGTGCCGCAGAGGCGAAACGCGCGCCTGCCCGGGATATGTGATGTGACGTCACTTTTTGCTACCTGCTCGGTTCCGGGGGTTCGATCGCACCGGGGCGAAGGGCCCGGCGCGGTCGTCATCCTGCCGTATCCGTGGACGGCGGGTGTGCATACCCCTGTCCGATCTTCACGAATCGGCCATGCCCGGACGTACGAGCGGACGAGCGGACGCGCGGACGGGCGGACGGGGCCGTTCGGGTGACCCGTCCTCGCCGCGTGCCCCCGGGGCCGGCCCACGCGCACGGCGGCCGATGACGCGCGCGCCACCTGTGGGCATGCGTTCATGGTGTAGTCGACGGTTTCTGCGATCGGGAGCGGTTCAGCATGGCGACAGCGGACAGGTCCGTGATTCCGGCGGCCGGACCCGGCCGGAACAGCCCCGCGGGTTCCGTGGAATCCGTGGAATCCGAGGAGTTCGTGAAATCCGTGGAATCCGTGGAATCCGGGGAACCCGCAGGGTCCATGGAAGCCGTGGAGCCGCTCGTCTCGCCGGTCAACTCGCACAACGAGTGGGACCCCCTGGAGGAGGTCGTCGTCGGGCGGCTCGACGGAGCCACCATTCCCTCCAGCCACCCGGTCGTGACCTGCAACATCCCGCCCTGGGCGGCACGCCTGCAAGGCCTCGCCGCCGGCTTCGAGTACCCGAGCAGGCTGATCGAGCCCGCGCAGCGGGAACTGGACGGGTTCATCGAGCTCCTGGAATCCCTCGGCGTCACCGTCCGGCGGCCCGACGCGGTCGACCACAAGCGCCGCTTCGCCACCCCCGACTGGTCCTCGCGCGGGTTCTGCAACGCGTGTCCGCGCGACGGCATGCTCGTCATCGGCGACGAGATCATCGAGACCCCCATGGCCTGGCCGAGCCGGTACTTCGAGGGCCACTCCTACCGCTCGCTGCTCAAGGACTACTTCCGGCGCGGCGCACGCTGGACGGCGGCCCCGAGGCCGCAGCTCACCGACGCGCTCTTCGAGGAGGGCTTCCGTCCCCCCGAGGCCGGTGAGCCCATGCGCTACATCCTCACCGAGCACGAACCGGTCTTCGACGCCGCGGACTTCGTGCGCGCGGGGCGGGACCTGTTCGTCACGCGCAGCAACGTCACCAATCGGACGGGCATCGAGTGGCTGCGCCGCCACCTGGGCCCCGGCTACCGCGTCCACGAGATCGAGAGCCGCTGCCGCGCCCCCATGCACATCGACACGACGTTCGTCCCGCTCGCGCCCGGCAAGGTCCTGGTCAACCCGGAGTACGTCGACGTCGACCGGCTGCCGGACGTGCTCGGTACCTGGGACGTCCTGATCGCTCCCGAGCCCGAACCGATCGACGAGCGGCTGCTCAAGGTGACGTCGATGTGCGGCAAGTGGCTGAGCATGAACGTGCTGATGATCGACGAGAAGCGGGTGATCGCCGAGCGGCACCACACCGGCATGCTGCGCGCCCTGGAATCCTGGGGCTTCGAACCGATCCCGTGCGACCTGCTGCACTACGCGCCGTTCGGCGGCTCCTTCCACTGCGCGACGCTCGACATCCGGCGGCGCGGCACGCTGGAGTCGTACTTCGACTGACGGCCCCCGCCCGCCGCACATGAACCCGGCCCCGCCAAGGGGCCGGGTCTCGTCTCGGCACCATCGCCGTCAGGGGGGTTTCCGCGCCGCGACAGATATGAAAGTGTCCTACCGAATTCAGCGGGCGACCAGGTGTTCGAGCCCGTCAAGTGGGCTGTCGCGGCCCGGATTCGGGGTGAAGCAGCGATGCGTCATGCGGCACGCGGGCACGATCTGGTCGCTCTGCGACGCCTCAACACCACCGTCGTCCTGCGCGCGCTGCACCGCCGCAGCCCCCAGACCCTCGCCGGCCTCGCCGTCGTCACCGGCCTCTCCCGCCCCACCGTGGAAGCCGCCGTAGAGGAGCTGACCGAACGGGGCCTCGTCGGCGAGGCCGCTCACGAGGCGGGGGAGCGGACGCCGGGGCGGCCCGCGCGGCGCTTCCGCTTCCGCACCGAGGCCGGGTACGTGCTCGGCGCCGACATCGGGCTGCACAAGATGGTGCTGCTCCTCGCCGACCTCGGCGGCACGGTCATCGCCACGCACCACGCGGAGATCGCCCCGGACCTCGGCGGCGGCCCCCGGCTCGACCTGCTGCGCCACGCCGTCGACACGTTCCTGGACGCCCACGCCCCCAGCCGTGCCGCCGTGCTCGCCCGCTGTGTCGGGGTGCCCGGCATGGTCGACGGGGACGGGGTCGTCACCACCGTGGTGGTGCCCGAGTGGTCGGGCACCGACCTGGGGCGGCTGCTCTCCGAGGACGGCCCCGACCGCACCCTCGTCGAGAACGACGTGAACCTCGCGCTCCTCGCCGAGCGCTGGCAGGGCGCCGCCACCCTGGCCCGTGACGTCGTCTGCGTGCTCACCGGGCACCGCGTCTCCTGCGGCCTGACCATCGGGGGCCGGCTGCACCGCGGCAGGCAGGGCGGCGCAGGGGAGCTCGGCATGCTGCCGCTGCTCGGCCTGAGCATCGCCCAGCAGGCCCTGGCCTGGGACGGCGCGCGGCGCCCCGGGGAGTCCGAGGTGGCCGCACTCGCCCGCGCGGCCGACGCCGCGGACCCGCGCGCCCTGGCCGCCGTCGCGGACTTCGCCGACCGGCTGACCCCGGGCATCGCCGCGCTCGCCCTGGCCGTCGACCCGGAGCTGGTCGTGCTGACCGGCGGCGCCACCCCCGTCGGCCCGCACCTGCTGCCGCTGCTCCGGGAGCGGCTGCGCCCCGTGACCCTGCACGTCCCCCGCATCGCGCTGAGCACGCTCGGCGAGCGGGGCGTGGCCATCGGCGCCGTACGCATGGCGCTCGACCGGGTGGAGGAGGACCTGCTCGCGGACAAGGCGCCGTAACGGCCCCGCCCGCCCGCCCGTGCACGCGCGGGCGGGGCGCGGGGGCGTCCGACGGCACATCGGCCGGCACATCGGGAGGCGAAGGTGCGTATGCGCAGAAGGACTCTGCTCGGCGGGGCGCTTGCGGCCCCCTTGCTCGCCGCCTGCTCCGGCGGGGACGGCGGCACGGACGGCGGGGGCAGGACCACGCTCTCGTACGGCATCTGGGACCCGGCGCAGGCGCCGGGCATGGAGAAGATCATCGCCGCGTTCGAGAAGGAGAACCCGCGGATCTCCGTGCGGATCGAACTCACGCCCTGGGCGAGCTACTGGACCACGCTCAAGACGTCCATGCGCGGCGGCACCGCACCGGACGTCTTCTGGATGAACGCCGTCAACTTCCAGTTGTACGCGTCCAGCGGCGTCCTCGAACCGCTCTCCGGGCACATCAAGGCCGACGCCACGCCGGTCGACCGCCACCCGGACGCCCTGGTGAAGCTCTACGCCTACCGGGGCACGCAGTACGGGCTGCCGAAGGACTTCGACACCATCGGCCTCTGGTACAACAAGAAGCTCTTCGACAAGGCGGGCATCACCTACCCCGACGCGAGCTGGACCTGGGATGACGTGCGCGACGCCGCCGCCGAACTCACCGACCCCCGCGAACGGGTGCACGGCTTCGCCGCCGAGATGGACCGCCAGTTCAAGATCTACCCGGCCGTCTGCGGGGCGGGCGGCCACATCCTTCAGGACGGGCGGTCGGGCTTCGGCGACGAGCGGTCCATCGAGGGACTGCGCTTCCTGACCGACATGATCGACCGGGGCTGGTCACCGCCGCAGAGCGCGATGACCGAGTCCACGGGGCGGGTGCGCTACTGGTCGGAGAAGGTCGCCATGAACTACGACGTCTCCGCGATGGCCGGTCAGATGTACGCCGTGCCGGCGCTCAAGGACCACGGCGGGGTCGCCGTACTGCCCAAGGGCCGCCGGCGGGCCACCATCATCCACGGCCTCGCGAACGTCATATCCGCCAAGAGCCGCAAGAAGGAGGCCGCCTGGAAATTCGTGCACTTCATGGCGGGACGCGAGGCCGCCGAGATACAGGCGCAGGCGGGCGCCACCATCTCCTCGTACGAGGGCACGCAGGACGCCTGGCTGAAGTCGATGCCGGAATTCGACCTGAAGAGCTGCATCGACATGCAGGAGTACGGCGTCCCCTATCCGAGCTCTCGGAACACCGCGGTCTGGGAGAGCATGCAATACCCGCTCCTCGGCGCCGCGTTCAGTGGAAAGGGCGGCATCGAGAGCGCCGCGCGGACCCTCGGCGAACAGATGGACCGGGCCCTGAAGGAGGAGAGCGGCTCATGAGTGTCTTTCCCGCCACGGCCGCCGCGAAGGCGGCGGAACGCCGCGCCACCGCCTCAGGGTCACGCCCCCGGCCCCGCAGCCAGCGCGCCGCGTACCTCTTCATCGCACCGCTCGGCATCGGCTTCGCCGTCTTCTACTTCTGGCCGCTCCTCCAGACGTTCTACTTCAGCTTCACCGAATTCGGGGCGTTCGGCGGCCACACCTTCATAGGCGGCGACAACTACGCCCGCGTCATCAAGGACGTCACCGTCTGGCAGGCGCTCGGCAACACCCTGATATACAGCGCCATCGGGCTCACCGCGCTGCCGATCGCCATCGTCGTCGCGTCCCTGCTCAACCGGCGCGGACTGCGCGGCGTCTCCCTCTACCGCGCCCTGTACTTCGTGCCGTTCGTGACGCTGCCCGTCGCCGTGGGCCTCGTGTGGAACTGGCTCTACAACGGCGACTACGGCCTCTTCAACGAAATGCTCGGCTGGTTCGGCATCGACCGGAGCTACTGGGTGTCCGACCCCTCCACCGCCGTCTACGCCATCGGCACGGTGATGGTCTGGTCGACCACCGGCTACTACCTCATCATCTTCATGGCGGGCATCAAGGGAATACCGCGGGACTACTACGAGGCGGCGGAGCTCGACGGAGCCGGAGCGCTGCGCAGGTTCTTCACCATCACCCTGCCGCTGCTGAGCCCGACCCTCTTCTTCGCCTCCATCATCTGCATGATCAATTCACTGCAGACCTTCGACCTCATCTACATCATGATGGCCGAGAAGAACCCCGCGATCGGCGATACCCAGTCGGTCGTCGGCCTCTTCTACAAATGGGCCTTCATCGAGAACGCCCAGGGCGCCGCCGCGGCGCTCGCCTTCCTGCTCATGCTGCTCATCGCCGCACTGACGTATGTCCAGTTCCGGCTCCAGAAGAGGTGGGTGCACTATGCCTGAGACGCCCGAGACACGCACGGCACCCGCGACGCGGCGGCGTGTGAACGCCGGTTCCTTCGCCACCCACGCCGCGCTCTCGCTCGGCGCCCTCGTGATGGTCTTCCCGTTCCTGTGGCAACTGCTCACCGCGCTCAAGACCCTCGCGGAGACGTCACGGGTGCCGCCCACCTTTCTGCCCGACCGCTGGAACTGGTCGAGTTTCGAAGAGGTCTTCACCGCACTGCCGTTCCGCGAAATGCTCACCAACAGCGCGATCAACACCGTCGGGCGCACGCTGGGCCAGCTCGTCTTCTGCTCCCTCGCCGCCTATGCCTTCGCGCGCCTGCAATTCAGGGGCCGCAACGTCCTCTTCGCGCTCTTCCTCTCCGTCCTGATGGTCCCGAGCTCCCTGCTCGTCCTGCCGCAGTACGACATCATCCAGCAGCTGGGGCTGCTCAACTCCGCGCCCGCGCTGTTCCTGCCGGGCATGTTCAGCGCGTTCGGCACCTTCATGCTGCGTCAGTTCTTCCTCGCGCTGCCCAGGGAGCTCGAAGAGGCCGCCCGCATCGACGGCGCGGGCTCCTTCCGCATCTTCTGGTCGGTCATGCTGCCGCTGATCAGGCCCGCCCTCGCGGCCCTCGCCGTCATCACGGCGATGTGGTCCTGGAACGACCTGCTCTGGCCCCTCATCGTCAACACCGACCCACGGGCCATGCCGATCAGCGCGGGACTGACCTCACTCGAAGGGCAGTACGAGACCAACTACCCGGTGATGATGGCCGGTTCCCTGATCGCCAGCCTGCCCATGCTGCTCGTCTACCTCTTCCTGCAACGCCACTTCGTCCAGAGCGTCGCCCTGTCCGGCTCCAAGAGCTGATCCCCCACAACGCCCCCTACGAAAGGCAGTCCCTCTCCATGCCTCCGCTCCACATCGGCATGCTCGGCGCGGGCGGCATCGCCCGCGCCCACCTGCCCGGCTGGCTGGCGCTCGGCGCCCGCGTGAGCGTGTACACCCTCGACGGCTCCGCGCGAAAGCTCGCCGGTGAGTACGCCGGACGCGGCCACGACGTACGGGCCGTCGACGACCTCCGCGGCCTCCTGACCGAGGTGACCGCGGTGGACGTCTGCACCCCCACCCCGACCCACAAGGAGCTCGCCCTCGCGGCCGTCGCCGCGGGCCGGCACGTCGTCTGCGAGAAGCCGCTCGCCCTCACCGCCCGCGACGCCGAGGAGATGGCCGCCGCGGCGGTCACGTCGGGGGTGCGGCTGCACCCCGCCCACGTCGTGCGCCACTTCCCGGCCTACGCGGCGCTGCGCACGGCCGTGGCCAGGGGCGACCTCGGGGAACTCGCCGTGCTGCGCTTCACGCGCGGCGGGGCGCGCCCGCAGTGGGCGCCCTGGTTCGGTGACCCCGCGCAGTCCGGTGGCGTGATCATGGACCTGATGATCCACGACATCGACATCGCCCGCTGGCTCGCCGGCGACGTCGTACGGGTGCACGCGCGCACCCGCGGTGTCGAGCACGCCACCCGCACCCCCGCCGAGGTCGTCACCGCCACCGCCGTCCTCACCCACGCCTCGGGCGCCGTCAGCCACGTCAACGGGCTCTGGGGCCTGCCCGACCAGCAGTTCCGTACGACGTTCCGGGTCGCGGGCGCCGACGGGCTGCTGCACCACGACTCCACGGCCGTGCCGGGCTTCCGCATCTCCGCGCAGGGCGTGCGCGCGGCGAACGAGGGGATACCCACCAGCCCGATGACCGAGAGCCCCTTCCTCGCCGAACTGCGCGACTTCGTCGCCTCCTGGCGGCCCGGCGGCCCCGAACCGCGGGTGAGCACCCGCGACGGCGTCGAAGCGGTACGGATCGCCGAGGCCGCGGTGGAGTCCAGCCGTACCGGCCGCGTCATCGAGATCGAGGAGGCAGCGCGATGAAGGTCGCCGTCCTGTCGTTCGCCCACGTCCACGCGGCCGGCTACCTGAGGCTGCTCTCCCGGATCCCGGGGGTGGAGGTCCTCGGCAGCGACCCCGACCAGGACCTCGCGGCCCCCGGCGAGGTGCGGGGCCGCGCGCTCGCCGACGAGCTGGGGGTCGCGTACGCGCAGACGTACGAGGAGGCCTTCGCCTGGGGCCCGGACGCGGTGATCGTCTGCTCCGAGAACGCCCGCCACCGCCCGCTCGTGGAGCGCGCCGCGCTGCACGGCGTCGACGTGCTGTGCGAGAAGCCGCTGGCCGCGTCCGTGGCGGACGGCGAGGCGATGGTCGAGGCCTGCCGTGCCGCCGGGGTGCGGCTCGCGGTCGCCTTCCCGGTCCGCTTCAGTCCCGCGTACGCCGCGGTGAAGGCGGCCGTCGCCTCGGGTGGGGCGGGCCGCGTGCTCGCCGTGTCGGGCGCGAACAACGGCTCGATGCCGAACCGTGCGCGCCGCTGGTTCGCCGAGCCCGAGCTGTCGGGCGGCGGGGCGCTGATGGACCACACCGTGCACATCGCCGACCTGCTCGACGACCTCTTCGCGGGCGCCCGCCCCGTCGAGGTCTACGCGCAGACCAACAACCTCATGTACGCGGACGAGGTCGCCGTCGAGACGGCCGGGCTCGTCAGCGTGACCTACTCCGACGGGGCCGTCGCCACGATCGACTGCAGCTGGTCCCACCCGCGCTCGCACCACTCCTGGGGCGGCCTGGAACTCACCGTCGTCGGGGAGCGGGCCACCCTGGAGATGGACGCCTTCGACCAGAAGGTGCACGGCTTCGACGAGCGCCGGGGCAGCGGCACCGAGCTGTCCTTCGGCGCCGACCTGGACGAGCTGATGCTCCGCGCCTTCCTGTACGGGCCGGGGGAGGGCGGCATGGACGTCGCCGACGGGGAGGGCGGCCTGCGGACGCTGCGGGTGGTGGCCGCGGGGTACGCGTCGGCGCGCGGCGGAGTACCGGTGGCGGTCGACTGAGGCGGGGCGGCGAGGGCCGGTCGGCGCGCGGGTATTAGCGTGGACGGGACAGATCGATCGATTCAGATCCGAGGTGCCCGGTTCATGACAACCCGCAGCGAGAGCCGTACCCAGCTCATCGAGTCACTCATGGAGCGGTTCCCGCACGTGCCGCGGGAAGCCGTCATCAAGGAGGATCTGCTGCGCGGCGGCATGGCCTTCGACGAGTCGGCGCTCAGTGACAACGAGGGCGGCGAGGTCAAGCCGAAGTCGTACTTCATCTTCTCCTTCGACCACAGCACCCTCCCCGAGCTCGGCGCCGCCGCCCTGCGCCGCCCGCCCGAGGAGATCGTCCTCACCGGCGGCCCCTACGAACTGCGCCGCACGGTCGTCTCGGTCCGCGTGAACCCGTCCTCGCCCTACCGCGTCGCCGCCGACGACAACGGCGTGCTCGGCCTCTACCTGGACGGCGTACGCATCTCCGACGTGGGCCTGCCGCCGATGCCGGACTACTACCGGCACACGCTGGAGAACGGCAAGTCCGTGATGGAGGTCGCGCCCACCATCCAGTGGGGCTACCTCATCTACCTGACGGTCTTCCGCGTCTGCCAGTACTTCGGCGCCAAGGAGGAGTGCGGGTACTGCGACATCAACCACAACTGGCGCCAGCAGAAGGCGGCGGGCCGTCCCTACACGGGCGTGAAGCCGATGGAGGAGGTCCTCGAAGCCCTCGCCATCATCGACAAGTACGACACCGCCAAGTCCTCCACCGCGTACACGCTCACCGGCGGCGCCATCACCTCGCACATCGGCGGCAAGGACGAGGCCGACTTCTACGGGCAGTACGCCAAGGCCATCGAGGAGCGCTTCCCCGGCCGCTGGATCGGCAAGGTCGTCGCCCAGGCCCTGCCCAAGGCCGACGTGCAGCGCTTCCACGACTACGGCGTGCGGATCTACCACCCCAACTACGAGGTGTGGGACCCGTACCTCTTCGAGCGCTACTGCCCCGGCAAGGAGCGCTACGTCGGACGTGACGAGTGGCACCGCCGCATCCTCGATTCGGCCGACGTCTTCGGGCCGCGCAACGTCATCCCCAACTTCGTCGCGGGCGTCGAGATGGCGGAGCCGTTCGGCTTCAAGACGGTCGACGAGGCGATCGACTCCACGGTCGAGGGGCTCCAGTACTTCATGTCCCGCGGCATCACGCCCCGCTTCACCACGTGGTGCCCGGAGCCCACGACGCCGCTGGGCAAGGCGAACCCCCAGGGGGCGCCGCTCGAATACCACGTCCGCCTCCTGGAGGCCTACCGCGCCACGATGGAGGCCAACGGCCTGTCGTCGCCCCCCGGCTACGGCCCCGCGGGCCCGGGCAACGCGGTCTTCTCCGTGAGCAGCTTCATGGACAGCCTGCCGGCGGAGGCGGCGGCCCCGGAGGACGCGGTCGTCTCCCCCCAGGGGTAGCCCGATCCGTAGGATGACCGGCGGCGCGACGATCGAAGACCCGACGACGGTGGACGGGGTTGTTCTGCACGGGGGCCTCCGGCTGTGGGTCTTCGATCGTCGCGCCGCCGGTCATCCTACGGATCGGGCTACCCCTGGGGGGAGACGACCGCGTCCTCCGGGGCCGCCGCCTCCGCCGGCAGGCTGTCCATGAAGCTGCTCACGGAGAAGACCGCGTTGCCCGGGCCCGCGGGGCCGTAGCCGGGGGGCGACGACAGGCCGTTGGCCTCCATCGTGGCGCGGTAGGCCTCCAGGAGGCGGACGTGGTATTCGAGCGGCGCCCCCTGGGGGTTCGCCTTGCCCAGCGGCGTCGTGGGCTCCGGGCACCACGTGGTGAAGCGGGGCGTGATGCCGCGGGACATGAAGTACTGGAGCCCCTCGACCGTGGAGTCGATCGCCTCGTCGACCGTCTTGAAGCCGAACGGCTCCGCCATCTCGACGCCCGCGACGAAGTTGGGGATGACGTTGCGCGGCCCGAAGACGTCGGCCGAATCGAGGATGCGGCGGTGCCACTCGTCACGTCCGACGTAGCGCTCCTTGCCGGGGCAGTAGCGCTCGAAGAGGTACGGGTCCCACACCTCGTAGTTGGGGTGGTAGATCCGCACGCCGTAGTCGTGGAAGCGCTGCACGTCGGCCTTGGGCAGGGCCTGGGCGACGACCTTGCCGATCCAGCGGCCGGGGAAGCGCTCCTCGATGGCCTTGGCGTACTGCCCGTAGAAGTCGGCCTCGTCCTTGCCGCCGATGTGCGAGGTGATGGCGCCGCCGGTGAGCGTGTACGCGGTGGAGGACTTGGCGGTGTCGTACTTGTCGATGATGGCGAGGGCTTCGAGGACCTCCTCCATCGGCTTCACGCCCGTGTAGGGACGGCCCGCCGCCTTCTGCTGGCGCCAGTTGTGGTTGATGTCGCAGTACCCGCACTCCTCCTTGGCGCCGAAGTACTGGCAGACGCGGAAGACCGTCAGGTAGATGAGGTAGCCCCACTGGATGGTGGGCGCGACCTCCATCACGGACTTGCCGTTCTCCAGCGTGTGCCGGTAGTAGTCCGGCATCGGCGGCAGGCCCACGTCGGAGATGCGTACGCCGTCCAGGTAGAGGCCGAGCACGCCGTTGTCGTCGGCGGCGACGCGGTAGGGCGAGGACGGGTTCACGCGGACCGAGACGACCGTGCGGCGCAGTTCGTAGGGGCCGCCGGTGAGGACGATCTCCTCGGGCGGGCGGCGCAGGGCGGCGGCGCCGAGCTCGGGGAGGGTGCTGTGGTCGAAGGAGAAGATGAAGTACGACTTCGGCTTGACCTCGCCGCCCTCGTTGTCACTGAGCGCCGACTCGTCGAAGGCCATGCCGCCGCGCAGCAGATCCTCCTTGATGACGGCTTCCCGCGGCACGTGCGGGAACCGCTCCATGAGTGACTCGATGAGCTGGGTACGGCTCTCGCTGCGGGTTGTCATGAACCGGGCACCTCGGATCTGAATCGATCGATCTGTCCCGTCCACGCTAATACCCGCGCGCCGACCGGCCCTCGCCGCCCCGCCTCAGTCGACCGCCACCGGTACTCCGCCGCGCGCCGACGCGTACCCCGCGGCCACCACCCGCAGCGTCCGCAGGCCGCCCTCCCCGTCGGCGACGTCCATGCCGCCCTCCCCCGGCCCGTACAGGAAGGCGCGGAGCATCAGCTCGTCCAGGTCGGCGCCGAAGGACAGCTCGGTGCCGCTGCCCCGGCGCTCGTCGAAGCCGTGCACCTTCTGGTCGAAGGCGTCCATCTCCAGGGTGGCCCGCTCCCCGACGACGGTGAGTTCCAGGCCGCCCCAGGAGTGGTGCGAGCGCGGGTGGGACCAGCTGCAGTCGATCGTGGCGACGGCCCCGTCGGAGTAGGTCACGCTGACGAGCCCGGCCGTCTCGACGGCGACCTCGTCCGCGTACATGAGGTTGTTGGTCTGCGCGTAGACCTCGACGGGGCGGGCGCCCGCGAAGAGGTCGTCGAGCAGGTCGGCGATGTGCACGGTGTGGTCCATCAGCGCCCCGCCGCCCGACAGCTCGGGCTCGGCGAACCAGCGGCGCGCACGGTTCGGCATCGAGCCGTTGTTCGCGCCCGACACGGCGAGCACGCGGCCCGCCCCACCCGAGGCGACGGCCGCCTTCACCGCGGCGTACGCGGGACTGAAGCGGACCGGGAAGGCGACCGCGAGCCGCACCCCGGCGGCACGGCAGGCCTCGACCATCGCCTCGCCGTCCGCCACGGACGCGGCCAGCGGCTTCTCGCACAGCACGTCGACGCCGTGCAGCGCGGCGCGCTCCACGAGCGGGCGGTGGCGGGCGTTCTCGGAGCAGACGATCACCGCGTCCGGGCCCCAGGCGAAGGCCTCCTCGTACGTCTGCGCGTACGCGACCCCCAGCTCGTCGGCGAGCGCGCGGCCCCGCACCTCGCCGGGGGCCGCGAGGTCCTGGTCGGGGTCGCTGCCGAGGACCTCCACCCCCGGGATCCGGGAGAGCAGCCTCAGGTAGCCGGCCGCGTGGACGTGGGCGAACGACAGGACGGCGACCTTCATCGCGCTGCCTCCTCGATCTCGATGACGCGGCCGGTACGGCTGGACTCCACCGCGGCCTCGGCGATCCGTACCGCTTCGACGCCGTCGCGGGTGCTCACCCGCGGTTCGGGGCCGCCGGGCCGCCAGGAGGCGACGAAGTCGCGCAGTTCGGCGAGGAAGGGGCTCTCGGTCATCGGGCTGGTGGGTATCCCCTCGTTCGCCGCGCGCACGCCCTGCGCGGAGATGCGGAAGCCCGGCACGGCCGTGGAGTCGTGGTGCAGCAGCCCGTCGGCGCCCGCGACCCGGAACGTCGTACGGAACTGCTGGTCGGGCAGGCCCCAGAGCCCGTTGACGTGGCTGACGGCGCCCGAGGCGTGGGTGAGGACGGCGGTGGCGGTGACGACCTCGGCGGGGGTGCGGGTGGCGTGCTCGACACCGCGGGTGCGCGCGTGCACCCGTACGACGTCGCCGGCGAGCCAGCGGGCGATGTCGATGTCGTGGATCATCAGGTCCATGATCACGCCACCGGACTGCGCGGGGTCACCGAACCAGGGCGCCCACTGCGGGCGCGCCCCGCCGCGCGTGAAGCGCAGCACGGCGAGTTCCCCGAGGTCGCCCCTGGCCACGGCCGTGCGCAGCGCCGCGTAGGCCGGGAAGTGGCGCACGACGTGGGCGGGGTGCAGCCGCACCCCCGACGTGACCGCCGCGGCGGCCATCTCCTCGGCGTCGCGGGCGGTGAGGGCGAGCGGCTTCTCGCAGACGACGTGCCGGCCCGCGGCGACGGCCGCGAGGGCGAGCTCCTTGTGGGTCGGGGTGGGGGTGCAGACGTCCACCGCGGTCACCTCGGTCAGGAGGCCGCGGAGGTCGTCGACGGCCCGTACGTCGTGGCCGCGTCCGGCGTACTCACCGGCGAGCTTTCGCGCGGAGCCGTCGAGGGTGTACACGCTCACGCGGGCGCCGAGCGCCAGCCAGCCGGGCAGGTGGGCGCGGGCGATGCCGCCCGCGCCGAGCATGCCGATGTGGAGCGGAGGCATGGAGAGGGACTGCCTTTCGTAGGGGGCGTTGTGGGGGATCAGCTCTTGGAGCCGGACAGGGCGACGCTCTGGACGAAGTGGCGTTGCAGGAAGAGGTAGACGAGCAGCATGGGCAGGCTGGCGATCAGGGAACCGGCCATCATCACCGGGTAGTTGGTCTCGTACTGCCCTTCGAGTGAGGTCAGTCCCGCGCTGATCGGCATGGCCCGTGGGTCGGTGTTGACGATGAGGGGCCAGAGCAGGTCGTTCCAGGACCACATCGCCGTGATGACGGCGAGGGCCGCGAGGGCGGGCCTGATCAGCGGCAGCATGACCGACCAGAAGATGCGGAAGGAGCCCGCGCCGTCGATGCGGGCGGCCTCTTCGAGCTCCCTGGGCAGCGCGAGGAAGAACTGACGCAGCATGAAGGTGCCGAACGCGCTGAACATGCCCGGCAGGAACAGCGCGGGCGCGGAGTTGAGCAGCCCCAGCTGCTGGATGATGTCGTACTGCGGCAGGACGAGCAGGGAGCTCGGGACCATCAGGACGGAGAGGAAGAGCGCGAAGAGGACGTTGCGGCCCCTGAATTGCAGGCGCGCGAAGGCATAGGCGGCGAGGGAGCAGAAGACGAGCTGGCCCAGCGTGCGCCCGACGGTGTTGATCGCGCTGTTGGTGAGCATTTCGCGGAACGGCAGTGCGGTGAAGACCTCTTCGAAACTCGACCAGTTCCAGCGGTCGGGCAGAAAGGTGGGCGGCACCCGTGACGTCTCCGCGAGGGTCTTGAGCGCGGTGAGCAGTTGCCACAGGAACGGGAAGACCATCACGAGGGCGCCGAGCGAGAGCGCGGCGTGGGTGGCGAAGGAACCGGCGTTCACACGCCGCCGCGTCGCGGGTGCCGTGCGTGTCTCGGGCGTCTCAGGCATAGTGCACCCACCTCTTCTGGAGCCGGAACTGGACATACGTCAGTGCGGCGATGAGCAGCATGAGCAGGAAGGCGAGCGCCGCGGCGGCGCCCTGGGCGTTCTCGATGAAGGCCCATTTGTAGAAGAGGCCGACGACCGACTGGGTATCGCCGATCGCGGGGTTCTTCTCGGCCATCATGATGTAGATGAGGTCGAAGGTCTGCAGTGAATTGATCATGCAGATGATGGAGGCGAAGAAGAGGGTCGGGCTCAGCAGCGGCAGGGTGATGGTGAAGAACCTGCGCAGCGCTCCGGCTCCGTCGAGCTCCGCCGCCTCGTAGTAGTCCCGCGGTATTCCCTTGATGCCCGCCATGAAGATGATGAGGTAGTAGCCGGTGGTCGACCAGACCATCACCGTGCCGATGGCGTAGACGGCGGTGGAGGGGTCGGACACCCAGTAGCTCCGGTCGATGCCGAACCAGCCGAGCATTTCGTTGAAGAGGCCGTAGTCGCCGTTGTAGAGCCAGTTCCACACGAGGCCCACGGCGACGGGCAGCGTCACGAACGGCACGAAGTACAGGGCGCGGTAGAGGGAGACGCCGCGCAGTCCGCGCCGGTTGAGCAGGGACGCGACGACGATGGCGATCGGCAGCGCGGTGAGCCCGATGGCGCTGTATATCAGGGTGTTGCCGAGCGCCTGCCAGACGGTGACGTCCTTGATGACGCGGGCGTAGTTGTCGCCGCCTATGAAGGTGTGGCCGCCGAACGCCCCGAATTCGGTGAAGCTGAAGTAGAACGTCTGGAGGAGCGGCCAGAAGTAGAAGACGGCGAAGCCGATGCCGAGCGGTGCGATGAAGAGGTACGCGGCGCGCTGGCTGCGGGGCCGGGGGCGTGACCCTGAGGCGGTGGCGCGGCGTTCCGCCGCCTTCGCGGCGGCCGTGGCGGGAAAGACACTCATGAGCCGCTCTCCTCCTTCAGGGCCCGGTCCATCTGTTCGCCGAGGGTCCGCGCGGCGCTCTCGATGCCGCCCTTTCCACTGAACGCGGCGCCGAGGAGCGGGTATTGCATGCTCTCCCAGACCGCGGTGTTCCGAGAGCTCGGATAGGGGACGCCGTACTCCTGCATGTCGATGCAGCTCTTCAGGTCGAATTCCGGCATCGACTTCAGCCAGGCGTCCTGCGTGCCCTCGTACGAGGAGATGGTGGCGCCCGCCTGCGCCTGTATCTCGGCGGCCTCGCGTCCCGCCATGAAGTGCACGAATTTCCAGGCGGCCTCCTTCTTGCGGCTCTTGGCGGATATGACGTTCGCGAGGCCGTGGATGATGGTGGCCCGCCGGCGGCCCTTGGGCAGTACGGCGACCCCGCCGTGGTCCTTGAGCGCCGGCACGGCGTACATCTGACCGGCCATCGCGGAGACGTCGTAGTTCATGGCGACCTTCTCCGACCAGTAGCGCACCCGCCCCGTGGACTCGGTCATCGCGCTCTGCGGCGGTGACCAGCCCCGGTCGATCATGTCGGTCAGGAAGCGCAGTCCCTCGATGGACCGCTCGTCGCCGAAGCCCGACCGCCCGTCCTGAAGGATGTGGCCGCCCGCCCCGCAGACGGCCGGGTAGATCTTGAACTGGCGGTCCATCTCGGCGGCGAAGCCGTGCACCCGTTCGCGGGGGTCGGTGAGTTCGGCGGCGGCGTCGCGCACGTCATCCCAGGTCCAGCTCGCGTCGGGGTAGGTGATGCCCGCCTTGTCGAAGAGCTTCTTGTTGTACCAGAGGCCGATGGTGTCGAAGTCCTTCGGCAGCCCGTACTGCGTGCCCCGGTAGGCGTAGAGCTTCACCAGGGCGTCCGGGTGGCGGTCGACCGGCGTGGCGTCGGCCTTGATGTGCCCGGAGAGCGGTTCGAGGACGCCGCTGGACGCGTACAACTGGAAGTTGACGGCGTTCATCCAGAAGACGTCCGGTGCGGTGCCGCCGCGCATGGACGTCTTGAGCGTGGTCCAGTAGCTCGCCCAGGGCGTGAGTTCGATCCGCACGGAGATCCGCGGGTTCTCCTTCTCGAACGCGGCGATGATCTTCTCCATGCCCGGCGCCTGCGCCGGGTCCCAGATGCCGTACGAGAGCGTGGTCCTGCCCCCGCCGTCCGTGCCGCCGTCCCCGCCGGAGCAGGCGGCGAGCAAGGGGGCCGCAAGCGCCCCGCCGAGCAGAGTCCTTCTGCGCATACGCACCTTCGCCTCCCGATGTGCCGGCCGATGTGCCGTCGGACGCCCCCGCGCCCCGCCCGCGCGTGCACGGGCGGGCGGGCGGGGCCGTTACGGCGCCTTGTCCGCGAGCAGGTCCTCCTCCACCCGGTCGAGCGCCATGCGTACGGCGCCGATGGCCACGCCCCGCTCGCCGAGCGTGCTCAGCGCGATGCGGGGGACGTGCAGGGTCACGGGGCGCAGCCGCTCCCGGAGCAGCGGCAGCAGGTGCGGGCCGACGGGGGTGGCGCCGCCGGTCAGCACGACCAGCTCCGGGTCGACGGCCAGGGCGAGCGCGGCGATGCCCGGGGTCAGCCGGTCGGCGAAGTCCGCGACGGCGGCCAGGGCGCGCGGGTCCGCGGCGTCGGCCGCGCGGGCGAGTGCGGCCACCTCGGACTCCCCGGGGCGCCGCGCGCCGTCCCAGGCCAGGGCCTGCTGGGCGATGCTCAGGCCGAGCAGCGGCAGCATGCCGAGCTCCCCTGCGCCGCCCTGCCTGCCGCGGTGCAGCCGGCCCCCGATGGTCAGGCCGCAGGAGACGCGGTGCCCGGTGAGCACGCAGACGACGTCACGGGCCAGGGTGGCGGCGCCCTGCCAGCGCTCGGCGAGGAGCGCGAGGTTCACGTCGTTCTCGACGAGGGTGCGGTCGGGGCCGTCCTCGGAGAGCAGCCGCCCCAGGTCGGTGCCCGACCACTCGGGCACCACCACGGTGGTGACGACCCCGTCCCCGTCGACCATGCCGGGCACCCCGACACAGCGGGCGAGCACGGCGGCACGGCTGGGGGCGTGGGCGTCCAGGAACGTGTCGACGGCGTGGCGCAGCAGGTCGAGCCGGGGGCCGCCGCCGAGGTCCGGGGCGATCTCCGCGTGGTGCGTGGCGATGACCGTGCCGCCGAGGTCGGCGAGGAGCAGCACCATCTTGTGCAGCCCGATGTCGGCGCCGAGCACGTACCCGGCCTCGGTGCGGAAGCGGAAGCGCCGCGCGGGCCGCCCCGGCGTCCGCTCCCCCGCCTCGTGAGCGGCCTCGCCGACGAGGCCCCGTTCGGTCAGCTCCTCTACGGCGGCTTCCACGGTGGGGCGGGAGAGGCCGGTGACGACGGCGAGGCCGGCGAGGGTCTGGGGGCTGCGGCGGTGCAGCGCGCGCAGGACGACGGTGGTGTTGAGGCGTCGCAGAGCGACCAGATCGTGCCCGCGTGCCGCATGACGCATCGCTGCTTCACCCCGAATCCGGGCCGCGACAGCCCACTTGACGGGCTCGAACACCTGGTCGCCCGCTGAATTCGGTAGGACACTTTCATATCTGTCGCGGCGCGGAAACCCCCCTGACGGCGATGGTGCCGAGACGAGACCCGGCCCCTTGGCGGGGCCGGGTTCATGTGCGGCGGGCGGGGGCCGTCAGTCGAAGTACGACTCCAGCGTGCCGCGCCGCCGGATGTCGAGCGTCGCGCAGTGGAAGGAGCCGCCGAACGGCGCGTAGTGCAGCAGGTCGCACGGGATCGGTTCGAAGCCCCAGGATTCCAGGGCGCGCAGCATGCCGGTGTGGTGCCGCTCGGCGATCACCCGCTTCTCGTCGATCATCAGCACGTTCATGCTCAGCCACTTGCCGCACATCGACGTCACCTTGAGCAGCCGCTCGTCGATCGGTTCGGGCTCGGGAGCGATCAGGACGTCCCAGGTACCGAGCACGTCCGGCAGCCGGTCGACGTCGACGTACTCCGGGTTGACCAGGACCTTGCCGGGCGCGAGCGGGACGAACGTCGTGTCGATGTGCATGGGGGCGCGGCAGCGGCTCTCGATCTCGTGGACGCGGTAGCCGGGGCCCAGGTGGCGGCGCAGCCACTCGATGCCCGTCCGATTGGTGACGTTGCTGCGCGTGACGAACAGGTCCCGCCCCGCGCGCACGAAGTCCGCGGCGTCGAAGACCGGTTCGTGCTCGGTGAGGATGTAGCGCATGGGCTCACCGGCCTCGGGGGGACGGAAGCCCTCCTCGAAGAGCGCGTCGGTGAGCTGCGGCCTCGGGGCCGCCGTCCAGCGTGCGCCGCGCCGGAAGTAGTCCTTGAGCAGCGAGCGGTAGGAGTGGCCCTCGAAGTACCGGCTCGGCCAGGCCATGGGGGTCTCGATGATCTCGTCGCCGATGACGAGCATGCCGTCGCGCGGACACGCGTTGCAGAACCCGCGCGAGGACCAGTCGGGGGTGGCGAAGCGGCGCTTGTGGTCGACCGCGTCGGGCCGCCGGACGGTGACGCCGAGGGATTCCAGGAGCTCGATGAACCCGTCCAGTTCCCGCTGCGCGGGCTCGATCAGCCTGCTCGGGTACTCGAAGCCGGCGGCGAGGCCTTGCAGGCGTGCCGCCCAGGGCGGGATGTTGCAGGTCACGACCGGGTGGCTGGAGGGAATGGTGGCTCCGTCGAGCCGCCCGACGACGACCTCCTCCAGGGGGTCCCACTCGTTGTGCGAGTTGACCGGCGAGACGAGCGGCTCCACGGCTTCCATGGACCCTGCGGGTTCCCCGGATTCCACGGATTCCACGGATTTCACGAACTCCTCGGATTCCACGGATTCCACGGAACCCGCGGGGCTGTTCCGGCCGGGTCCGGCCGCCGGAATCACGGACCTGTCCGCTGTCGCCATGCTGAACCGCTCCCGATCGCAGAAACCGTCGACTACACCATGAACGCATGCCCACAGGTGGCGCGCGCGTCATCGGCCGCCGTGCGCGTGGGCCGGCCCCGGGGGCACGCGGCGAGGACGGGTCACCCGAACGGCCCCGTCCGCCCGTCCGCGCGTCCGCTCGTCCGCTCGTACGTCCGGGCATGGCCGATTCGTGAAGATCGGACAGGGGTATGCACACCCGCCGTCCACGGATACGGCAGGATGACGACCGCGCCGGGCCCTTCGCCCCGGTGCGATCGAACCCCCGGAACCGAGCAGGTAGCAAAAAGTGACGTCACATCACATATCCCGGGCAGGCGCGCGTTTCGCCTCTGCGGCACAAGTGGACCGAGCCCTCCCCGCCCGCACGACGGAGGTGAACCGATGACCCGTGCCCTGACACCGCACGACTGGATCATGGCCGGGATCGCCGTGGCCGCCGGGATCACGGCGGGACTGCTGCTGCGCACGCTGCTGCGCTGGCTGGGCGAGCGGGCGAGCCGGACCCGGTGGAGCGGCGACGACATCATCGTCGACGCCCTGCGCACGCTCGTGCCCTGCGCGGCCATCACCGCGGGTCTCGCCGCGGCGGCGGGCGCGCTGCCCCTCACCTCGCGGACCGGCCGCAACGTCACCATGACCCTGACCGCGCTGCTCATCCTCGCGGCGACGCTCACGGCGGCACGGATCGTCACGGGCCTGGTCAAGGCCGTGGCGCACTCGCGCTCCGGGGTGGCGGGGTCGGCCACCATCTTCGTGAACATCACGCGGGTCCTGGTGCTCGCCATGGGCTTCCTCGTCGTCCTCCAGACCCTCGGCATCTCCATCGCGCCGCTGCTCACCGCCCTCGGCGTCGGCGGCCTCGCCGTGGCCCTCGCGCTCCAGGACACCCTCGCCAACCTCTTCGCGGGCGTGCACATCCTCGCCGCGAAGACCGTGCAGCCCGGTGACTACATCCGGCTCAGCAGCGGCGAGGAGGGCTATGTCGTCGACATCAACTGGCGCAACACCACGGTGCGGCAGCTCTCCAACAACCTCGTGATCATCCCCAACGCCCAGCTGGCGAGCACCAACATGACCAACTTCAACCGCCCCGAGCAGGAGCTGTCGATCATGGTGCAGGTCGGGGTGAGCTACGACAGCGACCTGGAGCAGGTCGAGCGTGTCACCATCGAGGTGGTGAACGAGGTGATGACCGAGATCACGGGCGCGCTCCCCGACCACGAGGCGGCCGTCCGCTTCCACACCTTCGGGGACTCGCGGATCAGCTTCACGGTGATCCTCGGCGTCGGCGAGTTCAGCGACCAGTACCGCATCAAGCACGAGTTCATCAAGCGCCTGCACCAGCGTTACCGCGCCGACGGCATCCGCGTCCCCGCGCCCGCCCGCACGGTCACCGTCCAGCAGGGCGAGCTGCCGCCCCCGCTCGGCATCCCGCACCAGCGCGACATCTCGATGCCGCCGCGGGTGCACTGAACCCGGCTCCGGCTCCGGCTCCGGCTCCTGCTCCTGCTCCGGTACGCCCCGCCGAGTGGCGGCCCGCGGACCCCCGTGTTCCACTCGCCGCCATGGGGCACGACCACGGCCCGCCCGCCGTGACGGCAGCGGCGAGCGGCACTCTCAGCGGGGCGTACCGTGGCCGGCTGCTGTGGACCATCGCCATCAGCGGGGCGATCACCCTCATCCAGGTGGCCGGCGCGCTGCTCTCCGGCAGCCTCGCGCTCCTCGCGGACGCGGCGCACAGCCTGACGGACGCGGTCGGCGTCTCCCTGGCCCTCGGCGCCATCACCCTGGCCCAACGGGCGCCGACGCCCCGGCGTACCTTCGGCTTCTACCGGGTGGAGATCTTCTCGGCGGTCCTCAACGCGCTGCTCCTCGTGGCCATCTTCTGCTGGGTCCTGTGGTCGGCGATCGGCCGGTTCAGCGAGCCGGTGGAGGTCAGGGGCGGCCTGATGTTCGCGGTGGCGCTCGGCGGGCTCCTCGCCAACCTCGTGGGCCTGTGGCTGCTGCGCGACGCCAGGGCGAAGAGCCTGAACCTGCGCGGCGCCTATCTGGAGGTGCTCGGCGACGCGCTGGGCTCGGTGGCCGTGATCGTGGGCGGCCTGGTCATCCTCCTGACGGGGTGGCAGGCCGCCGACCCGATCGCGTCGATCGTCATCGGCCTGCTGATCGTGCCGCGCTCCTACGGGCTGCTGCGCGACTCCGTGCACGTCCTCCTGGAGGCGACCCCGCAGGACGTCGACCTGGACGAGGTCCGGCGCCACCTCCTGGCGGAGCCCGGGGTCGTGGCCGTGCACGACCTGCACGGCTGGACGGTCACCTCCGGGATGCCGGTCCTCACCGCCCACGTGGTGGTGACGGACGCGGCCCTGTCCCACGGCTACGGCGAACTCCTCGGGCGCCTTCAGAGATGCGCGGGCGACCACTTCGACGTGCGCCACTCGACGCTCCAACTGGAGCCACTGGGCCACCGCGAGGAGGACGGCACGCTGCACAGCTAGCACCGCCTCTCCGCCTCCCCGCCCCTCCGCCTTTCCCGCGGCGGCGTCGACGGGCCCGGGACCGGCTGTCTCCCTGTCGCTCTCTACGATGACGCGGCGAGGGCGCGGCTCCACGCCGCTGACCACTCCGCAGGGCACAGGAGGACAGCACATGTGTGGGATGACCGGCTGGGTCGCGTACGACCGTGACCTCACCCGCGAGCGCGAGACCCTGGAGGCGATGACCCGGACGATGGCGTGCCGGGGGCCGGACTCCTCCGGCACCCGGATCGAGCGGCACGCCGCCCTCGGCCACCGGCGGCTCGGGGTGATCGATCTGCCGGGCGGCAAGCAGCCGATGACGGTACGGACACCGAACGGCGACGTCACGCTCGTCTACACCGGCGAGACCTACAACTACGTCGAGCTGCGCGAGGAGCTGATCCGGCGAGGGGAGCGCTTCGAAACGGCCGGCGACACCGAGGTGGTCCTGCGCGGATACCTGCGCTGGGGCGAGGCGCTGGCCGACCGTCTCAACGGCATGTACGCGTTCGCGATCTGGGACGCGCGTGACCAGAAGCTGGTCATGATCCGCGACCGGCTCGGCATCAAGCCCCTCTTCTACTACCGCACCGCCGACGGCCTGCTCTTCGGCTCCGAGCCCAAGGCGATCCTCGCCAACCCGCTGGCCAAGCGCGTGGTGGACGCGGACGGGCTGCGCGAGGCCTTCTCGTACTGCTTCACGCCGGGGCACGCCATGTGGTCGGGCATGCGGCAGGTCGAGCCGGGCACCATCGTCACGCTCGACCCCACCGGCCCGCGCGAGCGCACGTACTGGCGTCTGGAGACGCGGCCGCACACCGACGACGTGGAGACCACCGTCGGCCGCGTCCGCGAGCTGCTCGACGACACGGTGCGCCGGCAGCTCGTCGCGGACGTGCCGCGCTGCGTCCTGCTCTCGGGCGGCATCGACTCCGGCACGCTGACCGCGCTGTCCGCCGCCCACCTGGGCGAGGAGCGCGTGCGGACCTTCTCGGTCGACTTCATGGACCACGTGGAGAACTTCACGTCGGACGTTCTGCGGGACACCCCGGACGCGCCGTACGTGAAGGACGTCGCCGAGCACGTCGGCTCGGACCACACCGACATCGTGATCGGCCCGAAGGACCTGGCCGACCCCGAGATCCGCAGGGCCGTGATCAGCGCCCGCGATGTGCCGGTGACCATGGGCGATCTCGACTTCTCGCTCTATCTGCTCTTCAAGGAGGTCCGGCGGCGGTCGACGGTGGCGCTGTCCGGCGAGGCGGCGGACGAGATATTCGGCGGCTACAAACACATGCACGACCCCCAGGTCCAGCAGGCCCGCGCCTTCCCGTGGATCGCGCGGGACATCGGCGCCTTCGACAAGGACGGCACGGGCGTGGATCCGCGGCTCTGGTCCGCGCTGCGCATCGACGAGTACCGGCGGGACGCGTACGCGAGCGCGGTGGGGCAGATCGAACGGCTCGGCTCCGGGGGCGGTGCCGACGCGGAGGACGACTTCACGTACCGCATGCGCGTCATGACCCATCTGCACGTGACCCGGTTCATGCGCTTCCTGCTCGACCGCAAGGACCGGCTGAGCATGGCGCACGGGCTGGAGGTCCGCGTGCCGTTCTGCGACCACCGGATCGCCGAGTACGTCTACAACGCCCCCTGGGCGCTCAAGACGTACGACGGCCGGGAGAAGAGCCTGCTGCGCGGCGCCGTCAAGGACATGCTGCCGCGGTCCGTCGCCTGGCGCCCGAAGAGCGCCTACCCCTCGACGCAGGACCCGTACTACGCCCAGGAGCTCCAGCGGCAGGCCAAGGACCTGCTGTCCGACCGCGGTCACGCGGTCTTCGACCTGGTGGAACGCCGCCGGCTGGAGACCGTGGCGGGCGGCGACGCGGCCGCGATGGACCGCCTGACCCGGCTGGGCCTGGAACGGACCCTGGATCTGGCCACGTGGCTGGAGGTGTACCGGCCTTCGCTGGAGCTGCCGTAGCGGGGAACGCGTGAGGGGCCGTACGAGGGAGGCGTACGAGGGGGCCGCACCGGAGATTTTCCGGTACGGCCCCTTCTGTACGTCCGCGAGTCGAGATCACTTAACCGGTTCCGTAGAAACCATTGTGCTCGTCAACCGTGGCCCCTAGTGTCGTGGCCGTCGCCGGACGGAAGCATCAAAACCAGCCACCATTCCTGTGTTTACGCAGGTCAGGTGGCGTGCCGTAGAGAGAGCGCCCCACGCCGCCCGGCTGATGACACCTCGCGCCCGAAAGCCGCCGATGCCGGCTGCCGAAAACCGGCGCGCACCGACCGAACCGGGAGCAGTAGATGAGACGAACACGAGCCGCCGTCGCCTCGGCCACCCTGCTGGCCGCCTGCGCCGCACTCCTCACCGCCACCCCGTCCGCCCAGGCCGCCGACTCGCCCGGCTTCCACATCCGGGACGGCCGTCTGCTGGACGCCAACGACAAGGAGTTCGTGATGCGCGGGGTCAACCACGCGCACACCTGGTACCCCGACAAGACCGACCAGGCGCTGAAGGACATCAAGGCCAAGGGCGCCAACACCGTCCGGGTCGTCCTGAGCACCGGAGGCCAGTGGACCAAGAACGACACCGCCGACGTCAGGCGCGTGGTCGACGAGTGCAAGAAGAACCGGCTCATCTGCGTCCTGGAGGCCCACGACACGACGGGCTACGGCGAGGCGGGCGCGGCCGTCCCGCTGTCGAAGGCGGTCGACTACTGGCTGAGCATCAAGGACGCCCTCGTGGGCCAGGAGAAGTACGTCCTGGTCAACATCGGCAACGAGCCCTACGGCAACACCAATTACACCGACTGGACCAAGGACACCAAGACCGCCATCGGCCGGCTGCGCGGGGCGGACCTGGACCACACGCTGATGGTCGACGCTCCCAACTGGGGCCAGGACTGGTCCTTCACCATGCGGGACAACGCCGCCGGGGTGCTGGCCGCCGACCCGGACCGCAACGTCATGTTCGACATCCACATGTACGGCGTCTACGACACTCCGGCCGAGGTCACCGACTACCTCACCCGGTTCACGGACGCCAAACTCCCCATCGTGGTCGGTGAGTTCGGGGACATGCACTCCGACGGAAACCCGGACGAGGGCGCCATCATGGCCACCGCCCAGTCACAGGGCATCGGCTATCTGGGCTGGTCCTGGAGCGGCAACGGCGGCGGCGTCGAATACCTCGACCTGGTGCAGGACTTCGACGCGAGCCGGCTCTCCGGCTGGGGCAAGCGCCTGTTCGACGGGG